>CAVTBR010000001.1:0-1572808 GCA_963733055.1 Candidatus Bathyarchaeota archaeon
CACCTCAGTTCCGATACTGTGAAACTTCAACGGCTCCGCTATGGCGTCCCCGATTCTGACCCTAGGATTCAGCGCCGCCACCGGGTCCTGGTAGACCATTTGCGATGTCCGCCTGAACTTCTTGAGCGCTTCACCGCTCAGCCCAGTTATGGCCTGGCCGTCGAAGAGAATGTTCCCTGCCGTAGGAACGTATACCCGAAGGCTGAGCTTGCCGAGAGTCGTCTTCCCGCTGCCGCTTTCGCCTACGAGGACAAAGACCTCCCCCTCCTCGATGCCGAGGGAGACGCCGTCCACTGCCCTGACGTACTCCGGCTCAGCCCCGACCAGCCCCTCGAGGAAACTCCTCCTTACGGGGAAGTGCATCTTAACGTCCTGGAAGAGAAGCAGAGGGCCGCTCATTTTCGACCGCCGTCGTACAGGTGGCAGGCCACCCAGTGGCCTGGTTCGATATCTCGTAGGGTCGGCCTTTCTCTCCTGCATCGCTCGAAGACGAAGGGGCATCGCGCCGCGAACTTGCACCCCGATATTGGATAAGAGAGGTCCGGGGGCGAACCTGGAATCCACTCCAAAGAGGTGATCTCCGAAGCAATGTTCGGAACCAGCTTCAGGAGCAACTGCGTGTAGGGGAAGAGCGGCTTCTTGAAGATGGCCTTCGTCTCTGCGAGCTCGTAGATCTCACCGCCGTACATTATTGCTATCTTATCTGCCACTTCTGCGACAACCCCCAAATTATGCGTGATCAAAATCATGGACAGCTTGAGGGAGGACTTTAGCTGGCGTAGCAGGTCGAGAATCTGAGCCTCTATCACCACATCCAGGGAGGTGGTGGGCTCGTCGGCAATCAGGAGCTTGGGATCGAGGATAAGGCTGAGACCGATCATAATCCTCTGCTTCATGCCTCCGCTAAGCTGGTGGGGGTAGTCGGCCAGCCTGTCCGGAGAGATCCCAAGTTCGCCCAAGATCTTCCCGGCCTTCTCCAAGGCCTCGCCTCGCATGGCGCTGGGGTTGTGCGCCCTAATGGCCTCGACGAAGTGCTCCCCTATCTTCTTCACCGGGTTCAGAGAAGTCATAGGGTCCTGGAAGATCATCGAGACCACCTTCCCCCTCGTCCGCCTCAGCCGCTCGTTGTCGAGGGACAGTATGTCCTCTCCCTCGAGGAGTATCCTGCCGTCGGTAACCCTCCCCTGCGGAGGCACGAGGTTCAGGAGCGCAAGGCCGAGGGTTGACTTACCGCATGCAGACTCTCCGACGATACCCAAAGTCTCCTGCTCCTCGAGCTCGAAGTCCACCCCCTGGACGGCCTTCAGTTCTCCCTTCATGGTCTTGTAGCTGACGTTCAGTCCTTGGACTTTGAGTAGCGTCATCTCACCTCCTCAACCTCGGGTTCAGGACTTCGCTCAATCCTTCCCCGATGAATGTGAACCCGCCTGCGAGGAGGACGACCAGCAAGCCTGGAAAGAGCACGGTCCACCAAGCGCCGGCCAGCATGGATTGGTATCCGTAGTAGATGTCGAAACCCCAGTCCGGAAGTGCCGCGTTCACTCCGAGGCCGATGTACGTGAGACCCGCCTCGGTGATGACGGCGTCAGCGACATTGATTGACGCGATCACAGCCACGGAAGCGAGCACGTTCGGGAAAATCTGCCTGAACAGGACGTTCAGGGTTCCGCCGCCCTCCACCTTGACCGCCTCCACGAACGGCATCTCCTTCAGGGTCAAGACCTGACTCCTGACGACCCTGAAGTAGGTAGGGATGTACACCACGGCTATGGCTATCGCGAGATTCACGACACCGCGGCCGAGGACAGCAGCTATGGCTATTGCCAGGACGAGGCCCGGAAAGGCGTAGAGAGAGTCCATCAGTAGCGAGAGGGGACCGTCAATCAGTCTCCTGGAGTAGCCTGCGAGCAGGCCGAGGGGAACGCCTATGAGGAAGCAGATGGCAACCGCGAGGCCGGCTACCTCCATCATGGTCGAACCTCCGGCAATCATCCTGCTGAAAATGTCCTGGCCGAGGCGGTTGGTGCCCATGGGAAAACTCAGCGACGGAGCTGCGTCGGCAGGGCCGACGGAGAGTTGAATCGGGCTGTGAGGTGTGATGAATGGGGAGAGTATAGTCATCGCCATCAAGATGATTACGATGACGGCTCCGATGACCACCATCATTCCGCCTGTCCCGAATTTGGGCAGCGTGAAGAAGAAGTTGATTGCAGGTCTAATCCGCGAATCCGATTCTTTCTTCATGAAATCACCTAGTATCTTATCCTCGGGTCGAGATAGGCGTACAGGATGTCGACCACTAGGCTCACCAGCGCAACCAGAATTCCGAAGAAGACCACGGCGCCCTGAATTGCAATGTAGTCCCGGTCAGTGATGGCCGTGACGATATAGGTCCCTATTCCATTCCAGGCGAAAGTCGTCTCGGTCAATATGGCCCCTCCCAGCAGGCCGGCGAACTCAAGGCCCATGATCGTCAGCACAGGAAGCAAGCCATTTCTGAGGCCGTAGCTGTAGAGGACGGTCCTCTCTTTGAGCCCCCTCGCTCTGGCTGCGGTGACGTACTCCTGGCCGAGCGCTTCCAGCATGTTGCTTCGGGTTATCCTCAGGAAGACGGCAGAGATGTAAAGCCCGAGGGCAGTGCACGGAAGTATCAAGTGCCGCACTGCGTCGACGAACTCGCCCAAGTTTCCTGCCAAAAGAGAATCAATGGTGTACAGCCCCGTCTGGATGTGCACGCCGAAGACGGTCCCGCCGATCGGGATTAAAAGGGAATACCTTCCGCCCGAGGGAAGAATGTGAAAAGCAACCGCGAACACGCCGATGAAGATCAGACCCAGGAAGAAGACCGGAATGGAGTAGACGACAGCGCCGAAGGTCCTGATTATCTTGTCCTCCAGCGAACCGTATTTCCTCGAAGACCTGACGCCCAGGACCACGCCCACCAGCACCGCCACAATCATAGAACCAATCGAGAGCTCCAGAGTGGCCGGGAAAGCCGAGAGGACCTGCGGGGTGACCGGCTCTTCGTTCGAGAAGGCGATGCCCAAATTCCCATGAAACAGACCGATGATGTAGTTGTAGTACTGGACGTAGATGGGGACGTCCAGGCCGAGCGAATGCCTGACCGCGGCCAAGGCGGTGGGATTGACCTGCTTTCCGAAGTGGAGGAGAACCGGATCCCCTGGAAGCACCCGCACGATGAGAAAAACTATCGTTACTAGAAGGAACACAGTCGGAATTGTGAGGAGGGCACGCGTGACGATGTAACTCTTTAAGCTCAATTGCTCATCCCAAAAATAGGGAGAGGGGGAAGCTCTGCAGTAGAGTTCCCCGCTATGTTATGTTGTCTCTGTTGTCTCGTAGATTGTTGATAGCCTGAAGATCAGGGTAACGTCCAAGTAGACGCCGCCCACCGAAGTCTTAGCCACCGCACCGCAGCAGTTGGAGCCGCCTTGGTACAATGGAACCATCGGGACATCGTGAGCCTGCAGTGTCTGAATTTGGCCGTAGATCGACGCGGCGTTGGAAGGCGTGGCTGAGAGTGACTGGGTCAACAGGGAATCCATGGCTGTACTGTTATAGCCGTCATTGAGCCACGAAGCGCCCGTTGAGGATAGGAATGGTGTGGTGTAGTCGAAGGGGTCGATGAAGTCAGGGTACCAGCCGTAAATGAACGTGCCCATGCTGCCCGCTCTTACGTTCGAGTGCATTGTGGGCCAGTCAACCCCGTTGAGGGTGACAGTAATCACACCGCTCGCCTCTAAGTCCTTCTTCAGGACAAGGGCTTGGTCTGAACTCTGAGGATAGTGCCCGGTGGTCTCGTACCACAGGTCGACCGTTAGCTTGTTGTTGGCATTGTAGCCCGACTTCGCCAAAAGCTGCTGAGCGAGAGCGTAGTTGGGGCCGGCGCCATATGCCGTTTCGAAGGCATCTGTGTGGTACCCCATGCCAAAAGGTATTTGCGAGTAGAGAGGTGTGGCTGTGCCAGCGAAGACGGTGTCGATAAGGTCGGTTCTGTTGATGGCTGCGGCTATACCCTGCCTAACGTTGATGTCATTGAACGGAGCCTTGTTCTCGTTGATGACGAGATACTGGATGAAGGCACCGGGGCTCGAGTATACGTTAAGCCCGGGGGTTGTCATCAAGCTCCGGATGTCGGTCGTGGTGAACTGCCTGTAGGCAAGGTCAACGTCGCCTGACCTGATGGCGGCTGCCAGCGAGGTGGCGTCGGGGTAGAATTTGATTATTATCGTATGGGTCTTCGGGTAGGCTGGATAGTTCCAATAGTTGGGATTGGCAGTCAGAACCATCTCCGTGTCCTTGGTGCCCGATCTGGTCCACGTGGTCAGAGTGTAGGGGCCGAGGCCGTTGGGGTTGCTAGCTGCTGCGTTGTTGGCTGTGAAGTTGACTATTCCAGTCATAGCGTTGCAGGGGTTGCATGTCCCCTGCGGCACCTTGTTCGGGTTCACTGGATACATAATGCCGAAGGTCATCATGTTTAGGAATCCTGAGAACGGTGCCTTCAGGTGGAAGACCACCGTATTCGCGTCGGGTGTTGTTACGGAGTCGATTATCGATGCGACGCCGAGACCGTTAAACGCGCCATTGGGGTCGTATATGGCTATTCCTCTATCCACGCTGAACTTAACGTCGGTGGAGTTGAACGGGGTGCCGTCATCATACTTCAGCCCTGAGCGGAGGGTGAATGTGTAGGTCAGGCCGTCCGAGCTTTGTGACCAGTTTGTGGCTAACGCCGGCTGAAGGCCGGACGGGCTTGTGTTGTTAGTTCCGGGCGCGAAGTCGACGAGCGGCGCGCCTAGGTTGTTAATCATGTTAATGCCAAAGTAGTCATAGGCGTCGGCGGGGTCGATTGTAGTCTGGACGGCGTCGGTCGTTCCCATCACAATTGTGTCTTTGTACTGTGCTGATGTCGTCATGGCGGTTGTCATTGTCTGAGCGGGTGGTACCGCGGATGACTGGTAGAAGTAGTATCCAATGCCGGCCAATATGATAACTATCAGCACGGCTGCTGCAACATACTTTGTGTTCTTCTTTGATGTGGTTGACATTAAGATATTTTCCTCCAATATTCGGAGTGCTCACTCCATCCTTTGCGCAATATAAAAGCTCCCACAAAGCGATGCACAATCGGGCTAGGGCTGGAAGACACGCCAAAACGCGCGGTGGATTGTTGTCCGCTATTACGCAAGGCATAATCTTGGTTCGTCGATGATTTTTTTCCGATCACAAGATAGGTTATTTCACGACTCGTTATTCAACCGTCGAAGTGAAAAATCGCAAAGGTCTCGCGGACTAGTCGACCTAGGAAACGTTAGTGGGTACAAAGGAGAGAAAAAAGAAGAAAAGGGAAGAAGGGAGATTGCTCGATCGCTCGTACCCTGTTATGTTTTAGTCTTCTTGCCGCGGCTTCGGAGGACTATTGCGGCTATGGCGACGATGACGATTATCACAATCGCGGCGGCGGCCGTCGTTAGATCGAAGCTTGGCGCTCCTGCTGCCGATGATGTTGTTGTCGAAGTCGCGCTTGATGGTGCTAGCGACGCGAAGTATGGGCCATCTGGTTGAACAGATGGGTTCCAAGTGAAGCCTGCGACATTGGATGTGAAGGTCACGATGGCGTCGGTGGTCCCATCCCATCCTCCTAGAGGATAGAATGTCCACAGGTACATTACTGCTTGATTGGCGATGGTGTTCATTGCGTCAGTGTCTTTGTTCAGCGTGGCGACGTCGCCGGTCGCGCTTGCCTTCACCGCGTCCTGGTACAATGCTCCCAGAGCTGGAACGTTCCAGCCGTCTGGGCCGGGGTAGGTTTGTGCAGGGGCGTACATTGGGCCGAGGAAGTCTATTGTCCAAGGATAGTCGTCGAACCATCCTAGTGCATACATGTACAAGTTGCCGGAGAACGCCTCGGTTATCATTGTGCCGATGGGTATGGGTTCAACGGTTACGGTTAGCCCCATGTTGTAAGTCGTGCTGACGTTGTTCACGTTGCCAGCGATCGTGTTCAGGATCGCTAGATCTACTGTGTCCCCGGTGGGTGCCACGAGTGAGATTGACTGTGTAACTGGGTTGTCACACTTCCCTGACGAGGACAGGGTTGAGCAGCCGAACGCATTACTGAACGTGCCTGCGGGTGCGGCAGTGCCGTTCGCAAAGTTGAAGGAAGTGATCGGGTTCATCATAGCGTCGAGCAGAAGACTCTGAACCGCGCCGAGGTCATAGCTGTAGGCGGGTGTGTTATTGGGATTGTAATTGCCTTCAGGTGGTAGACCCGGTGGAATAACGTTCAGGGCCACTTGGCCGAGCTTGTTATTGACGGAGGTATTGATCGAGGTCATGTTTACCGCGTCAGCAAATGCGAGTCGCATTCTTCTGTCTGCAAAGGGTTGGAATGAGTATGGTTTGCCGGTGAAGATGTTGGTCACGTTGGTGTCGAACGGGTCGAAGAGGGTCGAGTAGCTGCTGTATGGTCCGTATAGCGTAACGCCGTCGATTGTTGATTGAATCTGGTTATTGTTGATCCACATGTTCCTGTCGGCTACGTCGTATATGTGGTCGCCAGTCACGTCTATCGTCATAGCTTGTCCAGATCTTGCTGCATTTCGTAGGTCAATCTCACGAGTTGCCTGGTCTGGAACATAATTGATTGTGGCTGTCTGATACTGTGGCGTAATCTTGGTAGCATAGGGGCCGCCCCAGTAGTTCGGGTTCGCTTGGAAAACTAGGTTGTTGGTCGTCTGACCGACACTCTGAAGCGTGTATGGGCCTGTCCCTGCCATCGATCCTTGGTAAGAGTTGTCTAGGTAGGTCGTTCCACATCCAGACGGTGTGATTCCCGAGTTGCATGTAGCTACTTCATCATACAGGTAATTCTTGATCATTGTCATCTCGTCGGGCGCACTCGACAGTGATGGGTAAGGAAGAGTGTATCCTGTGCTGCTCTGGTTCCAGAGGGCAAGATCATGCTGCATCACATAATTTGGAGCGACAATATTCGCCCACTCATTTGCGAGAAGGTACGGAAAAGCAGAGTTAGGGTTCATCACGTTTATCGTGAACGTAGTCGGGCTGGTCACTTGCACGAAGTTCTGGGCGAGAACTGAATCAACGTAGGCGGAGTTGTAGGTCACGTGCCCCCCAAGAGTTGTACTATAGGCCGTGTTCTCCAGTTGTTGAACTATCCATGACGCTTGGGTTCCATGGCTTACCGGGGAGCTGCCGTCCATAACGAGTAGCCTGTTTAGGCTAAAGTAAACTGCGCTAGAGTCGACGGTCTCGCCGTCAGCAAATGTGACGCCCGAGCGTAGCGTGAACTGGTAGGATTTGAGGTCCGATGAACTAGTATAGCTTTGTGCTAACCAAGGAATAACGCAGGTCGAGCATGTGCCGTTGTACCAAAGAAGTGGTTCGTACACATTCTGCATGATTCCGAAGTCGTACGAGAAGTACGAGACTTGCGGATCTATGTACTGATGCGTGTCCCATGTTTCCCATGTAATCGATGAACCCGATGCATTTTGACTTTGGCCCGAGACTGCTGGAAGGTTGCTGCTCGCGAAATAGACTGAGCTTAAAGTGGATACAGCAAGTAAAATCATTAACGTTACTGCTCTAGAATTCGACATAGCTGATTTTGGCGTACCAAACTTTATTTAAAGCTTGTCACAAAAGCACCGAAACTGGTCTTCAAGTGAGTTTTGAGGTAACCAAAGGTTTTGAATCCAATGGCTCAGTATTTCTAGTGGCCTAGATGAAACTCTACGAATACGCCCTAAGGCGCATGCTTCTACTTACTTTCGTACTCTTCGCCGTTAGTCTAATCGTCTTCTATCTGGCGCGTGGCGCCCTCCCGCCAGAATATTCTCTGTCCCCTTACATTACTCCAAGGATGACCGACGCGCAGAAGCTCGGTTTGGCACAGGGATTAGGCGTAGCCACGTCCGTATGCGCGTCGTATCAAGCATTTACCTCACACGCGCCTGGCTGTGTAGCCCCAATTTGGTCGCAGTATGTCGGTTGGTTGAGGTTGGTTGTGGGAGGCGATTGGGGATACTCTCAACTTCCAGGGCTTTCTGGGACGGTGAAAACCTGGGACGTCTTTTCATCCCGTTTCCCATACACAGCACAGCTCGCAGTTATCTCCTCGATCGTGACGTTCATCATAGCGTTCCCTATGGGGATCATCTCCGCCACCAAGAACAACAAACTTCCAGACCATGCGTCTAGACTGATCTCGCTCACGAGCTATTCACTCCCAACTTATTGGTTTGGATACCTCGTTCAGATAGTATTCGTGATCTATCTGTCTGTCAACGGAAGAGGTTTGCTTCCAAGTCAAGGTGCGCTAGCGACCGAATGCGCGGTCTGCTTTTCCTCGCCTGGGGCTATAACTCCAATCACAGGGTTACCTCTGATAGATTCACTTTTCTCAGGAAACATACCATACTTTTGGGACAGCCTTGTCAGCCTGGTTCTTCCCACCCTGACCCTTAGCCTAGGACTGATCGCTTTGCTCACTAGGATAGTGCGATCGAGTATGATGGAAGCACTCAGGCAGGACTACATCTTGCTCGCTAGATCAAAAGGCCTCCGCGAAAGGATAGTCGTGTATCGACATGCGCTCAGAAACGCTATGCTCCCCGCAATTACCGTTTCAGGCTTCTTGTTCTCGGGCCTACTGGGCGGAGTTGTCCTAGTAGAATACGTGTTCGCCTATCCCGGCATAGGGCAGGCCCTTGTTGCCGCGAGCCTCGTACTTGACATAAACTTTCTTGAACTCTACTCCCTCGTGATCGCTTTGATACTTGTCGTCACAAACCTGTCCGTTGACATTCTCTATGCGGTTTTGGATCCGAGGATCAGATACTAAATGTCACAGCAAGATAACCCTGTCACGTTGGAAGAAGCGGAGGGCAAGAGTCTTACTGGTAGAAAGGCTGAGCTGAAGTACATCTACTCGCTCTACAAAAGAAACCCGGTGGTCGTAGCTGGTTCTGTTATCGCAGTTGGATCCCTCCTTATGGCGGTTCTGTCAGGCGTCATAGTTGACCCGAATATTTGGAAAATCCAGCAACTGAACCAGCGACTTTGCTGGAACAATCCCGCCTTTAGCTGGCCAATTCCAAATCTGTACAGTTGCCCCGGCCCAACGTACCCCCTTGGAACTGACGCGTACGGCCGAGATCTACTTCAAATGATCATCCTAGCCCTTCCGTTAGACCTGGAAATCTCATTAGCAATAGTGCTACTAGCTACATTGATTGGCGTCGTTTTCGGTTCAATGGCCGCGTACGTCGGTGGCAAAATCGACGAGCTCATTTTGAGGATAACAGACGTTTTCCTTGCATTACCAGCGCTCGTGCTCGCTATCCTGTTCATGGTCGTCCTGGGCAGAACGATATTGAATCTCACAATCGCCGTCTTGATTACATGGTGGCCGTTCTATGTCAGGTTAATTCGATCACAAGTGCTTAGCGAGAAAGAGAAACCTTACGTGGAGGCTTTGAGGTCGACCGGAGCTAGCCCGCTAAGAATTCTGTTCTTGCATATCTTGCCAAACTCGATCTACCCTATGTTAGTTCAAATGACACTCGACATTGGCTCGGTTATTCTCACGTTCTCCGCGTTGATGTTCTTGGGGTTTTCGCCGAACCCACTGCTTCCGGAACTTGGTAACCTGATTACAGATGGAATAAACTACGTCTTCACCGCTCCGTGGTTGATAATCTTCCCGGGTCTAACAATCGTTGTCGTAGTATTAGGCTTCAACTTGCTCGGGGATGGTATCAGGGACGTCCTCGACCCCAGGCTCCGACGCTAAGGATACCGACGTGAGTAAGCTTTGCTCGAAACACCGAGACCAGCAATTGCGACGTCAGTTCTCGAAGTTAGGGATTTGCGCGTGGTCTTTCACACGTACGCTGGCGATGTGAAAGCACTTGATGGCGTGAACCTTACCCTGAATCGACGCGAGATATTGGGCCTAGTAGGGGAGAGTGGATGCGGTAAGTCGGTGACATCACTCGCGATTGCCGGACTACTACCAGAGAATGCCTCGGTTAACGGGCAGATCATGCTTGACGGCCGAAATCTGGTGGAATTCAGTAAGGAGGAGATGCGCCAGGTTCGGTTGAAGGATATTGCCCAGGTCTTTCAAGACCCGATGACCTACCTTAACCCCGTTTTTCAAGTCGGGGCCCAGATTACTGAGGCATTGACCTCAGAGAGGGAATTCTACAAACATCAAATGATCGAGGAACGGCTACGAGACATAGTGGGACACGAAAGGCGTGGCGATCGAACGTTTCAGGTATTGGAGCAGGAGAGAGCGAAGCTTGAGGATTCTTTGCGTTCCGGTAAGCTGAGCAGAGGAGAGGCTAAGACGCTTGCGAGAGACCTTGCCCTAGAGTACCTCAACATCGTGCAGTTGCCAGACCCTCAACGGATCTTCAAAATGTATCCTTTCGAACTGTCCGGCGGCATGAGACAACGAGTGATGATTGCAATGGCGCTCGTCAGAAGACCGAAGGTCTTGCTGGCGGACGAGATTACCACGGCTCTTGACGTCACCGTTCAAGCACAGATTCTCGCATTACTTCAAGAGTTGAGAGACAAAATCGATGCGTCAATCATCTTAATCACACATGATCTGGGCGTAGTTTCAGAGGTTTGTGATCGCGTCGCCGTGATGTACGCAGGCAACGTCGTCGAAGTAGCAGACCTCCGTGAGCTTTTCGCCAATCCACTTCACCCATACACGCAAGGATTAATGGCTGCAGTTCCCCGGCCGGATAGGTCTAGTGTCAAACTCCAATCAATCAAAGGCTCGGTGCCCGACCTTATCTATCCCCCCACCGGTTGCCGATTCCACCCAAGATGCCCCAAGGCTTTCGCAAATTGTCCACTAACAAAACCCCCACTCATTGCAGTCCAGAAAGGGCACGAGGTAGAATGCCTCCTGTACGGATGAGCCCAGTTGACCGATTTCCTCGTAGAGACGAACGACCTCTACAAATGGTTCCCGATAAAAGGCGGCGTGCTTGGGAAGACGGTGGGATATGTAAAAGCCGTCGAAGGAGTTTCTTTAGGCGTAAAGAAGGGAGAGACGGTCGGACTTGTTGGCGAGTCCGGATGCGGCAAAACAACTGTAGCACGACTGATCTTGAGACTACTGGAATCGACAAAGGGACAAGTGTATTTCGACGGTACCGATATCACTAAACTGAAGGGTAGAAAGCTCAAGCCATTCAGACGAAAGATGCAGATCGTATTTCAGGACCCTTACGCTTCTCTGGACCCGCGGCAGACTGTCCGCTCGGCACTTACAGAACCCATGAGAATTCATCGAATTGTCCGGAACAGGTCCGAGGCGGATGATGAAGCGAAGAGACTGATTAGGATCGTTGGGCTTAACCCAGATCACCTGGCCAGGTTTCCGCATGAATTTAGTGGTGGGCAAAGGCAGAGGATAGCCATTGCCAGAGCGCTCGCGGTAGACCCCAAGTTCGTCGTACTGGATGAACCGACGTCCTCGCTAGACGTTTCCGTTCAAGCTCAGATTCTGGAATTGTTGAAAGATTTGCAGAAGGAGTTCGATTTAACGTACCTTTTCATTTCGCACAACCTTCCGGTAATCAGGTACATGTGCCATAGGATATTGGTCATGTATCTGGGGAAGATAGTCGAAGAAGCCGACACGTTGGATGTTTACGAGAGGCCGATGCACCCTTACACTTACGCCCTTCTAGGGTCTGCACCTATTCCAGACCCAGACCTGAGAAAGGGTACGCCTGTCCTTCAAGGCGATGTTCCAAGCCCGATCAATATCCCGTCGGGTTGCAGGTTTCGAACCCGCTGTCAGTTTGCCACGAACTTCTGCGCCGAGACAGAGCCAGACCTGGAGGCGAATGCGCCAGGTCACCTGGTCAGATGCCATTACAGAATTGACTTCGCTTCAAAGACGGCTGCTCAAAGGCCGAAGAAGAGGCACGAGTCAGCGCAGTAGCAACACTACGACTACCATTACAACAATTAAGATGAGAAGCGGCAGAAAGATTGTTTCCAGCGCCGCAATGATGAGAGCGATGTAATCTTTACCTTCCAGAGAAACACCTAGTTTAGCGATTTTTTCCAAATTATCGTCTTCCTCATCTTTCTTCATGCCGAGGCGACCCCGATCACTCTCTACCGGTAGAGCTTCGGTAATTAATTCTCCGTAGAATCTCAGGCCGATGAACATCGTAGAGCGCGCTCTTGGGCTCAGAATGCGCTTATTATGGACGTTCGCCCCCATGCGCCGACACGAAAGGCGAAGCAAGTTGCGGTCGTCTGCTTTGAATTGGCTGTTAGAGGAAAAACAACCTTCAATCAAGTACCTGACGCTTGTACAGTTATTGGTGAAACCTGAAAGTGACTCTGAAGTTCAATCCGCGAAAAAAATGATTCCCAAAGTAGGTTGGGCAGCGGAGATTCTTGCCAAGCAGCATCCGGAAGGTTGGTGGGTTGACGATGAAAGCCTGTACAGACCCAAGTATTTGTCAACAAATTGGATGCTACTCATTCTCTCTGATCTAGGGTTCACTAAGGCGGACTCTCGGATCAGCAGGGCTTGTAAACTGTGGATGAGGCGGATGGGTAAGAAGGACGGAGGGTTCGGCTCTGAAAAATGGAACAAGGGGCATCTTTGTACGGTGGGTAATACGGCTAGGGCGCTCGTGAAGTTCGGTTACGCTGACCACCCGAGGGTTGAACGCTCATTCGAGTGGCTCATCAAGAATCAGAGCAAGAAGGGTGGATGGAGCTGTTTTGGAAGCGGTAGGAACCTTGACTCTTGGGAACCCATGAGCGCTTTCGCGGTTTACCCGAAGGAGAAGTGGACTAAGGGGATTAGGCGAGCGGTCGAGATGGGTGCAGAGTTCTTTCTGGAGAGAGAGTTACATAGGCAGGGAACTCGGTATGGGCCTTGGTGTAGATTCCACTACCCCATTCACTACTACTATGATTTACTTGTGGGCCTTGATTTCATGACGGCCTTGGGGTATACGGATGATAAGAGGCTCCGCTACGCGATCAAGTTGCTGAAAAAGAAGAGGCGAAGCGATGGAAGGTGGAACCTTGACGAGGTCCACCCCGATGTCGAGGGCGGAATGGCCGAGTGGTACAAGAAACATCCAAGGGACGCGCCCACCCCATTCTCACTAGAACAACCAGGAAGACCAAGTAAAATGATCACCTTGACAGCGATGCGAGTGCTTCACAGATTAGGCGAAGACGCGTAGGAAATTCCCGGGAGTGAATTGAGGGCCGCCGAGGGGACTTTCACGTCGCGAAAACGACGCTTTGAACCCCTCCCGTAGGGTCCACAGCCTTGTACCCATTTTCTGGTCTATACGCTACCAAGTTGCGTGGAGTTTCGTGGTCTCCTCTACGCTACGGCGGCCATCGTTGCACCGTGCGAGCCTGTGCTCATATCAACTTTTCCAACCAACTTTGATGAAGAATCGAACACCTTTTCTTTTCTCACCTGTTCATTGTGGCGTGGAGATTTCCCGGTTGGTTAGGGTTGGTCTGCATGTCTCGATTTCAGGTACGATCGACCAAGCCATAGACCGTGCACTGCGAATTACAATGCGACACATTTCAGATATTCACACGGAACCCAAGGGGATGGAAATTCAGGAGGCTTGATCGGGAAGAGGTGGGTGAGTTCAAACGCAAGAACGAGCCCGACTCAATGAGTCCAGTGGTAGCGCACATGCCTTACCTCCCCAACCTATCATCGCCAAAGAAATCAATCTACAATCGATCCGTGAAATCCCTCTCCGCCGAACTCGATAGGTGTGGGACCCTCGGCGTCAATTACTTGGTCACGCACCTGGGCAGCCACATGGGTAAGGGCCAAGACCTGGGTCTAAAGATGATCACTGACGCCATCAACCAAGCTATCTCGGAGAACCCGAATGATGCAATCCTGCTTTTGGAGAATACCGCGGGCACGAAGAATAGCATGGGGTCATCTTTCGAGGATCTCAAGAGGATCCTAGCTCTCGTTAAGGATAGAAGGAGAGTTGGTATTTGTTTCGATACGGCACACGCTTATGCGGCAGGCTACGATCTGCATAGCCCCCGAGGGGTTGACGAAACCCTCGCCAAGTTCGACTCGGTTCTAAGCTTAACCACCTTGAAGGTGATTCACCTGAACGATTCCAAGTTCGGCCTCGGGTCCGGGCGAGATAGGCATGAGCATATTGGGATGGGGTACATTGGGGAGAAGGGTTTCAGAACCCTACTCAAACATGAAGCTGTGCGAAACCTTCCGTTCATCATGGAAACCCCGATCGACGAACGACGAGACGAAGCCGGTAACATGCGAAAAGTCAGAGAACTATCAACCTGAGCCGAGCTTAGCCAAGATTTCATTTAGTTTGGCTGGAAACGCTCGACGAGGAAACACAACTTCAAACCCAGCCCTTAACGCCTCTTCAGCTGATTTAACGTCCACGTGAGAGTAGTAACCTACCATTCTACATCCTCCCGGCGAAACAAGTTCTGTCAATGATTCGTGTCGTTCATGCAAGACATCAAGGTTCACAACCAATAATTTGGGCAACCCTGCCTTTAGCGCAACGTCAAGCGCGCTCAGTGTGACTATTGTCTTGACTTCGATGCCGAATCTTGCGCCCGCGCTCTCTATTCGCGACGAGAAAAACAAGTCCGGCTCGTAAAGGAAAACTAACGCCGCCATCGTCTCATCCGCCGCGGGCTCTCACAGCACAATTCATTAAAGTTACCCAGCATCACTCTCTCCCATGATCTTCAAACAGATCCCAGTAGGTACAATGCAAAACTTCGCGTACATAATAGGAGACGATAAGACCAAGTCCGCGGCCATCGTCGACCCCGCATGGGAGGTAGACAAACTTCTGAGCGAATGCAAGGAGTTGGGTTTGAATGTTTCATACGTAATCAATACGCATTCACACCACGACCATATTGAAGGAAATGACGCTGTCGTAAAAGGAACGGGTGCGAAAGTCATAATGTACGAAAAGTCGCCTGCACGGAAGGACGTTGCTGTCAAAGACGGAGACGCGATCTCGATTGGGACGTTGAAGGTTAAGGTGATTCATACGCCTGGCCATTGCCCCGATCACATATGTTTACTCGTCAACGGCGTCGTATTGACCGGTGACACGCTCTTCGTTGGAGAGTGCGGTAGAACAGACCTGGCTGGGGGCAGTGCAAGCGAAATGTATGAAAGCCTCTTCAACAAACTAATGGCTTTGGAAGACTCAGTCCAAGTATACCCGGGCCACGATTACGGAAGCAAACCATCATCAACAATCGGAAACGAACGGGCGAATAACTACACGCTAAAACCTCGCACGAAAGAGGAATTCATCAAATTCATGGCCCAACCATAAACCTGCCCTCTCTGCAAAGGCACTCTCTTTGAACGCTCAGAATTCAAACGAAATTCTAATAAAAATTCTAACAACAACTACCCGCGTTCCATCGACGGTCTATGCGCCGAGCGATGATACCTTTCTGATGGTGGACGCGATTGCGACACTTACAATCGAAGGGAAGGAGGTTCTGGACTTGGGTACCGGGTCCGGAGTGCTGGCGCTTTACTGTGCTCTTCGCCTCGCACATGTCACCGCATCCGATATCGACAAGGCTGCCATCGATCATACTGCTAAGGCCGCAAGGTTACTAGGAGTTGATTTGAAACTCGTAATATCCGACTTATTCTCCAATCTACCCGGACGATTTGATTTAATCTTGTTCAACCCTCCCTATCTGCCCAGCAAGGACATTCATGACAAGGCAATCGATGGAGGGCCCGGAGGTGCGAATTTGATCAACATATTCTTGACCGAGCTGCCTAATCATCTCAAGAAAGACGGAGAGGCGTTTCTTCTCGTTAGCAGCTTCAACGACCCCGACGGCCTACGTCAAAGGCATAGGACACTCGATTTCTCGATTATTACGAAGCGAGCTTTGTTTTTCGAGGAGCTTCGTGTCCTACGAGTGCGCCTTCGAAACAATCTCCCGATTTAGCGATCTGATCGCAAGATCGTCATCATAGAACTCCTTCTCCACTACAGGTTTTCTACCTGAAAAGCCCCCGTGTTGTGAGTGCCAGAAAGCCACATGATCTTCGCCAAGCTTCCAACATAACCAGACTCGTTCTCCCAGTCGAACGGCTGGAAAATCGATCAATCCAATATTCATATCCTTTAGAATGCATCCCAACTCCTCAAGCTTCTTGACTTCGACCTCCAATGACCTCATTGATTCCGACATCTGATCATCACTCGTCACCCGGTCCGCCTCGTTCTTTATCGCAATTATGCGTTGAACTGTCTCTTTGACCTCGGACAGGAACTCGTCAGCGTGTTTCGGGGTGAAGAAGATCGGCAATGGGCATTCATCCCTAGGTTCTCTCGTTAGAATAAGAGTTTTGCATCGAACGTCAATGTAATCAATGTACTTGGCTTAGCCAGTGTACTTTCAAGGTAAGTGCAGATGGAGGGTGGACTTATTCCTTGACCGATATCGTGCACGTTTAGAGAATTCGTATATCTGACCAATCTCAGACGACAGTTAAGTGACAGGAGTCGAATTCGTGGTACATATGTAGGTAACCGGGATTGGATTGGTGAGCCTCAGTGCACGTTCAACAACGAAACGATTACAGCGTGAAGCTGTTGCAGATGCGGCACTGAAGTTCCTAACCAAGGCAAGAGTTGGACATTTAGCCACGTCGACAAGAGATGGAAAGCCGGTCGTCGTTCCAATCTGTTTCGCATATCAGGACAATACCTTCTACAGTGCAATTGATCAAAAGCCCAAGAGAATTGAACCAGCGGGTTTACGTAGGGTTTTGAATATTGTTGATAACCCGAAGGTTTGTCTCGTAGTCGACGACTATTATGAAGACTGGAGAAAGCTGAGGTACGTGATAGTTCAAGGCACGGCCAGTATCCTCAGTAGAGGTTTGGAACACAGGGCCGCACTGTTGTTGCTTAGGAGGAAGTATCGCCAGTATCGCTCTATGAAGCTTGAAAACAGGCCGATTATCAAAATCAAGCTGCTTCGGACAATTGAGTGGAGAGCAACTCCATCAAACACCCTAACTAAGACGGTTCAACCAAAAGAATATCATTGATCATTACTGCTTGGTCCGAACCCGTAGCAGGATTGCTATGCAGATGAGCAAATCAGCGGAAATTTCAGGGCTTCAGCCGCGCGAATCACCGGTAGCTGGGCAGTTCTTCTTTTGCGAAATCTGCAATCTAGTCTGCGAGCACGGTGACCCACTTTGGCAGGAACACCAAACTCAACTCAAGTTCCACAAGATAAAACACATGTTTCTACTGCGCTGTTGGAATTGCCACAAGGTGGTCGTTGACGCCTATGCCGAATATTCTCCCGAAAGGAACCAATTCTGGTGCAAGAACTGCATCGGAGATATCGGATATCTTAGGTTCAGATCTCCGCCCTGACCTTCCCGTAAGCTCTCATTTCCAACGCCTGCTTCTACCTTTCCAGTAGGCCTTCCAGTACGGATCAGACTTCGGATAGCTTAGTCTCCTGATTGATTTTTCGCTACGGGCGTAAACCAATCGAGATTTCGTTAACCGCCCTATCACGTTCGAATCTATCCCGGCTGATTTGAGTCGCGTAAGCAACCTGTTGGTCTTGTTTGGTTTGCAGGTTATGATGAGGCTTCCTTCGCTAAGCGAGGTTAACGGGTCTATGTGAAATAATCTGCATATCCCTTTGGTTTCCTCGGAGATTGGAATAGCTTCTAGGTCCAGCTCAGCTCCGACTCTGGACGCGCTCGCGAGTTCTCAGGACCGCGGCGGCAACGCCGCCCTCGGTTGCATCATGCATCGCGGTAATTCCATTCTCATGGACGCCAACAGACGCTGCCGTACGTGCGTCATTTACCGTCGACACTTTACTTAGGTACGATCGAGCCTGATGGAACAGCGTAGGGCCCAGCATCTTTTTCACCGTCTTAGGGAATGATCTTGCCAGCACGGCGGTTGTCTCGATGGCCGCTCCCTTGGTGAGAATGATCTCGTCCCCCACATTTCCCATGCTCGAGGTCAAGTAACGATCCTCAGCTCCAATGGCGTACATGACCCCGCCGCCGATTATCGTGTAATCGCACCCCGGGTATCTGCCGGTGTGGCCGCCGACGATTGCAATTCCTAACCTTTTGCATTCATTATGGAAGGAGCTCCAGTAGTTCGTGAACTGCGTGTCGGTCATCCTTGGTGGAAGGTTAAAGTCGAATATCCCATACTGTGGACGAAGACCGCTGGTCGTGAGATCTGAGGCGATGAGGTTTACGGAAAGCCAAGCCGAATCGCGGGCACCCAAAACTGGTATGTAGGATAGTGGGTCTGCCGTCACAATCATTACTTTCCGCTTCGCAATTCGAACAACTGCATTGTCGACTCCAAACCTCGGCCCGACGATGACGTTGCGCCTCCCAGCGCCCAGTTGTTGATAGATCACGCTTTGCAAGTAGGAGCGGTTCGGTTTTCCAAGAGTAATAGACAATGCACCTCCGTTTGGCAAAAGCTGACTGTTCTTACTCTATGAAAAGAGTGGGGGATATGGGATTCGTAGTGGTCTTTGGTCTTTAGAGGTAGAGTTGTAGGACTCCTCGCCGCACTAGTATGAGCATCACTATCTCGCTCACGATCAGCTCCGGAATCAAGTACCAAGCGTTGTAGATCGCAGAATAAGTTGCGGGGTCCATGCCCGCGGGAGCATAGGAAGCAAAGAAGACTAGACCGGAAATGAAGTGGGAAAGGAACCGGCCGCCGATTCCTACAGCAACGCCAATCAAAGGCATTAGCGGCCAGTGCAGTTTGCGGAAGAAGCCGGAGAGGCCGAGCGCTCCAAAAGCTAGCGGGTAA
This sequence comes from Candidatus Bathyarchaeota archaeon, assembly GCA_963733055.1. Lineage (GTDB taxonomy): Archaea > Thermoproteota > Bathyarchaeia > 40CM-2-53-6 > 40CM-2-53-6 > FEN-987. Next base: position 18,963 of record CAVTBR010000001.1, read on the forward strand.
TCAAACAGGAACTGAACGGGGTTATAGATGAAGGGTTCTATGACAAGCACGACCAAACTGAACGCAATCCCAGCCAGAATTCCCACGCGCGCCCCCCTTCTGAAAGCGACGAAGAAAATTGGGACCATGGCGGCGAAGGTAACCCTGCCACCTTGGGGCATTTGCAGGAATGACATGAATCCTGAAATGAATTCAAGAACGCCAGCAAGTGCGACCATCGCGACGATCTCCATTAGAATCCTCGTAGGTATCTTCACGAATCAACTTCACCTCCGAAGCCTGCGTGAAGGTCACCGAGGACGATGATGTCGATTATCGTCGATTCGAAAACGGAATACTTGTCCATTTGCGGTTAGCACCATCCCTACGCCGGTATTACCCGGATCAGGTTCTCGGGGTCGACGGTTTCAACCGTCCTCTCAGCCGGGACACCCAGCTCCCCCGGTACCTTCACCCAGCACGGTCACAATGGCCCGATTTAGCCTTCGCCCCTAACGCTCAAAACAGAGTCTCATGTGCTTACGGGACCGGCGTATTTTGTTCTGATCGCAACCCTATGGATCCCGATCCGTGGCGTAGCGTACAGGGTTATGAACGGTTCAGGTTTCGTGGTTTCTCCAGCCAAAATGGATCCGGATGAGCTTCCCAGATCGTCAAACAACACCTCGCCATTCTCAGACGTGAAGAGTGCAGCGTGGATTCTGGAAGGAATTATTCTTACTCGGCTATCGAATTGTTCGATTTCGCTCTCACTCTTACTCGACCAAACAACCAGCTTTGAGTCCGAAGCTTGGCGCCTACCCAAGATGTACACGAGTCCCTTTTCAAGTATAGTTGACCCTAGGCTACCTGTCAGCGCCCTTCGAGAATCACGGTAGAAAAGTGGCGTAGTCCGTCCAAGGACTATGATGACTGGGTCGATCGTGTTGCTGATCTTGAATGGCTCATGAACTCTTACCGAATCATCTCCGTATTGTGAGGTGTACGAGGCGTAGGCTTCTTCGAAGTCTGGATATTTTTTGCGAAAAGTGCCAAGAGAATCTACTAGTCTCTCTTGAAATGAAGTAAGGGATTGCAACGTTGCCCTTTCATGGTTTAGTGATGGAAGTAAATAAAACCGTACAGCGTATCGGGGACGTGCTTAAAGCTGAACACCTGTGAGCCTATCGAATCCCTCGTTCTGCTCTAGATGTGGGTTCGGAATCAAGGTAGACGCATACTGCCATCCCGGCGCTGCTCTGGCCGGTCCTCTGAAGGGCGCGAAGATCATCAAACCCAGAGTCTTCTCCGTGTCACGATCGAATATCCTGTTGGTGAAGGTGCGGGCGAGGGCAATCTTGGCGATTGCCTTGCGGCGGTCCGAGGAAAACGATGTGGATACTACTACGAGAGATGGCTCTTTCTTCGGTAACTGCTTCAGCGAGTGGGCTCTCAGTCGTAATAATTCTCTGAGGAAATCTTGACGGTAGGATAATTGTTTTCTGCGACGAACTAAGCCGTGTGCTCTCGTTTTGACCTCGATGTAGGTCCACGAGCTACCCAGGGACACAGCAAGGTCAGCGTGCTTTCCGCCGGGGAGAGAGGGTTCGGGCCTGACCGCAATACCCCGTTGAGAGTAAGTCCTCGCGAGGCCAGAGACAAGGGCGTTATGGTCGAAGCTTGCTGCGTATTTCAGTCCAGAGATGTAGATACCGTTCTTCACGCTTGGGGTTCGCGCCTCAGGGCCCCTGTTTCCCACGGGGTACCTTATTGAATTTTTCTCACGAGAAATTCGTGCGCTACGAAAAGGTATTCAAGTATGGTTGCTGACATCAACTTGTTAAATTCACACAAAGAATCGGAGGATGAAGCAATTACTTCCTGACGCTTTGAAGAAATTCATGTTAGAAAAATTTGACAGAGAATACAACGGATGTGTGGGTGTTCTGGCTTCCTTGCGCACTGATGGTTCACCAAACGCGTCGCCGAAACACTTTCGCATGAGGGATGACGAGCACCTAGAATTTACTGATGTGTTCTCTCAGACCCTTGGCGACGTCTTGAAGAAGACGCCGGACGTGACGGTTACGTTCTTCGACCCGCAAGCGGTCATAGGGTTTAGAATGAGAGGAAAAGCCGTTCTCGAAACCTTCGGCCCGCTCTTTCAACAAGCAGCAAGTCAGCTGCAGAGCATGGGTTTCAAGCCCAAGGCGGTTGTTAGCATAAAGGTCGATGAAGTTCAGTCACTTAGCTTCGGACCGAATACCGGCAAGAAGATTGGATGAGCGAAAAGCACAGCGCAACCAATGAAAGGTCCACCTGAGTAAGATGAAGAGTTCAAGCATCGGCCAAGGAAGCGGACCCACCCGTTTGCGCAACTTCACGGGCTCTCCTCGCGGCTGCCATGATCAACTCCTCAACGGAAAATGCGGCCGAATGGGCGTCGATGTAGTGCACGTTCAACATTTTCCTTTCGCCGAAAACCATGTCGCAGAACAAGCACCGAAAGTCGCGTCTATCGACTGTGCCTCCCTCGCTTAGAAAGTAGATAGCCAATATGTACACCAGATCGGGTCGTAGGTTCTTCTGGGTATATATGGTCGGTTGGAGGAAAATAACAATTTGGAGAAACATCTACTTCTCTACCTGCGCCTTATCTCCATTCTGAAATCAAGTAGAATATGTCCGAGTTTGATTGCTAATTGAAGATCGTTGTGTGCATCAAACAGGTCCCGCGCGTCGAAGAGCTAAGATTCGACTCTGAGAAGAAGACATTGATCCGGGAGGGGGTACATAACGAGATCAACCCATTCGACCGTCGAGCCCTAACCTTCGCAGCTACTGTGAAGAGCAAGTACGGCGGGGAGGTTGTGGTTATGACGATGGGTCCACCCCAAGCCAAGGAAGCTCTTCTTGAAGCTATGGCGATGGGCGCCGACAGGAGTTTGCATCTTCTCGACCGAGCCTTCGCCGGGTCAGACACCCTCGCAACCGCAAGAGCGCTAGCCGCAGCCATTAGACGAGAGATGCCCATCGACCTCGTTCTATGCGGGAAATATAGCGTTGACGCGGAGACTGGACATATCGGCCCCGAAGTTGCCGGGTTACTCGACATACCACATGTTTCGGGCGCAATTAGAGTAGAACTCCTAGGGGCATCTCCTGGTCTTGTTGTGGTTGAAGCTGAGACGGATTATGGCGTTCAAAGGATCGAAACGCGTCTGCCCCTTCTAATTACAACGGCTGAGAGGCTAATCAAACCCTATTCCCCTAAGCCCGATGAGGTTGAAAATGCGAAAAGCAAACCCTACCGAGTTGTTCAGGCGCAAGAACTAGGCCAAGATTCACTCTTCGGTTTCAAGGGATCCCCGACCTCTGTTTCAGAGATTTACTCCATCGAAACGAAGAGAAAATGCGAGATCATCCAGGGCGAAACGTTAACCGAAAAGGCACAGAAACTCGTTGAGATCCTCACTACCCAAGGACTGTTCACAGGATGGAAAGTTGAAAAGGCTGCGAGCTTCCTGCCCGAGGAATCTCGCAACATTACCGGGAATAGAGCATTTTGGGTGGTCACGGAAATTGTTCAAAGACAAATTCGACCTGTAACGTATGAGTTGTTGGGTAAAGGATTAAAGCTAGCAACAAAGCTCGAGAGCGAGCTTTGCGCCTTAGTTTTCGGTGAAGCGACTGAGGATCAGATTCAAAGCGTCATAACTCGCGGCGCTGACAAGGTCTTAGTTCTAAAGAATGAGCAGTTAGTTCAGTATTCAAACGATGCATACGCTGACGCCTTGGCTCAAACCTTAACGAAGTACAAGCCCTTCGCGGTAATTGGAGGGTCAACTTCGTTTGGTCGGGACTTGATGCCACGAGTTGCGGCGCGCCTCGGGCTCGGGATGACTAGTGATTGCATTGGCCTCGAACTAGATGCTCAACAGCAATTGATTCAGCTGAAACCCGCCTTTGGAGGAAATATCGTTGCACCCATAATTAGCAAGACACTCCCCAAAATGGCAACCATCCGCCCTGGAATGCTAACCCCACCACAAGCGAATCGCTCGCGAAAAGGGGAGATCGTTGAGGTACGGTTAACTGGAATTAAACCAGTCTCACATGTTGTTAGCGAGGAGTTTCGATCAGATCGTGACGCGCTAAGGTTGGATAACGCAGAAGTTATCGTTGCGGTTGGAGCTGGGGTTGGTGGCCCCCAAAACCTATCCGCGATAAACCAGCTTGCAAGCATATTGGGTTCGCCGATAGCTGCGACTAGGAAGGTCGTTGACCTCGGATGGCTTCCCAGCCAGCTCCAAGTGGGCTTGACCGGAAAATCTGTCGCCCCGAGATTATACATCGCCGTAGCCATCAGAGGAGCGTTCAACCACATGGTGGGCGTTGGACGCGCGAAGACCGTAGTGGCCATAAACAACGACCCCAACGCGCCAATCTTCAAAAACTGTGACTACGGAATCATCGGTGACTATGCAGAGGTCGTTCCGGTCCTGAATGAAGAGTTGAGCATAGCCAAGGCGAGAATGGCAGGGATCAACCGACCAAGAGCTTAAGAGCACTGAATGATTCTAGAACTCCGTCCGAAAAATGTTCCTAGTCAGAGCGTGCAAGCAATCTGACGTATCCCCAGGCACGGTCAAACTCGTTAAAGCTGACGGGAAAGATTTGGTTCTCTCCAATGTCGACGGAACTTTCTTCGTAATGGACAATTGGTGCACTCACGAGCAAGGCAACTTAAGCGAAGGACAACTCAACGGGAACATCCTAACCTGCCCCGATCATGGAGCGAAGTTCGATGTGAGGACCGGCAAGGTTCTAGGCGGACCGGACGGCGACTCCCCTGACACTATACAACCTGAGAAGTCTTACAAGGTAAGCGTTCAGGGCGACGATGTGATGATCGAGATTCCCTAGCTGTTCAATCCCAGAGAACTCGTGTACGCATGATATCTGAGTTGCCCATCAACAATGGTAGCACACTGTGTGTATTGATGTTCCTGAGTATGCTTTTGGTCGAGAATATGTGTGACTTCAATCCCTTTTGACTTCAGATAGTCGGCTATCATGGAGCGGTGGCATCTCCAGTAGAGACTTTCGGCACACATTAACGCAACAGTTGCGTTCTCACCTAGCTGAATTAGTTGTCCGGTTCCCTCCGTGAATTGTTCCGTTTCCATATAGTCTGCGTAATTTCTGAAGGAAATGTTCTTCCAACAAGTGTTCTTGGATAGCTTGCCCAACCCTTCCCTTCGCCCACCGAGTTTCTCCAACCACACGTACTGAATTCCACACTTGGCTAACTCCGGTCCGATTGCATCTGTGTTGAATTGTGGGTTCTTGAAGGATCTAGGAAACCTTCGGACGTCTGCTAGGGTGAGGATTTGATGAGCGGCGAGTATTTTGCATAATCCGTCGACGGTCCGGGTGGAATGCCCTATTGTGAAGATGCGCAAATCGATTCGACGAATGTATTCAGGTATTAGTCTACATCACTTCGACATCATGCGGATAACTTTCCTTAAGCCCCGCGGGAGAAATACGCACAAATTCACCTTTCCCACGCAGTTGAGAGATTTCCGTAGCTCCGCAGTAACTCAGGCCCGATCTCAACCCGCCCACGAGTTGATTTATGAGCTCGGAAGCAGTTCCTTTGAATGGAACGAAAGCTTCCACGCCTTCGGGAACATAATCAAGTAACTCTACGGCATCATCGTTTTCCAGTTGGTCAGGTTCGCGAGCGGCCCTATCATAGGACGCTGCCACAGAAGCCATTCCGCGGACGAGTTTGTATTTCCTTCCCTCTCTCATTACCGTTATACCTGGACTTTGTTCCGTCCCTGCCAGCAGGCCACCGATCATGACCGTAGAGGCCCCAGCAGCGATTGCCTTGGTAATATCTCCGGAGTTTCGTGTGCCGCCGTCCGCTATTACTGGTACTTTCGCATCATCCGCGACCTTAGCACATTCCATTATGGCGGTGAGCTGTGGAACCCCCGCGCCTGTTACGATTCTTGTGATGCAAATTGACCCAGACCCGATTCCGATTTTGACCGCGTCTGCTCCTGCTTTGATCAGGTCGTTTGTTCCTTCCTTCGTGGCAACGTTTCCAGCCATCAGCTCGGCCTTCGGGAGAGACTTCTTAACCCCGCGGATGACCTCGAGCGTGATGTCCGAGTGGGCGTGAGCGATGTCAAGTACGAGTATGTCCACGCCCGCCTGATGAAGGGCCCTAGCGCGTTCCAAGTAATCCGGCTTAACGCCAATCGCCGCGCCAACCATGAGCCTTCCCTTCTTGTCCTTTGAGCTGTTTGGGTACTGTTCGAGGTTGAGGATATCTCGACTTGTTATCAAACCTCGTAACTTCCCGTCTTTGCCGATAAGAGGCAATTTCTCTAGTTTGTTTTTGTGAAGTATCCGTTCAGCTTCCTGAAGGGTTGTGTTCGGAGGAGCAGTCACCATATCTTTGACGGGCGTCATCATTTCTGCAACTTTCTTTTCTAAGTCGCGTTCGAAGAGGATGTCACGGGCGGTTAGGATACCGTTCAGTTGACCGCGTTTGTTTAGGATTAGTAGGCCGGAGACTCCGCGTTGAGACATTAGGCGTTTTGCGTCTTTCAGTTTCTCATTTCCCGTCAGACTGTAGGGTTGATCGATCACAATGCTTTCGGAACGCTTGACTTTCAGAACCTCCTCAACTTGGTGTTCGATGGACATGAATCGATGAATGATTCCAATACCGCCGGCGCGCGCCATCGTAATCGCCATCGCATGCTCGGTGACGGTATCCATTGGAGAGCTAACGATAGGAATCGTCAACTCGATGTGGCGGGAGAGTTTAGTGTTTGTGTGAACATCCTTCCGAGAATGAACACTGGTCTTCTTGGGGACGAGTAAAACATCATCGAAAGTTAAACCGTCTACGACTTTGAATGACAATTGTGATACCTGACTTATCTGATTGCAGTGATTTGCATTGGGGAGATACCTAGTGCCTGGATCTGCGAGAAACGGAAAACTCTCGATTCACCGGGCCTCAATAACATGCCCGTTACTCAACCTCAGATTTGAGTCCAATTTTAACTTTCAGCGAATACTATCTCTGAAATGATTCGACCGGCTCAAAATCAGTTTAGGTTAAATATGCCATATGTCATGACAGAGGCCAGTGAACTTCCATGTCTCAAACAAGTGCCTACAAGCATCCTGAAGTTCTCGTCGATACAGCGTGGGTAAGCGAGCATCTCAAAGATTCAAACGTCCGCGTAGCTGAGGTTGACTACGACCCCACAGCCAACTACAACCTCGGTCATATTCCCGGCACAGTCCTCTTCGACTGGAGAAAAGACATGAACGACCCGCTCACACGCGACATCCTCAGCAAGCAGCAACTAGAAGACCTGCTCTCAAGAGCCGGTGTCGGACCTAACACCACTCTCGTCCTCTATGGTGACTTCAACAACTGGTTTGCCGCTTTCGCATTCTGGATTCTCAAATACTACGGCGTAGAGAAAGTCGTCCTGATGAATGGGGGCCGTAAGAAATGGCTAGCGGAAGATAGAGAAGTAACGAAGGAAAGCCCGCACCCTCCCAAAGCCACGTTCAAGGCGAAGGGACCAGACGAAACAATCAGAACTTACCTAGACAATATGAAGAAAGATCTAGGACAACAAAACATAGTGCTCGTAGATGTCCGAAGCCCCGCGGAATTCACTGGAGAGATAACCGCCCCTCCCGAATACCCAAACGAACACGCACAGCGCGGAGGCCACATCCCAGGCGCGGTGAACATACCTTGGTCTCAGGCCGTCAAGGAGGATGGGACATTCAAACCCGCAGAAGAACTCGCAAAATTGTACCAAACTAAAGGTGTCACGTCCGATAAGGATGTCGTCACATACTGTAGAATCGGCGAACGATCATCATTCTCATGGTTCGTTCTGAAGTATCTACTCGGCTACCCGAACGTCAAGAACTATGACGGATCATGGACCGAATGGGGAAACATGGTCCGCAACCCAATCCAGAAACCCTAGAATTTCACTTTCTTCACGATAAAATGCATCAACTTCCCTTCCTTCCTGGATTCGAGGACAGCTTGACCCGTTTCATCTGACCATCTCTCCATCTCAATATCAGCGGTCGGGTCGTCAGATACCACATGAACGACTTCACCAAGCTTGCAACGCTCCATTAACTCATTCAATCGGATAAGAACCGCGGCGCATTCGGTCCCGATCTCCCACATTTCGTAATCTGGATAAGCCTTGAAACACCGGACACGCAGCTCACCAATCTGCTTCCTAATCCTCTCTGAAGCGTTTCTCGGTTCGACGAGAAATTGCCGATCACCCGGAAGGCTGGGCTCAACTTCTGCGAACCACCCGAGAGAGTAAGGCGAATCGTTTGCGAGCTTAGGTTCCCCCTCCAGTTTAGAATTAACAGCGACTAGAGTTCCTGCCAGTGGCGATCTAACGACACCGAAATACCTTACACTTTCAATCGTCGCAACGCTTTGAGATCTGTTGAGGCTTGAACCGATTTGTTTGAATTTCACTTGGTTGATTCTCCCCGCGAGGGCGGCGTGCACACTAGTTATTCCAAGCTTTGCACGTTTTTGAGAATCGAATCTGACCCACACGTTGTTCTCGAGATCGTAGAGCGCAGTCATCTGGAAACTCGCAGTGATCGATCTGCAATCATGTATTCCTTTCCAATTATGCTTGACTTTGAATGGTAGAAAGAGAGCGATCGGGTTCGTACCTAACACCTCGAACTATTCTTGGCGATCCTAGTCGTTCCATCAAGAGTTCGTTGATACTAAGTTTACAAGTAGAATCCGTCTCTGGCTCAAATCCCGTTATTCGAAGCACCGCCTTGCTATCCATCGTGACATTTCTTAGTCCTCCGTACGATTTCTCTACTACGTTGACGATAGCGGAGACTTTCGCACCAGATTTCTCGACGAGTTGAATACATGCATTGCGTGTTCGTCCCGTGAATCCGACGTCATCAAATATTATCACGTGGTCATCCTTTAGAATGGAGCCCTTTGGTATCGCAAAGTAATGTTCGGTTTTTTTCGTCGCGGAGGGTACCTGCACGTCGCCGGTGATTGTTCCACGCCAGGTCCTAGGCACCTGGGGCTTTGCCTTATCGTAGACCTTTACGGCTCTCACAAAACTCAGACCCGCGATACTTGCGTAGACTGCGGCTAGTGGAGGTCCAGAAGCTTCAGGAGAAAGTACCTTTGTAGCTGTTCTCCCAAGCTTCGGTCTAAGAACATATTTTACAATGTCCCCGAAGAATGGAGCGTCGAAATTTTGGTTAATGAAGGGTACATCCAGTCCACCATCTGCGAGGACTGAGAATTGTTGCGGATCGATTAAATGAGCTATTAGCCTCTCTTCCAGGTTTTTTATTCGCTCCTGAAACTTTGAGAGGAGTGTTACTTCGTTTGAGGCCACAAGAACTGAATCTCCTATCTTAGGCAGGTATACCTGAAGAGCAAAACCCAGAATATCTGTCTCTCTCGGTTGTTTAATGAGTTGCTGATACCGATCAACGGCTAGACCATGCTCCGACACTTGAGCCGGGAAGCGGTCTATCTTAGTCACGGTCCCGATTTCGCCTCTTATCGCCTCCGAGGCGAGAACCGCGTCATCGTTGATCCGAACTTGATCATTCTCTTTGAAGGTGAGTACTCCCGACTCACGCCCGGGAATCGGATCGGTCATCCTTCAAGGCCTGCAGATTAGAATCCCCACCCTGTTTAAGAATCATTGCAAATGAATCCGCAGAACGGTCGCACGGTATGATTCGAAAGTACCTTTCCAACCTGCCTAGACGCCGCCACTTCTGGTTCCTCATGTCGAACATCGCGGTTACAGGATTAGCGTCCACAATGTTCAGTCCATTTCTTCCCGTCTTTCTGTATCACCAGCTAGGAATATCGGTCGGTGCGGTATCACTACTCTACTTTGTCAGCGGTCTAGTGGGCACCATCACAGTTGTCCTCGTCGGATGGCTAATTGACAGGATTGGAAGAAGGAAAGTATACGTCTTCGGAGACTCAAGCGCGGCTATAATCCCCGCCGCACTCTCCCTGACTAGAACATTCAGCCAGGCACTGCCTGTCATCTCACTGTCCGGGGTTATGGATGCGGCCTCACGAACTTCACAGACTACAATCATAGCTGACCAAGTTGAAGAAGGAAAGAGAACGACAGCATACGGAATCAGCAGAATCGTCGCGAATTGTTCGTGGATAGTGGCGCCATTACTCGGCGGTGCTATACTCGCTGGCGGCAACAACTTCCAAGGCCTATTCTTAACATCATCCTTGCTTGGGATAGCAGGCCTAGCACTCTTCATCGGACTCGTACCCGAGTCAAGAAAAACGGGGTTAGAAAAACCCAAGCTTCCAAGAATCGGGGTATTGAAGGACCGCCGGCTGCTTGTGCTCTGTGTGGCTTCGCTCTTCGCGATGTTGTTCTATACACAGTTCTACTCCCTCCTGCCAATTTTCGCAATACAAGTCAAGGGATTGAATAGCCTGCAGGTAGGGGCGCTGTTCTCTATTTCAGGAGTTACGGTGGTCGTGTTTCAGTTGCCGACTTCACGCTGGCTAGAAAAGATCCCTGATCAGACGGGCTACATTTTAGGAGTCGTCGTGATGGCGGCGGGCATAACGAGCCTAGCTCTGGCCCCAACGTTCTACTGGCTACTTCTCGCAGTCGTGGTCATGACGTTAGGGGAGAATATGTTCTTCCCAATTGCCTCCACGATGGTAACGGAGATCTCGCCTGAACCAGAGCGTGGGATGTATGTTGGTGTATTGAACCTCTTCCTCAGCTTAGGAGCGAACATTTCGCCCTTGCTTGGAGGGACCATTTGGCAATTGACTGGGAACGCAAGCCTTCCTTGGTTGCTGAGCCCACTCTACGCCGCCGTTTCCATCGTGCTCGCAGCGATTTTCAAGATTGGAGGCAGAGAAAGAGTACAACTTAGAACAGGATAGAGGCGTGGTAATAAGCAAGTGCCTTGAGAAAGTCGGCGACACCCAAATGATTGTAGCTAAGGGCCTAGAAGGCGTCATCGTTGACACGAGTTCTATTTGCCTAATAGATGGAAATGCCGGGCGACTCATCTATCGAGGTTACGACATTCACGATTTGGCCTCCAACCTGTCCTTCGAGGAAGTAGCATATCTTCTTTGGAAGGGCGACTTACCTAACCAAAAACAGCTGGAAGAACTAAGAACTCAGCTGGATCAACAACGGCCCATCCCCGAGAACTTGAAAGCAGCTATTCGAAATCTCCCTAAATCGTCAAACAGTCTCGACGTCCTTCGGACGGCCATATCGATTCTTGGAACCGGAATTCCCCTCAAAACTCCGGACATGGCTGATGCAATCGCGATAACAGCTAAGATTCCTACAATCAACGCTGCGTTCGATCGCATTCGCAAAGGCCAAGAACCTGTCGAGCCGCGCAGCGGACTTAGCCATGCCGCCAATTACCTCTACGTGTTGACCGGCCGCGAGCCAGACGCGGCCAAGGTTGAGGCTCTAAACAGGTATCTCATCGTTCTCGCCGATCACGGTATGAATTCATCGACATTCACCGCCAGGGTTGTCGCGTCAACATGGTCGGACATGTACTCAGCCATAACCGCGGCCATCGGAGCCTTGAAAGGACCCCTCCACGGCGGCGCCCCCGCTCCCGTACTTCAAATGTTGAAAGACATCGGAAGACCTGAACACGCCGAGCCGTGGATAAGAGACTCGTTGAACGCGGGAAAAAGATTGATGGGATTTGGACACAGAGTCTACCGTACTACCGACCCACGTGCTGAAATCCTCAGAGAAGTCGCGAGCAAAACCGCCGAAAAGAACTTCTTTGAACTCGCATGCAAGGTCGAGGAAACGGGAATTCGAATTTTGCAAGGAGAGAGGCCTCGCAAGAAGTTGTACACTAACGTAGAATTCTACTCAGCGGTCGTAATGGACTCAGTCGGCCTGCCGCCCGATCTATTCACGTCAACGTTTGCAGCCAGCCGAAGCGTTGGATGGTCGGCGAACGTGCTTGAGCAGGTGGCTAATAATAGGTTGATTCGACCTGAAACCGAATATACTGGGCCACGGGATCGAAAAGTTATGCCAATCGAGAAACGTTAGTTTGGCCCTTCTCGGCCATGTCTTTCATGTATTGAAGTATGCTTTTCCAAATGTACCCTTCCTTATGCATTCTATTCTCGAAATTGTTAACGTTCACGAAATCGCGCAAAGCCTGCTTTGTCTGCTCGTCGTAGTTCCCGTTGACTGAGCCTTTGTAGAACCCTAGGTTCTTCAGGCTACCCTGCAAGGTTTTCAGGACGTTGCCTGTTATCGCGACTAAGTTGCTTGGGTCTTCGCGAGACAGCATTGTCATGTCGTAGATCTTGAAGATTCGTTTCAGTTCGTCGATGGGTTGCGGGGAATCGTCGACTCGTAGGTCCACGTATCTGTCAGTGAACCCTTCGTAACCACCTTTCTCCCTAACCACAAGAAGTGCTGCTGACTGTTGCCCTCTCCGATCGCCGCCAGCCCTTTGGCCCGCAGAGAGCGCAGCGAGAAGCCTGTCGATGAGGTCGCCCGGGGTTTCTTCGTACGCTCGTGCCATCGATTCGACGACATTCTTTCCGGTGAGAATGTTTCCCTGGCAACTGTACCCATCACCGGTCACATGCCCCGCCCAGTCCATACACTCCTTCCCAGTGTGAACTGCCACTGTGCCTTTGGCATCGACTACAGCTACCTGGCGGCTTTGAGTGGATACATCTTCCGCCAAGAGCCGCCGAAGCACTTCTGAAGAATCAAGTCCCTGCTCAAGCATCTTGATAGCTTTCGGTCCGTAGGTGACATTTGCGGAGGCTTGTGTTGCAACAGCTCCTATCTTGGCCTTTGCCCAAGGCACGACCGAGCCGACGGCTATGAATTTAGATTGAACCGCGACGCCCAGATCACCCGTCCTACGATCGAGAGCGACAATCGAGAATGTTGAAGGACCCAAGGATTTCACCCAAACCTTATTCATCTTAGGTTAAGGATTTGCCCTTCAAATCCCGGGCACGTCCCGGTGCGCATTGATTAGAATGCGGATAGGTCGCTGACGAATAGGATGGGCTGCCGCCTAGGCGCCCTCTTTGACCTCAACGATCTCATCCGCAACGAGCCCGTGCGCCTCTCGATGAACCGCTATAGCGGCTTCCTTACTTGGAGCATCGACCATGCAGAATGCTTTGCCCGACGACTCATCGAACCAATATTTGAGATACTTCACTCCGTATTTTCCCTGAACTGCAAGATCCTTCGCATGCGCGGCCATAATCGCTTCAGCCGTAAGCCCACTAATCTTGTAGTGTATGTCCATGTAGAGTGGCATTTTTTAGTGTCCTCAGCCACATTGTGGCGATGCCTGTAGATTTATGTTTTGGCACGCTCAAAGTTTCACTAGATTTTCTCCAAATTGATGAAGAAAGCAGAGGGTTTGAACTAAATGCACGTTGCTCTCATCCAAGAGTTGCTCAAGGAACCATTGCCCCCTGGGTCAACGCTCCTAGTCGAGTATGATCCAACATCAACCTGGTACCAAGCATCCCTCTGCATGGCGGCGGAATGGTTGAGAACAGGCGGAGTTGTTAGCTACCATGTTTCCGCACAGCCGCCTCAGAACGTCCGTTCACAGCTCGCACAAATGGGCTTGGATGTTGAGAAGCTCGAAGCGGAGGAAAAGCTGAGAGTGTTTGATTGGTACACAGCCACCCTGGGCCGTAAGTCAAATGAAAAATACGCCTTCTACTCTTTGAAGGCAGCAGATCTGAGCGTACTCTTCTCAAAGTACCTGATGGCAAGCCCGGGGGGCGATTTTTCGGTGGACGCGATACCTCCTCAACCCTCACCTGACTGGTTGAGGATCTTGGATGATATTTCATGTCTTGCGAGGTTCAATGAAGAGAAAAGCTGGGTCGAGTTCGTACGAACAAGAATAATTCCAATTGGATCTCTCTGGAAGTCTACTGGAATAGGAGGAATTATTCGAGGAATTCATAGCGAATGGGCCTACAAGAGCCTTGAAGCCGCTAGCGATGGTGTGATCGATTTCAAGCTAGACGAAACGGGCGATGAGGCCAAAAATCTTATTCGGATCAAAAGTATGCGACCTGTCGGTTTCGACTCAAAGTGGCATCCGCTAATGACAAGAGATAACTTTGAGGTTGCATTTCAAAGCTAAGGAGCCATAAGGGGAACAGAAGGGAGGAATCAGTAAATGGACGCAAAGGTAATCGCGGATCTGAGGACCCAAATCAGGGGTGACGTGATCCCGCCGGGCGATGAGAGGTATGATGGTGCACGCAAAGTCTACAATGCAATGATCGACAAACGACCAGCCATTATCATCCGCTGTGTCGATGTCGCTGATGTAATCGCCGCCGTAAAGATGGCCAAGACACAGGGCCTCGCTGTCGCAGTTCGCGGTGGAGGGCACAGTGTGCCGGGTTTCGGCACAGCAGACGATGCCCTTGTCGTGGACCTTAGTCGGATGAAGGGCATTCGCGTGGACCCCGCCTCGAAGACTGCGTGGGCACAGGGTGGATGTACATGGGGAGATTTCAACCACGCAACTTACGCGTTTGGCTTGGCCACTACGGGCGGTATTATATCGACTACGGGAATCGCGGGGCTCACGCTTGGTGGAGGCATCGGCTATCTGACCCGGGGCGCCGGTTTATCCTTGGATAATCTGGTTTCAGCAGACATTGTTCTGGCGGATGGTTCATTCGTGACTGCGAGTGAGAAATATCATCCGGACCTCTTTTGGGCGTTGCGGGGTGGTGGAGGGAACTTCGGTGTCGTGACAAGTTTCCAGTACAAATTGCAGCCGATCAAAGACATTGTGGGAGGAGCAATGCTCTTCGAGGTCGCGGATGCCCCAAAGGTGATGAGAGCATACGATAAGTACATCACCACTGCTCCTCGGGAACTCGGAGCATTCTTCGCGTGGCAAATCGCACCCCCACTTCCCTTCATTCCCGAGAACCGTCATGGTGACACCTTCTGCGCGATCGTGGGGTGCTGGACGGGTCCGCCCGATCAAGCAGCCAAAGCCTTTGCACCGTTCCGCGACGCAGCCCCCGTTGTAGCGGAGTTCGTTGGACCCATGCCTTACCCCGCTATGAACAGCCTATTTGACGGCCTAGTACCCCCCGGCCTCCAACACTACTGGAAAGCGGTCTACGTGCGAAACCTCACTGATGGAGCGATCGACGCACACATGAAATTCGGCCCCAAGGTCCCAGTAGTGAACTCGACCGTGCACATTTACCCCATCAACGGCGCCGTACACGACGTCGCACCTGACGCCACAGCGTTCGGACACCGCGACGCAAAGTATGCCACTGTCATTGCAGGCATGTGGCCCGACCCGAAAACGAACGATACAAACATCCGCTGGGTCAAAGACTTCTACGCGGCCCTGGCGCCCCACTCCGAACGGGGAGGATACATCAACTTCGCAGCTGCCGATGAAGCCGATCGAGTAGGAGCCAACTTCGGAATGAACTTCGATCGACTCCGCGAACTAAAGAAGAAGTACGACCCAGGCAATGTCTTCCGGATCAACCAAAATGTCGTCCCATCGTCATAACTATCGCTTGGTATCAAGCATGTCTGTGACGCGTTCTGTAGTTTGCTGGCGCGCGATTGAATAAGTCTCTCAGGACAACCCTTGAAATCTGCCAACCGAAAGTTTGAATCAAGCATTCCGTAATTTGCTACCGATCGATGGCGCAGCATTCGCCAAATGGCGATGTAAGGAAAATTAGGGTCAATCGGTACTACTTCCGAACCACACTAGGAGACAGCTCGAAATCCATTAAGTTCAGTATCGTAGATTCGTCAAACGCTTTCTGAGGCATGGTCTGACAATGAAGTACCAGTGGGTCGTCCTTTCAGTGACCTCCGTCGGCATCTTCATGGCCGGCCTCGACACACGAATAGTCTTGATAGGACTCCCCACGATCGCAGAGTCACTTCACTCCGACCTCGAGACGCTCCTGTGGATAACTCAGGGCTATCAAATTGCCATAACCATCGGCCTCTTGTTTCTCGGAAGATTTACCGACATTTTCGGGAGAGTCAAGGTCTACATCGTAGGATTCGCGATCTTCACGCTCGGTTCAGGCCTCTCGTTTATCTCCCAAACAGGTGAACAGCTAATACTGTTCAGGGTAATTCAAGGATTTGGCGCTGCGGTCCTCATACTTAACAGCGCAGCGCTCATCACGGATGCGACTCCCCCATCGGAACTTGGGTTCGCTCTAGGAGTTAACCAGATCGCGTTTACAGTCGGAGCGGTTTTGGGGTTAACAGTCGGAGGTATACTTATTGACACGACCGGGTGGAGGGTGATATTCGTCTTGAATGTGCCCATAGGTATCTTCGCTACACTTTGGGCGCGGCACCGGCTTCATGAAACCTCGAAGAGAGAGCCGCATTCAGGGTTTGATTATCGAGGACTCGGCCTGTTTACAGCTTCCCTCACCCTGCTCCTCCTAGTGATCAGCCTTGACACTATGGACGCAATCGACAGACTCACAGCGGGAGTACTCTATGTGCTTAGTCTCGTTATGTTCGTACTATTCTATCAGGTTGAGCGACGTACGCCTGAACCGCTTCTTGATTTGCGCCTTTTCAAGTCACGCCTTTTCTCTGCGGGCAATCTCAGCCAACTCTTGTACTCGTTAGGGTTTGGCGCTCTAAGCCTGATAATGATACTCTATTTCCAGTTGATCCGTGGGTATAATGCCCTTACTGCTGGAATCCTCTTCCTGCCACTCGACGTAGCCTTCGTCTCGATTGGGCCGATAAGTGGAAGGCTGTCCGATCGGTATGGGACACGTTTCTTTGCTACGCTTGGAATGGGGATCGGAGCGGTAGCCTATCTGGCTTCCGCATTCTTGTTAACCGCGACGACACCACTTTGGATTGCTGAACTTCTTCTCGTCGTAATCGGGCTTGGAATAGGCTTGTTCTCCTCACCAAACATTAGCTCGGTTATGGGCTCTGTCCCTCCCCAACGACGCGGAGTAGCATCTGGGATCAGAGCGACGGTTTTCAACACCGGCAACGTGGTGAGCATTGGACTAGTAGCGTACATTATCACAACCGCCATCCCATATCAAGTCGTTTCCGAAATAATCACAGGCGGCTACACTGCACTAACAGCCACGGAATCCGCAGGTTTCGTCACAGGTATGAGTAGGGCTTTCATCGTGGCCGCAATCATTACCTTCGCAGGCATGTTTGCTTCAAGTCTACGCGGATCTGAGGGGAAGAATAAAACCAGCCATTAAGGGCGCGTCGAACGCTTTCGAGTTACTGCCACAAAGAACGCCAAAGCGACCGCCCCCGCGGCAGACGTCACAACAGTATACTGAAACGCAATAGATGAACCCACAGCTGTCCAAAGAAATCCGAAAACCGAATTCGCGACGAAAGAACTCGCGCCCACCATCATGTAATAGAAGGCGTAAGCAGTTCCCTTTAATTCGTTCTTCGTGAAATCGGGAACTATCGCTCGCTGAACTGTATCCGATATTCCAAGATAGATTCCGAATACGCCGGCGATTACGAAACCGTACGACCAATTTCCCACCAAGATAATCCCGACTACAGATGTTACAAGGAAGACGAGATAGCTCAGAAGGAGAACTGGAATCTTGCCAATCTTGTCCGCGAGGAGGCCTGAAGGGTAGGCGGCTACGACTGACACTGCGTTAATGGTCACATATACGAGTGGTATCTGGCCGTCCGGGATACCAAGCGATGAGGCCCGAAGAAGTATGAAGGAAAAACTGTAGGCCCCTACCGAGAATATGCCCAGCGCGGCCAGAAGGTAGATGAAACGTCGGTTCAATACTGCGGAGGCGTTTTCGAAGAAGTGCCTCTGTTTGGTTAAGCCAACGGTTTCTGTTACGAAAAACACGAGGATTACGAGTGAGATTATTGCTGGAACAAAAGACAGCCAGAATATGCCTCTGAAGCCGATTAGGGGGAACGCGAAGAAGGCAAGTAACGGGCCGAGCACGGCCCCAACTTGATCTAATGAACCCTGAAGGCCAAAGGCTTTTCCAGCCTGCGACTTAGCAACCGAATCACTAATTAAAGCATCTCGAGGGGAACTTCGTGCTCCTTTTCCCGCCCGATCGATCACTCTGACAATGAAAGCTTGCCCCCAGGAGGTCGTCAAGGCGAATAGCGGTTTCGCGAAAGTAGAGAGCGCATACCCTAACAGCACTAAAGGTTTGCGTCGTGCGATCCTATCCGTAATTACACCCGTCAGGATTCGGAATGAGTCGTTCACAGCTTCTGCGCTTCCTTCTATGAGGCCGACCAGGGCATACGATGCTCCAAGTTGGTCGTGAATGAATACGGGAAGAAGGCTCAGAATCATCTCAGTTGAAAGGTCGGTGAAGAGACTTACGTAGCCGAGTCTCACAACGTTCTGGAATCCCGCTAACTTCTCCTGCTTAGATCCGATACCACGCTTCCTTCCTGTGCCTGCCATATCCGATGACCCTCGCAGAAGATCTTTGTTAGCGTGACTACCCATTGAATCTTCGACCCGAGACTTCTAGCTATTTACGGTTAGCGAACAGTCACTATTGACGTAGAAACAACCGTGAAGCCGCTTCGTGTAGTCAAACTCAAGTGAGCAAGGTTTAAAATAAATCATAACCACGCGTTGAACAGACCCAAGTTGTTCGTACATATCAAAGTAAAAGTGGCGCCAAGCTACAGAGTCGCTTACTTAGTTCACACCGGTCCGTACACGGGTCAGAACATGTGGAGAGCGGAGTTTAGTCAACTTGTAAAATGGGCAAAGAAAAGAAAGCTTCGCACGGGCAAGTGGATCATGTATTTCATCGATGAATGGGGAAAACGCCCCGAACGGAAACGCCGTTCAGTAGCCTGCCTTGAGATCAAAGGAAAAGCAAAACCTGAGGGCAAAATCAAGCTCATGACTTTGCCACGACAGCGCGTGGCCAGCGTTACATTCGACCCAGACAAGTTCTCGGACGACCTTGTTTACCATGGCATTGAAGGCTGGCTCCAATACCACCCTTACAGACAGGCTGCTCGAAGTAGAGAGGTCTACGTTGACGGCCCGTGGACAAGCCGTCGTGCGTGGGCAAACACCGAAGTACAAGTTCCCCTAAAGAAGAAGTAGGAATGACGCGGCCGAAATCCCGTGCCCCAACACTTCTGGGACAGCGGCAAGTTTGAAGAAACGCGCGAGGCTCGACATCTACCGTGACATACTGGAAGTACTGAAACGTCAACCCGAAGGCGTCCTCATCACTAGACTATCATACGGTGCCGGTCTACCAATCGACCGAGTCAAACCAATGCTCGATGGCTTGGCACACTGTGAGCTGGTTGTCGTTCGTGTTAGAGGTGACCCCTTGCAAGCCAGCCTCGTCCAACGTCGATTCTACTACATAACAAGGAAGGGCCTAGAATTCTTGGAGGCTTATCGCAAAATCCAGGATCTGCTGACCTATTTGGGAACCGAAACAGGGGCCGTCAGGAAAACTCGACCATCCGCACCAATTGACTTTGTAGGCATTACAGAATAAACATGTGACTCCCTTTCGTCTGTCAGCTTATATCGAACTCAGACGACCTGATGGGATGATGAATGTGCGATCAAAATTCATCTATACCGGAATTCACGTTTCTAACCTAGAAACGTCAATCACGTTCTACAGAAGAGCGTTGGGAATGAAACTGCTCTTTAAGACGTCGATAAAGGAAACTGGTGGACGCGTCGCATGGTTAACCACTAAGGGAACCAAGCAAGTCTTAGAGCTAAACTGGTATCCAAAGAGATACCGGCATGGGGGAAGATCGGGACTGGACCATTTAGCCTTCGAAGTCAAAGACGCCCGATCCGCATACCGTACCTTAACCAAGAAACGGAAAGGGGCTATGAGCCCATTCGAAGAAGGCAAGTGGTGCTTGGCTTACATCAGGGACCCGGATGGAAACTGGGTAGAGTTAGGATCACGCCTCAGAAAGAAGAGGTGAATGCTTGTCTAGGCGGTTGTTTGGGTCGCCAAGACATCGAACTCGTCAACTCGTTCGATCTCTGGCTCAGCAAACGGTTCTTCTGGTTCAATGCGTCTTTCGGGGGCAAGCTTTGGAGTGGACTTTCGGATCTTCCGTCTCGTCTTCTTAGTTTTCCTGACTTTTCCGGCTCTTTTCTTTGGCAACTACTCAGCCTCAGGGAATTTCCGGAGGCTGCGCAGTTAAGGGTGATTCCACTTAGTAGAATCTCTAGGACAGGTTCACGGTTATCCAGTAGTCCCCGCCATTGCTTTGGACGGGCATTGTGGACGTACCGGATATGGGCCAGTATGCCGGACTGGTCACATAGTAGTAGGTTAGAGGTCCGCTCGCATACCCCGAGGCGCTTGCTGTCAACGCGATCGTGGGAGATTCCGTTCGAACGGGGATTATGAGCATGCTTCCGTCATAGCTCGTTCCTTGGCCAACGACGCGGCCCGATTGGTCGCTGACTGTGACATGGAGGTTGTAGAGAAAATGAAATGGGTAGAAGAAGCTCACATAAACAGTGTACCCAGTGGTGACTCCCTGCCCAGCAACTCCACCCAAGCAAACGCCGATGAGGAGAAGGGATAAGGTGATCATATAGATGGAACTTCTCATTAGTCACATCTCCGAAATTTATCTACGCACTCGCGTAATATAGCCTCAATCCAACCAATTCCACATAGTCTCATGCCTAAAAGATATCGACCGTAAACGCCACACTTCCAGCCGGTAGATCTTGAGCGAAACATCACCGTATCGCGGAAAGAACATTGATATACCGGTAATCCTTCCACAGCCGCGGAAGCAATGAAAGCAACTCTCACACAACAGCAACTCTTCGCAACGCTATTCGTAACAATCGCAATCCTCGCCCTGACTCCCGCACTGGCGCATGCAGACCTACAATCGCAACCCCAAACTATCGCCCTCAATACTAGTGGTCAGGCCACGGCAATCGGTAACGGCCTCTCAGGGGCAAGCACCCTCAAGCTGACTGCTTACGCCAACACGACAGCTAATCACTGGCTCATGATACAAAACGTCACGGGATCCCTCCAAATTGGCTCCACGACCATCCCCATAACCGGCGGTCAGGGAAGCGTGAAGAACGCGGGAGCGACCGCGATATTCGCTGACACAAACTCCGGCAAAGGTCAACTAATCCTCATTGGGACAATGACCAACAGCACTGTTACCTTCAACTCACCAGAAAGCCAACTCGCCTCGATGTCATATCTCTCACTTTCCGGTACGGTCAATAAGACCACCGGCAACCTAGGCGCGAATCCTGGGAATACCAATACGAACTCCACATCGCTGACAACGGGTCTACTAAATAGTACTCTACAAACCAATTCATCAACAACATCATCAGCGGCCCAGCTTCAAAACACCACAAGCATACAGCCTGCAAACATGACATCTACAACGAACGCCGCTGTAACTTCGTCCATGACGCTGACTACAATTCCGGTAAACGCGACTCAAACGGCTAATTCCACATCTGTGTCATCAATCGTTCGGCTTCAGAACACGACAAACGTACAAACTGGAAACATGACATTGACGTCAACGACTGTTGCTAATGTAACTTTATCCAACACTCTCAACAATTCTACCAACTTTACTGCCACGGGTTCTACCAATATTCCGCCCAGTGCCGTACGAGCCCCTTCGAACGTCACCATAACCGTGACGCAGTACGTTAGCCAGACAGTGTCTGTGACTCAAACGGTTGCTAATGTAACGGTCAGCTATACTGTAACCTCTACGGTAGCCAACATTACTATAACCCAAGGGAATGTCACGACGACAACTGGAAACGTAACAACGACGGCCACAACTTAGACAGGGCCTTATGGCCCTTCCACATCTTTTTCGGCAACAACGGCCTTACTCTGTGAGCCTAGGGCTCTCTGAGCGACGCGTATTCCATACTTTGTATGGACATCGCTCCGGAAATTTGTGGGGCTTTCCATACTCGTAACCACCTTTGCGATGACTACAAAATCAATAAATGGTACGGACCCTTCAAGGGCCTCATGGAAGCTGCGTTTCTAGTTCAACCGTGGATTCATACTCGCACGACGATGGACTGTTGCAGGCTTTGCTACCAAGCAAGGGAAGGCTCAGGTTTTCTGGAGTGCAAACGTGCTCATTTGGGCGGCTTCAACTCCCTCTTGGCCATGCTCAGGATGGAGCCTAGACCTGAGTTCGGTGCAGCGATGAAGCATCTGGAGGACGCGAAAGAGACCTGCCTCGCATCTGCGAACCCGGATATGCGTTGCCATGAGAAAATGCAGAACGCTCTACAGAGTACTCAGCTTCTTTTCGATCAGATGATTGACGATTACAAGCTCAAGTATTCAATGATGATTACGAACAAACCGTCGAAAGCGCCCCCGATGTAGGCCGAGACTTCGGATTTTGTTAAGTCGGTAAATTTCTCTACTCGAGGACTTGTTGCCGGTAGCATTGTAGGTAACAGCTTATCGAGCAAATGCCTCGACAACGAGGTTATTGCGCAATGCGTCCATGAAAATTGGGATGGAAGATTGGGGTTACTTTGCTCCGAGTTCGCGTTTCTTCGCACGCAAGTTGTGGCCGTGGCACTTTCTGCACCTGTTCGACGCTTCTGGGTTACGCGCGCCACAGTCTCTGCAAACCTTGTAGTGTAACCTGACTTTCTGTGCGAGTTGCTTCTTTACGACATCAGTGATGGGCATTGGTGAACCACTTAGATTAATTCGTCCTCTGAGACGGAAAAGTGCAATATATACCGTGTGTTGCCAAGGTCACGAGACAATACTTCGATTCCAGTCAGTCGAGAAGAGTTGAGGTGTATGGAATCCCGAGATTCGATTGCTGAAGTGTCAAGCGAGGTAGTCGGTTGTACCAAATGCCGACTGTGTGAGACTCGACGAAAAGCAGTTCCGGGCGAAGGTCTGGAAAGATCAAGGGTCATATTCATAGGAGAAGCGCCGGGCGAACAAGAGGATGCTCAAGGGCGACCGTTTGTCGGGGCCGCCGGAAAACTGTTGACCGAACTCCTAGTATCAGTTGGTTTGAGGCGGGAGGATGTTTACATTACGAACATTGTCAAATGTAGGCCTCCGAACAATCGGCCTCCAAGAAAAGATGAATCATCCGCGTGTAGGCCTTACCTAGACCGGCAGATCAGTTTGATTGCTCCACGGATTATCTGCCCGATGGGGAACTCCGCAATCCACGCGTTAATGGATTCAGATAAGGGCGTGACGGATCTGCATGGGATGCCGCTTGAGATCGGGCAAGTTACCTTCTTTCCCATGTATCATCCAGCCGCTGCCCTCTACACCTTCCAGTTGAGGAAGGTGATGGAGGAGGATTTCAAACAGTTAAAGAGGTTATTGAATACTTACGGCTAAGGCCGCTTTAGCGGGTATTAGGGATTCGCTGAACTACATGGAAGATTAACCCAAAAAA
Source organism: Candidatus Bathyarchaeota archaeon (assembly GCA_963733055.1). Lineage (GTDB taxonomy): Archaea > Thermoproteota > Bathyarchaeia > 40CM-2-53-6 > 40CM-2-53-6 > FEN-987. Next base: position 42,575 of record CAVTBR010000001.1, read on the forward strand.
AAGAGGGTGGGCCGTTAAGCCCGAAACTCATTACTTCTTAACGTATTTGGATGGGAACACGTACACGTCCGCACCTGACTTCCTAACCGCTACTGGGGGCTGTTTACCTTTAGGCGTAGTCTTACTTACCCTGCCTTTAATCGCTAGATACACGTTCGTTGCCCTATCAGCAGAGTTAAGACTAAGCTTAACCGTCTTAGTTTTGCCGTCGTTAATTAACGGGTCGTAGTCGCTTGAACGGTGGGCTTCAAGCACATTATCGGGCGGCGCAGGTAGAGTTTCAGTGTTAACTAAACCTTTAATCTGATACATCTGCGGCTTACCTTTATCGGAACCCGTATTCGCTGCCATAGCCATAAATCCAATTCACCCCCCGCACACTAAACATACCACCTCTACCCACACTAACATAATAAGCGTATTGACTAAAGTCACTTTAAGTGAACCTTAACCTTGCCTCCTTAAACGTCTAGGCTTGCAGGCATGTTAACGTGCTTACCCGTAAAACCGTGTATTTACCTCGTTAAACTCTGTATTCGTGTTTCATGCACCTTTGTTAACGGTACCGGTAAAACCCGTGTTTACCCGCTTATTTCAGCTAACGGAGGCCACTTTGACCCCCGATTACCTTCAGCAGGCAAAGAGTTGGCTGCATACTTGCTTGTGTATGGTAATACTATAGGGTTACTGGTTGCTAAAGCAACTTGAGTTGCTATACGGCATAGTAGGCTGCTGTTAGGTTACCTGCATTTACGGTTACCCTCCCCCATTACTCTAATGTACTATAGTGTACGTGGGAGGTTTATTGTTGTGTTGCTGCTGTCTGCCCCGTGCTGCCGCCTCCATGTGCCTCTTAGTGCCCTATCATAAGGTGCCTACGGGTGCCCTCATAGAGAAACAAGGTGCCTTACTGCTATCAGATCGTAATAGTCAAGTAACGTATAGTATGGTGCCTGCTGCTGGATGGTTTACGTTGGTGTGGCCTGCCCTCCACCCCACCTTAATCGTAGTCTTAGCCCGCCCACCAGCCCCCAGCGCCACCCGTAACGGATAACCACCCATACTATTTCACTTCACCCTAAACCCCTACTATTACACCTACTACAAATAAGGCTTGAGTAATAGCATAGTTATATAATAAGAATAAGTTCTACTCCTTGCTATCCGTGCCTGTAACGTGATGTATGCTAACCTAAGGTTTCCTTACGGAATTTATGGGTTCCGAACTGGGTTTAAGGGAAGATTAGGGTTTATTGGCCCAAAAAATTTTTTGGTTCTATAGGACCTTCCCCTTTTTAGGTGAATTATGGTTGATTATGGTTATTTATGTCTGTTTTAGCTTAACATCATGTTTGTTTAATCATACGTGACGCCATGTAACGACAAAGGACGTGTATTGACGGGAAAAGGCTGTATGTGGGAGGTTCTTCCTCCCTAGTGTGGGGCGGACAAATATGCCTCGTCCAACTCCACGCCTCACTCACGGTCTAATTATTTTAGGAGAAAGATTTTGTTTGAACCGTAAAAATAGTAAGCCGAATTGCTTTAGTAGGATTCGACCTTCAATCGCTCAGCAGCTCCAAGCCGTCGATCTTCTCGTGCAATTGTTTGGTAGAGTCATCAGTTGTCCTAAGTGTGGTAAGGCCGGTCGAATCAGCGTTAACCGAACTAACCATTACGCTGTGTATCGTTGCCGTGTCGGGTTAACGCCCACCCATCCGAAGCTCTGTAGCCTCGGCGTTTTTGACGGACGATTTCTACTTAACGACCCTGAAGGGTCAGAAGCCGTTCAAAGGCTGTGGCAACTGTTCCGGAACGTTGTTAGGCCGCTGGCTTTGTCGGTTGCTGAACGATCGCTGCTTGTTAAGATAAGAACGTACTCGAATAAGAAAGAAGGTGATAATTAAATGACAAATGAAATTAAGAAAGATGATGGAGCCTCCGAGCACCCCCCAGCAGGGAGTTGGGCTGAAGCAGCATGGGCTTACCAAAGACACCAAGAGGCCACGCAGCCTAAACCAGCTACTCCACCTTACGGTTTCACAACGGAACAAGCTTCAAGGTTCAACCTTTTGGAAAACCTGAAGACCGCCCGTGAGAACCTACAGCAGAAATTGGAGGCTGAAGCCCCAGACATCAGTCGATTAGATGATACTACGCCGCTTACAGGCACGCCTTACACCTTGCTAACCTTTCCGGATACCGACACGATGGATCACTGGGTTTCAAACGCCGCCCCTAATATTCGGGTTTGGAAGACAGGAAAAAGTTCCTACAACATCTCTGTCTGGTGCATCGTATCTTACAACAACACTTCGGCCGGTAAGTTGCCGAGCGTGCCCGACCCAGAGAAGGACTTACGTAATAGTGGCCGTGACCAACCAGAGAATCCTTCTAACAGCCAGTCCGGCGGAGCAACCGACAACGACTTTCCTTAACCTCCCCTAATTCCTCCGTTCTTTTTTGGAGGCATATTTCCGTTAAAATGAATGTGAGTATGAAATGAGTATTCTTGATTTAATTCGACGTGGCCTTCCTCATATCTCGATTACTTATGGTAACGCCCCTACAGCCACTGCGCCTACTACTCCGCCGACACCTATAGTAACTAAACCGCCATTGCCAGTTAAGCCCCCGAAAATCACACACTTCAAGGATGGAAGCTGTCGTTTTGATTTTCCGGATTCGGAAAGTCAGCAGGCTTGGTTATTGGCCCACAGTGGCCGTCCACTAATTTTCCAAATTGCACCTGAACGGACGACTACCGCTTTTGTCCTCAGCGGGGTAGACAGGTAGGTAGTCTAGCATGGAATCGAAAACGTATCGCTGTTCCCGCTGTGGCAGAACCGTAAGTGCCCCGAAGAACATTTACAGTTTCACGGACCAAGCCAACGTGAGGCGTAGGCTGCATAGAGCCGACTGTGGGTTGCTTAAAGCCGTAAAAAGGGGTGAGTGAAACTTAACAAATCATCTAACCGTATTTACCGACCTTCCATCTGCTCAAGCTATGGCTGGCGTTACCGGAACCGTCGTGTCCGTGTGGAGTAACGCAACTATGAGTCAAATCCTCATTCTCTGGCACGATTAAGGCTGATTTCCGGGGTTCTTAACCTTGAGTGAACAAATAGAGGAATACACTAAAGATTACGGCTACAATAGTAGCTTCCGCTCTGCTGAACCACCGAACAGGCTACCTGAACCCGTTAGGCAACTGATTCTACAAGGAGCATACGGACCCACTCCACCGGAACCTAACAACCAGAATGAAATTATTGGCCGTGAAGGCGTTCTTAGAACCCTACACAGCTTGAAGCATCAAGGCTTCACCCGCCGCCTAGTTAATCAGGACCGAAACAACGATGAGAAAGCTCACCCCGACATCTTAGCTTACCATCCAGCATTAGGCTGGGTTCAAGCTGAAACCCACTTCTACATTAAAACCCGCTACGTAGACGACCAGTTAAGCATCCGGAAGAATATTCGAAAAGCATGGTTCCAAAACTTACCTAAATTCGTAGTCATGATATGGCAAACCCCCTACGCTTACTCAGCCCAACATAACCTACTCCTACACGGAATAGGCTTATGGAACGGCCTAAACGAACTAACCGGCCTAACCGACGAGGGGGTGTGTGTTGTACAAGGACAGTGTGAAGGTGTCTGTATTGATAGTAAACGGGGTCAGAGAGAGGGTTTGAGTGAAGGTAAACGTGCTGTGGAAGGTTACTTACAGGGGGAAGGTCAGTGTAATGGGTACTGTAATAGCGGTTATAGTACTGATGTAAGTAACGACGACGTTTATGGTGGGGTTGGTGCCCCTCGCCGGAGGCTCCCTATTGCTGGTTTAGAATCATCTCATAAGCACTTCAACGGGGTAGGCCGTAACCGGTCGTACTGTGATGGCCTGCAGGGTTATTGTGAGCATGGTTACTGTAAAGGGTACTGCATGTGGGGGGCTTGTAACGTTAGGTGGGTTAACTGATGTTGATGTTGTTCATGATTGGTCTGAACCGTTTATTTATTTCATCATGGTCACGGCTTAGTGGTTGTTTCCAGAAATGGTTTTTTCCTTAAGCCTGACATGCCGGGTCGGTTGCTTCATCTCCTCCGATTCGGCGGCGGGTTGAGTTTCACTTCAGGGGCAACCCGTTCCTAGTTTCTTCCTTCCTTCCCAGTCACGGCTTGAGTAGTTGCTTCTTAAGCCGGACAAGTGCTGAGCCGGTTGGCTTTATCTCCTTTCGGCTCTGGCCGGGTTGTTTGCTTCCGACGTGTTCGTTGGAGCAACTTAACCCGCCTACTATTTTATTGGTTTTAAGTGTTTGAGCGGTAGCGCTGAAGCTGAAGGAAGAGGCTTACTACTCCTCCGTTTCTTCTTGAGTGGTTTCGGTTTAGGTTGTGCTGCTGACGATTCCACGACTTCAGCGGCTACTCCTAATCTACTCAGGCGATTAATGAGTTTCTGCTGCTCCCAGCGCATGCGTTCGTTGTTAGGGTCGTCTGGTGTGGGGTCCTCGGCTATGGCTATTTGCACCATGTCTAATTGCTCCTTCAAATTCACAATAACTTCGTCTTTGAGAAGTTTGTTTTCTTCTTGGAAGCTGGTTAACTGCTGGGTCATAGCTTTGACTTCGCCCTGTAGTGTGGGGTTCTCTGCGTCCACGTAAGCCCGCCACTTCATCCATTCTGCCTTAACCTGTTCTGGCTTGTGTAGTAGCTGTAGGTACATGTTCTTGTCTACTACGTGACCGGTCATGAACTGTAGGTACACTTGGTTAATCTTAGCGTCTGTTAGTCCGTCCGTGACCATCAGGTCCCTGAAGAAATGTGGCCTAGTCGTTTCCTTTATGCCCGCTCGCTTACGGGCCATATGCCAAGGCTTAAGGTAGTGCCATCCCCGTATAGCTTCTTTACGGCCTTGCCCGCCATGTACTCTAACCATCCATGGGGCAGGCTCATTAACGAATGGTGTTAACACTTTGGCCGGTATGAATGTGAAGTAGCCTTGTTCCTGACTCTTACGGAAGTTATAGCTTAACATGATAGCTTCGTTAGGTTCTCTTGCCGCCTTTACCTGTTCTACTAGCTGAGGCCACATTTTGTTGATGAGTAGGGCTTCACGTCTGCCTAATCCACCGTACATCATAGCCGAGAATAGTTCACGGTATGGCGTCTTACAGGCCGATATAGTGGCTTTGGCTTGAGCTAGTGGCATGTAGGTAACTTTAGGTTCTATTGCTTGTTCGTCTGTGTGGTTCTCTACTATGTGGAATGTTTCAGGCGGCAGAGCCGCCCTATTATGTTTATAGAACGCCTTAATGGCGGCATATAATAGCTCCTTACGCTTACGGCTTAACTCCGCTATGAGTGTGGTTTTATCATGTCTTTTACCGCTGGGATATAGCCTTGAGGTCTTAACTATCCCTGATAAGATGAACTGCTGGGCTTGGTCTAGTGCCTTGTAACCGTCTGGGTCTACTTCCCTGTTCTGTCTCTCTGTAAGTAGTAGGTCAGGTGATTTACCTATGCCTGTACAATATTGGTATATGGCGTAGCTGTAAGAGTCTCGGCTAGACTCGGCCCCTAGCCTACTAAGGAACCTCTGCATACTAGCGTTAGCTTCAATGAACGGTTTACCTATCTCGCCTTCGTGGAATAACCCTGAACGGCTCAAAGCCCTAACCTCATTAGTGGGATGGGGGTTGGCCCCTTGTCGGCTGAAGCCGCTTTAGCGGGGCCGTGTCTATCCTGTATATTTCTCCTAAGCTGAAATATGCAGGGTAGGCACAGCCATTCATCTGTCTCGCTGTTATGGTAGAGGGTTCTGAAGAGGCCGCACTTCTCACATGATGTCGGCTTATGGCCTGTGCTTATGCTAGTCAGGGCCATGGGCGGCGTACTCTGATATGTCGTGGTACTCTGCCAGCATCTTAGACCGGTGGGCCTTGCCCTTACAATGGCATGTCTGCGGGTTGAAGCTAACCAAAGGTTAGCTTTAGCTAACCCTTTACAGCGGACATTATGGGCGTGCTGACAGGGGCCGCTCTTACACTCTCGGCGGTTCATGTAGTCGGCTAGTTCTTGAGGTAGCTCATCGGTACTAGGCTCCGGGGACACAACAACCGGAGCCAAGAATATCGGGCCGCTTTGAAACCGTAAGGTTCCATAGCGGTCTATCGTCGGTAGTTCTCGGTTCAAGGTTTTTGCCTCAAACCTACCCTACTTCATTCAGGAATAAAAAAGTATGGATAAAGAGGATTTCAGGAAACTTCGCGGGCTTCTAGATTCCATATCCAGTTGAGATCAGTCTTCTTCGAAGGTTGGTTTGTTCCCGAGAACGCCATCGATTCTTTCCATAACTTCTTTGCTGAGGTTCTCAATTATTGCCTCGGCCTTCATGTTCTCAGTTACCTGTTCTGAACGTGTTGCGCCGGTGATGACGGTGCTTACGTTCGGGTTCTTGAGGCACCACGCCAAAGCTAGCTGAGCCAACGTGCAATTCAGAGATTTCGCTATCGGTTCCAATTTCTTGACTCTTTCAAGGTTCTGTGGCGTGAGGATGTATTCTTTGAGCCATTCGTAGCCTTGGAGTGAAGCTCGTGTGCCGTGCGGTATCCCACTGTTGTATTTGCCGGTAAGAAGCCCCGATGCTAGGGGGCTCCAGATTGTTGTTCCCAACCCAATTTCCCGGTATAGGGGTAAGTATTCTTTCTCGACCCTGTCTCGGTGGAGCATGTTGTATTGTGGTTGTTCCATTTGTGGTGGCGTAAGGTGATATTCACGTGCAATTGCGTGGGCGCGCATTATGTCGGCGGCATTCCATTCCGATGTCCCCCAGTACAATACCAAACCCTGGTGAATTAGATCGTCCATGGCGCGGACCGTTTCTTCAATAGGGGTCGTGGGGTCGGGGCGATGGCAGAAGAAGAGGTCAAGATAGTCAAGCTGTAACCGTTTCAGGGAGCGTCGGCATGCTTCGTAAATGTGTTTGCGCGATAAACCTCGGTCGTTGGGCCCTTCGCCGCCCCAGAAAACTTTGCTCGACACCACAAAGCTCTCTCGTGGCCATCCGGTTTTCTTCAAAACATTGCCCATGACCGTTTCTGCGTTCCCATTCGCGTATGCTTCGGCGTTATCAAAGAAGTTTACCCCCGCCTCATAGGCCGCGGACATACACTTCAAAGCCACCTCTTCACCAACCTGGCCTCCATACGTAACCCACGCGCCGAGGGATAATTCACTGAGTTTCAATCCCGAGCTGCCGAGACGACGATAGTTCATTCTCGATTCACAAGGCGATGAATAAGGAGGGAATATTAAAGCAATGACGCTGCACGAAGGCGGGGTTCTTTGGGAAACATCTTATTTCCATACAGACTCACAAACTACTCGCTTTGGTGTTCCTTGTGAGTCGAGATGAGAAGAAACTTGAACGCATCCGCAAAGCCATGCAACATGAAGGGCTTAGCGGTCTCGTACTTCGTATACCCGAGAATGTTTCGTACATTTCAGACGCATGGCCTGGAAGAGGCCTAAGCTACTTAATCGTACCAGTTGACCGCGACCCCATTCTAATCCACCCCGCGGGGGAGACAGTGCCTCGAACTTGGGTGGAGAATGTGAGGTTGTACAAGTGGGAGACCTACGAGCACCTAGGGGACTCACTCGCAGTAGGAGTTGACGAAGTACAGAGAGCCTTAACGGATCTGGGAATCGGGTCTGGCACGATTGGAATAGAACAGGGGTGGGAACATTTCCTCGGGACACCACTTCGGTACGAAATGATGGTTGCCGGAGAAAAGACAGCCACCGCACTCAGGAATCGACTTGCCGAATATGATGTGAAAAACGCTTCTCCGCTCCTAGTCCAAGCTAGATCCGTGAAGACTGAAGGTGAAGTTGTTGCGATGAAGAAGGCAAACCGAATAGCGCGCGTCGGACTGGAAACTTTTGAGAGAAATCTCAAGCCAGGACTCACCGAAGTCCAACTTTCATCGAAGATAGAACACGAGATCGTCACTCAAGGCGTGATGAAGTTCCGTGCCAATCACGTTGTTGCATGCGCTTTCGTAGCATCTGGACCCTCCACGGCGGAGGCTTACAAGTACGTGGTCGGGAATACGAAACGAAAGATGAGGCGTGGAGATCTGGTAATGTTGGAGCTTGACGTGGTGGCGGACGGTTATAGTTCTGATACGACTCGGACCTTCGTAGTCGGAAAACCCAACAGGAAACAACATGCTCTTCTCGAAGCAGTTCTAGATTCGGAAAGCTCGGCGATCGCTGCCATAAAACCAGGAGTGAGCGCGGCCGAGATAGCACGTACGGCGAACAAGGTCATTGAGAAACATGGTCTATCGGAGTACTTGGTGCATAGACTTGGGCATGGGATCGGAGTTGCAGTTCATGAGCCGATACCTGCTTTACATGTTGAGTCGAAAGATCAGCTGAAACCTGGAATGGTTCACAGCGTTGAGCCGGGTATCTATAGCAAAAAGTTCGGTGGCATACGGATAGAAGATGACATTCTCGATACCGACCGCGGAACCGAGTATCTTTCAAACTTTCCGAGAACTCAAGAATGAGCCACCAAGTGGGATTATGACCATGATCCTGCGCGAACAGGTACATATCCTGCTACCAAGATGTGGGTAACTGATTCCGAGAAATCTGAGTCTGCTTACCAGTGTTCGTAATGTACAACTTGTGCGGGCGGCTTTCGGCCGCGTTTCAGCGAAGGTGATTTGACGTCCTCTGCGGGCAAGCCGATTGATATGACTCCAACGGGATGATAGTGCTCTGGAATCCCGAGTAGCTTCTTCATCTCTTGGACTCGAAATACGCCCGTGAAGGCTGAGGCGTAACCTTCGTCGACTGCTGCTAGGAAGATTAGCATGCATGCGGCGCCGATGTCAAAGTGCCAGTACGGTGTGGGCCATTCGATCTCGGTTCCGTCCTCTTGGAGTTTGTCTGCTTCTCGGTATCGATCGTGGTAGACCTTTTCGCTAGTACACGCCACTATTAACAACGGAGCCTCTGACACGAACTTATGGAATCGATCAGCGTAGAAGTCAGCTTCCCCTTGGAGGTTCCCTACTTGTTTCCTCAACTTCTCGTCTTGCACCACAACATATGCCCAGCCCTGGCTGAAACCGGCGCTCGGCGCATGCAAGGTGAGATTAAGAATTCTGTCGACAGTCTCCTTTGGTACAGGCTTTGACTGGAAGTTTCTGACCATTCTTCGCTTTAGGACTACCTTCTCGAATTCCATTTGCAACCCAATCGCCAACTGTGGGTCGGGAGATTTGAATAATTGCAATCGAAGCCAGCGCAGCGAGCCTGGGTTCAGGCATCATGTAAAACAGAAAGAGAAGAAAAGGAGACTTAAGGAATTACACCAGAAACGGACTAGTATCGTCTGTGTTTCTGGTAGCAGGCTCTACAGTAGACTGGTCGGCCTTGCGTAGGCTTGAACGGTACTTCAGTTTCAGCACCGCAGTCAGAACATGTGACTTTGTACATAGTTCGGCCGCCATATCCTTCTTGACTCATACTAACACCACTCTATGCTTTAGTTACGCGTACCATAGTACCTAAGTACAATCGCAGCGTACCGACGGCTAGGAAGCCTCTGAACGTAATTAAAGCTATACTACAATCAACTATCAAACTAAGCTCGTACACTAACTCGACCCGCTATGTGGATACGCGCTCGAACCTGGTATTCGAGAGAGGAAACCGAGAAGGTTACATTCTTCCACCCGTATGATGGGGCGTACATGCGAAACGTGGGTTGCGGTGGAAGATCTGAAAGGCAGTTTTTCATGTTTGTGGGCCAATGGACTCTGTCGATGGCTGGTAAGATCCTTGGCGCCCTAACTATCCGCGAATGTTGGAGGAAAATGTAAGTTGAGAATTGAAGAAATACGGAACGGAATGAGGGGTATCCATCTAGAGGGAAAGATTTTCGATATGAACCAGTTCATGCTAGTGCTAGATGATGAAAGCGGCCGAACCTTCGTCAGATACAATTACAGAAATCTTGCAAAACCAATTCAAAAGGGCGACTACGTTAAAGTAGACAATGGGCAAGCGGTTAACTACTCGGGGATTCTGCAAGTGAAATTACCGCGAAACGGCTCCATAACACCGACCCAGTAGACGTCCACTTTCCAACTGTGCTACGCCTTACTCGGAATTTCCTTAGCTCGGCTAAACGCGTTGAAACTGATCCTTTGTTACAGTTTCTTTCGAAATTGTCTTCGATTCAAGAAATTCTTCATCCACTTGAACTCCTATTCCAGGTTCACGCGGCACCTCAATCGTTCCAGCCCCCGTTAGTTCGAACTCTTGTTTGATTATGTCTTTCTCGAAATACAGTTTGCTTGCGGAAATGTCACCAGGAAAGGTGAAGCCTGGCAGGGAAGCCAATGCGACATTAAATGCTCTGCCAATTCCGGTTTCAAGCATTCCGCCGCACCATACTGGAATCTTCCGTGCCATGCAAAAATCGTGCAGCTCTCTCGAACACCCCAAGCCTCTAACCCGTCCTGGTTTGATGTTTATGACTCTGCACGCATCGATCTCTACCGCTTGACGCACGTCGTTCACACTTCGTATGCTCTCGTCAAGACAAACGGGTGTTGAAAGCTGCTTCTGCAATTTCGAATGATCAATGAGATCGTTAGGGGCTAGGGGCTGCTCAATCAGTAACAGTTTGAAGCCGTCAAGCTGTTTCAATATATGCGAATCCTCAAGAGTATAGGCCGAGTTCGCGTCCACTTGGAGTGGAATATCAGGGAAACGTTTCCTAATCGCCCTCACTGGTTCGAGATCGAACCCTGGTTTAATTTTGATTTTTATCCGCCTGTATCTCTCGGCAAGACGCGATGTGACCTTGTCGACGAGGCTCTGGATTGAAGGTTGAATACCTACACTTACTCCAGCTTCAACCTCCGTCTTACTTCCTTTGAGTAGCTTGGAAATTGGTTGGTGTGTTAACTTTCCCATGAGATCCCAGAGTGCCATTTCGACCGCGGCTACGGCCATATTGTTTCCTCTTAATCTTCGACTGGAATCAAGAAACTGGGCGGGAGTCGTGAATAGGTTTGCAAAAAGTGATGGCGCAAGGAATTTCTTGATGACGTAGCTGGCAGACATTATGGTCTCTTCGCTATACCAAGGCCCATTTCCAGCAACACATTCTCCGTAAGCAGTAAGCCCGTCCTTTTTGACGATCACAATCAGAGCCTCCTTAACGGATTCTACGCCAAGATTGCTCTCGAAATTGGAAACGAGCGGTAATCGGACAATGCGCAATTCCAGGGAATCGATAGGCGTCAGTTCAGGAGAATCCATCTTCCCAGCTACCTCGCATCTGAATGAGATTCCTCGTGATTCTAATAGGCCCCGCGACGGTCTGGCTCAATGCAACGCATATGTCCCATCTAATTGCAGTCCTCCTTTTATCAAGAATACCGTGCCCATCTCGCAATTAGCCGGAGGAGCTTAGAATTAGGATAGGTTCTTCTGTCTGAGAAATCATGAGCAACAACGCCGCCATCGGGAAGAGAGAAGCGGGAGAGGCAAGATGCGAAGAAGATCTTTAGAAATTCAGTCCCAAAACAGTGAGATGGCGGGCTTACCTCAACCTTCCGATTCGATTTCATTCGGCAGAGTACTTGAGTTGATTTCGGATGGAAATCGATGCGCCGCTGAAATGAGCAGACCGATACTTGTATCCCTCACCCAGCCTCTTAGACTCGAAAACGATCCTGAACAACTCTTCTCCGCGGCATCGCGAATTGACAGTACTAGGAACTACTGGGCCCTACCTGCGAAGAAATCTTGGAGTGTGGGCGCCGGTAAGGCGGCTGACATAGTCGCTGAGGGCTCTCAAAGATTCCAACGAGCCGCTACCTCACTTCTGGATACGATGAATTCGGCGATTGTTGAGGAAAACGGCGGTCCCGGACCAATTTTCATGGGGGGCTTCAGGTTCAACCCACTATCACCTGTTGAAGGGCTTTGGGAGGATTTTCACGATGGACTGCTGACACTGCCCCGGTGGGTGATTACATCTCAACCGAACGGGCGACGCTGGGTGACCATCAATGTGGTTGTGAATGGACGCACGAAGATTGATTCGCTACAAAAGGATCTGAAGACTCAAGCCGCCGACCTCTTCGATTCGCCCAGTGACTTCCCGGAACCTGTGTCTGCTTCAATAAGATCTCAACCGGCTGTTGATCTTTGGCGACGAAGTGTGGAACAGGCTCTGGACGCAGTCAAAGACGGAAGACTGACCAAAGTCACTTTGGCGAGAATCCTAAAACTCCGCGCTAGGACACCCATAATTCCCGAGATTGTCCTTCGAAGCCTCGCAACCAATTACCCCGAATGTCAAGTATTCGCCTTCTGCCGGTCGGGTACATGTTTCGTAGGAGCTTCCCCCGAGGATTTAGTGAGCCTTCACGATGAGCAGGTGAGTTCGACCTGTTTGGCGGGTTCAGCCCCCCGCGGCGCTTCGGAGACCGAGGACTCGAAGCTTTCGGAGTGGCTGTTAGGAAATGTTAAGGAACGAAGAGAACACGAAGTCGTCGTCGACTGGATTTCTGAACGAATGGGAAAGCTCTGCTCTAAACTTCAGTGGGACGACGACCCCCATTTGATGCGGCTAGGGAACGTTCAGCATTTAGCGACCCGTTTTACGGGCAAGCCAAAGAAAGGCGTCAATGTCCTGGATTTTGTCAATGCGTTACACCCAACGCCCGCCGTTGGTGGCATACCTCTTGAGCCAGCCCTTGAAATGATTGAGAGGCTTGAGAAGTTTGATCGCGGTTGGTATACGGGACCGGTTGGATGGGTTGACAGGAATGGGGACGGGGAATTCGCCATCGCAATTCGATGTGCGCTCTTGCGTGGCAATGAGGCGTTCCTGTACGCAGGGGCCGGTATTGTTGCCGGATCGGACCCAGACCGCGAAGATCAGGAGACTATGATCAAATTCAAGCCACTCCTGACGGCCCTGGGAGTGCCTTGATGCCTCTCCCACCGAATCGCAACTACGCTTTCTCAGAAGCATTTGTTGATGAACTCTACCGTTCAGGCCTGCGACATGCCTGCATCTGTCCAGGTTCGCGATCAACACCCTTAGTGATTAGCCTAGCGAAGCAAGAGCGTATCAAGGTCTGGGTCCATTCGGACGAGCGTTCGGCTGCGTACTTCTCGCTTGGGATGAGCCGGGCCCTTAGCGCGCCAGTCGCGGTCGTTAGCACGTCGGGTACAGCTGCGGCTAATTTCTTTCCCGCCGTAATCGAGGCTTACTATTCACATGTGCCAATCTTGATTTTGACCGCGGATCGTCCCCCAGAGTTGTGGGAATGGGGTGCGAACCAAACAATCGACCAGACTCGGATGTATGGAGGCCACGCGAAGTGGTCGGTGAACATGGCTACTCCAGAGTTCACGCTTGACTTGCTGAGGTATGTTCGTGAAATTGCGTGCCGCGCATTGAGCACGGCGATTCAATCGCCCGCTGGGCCCGTGCACATCAACTTCCCGTTCGGAGAGCCATTAGTACCCAAGGATGTTCCAGCGGAAATCCCAGAACACTCCTCGCTGGGAACCCAAAACGCTTGGGAAGGTCGGAAGCAAGCCAGAGCCTACACAGACGTCCGGAATGGGCGGCGATTTATCAACAGAGAGCAGGTCAAGGAGTTAGCGGGAGAGATACAGACCCTGAGCGAGGGGGTTATCGTTTGTGGGTCTCAGTATGATTTAGGCTTCCCCCAAGCGGTCTCGACTCTAGCCAACCGCTTGGGCTTCCCAATACTCGCAGACCCCCTATCCCAAGTTCGGTGCGGTACGCACGACCGAAGCCTCATCGTTGATTGCTACGACGCTTTCCTACGCTCTAGGAGAGTGGCGGAGGCATTGGAACCTGAAATTATCCTGCGGTTCGGCGCCACGCCCACGTCCAAGGCATTACAAGAATACATTGAGCAACACCACCGGGCCAGGCAAATACTAGTCCGAGAGGGAGACTGGCAAGACCCAATGCATACGGCCACCGACATGTTTCAGACCGACCCCGGCCAATTCGCAAGAGAACTTGCAACTGAGACCACCAGTACTCGCCAAAGAAAGTGGTCGGACACTTGGTTGGCTGTCGCTGAGAGAACACGTCAAGCTATTCATGGCGAGATGAGCAAAATCGAAGAGATGTTTGAAGGGAAGATTTTCGCGAACCTAGCGGCTTTCTTTCCACCCAAAGCAACATTGTTTGCGGGCAACAGTATGCCGGTGCGTGACCTTGACTCATTCTATCCGTCCACTTCTCAGGAGGTCCGATTTTTGGCGAATCGAGGAGCGAGCGGAATAGATGGAGTAATCTCCACAGCGCTAGGAGCCAGCGCGGTTACCAAGGATCCAACGGTGCTCGTGGTCGGCGATCTTTCTTTCTACCAAGACATGAATGGTTTGCTGGCGGCGATGAAATACGGTCTCAATGCAACTATCGTGTTAGCAAATAATGATGGCGGCGGCATTTTCTCCTTTCTTCCTCAGCGAGAGTACAAGGACTACTTCGAAAAGTACTTCGCGACCCCACACGGCCTTACCTTCCGCGCCGCGGCCTCCCTATACGGTCTAACCTATTCCAAGGCTACGTCGTGGGAAGAATTCCATACCGCCGTTTCGCGGAACGTGGGATCCACGGGCACGGGCGTAGTGGAATTGCAAACTAATAGAGATCGAAACGTTGAGCTTCACCGTCGCATTTGGTCAGTTGCAACCGAGGCGGCGGAGGGCACGCTCATGGAGCGGACTTGAAGGCGTGCTGGTCGACGAAGTCAATCTAAATGTCAAGGCTGTGGGTTCGGGTCCAGCAATCTTAGCACTTCACGGATTCTCAGGGTCTATGTCCACCTGGAGCGAGTTCGTGGAGGAGGCGCAGAAAGAATACAGGATTATTACAGTCGACTTGTTAGGGCATGGAGGTTCAGATGCTCCCAGCGATCCCAAGAGATATCGTGTGGAACAATCCATCGCCGACCTTGCTGCGGTTCTAGACAAGTCAGATGTCGCCAATGCTTGCTGGTTAGGGTATTCTATGGGGGGCCGGATCGCTCTCGGAGCCGCTGCGTTAATGCCTGAAAGGTGTGGGTGTTTAGTGCTTGAAGGAGCTTCCCCCGGGATTGACGAACCCAAACAAAGGGCAGAGAGGAAGAGACGCGATGACGCGCTGGCACGCCTGATTATGAAAGAAGGCATCGAGACGTTTTCGAAATACTGGGAGCAACAGCCAATATTTGCCAGCCAAAAACTTCTCCCCCTTGAAGTTCAAGAACAAATCAGAAACCAGCGGCTCAAAAACAACCCTACAGGGCTCGCGAACACTTTACGCGCCGCAAGCTCCGGCGTCCAGCCCCCCTTCCACAAATCACTTCCTAACATCAAAATCCCCGTCCTCTGCATTGCTGGCGAATACGACCACAAGTTCTCTGCCATCGCAGAAGACATGTGCAGCAAGCTACCAAACGGGCACCTTTCCATCATACCAGGTGCGGGACATGCTCCGCACATTGAGAAGCCTGAGGAATTCAACAGAATCGTACTGGGCTTCCTCCGTGAATCGAATTGGTAGTTATTACGTCATCCTTGGCTCAGTAACTGGTTCACCACAGAGTATAATTTCGCTGGCTTCAATCTCTTGCCTCATGATTAGCCGAAAGTCTTCCAGGGACAATCCTAGACTGAATCCATTAGCCGGGATAACCGTCCTAGAAATAAGCCACATACTCTCTGGCCCGTTCTGCACCATGCTTCTTGCAGATCTTGGCGCGAAGGTTATCAAAGTTGAGCGGCCGAACTTGGGAGATGAAGCGCGACGATTAGGTCCCCAAGTGAGCGGAGATAGCGCGTATTTCATGAGCGTAAATCGAGGAAAGAAGAGCATCACTATCGATCTTTCCCGCGAGGAGGGCCAGAAGTTGGCCCGGGAACTGTGCCAGCACGTTGACATTCTTGTCGAGAACTTTGTTCCTGGGACAATGCAGAGATTCGGTCTCGACTATGCGAAGGTAGGGGCGCTCAATCCTCGTCTGATCTACACATCGATCTCAGGCTTCGGCCAAAGCGGTCCCTATACCCACCATCCCGCCCTGGATATTATTGTTCAAGCGATGGGCGGCATTATGAGCGTGACGGGTGAACCCAATGGCCGTCCCTTGCGGCCCGGGGCATCGCTCGGAGATAGCGTCGCCGGCCTCTTCGCTGCGTTAGCAATACTCAGCGCTCTGTTGGAGAGAGAACGCACGGGCCGGGGGCGATATGTCGACGTCTCGATGCTAGACTGTCAAGTCACTATGATGGAGAACGCGTTTTCAAGGTACTTTGCCACGGGTGAGGTACCGGGACCGCTGGGATCACGCCACCCTGCCGCAGTTCCCTTCCAGTCGTTTGCGACACAGGACGGATACATAGTGGTTGCACTAATCTCCGACAGCCCCGAACCCTGGAACCGCTTCTGTACCGCGATCGGGCACCCTGACCTTGCGAAAGACCCTCGTTTTGTTGACGCACCATCTAGAGTTCAGAACTACGGCGTGCTCGCGCCTATGATCGAAGAGGCGATGCGCAGGAAGTCTTCGCGAGAATGGCTTGAAGAATTCTCGCGCCTTGAAATTCCGTGCGGCCCGGTAAACAATGTGGGCGCAGTAGCTAAGGACCCTCAGATACTCTCCCGCGGTATGATCGCAAAGATACCCCACAAAAAGTTGGGCGAATGGAAGGTCGCCAATACTCCCTTCAAGGCGGACGGTGCCTCCTCAGGCCCACAAGGTCCTTCGCCAGACTTAGGTGAGCATACCGACGAAGTGCTTCAAGAAATGCTCGGCCGTTCCCAGAATGAGATTGCCCGCTTGAGATCGCTCGGCTTGGTTTGAAAACGACCCTCTTAAGAAGCAAGCGCTGAGTAAAACTAGGAAAGTGGATATTCCAAATGGAATTCAAAGACATATTTTACGAAAAGAAGGAAGGGGTAGCTTTCGTTCGAATTAACCGCCCGAAGGTTCTCAACGCCTTTCGACCGTTGACGATAGATGAGATGCGGCAGGCTTTCGTAGACGCTTGGTACGATCCGGAAGTTGGAGTTGTTGTTCTCACAGGGACAAACGGTAACTTTTGTTCAGGCGGTGATGTGAACGTTCGGGGAGAGGGTGGTTATGAGGACGATTCGGGCACGCTGAGGCTGCAAGTTACGCATCTGCACAGGTTGATACGAGAAATACCGAAGCCCGTCATCGCAATGGTGGATGGTTACGCGATCGGCGGGGGACATGTCCTTCATGTGTTATGTGACTTGACGGTTGCCTCCACGCGTGCAGTCTTCGGACAGATAGGGCCTAAGTACGGTAGCTTCGACGGAGGATTCGGGTCCATTTACCTCGCGCGCATTGTTGGGGAAAAGAAGGCACGAGAGATCTGGTACCTATGCCGTCGTTACTCTGCCCAAGAAGCACTAGACATGGGACTCGTCAACTTTGTCTTCCCTCCGGATCAACTCGAGAACGAGGTGGTGTCTATGGCTCAGGAACTGCTCCAGCGCTCACCGACTGCTTTGCGATTTCTGAAGTTTGCCTTCAACTCAGACACGGACCACGTCTACGGGACACAGAATCTAGCACACGGCGCTACAGCCCTTTACTACGCGAGTGAGGAATGCAAGGAGGGCACGAGAGCCTTCCTTGAGAAACGCGCGCCAAACTACGCTCGCTTTCGAAAGCAACCTCCTTGGTAGATAATCACCCCACCAGCCCGACATCATGAATTCAAAACGCAGTACGCGTTTCATAATTGAGACGGGATCTGGCCGTGCAGCAGAGAAGCAACAGGCACTCATTAGCCGTCTGGTACGTTGCGCTTAGGCCATTTACCTATCCGGCGTCAATCGTCCCCGTGCTTGTGGGTTCTGCCGTGGCTTGGTATAGGGGACACACGGATTTGGTTCTCTTTCTGCTCACCCTGTTCGGGTCCGTAGCGGTGCAGGCGGGAACGAACTTAGCCAACGAATATTTTGACTATGTGCAGGGAGTTGATAGAGCGGACTCTTTGGGTCCCGCCGGCGTAATTCTTGGAGGAAAACTCAGACCAAGGCAAGTGCTCTGTGCAGCAATAGTGGCTTTTGGTTGTGGTACGATCGCTGGTGTGTATATAGCCGCGCAAGTTGGATGGATCATCCTAGTTCTCGGAGTAACGAGCGTTCTGGCAGCCTGGTTCTACACTGCGAAACCTCTCTCGCTGGGTTACAGGGGCCTTGGGGAGCTGGAGGTTTTCGTATTTATGGGTCCCGTCACGGTTCTCGCGAGCTATTACGTTCAAGCCAGAAGCCTCGCCTGGAGCCCCCTGCTGCTCTCTCTCCCCGTAGCTCTTCTAGTAACCGCCATTCTTCACGCTAACAACCTGCGAGACATTGTGCAAGACAACGAGCGACATCGAATTACTTGGGCAGTGCTGGCGTGTAGATCTTGGGGTATGGAGCGAGGCAGGATTTTTTCCCGTTTCGTCTATTGCGCGATGCTGGCGGGAGCCTATATGATCTTAACTGGACTTGTTGCGACACATGCCGCCCCTCTACCGACGCTCTTGACGTTCCTTACGATCCCGCAAGCATATTGGCTCATTCGGTTTGTGGCTTCGGGAGTCGAAGGCAAGGCACTCAGCCGCGCTGTTCGAGGCACGGCACGCCTCCAGATGTCATTTGGCGTGACATTGACTGTTGGGTACTTACTTGCTATGTTGATGCGCTAACCAAACATTTAGAGTAGGCATTGATTCGTTTGGTGAAAGTTTCTCTTCTAGTGAATCAATTCGACCGCTCAGAAAACGCATACGACTGACAAGAAATCAAAATTGGTCAACGATGAAGAGCGTAATTGTACACTCAATAGTATTGGAATCGCCAAATTCAAATTGTCATAGTCAGGAACCATCGGTAACCCGTTTATCACCAGCCCTAAGCTCAGACGTAAACGGGTTGAAATGGCCAGTATCGAGAAGATGCTAAACCCCAAGACAGTCGCGGTGATCGGGGCTTCTGAGAGCGAAGGATCGATTGGACAATCTCTGACCAAGAACCTGTTGCTGGGAAGAGACCACAGGAAAATCTACCCCGTGAACGTAAACCGGGAAATGGTCATGGGCCTGAAGTGTTACCCATCAGTATCCAAGATACCAGAGCATGTCGACTTGGCTGTTATTGCCACTCCTGCAAGAACTGTTCCATCTATAGTGAGCGAATGTGCGAAGGCTGGCGTGGATGGCGCCGTTATTGTTTCAGCGGGTTTCCGTGAAGTCGGAACGGCTGGGGCAAAGTTGGAGGATGAGATCAAGCAAATTCAATCGGCGCATGACATTCGAATACTAGGACCAAACTGTGTGGGCGTGGCGAGACCGCAGATCGCCCTCAATGTCACATTCCTCCGAGACAACCCTCAACCAGGCCAGATCGCATTCATATCTCAGAGCGGCGCGCTAGGCTCTGCGATAGTAAACTGGGCCGTAAGTACAGGAATAGGGTTCAGCATTTTCGCTTCCCTGGGTTCTACACTGGACATCGATTACGGGGACATGATCGATTATCTTGGGGAGGACCCTAACACTAAGAGCATCATCGTTTACATGGAGGGCGTCGGAAACGCCAAGAAGTTCATGAGTTCGGCAAGAGGCTTTGCACGTACAAAACCGATTATCGTAATCAAAGCCGGAAGAAACGCCGCTGGCGCAAAGGCGGCTTCGTCGCATACCGGCGCACTTGCGGGTGACTTCGCCGTTTACGAAGCCGCCTTCAAGAGAGCTGGAGTTGTGATGGTTGATGAGATTGGAGACCTCTTCAACTGCGCTACCGTCTTGGACTCAAGGTTTCTTCCCGCGGGCCCGAACTTAGCCATCGTCACAAACGCCGGAGGGCCAGCGGTGCTAGCTGCTGACTCAGTCGTCACTCATGGCGGACAGCTGGCTCAGTTGTCCGATGAGTCCATGAAAATATTGAATGGAGCCCTCCCGCCATACTGGAGCCGAGGAAACCCCCTTGACATACTAGGGGACTCTGATGTTTCTAGGTATGAGCTCGCTGTGAAAACGTGCATTGCGGATCCGAATGTCGATGGACTCCTTGTAATCTACACCCCTCAGGGAACGACTCAACCCACCCAACTTGCCGAAGCGGTTACAAAAATCGCTGCAGACAGACGTAAGCCAATGCTTACGGTCTGGATGGGCGAGAGCAGCGTCAGAGAAGCCCGCGAGATATTCCATCGAAACGACATACCTACTTACTCAACGCCTGAGGAAGCGGTGAAGACCTACGCATACATGTACCAATACCGACGAAACCTAGACCAACTCTACCAAACTCCCCAGGAACTACGCGTGGACTTCTCACCGCCCAAGAGCCATCTCAAACTCATGATCCGAAAGGCGGCGAAGACCCGAAAAGCCCTAACTCAACCCGAAGTAGATCGGTTCCTCGATGCCTACGGGATTCCAAGGGCAAAGGGATCCATAAGCAAAAGCGCGGACCAGGCGGCAATGATCGCCTTAGACATCGGTTTTCCGGTAGCGCTAAAGATTTCTTCCGAGGACATTCTTCACAAAACAGACATTGGCGGAGTCGTCACCGGCCTTAGCTCAGCCCAAGCGGTCAAGGACGCGTATAAGGCAATTATCGAGAGGGCGCACAAAGCGAAACCTGAAGCTAAAGTCGACGGCGTCTACGTGCAAGAAATGGCATCTGCGATAGACTATGAACTTATCCTCGGCTCGAAAAAAGACAGAGACTTTGGATCGGTTATTCTATTCGGAATGGGCGGGACCGCAGTCGAACTCATTAACGATGTGTCGATCGGACTTGCGCCCCTGAATCAAATTCTGGCCCATCGAGTCATGGAAGAGACAAAAATCTACAGAGCTCTTACCAAAGGCCTTCGGAACAAGAAAGCCATAGACCTACAGCCCCTCGAAGAGATTATGGTGCGATTCTCGAATCTGATTGTGGATTTTCCTGAAATTGCTGAAATGGACATCAACCCACTCATAGCTAACAACGGCAAATTCATCGCTCTCGATGCAAGAATGATAATCGACCCTAGCGCGCTCAGCCGGGCCGAAGCCTACCCACACCTAGTAATCACTCCCTATCCCTCTAAGTATGTTGTCCCATGGAGATTGAAGGACGGCACCGAGGTAACTCTGCGGCCCATAAAACCCGAAGATGAACCCATCGAACTTGAGTTCATACGGGGCTTGTCGACGGAAACGAGCCGATTCAGGTTCTTCCAAATAATCAAGGATCTACCACACGACGCCCTCGTCCGTTTCTGCAACATCGACTACGACAGGGAGATGGCCATCATCGCCGAAGCCCGAGAAGGAAATCGAACAGTGGAGATTGGAGTAAGCCGCCTAATTCTGGAACCCAACAAGAAACGGGGAGAATTCGCCGTCGTGGTTGCTGACAAGCATCAAAGAAAGGGGCTTGGGATTAAGCTGGTCGATATGCTGATTGATTTCGCTAAGGAGAAGGGCATTGAGACTATTTATGGAACGGTGATGGCGGAGAACATAGGTATGATACGGCTCTGCGAGAAACTTGGCTTCTCCACTCGAAGAGAGCAGGAGAACACGATTGCAGAGCTAAAGCTAACCTGAAACACAAGCAATCCAGAACGCGTGGTTACTTCTTCTTAACCTTCGACACGGCGAAAAGGATAACCCAGACTATAACCGTCCAGATTACGATATCGAGGATTAGCCGCAGGGGACGAACGACCCAAGGGAAGTATTGAGGAGCAACCACCATCATCTCCAACCAGGCGAAAGGATATCCATAGTAAACGGCCCCCATCAACATCTCAGGCGTGTTGTTGAACAGGGCGGTTACGAGTGTTACTATGACTCCACCGACTACTGCGAAAATTACCATCTTCATGCTAGACTTCAACGACTCTACCTCGGCCAACCGTAGGTTTCCTGGAACCCATATTTAGACACTACCCGAAATATGCGATGGAATGGTAGCCTAAGAGGGCTGAATTGTTGGTATGGTGGGCCCGCCCGGATTTGAACCGGGGATCTTCGCCGGTCTCACTCAGGAGATGTGAGGGCGACGTCTTGGCCAGGCTGGACCACGAGCCCGAGACAACGAGTTCGGCAACCTGTTCCTCTAACCCTTGAAGCTTGCGGAATCCTTGGACCGCTCGCTTCGATGCCGGTAATCGTTAATCTTCGAGTCTCTGAAATACGCCACTACATAAGACTCAGGTCTAGGGTCTTGAACATGTTTGGTAGGGCTGAACAGTGCAAGCCGTAATTATCCAAGGGAAAGGAACGGTTCAGATTCAGAACCTCCCTACCCCTGCGATAAGTTCCGACGAGATTCTCGTGTCAATGCGAGCGTGCGGGATCTGTGGGACTGATATCGAGAAGGTTCATGGCGAGCATATTACACCGCCAATTCTCGGACACGAAGTGGCCGGGGTAGTCGAGAGGGTTGGAACAGAGGTCCAAGAATTCGCTGTTGGTGACCGGGTTGTAGTACATCATCACGTATCGTGCAGCCACTGCTATTTCTGTAAGAATGGTCTCGAAACGCTTTGCGAGGAATATCCGAAAAGCAACCTCGACCCTTGCGGGTTTGCTGAGTATTTCAGGGTTCCAAAGGCACTTATGAAAGGCGGAACCGTGCACAAGTTGTCCGATTCCATGAGTTTTGAGGAAGGGTCACAGGCGGAACCCACTGCATGTTGCATCAGGGCGCTCCGTAAGTCAGGGGTATCGGCTGGGAATAGTGTCGCGATTTATGGTGTGGGCCCGGTTGGTCTGACCCATGTACAACTTCTGAAGTGTTTCGGGGGTGGACCTGTGTATGCAATCGATGTGATCAAGAAGCGTAGGGAGTTCGCCACTAAGTTGGGCGCGGATTCGGCATTTGATCCTATGACAGACGATGTCCTTAATGCAATTTCCCATTTGACTGGAGGCCTTGGGGTCGATTACGCGATTGTTGCAACCGCCAACTTGAAAGCATTAGAATCAGCGTTTACCACAGTTCGTAAGGGTGGGACGGTTCTTCTGTTCGGTGCTCCTACACGGGGCGCATTGATGTCATTAGACATGAGTAAGATGTTTCTCCGAGAGGTGCGCTTTCAATCGAGTTACTCAACGTCCGAAACTGAAATGCGAATGGCATTGCAACTAATCGAGAACAAACGTGTGAAACCATCCGTGACTATTACAGATAGGTTCCCTCTCTCTCGAGCAATAGAAGCGCTTGGGCTCGCGGACAAAGCCAGTGAGGCTGTCAAGATAGTAGTTGAGAATGAATGAAGAATTGCGAAGCTCACATTAGTGCAGGGGCTTAATATCGCCTAACCGGCAGGGTTTACGTATGGCAAATAGTATGCTCGCAGTTAGGTTCTACGAACCCGGCGTCCTCAAAGTGGAACAGGTACCCGTTCCTGAACCAGAGCCGGGAGAGTTGATTGTGAAAAGCGCGGTTGCGTTGACCTGCGGAACAGACGTTAAGATGTACAAACGCGGGCATCTGCTCGCCAAACCACCCCAAATCATGGGACATGAATTCGCCGGAACAGTGTCCGCGGTAGGAAAGGATGTCGCAAACTTTAGCGTTGGAATGAGAGTGGTCGCAGCAAACTCAGCGCCTTGCAATCAATGCTTCTACTGCCTCTTGCACCAACCCAACCTATGCGAGCATTTGAATGAAAGCTTAATTGGGTTCACCTGGCCGGGAACATACGCTGAGTACGTGAGGATTCCGGCGAGAATAGTTCGGCAAAACACGTTTCAAGTGCCGGATAGTGTGCCACTTGAGAGCGTAGCGAGTCTAGAACCTCTGGCGTGCGTAGTTCATGGCTGGGATCTAGCCAAAGGGTTCCCTGCTGGAGGAACGGCAGTAATCATCGGTGGTGGACCAATCGGCCTCCTTCATGCCCAACTCGCGCGCCTCAACGGTGCACGTCATGTGGCATTGTGTGACGTCGTGTCAGATAGGTTGAAGGAGGCGGAGGGAGTAGGAGTGGACGTGACGATAAACTCGTCAACTGAGGATCTTGTAGCGAGGGTCCGTGAACTTACGGAGGGCAAGGGGGCTGACACGGTCGTAGAAGCGGTTGGTCGACGCAGAAACTTGGGACGCGGCTCCTGGTCTAGCCAGAAAGGGCGGGACCGTCTTGCTATTCGGAGGTTGCGCATCTGGAACCACCGCTTCGTTCGAAGCCGAGAAGATTCACTATGGGGAACTGCACATCCAAGGCTCATTCCACCACACACCTTCCTCGGTTGAACACGCCTTTCGGCTAATAGTGTCGGGGCGTGTATCGATCAAGCCACTGATTTCCCACGAGATGCCACTAGAACGAGCTGAAGAAGCTCTACAACTTATGGGAAGCGGAAAGGCATTGAAAATTGCACTGCGCCCACCGGCAAAATAACCTCCAACACTTCCAATCTGTCACTCAGGTGGATTGCGTTAGAGTAATCCTTCTGGCTCCTCTAGGTTACGTTTCACGTCCCTGAGGAACTTCGTGGCTGGGACGCCGTCGATAATCCGATGATCGAAAACTAATGTCAATAGTGTCGATGGTCTCGCGGATACTTGACTTCCATTAGCGAATGGTTTGTAAGCTATCCGGCCGAGCCCGAGAATTGCACATTGGGGCGGGTTTATGACTGGTGCGAATGATTCGATGTCGAACCCACCGAGGTTGGTTACGGTGAATGTGCCGCCGGTCAGGTTCTCGATTGTTAGCCGATTCTCACTGGCTTTCTTAGCGAGCTCCTCAATAGTCGAGCTAACCTCCCTTAGAGATAGTTTGTCAGCATTTCTGACGACCGGCGCCACTAAGCCCTGTTCGGTGTGTATCGCTACCGCGACGTTGACATCTGAGTAAGTTGTAACTTCGTCGCCTTCTATTGTTGAGTTGACATCATGGTGATCACCCAAAGCTTTTGCAACCGCCTTTACTCCGAAGGCCGTAAACCCAACGTGGCTCTGCTTTTCTTTCATCGCCATTAACTTCGTGGCGTCCGCTTCGACGGTGATTGTAACCGGGACGACGGTTCTCGCACTAAACGAGAGCCTTTCAGCGACAACCTTTCGGACGCCGGCAAGTTTCGTCTTCTTCATTATGGCCGGTTGGGGAATTCTTGAGATCGTTTGGGGGGCCTGCGAGGAAGGGTCACCCTGTTTTGCGGCGAGGATGTCCTCCCGAGTTATTCGGCCCCCGGGGCCAGTTCCCTTTAGGGAGGTCAAGTCGAGACCGTATTCCTGGGCCAACCGGCGTGCGGCGGGGGATGCTACTACTCGGTCTGAGAGGGGTCCATGACTTGGCGTGGTTGAAGATGGTTCTGGTCTCGCTTGCTCGGTTCTAGCGGGCGACACTTGCCGAGTTGTTGTTGATCCAGGTTCTCCGATGATTGCGATTGGCTCGGCAACTTGGATGTCGGTCCCGACGGTTGCTAGGATCTTGGTCAAGGGTCCGGTGTCGGGGGCTTCAACTTCGAAGGTGGTTTTCTCTCCTTCGACAACGAGTATGGGTTCCCCTTTCCTAACCAACTCGCCTTCTTTCTTCAGCCATTCAACGATCTTGCCGGATTGCATTCCGGGATCGAGGCGCGGCATTACAACTTCGGTCAAGATGGATCACTTGCCCAGTAGGGTTTGGACGGCATGGATGACGCTTTCAGCGTTTGGCATGTATTGTTGCTCGAGGGGTGGGGAGAATGGGATTGGCATGTCTGGGCACGCGACTCGCGTAATTGGTGCGTCTAAATAGTCGAACGCGGTCTCGGTGATTGAAGCCGATATCTCCGCACCCACGCCACCTCTCTTTACATCGTCGGACGCGATAACCAGTCTGGAAGTTCGCTTGACTGACTCAACGATCGTTTCAAGGTCGAGCGGCTGGATGGTTCTCACGTCTATGACTTCGGCTGAGATGCCCTTATCATCTAGTTTCTTCGCTGCTGCTAGGGATTCACCTACCATTCTCGAAACGCCTACGATCGTGACGTCGTCTCCTTTCTTTTTCACGGCTGCTTTTCCTAGAGGAGTTAGGTACTCCTCCTCGGGGACCGGTCCCTTTGTTCGGTAGAGTAGCCCACTCTCCACGAAGAGGACTGGGTTGGGATCTCGGATTGCTGACTTTAGCAGACCTTTAGCGTCGCTTGGGTCTGCGGGCAACGCCACTTTCAACCCCGGAGCCTGCAGAAACCAAGCGGGGGTGAATTGTGAGTGTTGCGATCCGTGTTGTCGGCCGAGGCTGTATTGGGTTCGCAAGACCATCGGAACCTGAAGCTGGCCTCCGCTCATGAAACGCATTTTTGCGGCTTGCGTAGACAATTGATCCATGCAAATCGGGAGGAAATCCATGTACATGATCTCCGCTACAGGCCTCATACCCGCCAGCGCCAAACCTACTGCCGCTCCAGTGATGGCGGCCTCGGAGATTGGGGTGTCTCTAACACGTTCGGGCCCGAATTCGTCGAGCAAACCCCTAGTAACCTTGTAGACACCGTTGAATACGCCGATTTCTTCCCCTAAGAGTATGACGTTCGGATCTCGGATCATCTCTTCGCGGAGCGCTTCACGGAGGGCGTCGGCATATGTGAGTTCCTTCATCCGTATCACTTTGAGTAGACGTAGTTTCCGATCTCGCTGAATGGTAACGGTGAACCTTGCATGGCGAACTTAACCGAGTCTTCGATTTCCTGTTGCGTTGCCCTGTCGACTTCTGCAACTTCCGCAGTTGTTATTATCTTCTGGTCTTGGAGACGCTTCTTGAATGTAAGAATGGGATCGCGTTCGAGCCATTTCGCGACTTCTTCTTTGGGGCGGTACTCTCCTTTGTCATAAACGCCGTGGCCTTTCATCTTGTAAGTTAGGCATTCAAGGAACGTTGGGGTAGAGTCTCTGCGAGCTTTTTCGGCTGCTGACTTGGTCGCGGCGTATACCGTCACAACATCATTTCCGTTGACAACTGTCGTTTCTATTCCGTAGGAGCGGGCTCGCTCGGCGATGCTTGGGCTTGATACGCTCTTCTTTACGTTGGTAGACATTCCGTACTGATTGTTCTCGCAGAACAGTAGAACAGGTAGCTTCCAAAGGGCGATGAGGTTTACGCCCTCGTGGAACTCGCCCGTGTTGCAGGCGCCGTCGCCGAAGAATGTGGCCGCAATCTGTTTCGTCTTCCTTTGCTTGAGGCCGAGTCCAATCCCCGCAGCAATTGGTATTCCGCTACCGACTATAGCTGTGGCGTAAATGGAGCCAGTTTTAGGGTAGATTGCAACGTGCATCGAGCCGCCTAACCCTTTGCAGTTACCAGTTGATTTTCCAAAGAGTTCTGCCATGCAGAGGTTGGATGGTACGTCCTTGGCCAAAGCGTGGCCGTGGCCACGGTAGGTGGTTACGGTTAGATCATTGGGCTGAAGAGCCATCATCGCGCCTGTCGCAATCGCTTCCTGGCCTAGGTACAGGTGAGATGGTCCTATCAATAATCCTTTGACGATGAATAGTTCTTCGACTTTCTCCTCGAACTTTCTAATAATGAGCATCTTCCTGAGCATTTCACGCAACAGGTCTTTCGTTAGACCGTACTTTGCGTAGTCGTTTTGCGGTACTTCTTGTACTTCGGTTATGGTCGCCATTTCTATCTCAGCTGGTCAATATTTGCGGGCTGGTTCTTTAGCCATTCTCCGTTTCGGTTCGTTCAATCAATTTCAAGTTCGTGGATGGAACTCATTCTTGGCAGATGTTCGTCCTATGCCCCGGCGGCTCGGAACATCGGCTGCACGAGACCTTCTTCCACCATCTCTAGCGAGTGCTTGTACACTTTGGACCACTGGGCGTACAATTTCAGATATTTACCATGGGTGGTCTGGTTGGGTTCGAATGTTCGCTCCCATTTGACCATGCCCTTCGCGGTTTCTTTCAGGTTCGGAAATATTCCGACGCCCACTCCCGCGCATATTGCAGCGCCGAGAGCTGTGGATTCTTTGATGGTTGGAACCTTGACCGTGATTCCGAACACGTCTGATAGTATTTGGGGCCACAGGAAGCCTTTCGACGCTCCCCCGCAGAATACTACTTGTTTCATTTTTCGATGAGTGAGCGCTTGCAATATTTGCAGGTGACCCAACGCTACGTACGCCGCGCTCTCTTCAATCGCCCTGACGCATTCCTTCTTGCCAGATGCCTGAGGTTGGTTGATGTCGAATTGTAGGAAGGATGGGGAGGCATGAATCCATCTTCTAGCGTTCATTATGTCCGAGAAAATTGGAATGACGCCGTTTGACCCAGGTTCAACGTGTTCGGCCTGCCTTTCAAGCAAATAGTACGCATCAACCCCTTCCCGAGTCGCTATCTCCTTCTCTTGCTCGCAGAATGCGTCCCTGAACCATCGCATTGTCAACCCACATAGGAAACCTATCCCTTCGGTCATCCACATACCTTGAACTGCATGGCAAAGGGTGCGTAAGCGAATCTTTGGGTCTATGATCGGTTTCTCCGTGACTACTGTTTGTTGCCAGAACGTCCCGCCTATCGTCGCTGAATCATACGGTTGAACCGCTGCTATGCCGATTAGGCCAAGCTGTGTGTCTGCCCCGCCTACCACTACGGGAGTTCTCGATTTGAAACCAGTCTCGGCGGCGGCCTCAGCGGTGACCTCCCCCAGCACCGTTCCTGGTTCCTTTACTTCCGGGAAAATACCTCTAGGCAAGGAACACCAATCGATGATCTCGTCCGACCAAGTTCTTTTCGAGAGTTGAAACAGATTTGAGCTTGAGCCAATCGAGGGATCGGTAGCGAATTTCCCTGACAGTTTCTGAAGAATCCAATCGCTTATCATAGTCACGTGGGCAGTTTTCTTGAAGATCTCCGGCTCGTGCTTCTTTATCCAAAGGAATCTTGGCGGCGACGTAATCGCCTGCCAATCCCCAGCCCTAGAGTAGATCTTCTTTGCTAGTCCTTTCTTGACCATATGAGTAACTTCGTTTCTCGCCCGCGAGTCGACGTTTGGGCATGCCCAGATCTCTTTGCCAGTTTCATCGTAGAGAACCATGCCCTCGCGCATGCTGGTCGCGCTAATGCCGCGAATTTCATCGGGTCGAATCTTAGCTTTGTCGATCGCCTCGTGTATTGATTCGCAGATAAGTGCCCAATTTCGTGCGGTCTCAAAGACAAAGGCGCCCGGATATTGCGGTATAGTAGGATGGACCCACTCTCTTGATGCGATGGCGACTTGATGCCCTTCGGAGTCAAAGATTACACATCTGCCGCTGCCAGTTCCCGCGTCTATTGCGGCTAGATAGTCGCCATTCATGCTATCTCATGCCCGCGAGGAGGGGTCATTTTGCGGAGGGGTGCTGACCATATCTTGTCCGTTTGAAGACCTTCAGATATGCAAGTTCTTTTCTTGTGAACTCCCTAGGTTTCGCAAGAACCATTGAATGGACCGCCATGTTGGCAACATCTTCCAGCACTATTGCGGTCTCCAATCCTTCTTCAGGTGTCCTCCCTACAACAACCACCCCATGCTTTCTCAGGAGGGCGGCATCACATTTCTCTAACGCCTTCAGGATTGCAGCTAACTCGACAGGCTCCGTCGTGCCCGGAAGCGAGTACTTCCGTACTAGAGGTACGCTACCCCCAAGATAGAACGCCTGTTCCGCCGAAACACATGGAATCTCCATGTTGGCGGCGGCAAAAGCGCAAGCCATCGGCGAGTGCGTATGAATTACCGTACTAATTTCCGGTCGGTTCCGGTGAATGTAGGTATGCATCGCGGTTTCCACGGACGGCCTGAACTTTCCTTGGACAAGCTTGGCGTCGAGGTCCACAATGATGAGATGCTGAGTGTTGAGCGTGAGTTTGCTGAAACCACTGGGAGTGATTAGAGCGTAGTCTGTGTTAGGGATTCGGTTACTCACGACACCAAATGTTGACGTTACTAGATGGTTCTCAAAGAGCCCACGAGCTACTTCCACGGTTTTACTTGCGAGACTATCAATGATCTCTTGTTGAACGCCAGGTATGCTGAAGTCGGACGTCTGAAGTCACCTGGGTTTTGTGTTGTGCTCTTCCTGTTTGTATTGTCGACGGATGAATGTTAAGGGTAGGTGTAGATAGGATTCATAGAGATCGCGTGGCCGCTGACTGTTTCTGCAACCATCTTCAACACGGGTTCAGTATTCATGTAATAGAATCTGATGTTTTCACCAAGCCTTCCACTCATCATAACATCAACATCATTCTTCTTGAAGTCTGCGAGTGCCTTTTCAACATCCTCCGCGGGGCTCACTACGGAAACATGGTGCAGCCCTTCTCCCTTCTCTTCTAAGAACTCCTTGTAGATACTTGGGCCCTCCAATGGTTGCAAAATTTCGAAGTCGATCGGGTCACAGTGGACTTCCGCCCCAAGCATAGAGTAATTGGCAGGTTTTCCGTGGAGTTCCTGATGGTGTAGGATTGGGGGTTTGTGTTCGTAAACACTCCAGGGCCCCCACCCGAGAATCTTGTGGTATGCTTCCATCGTTTTTCGCAAATCTTTCACAACCACGGCAACTTGAGTAATCTTCATTCCAGACGGAACTGATGTGCCCATCAACTGTCATCTCGCAGAAGAAAGGGCAAGTCGCTTTGTATATTAGCCTTGGTCTACATTGACGCCGTTCAGCGAGGACCAGTACTTGAAACGCGGAATCGCAGTCACAGGACGAGCAAACCCTAAGCTCATCGAAAGACTCGCCGTAGAGGCCGAAAGGGCCGAATACGATTATTTCTTGGTAACCGACCATTTCATGCTTCCAAACTCGAACAATCACATCGACGTTTGGTCCTTCCTCCCCTACCTTGCGGCGAAAACGGCCAAGATTAGACTGGGAACGGCAGTCACACCCCTCCCATTACGCCCGCCCGGCATGCTCGCAAAGATGGCCGCAACGACAGATTATCTCTCCGGCGGCCGTTTGATAGTCGGGGTGGGGTTTGGGTGGTACCGGCCCGAATTTGAAGGGTATTCGAAATGGCATGAGAATAAGGAAAGGATAGCGTTCAGCATTGAAGCGCTGCGATTAATGAAACGCCTATGGACTGAACCGGGACTCGTGGATTTTCATGGCAAATATGTCCGCGCAAATAACGCAGCTCTAGAGCCTAAACCAATCCAGAAACCTTATCCACCAATATGGTGGGGCGGACACTTGGCAGTCTCGCTTCATACAGCGGGAAAGTATGCTGATGGATGGATGCCAATAGGCCCTAGATGGTTTGACGAAAGCTACCCCAAACCTAACGAATACTCGCAAATGCGAAAGGTAATTCTCGACGAGTTGACCAAGCGCAAATATCCCGAAGAGAAATTTGCATTCACGAACCTCATCAACCGGACAGACATACAAACGCTCCGAAAGGATGTTGAACAGTACGTGGATGCGGGCATGAACCATTTCACATTGGGCGAGAAAGCGGAGGATGAAAAATGCTTGAAAGAGATAGCCCTCGTCGCGAAAGAAATAGGAGGCTCCTTCTAGGAAATTGGCAAAACGCTCAGGCTGGAAGCTATCATTCATTCCTTACTACATGACGTCCCCAGCCGTTTGGACCTCACCCTCAACAGATGAAGCGATCCGTGTAATCTCGAAAGCAGGGTATCAAGGCGTCGAATGGATGCTTGGTCAGCATTTCCGGAATACCAAGCAACTAAGGAACTTGGTCAACAAGACGAGGCGGCGCGGTCTTGCGGTCTCGAACATCATGTGCTGGCAAGACCTCGTAACAAAGAGCCGGAAAGTCAGGAATAGACGAGTGAAGCTCCTGAATTGCATGCTGAGTGAGGCCAGCGGATTGTCCGTCCCTTTGATGAATGTCTTCACAGGGCCGATGACCTGGAATCCTGGCTACAATAGGATTGGTCGAGAAATCTCTGAAGGTCAAGCTTGGAAGGTTGTTATCGACTCATTTGCGGATCTTGTTGACTCGGCTGAGAAGAATCATGTCGTCGTCACAGTTGAGCCTGTATTCGGAATGCTCGTCCACGACTATTACACTGTAAAGGAGTTCCTCAGCTACTTCGATTCCAAATACTTGGGCGTGAACCTCGACCCATCCCACTTCGTCGTGTACGGAAACGACCCCGTATGGGCGGCGAAAATGCTCGGCGAGAAAGTCCGACACGTTCATGTGAAGGATGCATTTGGGAAACCGGGCGGGCTTGGGGAAACTTTCGTCTTTCCGTTTCTTGGCGAGGGCGTTGTCGATTGGAAGGAGTTCTTTCTCGCTCTTCGCAAATCGCGATACCGTGGCTATCTCTCTCTCGAATTCGAGAATGATAGTTACCTGAACAATGTTTGCGATGGGAAATGGTCAAAAGCAGCAGTAGAACTCAGGAATCGAGTTGAGAAGTTCCTGCCAAAACGGGCATAAGGAACCTTTGGGAACCATACCGCTGTGGATCTGGCGAAGTTACAATCGCAGGATTAGTCGGATTAGGGCCACGACGGCTATGGCGCCCCAAACCACATTTAGAACACCATTCTGATACGCCCTCTTAACGAATGCCACTAGGCCAAGCCCCACGGCGCCACTCAGGTTCAAGAACTGGTAGACGTAACTGTTTGGGGAAATGAAGCTCAAGCTCACGGTTCCGTAGGCGACAACGACGGCTATCAAGCCATACCATCCCAAAATATCCACCAGTACCTGCCGTTTATGACCTACCTTAGCTGAATCCGCGGGAAGCATCTTTGATACCACGACTGGCCTTAGAGCGATGTTCCGCCATAAAAGCGACCTGTCACACCGCGTAATTTAATCAGCTTGCGTTCTGTGCAATTCTGAAATGGGCGACCAAGAAATTCTTGGAGAGCGTCCGTTCGAGTTGGTATGCCAACCCGAAGCGGCCAATGAGTAGGCCGTTGGGGATTCTGGTGTCGTTTAGCTTGCTTATTCTGGGGATATCTCCATTTGTCCTCTGATTAAGTCGAGTCCTTTGCCTTTCAAGTTGAAGTAGCGTGCTAGATCAGGAAGCTGGAGCCTAATAGTCCTACAATGAAACTGAAATCCGCAGTGGGTAAAGAGCTTGTTAGGGGATGCTTTCCCTAAAGAGCAGACACCTACCTGTGTGCGCAAACCTTCGATGACTTACCCTATGTTGAAAAACATCATATCTCGGTTTTGGTTCATATGAATGCGTGAAGCGGAGTTGTCTGACCGCGTCATAGAGATGCCACCTGAGTGGGGAGGAGTCGTTCCCACACGAGTTTTCTTAGATGAGGGTAAACGAATCGTGGACGAAGCCACGAGAGTAGGCATACCGTTAAGGTTGCTGGGTGGCGTTGCGATCCGGTATCATTGTATGGATTACCTAGACTTCGCGAAGAAACTTGGGCGTCAGGTTGGCGAGGGAGAGCAGGAGTACACCGATCTTGATTATATTTCCTACATGAAATACCGTGACAATGCAAAGAAACTCTTCGAAGCCTTAGGTTACTCAAGAAGGAAGACGACGTTATCAAGCTCCGCTACTCAACGGCAGATCTTCTTCCATCCTAAGGGATGGTTCCATGTGGACGTATTCTTCGACAAATTACTAGCCGCAAACCACCCCATAGATTTCAGAAAACGCCTTGAACTCGACTCACCCACCGCCACTCCCACCGATCTTCTCCTTGAGAAGGCGCAAATTGTTTTCCCGGGCGAGAAGGATGTCAAAGACATGATGCTACTTCTGCGCACTCACGAAATTTCCGCGCGCGAGGAAGAGAATAAGATAAGCGGGAAATTCATCGCACAGCTTCTATCTTCCGACTGGGGATTCTGGTACACACTTACAAATAATCTCCGCCAATTGAAAGAATACTCAACCACAATCGAACCACTGTCTACTGACGACAAGGCGGACCTAGCTTCGAAAGCAGACATTCTTTTGAAAATGATTGAGGATGAACCGAAGAGTACAGGTTGGAAGATGCGATCAGCCATCGGAACCAAAAAGAAGTGGTATAATCCCGTAGAGACCACACAAACGGTCGGAGAATTTGGCCTCTGGAAACTGAAAGAAAAAACCCAAGACTCTTAAGCGCAAAACGTGACTTGACCTCGAAACATCTTTAGTGATTAACGCCTTCAGGAAGGAAGCCCATGTCTTTCTTGAGAGTTTACGTCACCGTAAGTGGGCGCTGAGCTATTTAGTCGTCTTAACTTGTGTTAGCACCGTCATCTTCTCGTTTGTAGAGAATCATACCCCATTTGATTCGTTTTACTGGACAATTACCGTATTTACAACCGTAGGCTTCGGAGACATAACACCCCACACAATAATTGGGAAGGTACTGTTTCTCTTCGATGCGATCTCAGGCATAACCACCTACATCTACCTAATCACCAGTTGGCAAACCTCAGTAATCGAAGCGAGACTTGAACGGAAACTATGGCAAATCGCCGACGCCGACTTCAAAGAACAGACACGAAAATCTAAGTCAAAATTCCAGAATTAGCCATTCACAAGAGTTTAGAGATGATCTTTAACCGCCAAAAGTAGAGGTCCCGACCTGTAACACCCAAAGTTAAGCCCCTAGAACGTAACAGTACCATTTCGATGCAAATACATCTCCCGCACCTTTACAGAAAGGAACCGCTACCGAATATTTGACAGACCCCGAAATGAACCGATTTTATCCACCCTCAGCCGTCGACCGAAGTATCCGTTACCGACTGTAGAGTGTTTGGAGCTTGGCGTTTGTTCAGGGACTTATTGTCTCGATCTCTTGTCTTATTCTGGCGGTATCTCCATTTGTCCTTTGATTAAGTCTAGGCCTTTGCCCTTGAAGTAGAAGTAGCGCGCGAGATAGATGAGTACAGCGGACCCGAATATCACGACTAGCAGAACGCTTGATCCTAAAGTCGAGGGCCCAATGGCAGGATTTGTTACAGACCAGTAGAATGTGGTTCCCATGCCTATGATTGTTAGAACGCCAAAGATTGGTAATAACCATCGACCGCCGATGAGACCCTTGGCGAATTCTTTCTTCCAGAATGGAAGGACAATGGCCGATATTCCTACCAAAATCCAGACGACGGCCCAAATCGTGACCACATTGAGCAGTTGTCCGATGTATGTCGTGTATATGGCGATGTATGTTAGGATGACGGATATTACGAAGGTCAACCCGATCGCTTTCAACGGGACGTGGAGTCTATCGTTCACATCCGCGAAAACGGTTGGAAGTACGCGGTCGAAGGAGAATGCGAACACGTACCTCGAGATGCAAATGGCGAGGCCTGCGGCCCACCAGAAGTTGAACAATAGGAAGCCGATCTCGACGAAACTCGAAAGGTATGGGTTGCTTAGGACTGCTGGGATGAAAACGGGCGACCATGGAGAAACTCCTAAGGAGAGTTTACCGGCGCCGAATAACCCAAACACTGCTTGCATGAATGGGTAGCTTTCCGCGTTCGTTATGAAGTAGAGGCCTGTTACATCGAGAACTCCGCAGATCAAGAGTGCAACCATCACACCCCATAGCATTCCATTCTTCACATTCCTCACTTCGCCTGAGATGTATACGGAATAATTGAATCCGTTGAATAGCAAGACGCCGAATGGAATGGCTAGGAACGTGGCGGTTTGATTCACAGGAACGAATGCCATACCCGCCGAAGCGGCTTGAGATACTACCCCATTAACCGTCATACTTCCACCCGTTAAATTACTCAACCCTGTCGCAAATGATGAACTTGTTGCGGTCGCGAAGGCGCCGATGAAGATGAAAGAGGCGATGAAGATTATAGCAGCCAAAACAAGCATAATACGACTGTAAACTCTTGGCGTGCAACTGGCAATAACAATTCCAACAATTATCGTGAGCAGTGTCCCAGCGAATAGATTTGTGGTGCTACTCGCGAAGTTCTGTCCCCATGAAATTAGTCCCGGATTATTCCAGATGTATCCCAAGGCCACGCCTACGTCTGGCATAACGACCGCGGGTTCCGTTACAGATGCACTTGCTAGAAGCGCAATGAATGAAATGAACATAGCCCAACCCCCAACAAATCCCAAAATTGGATTCAGCGTCCGCCCAAGCCACACATAGTCCCCTCCTGATCTTGGCATCTGAACCGAAAAGATGTAGTATACTACGGCGAGGGGGATCATGAACAGGAACCCAATAATCGCGGAAACTGTAAAGTCCGCTCCAGGACCGTTAGGGGCTACGTAGCCGATTTGAGAGGACATCCCGAATAGGGTCGGCCCGGTTACGGCCAGACTCAATATAGTCGCATCATACCACGTGAAGGATCTGACTAATCCGGTTGCTTCCCGTAGGAATACCTTCTGCTTAGTAGACAAGGGAATCTGAAAAGGTGGGTCTTCGAACGATATTTAACACTTGGCATGAAAGCGTCGGATTTCAAGGATCAAATTGAACGTTCGAGGGCTCGTAACTTGATTAATATTCGATTTCTCATGGAGGGTTGAGGCAAAACCAATCTGCTAGTCAGAAAGGTCATGGTATGCGATCCTCGAAGAAGATTTTAGAATGAAGACCCGATGTCTCCCTTGTGATTTCCCACATGAAGCTGAAAGATAGGATAACAATCGTTACCGGGGCTTCGCGCGGAATCGGCAGCGCCATTGCCCGAAGATTCGCGGTTGAAGGTTCCAAGGTTGTCATCAACTACCACAATTCGGAGAAGGAGGCTTCTCGGTTAGTGGACGAGATAAGAAGGAACGACGGAGAGGCTATTGCGGTAAGAGCCGACGTATCTAAGCCAGATGAAGTGAGACATCTTGTAAAGGAAACGGTCGACGCCTACGGGAGAGTGGATATCCTAGTGAACAACGCGGGAGTGATGTTTCAGAATACGTTCCTTGACGCTACCGAGGAAATCTGGGACAAAACTATCGACATCAATCTGAAAGGGGCTTACCTTTGCTCGAAAGAGGTAGCCCCAATCATGTTGAAACAGAAGAAGGGGAAGATAATCAACATCTCATCCAACTCTGGGACTTATCATCCCTCCGCTCTCCGGTTCGTGGAATACGTAGTCTCAAAAGCGGGAATGAATGGATTAACTCGAGCGCTCGCGCTGAAACTCGGCCCTTATGTTAACGTCAACGCAATCTGCCCAGGTTGGATCAAGACCGAAATGGTCGGAGACATAGACCCAGAAATCCAACGGATGATCCTTGAGGAAACGGCGTTGAAGAGGTACGGGACTCCGGACGAGGTAGCGAATGCTGCACTCTATCTGGCTTCTGACGAGTCCAACTTCGTTACTGGAGAGCTCCACATGATCACTGGCGGTCGTGGAATGCACTAAATCTCAAGAACCAACCTAGACTGTTCACGCATTGTTCTTATTACCGTAGGCTTTCCGTTGGACTTGAGGGCTTAGTGAGTTGTCGCAACTAAGCACGAATTCTTACCAAGAATTCAACGAGATCCATGAGCGAGTACGTAGTGCCTACCGCTCTGCGATCGGCAAGCGGCGCCGCGAGCTCATAACTCCAGCACTGATTTTGGATCTGGACCTCGCTCGCAGTAATATCGATTTCATGGCGAAGCGTTTGAAGTCACTGCATGCCAAACTCAGGCCGCATATCAAGGTACAGAAAAGCCTTGAACTGGCGAAGTTGCAGGTCGCCGCCGGAGCCATCGGCGTATGTACCGCTACAGTTTGGGAGGCGCTTGCCATGAGCAGGGGGGGAATCAAGGATGTTTTGATAGCGAATGAGGTGGTTGGTAAAGAGAAGATCGCTGCCCTGGCCGACTTGGCTAAAGATCGGTACATCACAGTCACCTTAGATGACGCACATAATGCGGATGACCTCTCCAAAGCCGTCACGAGGGTTGGGAGCAAACTTGATGTCATTATTGAGATCGACGTCGGAATGGGGCGCGGCGGCATTCGCTCTCCGGAAGAAGCGGTTAGCTTGGCCCAGCATCTCGGTACGCTTTCTGGGCTCAGGTTTCGAGGGGTACAGGGCTATGAAGGCCACTGCATGTTGGAACCGGACCGCGAGTTGAGAGTAAAGAAGGCGCGGGCGGCTATGGATCACGTAGGTACGGTCGTCGATACCCTGGCCCAGTCTGGATTCAAATGTGAGATCGTTTCGGCTGGGGGAACTGGTACTTATGATATTACGGGCGCCGATCTTCGCGTTACCGAGATTCAAGCTGGGTCTTACGTTTTCATGGATAATTTCCACGGAAACTTAGTCCCGGGCTTCTCGAAATCGCTCACTGTTCTAGGGACGATTGTGATACAGCATGGCGATACTATCGTATTTGATTGTGGTCGAAAGTCAGTCGGCGTCGACTTTCAGCAACCCACGATGTTGGATTACCCATTCTACGCGGCGCGCTACTTCGCCGAGGAACACGCCCTCTTCGATATCGACAAACGATGCAAACTCAAACTTGGAGACACCATGGAGTTCATCCCAGGCTATGGGCCAACTACGGTAAACCTCTACGACGCGTACCACGTTGTCGAAGACGGAGTAGTTGTCGACATTTGGCCGATCATTCCCCGAGGGCCAGGACATGGAGGCTTGCTCACAGCAAGGTAGGTCCCTGACACTTAGAGCGGCCGAACCAAAACAATGCCCCGCTACCAATACGTGCTGCGTTTCCAAGTGTTTCTTTCTAGGACCTCAATTGTCGTACCGGAGGTCTTGCTCTCGGGCAGGTATGCGTACTTGTTGTCATCACCTGGAATCGAACACCATTTCTTGCTCTCCGGCAAAGGCCGGCCCATTGGGTCACAGAGAGTGATGCCTCTCGCTTTCATTTCATCGTAGAATTGGTCGATACTGTCAACTTCGACACACAATTCGAACATTGTTCCAGCCCCCTTCTTCTCTAGCAGTTGCTTGCTCGGGCCCCGGACTGGGGCAAGAAGTTCCACATAATTGTCTCCCCTAGGCAGCGGGAGGTATACGTAGTTCATTTCCTCGTCTTCGTTGCTGACGCGGAAGTACTTGGGTTTCTCGCAGCCAAGCACTTGGCGGTAGAAATCGATTAGTGAATCATCAAGTTTCTCGACTAATATGCCGACATGATCGAGTTTCGCTTTCAACCCTGAATCCATCCAGGAGAAGTAAAATCAATTCTAGTACTTTAGGGCCACGAAATGCCGCTGCTTAAATTGCCGGGGTAAAATCATTCTCCAAACGGTAACTCTGAGGAGTCATGCGTAAGAGATGGGGGAATCGAGGGTTCTTTACGCTATTGCTGAGAGTTGCCCGTTCGATGCGGTTCTTGTGCGAGATATGAGAAATGCGGTCAATTCTTTGCTGCAACTTAACCTTAAGCGATTTAGGGTTCCCCAGAAGAACCTCGCCAAGTATTCTGCATTAGACATTGTAAAACAGGCATTGGAACTTCTCTTCGAATTTTCGCCCTCTGAGAAGAATTACCGCGAAGCCACGCGCACGCTCCAAGTCTACTCTGAAGGCGACACAGAAATGCTAAAGGTACTGCAATCGAGTTTTCGTTTGATCGCCAACGCAGTGTATAACGCCTACAGCGGGCAGAGACAAGCGGAATCGTTAGCCCCACAAATCTTGTTTCTTCAAGGAGTGCCGTTCCAGCCAAGCGAACTCGAACAATCGTTCAGGTTCGTCGGCGTCAGACCACCCGAGGTCAGCCCACCCAGCGTTAAGAAGACGATCTTTCTCGACGAAGGATTCGGCTTGTACACATTATTGTTGGAGGGGAAGATTACTGGAAAGGAAGCTGAGAAGGGTAGGGAGGAACACTGGGCGAAACTAATTCGCGAAAACATGGCCGAGGAGAACGGAACATCCCTCATTCGGGCTGGAACTGAGCACGTTGCTCAACGAAGTGCAGGGACGAGTAGCGTCCTAGGTAAGCTTCGAATCTCTAGGAGCGGCAAGTTGCACGCACTTCTAGGGGAGAGTGGGATAGACATCCAAGTTATCCACAAGATCGCAGACGTGAATCAGGTTTTCGGAAAATAGATTCGCTCTATTTTCTTTTCTTCTGTGGTGTGAGGAGGTGTTCGTAGGTGAACCCTGCGAGAAGGGCACCTGCGATTGGACCTACCCAGTAGACCCAGAAGCTGTCAAAGTCCAGTGAGGCAACGGCGGGGCCAAGCCATCTCGCGGGGTTAGCCGCGCCACCAGTTAGAGGGCCGGCGATGAGTACATCCACAGCCAAGGTCATCCCAATCAGCAACCCGGAGGCGGCGGGATGCACCTTGCCCGAGTAAAGAACTGCGTAAACCGAGAACATTAGGAAGA
This sequence comes from Candidatus Bathyarchaeota archaeon, assembly GCA_963733055.1. GTDB lineage: Archaea > Thermoproteota > Bathyarchaeia > 40CM-2-53-6 > 40CM-2-53-6 > FEN-987. The sequence goes on from CAVTBR010000001.1 coordinate 82,918, forward strand.
AGGTGATGATGAGTTCCACGAGAACCGCGACAAGTTCGCTCGAACCGATTATAGGTGACGGCGCAGGTAGTCCGAACTTTATGAGCGATCCATTCCCAGGCTGAATTATCCCATCAACCGCACCCGCCAGAATGGCTCCTAAGACTTGCGCTACTAAGTACGCAACGCCATCCCCAGCCTCCATCTTCTTCAATGCGACGGCGGTGATCGTTATTGCGGGGTTGATGTGACAGCCGGAAATCCATCCAATCGCGTAAACCATGATCATCAATATCAGCCCGTGTGTGAGGGCGATGGCGATGAACGATGATTGGGGCGAACCAAAGCCGAGGGCCGGAAAGTACACGATAAGCGACATTGAGCCGAAGAAGACAAGCGCGAAAGTCCCGATGAATTCAGCCACGTAAGCTTGTCGTCCCATCTTCAAACCGAACACAACACGGCGCTTACCGAAGGCCCTTGCTATAAAACACTTCTTCAGCTCTCGGCCACCGCGAAGATCGACATGAGTACTAGAATCGCGCCTAGAAGTGTTGCAGCAGTATAACCCTCACTAAGTAGTACGGTGGAAAGTACCATGGCCGCCACGATCTCCAACAATCCTACAACAGACGTAAGCGTTGCCGTAACTGCCTTCAACGCAAAGATCCATAACACGTACGGTATTACAGTGCAAGCAATCGCAGTAAACGCCACCCACCCCCAGCCCACTACCGAAATATTTCCCATCCTTAGGCCCCCCAACAATAGAGCTGCGGGAAAGAGGACGATTGATGTTGCAAGCATGACCACGGACGACATCTCGATCACGTTTCTATCGCGCTGCATTTGCAGCCGTTTATGAATGACAATGAACAGTGCGAAGATGAGCCCCGAAACGAAAGCAAACAAATCACCCTCGAGTTGGCCCTGCGTAAGACCGGATAAATCTCCGTTCGTAGTAATCAGCGCCGCTCCGACGACGCCCAGCACTACACCCAGCTGCTTCCGTAACCCGAATGATTCGCCAAAAATTCTCCAACTGAGTATGGCCACCACGATTACGTTCAAGTCGATTAGTAAGGCGGTCTTTGCGGCCGTTGTGTATTCAAGCCCGAGGAACTGGAATAGATAACCCATTCCGCTGATCAAGCCAAGTCCCCAGACCGCAGGCTCTCTAAGGGCACTCGACCTGAAACTCCCGCACCACGCGAGAACAACTAAGAGTATACTTGCGGTTACGATTGACCTTAGGAAAGCGAAGTCGTATGGGTCGACGAATGTTAGTCCTATTTTTATGGAAACAAAAGAGGCGCCCCAGAGAACGCTGGTAACGACGAGGAGCGCTATCGCTGAGTTATTGCCCTGTTCCATTCGAGAAGTTAGGCGCCGCATTTACGGGAGCAGGCTAGGGTTAGACCTGTTGCCCGATTCGGTACGTGTAGATAGTGTGTCCCAGAAGCTCGTCGTAAACCGCGCTGGGTTTCCAACCGGGAACTTTGAAATCATGCGATACGACGCGGGCTCCTTGTTTCAATTCCGATTCAAGCTTCGGTCTAAGTCGGTCGTTTGCGCTTGAGGTGAGGTAAAGCGTGACTACGTCTGCGTCTGAGATATTGACATCGAAGAAGTTCCCCTGAATCACTTTCACTTTGTCTTCGACGTTCAGACGCTTGATCTCTGTTCTCGCCCGCTCAACTAGATCCTCCCTTAACTCGACTCCGGTAGCCTTGGCGCCAGCGTCTTTGCCAGCAAGTATGATCAGCCGACCGTCTCCACACCCTAGATCGTAGAGGCTTTCTCCCGGTTTGACTTGAGAGAGTTCAAGCATCTTCTTCGCTACTTCTAGCGGTGTCTGAACAAAAGGCGCAATGCTCATCGGTTGAGGCTTCCAAAACTGCGGTCCGAGGCTGTGTGATTTATGCGTATCGTCTCTCAGCTTCGGCGCGTTCACCCTTGGCCGTCTTCGACCCAACTGGCAGACTCTTCTCCTTTTTCCCGGTCCATCTGACGTCTTCCTCTAGAAATTGAACGCAGACATCCTTGAATTGCTTGAAGATCTCTTTCAACTCCTCATGAGTGAAGGTGTCGATGAAAGATGGATTCCTGAGCCAGCTGTCCCAACCGCGGACGCTCTCGAAGAGCGCAGAATTCATGCGAATCAAAGACGCATACAGAGCGAGCCGATCCGCCGGTTCAAGCTTCTTAATCTCGTCCAATGCCTTGTTTCGTTCATCAGTCCAAGACAAATTTTCAGGAGCACCTTTCCCGCCCACAGTGGCCACCGTAATTTAGCCTTATTCCTGAAATCAGAAAAACCAACCATCCACTGATCCCATAATCGCCGTGTTCGCAAACCAAAAGCAGCAACCACGACACTACCAACGCTTAGATAGGCTATTGCAGACAGCATTTGGGGCAGCAAAGTTGGTTAAGATAGAACCCGTTGTGATCAAACTAGCCGAGACTAAGCTTGACCCAGCAGGCGTTCAGAAATTTATGGAAGTTTACAAGGCGAGTGATTGGCTCCAGAGAGTTAGACCAACCCAAGCGAATGACACCGAATTTCTTATCGAACTCTCCGGCCGCGCTTGCTACAAATCTTACGGCGTAGGTCTCAACCCCAATGTAACTAAGATCCGGGAAGACTCTCGTGCCTACCTGACTAACGTCCTTGAGAAAGGGGACGGAAGCATACTTGAACATGCGACCGTGACCTTCGCATTCCTCAATGTTAGTCGCGTTATGACGCATGAGTTAGTCCGCCACAGAGCCGGGACCGCAATAAGTCAAGAAAGTCTACGATACGTTCGTCCCCGCGAAATTTCTCTGTGGCTGCCCCCAGACCTGGAATCAGTCTCGAAAGAGTTCCAAAATGTCGTTCAGGAAATCGAAAAACAGTATCACGAGCTAGAGTCGAAATTTGACTGGGATAGGATGCCTTTCGACCAAAAGAAACGGGTCACTTCGGCCTTGCGCAGGATTCTTCCCGACGGGATAGCGACCAATGTTATTTGGACCGCTAACCATCGAACGTTACGGTGGGTTATCGAGATGCGCACCGACCCAAGCGCGGAGGTTGAGATTCGCAAGGTCTTTGGCCAGGTCGCTGAAATTTGCATGCGAGACTATCCGATCCTCTATTCGGACTTTACAAAGAAACAGCTTCCGGATGGGACCTGTCAGTACACACCAAAGTTTTCCAAAGTGTAAGCTAGTCAGCCAAGCAACAACAGCAACGACCCGACCAAATAATAGAACAGCAGCACCGAACCGAAACCCAATCTAACGATACTGTGCGTAGCAGGAAGATTTCGCCCAAAGAAATCGAAAGTACCTTGACCTTTCGTTATGGCGTACCGGTATACGTTAGTGTCATAGACACCGAAGATTAGTAAACAGACACCAACGAATTTCAAGAATAGCCCAGGTAACATGCCACCCTACCTGAAGTAGTTTAGAACAAAAGAGGCTATAACGTCAATGATCCATGCTTCTGAACGGGATTGAGCGGCGCAAATTCATGGCGCTAGCTCGATTAGAGGGAAAAAATATTGTCTGAACCATTCTGGAAAACGGCTATTTCGAAAGTTGAACCGAACAAGATTGTAGTTCGAGGTTACAACCTAATGGACTTAGTCGGCAAATACAGTTACGCGGGCTTGACCTACTTGCTTTGGCGCGGGGAGCTTCCCACGGAGGAGCAATCCCGCATGATGGACGCGCTCTTGGGTGTCTGCCTTGAACATAGCCTCAACTCGCCGTCTGTTGATGCTACACGTTTTGTGGCCTCGTGTGGGGTTCCATTGCAGTCAGCAGTTTCCGCTGGGGTTTCAGCCATTGGAGACTGGCACGGAGGAGCAATCGAGCAGGCAGCAAAACTCCTTCAGGATGGAGTCTCAAAAGCGAGAGATAGCAAAGGTTCGCAGCGGGATACAGCTGAAGCCATTCTCCAGAGATACAGTGAGCGTAAAGAGAAAGTGCCTGGATACGGCCACCCCACCCACACTCATGATCCACGGACAAAGAAACTTCTTGAAATTGCAGACCAGACTCGACTGCGTGGATCACACGTCGAACTTGCCGAGAACATCGAATCGTTAACCGAGAGGTTCTTTCACAACCATCTGATCTTGAACGTGGATGGTTGCATAGCGGCAATAATTTCTGACATGGGGTTTGACTGGAGATTGGGCAAGGGGTTCTTCATCGTGAGTCGCACTCCAGGATTGGTAGCTCACGCCTACGAGCAGATGTACTTCGATAAACCCTACAAATCGGCAAGTTGGAATGAGATTGTGTACACCGGCCCCGCTGAGAGACGGGCGCCGGGACAGTAAGAGTTCGGTGGACTTGTCGATTTAGATGTCCGAATTGCTTAGCTTGCGTGCGGTCCTAAAGTTGCCTGACCGTTCATAGTATTTTGCGGCCCATTCGTTTGCCTCTCTAGCTAGTTTGGGCATTTTCTCTTTCTTGAACTGTTCCGCGGTATCTGCGAAGAACTGTGCGGCTCTATTGAAATCCCGAATCCTTGTGCAGAGGTGCGCCGCGAAGAGCATCTCGTGGCTATAGCCCTCCTTGCCGGCCCCTAGGCAGATGCTAAGCGCGTTTAGGTAGCCCCTGGCCGCATTACGCATCGCCAGGCGAGGCGCGTAGTCTTGTATGGCGGAACGAAATTCAACCATACCGTAATAGGCCCTCTCCGATGCTCCCATGATTTTGTTTGGGAGCTTCATGTAGCCCTGTCCAGCTTTCTCATGCCAATGTGCGGCTTGGTTCATTGAACCGAGTTTCTCGTAGCACCTAGCTATGGCCTGATAGATTCCCACACGGTCTAGACTAGAACCTCGTGTCGCAAGTTTTCTGTAGCACACGATGGCCCCACGATAATCCGCTTTGAGCTCAGCTTCAATTGCTGAGTTCAGAAGATCCATATGTCGGAGCTTCCAAACTAAGAATTTAGCATTCACTTTCGAGAATCTTGACTTCGCATTTTACTAGCTTCTGAAGAGCTTCGGCGTCCTTTCGCTCGCCAACAATTGCCCCGTAGTGCATGGGAATTACTACCTTCGGGTTTATCGCCTTCGTAGCCTCAGCCGCCTCCTGAACGGTCATTACGTAAGTGCCAGACACCGGAAGAAGAGCAACCTCGGCCCGCGTTGTTTTCATCTCTGGTATGTGATCAGTGTCACCCGCATGGTATATGCGGACGCCGTTCAGGGTTAGCACGAAACCCAACTTCCCGTCTTCCTTTGGATGGAATACCTTACCCGGTTCTCTGAATTTGTTTACATTGTACGCCGGAACAGCTTCGACTTCAAGCCCGCCGACTTTGATCTTGTCTCCCGGTTTCATTATCTTGATTTCTTTCGGTTTCAGTTTTGAGAGTTCATCTTTCGATTGATGATGGGCAATGATGGTCGTGTTGGGTCCCATGATCTGCTTCAGATCGTCCGCGCTAAGGTGGTCGAAGTGTTCATGGCTTATGAGAACAACGTCAGCCTTCCGGTCACTGCCCTTGATCTTAAACGGGTCAATGTAGATCGTTTGGCCGTTTTGAATTCGAAAACCGTCATGCCCTAACCAAGTTATCTTAACGCCTTTGTAGTCGTACATACTCGAATCTAGTGAATACTAGAATCGATTTTAGTTTAAAAACGATACCTCCCATTATAACCCACGCTTTGTGACCCGCCAACATCTCCAATCCTTTTGAATGCCCTACCTCCATCTTAACATGCAGGGCATGATCGCGAGGCATTAGGATGTCTCAACAGGTCTTCCAGAACCTTTCAGAGCCGATTCGACTCGCGCTCGCCGAGTCCGGAATCCGAACGCCAACTCCGCCTCAGACAATTGCCATTCCGAAGATAATGGCGGGGGGCAACATCTTGCTCATAGCTCCGACAGGATCTGGCAAGACGGAGGCAGTTCTCCTGCCGATTCTGGACCAACTTACGAAATTGGAAAGGCGCCAAGGGATTTCGATCATCTACATTACCCCCTTGCGGGCGTTGAATCGCGACTTACTCAAGAGACTGGATTATTGGCATTCTAAACTTGGGTTTACAGTTGAAATTCGCCACGGGGATACTCCTCAGAAGGATAGACGAAGACAATCGCTCAAGCCACCCGACTTCCTGGTAACGACGCCAGAAACGCTACAAGCAATCTTGCCTGGGAAACGGATGCGGTCACACTTGAGCAATGTTCGTTGGGTGATTATTGATGAAGTTCATGAATTGGCCGGGGAGAGGCGTGGCGCACAGTTAACGGTGGGACTGGAGAGGCTAAGGAAGGTTACGGGCAAAGATTTCCAAAGAATTGGGCTTTCAGCTACGATTGGGAACCCCGAACAGGTTGCCGGATTTGTCTCCGGCGAACGACCAGTTGAGGTGGTTCAGGTTCTGCCGCCGAAAGAAGCGAAGTATTTCGTTGAATTTCCTCACCCCACCGATGAGGACAACGTAGTGGCACAGAGCCTGTACACGGCGCCCGAAGCTGCTGCACGTTTGAACAGGATCTGGGAACTTGCTGAGAATCACGACTCAACTTTGATTTTTGTAAATAGTCGTACTAACGCTGAAACCCTTGGTTCTAAGTTTCATCAGTTAAAGCGCAACGTAGGCGTGCATCATGGCTCGCTTCCGAAGGAGGAACGAGTACGAGTGGAGAATGAGTTCAAGAGCGGAAAAATCAAAGCCTTAGTGTGTACCTCCACCCTTGAACTCGGCATCGACATTGGAAACGTGGATTTGACGATCCAGTACATGTCTCCCAGGCAAGTCTCTGCACTTATCCAACGAGTGGGCAGGTCAGGCCACAGCCTCGACCGTGTCTCCGAAGGACAAATCATGGCCGTATCAACTGAAGATATTCTCGAATCAGTTCGCGGCCATTCAGAAAGCTTTGGAGAAGTCTGTTGAGCCGATCACGATTCATGAAAAATCGTTAGATGTACTTGCGCATCAAATCGCAGGAATCATCCTGGAATCAGACGGAGAGATTGGAGCGGACGAAACGCTTGAGCTGATTCGCCGTGCCTACCCATACCGAGAGCTCACTATGGTGGAATTCGATAGGGTAGTTGCGTTCATGGAGAAGATGCGCTACCTCTACCATGATTCCGGCGTCCTCCGACGAGGGAGTAGGCTTCGCCAGTATTATTTCGAGAACCTCTCCATGATTCCCGACGAACGCAGGTATCAGGTCATTGATGTTTCGACCCAACAGTCAGTAGGAATTCTCGGAGAGGAATTCATGATGACCAAGGCAAGGCTCGGCTTACATTTCATCATAAAAGGAAAAGTTTGGCAAATCGAACAGATCTCCGACGACGCAAAGGTCTACGTCACTCCAGTGGAGGACCCAACAGCAGCCGTCCCAGGATGGGACGGCGAAATGCTACCACTCCCATTCGAGCTAGCACAGAGAGTCGGCCGGCTCAGATCAGAGACCTCCGACTCCCTAGAGAAGAATGGAGTTAGCGGCGCAGTGGAACACATCGCAAAGGCCTGGCCCACTGAACGGTTCGCAGTACGCAAAGTCGTCGAAGAACTCCACGACCACCGAGAAACCGGCGCCCCTGTCCCAACAGATGAGTTGATGTTGCTCGAAGGTTTCGATCGTTTCTTGATAATCCACGCCGCTTTCGGAGAGACGGTGAACAACACCCTCGGTGAGCTCTATGAAGAGCTGCTTTCAAGGGAAGGGTTGGTTAGGCAATGGTGGGCGGACGGATACAGGATACTTCTAGAACTAACCACAACTACCCAAGACCTATCCCTTGAAGACATGCGTAGAAAGCTATTCGAAGTAGAGCCCGGCGCTCTTGAAGGCATATTCAAAGGAGTTCTGCACAGGCACTTTCCGTTCGGATACTACATGAAATTTATCGCGGAACGTTTCGGCGCTCTTCGCCGTCGGCCTAATGTTCTCAGGAGACAACCTGAGAGAACTAGGAGTAAGGTTCAGAATGACACCAATATACGACGAAACGATTCGCGAAGCCCTAATGCTTCATGTTGATTTCCCGAGAGTGCGAGAAATCTACGGGCGCATAAAGGAGGGGGATATGGAGGTTGCAATTTTCAAGTCCCAGGACAAACCGACCCCACTCGCATTCCACCTTCTCAACAAACACATCGACGTCCCAGAATTGATAGCGCCTGAGACCGTTGAGAGAGATACTATCGAAAGGTTGCGATTCAGTCTTGACAATATGACCGTGGACCTACTATGCTTTGAATGCGGAGAAATCAACCAGGCAGAAACCGTTAAGAAACTTTCAACGAAACCCAAGTGCAATTCATGCGGCTCGTCGCTCCTCGCCGTTTCAACTTGGTCTTCAGATTACCTCTCAAGAATCCTAGAGAAGAAACGCAAAGCCGACCCCCTCGAGGACGATGAGCGTGAATCGCTCTCGCGGGCACGACGCTCAGCCGACCTCGTACTATCCTACGGTCGGCGAGCCATTGTCGCACAATGCGTCTATGGAATCGGCCCCCAAACGGCCAGCAGAATCTTAGCCAGAATGCATGATGACGAGAAATCATTCTACAAAGACCTCCTCCAAGCCAAGCTGAAGTTCATTACCACTCGGCAGTTCTGGGACAAACCTTAGGTAGAAAAGTAGAACTATTTCCCTTCGCTACCAAAGGTCCAAGTATTCCAAGCCAACTTAATTACCAAACAGGCAGAAGCTTCAGGGTGGTCTGACATGCACCGTTTCCACGAGCATGAATTTCATCACGCAATGCCCATGGGGACACTGCGTTGCGTGTACTGCGGTACTCCGAAGGAAATACTTCGGTGGTACGCTGGGAATTCGAACCTCAAGACCAGACTAAGCATCTCCGCAGGCAAAGAATCGTTCCGGATGAGCAAAATTAGGCATCCGACGTTAAACTGAAAGCAAAAGTCTGGCGGAGCGCTCCGTTTTTAAAGCTAGCCCGCTCAGCCTCGACAAAATCGAGGCGTGACGCGAGTGGTTGGTGACCTTCAACGCAGGCTGGTCGAACTAAGGTTCTTTGACGGCATCGAAAAGGTCGAACATGTACTCTACTCCACAGGAGACCAGTTTTGGGTGAGATTCAACCACAAACTGGATTTCGGAAAATTCGAGGACATCTCGAAAAAACACGGGTACGTTATGGTAAACTTCGCAAGCCTACCTTCAAAGTTACCGCGGCCAATTGCAGAGATCATGTGGAACGGCGTCAGCCACATCATAACCAAGAATTTGAACGGCTGGTCGAAGTTCACCGCATCCTTTGGATTTGAACCGGACGGAATCGCAAAAATCGCAACCGACCTACACGGCCCCTACGAACTTTTCATTACGACACAGGAGGAGGGAGTGCAGATACTCTACGAGTATCTCGGCCTCAAATATACCGCACCCACACCACTGACGAAAGCGGTCGCCCCTCCCAAAGCTCCGACCCCAGCACCCTTGTCGAAGCCTGCCTCCCCTGCGCCTAGGCCAGTTGCTCCTCCAGTTGCTTCAGTACCAGCACCTGCCGCTACAAAACCGGTTCAAGTGGCTCCTCCACCTGCCCAACCCTCCCCCGCTACTCCACAAACGATTCCTAAAGGGCAATACAGACCGCACGCGTGGGGCCAATTACTCACGAGTGAGCCAAAACCTGCCCAAGAGAAAGCGACTGACCAAAAAACATCGGATAACCAAAGTAGCTAGGCTTAAGGGTCTTCTACCATGATTTGGCCCTCAACTCGGCTCTGGCGGAAGGACGTCTACTTTCTTTGGTGAGACCGTAAACAATACACCCTCTTCAGTGTCGAGGGAATGTGAATACAGTACCTCACCTAGGACTCTGGAGCCGGGTTCGACGTGAATGTCAACTCCATGAATCATTGTTGCCCTGCTCCGCTCCTCCAAAATGATGGTTTTGCCATAGATTGCTTCAACATCGGCTCTCTCGCCTACCCTTATGGTGTCGGCGTAGAGTGGTCCCCTCACTCTTCCTCGATCTCCGATGACGATGGACTCCGCCTTGACGCCGTTCTTTGTCGAGATGGCGCCGCCAATTTCAATGTCTTTGACGCTCACAGTATCTGCATCGAGGGACCCACCGATCTCTACTCTTCCTGCGCTCAGGACTTTCTCAACTTTACACCTACCTCCCACCTCTAAACCGTCGCTCAGGGTTAGGTTGCCGCTTACCTGCAGGACCCCACCAACATCAATCTCCTCGCCCTCGGCATCGCCTTCGATCTCCACCTTCCCACCTACGTCTATCTCTTCGAACTTCAGGTTGCCTGAGACATTGAAGATGCCGCCAATGTCTATTCTTTTCCCCGTGCAATTGCCTTTCAGTCGCACGGACCCACCCACATCTATTTCGTTGAATTCAAGTGGCCCTGTGGATTCGAAGCTTCCCCCTACGTCGATATCATCAGTAACTTTACCCCCTCCCACTACAACGGAGCCACCAACATCTATCGATTCGGCGTTTACTTGCTTTGTAATTCGCACAGAACCTCCGACGTCTATTTCTTCCACGTCCGCGCCCTCCGCCGCTTCTAAAGAGCCCCCTACCTCGACCGATTCCGCCTTCAGTTGGCCGTGAATTGCAATTCGGCTCCCGGTCTGTAGCCGTGCTGCGGTTAGGGCGCCCAGTACCTCGAGGTGGCGGTCGACGTCAACATCGGCCGCTGAGAGTGATCCTGATACGTGCAGGCTGCCATCCGAGATTTTGATATCATCTGAAATCTCCAGATTCCCGCGTATGTCTAGGTCGCCGTCGCGGCCGTGCAGCTCTGAAGCTTTGAGTCCGCCTTCGAAGACTACAGGGCCTTCAGTTTCCACACGCCCATCTACGGTCACAAGCTTGTCTTCCGCGTAGACTATGGCGTCTCTCTCGACTTCAAGGTCACCGTCAACGTGACCGAGAGTTGCCTTTGATCGGCGTGCGACTGCTACGTCAGGCGTGGTTGTTTTCTCCTTCTTGTCTAGTGTATGGCTTGCTGCATTCTTGGCGTGTATGCAATAGCCATTTCGCGCCTAAATTCAATTCGGCTTAGGGCTTCTCGGTCTTTGCGTTCGAGTAGGTGCAGAGGTTTCGCCTTGTGGTGGTATACGTTATGTGCCTTGACCTGATTCCACGCGCTCGAGACAAGGCATAGAGTTCTTGTCCAATCAAATATCTTAGTTCGGAACATTTCAATCACAGAATGTTCCTATGATTTTCGTCCATTAAAGGGCAGGGCACGTTGCGTAATGACAGAGGGTGGTCACAAAATGTGACTACGCAATGTGATCATTGCTGGTCGCTTCCCAAGTACGTCATGAACCCCTGGACTTTCCGGTAGGCATCGAGAAATTCTAACCCTCTCCGGGTTATGTGGTAGAATCGACTTTCACCCGAAACGCGAACTGAAAGCAAACCGAAGTTTGCTAAGGATTCGAGCATGGGTTTGACTCGATCGAGCGGAAGCCCCGCACCATAGGAGATTCTTGTCACTAGAGCCCCCTCAGGGCGATGCTTGAGCACCTCCATGATATCCGCGTAGATATCGACACGGGCCCGCTTCTTCAAGAAATACACCACGTACGTTTGCTCATCCTTCTCAACTCACACACGCCCACTCTTTCTGCGGGCCTTGAGATTCATGACAAGTAGAAAAATGAAAGCTAGAGCAGAGAGAATTAACCATGGATTCTGCCATGGGTTTGTGACTTCTTGTGGGTTAGTTGTGCTATTCCACACGGCGTTAACGGTTGCTGGTGAGGCTACTTGGATTATGGTTCTCACTTGTGATTGATTCAGTCCAGTTGTCCAATCCGAGAAGAGAACCGGTGGCTCGTTGAGCATTGGTGGTTGGACGAGGATTGTGGCTAGTGATTTTGCGTCGTACCATCCTGAGCCTGAAGTCTGCCCGTATGGCGAGTTGACCTGTAGGAGGTACTGTTGCGTGTAAATGGGGTCGAGGGCAGTGTCTCCGTCGAGGTTCAATTGCCTCGTGGTGGCGTTAGTCGAGTCTTCCCAAGCTATGAAGCGGTATCTTGAGGCGTTGCTCAAGTAAATGAACAGTTGGATCTGCATCGTGTGCTGGCCTGGAGGAGTATGAATTTCGGCCAAGCCACTGGAATTCGTGACGAATCTGGTGCCATCGAATGAGAATACTATGCCTGGGACGGAGGAGTTGACGGTCACGGTTACGAGATTACTAACTGCTACATTTGCGGAGTATGTGTTGGAGGCTTGTGACCAGTTGCCGTTGGAGTTCTGAAGAACGAAGAAGGAAATGGATGATTCGGAGCTGTTCAGGATTGAGGGAATCACTATGGGGACCATTCTGCTATCATTCGCTAACCCGGTTTCGCTTAGCATCAATCTTTGACCGGCGTCATAGGCAGCAAGAATCCTTTGGCCGCCTTGAGCGCTTAAAGTTAGATTGCAGTTGATTACGAAGGCTTCGCCTTCGGTTACCTTCTTTGGGGTCAGCACTGATGTTATCTGAGCCGTCGAAACTTCTGTAGAATTGCCTACAGATGAAGGCGCCAAACCGGTTGGGAGTTGAAGCACTTTCGATCTTTCAATGAACCCGACAATCAAGTTGAGGGCACGAGTGTCGTACTGCGCCAGTGGCGCGGATTGTCCAGACCTCGTGTCCAACATCTTCGATCACGTGGAATTCTTTGTGGGTGTACTGCGTTCCGACGGACCCTTTGCGCGAGGTGCTATTGAAGTACTGGCTGCCAGTGGCCTCGTAATCGGGCAAATTTCCTCCATAGATTATGAATAGATTAGTCCGTAATTCGTTTGCGTTCTTGAGCACGTCTTGGCCAAAGGGGACTGTGATCAGGATGAGTCCGTCTTGAGTTGACCACTCTTGGGGATGAGTGAGGGTAAGTTCGGCGGTGGCGGCTTGACCCCCCACCGAGTAACCTACTACGAAAGTATGCTGATAACCCTGCCCGATGATCCATTCGTGCACTTCTTCTATTACGCGTGTCTGCGGGGTGAAGAGTTCTTGGTAGATGGTTCGGTTCGCCGCAGGATTGAAGCCCACGGTTGACCCCTGTTGTAAAGCTAGGACACAATAGAAACTCGCTAAGTCCTGGATAAAGCGGATCGTTCCAAACGATTCGTAATCGAATGGGTTAATCAGATACCCGTACGACCCGGGTTCTGCTATTTGAGGAATTCCGCCCCCAAGCCAAAGAAGACAGGTATCGCTGCCGGGTCGATTCCAATAGTACCATTCGGCATCACCAATCTTCACGATTGAGGCCCGAGGTTGTGAAGGCATTTGGGCATGAACAGCGGGAAACGTCATAGAAACGATAAGCAGAAACAATCCCAAGCCGATAAGTCTGGTCGTAGATCCAGCACGTTGAATTGGAGAACGCGACCCGCTGTCTCGGTGCCGATACCGAACGAAGGCTATTCGGGCACCCAACAGTAGGCAGCCTAGCAGGAGAAGGTCGACTAGGACAGTTTGGTCAATTCGGGTGCTGTCCTCGATCCAGTTGGCGTTGATCTGCTTTGGGGTATTCATTGTTAGGGTTAAGATGTAGCTTGTTGAACTGCTGTCCCCAGACCAGCCGTTGAACCGATATTCACCGGTCAACCCGAGGAAAGATGGGACACTGATGGTTGGAGTAATGGCAACCGTGGCCTGTGCGCCTTTTTCGTACCATCCTTTGCCGACCACTTGCCCCTTATCCGACTGGGCGGACAAGTAATATTCAATCCTATACAGGGCGGTTAACGTGGTGGGTTGTGTCAGGAATATTTGGTGTGGATCTGAGTTAACACTGTCACTCCAACCGACGAAGACATACCTTACTCCAGCATCACCCTGCACAATCAATGGTGCCCGCAACGAATGCGGTCCCCGTTGAATTGTGAGTGGTGTAAACGATCCGTTTTGAATCTGGTAAGAAGCGTTGTCAACCATGATCTGCGCACTGGTAATAACAGAGCCCAGCGTTAGTGTCACATTGTTTGACGGGTTCTCCACCGATACCGTGAAAGGACTGGACCCTCCGTTAGGATCTTCATACCATGCATCTTGCCACCAGACACGATTAATGGCGATTAGATTCCATTGTCCACTTGTCGACGGAGCGGTCAAGGAAAGCTGGAATGTTACGTTGCCTGGGCCAGTAAACTGGCTGATGAGCGTAAAGCTCTGAACCATCAACCCCGCTGCTGCATCCCAGATGCCAACGTCCGCCAAGAATTTGTCAGAATATTCGGCGTGAATATTCACTTGGAATGGCGAACCTGGGGAAACGAGTTGCGGATAGGCAACTGAAGTTACTTTTGCAGTTGGGTAAGTCGTCGCTTCGGCGATAGGGATTTGACTATTGGCGCAACATAGCACGGCCGCACTTGCCACAATTAGTACCAATGTTCTGAAGTTACGGCGCATGCAGACTTCGTTTCATACCTAGAGAGGGTTTTATTCAAAGCCACCGCCCCCAGGCCGCGATCAGTCACCGTTCTATTCAATTCGTCGCTCCGAACAGAACTCTATTTTATGAGAGGGGAGTTGACTCTAGCGGCCGGTGTGCCGGGGTAGCCAAGAGATCCTAACCCTGATCTGGCAACCTGGTATGGCGTCGGATTGCTAATCCGATGACCGCAAGGTCTCGTGGGTTCAAATCCAGCCGAGGGGTATTTCGGATACACCCCCGGTGGTGAAAATCCCACCCCCGGCGCCTCACAAATCCAGTGCACTCTGCGCAAGTCGGAAAGAACATGACATCCTATGGGAATTCTGGGTTCAGTAAATGTAAATAGCTCAATTCAGTGGACTCATCAATTAGGCATCTCGCAACTTGACAAGCACTGAAGCGTCAGCTAGTCCCAGTGTTCGCGCAAAGGTTTCCACGGGTTACAATATGTTAGATGAGGCTCTGCAAGGCGGCTTCCTAGCTGGAGCAGCAATCGTCCTTAGTGCTCCCGCAAGTGATGAGGTACCGCTTCTTATCGGAAACTTCCTCAGAGCCCCCAAGGAACAAGGCCTCTTAGTATGTCGCACGCTTTCCTCCGCCGAAATGATCACGCAGAATATGGGTGAGAATGTGAGGTCGCTGATTTGCAGCGATAAACCCGTCTCACCCTCGAGAACCATCCTACCCGGCAAGGGCATCGAGAACCTAACCGAGCTGAACCTGCAGATCGGTGAAGTAATCGCTTCAACTCAACCCAAACGTTTGGTCATAGACATCCTTTCGGATATCCTACTCCGCCATAAGGCGTTGCAGACACGAAAATGGCTCACGGAACTACTTGAACGATTACGATCCAAAGAGATCACCACTCTAGCAGTAATCAACCCCCTCATGCATTCCGCCGAGGACGTCCAAGCCGTCATAGATTTATTCGATGGCAACTTGGAAATATTCGAAGACGAACTCGAGGGGACGCTTAGAAAGCATCTTAGAATAAAATGGATGCACGGCATCGAAGTTTCCGAAAAGGAGGTTCAGTTGCACGACCTAGCTCCAGAAACTTCCCCACAGCCAGCCACCGCACCGGTTCCCGCTTCTTCGAGGGAGCCCCGCTGGCTCACTCCACTCGTGAGTCGAACCGAAGAGCTTTCCCGGCTCAAATCCGCTTTCGACGACGCACTCGCCAAAAAATCGACCGTCGTTGCCATTCATGGTGAACCGGGCGTTGGAAAGACTCGACTGATGCAGGAACTAGCGGTCTACGCTGGGACGAAAAAAACTGTCGTCCTGTCAGGTAGCGCCTCCGAGCACGGAATCGCCTATGGGCCTTGGATTGAAGTTGCGAGGCAATATGTGTCGCAAGCTCCGGGTGAACTGCTCCGTAGAATGCTCGTAGGAGCGCAGATATCCGAATTTGCAAGATTGGTTCCCGACATTGCCGTTAAGCTGGGGACCATTCCTCCTTCAAAATCGCTAGGTGACCAACAGCTAGACAAGATGCGACTCTTTGAAGCCGTCACACAATTCTTCAGGTCAATATCCAGTGAAGCCCCGTTACTCGTGTTGCTTGACGACATGCAACTAGCCGACCAGGCATCATTGGACCTCTTGGACTACTTCGTAAGGGGC
This sequence comes from Candidatus Bathyarchaeota archaeon, assembly GCA_963733055.1. GTDB lineage: Archaea > Thermoproteota > Bathyarchaeia > 40CM-2-53-6 > 40CM-2-53-6 > FEN-987. The sequence continues at coordinate 98,957 of CAVTBR010000001.1, forward strand.
ACAGGCAACCTTCCTATCCTCACTATATGTTCGTTGCCGGCGGAACGTGACATCGACGCCACCAGCCCCCTTGAGCAGACATTCATGAAGCTTAACAAGCAGCGTTTACTCGAAAAGATACCCCTCAGGAACCTTAGTAGGATAGAGACGACTGAGCTGATCAAGCAGATATTCGGGGAACAGACTCTTTCCGCGGATTTCGCTGACCTGATCTACAAGGTGACGGATGGCAACCCATTCTTCGTAGAGGAAGTTCTCCGCTCATTAGTCGACGACGGGACCATCTTCCGAACCGAGAAGGGATGGGATAGGAAACCGATACAGGAACTCGTTGTGCCAAAGAGCGTGAAGGCCACCCTAAGGTCTAGGTTGAAGTTCCTCGACCAAGAATCTCTTAACATTCTAACTTGGGCAGCTGTAATTGGAGGCGAATTCGACTACGAGGTTCTAAAAGAAGCAACAGAACTGCCGGAGGAAACGTTGCTCGAGAAGCTTGAGAGCGTCCATAATGCAGGCCTAGTGGTCGAAGCTCCGGGAAGCAAGACAGTATTCCGCTTCGCCGATAACAGGATCAGAGAACTCCTACTAGACGACATAATTCGCATCAGACGAACTAGATATCACCTGAAAATTGCAGAAGCAATGGAGAAAGTATTCGCTGGGAAACTTGATCGACATGCCGAATCAATGGCGCATCATTTTTCCGAAGCAGGCGACACAAAACGAGCCATCCACTATTCTATCATGGCTGGAGACTTCAGCCAATCTATCCACGCCTACGACCACGCGGCGGACAACTACAAGCGGGCCGTGGCCCTAATGGACATGGAAAGTGGTGATGGCCAGGAGAAGGCGATTGTGCTGGAGAAACTGGCTGGGGCATACTATTACTCAAACCGAGCGACCGAGAGTACTAAATGCTATAGCCAGTCTCTTGAAATCTTCGAAAAGCTGCACGACGGTAAGTCTTGCGCCAGATTATGCGCAAGCTTAGCAAAGGCGACATATGAAATTAAGTTTGACCTCTCAAAGGCCTCCGAAGTTCCACAGATCCTAAAGAGAGGGCTAGGATATATCGAAAACGAGTCGGAAAGTTTTGAGGCTGCTTCGATTTACGCTACCCTTGGTGATTATTATGAACTCTTGGACCAATACGACGAAGCCAACCCGTTCATTGAGAAAGCCATACAGATTGGCGAAAAGACAGGAAATTTCGGTGCATTCGCTACCGCGCTACTAGGTCAAGGTTATTCTTTAGCGGATTCGGGGAACGTAGATGACGGGCTGCCTCTGATGGAACGTGCCCTTGACGTAGCACTGAAACACGAACAAAACAGTGTCACAGTTTTTTGCTTGATGAACTTGAGCGCTTACACTTACCCCAGGAATCTCGCGAAGTCCAGGGAGTATTCTCTTCGTCTTCTTGAGTTTAGCAAACGTATGGGAGCGGTGTTTGGAGAGGTCAGAGGGTTGGGTTGTCTGTGGTTCGCTGACTGGATGTTGGGAAACTGGGAGGCAGCGGGAAAGGAGTTCAGTGACGGATTAGCTCTTAAAGAACGCATCGGAACAACAACGACCAGGCTTGTTGAGGGAATGAGGGTATGGTTCTCACTTAGCACGGGTGATTTGGACGCGGCGGAAAGATACCTTCACGCTGCTTTGGCCAGCGAGGATTCAAAGATAACTCACATCGTAATCAATAATCTTCCCGCAGCGCTGTTACGATTGGAACAAGGCAAAGAGGATGAGGCAAGGGCACATCTTGAAACCTGCGTAAACGCCTTCAAGAATTCAGAATTCACCACAGATCCCCTCCTCCATGTCGAAACCCTCCTCCATCTAACCAGCCTTTACGCTCGGAGTGGAGAGTTTGAGAAGGCGGCCAACATGTCTCAGTGGGCGAGGAGGCTGGCGGAGAAACTCCATAGTGATGCGGGGCTTGCGATGGCAGCTCAGGCCGAAGCCTCTCTCTTCTTGGCTCAAGGTAACCAGATAGGGGCTGAAGGGGCTTACGTTAAGTCCTTGGATTTGTGGGAGAAGGCTGGTTGGCCGTATTACAAGGCCAAGGCGTTAGTAGCTTATTCGCATGCGATCGCTCAGTCAAATCCCCAAGAATTCAGGAAGATGTTGCTTGAAGCCGTGGAGATATTCAGAAAACTAGGCGCAAGACATGACCTGGAAAAAGCCGAAGCTAAACTCTCGGCTAAAGCGTAGTCGGATTTCGTTCACTGATGGATGTCGACCTAAGAGTTTAGTGTGAGACAGGCAATATGTGTGAACGAGACCTGATATGTCCGACGAGAGACAGTCTTCCTCCAACGAATTTCGTGGGTTCATCCAGTCAAGCACGGAAAAACGCGGAGGTTCAAATCCCACCCCCGGCGCTTTCAATTCATCTTAGCAAATTTGGCCTCGAAATCAATTTCGACTCCTCCCAACTGACAATCCGAAGAACTTCAAGAGATACTCAACGCCAGAGGAAATCGCCATAATCCGTCGCATGCTCAGAGAGAAAGACAGCGGCTTCCGATGAATGAAGAATCCCTAGGAGGCCGAGACGCGAACTTACTACTACCGTTAATATACTGACACCATTCACCAGACGCACCTGTTAAAGGAGAATCGGGTATGGCTACATTCGTCCTCGTGCCGGGAGCTTGGTTAGGAGGGTGGGCCTGGAAGAAAGTCGTCCCACTGCTCGAGAAGAAGGGGCACGAAGTCCATGCCGTCACTTTGACAGGGACCGGGGAAAGAGTACATCTCTCATCCAGGGAAGTTGGCATTGAAACCGCAGTTCAAGACGTTCTGAACGTGATCAAATACAACGACCTTGACGATTTCGTGCTAGTAGGTCACAGTTTTGCGGGAAAGGTAGTGGCAGCTGTGGCAGACCGGGCACCTGAAAAGGTGAAGACGCTTCTCTACCTCGACGCGTTTCGGCCCCAGAAGGTCAGGACACCGCAGGGAAGCTTCGATCCTACCAGCGAGTTTGGAAGTCTCAAGCCAGGTGAATGGGCGATTCCTCTAACTGAAGAAATCCTTGACAATATCGGCAAAGATGTCAAGGGTCCAGATCGAAAGTGGATGCTAGCTAAGGCGACGCTATGGCCCATGAAGCACGCAAGCGAACCAGTGATCCTCTCAAAGAATTTTGATTCGGTGAAGAGCGCCTACATATTCTGCACGGGCGGCGGTGACTCCGTCGACGAAATCCTGAAAGAAAAGTGGGGAAAGCTGGACGGCCCCTACAAAGTCATCGATTCAGGGCACTGGCCGATGATAACGAAACCCGATGAGCTAGTCGAAGACATGGTCTTTCTCGCCGGCAACTCCACGCGATAATTTCCAACTCTCATGTCTGAGGAAATGATAGCGCCTACAGGGACTGAGCTAGCTCTCCTGGGTGCAAATCCAATCAAAATTTAATTGCGCAACGCAAATAAAACAAAGGCCATCAGGGTTCATCGTAGGCTCAGAAGGGTAATTCGTTGAATTCCCAAGAACCCGACGGATCAATTCGACTCTTCCAGGAAATCAGAAACGGTGACATGGAGGCTGTTCAGGCAATCATAGATAAAGAACCCAAACTCGTGAACGCTCGCGATGAGAAAGGCCTAAGTCCCGTAATTGTGGCCCTTTACTGCGGCAGAAAGGACATTGCCGACTGCCTCATCGCGCAAGGGGCTGTCTTGGACATTTTCGAGGCTTCAGCTGCGGGCCGATCGGATCGAATCAGGGAACTGCTGAAACAGAATCCAAGTCTGATTAATCGTTTCTCATCAGACGGGTTTAACCCGCTGCACTTGGCAGCATTTTTCGGAAACTACGACACTGCCCGATTGCTGTTGGAACAGGGTGCGATAGTCAACGCCCAGTCACACAATCCCATGAAGGTAACGTCTCTTCATTCAGCCGTGGCCGGGAACCAGACAGAGGTTGCGATCATCTTGATTGAGAAAGGTGCCGACGTCAATGCAAATCAGGAAGGCGGGTTCACTCCGCTGCACTCCGAGGCTCAGAACGGGAACTTGGAGCTAACGGAATCTCTCCTGAAGCATGGGGCGAGCATCAATGCAAGGACGGTGGACGGAAAAACCCCTCTTGGACTAACAAAGGAGGAAAGCAACGAAGCGGGACCGAAAGAACTGCGCGTTCAAGTCGCTCAGCTGCTCATGAAGTCCGGAGCGGTTGAGTAATTAGCGGTCGTGTGTGCGAGGATCTCTAGTGCGAGTAGAGCGAACATCTACTTGCGCAGCAGTAGGAAACCAGTCGCTAGGCCCCATATGCCGAAGATCGCAATTGCGACAACGGCGAGGATTCGACGCGGGCAAATCTAATATTTCAGTTTCCCGCGATCCCTGGTGTGAATCGGATGTTAGCTAGCGAGCTCAATGGGCTTAAGGTGTATGCGGCGGGTATGAAGATCGTGGGCAACGTTGTTGATGAAGTCATTGACCCTCAGGCGTACAATCTAACTGACCTCCAGCTGAAACTTGAGAAGAGCGCCGCGAGAATGATTTTTGGTGAGAAGTTCACCTTCGGAAGCCCCAATGTCCGTGTTCCAGTGTCAGCAATCGACAAGATCGGCGACGCGGTGATCCTGAAGTTCGCCATAGATCAGTTGAAGGAACACGTCCAGAAGATCTGACACTACTCAAGTGTGGCGCACGTACCCAGCCCCCCGTCCCGTTGAAGTAAACAGGCAGTTGCCTCGCTTTGTAGCAATAACCATGTTAGGGAGCGTTTCAGTATTGATGTCCGGCGCGAGGTATGTTCGAGACTCCTGTCACGAAGAAGACTGTGGTCAGAGCCATCCGTATCACGGAAGAATTGGACCGAATTCTGAGAGAGGAAGCAGAGGCTAAGAACATTAGCGTCGCCTCATTGGTCCAGAGCATATTCACAAGGCACGCTGAGTGGGATAGGTATACAGCGAAGTTTGTCTACTACTCGCTCCCCTCCGATGGTTTCAAGGCGATCATTGACGCCGCCAACGAAGAAACGATGCTGAGAAACGTTGATGAAGAGTCTCCCAAAGCAGTGAAAGCCTTCTCGCTGTACTGGTTCAAAGAATTCAACGTCGATTCCTTCCTTAGAATCTTAGCACTCAACAGTAAATACGGTCGGCACTATGATTGCCAGATATCGAACGATGGAAAGCGGACTAGGATCAGTATCCACCACGAACTCGGCAAGAAATGGTCAAATATGCTTTCAAAGCAGTTCGGTGGAACACTGAAAATGCTGGGGATAATCCCACAATTTGACTCGATAACCGAGGAATCAGTCGTATTCGGGTTCCCTTACACGCCCAAAAGGTGATCCGTCAGGATTCACAAGTCCGACCGCGAGCATTACCTCAAACGATCCGTATCGTGATGGCGAACTCAAATCATTCGTCAAGCATGTACAGATAGAGTTCTTCCTGCTTCTTCAATTTAGTTCGAACAACTTCGAGAAGGTCTTTCATGCGCACTGGTTTCAATAAGTAGGCGTCGGCGCCGTTGTTCACGGCTTCCACAGCATTCTGGAGAGTAGGGTAGCCTGTCAGAATTATTGTGCTCATCTCCGGCCTACCTTGCTTCATTCCCGTAAGGAGCTTCGTTCCTTCCATATCTGGAAGTCGAATGTCTAGTAGAGCTAAATCGAAAACGGTCGTCTTTGACTTCTCGAAAGCCTCACTGCCGTCTTTTGCAGTGTCCACTAGATATCCTGCATCCTGCAGTCCCGTCGAAATGACCTCCAGGATGTTCTCATCATCGTCTACAATGAGAATTCGCTGAGTCCTTTTCCTAGTCATCGATATCGGCCTCCTTTCGATTCGGGTTGATCGGAATCTTCAGCCTGATGCATGAACCTTCACCGACCTTGCTTTCTACTGAGATTGACCCCCCATGCGCTTCAATTATCCTTCTGCTAATCGCCAGTCCTAGTCCTATGCCCTTTGCCTTCGTCGTAAAGAGGGGGGTGAAGATCTTCTCGAGAACATCTTCCGTCATCCCAATTCCTGTGTCAGTAATCACAAATTCAACTTCGCTACCTACGGGTTTGCTTGAGATCGTCACTTCCCCACCGCCAGGCATGGCTTGAATAGCGTTTTCGATAACATGCTGTAGGGCCCTTCGCATTTTTCCTCGGTCGATGTTCACGATGGGTCTCTCTTCGGTTCGGTCCGAGACTTTGATATTCGCGGGAACAACTAGATGCGCGATTGTCTCTCTGACAATTGCTTGAGGTGTCGATCTGGAGAGTTCCAATCGCAACTCTCTTGAGAAATCCAGCAAATCATTAATTATCTGATTCGAATAGTCAACGCCGTCCTTGATGATTGCTAGCATCTTGCTAGTTTGCGTATTCGATGGGTCCAACCTCGTTTCTAGGTTGTCTGTAGCACCAATTATGCTCTGTAACGGGTTACGTATGTCATGACCCAGCATAGCAGCCATCTCCCCAATTGCAGCCATTCGCTCCACTTTCACAAGGCGATCATTAACCTCCTTTAGTTCTCTTACCTTCGAATCGACGAGCTCTTCCAAGTGCTCGGAGTGAAGTCGAAGTTGTTCCTCCAATCTTTTGCGTTCACCGATGTCGATGGCTATTCCGACAAGGCATGGCTTTCCTTCAAATTCAACTCGCAATGCTGTCACTATGTGGGGCAACCTCGTTCCATTCTTAGTGACGAAAGTGCCCTCGCTTGTCGCGCTTCCCTTTTCAAAAGCTTCTTGTGCTTTTTGTTGGATGAGTGCTTTGTCCTCTTCAGCCCAGAAGAATCCCCATTCGTTTACTCGTTTGATTTCATCCGCCGAATAGCCACTAAGACTTTCGAGGTTCTTGTTCCATCGCAAGAACTTGCCTGTAGCGTCCTTTAAATAAACTACTCCCGGAAGACTCTCCAAGAGTGATGCGGAGAAGTTCTTCTCCCTTCTGATGGCTTCCTCGCTCTTTCTGCGTTCGGTGATATCCCTGGTGACGAGCATAATGGCCCTATTACCTTCATGGTCGACCAGCCTGCCGCGAACTTCTAAGTCTCGAATCACCCCCTCCTTGCCTATGCTTTTGACTTCGAATGAAGCAGAACCTTCGTCCACTATCATTTTGATTCTTTCAGGAAACCTTGCTACGGTTTCCTGATCGGCTAATTGTTTGAGATTCATATGCAGTAGTTCCTCTCTACCGTGTCCCGTTCTCGTTTCCATAGCTGAGTTTGCATCAAGTATGTTCCCTTCAAGATCGGACACGATGATAGTGTCAGGCTGGAGGTCGAAGAGTTCTCTGTATCTTCGTTCACTAGCCTGCAAAGAACTAAAGGACGCGTCCAGATGTTCAGCCATGTGGTTGAATGAACTGGCTAATTCGCCCACCTCGTCACGGCGGTCGATCACGACCTTCTGAGTCCAATCGCCATTCGCCAATGCTTTCGCGGATTGATTCAGGCGTGAGAGTGGTTTTGTGACCCAGCGGGCCGTCATTGAGGTGACCATGACCGCGCATGCAAGTAAGGACACGACTACGATTAATCCAGTGTTGACATTGCTGGCGTTTATTTGTGACATGTAGTCTGATTCAGGGGTGACGACCATGATCAACCAGTTCAGCCCATACTTGTCCTGATATGGAAGCACTTCCGCAAGTTGTTGTTCCCCTGCTGCGGAAAAATAGAACTGGTCGCTGCCCTTGATATTGGAAAGATTTCCGAATTGTTGTCTTAGATCCTGAACCGTCGCTCGAATAAGTGTGTTGTTGGAATCAAAGGCAGAGAACCGATTGTACGCACTTCCCGACGTTGTGTAAGGTTTGATTGATGATGACGCGACCAAGAGTCCAGAGGGTTCGACGATCATTATCTGTTCGCGGTCTGTGGCATTCAAGGTCTGTAGGAAGTCGCTTATACTATTCAGCGTCAGTGAAGTGTCAAGGACCCCGGCCAGTTTTCCCTCCTTGTAAACCGGGACAACTGCGTCAAGGCCAATGTCAGTAGAATTTGTCCAGATGTAAATTGGAGTCCACGTCTCGATGCCTGCTTGGACAGCGGCCTGATACCAAGGACGAGATCTTACATCATACCCTTGGGCAGATCCCCCAAGATATGCCAACCTATTCCCATGACTGTCAATCCCGTACACTTCCAATCGATGGTTAGTCCCATTGTTGGAAATACCAAGTACGAGATTTTCACCGAGAACGTTACGAACAGGCCCGATGTAGTCATTTTGTTCGTTAGCAAAAGCGATCGATTTTACGGAATCAAACCTTAACATTTGGGCCAAGAAGTGCTGCTGCAGCACGTTGAAGTCACTCACGTTCAATTGGCCGGAGTTAATCTCGTCCAGGTTCAGTTGATTGATGACAAGGGCGGTACTCAGATAGCTATCCAAACGCTGCTCCGCACTGACCGTGACCTCTCTGTGAAGTTGGCTGGCCAGAACATTGACCGCTCCTTGACCGTTTAGATAACCAAGATAACCCGTCAGTCCCACAGTGGTTACGATAATAATCACGAAGGGGACCGTAAAGACCGTCTTGAGTGAAACCCATTTCTTCCTGCGCATCGGGCTTTTCATCATTCTCACGGTTCGAGGAGGAAGCTCAGTTGATCTCTATGTCCAACCGTGAATAAAGTGTGAGTTTACGAAGTTTACATCGTAAACGTTGTTCACAACGCAAACGTCCCACTTATTTCACAATCTACGCAACGGGAGATTATGAGAATGATTTGGTGAGATGAACTCGATTGACTGAGGATTTCTCCTGGGATACGGATAAGGGTGAACTCCGGATCTTAGGCCAACGACACACGGCAATAGATGCCCAGAGCCTCTGCAATTTCCTTGATTCTCTGGTGGGGGTCCAAGTTGGAGAGGTAATAATGCATAACCTTGAATTTCGATTGGGCAAGTTGGATGGTGCCAAACTCAAAAGTGAAAGACCTGGTGCCACGCTAAGCGAGCACGTTGAACATCTGGCCAAATCAGACCGTCTATCTGGGATAGGGATAACAAATGTTTCTTTGTCTGAGAAGCCATCGGAATCGATACAAATCGAGACCCTTAATCCAAGCGTTAAGGGTTCAGCCGGAGCGGCTAAGTCGTTTGTCTTCGCGTGGTGGGCTGGCGCGCTGACCTCGCTCGTCGGTAGGGAGCTTGATGTAAACGGCGTTGAGTACTCTGAAAGTAAGAACTTGATCAAGTGCCGAATCGTACCAAGGTGATTGTGAACATGAGTAACAAGACGCTCGCTGTCGTCAGTGCTGAGGAGATTTTCGCCATAGACAAGAACGTTAGGTGGGTGGGTTTAATCTCCGTTAGGGGAGACATCATACTCAATAAGATGCGCCCTAGCATCAAATCATCTTCTCCGCCAGATTTTGATGCAGAATTTCTGAGACTCGGTCCATTGACTATGCTAGGCGTGGCGGAGAAGTACTCCCCATACTTGCTTGAACTGGAAGCGGTCGTAGTATGGTATGGCCTCATGGCCCTAGTCTATTCAAGGCTAGGCTCGCAAATTGTTGCCATCTCCGTAGAAAACCGCAAAGACACGCTTTCAATAGTCAGAAGCTGGCTAAAGAAAAGGAAAATAGAACTTAGAAAGAACTGAATCACAGACTCCAGTGTTTTCGGAGAGGCGTGCAACGACGGAGCGCTTACGCCATTGATAGTCGAAAGACTACTGGGCACTCAAACGAGACCGCGTGCGCTTGTCAGTTGTTCCTCCGAACAGGGTCAACTTCGATTATGACGCGTCCTCTTCCATGGAGATGATTTAGTAACCAAAATTGGAGGCCGTATTTCTTTCTAATTAGCCCAGTAGGTTGCATAGAGTCGCCAGGATTAAGGAACCGGGCTTTAGCTTCGACCCATTCACCCTTTGGCTTGCCGCTAGCTGATGAGGGGGTGACGCGAACCTCGGAACCATTTCGAATGCGTTTGGCTTTTCCAGAGTTAGTAAGAGTCCAGATGTACAACTTGGCGCTATCCTCAATGAACCAGACAGTTGTCTTGACTCCTTGCCCATTTCGCTTGAAAGTTTCGAGAGTGATGTATCGTTGCCCCTCGAATTGAGTCAAGAAAACTCGAGCACTCCATGGAGGAATCGGTTGGGTCACTGTTGAGAAACTGTCTTTCGTCCCTTGACACCCGTCACGACCAGTGCCGCACCAAGAATTACAGTAAGGCCGCCCGCTACGGCCCAGAATGTTGAGCCGGTCATAATGCTGCCCGGAAGAATTCCGATGCCTTGAAGGAACCAAATTAGACCCATGAATAGGATAACTGCGCCGACCGGAATTGCGACTACTCTGAAGCGCATTGTCAATTCCTCAATTATTGTTGCCCACGATCATGCCCGTTCTACTCTCTGCCTCTTCCAAGTACCTACTCACATACCGCGCAGCTTGGCCGGTGTGACACGGATCAGAGTGCTGTATGAGGCGGCCAAGGATTCAGGCGTGAGACCAATTTTAGGAATGTGCTCGCGGTACTTCTCGATATATCTTGAGTCGTGCTCTGGAGGCTTCTTGTCTATCGAGGCGTCACCCGTAAGAACAATAAAATCAACACCTTCATCGTTTGCCTGAAAATTAACCGACACCTTCGGGCTGCGAGCGATATTCCCAACCTTGTGAGCCGCAGGCTGGCTGTAGATGAGAAGCGACTTTCCGTCCCAATAAAACCAGACAGGATTAGGTTGCGGAGTTCCATCCGGCGACGTAGTAGTTAACCAGATGATGTAGTCTTCTTTAAGCCTCTTGGCGGCCTGAACCCCTAGCTCGGTGGTTAGGTCAATCATCTTTCATCTTCCCGAGTTATGGCCCTCCCGAGTAATAGTGCTTCTGGGAATAGCCATCCAGATCTGCACGCCTGCGTTTGGCCTGATTCGCCGCCGATAGGCTTGCATAGAAAACAAAACAAGGCGGTCCATGCTACCTTGCCTGCTTGGCGTAGAGTATTGGAAGAGGAGTATGATGGTTTCAAGTTCAGGGTGCTCTTCAACAAGTATGGATACAGCCCCCATCATGCCGAGCATTTCGTTGAGAACGGATTCGAAAAACTGCTCATGGCGGATCCGCACATCCGCCGATCGGTTATCATCTACAACATAGACAAGAAAGAGATAGAGTGGGAATATCCGGTCAAGGGTGATGCGACCTCCGCCAACCCACATGTCGTAAGAATCTTGCCCCAAGACATACCTGAGATTGGCGCCTCACAAGGGAGCATAATGTTCGCGGATCGCAATAACGAATGGAACTTCGTTCAAATAAGCTCGGGCAATGTACAGTGCAAAGTAACCATGCCCGAAGTGAAATGGGCTCATGATATTCTTCTATCGAAGAACGGGGATGGCTTCATTGTCACAGACTACTCAGCGCAGTTCCTCAGCAAGATAAACTTCAAGGGAAACATAATCTGGCGACACGGGGATTTCGGTCCAATGGCCAAACTATCACTGATAGAAGGAAAGACACCGAGTGGCGTTCATTCAAACACTCTCGGGGGTGACTACCTGGCAGTGCGCAACTCAATACCTTACGGGGTTTTTGAGATAAAGGATGAGGATGGAACAGTTGTGGAAAGCATACCTCGCGGCCGAGGAACCCTAAACAACTTCTGGTGTTACGCACCCCACTCCGCGTTCAGAAAAGGGATTGTTGAAGCCAACGGGCACTTGACCGTGGTGGGCTTTGAAGCAGGAGGCGGCATCGTGGGGCTGGATCAATGGCAAAGGCCCAGGTGGGGCGTGATGAAAGGCTTCACAGACGTAGGTGGCCCAAGGTATATTCCGTCACGTTACGGCCTGACCGAGACGACCCATGTTTTCCCTACCCTATCCGGAGGCGTTGGAGCCATAGACTGGTCGGGCACTTACTCTTCGCGCGTAATTGAGATTCTAAAATGGCCAAGATCCAACCTGAGCTTCATGCTTGCTTGGGAATACGACCCAGGCGAAGGTTCCTTCCTCGATCCACCATTAGATGTCATGGAATACAATGAAATTTCCATCAGCCTAACGAATACGGGCGAGGCCGCGGTCACCGGAACGCTGTATGAAACCGCGTTGCCAATCATCTTCGCCAGTGATGTGAGAGGCAGTGGATGGACCCCCATATTGCCGTCACTGGACGTGGGGCCGGGAGAAACCAGGAGGATAGAAATGCCGACCAGAGGGCGCAGCTTCCTAAGACTGTTTCTGAAGCGATCTGACTTGCAAAAAGCCACTACCGTAAACGTTGTCGCGTCCTACCAATGAAGCAACCCCTGCTCTAAGCTTCCTAGAGCATGCTTCCCTAAGGCTAGGCTTTGGAGAATAGAGTCCCAGAACTGGGGCTATACGGAGGGAAAGGGTTGACCAAAGTCAATGGGTATTTTTAGAGTTAGAGTTCGAAGCCGCAGTCTGGGTTGGTGCATTTCCAAGTACCGCTTCCAACCGGAAGTAGGACACCCGACTCACATTTCTTGCACTGCGGAAATCCACTTACGCTTATGTTCACTGCCAATCAGCTCACCTCTGCAGCTCTTACTCATAGATCATCAAGCAGTTGCCCGCAAGGATTTCCCCGCGGAAACGAGCGGTGGATATAGGAATTAGCGGGTGGTTTGAAGGAGTTACCCTGCTCGGCCAATAGGGGTCATAAGTGAACTCATGAGTCGGAAGAGGAATCACAATTGGAATTGGAGCTGGAGCCGGATACGCATACGGGACCGCTTCGGGGTAAGGGTTGTACATTGCTTCTTGGTAGGGGTTGTACATTTGTTGGCATTGACACATAATCTATCGCCTAACGTGAACTCTTTAGATAATGTGCAATTAAGCGTATGTGGTGGATCACGTCGCCATTTCGTTACCTATGCTCAACAATGCGACAGTGGACGCTCGCATTTGCACATCTCGATACATCCAAGAACTACGCAATTACACTTCCTAGGTCAACAGGAAACAAAGAAGGGTAGGGAGAGGGATCTCCTCTCTCAACGTCTCGCTTCACTTATCGGTTCAATACGCTTAGTATTCCCAGACGTAGTAGCCGTACCATGGGTAGTAGTACGGGTAGGTAGGGGCGTAGTATGGAAACGCCGCATAGCCCGGATACCAGTCGGGAACTTTCATTTTCACAGTTTTCATCGCGGTATTTCACCTCCTCCAATCTACACCTCAGTTTTCTCTCTGCACCTCAACGAGGCGTGCGGAGGTTGGTCCCCGAGCTCCGTTAACGGTTAGTAGAAGAAGTAGAACCCCGAACCCACTAGTGCCGGAGGCACGTTCAAGTCAGGCACTCAGGGTCCAGATGAAATGGAGCAAGTTCATATGAGCTTCAAGAGATACTCAGCGTGACTATGCTAATTGTTCAGGTTTCTGACATTCACGTCGGCCCCGAATTTCAGGAAGAGATCTTTCAGAAAGGAGTTGAAGAAGTCAACGGTCTGAAGCCGGATGTGCTCTTGGTTACCGGTGATTTGACCGAGAACGGCCTCCTTTCGCAGTATCAGCGAGCGTCGGAATTGATGAAGGGTTTCACTTGTCGTTCTAAGATTTACACCAGCGGGAACCACGATTACCGGAATACGGGATACTTGCTGTTCAAGCACTTCTTTCCATCCAAGCCAGTGGCCCGGAAGAAGGGAGTGACGATCACGGTGGTGAGCACGGCTCGGCCCGAGCGAAATGATGGAGAGGCGGGATACCGACAGATCGTCTGGCTTGAGAAAGCCCTTGCACATGAGAAGGGTCTCAAGCTGATAATGATGCACCACCACCTAGTTCCCGTGCCGGATACGGGACCGAATACCATTCCGATCCTAGATGCAGGAGACGTTCTTCGAGCTCTGGGCCGATCGAAACCAGACCTAATTGTGTGCGGGCACCGTCACAGACCCTGGAAGTGGACCATAAACCACATCCCAATAGTTCACGCCGGAAGCTTCTCATCAGAACGCTTGCGCAGGCTTCTTCTCCAACTCCTACAACGTAGTCAAGGCGGGCGATGGAAAATTCGATGCTTGGCTAAAGATAATCGACGGCCCACGTCTTGAATTCGACAAAATTACGAAGGGAGAATCGGGTCTTTCAAACCTTCCCTGATCCTCCTCAAACGGGAGTAGATCAACTTAGAAATAGTGTTCAATGATTTCGCGTACGTTGGCTTCGTAGCCCCCGAATGGTGATGGGGCTATGAATACGTCGTCGACACCGGACGTGTGATATTCTTTTACTCGCTCCCTTAGATCTTGGATCGTGCCAAGAACAGTCAGTCTCTTCACCATCTCAGGAGATACGACTTTTTTCACCGCACTCCGATCCTTAGCCTTCCAACCGTCCATCATCGCTTTCGCCTCTGATCCGTAGCCGAGGCTTGTGAATAGGGTGGAGTAGGCGGGGGCGCTTGCATAGAATGCGACGAGTTCCTTTCCCGCGTCAATCCCTTTCTCGTTGTCTCCGAGGACGTATGAGTATAGCATCACTGAGAGGTTGGGACGTGCTTTCCCTCCCGCCTCACGGCAAGCTTCATTGATAATTGATAGGTCACGTTCGATCCGGTCAGGCGGATGCAGATTCAGAATTATCCTGTCTGCAACCTGCGCAGCTTTCGCCATCATTCGGTCGTTCAGGGCGGCTAGAGCAATCTTCGGAGGAAAACCGGTCTTCATCCTAGCCCCTTTCGGTGTCGAGTACTCGCCGTTATAGATGACTTTCTCTCCAGAGAAATATTGGCGTAGGAGTTTGACCGTCTCGTCTAGCCTGTGATTTGGTTTCTGAAAATGTTGCCCGTGCCAGTTCTCCACTATCGCAGCCGTGCTCACACCTAGGCCCAAAGTGAACCGACCCGCACTGAATTCGTTAAGGGTCGCGGCGAGTAATGCGAGTTGACTTGGCGTTCTTGTGAAGACGTTTAGAATCGATGTACCGAGCTGAATCTTCTTAGTTGCACCTGCGGCAAGCGTTGCGAGTATGGATGCGTCGCGTAGGGTGGTTTCACCGAACCAGAGGCCGTCAAAGCCGCGCTGTTCTGCTTGCTGGCTGATCTGGGGAACGCGTTGGGAAGAAAGCTCGCCGTTTCCGCTCAATATTATGCTAGTATACATTGCAAACGCTACGACTTCACCAGTGTGGATAAAAGGCTAAAGAACATTCGTATGCGACGAGTAATCGATTCAAGCCAAACTCTTATGTCACAATAAAACGAGTACGCCACAGAAGAAAGGCACAGGCAAACCGCTCGTTAACACCGCAGTGTTGAAAGCAATTGAATGAGATTGAAATCAGCAACCTCTCGTTTACATACGAAAATCGAAATGACCGTGCCTTAGACGAAATCAATCTTCAGATAAGAAACAAGGATTTTCTACTTCTTGCTGGAGCGAGTGGCTCAGGCAAGTCTACTCTGATAAAATGCATTAACGGCCTCATACCCCACAGGTATGTAGGTGAATATTCAGGGGATGTTAAGATCAGAGGGCAGCCCGTACCCGAAGCGCACTTCCTTCAACTGTCCCTCACAGTCGGCACTGTGCTGCAAGAAGCCGACAAGCAGCTCGTCTCGTCAATCGTAGAGGACGATGTAGCCTTCGGACCCGGCAACCTCGCATTGCCACGAATAGAGATTGACCGACGAGTCAAACAGGGACTGGCCGCGATGGATATTCTGGGATTACGTGAAAGATCCATTTTTGGAATTTCTGGCGGTCAAAGACAGAGAGTCGCTATCTCTGACGTCCTCGCGATGGAACCGGACATCCTTCTCTTCGACGAGCCGCTTGCCAACCTCGATTCAAATGGCGTCCGCCTAATGCAGAGCATTTTCCGAACGCTTCACGAGTCTGGTAAGACCGTTATCGTTAGCGAGCACAGAACTGAGGAGGTCCTCCGAGCTAACCCGACTAGAGTGGCAGTGATCGAGAAGGGACGGCTAATAGCTGAAAGCGAGGATCCCAAAATCCTGGGCAAATTCCGAGACGTTCTAAAGGTCCCCGCGGAATATTTCCTAGGAAACAACCTGGAAACGACCGGTGCCTCAACCAACCCCACATTCGCTCCCTACGTCCCGTCGACAGAAGAGCTCGTACAAGTCAAAGATGTGAGCTTCGAGTATTCTGGCGGGATCAAAGCGCTCCAACACATCAACTTAACAATCCACGCCGGAGAAAGAATCGCTCTCCTCGGAAACAATGGAGCAGGAAAATCAACACTCGCCCTCAGCCTTGTAGCCCTCCTGAAACCAACCACCGGACATGTCATCGTGCATGGGAAAGACACTAAAGACCTGTCCACTTCAGAAATCGCACGAACGCTCTGTCTAGTATTTCAGAGCCCGTTCTCCATGCTCTTCGCCAAGACAGTGCGCGACGAACTGAGCTTCGGCCCAAAGAACCTGGGATTCACGGCTGAGGAGATTTCGAAGATTGTGCCTGAGACGGCGAGTAGGTGCTCGATCGCCCATCTGCTTGACAAATCTCCTTTCGCATCAAGTTTCGGGGAGAAGAAGCGAATTTGCGTAGCGTCCGTGCTTACGATGCAACCGGAATGCATCATCCTAGATGAACCTACTGCGGGGCAAGATTACAGAAGTTACTCGAACTTCATGAACTTCATCTGTTCGCTAAGGGAACGTGTGAAGTCATTCATAGTAATCACGCACGATCCAGACCTTGCGATTGAGTATACAGACAGGGCGATCGTTCTCAATGATGGAAAAATAATCGCCGACGGACCCACACACAAAGTGCTGGCGGATCACACTATTCTCAAGGAAGGAGCGATCCGCGAAACATCTCTAATCGAACTCTCCTTAAAGGCGACTCAAGGCAAGGAAGTGTGTAGCCTAGAGCAACTGGAAAGGTTGGATCGTATTGCTAGCTCTTAAATACTAAGAACCCGCCAACCAACGAGCAGGGAAAAACATGAGCAAAAAAGGAATGAAGGAATCATTCTTCTCAGCAAAACAAATTGTAGCTATGGCAGTTGGAACCGCACTCTACGCAGCCCTCACGATCCCGTTCAACATATTCCAAATACCCGGTGCCGGCGGCCTAATCGCAATCAGACCAACCGTAGCTATTCCAATGCTATTCGGAATCGTTTTCGGACCCATCACAGGATTCGTTACAGGACTACTCGGCAACATAATCTCTGACGGCGTGTCCTTCGGCGGATTCTACTGGAACTGGGACATCGGCAACGGACTACTTGGTGCAGTTCCTGGAATCGCGTACTTTGTGATCAAGAGAACAGACTGGACCAAAGCAAAGACTCTAGCGATAACCGCCGGTCTAGCGGTAGTCGCCGCAATTGTCGGAATCGGATTCGCAGCAATGACAGATCTAGCCTTCCAAATCGGCCTCAGCACGATGGACGCAGCATTAGCCGAATTCTATTCCGCTGCAGGAACCGACGCAATTAACGGTGCAATACTCACGCCCATACTGCTCTACGCATACGCTACCGCCACAGCCGGAAGAGCTCGGCGAGTCTAACAAGAGAGTCAATGATTCGGATCAAATACTTTCCCGGGAACACCCTACTTCATAGGTTGGACCCGAGAACAAAATTTCTACTTGTTGTTTTATTCATCTTCATCGAAGTAGCCTTCCTAGACATCAGACTACTCCTCTTCCCATTCGTAGCCTCAATCCTCCTCTACCTTTCAGCTAGGATACCATTCAAAGAAGTAAAGGGAACATGGAAATTTCTTCTCACAATCATCGTACTCATAACCTCAGTCAACACTTTCTTTACGCTTCTAGGTACAAACGTCCCACACCCACACATCATTGCGCAGTTCTGGGTCTTCAAAGCCACCACAGAAGGAATATCCTTGGCGGCGGGAGCGATGATGCGATTCCTGTCCTTAGCCGTGGTATCAATGTGCCTGGTCAACACCACCGATCCGGGCCTCTACGCGCCAGCCCTTGCGAAACTCAAAATGCCATACAAGGGCGCTTTCGTAGTAGACCTCGCGATGCGGTACCTTCCCGTGTACGTTGAGGAGTTAGAGACAACAATGAACGCACAAATGGCCAGAGGATACAAGGTGAAAGTCAGGGGCGGCTTCTTCGCCCGCATACTCAACACTGTACCCCTAATCGTACCGGTCGCGATGAACGCGATGTTGAGCATTTATGATGTAGCCGATGCGATGGAACTGCGCGCGTTCGGCGCTGAGAAGACACGAACCTGGTATAGGACAGTAAATTTCAAGAAGATAGACTACGCTTCCGTCGCCATTCTCTTCACTATGCTCGCCGTCGCCATCTTTCTGAGAACCAAGTTCACTACCTATTGGATTCCAGCGTAGCGGGTTCGGCCCCGTAGGGGAATCCCCAGGCGTTGAACTCGTCATGTTATGTTTGAAGGGTTTTACGTCTCATCGGTTCAGTAATTGCATAGTTGCCTCAGGGTAGCGTTCACCGGCAAATGTCCCTCGGGGCAACGCTTCTTCTATGCGTCGGAGATCGTTCGCTGTTAATTTCACTTCTAGTGAAGCGACGTTTTCTTCGAGATACCTTCTCCTTTTCGTGCCGACGATGGGGACGATATGTTCTCCTTGTGCCAAGACCCATGCCAACGCGAGTTGAGCAGGGGCGCATCCTTTCTCTTTTGCAATCGCTTCAAATCGGCGAAGAGCCTCGAGATTTTTCTTGAGGTTATCGCCTTGGAAGCGCGGTGCCGCCTGCCGCCAGTCGCTTTGAGGCAATTCAGTCATATTCTTGATTTGGCCCGTTAGGAAGCCACGACCGAGTGGGCTGTAGGCGACGAAACCAATACCCAGCTTTTTACAGGTGGCTAACAGTTCGTCTTCAGGGTCCCTGGTCCAGAGCGAGTATTCGGTCTGCAACGCCGCGATTGGATGTACTGCGTGCGCACGGCGCAGTGTTTGTGGTGAAGCCTCCGAAAGCCCTAGGTACCTTACCTTACCCTCCTTGACTAATTGGGCCATCGCCCCAACGGTCTCTTCGATCGGAGTGTTTGGGTCAACTCGATGTTGATAGTAGAGGTCGATCGTGTCTACACCGAGTCGGCGGAGGCTTTCTTCGCAGCAGGAGCGAACATACTCGGGTTTCCCATTCACTCCTCGGCGCTTCGGATTCGCATCGTCCCGCACAATTCCGAACTTAGTGGCCACAACAACCTCGTCGCGTCGATCGCGAATGGCGCGGCCGACTAGCTCTTCATTAGTATATGGTCCGCATATGTTCGAAGTATCGAGGAAGTTAACACCCAAGTCGAGGGCTCGATGAATGGTCGCGATGGACTCTTCGTCATCGCGTTTTCCATAGAATTCGGACATGCCCATGCAACCCAAACCAATCGCTGAAACCTTCAGTCCAGTCTTACCTAACTCTCGCATCAACATGTTCTAGACCATCCAATCGCAGCGATTCAGAGGGATATCATGCTTTTGTCTTCTTGCCCTTCGCCGCCTGGTTTGAGGAAGCGTTTTTATGAGTCGAGCTTCTCTCAGCCATATACAATCCATACGTAATAAAAGGCGCTAGAAAATGGCCACAGTAATGGAATCCCAACCACAGCTCGAGTTCACAGCGAAGGCACTGGAGAGAGCCAAGGCCATACTCCAAAAACCTGAGAATTCCGGGAAGGCGCTTCGAGTTTTCGTTTTCGGCGGTGGTTGCGCTGGCCTCAATTATGGTATGGCGATGGGGTTTGTGAAGCCGGACGATTTCGTGCTTGAAAGCGACGGGTACAAGATTGTCGTTGATCCGAAGAGTATGGAGCTATTGAAGGGGATGAATGTGGATTACTATGAGAGCATACAATCCTCAGGGTTCAAGTTCAACAACCCCAACGCAATAGCAAGCTGCGGCTGCGGCCTATCCTTCAAGACAGCCCAGAAGACCGACATGGCGCAGACGAAACCCTGCCACTAGAACGAGCACTTACTCGGCGGGTAGTCTCTTGATTGCGAGCTGGATGTCCTGAGCTTTCACGGTTTTTCTGCCCGCGTGTCGAGCTAGCCCCGTAGCTTCTTTACCGACCTTGATCGCGTACTCCTCGAGTACCTTGCCAAGTTCTTCCACGGCGTCGTCGCCGACCCTGTCTGCTCCTGCCATCTCGATAAGTCGTCGGACTGCGGCTGTAGAAAGCTCATCGGGCGGCAAGAAAAACCACGATTTCTAATCGCGTGCCCTTGGAAGCTATTAAAATTTCCCCAGTCGGCTGAACTGGGCTCGATAGAGAGATGTTTTGATTTGATTAGCCTACATTGGGCGAAACGAACAGTTTTGTTGCAAAAAACGCCCCGCCCACCTGCCTCATCAGGCTAGAACGAGCTATCACTCACCTTAAGCAATCTGATTCCACTGGTTCGAGCCATGAGTTTTGTCGACGCCCACATCCACCTAGCCGACCCAGGCTACGCAGGGAAGGTTGAAGAGGTGGTTGAAAACGCAAACCAACACAACGTTTCCAGTATGCTCTCTAACGCCACAGACTACGAAACCTCACTAGCAACCATAAGCCTAGCCAAACAGTATCCAACCAGAGTCCTTGCGGCCGTAGGCGTTCACCCATTCACAGCCACCCAAACCACAGTCTTTCACCTGGACAAGTTCGCTCCTCTCCTCGAGGAGAACCGAGACTGCGTTAGGGCTGTGGGCGAGATAGGGCTCGACGGAAAGTACACGCAAGATGAACGGATCAAGAAGCGTCAGCAAGAGATTTTCCGATACTGCCTAAACCTGGCGGAAGAACGAAATCTCCCTGCAGTCGTGCACTCACGGCAAGCGTTGCCAGAGATACTGGACACGTTAGCTGACTTCAAAGCTCTGAAGATCCTATTCCATTGGTACGACGGGCCGATCGAAAACCTTCAACTCTTCAAGGAACGAGGATACTCGATTTCAATCGGCCCGGCCATATTGTACTCACGCCGAATTAGCGAAATTGCACGCGCCGCTGATATCAACATAATTCTGAGCGAGACTGACGGACCCGTGAACTATCGCGGTCTCTTCGGGGGCAAACTTACGCAACCGTCGTTCGTAATCGATGTGGTTCGAAAAATCGCCGAAACAAAAGCAATGAATACCGAGTCGGTACGAGACCAAATCCTCTCCAACTTTCAGAGGTTCACATCGGCCTGATGACCTCCTCATTAATTGGCAGAACCCCCGTCGGAATCAAAGTTGAGGGAGAAAATAAGTGGAGAACTCTAATCGAAAATGTGAGCAAGAAGGAGTGAGAGGTCGTGTCCAAGGTAGTATGTAATTTCCATCAGAATATGGTTCTCTGCAAGAGAAATGAGGGAGCTACATATTGGGACGCTTTTGGATTCCTAGGTGCAGGCTGGACGGGCAAGAGTTCAACCAGTTTTATTCTGGCTAGACTTTTGGTAGAAAAGGATGGGTTCATAGTCAAAAAGGGAACTTCGCTCAAGGTAATCGACGATAACTTCCGTCTTGAGAATGGAGTAGTTTCAAGTAATGATTGGGGGGGAGACAAGTCAGGCAAATGTTGCGAGTTCGTAGAATGCCTAGAGAAACATGGGCACTCGCATCAAGAGGCTCGTCCAAATGACCAAGAATTCAAGTTAGGGAGTTTCATCGGTTGGCTCATGGTTTCTGATGATGTACCGACGTATGTTATTGAGAAGAGTAATCGGGATGAATTCATGAACAAGTTACTGCGCCTAAATCCATGCCATCGCCCTAGTCAAGACGAGATAAATGCTAACCCAGAATTGAGAGAGCAGATTCGGAACCGATTTAACCCGTCATGGGAATACTCGATTACAAGAAGAAGAAATACACAAAGTGCAGAAGATAACCCTCTCTTAGAAAATCTAGGGCAGAAAGCCTACGATGTGTGGCACTTACACCCGACGATTTTTGACAGCGAAAAGGAAGGGCAGTAACCGATGGAGACTTTACATAACCCTGATTAGGGTTCTGTCAAAGGTAAGGGACATGCTCTAAGTTTTCTGGACTGTCAAGTCGAGGGACATGTTGTCGGTATATCTATAGCTCAAGGAGCAGGATACTCTCGTATGCACAGGATTACTGACAAAGGGCTTCTAATGAGACTAGAGGAAAAGTGTTTACTGATGACGCTCTTGGAAGTGCAATGCTCAAAATCACTGGTCAAGGACTACTAGCGTTAAGGGAACTCCTCGCCAAAACGTGGAAGTGAGAGAACAGAAACCGCGTCGGGTTAAAACTGAGAACAGATTAATCAAAGAAAGGCAGAGAACCCAAATGACCGTTAATCAGTTCGACATCGCAACAATCCTGAATCTGCTCACGGCCATAGCAGCGTTATCTGCCGTTATACTTGCGATTCTCTCTGAGAATAGAGCGCAGAAAAGATACAAACAAGATATTGAACGTCAGGAGAAACTAGCGGCTGCCAGTGTTAGACCTGCGTTGACTATCGACAAGGACCGCATTTTCACGACAACGCAGATCTTTTTGAGGAATCAAGGGCTAGGTACCGCTAAGAGTATCGATTTCACATTCACCAAAAACGGACGTCAATCGAAATGTCGCATAATCGACGTCTTTGACCCGACATATGCCGATCCTTTTGACAGTGTCATGAGTTTTTACGACAAAGAACAAAATCATCTAAGACCCGGTGGCGAATACGTTCTTTTCAAAATAACGAGAGAGAACCTAGAGAAACAAGGAATCACCCCAGAGGGTATCGGCAGAATCTTCGCAGAGCTTGATAAGCAGATTCAGGGACTAACAATAGTGGTAAACTACGAGGATGTGCTTGGAAACCAGCAGAAGGAGTTCCGTATAACTTTAACATCGGTCGATGTTTAGCAGACGATTTTCTACAGGCACATGAAGCCTGCGTGTTAGACGAGGACGTTACGTTAACTTACAAATGAGCCGCCAGTTAACGCCCCGAAAACGTGACCACCAAATTCGGTCGTGAGCCGTGAACTTAACAGAACCCTGATTAGCAAAGTTTATGTTGAATGCGACTTGCATGTCGATTTCCGCATCAGGGCTGTTAGAGTTGGGTAAGGTTCGAATTGACGTCGTAAAGCGGACGTCCCGGGAGTTGCTCAGGAAGTACCCTGAGCGTTTTTCCGGCGAATTCGAATCAGACAAGCAAGCTGTAAATGAGCTTGTAATTACACCATCGAAACGGTTGCGAAATCGTATTGCAGGCTATGTAACTCGCCTGAAGGTTGTTGAAGCGGAGCGTGCGGCTGCGACGGAAGTAACCGAAGTGGAACCCGAGCCTAGCGATCCCGGCATCGACGAAGAGTAAAACCTCCCACTCAGAACTGTCCAGCCTCCATTTACTAAAGCACTAGACCGAAAATTTCGGCAGTGAGTCGTTGCGGGAAATGCTAAAAGGTCACGTTGTAGACCACGCCTAAATCGAATTCAAGAATACCCGCGAAGGGTCGAGACTCATTGCATATTGTCGTCTGCGTCAAACATGTCCCTGATGCAACCGACATCCGTTTCGACCCCATCACCCTCAACCTAATCCGCGAAGGTGTTCCTTCGATCGTCAACCCCTTCTGCCTAAACGCCATCGAAGAAGCCGTCAGGATGAAAGAGAAGCTAGGGGCTACGATTACAGCTGTCGCGATGGGACCTCTTCAAGCACAAGAAGGCCTACGGGAAGCACTAGCGATGGGCGTGGACAAGGCGGTTATGGTTTCTGATAGAGAGATGGCGGGGGCAGATACGCTAGCCACCTCCTACACACTGTGGAAGAGTATCGAGACGATCGCGCGTGCGAACCCATTCGACCTGATCCTAACCGGAAAGGTCGCCATCGACGGTGAAACCGGCCAGGTCCCACCAGGCTTAGCCGTCAGGTTCAATATTCCTATCATATCCAACGTAACGAAAATCGAAAAAATTGACCCTCAATCCAAAACAGTAGTTGTGAAGCATCGCTTCGATGATGGCATCGAAACGGTCCAAGCGAAACTTCCCGCGGTCCTCACCATCACCGAGGAGGCGAACAAACCTAGAAGGTTCACGATAGAGGGCATGCTGAAGGCGGAGCGTACAAAAATTGAGGTTTGGAATAAAGACAAAATCCAAGCAGACCCAAACCTGCTCGGCCTAAAGGGTTCTCCAACAATCGTAAAGAAAGTCTTCCCACCCCCCGGCAGAAAACAGGGAGAGATGTTCGACGGAACAAATGACCCACAAGCGGCCGCAAGGTGGCTAACTCAGAAACTAATGGGAGTCCATGTCCTAGAAAAGGGCCGGCAAGAATCATCCACGCCCGTGCCCCCGATAGCGAACAACAATGTCACTACCCAATCGACGGGTAATGGGAAGTTTGGTGAAGTATGGGTTTTCGTAGAACATTTGCACGGTAAGTCAATTCAGGTTCCTTGGGAACTGTTGGGGGAAGGAAGGCGTCTAGCGAATATTTACGGCACTAAATTGGGCGCTTTGGTGATCGGACATAATGTTGGGCACCTGGCCAAGGAGGCTTTCGTGCACGGTGCGGACAAGGTGTACTTGGTTGAAGATGAGAGGCTTGAGCACTATCGCACGCAACCCTACGCGGTAGCGATGGAGGATGCGGTTAGGAAGTTCAAGCCCGAAGCGCTATTGGTGGGCGGCACGGTGAGGGGACGCGACCTTGCGGGATCGGCCGCGACCTTTCTCGAAACCGGTCTTATCGCCGATTGTACTGGATTGGATGTTGACATGGAAACTGGGACGTTCATGGGTACAAGGCCGGATTACGGTGGTAATCTCATGTCGACCATAATCTGTCCCAAACAAAGGCCGACTATGGCGAGCGTTCGTCCCAGGGTTATGAAGAGCCTACCCGTTGACGCGGAACGAGACGGCGAAATAGTGAGGCTGGAACCGAACCTGAAACCCGACGACCTGAATACAGAAGTGATTGAATTCGTCCCAATCGAACGGTTCGGCGTCCGCCTCGAAGACGCACAGATCATCGTGTCTGGCGGAAGAGGATTGGGTTCCGCGAAGAACTTGGCATTAGTCGAAGAACTCGCGAACATTCTGCATGCTCAAGTTGGGGCGTCTAGAGCTGCCGTACGGGCGGGGTGGATCGGCCCTGATCACCAGGTGGGTCAGACCGGTTTCACGGTGAGGCCGCGCTTGTACATTGCGGTTGGAATTTCGGGGGCAATTCAACACATCGTCGGAATCATGAACGTCGACTACATTGTCGCCATAAACCGTGACCCTGAAGCGTCAATCTTCAAAATGGCAAACTTCGGAGTGGTCGGAGACCTATTCAAAATTGTTCCAGCGTTCATTGAAGAATTGAAGAAAAGCTGGCTTAGCTGAGTCGGCGACATGACAGAGAAGTTCGACTCAATAGTCGTGGGAGCAGGACCCGCCGGGATAGCCGCAGCCTACACGATGGCGAAGGGTGGGCTGAATGTCCTCGTTCTTGAAAAGGGGGAGAAACCCGGCGCAAAGAACATGTTCGGCGGCGTCATCTTCAGGCACCATACCGAGAAGCTAGCACCAGAATTTTGGAAAACGGCACCCGTCGAAAGACACGTCGTCGAATACCAATACTGGTTTCTCTCCAAAGACTCCCACCTCCTCGTAAGCCATAGAAACCAGAAGTTCAACGGCCAATACAACGCATTCACGGTTCATCGAGCAAAATTCGATCCTTGGTTCGCAAAAATCGCAGAAGACGCGGGCGCCGTACTCATCAACAGAACCACCGTAGACGACGTCCTGAAAGAGGATGGAAGGGTCGTCGGAGTCAAAACTGAACGCGGAGACGTCATGGCTGATGTTGTAATCGCCGCGGACGGCGTCAACTCGATGCTCGCGAAACAAGCGGGCATTAGAGAAGAAATACCTGAGAACGCAGTCGTGCTTGCCGTAAAGGAAGTGATTGCACTTCCTAAACAGAGAATCGAGGAACGCTTCAACCTCGGCCCCGACGAAGGGGTCGCGGCCTTGCTCGTTGGCTGCGGTCCTGGGATGCATGCTGGTTTCATGTACACAAACCGAGACACCATCTCCCTCGGAATCGGCATAAGCATGCGCGACCTTGACAAGAGCAAGCAACGGCCAAACGATTTGTTCGAACAATTCAAGAACCATCCCTCCATCGCGCCGCTCGTGAAAGACGGAGAACTCAAGGAATACTCAGCCCACCTAATCCCCGAAGGTGGTTACGATTATGTCTCCAAAGTTTGCACCGACGGAATGTTAGTCGCAGGGGACGCCGCGATGCTGGTAAACGCCATAAACTGGGAAGGCACCAACCTCGCAATGACCTCGGGCATTCTAGCTGGCCAGACGGCGATCGAAGCCAAGAAAAGAAACGACTTCTCCACAAAGACCTTGTTCAGGTATCGGCAGCGATTAGAGGACAGCTTTGTCTTGAGGGACCTGAAGAAATACCGGGATGTTCCGAACTTCTTCTCTTCGAACCCACACTTCTTCACAACCTACCCAGAGGCAATGAACGAACTCGCTTACACGTGGCACATCGTAGACGACGAATTGAAAGCGGATAGGATCAAGAGAATGAAGTCTATGCTCTTCAAGCGAAGATCCAAGCTTGGCCTCCTGAAGGACGCTTACCACTTGTGGAGGCTTTTCTCATGAGCACCCAAAAAACACTGACGATTACGGACAAGCTATACCGGAACAGGTACAAAGTCGACGAAGACTCACACCTGTGGATCAAGGATCCCAAAATGTGCGTGAAATGCCCCTTCGATTTCGCCTGCATTCGAGTCTGTCCCACGGACGTATACAAGTGGGAGGAGAGTAAAATCACAATTACCTACGACGCCTGCGTGGAGTGTGGGGCGTGCAGAATCGCGTGCTACGATGTGGGTTGGAAGAACCCTAAGGGCGGGTTTGGGATCTCATACAAGTACGGCTAAGCGCTACAGTTTCGTAGATTCGTAACTTATCCGCAGGCCTCCGTTTGTATTGCTCCAGTGAAACTCAGGCACGTGCCTTCGGAGTCGTTTGAACCGTTGGCTAAGGCCGTGAGCGACGATGGGTAGAGCGATGGTTGCGTCCGTGAAACACTGAACCATCCTCGACTGTCGGTTATACTTCCCCCAGCTTTGCGCCTCCTCGAACGTGGAACCACTCAACCCGCCCCATTGCGGAACGTCGGTGGTGAATTGTATGGCAAAGTCATGCGTATGGTCATGTCGGGTCTGATAGCTCGCAATTACGGCGGTTTGTTGTATGAAGTTCTTAGGAACCCCTCCTCCGACCACGATCACAGCCGTGTGGCGGGCTTTCTCAGTTATCCTCGAGCTTTCGTCAACATCGCGCATGTGATCGACTATGACACGCCGCTTCCTGCGGCGATTGGCGAACATTAGGGAGAATCCGAGACCACTGTCGCAGAATGCAGGTACGAAGACGGGGACACCCATTTCGTACGCGGCCACGCATATTCCGTCTCGATCCTTCTTCTTCTCGCTAATCCACTTTCCAAATTCATGCATTATCTCCCTCGAGGAATAAGGCCTGTTAGATTGGAAGCGGTTAGAGAATTCCTTCTCAATCATGACATCCAAATGATAGAACTTGTTCTCATCTGCGTAGACATCATAAACTCGGTCGATCCGGTGCCGACGCAGCATCACGTTATCTATGACGTCAGTTCCCAGAAAGTGCTTCCCGCCGATGGTCTCGTAGGCGTCATGGTAGAGCGTTGCGCCTGTAGTGACAAGTACGTCGACCATTCGCCGCCTAACCAGATAGGTGATTAATTCTCGCATGCCGGCCGGAACCATCGCCCCCGCCAAACCCATCCAGATTACAATCTCACGTTTCTTCAGCATCGCCGTCCATACATCGGCCGCCTCGCCGAGCTTCCTGCCCTGAAAGCCAGTGAGCGCCATTTCACTAAGCAATTGGCTAATGGTCTTATCAGGCTCAACCTCAACAGGACGCGTCGGACGCCGTAGTACCTGCTCTCTTGTCTGCAAAGTCCCCACCAAATAGTATGTTTTCACGTCAAATAAAACATGCGAAAGTTGGATTTTTCAAAGAATATTGGTGGCGACTAGGATTTTCCGAGAATTTGGTCAATCAAATCGCCTTCGGATTTGGCGGTTTTGTAATTCTTCCAGTGTTTCTCAAATCGATTAATTACCGCCAATACATCACTTAGCGGAACCCAGTTCGAAGTTATTGGATACATTTTCTCGGCCGCAGGAGCTTTTCCGAGATTCTCAATCTCTTTCTTCATCTGTCCAACGTTCACTACCTAAACGCCCCAACCAAACAGCCTCCTGATCGCGATTTAGGCTCTTCTAAACGATTCTCTGGCATTATTTCAGGGCCTTCAAAACTATCCCGGAGGCCTTAGCGTCAAGAGAATCCACCTTTACTATCTGCACTCTGACTTTTCCTCTAAATTTCCTCTTGATCGATTCAGCTATTCGTTCTTGCCATGTTACATGCACGACCATGACGCAACGGGAGTATCGGAACCTCTTGAGGTAGTTCTCCATACGTACGCGTGTGAGCTTAATCGCCGCGGGTGAAGCTGTGAGGGCGGTCTCTGTTTGCGATAGGGGGTATACGTCGAGCAATTCCTGCGGAACGATAGCGTATGTGAGGCCATAGGAGCAGAGGTGAACGTCCCTTCGTCGTTCCAGTCTTTCAATCGGGCCTCCATCTCCTAAAATTTCGCGGAACGGCCTAAGATGTTCTTCAGGTAGGAGGAGGAGCTTCTTCACTCTGTGCGGAGGTTGATATCTCTCCAACAACCGCTGTTGGTGCCGGATGACCTCGGGTCGGGAGAGCGATTCTTCCGACAAAATAAACGGACCTTTCCTCTTTCGAATAGGGGTCTCAAGTTCGAATTTGTCGGAATATGCAAGCATACGCTGGAACGCTGCCCGGAGAGTTGGGTGGTTTCGCGATCTGGTCTCGATGAGTTCCCACAACCTTCCATCTAAAATAGCCTGTTTGATTGTTTGAAGTTCCGCGTGGCAGGCGTAGAGGTTGTGGGCGGCTAGGAAGCGTTCACGTTCCATGAGCAATAATCTTCTTACCTTCTCGGGCGTCTTCTTATCGCACGCCGGGCAGCTGCAAGGGAAATACTCTAGCTCGTCAATCTTCGCGGTGCCTTGCGAAGTCATGTACCGGCCGTTTCTCGCGAACAACGCGTACGAAGCCGAATCGAATATGTCGCAACCAAGCGCTACGGCGAAAGCGAACATCATCGGATGTCCGGCCCCAAAGAGGTGAAGAGGCTTGTCTGGAGGGAGCTGCAATTTTGCCGCCATTATCATATCTACGAGGATATCGAAGCGATACTGTTGCATGACCGGCGTAGGGCTCCCGAGGGCGTAGATTGAGAAATTCCGTTTCGCCATTTCTCGGGCAGAGTAGGACACTAGGTCCGGGAAGGCACCTCCTTGGACCGGCCCGACCCAGAGAATATCCTCTCTGCTCACCAGCTTCAACGACTGGTCGGCTCTTCGAAGGGTTTCGTCGACAGTCCATTTTGCTCGTTCTTTCGATGCCTCCTCTCCTGTGGGTACATCCAGGATTACTGCAATGTCGCTTCCCAGTCGTTCTTGGAATCGAATAATCTCACTCGGTTGAACCTCCACATCCCCGTACTGGAGAATCTGGTAGGCTCCCGAATCTGTTTCAATCACACCATTGAACCCTATCAGATCATGTATCTTCGGGACTTCCTTGTCTTCGCGATGCTTCCGCCATACCAAGTATGAGTTTGTGATAATCGCATCGAAGGAAAATGTATCCCGCAGTTGCTGAGGAGGGACCGTCTGTGAGTTTGGGTTAACGACAGGTAACAGTAGAGGAGTTTCTACAGAGCCGCTCTTGGTTCTGAGGTAACCTACCCTTCCAAGAAGGTCTTTGTGGCGAATCTCAAAGGACAATTGACAGTCAAGCTTCGACCGAACACACTCAGAAACACGATTCTAGTTTTCTTCAGGGTTGTGCAGCTGCGCGAGTGAATTCATCGTAAACTTTCTGAACTCTTTCCGCCGCGGGTCCCGTTCCTTCGAGAATTCCCTTTTCCGAAACCCGTATTCGGTCCATCACGACGATTACGCCCGCACCTTCACTTACCTTCACCATGCGTGGAAAGACTCGTTCAAGCCTATCCGCTAAGGCTTGGAGGTTGAAGGGTTTCTCGGAGCTTGATATTTGTGCAACTTTGTTGCCGCTTAAGAAGAGTTTGTGAACAAGATGCCCGGACTCGTCCTTAACATCTGATAAGCAGACGCTCAGGGAGTGAGAGTCTAAGCCGGATAGGACTCCTGTGTAATTCTTTCCGTCGGTGGTCGAGATTGTGACCACTTTCTGCAAGAGTCCGCTGAGCTCTTCTAAGAATCTACGATCTGGTAATGAGGACATGGAATTTCGTCCCACCCATGGTTGCTGAGGTTAGTAACATTATCGGCTGTTCTACGGCTTGCAGGTTTCTTCTGTTGGTCTTGTGTTTTTGCTTCCTGCAGCACACGCCTCGCCTCTTTCGGATCTTCAGATCGAGCGATAACCCTTGCCTCCGCCGCTTTCACACGTTTACCACAGTAAGGGCACGTACGAGTTTCCTTGTCCGACGCACCTAGAAGGTAGCGACCGCAATTCGTGCAAGCCAACACCAGATAATGCTTCTTGGGCTTCTGCAATCGTCGATTACTCCAGATATTTTTCCAAACCGTGTTCTCGCTTTAGGGTGGCGATCCAATTGATCGTAACGCTCTCGCTAGTCTGCTGCAGCACAATCTTCCTCGCTAATGCCACACATTTCTCGAGCCTTCGACTCGAAGTATCGAGCTGAAACACCTTTTTCGCTCCATAGTAGCTGATTGCGATCATGAAGCACGCATCAAGCATCTCGGCCAAGACGTTCTCACGCACCTTGTTCGCGCTCCAGCCTTTCCTTCGCAGCCTAGATTCGAGAATATTGGGGTGGCATCGTAGAACGATGACTCGTCGAGTGCGTTCCCTCGGAATACTATCCGCAACGTGCGTATCGACAATAATCATTTCGCCTCTCGAGGTTAGGTTCCTTAGGCTCTTCCTTGTTCTCTCTATGTCTACAATCTTCGAACTTCTTTCCCGATCAATTCCGCTGTACAGACTTTTTGCGGTAACGAAACGGGTTAGTGATAGGTAGTCAGCGTGAATGGCTTTGGCGATGGCTTTCGCGATTGTCGTTTTGCCTGTTCCAGGAGTTCCTGTAATGACAATCATATTGCGCCGCGAAGGCTGTCTGGAGATTGGTTTCATTTCTTGGGGTTACCTCTCGTTTGCGTCATGTATTCCTGTATACCCTCTCTCACGATCTTGTAAAGTTCCGAATAGGCTACGGTTTGCGCATCCTTCTGTTCCTTCTTTGCAACGTATTTTCTGATGAACTCTTGAAAGCTCGGATCCTCGGGGTTGATGTTGGCAGAGTAGTGTTCAAACATTCTGACTATGCGTGCGGTCACATGATCGAGGTAGGGTTCGGGCAATGAGATGCGCCTCTTGGAGGATTGTGTTAGCTGAAGGTTTCACTAAGTTCGTCCTGATCTTCTTTGCTTAGTGTCCACCCCACAGCCGCAGCATTCTCCTTGACATGTTGTAAGTTCCCCGCCTTGGGTATTGCTATAATCTGCTCTTTGACGATCAACCAGTTCAGTGCAACTTGTGTTCTGGTCTTGTTATACTTCTCAGCGATTTTGTCGAGGGCCCGCCACCGCTTGTCACGTCCGCCCGAAGCAATGTTCCCATGCCCAACGGGGCTGTAAGCAATTACGGTAACGTGCTCTTTTGCGCAGTAAGGGAGCACGTCTTCTTCAATTGACCTCTCCACGAGGCTATACTCGACTTGATTGGAAACTAAACGTATCTTCGACAAAGCCTGTTGAGCGTCACGAGTTTGTTTTGCAGAGAAGTTGCTGACGCCCACATTCCGAACTTTCCCTTCTGCCACCAAGTTCTCCATAGCCCTCATCGTGTCTCGTATGGGGACTCGGGGGTTCGGCCAATGGACTTGGTAGAGATCAACGTAATTCGTTTTCAACCGCCTTAGACTTGACTCGCATGCGTGCAACACTCCGTCGTAGGATAGGTTCTCAGCTGAAACTTTGGTTGCGATGAAAACACTCTCACGCTCATCGCCTACCGCCCTTGCAACTATCTCCTCCGAATGCCCGCTCGCATACACCTCGGCCGTGTCGATGAAGCTCATACCCAACTTCAAGCCCAGGCGAAGAGCTTCCACATCGCCCTCGTCTCCGCCGCCAAGGCGTCTGCTACTAAATCCACCCATTCCCCAAGTACCCAAACCTAGTACGGGGACCTCCACCTTGCTGTTTCCAAGCTTCTTGAAGTCCATACGCTTCAGCTTCGCGTCCTACCTATTCGTTCGAGTATCCATTCAGCGCGCCTTTCTATTTGCTTTGACGACCCGAAATTTGCAGGGCCAAATCGTTCAACAACAAAGGACGCCACAGCAGAGCCCACCGAACTTGACCATAACAAATCGCCTGTTCTGATCCAAGTAACCAGGAACCCTCCCACGAAAGCGTCGCCGGCGCCTGTTGGATCCCGGATTCGAGTCGCATAAGCCGGGATTCTGAACGCCCCTTCATCTCTAGACCAGACCGCTGTTCCCTTTTCCCCTTGTGTAACAAGGATCATGCGTGGACCGAGCTTCGCAAGGTGTCGAGTCGCGACCTTCTGCACTCCCATGGCGCGAAGTTCCGGTTCTGAGACCTTCAGCACTTCCAAACGCTTCAGGAGGGCGGCATTGTTCCATCTCTTCCGACTTACGCGTCCCGAACCGTCCAACTTGCGCGTATAACCTTGAGCCTCCAGGCTCAGGACAGAGTCTCGGTCCGCTAGCTCCAAGGCGAGTTTCTCTGGAAAGTCGTCCAAGACAAGACCAATGTGGATCGCTGACGCCTCAGGAAGGGATCGTAGGTCGTTGGCCGCGAGTGGTTCGCATCTTTGAGTAACTTTCATTGTCCTTCCAGCATCGCGATAGTCGATTCTGAAGCAGGTCGTTGGAAAGGAGGATGTACGAATTCTGTTGACCGCTATGCCGCGTTTGGCGATCCAAGCAAACTCGTTTCGTGTGAAATCTTCGCCCACCCGGCTGACCACGAGAACTGAGGCGTCAAGAGCGCGTGCGGCGAGGCTTGAGTAGATGCATGGACCACCGAGGCTCGGGCCTCGAACTCTCCCTCGGCGGGAGATATAATCTCGAACTATGTGACCAACTACTGCTAGGTCATATTTCACGGTTGAAAACCTGCTCAATTGGCTTGATGGTAGAGGCTGCTATCGTGCTAGAACATGGCCTCGCCGCCATTGATATGTATCGTCTGACCGGTTATGAAACTCGCCTTCTCTGAAGCGAGAAAGACTGCGACGTATCCAATTTCTTTAGGTTGTCCCATCCTGCCTAACGGAATTTCCTCCAAGGCTTTCTTTCGCTCTTCGCCCACTGTTCCTGAGGTCATATCTGTTTCAAACCATCCAGGCGCGATCGTATTGACTGTGATGTTGTAAGGCGCGAACTCTAATGCCAAGGACTTTGTGAGTCCAAGCAACGCGGCCTTAGATGTTCCGTAGTGAGCCTCATGGTCGGTTCCGATAAACGCGTCGCTTGAGGAGATGTTGATTACTCTACCCCACTTTTTGATCCTCATCTCAGGGGTGAACGCCTTTGTGCAAAGGAATACGCCATCGACGTTTACAGCCATGATACGTCTCCATTCATCATCGTCAATTTCCCAAAATTTGAGATGATGGTGAATTCCAGCATTGTTGACTAGAATGTCTACGCCCCTCTTGTATTGGGACATAATGGTTTGCCGCATCGCGAGAACCTCTTTGTGATTCGAGACATCGGCTCTAACAATCAAGCTGCGTCGTCCTAGCGCTTCGATGTCGCGTGCGACCTCAGCGGCTTTCTCCTTCTGGGTCGCGTAGTTCACTACCACATCAGCCCCTTCCCGTGCCAACTCCAAAGCGATTCCCCTTCCGATCCCTCTCGAAGCTCCGGTAATGAGCGCTAGTTTCTCCGAGAGAGACATTAGCGTCAACTCAGGTCGAAAATTTTACTGGGATGAGGCGGGAGACAACATTCGTTTCATGGTCATGAGTCAGGACTTGAAATGTGCGACGGCATCCTTAACGCCGCGAAGGAACATGCCAATTTCCTCGACCGTGTTGAAGTGGACTGGACTTGCACGGATCGCAATTGATTTTCCATACGTATTGAGGGTTTTGGAATAGAAGCCCCCGTGGTTTTCGGCTAGTACGGCTATCGCATGTTTTTCCCAAAGGAATTTGGCGACCTCCAGGGGGTTAGCGCCAACGATATTGAATGTGAAGGTTGGGACGCGGGCGTGAGCTTGTGCCAAGTCGGTTATTCCATAGATTTCGACGTCAGGAATATTGCATAGTCCTTCAGCGCCTGAGGTACCTCTCAACATGGCAATTGACAAGGCATACTCGTAACTCTCAATCCAAGTGAGTGCCGCTTTCAAGAGGCGACCGCGACCTGCGTAATCGCCGATTCTTTCTCTTACTTGCGGCTCGACTCTGCTCCCCAACCAGGCGAGGTATTCCATGACTGCGCTTATCGAGGCGAAGAGTGATTGATCGCGGGTGCCCATCTCCCAGTTCGCGGGTGGGTCCTCCGGCGCGGGCACAACCTTGTACGGCTTAAGGGACCTGAGAAGTTCCTCGCGTCCGTACATGAAGCTGCCCCGTCTACTGAAGAGTTTGTACGCAGAGAAAACTACGAAATCGAAGGGTGTCTTTTGAATGTCCAGTGGAGTATGGGCAACGGTGTGCACTGCGTCTAGGACGGTGTAGGCGGACGCCCCTTTCGCGACCTGCAAGACCTGATCTAGAGGCGTCTTTGAGCCAAGAACATTGGAGGCTCCAGCCACCGAAATTACTCTTGTATTCTCATCGACGAGGCTTTCGAGATGAGACAAGTCCAGCATTGCGGTTTTAGGGTTGAATCTTGCGAACCTTACCTCCTTAACGAGACCTCGGCGTTTGAGTTCTAGCCATGGGCTTATGTTCGCATAATGCTCGTAATCGGTCGTAACTATGTTCTCTTTTCCTGACAGTTCCTTCCCGATTGCGTAACTGAGTTGGAAGATTAGGCTGGTCGCTGATTCGCCGGAGACGATGCAGTTGGAGTTAGGTGCGTTCAGAAGATCGCTGACCGCTTGTCTTCCTTCAGATATCACTTCTTCGTTTCTCTTGGATTCCCATGAAGGGCCATCAACATTTGCCGAACAGTCTATTCGCGCTTTTGCCTCGGCATCCACAGCACGTTTCAAAACCAGCGAACCGGCGGCGTTCTCGAAGAAGACTCTGCGTCTTCCATTCGCATCAGTGTCGGCTCGAGGAAACTCCTTCCGTATCAGCCGTAGGAGTTCGGATTGGCTTTCAATGCTCTGCAGAATCAACGGTATATCGCGTCAGACACACCTAGCTCACTATAATCAGTTCCGGCAAATTCCTAACCGCTGTAACGAGTTTTGATGGCCCAAGTATCCCAGAAAGGTCGAGCATGCTACTCTGCCATATCGTCGGGCAACTTGTACCAGGGAACTTTTTCTCCGACCCTTGCACGCGCTTTCCAACCCATGCTCTTCGGTTCTTGTTCGATCATGTCGGAAATTCGCTTCATTCGTCCTCTCACAAGTTCTTTGTCGGCAGATGTCAACTCAAACCGCTCAAGCATGGAGGCGGTCTTGTCGAGAACGAGTGTGAAGGTCTTATACATTCCCCAATCCTTTGAACAAAGCTCCGCTAATCGCTTCCCGTTGATAGCCACGGGTTTGTCTGAATCCGCGACTTCGTGGTCCAGCAACATTGCCGTGATATCTTTGAAGTCTTTCTCGTTGGTTTTGAAGATCTGTAATTTTGTCGCTAGGAGGTCTGCCATGGTCAGGGTTAATGGGTCTAGCGTTAATCTGTCTCTGAGGTCGATCTTGTGGCACATTTCGAAGTAGTCTAGGAATAGGTCGACTCTTCGCTTATTTGGCAGGTCGAAGAACATTAACCGAGTTGCACTGCGTAAGGCGTTGAAAATCTCGTTTGGGGAATAACCAAGCTTTGTAAATAATTCTCGAATCTTACGAGACTCCTTTCTGTACCCGACTAGGTCTATGTCCGGATACTTTCTTGAAACACTAGGCCTCTTTGCGCTCGGGCATCTGAAGCCAATCGCCGTGCCTCCGAGCAAGCGCAGAGTGATCCCGTTATCTGCGGCGGTTGAGATAAGTCTGTTAGCTTCTCTCAAGATGTCGGATTCGGTTGTTACAGCCAAGGCTAATCAGATCAATAAAAAAGAGAGGAGGGGAGTTGCGCTTAAGGTCTTTGACAGGGTCTAGGGTGGTGGAATCTCGCCGTAGATCTGCGTTATTTTGATGCCGCGTTTCTCGTTCTTGGCGACGAAGATGATGAAGACTAGGACGCCGACTGCCATCCAGAGGACTGAAACGTTCCATGCGAGCAGTGAGATTCCTACTGTGCTGAGTGCCAGTATCCAGAACATGCCGACTACGCCAGCGGCACCGATTAGGCTCATTACTGGAATGCCGAACAACTTAGTCTTCATGCCTTTCTCCCAGATGTCAGGCCGTTTGAATGGGAGTACTGTGGCGGTGAATGCGACGATCAAGTAGGCGAAGGCGTACCAGAACGAGCTGTTGGCTGCAGCCGCAAGGAAGCCGTAGGAGGTTAGGGTTAGGAGTGCCACGATTATTCCGCCTATCATGCATGCGATGGTTGCTGGGACTGGCGTGTGCATTCTCTCGGACACTTTGCCGAATACCGCCGGGAACATTCGATCGAATGACATTCCGAACATGCACCTAGTTCCGGCCAGGTAAGTTACGATCACTGATGTGATAGGGTAAAACCACCAGGCCGCAAAAAATAGAACAATAGTCGAACCGGCTAAACTCGCTGAGAACAGAGGCATCGATGGAAGCAACATGTACGGAGCAACGTGTGCAGCGTCCGTCGCATTTAGTGTCCCGGCGCTATAGAGGTTGTAGACGTAGTTATACTGGAGTATGAAGCCGCCGTAGGCGTTGTAGGCCAGCCAAGTTACGAGACTGTACCATATTACGGTGCCAATCATGCCCGCCGTGAAGAAGTACATGAATGAGGAACGAGGATTCCTCAATTCTCCACCAACGTAGGCGTTGACTTCGTAGCCTGTTAGTGCCCAGAAAATGTACGCAACAATCGCAAGGGTGTCGTTCCATGAGCCCGCCGAGACCCTTGAGACATACCCGGCCAGATTGTATTTCGTGGCAAGGCTAGCTATCATCTCGAACGCGCCCGGACCCCACACGTGGTCCCATGCAGCGGGGACGGAACCTGGATTGTTTGTAGCGAAGAGTATGGCCGATACGATTAAGCCGAGGGTGTTAAGGCCCCAGATCACCATCATGATCTTCATGTAATGTTTGATTTCGATCATAGCCAGCAATCCGAGGATGATGATGATTAGAATGGTGAACTCCACTTGTGGTAGGGTACTGCTGAGCCACGAGCCGAACGAAGTGAGTGCAGGCATGTTGAAGGCGTTACCCCACATTGTAAATATGGTTGAGCTTACTGCTCCCATAACGGATGCGACGAGGCCGATTGAGAATATTTGCGCTAACCAGTAAATCCATCCCGTCCCAATCCACCCTACGAATGGGTCGACAAAACGGGATCCCCACACGTACGCACCCGCTGCTCTTGGAGTTGTAACGCCAAGCAATGCAAATGTGAAGACGCTGATGATTGTTGGTATGCCTACTAGTAGGAAAGCGCCGGGTACGCTTCCCATGGGATAGTTGTAGATGACTTCAATCGCGTAGAGCGTTATTCCACTGCCAGCCATAGAGGCCCACGGTAGCACGAATGAACCGACAGGTCCGATTTCCTTGACGAGCCCTGTAGATTTGCGCAGAAAAAGTTCTACTTTGAATTCTTCGGTCAAAGCAATTGACCGGAGGGAGGGTACAAGATAGTACGTTTATTAAACTAACTATGCTGGACCGGTCAAATATTACGACGGAAGAGCAACTATAGAGAATAACTGCGACTACTTACCGCCTTGTTAGTTCTCGTGAAAGGCAAATTTGAAGCTTCATGCTTAACCGATTCATTTAACTTCAATTCGCCTACTACCCGAAACCGACGCGATTTGTCTGAAACCAAGATTCTCTTCGCCACCGATCTTCACGGCGGAGATACATACTTTCTGAAGGTCCTGTCCCTAGCGAACAGTTCCAAAGTCAATATAGTGATGATGTGCGGCGATCTTACAGGAAAGGCGATTGTGCCAATCGTTAAACTAAATGACGACCTATTCGTCACGAATTTCTTTAACACAGACTATCGGTTGAAAAAAGAAGAACTGCCGAAGATGGAGAAGGATATTCGGCAGGTTGGCTACTACTATTATCATTGCAGCAGAACCGAGTATGAGGAGTTCAAGAGTAAACCGGATCGGCTAACAGAGTTATTCGATAAGCTGATGCAGCAAACAATCGAAAACTGGCTGATCAAGATCGACGAAATCCTCCCGAAGGACGTTCGTGTTTTGATGAACCCTGGCAACGACGACACATTCGCCATCGACGAAGTATTGAAGAAGTCTAACCGTGTTGAGTACACTCTGGAAAAGTGCGTCGAATTAGACGATAAGCACTCGCTTGTAGCGTGTGATTGGGTCAACCCAACACCTTGGGACTCCCCGCGCGAGTGCAGTGAGCGTGAGTTGGAGAAACGTTTACGGACTGAACTTGGGCGGGCGTCTTCGATGGCGAACGTGGTTTGTGACTTTCATACGCCTGGGTACAATACCCCGCTGGACCTTGCACCACGACTTGGCAAAGACCTACGACCGAAGTACTTCATGGGCCAACCCATAATGGACCATGTCGGGAGCACCGCGGTTAGAAAAGTTCTAGAGGAGTTTCAACCGAAACTTGCCTTGCATGGACACATCCATGAGTCACCTGGAGTTTGTAATATCAAGAGAACAACCTGCATAAACCCGGGTTCTGAGTATGTCGAAGGAATAATGCACGGCTGCTTCGTTACATTAAAACCGGAGGGTCTTGAACACCAACTAATATCCGGCGGTTAAGGAAGAGCGAACCAAGACCTATGAGCGAACTTTCGTCAACTTCATTTGAACTTAATCCTGATATGGATTGGCCGGACAAGTTACGTCCGCTACATTATCAGAACAAGCACTGGCCATAATTAGGCCAGACGACTTCAACAACGCCATCCCTAATTCCATAGTAACACGGATGAAGCTTTGCAGTCGTATCAGAATGCGCCGGGATAACCTCAAACGCATCGCCCACCTTTACATCATCTCTCGGTTGGTCAAATACGACTAGTGCGAGCTCCTCACGTTCTGTTACACTTTCGACGCCATCTAGATCCTTGAAAAACGACCCTACTACCTTGTGATAATCCTCGCCGCACTCGTCTGAAGAGGAGTTCATTCCGAAATCAAACATCGCTTCGCCGGGTTTCGGTCTGCTGATGCATCTTGTCAGAACCGTGAGAGCGCAATCGAAGGCGTCGATCCCTTCAATGTGATTATGAGAGCACCAATCACTGAAAACGTAGCTACCCGCCTGTACCAGAACATCCTTCAGGCTATGCTCCGGGGTGATATTCCAAGTGCAGGTATAACCTGCGCTAAGAAATCGAACCTCGGTACCCGCATCTTCGATCTCATCCTTTATTCTCGACATTTCATCAAGCGTTTTGAAATGTACGATTTTTCTCTCAGCAAACTTGAGGATGCTGGACTCTTGACCGTGGTGCCAGAAGCCTTCGAATTGGACGCCCCGATATGCGCTCAACTCCTTCACGAAGTCTTTCATCTTTGAGAATTCGACGCCGCAACTCGACCTTCCTGCGTATAATTCTGGCGCTACCTTGATCACCGTCTTGTTTTCAAGTGCCGTCTCAGAAAGTTGACGTACGTTTTCGAGATTATCCACGCTAACTGTTATGTTGGCTTGCCTAGCCAATCCACACAGTTTGTCTATCTTTCTCTTTCCGTAAATTTCAGAGGTGATGAATATGTTATCGATTCCTGATTGAACGTAGTATTCAGCCAGTCCTAGAGAGGTCATGGATACGCCTCTGGCCCCTCCCTCTAACTGCTTCTTCGCCACTATGGGCAACCGGTGACCTTTCTGGTGAGGGATTATCCCCGCGTTCTTCCTCCCCCTATAATATTCACTCATCGTCCGTATGTTCTTCTCTAACGCGTCGAGGTCGATTAACAGGGCTGGGGTGATTAGCTCCTCCTTTCTCAATCCAACATAGTCGACCAACATACTGCCATCCTTACCGTGTTGCAGCTGTTCACTTTTCTGATGTCAATATCCCTTGGAAAACCGCGTCGTCTATGTTTCCACCAGTGATTACTGCGACCGTTTGTTTTCCAGCGAAGCGTTTTGGTGTTTCAACAATTGGCGCTATGGAAATTGCTCCTGAAGCTTCGACGACTTGCCGCTCCTTCTCCCAGAGGAGCCTTATCATTCTCCTAATCGTGTCCTCATTGAAGAGCAGGATTTCATTCACGTATCTTTGGACCAGTTCGAATGTTATGCAGCCTTGTTCGATGTTGCCATCCAAGCCATCAGCTATAGTATGCTTCATTTCCATGTTAATGATCTTCCCCGCCTTCAAACAGTAGTACATAGCTGCAACATTCTCTGGTTGTGCTCCCAAGATTTCGATGCCCGGTTTGATACTCTTGGCTGCGACCGCAACGCCCGACAATACACTTCCTCCACTTACGGGCACGATGATTGAATCAACGGTGGGTAAGTCCTCAAGGATTTCGAGTCCGACAGTCCCCTGTCCCGCTACAACAAATGGATCATTGTATGATGAGATGAACGTTGCGCCCCTTTCTTTGGCTAACTTGTGAGCATACAGCTCAGCATAATCGTACTTTTCCCCATGCAGGATCAATTCGACCTTGTGTTTTCCGATTTTCTCGACCTTTATTCTTGGAGTGGTCTCAGGGACGACTACTGTCGCAGTCAAATTGAGTTTCTCTGCGCCTACAGCTACCGCTTGAGCGTGGTTGCCCGAAGAAGCGGCTACAACGCCGCGTGCCTTTTCCTCAGATGTGAGGTTCATCATCCGGTTGAGCGCGCCTCTGATCTTGAAAGCGTTGGTTACTTGCAGGTTCTCGAGTTTGAGATAGACATCCGAACCGCATAGGCCCGAGAGATACTTAGAACGCACTAAGGGAGTCTTGTTTATCTCATTTCGAATCAGTTTTCTTGCATCCTGAATTTCGCGTAGACCAATCATAATGAAACCACTCACCGAATCTTACGGCACGCGCTTTGCCTGAACCGCGCCAGATACTAAACTGTTAGCCGAACAAACCATCTTTGGTTTTCTTTGTCGAACGTCCAACGAGACAAGACCGATCAGGATGCTTCTGCTTTCTGAAAATCTCACTATGACCTGGTTCGCCGGAATCCTTCGAACGCCATCATGAAGCATTCTCGTTGGTAAGTGTGCTCCAACGGTAAGAATCGTTATGCTTTAAGCGGCTACTTCATCAATCGACCATCAAAGGTGGTTACCCACGCCCACTATCACAAGCCGGCAACTAACACTCATTTCCCAGAAACTTTTGAAAGCGGCAGGCGCTTCGGACGAAGAGGCGGAGGTCGTCACTAGGTTTCTCGTCAACGCGAATTTGGCAGGAGTTGATTCACATGGTGTTGCTCCGAACCTGGTTATTTACCTTCAAGGTATCCGAAGCGGCACCATCAAGCTACGAGCAAAGATTGAGGTTAAAGCGGACAGCCCCTCCACCGCGCTTATTGATGGAAATTGGGGCTTCGGTCAAATGGCTTGTTCAAAGGCGATGGAGGTTGCTATCGACAAGGCGGGTAAAACCGGGGTCGGGGCGGTTGGCGTTTTCGATTGCAATCACATAGGAAGACTGGCGGAGTACAGCCAAATTGCAGCCAATAACGGCATGATAGGCTTCATCACTGCCAACTGCGAACCCTACGTCGCACCATTTGGAGGTAGAACGCCGGTTTTGGGCACAAACCCGATCTCTTACGCCATACCAGCGGGACAGGAGAAGACCCTCGTTGTCGATTACGCGACCAGTGCCGCAGCAGAAGGGAAAGTCCGGGCAGTTCTCCTCAAGGGGGAACAATTGCCATCTGGGTGGATCGTTGACTCTCACGGTCACCCCTCCACAAACCCCGCCGACCTCTACGAACCGCCCCTTCCTCCTGAGCGGATCAAATTGGCGGGCGCCTTGCTGCCATTTGGAGGTTACAAGGGGTATGGTCTAGGTTTGATGGTTGACATGTTGGCTGGCCTCCTTACGGGAGCGGGCAGCAGTCAAGATATGACGTCGGGATGGTTGACAAATGGAGTATTCATGATGGCCCTGAAGATCGACAACTTCGTTCCGTTAGAGCAGTTCAAGCATCAAGCCGACAAGCTTGTAAAATCCGTTAAGAATTCCCCGAAAGCTGAAGGCTTCAAGGAAATTCTGATCCCGGGTGAACCGGAAAGTAACGAGCGAGAAAGAAGATTAAGAGACGGCATACCGATTTCTGAGAAGGCCTGGCATCCCCTAATGCAGGCTTGCAAAGAGCACGGAGTCGATGTTGAGAGCATTATGCGAGTTTGATTTTAATTCTCTCGATTCGGAACCGACGGGCGCAGTTACTTCTTTTTTCTGATTTTCTCTGCGGTTGTTTGCATGACTTCCAAGGTGTATTCTATGTCGTCTTTCTCGATTCCGCGATGAGTGACCATCCGTACTCTACTCCCTTCAAGGGCCCCTGCCTTTACTCCGGAATCGTTCAGTTTCGTAATCCATGTTCCCCCGTCAATCCCTAGGCGGGAGACGTCGTAAACGACGATATTAGTTTGAACTTGTGATGGATCGATGGATATTCCTTCGATCGAGGTTAATCCTTTCGAGAGCATCTGTGCGTTTGAATGATCGTCTTTGAGACGATCAACCATTTTCTCGATTGCGACGATTCCTGCCGCGGCTATTACTCCTGCCTGCCGCATGCCTCCTCCAAGCATCTTTCTGTAACGCCTCGCACTGTCAACGAATTCACGGTCTCCGACCGCGAGAGACCCGATTGGTGCACTGAGGCCTTTGGATAGGCAGAACATCATTGAATCAACGAACTTGGTCAGTTCCTTCACATCTATGTTCTGGGCTATGGCGGCGTTGAATATTCTGGCTCCGTCCATGTGCACCTTCAAACCTCTCCCATGCGCGAACTCATAGCCAGCCCTAGTTTGAGAAGGTGTCCACACTGTTCCTCCCGCACGGTTGTGAGTATTCTCGATGCAAACCAAGCTCGTTGGCGGAAAGTGAATGTTCGGAGGCCTAAGGGCGGATTCGATATCCTTCGGGGTCAACACCCCACGTTGCCCTTTCACTAATCTCGGGATGAGCCCGCCAAGAACTGAGAATGCGCCTACCTCATAGTAGTACATGTGCGCTTCAGCTTCTAGAATTACTTCCTCGCCCCGCTTTGTTTGACTTAGCACGCTTACGAGGTTAGCTTGTGTTCCGCTAGTTGTGAGGAGGGCCGCCTCTTTGCCCATCTTCTTGGCGGCAATTTCCTCCAGACGATTGACAGTAGGATCCTCACCGTAGACGTCATCGCCGAGTGGAGCTGATCGCATAGCATCCAGCATCTCCGTCGTGGGAAGGGTTACTGTATCGCTTCTGAGATCTACGACTCGCATCTACGACCACGGAAGGTGAGCCATGAATCGATAACATATAGGCAGTATGGATGCAAGCTTCCCCGTATTATCTGGGTCAACGAGAAACATTCATGGTCTAGGAATATTCGGAATTGATCCAACGGCTGATTGGCATGCCTCAGTTAACCGCCGGCACGATCGAGAATTTTTCCGCATTGGTCGCAAAAATCAGCGCCTGATTCCAACTCTCTACCACAATTTGTGCAATTAACCCGGGCTGAACTTCGGCGGCTGTCTGGCTTGCCGGTAGAGGTCACCTGATCGGAATCGAGTTTCGTGTTCTTGGGATTAAGAAGGCGTCCTAGTTTTGGCTTTAGGACCTCGCTAGACTTGGCTTCTCCCACACCTAGGCTCAATTCTTTAGCGCGAGCTTCAGTTACCGTCTTTTGTCCGTTCAGTTGTCGCGACATCTTTTGAATCGCCTCAGTTACCGCAGACGTGACGTCCCGATCCTCAACCTCTGCGCGAGTAGGCGGATTGTCACGTTCTGAAATCTGCGGCTGTTCTTTCCCTTGCAGCAACGCTGGAATCTTCTTCGTGACTTCGATCTGATCCGCGCCTTCGATCACTTGGATACCGTATAGGCTAGCAACCTTCAATCCCTCCCGATTCATCTTTGGAATGGCCACGACAAATGACCTTTCGACCTCAGCGTCGAACTTTTTCGCGAACAAGGTCGCGACAACGTCTTGGTTCACTTCGGTCGCGTTGGTAGCGATTGCGAACACGAAATTCTTGTCACCCTCCCTTGCTACTATGTCGAAGTCTTGCTCGATACCGGATTGACCTTTGATGAAGCCTGGAGATTGCACATTGAACCCCATTTCTCTCAAACGATTCACAATAGGAAACTGGACCACGCAGTTGGAGACCACTTCCTGTCTAAAGGCTTCATTGAACTCATAAATGTAAACCGGCGATAGTTTCGCGTTTTCGTAACTGAATTTGATCTTGCAGTTGAGGCAAC
Source organism: Candidatus Bathyarchaeota archaeon (assembly GCA_963733055.1). GTDB lineage: Archaea > Thermoproteota > Bathyarchaeia > 40CM-2-53-6 > 40CM-2-53-6 > FEN-987. The sequence continues at coordinate 143,684 of CAVTBR010000001.1, forward strand.
GATGGATTATGCTCGGCGCCGAGAAGCTTCTATTGCATTTTTCACAACGAAAGGTATCTCGGATCTTGCTATAATCGGTGCCAATCAAGCGAAGTACGGACCTGCATTTCGGGCAGATTAGATTGTCTGCCTGTGCAAATTCGTCCATTAATCCAACGTGACCGCATTTGTAGTGTTCGAGAAGGGTTCCGCGTTTTAACGTCGGTGACTTGCAAAACGGACATGCATAGGAATCGTGGATGGTCATGCGAGATGCGCACTCGGGACAAGCGGCTTCCACGTCAACCGTTGTGCGTCGGAAGAGGCGGTGTTGTGAAACCTCTTCCAGTAAAGATGAGCTTTCCAAGATCCTTAGTAGCCTATTGATCTCTGGATAGGTATAGCCCTCGCTCGTAACTGTTGGCGGTATCTCTTCGTGCCCATTGACAACATAGTCAAGCAACGCTCGAACGTCGGGGCGTTTGTATAATCTGAGCCTAGTCTCCGTTGCCGCTTCAGCGGTGGGATCCGCTTCCCTTCCAGACGAACCTAACATTCCGGATATTACCTGCCTGTCTTCCTAGTTGGTACTTTACTTAGGTCTATATGCGTGCTTGAGGCATTAGCGAATTGGAAAGCGTGCACGCATTTAGAAATGTGCTTTGGGAGACTCAATATTGACGTCTAGGTTGCAACGCCGTTACCGCGACCCTCATCTGCTTGCCATTCAACTAACTTCGTGGGTTCTGACTATAGTCTTCTTTTACCTGCTGTATTTGTTTCTTTACCCAAACCTGAGATTAGCGTCTCCTTCTGGAAATGTTACTTCTCCCATCTCGGGCAATGGTAACGGAAGCCCACCGTCTTCATCAGCCTACTCGTTTTTCGTCGTATTTCTGGGACAGGTTAACGATTTTGCTAGACTGTTGGTTACTTTTTACATGTCATCAACCGGGGTCGCTCTCTTTTACATCATCGTGCTGGCCGCTGCGTTCCTTAATGAAATGGCATATCTACCTCTGGCGGTCTACCATGCTAGAATCGATAAAATCCGTGATCGACGAGCGGCGACGATTAGGTCATATCCTCTCGTCTCAGTCATAGTGCCGGCACACAACGAAGAGAAGACCATCGAGACAACGATTCTCACCCTACGAGAATCAGATTATCCGAATTTGGAAATCGTGGTGGTGAACGACGGCAGCACGGATGGAACAAGGGAGGTTGTAGAACCTTTCGCTCAGCGCAGAGAGGTCCTACTCGTGAACAGGCCTCAGGCAGGTGGAAAGGCCGTGGCGTTCAATACTGGCTTGGCCGTTGCCGGGGGCGACATTCTCCTCATGATCGATGCTGACGTGGCGTTGGCTCGAGACGCGATAAGGAGGTTGCTGGTACACTTCGAGGACGCCCAAGTCGGCGCGGCATCAGGTAACGTTAAAGTCGGTAACCGAGTGAACACACTCACCAGACTTCAGGCCTTAGAGTACATTCGAGACCTTAGCATCAGAAGACGCGCTCTGGAACTGCTTCATTCGATAATAGTCGTTCCTGGAGCTTGTGGCGCCTTCCGGAAGCAATCGTTGAGTCGAACTGGGACAATGGATCGAGATACCGTCGTCGAGGACATGGACGCGACTATTAGATTGGTCAAGGCCGGTGAGGATATTCGCTACGAGCCCCACAGCCTAGCATACACCGAAGCACCCGAGACTCTCTCGGCGTGGGTAAGACAGCGAAAGCGTTGGTATGGTGGAAGCTGGCAGACGCTTTCCAAACATCGAAAGAACTGGTGGAAGTTCGGTCCGCTTAGCGCGTTCGGTTATCCTAGCCTCGTATTGGCCATGATCTTTACGCCAGTTGTCGAGCTGGTTACTGCGTCAATGCTATTCCTGTATCTATACACCGGATTGTTCTACGGCGTCCTGTTGGCATTCGCGATAATCCTAGTGATTGAGTTTTTCATGGCCTCTTTCGCTATAGTAATCGATCACGAAGATCTCCGGCTCCTTCTCTATGTTCCGATTTACATCATTATTTATCGGATAATGGTCGACGTGGTGAGGATTCAAGGCTACGTTCTTGCCGCCACCGGAAGATTGGGTTGGTACCGCACCGGACGTTATGGCGGGATGCTGGGAAGAATAAAGAAGGCCTAGACCCAGTTTCTGCTGCCCGTTATTTCTTGCAGCGCCTCGCTAGCGCTAGCACCACTAAGCCCAGTATAAGCCCCGCAATTATGGACTCCCAGGGGAACCCTGGGATCGGAGTCAGCGTCAACTGTGGAGGGACCGTTGATATCTGCGATGCTTGAAATGCGCTTGTCGTCGATTCTATCGTGCTGAAGACGGAGACGGTTGACGACGTCAGCGATGATGTAGTCAAGGTTGCAATTGACGATGTTGACATTGAAGTCGAAGTGACATTGACCGATTGGGCCTGTAGATTCAAGACGATACTTCCCGGGCCATTAATGGTCAGGGAGGCTGCATTTGATGTAGATGAGCAAACTAGTCCGCCGGTACAGTTCCAGCTGAGGAATGTGTAGCCTGGTGGTAAATTGCACGCCGAGACCGTGGTGGCGCCGAATGTTGTGGTATAGAACGACCCCCCGTACCCCATCCCAAGCGAGCATGAACCAAGCGTGATTAGCGCGGATGACGTTGGATTCGTTGTGGCATTGATCAGAGTAGCGTATACGGCTATCAAGACTCCCCCCGAGTTGATGGCCGAACAACCTACGGGGTTTGCGGTGTCGCTTGAGCAAGCCACTCCTCCCGCCCAACTCCAATGGTCGAACCTCCAACCGGTTGATGGGCTGGGTAGATTCGCCGTAGCTCCAAAGCTCACGTTGCAAGCGGCCGCTGATTGAGAATTCGTGAATGTGTTCCCGCAAGCGGTGATGGTGCCCGGAGAGGTTGCATCTGCGAAGTTTGTTGGTGCAGACTGGAACGTTACGAGTTGCAGTAACGGTGCAGTCGTGGATGAGGAAGAGGTCTGGGTCACTGTTTGGAATGAGGTTTGCGTCGTCGATGTCGTCGTTTGAACTAGTTGGTTTGTCGTTTGGGTTTGTGTAGTCGACTGAGATGTTGTTTGCGTGTAGGGCTCGGAAGTCGTGGTTAGGAGCGATGAGCCTTGAGGTGTGAAGTCTATTTTGATGTTGGTGCCCGTGAGTGTGATTGTCTTGGTGATTGGACCGAAACCAGCCCCTGAGGCGGTAACCGTGATTGTTCCGGATGTTCCGATTGGGATGGCGTAGCCTCCCGAGGAGGATGAGATCGTAGTAGCTCCCGGCACTTGGCGTGATGGTTACGCCGGCTATGCCTTCGCCGATGTCGTAGAAGTTGTTGCCGTTTGCGTCGTTATAGACCACACCCGTTAAGAATGGAACTGTGTTGACGTCTGTACCGAAATCTTGCGTAATAAACGCCTGACCGTTAGGGCCCTGATAGTAGCCAACTCCCATCTCATAGTAGGCTGGGGGTGGATAGGGGAAGATGTCGAGAAGATTGATCCTATGGCCGCGGCATCCGTATCCCGGATCAGTCATCAGGAGGTCCTCCAAGGCGGTAGCGGTCATGTCCGTGCCGGCGCCTATGTTTTCACCCACGCTACCGTAGTTATAGCCAGCATTTGAGATGCGTTGGAACGCCGAGGTTCCGTTCGGATCGCTGTGAGAGAAGTAGTTTTGGGTGTACATGTCCTCACTATGTGCTCGTGCCGTCCCAAGCAGGATAGGGTTCATGGCTAACGGAGGTCGGACTCCAACATATTCCGGCCCATAACAGCCGTTCTGGGGATCATCCTGCAATCCCTCGTGGATATCGATACCCAACCGTTGACCCTCCGCGATTGGATTTGCTCTGGCACGGTTGATGTATTCCAGCACTAGCTGCTCCGCCGGGGTTGGATCACCTGAATTATAGAGGGAAAGAGCTCTAGCGCTAGGGCTGAGGGAAATCAGAGAGAGAAACGAGATGGTCAGAATTAGTATAATGAAAGCGAGAGAGAGCCGACGGCGAGATTTCAAAACCATGCTCAGCTTCCTCTCCCTTTCAGATGAAATCGCAGTTGTGTATCGGGTTTCGATTAGACCCGTTCGGATAAGGGTTCGTTGAGGGATGACTAGATGTATGAAAATGGGTTTGGAGGGGGATGGGTTAAAATGACATTTTTTTGTGGGGTGCGAAAATTGAACATTCTAGAACTGTGACGGCGCCATAGCTTACAGGTTCACTTCGTTCCACCTCTTCTTCTGAATCCCTAACCGCTGCTCTTCTTACCGTTGTCCACGTCCTCCAAGCTCTCCTCAACTCTATCCAACAAATCGTCGACCTGCGCCTTGTCCATGTCGGCGAGGATTGCACGCTCAGTCCGCGCCAGATTTGCGACGACCTCCAAGACGCGGAGCCGAGCCTTTGCATTTGCAGCTGCCTCTTCCGTCTGAAAAAACTCGTAAGCTCGCAGGAAAGCCTCCCAAGTTCTTCCCTCTAGTTCAGCTCGTTTAGGATTCCCAACTAGACCTCCAGCAACCCCCACCTCGCCGGGCTTCAAACCGCCTAGACCCTCAGCCTCCTTGCCTTCCTTCAAAGCGTCTTGAGTCGCACCCGCCTTGTACAGGAGGATGAATTCCTTCACAGCTAGGGTGAAGCTTCGCAGAGCCTGCTCTCCTTGTTTGAAAACGGCACCTTTTTCCCGGAAAGCGGTGCCGTTTTCGGCTATGTGGCGATTGAGAACGTGACGTATGCATTCCGCTACCGGCATGTCAGAGCTAGCCGCTAGAACCCTCAACATGGCTCTGTAAGACTGGGGTATGCGAACAACCAACCGAGTCCCGACACGTTCACGGGGCAGAGTCTACTGTCCTCCAACTTGAACTAGAAACGGTGTCATCTAGATTCACGGAATAGGTCAAGGGACGCAGGAAGTTAGTCAGTAAGGTTAGAGCGGCTAAGGGGCTGTGTTAGCTGAAACTGCTCGGGCTCCGAATGATTGTTGGCCCTCAAACTTTGCTCATCCCTTAGTTTATTGAGCAAGTGCGATCAAATCTAGTCAGAGAGTTATGCCGCGTTTCAAACTGAGAAATGGGCGAGGTCAAGTTGCTTGCCGAGAAGGCAGTTCGCAGCGCTGAGTATAGCGATTATAGCAGCCGTAGCGTTAGTTGCGGTAGGATTTGTTTTCTACGGCAATCTGATTCCGACTAATCCGAATGAAGTAGTTGTAGTCATTGTTAATGGGGCCAGCGTGAACGCGAGTTTGGGATTCGAACCGTCGAGCATCACGATAGTGATTGGAGTCAACAATACAGTGGTCTGGAAGAACGAGGACTCGGATGGGCATACGGTCACAAGCGACATTCCCGAGTTTGACTCTGGTATGGTTCCACCAGGCGGCACGTTCACCCATACGTTTCTGCGGGCTGGAACTTACCCCTATCACTGCGACCCACACCCATGGATGACTGGAGTGGTTATTGTGAAGGCCGCTACAACGACGGGCATAGTAACAAACGGGATGTCCGAACCAGGGCAGCAGCTTACCCTCACATCCTTGAACACGATATGCGTCGAGGAATTGGGAGATAGAATTACATAAAGCTCCGAGCGATAAACTCCCTCCAGTGAGAACGTGCGCGACGAAGAGATCGACAAGAAGCGATTACCGTCAACTCTCCAAGAATTCATCGAGAGATATCCAAAGGTATGGTCTGCCCATGAGAATCTAGGATTGGAGTGCAAACAAGCGGGTCCGTTGAGCGAGAAACAGATTCAACTCATCAAGATTGCCATTACTGGAACTCTGGCGCTCGAAACGGCATTCAAAACGCACGTGAAGAAAGCGGTGGAGACTGGTGCGTCGAAGGATGAAATCGAACACGCAATAATCCAATTACTACCAATTCTTGGAATGGGCCGGACGATGATGGCAATGAAGTGGTATCAGGAATCACTCCGCCGAAAACCAACCTAATACTCCCATCCTGGTTGCCGCTTCGACATGCAGAGAAAAAACCCTGTAACGATCTTCGTACTCGGGACGAGTGGTTCCGGCAAAACTACTACAATCGAGTACCTAACGGCACGCCTTACGAACCTAGGCATTCATGTTGGCGTCATCAAGCACATTCACAAGGGCGGTCTAACCCTGGACACCCAAGGAAAGGACACATGGCGGCATGCAAAAGCAGGGGCAGAAATTGTTGTTGCCGTAGCCCCCAGGGAAGTTATGGCATTCAAGAGGACATCGGCTGAAAATAACCTTGCCAATGCAATCAAGAGTTCGCTTACCGAGCCCATTGATGTTCTCTTCCTGGAAGGGTTCTCAACTGAAGCAACAAAACACTCTTACAAGATCGTCACAGCACGCGACGCCACCGACCTCAAGTTTACGTTACGTAAGACCCCGCCTCCAATTCTCGCTGTGACTGGACTCGTGGCGCGAAGTTCGAACCGGAGACTCATGGCACTTGATCTACCCTCCCAAGGTGCCACGCTAACCTCCATCATCCGCCGCCTGCTCAGACCTTCTGAGTTGCAACGGTCATTGATGGGGGCGTCGAAAGACCACGGAGGTAAATGTGTAGGACTGGCAGTAGGGATGCGAGCCAGCTATCTGGCATCAAACATTCTCGGCGACCTATCCTCAAGCGGGGGCACGTTCGGAACAAAACACTGCATCGTGGACGCGTTTAGGTACATGTATCCGAAACTGAGGATCAAAGTGCCGAACAAACGGAACGAGACGATCACAATTAAGAAGGAAGACGTTACTCTGTCAATCCGGTTGGCGCCCAAAAAGGAATACAAACGCCCTGAAGAGGTCCTAGACGTCCCGGACGACGAGTTATTTGAATCCGTAATAATCGTTCAGAGACACTAAGTAGATCAGTCTCTGATATCTTTGACGATTTCCGCTTTTGTCTTGCCTTCGGTGCTTATTCCCAACGATCTTGCGGCGACTATTAGCGGCTCAGGAGAAGACGCCCCGGTTCTGGCGTTGATGTTGATGGTAGAAGGTAACTGGAAGGTGAAGCCATTCCTTTGGAGGCCTTTTCGAACTCGCGCTTCGCCAAAGCCACTGATCTAGCCATCTCAGGAAGCTTTTGGGGCCCCCATAGGAATACGACTACTATTACGACCGCAACGGCGATTGCTTCGAATCCTACTAAGGCCATGTTCACAACTCACGCGGTCGATGGTGGCGCGCTGTTGAAGATTTGTTCATAAATTTCAGCCTGCCTACACTTCGGACAGAGCCTGATCACATCTTCGCTGCTTTCGATCATGCCAGAAACCTTCTTGAACATTTTCATGGAGATGTATGGAGTCTTGCATCTCGTACAAGGAACCAGTTCATCTTTGTAGACAGTTTTTGTTGATAGCATGATTGGCCCATCCATTTGGGACAGCGTTATGGCATGTTCCGGACAGATTCTTGCGCAATATCCACATCCTGTGCACTCTTCCGATGTGAAATCAAGTCTATCCTGTTGGATTGCGAGGGCTCGGTGGGGGCAGGATTCTACACACGCGTAACAGAGTGTGCATGAGTCGGCTATGTCCATCGTTGTTAGTTCCAAGCCTGATGCTTGTGCTTGCCTCTTTGATATCGATTCTAGAGAGACGACATAATCCTTCCACGCACTTCCCGTTGGGCTAAATGACGTGTCACGGGCTCGAACGGATTTGTGAATCTCGTTCATCTTCTCCAGCGTCAAGCGTTCCCTCGACGTAGGCCACGATGGGCCCGTGTTCATCTAGAATTGATGAGACCTGGTTTGCTGCACGCTTTGCGTTTTCTTTGGCAGCGCACAATCCATCTGCGCAATGGACTAACACCGCATCCAGTGAGGAATTCGCAGCCAACGCGAGTTGCCTGACACCCATGACTCCAACTCCTGGCACCTCTTCTACAACAGTCCACGGAGGCGGTGTTATGCTTCGTTTGTCACAGGTTACTATGAGCGTTTTCGTAGGCGCCGAAGAGGACCGTATTGCCGTTAGCAAGCCACGATAGGCGTCTTCTGAGAATTGTGGAATCTGGATAGCTGCCACCGGGCAGACACCCGCGCATAACCCGCACCTTATGCAGGCCTCACTCGAAACAGTTACCGAATCAGATTCGATCTTCAGAGCACCGGGCGCTGGACATGCATCAACGCACTTCGAGCAGCCGAACTTAGCTTCGCACGACTCGTCTACTACGATCGGTGTGTCGCTTGGGCTTGGAGAGTTGCCCCGCAATGGTAGGAAAAGAAGTTCTCGTCTTGAGATAACTTGCTTGCGCGGAGCCTCTCTCTTCGCGAATACCTTGTCTGACTTCGTGAGTCTGCCCAACTTTGCATCTACTAAGAAGAGTGCCTCCTCTAACGTAGCCGTCCTCTGCACCACGATTGTTTCCTTTAGAGGTGCATCTATCTCCCGTGTCGACGGTGACGCGTTTCTTATCAGGAGCACGGCTTGGGGGTCAGTGTCTGAGGAGAAATTGATGTTGTTGGTTTCGTCGTAGACGACTGCTTCGCTCCAATTGGAACGAATGTGCGCCGCTATATTCTCTCTGAGTGCCGGTTCCAAATCAGTAATGTAAACGGTCGCCCTCATTCGGAGCTGCTTCCCAGGTAATCTGATTCATTCTTGAGGAATGATTCCAATAATCCTGCTGCTGCACGGTAGAAGGATGAATTTGTCGATTTAAGAACGCAGTCTGCAAACCTATCAACCCAATTTTCGAGGTGTTCCTTTAGAAATTCCTGTTCCATCTTCCTTCTTCTTGCGGATTCTTGCGGGTTACCTTGCTGAATGGATTTGAGTTCCTCCGCGCAAAGAAAATGCATGAATTCCATCTCGACGGCTATGTGGTCTGGCAAATCGCTGAAATTCTTGGGAAGTACAAGGCCCGCTTCTGCATACTTGTGTCGTACGTCGGCGGCCGACGGACCCATTACCAGCCCCTTCTCCATTATCGGCCTGTCCTGCCGGTATACGGATTCGTATGGAGGACATGGAACCTTTCCTGGGCCGACGAACAATCTAAGATGTTCTTTGCTGAGGTTCTCTGTGGGCAGGTCCGGCTCTTTGGGAGCGGGCTGGTCGTTTAGGTGCAGCGAATGGTATGCTTCTAAGACAGCCTCGTATAGCCGTCCGGATTCCGTTCTTGGAGTAGAGAAGGCAAGGGTGAGTATACCGTACACGTTAGCTCTGAACTCGCTCTCTTCGGTTACTTTAAGACTCATCGTCACCCTGCCCCCTGTTTCTACGATAATGTAACCCGTGGGTTACGGTAGTATAAGCGAGCCTATGGATGTTATCACGACGAAGACAGCGAGGTAGCCAACTATGAGCAACACCAACCATATGACGTAGTTCTTGAGGTGTAGCGTGTTTGCGAGCGCTGCCGAGAGCAGCACAATTATTCCCAACAACCAGAGTAGCGGTGCCCAAAGCACTCCTGTGCTTGCGAGTGGGATTGTCACTACGGGATTCGTTGAGTCTCCCAAGACCCAAAGCGCGACGCCAGCAATTACCAACAGCAGACCGAGGAGGCCGATTGCGATGGTCCTACCACTTGTCAACTTCTATTCCCTCACAACATCCAATTCGATGATTGGAAACATTTTGACGAATAACACATACAGTAGAGCTGCCATCCAGAAAGTACCCAAGATGATGGATGCTTCGGTTACCGTTGGAATGTAAATGCCGGTTTGATACAGTGGTGGATTGAGTAGCGAGGGTACTACAATTGTGAATCGTTTTATCCAGAAAGCGATGTTCAGAATTATTGATGCAACAAAGGTTAGCGTGGCGCTGAATGTTCGTTTCGCGAAGACCGGTTTGAGCAGGATTATTGCAGGTATTCCAAATCCTATAATTGCCATCGGCCAGAAGATTATGGCGTAGGGGCCGCTCCACAAGAAGTCGGAGACTTTCAGTTCGTCAGATGGGCCCATGTAGCTTGTCGTTAGTACTTCCGCGATCCAGAGGTAGATGTATATGATTAGCACATTTCTGAGAGCCCACGAGATTCCTCTCAGGACTTCATCAGTGATCAATGACTGCCATTTGTAGAGCCATCTGAATATCCACGCCAATGAGTAAACTGCAGCGACACCGCTAACGATTGCGCCGACTACGAAGTAGATCGCGAATATCGTGGAGTACCAGCCTGATCTTGCAACCATTAGGCCGAAGACGAAGGAAACGACGCTGTGTACGGTGACCATTATTGGGATGATGGCGATTGCAAGCCACCACAAGGTCTGCGTGTGTCTCGCTTTGTCGGTTTCAGTTCCTTCGTAGTGCATGGCTAGGCGTTTGTAGAACCATTCCCGTTTCGGTAGCTTGTGAGCTAACTCGTCTATGTCGCCTCGTAAGCTGAGGTAGAGGTAGACGATTGTTGCCATGAAATATGTTGTAATTGCCGAGAGGTCCCATAGTAGGGGAGCTTGGAATCTGCCGAACTGTAGCAGGTTGAACAACCTATCTGGCCGTCCTACGTCAAAGACGATTGATAGTGCCGCCATCGGTAGTGCTACTAGAGTTAGAACTTCAGCCATTCGCACGACGACCTTGTACTTGTTTAAGCTCATGAGCCTGACGGAAGCTGAGATTGCTATTCCGGCGTGGCTTATTCCTATCCAGAAGATGAATGTGGTAACGTAGATGCCCCAAGGCGAACCACCGGCAACCCCATATGCCATGTAGTTGGGTGCGTTGTACACGCTACGCATACCAGTCACTATGAGTCCTTCGCTTAGTTGTAGGTACCAGCAGTACAGGAACCACCCGGTTAACACCAGCAGGGCCCCGACGAAGACGTAAAATGCCGTACCTGTCGTGAGAAGCGGCTGTAGAAGCGACTTTTCGTCGACTTTCACGATGGAACCCTTCTTCAAGTAGCGCTTACCTCCTGAGGCCTCGTAGGATTACGAGGTGGAATGTAATACACGGAAGGCTCTGTGCCTAACTCTTCGCGAAGCCTGGTTGTGGGTCTCGTTTGGATTATTTGTGAGACTTGGCTGTTCGGGTCGTCGAGGTCGCCGAAGAAACGTGCGCCCGCAGGACAAACTTCTATGCAAGCGGGTGTGAGGTTCCCTACGTCGACTCTCTGGAAGCAGAACGTACACTTTTCGGCAACGCCAACTGGTCTCACGGGAACCGCTGGATTTCCTAGCTGGAATTGGGAGTTGGGTGGGGCTTGGACTGGAGGCTTCCAGTTGAACGCGGGGATACCGTATGGGCAGGCGACTAGGCAGTAACGGCAACCGATGCACCTGTCCCAATCAAGGAACACAATCGCATCGTCGCGTTTTCGAAGGGCGCCTACTGGGCATACCTTAACACAAGGCGCGTTGTCGCAGTGTTGACAATTGATCGGCAGATAGGTCATTCTTACATCCGGATAAGTGCCCGAAGGCGTGTCCATCTCTTTACCACCGGTAGTTAAGATACGGTTCCACCATATCCCGATGGGCTCGTTGTTCTCCGCTTTACAGCCGAGGGCGCATGTCCAGCAACCTAAGCATCTGCTCAGGTCGATTACCATCGTTAGTTTTGTCATTTCATCTCACCTTATGATTTTTTCACTTCTGCCAGACAATCGTAATATGCGGTGTTAGATTGGAAGAGGAACACGACGGATTGTGCGGGGTTAATTTTCTGGTGCGTGAGCATGTTTACTGTAGCGGTAGGGAATTCTTGCCAATCGCCTTGGTATGCGTTGATAACCCCAGGTCTGATACCACTGGTTACTCGAGCTAGGATCTGAATTGAACCACGATCGTTGAACACCGTCACCGTATCGCCGTCATTGATTCCCCTAGCTTGAGCGTCAATCGGGTTTATTTCAACAAAGGACTTGGGAATGATTTCTCGGAGCCATGGTAAGTTGTCCCATTGAGTGTGAGTTCTGAACTTTGTATGCGCCGTCAGGAAGACGAGCGGATATTTTTGGTAGAGTGGATTAGTCGGCGAAGCTTCAATCGGTTCATTGTAGATTGGGAGAGGCATTGAGTAAGGGACGAGGGATTCAGTGTAGAATTCTATTCTTCCTGACGGGGTAGGGAAGTGTTGTTGGTAGTACGGGACGTATGGAAGCGTGATGGGTTGGAATGAAGCGGTTCCAAAGTCTTTGGGTGTCAATGCGACGACTCCTTCGCTCTTCAACGTATCCAACGTTAAGCCGGATGGAAGGCCGCTGAGCAATAGGCTAAGGTAGTCGTCGGGGGTTTTGTCGAAGTAGTTCCCCTGTCCCATCTTCTGGGCGACCTCGGCGAACATGTCAAGGTCGGATTTGCATTCCCAGAGTGGGTCGATTATTTTCGGCATGTACTGGAAGTAGTAGTTGCCTCCAGGGAGCATGTCCTCTCTCTCGTATTGCGTGGCGCATGGGAGAACTATGTCGGCGTACTGAGCCGTCGGACTCAGGAACATGTCTGAGACTACGACGAAATCAAGCGCCTTTAGCGCCGCGATCGTGCGATTGGTATCTCCCTGTTGGTTGACGAAATTGTCTACTGGGAACCAAGCGGCTTTGATCGGGAATGGTTTGCCTGTTTCCACCGTGGCGCAGAACGAAAGTGGAGGAAGGTACGTGTACGCCTTCTTGTCGGGGTTCAACCAGTCAGGAAGATCTAAGGCAGCATCGAGAAGAGCGCCGTTGTAAGTTGTGACGCCTCCGCCATGTATTCCTATGTAGCCGCATATGGCGGAGAGTGTTATCATGGCCCTGTAGGTCAAGTCGCCGTAGTACCAATGTGATATTCCTCCGAAACCCGCTTTGATTGCCGCGGGAGACCTGGTCGCGAATTCCTTCGCGAGGTTCTCGATTGTGGACGCAGGGATCCCCGTTATTTTCTCCGCTTCCGAAGGGGGGTACTGGCTCACCAAGTCGACGAGCAATTGAAAGGCGGGTTTGCACGTGGTTCCCGCAGCGGTGAATGAGCCTGCAAGAGCGGGGGTTATGCCGCTTTGATCATAAGGTACAATTGATTTGCTATTCGAATCATATACCATGTACTTAGTTGAGCTTCCGGCCGTCACCACGTCTTTTTGCCTGAGAAAGAGCTGCGTATCTTGACGAACCAAGAATGGAGCAACGGTGTAGTTCGTCACATAATCTACATTGTGGAGCTGCTCGTTTATGATCACATTAATCATGCTGAGCGCTAGCGCCCCGTCGGTTCCGGGACGAATGGAAATCCACTGGTCGGAGAGAGTTGCGGTAGAGGTGAATCTTGGGTCGATGTTGACTACTTTCGCTGTTGTGCCGTTCGGGTTCAGCTGGGTTACTCCTTCGGAGGTAATGGTGCCTTCTCGTGCGTCGAGGACGAATCGCATGTCCGGCACGTCAGTTTCTGCTAGATTGTTCCCCCAGAGGATGATCATACGTGAATTTCGTAAATCTGAGAGATCGTGACCGTCGAACGATCCTAAGATCTCATTTGCGCCACACGGGCTAGCCGAGTCACCCTCATTGTCTCCTTCAAAGTCCCCGGCGCTCGCGCCTATCACACTCGCGAACCTGTAACCGGCGCCGATTACCCCGTTTAACGCGGAGAGGCTTCCCGTGTAAGGTGCGATGTAGACCGCCGTCGGACCATACTTCTGGGCGGTTTCCATGAATTTGGTTGCGATCGTGGTTGTTGCTTCATCCCACGATATCTGTTCCCACTGCCCACTTCCGCGTGGGCCGACGCTTTTCATGGGATACTTCAGTCGGTCCGGGTGGTAGACGTATTGAATGTTAGAGATCCCGCGCAAGCACACTCTTGGCGGAAAATTGGGGTCGTTGAATGTCGCGTTACTTATCCTCGTAATGTTACCGTCAATCACCGTAACCGATAACCCGCAGGACCCGTCGCAATTGTTGCAGTGCGCGGTTCTGAAAATCTGAGGTATACTGCTCGCGTTGGCGAGCGGAATCTTGGACGACACTCGCTGTAAAGCGTTCAGAACAATACCGTCTGAAGATACTGAGCCGTATGCAAATAGCCCGCCCGTGATTGCAGATAGTTTGAGAAAGTCTCGTCGATCCAGTCTAGGTCCTGAATTCCTAGGTTTAGCCAACGCGAATACCTAACCCGAAGGGACGCGGAGAATGCGTTAAGAGACCTCTGCACTCATTCTACATACGACTATGTTCTAGTACCGACGGTAACACAACCCATACGAATTTGTTGTGCAATTTGTTTGAAATAGTTACCGCGTGGAAGCGCACACAACGGCAACCGAATCGTAGTCGGCCCGCAACTTGAACTCTCGAGAAAAATAGAAGAAGCCGTATCTTGAATGAAACTATGATGACCTCGTCACCGCCAGGCAGGCACGGAGTATGAGTTCACCCCACAAAATAGGCGAAGGGCTAGGGGCAGTAATCCTCGCGGGCGGCAAAGCAACTCGGCTTCCCAACAAATGCTTGAGGTCAGTTGGCGGGAAGGAACTCGTTCTCCACGTTTTCGAGAGAGTCTCAATGGCAGTTTCGGAAATTGTGGTAGTCGGAAAAACCGTCCAGGACGTTATCCGCCTTCAGCAAGTCCTCCCCGCCGGTCAAATTATTCACGATGACTCGTTGGCCCAGAGCCCTTTGGTAGGCTTACTCTGCGGATTGCGCGCACTTCGGACCGAGTATGTGTTCGCAGCTGGTTGCGACATGCCTTTGCTAGAGCCGCAAATCATTCGCTCTCTTCACGCCAAAGCCTTAGGACAAGACGCCGCCATTCCATACTCGAACGGAAAACTCGAACCATTATGCGCCGTCTACAAACGAGCTAGCGCTGTGAATGCTGCTTCAAACTGTCTACAAGGTAAACGTACGAGCATCCTAGAGATGGTCAGAGAGCTGAGGGACATCATCCGGGTTAGCAAGGAGGATCTTCGAAATCATGACCCCCGCCTCCTGAGCTTCATTAACATAAATACCGAGGATGACCTGAAAAATGCGGAAGCGTTCCTATAGCAACGCGATCCACAGCAGCTAGCGAAAAATCTCTCTCCCTGTCTTTTTGTTGGGTAAATTTAGGTTCAAGTACCAAAAGAGTACGTTCTCCTCTCTTGAAAAATGTCCATGCAACAACAGATTCAGCTTCAGGATAGCGCTTTTCTCGCCGTGGCTGATTTGATCGAACACCTGCCGCATTAGATCTCTGATCTCTTCGTGCTCTAACCTTATCCCTTCAGACACGCAGGCATCTAGGTAACGTTGCAGAAGAGGAAACAAAACACGCTCCTCTATTGTGCGATGTTGAATAAACAGCTCTTCAAGACGATTGACGTGTTCGAGTAGCTTCGGATTACTTCTGAACCCAACATGCTTGGAGGCATTCGTCAGTAGATCCATTTGTCGTCTCATGTCATCGTGATCGCTTTGAAGCTCGAAGAGTACCCTGCGATTCTCATCGCAGTCGGCTCTCAAATTCCTCTCTACGCCAAGACGATTCTTGGAATTCGGTAAGTCACTTAGACCTTTCAAGCAACCCAGATTCTCCAGCCGTTGGAGTCTGTTTACGGAATTTCCGGCTTAGGACTTGCCCCTAACGGGTTCGGGCATACCCAAGAAATCCTATACGTTCGAATACGATTCTTCCTCTTGAATCAGTAATGTTAGAAGCGGTTGTCAGCATCACCCCACCACACAGTTGGATTAAACGACTCACCAGCGAGTTTCCCGCTGTCATACGTGTATTGGACTGTCGAAGCCTACCTCACGGGAAAGGGGTTCAGGAGCTCTTCGAAATATCTAGCGCTCCCGAGAATTCAGAGAGGATTGTGGAACATCTTCGAGCGGACGCTTACGTGTACGACGTTGATATTGTGAAGGGCGAGCGCGGAAGAGTCGTTGGATCCCTCAAGACCCGTAAGTGTACCGCGTGTCGAACTTTCGCGGGTGCGAATTGCTTCCTAATCTCTGCCGCGAGTAAACCCGATGGGAGACTCGAATGGACAGTTCTAGGCAATGATACGGTAGTAAAGTCGTTAATGCACGAATTAGAGAAAGAAAACGTAACCGGAGAGGTCGTCAAGGTTTCGAAGTTAGAAGACGAGAAGCAGTTAACCGCGAGACAGGAGAATATTCTGCAGATTGCGCTGGAGAAGGGCTATTTTGAGTTTCCGAAGAAAATCACACTCCGCGAATTAGCGAAGACGCTTGAAATCGCCCCCGCAACATTAACCGAGATCCTGAGGCGCGGACAGAAACGTGTGTTACAGGACCACTTCAAAGGCCACCCTTCGGTGCTGGGAAAAAGAACTTCCTCACACCTTTCTTGATTATCAGGACGGGTAATGACCTAACAAGTTAGGGTATATCGCTATTCGAAACCATGGAGAGACTCCCTTCCCGTGAGAAAGATGCGGGAAGGTAAAGTTAGGAGTTCGCGGCTGGCGACCAGAGGTTACATTGCCAAAGCCTCATTGATCCTGTTGCTGATTACAATCTCTCTTCTGTCAATTCCATTTTTCACTCTCAACGTTTCGGGCGATACTAACTCTCCGGCGTATGCACCGAACCGCAGTAAGTCACCCACTGATATACCGTCAGTCCCCTCACCATCCGACAGAGTAGTGGTAAGGCTTGTTACGGAGGAGAAACTGGGGCAATTGGCCGATGGGGTCACATATAATTTCTGGACGTTCAATGGAACGGTTCCTGGACCGCTCATTCGGTTGCGTGTGAATCAAACGGTTGAGATGCATATCATTAACCCCCCGAACAGCACTATGACGCATTCGATCGATTCTCACGCAATCCTTGGCACCGGCGGTGGCAGTGCGTATTCACAAACGCCACCCGGTCAGGAATCAGTTTTCCAGTTCAAAGCCCTGAGAGTGGGGCTGTTCATGTACCACTGTGCAAGCCCTGACATTCCCACACACATAGCGGAAGGAATGTATGGAATGATTCTCGTTGAACCGCCCGGTGGTCTATCAAAGGTTGACAGGGAATTCTACATAGCCCAGGGCGAATTCTACACACTAGGGCCGTTCGGGCAGAAGGGTTTTCAAGGTTTTAGTTTTCAGAAGGCCAACGCCGAAACGCCAGATTACATTGTGTTCAACGGCAGAGTGGGTTCACTAACTGGCAACGGATCGCTCAGCGTTAACGTGGGAGAGACGGTTCGCATCTTTTTCCTCAACGCTGGACCAAATCTCGATTCATCCTTTCACATCATAGGCGGAATGCTCGACAAGGTCTACGTTGAGGGATCGATTGCCTCGTCACCCTTACTGAACGTTCAGACAACCCTCGTCCCGGCGGGCGGGTCTGTAATGATTGAGTTCACAGCGGAAGTAGCCTCGAAGCTCACTCTAGTTGATCATTCTCTCTTCAGAATACACCAAGGAGCGTTAGGCATCATAAATGTGGTAGGACCGGCAAATCCCGCAATAATCTCCTCGATAAAGAACGCCACAATCACCCAAACGATGAACATGAGCATGACCACAACGGAGAACGTATCCAATACTTCGAGCGTCGGGGCGTCAAATAATACGGTGTTAATACTGAACTATGCGTACGTTCCCTTGGACTTGACTGTCCCGGCGGGAACAACTGTAACGTGGGTAAACCAAGATTCGGTTGGGCACACTGTTACAGAAGGTGATCCGAATTCGCCTAAACAGGCCTCTCTTCGAGTCTTTGATTCTTCAGGCGAAGCTGTTACGGGTAAGGTTGCGTTGATCGGGGCAGGCGAGAGTTGGAGTTATACCTTCACGACTCCAGGCACTTACGAATACTATTGCATCGTTCACCCATACATGATAGGCCACATTATCGTCGGCCCAACTTCCGGGTCGAATAGTTCGCAGGGTTCAGGTTACGGTGATCTAACCAACTTTACGATAACATTCACTGGCAGGGATCTAGTAGGCCTAAGCGCCGTGGGAATAGTCGTGCTCGTGGCCTTGATGCTCGTCTTCGCGAGGTCGGGCAGAAAGAAGACCCGTTGATATTCCCACTCGCGATAAGTTTTGACGGAGAAGAACCGTTTGAAACTTCAGAACGAACGCATATCACGGTCGCCTGAAATGGAATCGCGGCGCAAGTTCCTTCGACGCGCGGCAGCCACCGCATTGGGGGCAGGGGTTCTGCTAGCTGGACTGGATTTAACCGGGACCTTTGCTGCCTCACACGAGGTGCGCTCCGTTGGAGCTTCGATAACGACAGGGGAGCAACCAAACACCCGAGCTCAACTCATCACTGTAACGGTCTTCTATTCCATGCTCACTCAGTTTACCTCTTTGAGCCAGGAAGTCTTTGTGTTACAGAGCCCCGCCTCGCTAAAGGACCTGATCAAAACCATCGCGATCAGACATCCATCCATGGCGCAGATGATGCAGATGATGTTGACGCTCGTGAATGGGGTTCCCACGAAGCCTAACGCATCCTTGGAAGGCGGAGATGTAGTGCAACTCATTCCATTGTCCGCGGGCGGATAGAGTCTATGCGACTACAGAAACGCAAGACGCGGAAGACCGAGGGTGAAGAATACACCAAGTACGTAGTCGTAATCCCGTCGGAACATGTAGAAGAATTGGGATGGGAAGTAGGACAAGAACTGGAACCTGAAGTCAAAGGAAAGAAACTTGTGATCTCACGAAAGGAAACGAAACAAGGCTAAACCGTTCCGCGTGGACGGATTAATCTCCCAAAACGCCTCCGAAAACTATCGGACCAATTTTGATGCCTAACCGAAAACATGAAATCCTTGGAAGCCCTCCCTTTAGTTGCTTCCGGAAATTCATCGCTAATCGGGTCACATATCAGGTGTGTTCACTCCTGCAAGACGGAGCGCCGAGGAAGGGCGCAATGATAAGAAATACCCAACCTTGACCGAGAAGAAGGAGGGAGGTAATCCATGAACCAAATCGAAACGAGAATGCACATGCCGAATTTTGTTGAAGCGTTCAACGCGGGCATTCTACTTCAACTTGCAGGCGTGCGGCGTGCTAACGAATGCTCTACCTGTAGGGCCTACTTGACTAATAGTTGCCAACGATGTTCTCGATGCAGAACACCCAAGAATTCGCCCTGCCAACACTGTAACTTTGAACTGGGCCGCCCAGATTACTCCGTTGTACCAAAAGCGACTTCAATAAGACGCCATCAAATTGGCGAGACGTACAACTAGGTTAGACTTGAGCCGATTCAACCGTTCGTCTAAGTAAGTTTCGCGCTCTAGCTTTCGTCCCGCCTAGCTGCCTTCCTAGGGTCTTGTAAATACGTTCAAATTGACGACGCTTCGCGGCCGCTGATTTTCGAGAATCCGTTTAACCTCCTCCACCGCCATAGTTTGCCGATCCCGTTGCGACTCAACGGACAGAAACCCCGTGTGAGGAGTTGTTACAACATTATCCATCTTCATCAGCGGGTCATTCATGTCTGGGGGTTCCTTCTCGAACACATCCAACCCTGCACCTGCCACTTTGCCGGATCTTAGAGCGTCTACGAGAGCATCGTGGTCTATGACCATGCCACGGGAAGTGTTTATGATGAAAACTCCGGTTTTCATTCTTTCAAACTCTCCGCCGCGTATCATGTGGCGTGTCTCGTCGGTTAGGGGAACGTGGAATGAGATTACGTCGGAGTCATGGAGCAGTATGTCGAAGTTTACGCCTTTGACACCTAACGAAGTGTCTCGTCCCAAGGGGATGTATGGATCATACGCAATTACGTTTAATCCGAACGCTTTCGCTCTGAGAGCCACGGCAGTTCCGATTCTGCCGAGACCAATAATTCCCAGAGTCCGTCCCCTAAATCGGTAAACTGGCTCTGCTGCTTCCCAATCGTCCCATTTTCCGCTTTTCGTAATTTTGTTGAGGATGAGAATCTTTCGCGCGACAGAGAGTAGGAGGCCAATGGTGTGATCTGCAACTTCCTCTGCGCAGTAGCCTGGAACATTGGAAACGTAGATGCCTTTCCCTCCCGCTGCGATAAGGTCGATGTGGTCGAATCCCACACTCGCGGCGACGATTATCTTGCAGTTTTTCATCTCGTCGATGACGTCTGCGTTCACAATAGTGTCAGCGTCGACGATGACCGCGGGTTGCGTCGTGTAGTATTCTTCCCAGTTCCCTTCCCGTCTTTTCCTGCTCAGTTCTTACAACCGCGAGGTCGCCTAGTTGCTCTTTCGATATGCGCTCGAGCTCGGGTAGATGAACTGTACGGACTAAGTACAGAACCGGTTTTTCTTTCACCGTCATCTCACGGGATCAGTGAATCGTGCTGAGGCTTTGATCTGCTATGCTAATTGCTTCGTCGATTTGTTCTTGCGTTATTGTTAGAGGTGGTGCTTGCCTTACCGCCTGACTATGCGCCGCGCACGGGTACATCAGGACGCCTCTCGAGAGGGACTCGTTGAGAAACTTCTTCGCGGCTGTGGCGTTGGGTTCACGGTCCGTGTGTGGTACGATGAATTCGAGCGCTGTCATTAAGCCGACCCCCCGAGCGTCACCAATTACTTGATACTTGCCCTTCAATTCTTTGAGTCTGCTCATCAAATACCTTCCACTTTCCTTCGCCTTCTGAAGTAAACCCTCATTTCGGATGGTTTCTATTGTGGCGACAGAGGCAGCGCAAGATACTGGATTGCCCCCAAACGTGGTCCCATGAACCGTCGGCTCCCACCGGCTCATGAGTTCCTCATGAGCACAGACTGCTCCGAGTGGAAACCCGGATGCGATTCCCTTGGCGATGGCCATGATGTCGGGTTGAACTCCGAAGGTTTGAGCGGCAAACCAGTCACCAGTTCGTCCGAAACCGGTCTGTACCTCGTCGAAAATCAGCAGTATATCTCTTTCAGTGCATACTTCTCTCAGACGGACCAAGAATTCTTTCGGAGGAACGATGTACCCGCCCTCTCCCTGGACCGGCTCAACAACGATTGCCGCAACTTGGGATGGAGCAATCAACCGCTTCAAAACTGTCTCAAGCGATTCAATGGATTCCTCAACGCATTTCTCTGGTTCGTTCGGATGCGGCGAGTGGTAAACGTCGGCATATGGAACGTGGTAGATGCCCGAGACGAACGGACCAAGTTCCGTTCTGTAAATCGCTTTTGAGGCGGTGAGAGAAGCCGCACCATATGTGCGGCCATGAAAGCCGCCCATGAAAGCGATAATGCCCGGTCTCTTGGTGACATTTCGTGCGAGTTTTATCGATCCTTCCACGGCTTCCGAACCGCTGTTACCGAAGAAGAACATATCCAAATGCCCGGGAAGTACCTCAGGCAACAGAGCAGCTAGACGTAGAACGGATTCGTGCAGTGTGACTCCGACTGCACCATGAACTTGTTTCTCCATTTGTTCACGCGCAGCCTTGATTACTGCTGGATGGTTGTGTCCGAGGTTCACGACGCCGAAGGCGGACATGAAATCAATGTACCGTTTACCGTCAAGCCCATACAAGTACAAACCTTCGGCTTTGACCACTGGAAGGTTTGGCCAATCCTGCGCAAAGCATGGGGCCAACATCTTATCGCGGCGTTTCACGAGTTCCTCATAAGTCGGTGACTCTGGCTTCGTCGTGCGATTTTTATCGTAAGCCGCAACGCTTCGGGTCAAGAATATGTCACGATCTCCGCATGAACCTAGCCAACTTATGAATGGTCTCCACCGCTTCTTTCGGTGAGAATAAGTACGTCCTCCTCAGAGGAATAAGTGAGGAGTAGAAGAATAACCCAGAACTTTCATCGCGACTAGAGTTCCAGTAATGATCACTATAATTATGATCGCCGTGTAGTCGCCAAATCTCAGCTTTGCTTCCTCAACGTAAGATCGTGTGACGGGAGATCCAAACGCCCTGCACTCGAGTGCTATCTGGAGCGTCTGCGAGAGTTTGAGCAGGTATAGTAGTAGAGGTGTGAGGACACTCGTGTATACACTCGCTTTTTTCCAGAATGGCATTTTATCGATGTTTCGTCCCCTAAGTTTCTGCGCTTGGATGACCCCTGTCCAGGTCTGGAAGACCAGCGGAACAAACCTAATGCCCGTCACGAAGATCATTGTGAACTGGTAAGGAACCCTCATTTTGCCGAGCGTTGCAGCTATCTTGGTCATGGGCGTGGTCATTGTAAGTATTGGTAGCGTGAACACAACCGCAAGGACACGCATGAAAACCAATGTTCCGAATAGGAAGCCTTCCAACGTGTAAGCCGCGTAGTTGCGATTTCCTACCATCAATGTTCCTAACTGGAAAATTACTGTGCTTCCGAACCGATAGGTGAATCCCTGGAGGATGACGAAAAAGAGGTATGTTCCGACTAGTATCTTCAGGATGACGGCTATGCGTTTGATCTCTATGCCGCCTATGATCCACCATCCGAAGAGAAATAGAATCCAGAGTCCGAGCAGGACGAAATCTAGGGCAAAGAAGCTCACCACAAAGCTTGCGAGCACGAGTAGCATTTTCGTAACCGCCTGGAGATTGTGGACCGGCGTATTCTTTCGGACATATTCGATGCTCGCCAATTACTGTACCCCCGTGAGTGCGTGCACCATCGAATCGACGGTGAGGATTCCTTGAGGGACTCCGTTTGGTTCTAATTCCTTATCGAGAACTGCGATTGGCGGTGGTTTGATGAACGCTCTCTTTAGAGTCTCTTGCTCGGAGAATACTTTGCTTGTTGGCCCATCCAGGAGTATCTCGCCGTTGGCCATTACGACTGTTCTATCGGCATATTGGGTCACCAAGTTCATGTCGTGTGTTATCATGATGACCGTGTGGCCTTTCTCGTTCAACTTCTTTCCGAGCCGGGCAATCCTATGCCTTCCGAGATAGTCCTGTGCAGTTGTCGGTTCATCCATTACGATTATGTCTGGCCTCATGGCAATAACCGCTGCCACCGTTAGGCTTCTTCGATCGCCAAAACTCAGTCTAAATGGAAACGTGTCCCATTGCTCTTGGAGTCCGACGAAACCCAGTGCTTCGTCGACCCTTCCTTTGATTTCGTTTTCGGGAAGCTTAAGGTTTCGAAGGCCAAATTCAACCTCTTTCTTGCAGGAGATCGTGAAGAGTTGTTCATCCGGGTTTTGCAACGCGAGTCCAATCGATGTCGCGAGTTCTCCCGTCGTGAGTCCTTGTATGTCATTCCCTTTGAAGAGGACTTTTCCTTTTGACGGCTTCAGGAGTTTGAGGAATTGTTTGACTAAAGTCGTCTTCCCCGAACCATTTTGTCCTATTATCGCTATCATCTCTCCCCGCCGTATCGTTAGGTTCACGTTGCGGAGAGCTTGCACAGGTGGGGTACCAGCGTAAACATATGATAGGTCAACACATTCGAGAATCGTTTCACCTTTCGGCGGTTCTACGGTTTGGGAGAGTGCACGGGAGACATGTTTCTGTTGAAGAAATTCGATTACTAGGTTCTTCCCTTCCTCGATTGTCATCGGTACGGCTCTTTCCGGTGCTAACCTGAATCCTAGCATCGGAATCTGGGGAACTTGGACGCCCACAGAATCTAGCAATTTGACTTTGCTGAAAACTTCTCTAGGGGTTCCTTCAGCAACGATTTCTCCTTTGCTTAGCGCGATCGAACGGTCGGCGGTTCTAAGAACTTCTTCAGAGGCGTGCGTTGTCAAGAGGATGGTCATGTTGTACTTTTCTTTCAGTTGAACCAGGGCATCCAGAACCTCACCCGTTCCAATCGGGTCAAGCTGGGACGTGGGTTCGTCGAGCACAAGCAATTCTGGTTCCATGCTGAGACCAGCTGCGAGAACGAGCCTCTGTTTTTGTCCTCCTGAAAGTTCCGAGGGGGAACGCGATTCAAGTCCCGTTAGGCCGACTGCATCAAGGGCCCATTTGGCCCTTCGCAGGATTTCTTCTCTGGGTACGCCCAGGTTCTCCGGACCGAAGGCGACTTCCATCAGGACATCGGGGTTGATCAATTGCCCCTCAGGGTCTTGCGTTACGAAACTAATCTTCTGAGCCAGTTCGTAGACTGGGTGCTCGTAAACATTCATTCCCGCGACGATAGCGCTTCCTTCCGTCGTTCCTTGGTAGATGTTCGGGATGATACCCGTCAGATGATGGCAGAGGGTTGTCTTGCCCGCTCCGTTTGCACCCAGTACCGCAATGATTTCGCCCTTAGTGACCTTGAAGCTGATATTCTTTAGCGCTTTAGCGCCGTCGGGATAAGAAAACGAAAGATTCTGAACGTCGACGATCACATCGTCCATACATCACACCACAATATTTGAAATCGTCATAACTCGCCAGAAAAAAGAGGGGAGAAGCCTAGAAAGACGCGTTCACCAGATGACGTCCGGTGGTTTCGCCATTCCGCTTCTTCTTAGAGCTTCAGTGATTGGCACTGCAATCAGGGTCATCAGTACTGCGAAGAGTGGCATGTACCACGTGTAGATTCCCCAAGCCATGAGGTAGAGTAACGCGGACGGGTATGCGAATAGTATCCAATATAGCCAGTAGGATGGGGAAATATACCACGCGTTCATTGCCATCCATGTTCCTATGAAGAGTGCGATTGTTCTTTGCCTTGGGCTAGCGCTCCTGGCCCAATCGTAGATGTATTTCGTGCCGATTGGCGAGAGAAGTAGGATTATGGGAAGAAGCCAGTAGTACAGGGTAGCAAGGAAGTACGAGCTCGTCGAAATTGGAGCCCATCCTCCACTGACACCTGGGTAGAAGTATAGCGCTATGAAGAAAGTTGCTGTCATGAGAATCTGCCAGCCTAGAAAGATCCACTTTGTCTTTGTCTTCTTCATGTTGAATGCTAACGCCACGAAGATAGCAGGTAACATGACTACGAGTGTGGCGTCAATGATACCTAGCGGAAAGGCTGGTGGTGCGATGAACATGCCGATGATTCCTCCCACGACTGCAGCCGCGATCCCTCCAACAGGGCCAAGAAGTAAGGGTGCAATTCCTGCAAGTACAGTTGCCAACGGCCAGAATCCTCCACCCCCAGCGTACGGTAGAACCGGTACAAGGGACGTAACCCCAATCAAGGCACCGTAAACGGCCACCCACGCGATTGGAGTCCCGAATATGTACAATCGGCCCTTAGCTTTGGATTGCGTCAATTACACGACACCTTAACCTTTGACGGCGAAGGATACACCGGATAGCAATAGACCGGCTACGATTAAGCCGGCAGCGAACTCCCAGAATGGCGCAAAGAGACCCAGAGTAGGATCGGCGGGCCCCCAGAACCAAGCTACGGCTCCACTGTGAGTAGTCCACCAAGCGGGTGATCGTATCATTCGGTTGGCAGCATCTTCAAGATATGGGACGATGAAGGTGATCACACCAACGAGAAATACTGCGACACCTGAGTATAGCAAGAGGTTTTTTGTAGTTTTAGACAATTTTCATCGGCGCGCTAGCCTCGATTAGCGTTCAAAAGCATTGCCCGTGGGAACCAAGCTTGTTCACGAAGCATGTCGTACGATCCAGCCGTGGAGATTATTCCACTTAAGGTAGGTGCACTGGCAATGTTGAACTGATCAACCACGGCGTACCAGAGATGAGCCAAAAGAATTCAAACGACTTTCGTGGGAAAATTCCCAAAAGTGTGGAGCCACCGAAGACATTATGGAAGGGGTCTCGGCAGTCCACTGAATTAGAAGGTCAACTAGCGAGGTAATCGCGTAAATGCCGTTAGATTTTACGTTTACAGAAGAGCAGGATCTTTTCCGAAAGGCTATTCGCGAATTCGCGGCTAGAAATGTTGCTCCGAAAGCGAAGGAGCTTCTTAAGGCTAGACTTGTCACGTCTGAGATTCATAGGGGTTTCAAAGATCTCGGCGTATTCGGATTACTGGTACCTCAGGAATATGGCGGCTCCGCGGCCGATTTTGTAACGTTCCTTATCGCAGTAGAGGAAATGACGAAGGGCGACCCTACGGGCTTCGCGGGCCTCCCGATCTGGTACGGAGCCTCATGTGCACGCATTCTAGCGGTGTACGGAAATGCTGCGTTGAAAGACGAGGTCCTTCCCAAGGTGGCGAAGGAGGGTTGGATGACCCCGCTTCACTCCACAGAACCCAACTGTGGAACCGATTTCACATCGATAACCTCCACCGCCAAGAAGATTGGGAGCGAATTTGTGGTCAACGGTGAGAAGACATGCCTGAGTTGCGTGCCGGAGGTCATGAAGTATGGAGGAGGGTTCATCACTTCGGTGAAAACGAATCCTGAATTGGGGAGCAAGGGAATGAGCCTTCTCTACATTCCATCAGACTCCAAGGGCGTGACTACGTCAAATTACTTGGGTATGGGGATAGATGTCGGTGGGGTCCGGTACGAGAATGCGCGTGTGCCCGAACGCTACCTAGTCGGCGCCGAAGGGACTGGATATCGGATGACCTATGAATCCTTCGTGCACGCACGCGTCCCGACCACGATGAGCATCGTGGCCGCGGCGGAAGCGGCAATCGAGAGAGGCGTTGAATTTCTGAAGCAGAGGAAATCGTTCGGTCGACCCATTGGGGCGCATGAAGGCGTTCAATTCGAACTTGCTGAGGGGTACGCAAACGTTCAAGCTTCGAAGTTGCTGTGTTACCGCGCCGCGTGGCTCGTAGACGAATACCACAAAGGGAAAGTCTCGTTCCAAGAGGCGATGAGTGCTGCCTCAATCGCGAAACTTGTCGCCTCAGAACTCTGTGTTAAGGCCGTCAGTGACGTTCTGGAATGGTACGGAGGACTGGGAACAACGACAGAATACGACATACAGCAAGTATACAGAACAGTAAGGCAAACCGTAATCGCCGAAGGAACGAAGAACGCCCAGAAAATCGTGATTGCACTTCAACTCCTCGGCAGAGAATTCGCGTCTTGGAAGGCCAATGAATAGAACCGGTTTGTGCCGGGGACAGAAAAGTAGATGGAGCCTTCTTTCTTCTAAATCAGCGTGGGTCAGCGTGTGGGCCGTTTCCAAGTAGAGCTTGCTTTATCTCGTCTTTTGTGAGCACAAGGGCGAACCCGCGCCTAAGTGTTTTGAGTTCTGCTTCCTGTAACTGTGGGTCATCGGTTGAGTTAACGTCGGATCCAAAGACGACTTTGTATCCGTGGCCGTGAGCTTCGCGGGCTGTGGTTCCGCAACAGTAGTTCGTCATTGTTCCGCAGATAATTACTGTCTCAACTTTTCGGTTCTTTAGAACGTAATCGAGTGTTGTGCCGGTGAATGAGCCGTAACTCGGTTTGGCAATCACGACATCCTTTTCATAATCCGGTTTGATCGAAGGGTCTATGCTTTCTTTCTGAAACAATAGTGGCCCGTCGTAGTCATCAAACTTATCCAACGATGTTACGCCGTCTCGGAAAGCCGGGTTCATGTCTATGTAGGTTGGGTGGAAAACATAGCAAGTGTAGACCACTTGCACTCCACTGTTGCGGCATGTTTCTATGAGATCTTTGATCTTCGGAAGTTGTTTTGTAGCGTCGGGAACCCAAGAGGGAGTCATGTTTGGTTTGGTGAATTCCTCGAGCATGTCGACGACGATAAGTGCGGTGTGCTTAGGATTGATCTTAATGCTGGCTTGTCCCGTCTCATAATCTCGCTTCGCTTTGGAAAGAATGTATTCTTGGGTGAATTGGCCAGGCTTTCGCTTCTCCAAATTTGATTCGGCCTCGTTACTCCTCTAGAATCTTATATCGGTACTCCCGAGTTAGCATCCTCTGCTTTTGCTACCAGAGCTTGCGTTCGTAATCCGTAAGTGTGGTAATTCCCGTGTCCGTTACTTCTAACGTATCCTCGACAACTGCCGTTCCTAACCCGAGACGAACGATCATCGGTTCGTATGCGAATACCATCCCGGGTTCAAAGATGTCTTGGCTTGTTGGTGAGAACATTGGGATTTCACTGAATCCTGTGCCTAGACCATGCCCTGTCGCCCAAAAATCATTACGCCACCCTTTCGATTCGGCTAACCTCTCACCGATCTGAGCAACCTCTCCTGCGCGCATACCTGGGCGCATTCGATCGATCAAATCGTTGTAAATGTCGAGAATCGAATCTAATGCATTTCTCTGTTTCTCATCCCCCTGGCCCATTAACACGGTTCGAGACATGTCGGATAAGTATCCGCTCAAGATCGCACCCAAATCAATGTAAACCATATCGCCGTCTTGGATTCTTCTCTTCGTCGGATAATCGTGCTTCGTTCCTGCACGGGGCCCTGCTACAACTATTGGTTGAAAAGCTAACCGACTAGCACCTTCAACATACATCGCCTTACAGGCTTCAGCTACGACCTTATTCTCAGGTATTCCTACATTCATTGCTTCAACTGCTGCACGCATCCCGCAGCTGGTAATGCGAGACGCTTCACGCATCACCTTTAGTTCGTTGACGGTTTTGCGACTCTTCATTTTGAGAAACAAACGTTCGACATCAACCACGTTGACTCCAAGTTCGCGAGTCGGAAACGTGTACAAACCAACTGCACCTATCTTTCCCTTGATCATACGAATTGAGGCCTGCACTTCGGAGAAAAAGGATTGAAAGGACCACCCGGAGATTCTTACTTGGTCAATCCAAGTTCTCCAAATCAACGAGTGCATCGGTTCTCCGTGAAACGCTGAATCGGTTAGCAAGGTAACAGAGTCGGAGGTTAGCACAACGGCTCCACGGCCCATCATAGGTTCGAAATTTGCGAGATAGGTCAAGTAGCCTAGATCGTTCTGGTCCCCAAATACCACGAGCCCCTCAAGATTTTGCTCTTCCATTAATCGCCTAGCGCTGGCGACCCTTTGTTCATATTCCGTTATGGGAAACGGTAAATCAACGTACTCCGTTCGTGTCGGACCATCAAATGGTACTCTTGGCTTCACGAGATGCATCATTCCCTAGATCACCCTTGAACGAAACTCCTACTCGCCCTAACCCAGTTAACACTTACAGTTTGTGGCAGGGAGTGGCGACTGGACCTATCGGTTATTCTGAAAATTCGATATTCATTAATAGTGAGTAATACCGCTGTGAGTCGGGTTGTTTGATTGAAGCCGAAGTTCGGAATTGTTCTTCCCACCCGTGGAATGCTTTTCGCGAAGACGAGTGCACGGAAGGACATCGTTGAACTCAGCAAGCTGGTTGAAGAGTATGGGTATGATGCCGTTTGGGCCGGAGATAGCGTTCTCGCGAAACCGCAGGTTGGACTCAATCAGTGTGCTGTCCGCAGTAGCTGGAGCCACGGAAAGAGTCAAGCTAGGGACGGCTTGCTTTGCAAGTTTTCCACTACGTAATCCCATCATTCTCGCTTACCAATGGGCGACGCTCGATGTTTTGTCCGAGGGGCGAAGCCTGCTCGTCGTATGCCAGGGCACCCCAACCCAGCATGGTAAGATCTACCGGAACGAATTCGACGCCATAGGCGTACCACCCAAGGAAAAAATGAAAAGAAGTGAAGAAGCATTGGAGATTCTGAGAAAGCTTTGGGAATCGGATAACGTGAGTTACAACGGTGAGATTTTCAAATTCAAAGACGTCACGATGTTACCTAAACCCGTCCAGAAACCGTGCCCGATTTGGATAGCATCTAACCCACGCTCCACGGGAGAACTAGAAGGCCCACCCGGAGAGATCGAGAGGAATTTCGATCGAGTCGGGAAATACGCAGACGGATGGATGACCACGATGGTTGACCCTGAAGAGTTTAGAGAAGATGCTGAAAGGGTCAGGGAGGCTTTGCGAAAACACCACCGAGAAAGTAACCAGTTCGGTATGTGTCTCTACTACAACGTAAACATGAACAAAGACAAACAAACAGCCGCTGCCGAGTCAAGCGACTTCCTAATGAAATACTACCGAGAAGACCCCTCAGGAATTCTAGATAAGTGGGTCGCGTACGGGAACCAGAAAGATTGCATCGACAAATTAGAAGGATTTGTGAAAGCAGGAGTAGACACGTTTTCAATCCGGTTTGTTGCCTGGGACCAGATTGAGCAGCTAAAGAGGTTTAGCGAAGAAGTTCTCCCGAACTTCTGAACCTTACTCTCTCTATCCCATGGTCCACATGAAGCCTCCCTCCCCCGGCTTTCTTGATATACGACCTAGACGGTAGAGCTTCATTGCGGTCTCGTAGACTTCAACCCCACTCTTGCAATCGCGACAAATCCTCTCGAACTCTGGAGTTGAAGCAAGCTCGATGATTCGTTTGGTTGACGCTGAGCTTTCCTTGCGGAGGATACTCAGCACGCAGAGTTCACGGTCATTAGTATCACTCGTCGAACCGAGACCCCCTCAGATCTTACACACGAATTAGTTTATTGAAGATATCCTGTGAACGCCCAATGAAATTCGAATCCGTAGAAAGCCACTAGCCGTTGCGATTCGTCTCGGTTTCTTCTGAAACTTCTGAAAGTTATCTTCCGCTTCACGTTGACTAGTCCCAGAAGACCGGAAGCTTCGTCATGACCTCCGGCTTCTTCCCTTTTACGATTACTTCGTTCTCTATCGAAGCGAATTTCCCTTTCCACCGAACGTCGGGTTCAATGCAGAGCACCATGTTCTCTCTGAGCTTCCCGGAGACTCCAGGAAACAGATACGGGTTCTCGACGATCTCAAGACCAATACCATGTCCGAAAGGAGACACCTTGAACCCGTCTCGGTTGAATTTCTGCAGCGCCAATATTGAAGACTCAACCTCACCTTGGTCAACCAATTTTTCAGTCATCGCTTCCGTTGCTTGACCAGCCACCTCAATGAGTCTCCGCTGTTGTCTGTTGGGTCGTCCTGCGCATCCGATTCTTAGTATGTCGAACCCATATTTCCCAACCCAACCCACGAAGTCTATAGAGACTAGTTCTCCTCGTCGAACCTTTCTTGAGGACGCAAAAGGCCATCTTAGTCGTCCCATTTCGCGGCCTGACTGGACCCTGTCCCGCACGACATAATCAGCCCCCGCCTCCATCGCAACCGCTCTGGCGAGGCTACCTATTGCACTCTCCCTCATACCGGGTTTGATTCTTTCAATCGCGGCACCCAGAGCTTTGTCAGCTATCTTCGATGCTTGCTTCATAAGGCGAAGCTCGTTTTCGCTCTTGATCATCCTGAGCTCTGTCAGCAGGCTGTCGTCGTATTCGAATCTGATTTCCGGAAATTCATGTCTCATCTCGTCGAGGTAGATCGCGGGTATGACATCTCCCCCGGCAACAGCCAACTTAGTGCTATTCAATGCACTCTCCCTGATCACGTCCGCTAAGTCGTGCGCGAAGTTCGTCCCTGTCCTACTCCGCTCTACGCCAACAACAGCATCAGTTTGAAATCCGAGAGGTGCGACGAGTGTAGCTTCACCTCCAGTGGGGACTAGGAGTGCACTGTACCCTAAGCCTGAGACCTGATCTGTCTTGGGGCTGTAGGGGAATGCATTCTTATGCCCACATAGGTAGCAAACATTTCCATCCCGTTCAGCATAACCTGAGAACGCCAACAATCCACCGTAACCACTCGTACGTAGTTGCTGACGAGTCGTATCCAACCTCGTCTGATACTCTCGCTGAGGCAACGAGAAAATTCGACCTGACAACTTCTATCCTCCATAGAGGCCATCATTCGAATCTATTATGGTTGTGAAATGTTCCGGATTCAACCATGTCAATTGTTAAATCGGCCGCAGAATGACATTGCGGGCGTGCCCTGAGATGACGAAGCAGGAAATTGAAGCCACGGTTAGAGCGATTTACGACGCCTTTGAAACACTAAGTGCCGAGAAGCTTGATGAGAATTTCTCCCATACAGACGAACTTACAGCGTTCGGCACTGACGATGATGAGTCCTTCTATGGCTGGAAAGCGTACAAGACCGTTCATGAAACTCAATTTAGGGCGGTGAAGAGTTTTCGGTTCACGTCTACAGACATGAGGGCGTTTGAGCACGGAGACACGGCATGGTTCTCTGACCGAGCCCAGTGGCAAATAGAAACAAAAGGCGGGGAAAAGGTTGACACGACAGTCAGAATTACGGGCGTTTTGCTAAGGAAGAACGGCAAATGGGGAATCGTTCAGTGGCACGTATCGCAAGGCGTCAAACGGCTGCACGAATACTAATCATGGAATACTTGTGGGAAACGGGGGCTGTGGTTTTGAGAATCCTGTGACGCTTTCCGAACCCTTCGACTTGGATTATTCTGGTGGAATCTGTTTCTGTAATAGGTTTAAGTCGATTCCCTGACTGCGGCGTATGCCCCAAACTACTGCGTATATGATCGCTCCGACTAAGAATGTGGGAATTATTCCAGTCAAGAAGACGGACTCGACGTTGCCGATAGCGGGCAAGAGTATAGCATAGACAGTATAGAGGGATACGATGACACCCAGTACGCCCATGATGGAGATAAGCGGAATCCCTGCTATCTTCTTTTGGCTCATTGGGTGGGCGGATTCGAAGATGTCTTTTCGGTTGAAGGGGTAGGCGATCGCTGCGACCGATACTATGAGGAAGACTATGAACGTCCCGGCGGTGCCGTAAGTGAATAGGGTAGCGAGTAGGCCGTATTGGAATATGGTTATGTAGGTAAAGAGTAGGCCGACAGCTGTCATTATCGCGATCGCGTAGACGGGAGTTCTAGTGCGGGGATTGATAGTGGCGAAGACGCTCGGGGCCAGGCGGTCGAATGACCACGCAAAAAGGTTTCTGCTGAGGGTGAAGAATATCGAGATGTTCATGACCTCGGCGGTGAGGCCGAAGCTCAACGTGAAAATTGCAATTAGCACTTGGTTCTGTGTCCAGAACATCGCAAGCCCCGACGCAAGAGGAGGAGTTGGCGCGAGGTACGGATAGGAAGAAGATCCTGAGATCCATAGCGCAGCCATCGAGTTCACGAATGACGGACCCTCGCCAAAATATTCCACGGCAATCATCGCTGTCACGAAGGCAGCAAATATCACCACCCCCCCTAGCTGGGCGATGATCTGTGTTCTGTGATTTCGCTTAGTCTCTCCAGCAAAATACGCAGAAGAATTGAACCCCAGGTACCCTAACAGCCCTAGAGCCGCTGCTGATACTGAAGCAGATGAGAGTAGTGGCGGGACACCGTTGTACGCTCCACTCTGTTGCCCTGCGCTAACAATCTGATCATAAGTCATGTTGGAACCTGAGAGCGAGTTGAAGTTCTGAGCAAAAACGGAACTACCCGCCGAAACCACGGTTGCAATGAAGATAACTCCAATTATGACCGACAGGACGGTCCAATACTTCACCGTCCTAGCGGCTAACCGAGTACTTGCAATGACGATGAGGCCCGCGATAATTATGAAGACCGCAGATATCCAGAACGTTAAGGTGGGGTCTTGAAGGGAACTTGCAATGCTAAGATACCCTGGGTTCTTATCGAGAATTCCCAAATCGTAGAACAGTTGAGCAATTGACCATTGCCCGATCCAAGGAGCGACTGCTCCTATTACGGATATGCTCAGTATGGTAAATGCAAAATTGGCTATGAAGCCTATGCTTGGATGAAACACTCTTCCTACCCAAACGTAGTCTCCACCGCTTCGCGGTATCGCAATAGAGAACAAAACGTACATCGCCGTAATGGGGAGTATCAGAAGCAATCCAATGAAGGGACCAAGTAGCGGATTCGCCGTGGGATAGAACGCTGGTGTGAATGCAACCACGTTGAACACGTAAAGTAGCCCCATCTGGGTTACGCACATTCCAAGCGCGTCCATTCCGGAAAGCTGCTTGACGAGGCCGGTTGCGTCTCTCACGAAAACTGTCTTACGAGGTTTCGAATCGGACATGGTAGAGCCAGAACGTCAAACCATGTTAATATGTCTTAGCAACTTGCGAGTGCAACAACCCTTGTCCTAAGGTGGATAAGTGAAGGTGCAGCAGTAGGTGTGGTAGTCCTGGAAGGACGACTGCGGGGTTTTTCTTTACCCGGCCACGGTACAACGGTGGGCGGTAGCGGCTTGTCCTACGATGTACGGTTTGAGTTTGGAATAAAACAGGAAATGCGCGATGGAACGAAGCTCTCCTCCGACATATACCGACCCGACGCCAAAGGAAAATTTCCGGCCATTATTACCCGATCACCATACATGACCGTAGAAGGGTTCCAAAAGCGCTTCTCCGAAGAAGCAAAATTCTTCGCAAGACAAGGTTACGTATTTGTTATCCAAGACTGCCGAGGGAAGAACGATTCTGAAGGAATATTCCACCCATTCTTTGATGATCCAACCGACGGATTCGACGCCCTGAGCTGGTGCGCGAAGCAAGAGTGGTCAAATGGCGAACTGGGCACGATCGGAGCATCATACCAGGCATGGAACCAATGGGCCACAGCAACTCTAAACCCTCCCAATCTCCGAGCCATGGTATCGATAGTAGCTTTACCAGATCCGGTCCTGAACGTCCCTTTTCAAAATGGCGCGTTAGTCTTGTGGATGGCTGAATGGATGGCGATGGTTGACGGAAAGAAGAACACTGATCCATCAATATACGATTCTATGAAGCTGTATAATCACTTGCCACTCAGGACAATGGATGAGGCATTTGGGAGAAAAGAATCATCAATCTGGCAAAATTGGATAAACCATCCTGCCGCAGACGACTACTGGAAAGCTTCATTCTATCAGGACGAATTTAGTCAAATTGACGTCCCAGCCCTACATGTTTCGGGATGGTATGACGACGACGTCATAGGCACCCACATCAATTACACCGGCATGAGAAAATCCGGCAAGTCAGAACATGCAAGAATTAACCAGAAGTTGATAATTGGTCCGTGGCAACACCACGTAAACGCGACTAGGCAACTAGGGACAATCGATTTTGGACAATCATCACTGATAGACTTACGAAAGGTAGAGCTAGAATGGTTTGACTACTGGCTCAAAGGGAAAGAAACCGGGATAATGAAACAGCCCAAAGTCGACATCTTCACAATGGGCAAGAACATATGGAGAAGGACGGATTCGTGGCCTCTCGAAAAAACTGAGTACGTGAAATACTTTATTCATAGCAACGGTAAGGCGAACACCTCTGCAGGAGACGGCAAACTCTCTACAGCCAAACCGAACATAGAAGAGCCCTACGACTCTTATACTTACGACCCAGCCGACCCGTCTCCAAACATATACGACACCTCCACAATGGCTGC
The DNA here is from genome assembly GCA_963733055.1 of Candidatus Bathyarchaeota archaeon. Taxonomy (GTDB): domain Archaea; phylum Thermoproteota; class Bathyarchaeia; order 40CM-2-53-6; family 40CM-2-53-6; genus FEN-987. The sequence goes on from CAVTBR010000001.1 coordinate 178,713, forward strand.
AGAGGGCCCCTACGATCAACGACCAATCGAGAGACGCAATGACATACTCGTGTACTCCACTTCTGCCTTAGATGATGACTTAGACATTACCGGTCCGGTGAGCGTCAAGCTTTTCGCCTCTACTTCTGCACGTGACACCGATTTTTGGGTGCAACTTGTTGACGTTTTCCCGAATGGGTATTCGATGCACTTGACCGAGGGAATCATCAGGGCTAGATACCGTAACTCACTTGAAAAACAAGAGCTTCTGGAGCCGGAGAAGATCTATGAGTTTGATATCGATTTATGGGTCACGAGCAACGTCTTTCAACGAGGTCACCGGGTGAGGGTCGATATTTCGAGCAGCTCTTTTCCAAAATACGACCGCAATCCAAACACAGGCAATCAATTTGGCACTGACACGACGCTGAAGGTTGCTGACCAAAGAATCTACCATAACGAAAAGCATCCGTCCCATATTCTCCTCCCCATCATCGCTTAGCCCACTCCAACGAACGTGAACCGTGTTTGACTGGAAGAGTAGAGGCGGGAGCAGAGGCTAGGCCGGAATTTCTCGCCGGCGTGAGAGCTACGTTGCCCCTCCTTCTCGGCGCGATCCCCTTTGGAGTGACTTATGGTGTGCTGGCTTTTTCGGGTGGATTGAGCGTTTCCGCTGCACTTGGCATGTCTTCGATAGTATTTGCCGGCTCATCACAGTTTGTGGCCGTACAACTCTTCACCCTCGCCGTACCCGCTGTGGTCATAATCGTTACCACGTTTATGGTAAACCTGCGCCACGCCTTGTACAGCGCATCACTTTCCCCACATCTGAGGCATCTTCGCTCGCTCTGGAAGTGGGTTCTGAGCTACCTTCTTACCGATGAAGCCTACGCCGTAACCATTGTACATTACGATCGTGTTGGGACTTCACGGAACGGACACTGGTTTTTCCTCGGAGCAGGACTAACGTTGTGGACTGCCTGGCAGGCGAGCACGGCCGCAGGAATTTTTCTAGGTGAGGTGATCCCGACAAGTTGGCCACTCGATTTCGCTATAACTTTGACTTTCATCGCTCTCCTCGTTCCAATGCTGAAAGATAGGCTCAGTGTGGGGGTGTCGTTGACCGCAGGAATGATCGCGGTACTTACGATTAACCTCCCACTTCGATTGAACCTCATACTCGCTGTCATCATAGCCGTTGTCATAGGGGTAGCGATCGATCGAATCAAGAGATGACATCGCTTTGCTAAATCCGGAAACTGTCTGGCTAACAATTGTCGCGATGGGCGTGATCACATTCGCTTTGAGACTATCGTTCATCGTATTCCTTGGACACATCAAACTCCCAGCCTCAGTAAGGCGTGGCCTAGACTTCGTCCCGCCGGCCGTCTTTGCCGCATTGATCCTTCCGGACCTCCTTCGAAACACGATGATAGCTCCCCTTTCTATTCACATGGAGGCCCGTCTCATTGCGGGGATAGTTGCCGTGATCGTGGCCTGGCGCACGAAAAACGTTGTGTTGACGATTGGCGTGGGATTCGCGTTTTTGTTCCTATTGCAAGCATTCACGTGAGAAACACTTATCGCCCAAAATAACAGAAAAGTGGTTTACTCGATGCGTCGGCCGGCCTCGTTACGGAGGCAATCGAACATGAGCATCGTAACGTAGGCTCCTGGATCTGGCTTTCCGAGAGTCTGCTCTCCAAGATACCGCGCCTTTCCCCGCTTTGCCACAAAGCTCTTGGTCAATTCATAGCCAGCTTCAGCAGCATTCGCCGCATCTTCCAAAGCCAACAGAAGAGGCGTATTTTTCGAGGCCGAATTCTTGAGCGATGCCACTGCCGGATCGAGCACGTCGATAAGTGTCTTCTCGCCTGCATGTGCACCTCCACGGGCCTCCACTTTTCCCATGGACGCCTCAAACATCGCCGCCAAGTCCGATACCCTTAGCTCGCTTCTCGATTTGGCAACATCTCCTGCCGACGCGAATAACGTACCGAATATCGGACCCGCAGCTCCGCCAGCCGAGGAGAGTATCGCCCGCCCAGCCTCTGATAAGAGAAGGCCTGCATTATTGCTCCCTGGAGATTCGAGAACTTTCATGACTTTCTCGAAGGCTACGTGCATGGTTGTCCCAAAGTCCCCGTCTCCGCATGCCGCGTCCATTTTGTTCAATTCATCTTTTGATCCAAGAACACGGCGTGCAAAATTCAGAAGGAAATCTCTGAACTGTGCGTAGGAGAGGGACTCTTCCAACAGGCAACGCCCGTTAGGACTTCGGGACCGTTCCGCACCAGCGATACGCTGGCGTGACCAGCGGGTGCATCGAAACACTTCTTCAACTCTGGGTCGAGACGCATCAATGTCACCGAGCATCCTGCCATTTCTTGAGATGTTAGGAAATTGCCGACTTCAGTTCGATGAATTGAGATCCCTAATTCTTTCAAGAGCTGATGGGTTTTTCGGTTTATGATGAAGAGTTCCATTAGCGTTGTGGAACCGTAGCCATTGACGATAACGTTCACTTCATCGCCTTCCTTGAAAGGCAAATCCTTGACTACTTCATTCACGAGAGCTTGGGCGGTATCGTCCGCTGGAAGCAGCCCCGTCTTTCTGGTTCCTTTCTCTCCGTGCGCTCCGATTCCAAAATACATCTCCTCCGGCCCGATCGTGAAGGTCGGTTGTCCGCTCGTGGGGACTGTGGCGGGTGACAGGCCGACAGCGAAAGTGCGTGAGTTATCTCTAGCGCCCTCTGCCACTCTCCTCACTTCCGAAAGGCTTGCTCCCTCCTCGGCTTTCGCTCCTGCCACTTTGATTACGAACAGATCACCAGCTAACCCACGCCTCTCCTGAACCGAATCGGGGGACGCCGAGGCTACATCGTCCCAGACGCGAACCGTAGCTGTCTCAATTCCGTCCTCTTTCGCATTTTCCGCAGCGATATCGAAGTTCATGTTGTCCCCCGAATAGTTTCCATAAACATACAAGATACCCTCCCCACCGTCTACCGCCTTGGTCGCATCGAGAATCATTGGCGGGGATGGGGCTGAGAAAACGTCGCCAAGCACCGCCGCATCAGCCATCCCGTACCCTACCCAGCCAAGGAAAAGTGGTTCATGCCCGCTGCCACCGCCTACGACCACACCAACTTTACCGGAAACGGGTGCACCTTGCCGCGCGACGACGTGTGGATTGACGAGCTTGACCAACCGGTTGTATGCGCAGGTGAAACCTTCGATGCTTTCCACCGTCACGTTAAAGGGATCATTGATGAGCTTCTTCAATCGACCATCACTGAAAAGGCTGGATTCGTAATCCAGCACGACTTAGCTTTAGCCTATCGGTACAGTGACTAGAAACATTCGACCGGCTATCGCAGTCGCGGTAATGATTGAAATCGGCGGATTCCGAAATTGATCGAGGCTACGCTGCCTTTGGTTTTTGCAACAGTACGTAGGCTGTCAGAGCCATTATGACAACCTGGGCGATGAAGACCTCAACGCTTCCAGGTGGGAACAAATCTGTGGAGAACCCAAATACTTGACCGCCTGACAGAGGTGTGGGAATTGTGGCGGTTATCAAGATCAATATGTTGTCGATGAGTGACAAGACGAAAAGGCCAATGGCAGCAGGTTTGAACAGCTTACCTGATGTCAGCACCGCGACGGCGCCCGCTGCAAAGAGTACTGTGGTAACCGAGAAGTAGAGTCCGATGGGGTCGGAGAATCCGGCCAAGGTCGTGTGCGCATAAGCGTTGTACAGTGCAACTATTAGAATCACGATCTTAACGGGAGAGACTTTCATAACATCTGACCTAGCTAGGCGATGATGTTTTAAACTATTTAAACTTACTATGTCTGTAGTAGGATGAAACAGAGCTTTCCGGACCACCGCGGGCCGGCGCCTCATCAATTCTCCGAGTCGATTCGCTCACATGCTTGTCGGCCGGTACAAAGTTTCTTACCGTTTTCTGCGTATTCCTTTAGGAATGAATTCCGATGGCTGAAATTCCTATAGGAATATCGAGTTCAACCATCTATTAATACCGCTCTCGCATGCGGCGAATCAAATTCGGGTTGTTGTTGAAATTTGGGAGTTGTACAATCACTCGTCTGTCGTCGCTGTGATGCTGAAAGCCCGCCGCAAAGAACCATCTCATGTCCACAATGTTTTGCGCCACTTGACGTCACTTACGACCTTGATTCAATAGAGCTTACTCACTCTTCGTTTGAATCACGGGCGAGAACACTCTGGAGATACAAGGAGCTGCTCCCTGTTCAAGATTCGAAGAACATTGTTGATTTGAACGCTGGATTTACTCCGCTTCATCGGTGCAGAAATCTTGAGCGAGTTCTTGGATTACAGGAGCTGTACGTGAAGAATGATGGTTTGAACCCGACTAATTCTTTCAAGGACAGACCTGCTTCTGTGGCTATCTCCAAAGCGATCGAATTTCAGCTCGGGGTTGTTGGTGCAGTCTCGACTGGAAACCTCGCAGCCGCAATGTCCGCTCATGCAGCTAAAGCAAACCTACCCTGCTACATATTCATCCCTGAGGGGATAGAGGCAGGCAAGATCGCGCAGATCAACGCTTACGGCCCTCATATATTGAGCGTCAGGGGGACCTACGATGACGCCAACCGTCTCGCGTACTTGGCTTCAGAGGAGTATGGTTGGACGATTGCCAACATAACCATGCGTCCCTACTATGTCGAGGGTTCCAAGACTCTTGCTTTCGAGGTTTGTGAACAGTTAGGTTGGCAGGCTCCGGATCATATGATTGTAGCCGTTGGAAGCGGCGCCCTGATGCGAGCAATCTGGAAAGGGTTTGATGAATTTCACAAGATTGGCCTAATCGGGAATCGAACTCCGTCCATTCACGGCGCTCAAGCATCGGGATGCGCTCCTGTCGCCACAGCTTTCGAAAATAACACCGAAAAAATACGGCCGGTACCAAAACCCGACACAATAGCAAAGAGCATAGCGATCGGTGATCCGGGGGATGGAGCTTACGCCATCGAGGTTGCCAAGAGAACTAGTGGCACGATAGGCCAAGTGACGGATTCCGATATTCAAAAAGCCATAACCCTTCTCGCATCCAAAGAAGGAATATTCGCTGAACCCGCCGGCGCGGTAACCATTGCATTACTCAACAAACTTGTCGACGAGGGACGTATCGATACCGATGAAAGCGTCGTCTGCTGCGTAACGGGTAACGGGCTGAAGTCCGTCGAGGCTGTTCCAACCTACAACCAGCGTTGGCATACCCTCGACCCAACGCTTCAATCATTGAACGCGATTGTAGAAAATGGGTGAATCATCTTCGGACAAATAACCGTTAAACTGTACGGGGCAGCGGTCGAAGCCGCGAAACGGCAGACCGAGACAAAAGTTGAAGCGTCAAATGTTCGCGAACTTCTCGGCAGGCTCTGTGACGATTTCGGCGACTCATTCAAACGCAAGGTTATCGATTCGAAAGGTGGACCTCAACCTTTCGTGAGTGTCTACGTCAACAACACTGACATACGTCATCTAAACTACGTCGAAACAGAGTTGAAGGATGGCGATGAAGTTCTGATTCTTCCCGCCGTAGCAGGCGGTTAATCAGGAAACCGAATTGGCGTCTATCAAAGAGGGCGGGACACAGATCCTACAGGCACTACTCCAACCAAGACTGACGACCTCTACAGAGGGGAGATCAGTCGATACGGACGACCCTCATTAATCCTAAAGTCGGCGCAAAAGAACGGAAGTGACTCAAAGCAACAAGCCTAGTCGTGGTCGCCGCGGAGGCTTGGATCGCTAACTTGGTTTACCTGACAACAGCCGTTCAAATCCTGAAAACTGGGGGCCTGAGAGCAAATCCGCTCACAAACCGCATTCTAACTGGATCGTTGTTACCTGAGAGTTTAGCCGTGGGGCAATTCCTTCTCGGCCTGCGTTAGCGTACATCCGACTGAACCACCTGGCTTAGATTGCGATTTGTGAGACCGATCGGATATGACGGCGACAGTCGCTAACAATTCTTTACCGATTGCTGGGCGGGTTTCCGTGGGATCCATGTTGGTGTGGGTATTGCAATTTGGCTGACAGCGAAAAACATTGTCGGCTAATCTGCCCTCTACGTTTGTCCATTTTGACGTGTAATGCTCAGCGTTTAGTGAAGCGATTCGGAACTGGCGGTTCATCTTGCCGTTGCGTTCGGTGCATTTCATTTCGAAGATGCCGTCGAAGAGGGGTTTGAGCATGCTCACGAAATTTGGTGGGTGGACGCCCTCTTCCAAGGTCAATATGCTTGGTACGTGGTCTTTGCGTAGACGTGCGGTCAGGACCTGGAGAAACTTGTAGGTAGCGGCAGGGCCAGCTTCTAGACTTAAGGTTGTGATGGAATCAAGTGCAAACGCGTAGCTTCTCATCTCGAGTCGAGCTTTGTCGATTACTATGCTCACCTCGCCTAAGCTGAGCCCGTTAGCCGACCAAGTAGCAGCTGGATCTTTCTCACCGAAGCGCCACGAATAGCTGTCGACGATCCGGAGAATGTTTTCTACATTACTGAACTTCGAGCGTTTTGAGAGAAGTTGGAGATGATGTGATGGGGGCTGATCGGTCACAACGTAAAGGCATCTTTTCTGCTCTTCCAAGTAGTCGTGTAGAAACCTTAGGATGTAGCTAGTCTTGCCCGCGGTTGGTGGGCCAGTCAACAGCCACACGCCCTCGGAAACATTCCCTTTGGTGAGCTGATCTGAACCTGGAAACATGTCTCAAGTTACCTTCTTTTCTAGAAGTGGAGCGACTCCGCGAAGTACGTTGGAAACCATGTATTCACGATCGGTCCTCCACCGTCCATTTTGGAACGGATCGGGATCAATGCCCCAGCGGAAGCTGGATAAGTAATCGCACCAGAACATTTCTACCAGAGAACAATGCAGCTTCAAGATACCGTACACGAGTGGGATATCGAGTGATGATAGCGTTGCATATAGTACGAAGCCGTCTTGTTCCGGCCACAGTGTGGACTGGAAAGGCAGCTCCGATACGGCAGCGGAGACTTGTTTCACGACACTGAAATTGCATTTGCAACGAAATAGTGCGATCGTCGCTAGCCCCGTTAGGAATGCGCCCGCTAGCACCCTGTAGCCTAGGATCACCTTTTCCGACTGTAAGAAATCCAATCTACGGCTCAAGGTGGATTCCGAAACTCCTACGTGTCTGGCTATGTCGCGTTGAGCTCGTAATATGTCGATAGAAACTTCACTTAGAATTCTCAAGTCGATTATATCAAGTCGATCAAGGATTGATGGCAAAGGGGCGGCCGGGGGAGGAGGGGCTGAGGACCAATTCCGCTCCCAAGTTTTCCAATCAAACGTCCAGCCTTTTCCAGGAGTGTAACGAGAGTAGTCCGTTTCAGGCATAGCTATATCGGCAATTGGGAAGTGGAGATCGTAGCTCTCTATTTTTCCTAAGCCTACTAGATTTTCAAACAATTCTAGTAGCAGGGCAGTGGTTCCGGGTGGAATTGCGAACCTCACAAAGAGAGCGCTCTCTGAGCCTGAACAGCGAATACGATACTGCGTGTACGGATGCTCGAGGCAAAGCGCTTCAAGGAGCGGCCATGAATCGGGCTGACAGCGAAGTATGCAGGCTACTGATTCTAAACCTACTCTACCGTAATTTACCTGGGCTGAAACTCCCAAGAGATTTTTTTCTGACTTTAACCGTTCAATGGTTTTCGCCACATTCCCGCACGAGACTCCCAGCCGACCCGCAATGGCAATGTTTGATTGAAGCGGATTCTCTCCCAAGTACGAAAGCAGATTTAGCTCGAATTTATCCATCTATAGCTCCTCCCTTCCCACCCGCATGAGAAAAAGAGAACGCATCTCTAGTTAGGGGAGAAAACATAGAGGCTCCCCTACCTAGAGCGCGCTTATTGGTCACCTAGTACCTGGACCCACATTACCCGGACCAATGCTCCCGCCGCACCTTGGATTGGGTGAGATACCGAAGTTCACGCCCTCTCCGACGCCAGGTTTAGCAAGAACGCATATGGGGCCTACCTGTACAAGGCATGCGAACACTGCACTGGCTTGTATCAGACCCACCACGATGATCACGGCTAACACTAGGCCCAACGTTTTGCCCCGCATTTCTTTCACCTACCTGCATAAATTGCTTAATATATATAAAAAACTTGCGCCCCACATGTTTAAAATCGTCATTGTCTTGGAAAAGTTTTGTTATTATTTTGTCAAAGTTTAGCTTCTGTTATCATCAGGTCGCGTTTTGCACCGAGTTTCCTGAAGAGTTCCGATGCCTCCCCGAGTCGCTTCTTCGATTCTTCAACCTTCGTCGTTCCTAGAAATTCAGCGTATGCTGCGAGGGCCTTGGCCTTGTAGTACGGCCAACCCGCCTTATCCCACAAAGCTAGGCATCCGAGATAAGCTTCCTCCGCTCCTTTGAGATCGCCAGTAGCAAGTAGGAGGTTTGCTTCAGCCTGCATAGCCATTGCCATGCCTGCTTGGCCATTCAGTTGCGCCGCAAGTCGTTTCGCCCACTGAGAACTGTTCCGTGCCTTCTCGATTTCTCCTTGCCTAGCATAAACTTGGGTTAAGTAGAGCAACGTTTCGATGTGATTTAATGGCTGAGTGCTGAATTCGGCATCTTTGAAGGCCTCAACATTTGATTCGAAATAAGGCTTAGCCTCATCGTCCCTTCCCTGTGCCATTCGGAGTTGGCCCAACTCCAGATTAACTTCAACAAGAGAGGCCAATGTTGAATCTCGCTTGATCAAGGATCGAAGATACCTTTCGAATTCCTCAGACTTTCCTTCCAACAGATGTCGAAGCTTTTCCCTTCGGAGTTTGTAGTATTCTGAGGGAGCCGCTCCGAGCCGGTCGAAGACTTCGAAGGCCTTGTCGGCTTCATTACGCGCCTTCCCCCAGTCTCCTCTTAGCATGTCCACATACGACAACCATCCCAGTGAGGTAGCTTGCATCATAATGTCGTTCAATCTGGCTGCTAACTCGAATCGTTTCAGCATGAATTCGCGGGCTTTCGTGAGGTCTCTGGGATACCAGTATACACTCAAGTTAAGGGAAGCACGGAAGGCTTGAATGTATTGTTCGTGTTGCAGCGATAACTCGAGAGCCTTTTCCCAGAGCGTAAGGCCTTCGTCGATTTTGCCTGTGTCAGTTAGGAGCGCACCCTTATTGCCAATTGCCATTGAGATGGCTTCGAAGTTCCCGCTTTTCTCTCCCGCCTTTAGACCACGTTCCGACCAATTAGCGACTTCGCTACGCTCCTCGCATAGACCATGGAACCAAGCTAATCTTGAATAGATCGCTGCGGCCTCAAAGCTTTCCTGATCGGATTCAACATTTTTGAGACCTCGTTCAAGCACCGAGATCGCTTCATGGTACGCTGTCGATTCGATAGTACTGAACCCTCCGCGGCCGATCGCGTCTGATAGTCTGACAGAAATTCGTGCACATGCCGTGAGGTTGTTCAGTCGGCTGAAGATTGAGCGGGCTAGCTCATAATCGCGCGCGCTTTCTTGAAGCCTACCAGCGTAAAAGTAGCATTCCGCTAGCTTCTCGAGGGCGCCCGCCTTAATCTCGTTATTTTCCCCTTCAAGATCCATTAGATCAGATGCGAGTTTGAAGTCGTGGATGGCAGCATCATATGCATGAACAGACCTGTTCCTATCTCCCGCCATGATTGAATACTTGACCGTCCGCTCCTTGTCGCCGCCCTCAGAGTAATGACTCGCTAACGCTTCAGCGTGGGATTCAAGGGTCTTCGAGTAATGCTTCTCCATAGACTCCGCAATCTTCAGATGATACCTCCGACGCTTCAGCAGGATCAGGTCTTCGAGTAACAGCTCCCGAACCCGTGGGTCTGCGAACCTTAGTCTGCCATGCTCCATCTGGAGCTCAACGACCAGCCCCTGATTTATAGTGGCTTCAAGCTTCTCGAGCAGTGTGTCTTCAGTGAGTTGCAAGGCTTCCTTTAGAATCTCGAAATCAAACTCGGACCCAATGACCGCCGCCCACTGGAGGATTGAGAGAGTTTCGGGGTCGAGTTTCGTAAGCCGAGCCCTAAGCGCCGTCTTTACACTTCTTGGAATGGTCAGGTCTTGGATTGGTTTTCGTTCCCATCCCTTGTCCGTACGATAGATTGTTCCATCCTCTACGAGTGATCGGAGAACCTCCTCAACAAAGAATGGGTTCCCGCCTGTTCTCTCAAAGAGAAGCTCCGCGAACTCGCCAGAGAGTGTTTGTTCGCCGAAAATGCCTTTGATCAGCTTTGTTGTACCCTCTAGGTCCAGACCTTTTACTGAAATGGTCTCCAGAAGCCGTTGCTTGTTGAATTTCATCATGGTCTGTTCAAGTGGGCTGTCAGCTTCAATATCACGTTCCGGAGGCAGAGAGCAAACCATCAAGACGCGTGAGTCGGTACTGCTCCTGACCAAATATTCGAGCAAATCCAATGATGGCTGATCGGCGAATTGCATATCATCAAACAGCAAGAGGAGCGGAGATTCCTTACAAATGGAAATGAAGAACTGTGTGACAGCCTCGAAGAAGCGCAGCTTATCCTGTTGCTCTCCGAGGGACTTGGGTGGCGGAATAGTTCCAACCTTCACAGCGAGGTCCGGAACCAACTTCACAAGCTCAGAAGCGTTGGGACCCAGCATTCTTTGCAAAACTTCTCCAGCGGCTTGTGCCACATATTGCCTTGCAATTTCGATCCAAGGAGCGTAGGCTACTCCCTCCTCGGATGCGGTACCGGACAAGACCAATGAGATCTTGGATCTCGCGTAGGTTGCCAGCTCGTGCATGAGGCGTGTCTTGCCTACACCCGCCTCACCCTGCATCGCAACCACCGACCCTCGACCACCAAGTGCACTGTCAAACGATGCCTTGAGCCTGGAGAGTTCCTCTTTTCGACTCACGAAGGACGTTGCCCAACGGGGTTCCTTGGACGGAGCGGCTGCGACCGTACCAGATGTTTCAGATACTCGTGTCTGAGCGGTCAAATCGACCAGTGACAGCTCTTTCTCCACAACCTCGACACCATGCATCCATTTTACTCGAAGTGACTTCTGTCCCTCCCCCTCGACGATCTCCAGATTACCATCAAAGAGACCAACAACGGCCTGGACATCTTCGCCGGAATGCATGTATGGATTCAAAACAGCGAGGGTCGTGATTGACTTTGATCTCAATCGTTCTAGTAGTTCTGTTAGCCATTTTCGTGTTTGGAGGCCCTTGTGGCGAAGCAGAACGTCGGACAGGATGTCGAGTACAATACGTTTCGGTTGAATCGAGATTAAGGCGTCGTTCATCTGAAGGTTCAGGTCTGTGAGACTATCAATTCCCTTACCCGGAATCACGTTCTTTGAGGGTGGAACAGGTTTGTCGCTGCAAACAAGAACCTTGACGCCCTGAGTTGAATCATGCGTCACGATTTCGGCGGATGAAGACGTCCGACAGATCAGCAGACTCTCATCCGATTCAACTCGCAGAAACCGTTTGAGAAGTATCGGCACCTCATCGCTTGCGGGAGCATTCAACACAATCATCGAACCCGCGAGGAATCCGCCCTGAAGAGCCTTGTCTAAGGTAGCGTACCCAGTCGAAACCTTACTCTTCATTGAAGTGGCAGGAGCTGGCTTTTCGGTCAAGTTTGCGAGGGCCCTAAACCTGCAAGCGTGTATGCTTCCCAAAAGAGGTTTACGGTCCGAGACAGCAAAAAGCTCATCATCTGACCCATTGTCCACAAATCAACATCTAGATGTTGCCCGAGAGTTAGCAACTAGCACAATTAGAAAAGGATATGATTCATTCGATCTTGATGACTTCGGTCTTCTTCCACTTCAGTGTACCATTTCTGTTTGGTTCCCATTCGACTGCGAATTTTCCAACCCATGGATTTAGGATTTATGACCCAACGACGAGCGCATATTCGATGTTCAAATAACAATAGATGATATTGCAACTGATAAAAGATAACGCGGGACCGAGGACGAAGAATTGATTGCTCCTCGCAGAAACCACACCGGGCCAAGGGTGCTACGATGACGCCTAACTTTTTCACGCGTCTTCAACTGCATTGATGTCCGCAAAGGCATAAATACAAATCGAATGCAGCCTGTTGCAGGTTCGGTTTGTCCAAATCCAAGATTTTCGTTAGAGACGCTACTGGCCTAGTACGTGAAATATCTGGTTTCCGGGCTTTCGTTCTAAGTTTGTTCGTTATCGCACCCGCCCTCGTGCTGTTGTGGATCGTTGTTGGACAGGCGATTTTTCCGGGCGCCAACCTATACATATCAACCCTGCTCGCCCTCCCTTCGAGCTTGATTATGGGGCTAATTTACGTTCAGTTCGCAAGCGTCTTCCCGCGGTTCCGGAGGGGATTACGTCTACATCGGCAGGACATTGCACCCGTCCCTCGGGTTCATGTCGAATTTCGTTGTCAGCTTAATCTTCCTGTCCGCGGCGGGCTCTTTTGCGGTTTACATTAGCACCTTCGGCTTTGGCCCTATGCTCGGCGTTCTAGGAGTGCTTTATGCGAATCCAAGTTACTCATCCATGGCCGGAATTTTCAATGTCCCGCTGAATCAACTAATCATAGGCGTCCTATTCGTTATCGGACTCAACCTCTTCGTCTTCCTCGGAACCCGCACCACATTCCTAGTCAAGAACGCACTGTTCATAATCACCTACATCGGAATCATAGCTTACATCGTGGCGATGGCCGTTACCTCAAACTCTTCGTTCGTATCCAACTTCAACTCTGTCTCAACCCTGCCCTACGACAAAGTGATCTCTACCGCCCAATCGGCGGGCGCCAACCTCGCGTTCAACTGGAGCGACACGGTCGGAGCGGTAGTATACATGAATCTAGCTGTACTAGGTTACGTGGCCAGCAGCTACACCGGTGGCGAAGTCCGGAATCCCCAGAAATCCCAGATGATAGGTATCGTTGGTTCATTGCTCTTCTACATCTTTTTCCTGTTCTTGGCAATCGGGGTAACTTACACGACGATGGGGCATGATTTTCTTGCATCGATCGGCTACTTAGGTGTCACCGCAAACCCGGCCTACACAATTCCGGCTCCTCTACCAATACTCACCGCCCTAGCGGGCTACGGTACCCTCAGTCCCGCCCTGGAAATTCTTCTTGGGATCGGAATCATAACGACACTGTTTGGTGTCATCATTGCATTGACTTTCGCCTCGAGCCGAATGATCTTTGCCTGGAGCTTTGACGCCGTTATCCCAACAAAGTTCGCTGACGTGAGCGAAAGATTTCACACTCCGCACTATGCATTGATTCTGATGAGCGTCTTGGAGATCCTTTTCGTGTACCTCACAATTTACACGCCAGCGTCCGCTTACCTTACCTACAACGTAACCGGGCAGTTCGCGATTCTAGCCATCCTCGGCGTCGGAGCCATAGTCTTCCCATACGGGCGGTGGAAGGGTCTATTCGAGTCATCACCTCCACTCGTTAGGAGGAAGGTTGCGGGAGTACCGTTGATTGTAATCATGGGAGTCCTCTCAGTGATTGACGGAATTGCCGTCGCGTACGCGACCCTGTCGCCAGCAATAACCGGCCCGTTCAACCCAGCGTACGTAACAATGACGGGACTGTTCTTCCTCGCCGGTTTCGTCTACTATTGGCTATCGTACTTTGTCCAAAAGAGACGAGGAATACCGATAGACCGGATCCATAGGGAGCTCCCACCCGAGTAAACGCTTACCAGCTTTCCGAATAGCGTTCAAACAGGTCCATGAACGACCTGTAGTTTCCCCTATTTCCCGCGTCGAACCTCATGCTCGTCCCATGTTCATTCGACCGGCCCAGGAGTTTTGTCCTCCGGCTCTGAGAGAAGACTCAGCCTGCGCGAAGCGTTCCACACAAAGGTTAGAGAATGGTGAAGTCTTTACAACAGACATCCAACGCTCATTGATATGCATCCTCGAAACTGCAGAAATCATGAACTATTTGCGGGATCGAATCTGCATTTGCACCCGAGAAAAAGAGTCGATACGTTCTATACCTTCTTCGCAAACAACACGCGTCGATCGTGTTAGAAGGCAGAAGAAATTTGAGCCGAACCAAAGACACCGCAATAAGAAACATAAGGAAACATGTCTTGGAGACCGCATTGAAAATGGTGAAAGCCGGGCTGGTCGTCGCGAAGGAAGGCAATGTAAGTGCGCGGGTCCCGGGAGAGGATAAGATCGCTATTACCCCATCTCGACTCCCTTACGAGTTGATGACCGTAAACGATATCCTCGTTGTAGGGTTTGACGAAAAGATCATCCTTGGAAAAAGGAAACCATCAACAGAAACTAAGATGCATATCGCGGTTTTCAAAGCGCGAACCGATGCTGGAGGAATACTTCATACGCACTCACCCTACGCGTCTGCATTGTCGTGTCTTAATGGTTCAAGGATACCGCCCTTAATGGATGAGCAGACTGTTTACTTAGGTGGGGACGTTGGAATGACGCCCTACGCTGTGGCTGGGAGTGCCGAGATCGGAGCCAATGCTGCTTCTGCTCTCCTCGAAAGAGACGGTACATTGTTGTCCAACCACGGCACTATCTGTTGCGGTAAGAGCCTAGAGGAGGCGCTGAGAAACGCCATTCTTGTTGAAAAGCTTGCAAAAGTCTATCTCCTTGCAAAAAGCATTGGTGAAGTTACCTCAGTCCCAGCGGACATCATTGAGGCGCAGAAACGTAGGTACCTCTCCGCGAGACAGATTTAGCACTTCGGAAGAAATATTTCACTGGACTTTGCGTGCCCAAAACTAACAAAGCTCGTCCCATTCGGCACTCATATTCTGGCAGCGTCTTTCATCGATTCTGCCGCGGCGTTGATCGTCTTATCGATATCGTCTCTAGTGTGGGACACGGAGAGGCACCAACGCGTGTGTCGTCCTGGCGAAGAGTTGAAGACGCCTCGGTTAATCATGCCCTGGTAGAACACGGCGCACCTCTTCATGTGAGGGTCGAGATGGATGTCGTTGATTTGTTCTGGCGTACTGAGAGGCTCGTTACTTCCGAAGATTATGGAGAATAGCGTTGGGACACCCTGTACTACACATTCAACATGTGCTTCCTTAGCCGCGTCTCGAATTCCCGCCATCAAGCGCTCTCCGAGATTGGCCATGGAGGAGTAGTGTGCCCCATTCTCGAGTTCTTTTATTGTCGCAATCGCGGCGGCAGTGCTGATCGGGTGCGAATTGTAGGTTCCCCCGACGTAGCTCTTCACACGCATGAATTCCTCCTTACCTGCCACGGCGGCAATGGGAAATCCGTTCGCCATTGCCTTTGCAAACGTCGCTAGGTCCGGTGTGATTCCATACAGCTTCTGCCCGCCTCCAATACCAACCCGGAACCCCGTCACAACTTCATCAAATATCAGCATAATATTCTCGGATTCGGTCAGCTTTCTGAGAAGTGAAAGGAAGCCTGGGTTTGGTGCGATGCATCCGAAGTTTCCAAGAAGCGTCTCGCAAATGACGGCAGCAATCTCATTGCTTCGCCTCTTCAATAATTTCTCAACGGCAGTCGGCTCATTCCATGGTAACGCTAGGATCTCTTGTCCCGCGCTTTCCGCGATTCCGCTTGATCCAAGCTGCGAGGGCAGGAAGGAATCGAATCTGTTCCAATCGTGCCAAGAATGGTAATGGCCGTTGAATTTTACGACCTTTTGCTTGCCCGTGTAGGCTCGCGCGATTCTTAATGCAGCAGCCGTGGCATCTGAACCCGACACAACAAGGTTCACCATCTCTGCACAGGGTACGTGTTTGGTGAATAGTTTTGAAAGCTCGATCTCGGCTTCATGGTTCAGCCCGAATATGATCCCATCGTCCATTTTCTTCTTGACTGCATCATTCACCTTGGGGTAAGCATGCCCTAGAATTACCGGGCCTAATGCCATGTAATAGTCTACGAAATCATTACCATCCACATCATGCAAGTGAGACCCTGCGCCGCGACGGATGAATTTGGGATAATTCATTGCAGGCATCTCTACCCGGCCCTCGAACCTGCCAGCTATCGGCGCTATGCGCGCCCAACTGTGAGTTCCGTGAGGAGTTACTTTCTTCGCAACCTCAAGCAGTTCATTTGATTTATCAAAGTTCAAGCTACGGACCTAGGCACCAGCATGGGATGCTTCCCCATAAGTGTCTCGCGCTATTCTCGTCAGGTCGCAGAATCTCGATTCGAATCCCATTCATGGTATATTTTGGCTAATTCCTTTGGATATGATTCCTTAAAGTTCCTCAGCAACTGTCCATAGATTCTAGAAAACTGTTTTCGTGGCCGCCTCCTGAATGAGATTGGAAGGAGTCTATCTAGATTGTCGAGGTTAGTGTAGAACCCCGTCCCAAGTGCGGCGATCAAGGCGGCGCCGATCGCGCCGGCATACTGTGGCCATTTTACCACTTCTATCTCTTGGGCCAGGACGTCTGCGAGTATCTGCGTCCATAGCCTACTATTGAAGCCCCCTCCTATCGTGCGAAGTGGTCTTCGTGTGATGGGTACGTGTTGATTCTTCATTTGGTCACGTACCCATCCAATGTTGAACGCCACGCCTTCCATAACAGCCCGTACTAAGTGCTCCCTCCCATGATTGAGTGTCAGGCCCATGAACGCCCCTCGTGCGGAATCGTCCCTTATCGGAGCCTTCTCACCTTTCATCCAAGGCGTGAAGATTAGATTCCCGGATCCGGGTGGTGCTTGCGCAGCGAGGCGGTCTAACTGAGCGTATCTCTGACGTTCACTCATGCGCGCGGGGTAGAGTTGCTGTGATAACCAGTCTAAACACGCGCAGGCACTCTCTGACTCACCCGCCAAAAACCATCTTCCCATAGGGTTGATTGCAAATAGGCCGCCGGAAGGTATCTTTCCCGCTGCGAATCGAGTCTTCTTCGATGACGTTACGCAAAACCACGAAGAGGACCCTAGATAGACGTGGGCGCTTCCCGACCTTAGTGCTCCAGACCCCATGACTGCGGTCGCCACGTCACTTCCACCCGCGACTACCGGAACACCTTCAGTGAGGCCTAGCTCTCTACCCGCGGTCTCCGTCGTTATACCAGCAATGCCTATTGCGGGTATTGGTGTCGCGACCCTGTCTGCTGTTAGACCGTAGCGTTCGAACCTCCATTCCTTCTTCTCCCCATAGCCAAACCATAGCGCATTTTCTATTGGCAAAACGAAATTTCCAGTCAGCTTCGCTAGTAGATAGCCGCCACAGTCAATGAATTTGAAGGCCTCACGGAAAACCCGCGGCTCATGTCTCTTCAACCACAAGCATTTCACGGGAACATCCTTAGCCGAGAGATCACGACCGGTTTCTTCGCACATGATGTCCGCCTCTTTAGTGGCTCTGGAATCGAGCCAAGTCATGCAGGGGGCAAGTGGTCGGACGTTGGCGTCGACGGGTATGAACCCTAATCCTTGAACTCCGCAACTGATACCTCCAACCCGGTTTGAGTGAAGCCGTCCTTTCCGCAACGTCCGTCTAGTTGCCCTTACAAGCGCCCTCCACCAATCCCTCGGATTCTGTTCATGTGCGCCTGCAACGGGCGAGTAAGACGGGTAGCGTTGAAAATCCGAAGCGAGAGGATGACCTTTCGAATCTACCGCAACGGCCTTAACGCCACTTGTCCCTAGGTCATATCCAAGAAAATACTTTCCCGGCGTCAAGTAGTATCAACCGTAAGCCAAGGAAACTGCGAAACTCAAGGAGCCATAAAGTGTTATGGTGTGGCAGGAAGAAGTTAAATCCAAACAATCAAGATTCGCGGGCACTTTGGCGGAGAAAGTGAACTTCTAGAGAGAGCTCAAGGGAAGAACGGTCGCCACGGCGGTCATAGAGGCTTCTCAGCCGTGACTATGAAGGGCAACGACGAAGCCGAATTTTCAGTCGGATATCATGCGCGCGGAGTAGAAACCTTAAGAGAACCTGCTCGTAACGCGAGACGAGTCGCTTTGGAGACATCGGATCTTCAGCACCTACGAGAACTGCGCTAGGTTTGTCCGCACGGAGACGATACGTCTAATTCAGATCGCGAAGAGTGGGCATTATACGTCTGTCTTCTCAGCGGCAGAGATCCTTTCGACTTTGTACTACCATACCATGCGTCTCTCCTCAGATCCTAAATGGCCCGACCGCGACCGCCTAATTCTTTCAAAAGGGCACATCGCCGTGGGAGTGTACCCGATTCTCGCCGATTTGGGTTTCTTTCCAAAGAAATGGCTTGACACTTACGCTAACCTCGGATCGCCTTTGGGCGACCATCCGGATATGCGAAAAGTCCCAGGCGCTGATTTTAGTTCAGGTTCATTGGGGCACGGGTTATCGATTGGTTTGGGCATGGCGTTCTGGTTGAGGCAGACTCAATCGCCTGCCAGAGTCTTTGTGCTAATGGGAGATGCGGAACTGAACGAGGGTCAGATCTGGGAGGCGGCTCAAGCGGCTGCTCACTATCATGTCGACAATCTGATAGGAATCGTAGACCGCAACATGATGGGTCTCGATGGGTTCACTGATGAGGTTATGGACATAGAACCTTTGGCGGATAAGTGGCGGTCGTTTGGATGGCAAGTGCACGAGTGCGACGGACATTCCGTGGGCGATCTCGTACGCACATTCGACAACCTACCCAGAAGCAGTAGTCAACCACAGGTCGTCATAGCGCGAACCGTCAAAGGGAAAGGAGTCAGTTTCATGGAAAAATCGCGAGTATGGCATTTGGGCCTGCTAACCGGAACTGACGTGGAAGCTGCGAATAAGGAGCTGTTAGTTGATGACAGGTGACCTGAAGCTGCAGGAGAAACAGTCTTGGAACCTAGGCATGATCCCCACTCAAGCCCGCGCGCTTGTAGCCGGCAAAGTCCTAGCCGACCTCGCCGATCGGAATGACCGAATAGCCGTTCTGACCGCGGATTTGGGGTATAGCAATCGTACAATAGAGTTCGCGCAAAGGCACCCGAACCGGTTCTTCAACCTCGGAATCGCGGAGCAGAACATGGTGAGCGTCGCTGCGGGGCTTGCGGCTTGCGGCGCTATCCCGTATGTCGCCACATTCGCATCCTTCCTAGCCCTCCTGTGTTGCGAGCAGATCCGAACCGACTTGGCATATCCAAACCTCCCCGTTCGATTACTCGCACACCATACGGGTATCTCACTTGGCTACTACGGCACATCTCACCACGCAACCGAAGACATCGGAATCATGCGATCCATGGCTAACATGAAGATCGTCTGCCCCGCCGACGCTTACAGCCTCGACCAAGCCCTACGACAAACCGTCGATGTCGAGGGGCCCATCTACTTCCGCCTTGGACGGGGCCGTGAGCCAGACGTATACCGAAGCGGAGACAAATGGGAATTCGGGAAATTAAACGTCCTTCGCCGCGGAAAAAACGCATTATTAATCTCGAACGGCATCATGGTCTTTGCTGCAAGAGAAGCCGCAGAATTATTGGCGAAAGAAGGCATCGACATCACCGTCGTCGATTTGCACACACTCCAACCGCTGGACACTGAGCGGCTGTTATCCCTCGTAGCGCAGCATCGTTCTGTATTCGTTGCGGAGGAGCATAACACGAGGGGAGGAGTCGCAAGCGCTGTTGCTGATATGATTATTGATGCCCGGATGAAAGACGTGCAACTAGTGCGAATTGGATTCCCCCCCGACGAATACGCGATTATTGGTCCGCCTTACTACCTCTACCAACATTACGGGTTGGACGGTGCTGGGATTGCGGGGCGGGTTCGCGAAGTGCTGCGTAAGGAGAAATCGTAGTAGCCGCGGTACGAATTAACGACAACTCCCACGGAGAGTATCAACGTTAATAGTCTGCAAGACTCGACGCTGCATGCTATCGTACCGTTGGTGATGCAGTTTGGGTTTAGAGATTTACACCCTGATGCTAGGGGAGACTGTGGACGACGAGAGCACACTCACGTACTTGGGAAGTCCCGGCAAAACAAGGAAGACCGCGTTCTATTCTTTCTACATTAAGGGCGCAGAAACTCCAATTATCGTCGACACGTTCATCAGAGACCCGACCCGGCCGAACTGGGGCAATGCGATTGAAGTTAAACCCGAATGGGAGTACAAGCGACAGCTCGCGAATGTTGGCCTTGACCCACAGAAGGTAGGGATCGTAATACTTACACACCTGCATTTTGATCACTGTGGCAACAACAACCTGTTTCCTAATGCCAAGATCTACGTACAAAGAGAGGAACTCGCCTACGCTGCAACCCTGAACGACACTAGATCCTTACAGCTCTTTGATCAGAGAGACATCGCTAATCTCGTTGAGCGTGACAAACACCGTCTCGAAATCATCGATGGCGACCGGGAAGTTGCTAAGGGGGTTAAGTGTGTTCGCGTAGGGGGACACACAGCGGGAAGCCAAGCGGTCTATGTCGACACTGCGCAAGGCCTTGCGATATTGACGGGGGATGCCTGCTACGTTTACGATAACTTAGAGCAACGGATTCCTACAGGCATTTTCTTCCGATATGAGGAATGCATAGCCGCTATTGACAGGTTCAGAAGAGAAGGCCGATTCATAATAGTCAATCACGATCTCGATGTGCTCAAGAAATACCCGAAAGTACCTCCGTAGAGTGCTTGCTGATACATCTTCGACCTATTTCTAGCGCTCAATCCTGAGCCCAATCGTCCTGAAGAGATAGTCAGGATCTTCGCAGGTCGGCCAATTATTCGGGTGGAATTTCTTTGTAGATCAGAGCGAGGTCGATGCCCTCTCTCTTTTTCACCGACTTTAACAACGGGTAAACGAGCAATCCAACAATATACAGAACTACGATAACCATCAGTGAGAGCGTGTTGTTCTGCGGAGAGATTCCCGCATAGCCTGGGTTTGTGGCGACAACGTAGTCAATGTAGATCACCGACAAAGAACCTAAGATTCCGAAAAGCGTCATTAATGGTAGCGGTCCAAGTTTTGCCTTAACATAGCGGGGCTGCGCGTTGAACTGGTCTTTCCGGAGGAACGGAAATGCGGCAGCAATTAGGGGCGGAATTATCCAGATACTATTGAAGGCTGTGGTGAAATTCGTGTAACTGAACGCGGGCGAAAATGAGTAGATGGCTAGGACAATGAACGAAAGCCCTGTTATTAATAAAATGGCTTTGACTGGCGTCGCAGTTCTAGGATTGACATCAGAGAGAGAGGATGGGATTAAGCGATCGAAGCTCCAAGCAAATATGTTTCGCGTCACATACACGAACCAAACCGCGACCAGCAGGTAGCCCCACAGGATGACTCCAAAGAACGTCAGCCAGATAACCACAGGACTAGTGTTTGCCAAGCTTACGAGAAACGGAAGACTCGGGACGCTCGGCAGCGTGTAGGAAGAGGTGTTGAACGCAAGGTAGCTGACCGCCGCCAACCAATTCTGGCCCACCATATTGAACAGCAAGTAACCAAGAAGAACCACTACTACGGCGACCAGGCCGAGGGCGGCCAGAGAGACCGCCACGACGGTTTTGCTAACGTTCTTGATTTCTCCTCCGACAAAATTGAGGCTATTCGCTCCGGTCATGGTGAAGTATACCACCGGCAATGATAGAATCGTGGATTGAAACATAGCCATCGTCCCGGTAGGGATCGAGAAGCCAGCTTTGTTGGCCTGTGTGACGAGGAGCGTGTAACTGTCTGTTGAGTTAGTGTAAGGGTGAGCAAAGGAGTTGAAGGAACTTACAAAACTCGAGTTGGGCGTGGTTGCCAAAACAGCTATCCAAACAAATACTGCGACCATTCCAACGATAAACGCGAAGCTGTTCACTCTCTTTAACCATCCGCGGCCGAGAATAATCACCGCTGCCGAAAATACCGTAATGATGAATCCGACAATGAACCCATACATTGGTGTACTCGCTTGCGCCGCTAACGAGATCAAGGCCTGGTTGTTTGTTGCGTAGCCCGCGGCGGCTGCCGCGCCTGACAGCGCGAGGGTCCCCGCGAAATATGCGTTGAACGCTATCCCCAGGACTCCGACCGCGGTGAAGAAGAAATTGTTCGCGAAACCTAGGGAGGGTGAGAGCGTTCGGCTAATGAAGACATAGTCGCCGCCCGACCGGGGCATGGCAACCGTCATCTGAGTATAGACTACTACAACGCACAAATTCATCAAAGTACAGATGAGAAAACTCAGGCCAAGATTGAATGCTGGGGCAAAGGCGAGAGTCGAAGAGAATACGAGGTAAACGCCCGACCCTATGTTGATGAAACCCAGTACAAGCACGAAGGCATCCCAACCGCTAAAACCCCTAACTAAGCCGGTTGCGTCCCTAAGAAAGACACGTTTACTCGTCATACTTCCGAGGGTTTCCGTGAATTTTGTATTAAAGACTTATGTCATATCATTTATGGGTCTGAATCGCGGAGCCAGCAGAACGCCTCATAATCAAAGACATCACAGATTCGGAAATATTTTGTTGTCCGTATGACGAAATAACTGGGCCACCCGAAACACCCACCGCCTAGTAGGGTAAGGAATACAAATATACTCTGACCTCGCCAGCGTTGGCGGTAAGTCGGATGGCCTTATCCCACCTAGCTAAGTCGAGGCAGATCTTCGAATATGCGAAACGCTACATTCCAGGCGGAGTCAACACATCTCTCAGAGCGATCGGTATACCGTTTGCGTTTACGCGAGCCAAGGGATCTAGGTTATGGGATGCTGACGGAAATGAATATGTTGACTACCACGCTGCGTTTGGGCCGCAAATTCTCGGCCACTGCCATCCGAAGGTGGATGTGTGCGTCATCGAAACTCTGCAGAACCTGGACCTTGTAGGATTGGGTACGACGGAGGACGAAGCCAAGCTAGCCGAGATGATTTGCCGGCACGTACCTTCCTCCAAGAAGGTTCTCTTCTGTAACTCGGGTTCCGAGGCTACGTACACGGCTATCAGGTTAGCGCGGGCAACCACAAAAAGAACAGAATTGATCAAGTTCCAAGGATGTTACCATGGCTGGCATGACTCCGTCCTATTGAACTACGCTAGCAAGAAATCAATGCTAAATCGTAGGGATCCGCAATCTGCTGGAATGATTGAGGAGGTTGTCAACAAAACCCACCCCCTCCCATACAACAACCTGGCCGCAGTGAAGCGCAAAATTCGCGAAAGGAAAAAGAAGATTGCGGCAATCATACTCGAAGCTATACCGCACAACATCGGTTGCGTAATGCCGAAGATTGAATTTCTGAAGGGACTCCGCGAGGTTACGGAGGATAATGGCATCGTACTGATCTTCGACGAAGTAATCACTGGGTTTCGTCACAGCTTAGGTGGATACCAGAAGATATGCGGAGTTACGCCTGACTTGACAACCCTCGGAAAGAGCATTGCTAACGGGTACCCGTTGGCTGCGATTTGCGGTAGGGAGGATCTAATGAATAGGTTCAAGACTGCTGGAGGTGACGTATTCTTCGCGGGCACATACAACGGCCACCCACTCTCAACATCTGCTGGCGTCGCCACCCTCCAAGAACTAGAGAGCGGCTCAGTGTACGAACATGTCTTCGCAATGGGCGACCAGATGAGGAAGGGTATGCAAGAAATATGCCAAAGCCTCGGTTTGACGGCCTACCCAACCGGGTTCGGATCGGTCTTCGTCACCTATTTCATGAAGCCGCCCGTCGAGAACTATGCGGATCTTCTGAGAAACGACGGCAAGTTCGACGAAACCTTCCGACGCAAAATGGTTGAACGCGGCCATCTCATAATCCCATCGAGCCTAAAACGCGGCGTCATCAGCGGAAGCCACACAGAGCAAGACATTAGGAATACGCTAGAGGCGGCTAAGCAAAGCCTCACTGAGAGTATGTAGAACTCTGAACTTGAAGGAGCGACAAGAGATCAACTCGAGATATTTGCAGTCTTAGATTATTTTCTGAAATCAAGAGTGGTAAAAATGAAACCGGCTGAGACTATGTCGAAAGAGGAATTTGATAGACTCTTCAAGAAGATTAGCAACTGGGGACGGTGGGGACCCGACGACGAGCGCGGGACTCTGAACTACATAACCCCATCGCACATACGCGCCGCGGCAGCACTCGTACGATCCGGACGCTCAGTTTCGCTTACCATTCCAATCAACAAAGTCGCTGGCCCAGACAATCCGAATCCTGCAGTACATCTCATGACACTAACCTATGACACACCGCTATCGCACGGGGAACCGCAGTTCTCGATGGACTATTTGGCCTGCGCATGCCACGGTGATTCCCACACTCACATTGATGCGCTCTGTCACATAGGCTACAAGGGACAGCTCTACAACGGCAAACCAATGAGTGCGGTAAGCTCCCAGGGGGCGAGCCTAATGGACATCACCGCTTACGCAAATGGGATTGTAGGGCGCGGAGTGCTTTTGGACATTCCGCGTTTGAAGGGTACGAAATGGCTCGAACCCGGAGAAGCTGTTACGACTGAAGAACTTGAGGCTGCTGAGAAGGCGGAGGGCGTGAAGCTTGGGGAGGGAGACATTTTCGTATTTCGCACCGGACATCACAGGCGCCGTTTGGAGCTTGGCTCTTGGAATTGTGGATATGATGGGGAAGGAAAAGCAGGGCTTGACCCAAGCACAATGGAGCTTCTCTCTGAGCGTAAGGTGGCCGCATTCTTGCCCGACGGGGACGGAGAGGTTGTTCCAAGTTGCGTTGACGGCGTCGGTTATCCAATTCACGCATTGCAAATCGCTTCGATGGGTATGGCATGCGCGGATAGCCTGCAGTTCGAGGATCTAGTCAAAGTGTGCGAGGAGGAGAAGAGGTGGGAATTCATGATTGTAGCGGCGCCGTTACGGCTGCCGAAGGGAACGGGATCACTCTTCAATCCAATCGCAATATTCTAGCATCGACTTGCCCTCATCGAAGTCTAGACTAACCAACCCGAATGAAGTCTGGATATGCTCTCGAATCCTGCGAAACCTGTTTTGGTTTAGAGCCGAAACGCATAAGATTTGAGGAAACTTGCCGCTGGTCTGCGTGACTAAGTTTGGCGAAGATGGAGATTTCGGTAAATCTCGGGGAAAATGATTATGACCCGCAGGAATTTGTTGATGCGGCAGTTTATGCTGATCGATTAGGTTTCCGAACCGTTTGGTTTGGAGATCACATCTTTCCTTGGTATCACTCTGGTAAGCGGTCCTCTTTTTGCTGGTCGATGATGAGCGTGGCATTAGAAAAAACTAGAAACATCAAGGTAGGCCCATGGGTTACCGTGCCCACGGGAGCAAGGTATCATCCCGCAATAATCGCTCAGGCAGCAGCAACTCTAGACAACATGTACCCGGGTAGACTGATGCTTGGAGTAGGCACTGGTGAGGCGCTAAATGAAAGACCATTCTGGAACGGAAAATGGCCGACATGGGAAGAAAGAAAGGACAGACTCGTGGAAGGACTTAGACTAATCAAACAACTATGGAAATCCCCAGAACCCTTCAAGTTTGAAGGCAAATACTTCTCATCTGATTTCTATTACCTCTACACGAAACCAGCACGGAAGATTCCAATCTATTTCTCAGCAATAGGGAAGAAGGCGGCTCATGAAGCCGGCGTGCACGCAGACGGCCTGATTTCGATAAGTCCGAGAAATGACACCAAGAAACTTGTCGATACCATTCTTCCAGCATACAAAGAAGGAAGACAACAAGCCAACAAAGAAGGATTGGGAAAGGTAGCGGTTGAACTTGTCTTCAGCTTCGATGAACCAAATGAATTGATCAAGAACACGTGGAGAACGCTTGGCATCTGCCGCAAAGACTCGTGGAGCATTCCAACCCCTGTTGCCGTAGAGGAAGAAGGAAGGAAAGTGACCGAGGAGGATTTGAGAAGAAACATGCACTTCTGCAAGAACTGGAAAGAAGTAGTCAAGGTAATCGAAGAGTACAAGAAAGCAGGTGTGAACGAAGTAACCACCTACACGGGTTGCAACAAGAAGCTGATCCATGCATTTGCAAAGAACGTCCACGATGTCTTCTAACCGTCCAGATAGTCACCGTTAGAATCTGGTGGCCGACACTGAGTCTGATCGGAATCGACCCTCAATATTTTCAATGGTGCGGGGGAGGGGATTTCAGCCCCAATTTACTAGTAACTGCTAGCGAACCTGGTGGGTGCAGACAGGAATTGAACCCAATAGGGCTCCAAAGAAGATATGGAAATCAGGGCATAATCACTTCTTTACGATCAAGAGGCGAACACCGGGGTTGCCTTCAATACCTGATTTGAATTTGTCTACATCACGAATGAAACCAAGGTCGTAAACGACGAAAGTCATTCTTGCGTATCTGGTTTGATAGGCTGGAATGTCAGCATTGATCTCATCGACTATCGCTTTCTCCTTAGCCGCAGACTTACAGAGCTTGGCTTCCACGGCCAAATTGAGACTCTCAAATGTGAAATCTGGGATGAACAGTTTGGATGAATATTCAATCGTCACCTTTTCACGCCTGTAGTCTAAGCCTCTAGCGTTGAAGATGATTTCCATCGCGTCCTGAACATCACTTTCGTCGTCCGGGTCGTTGAACATGGACGGTCGCAGCTTGGCAAGGATGAGATCTGCGATCGCGTCGGATTCCCTCTCTACAGCCCCGAGTTTACCCTGCACATAAGCTGCAAGCGCGCCCAATCTAGCGGAGGCAAGTTCGGAGTATGTTCTCCATAGACTGCCGACTGCGTCAGCAGGGTTCATTTGCTTTCCAATGTCAATGGGTTGGAACAGAGCCTCGGCTTCCTCTCCGAATTGCTCAAGGACGTATGGGAGCAATCGATTATACTCGTTGATGTACACCGGGTAACCTGCATAAGCCTCGAAAAAGGACACTTCGGTCTTCGGGACATTCGCTTCCAAGGGTCGTCTAGCACCTTCGGCAGCAGCCCTAATCATATTGTACAGTATCTGAATTTCCACGAGTCCTCATTTAGTCGGGCTGAGTTCCGGGAGTCAATAAGGCTTGTGACAGGATCTGACACCCCAAGAGAAGGACTCGGCCTTTACTAGGGTCGTTCCGGAGGGACTTGAACCTGATAAGGTGCAGGCCATGTTTCTGGCAATCTCGGTGCTTGATGTCTTGTAATATGGAATAGTTCTCAGACGATCTTCTCGGGAGGGGTTGTTAGATTGTTGAAGAAAAGCCACAAGTTGACAACAACTCTCATGGCCTCTCCAAGAGTGCGGATTGCCTCATAGAGGCCAGCAACATCGTCAAATCTGAAGCTCTTATCGAATGTAATCGCACCTTTTTCTTTTCCCCTCTCGATAACGTCGATGAACCGCATCATTTTCTTCTTCTCGTCATAGGTGAATCTGGCATGTGCTATTGCGTTCCTCACATGATGACCGTGTGTCCAAATGGCAATTATCGTCGGTGAATGGAAGCGAAGGGCTGAGTACAACCGGTCGATCGGTTCGTACTTCAGAAGATCCGGATCGGCAACTATGCCTGTCGAAATGAACTCGCGGACACAGTAAACAAGTCTGACCAATTCGTCGTAGTAACCCTCCATTGCGATCATGAAGGCGAAGCATAACACGTAGTAGCGAGGAAGATCCTCTAAATCTTTAATCACTTCGTGGAGACGGTTGAGTTTACCGTCTGTCTCCGACAACTCTTCAGGCATGATTTTCATGAGCAAGTTAGTAATCTCGTGGCGATTCGCCTTGTACGATAACCTTGCGAAGAGATTGTCCACCTCCCCGAAAATCCTCACCGATACACGACGCAGACGCGGAGCATTTCTGTCACAGAACTCTGGAAGTATCGTGTTGGCTCTAATGTTGTCGAATGTACGAATAAACTCTAGTTGAATTTGTTTGTCGGAGTGAACTTTTCCCCGACTTCTCTTCCAGTAGGACAACAGCTCCTTCAAGTCGCTCACTGTCGCGAAATAGGACCATCGTTCAAACAAGGAGAGCAGGTCCTCAGATTGTTTCTCAATACTTGGAAGATCCATGCATAACACCGAATTCGAAGGCTAAATTGCACTCAATTCGAGCAGCCCTGTTTTGGGGTGAGCCAATATGATTTGTATTTCCTTGTACAAGTTGTCTCGTTGACTGATGATCCGGTCTAGCTTGGTGCGGTGAGGCGGTCTGGCTCCGCCACTTAGATGATTAATTTCATCAAATAACAACTCGTACCTCTCCTTGGTAAGGGTCTTCATCTTTGCGAGTTTTGGAAGATCTCTATGGAGTACTTCGTGAACGTGGGCCTGACATTGTTGGAAATCGAACCCTCTAACGAAGCATTTGATTTCACAAACGCACTCGGGCTCTACAGAAGGCCTGTGTCCAGCTCTCTCTGGTCCGATTACGAAATCGTACTTGATCTGGTCGGGTTGACCCGTAACTCTTGCTTGGATATGCACTTTGGAAGGGGAAATCGTTGCTAAAGACAAGTGGTAAAGATATGACTGCCAGTCCGCCTCCATAATCGGGACAAAATCGCGTCTGTTATAATCATCTAGAAGAAGCCTGACAGCATCTGGTACCGAGAACAAATCACTCGTGAACTCTAAGTGCTGCTAAAGTATATCATATTTCGGGGTCAATTTTCGTTCATATATGCGCAGGAGGATTTCAACCGCGAGTTACCGGTAATCATATTCTCCGTAACGGAAACCGTATAGGACTGAACCTAGAACAATTGCACAGACATAGATTGAGTTGCCGTACGTCTCTGAAAAATGCCAGGTCATGTAACTCTGCAACCGTTAAAGGCAAAATGGAGCTTCAAGCTATTGCAAAGTTCTATGCCAATGATATTCGACCTCGAGCCTATGATGAACTCAATTGGTTTAGGGAACAGCCGACATTGAGCGCTAACATCCGCGCTGCCGCACTTGCAACCAACAGCAACGGCAAAAGGTATCCACACCAGCGGCGGCTACGCAAGACTACCCTTCAGCAAGCCTGCGATTCTCTTTTAGCGAATGAAAGGAAAATAAGAAAATGCGAAGACTTCGACGACCTGCATGCCCTTCTTGACAGACTGCTTAACCCGATCAAAGGCATTGGGGAGTTGTACATCTATGACTTGTCGTTGCGGATAGGTGCAAAGCTTGGTTTCCTGCCGACTAAGGTCTATTTGCATGCCGGAACACGGCTTGGGGCACGGGCGCTAGACTTCGATCGTCGAAGAAAGACGCTGGAGGTCTCAGAATTGCCCCTAGGGTTGCGACAACTTGAGCCACATGAAATCGAAGACGTCTTGTGTATCTTCAAGAATTCGCTGATTGAGGCTAAGACGAGTACGCAAATACATGAAGCGATCAAGCGGAGTTGGTGCAACTAACCGAAGCACCCCACCTCCGATCAAACGTCTAAACGAAACAATTCACGAATTCACGCCATTGACCGGGAACAATCTCTTGGGTTCGTGATTCAGCGAGACAGAATGCCCTGTACTTTGGTTCAAGGGTTCTCTTCATATCTTCAACGTAACTGATGGATCCACTCTTCGTGGTTTTCCACGTTTCTCTAATGGTCAGATACACGCAGTTTATGTTCGGATAATACCTTCGCAATGCATCGAAATCGCATAACAACTTCTGAGGATAATCATGTCTCATGTAGCCATGGCTTTTGACTTCAATCACGAAACGCACCTCTTCGTTACGATACGCGTTTGTGAAAGCCCTTGGAATAGCGTTTTGGTTTACCAGAAGGAGGTCGAATTCTGTTGGATACCCGTCAATGTATACATTAGGGCCAACTAGTTTCAAGTTTGATGGCAAACGGTGCTTCAAGAACACCTTTACCACTCTGCACACGAGGTCCCCGTTGAACTTATTCCAACTGTACTTCCTTCCTCCTGAAGTGGCAGCCCGTTTCTCGGAAGTTCTTATTGTGGATACAATTTCCTGTTGCTCTTGCATTGCCGCAGAGTCGTTCCAATTGGCATCAATATCCATACTGCTATCCTGCTTGAACACTCCGCGATTGCCGTGGGCGCTTTCCATGTTTCAAATGGGCATGAGAGCGGAGAATAAATCTTTGGAACAGCCTATTGACAAGGCAACACGTACTCGAAATGCTTTAGGAGCTTTCAGCAGCAGTTTTCGGACTTGAACTCATTTAGGGTCAGATTCGGAGGGATTCGAACCGATTTGCTAGGGTCCTGTCTGGCTTAGGTCGAAAGCAGAAGCAGTCTTCTCAAGAAACTTAATGACACGGGTTGCCAGAATATTCAGGTCAGGCAGATATCCACCGGTCGCTCGAATAATACTTGATATCTTGTACACGTCCTGTTTCTCCAGTTCGAGGTCATGATTCACAAAGAAGTCAACGAGCAACCAATAATTGACTATACCCTTCAATTCGGGATATTTTGATGCATACTTCTCTTTCAGTGATGCCAACTCGTTGGATTTGGTTTCCATCATTGGATTCCAGCCCCAGGGGTACCTTAACGGCGTTATCTTTCCTTCTCTAGCAGAGAAAAGCATCCCACCGACGTTTGGTATACTGTGTACAACCATTACGTCGCGAACTGGTCCGAGACAAATCTCGAACCAGTCTGCGTTTCTAACAAGCTCTGCGTATTCTTGGTTAGGAGGATAATTTGCATTCTCAGGCCGTTGAAAGAAAACTCTCTGGTCATGGAAAGATTTGGGCGGGCGATTACCCTGATTTCGGAGGAGTATGGAAGTTAGTTCTCCAATTTTGTCCATGAGAATCTTGGCATGGATGATGAAACTGTCGTGATCCAAGTTCAATATTAGCGTCGTCTCTAATCCTCGCTGGAATTCCAACTGTTCTTTCGTGGATAGTTCGTATCCAACTCTGTGTTCGAAAAACTTTGTCTGGAAATCGTAGAATTGTGTGTAGCTTCTGTAGTCAGACCTTAACCGTCCCCAAATGATTTGTAAATACTCCAGTTGTCGAGAGTAGGCCATGTATGGGTAAAACAAAATGTCTCTATCTTCTCTCCCATTCACTCCGCGAAGAGGATCGTACCAACGAAAATGTCCTAGGTCGAATGTTATTGTCGTGGAGAGTCGCTTCCTAGGTGCGCCTTGCCTGCTCCGGGCATTGAATATCGATTAATCGAGCGAGCTTAGTGATTCAATGGCCGCGGATTCAAGTGCCCCGGTATCCTTAGCTCGGACTTTGTACCCGATGTTACGAGTCGCTGACTGATTCGACCAGCCTGCTTCGTAGTCAAATTCATTCGGTGACGGTGTGAGATCCTTCTGGGAATCTCCGTGACTCTCTGCCTGCTGGTCAATTAGGTAGCCGAAGTAACCGCCTGTGTATCCCAAGACCCACACATCCGACTCCATACAGTTTGCAATATGATAACCTGACTCGCAAAATGGTTCACCTGGTAGACCCACGATGTATGTTTCACCTATTTTGATCGCGTTGATATTACCCGGCCGCGTTACGAGCAATTGCCCTGGACACCAAGGTTCAAAGCTAAAGTCAATGGGTCTCGAATTGTAACCCAGTTTCGGATTTACAGTTGTTGACAATTCTAACGCCTTAACACTCTGGGCTAGTTGCGTACCGAGCCATCGAGCTTTCTCTTCACCTTTTCCACTGTCATCGATTTCTCCATCAGCACTTGGATCAACATAACCCGCGCAGCCGTTAACGAATATCGTACAGAAGCCAGGAAGCCCTTTCCGAAGATAGCCCACATAGTCCGCTGAAGCCAGATAGTTGGTCTGACCAAAACATGTTGGATGACAGGTGAATCGCACTATCAAAATTGTTTGAGAGGAAGTGTTCAATCGAAGTACGCGGACGCTTCGGTCAACTCCCCGGTT
Source organism: Candidatus Bathyarchaeota archaeon (assembly GCA_963733055.1). GTDB lineage: Archaea > Thermoproteota > Bathyarchaeia > 40CM-2-53-6 > 40CM-2-53-6 > FEN-987. Next base: position 210,552 of record CAVTBR010000001.1, read on the forward strand.
CTTCTCGTAGGCACGCCTATTGCAGTTCGCGACCAGACTTGCCGTCCCTTTTGACAATGTGGCAACTGATACGGTCTTTGCGGCTCTTTCCAGAAGATCAAGTGATAGATCGGATACCTTTGCACTGAAATCCAAATCGGCCCTGTCAGTACACGTTGTAACAAGAGAGGGGGCAGAGTGAGTGTGGCTAGATGTTATGAGGAGAGAATCTATTCCGAGTTTTTGATTCGCCTGTGATTCGATTTCCGCAACGAGTCCTGAATTGATCCCCAGAACGTCAAGTGACAGGATCGCTACTGTTAGTTTGTAATCCTTTAAGACTAATGCGGTCAAAAGGGGGGAGAGTCTTGATGCACATCATCACATTTTCTAAGCATGGTCTTGTAGTGTTCTTCATGCTGGGTCGGGTCCGGTATTACTGGCCCCCCGAATCCGACCAGTTTCGTCTCTGTCGGTTCCATGGGCAAGCATGAATATGCGTAAGCTGCATTCAGCAACGATCTCAAACTCCTCTTCTCAGGATCACCCTTACTTTTCTTCTCACCACAATTTATAGAAAACTAGTCTTGCACGAAGCGGACTTACTCGATTAGGGTCATAGTCGGATGATTCGTACTGGACGGGTTCAAGCCCAGAGTGATTCTCTCACTTCAGACCCGTAAAGTGGTGCGGGGGAGGGGATTCGAACCCCTGAACCCCTGCGGGACAGGAGCCTGTGGACACGCTCGATAGAGTGTTCAGTCCTGCGCTCCCACGGGCGACTAACGCCCTCTTTGACCTGGCTGGGCTCTAGGGAGACTCAGAGAGTCTTACCCCCGCGTCCAGGCCTACCCAGTTAACCCGTAAGGGTCCGCCGCGAGTCCGCGTGTGCGAATGGTAAGCTCTTAAAGATTGTCACGTGCTTCTGTTAACTTGTCATCTCATGTTGACTAGCCGTTTCTGTTAACTCGTCTGCATCTACTTTCAAGATTAACCTACGCTGGAGTTCTTGTACGATTGCTTCAGGTGCTGACGCGATGGTCCCGAAGACAGCCTCAAGCTTCAAAAAGCCATCCGGTATTCACAGTGGCAGGCCCGTGACAGCAACTTGAAGTTCACGTTCGGCAAGAAACAGAGCGTTGACACCGTTGAATTGGACAACCTCTTCACAGATCTGAAGGGTGTGCTCCAGAAGCATCCCTTGGTTCCAGCTGCCAACATAGATGCTCTAGTCTCAGAGTGGATTAACGATCTTCTCTTTCTCGCCGGCAAGATCACTGAGGATGAACTCAAGGAGGCCATGCAAACCTTCGAAACCGCAGAGACCACTGGCAAAGAAACTGCGGAAGGCGGTAAAGCGGCAGAGCAGGATGAAGATGATGACGATTCAGAGGACGAAGACTAGGGAAACGGTTGAAAGTTAACTAATGCTTGGATAATGCCCGGTCTATGAAATTGAGCTGACGTTGATGTAGTCGGTTGGACACGAGTTGCCAATGGAGCTTGTGTTGTAGCCTTGGTACATTTGTCCGCTTACGGTGACCCATGTTCCGCTGGCTGGTGTGTTTGAGGGCAGGTTGTGTAGGGCGTAGTATTCGTTGACGTAGGTGGTTGCGTAGGATGGGTAGGGGTTGTTAGTTGTGGAGATCACTAGGAGAGTGCATCCGTTCTGGGCTTGGTACAAGTAACCTGAGCAGGTCACGTTATTGTACGTCCCTGATGATTGGCAGGGAGAGTAATAATTGCCATATCCATAGTAGCCTGGGTTGTAGTAGTAACTCGGGTAGCCATAACAGCCGTAGGAATAGCACGGCTGATAGCCTCCGTAGTTTCCGTAATTCCCATAGTTTCCATAATTTCCGTAACCGTATCCGTTAGACATCCCGCTTAGCGTAGTGTAACTGGTTGCGGTGCTAACGCTAGTTACGGCTTGGGTTTGGACGAAATAGACGCTTTGAGTATTCGTCTGCATCTGCTGTTGCGTGACAGTTACGGTGTGTGGGTTGAGCGCGGTATAGCCCGCGAAAGCTAAACTGAGAAGGGCAACCAACACGAGCCCGCCTACAGCGACGCGGCTTGCTCCGCTGCGCCCCGATTTAGGAGCTTGAACGGGCTGGTTCGTTTGGCTCATGATTCCTCTCGTTAAGGGACGATGGAACCGCGATTAAACATATTTCCACCGGGTAGAAAACAGATCTACCCATGTTCTTTCAAAGGGCCTCAGTTTTACGAGGTAGGATTGAAGCAGCTGCACTTTTTCGCCCTATGGGTGGCACAACCAATCAACCTGTGATCCTTGCAACCACAAATCACGCAATGCTTCTCTGAGCCCATTGTGTCTCAACCTCGAGAATTACTGCTTTCGTTCGGCTGTGGAGATGGGTAGCCCGTCAGGGTCGAGGCATACGGCCAACTTAATCTTCTCGTCAGGGCGGTCGGTGGGTGGCATGTTGAATGAAACTCCCTTCCCCTTGAGCTCATTGAATTTATCGTCAAGGTTGTCAACATAGAAACCAATCGAGGCCGAACCGGCTTTCGGTTCATGCGAAACCCCAGCGGGCTTAGCCCCGCCGTGAAGAGCGAGCACCGTCGTGCCAGTCTCGAACTCCGTCCATTCAGGCGACTCGAAGCGGAGTCGGAGGCCAAGTTTATCCCGGTAGAATTGGATTGACCGGGACATGTCGGAGACCATGACATAATCTATGTGACTGAACATCTGGCGTCACAATTAACCAACCACGGCCGGTACTTTTCAAGTTACCCTCCTACACTGCCTTCAGAAAGCGGCACAATTGATTAGCCAGACTGAGGCTACGCTGATCCTAGATTTCCTGAAGAACTCGGTACGAGTAGGAAAACGGTAGATATGGCACATCGCGATAATGAACTAGCAATCAGGTAGCAACAATGACTAAGCCCCTCGTGAAACCCGGGCAAGTATACTCCAAAATCGCACTAGCAAATGGCGATACTGCAACCCTTCGCGCCCCGAACTGGAGTGACCTAGACGATTTAATTGACTACATTAATGGCCTTGTTGAGGAACGCGCCCTGATTACTAAGGCTGAGAAGGTAACACGCGAAAGCGAGGCCGAATGGTTGGGGCAGAGACTCGCGGAGATAGAAAACGGTCACACAATCCACCTGGTTGCGGAAGTCAACGGAAAAGTGGTGGGAGCGGGCGAAGTGAACCAACTCGCCGAGGAGAGAAGTCACACAGGATACTTGGGAATTGGCTTATCCAAGAGCTACCGCGGCCAAGGACTAGGCGCCGCGGTCATGCGAGCCCTTGAAAAACTCTCCAAGAAAGCAGGACTGAAAATTCTCATCCTCGATGCTTTCGCCACGAACACGGTCGCGATCACACTCTATGAGAAGATAGGATTCAGGGAGGTAGGACGAATTCCAAAGGGAATTTGTCGGGACGGGAAGTACATTGACTTAGTCAGAATGACCAAGGAACTCTGAGAAATTCGCGCGAATGATCTGTGCTCGATCAAATGCGATTTTTACTTCAGAACCTTCAGATGACCCGATTCGGTTTGGCGGATTCGATTCAAGATCCTTAGTTCGGCTTTCTGCATACCAAGATGCATGCCAAGAGAGAAGTGCATGCTGAAGCCGAGAATGGCTAGGATGCCGAAATGGTATGGAAGCGGCGTTCTATTGAGCCAGAGGGCGCGGTAGACCAAGCCTACAAGTGTGAGGATTGCACCCAGCCCAGCTAACGCTCCGACAGCGTATAGAAGCAGCGTCGTGTGAAATGGACCTGCGTTAATTCCTGTGACCTTGAACTTTTCAATGTACGGCAGCGCGATAGCCGGAACGATTCCCGCTAAACTTGTAAGGACTACGAGCGCGGGTATCAATTGTCGCGAGAACAGAATCGGTCCTAGTCCCGGGCTCGGTTTAGAGAAAATGTCCAGTGCGTGCAATACGAGTTGCAATCTACCTGCACCTGAACCGTCAGCATTGTGAATGTCCCAGCCTAAACCTAGAGCACAGATGAAAACTGCAGCGGGCAAATAGAGCCAGTGGGCTCGGTCAAGAAGTTTAGTCTTGTTGCGCGATTTGGTGGAAGTTTTCGAGAGTTCAACAATCTGTTTCGAGTGTGTGAGATGAGCGATGAATTTGGCGAGCGAGAGCGATGCTGAACCGGCCAATATGATGACCATAACGTATCCGACTACGACCACTCCCAAACCGCCGACGGTTGCGGTTGCAATCATGAAAAATGGGCCGAGCGTTGGACCGAGGATTGAGTGTTCCCAGAGCGTGCGAACGAAGGTGGTAAGGATCGCTATCGTATAGAACACCACACCCCCAATCAGGTACGTGAGTTCGCCGTAGCCAAATCTCAAGGAACAGACCACAAGTCAGCTAAAGAATCACTAGGCTAATCTGATTTTCTTGTGAAACGATTCCACCTTCCGCCGCGAACCAACGAGCAGGGCAAAGTACACCTCCGGGCTATGTTCCACGGGCCTGCGCGTATGCGATGGCCAAAGGACTCACATGAAACGATGCCTGGAGAGTTTCAAGGCAAATAAGGGCTGAGCAGATCAGATTCCGTTTCGCAGGATCGCGAGTATCTCGGTCTTTGGTTCTGGAGTTGGGACGTTGGTTCCGAGAGAGGTGTAGGACCAGTAGGACCAGCTAATTCCGTTTGCTCGACAGAATCCAAGTAAGCGTTGTGTGTCAGTTTGCCAGTTCGGATCAACTGTTGCCCTTGCTCCATTATCTCCTGCATAAAATGCGTTGAACTCACCCATGTACAATGGAACTCCCCATTGCTTAGCGTTGTTTAGGTAGGCCTGGATGAGTGGTTGAGCTGTGTCCCAACCTGAGGTGTAAATGTGCACTTCGTAGACAGCATTTGGAACCGGCGGAGGGGCCGTGAGGATCGGGGACCTTCCTTGAGGCATCAAATTCTGAGGCGGCTCCTCGAAAATGATTAGCAGGTGGGAATTGGCAGTCGAAACTCCTTTGGAAACCTCTGCGTCATAGTTGATCAGGAGCTGGTCGGCGGTGGAAGTTGAGCCGCATGATCGCGGGAACCATGGTTCGTTGAAGAGGTCTAAACCGACGACGGTCGGATTGTTGCTATACCTGATAGCGAGCATTTGCTCCGCGGCCGCCATTCCCTCAATTGGACCAGGCACGTTTTCGCCGACCATCGATTTGTCGTTGAAGAAATTGCAAACCGCCGTTCCAAGGACGGTAATGGTGGTTGGCGAAGTTGTGCCTGGATAAAGCCAGGTGGGTTCGCCCCAGCCTTCGCAGAAGCTTACATGGACCCCGCCTGGAGCTTGCTGAAATGCGGGCGACAGATCTAGTTGGTGGAAGTCCAGAATCACGACGATGTGTCTCTGCCCGAACTGCGTAATGAAATAATCAATCTCATTCAGGTAAGCGCTGTTCCACGAATGTAGCCAGGTCCCGTTGGCTGCATGGGTTGGAGCTGTGGGTTCCAGATTTTCCCATGAGATGGGGAGTCTTACGGAGTTGAACCCCCAAGAAGCAATGTTGTCGAATTCAGCCGTCGAGAAGCCACCCGCATCCTCTCCACCCCACCCGAATTTGCAGGAATCAGGACCGCTGGTTCCAACGCCGTATTCAAGGCCCATCGCGTTGAGGCCCACGAGACGCACAACGTTCCCGCTGCCATCGTAGATGTTCGTATCTGCCGGGTTAGTGTGTAACCACCCAGAAACAAAGGGAGCGCAAGGAGGCTGAACGCACCCAATCCCTCCGGGTCCAATAGTCGCAGATGAATCGCTAGCTGAGTAGAAACTAACTCCGGAAGTAGCTGAACCAGTACCGCTCAGGTTCGTTCTAGGAAAGAGACCTAACGGCCCGATTGAGAATACACCAACAATTGAAGCTGCGAGGACAAGGGCTACGAGTGCAATCCCTGCGCCGCGAGTAATTGAAGGCCCTCGATACTGTTCCAAAACAGAATTCCCTCTTGCAATGACTTTCTACGGTCCCGCTCTATTCCTCCCTTCTCAGGAGGTCTTTGCCGCACTATATAATTCGACAGAACGATTCGTTCATCGTTCCCAACTCGCAACCAGGCGTTATCAATTCCAATGATTGCAAGTGACGTTCTAAATCGGAGTCGATCATTTCAGGATTATTTTCTTAACCAGTCTTTGACAGCCATTTCTATGCCGGCGCTTAGATCGCCTTTCTTGCCACCGAGTCTCTTCACAATCTCTAATCGCAGTCGTCGTTCAACCTCATCGGAGAGGACGATGTAGAGTTTACCCAACTCTGACTTCGCTCCTGTTACACATTTGTAGCCATTATTCTTCCCGAACCGGTTTCCGCAATTTTTCCAATAAGGTCAGGGAGGATTTGGTAGCCACATTTCCCACATTTCCACGCGTTATCGTCAGCATACTCATGCTGGCAATGAATTCTATCCGTCGCTTCATTCATCGCAATCGCAATGCTTGCCATGATTATCTCCTGATTTCAGCATATGCATATACATAGATATATATGCATGTCTTCCTTCTAAACTCATTGATTGTCAGGCTTATGCTTGCGAGCGGTGTAATTTGACTATGATGTCTAGGTTTGAGAAGGAAGGGCAGCGGTTTGTGTGTGATAAGTGCGGTTTTGAAACGAACAGTGTAGAAATCTTCCCCTTACACAAGAAGAATTGCCCCAGAGTTTAGGTGAGTGGTCTTAACGGCAAAGTCCGATCCTGTCGCCATTGAAACGTGGCTCAAGGACCGGTACAAACTTCTCTTCTTAAGAGTTAACCAGAGGACCGGTCATGCGTTTGCGATTGTAGATTTGCCCGAGTTGCCTACAAATCTCATCGAACACCCTGATTACAAACTCTCCCTAAGCACACCCCGCAAAGCCGAAAGTGATTTCATCAGAATGTCCGACTTCGACCAAGGTACAACCGTTTTCAATAGAAATGGTTGGGAGAAACGCCTCCTAGAAATCACACGTAACTAAGTCCTCGGATATCATTGAAGTCATCCTGATAGACGTCTCAACGACTGAAGTTTAAGGCAATTAGTGATGGCTCAAATTCAGCTACCGGACCAATGAGTTCCACACATTTGCGAAGTTCTTTAAATGCAGCTTCGGTTCAGAGGTTTGCATGATTTCGAATAAGGGATCATCGAAAAAACCCACTATCTTCTATCTCGACGCGAGAAATCCAACTGGCATCAATTTAACGGGTTTAGCCCGAAAATTTGATTCCGAAAAAGGAGACTCTGCTTCAACGGCTTTCGAGACGCTAAGAAAGTTATCTGAGAGGTTATGCGCTGAATTGAATTCAAAGTATCAAAGAGTTAACAACCAAGGAAGTCCCCCCGCGAAACCTTTCGAGAACCTTTGCTGGGCTGCTAGCTTGATACTCTCGAGTTGGCTCGGACTTACATCAGAATCCAAGTCCATAGCGGGCGTCGGGGAACGCAACTCAGACGAGGAACACCTGCTGTACTTTAAGGTTATACCGAGCGTTCTAAACGCATTCAAACAGGGGATAGAACTAGCGTCACCTGATAAAGGAAATTGAGCCCTCTTGGCAACAATTAGCCAATGGAAAGAGGTTCACGCGCAATCCCGCTCAAGTTACTCCTACAATTCGGTCGGGACAAAGTATTTTAGAGCTGAAACCGAAAGCGGTCAAGTTACCGCATCTGGTTGGTGTCTTGAATGGGCCATAGGAAAATTCATGGTCCGAAACGCGGATCCTTAGCCTACCTACCTAGAGGGCGTGCTTCACGTTGGGTTGGCAGGATTAGGAATTGGCCCGAAGTTGAAGAGGGGCCGAAGTTGCTTGCTTTTGCCGGATTTAAGGCGGGCATGACCTATGCTCTCGCCGTTGACACCCGTCAAGGATCGCTTACCTTCGGAAAGGAGGTCGTCATCCCGCTAACAACTCTTGAAGCACCACCAATGTTAGCCTGTGCACTGAGGGCCTACACCAAAGATTACAAAGGGCTGCAGACTTTCGGCGAGGCTTGGATGGAGAAAGTACCCAAGGACTTCGAACGAGTCATATCCGTTCCTGAGAAATTCTCAACGGAAGACGGGTTGAAGAAGATTGAAGGCGGCTTGGAAAAGATCGAGGACCTGCGCCTACTCATGGCAACTCAGCCCCGCCTCGCAAAGCACGGAATCAAAGCACCCCAAATGATGGAGGTGAGAATCGGGGGAGGGTCGATTAAGGACCGATTCGAGTATGGAAAGAAAATGGTCGGTCAAGAAATCAAAGTCTCTGACTTCATCAAGGAAGGGCAAGCCGTCGACGCGATCGGCATAACGAAAGGTAAGGGAATTCAAGGCCCCGTGAAGAGATGGGGCATCCGACGTAAGATTCACAAAGCTCGAAAAACCGTCCGCCAAGTTGGATCAATTGGTGGGTGGACACCGCACTACGTCATGTACTCGGTCCCACGTGCGGGGCAGATGGGTTTCCACCAGAGAACCGAATACAACAAAATTGTAATGAAAGTCGGCAACAACGGTAGCGAAATCACGCCGAAGGGTGGATTCCTAAGGTACGGCATAGTCAACTCAGATTACGTAGCACTCAAAGGAAGCGTGCCGGGAACGAGAAATAGGCTGATCGTGATACGATTGCCAATGCGACCGCCTCCTGAATCGAAACCAACGAAACTCGATTACCTAAGCATCGTATCAATACAAGGCGACTGAGCGAACTCAACGCCAACGCCCCCAAGCCTCCCTAACAAATCTCCTACTCTCCTTTGGCAGAGAATAGACCGCAGTGGCACTGCGCCAGAATCGATGGCCCGGACGCAACGATCCTTTCCTTCAGCAAATCCTCCCAGGGCTCAAGCTCGTTCGCCATTAACTCGAGCAGCTCGTCGGCGTCCGGTTTAGCACCAAGGAAGGATTCTCGTTTCTCATGGTCTAGCACAATGTCCGCAGCTTCTTCGGCTATCCCGAGATTCTTAACCAGCCAATTCTTCAGCTCGGTGAGCTTTCCGAGGTCTCTTCCCCGCGAGAACAGAACGGCCAATTTGATTCTTGTCGGCAGTAGGTCCCAAGCATATTCTGCTTGATACTCCAAATCCAGATCGAGTCCTTTCTCCAAACTCCCTTCTGAGAAGATTAGTGGGAGAGGAGGAAGCGGTTCCATACTACCGTCGGGCAGGTCGACCTTCAATCTATGATGGGGACATTTCGTCCGACACTCAGTCTCTGGCACCTGCCCGTTGAACCCAAGTTGTTTTGCCTTCCATACTTCCTTGATAACGGCCTGGGTTGGAACGTATTTCTCTTTCACAACCGAGAACGTGGCGAGCCTTGGGTATACGAGGATAGTTTCGGCGGCGCTTTTTATGAGTTGAGGGGCGAACTTTGGCGAGTCACCTTCGAGTCTCTCTCTAAGAACGTATACGCCGAACTTTTCGGCTATGCCGTTGTAGAACATTGCTTGAAATTTGTAGGCTGGAGTTGTTTTCGCGGAATCTTTCGCTTCCACGATTATGGGTGTGCCGTCGCGTTCTGTGAGGCCGATGAAATCTGGGCGCGCGGTTCCGGCAAGGTCAGGGTGCCGACCCTCCCCCCTACCAACTATTGTAACTGATTCGTAAGCGCCCTTCAGACTCTTGCGAATCTCATCCATACCCTCTACCGATTGAGCGGCGATTTGTGCAAGATACTCGTTAACCCTAATCTCAGGGATGGAATGCGCGATTTGCTTCAAAACTTCATGTTTCGGGACACCTTGAAGACTAAGTTTGACCGCAGCTTCACCGATCTTTCCTATGGTCGCGGGTTCGGATATTCTCCGGTCTTGAATTTCCTTTGCCTCACGGCTGATTCTGATCGCTCTGTAAGCCTTGATGGCCACGATCTTCGGGCACCTACGGTGATCGTAGAGATCCTCTCGGGAGACGGTGAAGATTGAAGTCAACGACTAGGTTCTAACTTCGTCCTCGACGGCTTAAGGATTGGAGGTTTGAACGTTTAATCGGCCCGTCTCCTCTACTCGCGTGGGTAGATTCGCTTACCCGTCTTCCTATCCACAATAGTGATCGCTTGAGTGGGACAGGACTGCGCGGCCATGACGAGGTTGTCGAAGTCCTTACCCCCAGCCTCATCGAGAACATCCAGCTTGGCTCTACTCTGGAACACTCCCTTACCAGGCCGCTCATCGAGTCGAAAAACGTCCGGCGAAACTATCACGCAACTACCAAAACCGAGGCATTTGTCAGGGTCAACATTAACCTTCAGCTCACCTTCCCCAGCCTCAGCCTCCGCCTGACGCTCCGAAGGCATCTTTACGCCCAAACCGTCGAAAATCCGAACCAACGCGTTATTGACGCCAATTTTCACAATCTTACCATCCTTCGCGAATGAAACCGTAACGTCCTCATCCACAACCTTGGACGAGGTGTCCTTGTCGTCTTGAATAATTAGCTGCAGTTGGTCCGTTTTCTTATTGTATATCATTCTCATAACAATGAACCTAGACCCATCGCTCCTTTCGAAGTAGTATGCCTTTCCCTATAAGGTCAGGGCTGACAAAAACAAGTTTTAGAGACATCCGCGCCACACTCAAACGGATGGGCCTACTCAGTTGAGTGAAAATAGGAAGCTCAGAAGGGAACTCGAGCGCACGTTATCACCTGAACGAGTAATCGTTCATGAGAAGATCCCCGTCAAGTATCGCTTCGATGCGTTGAGACCTTACCGGCCATACCCCAAGCTCAGGAAGGGGGGGCTATGTCCCAGCAGTCCTCGTAAGGCCCGAGAACGATGCGGAAGTGACGGGTCTGATTCGAATTGCGCGACGATATCACACCCCAGTTGTAACTTACGGCAGCGGAACGGGGTTGATGGGTGCTGCCATAGCCTCCCACGGGGGAATCATGGTTGACACTAGTAGAATGAATCGAATCGAGGAAACCTCTGGCGAGGATATGATGCTTCGTACGGAGGCGGGAGTTGTTCTTGAAGAGGCTTATGCCATGCTCGATCGAAATCAACTCTTGTTTGCGCATGACCCCTGGACGAGACCGATCGCCACAATTGGTGGGGCGATCTCGACGAACAGCCTTGGATACCTTGGCGCAAAATACGGAAGCATAGGGACCCAGTTACTTGGCATTGAAGCTGTGCTCCCGAGTGGGCAGTTACTCAAAACACGTTCCGCCCAATTCTCATCGACCGGTTTTGATTTGAGACGGCTGTTCATTGGCACGGAAGGGCTCTTTGGGGTCGTTACACGTGCTGTCGTGCGCGCTTTTCCGAAACCGCCGGCGAGGAAGTCGGTGAGCTATGGATTCTCCGATTTTGAAAAGGCCCATCGAGCCATTAACCTCATGCGTCGGAATGATGTCACACCCAGCATGATCGATTACGGGGAAGAACCCGGTTCAAAGGAAGAGAGCCAGCTCAACCTAGCTTTTGATGGGCTTGAGAAGGAGGTCTCGGCTCAATCTGAGCAAGCCGAACGAACGATATCGGAATGCGGAGGAAGTAAACTTGACGAGGCTGACGCCCACGAGTTCTGGGAACACCGTCACGACATCGCGCTAATGTATAGTCGCAGAATTTCCAACGCTGATCAAGAAGATGAGCCTCGAACGAAATATGATTACGTTCACGTCTCATTGCCAGCATCCAAGATCTTGGCCTTTCGCACATCACTGCTAAGCATTGCTAGAGAGGGTGGGGTGAATGTTCTTGAGGTGGGTTTGTGGCAGGGCCCCGAACTCCTCTCCCTAGTTCTCTCTGCGCGAGCCGAAGACCCGAAGATTGCTACAAGGAAACTGTGGCGCACATCAAATTCCATCATTCGGTACGCTCAGGATTTGGGTGGCGCTATGGAATTCTGCCACGGGGTTGGCATGAAGCTAGCCCATCTGATGGAGCGTGAACATGGAGTGGGGTTGGAGATTATGCGGCAACTGAAAAGAGCGGTTGACCCTCTTGGAATAATGAATCCCGGAAAGGCGTCGCTGTAACATTGCAATCAGAACCAGGATGGGCAAAGCCGCAAATACTTGAGAGCCACCGCAATCCTGTGTGGCATAGGTGAGGTTTTGCCGAATAAGCGATATGATGTCCTCGTTATTGGAGCCGGAATCATTGGACTTTCCTCTGCTTACCATATCAAAGAGAATCATCCAGACCTCTCGGTTTTAATCATCGACCGCGCCGCTGCCGCAGGGCAAGGAGACACTGCGAAGAGCAACGCCGCACTTCGCGACACTTTCACGTCAACCGTAAACCGAACACTCGCACGAAGCTCGATAGAGTTCTACAAACACGTACAATCGGAAATCGGTTTCAACCTAAACCTGGACTTGGTCGGGTACCTTTGGCTTCTGAGCGGGAAGCAAGTTCGAGAGTATGAATCGGTTGAGGCTGAGATGCGGGAGCAAGGGACGCGGCTTCGGATCTTTGAAACGAATGAGCTCAGCGACCTGATCCCAGACCTCGTGTTGCAGCCTTCATCAGAACAAAGCGGGCTCATGGGGTTAGAGAATGTTGAGAAGGGACTCTTAGGCGTGGACTGTGGCATCGTGGCCCCTGAACTGATCGTCAAGTTCTACGAAAGTGAGCTCACGAAGCTAGGCGCGGAATTTCAGTTCGGAACGGAAGCTAGAGGAATTCGGTTGGGGGCGAAGAAGGGCTTGGGTCTGCCCGGAGAACCATTGGTCTGGCAGGATAAAGTCTTCAAGGAAGTCGACACGAACCACGGTCTAATTTCCGCAGACGTGATCGTTCTTTCTGCGGGAATAAGGAACCCACTCCTACTTGACGCAGTCGGCATAGATTGCCTGATTAAGCCCCGCAAGAACCAACTTTTCCAATTACGCGCGCCATCCCTTCAGCGGCTGCTTAAGACGAAGGGTTTCAACGAAGCCGCCCTGTTCGGAAACCGCGCCGTCTCAACCGCAAAATTGGGACTGATTGACCGCGCCGTTGAGAATGAGAAATTCGTAATCTAAACTGATAGCCAGTTCGGAAATACAGTTTAAGACAGGCGTGACTGAGCGTAAGGGCGGCGCCTCGGTGGCTCAGCCTGGTAGATTACCTGTACGGTAACTGGGAAGCGGCCGCCTCGTAACTAAGGCAAGATAGCGGCAGGTCGCGGGTTCAAACCCCGCCCGAGGCTCCACCATCCGTTTAACGAGCAAAATTTCAATGTGTTACTGTCGGTTGTAGAAGTTCATGTCGTTTTGGAGAACTGATTGTCGTTTTGCGGAATACTAAATGTCGTCGCAATTTGGAATATTAAATGTCGGAGTTTGATTCCGTCAGTGAATTGTCGCGTCCAATTGGAACAAGCGGCGGTCCAAGATTTTATAATCCGTGCCAATCCAAGAGTCGGGAATCTTGAGGGCTTTGTCAAGTCCTTGGTTGGTATTTTCACCTGTAAACTTCCGTTTGGTGCTGTGCGGGGGCTTGTGCTTGCACATTATAAGCCTGTAGAGGTAGCCGTCTCGGTCGGCATGGGTTTCGAAGTGGTTCTGCATATGACTCAGTGATTTCAGAGTACAGACATTAATTGCATATTGTTAATTTCTGTGATGATGAACGGCCACTAATTTAGACGTTCATCGTTAGTGGCTTGCGATGATCGCTGAGGCATGGAAGATTTGAACTAATTAAATACGAAGATAGTTCAAATTTCCTAAGGAATTTTGGAATTCTGTGCGTATATCCATTGTGGGTGAGGTAATTGAACAAGGTAGGATATGAAGTGCGACCAACACATTGACTACCATCGATATGTTGATGATGGGTCAAATCGACCAATTGTTCGAGTTCGGCAGAGTCATTCAACACCCCCCAAGCTTGGCCGAGCAAGTCGTAGAAGAGACGCGGATCACACACTTCCTTAGGATAATTGTCGAAGTTGGCCATAGCCCCTAGAGATAGGATCACAAACCTCAAAGCGTCGAATAGGTCAGCTACTGTGCCGTCAAAGAGGCACTGTCTGGGAATTCTCCTGCAGTTTAGCGACTTTAGAAGACCCTTAACCGCAACATAACCAAGGTCGTTAGGATTAACAGCCTTAGTGACCGTGTTCGCGAGCGGAAATCCACAACGTGCACATTTGCCTATATCGAAGGTCGGATTTTCATCAAAGGGGTCCAACTGATTGTGGCAGTGGCCACATTCGGAAGCTAGGAGTACGTTGTGCGAGACGCAGATAGGTGCAATCCTTAACCTCCAAAACAGACGCAGGTACGGCGTCCTGTCGTGCGCGAAACAGAGCGGACAGTACCATCTTCCATCCCGCCGAGGAACGATCCAATGAAATGCGCAGATGGCAGTCCTCTTAGCTCCTTTCGTCTCGCTGCGAATTTTGATTACATGCTTGAATGAATGTAAGGTCATTTGTTGAACAGCGTTCGGCGCCGAGGTAGCGTGCAACAACTTCGTAAGGTCCTCCGTTTGCTTCACTCAAGAAGTCAAGGTCGAACGTAACGCGCTCTTTTCGGCCCCAGTTGGATGTAGGGATTTTCAGATAGGTGGCCGCGAAATTCGCCGTAGAATAGCAGTTGCCATTGGCTAGCCTAGTAATCCATGATTCCAAGGATTCTCCGGCCAGAGGTTGCGGATGAATTGGCCCGAATTGATCTGATGCCATTTCTACCAACAAGGAAACTACGCCAACACTTGCTGGAGATTATCGTATGGTCCGCAAGGCGTAACGCTCCGAGGCGATTTTCAGGTGGCGATCCATTATTTGCTCTGATTCATCTTTCAGGGCATTGATTGCCGCCGTTTTTACGAGCTTAAGAATGTTAACTAAGACACCACCTCTTCCACTCGCATCTAGAGACTTGGAGAGGTCGACAATGAGATGAGCCTTTTCCTTTTTGTATAAGCAACTTGCCTTCTTGAGTGACAGTGTGGATTCAAGTTCCCACAAGAAGTGGCTTAAGTGACGCCCCTCCGTCCACAGCGGTAGCTTCGACACTTCCAGTCTAGTAGTTAGCGATTCTTCATCACCAAAAACGATCCCTGCTTCCTCGCTCCCAGCAAAGACTATTGGAATTCGGAGGTAGTTGGAAATATTCCTAATCGCGAATAAGGCTTCAGATTTCTTCTTTCCACCGTGCAACATGTTGTTTACGTCATCTATCATGAGAAGCCTCACGCGACAGGTGAAGAGTGCGGTAAGGACTCTTCTCTGCTTAGAGACGACGCTCCCCGCGTCCCAATCCGAATATCCGAACGGTTGAAGGATTGTAGACAATAATTTTCCTTCACCTCCGTTCACCGGAGCGGTCGTTCTAAGTATGGGTATGATCTCAACGCCGGGCTCGCTTTGTCGCGGGTGTCGGCGTTCGCATTCGTTCAACAGGGCGCTCTTGCCGTTCCCCGGTGCTCCTGTCAGAAGGACCTTCTGAGTCTCGCCTTGATTGTTGGCTAATTTTTTTCGTCGCGGGTTCCTTTTTTCAAATTCATGAAGCAGTGCGGTCTTTCCATTTCCTGGAACGCCGGTAAGCAAAATGTTTTGCGGGCGTAGCGTTCGTGGACGCGACAACAGTTCTTCGAACAGAGAAAGGACAGCGTTCCCTTGTGGGTATGGAATGAAACTGTCTTCCCAGATCGCTCTAATTCGCTCTTTTAGAGACCAGTTCAGCGTCTTGGCTGTCTTGTCTAGGAGATGTTCATAACCCAATTTTAGCACTCCTTTGAGTGGAAGGAGGTTCGAATCTTGGCGTGTTGGTTTTTTGCCGGCGGTTGGTACTCGTCACCGTCGGTTTCCATTGATAGCTTAGGCTCGTTAGTTTGTGTGATCTTGAATTCATCCGCGATTTCGCGATTCCTTCGTGCGATTTCTGTTTCTTTTCGGACTTTCTTGGTTAAAGAAACCGCATTTTCAACTATCGCTTGACTTTCCTCATACTGAGAGAAGACGATGCTTGCGGAGGGGCCACGAATTCCCCTCTTTGCTAGGTTTCGTCTGGAAATTTCCCATCTTGTAAGGGGAATCGGCTCGTGGTAAATTGTTGTTGAGGGAATTCTGTAGTGCACTTTTTCTTTGGTATCCAGAATCCAGATATGCCGAATGTCCCAGGGATCGTATTTGATTGCATGAGCTAGGCTGTTGCCTCTATTGTCCTCACGCGAGAACCTAGCCAGTTTATCTGAATAGTACGTCAAACCTGCGAAATGCACGCCGTCTTTTTGTATTGTTCGATCTTCCGCGGGAAGAAAGTCTAAGCGGAATTTCTGTTGGTCTTCGAGGTCAAGTTGCCTGGGCATTCCATATTCTTCCACGCCATGTTGCCATTTCTCTAGTGGAGTCATTCCTCCAAGTTCTTTTTGCGGTGTATGATGATACTGGTCAATGGACTTGACGAAGAAGGTTTCAAACTCATCTTGAGTGAGGCAAGCTTCTTTTTCAGAATGATACTCACCTCTCTCTTTCACGCTAGACTTTGTTGTACCAGGAAGAGTATGGATGAATTCTCTTTGCAGCGTTCCAATAACTCGCTCCACAAGCCCTCCAAATCTTGGATTCCTTAATGGCCTATGTATGATTTGGATGCCCCACGCCGCGCAGCCAGCCAATATGAGATTGGCTGTGAATTCTTTCGCATTATCGAAATGTAGACCTGCCGGGATGCCGTGGACCGGCCACTCAATTCCGTGTTTGAGAGCGATTTCATCTTTGGGCATGGCGCACATCAAGAGAGCAATCCCAACCAGGTAAGCGCTGGGCCTTGCCAGGCTGAAATAGAATCCGGCTAGCATGTGACTGTAAACGTCTATCATTGGCATCACGAAGGGTCGCCCAACCGATTGCCGCGTTTCAGCGTCAACCAGTATTACGTCCCCAGGCGTGTGATCTACCATGACGGTCTCCAGCGGACGTTGACCCAGGGTAGATTTGCTCCCAAAAGTGCTGAACCTATTCTCGGCTGCCTGCGAACCTTCACGCGCCTGAGCTTTCGCGCGGGGCTCGATTTCGTTAATTCTATTGTAGAACGTTTTCAGGTTAGGGAATTCTAGGTGGTCTTTCTCGGGAAGAACCTTGTTTATCTGTGCGATTGCTTGGGTCAAATGATTGTATGTAGCTACCTTACTCTTCTTCTGGAGGGTTAAGTAGTGGGTCTCAATTGTCTTGGACATTAATTCGTCTACACGGGGATGAATTCTATGTTTTCCTTTCCCGCCTCGCGTTTCCGAAGGAAGTAGTCCAGAAGGACCGTGCTCTCTGTAGCTTCGGACTAGTCTCTCAACCTGTCTAGTACTCAGGCGGAGGTACTCGCCGACGTCCGAGCCAAGTGAGCTTGGCATGCGACCGAGGCGAACTAGGCCCCCAATGATCTCAAGACGTTCTATGAACTTGACGTATTCTTCAGGATCTCGCTGTTGTAGAGCATATGCACTTAGCCTTCCTCCTGGGGTGTAATAGGTGTCTGCGCTTACACGATACTCTTCGCCACTTTCCAAACTTTTGATCAGGATACTTTCGGGAATTGTGTCATCGAGGATTTCATACTTGTGACCTGAGAATTCTATGTCCTTCTGTCCATTTCTGTAGTTACCTCCTTCTTTACCCATATATCGTAGCGGATGAGTCTCGATCCGTTTCAATAGTTTTTCAAATGGTATTAGGAAGTTTAATGTGCCGACGTTACTTGATTTCAGGGAAACCGTCGCGTCGTCAAGATGTAATGTCGGCGTTTCCACTATTGATAATCTGTGATCGAAAAGCAGTTTGCAGACTAGCGACCTTCGATCGGACACGGCTAGCTTTGATGAGCATTTTGCCGTAAGTGTTCTTACCTTTGCTGACGTCGTCTCGTGCAGTGGGGACAGTATTTCCTCTGCTGCGCGGTGGTCGGGCTGATTGATTCTACCTCGGTCATTGACCAGCCTGAGTATTGCGAGGCGATTTCTCAGCTCGTTGCGCGTAGCGTCTGTGAAAAATGCGTAAACGAATCCGTTGTCGCGACATTCGTTATGAGTTGTGGAGAACAGTGGAAACCAAGCTGGCCAATTTCTTACCAATTCTAATTCGTACTTAACGTCCACGACGTAATTCGGCGCTATACTCCTCAACAATGTAGCATCGAGAACATGTCTCCCGATTCTCGGAGATTGAGGAATTATCTTCTCGATTGTTGGATTATCATCGCATAGGAGGAGGTGGTCATATTCGAGCCAAGATTCATATGCGAATGGAGTTTCCATCCGTGACATATAGTAACCTGTAACTGACCTTGTGTTTGGACGGATCCTTCTAAGTGTTTGATCATAGCGATTTACTACAGGGGCCATACACATAGAGTATTTCTCACTCGCCTAGAGTGAATACCGCAACTATATAAGGTCTATTACACATTAAGTATGTGTTGTGCACACAGAGTATGACTGAAGATTTATCCACGAGCCCATTGCTGGCGAGACTACTTCGCCTTGTAAGAACATCTCCTTCAGGAATAACATCAAGCCAAGCGGCAAAGCAATTGGGAAAACAATTGGCCAGCGTCTATGCAGGCTTATCTCAGCTTCAAGAGAGAGGTTTGATCGATATAGGGGAGTCCATCGATAAACGTGAAACGGTTTTCGTGATATCCAGCGAATCTAAGAGACGCAAAGCTGACTCGATTCTCTCAGATCTAAAGTCAGTTAAATTAACTGGAAAATCGCTGCACTACGTAATGTCAGATTTTGAAGAGAGAATAACCAGCCGGCTCAACAAAACTCTGCCAGACAGCAAGGTGCAGCAATCAGGAAGAGATGACCTGCCCAACATTATCATATCCTGCGATAACAAATTTCATGGCGTAGACCTTTACCCTGGATATCAATGGCACACAGCCCAGGCAGATCGCGCGTCTGGAAAACTCATGCGATTGGGTGCAACCCTCACATTCAGATCCCTGCACGGGGTGATTCTTGGTAAGCCTGAGGGAGAACCTGAGCCCGATTCACACTTCTCAAGCCTTCAGTACTTAAGACATTATGAATACGTAGGAAAGGAGTTGTCAACACGCTTCAACGTGATTATTGTTCCAGAAATCGATATCTTTGCTTTGCTGCCGGAAGACGAAGAGCTCGACAGAATAATTACAACCAAGATCGCAAAGCCTATTGCAGCGCGATGTAACGAATGGAACTCCTAGACCATTTCAATTTCTTCGTTTAATAGCATCCTGCAATCGACTACGTCCGGTTGCATTTCAGATATCGATGAGACCTTCCTAGATACGTTGCAATCGCCCCTACCGATGGATTGAGGCCCCTTTCCCGCAACATTCTGATGGCGTTTTGGATCTCCGCTTCTTTCCTAAGTCTGAACCTGCTCTGTCCCTCGAGTACTATCGCATTCACTCTTGCGTCGCTCTTCACACGCCCGAAACTGACTTCAGCAATTCTAGAGACAGCTCTCAGAGAGATAGGCGCATTCGTTTCCAGTAAATCTTGGACTGCCTGTCCTACTCTATCTTGGGGTGAACGATCTTTGACATTACGTGAATTTTCGATCTTAGATTCAACGTTGATCCGTTCTTGTTCGATCCCATTGCGGATGAGATGGACTAGTTTCTTGGGCAAATGGATGCCATACTCAGCTTGTAGTCTTTTGAATCTAGCTTTGTTGGCACGCACAAACGTCTCTATATTTTTGGGCCAGTTTTCAACAAGACCAAGTGCTCTTTCAATCAATAGCGCCGCGACAGCCTCATTCTCCCGCCAATCGAAAGGCGGTTTGGTAGGAAAACCGTGGGATTTCAGAGACTCAATCCAAGACGGTTCGCGTTGCAGGTAGAGATTCAGGTATCTCACTAGGGCAAGAAGGACAAGGAAACAATCCTGTGCACTCTCCGGCCAACCAAAGCTCTCGAAGAGAGCTTGCGATTCGAGAATTTGAATTCCCCAAGAACCGAGCCGTGACAACCGCGGGCAATTGATTGGCCTAACCAGGGGCCTTGCTGTCAGATCAGTCGTACCTCTCGCAGAGCTCCTTTGCAGGACTACCCCGTGACGACTGCAGACAGGAAGGAACAAAAGTCGCCACACAAGCCTCGGGTAGGATCCTTCCGTTTGTAAGCAGGCCGGACAGTACCTGATTACCTCTCGCGAAGAAACCCAACCTTTTCGATCCATTACATTATAGGGCTCAGAGATTACGTCCCTCCATGGCGTTAATGCCATCCTCCACAACTTGTCGATTCCACCTTGGACATGTGCCACGTTGGCGAGTATGTTCAGGTCACCTCGTTTCAGGAAATCGAGATCTCTGTATCTCCAGTCAGCCTCATTGAGGTACCATGACAGCAGCTGTCGAATCGTGATGCCGTTAGATATTGCAATCCGGTTGATCCACGATGTGATCGACTCACCTTCACGAGGTTGCGGGTGTATAGGGAGGCGCCCATCCACTCAGGCCTTCCCTCCCTTGGCTGGGCAAATTTGAACGAATGGGCAGTACCTGCACCAAGTGGAAGGCTCAGGTTCAGGAATGACAGATGCCTGGAATGCTCGATGAAGGGTCGTCGCTCGCTTGATCATCCATTCCTTGCGGTTCCCGAGTGGGACTTCTTTAGGAATAATTTCCTTGTCGTCCGCGTAAATCAATACCAGCCGATTAACCGCGATCCCATATCGTTCGAGTAGTGTGGCGTAACATTGAACCTGCTCGATGTGGTTCTCGCGTGGGATGTGCCCTTTCTCTGCTTGCCACCGTGCAAATCGAGTTGTCTTTAGGTCGTAGACGGTCGCGGTCTCAGGCTCGAATGCGTCAACGTATCCGACGACAGTGATGGTCGCATCGCCGAGTTGGAACGACATTTTGACACGTAGCTCGCTCCAGCCGAGAGACCTGACCGTGTAATGGAGTAGAGTGCCACGAAGTTTAGCCCATGCAGACCCGACGGGTTCGTTCACGGGGGAGGTTGTTGCGAAGTATGCTTTCGCTGGGCAGTTCGTGAGAGTTGAAACGTGATAGGTGTTAGGTTGCGGTGGAAATCGTTGCCATGTCATTCGACTCCAGAACGAGGCTGGAAGCAGTTCGTTGCAGTAGGGACAGTTGAGTACGTCACGATTATGAGAACATGTCAGTGAAATTGCGAGATTTCATATCCTCCTATCTCTCTAACCTAAGCTATAGTTCGATGACCTTCGCCCGTACACCGAGTATAACCCGGATCTCTTCGGCAACTTCCCAGGCATTACGCTTCTTTACTTCGACAATTACAATTGCTGTCCCGTGCGTTGTTTCAATACCATCAGTTACCAATCGTTACCATCCTTCACCACATTCTATCAGGCAACCTCTATAAGTCTTATGGTGATTACATCATGTGGATGGTGAACTGTGGTGGCCGGAGAAGTAGAGGTCGCATTTGTCAAGGTTCAGCCGCAAGCCAGAGGCAACTATATGGTAACGGTCCCTAGCGAAGCAGTCAAAATGCTTGGAATCAAGGACAACGAGAGGACCAAGGTGTACGTTGACAAGGAAAAGAAGAGAATCATATTCGAACTGGTTAAACCCTGACTGTCACTAAGGAGTGTGTGCAACGGCAACGGTGGTTGACAAATGCACTTTGTTTTATCCTAACGCTAGCTCTACCACCTTTTTTCATTTAGAAGCTGTCTTCCTTAACTGTACTCGTATCAGACGTTGGTCTTCGAACGGGTCAACAATTCGAAATCGTGCTTGCTTATCCGACGCGTTCCGATTACAAACCATCCCCAAGCCTGATTCGGGTCTCTATCCCTGAAAGCTTCTAACTGATTTCGGAGCGCAGCATCGATGACTACTGGATTCTGAATGTAGAGCTGCGGGCCACTAAGAGCAAACGAGTATGGATATTCTTCCGGATGTCGCACTTTTGGATGCGCTTTCTTCTCAGGTTTCGTTAAGACTTTGGCATGAGCAACAACGCCGATCGCACTAGCATAGAAGCAAATCCAATCATCCGGCTTCAGGTCTTTTCTTCCCGGAGTTCTTTCACCGAAGGCGAACACCTTGTGTTCACCCACCAGTTCCTTGATCTCACCCTCCGCTGATTGCGCCTCATAGGATTTCACAGGAGAGAGCCAGTACGAGGCTTCACCAGCTTCCGACGGAATAGTCGGTGAAGCTTGAGGTAATTCGGCTGGTTCGGCAATTAGACCCTTCATTATGTCGACTGCGGGGTCGATTCGGGGAGTAGGACGCAGCAACTCTAGGATTTTTTCATCGTCAAGTTCGTACTCCTCCTTTAGCTCGGCGAGAGACAGCAGAGACTCGACGGAGATGATTCGCAACCTATCTGAGTTCTTCTCAGCAAGTATATTCTTTTCAATTTGACGAACTTCCGGGTCGGGACGCCCGACTACGTACAAACCCAACGCATCATTCGAGCTGGAAATCTTCTTTTCGGAAATGAGGTCGTTCATGTAGTTTAGAAGGGAAGCGGTCTTAATTGGGTGCGACTCGCTAGTCTTCACTTCTAGGACAATGGCGAACCCTGATGCGGACCTCCAAAGTCCGTCGTAACCAATTTGTCCTGGAACGCCCATGTAGCGTCCAAATTCAACTTCTTTGAATCCCAGAAATTGTCCGGCGTGTGTTACGAGGTCTTGAAGTGCACGATTGAATCGAGTGTGAGTTCTCTTGTCTTTCTCCGCGGCGCTGAGTCTAAGGCATTCGTCGATGTAATCTCGAACTTGACCGACCTCCACAACGCTTCCCTTTAGGAAATTCAGAAATCGTCCACGGGCAGTGTCCTCACCTGAGGAATCGTCGAGTGTTCCAAGCAGTTCTAGAATGACCTTTAGACTGGTCGAACTCATACTTTCACTTCGAGTATGACCGCTCTCATATATCGTAAGGATTGAGTTAACCGTTTTGACAGATATCTGGCTCTGTTAACGTTCAGGCCAACTTGGTTCGAGCGATCGACCGAGCCGACTTAGAAGCGCATAACCTACGATGGTTCCTCAATTCTGCCTAACCGTCACCGTCACCACTTCAAACGCCTTTTGTATTCGTCCCAAGACCGTAGCGCTAACGCGAGTAGTTCTCCGTGTAGTAGCCGCGAGTATGATAACAACACTAGGCACCCGCGTCGAATCAAAAGACACAACTCCATGCGCGACTGATAGTAGGAGCATGGATTCTGCACCCACCCTAGACGATGCGATTCTCTTTGCCGCGCAGAAGCATCATGGCAAGAGAGACAAGGTCGGACCCTACATACTTCACGTGCTTTCTGTCATGTTTCGGCTGGGGTCTGATGAAGAACGCATGGCCGGTGTCTTGCATGACATCGTTGAAGAGACGGATGTTACTCTCGAGCAATTGAAGGAACTTGGGTATCCAGATCGTATCGTTGAGGCCATTGATCTTCTCACGTGGCGCAAGGAGCAGGAATCCTATGAGCAGCATATTCAGAGATTGAAACCGAATCCACTCGCGGCAAGCGTGAAGAGAGCTGACCTCGAAGATCATCTCACACCCATTATCGGTGGTGGAGGGACTTGGCTCGAAGAGAACTATCCTAACCTCTACGAGAGATACCAGAAAGCCCTGCAAGAACTAGGCCAAAGGTCTTCCAACCCTACCCGAAGTGCCGAAGTCTGGTACTGAAATACAGAATGCGAGATTCTATAGGGAAGCGTGCCAGAAGAACGAACCGTCAATCTTCGCTACTGTTTTGCCTCATCCCAGCAGGATCGAATCTTGTGTTTCGGAGAATAGAGTACAGCGACTTGCTTTGCAGTGGGCCTCTCAACTCGTAAATGTCGGGGTTATGAGGGGATACAGTGAAGCCGTATTCGATCAAGATGTGGCGAACGGCATCTTCATCAAGCGTCCATGGCTCCTTCCGATTGTTGAAAATTACCTTGAAGTTGAGGACGGTCACTTTGTTAGTGCCGGGCGTTAGAAGGCTAATGGTGACAAGCTCATGCAGTCCATTCTTCAAGTACTTGACATCTTCAATAGCGCCGGCCAGCAGGCTACCTTGGTTAGCCTTCGCATACTCTTCCATCTGCCTTGATGGCTCATCATTTTTCCCGCTGAAGAAGAACGCGTGGGTTTTCCCTTGCTGAGCTTCCTCGGATGGAGGCATGACGCGTCTAATTTCACCGCTAGGGCTCTTGATGTACACTCTGTCCTGTATTCCACCTGGACCTTGTCCCCCGGAGTCAGAGGAGGGCTGCAACTCCTCGAGCCTCTTGAGTTTCCTGTAAGCTGCATGGGCAGCTGCGTATTCGCTGAAATACCCGCCCAGTCGAACCATTTGCGCGTCAATATCGAAAGCGTCCTTGCTGAAGACTTCCCATTGCTTCTTGATTAGTTACCATAAGAATTCTATCAATAGGCTTGAAAGCAAAGAAACAGATTACCGGAATAATCAGTGAAGTCAGGTTTGCCCTGCTGTTTTCGTGAGATTTTAGTTGATTAATGGCTTAGGGCTTGCATCATCACTAGTCTTTGGTGAATCATTCTCAGATAGATAGGATTCTTATTTGCATGATAAAGAGTAGATGTGGACGCGCTGCCTTTGGTCAGTCTAACATTCTACGGCGGAGTTGGAGAGATCGGCGGCAACAAGATCCTCCTAGAAGATAAGGATACGAAGATCCTCCTCGATTTCGGAATGAACTTTGCTGGACGCTCGAAATTCTACTCAGAGCCTTTCCTAGCGCCACGCAACGAGAGAGGACTCGTTGAATTAGGTCTATTACCAAACATACCTGGAGCGTACAGATTCGAGGAAACTCAACCCGACATAGACGCCGTCTTCCTATCCCATTCTCACACAGATCATTCATCCTACATCACATTCCTCAACCGGCAAATTCCAATCTACTGCGGCGAAACTACGGCAACAATCATACAAGGATTCAATGAGATCACGCCGAAAAGCTTCGACAACGACCTCGAAGGACTACAATTCAGAACATTCCGCACCGGAGACAAAGTCAAAGTTGGATCAGTGGAAGTTGAACCAATCCACGTCGACCATTCAGTCCCAGGCGCGTATGGATTCATTATTCACACAACTGAAGGCGCAGTAATCTACTCCGGAGACTTCCGAATACATGGCACCAAATCTGAAATGACCCATGACTTCGTAAACGCCGCTGCTGAAAGCAGACCCATAGCTATGCTCTGCGAAGGAACGAACCTAATCGGAGCCGATTTCTCAACTGAGAAGGAAGTCAACGAAAAGATAGACAAAGTGGTCAGCACGTCACAGAATCTAGTGCTTGCCAGCTTTCGTCACACGGACGTTGATCGTACCAGGACTCTTTATGAAGTCGCCAAACGTAACCAACGTAAACTCGCCATTTCTCTTAGACAGGCGTACATGCTGAACAAACTTAAGGAAGATAAGCATCTGGACCTACCGTCAGTTGCCTCGAACGATTTTCTAATCTTCAAACGAGAGAAGAAGTCGTACTACAAGTGGGAGAAGACCATTCTAGATTTCCCAAACGTAGTAGACGCGCAAGAGGTAAAACGAATGCAAAGTCACTTAATCCTTGCAACCGGCTTCTCTGATCTGAAGGAGTTGGTGGATATGAAGCCCAAATCTGGGAGCACTTTCATCTTATCCACATCCGAACCCTTCAACGAGGAGATGGAGATCGAGTATGACAAGTTCGTGAATTGGCTCGACCACTTCGGCCTTCCCATGTTTCATATTCATTGCTCTGGTCACATAATGCCAACCGAGATGAGACAGGCGGTCGCCGAGATTGCTCCGCGCAAATTACATCCCATCCACACTGAACATCCAGAATTATTCGCACGATTCGTATCCGGCCTGACTGACGTGGAATTGCCTGTAAAAGGTAGGCCACAACAGATTCAATAATGTGGGAAAAAACTCCACTATGAAAACGCCTACTCATCCAGAATATAGGAGATCAACCAACCTAGTGATGGTGATGAAGCAAGGCGAGAAGGAAACCTATGCTCGCTGGGGTTTAGCACCTGCAAGGTGTTAGTTGGCTCTCTCGGTTTGTAAGCAATTCGTTTCGTAGTTTCATCTAAGACCCCCTGTCAAGGATGGATGGCACAACACCCTTTTCTACGGCGACAACATCGACATCCTTGAAGCGGTTCATCCCCGGTTTCGTAGTAGCCAAGTTCTCTGGAAAGGGACTCGATTGTGAATGAAAAAGAGCTGTCGATGAAGATCAGGGATTACTTGAACAAGACTTCAATGGACATGCATCTAAAGTTCATAGACGATTTCTGCGATATCGCGGATGAGAAGAACAGAATCTATATCGAAGTCAAACCCGACCACTTCGCCCCTGCCCAACTACTACACGCGATTGCGAGAGAGGGAATCAAGGACGCAGTGTATCTTGGAGTTGCAGATAGCAGCGAAGTTAGATTGTTTGTCCCGCCGCCCTATGTCAAGATTCTTGCTTTTGCCAATAGCTTCGACCCGACACTTGTTTTCTCAGCCAGTCAAGTCGACAAGCCAGAATTGAACTCTCAAGCTGAGAGAATTCTAGGAAACCCTGACAGGGTCATCAAACTCGAATTTTCGTCTGAACAATATCTCTTCATCAACAAGGATAACATGAGCTCTGTCAGGCCAATAACGGACAAGTACAAAATACATCTCGATCTTTTAGTTGACTGGCTCGACGGAGTCGGCGAGAAAGATTCCATCAAGGTTAACACCGAAGGCTGGCTTGTGAATATAGACAAGGGAGAAATCTATACCAACGAATATACGCAAGAAATAAGGGAACTCACGGAGTTCGGTCGTGGTTATCGCAGACCGAAGTACAATCCGATAAGACCAATTGACAAGTCTTGGTTTGAATCCCTACGCGTTAAGCACGAAGACCTTGCAGACGTTCTTCATGAGGTGGACCGACTTCTCTCCCGTAAGAAACGACGTGAAAGTGGCGTCTTCTGGACTGAGGTCGAGATTGGTGATATGCTGGCCGATGAAATATTGAACTTGACAAGACCCGATTACGTCGTTGAGCCTTGTGTGGGCGGCGGGTCTTTGGTGAAGAACATTGTCCCGCGCGTCAAGGGAACAATGAATGACATTAGTGTTGGGCACGTGGAAAACTGTAGAAGAATATTCGATGGCTACGATTGGAAGTTCACTACTCTTGATATCGTGCGTCGAGATACTGGCGAGCTAATGAAGGCTTGGGGAGTCCCGTCAGGTAAAACCCTGCTTCTTTACACGAACCCGCCATTTGGCACAGTATCGACGGGCCAGATTGTATCTAAGAAGAATGAAATGGACGGCAAACCATCGAGACAGCAATCAATCGAGTACCCGCCTGCACTGTTGAAGTACGGTAAGGGTGACTTGTTTCTGCCCCTCATTGGACGTCTGATTGAAATTGCCAAGACCCAAGAGAAATGCTACCTGGCATTCTTCTCTCCTTTTGGCCTATTCTGCGGCAGGAAGCGTTACCTGAAACTCTTTGGTGCGTTGATGAAGGATTTCAAGTTCCTAAAGGGGCATGTTTTTGCGGGCTACAACTTTCATGACATCAACAAGACTCTGCCAATATCACTAACCATTTGGAAATACTCACCGAACGCCAACACTAAGCACCTTGATCTCGTCTTTGAGTTTCTTGACAAGAGTGGGGATAGAAAGACTCTGCGTTTCAAGCAGATGACATTGTTGAAGGATGGGTGGAGATACAGGGACGGTAGTAAGTACGTGAAAATCAAGACGAAAGACGCGATAGGTGCGCCACGTTGTGACAGGTTCAACGCTCCGGAGCCAAAAATATTTGGTGTCGACTTAAAGGAAGGGAGCGGCGCAGAACTCTCGCCTGACAATCTCAAGCTCGATAAGATTGCCCTGAAGATTCCAAACGTACCATCAGAGATTGTATACGGACTCTGGAGTGTATCTGTAGGCAAACATGCTTTCGGGACGTCGTTATCGGTGTCATTGCATCCCATATATTTCGAACAGGCCTACGTTCATCTACCAGACTTCAATAGGAAAGAGACCCTTGAGATTCTGGCATACGCCGCCTTAGGGGTACTCCTGAAGAACTATGCCGAAGACAGGATTGGCTTCTTCGGAACTAATCGCGTTTTCAGGTTCGGCAACGAGCGGTTGACCAAGGGCGTTGAACATCTCTTCAAATATTGCAAAGATGCGCCTACATATGACGGTAACACTATTGGCGATGCCTTGGAACTAATCAAACATTCGAAAGTTGACGCTACAAAACTAAGGAAGAGTCTGAAAGAGGAAGTGTCGAAGCGTCTGATTGCTATTGGCTACTGGGACTTCGTACCTATTCCGCAAGTCACCCTAGATGAATCAAATTCCGAGTCCGCACAACAACGACTCTAGTCGGGTAGGCGTTGCCCTCTTCGTCGGCGGACTTCTGCTGCTTTGGTCTTGAACTGAGTGGTAGTACGCACCAGCAATAACACATACTTCCAGGCCGAATTGTTGTTTAATTCGGTTCGCATAGACCAGAACTCCCGTTCGACGCAACGAACTCTATACTATCTCGGGAACAATCGATCATCGAACATTTCAGAGAAGGCGACTACCTCTGAATCATTTTCTCTTTCCGTTGCATGCGAAACGCTTTGTTTGCTGTTCCGACGATTGTTCTCATAGATCGAGCCGTTGCCGCGCAGTCTACTATGCTACTAACTGTTCCCCATGGGATCCGATTCTTAGCATCCAGCTTGGATCCTACCATGTTCTCCTTCTTGAGCACAGCGGAATAGAGCTCGTGTTTCTCCAGCACTTTCACCCATTTGCACGCGTTCATTTCATCGGACGAGGGTGGGCGCTCATGAAACAAAGCACCTATGGTAAAGATATCACCATTAGAACGCACTCTAAACTCCGATTGTTGCACAAACGCTTGGTTGCCTAAAAAGACGCGTTGCGATTCAAGCTCATAAATTATCGATCTCAAGTCTTGAGAGCTGACGAGAGCAACGTAGCCTCTTCTGTTAGTCTTGAATCGTCGAGCATCATCAAGGTTTGAAAAAATGTAGTTTCCAGAAATTCCGAATTTCGCTACAGCTCTCGGAGGCAGCGTGGATCTCTCTTGAACATTCGTTCCGAAATTTCCCACGGCTTGCACAAATGCCACGTACATGCTAAGACATTGTTGTGTGGTCTATTATTCTATATCGGACTTTTGTTCGGAGCCCTCACATCTTATAAGACAAAGCCGTGTCGTCGCCGTCGTCGAGGCCAAATGAAGAAAGGTTTCGATATCCACGACTTCAACCGCAGCTGGGACCTTGCCTCGCAATCTACGAATACACTATTCGCGCCAGTTTCTCCACAATATCTGGAATGGTAGTATCTCCGTCATACTTCTCCACAGCTGCATAGGGCTTTCCCAACTTATCCACACTATTTTGAGAGATTCCCAACAACGTTTCGAATTCAGGCGAGATAGCTTCTATAGCGCCGATATTCGCATCCAATCTTGAACGGATGTTTTGATTCTCATTGAAAAGTCGAGTTGCGTCATGTAGCTTTTGTGAATCTTCCCTAGCGCCCCCGGGTCGTAGTTCCAGATCAATCGGGTCTTCATCATGAATGACTAAGTACGGTAATTTGAATGCGTTCATAACCCTCATGTAGAGGACAAGATTGTATTTTGAGTTGCAATCGATGATGCTAATCTTGTAGTCGTAAACCCCAATTCTCTTCGCTAAGAGTGGAAAAACAGCTTTCTCTGTAGCGCCCTCAACAAGAACGGTCTTTCTTGAGAAAAATAACTCATTGCGGTCGGGATTAAAAAACTGAATCATTTGAAAGCGCTTTTTCTCCTCAACTTCACCTGCCGCAAATAGGTCCTCTCTTGCACGAAAGCACTTGGTGCCTTCGGTTGGGTTTGTCTTACGAATTAGCACAATATTCCTATAATCCTCTAAACTCACGAAGTGAGGTGAGTGGCTGCACAGGAAAATTTGGTCGACGGTAGAGATCTGTTTCAGTGCCTGGTAAGTCATTCTACACACTTGCGGATGCAAGAAAAGTTCTGGCTCCTCAAACGCGAATATGTTGCTTCTTCTCCTGACTTCCGTTTCGGGAGAAATTACCGCCGCCCAAATTCTCATAAGAGCAAACATCAGAGCCCTCTGGAGACCATGGCCCTTCTGCGAGATGTCTGATTCGAAACCGTCATCAATCGTGATTCTTGTCGCTAAGGCTAAAACACTCTTGGGGTCTGGCGGTTCAACTCCGATCTTAACATTTACGGCCCATCCTGAAAGTTCTTGTACGATATCGCGCTCTAGTTCACGAATCTCATGCATCTTCTGTTCCGGCGTCGGTCCTTCAATTGCGGATTTCAGGTTCAGTAATGATCGCACGACTTCTTGGTATGATGGATTGTGTTCTGAAATTCGTTCGATTAAAGCACTGACTAAACGTCCCAACAAAGTAGTGGCCGAAGACGTCTTCGTTTCATCTGCAACATCTCTTACGGCGGGAACTAAATACAGCTCTGGTAAATACCCATCAAGGACTTGCTTGAAACCTGCCGGGTTCTTCCTAGTTTCGGTGTGATAGGCGACGGTGGCCCGGTTGGCTTCAATATACTGTGTTATCGCATTGGAGTAAGCTTCCTTCGAAATTCTGCCCGTCGCTGGCAGGTAATTATATAGAGGTAATTGCGACACGGCATCCCGATCATTGTAATGTTCGAAATCTTCACTTAGCCATGACTCATTTGGTACTTGCATTAGCGCAGAGTAGTTCGTGGTTGACTTTCCGTCTGCTGCGAGTACATATTCTTTGAGCACGGTGAGCTTACCATTGACGGTCCACGGCCTTAGTTTTTCCATCTCCGGTTCGGTGAGGTTCTCGAACAGTGCACTCATTTCGATGGGTTCACTAGTCTCTCTGTTGAAAAAATCATTCGGCTCTACTTTGGACGAACTGCTAAGGAAAAGATCCAAGGCGTAAAAGAAGTTAGATTTCCCGTGGTTATTTGGCCCGATAAGAACAAGAAAATCTTCAGTGTCTAGTCCCACCGACTTGATCGACCTGTATCTTTTGATTTCAAATCGACGAAGTTTCAAATGATAAACCTACCAAAATCAAGCAATCTACTCATTTGATTTCTTTCACGATTCTTTCAGCATTCGTTGCGATTTTCCTGATTTCTTCGCTTGTCATGCGTTTTGTTTCCGTACTCCTGAGCATGGCTTCTATCTTCGCGTAGTCCAGAACGTCGATCACAGTGGGCACCCTCACTGCGTCACCTACAATGAGTGCCGTCCGCATTGGAATTGACTGAGCAATGTTAGTCCAGACCTTGGCTTTCGGAACACCAGCCAAAGCGGCGGTTAAATCCTTAGGATCTTTGAGCGAGAGGATTATTCGATTTCCAAGTTGGCTCATAACTTCGTCGTCGATCTTGCTCGGGCGTTGGTCAATTATTGAGACTACAAGATTGAACTTTCGCATCTCCCTCGCTAAGACGCTGAAAATGGTGAGTTCAGCAACTTCTGGGGCGAGGAACTTGTGAGCCTCTTCAAGGAATACGACTAGTCTCGGAAGTTCTTCGCCTTTGTCGCTGTAGATTTCGTGGAGTCTCCGTGATATTACGTTGGCCACGAACAGGTAGACCATGGATTCTTTGCCGTACTTACCGAAGTCCAAGACAATCGACTTGCCCTCCTTGACTTTTCTGAGCATTACGGTGAAGGAGTCTTCCTTTGCGGACTTAGGCTTCGGTCTTAGAAATTGCAGGCGATCCAGACGGCCGATTCTAGCCTGAAGACCCATCAGGGTGGAATCCGGTATCGTCTTGATACTTCCTGGCTGAGTGCTCTTAATTGCCGCGAGCAAGTCATCACGTGTTCGTGTCCCATTTATCGTCCAGATGGCGTCCTGCATCCGTGTTGTAAGGTCAGTGATCGCGAGAATCAGGTCTTCTGGAGTTATGGAGCTGGGATCTATGAAGAATGGTGTAGCCTCCCGGTTCCTGTCTGGATCAAGGGTGAGCCATTCGATTTTTTCCGGAAAATAGAATTTTAGTCCCCGCGAATTGTCAGTCGCAGAATATGTACCGTATTCGTTATGCATATCGAAGAGGAATACTGAAGCTGCTTCAGTCTTTAAGATGAAGTTGCAGATTATCTTGTTAAGGAAGGACTTGCCAGCACCCGTCCGCCCAAGTAGAGCGAAGGCCTTCTGCGTGAGTTTGTCAAAATCTATTGGGATAGCGAAGTCAGGTATTCCTCTAAGATTTCCAATGGGCATCGAGGTCTTGGTGGGCTGATAGATCACTTTGACGTCTTCAGCGGTGGCGAATCTCACTTTGGTAAAGTATTGAGGAATAGTCTCCACGTCAGTGAGTGTTCCGTCCTTTTTGTCGATCAACTGAATTGGTTCTAGTAGAACCTTTGAGTAGAATATGCTACCGAAGTATCCTTTTTGCATTCCCGGTGAAACGGCCGGGATTGCTCTTTTTCCTAGGTCTGAGGTAGCTAGTGTATCCACAATTTCAAGAGGAGGGTTGAATACATCCATCACGACGCAGTAGAAGTCATATTTGTCACCTTCAGCGATAACGGGGTAACCTGTTTTAATGTTCTCTGGACTTGTAAGGCTAAGTTTGACGTTTATCCCGCCGGAAACCGATGCATCGACAACTTCTCCCACTGCACGTTTCTCATCGCCTTCTGTCATCTTCCCCTACCTCCGGATTTGGTCATAATATCCAAATACTCATGAAAGGCGTCGCGTCTTCTGCCGTCAATGTTGGTTCTTCCCCATACCGCTTCCGCAGGAGAAATTCCGTTCTCCGTCGCAACTCTGAACAAGAGATCGTCGTAGAGCTGGGAAAATCTTCTCAATTCTACTGCCGCCTTATGTGCTTCCGCAAGCGGGTAGATATATCCAAGGCAGAGTTGAGATCGAGCGAATTGGGCCAATCCTCCAAAGATTTCGGCGGGGTTAGAGTCTTTTGAAATAACATCGGTTCTGAACCATTTCGGAGCGTCCGGATGATACTTTACGAAATAGATTACTCCTTTCGGGCCGAGAGTTGTCACGCGAGGTTGGGGTGGTACCGCATAAACTAGCCCTTCAGCCTTTGTATATTGTAGAAGCTCCTCATCTGCCATGGAGAGTCCGAAAAGGTTCACATTGGAATCTTTTGAAATACCTACCAATGTGTTTCCATTTGTGGCGCATGCGTCAATCAATTCTTCCACCTTGGACTTGATTTTCCGCAAGGGAGGGGCAGTCAAGGTTCCATCAAGGACTATTGTCACACCGGTTCTTCTCTTAGCTACCCAAGCTGCGAGTTCGAGCTCGCGAAGAATGCGGGCGTATGCTGCCATGCGCTTCGGCGCTTCGCTGCGTCTCTTGGCGGTCAGGCTTTGCAATTCTAATGCAAATTCATCTATTTGTGAGGCTAGTTTCCTCTCCGTTGTTACAAGTTGAGCGGCCTCGTTCACATTACATGCTTCAATGTTGTAGCTTTGATCATGTCCAAATTCGTAAGTGAGAGCCACGGCGCGAATTGCGATCACCCATAGGCTTGACATTCTGTAGATGGGAGCATACGAGCCATCTATGGCGACAACCTTAGTTGGGTGGTCGCTCAGGGAGAACGGAATTACATCTATCCGTGGCAGTTGTCCTTCTGCCTCCTCTCTGGACCGCGTCCAATGATTCGAAATGATGGCGAAGGCTTTTCTCACGTCGTCTTCGATATCGCTTAGGTGGATGATGTCGCTAGACGTTCCGCGGCGCCTCCAAAATCATGCTGTGCTGCTCGGGCGTCATGTAAACTCTGATGCGTGATGGAAATTGATCAGCAACTTCCGTGATATGTGTGATTAGAATCACTTTCTCGAACATGTCACCTAGTGTGAATAGTTTCTTAATGAAGAGTGTTCTACTCTGTTCGTTGTCGAGGGAACCTAGATCGCCTTCGTCTATAAACAGCGTCCTCATGTTTCCATATGACTTTCCAACTTGAGGCATGCTAGCTAACTCTTTCGCAATCGAAAATCGGAGGGCTGCATTCACCTGTGTCTTTTCGCCGCCACTGAAAATGGAAACATCATGAAACAATCCATCAACCCCTTCAACTTCGATTCTGACGCCTCCTCCTCTCGTGTCGGTGTAGGGCGTTAGACGGATATTGTTGAGTCGGTTGTCAGTGAGTTCGCCTAAGATGAATGAGGATTCCCGACCAATACCCTGAAGCAGCTGATTGATCGCATAGATTAGAATGCCTTTTCGGTGGAATACTTCCTCTTTCAGGATCGTGTATATCTCTTGTTTTGCGGTAAGCTCCTTTACTGACTTTTCTAGCTTTGTGATTTCCGGTTTAAGCTTCTCTAACTCTATCACTTGTTCTTTCAGCTGTTTTTGTTTTCCTTGCGCCTCTCTGGTATCCCCAACCGCTTTGTCAACCCTCTTGCGTATTTCATCCAATTCGTCGGACAGGATCTTGTAGTTCTGCTCGTGCTCTCGTAACTTTTGTTCCTGGTCTTTCAGTCTTTGAAGGTCTTTTGTTAATTGTGATGTTTTGAGGCGGAGTTCAATTATCAATGCTCGTTGATCTGGGAGGCTGTCGAGTCTGTCACGCCTTTTCTCGTAGGTTAAAGCTTCACGTTTAATTGAGTTTAGTCTTGACCGAACTTGGCTCAGTCTTTCCTTTGTCTTTGTTGAGAAACCGATAGTCCGTTTGCTTGCCTCCAGCCGAGTAATCTGGGCTTGTTCTGTCCTTACTTGCGCAGCGTTCTTGGTCCGAACTTTGCTTAGATCTTCATCTAGTCGTCGCATCGACGAGTCTATTTCTGTCTTGATGAAGACGTCCCCCGTGATTAGTGCAGTTCGTTTTGAGAGTGAGGGGAGTTGCTTGGAGACGGTGACCTTTTCCTTCTTCAACTGCGCGACTAGGTTATGGTTGTCTTTAAGCCAGTTGAGTTCCCTTTCTATTCTTTCTCTTCGCTCATTAAGGGCGCCTTCCAGTCTGAGTATGTTGAACGCCTCGTCCTTGCCTAAACTGGTCTTGAGAGGGTTCAGGCGTCTCTGGTATTCGTCGAGTCTCTTGCGATAAGTCTGGGCCTGAGCTCGAAAGGAAGCATTGAATTTCGTGATGTTGTCAGCGTGGATTTCAATTTTCTGATCTATAGTTAGTATCTTCTGTTCCAGGCCCTGGAGTCGGTTTTCTTCCTTTGTAAGACCTGAGTACTCTTCTGAGGTTTTCTTTAGGTTCTTGACTTCCAGAGAAAGTTCGCTTCGTTCTTTATCGTTTCTTTCCGCTTCGTGCAGTTTTTGAGCCGCCTCACCGAGATCGCCATCCAAAGTCTTAATGCCGTCGGAAACCTTGCCGTAAGTATCGTGGAGCGCTTGAAGTTTCGCAACTGTCCCTTTCTTTTCAGATTCTTGCTTCTTGAGTTCGTTAGCACTTTCCTTCAGCCCTTTAGCTTGTAACTCGGCCGTCTGTAGTTGCTTCCTCTTTTCAGGGAGGATATGTTCGTATGATTTCTCCATCTCTTCCATTCGAGTGGAGGCACGTAATGCGGTGTCTCTGGATTCTTTGAGACGTTCATCTGCTATCTTCTGAGCTCTCTCGAAAGCTTCCAGCCGAAATAACCGTTGGAAAATATCAAGCCGTTGTGCGCCGGTTTCGGAACCAATAGCTTTCATTTCGTCTTGACGGATAAATGTGGAATTTCTAAATCCGATGTAGTCGAGACCAACTATGTTGATGATTTCACGTTGGATCTCTGTTGTGCTACCTCCTATTGCTTTGATGTTCTGATTGAGCGCTAGATAGTTGCGGCCAGCTTTGCGACCGCGTACGATCTCAAACTTATTTCCGCTTTGATAGAACTCGAGGCGAACGTGTCCGTTCTTGTCAACAAAATCTTCGATTTTCAGCTTCTCATCGGTGCGGGAGGAATCGCCGTACAATGCGAAGGTTATTGCATCCAAGATTGAGGACTTGCCGGATCCTGTGGGACCCGTAATCACCGTGAATTGTTCTTGGAAGGGTATCCTTGTAGGGTTTTTGTAGCGCATGAAGCCCTCTAATTCGATCGAATCTATCACGAAGCCAGAGGGGGGTTGACTCATTCTTCAAGCGCCTCCTTCAGAATCTCAATCCCTTTAGCAAGTAACTCGTCTCTTTGCCTATGCTTCGCGTAGTTCACTTCAATGAACGATTCGAGGAGGACCTGAGGCGTCATTATGCCAGCCTCAGGGAAGCCACCGATGGGTTTCGTCAGAATTGGTACCCATTTGACTTTGTAATCGAAAGTTGGTCGGAGGGCCTCTGCAAGTCGAGTTTCTTGTATCAGTCTGCGAATCCCTTCGGGAAGTACGATCTCGACTCTCACCATCTTGTCCTTAATGTCAGGTGGTATTTGGTTGATGATTGTTTGCGTGGGGTTTGTATCTCCTGAATCAATCCTCACGAGGATACGAACCATTTCTCGTGTCGGGAAATTATGAAACTCCCATTTCATGTCGACTGGGTCAATCGTTAGGAAGTGTTTCTCGCCCTCACGTTCACCCCAATCAATCCTCTCCACTGCGCCAACGAAAAGGATAGGGATACCTCGCACTTCTTTCGTTTGGCTTAGGTGGACATGGCCGAAAATCCCCATGTCGATATTGTCAGGTATCATTGAGGCGTTGAATTCAATCTCTCCCGGGTCGATTTCAGGAGTGACGGACGAGCTTAGGTCGGTGCCCTCGAAGTAATAGTGCGCCAGTAAAATCCTTGAATCAGCTTGCTGTCTTGAATACTTCTGAAGCAACTCCGCAATAATCTCGCGCCCAACCTCCTGTCTCTGATCCTCTGAGACTCCTGCCAATCCGCGATCAGTTTGCCCTATCAGGCTGTCGGGGTACAGGAAAGGCATGATCAAGAAGGAAATTTCCCTGCCCGCGACTCTTTCTATCCTACACTCTGGCTTCCTAAAGACGTGAACATTCGAATACCCTCGAAAATCGTCGATGGACGTCCCTCTACGAAACTCCCGCGGTTGGTCATGATTTCCGGCAAGAATGAAGACTGCTACTCCAGCTCGTGCAAGCGGTTCAATCACATCGTTTCTTACGTATTCGCGAAAGATTGGTGCGACGTGAGTTCTGTCGAAGAGATCACCGAGGATGACAAATATCGAGGCCCGGTTCTCAATTGCATAGGCAGCAGCTCGTACTAGGTTGTGGTGCATATCGAGAGCGCGTTTCAGAGACGCCTGTCTGGGGATCAATTCTGATGTCGAAGTTGATTCCCTCATGAACATCTCCCACTACTACGATTTCGTTCAAGGTATTCGCTTGATTTAATTGCTCTTCATTGTATCTCTAGGTTATTATTAAAAACTAAAGGCTAGAGTGGTTATTGAATCAAAGTAAGCGACTTACCATTGATTATCAATCTCGATGACGCCTGAGAGATAACCAAACTATCGTGCTTGTCATAGTTTCATTCATCTCTGAGCCACCCCAAAATTCCAGTTTCTGAAGACTCAGAGACATCTCATCCAACTCTCCGGGCGTTATTTGGTAACATCAGTCTTGTCAAAAATTCATGCAAACAGTAAACTGTCCAATTTGCGGAACCGAATTGCTCGGCCAGCAAGGTTACCCATTGCTACGTTGCCTTCCCTGCGATTGTTGGTTTGAGCGTCAACCAAACGGTTCGGTGGTTTCTCTTCATGTTGCAGCGCTTTTAGCCGCTGGCCGGGTTGCGGTATGATATTCGAAGACAAGTCCACAGAGTGCCAGCACTGCCACAAGAAGAAGCTGATACTGATCAGCCATGTCAGGACGACGGAGCGGGACACGAAGACATTCATCTCCACGCTTCAATGCGACCTCTGCCACCGAGAATACACTCTAAGAGACGGCAAACTCGCGGAGAAACGAGAGGAACGAGACCCGGTCGCCGAAAGCATCGCCATGCATAAGGCCGAAGTAGACGCGGTCCGGAACCGACGTTGTCCTCATTGTGGCGGACCAATCGATGATTTCCTTACTTGCGATTGGTGCCATGAAAAATACGCGGTGAAGAGCGGAGAACTCGTACGTAGAATCGAAGACTTGCTGTCCAGACAGCGTAAGCCCAGGATAAACGAGTTCTATGTCATCAGCACGAAGCAGTAGTCGTTATACTATTCACGCTCAGCGGTCATGCACCAGTTGCCACCAGATCACCGACCAGACTTCGGTAGGATGCCGATACAGTGACGTCGAAGTTCCTAAGGTTCCAAAGGCTTACCTGAAGCACGTCGAGTGGGTTTGTGATTGGTGCGGTAATTGTGAGGAGGAGGTCAAAGAGGTTCTTGAGCCCACTGATAGGATGAAGCTAGTGAAGAGGTTGTTGAGTATTCAGGAAGACAATGACGTATTGGGCTTCACTAAGTTCGGATCCGAACGTGATCTCGATCAGAATTCGTCTGATCCTCAACATTACGCTGAACATCAGAATGACTCCGGCGTGGGAAAAAGCAGATTACTCTATCCTGAGGTTAGTAATGTGCTCTTAATTTCCTTCTTCTCTATAGCGACCAAGACTCCGCTGAGTATGCCATCCGTATAATTACTACCGGGATTAATGCAAAGAGTCTTTCCTATCTTATGCATGCCCATTGCTTCGTGAATATGCCCGTGTAGGCTGAGAAGCGGTTGATATCGTTGAATCAAATCTAAGACTGCTTTGCTGCCTACGTGCTCAGTTTCTCCACGCGCAGACACTTGCAGGCCGTTCTTTAGCTTCGGAGCGACATCCAATCCCGAGCCGAAGGGGGGATCATGGAGATTGAAGACAGAGCTCTGCAAATCCCGTATTTTGGCAACCATCGTTTCGATTTTTTTCGCTAATTCCTCTTCGCTGCATTCCCTTGGGGTGTGCCAGGGTGTGGGGTTAGACCATCCGCAGCTCAACATCTCATGATCAGCGTCCAAATCTAATATCTTGCCTTCGGAATTCACGAGAACGTCGCTTTTCTGAAGAACTTCGTCGATGAACTCATAGTCATCATTTCCCGGACATACAATAATTCTCTTACCGGTGGCCTTGAATTCGGTTTGAGCAATCTCGCTCCATTCCTTCAGTCTTTCAGTTATTTTTTCTTTGAAGATAGTCTCAGCCACTTTCTTTTCTCCAAGATCCTCCATCTGCCCGGCTTCGGTGGAATATGCATACAGTCCTGAATCAGCTATAAGCGCCTCATGCGCTTGCAGTTCCTGCCGGTTCTTTAATGTCCATTTTCTTCCCAAGAAACTTGAAGTGAAGGTTCCGTCGCTCTGATGAACAATCGGAACAATCGCCTTGCCGGTTATGTCTCCCCCTACAATTACAACATCGGCTTTGTAGAATTTCCTCGCCTTTACAACTTTGTTCCAACATCTTGTGGAGCCATGAATGTCGGTACAAAAGAACACCTTCGTGATCAAACGTTACTCAACACCATTCAACTTGCGAATCATTGCGCGTTACATTAAACCGTGCAAGGTACTGAACGGTTAGGTTCCTCGCTTGTTTAGCGCCTCTTGCCACTTTTGAGCGCTGACTGTTTTCTCAGATTGTTCCTCAACTTCGTTGTACCATTTCTTTCTCGGCCCGATGGAGGCCCGCAATTTCCATGAGGAAGACTTTGGCTCTCTTTCCAATCTTGAAGAGATATTTTCTATCTTGGACTGAAGGAAGTCGACTTCGTCGTGGGAAAGAACATCATCTAATTTTTTGGGAGCGACATTATTGATCTTGTTAAGGTTTGTACGGACGGTATAGTAGAATCCCCAGTCATTTGAAAGGAGCCTTGCAATATAGTTGACATCGATGTTCTCTCTGTCTTCCTCTTCTGCTAGGGAATGTTCGAGGATTAGTACAGTGATATCGTCAATATCTCGTTCATCAATTCTCACAATTTGCAGTTTTTGCAAGAGTATGTCAGCGAGGCTGATCGTTGGATAGTCCAATTCGAGCCTATCTTCAAGGTGGATCGTATGGCACATGGCAATTTTGCCGAAGAAGACATCCAAGGTTAGCTGCCCATTGTAGTATATGTCACGACTCAGCCCCGTGATCGTCTTTCTCTCGTAACCTCGTTTCTCAAGGAACTCTCTAAGAGGTCTTTGATGATGTGCTACAGTTACAAGATCTATATCGTGGAGTTTTCTTCTCATCTTGTTCTCATGTAGTTCATTATACCTAGTACAATGGATCCTCACTGCACATCCGCTCGTTACTCGAGCAACAACCCCTAACTCTCGAACCTTCTCGACTATGCTTATCGCTTCACGGACGAACTCCTGATCGCCGGGAACAGTTGAAGTCAATCGGGAAACTCCCTAAGAGTCACCAGCTTATCGGTGACTTTCAGCAGATAACCACATGTCAGACATGCGCGATTGGCCGTGCCGGTCTGGCTACGATGCATTTGTCTGGGAATGTTTTCATGAAGGTGGGATCTGTCGGAAGGCCAGATCTATGTCAAGTCCCTTCCGTTTCCAATAGGCTCTCGATATGTAATAGAGAGCGACCGCCATCGCGTAAACTAATATTGAGAGAACTATGGTTGGTGGTGAAATGCCAAATGATGCGTAGAAGGGGGCATTAGTAAAGTAGGCCGTCGTTACCCAGAGCGTAAGAGCTAACGCCAACGCGGATATAATTGATAGAAGCGGAATCCCTGCTACCCTGGCCTTCAGAGGCATCAATTCGTACATGTCTTTCCGAATATACGGGAACATGATGCCTGCTGCAGAGACAATCATCAGACCTATGAGAATCCAAAAGCCTTCGGCGGCAATGTAAACGTAAAGGTTCGCAAAAACTGCCAACACCAAAAGGGGAATACTCACAATTAACAAAATCACGTGCCCGAAGGTCGGTGTTCTAAATCGGTCGCTCACGTGTGCCATTTTCGCTGGAAACATGCGGTCGAACGACCATGCAAGCCAGATCCTAGGAATGATTACTGCAAAGTTCATTAGAGCAACCGTCTCGGAGAGGAATATCACAAGTAATGCAAACGCATTAGCCCAACTTGGCAACATTACTTGATACCATGACCAAGAAACCAGCACGCTAACAAACGGGTTGCCGATTGGAAGGCCGCTTACGCTACCCAACGAGCCAATCGCTGCTAAGAATTTTAGGCCAGTCATGTTAATGAATGTCCAACCCAACAAAACATAGAGAACGATAAATCCCACCACAGCACCAGACATCATGATGTGCTGTCTTATTCCACTATCAGCCTGTTTGACCTCACCTGCAATGTATGATGTCATGAATACGAACGGACAGATGAAAGCCACAACCTGAGACGCGAAGCTTAACGTCTGTTCCATAGCTGGGCTCTCA
Source organism: Candidatus Bathyarchaeota archaeon (assembly GCA_963733055.1). Taxonomy (GTDB): domain Archaea; phylum Thermoproteota; class Bathyarchaeia; order 40CM-2-53-6; family 40CM-2-53-6; genus FEN-987. The sequence goes on from CAVTBR010000001.1 coordinate 251,814, forward strand.
GGAGGAAGCATGGCGAACCCAGCGCGTGTTGCATTACTAATGACCGTGTTGTACATGTCGGACTGAGTGGGAACGAACCTTAGAGACCAAGCGTTGAAGGTAGCGGGGAAATTACCTGTCGCTGCTATAAACGCATAAGCCATAATCGCTACCGCAGGAATGGCGAGGATCCACACGACATTTTGCATCCTCAGATACCATTTCATGCCTACAGCGCAGACCACCGTGACGATAATCGAAATTGCCGTACCGGTAAGAACGATGCCTAAAGGTTGCCATATCCAAGCGATAGCGCTGGCTGGGAAGACGGTACCTAAGAACATCCCCAGCAACGGAACCTCAAAGAATGCGTTACCGAAGACAAAGAAGAATAGGAAGCCGGCGGTTACAGACCAGCTTATCAGGATCCCCACCAACGGATGCATGGCTCTGCTCAAGAATACGTATTCTCCTCCTGAACGAGGCATAGCGGACATAAAGTGAGCATAAATGGAACTCAGCAGAATTGATGCGGTTCCTCCAATGAGCAACGCGAGTAACATGTTACCTCCGTTCGCGTATGATATGAAGTAGGGATTCAGAATGCCGAAGGCAAGTAAGCTTCCACCCTGGCAAAGGTTGAAAATAATTCCGCTTACCAGGCCTACTTCTCTAACTAATCCAGTCGATTGTCTGACGAACACTTGTTGCGATTTCATTTAGGAAAAACTTCTCAACTTTGAAATTTCTTCCGTTTTGGATAAAAGGCTTATGGGCTCAATCAGTTCGCGTACAAGCATTCAAAAGCTGAGAAATGGAGCTGAACGGGCGCGGGTGCGATTACGGCTGAATCCGTTGCAACCCGTTGCGGCGTTCCACCAATTGAACCCCAACCTTTTATCGACAGACAAGATTAGCTGCTCAGAAGGCATGAACTATAAACCGGCGCCGTCTTCATAGACTGTGATTATTGAAGACTGATCTTTTTCAGAAAGCCCCTTCTTCTCGGCAATTCGGTACACCTTCTCGGCCGCTTCAGCAACGAAAAGCGGCACGCACATCTCTTTTCCCAGGTCTGTCACCAATCGGATATCCTTGGAGGCAAGTCTGACTGGAAATACTGGCTGGTCGAATTCCCTGGTCAGCGCAGGCGGGAAATCGAGCGTTAGGATCGCGCTGTTAGCGGCGCCTGTCTTAAGCACTGCAAATGCGACTCTCGGGTCTATTCCGCACTTCTTAGCGAGGACTACAGATTCGCTTATGGCAGCCAACTCGACTGTGGTTATGAGTTGATTCACAAGTTTCATTTGCATTCCCTTTCCATGACCTCCTAAGTAGAATGGTTCCCCGATGTCTCTGAGGAGAGGCAGCGCTTTCTCGTAAGCGTCCGTATCACCGCCTACCATAATCGCCAAACTTCCAGCCTCAGCCCTAGCTTGTCCGCCACTTACCGGGGCGTCCAAGAACATCGCTCCTTTTTCCGAGGCATGACGTGCAATTCTTCTTGCGAGCTTTGGTGAACTTGTGCTCGTGTCCATCAAGACCGATCCTTTCGAGACACCATTCAACAAGCCGTCTCTATCAAAATAGACCTCTTCAATTTGAACCGGGCCCGGGAGTGATGTTATCACATATTCTGATATCTCTGCCAACTCCTTTGGAGTTCGTGCTACTCGGGCACCCGCATCAGCCAATGGATTGATCGCATCTTTCCGAGTGTCGTAGACGGCTAGAAAATGCCCCCGTCTGAGTAGATTACGTGAAATTGCGGAGCCCATATGCCCGAGACCGACGATTCCAATTTTCATAGTGACAAACTCCACCCTGCCTTACGACGTAGCGTGCCTAAAGCTTTTGGAAAACATTTTCTGAAAAATAACCCTTCTCGACTCCTCTAGACTGAATTCGAGGGGGCGCGTATCATCGTGAAAGAAGTGCAAAGCAGCGCTATGATCCTATGTTCTCTTCTGTAACCTTTCCCGCTAACTCTTGAGAACTGACTTGATTATTGTGGCAACTTCTTCTTCCGTAGCAAAGCCGCGACTGCTATCTTTGATTTTCGCGCGGATCTTGTCGAGAATAACATCAAACTGCTGGTCATTGGCTTTCAATCCCATCATTGCAATCTTAACTCCGACAGCGGACAGGTTTCCCTTGCTTAAGGCAGCTTGTCCAAATTCCAGGCTCATCTCTGATCCGATCAGTTCGGGATGAATAACATTGTACGCGTACCAGAGTCCAGATAGAAGCGCCGCAATGTGAATGTCTGTCTCGTGTCGATAGATGTTTTCACCAACGACGCCCTTTAAGGGGCTGTTCTTAATTCCCCAAACCTCCTCGGCCAGTTTAGACAATGAGCCAAGTTTTTCCAGCTTGATTCCAGTCCTGACGTCGTAAAGAATCTCAAGCGCCGCGACAACTTCCTCAGTGGAGGCTACACCTGCTCTATCGCCCAGACCATTTACAGATACGTCGACCACCTCCGCCCCAGCTGTTACCGCTGCAAGCGCGTTTGCGCTTGCAAGTCCAAAGTCGTTATGATTATGGATAGCGAGTTGTGGCCTTGGGCCAACCAAATCTCTGAGCCACGTGAAGAAGTATTTCACGGCTTCCGGATTCGAACATCCGTAACCATCGGCGAAGTATATTCGGTCTGCACCCGCCTCCGCTGCTGCGGTGTAACAGTGATAATTGATATCGGGTCTCGTGATATTAGTACTCAACATAAACGCGGTAAAAGCGCCGCGATTCTTTGCATATTCGACTTCCTTTCTCACCAGACTTGCGAATTCCTCCTTTCTGATTCCGGGCACAACAAATTTCTCGGTCTCGGCCGTCCCGAAACCAATTAGGTTAACGATGTCCGCTCCAGCCGCGATTACTCCATCTATTTCTTTCTTCCAGTCTTCGGCCCACGTGCGCGTGTGAGCGCTCTGCTTAATGGAAACACCGCTCTTCTTCATTGCTACTGCGAATTCTCGGTGTTCGGCAACTGCTGCGGTGTAACCTACCTCTAACTCTTTGAAGCCGGCGTCTTCCAGAGCTTTTGCGACTCTTACAACTTGCTCTACACCTATGTGTTTCCGTCCTGGCACTGTGAGCCCCTCCCGAAGGGTTTCATCTTTCATGATGACATGTTTCGGCAAATTCATTGTAGACCTAACTTGATGGAGCAAATTCGAGTAGGTGTTCCACCATAGTTTGTTCGGTCCGAAAATCATCTCCTTTGACAACTCGTCGTTATCGATTGAGAACATGTGCTATCAATCTCACTTCATCCGGCTGAGATAGCTTAGATAAAACTTGTGACGCGTTCTACCGATTCCTGTACCTTTTCGTGATGGTTTGCGAAAGAGACGGCTGCGGCACAACAGGACGGAGAACCTATGCTATGTATCTCCTAGCGATCCTCGCGGTGCAACTATACCAATTCGGGTCAAAACCTTGATTTACACGTATTTCGCCGACCGCGCTGAGGAGTTGGTAGGCATCAATGAGATCGAAACCATAAAACCTTACGAGTCTTAGCGTAAGGTCGCAATAAGCAGCTCTGTACGCATCGTCCAACGAACCGCCAAACGGGCAGGAGACTGACCCAATGCCATCAGGAAAATCTATTTGCGGCCAATCTACATATTGTGCGTCCTTCTTTTTGATTAGTGAGATATCCAATGTTACTTGAGCTTCCGTATCCACGTGCGCACTGGACAGTTCCCCGTCGCCGGTTACAGCGGCGACATCGCCTAACGAGAGCAGGCCGCCCCTTACATTAGTACGAAGAATTATTTTGTTGCCGACTCTTGCGTCAGGGCTATCGATGTTTCCGCCAAACTCTTGGCCGTGGTAGACCGTTCCAATGCGTTCTGCCCGCGGAGCTACTCCAATGGTTCCGACTACTGGATTCAGCGGGATCCGAATGGTTTTCTTGTGCTTAAGCGGGAAGAGGACCTCGTTGCCTTCGATAGGGCATATTTTCGATATTTGTTGAAGTGGAGGCAGAATAGAATAGGGCCCCGATAGACCTCCAAAGCCAGGAACGACTTCTGTAAATCCTTGATGAAGTGTACCACCACATTTGATCTCTTTGATGTGGACCACCAAGTTGTCTCCCGGCTCTGCACCTTCAACGAATATCGGACCCGATACCGGGTTTGCACCTCCGATCCCTCTCCTTTCCATTTCTTCGGGAGTGCAGATATCTCCCTCGGTTCTAATGATTCCCGCCGCCGCGTCCAGAGTATCGACTATCACAGTTTCCGGTGGAATGATTGAGATAACCGGTTTTACGTCTGGAGAGAAGAAGTATTGCACGTTATCTGCGGTCAGCTTCTTCATTTAAGAAATCGGCTGGACTCACGTAAACAAACATTTAACGCTTGTCTATAATACCATTGATTTTCGCACGTGCGAAGCTGATCTCGTAGCGCTGACCCTTGCGCGGGAGTAATTCTTGGAAACTGACCAGAGCCTTTCGAATAAAGCATAAATTCCTCCTATGAACCGAGGGTTGTTAGTGAAGAGATCTAATTCCTTCAGTCTCGGATTGCTATCCTCGTCGATTCGATCAAAGATGGGGCCAAAGAACATTTGCTCTTTGTCTATAATGTCAGCATAAAACAAGACATTCTTTGAAAGTCGAACCTGCGCATATCTAGACAAGATATTTGCAGCCTTGATGTTGGATTTATCGATCTCAGTGATCAAACGAACGTTGACGTTTCTCTTCCTTGCAGATATGATTGCCTCAGCTATTCCGCGTTCTACAGACTTCGAAAAACCATATTTGCCCGAAATGCCTGCATAATCGTTTTTTGCTAGGGCTAGCGTTTTGATGAATCGTTGGTCTAATTGAACCCTATTAATCAGACTTATGTGATTGAACTTTGGATTAACTTGAACATTCCGCGATAAAGATCTAATCAAATCATCCTTACTTGTCTCTAGGCTAGCACAGGTATCCCGCAATTGCTTGATCATTAGAGGTAACGCTACCGCTGGTAGAGTCGCAGTGAAAGTTGAAGGCCACGATAGGTTACGCTGCACCAGACCCTTCGTCGAAAGTTCACGGAGGACCCGATAAACTTCGGGCCTAGCAATTCCTAACGCAGTGCCAATTTGAGGTGCCTTGAGCGTTCCGAAGCGGATAAGCGCAAGGTAAATTCTAGCTTGTAGTAATGTTAGTCCGAACTTCATTATTTCTTGTGCTTCTTCGTGGGACAAGTAGTAACGGCTCCTGCTAACAAGTGCTTATGTGTGGATTGTAACTTACAATCCTATTTATACGGTGGTCGCTAAGATACGCAGGGTGCAGTGCAGGAAGACCAAAGTATTGTAGCTCTCCAACTTGACCAACTCAAGTTTCCGTCCATTACCTTAAGGCCGGTAAATGAGAAACTGGTTGTCGAGCTAGCTAGGTCTATTGAAAACACAGGACTTCTACAACCAATTGTTGTGCGAAGACAAAATGCGGATTACGAAGTCGTATTCGGAAATCATCGGGTTGAAGCGTGTAAACGCTTAGGAATGAAATGGATAAACTCACTAATTATCTCATTCACCGACGAGGATGCTTTCTTAGCGCGTATATCGGAGAACATTCTCAAGAATACGCATGTGGATCCCTTGGAGGAGGCGAGAGGATACAGGATGCTAATTGAAAAGGGATGGACGGTCAACTCGATTGGTAAAAAAGTAGGGAAATGTGACAGCTACATCAGCGAGAGGTTGGCCCTACTGGACAATCTCCCTCGAAAAATCCGGTCAGATGTTAGAAGTGGTTTCTTGACTCCAAGTCATGCAGAGCTACTTTCGAGGATTCATGATGCAGATAGGCAAAGCGCTATCGCCGAGTTGGTCAAGAACAAAAAGTTGAGCGTACGATCGCTAGAGAACTTACTGAAAAAAACACCGCACCCTGTCAAGACAGAGGTGTGTTGTTTGCCGAACGAGTGCACTCTAAAAATTCCTCCACAGTTTGCGGAAGCCATGGGCTTAGGAATGGGTAAGGGAGTCTTCATGTACATGCAGGGACGAAAATTAGTAATTGAGGCCACGCGTGCAACACGGGGTGGCAACAGCCAGTTCGAACACAGAAACCAACCGTACGAATAGAACCCTTCAACTGGGAAACCAACAACATAAACGATTGCACATACACGAGGGAATTTGCCAGTGCTCCCTCAGGTTTCTGTCAGATAGGAGCGCGACAGGCTTCGAACTAGTTCGTTTGAGTTAGATTTTTCATATAAGGACATCGAAGGGTGGAGGTAGGACTGCGACATTTAGTAACGGAAAAACCTGGCAGTTTCGCGATGCTCCGACGACATTCAGTAATGGCAATTACCCACAAATCGCCGACAGGGAGTCTTGGACACGACAGTTACTAATGTGGATGAAAGCGTAGTCTGAATTTAATATTCAAGATAGAGGAAAAGAGTTCCTATGGCCTCTGTTCAAGTCAGATATATTGTGCACAACGTAGACTCTGCAATAGACTTCTATTGTAAACACCTTGGCTTCAATGAGGTTATGCATCCCGCTCCAGCATTTGCCATGCTCTCCAGGGGTGACCTTCGACTTGTGCTTAGCGCCCCGAACCCCCGGATCAGGTGGAGGCCAACCCATGCCGGATGGCAGGAAACAGGAGCCCGGCGGTTGGAATCGTTTCGCGGTCGAAGTCGATGATCTCGCGGCCACGGTCGAAATTATGCGGAAGGCCGGCGTCCATTTCAGAAATGACATCATAACCGGCGTGGGCGGAAAACAGATCCTGGCCGAGGACCCTTCAGGTAATCCCGTCGAGCTGTTCGAACCGATCCTTCCTGAGGCTCGGCTACAACCGAAAAAGTGACGGACAACCCTCTTCACCCGGCAAAGTCGTTGGCTCAATAGAAGAGGCTCTTGTTAATGGGAAGCCTGTCACTCTTCCCATGAGTGTTCGGATTACGGAGTAACGTGTCGAGGCAGGAACATGAAAGAATATGCAGTAAAGCCCATCGGGTTCATTCGATCGCCGATTAAGAACCGAAAGGACGCACCACGATTCTACACGGAGGGAGCGCCCAACGCCGTTTTGGAGTTGATTCCTAAATACAGAGACGGTTTGGATCAAATGAAAGTTGGAGACGAAGTCATCGTGATTACATGGCTTCATCGCGCCCACAGGAGGATTCTAAAGGTCCACCCTAGAGGCGACTCGTCTCGCCCGCTTACGGGCGTCTTCATGACTAGATCACCTGATCGCCCGAACCCGCTGGGTCTTCATCGAGCAAAAGTATTGGAGATAAACGCAAATAGTCTCCTTATCGGCCCCATCGAGGCTATCGACGGAACCCCAGTCGTCGACATAAAGCCCGTAGTCGAACACGCAAGCGATTCTTAGCCTAATTGTAGGTCTTTCACCAAAAGTGGTATGCAGGGCGGAAACGATCTCCGCCCACGGCGAGCTTAAGCTACCTGTTCCTCTTGTCTAACGTTCTTGTCGTGCTCAGAATCTAACCTCATCCGAACTTTGCGTTTCTTACCCAAACCTCAAACACCTCCGTTCTTGTCCTGGGAATAAGTTGTGTCCTAAGTGCATTTAACCTGGCTTGGAGAGAAAGTCGGAAAGCGTAATTATACCGCATTTCTACTCAGTAGAATCTCTGCTTAGTGGAACAGTAGACGGTGGATGATTTTTATGGGCATCATCAGCCGCTTACAAGGGAACGCGCGAGCAAGAATACGTTGCTCTTGTGCTCGCGGATTCTCCGAACGGAGTATCCCCACCATCCTTTTCCAAAGGGTATGTAATCGCTGACCCTGTATCCAGCAGTTGTGCGAGTTCAATCTTCTTCTTGTCCCTAATCCCCATCAACATCTCAAACTCGAAATCTACTTGCCGAGCCTTACTCAGTTCCGCTGCTTCCTCAATCAATTTCTCATGATGCGTGGCAATAGCGAAACCTTGCCCTCGTTCAAACATCACTCGCATCAGCTTTGAGAAATTCTCGTTAATCTGATTCTTCCGTTTGAAAGCGATCGTTGGGCTCTCGTTGTAGGCGCCTTTAACTAATCTTATCATTCCCTTGGCGTCAAGGATTCGGTTGACGTCTTCTTCGCTTCTCTTCAAGTACGCTTGGATTGCGACCCCGACATTGTCAAATTTCTTCCTAAATTCCAGGTACGAATCGATGGTATTCGTTGTGTATGGGGATCCTTCGATATCGATCCATACGAAGTTCCCGAGTGATTTCGCGGCCACCAGAATATTGCTCAAATTTTCCTCGTAGAGCTTCCTGTTGATACTCAGACCGAGCTGAGTTGGTTTGATTGAAATGCAGCTTCGAATCTTCCGTGCTTCGATTGCTTTCAGGATCTCTAGATACTCTGTTGTGGCTGCAGCAGTTTCCTCCCTTGTCTCATGCTCCTCTCCAAGAAGATTTATGATTCCCAGCATCTTCTCGGCGTTCGCTTGTTCAGCGCGCTCCAATGCCTCCTGGTAGGTCTCACCGGCTATCCAATGTTTGGCAATTTGGAATAACAGACCACTCCACAGAGTTGCCAAATTAGTCACCGCTCAGGCCCATGAGGCCGTCCCGAATAAAGTTGATTAGCATTTCTTGCCGCAGACAACATCCATTCTATGTGAAGCAGACCAGTGTGTGAAGAGGCAAAGTAGGTTCTCCCAACGGTTGAACCTTTCAGGGTTCTTGGCGAATAGATAACGCGTCGCCTATGTCCGTACGCCGCCAAAGAAATTATAACTCCCAATTGCGCATTCGAGAAACGTGGATCCGAACGCGTTTTCTGAAGCTGACGTATCAGACCTGAAAGCGAATTTGCGCGGAGAAGTCGTTCTCCCTCAAGACGCAAGCTACGATCAAGTGAGGAAGATCTGGAACGGAATGATCGACAGACGCCCCCTAGCTATTGTAAGAGCGTTCGGCGCCAGCGACGTGATGAAGGCCGTCAAGTTTGCACGTCAACATCAACTCCCCTTGTCCGTGCGTGGCGGCGGGCACAACGTTGCCGGCAACGCTGTGTGCGACAATGGATTGATGATCGATCTGTCCCGGATGAGGAGCATAAGAGTCGAGCCGAAGAAGAGTCGGGTTCGAGTGGAGCCGGGGCTCACGTGGGGAGAATTCGACCGCGAGACTCAGACTTTCGGCCTCGCAACGACTGGGGGGTTAGTTTCCACAACCGGAGTCGCAGGGTTCACGCTCGGCGGTGGAGTAGGATGGCTCGTACGCAAATATGGCCTCGCAGCGGACAACTTAACCTCAGTGGACGTAGTGACCGCAGACGGCGAGCTTCTGACCGCAAGCACAACTGGAAACTCTGATCTTTTCTGGGGAGTACGAGGCGGTGGCGGCAACTTTGGAGTTGTGACTTCTTTCGAATTGCAACTGCACCCTGTCGGTCCAATTGTGTTAGGCGGGTTGCTTGCGCACCATGCTAGGGATGGACGCGAACTGTTGAGATTCTACAGAGAGTTCATCAAAGACACGCCAAACGAACTTACGACGTTGGCGGTCTATCTTACAGCGCCCCCAGCTCCATTTCTCCCAACCGAGGTTCATGGCAAGCATTTGATGGCCATAGCCCTGTGTTATGCTGGGAAGATCGAGGAAGGAGAGAAACTGCTGGACCCGCTGAGGAAATTCGGTAAGCCCGTAGTCGACCATATCCAACCCATGCCCTATACTGTCCTCCAGTCGATGTTCGACCAGTCGGCTCCACCAGGTGTTCAGAATTACTGGAAGTCTTCCTACATCAACGGCCTTACGGACACGGCGATCGACACGCTTCTGGAATGCGGCGCAAAGATAACGTCTCCTATGTCCGCCATTCACATCCACCAGCTAGGAGGAGCAATAACGTCGATTGCAGAAGACGCTACAGCCTTCAGTCACCGCAACGCGCCATTCATAGTCAACCTTGTGTCGACGTGGCAGGACCCACGAGAGAACCAGAAGCATATCGCTTGGACGAGAAACTCCTTTGCCGCGATAGAGCCATTCGCAATGGGAGCCTACGTGAACTTCATGGGCGAAGAGGGTGATGAGAGGGTGGTGGCGGCGTACGGAGAAAAGAAGTTCAAACAGCTTGCCTCACTCAAGAAGAAGTATGACCCGACCAACCTATTCCGTTTGAATCAGAACATCAAACCACTCAACTGACATCTGCTAGCATGAACCGGGACGAATAGGTATCCTCAGACAATCTAGCCTGGCACGGGCGTAGGTGTCCCGGTCTGGTGGACATGTAATACTTTGAATCCAAATTGGACCGCTGGCCCAATCGCAATCGCGGCGATCAGGGTTCCCAGCCAGGCAGGTCCGCCCAAAAGCCAACCTACTGCAACAACTGTGATCTCTATGCATGTTCGGGCCACGCGCACGCTAATCTTCCCGACGCACGACAGGGCGAGCATTAGAGTGTCTCGGGGGCCCGCGCCCGCGTCTACTCCGATGTATATGGCGGTTGCAAACCCCATGGCCAATGTCCCAAGGAGTAGGTACAGCAATTGGACGGGAAGTAGGTGTGGGATTGATGGGACGTAGGGTTTCATGGCATCTACCCACAGGCCAATGAAGATCATGTTTGCGACAGTGCCCCACCCGAGCGGTTCTCTGAAAGCAATATCGACTAAAATGACTAGGAAAGCCACGACGATGCTTGACTCTCCGAGAGTGAGAGGCGCATGGTATGTTAGGGCCATTTGAAGAACGTCCCAAGAGTCAAGGCCTGTGCTTGCTTGAACTATGATGTCGATAGCTATGCCGAAGAGCAGGAAGCCTACCTGGATGACGAGGAAATCGCGAGCAAGTCTTCTCCAACCCTTCCATTGACCCCTAATGAATAGCGTGCTCAATGGCTCGTTCCCCAGTAAGACACTCGGTATGGGCGCCCTAATGGGGTCGCGTGATATCAAGCTGAGAAATTCAACGTTTTATGCGCGTACTTTGGGCAACCATTTGCCCGTTTGCCGCTCATACATTTTGTATCGGTCACCGAATTTGGTCTCTAACAGTCGTTCCTCGTATGTTGCTATGTGGTCGTAGAAAACGAAAATTCCAACTACCAAGCATAGTGAGACGAGTGAAGCGGTGGCTATCGATAGGGCGAGGTAGAATAGAACACTAGCTAGGTAGATGGGATGGCGTACATACCTGAAAGCTCCGGCCGTCATGACGTTAGTGGGCCGCTGTTCTTGGCTGACAATAACGTGGGCCGACTTCAGTAGCAACAGGGCGGCTACAAAGATTGAGGCGAATGCAAGGATCCGAATGGATAGGGGCGTGTAGTTGGATGGGAATGTCGATGCGTGCAGGATGAAGGAGTCGGTGACCCAAACGACGAGAAAAACTACGAGGGAGATCTTCTGTCCACTATGACTCAGTGGGTGTTCCCCCTCGTCGTTCGCGTGGGAGGTGTGGTCATGCAAGGTTGGCGATCCTCGACAATTTTGATTTTGAGTTACTCAGTGCTTCAAGAAAGCGCTCGCAAGCTGGGCAGATGAATGTGCCCTCGAACCCAGCCGCCAAGCTAAGTTGATCGAGGCCCTTGTGTGCGGTTAATCTTGATCCGCTCCTTTCTGCAGCTTTTTCGTGATCTCTCGGATTTGTTTCGCCACTTCATCCAGATCTCTCTTAGTTGAGTCGAGTAGTTTTTTCGAATGTTGCTTTCTCAGTTCGTGGTGCAGGCCCCTTGTAGCTTTGAATAGTTCTCTGGGGGTTCTGCCTGTTTCTCCGGCGTATTCTCGGTGGTGGCCGTACCAGGCTCCTCCGAAGTGTTCGAGGTGTTTGTTGATTTCTTCTCTGGATTTTGTCTCGGTTTCCAGGAACGTTTTACCTTCTTCGGTCAAAGTATAGCGTCTAATGCCGGGTTCTTCCTGTTCCGCCTCCTTGATGTACTTCTGATCCTGCAGCCACGATAGCAGGGGGTAGATGGATCCTGGGCTTGGTTTCCAGTAACCTTCGGTTTCACTTTCCAGTTCGGTCATGATTTCGGAACCCGACATGGGTTTCTGGCTGACTTTTTTCAGGAGTTCGTATCGGAGGAATCCCTTCGGCACCATAGCCGAGTGTTGCATCCACCGCCTCCTCCATGGCCCGTGCCTGTGGTGCATCCTTCCCCCGGTTGGGGTTTCCGTTTCGTATTCTTCATCCATTCCTTATCGCCTACGATATCGTTAACGATATCACTTACGATACATAAACATTACCACCCCAACCCAAAACATGAACAAGCAAACCACCCCGGCCCGCCCGCGCCATAGAAAACTACGCCCCCCAAGGGGTCACCGGCGGAAAAAGTCACACACAACCAACCCTAATCCAAAGAACATCCTCACTCCGAACCTTCACGCAAGCTCTATTTGGAAGCGGAAACTTGCGTTGCTAGAACACAATGAAACGAAACCATCCCCCGCTGACTCTCAGGGCACTTTCCTTTGAGGCCGGAGCCCTAGCCATCATCGCCGTCATCATCCTCGCAGCCGCATTCTCCCTCGCATATCGCCCACTCGCCCCGAACATTTCACAAGCAACCACAACATCCCAGCCGAACACCGAACCCAGCCAACTCCCAGCCATGAACCAACAACCAACCAGCCGTGAGGTATGGGTTCAGTGGACGAAAGGCCAGTCAGGGCAAGACAGGTTCAGCGGGAACTACATAATCGTCAACCAAGGGGACACGGTAAAGCTCACTTTCACCAACAACGACACGGTGATCCACAACTTCGTCATAGGGGCACCCTACAACATAGAAGTGAACGCTTCAGTTCCAGGCTTATACAACGACCTAACCGGCGCGAAAGTTACAGGTCCAGCAACCAACAACTCGCCTGGAGTAGCGGTGACCGGTAGCCCCGGGAGCGTTACCGCGCGCTATACCTTCATAGCCCAATACGCAGGAATATACGAGTTCGTCTGCACCTACCACGTCACAATCGGAATGTTTGGCTACCTAGTCGTACTACCCAACGCTGCCTACCAATCAACAAACACAACTCTATCGACAACACCCACAAGCCCCGCAACCTCTCAAGTGAGCATCCTCCCAGGCGCAGCCTACCCCAACTCAACCGGGTTCTCACCGCCCACCATAACCGTCGTCGTTGGGGTGAACAACACGGTACGATGGACGAACAACGACACCGCACCACACACTGTCACCGCCTCCGACCATAGCTTCGACTCAGGCAACCTCAACCCTGGTGACACTTGGACCTACACGTTCAACACACCGGGCACGTACACTTACGTCTGCACTTATCATCCGTGGATGAAAGGCACAGTAATTGTCGTATCCCCAACAACCTAACAACATAGAAGAATCCGACTAATCGGCCTTCAGTCTATCGCGCAATTCCAACTCATCAAACCGCCTATACTTCCAAATCAACACCGAGATTCCCCAAGACCCAAGGAAGATCAGTATGATCACGAACCCGACTGTTTCGAAGTCAAGTCCGTTAAGCCCGCTCCAAAATCCACCGGTTAAACGTAGTTCGCTGGATAAGACCTGGAGCAACTCAACTGTTCCAATCGCAAGGGCAACTAGAACGGAGATCACGGTTACCGTTAAGTTGTAGTATATTTTGCGGATAGGATTGAGGAACGCCCACCCGTACGCGGCACGCATCGTCACGCCGTCCGTTGTATCTATGAGTACCATCCCACAGGTGAACATGAACGGTAGCACAAGAATCATCCAGATTGGTACGGATGAGGATACGCCGATTCCGACGCTGATCGCGATCAATGCTACTTCGGTAGCAGTATCGAAGCCTAACCCAAACAGGACCCCGATTGGATAAATCTGCCAGGGCCGATTGACGATTCTGAAGAGCGGCCGGAAATAGCGGTTTAGAAAACCGCGCTTATCGAGAAGCGCTTCGAGTTCGACCCCACTGACCTTGCCCTTCTTCATCTCTACGAAGAAGCGATAAATATTCAGCACAATGACAACGTTCACGAGTCCCATTAGGATTAGGAATGTTCCCGATACCGTCGTCCCGATAATTGCTCCACCACTCTCCAGTGCCGGAATTTGTCCAATAACCGTTCGAGTCGCGATGATCAACGCGACGATGAGGGCAACCACAACTGTGGAGTGCCCAAGCGAGAACCACAACCCTACGGTGAACGGCCGTTGCTTATCCTGCATCAGTTTTCTAGTCGTATTATCGATCGCCGCAATGTGATCGACATCAACCCCATGCCGCAACCCAAACACGTATGCGATTACGCCGAGGCCGGCGAGTAGCACCGAAAGCCGACCAACGATTGCGGAGGCCAGAAAACCCAGTATCGTCGCGAGAATTATGAGCGCATATACTGTGGCGATCTTTGCCTTCTCGCTACCTGAAAGTCCAACTGCCAACTCGATGCCTCCGCTGATCTTACCCACCGTCGGGTAACCTTAGACGGACTTTTTTGGACTATGGAGTAATAAGAAGCGTTCACCCGGAAATCCGATTCAGGAAAATGAGTACAGCCAACATGGTTATTTCTTGCAAATCGAATTTCCACTTGCCCAAGAGCACTTCTACTTTGTAGAGACGATTTTAACATCACTTACGCGAATCTTTGTTCGACTAGTGCTTGAGTATGAGCCAGCCTATCGAAGCGGATCAATCTTCGCCGAGGAGTCGAATGGGTACGCTCATGGTAGTACTCGGGCTAATTGTGATAGCGGTTCTAAGTTTGGGCTTCGTGGCCTATGCTTCATTGAATCCCCACACCCTAATGATCACACAGCAACAATTCCTGACGAACACCCAGAACCAGTACGTCACTCAAACGGTCACTAGCGTAAGCACGGTGACGAATCTCGCAACAGTAACCACGGCCGCGAATGGCTTGTATACTGTGAATAATGGAGCTGGGTATATTGGCTCTGGATCCTATAACTGCGGGAATTACGGGTGCACCCCTCCTAGTCTTGGCGCGTATGGCAATTTATGCAGCTCATCGAGCGGAAATGGTACGGTTCAATGTTCAGGCATACTCTCTGAGCCTTCAGATGGATGCGTCGAACTCGCGATTCCATACACCAACCCCGATCTTCTGGACTCCACCGCCTATCAATGGTACACACTTAGAAATGCCCCGTCCACACTTCCGTCCCCTGGCACATGGGTCACGGTGACTGGTCAACTGTCTCAGGGCTACACCCAAGGCACAAACGGAGCCGCGTGTCCAGGAACCTACATCAACGTGAACTCAATATCCCACTGAACGCGAAAGTAGGTCGCTCTATCCCGGGATCATACAACGCATCAATACTTGCGTGATTGTTTAAGGAGAACAGCGCACAGGACGATTAGTAGGATCTGGCCGAGTAGGACTTGAACCGTGCCAAGGGGAAACCAACCCCAAGACCAAGGTATGATTCTCCCCAAGAAGATGTTGATCATCGTTCTAGTGTAAATCAATAGCACGTTATCCACAACAGCAAGTATAATCAAACCAACATTTGCCAACTTGAAGAGCTTACCAGAACCGACGAATAGGCCTCCCAGAATGTACACGACCGTTGCGATGAGGAAATAGGCGCCTATCGCGGAGAATGGGAAGACCGGATGAAAGATAACCTGGCTTGTAGGCGGAGGCGGCGGTGGCCGGCCACCCGATGGTCTGAAAAGGAAGGAGAGGCCTAGCGAGAGCGTAACATGCCCATACGCCATAAGGAACGAATCCAAGGCAACAATAATCCGCAGAGACTTCGAAGCGGTCATTCGATATCGCCTTGGACCTTATGAACGCACTCGACAGTCCTTACCGTGTATCAACTGCACCTTAGGAGCAACGTAGGCCACCGTCTTGATCTACTTTTTGCGGAGCAGGGCCGCGCAGAGGACTATGATGATAATCTGACCGATGAAGATTTGAACCGTACCGAGCGGGTACCAACCCGTAGACCAGGATAAGATTCTTCCGAAGAAGACGTTGGGCATCGTTCGCGTGTAGATCAGAAGCAAGTTATCGATTAGGGCAAGAAATATCAAACCTGCGTTCGCTAACTTGAAGAGTTTACCCGATGCAACAAAAACTCCTCCGAGGACGTACACGATCGTCGCAATGAGAAAGTATAGCGGTATCTCGGCGAATGAAGCGGAAATATGCATAGCGATCGGCGCATGGCCGAGCGCCATTAGAAACGCGTCCAACGCAACAATAACCCGAAGAAGTCTGGAAGCAGCCACTCAACACACCGACTACAACACGTAGTTAAACTTCGAATTAATAAGACCTTCGCGTTTCTCAGGGGTTCAATTACTCTCGTACGTTTCCTTCCTCGAACAATGCGATTCGATAGGGGAATATTTCACCCTTGAAGACGTTGTTCATCACCGCTGGATCTTCAATAAGGATCCGATGGGCCGCTTCTGCCGACTCCGAATTGAAGATAACGATTCCGAAACTGCTGGTGTCGGTATTTAGGGTTCTTCCAGCGAGAATGACGATTCCCTCATCCACCAACCTCTTCAAGTATGAGAAGTGTTGGGCAATTATCTCCTTCTCGTCCGCAGTTGGCCCTATCGTAAGTACCTCTGGGCGCACGGGTTGAATTTTGTAAAGAAACTGCACTTACCTACCCACCCTCTGATCTGGGCTCATATTCCATTAGTTCCATCACCTGGGTTCTGACCTTCTCACCAAAGAAGTCGCGCACGATTGCGAGAGCCAAGTCTATGCCCGCGCTAATCCCTGCCGATGTACTCACTCGTTCCTCCCTTGTGTATCTGACCCCCGGCAAGACTTGGATGTTTGGGTATTCCCGAAGTGACTCAATCGCTGAATGATGCGTCGTCGCTCGATGGCCTGCGAGGATTCCGGCCTCGGCGAGAATGAGAGCTCCTGTACACACACTGACGATCTGAGCATTGGAACTCTGTTGGCGAAGAAATGAGATGGTTTCGGAATCGTCCTTAACCTCACGGGCGCCCCTACCGCCTGGCACTATGAGCAAATCGAGCGCCGGACAATCACCGAAGCTGCAGTTGGGCTGTACCTGCAGTCCATACCTGCACCGAACCTGCCGGCCTTGCCGCGAGACCGTCACTATCTCGATTTGTTCTGTAAGCCCTGCAGCGGCGCCGAATACCTCCAAGGGACCAGCAAAATCTAATTCCTCGACATCATCGAACAGCAGTATCCCTACTCGCATCATCTTGGACACTAACATTGTCAACAAATCGTCGGGCGACATAACAAACTTTCTAGCGTCCAGGAACGGCAAAAAAAGCCTTGGAAATTAATGGAGAGATTCAGAAAGTCTCGAACCTATTGCCGTCAAATGCCGGCGATTTCAACATCAAAATGATCCGACCTGAACGCATATCCCAAATTTTCCTCCAATAAGAGAATAGGTTTACCGTCAGATCACGGTCATCGCCTAATACGGCTATTCGGAAACGGGCACAGACAAAAAGGCTTCCACAAACGTCCCGTGAAAAACTTGTGGATAACAATCGCGAAACCACTTTCGAAAATTTTGTGGAAATGATTAAACGAAAAGTTCACGATTCGACTTGACTGTGACTAGGAAATGTCACAGAAAATATTCAAAGAAATAACAACAGGCATAGCCTTAGCACTTCTAATCTACGTCACCGCGTCCACTGCAATTCCAGTGTTATTCAGTAATGCGTACGCCCAAACGCCACCTCTCTTTTCCGCCACTTTGATTGCTCCGACAGGTGGAAACTCCGCGAGGAGACAATACGCGAGCATCATCACCAGTAACATGATATCCGTGGGAATCGATGCGAAGCTGTTCTACGTAAACTTCGACCAGCTCTCAAATCGACTCTTCGCACTCTCCGCCGCCCCGGGTTCATCGTTTGCCCAGGGTGGGTATGATATCGGATTTATCGGATGGGGCCAAACGGCCTACGTGCCCGATTTTAGGTCAAACTTCGATGGCAGACCATCATTCCTTCCACCCACCGGAAACAATTACGCGTATTACAACAGCCCAACAGTTAACGGAATCTTCGACAAGCTCTACAGCACCACAGACACCGCGACACAGCTTCAATTGACGCACCAGTTTGAGGATCAACTCTTCAATGATGCTCCATACAATTACATATTCGACCCCGTTCAGATAGTTCCGAGAGCATCAAAGTTTACAGAATGGGGTAACTCTACTCTCTACAGCGACGTCACGTTCCCCGGAGGAGACCTTCAGCACTGGGGAGGCGCTAATAGCCTCATTTTGGCAGAATCAGCTAACATCTTCCCAGGCAACAACCTAAACCCAGCCGTCACGGCCTCATCGAACAGCCAATATGCGTACTACGTATTCCAACCCATCATCGGCGCAGCACTACAGGAGTCAGATCCTCGTTGCAGTTGCTTCGTGCAGGGCACAGCGCAGAATATCACCTCAAGCCCCGACGGAACGACTTGGACCGTTAACATCAGACCTGGTGTAATGTTCCAGGATGGCGTTGAAGTTACAGCTGACGACTTCGTCTTCACATCATACGCGGAGACGAACCCGAGCACTGCCAGCGTGAGTCTGGGCGGCAACGTCCAATATCTTGGCAGCAAAGTCACCTTCACCTTCCTGAACGGAACCTCTAGGGTTGATGACAATACTGGCCCAGGTGTTCCGGAGACTGATGGTTGGTGGAAGTCAACTGGCAAGTACCAATTCCAGTTCCACATCCCTGCAATCTACGCATTCACAAGCGACGTCTACGCGGCCTTTGCTCCGCTACCCATGCACATTATGGAGAAGTTCCCCTTCTCGACGTGGGACAGTCAACCGTTCAGCACCGCGTCTGGCCCGTACACCTACACTTGGAATACGCAGCAGTACGGTGGGTCAGGTAGTTACACTGCCGTCGGTCCGGTAGGTGCGGGACCGTATGAGCTACAGAGCTACGACTTCACAAACAACATAGCAACCCTAACCAAGTTCCCAGGCTACTGGAACGCCTCCGGGTTGGAGTCGATGGGGCAGTTCTCGGTTGACACGTACAAGGTTCAGTGGATCAGCAGCAAAGACGCAGCCATCGCAGCCCTCAAGAACGGACAAGTGGACATGCTCGATTCACAGTACGGCCTCGGCAAAGACAGGGCAACGCTTCAAGCAATCCCCAACGTCAATGTCATCCGAGCGGTTGAGCTGGGTTGGCAGGAGATGGGATTCAACATGAACAACCCCGTCTTCGGCACCGGAACAGCGACACCGGCAGGAACGAGCGACCCAACCAAAGCAGCCGAAGCAGCCCGCGACATCCGCAAAGCAATCAGCCACATGATTCCACGTGACCTGATCATCAACTCACTCCTGAACGGAGGGGGAGAGCCAATCGCAGTAGCTCCCGGGCCAGGTTGGGGTGTATGGTACGACTCAAGCCTAACACCTGATTCCTACGACCTCAACGCAGCCGCATCACTCCTACAACAAGCCGGCTATACTGTCAGCGTTACACCCCCAGCGCCAATAGCGTACGTGGGAAGCCCGATGCTGGGTAGTGGTTCCGTAACTATATCCGGCACAGGACCAGCTGCAGATATGTTGGTTATGGTTCAACAGAGCACTGATGGCGGAAATACATGGACTGATTTCGCTCCGCTCCTGACCGACAATTCGAGCCGCTATCAAACTGCAGCGTCAGCACCACCAGCCTTCGGCACCGTATGGTACCGAGCGAACTTTACCGGCATCGTCCCAACACCCGGCATCGTAGCTGGAATCCAGAACGGCACTGTAAAACTTGACGAGATGGAATACCAAACACTGAGCACCACCAGTGCTGACTGGCTTAACGGCCGAGTGCTATGGACACCGCTACCCGGTCAATCGCAGACCACAGACCCAATCGCCGTATCGTCTTCGTCTACGGACGCAATGGTTGTCGCCGTACCGATCGTCGTAATCATTGCAATCGTAGGCGCAGCCCTCTGGATGCGAGCTCGCAAAAAGAAATCAACCAAGGCAGCCTGATATTCCTACCAACGCGATAACGCATGGGTAACAGTAACACGCCCCATGCGCTATCACTCCTTTTTTTGTATTCAGAAATGAAGCCTATATCCTCTCAATTAAGTCCAGCTTTTCTCTTTGTGTTCGACAGTTCTCCGAGTCATCAGCCGTCATGTGACGGCAATCGCGAAGTCTTTTGTGGGCAGCCTTTTGTGGCAACAAGGCTAGGATCAAGTGACCAGCCTTGTATGAGGTCGCGTATCGCATCAAGCATCAAAATTGCCCCTATAGGGAGCTGTCGGCGAAACAGCCGAATGCGAAGATTTGGCAGTGGTGCAACTCCAAAGTCGACTTCTTCGAGATTCGAGGTGAGGGATCCTCTCAGGTCGCTAGAGACTTGAGGCGGATGATTAGGCAGGTGAAGAAAAAAATCAAGCTTGAAACATTCACAAAACGCCAGGGAGTGGCTATTATGGCGACGGTAACCTGCCCATGTAATTTTTTGTTACAAAGAGCCAATTCGCCAGTCATTCCCTTCCAAATTGATCGTTTCCATTGCGCTTCGATAGGTCCAGTGGTTTACGAGGATGGTTGGGAGTACCATCGAATCGCGGCCCCACATCCAGTTGAGCTAAAGGGGTTACTCGAGGCTCTAAGCCAGATGGGCGAGATGGACGTTCTCTTGAAAAAACAGTACCATGGCGATTTCGCACAAAACACATACACACTCTCTATCGCAGAATTGTTTCGTACGTTGACTGAGAAACAGAGGCGAGCACTTGTAAACGCGTTAGAAAACGGCTACTACACGATTCCTAGACGCACAACGGTGGGTAAGCTCGCGGGTGCGGAGGGTGTCCCGCGAACGACGCTTGAAGAACACCTCCACAAAGCGGAAAGCAAAGTCTTGCGATCTCTTAGTCCATACCTACGCGTCTTTGACTCAACTTAGCAGCCCACCAGCAATCGAGCCGGCAGCGAGAGACCTGTTCAACCCGTATTCCACTATTACCGACCAACCTCACCTTAAATCAAACAAAAATCGCTATGCTCTGGACATCCACTTTGAGGTTAGCTGTATTCTCGGACGTTCACGGGAACTGCGTGGCGCTCGACGCAGTTCTTTCGGACATCGGTAAGGAGTCTGTTGATGGGATGGTCTGTCTCGGTGATGCAATCCAGGGAGGCGCTCAACCCGCTGAAACCGTGTCCCGCTTGCGGGAACTACGCGTGCCGACGGTTATGGGAAACTCAGACGCGTGGCTGCTCACCGGAGAGGACCCGTCTGCAAAGGAAACCGTTTCTGACGCCCAGAAGGAAGTTAGAGCTTGGTCGCTTTCAAGGCTGATGAAGAAGGATCTCGATTTCATCAGACAATTCAAGAACATCATAACGTTGTCTCTTGGTGATGAAAAGCTTGTATGCTTTCATGGGTCCCCTGCATCCTTCGACGATCTAATCTGGCCCACGACCGCTGAGGAGGAGTTCGTGCGAGTGGTAAGCGGATTCGGAAGTTCAATACTTTGTGGGGGTCATACGCACTTGCAACATTTGCGTAGGTTCAAAGGCTCTTTCTATTTCAACCCCGGTAGCGTCGGCTTTTCATACGATCACTCCAAGAGTCCCGAGGAGCTTAGCGCCGATAACTGGGCTGAGTATGCAATAGTCTCTTCGGAGAAAGGATGCTCAGGCGTGGAGTTCAGAAGAATACCATTCGACACAGAAGAGTGGATAAAGGTAACAACTAGAAGCGGGAGGCCCGGCGCAGACAAAGTATCGCGGGCATATTCGGCGAGAGCTTGAAAACCGTAGAATTTAAAGCAGTTGTGACAAGGCCACGTGGTTATTTCATTTACACATCGAACTGCGCTCTAGACCACTAGGTTTCTGGAGCAGATCACTAGGGTGAACATGTCAAAGCTTATCGAATTCAACGATATCGTCCTAGAGTTCCTAAAGAATCAGGAGAATCAAGGCTGAATAAAGTAGGTTTTTCCTTGAAAACAAACCTCGCTAGAACCTGTTCGCTAATTCGCGAATACTTGAGGATAAGATGTATGGACTTCCGTTATCAGGAGGTCTCTCGACGACGGGCGCCCGAACCTAATCCGGTCAAAGTCTGTTTGGGGAAGTTCAAGAATATCCAGCATGTCCACGTTCTTTCGGAGCGCTATTCGCCATTCAGGGTCCGCTGGTTTAGGTGAGGAAATCAGTTTCTTTACGGCGTGCATCAAAAGATCCTTTTTGATAATGGTACCGCACATAGGTTCCTTGAGACATATCCCATACTCACCGCTGCGAAAATCAACCCAAATCTTCTGAACAAGGTCTTCGATTCCTTCATTCGATATCCCTTCAAGATTTACGACGATGCTGAAGCTGTCCTTATCCCTTCGTTTGAGGTTCTCTAAGGCTCTCCTTAGCTGGTTACGGAACATTTCAGCGAACGACGCCCCTGCATCCTTTGCTTGTAGCATGAGCGCTGAATAGGTTGGAGGATACCATTCAGTGCCGTCTTCAAAGACGTAGGTCGGTTTCGGGAAAAGCTCCGACTCGACAAGTATCCTTAGTTGCCCAACCGAAAGACTTGTTCTGGAAGCCAATTCTTCCGCCGTTATGAAGTTGCGGCGTACGTAGGCTTTGTCACTCCAACTCATTTGTTGCCTAACGTTATCATCTACCAATTACTCTATCTCCTCGTCAGTACCCGTCGCGGACTCTGTCGTCTTGCGGTCTTGGGCTGAGATAAAGCCCAATCCAATTTCCGTCCGGGTCTTTGACGCAAGCTATCCAACCATCCGTAGCGCTAGGGGTTACTTCGGTAGGCTGAACGCCTTTCCTGAGGAGATTGTCGTATGTTTCAGTCAGATTATCGACTGAAAAGGCGATATGGTCAAGGCCTTCACCGGGTTCATATGGGGTTGCAAAAGTCGAACCCTCTGGATACCAATTTAATTCAAGTTTTTGTCCGGACTTCAGATCTCTGAGGAGAATGTACAGGCCGGCGCCATGTTTTCGACTTCTTGCATCACCTCTTGCAATCTCCTTCAAGCCGAAGAGTCCCGTGTAGAACTTCACCGATTTTTCGAGGTCAGTGACTCTGATTCCAACATAGCTCATATACATTCAGCGAACACCAACAGACATCCCATGGTCACAGTTCTTGAAATAAATCGGTCAGTATCCTCCGCTTCGTGATATCACACTACATGCAGGATTGGGACAGTCGGGAAGTCCGGGAATGGTCGCGTTCAACACGTTAAAGCCGCTTGTGCCAACAATTGTTGACGGCACCGTGTCCTCAGCAGACATCATTACTCCAGTGTACCCCCAAATACTGAGTGTAGACATGTTAAGATCCTTTGAGTCAGATCCGATGTCTAGGGCGGGGTAGATTCCGAAATAGTACGGTGGCGTGATAGCATAGTAACCTGTCGAGTCAACCGATGAGTTTACTGTGTATCTGTAGATGATCCATCCGTTATCTTGATAGACAACCACACCCTCAGAGAATCTAACTCGGCTCGTGTTCACCGTCGCGGAAGCGACTGAAAGTGCGAAGGGCACAAGGCTAGGTGGCACCGTCGGAAGCGGCCCTACGTGGCCTATGGTACTGGCGGATAGGTGGTAAAGAATATCCATCGTGCCAGTTTCCCCTGGTTTCAGAACCAACACAGGAACATAAAATTCTGGAACATGGTTCACTAATCCCCCTCTACCTCCCCCCAAAAGAACAAAATTCGAGTTCGAAACCACAATGTTCAGCGATCGCAGGCAAAGCTGTCCCGCAGGGGCGCCAATTTGGCTTGCGAGGAGAGTATCACAGGCAGGCGCGTGTGGGCTTGCGCTTGAGAGAAAGTAAGTAGTAGCCCCCATCACAAGGACAAGAATGAAAATGAGCCCAGCGGCCGACATCAGAGCATCAGACTGGGGAGGTTTATGGATGCTCTCGCGAGACATTCGTGAAGAATCGTGCAAGATGATCGACGTCAGATAAGTTCGCGCTTCGAACGTCAGATAAAGTTTCTGCCACCAGATGACGGCAGTCTTGATTCGGAACGTGATTTTTCGATATCCCACGATCGCTAGTCGGCAACTCTACATTCCAACTACGAACCGCACAGGAGTGAATCAGAAAATCACTCTAGCGAACAGTTCAGCCAAGTGATGATGGCTGTAGAAACCAATTCTTGCTTAGGGGAAGAAAAACGGGTTTTCCCGCGACTTCCCCTTCATCGCGTTTAGGCAGCACAGTTCTGGTCTGACTTTACGCTATTTATCAACTATCTAGATGAATGCAATTAAGCAGGTGAAGAGTAGGTGAGACACGCGATACACCTGACCGGAGGATGCTTGGAGACGATTCGAATGCGAATCTCTCGATTTTGCAATCGACTTCCATTGCAACCGAAAAGCCGAATCATTATTCTAGGGCTCTAAAGCATGGAACCTTAACGAGGGAGATTGTTCAGTTGACAAAGAAACTCTTTTGGGAGGACATGTACACGAAAGAGTTCAAGGCTAAGATAGCCTCGGTCGCAGACAACAAAGTCGTGCTCGATCAGACCGCGTTCAATCCCCAAGGCGGTGGCCTTGTTGGCGATATTGGATGGTTGGATACTGCGAAGGTCGTCGACACCGTCAAGGGCAATGACGATTCCATCGTACATCTGTTAGACTCGCCGGCAAATTTCTCCGTTGGAGCAGAAGTTCAAGGGAAACTTGACTGGGACAGGCGCTATAGAATCATGCGAATGCACACCTCTGCACACCTCCTCAGTTCAATCTTCCATAAACAAACCGGCGCGCTAATCACAGGAAATCAAATTCAACCCGATAAGTCCAGGCTTGATTTCAGCCTTGAAGACTTTAACAGGGAAAGAATGCTCACCTACTGCAGCCAGGCGAACGAAGCCATCACCAAGAATCCCGCCGTGAAGACCTACTTCATGAAGAGGGAGGAAGCGATGAAGATCCCGGGTATCACGAAATTAGCTACCGCTGCACCACCAGACGTGCAAGAGCTGCGCATCGTGGAGATTGAAGGTTACGATATTCAAGCGGATGGAGGCGTCCACGTCAAGAACTTGGGCGAGGTCGTTAAGATAGACCCTATGAAATTCGAGAACAAAGGCAAGAGCAACAGAAGACTATACTTCACCATCCCATGACGGCGTCGGCCCGAATATCGTTCGCTTTGAAGACTCCGTTAACTGAAGACGGCGCGCCTCAAGACCATCTCAAGAGTATTCTGATCCGAAAGTGTTGAACCCCCAAGCCTAATGTTACCATTCACCTCGACAACTGGGATCACGTTCTTGTAACGTTCGTACAGCTCCGGACTCTCCGTTATGTCTCTCGTGAATATTTCCAGAGGACCCTCAATAGCGAGTTCCCTTAGAGTGGATATTACGTTCTCGCATAGGTGGCAACCCTCTTTCGTGTAGACAACGACACTGGTCATTCCATTCACCGGCGGGCGCGTTTTAAACAATGATTTTCGGACATTGAACCGGAAAAGAAGGAGTAGAAAAAAGGTTTCGTTGGCCCAACCATCAAGTGTTTTACTTGACGAGTTCGCCAGTTGCGAATCGTGGACCAACAGTGTTGATCTTGACCTTCACCTTATCGCCAGGCTTGGTTTGGGGGACAAAGACTACGAAGCCTTCGATCCTAGCGACTCCGTCGCCACGGCGACTGGTCTCCTTGATTTCAACTTCGTATTCCTTCCCTTCCTCGACTGGCTTATGGAAGGAGCGTTCATAGCTCATGCGTTTCACCTCGACTTTTCGTTCGTTCAGCTAGTTCGTCGGGAGAAAACTGGCGCGTCGGAACGTTTCATTACGTATAAGACGGTCGGCTTCAGCCCGTACATCATAGCTTACAACACACTGACTTTGGTGAACTTAATAATCCTACCTGACCAATGGATGGTTCATTGCGCACGAGATTCGCCAACCATTGTTGATGTGCACCACATCGTACACATTTTCTATCCACGTTTCGTTTTTTGAATCAGTCGATTCACGTAAGAAGGCTTTTATTGGCTGTCGAGCTTCTGCCGACGTTACCAACACTACCAGTATACTTTCACCGGAGGTGAACTACGCTTGACAGAACAAAAAACAGTAACAGAAAGACCCCCTTCCACCCGAGGCAATATTCCATCCAACACAGTCCTTATTGGCCAAAAACCACTCATGAGTTATGCTACTGCTATCGTGATGCAAATCAACAGTGGCAGTAAGGAACTTTCCGTAAAGGCGCGCGGCCGCGTCATCTCCAAGGCAGTCGATGTGGTTGAGGTCTGCCGCAGACGCTTCTTCGAGGGCAAACTCGAAATTACGGGAGTCAACATTGGGACTGAAGTGCTAGGTGAAGAGGGCCAAACGAGAAACGTCTCCACGATTGAAATTAAGCTCGCGAAGAAGGCTTAGCCTTTTTGATTGTGGAAATCTAAAATCCTTTTTTCTTAACTTTATTTTTGAAGTTCAGGTCGAATCGCTTCGAAGTAGTCGAGCGATTCTGGGTTGCTTAGCGCGTCCCGGTTTGAGATGGGTTTGCCGTTGATGATATTTCTGACGGCGCTCTCTACCTTCTTCATGTTGAACGTGTACGGGATTGCTGGCGCATCGAGTATGAACGCCGGCACATGACGTGGTGAGGCGTTCTCACGGAGAGCTTTGCTTATCCTTGCCTTCAAGTCCTCTGTTAGATGTTGACCTGGCGACAGTTGAACGAAGAGTATGACACGTTGATCGTCTTTCCAGTTCTGCCCAATTACAAGGCTGTCAGCAATTTCGGGGAACTTTTCAACGATACTGTAGACCTCCGCTGTACCGATGCGAACTCCTGATGGCTTAAGAACGCTATCTGAACGGCCTAGGAAGGTTACGCCTCCCGTATCGCTATGGATCACTACGTAATCGCCGTGTCTCCAAACATTCTTTCCCGCGGTAGCGTAATAGTTGAAGTAGGCTTCTTTGTACTTCTCATTGTTCGGGTCGTTCCAGAAGTAGAGCGGCATTGAGGGTGACGGAGCTTCGCAAACAAGTTCGCCCTCCCTGTCTAATACAGGGGTACCATCTTCATCATAGGCCTCGATTTTCATGGCCAGCCCGGGAGCCTGGAGTTCACCGGCATAGACTGGGAGCGTGGGGCTTCCTCCGGCGAAGCAGCCGTTGAGGTCTGTTCCGCCCGCTATCGAATTGAAATGCAAGTCTTGTTTAATTTCGTTGTACACCCACTCAAAACCCTCCTTGGAGAGAGGCGAACCTGTTTGCGAGATTTCTCTCAGAGAAGTGAGGTCGTAGGTTCGGCCGGGTTTAGCGTTCAAGCTTCGAAGATAGTTTATGTAACTTGCACTGCAACCAAAGATGGTTATCTTCTCCTCTTGGGTTAGCTGCCACATTCTTCCCCAGTCGGGATAATTCGGGTTGCCATCGTACAGAATTATGGTCGGCCCGACCGCCAACGAACTCATGAGCCAGTTCCACATCATCCAGCTGGGAGAGGAGATGTACGTGATTCTGTCGCTTCGGGTGAGGTCGGAGTGAAGTAGGAGTTCCTTGAGATGGTTAAGCAGTACACCTGCACCTTGAACCATACACTTTGGTTTGCCGGTGGTGCCCGAAGAAAACATTACGTAAACCGGATGGTCGAAGGGCAGTTGCTCAAATTCAATATCAGTTGACTTTTTGCGGAGAGGAATTGATCGAACGGCACCGCACCTGGAATATGTTCAGCGGTTGATTCGCTGTCTACGTATGATGCTACGACTACTTTTTCGATTGACGGAATCCCGTCGACAACTTTCTGGGCGTTCGAGATTGTGTCGAAGACTTGATTCTTGTAGAAGTATCCGTCAGCCGTGAAGAGAACCTTTGGTTCAATCTGAGCGAAACGGTCCAGAACAGCCATGGGTCCCAGCTCCGCACCGCAAGAACTCCAGAGAGCTCCCAGACTCGTAGCTGCGAGCATGGCGGTTGTTGTTTGAACAATATTAGGCATGTAAGCGCACACCCGATCTCCGCGCCGGACTCCCATCTCGCGGAGCGAAACCGCCAAACGCGCAATCCGGTCGTAGAGTTCTGCGTACGTAACATGATCAGTCTTTCGCGTCTCTCCCCTAAATACGAAAGCTGTTCGTTCATCCTTGAATCGCAGCAGGTTCTCGGCGAAATTCAGTTGTGCACCGACGAACCATTTCGCACCAGGAAAGTTTGCAAGGTCATCGACGACCTGATCGTATCCCTTAGATGATCTAATGCCTGCATACTCCCACATTGCGCCCCAGAAGTTTGGTATCGCCTCGATTGACCATTTGTAAAGGTCCCGATAAGACTCGAGCCTTACTCCGTATCTCTTGTTCACAAACTGAAGGAACGCAACCATGTTGGAACTATTAACACGTCCTCGCGAAGGAGTCCAAAGTAATTCTCCCATGAGACATCCCTCTACAGGCTTGAGGTTGCTTACCAACTAGAGAGTAGAGTATGGTACCGGTGTGTTAGACCCCGTTATGTTTCAACCAAGGTTTAAATGATAGTGTGGCTTGTCGGCTTACACGAACGGAAACCGTGCGGACGATAGAGAAGTTCTGCACAGCGAAACTAGAACGCGGTTATCCCGTAGCGCGGAAGCTTAGCTGTTCTGTTTTCTGAAAGCGGTTTACGTAGGAAACAAGAAATCAGAATGCAAAAATTCGAAGAACTCCCGATAGCGGGAGAAATAGTTCAGAGTCTGAACGAAATTGGTCTTCGGGAAATGTTCCCGATTCAGTCTGCCGCAATCCTTCCACTATTACAACGCAGGGATGTGATTGGACAGGCAAAAACAGGCACAGGCAAGACCGCAGCCTTCGGCGTACCCATGGTTCAGGGCGTCGACAAATCACTGGACGCGGTTCAGGGGCTTGTTTTAGTTCCCACCAGGGAATTGGCAGTTCAAGTTGCATCCGACCTCAATAAGTTCGGGAAGCATCTTTCGGTCAAGGCGCTCGCCGTCTACGGTGGCCAACCGATCTACGGCCAGATGGAGGCGCTTCAAAGAACAGTTCACATAGTAGTCGGAACACCGGGTAGGATAATCGACCATCTCCGAAGGGGAACCCTACTCCTCGACAACGCGACCTTCGTTGTTCTGGATGAAGCCGACCGCATGCTCGACATGGGTTTCATAGAAGATATCGAATTCATCCTAAGCCGAACATCTCCCGACAAACAAACTGCGATGTTCTCTGCAACCATGCCCGACGAAATATTGTCCCTAGCCTCAAGAAACATGTACAACCCTGAGAAGATTTTGGTCAGCAGGGACGAAATTGCAGTTGAGGAGATCGAACAACTCTACCGACAAGTAGACCCCGAACGCAAGTTTCAGGCACTCTGCGACATTATGGACCAGAAGGCCGTCGACCGTGCTTTGATCTTCTGTTCAACGAAGATCGGAGCGGACCGTCTCGGATACAAGCTAAGCAGAGTACGAAGAGACGTGGCAGTAATACATGGGGACCTCACGCAACCTCAACGAGAAAGAGCTTTGGAGAATTTCCGTAGAGGCCGAGTTCGATTCCTAGTCGCCACAGACGTTGCATCACGCGGACTAGACATTAGCGGCATAACCCATGTCGTAAACTACGACGTGCCCAGCGACCCACTGCTCTATTTCCATAGAATAGGGAGAACAGGGCGCGCAGGTGCAAGCGGAGTCGCAGTAACACTGGTCTCTCGCCGAGAAATGATGGACTTAAGACGCATCCAGAGCATGACCAACACTAGGATGCATGAGTTACCCGACCTGTGGAACCGGGCGCCAGCAAGAAACACATCGGACTTTCATCGAGTTCCATTTGCACAGGCCACACACTAAGGCTAACATTGAATAGACACAGCGTCAAACTGAAACCTGAGAGTGAAAAATACGCCAAGACAAATTAGAAACAGAAACGTTCGCTCCGAGATGAAAACCTTAGAGTGCTTACGCTGCCATAAAATGGTCAGACTAGACGAATACAAATCCCACTTGTCCACCTGCGGCGTCGCACAACCACCTGCTGCGGCCCCACCTGCCCCGGAAGTACCCCAAACAAAGCAAGAAAACTAGAAACGCTGTTTCCTCTCAACGTAGATACTCAAACTTACCCTGCTCGAAACCCAACGCAGTCTGAAGCCCCTCCATATCCGGACTATTCTCGTAATCGCCTCGAACCGATACGACTAGCGCCGCGCTGGTCGCCGCCGCGAGCAGGCTGTCTTTCAATTTCCACCCCTTGAGTTGAGTCGCGAGAAAAGTTGCCGCAAACGAATCACCCGCCCCAGTCGCATCCTCTACATACGCTGGGATCATTGGTTGGGTTGCCACGTCCCCACCTGAACTAGCGTACGCGCCTCTTTCTCCGAGCTTCACGACCACTGTTTTGATCCCGGCTTTGTGAAGAATCCTCGCGATCTCCTCAGGCCTATCCTCGCCTAGAATAATCTTGGAATCGGGACCGCTTGTGAAAACGATGTCCGCAATCTTGCATAGCGGGAAGAGAGCTGAACGAGCTGCTTCAATGTTCCATAGCTTCAGACGCACATTGGTGTCTAAGGAAACCTGTACATTGTTTCTTTTCGCGGCCTTTACCGCAAAGAGCGTTGCCTCCCTAGCGCTGTCGCTGAGGGCAGGTGTGATGCCAGAAATGTGAAAGACCTTAGCAGACGAGACGAAATCCTCGTCAACATCGTTTGCGCTTAGTCTGCTTCCTGCAGAATTCCTTCGATAGTAGAATGCTTCGCTCTTGTCAAGTATTGGATAGCCGCGCTGAATGAAGAACAACCCCGTCGGGGCCCCTTCGTCAACCACCACATGTGATGTATCCACCCTCTCAGCCCTAAGTGCACCGAGCAAGAATCGACCAAATTCATCATTGCCAACTCTCGATATAATTCCGGAACTACACCCAAGCCTTGAAACACCGATCGCGACGTTACCCTCAGCTCCTGCAGCATGCTTCTCAAACAACACCACGTCTCTAAGCGGCCCGCGAGTTAACGCATTCATTTGAACCATAATTTCGCCCATGCACACCACTTCGGGCAAAGCTTCAATCTCCTACGGAACGGCCTCTGAACGGAACCCACTATTCAAAATATGTATAATGAACAGAGAACTAGTAAACTAATTCCGGAGGGTTTCGGGTCGGGATCACTAAAACAGCTGGGCGAGCTTGAGGTAATCCGAGTCATAGAACGCTCTCTCGGTACGAGCCCACGAACTGTAGTTGGTTTCGGCGATGACGTCTCCGCCGTTAGCATCGCCAAGCATCAGGTCGCGGTACTGAAGACCGACATGCTGGTCGGCAGCACCGATGTCCCGCCTGGAATGAGTATGCGGCAGACGGCTCGCAAGGCCGTGGTCGCAAACGTCAGTGATCTGGCAGCAAAGGGCGTACGACCTTTTGCAGGAATTGTGGCCCTAGGATTACCCGCGAGACTCACTCGGAGAGACGTGATGGAGATAGCTGCTGGGTTGGCCGGGTGTGCAAGGGAATATGGGTTCCCTTTGGTAGGCGGCGACACTAACGAATCGAACGATCTTGTGATCTCGATCGCGTTGTTCGCACTCGCAGACGAGAGACGGATCATTCTGCGGTCCGGTGCTAGAATCGGCGATATTGTCGCGGTAACCAATGACTTCGGAAATGCGTCCGCAGGTTTGAAAGCACTTCTGGAAAGGAGAATTCGCCCAGATAAGTTACCGCCCGCCTTGGCTAAAGCCGTTTACCACCCTCGGGCGGAATTAGAATTGGGCCTGCGGCTCGCTTCCTCGAGAGCTGTGAGCGCGTCAATAGATTCTAGCGACGGCTTAGCCTGGAGCCTCCACGAATTAGCGCAGATGAGTAAGGTGGGAATACAGGTTCAACACTTACCGATCAGTAAAGCCGCGAAACAGTTCGCGTTCGACTGCGGATACGACGCCGCTGATCTAGCGCTATATGGGGGAGAGGAGTACAACCTCATAGTCACTGTCAGGCCCAACCAGCTTCGAATCGCTGAAAGGGCAGCTCGCGGAAGGTTGAAACCAATCGGGGTTGTAACTCCGAGAGCTAGCGGTGTA
The DNA here is from genome assembly GCA_963733055.1 of Candidatus Bathyarchaeota archaeon. Classification (GTDB taxonomy): domain Archaea; phylum Thermoproteota; class Bathyarchaeia; order 40CM-2-53-6; family 40CM-2-53-6; genus FEN-987. The sequence continues at coordinate 283,833 of CAVTBR010000001.1, forward strand.
CGTCTCGTGATAAATGGACATGAAGTCAAGATTGCGATGAAGGGCTGGGAACACTTTCGACGACGGAAGTAAGTTAGAACATTCAGATAGGAAGATCGAGAGAGCGCTATGACGAGGTTCAGGGTTCCGTACTATCAACAAAGCTCCGAGTTTAGTTGTGGTCCGGCTTGCGTAGTAATGGTGATGAAGCATTTCGAACCGCGCCTCGAAATTGGGAGAGGCCTGGAGTTCGAGGTCTGGCGTCAATGCAACATGATTGGCATAAAGGGTGCAGACGCTTACGGACTTTCCGTTCCAATGATCGATGCCGGATACGAAGTTCGCTTGGTGACTCAGCGCAGGCGAGTCATCGATCCTGCGCCTTGGAGGAGAAGATTGCGCGGGCTTTTCCCCGCCGAGGATATCGAACTTAGCTTATTCGGAATGAAACAGAACCAGAAGCGGGCACTACGCCGGCATCTGCAGGTTGCTTTCAAGCGACCTACAGTTGCCGATATCGTGAGAGGTGTTGGAGAAGGCTTTGTTCCTATTGCCCTCGTTCACATGGGAGTCGTGCATTCTTTGAACATCCCACACTGGGTCGTAGTTACTGATGCAGACGAGACCTCTGTAGTCTTCAACGACCCCTATCCACCCAAAGGACGAAAAGGGCTAAGATTGCCTCACGAAAAATTCCAGAAAATACTTGATGATATCGGAGTGAGGATAGGGCTCAGTCCTTCAATTCTCTTCGTTCGCCGAAAATGACCATTACCAAGCGGGGTTTTGGTAGACCCACCATCGGAAACCAACAGTGAACCTAAAACCCTCCTAAATCCCCCCGGCCGTTCAGCTGAGAACATTTGGATTTAACCCTTCGACTTGCAGGGGAGTCAGGCGATGGAGTCATCCTGGCTGGAGAGGTTTTGACATACACGATCTCCCGCATGGGTTTGAAAGTCTTCACATTCAGAGCATATCCATCCTCGATTCGAGGCGGTCAATGTATGTATCAGATTCGGGCGAGCGACTGGCACGCCTATTCTCAAGGAGACACATTGGACTTACTCGTAGCATTCGACACGGAGGCCGTTTCATCTAACATAAAGGACCTGAAACCCGAGGGAGGTGTGGTATTTGACCAAGACCGAACCCCCAAGAACTCACCGCCCCTTCCAAAGCGAGCGTTTGGCGCGCAGTTCACATCGATCGCCAGAAATCAGCTTGCATTCCCCAAGGCTAGAAACTTGATCATTGCTGGGTACGTTGCGGGAATCATCGGCGTCTCCGAGGCAATCATGAAGGAGGTCGTGAATGCAAAATTGGGATCGCGCGGAACCGCCATTCTTGATAAGAATATTTCAGCAATCACGTTGGGGTTCAGCCTTGTCCCCAAAGAAACAATTCGAGCTATACCAACCGGAGAGGCGAACAAGGTCATATTATCTGGGAACGAGGCCATTGCTCTCGGCGCGATCGTAGCTGGCTGTCGATTCTACGGAGGCTACCCGATTACCCCCGCTAGCGACATCTTCGAATCGCTTGGAGAGCTTCTACCCGGAGTAGGCGGACGCGTTTTTCAGGGTGAGGATGAGATGGCGTCAATAGGTGCCGCGATAGGCGCATCCTACGCTGGAGTAAAGTCCATGACTGCAACTTCCGGTCCCGGATTCTCACTCATGACCGAGATGATAGGCATGGCGTCTATGGCTGAGATCCCTGTTGTAATCGTCGACGCGCAAAGAGGCGGCCCCTCTACTGGATTACCGACCAAGACTGAACAGTCAGATCTTAACCATGCACTCTTCGGAGGTCACGGCGACGTGCCTAGGATAGTGCTTGCGCCCGGAACTGTCGAAGACTGTTTCTACCAGACAATCCGAGCCTTTAACCTGGCAGAGCTGTACCAACTCCCAGTCATTCTATTGACAGACCAATCGTTAGCTCAGTGCACGGAGGGGGTGCCTCTACCAGACCTTGATAAGCTGCAAATTGTGAACCGTGATAAGGCCAACCTGGTTGACGATGGCAAGTTTCGCAGATATGCATTCACGCCTAATGGTGTGTCTCCGATCTCAACCCCCGGTGATTCCCGAGGCGAGTACGTCGCGGAGAGCGCAGAACACGACGAGCGGGGTCGAGTCAACTTCGGTACCAACGCTCACTCCCAAATGACCGCGAAGAGATTCAGAAAACTAGAGACAGCCGAAAATGACCTTGCGGATGACCCACTCAACTTCACGATAGTCGACGACGAAGCGAAGCTGGCTGTGATGGGCTGGGGTTCCACCCAGGGAGCAATCCATGAAGCTGTACTCAAAGCAAAAAAGAAACTCATTCGGGTCAAATGGATGCAATGCAAAATGCTTAACCCACTCCCCAGAAAGCGGATAAACGCCTTCCTCGAAGGAGTAGACCACACGCTGGTCCCTGAACTGAACTATACTTCGCAATTCGCCAACCTCTTACGCATGAATTTCGCAATCGACCCAATCACGATAACAAAGACAGAAGGCACCCCCTTCACCCCAGGCGAGATAACCCAGAAAATAGAGGAGCTGTCATAGATTGACGACACCAATACTCGGCGAATACAGGTCAGATTACAACCCTAGCTGGTGTCCGGGCTGCGGTGACTACGGGGTCCTCAAATCAATCGAGATGGCTTTCGCTGAACTTAGCTTGCGCCCCGAACAGGTGGTGGTCGTATCAGGAATCGGATGCAACGGCAGATTCCCACATGGCTTCAAGACATACGGATTTCACACACTTCACGGAAGAGTACTCCCTATAGCCCAAGGGATCAGCATGGCAAAGCCGGCGTTAAGCATAGTTGGAATTTCTGGAGACGGAGACGCGTTCGCAATAGGCGGAGGACACATTCCGCACGCTGCCAGGAGAAACCCTGACCTAGCATACATAGTGTTGGATAATGGCATCTTTGCACAGACGAAGGGCCAACCGTCCCCCACAACCGCTCTAGGGGTGAGAACGAAGACGTCGCCCGCCGGAAGCACCGAAGACCCGATCGACATCAGCCAGCTAGCACTTGCGTATCACGTCTCATTCCTTGCAAGAGGTTTCCCAGGTAAACCAAACCACTTGGCACGTATCATCGCAGAGGGGATCAAACACAAAGGTTTCGCGCTCATACATGTGTTGAATCCGTGCCCCACGTTTCACGACACATGGAAAGAGTACGCAGCGAAAGTATCTGAAATAGGTCCGGAACACGACCCTACCGACCTCGACGCGGCATGGAAATTGGTCGAAAGGGAGGACAAGCTCCCGATAGGCGTCATCCTCAAGCAGAACCGTCCAACACAGGAAGAAAGAGCAAGAATTCCAGCCGGGTCAAACTCGGACATCAATAGCATCTTGGCTTCCTTCCGATAACCCGTAGGCTTCGGCAAGGCAGCAGACTTGACCTTCGTGTATGCATGCATTGCACCACACGGCAGCGAAACCATCAAACAACTTGCCAGTAAAACCGCGGCGAACAAGTTTCGCAAAACACGAGACGGACTACGTAGGCTCGCTGTAGAGATGGGTAAAGCGAGGCCAGACACTATTGTGATAGCGAGTCCGCACAACCTAAGATTGTTTGGTAATATTGCGGTTGTACTTTCCGAAAATTCCTCTGGAACCTTGCAAGCATCACCGCGAAACAAGAAAACAGTTAGCCTCAAAACTAAATGCGACGTCAAATTCGCAAAGGACCTGCTTGAGCGTTCGGCGAGAAGCCAGTTACCTGTCGTGGGAGCGCATTATGGAACCACCGAAGGGATCACGTCGGATATGCCTATGGATTGGGGAACTCTGGTTCCTCTATGGTTCATGATCCCTCGATGCAGAAAGAGACCTAGAATTGTTATCGTAACGCCATCGCGCGAGATCCCGTTGTCGAAGAACTTTGAGTTCGGTCGAATGATTGCGAGACAAGCCGAAGCCGACCCTTCAAAGAGAGTAGTATTTGTCGCGAGCGCTGACCAAGCACACGCGCACAAACACACGGGGCCTTACGGTTTCAGCAAGCAAGCGAAGAACTACGATAAGATGGTCTTGAGCGCACTGATGAACAACCGATTCAGCAGCATCATGACTTTCAAAGAGGATTTAGTTAGGGCGGCAAAGCCGGATAGTTTGTGGCAAATGGCAATGCTCGCCGGAATATCTGATGAGATCCCGCTTCAGTCGGAGATTGTCTCCTACGATGTTCCATCTTATTTTGGTATGATTTGCGCAAGCTTCCATAGAATATATTGAATATGCTTGGCCTGTTAGGTCAGGTCGCGTCTATTTATCTGCAAATTTCTTCGACGCTGTACACCATAGCTGGAAAGCAACCACAAGCCATTTCCTCATTTTATTCCCTGTCCGCTCGCGAACAAAAAAGGAAATTCTACGAGCCGACCCATGATGCTTGATAAACCAAAACTCTTCGGTAGCCTGATCACTCAGGTAATTCGCCCTAACCTCTGCAGTTTCTGCGGTGCCTGCATGGCTGCTTGCCCGATTAACGTTCTTTGGCCTTCTGGAGAACAACCAACACTCGTCGGAGCTTGTGCTCTCTGCGAGATCTGCTACTATCAATGTCCTAACGTGGATTTCTTGAGCGACGACGTGGAAATGCTCCTACATAACCGAACCAGACGCCCCGACGAACCCCTTGGAATCTCGCACGGAACTTTCGTCGGCAAGGCGACCAAAAATGAAATTCTCTGCAAGGCTCAGGACGGAGGCGTTGTCACAGCACTTCTCGCATACGCGCTGGAGAGTAAGTTGATTGATGCCGCTGTTGTTGCGGTTAGGGATTCGAAATGGCGGGCAAAGCCAGAGGTCGCAACGAAATATGACGACCTGGTCAAGGGCGCTGGGACGAAGTATACAGCGAGCCCAACACTACTCGGCGTTCGATCAGCCGTGGATGAGTACCAGAAGACTAAGATTGGCCTCGTGGGAACGCCATGTCAAATCAAGGCGGTAAGGAGAATTCAGACTTCACCACTCGGAAATGTCCGACTAGCACAGGCAATGACGCTCTCGATAGGTTTGTTCTGCATGGAAAGTTACGCATACGATCCACTCGTCCAAAACTACCTAGTAGGCAAAGGAATCGATCCACTCTCGGTAACTAGAATGGGAATAAAGAAAGGGTCCTTCATCGCATGGTCAGGAGAGACTGAGGTCCTTCACGTGCCCCTAAGAGATGTCGACGCTTTCGTGAGAAACAGTTGCAAGCATTGCGAAGATTTCACCGCAGAGTACTCGGATATCTCGGTTGGTGGAGTCGGTTGCCCTAGCGGCTATTCGACAGTTATCGCAAGGACCGAAAAGGGACTTGAACTACTGAAGAACGCTGAGAAGGCCGGGTACATAGAGCTCCGCGAACTGAAGCCAGAGGAGAAGGGGTACCTGAAAGTCGTAAACATGGCCCAGACAAAGAGACTGAGGAAATCAATCAAACCGATTTAACAGATATTCACTAGCAACCAACTAATGTACCTAGGACACTTTCCGACTTAAATCCAAGCCTCGCGATGGCATATCGCGGGCTGGATCGTTGTCACAGCTAGACTTCAAACTCGGCCCAGTACTGAGACTGGGTCCCATTTGCCTGAGAGTGAACGACCTGGCATTAATGCTCTCATTCTACGGGAAAGAGTGCGGACTCAAAGTAATCAAACGTGATGGAAACTTCACGGCACTCGCGTGCGGACAATCGGAGCAACCAATCTTAATTCTCAATCACGATGAAAAGGCGTTAAAGCCCCCCGCGGACTGCGGCAGGCCTATATCACTACGCGCTCCTTGTTCCAAACCGAAAGAGCCTTGCTGCCGCGTACGTTTCGCTCGGAAACAACGGCGTAATCTTCGACGGATACGCTGACCACAATGTCAGCGAGGCACTGTACTTGAGTGATCCCGAAGGCAATGGAATTGAGATATACGCTGATAGACCGAGAAGCGAATGGAAATTTCATGATGGCGAGGTTCAGATGGCGACTGAGCCCTTGGACTTGGAGTCGGTCCTCAAAGAATTGCCGAAGGATACAGAGGATAAGATAGATGGGATCGCTGAGGGAACTCGAGTCGGCCATGTGCACCTGAAAGTAACTGACCTGCAGACTTCGATGGCATTCTACCGAAACGTTTTGGGGCTGGAATTGATGAGCTATTTGGGGAGTGCGGCGTTCCTATCCGTTGATGGGTACCATCACCACATCGGCATGAACACATGGGAGAGCCTCGGCGGACCGAGAGCTCAGAAATCTAAGCTGGGCCTAGAATACTTCGTTCTAAACATTCCCATAACAAACTTGAATGAACTCGCCTCTAAACTCGGAGGAAATTTGAGCGCGCAGAACGAGGAACCTAGAAGACTCTTCGTCTCAGATCCTGATGATATCTCGCTGATTTTCAGTGCACTCTGATTCTTGAGTTCTTAACCCCGCTTATCACAAAGCATGACTCTCTACAACCGAAGAGAGAGTAACGCCTACCCGCGATGAAATTGTAGGCTCTCTCCGCCAATGAGGTGCTGAACAGTCTACAGACGAGTTTGAAGGGGGCAAGGAAGTTGCAGATTTCTGTGATTGCAGCCGGCCCGCTCATTAGTGAACCGTCGTCTCGGATCAGATGCATTCGCCCTTGAAGTTGTTGATCATTCAACCCATACTTTTGCCTCATCCGAGAGCCAAGTTCTTGGAAGGGCTCGTACTGGATAGTTTTGTTGCGGTCAATTAGGTTGAGGAACCGAACCGCGCCAGTGCAAAGGTTGCAGATGCCATCGTAGACCAATTGCGGCTTTTGAACCAATTTGAAGCTGCCAACCTTGACGTCTTTGAGACTCAATGACTCTTGTTTATGCTCGCGTAGAGCAAGTCACCCACGTTCATGGGCGGAGGGGTGTAGAGATGAACAAACTTGCATTCATCGCAGTAGCTTCTTTGACATTCCACACAGAAACCTATTGGCCGTCTTCCACTTCCACAGGAACAGGTTTGCATACTCATGAGAACTCGACCCTCTCGCCACGAACTCTAGTCATCGACGCTGTGAGTCGAGGCGATGAATTATCCTTTGCCCTCATCGCGCTCAGTAAAATGTGCAGAACCACAAGAATCAGTTGCCGATTTTCAATTGCTAAGTTCGTTTTGCGATATTCGAACGCTTAATCGACCCCAAGATTTGATGAGAGCATGAGGCAGGTGGCTTTTTGTCACTACAATTATATACGGTCCCTTGCCTCGTTTCAACTTCATGTCTCAGAATCAGGTCGTAATGGAGATCGCCGAGAAGTATAAGCCGCTATGGGCGCTCGATAGTGTGAGCTCACTACTTGATTGGGACATGGAAACCTACATGCCAGTAGGTTCCTCCGAACAGAGAGGTTTCGCAATCGCCCAAACCCAACTGATAAGACAAGAACGCATGACCCAGCTAGTAGACCTGGCACAAAAGGCAGAAAGATTATCCGGACTCAACGACTACGAAAAGGGCTTCGTAAGGGTACTGAGACATGACCTCGATTATTACTTGAAAGTCCCTCCCAACCTATTGGAAGACATCTATAGAACCGGAACCGAGGGGACGGTAGTTTGGCGAGAGGCAAGGCGAAAATCCGACTTTTCGATGTTTGAACCGTATCTGAAAAAAATGGTTGCCTTGAAGAGACAGGAGGCAGAGAAACTCGGCTACAAGGGGCACCCCTACAATGCGTTGATGGACAGATTCGAGGAAGGATTTACAACCAGCGACGCGGACAGGGTATTTTCTCAACTAACTCCCGCTCTGAAAGGAATACTCGACAAGATTCTAGCAGCGGGTAAATTCCCACGGACTCACCCGCTCGAAGAAATGAGCTATGAAGAAGTGGCAATGAAACGAGTGAACGAAGACGTTTTGAAGATATTGCAAATGCCTGAGAAAACATTCAGGATGGATATCTCAACACATCCCTTCACGGCCAGTATGTCCAACGAGGACGTGAGGATAACAACTCGTTACGAGGGGAAGGACTTCAAATCTTCCCTCTACTCGACGGTGCACGAATCGGGCCACGCAATTTACGACTTACAAATCGACCCGTCCCTCAACTATACCCCTCTTTGTAGAATAATTTCATCGGGAGTGCACGAATCCCAATCAAGATTCTGGGAGAATTTCATCGGAAGAAGTAGAGAATTCGTGAGATTAGTCTATCCGACCTTGAAATCGAACCTTCCCTTCGTCGCGAAATACAACGAGGATCAAATCTATCGCTATCTGAACACGGTGAAACCCAGCCTCATCCGCGTTGAAGCAGATGAAGTGACTTACAACTTCCACATCATGGTCAGGTATGAATTGGAAAAGAAACTCATCGGCGAAGAAATCCAAGTGTCGGAAGCGCCTTCACTCTGGAAAGACCTGATGGAAAAGTACGTAGGCGAACGGCCCAAGACCGACGCTGACGGAATCCTTCAAGATGTTCATTGGAGCGGAGGCCTGTTTGGATACTTCCCCACCTACTCTCTAGGAAACGTCATCGCGGGAATGTTCTACAACCGCATACGGAAGGACATGGACCTCAACGCCACGATTGCGAAGGGTGAATTTGGTAGGGTTAAGGACTGGCTGAAAGAGAAGATCCACAGACACGGCGCAATATACTCGCCCAAGGAACTACAGAAGAGGTTGTTCGGCGAAGAATACAACCCGCAATGGCTGATCAACTACTTGCAAGAAAAATACCTAGAGTAAACTAGACCAGGTGAGACAGCCATGCCAAAACGATATCGTCTCGTCTACGCCGGAATACGGGTGAGGGATCTAAAGAAATCAACCGACTTTTACAGAAGGATCATGGGAATGCGAGTCACGAGGCGAGGAACGATGCCCCACGGAGGCAAGTATGTAGCTCTAAGAAGCCCCGGATCCTCACAAGAACTCGAGTTGAACTGGTACCCGTCTCGAAGCAAATTCTATTCCAAATACCGGAGAGGCGACGAGTTAGATCACCTGGCGTTCGGCGTGGGCAACGTGAAAGCAGCGCTAGCCAAACTTGTTTCCAAAGGAGTCGAGGTGGCCGTCTCACTCTCTGAGGCCAAAGGAGTCACGGAGGTCTACGTGAAAGACCCCGACGGAATCTGGATAGAACTTCTAAACTGGTAACGCGCTAGCACCTTCGAAGGGAATCGATCTGAGCGACGCTCTGAGAAGATGCGGCTGGGCGCGGAATGACCCTCTGCTTAGAGTATACCATGACGAAGAGTGGGGCGTTCCTGTGCACGACGACCTCAAACTGTTCGAGTTTCTCATACTCGAAGGGGCGCAGGCTGGGCTTAGTTGGCTAACCGTACTGAAGAAACGAGACGCCTTCCGATCCGCCTTCGACGGATTCGACCCAAAGAAGGTTGCCAATTATTCGAACTCCGACATCAGGCAGCTGCTAACCAACCCCGCAATAATCCGTAATCGTCTCAAAATATCAGCGGCGATAACAAACGCCCGGCAACTCCTAAGCGTACAGGACGAATTTGGAACCTTCGACAATTACGTTTGGAGGTTTGTCGGTGGCAGGCGGATTGAACATCGGTTCAGGTCGATGTCAGCCATTCCCGCGAAGACCAGGGAATCTGACGCCATGAGCCGCGACATGATTAGGCGAGGGTTCAAGTTCGTTGGCTCAACTATTTGCTACGCCTTCATGCAAGCCGTAGGAATGACAAACGACCACACGATAAACTGTTTCAGATACAAGCAGCTGAAATAATCTGCGAACTGCGTTAACGCGAAATCCGCGTCGAAGATACTCTTTTCAAGACATAGATTGGTTCCTAAGTCGTCAGTGCAGATCCTAATCAGAGTTTTTCAAATGAAGTGCGCGACGAGGCCTAGAATGCCACCGATCAGGACGAGAAGTCCGCCGATTCCGCCCCCGACGAAGCCGACTATGATCAAGACGATCGCCCAGATCAATTCGGTCACCCGCTTAGATCCTACGACGGCCACAATTCCCAGGATTATTGTGATGATACCGCCGAGGCCGAAACCTTCCACGGGTGAGTGAAATGGGATAGATACAGCGTATCCGACGAGGGATAGGAGCCCAAAGATAATCATGAGAATTCCGCCGATGATGGCGAGAATATACCCGAAATAGCCTATACTTCCTTTCCCGTGCTTCATTATTCTTCAAGCTATAACCCGCGGACTTTGCTTTTATAACTTTGTAGAAACAGAACCCCGGGAAGGATTAGGGTAGTCTAAGTTGAATACAAACCCGCGGTATGCGGAACCGAGTACACCGAGAACATGAAAGGGTCAGGTTGAAAGTTGCCTGTAACGCAACTGCTGAACATCCTCGTGCTTTGGGTTCATCTGTTCAGCGCGGTTCTATTCGTTGGAGGTTCATTCTTCATGTGGTTAGTCATCGTCCCTGCCTCACATCTCATAACCACCGACGAATCGGAGAGGACGCGAATCGTTGGGAAGCTGGCCAAAGCCTTCGGTAACCTGACCAACCCCATCCTAATTGTCTTAGTGCTCACCGGGTTGTACAACGCAACATGGTACCTACAATCCGCAAATGCCCTCTTCGAATACCCAGGCACGCTCCTACTGACGAAAGCAATCCTCGTAGCAGGTCTGCTGCTACTCATCTATGCCAATAACCTATACTTCGGAAAGAAAATCATCCGACTAGCCAAAGACGCAAAATTGAACGAACTCAAGGCGCTGCGTCAAACGAGCAGGATCGTTTCGGCAGCAAACCTGACACTAATGCTTCTGATCCTACTCCTCTCAACGATGATGCAAATGCCTCCCTGAAATCGGATCTGCAGCCGCAATTCGAACAACGAGTCACCAATTGTGCTCAACTTTTTGGTACTCCGAATCCGATGCCCATCCAGCTGGTGTCGGGGGTTCGTGTGGCGTAGATGGCTAATGCAAGCGCCCAGAGCTCATCATCGTGAGTTCCATCCGGATGGCTGAATTGGGTTTGGCCGATTTTGGTGAGTTCGTAGTGTTCCACGTTGATTTGGGCGATTAGGTCTTGGTCTAGGTAGAGGCCGACACTTTCGGTTTCCATCATGTTCTTCATGTAACCAAGGATCTCTTGCTTGGACGGGACCGTGAGCATAACGCCCTCGATTATGCTCTTGATGTGCACGTTCTTCATTTCCTCGGTAATGTATTCGCCCACACCGGTTCGGTCTACTAGCACTTTCTCGACGCGTTGGAGTTTGTCGCAGATCACCTTCACGTAGCCAATTACGGTGGCGTATGGTGTCTCGAGGGGAAAGCGAACTACGCTCACGAGCTCTGCCGCCTCCTCTTTCGTGTTCCACTGAACCACCGCTATGACTGAGTTGTCAACTTTCTTGCCGAAGTCGACGCCAACAAAGTATCGTCCCGCCGGGGCGATTACGTGCTTTGTCCAGTCGTCGGTGATTGGGGCGAGATCGCTGGCGATACATTGGGCGATTAGTTTCTGTGTGAAGTAGACGAGCTCGTCCTCAACGAACTCGGCTAGGTATTCTCGGCGGAACCTCTCGCTGGGGGTTCGTTGCTTCATCTCGTCGACGAACTTCTGCGTCGTGAGGCCGGTGTCCACGACTTCTTTGATTTTGACCCATTGTTTGCTGAACGCTTTTTCTTGGGTGAACTTGTAGAAGACCGAATCCTTGCCCCATGGCGTGCTGCTTGCGATCAGAGTCCCATCAGTTGTCTGCAGCATGGGGAAGAGGACACTGTAGAAGACGAGTTCGTCTTCACGAAAGAACGCTGCTTCGTCGGTGAGCACGTTGCTGGCAGTATAACCTCTCAGGAGGTTGGGGTTGTTGGGTAACGCAACAATCTGCGACCCTTCCCGGAACCAGATAACGGTCCGCTGCATCTTCGCAACGATCAGGCGGCGCAGCGGTTTGTTAATTGAGAGAAGGAAACGGTGGATCCTATCCATCACGATCATGGATTGGCGGCGGCCCGGGGCCACGATGAGGCTGGTGGTGCCGGGGTGGGTGGCTGCGTACCAGATCATGCGGACTGCGAGTGTGGTTGTTTTCCCGGATTGCCTGGGCCATACCACCACGATGCGTTTGCTCGGGTCCTCAAGAAGCGCAACCTGGTAGGGGGTTGGGTTGAAGCTGAGAATATCCTGGGCGAACTTAACGATCTCTTTCCCGTAGTAGTCTCGAGTCTTCGAATCCCAGATTATGGTTTTCTCAGGCCTCGATGCGTCGCCGCCTGGCGCGTTTTCAGCTTCCAGCTGTTCCGCTGCTTTTTCCAGTTGTTTTTTCAAGTTCATGTAGGCCCGCCTTCACACGTTCCAGCAGCGGCGCAACGGCCGCCTGATCTTGGTACTTGAGGATCTCGAGGTGGACGTTAGCTGTAGCAGCCATAACTTCCATCACGTGAATTCTCGCTTTCGCATTCTTCGCGGCCTCCTCAGTCTTCATGAAGTCGGCAGCGTCCTGGATTGCTTTCCAAATGAGGGCTTCAAGGTCGTCTCGACGCTTGTCACTAGGAAGCCCACTGGCGATTGGGATGCCTAACGGTAGGCCCATGCTTAACGCTAGGTCAGTGTACTCTTTGACGTGGTGGCTGAACTGCAATGCGGCTCCGCCGAACTGCATCGCAGTTCGTTCCCTAGTCTTCGCTTGCAGATGTCCCCTGATGACTTCCTCACGTAGGTATTCGGATGGAGTCATGTGTTTTTCAAGCGCAAGCAGGCGGATAGCTTCAAGGTACATGGGTTGAAGCCTGAAGACGACGTTTTGGCCGATCTTAGGATTCATTCACAAACATCCCGTTCCTGAACAACCATGTAGCCCACAAGGCATTTAACTAAAATCGTATATTATGATGCCTTAGGTATACTATTATTGTTAACCGAGAAAATGCGTCGCCACGTAGAAACGAACTGGAAACGTGTGCCAAAGGAACAATTGAAGACCTACCGGAGCCGTCTACGCTACCAAGCGGTCGCAGCGTTGCTAGACCTAGCGCTGGTAGCAGAGAGAGAGCCTGAAGAGCAGCTGCAACAGATATTCACCCCAGACACCGTCGGAATATTGATTCAGGCCTTGACAGGACACGGGTGCGAAGCAATCCACGCCCGACACCATGAAATCGCCCGCGTAATGCTCAACGCAGCATACAAACGCCTCCAAATCCTCATCGACACCGATTACCGACCCATGGTTGTAGAGCCTCTTAACAGGGGTGTGGCTCTCCTAACAATGATCCCCGCCCCGAAAGAACCCCGACAAATGCCACCCGCCACAGTCAACGATCAACGCGAGAAAACGCAACACCAACGAAGGCGGATTATGCACGATCATCTGGGTCGCCAGCTCCTGGAGGAACACGAGTAGTAATATCCAGAAATGAATGGCAAGCATGGGACGGTTAGGTTGGATAGAAGTTACCTCAACAGCCAGATCCTAACGAGGATACCATGAGTAGTTATGGCGACGTCAGGCGACGGATTCCGCATATTGTGGCCGCTGGTCTTTCTCGCGAAAGGAAGCGGGCACTTGAAAAGTAGTCGTACCAGAGTTTCGTTAATCGTACTGGCAGACACTATTAGTCAATTCTCATTCGCTTGCAACTGGCGGCAGACGATGCTGTAAGCCAGTTTACTAGCGGCGACCATTTCATCCATAATTCGCTCTACTTCTTTTGCACCTTGATTCTCTGCTCTTGCGGTACCGAACGTATGAAAGAATTCGTTTCTATGCTCTTGAAACTGACGTATAATTCGAAACTCTTCAGGCGTAACGACTCCCATTTTCTTCAAGAAGTCAAGCTTTCTTCCGAAAGGTGAGCCGACCAAGAATTGGACTTTCTTGTTTGGATACTCGCAGTCCATGTGGAACTGGTTTGTTACAAGTCGGTCTATGTCGAACTCAATACTGCTCCACGCTGCAAGAATCAATTCGTGGAAGCGTTTCTCTTTCCTTAGAATGTCAAAATAAAGCTCGTTCGTCGCTGGCGTATCAATGGGTTGTTCAGTCATCTCGTTCGTCCTTGGTTCTCTCAAGTCTTATAATTCAACCGGAGGTGATTTATCCGTGCTGCCTTGATTTCTCAGATATGGTCGATAAATCTATCTTCGTCTACACGATTGGCCTACCTTTGCTTGTCCTTACGCTCACTATTGCCACTCGATATCCGTTGAAGTCAGAAATTCCAATAGAGGAAGATAGAGAAAGCGCACTAGCTAGATTCGGGGTGGATACGGGTTTGGACTCTTACTTTGTCGGGTTAGTCGCAGTCGTATCCGCAACTATTGCTAGATTCGGCTCATCGGTGCCCTCTCTTGAAGTGTTTGTGATGATCGTCTACGTCGCAATCTCGGCGATAATCGGCCGACTATACAAAGTAGGTTGGAAACGGATGAAAAATCACTGCTTCTATGTCGGCATTGCGTCTCTGCTCTTCTCTATCTCGTACGCCCTCTACCTTTTCTTCCTGGTATGAATCTTGGCAAGATTCCAGACAAGCTTTTATATAAAGGTCCTAGTATAGGACAAGGCGGTGGAAGCGCGGTGCTTTCAGGTACAGGTAACATAGACAAAGTCGGACGTTATGGGGGCGCAAGGGTCTATATCCCGTCCAAGGTTGCATTTGATAGCACACTTCCGTTCAAAATGGGAGAAGAAGTAAAGATCCAGATAGATCCAGAGATGAAAACGCTGCTTATACTTCCCGCTAACGATCAACGCAGCCTTACAGTAATCGAAACAAGAGCGCTCAGGGAACTGTCAACCGAACTCAGGCACTTCATCTCACTGTTCAGGGACCTGCCAACAGAACTGTCTAACAGGCCGGACGCAAAACGACAGGCGTCCAGGATCGAGAGGAAGCTGGATGAGTTAGTTCTGGCTTAGACTCAGAGGCACACCAAGCTTACCAAACACTCTCCGCCAGGCTCGCGGTAAGGCACTCTACTTCTTCTGACTCTGTGAAGGTTCTAACCCGAGACTTGGCCGGTGAGTTCGAGAAACTTTGTGCACTTCTAGCCATATCCGAGAGGGAAGCTGCGGAGCTAGCTATGCGAACCTGGGTCAAAGGAAACTGGGATTAAGCACAGAAGAAACTTGACCTCTACGCTGAGAAGGGCGGCCAACCTGTTGGGTGATTACCCTTCCACCAGGTGGCAGGGCTCAAGCGACTTCGCTTGGTTCAAGGTCTTCATGATGATTCAGCACCAAATCAAAGCTACCGTCCTGAAAAGGAAATTGCACGCTTCGACATTCAACCACCTCGATTCCGAACTTGGTTAAGCGTTTCTTTGCAACGGGAACGTTGACCTTCCATTCTTCTGTGGCAACAACCCGATTCGGGAGACTGGAGAATACTTCCGCTAGAAACTCGCCCCCTCCTGTGCCCATGTCCAGAACAGATCTGGCGGATTTAGCTGCTTCACGAACTAATGAACCATAGTTCCAAGGCGGCGCAGCACCGACCCGTCGCCACGAGTCATTCGAGAAACTCCAGCCGGAGAAATGGCGCGCCCGTTCAACGTAAGGTCGCAGTGAATCTATCGCCTTAGTGATCTGTCGGCATTTTCTTCTGGGCGATCAGCTTGAACTCGAAGTGGAATTGGTCGGGCTTCTGGTTCAGCTGATTGATCTTCTCCGACAAGTAGTGGGGTCGGAGTCCCACGCTCATGTCGCAGATGTCGTAGTACGCTTGACAGATGTTAGGCGGCACCCTCATGGTCCCTAGCTTCGTGAAACCCATCTTAAGCATCTCTCCATCGAGGTCTTCCTGCGCTTCTAGGAGTGTGGCCTCGTTAAGGTGTTGGATCTCGACCAGAAGTAGCATGCTCATCCACCACGCTTCACTATCGATAGCGAGAACATAAGCGTTCGATGCTGACATATCGAGTGCGTGCGGTGGTGTTTGGTGGAGGACCCTCAGGCTCATTGGAAAGCGATGGGTCACCTGTGGGAGGTGGCTGCCGAATCTCTGCTCAAGAAAATGGGGTATCGGATACTGAGAGCCCAGCACCTTGACATCAACGTGAAGCGCGAGAGACGCCTGCGCAATCTTCACAAGGACAAAGACTTCGATTGGTACTTGTGGAAATACCCTGACTATATCGTCGAACGGAAATCCACCATTGGTCTCGTGGATGTGAAGAGCAAGCCGCTTCTGCCCCTTCTCGGGAGATCGTCAAGATGGGGGGATTACGGAGCCGGCTCAATCTCTTTCACTGGGATGGAGATGAGAGCCTATCCCGAGTCGAGGATCCCGGTCCAAGTTTTGCTAATTCGCTATCGTGATAGAGACGACTTGAGGAGACTCGGCCCCGTTGAGTTTAGCCTTATTCCCTTTACCGAGTTCGAATTCAGGCCGGACTGGGCTGGTGGTTTCCCGCCCGCATCAGTGCGCTGGAAGACGCTGAGTTCTCGAGCAGCCTACAGCATTCTGCCAAAGGCTGTAAAGTCTCTTGGTGTAAAGTAGGTGCAGTCTCCGTGTCTGATCATTAGATTTGACCAAGCTGACATGTCTCACGTTATCCAGACTGTTTCCATCTTTGGGTTGCTATTCGTATGATGAGGTCTCTGCAAGTGACTAGGTCACTCCATGCTTCCTCATCAGAGACCCAGAGCTGTACTGGCTCGAGCATTCTGGTTGAATGGGCTTGTTCGTAGTACGCTCGGTCTATGCGCTGTGCGAGGTGGGCTCCAAGGTTTCCATGCTCTCTTGCAGCATCGATTCGTTTTGCGAAATCCTCATCGATCAGGTGGTTCGTCTTTGCCCACTCGAAATTTTCCTGCCACACAGTATTCTTTACGAGCTCGTGTGAAGCTGAGCGATCGGTGATCGTTGGCGTAGTTTTCGCTGTATGAAGTAGCGTCTCCATGGACGCTCTAGTGCATAAGCAGCAGGCGAGATTGGCGTGAGCATAGAAGCACCGGACCGCCTCCCCGAAGAGGTCTGCAGCTTTCGATAGTACGAACCACTTATCGACCACGTTCTTGTTCGTGGTCAGGGAAAACCAGAGTTCACTGTAAGCCAATTGTGTCTACCCGCTTCTTAGTGAGGTGGTCTATTTGATTATTTGACCAGTTTTGTTTGACCATATCAATAGGTCAAGATCGTCCATCGGAATGGAGCTGTCCCTAGCCAATTCCATCATCCTCTTCTCATATTCAAGATACTGAGACTTTCTCAGAGCTTGCTCGTAAATCTTAGAAACGTAGTTAAACTTCTTCAACTCCCTCTGGATATGTCGGTCCAAGAGCGCGAGCCCGCAACCCAATCCAATTCCAACATTTCTGAGAAACTGACTTGCGACTTTCCAACCAACACCACTCTTCTGAGATGCGAGATATTCTCTAGCGCCTAGGATCTCCCAATCATTGGTTCTCTTGAATTTGCCTTCGAGAACATACTTGATTCTCATGGTTTCTTGATTGGCGAATTTGTCACGCCAACTTACGATGTGTATGGACCTATTCCAGAGCGCATAATGGTGCTGTCTTAGGTAAGTTTGGATTTGCTCATTTGTACCGTCAAAGAGCAACCTACTGCTCTCAAGTTCGGCAACCAAAGGGAGCGTTCTCGCAGCATCCTGCCTTGCTAGCAAAATGCCATAGCAAAGTTCGGCAAAAACGCCTTCATCGCTTTTGCCCCATCCGGTTCTCAATTCTTTAAGCCGCTCTTGAATCAAAACGCGCTTTGTTTGATATGCTTGCTGAAGGTCTTGCACTGTCATTGGGTTGGCGCGTTGTACGATTATCGGTTTAACGTAAACTGATTCAGCCGACATATCACAGGCCACTCTCGACAGTTTCAGCCACGAACCAACTTAGTCACGAAGAGCTAAGCGACGGAGTTCCCGTTCCTATTCAGAGCATCATTCAACGCTTCGAAAACAGGTATCGAAGCTGCAACTATCCGTTGGGCTGTGGGTCGATCAACATCGACTTGGTGGAGCGCTCGATTGCAAATCCTTGTTATGCTCACAATTGGTTCGACCAAGTTATCTGAAAGTATCCCTCTGCTAGCAAGGATCTTTACAATCTCTCCAAGTGGATATTTCACGGGCTCGTCAGGTCCAGATAGCTGTCTAAGGACCTGTTCAAGTCCCATACGGATCGATGCCAAAGCTAGATTCGGATCTTCATCAATCACCCTGTAAGCCAGTGCAACTTGGTTCGGAATGAGCGGCGCGATCGGTCTAGAAGTAACGATCCGTACAGTTTGCCTTTCCAGTGCTTCAACTTCTTCACGAATCTCCAATCCCCCTCCCCCGGGGAGCGATATCTTCGTCACAAAAGGGAAAAGCCAGGGAGATACGAAAATCAGAAAGAACACAACACTCGTAGTGTCAATTTGTCCCCATGACGCAGCGTGAAAGACAATCATTAACCCTGCCGCTAGAGAAATTAACAGTGAGGTCGCGTAGTATCTTCTTCCTCTAAACAATTTGCTCGACAATTGCTGCGATGACACCACGTGCGTATTCTATCCATCGCATTAACTTGAATCTTTTCGGAGTTACCAGCGCGCTAATAGAACTGCCAGAACCGACGGAAGCCTTCGGCATCACCGATGCTGAGCATCTGCATGAGAGATCTCAGTTCACTTCCATCTACGAGCTGCACACTCCTCTTGTTACATTCTTCGCGCGCGTGACTCGTGTCTATCTTCGTCGTTACCATAGCTGCCCGCACTTTACCGGAATTGCCGTCGAAGAGCTCTTGGCTCAAGTATTCAGCGCATTCTTTGATGCTAGAGATTTCTTTATCCTGGGGAAGATCCATGGTACATGAAACGACGTAAATAGTGCTGTACTGCGGAGCATATGCAATCAGGTCTGCGCTACCTTTAGTGAACTTTGACTCTTTGATAATCAGTTTCTCGAACTCGTCGAGCTTGACGACGCAAAAGACACCGGAGGAGGAGAGAAGCCATGATACCGCTCGTTCGAATACCCTGCTAGGCCGTGAAACCTTCTCGGGGGAGAGTAATTGTTTGCTCAAATCCTCGACTGAACAAAATCGGTCTAGAACCAATCTTAGTGGAAATTCAACCCCGAATACCCTGTTCGGATGCTTGAGGAGAAGACCTGAAAGTTCTCTGCCTTCTTCATCGAGATTTAGTCCACCAAGAAGCAAGCGCGCATCTATGTGGTCATGGATCGCCCAATGTTGCAGCTTAGTTGAGAGAGTAACTCGATTAATAGAATTACCAAGTTTTTCAACTCCAATATTTTTCAAGCAGAATTCATATTCCTCCTTCGGCGGTCCGCTTCGCGCACCCCACCCCTCGCCAGACAACAGATGAACGACCAGTCTAGCGCTGTTGAAGCGGTCATGGAAAGATATCGTTGATGAAAAAGTTGATCCGTCAAATGAAACAGCGTCAATCCGAGCATAAACTGGCAACGATACGAAAATACTGTAACCAGCATTCATGCTTTGATCTAGGTGAACCTGAAGGCAGGAGCTCACCGCCTGATAGATGTCTCTATACCCAAGCGTTCTGACGTCGAAAGAGGCTCGGTCCAACGTCTCTTGGTCGGGACCGGCGTCTCCACGATTTATCGCTCCGCCATATTGCGCCATTCCTTTTCAATGAAGTATGTCGAGTATCTGGACAGACCACAATTCAACGATGCGATATCGGGCACCGGTTTTATGGCGACAGGCACTTCTTGAAGCTCAACTTTACCCGATGCGAAGGCTTGTTGGAAATCCTTCCAATCGTCCTCCACTGTCCCGCTCGCATAGTATGTTCGAAAGCACCGAGTAACAATAGGCTTGGTTCGTCTTACGGTTGTAGACCCGTCGCAGAGGAAGCGAATCGACGATGCGTAGTTTACCCACTCATCACCTTGTCGAAAACATGCAAATCGCACGTCAACTCGGCTAAAGAAATGAGACAGTTCTTCAAGAAGTTGTCCGAACTTAACAGCAGACATACTAACGCTTAGGATCAGCGCAGACAAAGAGTTTCCTAAATTTGCAACGCTCGTCTCCGATTGAGGAACTAGTCGAAGGCGACAATGCTTTGTCCCACAAAATGTCTAGTTTTAGAGTGTGTACCACCAATCATGTTTCGAGACCACGTTGGTAGACATACGGGCTTCGGAGCGAAGAACCATGCTGACGCTTGCACCAGTCTTCAACGTTGATTTTGAACAACCTCAGTTGGAGCTTTCAGAGAACCTGTGCTTACGCATTTTGACAAATGAGGAAGTTCAGGTCATTCGTGAGAATGAGAACAGATTCAGAGCGCTTCCTCTCAACGCGCTTACGAAACTGAAATTTGCTATAGCCTGTATCACTGAAGTATCCTCCCCATGGGATCTCCTAACCCAGAGCAGGGCAACCAAACGGATTAACCTCGTAATTGCCGCTTTCCGACTCTGGAGCGGTGTCAATCTCCGATCACCTCTCAGATTTCAAAGGATAGAAGTAAGCAACGTTTTGTACAATCTACCAATCGGCGATCGAGAGAGAGAATCACTCTTAAAGAAGATTAATCCATTTTCTATCACTAAATTGAGCTCTCCTGAACCCTTTGCAGTAAGCGAAGTAAATCGATTCTCAAAGGCGGATGCAGAAGCGTTCGCTCAGCTTTTCAGAAGTATGGAGAAAGACAATCAAGGCAATTTGAAAGTGGCTTTTCAACGGCTGAAAATGTTCTCAGAGGAAGAATGGCCTGAGAAGATCATTGATGCAATGATAGCCTTCGAAGCCCTTTACGTCAAGAGAGGAGATAAACGGTCCAAGTCTGAACAGATCGCCTCAGGAGCTGCAAAGCTCATAGGGCAAACCCCTGCTGTGGCCGAATTGCTTCACGCTGCATACAAGCTAAGGAATAGAATCGTGCATGGAGAAGATGTGACCTCAGACCACTGGAATGAACTCACTAGACTGGCAATCATGAACGACCCTGATTTGAAATCCTTGATATCTGAACCGACTACGGACAGTCACGAAGAACTTCCACCAAACGCCCCCGTCGAAGCGATAGGCAACTGTTTGTGTGAATCGATTAGCGCTAAACTAACACATGAAATCGACAACGAGGATAGACACGCAAGAGAGGGGGCCGGAGCGGAGCAGGGCTCAACGTCACAGCCGCAACATGACCAAAGAACCGAGCTTTACCATAGCGACGATTATGATGGTTATCAGGATTAACAAATGGAGCAATCGAAGAAAACTTCAAAAAAACGGCCCAAAATGAGGAGAAATCCGTAGAAAATGGTCTATCAATCCCATGAGATGATGGGGCTGGTGGGATTTGCACCCGCCGGTGTCCGCTAGGTTCAGCCTGCAGACTCACCGGTCTATCTTCCGAGTCAGCTTTGCACATGTAACTGACACCGATCGGTATAGTATACGAACCTGGAACATAAGCCTCTGGGATAACATCGCCAACATGAATCGTCTTGAGGTGATGGAAGGCAAATTACTCTCATTATAAGTCGATTCAGCAGCGCAGAATTCCGGACTACGATGCCATACTTAGGAGCTAGGATAGCTCCCTTGATCTCCTATGCCTCGCCGGCAGGGTCGCACATGGGCGCAGTTGTGGAGACAACTGAAATCGGATTCAACGTACACGACCCTGATCTCCTGTTCAATGTATCCTCTGGAATCAATCTAATTGAAACACACATCTACTCGTGCCTTGGATAAGAGGAATTCTTGAAGTCTTTCCGTGCTGCTGAAACTTCTCTTGACCCCGACTTCGGATCTCGATAGTAGGTATACATGTGATTTGTCTAAAGCAACGTTTTCGTCCTCCCCTTGTAAGCTGACCAGAGCCAGTATATCGTATAATTTCCGCTCCTCGGGAGCTGGCCATTGATCATTCACGGAAGTCTTCACCTGTATAGTCCGTAAACTGAGTCCTTTAGCTGCTATGAGATCGTTTCCACTATCCTTGAGAGTGAACGATGCTTGGACTCCATACTGAAGCAGTCGCATAACCACAAGCAATTCTCCTATTGTTCCCGTCTTTAGATTCTCATCCAACGGATTTGCCATGACGATGCGTAACCTCGGTCGGAGATTTACGTACTACCTAAATTCTCTCAGGCCAACAAAATGCGAGTAGTTTCGCTGGTTTTTTCAGGTAATAATAGGAGAGGAGCGCATTTCGAGCAACAGGCGCACAATTTACTCAACCGGTGAGGTAGCTATTTTGATGATTTGAGATACTCAAGCGCGTCGCTTATTGCATCCAATTCTTTCTCACGCAAACCGCCGTATTCGAATATGGCTCTCACGGACGAGATCGAATACTTTTCCAATGCGAACTTCCACAACACGCTCAACATCAAATCAGCAAGAAGTTTGCTGAAGATTAAGTCATGGTGGCCGATCAACTCCAACTTACCTTCATGAACCATGGAATTACGTTTGAGCAATGTCACGTCTACTTCGGATTCAAAGGCTGGAGATTTGTTCACGAAATATTTGCGAACTCTGTCTTTGAGGACCTTCTCTGGAGTTATCTGCCTCAAGGTAGCAATAGTCTCAACTACGATCCAATACTTCAGAAAAGCAAAGGCAGCATCGGTTTCAGTCACAGCAGAGCTGTACACATCGAGAGATTCAAGTAACAGACTCGCAAGGTTGCTATCCTCGAGTGGATAATACATCTCATCGAGAACTTTCTTGAATCTTGCCACATCAAGCAGCTTTGTTCCTGTCAGGTAGGGATCTGGAATATCAACAACTGTCCAATCGATCAAGCCTTTCTTTTCGAATGCGAATATACTTCTTGAAGGTCTGAAATTCGTTAGAGGTGTGTTGGACAATGGATGGATTGTTCCTCCGACGCATTCATAGTTCACGAGTGCAAAGAATCTACTTACGAGATTAGACAACTCTCGAAACGCAAAGGAGGCATCTCGAGCCTGAATCTTAGAGCTAACCCAGACCAAATTCGCCAAAGAAGGAACGTAACCTGATGCCAACTGAAAATACTCTTTGATCCGATCCTCTGCGATGGTCGACAGGTCTGAATGTGTCTCAAAGTCCAGCTTTTGCGCACGGACATCGCAGGTCGGGCCGAATTGCTTCACGAAATCAGCCGGTAGCGGAGTCGGGGAGATTACGATCAGCTCTTTCATGGGTAATGAGTGCAGGCTCGCGAGTTCGTTCTCTATCTCTCTGACTAGTGATGGAATCGAGTCAACGCCGTTTCCTTTGAATTTGCTGATTGCTTTTTCCACGACGGCAAGAGTCTGGTTGCTTCTCAATTGCCAAACTCGCTTGCGAACGTTGTTGCCGTCGGACAATTGTAGACTGGCAGCTATGATCTCACAGCAGTGCTGAATTTCATGTATCCGATTTGGTCGGCCCAAGAATTTCAGAGAGTGATTTGCTAGTGCAAGGAACGAATCATCTGACTGCATAATAGGATGACCGTCGTAGCCGTGTTTTCAAGCCTTTGCTGACGTTCGTCTGTTCCTGATCATCGAGAGCCTACCTTTATTTCAGCAGCTAGAACAGAGTATTGACAAGGAATCGAGGGTAGATTCTGTTGAGTAATCTAACTTCTGTGATTTTTCAATACGCAAAACAGGTGCGGCGGTAACGAAATGCGTATATAAAGTGCTATTGCGTTATAGAGTAGAGCTGAATTGTATGGCTGACGAAAACGAAGAACTCGGACTGCTGAGGGAAATCAACGAGAATTTGAAAGTGATTAGAAAGCTCACTGAGATACAGCTTCACGGACCAATCAAGGACGAACTGACAAAGTTCGCCTCGTCAGCAGAGCGGAGAAAGCTTTGGATGCTGTGTGACGGAACTACTACCACCATAGAGATGTCGAGAAGAATCGGCGTTAGTCCGAGAGCCGTTCAGTATTTCGTCCAGGATGGACTGAAAGCCGGTTTCCTCAGAGTCGACAGACGGGGTTATCCAAGTCGAGCAATAGACTGGACTCCGCCAGAGTGGGAACGAGCTCAAGGCGAAACAAGGGAGAGCAGAAATGAGTGAGTCAGAATTCAAGCACTTGACAAAGCAGAATGACACGATCATTACACTGCTGGGACATTTGGCGTTCAAAGCGCAAGATATCAAGGACATTGTGACTAAGAAGAAGCAGAACCCCGACAACTATGTCAAAGGATACAATGCCTGTGACGGACAACATACAGTATCTCAGATTGCTCAGATAGTGGATGTCAAATCTGGCACGCTCACGCCCATTCTCCAGGAGTGGGAAGAATTGGGGATTATTCGTGAAATCGAAAAGCCTGGAGGCAGGTTCTACAAGAAGCTGTTTCCTATTTAGGTGAAAACATGGACGAAAAACAGTTCACAGAACTCATGGGCAGGCTCGGTGTCCTAAGTAAACTCCTCGCTTGGAATATTCTCCAAGGCAAGGAAAGTCTAACTCAGCGGGCTCTGGCACTCTCCTCAGCCGGTTTGGAAAGGAAGGAGATTGCATGGTTACTGGGTCAAGATCCAGATCTGATTAGTCAGACACTATACCAGGCCAAGCAGGCAAAGGGAAGCAAGAAGGAGAGAGTCAAATGAGCGATCAAGAACAATTCGCCAGACTGATTGAGCTGATTGAGGCGATCCTGAGAACGAGAATCACGGAGCTGTTGGACAAGGAGCTAGATGATCCCAAGAAGAAGAAACTATACGAACTTACTGGCAGAAAGAAAATAGTCGAGCTTAGCAAACTCACTGATCTCTCAACAGGAACTATCTCGGGCCTCTGGCAGAGATGGTATTCGATGGGCATCCTGAAGAAACAAGGCAAGCTCTACGTCAAGTTCTTCGAGGAGGAGATCTAAGACGACTGAAGAACCGCTGAGAAGAACTACAAGGAATAGAGAGACGTGCGTCTCTTAGTGTCTCCGGCAGAAGAAGAGGTGATATCGATGCCAAAGAAGCCAAAAACAGTTGAAGAGCACCTCGAAATCATGGAGAATCTGCTCGCTGGTGTTATTCTAAAGCGTGAACCGAACGTGAAAAAGCTAGCCAAGATTATGGGTGTCTCCAGTGACAAGCTTACTGAATTGTATCCTACTTCCAGGAAGAAGTGAGAGAAAACCGAAGAGTGATTGACGGATGTTGGATCGTGCTTCACTCATCAGCAATTTGAGAGCGTTCTGTGCTGGATCGCCCAAGAAAATAGCAATTTTGAAAGCCGTCCGAAAGCGAACATATTACAAGGAAGTTGCGAAAAATGTTCACGCTAGAGAGGACTACTGTTCTAGCGTTCTTAATGGCTTACGGGCAAATGAGTTAGTCGAAGGAAAACGCGGTTTCTATCAGCAGACACCGTTGATGAAAACCATCAACATAGATTCTGAGTTAAAGAAGCAAAGTGGAAGAGTACGAGTCGCACAAACAAAGCAAACTCCTACAGAGAAAATTAGAGTACTTGACCTAGAAAAGGCGCTTGATCAGCTAGACGTCGACTCGGTAATCAAGAGTGACTGCTTTCCTCTGCGAAAACCCTACAGAACTCATGTAGGGGAAGCGTATCTAACTGTAGAGAATTTCATCAAACAAGAGTTGCGATTGCCCGATTCCCTCGTGGGTACAGATCTCGTTTCCGAGGCTGTCAAGAAGGGACTCTTCGATAGGTCGGTCAATTCTGAGAAAGAAGGTCTAGCTCTTCTCTTCAGAGGAGCCGTGCTTTGGCTTAGAAACCCAGCTCATCATAGGAAGGGAGACATGCCTAGAGAGGATGCCCTTAAGATGATACTGTTTGCAGACTACCTGTTGAAGTTAGTTAGAAGGCAAAAAGAACTGAACAAACTCTAAATGATATTCGCAGTTTGACCATGCGCTCAACTCATGTCTATTTGGTCGATATAACAATCGTTCGCCGATATTGCAGATTTTTCGTGATCAAAACAGACATCAAGATAAGATTGATCGGAGCATTTCTTTCGGAGACAATTGGACGTTCAGGAGTGCCTAGAAGCCATCGTAGAGAGCATACGTAAGAAGAAGATGTCTATCTGGGTTGGAGCTGGAATATCTCTACCGTCTCTTCCTTTGGGAAATGAATTGAAGTTTTGCATACTTGAGGAAGTATGCGCCCATCCCTCACTTCGGAAATATGGAGATCGATTGCAACGAGGGCAGGACATAGCGAGAGATGTGGAGAAGCTTCCGCTCGAATGGATAATTCAAATCACATCCACCCTGGATTCGTCGATCCTTGCTTGCGTCGCCAACGTGTTTAGGGGCGGCTCTTCGAACAAGAATCATTTCCTGATAGCTCAGCTAATTGCGCAAGGTTTTGTCTCGCAGGTCATGACAACAAACTTTGACCTCCTGATCGATAGAGTTCTCGAGAACGAGCTAGGATTACGAAGAGGATCCACTTTCAACCTACTGTATCGTGAGTCTGAATTTGAAAATATCAAAGCGATCAAAAACCGACCCACCCTCTACAAGATTCATGGCAGTGCAGATGACGAATCTAGCATAAGAGTCACTTTGAACAATGTGGCGAGCAGGGGACTTTCGGACCGCAGAGCCGAAGCCTTGGAACACTTTCTCAGCTCGGGAGACATTCTTGTTCTTGGCTACAGCGTGCGAGATGACTTTGACATCAATCCGATTCTGTCGAAAATACCATCGAAAGGGCGTATTTTCTACGTTAGACACGTAAGGGAAGGATTCAGCATAAGGAAGCTGCCAAAAGCATTCTCTAGGTTTCCAGGAACAACTATTCATTTTGACACGGCTAAGCTGATTGACTATCTGTCGAAGTCAATTCTAGACCAAGATCCGAAGCAACTCTCGGTGAAGATGGGATTAGAATCTGGGAACTGGAGGAAAACGATCGAGGCATGGGCGGAAAGGCTCCAATTGTCTAAGAGATGCCTTATCATGGGATCGATTCTTCTTGAGATACGGCGGAATGATTCATATGAATTATTCAGAAGGGCGAGCAAAGCATGTGTCGTCGATCATAACCTTCCCGGATTAGCGACCGCCCTCTATAGTATGGGCATGATAGAGCAAGAAAGAGGCAGGTACAACAAAGCGCTGACATTTTTCGATCAGACGCTGCGGCTTGACCGTAGACTCAACGATCAACATGGGATAGCGGTTACCTTACGTTTGATGGGGAAAATCCAACTAGACGTCGGCAATTTTGCCAAGGCTGCAAGGCTATTCCTTCGAGGTGCAAATATTCTTTACGAGCTTGGGGATTTGTATGAATTTGCCACTGCTGTCCAGGACTTGGCTGTTTTGGAGATGGACAATGAAAATTATCCTCGAGCGACAGCGTTCTTCGGTCAGGCAAAGGAAACCTTCGAGAAGTTAGGCAACGTGTCAGGAGCAGCGGGAGTGTCGCAAAATTTGGCGATAATTGAGGAGCGAAAAGGAAACCTGAAGGAGGCTTCAAGACTATGTCGAAAAGCCTTAGAGACCGCATCAAGCCTCTCAGATGAACCTGAAATCGGCGCTGCACTTCATCATCTCGGCACTATTGAGCAGAGTCTAGGAAATTATGCGACGGCCAAACGATTCTTCGATCGGGCTTTGAAGATTCGACTAAGCCTGAAAGACTTGGCAGGATTGGCAAGTACAACCAGTGAACTGGCCAAACTCGAAGTCCTGTTAGGACATTATGGTAGAGGTCGAATTCTGTACAACAGAGCGAAGAAGTTCTTCTGCAAGCTGGATCACTCATATGGAATCGCCAATTGCCTTCAAGAGCTGGCAATAGTAGATGTGTACGAGGGGAAATATCAGAGGGCCGTCCAGTTGACGAATGAGAGCCTTGAGATTAGGAGGCAGGGTCCAAACCAATCAGCTGTCGCAGCATTGCTGGACCAATTGGGATCAATTGAGTTGCTGCAACGGAAATACGTTGAGGCGAAGACACATTGCAAAAAGGCGCTGCAAATATTTCGCAAACTGGACGATCAAGCTGGAATTGCAGGAGCTCTTCATGACCTCGCCAGTGTCTACGAAGAGAGTGGTGACCTCCCTAGAGCCATAGCGATGTATAATCACAGCCTGAAAATTAAGCGGAGAATCAAAGATCGTCATGGAATGGCCAAAACTTTTCATCAGCTAGGTTTAATCGAGTATCGCAGAAAACACTACGACAGGGCCAGGAAATATTGTGACGATAGTCTACGAATCAAACGGAAGTTAGGCGACAAACACGGAATCGGTGCGACGCTGCTTCAGCTTGGTGCAGTCGAACATGCGAACAACAATCTTGTTCAAGCAGAGCAGTTCTATACTGAGGCTCTGGCGCTTTTCCGCGCCATCGGAAGCCAAACAGCCGAATCTTCCGTTCTAACAAATCTTGGAATACTCGAAGTGACTAATCAGAATTACGATGCGGCAGGGGAATTTTTCAAAGAAGCTCTGACAATAGAACGCAAGCCGGGCAATCGCCATAATGCTGAACAGCTGCTTATGACACTACAGGGTCTCTCTAGACTCTAAAGGGACGAAAATTTGATGGAGTCTGTGTTGTTACTTGCAGGCTTGTTGCTCGCCAGATTACTTCTCGAGAAGCTTCCAGAAAGCGTTGCATCTGATGCAATTATAGATTCGGGGAAGGCGCTTGCCCATCGAATAGGTAGAAAGAATCTTGAAGAGCTCATTGTGGAATCGATCAAAGAAGCCGCTGAACAGTCTGCAAGAGAGTACGGCGATATCAGACAAGATATTTTCAAGAGTGCGTTGAAAGCGCTTGAGTGTCCTTCTGCAAAAGAGATTATCCGGAGAAGAAGCGATGCACTGCTTCGAGCAAAATTCACCTCCGAGGAATTCAAGCAGCTCTCTCAAGAGTTAGCAGCCACGATCTATGTCAAGTCAGGTATTTCCAAAGAAGACATTGAACGCGTTCTGAGAGAATCTCTACGTTTGTTTCATGACCACTTACTTGCGAAGATCGCTGAAGACCAGAGGCTTACGAATTTTCTTGGGCTTAAGTTAGGAATTCAAAATGCTCTTGCACTAGAGTCCCTCACGAGTGCTTTTAGAGCCTCCAGGAAAGATACTCAAAGTGCATTTCAACCGTTCACTATTCTACCGTTATCGGATTTGCGGAAACTGGACACGGTTCTCCATTATAACCCACCCCAATCAAGATTGCATGGATACGTGCCGAGGGAAGAGATTGACTTCGATCCATCTGGAAGAAGGATCATTATTCTAGGAACTCCAGGATCGGGCAAGACAACCGCTCTGCTGAAAATCCTTGAAAGAGCAAAAAGCGGAACCATAGCGGTAATACACAGATCCTTTTCCGCCGATGATATCCTCGGACTACTCAACGCTATCTCGATTGGTGAGTCAATTATTCTTGTTTGGGACGACCTGCATTGGGTCGGCGAACCGTCTCTCGTTCCGACAACTATTTGTAAGATCCTGGAAGTCACTTCTAACCCTACCTTAATACTGGCTGCAAGATCAAACGAATTCGAGTCATTACGTCGAAAGGTATCGGAACACTTCTGGTCTATGTTTGAAAAACATCAGCTCGTGGACCTCGACACCGATCAGACAAGGAGGCTAGTAGACATTTGCAAACAGGAATTCGATGTGACGATGGATGAGGAACTTGAGAAACAGCTAATCTCCGTAGTCAAAGAAGCCGATCCTACTCCTCTCTATATTGTGTCGGCTATTCTAGCCTTGAAAGGGAAATCGCTTGAAGCGACCGACATCCACAGAATTCCTGCAAGCGCTAGGGACATTTGGGCAGGATTATTCTCCTCACTCGATTCCGACAACAAGAATGTCTTGAGGTCTCTGAAATTACTTGACGAAGCACAGCTTCCTCCTTTGCATTGGCTTGCCTCAGCAATATACGAATGCGTCTTTC
Source organism: Candidatus Bathyarchaeota archaeon (assembly GCA_963733055.1). Taxonomy (GTDB): domain Archaea; phylum Thermoproteota; class Bathyarchaeia; order 40CM-2-53-6; family 40CM-2-53-6; genus FEN-987. The sequence goes on from CAVTBR010000001.1 coordinate 313,626, forward strand.
GTGGAGACGAAACGAAATTCCAATCAGCCTTGGACCAACTTAGTAGCATGGGATGGGTTCGATCTCTTGGCTCACGTATTCAGTGTCATGACCTCCAACTCGAAGCGGTTCAGATCGACGATCTTTCCTACGACAATTTGCGTTTTCTCTCATCTAGTCTCAACCTAACCCCTGAAGGCAAATTCACTGTTCTTCATCACTTTGGCATAGTGCTTGACCGAAGAGGTAGGTATAACGACGCAAGAGCGCTGCTCGAAGAAAGCCTTGCAATTGAACGTGATGTTGGGAACAATTTGTCAGAGGCTTTAACGTTGCACCAATTGGGAAAGATCGAACAGGCGATAGGCAACTACGACGTCGCCCAGAAACTCTATGAACAAAGTCTCGAGATCAAACGGAAACTAAGAAATGAAGCTAGCATACCTTCAACGTTGCATCAGCTTGGCGTTTTAGCCTATCTTAAGGGCGACTATGATGCTGCCAAGCGATTGTACGGGGAGGCAGAGAGTGCCTTTCGCAAGTTTGATGATCAATCCGGATTAGCTGGGGTACTGCATCAACTTGCACTCATAGAAAAGGAGAGGGGAAACCTTGATGAATCAGCAAAACTCGCCGAACAAAGTTTGAGGATTAGTCAAACACTAGGAGATCAAGAAGCAGTGCCTCAAGATGTGGTGCTTCTTGCTCAACTAGAAGATTCCAGAGGTAATCGTGATACAGCGAAGCGACTGTACGCAGAAGCTGAAAACGCTTTTCGAGAACTAGGCGATCAAGTGGGGCTAGCAATCGTGTTACACCAACTCAGTATGATGCTTCAAGACGAAGGCAACTTGGATGAATCTCTTAGATTGTGTAATGAGAGCTTGAGAATTGAGCAAAAGATCGGGCATCCATTAGGAATAGCTGGAAGCTTGAATCAGTTAGGTAGAATTCAATTTCAAAAAGGCAACTATGATGAGGCCCAGAGATTCTATGAGGCCAGCTTGGAAATTACTGGTAAACTTGGAAATCAATCGGAAAGCGCTCAGACACTGCATTCCCTGGGCGTAATCGAATACATGAGGGGCAACTACGATAAAGCCACGAAACTGTACAATCAGGCCCTTGAAGTCTACGGTTTACTTGGGATGAAAGCAGAGATTGCCTCAGTTCTGTATCAGTTTGGCAACATGGCAGTGTCAAAGGAAAATTACGATGACGCAAAGACGCTTTATGAACAATGCCTAGAAATCGATCGGGAGGTTGAGAACCCATTAGGCATAGCGAGAACTTTAGTGGCACTGGGTAGAGTGGATGCTCTGAAGGATAACTTTGAGAATGCAAGGAAACTTTTCAATGAAAGCCTGGCGATTGCTCGCAAGCTTGGAAACATATCAGAGGAAGCGACGGCGAATGCTCAACTCGGTAGCCTTGCGGAGGCGGAGGGTGATGTGAAAAGTGCTGTCAAGCTGTGGTCACAAGCATTACAAATTTTCGAGCAGATAGGCGAGAGAGAAAAAGCGGACAATCTAAGGCCCGAGCTCAAGCGTCTAATGGACAGGTTACGACTTGGACAGTAAACGTTCCAAATGATGCTCCGTCAGTCCACGTGATTTGGGTACTAAATATTAGCTGACCTTGGTAATAGAGTGATATCCAGCCTGCCATGCTTGTTGCGAGCCTCTGTGATATTCATCGGCTCTTGTGATTTTGAACTTCACCCACCACCTTCTTCTCACATCTCAGGAATGCGTTTCGGCTCAAACGGTAGGCAAGTTTTCAATTAATCAATCTGCGGAATCGTGGCGGGCCCGCGGGGATTCGAACCCCGGACCCCAGGCTTCTCCCGCTTCCTGAAAGCGTTTAGAGGGCCTGTGCTTTAGACGCTCAAACCAGAAGCACTATCCAGACTGAGCTACGGGCCCAACCCGAATCCAGACCTGCCAAACTAAAAGCGTTGAGGCCCACGAGGTTCACGGGTTGATAGGCGTGAATTTCGCGCGTGCCTAACATAGTTTAGGCAAGTTATTTCTGGATGTACTCAGTTGCTGTTTGGAGAAGAGTTTGCGTTTGAAACTATACTTCTGTCCCGCGAAGCATGTGGACTAATCGCACGTGTGATCTTAACGAGCAAAATGGGGCAAGAACCGCTAAAGTAGCCGATTTCCGCCCCTTTCCGTTATTCAACCTTGAGCATCGAAGTATGGGATACAAAATCTGGCTTGCTTTGACACTATCTTGTAACTAACTATCAAGTCAAACTACCTCCATCCCCATTCTACCTTAGAAACGTGTCAATGAGGATGTTTGAAGAAATTGGCTTACATGTGCTATTATCACCCAAACCTACCCGGGAACGCGGTATGTAGTCGCTGCGGGCGAAGAATTTGCGTTTCATGCACTAAACCCTACGTCGAATTAGCTCTATGCCCAGGCTGCTACCACTCAGCCATGGTCAATCATCCAGCCCCACCACCGATGGCACCCACCTTGTATGCGCAGGGAGGTTTACCTCCGGGAGGAATGGTATACGGTCCTTACCCTCACATGTTCCGTCGATTCTCGTGGGGAGCAGTTCTGCTACTGTTCACTGCATCGTCGCTTATTCTCGCGAATGCGGCAGCCTTGCTTTGGCCGGCCTTCTTTGTATTCTGGGCAGGGTTCTTCCCATGGATAGTGCAGCTTGGCAATTTTAGCTTCATTCTCGGAACGGTCTTGGGCATAGTGCTCATTGGAGCTGTGCTCCTGTACATGCTAGGGTTCAAAGTTCTATCCGCATTCATGATCTTCCCGACAGCGATAGTGAGCCTGTTCATCGGCGGCGGCTTCCTAATTGGCCTAATACTTGCCGTCGTAACCGGGATCTACATGATAATGAACGAAAAGGGTTGGCACCCGTAGACTGCGCCGCCTTGACTCTCTATTCTAAGAATATTGCAGGCCGATAGGGTTCGGCCATCTTCGCTCTTCCCTTCGGATCGTAAAGGGAAGCGTCTTCTTCACCGTGAACTTCAACGTTAGTCTTCAACTCCGCGCCGAAGAATCGCCTTGCCTCGGTGAATAAGCTTCGTTCCTCAACCTCCCCCACCTCCAATCTTCTCGCGCGTAGTTCGCTTGGCATCGTTTTGACTTGCTGTACGATTTTCGCCGCGAATTTTGGAAGGTCTTTCGTAGAAGCTACTTTGGCCGAAAGCATGTCACGAATCAGCCCATCGAGAGTTTCTGGGTGTGAACTCGCTCGCGCCAGAGCCTCAGAGTACACTCGCCATTTCCATTCCGCAGCAACGTAATAGTGCACCGTCTTCGGGCTCAGTTTTGTTGTAGCAATTATTTCCTGAGTATCCTGCAACGTTTGCCTGATCAGAACCTCTAGTTCATCGGAGCGTAGATCCACGTTGCCCTTCTCAAATTCCGGCCAGCCGGCGACGGCGACGAACCCTTCATGACCCGTCTTCTGCCAAACCTCTTCACTTAGGTGCGGGGCGAAGGGAGCCAATAGTTGGATCCATTTCGAGATGAATGCGTCTACGGTCACGGAGTCAGGTATTGCGACCCGACGCTCGTACCATCTCAAATCGTTCCACATATCGTAAAGAGCGATTGATGTCGCTGTACGCGTTTTCAGCTTCGCAATGGCGTCAGCGATCAAACCTGCCTTCGCGTTGATTCTGCCCATCAACCAATTTTCTAGATGACCATTCGCGGCTTGTTCCTTCGGCCTCCGGGCGATGTCTTCAATGAAACGTAGGAAACCTTCAAGCCTGCCCTTTACGTCTCGAACGTTCTCGGCTCGCCAGTCTGGGTCATCCATCCCCTCTGTGCCAAGGAGGACACCACACCGGACGGCGTCTGCTCCGAATTCCTCGCAAGCTTTCCACAGGGGGACAAAGTTGCCTTTAGATTTGTGAATGGTCCGCCCTTCCAACAGCATGAACCCGTTGACCCCAATAGCCTTCGGCCAATACCGCGGCTCGAAGAGCGCCACGTGATGGAAGATGAAGAAGCTTAGATGATTGCCGACCAAATCTTTCCCTGAGTTGCGCAAGTCTACCGGGTACCAGTAGAGAAATTCGCTCCGAATCTCCTCCATTAGCTTCCGTTCTATTCCGGCGGTCTTAGCGACTTCATCCGGATTGCCGGTGCCATAGTAAATGAAATCGAAAACTTGGGGCGGCAATTGTGAAGCGTTGACTTTGCCCGCGTTGACGAACTTGCTTACCATGTAGTATGCCATGTAAATGGTTGAGTCGCTAAGCGTTTCAACGATCCAATCGGGGCTCCATGGGAGTGGAGTGCCTAGGCCGGTTCTGCGGGCACATGGCCAATCTTGCAGCCAATCGATAATTCCGTTGAACCATGCCCTAGCTTCCTCGGGGTAGAAGGACATTTGAGCAATCGCTTGATGCGCGAGCTTCTTCCAGTCAGGGTCTGAATATTTGAGAAACCACTGATCTTGTATTATCTTGGCTACGCATTCGGTTGTGCACCTGCACACCACCCGTTGCGGCAGTTCATACATCACATCTGCGATTCGCTTGCGTCTGAAATCTGCCACCAAGCCCTCCTTAACATCTGCAACTCTCTGCTTCGAGTATTCGCCGCAATTGTCTCTCATTATGCCGCTGTGAAATTCTGCTTTGTAAATTTCCTTCGTAGCTTCTTCAGCCAACGGATCCGTCTGGTTACGAATTCCCATCCGATCAACGATCTCCATTGCCGGAAATTCTCCGTATCCCTCCACCGAGATTACTGAAATTGGTTGGATTCGCGCCAACTCAGTTGTAGTGATGGGGTATCTCGATACAGTGTCCGGATTCTTTTGCACGTCTCTCAGTGCCAGTAGGTCGAAGGGTGCGTGCGCGGGGACGCTGTAAACCAACCCCGTGGCATGATTGGTCTTGACAAATTCTCCCGGTAGTATCAGTAGCGGTCGGTTTTGAATTGGATCCGTACACGTTTTCCCGATTAGTTCCGCGCCTTTCAAGCTTCTGATGATGTTGACTTGCTTGAACTGATTTTGTAATTTTCCGGCCGCTGCTTGGCTTACGATCCATTTTTCTCCGTTGACATCAGCCTCTACATATTCGCCATCTGGGTTGATCCATAGATTCGTAACGCCATAGATCGTCTCAGGCCTGAAAGTTGCGCACGGTAGGAGTAGGTTCCCCATTTTGAATTTTACTAGCGTGAACTCCTCGGGCCGAACGCCTTCCCCTTCTAAACGATCGGCGTCACCGGTTGGGCTCTGATCCTTGGGGCACCAAACTACGGGATGCGTGCCTTTTGTAACGTAACCTTTCTCGCGCAAGCGCAAATATTGCCATGTGACGAACTTGCTGAACTCCGCGTTTAGAGAGCTCGTATGAAATTCACGCCGCCAATCTACGGAAGTTCCGAATCGTTTTATGGCGTCTCGGTTCACGTCGGTGTAGTATTGTGCCATATAGACGGGGTCAACGAATTTTCTAATCTCCGCTTCAGGGACCTCGTCGACCTCTCTGATGGGGCGTATGAATTCCTCGTCCCCGTTCTTGATGCGTTCAGCTGCGCCCGCAACGGTCTTCCCCGTCCAATGCCATGCCCAAGGGAAGAGGACATTGAACCCGCGCATTCGCATGTATCTAGCGTAGACATCGATTCTGGCTGCGGTGAAGCCGTTACCGACGTGTAACGGTCCACTCATGTAGGGGAAGGGATAAGTTACGAAACACTTTTCACGTTTCGGGTCTGGATCGGCTTCGAAGATCCTGGCTTTTTCCCATTCCTTTTGCCATTTTCCATCTATCTCAGCCCAATCCACTTCCACGATGATCACTTCTTCAGCATTTCACTGACGGCCTTCTCGGAGTCTTTGAGGATAGAGTCTACCGCGCCTAGTTTTGTGCCGCCGCCTTGACCGAAGTTGTCTTTACCGCCTCCACCTCCGCCTACTAGGCCGGCCAGCTTCGCAGCTAACTTCCCCGCGTGTACGCCATGCGCAATGGCGCCCTTTCCCGCACCGACCAGGACTCTCACTGAGTCTTTCGATAAGACTAGTATGACGACGGAGCTTGGATCCTTTTGGATGATTTCGTTGTTGAGTATAACTAGGTCGTTTTCTTCACCCGTCTCGTATTTCGTCGCAACTAGCTTGACCGGCCCAACCGTTCTTGCGGAAGCGGTGAGGCTTTGAGCCTCTTGCTTAGCCCAGACTTCCGCCAATCCTTCCAACCTTTTTTCTAATCGTGACTTTTCATCGACGAGTGTCTGCACGTACTTGTCGAGTTTTTCGATTGGTGCTTCGATTATCGTTGATATTTCATTCAGTTTTCTTTCTTGTTCTTCAATGGCGCGTAGGGCTTGGGTTCCGGCAGCGAATATTATCCGCTCAACGCCGTCCTGAATGCGCTCCGTGCGAAGAATCTTGATGGTCCCGATCTGTCCCGTTCTGGTGCAGTGGGTTCCGCCGCATGCTTCTACGTCCCAGTCATCGATCTTTATGACGCGCAATTCGCGGCCTGGGACGACGCCGCCCTGGTAAAGCCGGAACCCGTATTGTTGCTCGGCCTTCTCCCTAGGCATCCACTCTGATTCAACGGGAATATCCTCCAGCGCAATTTCTGTGGCCCGTCGCTCTATCTCTCTCGCCTGCTCATCAGTGATCTTCTCATAGTGCGAAATGTCGACGCGGCTTGATTCAACTCCTTTCTGCGCTCCAGCCTGCCACACGTGCTGTCCAAGAACTCTCCTCGCGGCTCCTAGTATCAGGTGTGTGCCTGTGTGGTGACGCATGAGGCTGATACGCCTCTCCCAATCAATTGTACCCTGAACACTTTCGCCTACCTTCGGGGGTTTTCCGTCAAGTTGGTGAACAACAACGCGTCCGACTTTCTGCGTCCCAACTACCTTCACAGGGCCACTTGCGGTTCGGATTTCTCCTATGTCCCCCGGCTGGCCTCCACCTTCAGGGTAGAAGCAGGTTTGGTCTAGCACAATGAACTCCTTTTGCAGCGCCGCGAGTACTTTGCCTTGAAATTCCCGTTGGAATGGATCCTTATAGTAAAGTCGAACTGTTTCAGGAAGTTCATTGACCATATCCTTCAGCGAGGCCCCAACGTCTGATTCTTCATCTTCCTCAGAAGCGCGCTTTCCGGAGAGATGCTTTTGCAGGACCATGGCGTAGAAGTTGCCGGGAGGATTGACGGCGACTCCTAATGGTTCTGCGACTTCTCTAACGATGTCGGGAACCATCCCCTGTGAATCATACAATTCGACTAGGGAGTGAGAGGGGATTTCCTTCTGCCCTTTCGCTTTGAGGTCGATTGCAATTTTCTTTACTAGGTCAGCGCCGCGTTCCAGGGTTCGTTTATACTTTGTTTCCTCGGATTTGATTGCTTCCGCTATCTCACGCCTCATGCCTTTCAGTTGCTGGAAGTCGTCTCCCCAATAATCGACCTGCGCGTCCAATATCTCCGGCATTCTGTCTTCGATTCCAAGTTGTCGAAGCATTCGGTATGTGCGGCGAATCAGCAACCTTGTCAGATAACCCTCTTCCACATTCGACGGAACGACTCCTTCTGATAATAGAAAAGCGATCGCCTTTGTGTGGTCGGCTACAGCCATTGCAGATTCGATTGGCACTATTCCCTTTTCGAGGTCACGCCAATCCATGCCAACGCTCTCAGCCTCTTTCTTGCGGGCATCGATTCGGCTGTCGCCCCGTTCGATGTTCATGTAACTTGAGTACGGAACAACCTTCGCAACCAACGCCTTATCGTACTTCACGCCCGCCAGGCTGAAGATCTTGTCCAACACCGGGCCGTAGAGAACCTCAAAAGCGCTCGCCGTTCCTTGGCTCAGCCATGCCCATCGTTCGATCCCGTAACCGGTATCCACTGTTCGTATGGGCAGCTTCTGCAATTGATCGCCCCGCACCCTGTACTGCATGAAGACTAAGGTTGAAATTTCCAAGCCGGAGCAGAGACACTCCAAGTCGGGCCCAGCATTTCCGCCGCCGGACCAAAAATGCTCTTTGTAAGATATCGATTCGGATTTGAGACCGAACTCTTCCGTCGCTAGTCTATGGTGGTACCTTATGGTTTGATCCATCCAGTAAATCTCCTTATCCGCGTAGTTGAAGGCGTGAGCGCCGCCCATCTCAAAGATCAACTCATGCCGTCCCAATGTGGGGCCGACGTTGTCAATGTCAGTGAAACGGATGGAGGGTTGGCTAACAACCAAGGGGTTTGCTGGTGGCGGAATGAGACCTTCTGTAACGTAGGGCTGGAAATCGTAGATCGATGCACCTACCAAGAACACGTCGTCCCTCCAGCGCGCCACGACGGGGTAAGGGTTGATTCTGGTGTGGCCGTTTTTCTCGAAGAATGATAGGAATAGTTCCCTCATATCATGAATTGAGTATGGCTTCTTTGCTGGTGGCTTGCCGATGAAGGAGTATTGTACGCACGGGCTGTCTCCGCAAAACCTCTCATCACTCTTTTGCGTCCAGAAGTAGCCTTTGCAGCATTCACACTGCTTACGTTCGAATCCGTTCTCTTTGAAGAACGGAACCGCAAATTCCTTCGCGCTAATTTCCAATAGCTACTCCTCTAACCAGGCAGAACAGAACGGCGCAACTGGGTTAGTAAGTTATTTGCCTCGTCCCTTTAGAAAGGCTTCGTGTCTGGTCGAGTGCGGTCGATTATGATTCTCGGCTTCGTCTGTTAGGTCGTGAAAACCCTCGGGCTTCTGATTCCTGTGCTGGGCTTCCTTGCTTCCCACACCAGGGCTGATGGAGATCGTACAGTCGCCTGCCTTCTTCGTCATTGGTAAATTTGGCACCACACCTACACACGGTATACTCCTCGGACAAGTCTCAACTCAGCTCTCACCCATTATTATCGAACGACTAAGGTATAATCGTTGAACTCTTGCTCAGCCGAGCAACACTCGGAAAAACTCGCGCCCCATTACATTCACCCACCGGTATCCTCGACCCTCTGCGCCGTCCCCATAACGAGCTCAAGGCAAAGCTGGTTCACGTGGAAGCCCCGTGCTGTCAAGCGCATCCGTGCCATGCCAAGTTAACGTGACAAAATCCAGCAGCAAACTTGGAATAACAATTCCGCATTTCTCCCAAAGCAATCCTGCAAGGCAGGTTGTCCGGCTCACGGTGGCAAACGAAGCAACCCAAGCAAGCTTCCTCGCCCTAGCCGCACCATGGGTCACAATCCCCACAAGCATCTGCACAAAACTGAACATCTCCTACGATCAGACAATCTCGATTCTCGAGATCAGACCAGTCCAACCGCACACTCGTCCCCCCTTCAAAACCGAGGGGGACAAGGTAGACATGCTCTCACTGATTCCGCCAACTTCCACCAACGGCTATCAATTGTACGTTGACGGATACGAGGACAACGGAGAGCCGTGGCTTAGAATCTGGTACCACCATCCAAGAGGAGCCGCACGCCAAATAGAATTGAAGCGGTATGCTAATGCTGCAAGCCTTGGTGGTTTACTGGGACTACTTCAGGCCGAGGGCGAGAAGAAGTACGCCAGAGTTGTATTCAAGAATTCGGCCATCGCGGAACATGCTTATCTTGTCTCAGGGCTGGCGGAATTAGGTGTGCCTTTAGCGCTCATTCGCGGACGCTGCATTTTCAATCCGAGTAGGTCATCACTAGCAACTGCTTATGAATATGCTGAGCGATACAGAAACGCAACTAGGGTTACAATCGGACATTTCAGTGCGATTGACTCCATGAAGGGAGCTATTGCCGCGGATACTCTCGTGAGATCGAGTGTACTGGCAGCGGTACTCCTTTTCTCTATGAGCGAAGTTCGTCGAGGGGCATTCTGGAATAATTCACTTCGTCGCAATTTCCTTGCTAAGTTGCTTACTGGTGACGGATCGCTTGATGCAAGAAGAAGACCGCAGAGACTTGATGTCCGATTGACGATAGTCGACCGAGACATAGATGCTCTCCAAGATTATGCTGAGCTCCTCTCGCAAGAAGGCTTCAAGGCAAGTGTATATTCGGATCGAATCACCGTTCGCGCATATTGCACGTGGTTAAATCTTGTAAGACTCTATGAAATTGGTGCTTTCAGGAATGGGAGAAACTGGATCAAATTACTATGCGCGATAAAGATCACAATCCTGGGAAGGGAGAATCGTGGATACAAGAGAATTCAAGAGCTATCGAGGTTGGACTCAATTACAAGCGACGATATCTCGGGAAAGTATGGGATTGGAAGACGCTCGGCAAACCTGTGGATAGGTACAATGCTTCGCAAAGAAATGTTAGAAAGACTGCTGACAAACCGAAACGACGGACGAAAGGAGTACGTAGTGGCTGCGAAGGGAAAGGCGCTAGCCGGAATCATCGAAGCGATCCAACGCGATTACGATGAGGTCAGCAAACAGAAAGGAACTGATGATCCCCACGTTATTCTTCAAGAAATGAAGTACAAAGGAAAACCTGGGCAGACAAAACAATTGCTCGCGAAGCCAGTTATTCGGGCGTCTTCCGCTGAAACGGCTTAATTTATAGCGTTTGAGCTAAAAGGAGCTCAAAATCAACCGAACAGTGCTCCGAGCCCGGCTAATGCCTCTTCCGACTTCTTTTCTTCTTTCTTCTCTTCTTTCTTGCCTGCAGCGGCTGCTGCGGGTGCTGGTGCTGCTGCGGCTACTTGCATTGTTTGTGCGGCTTTGAGGGCGTCGTCGATTTTGATTTCGGAGAGTGCGGCGACTAGGGCTTTGACTCTTGGTTCGTCGACCTTGACTCCTGCTGCGGTTAGGACTTTCTTTACACCGTCGTCAGTTACTTTGCCGCCTGCTGAGTGTAGCAGGAGTGCTGCGTAGACGTATTCCATTTCTTTCACCGAATTTTAGCGGGATTCCTGTGCTTAGCCGAAGCCCCTCTTTTCAACCTTTTCCTTCAGCTGGCGGAGTTTCTGGGGTTTGTTGTGGCGTGATCGCTTCAGGTTTTACCGCTGAAATTGCTGATGAGAGTGCGCTCGCGTTGGAATATGCTCTCCGGATAATGAGGTCCGTGGTTTGTTTGGTGAAGAACCCTGCTTCAACGCTAACCTCGACCGCCTGCCGGTACGCCTTGGAGATGATCAGTGGCGCCGTCTCGGGTAGCATGAAGTTCGCTTCTACCGCGACTCCGATAGCCAAGCGTGCGGCTGATGAGATGTCAGCTTTCATTTTGTCGAGGTCGAAGGCGAGATCGTTCGGGCCGAGCAGTAAGCCGTTGTCGTATGCGTATGAAAGCGAGAGGCCGGCTTCCATTGGTTTCATACCAAGTTTCGAAAGCAGTGACGCGGTCTTAACCGGGATTACATCTCCCTTCGTAACAACAATGGTATCTTCAGCGACGAAGATGCTACCACCTTCAATCCGAGTTTTCACCTTCGCTTCATTGAATTCGCTAATGACGGGCCCGGGCTGTATGCCGGTATTTCCGCCGGGGATCATTATGTCGCCTGTAGCGATGTCTCCCCCTTTGGCGGGGACCCTAACTTTGTTCTTGTTGAGGAAGATGATTAGTTCGAAGGGGTTCATTTGAGTAAAGATGAGCACTTTCGATCCGGTGAGGGAATCCGCGAACTGGTTCACCTTCTCCTTCTGGCCAGCTGCTTTTTCAGCGGCTTTCCGCAGAATCGTATTCTTCGCTACTATGAGTTCGGCCTTGCCACGTAGTTTCTTTCTAATCTCCTGAATCTGAGACGAGCGTACTTTCTGTAGGTCGGCTACGGCGATGACTGAGTATTTGTTCAGTAGTTCGGTGAGGTCGTCGAAGATTTCCTTCTTCCAAACGGCGACCTGTTGGGTGAGCATCGTTAATCACTTTGTGAGGCTGATCTTTACCGGTTTGCTCATCGTTCCTTTGACGAGGATTTCGCCGATGTTCTTGAAACCTCTCTCAAGCTTCTGCTCGATTCTTGAGACAACCGCCTGAATATTCTCCACAAGCTTCTCGTCGGGCATGGCCTCCGTTCCCACCCGACACTGCAGGACGGGTTGCTCTCGCATACGCACACGGACCATCTTGCGGTGGTTTACGATCACTTGATCGACCGGTGCGTTAGGCGGGATGGGTGTGGGCATCTTGCCCCTCGGGCCGAGGAACGACCCTAGCGCTCTTCCGACGAGTGGCATGAGAGGCGCTTCGGCGATGAAGAAGTCGTATTCCTGCGCCAACTTTCGTGCCCCCTTCTTGTCCTTGGCCAGGTTTTCAATCTCCTGCCTACCGACGAGCATATCAGCCCCAGCAGCTTTCGCCCGTGTCGCCAGGTCCCCGGAGGCGATTACACAAACTTTCAAAGCTTTCTCAGGAGGATTGGGTAGTGGGATGGCTTCGTTGATACGGTTCTCGGGCTTCTTCAGGTCAACTTCGCGAAGTCGAACGACTAGGTCGATGGATTGAGTGAATTTCTTCTTGGTTAGACCCTTTCGTAACTCACCGAGTGCCCTAGATATTTCGTCCTTAGCAAGTGGCAACGATTAGACCATCTAGACAATTTTCTGACTCACGATTTCCCCTGACCCATAAAAACGTTTCAGATTGAAACGGAGAGGAGGCCGACCCTTTTGTTGGACGGCCTCTACGATTCTAGTCGAATTTCCGTTGTTTGGGCCTATTCTGGCGGTATTGTTTTCAGCGCGATTGAGAGGTCGAGGCCCTCACGTTTGTGGTAGGCCCACGAGGCGAAGTATATGATGAACGCTAACGCGATAACGCTCCCTGTTAAGTAGTAACCGAACGTGGTGGGTACTGCTGCCGCGGGCGTTACGAATCCGAGGTATCCTTCCCAAGCGAACGCTATTGCGGTTATGATTCCTACAATGGATACGACCGGTAGCCCTGCAAGTTTCCACCTCACGAAGCCGGGAGACTGGCTGAAGAGATCTTTCTTCACAAATGGGAAGATTGCTAACGCAAGGCCCGGTACGACGTAGCTAACGTCCCAGATCACGGTTCCCATTGTGAACGAGCCAGACCAGCCTAACAAGAAGTAGACCACTTCGGACAATATGCCGAGTACAACGACAGCTATGATAGATAGATGCGGCGTACGGAATCGCTCTCCTATGTCCGCGAACTTAGTCGGAATTACTCTATCAAATGCCCAAGCGAACATATACTTGCTTGCGATCCAGAAGTAAGCGAAGATCGGAGCCAACGATCCGAGTAGGTATGTGATGAACATGACATAGATCAGCGCGGTGTTCGGATAAGCGGCCACGGCTAACATCAACGGCTGTGAGGGTGGAAACGGAAGAGCAAACTTACCGTTGTCAAAAGCGTAGCCGACCGCGTACATCCAGTTCGCGCCAACCGCGTTTAAGGTAAGGGTTGAGGTTATGCTCCAATAGATTATGCCGAACAATAGTGACAAGAACAATGCGATTGGAATTGATTTCTTAACGTTCTTGATTTCTCCTACGAAAGCGTTTGTGTAATTTCCTCCCAAGAGAAAGAGTGATGCGAGCGGAAGCGCAACGGCAATGGAAGAGAAGCCTGGTGGAGAAAGCGTGAAGCCGGCCGACTGTCCTGCTGATTGGACTGCTTGGTATGTGGCGTTGTTTCCGAAACTGGGGACTAAGAGGGTGTTCCAGTTGGAAGCAAACGTTTGCGGATTCATGGTTGCGAGAATGTACCACATTAATGCTATTCCGATTACAGCAGCTATCCAGGAACCGTACATGAGACCTTTGATGAATCTGGATCCGAAGATGGAGAACACGCCGAACAGAAGCGTAAGCAAGATCGAAAGCTCAATTGTCCCAACCGAACCGCCAAGGAAACTCCCGAAGTTGGTCATTGATGGCGAGTTGCCGATTATTCCAAGTGACGTCAAGGAAATTGAAAACGCAAATGAAAACGGCGCGACTCCGGCTCCCACAAAGGCGACGAATAGGACGATGAACATGTAGATTAATCCCCAAGCGAAACCGATTGCGGGATGGAAGATTCTCCCCACCCAGACGTAATCATTTCCAGTCCTAGGCATTACTATAGCCATGACCCAGTATGCAACCATCAGGAAAATGAATGGAATCGCCGCTACTACCAAGGAGGTTGGGAGGTCAGCACCTCCGGTATTTCCATAGAACCAAGCGAATTGGACGGTCGTAAAGATAAGTGCGAACACCATTGCACTAGAAAAGAGCAATGCATCTAGTGCGCCGAATTCCCTGACGAAACCTGTCGCATTTCTAACGAAAACTTTTGATGAGGCCAAACCCGTTCTATACGTACGACTTGGGCTTTACATATAACATTTACGAGCTCTGAGCCAAGCGTCACGGGCCTATGAGCCTGAAAACACTGGCCGCCGCTTCAATTCACACCTACTCGGTAAAGCGTACTTGCATTTCCTGAAAGGATACTCGCTGCTTTCTCCGTGGCCTCATCCTCATCGAAAACGTTTCCCTCAATGAATTTAGTGAAACATTTCTCGAGCACCCGTTTCCCTAGTTTCGCGCTGAACCAGAAAACTTCTGGGACGCCGAAACCATCGGAACCGTACATAACCTTCGAACTCGGAGCAATCTCCAAGATTTCCATAAGCCGCTGATCGCTGACAGGGTTGAGGAATGGAATTGTGAGGGAGAAGTCCAGGAAGACGTTCGGAAGTACGGATGCCATGTAGGCGGCATTTTGGTTGTTTGGAAACCCAGAGTGGACCAGTGCGACTGTTGCGTGTCGGATCTTATCGTCCGTAAGAAGGTCAAACAACAGCCCCGGATCACATTGATCTAGCAGGATCTCGTAGTCCCCAACGCCGGTGTGGATCTGCATTGGAATGTCCAGGTCGATCGAGAGCTCTAACGATCGAACGGTTAGAAAGTCACGAAGCATCTTCACCTTGGGGCCAAACCAAGCCTGTTCCGCGCGGCCTTGTCGTGCAGCCTGAAAATCGTTCTTAGCAGTTTTTTCGTCTACCCGCCTTATCTTTAGACCAGTTCGATACGCGATAATAGTCTTAAGCCCAACAAAGCCCTCGCTCTTGACCGCCTTGCGGATTCTCGAATCGAATTCCGAGCAAAACTCTTCAAATGAGTCGTGTTTTGCCAACAATTCGTTGATCTGGGGTTCGACCCGAAATATCTTCGCAACCTTAGCCGGAAAATGCTTCACATCGTCCTCGGTTAAGGGAGGGTAAGCGCCGTCCATAACGAGGCCCTCAAGCCTTACGTTTTGGAATAGTTCCCGCACGTATGAGTCAAAGTCTTTGGCCCTGGCGCTTCGGGCACTGGCGACCGCTTCTAAGTCATCTTTGCAGTGGAAGAATTCAGAGAGCCACCGAAACATCAGATTGGAGTATGGCTGCTCCACATCCATCGCTGAAATTCTGCTCTTAGATCTCTGCAACTGATTGAGAGCCGGTTTGAATTTCCCGTCTAGAAAACTCGGAGGTGCCGCGAGAATGTTCGAGTACCGGGCAAATTCGGTTGAATGCATGACCTTCGGCGAGCTTAGGTACGAGTGACAGTGCGCATCCACGACGGGTAGCTTGGAGAAATCGAGCAAAGAGGTAAGTCACTACCGGGTTGAAAACGCATCAACTTCTAATAACACCGTCGGAAGGTCACCGAAATGGGGACCATTGCGCTTGTTCACTTCAGGCTTGGTTGTCTCAGCGAATCCTGAAGCATCAAAGTCCGGCTTGAGTATTCTAAAGAACGGAGGCAATGCTGTAGACGCAGCCGTAGCTACCGCGCACACTCTCGGTGTGGCCGCGCCGGCTTTCTCCGGAATCGGTGGAGGCGGATTCGCATTGATTTGGCTCGCGGGAAGCGAAAGCGGTCTTCATTGATTTTCGCGAGAGAGCCCCGTCCAATGCCTCAGAGGAGATGTTCAAGCTAACGAGGTCGGGGAAGGTCGTCCGTGAGGAGAATTCAGTGGGTTACAAGTCCGTGGCAGTTCCCGGAACAATCTCAGGCCATGGTTTGATGCTAGAGAAATATGGGACGATGAAGTTGAAGGACACACTCGCGCCCGCCATTAAATGTGCAAGAAGGGGCTTTCGCGTGGGTAGGGCGCTTGACTTCACTTGGAAACCCGGTGTAACGAAACTCAAGCGGTTTGACGACTCCAGGAAGACGTACCTCAAAAGAGGCCGACCCTACCACCAAGGCGAGAAGATTACACTACCATCCCTAGCGAAAACCCTAGAGACCTTAGGACATGATGGTGTCGAGGAATTCTACAACGGAGCGATTGCGGAGAAGATTTGTCAGGACATGAAGGCAAATGACGGGCTCATAACTTCCGCTGATCTGGAACGATACAAGCCTACGATACGGGAACCGCTTCGTGGAACATACAGGGATTACGAAATTCTTACCGCGCCACCACCGAGTTCTGGTGGAGCAATAATTCTTCAATCACTCAACATGTTGGAGAGCCGACCTCTGGAACGTTTCGGGCAGAACTCTCCGAAATCATTGCATGTAATCTCGGAAGCGTTAGCGCGAAGTAATTTGAGCTGCAGAGCCAGCATTTCCGATCCTGAATTCGTCGACGCTCCGATGGGTAAGTTGCTATCGAAGGAATTCGCGGAAGAAGTTGGGTCGACGATTAACCCGGACAGAGCCTCAATGCCAGCCGAACCGACCGGCTCCCCTTTGATGCCCGCTTCGAATACGTCACATTTAGTGGTGATCGATTCTGAGCATAATTTGGTTTCGATGACGGAGAGCGTGGAATGCTATTTCGGTTCAGGAATCACCGTTCCGGGGACTGGGATGATTTTGAATGACACGATGCATGATTTTGAGCCTAGGCCGAAGATGGCGAATTCCGTGGCTCCTTGGAAGATACCGATGAGCAGCATGACTCCCACCATCATCCTCAAGAACGGTCGACCAATCATGGCGGTTGGCTCAGCCGGAGGGCCGAGAATCGTCTCGTCAATCTTGCTGGTTATTTTGAACGTGCTGGAGTTCAAAATGGGGCTCGAAAACGCTGTGGCGGCTCCAAGAATTCATGTCCACGGAAACCTTGTACAACTGGAAAACACCCTAACCCGAAAGACCGCGACCGAACTCCGCAAGATGGGACATTCGGTTGAAATAAGAAAACTCACGGGACGGGGAGACCCAGGGTTGTATTTCGGTGGTGTACACGCAGCACAACTCTCAGAAGACAACCGCCTAAGCGGCGCGGCGGACCCGAGAAGAGATGGCCTCGCGGTTGGCATACCTTGACAGGCCGATGTGGCTGTAACGTAAGGAAACCTTCAGATTAATAGCGAGCGCCACAGCCATAGGGCGAGGTAACTAGCCTTTGTCAGAAGTGAAAAAGTTCAGAATTACGGGTGAGATAAAGAAAGGCCTCACTAAGGTTCCTTTCTCTGTCGAATTCAGCGCCCTCAAGAAGGAACATGCGCTCGAACGGCTTTACGCAGAGATGGGAAGTAGGCATAGAGCGCGCCAATTCGAGATTAAGATAAAGGACGTTCAGGAATCGAAACCGGCGGCCGAAGCCAAGGCATAGAGAAATGGCATCGTCATCGTCACAGGTGAAGGAAGAGGACGTCGTTCGACAACTCGCGTCCGAGATACGTATCCTCGAAGGATCTATAGGTGTCCTCCAGTCGAGATTGGATATCGTTCGCGCCGCGATCAACGAAGTCACCTTAGCCTATAACACTCTTGACGGCATGAAGAAACTTGAGACCGGAGAGGCTACCCTTATTCCCGTTGGTGCGGGTTCGTACATTAGAATGCAAGTGGCTGATTCGAAGAAACTTGTTATGGGCATAGGGGCTGGAGTAGCGATCGAGAAGGATGTCGAGAGTTCCGTGGAGGAATTGAAGGGCAGACTTCAAGATCTGGACAAGGCCAGGACCTCGATCCAACAACAACTAGACCAGACAGTCTCCCGGTACCAGCAGGATCGAGAAACTATCGAAGAACTGCTAAGGCAACAGTCCCAGCCGTCCCAACCGCAAAGAAGAGCTAGTTGACGCCATATCCAACATAGTCCTCGCTTGTGCCGTGAGTCTTGTTCGAGAAGCTGAGATCAGGCGTTAGCGGCCTAGTTCAAAAGATATCCCAACGAGAATTATCTGACAAAGACATCGGGCAAGTGCTCGATGAATTTCTCCTAGTCTTAGTCCAGAACGATGTCGCATATGAGGTTGCACAGAAGATTTGTGACGGCTTACGACAGAAACTTGAGACTACTCAGGTACGACGTTTTGCCGACGCTTCCGTGCCGGCAAAAACCGTGCTCCATGACGTTCTGCTTGATCTCTTGAAGGGGAGTGGAGGAGAATCATTCTTCAAGGTGCTGGACGAGGGCAAGGCTCAGCACAAACCCGTCGTAATACTCTTCGTAGGAGTTAATGGTACGGGGAAGACGAGCACCGTCGCCAAGATAGGTTACCTGCTTCAGCACAAGGGTTACTCGGTTCTGATAGCCGCCGCCGACACGTACCGTACCGGATCCATAGAACAGATCGAGGAACACGCACGGAGAATTGGGATTAGAACCATCAAACATGATTACGGCGGAGATGCAGCCGCGGTTGCGTTTGACGCCTCAAACTTCGCAAACGCCCATGGCACGAACGCCGTCCTGATAGATACGGCGGGGAGGATGCAGACGAACAAGAACCTCCTCGAGGAAATGAAGAAGATCAGTCGAGTGGCCAAGCCCAGCATCACCATCCTTGTCGTGGACGCGTTGACTGGAAATGATGCTGTCGAGCAGGGTCGAACATTTTCAGAAGCCGTGAACATAGACGGCGTGATACTCACGAAACTTGACGCCGACGCGAAAGGTGGAAGCGCCATATCGATGGCGACCATAATCGGTAAACCCATCCTCTTCGCCACCGTTGGGCAGGGTTACGAAGACATAATCCCCTTCGAACCAGAACAAATGGTCGAGAAGATCGTCGGCTAGGCGAAAGACAAGTGGCCGTGCTTATTATTGCCTCTAAGCGCGACCCGGCAGCCCAGAACATCGCGCAGCAGTTGACTCAGTTGCACAATTTTCAGGAAACTCCGACTAAGGATCTATTTCGGGCGGGTGAGGTTTTCCTCAAACATGTCGAGACGGACGGGATTTACACTGACAAGCTGGGCGTAGATTTCGCTCCTGAGGCGGTAATCTTTGCCTCGAGGCATCGTAGCGAGAGCAACGAACCCGCCATGACGACTCATTGGACTGGAAATACAACTGGGCGTGCCGATTTCGGCGGCAAACCCAAGAGCCTCTCATCCACAGACCCCAAGCGCCTCCGCGCCGCATTATTAGCACTGGATTCGGCTCGAGAAGCGAGGAAGTTGAACTACGCCGTTACCCTGGAAGCGACACACCATGGCCCCACCGAACTTGGGATACCAACCCTCTTCGTGGAGATAGGGAGCACGGACAAGGAGTGGAACGATCAAGAGGCCGGAGCGGCAGCGAGCGAGGCAATTTGGAAAGCAGCGACTGACCCTACCAACGGTAAGGCTGCCGTCGGATTTGGCGGGGGACATTACTGTAACAAACACTGCGACGCCCTGCGACAGGATGGGTATGCATTCAGTCACATTTTCTCAAAGTACTTCTTTGCAGATTACGATGGATCATTGATTCGTATGGCGTTCGACAAAACGTTGGGTGAATGCCGAACCGCCACCATAGATTGGAAAGGCATCCGCGGTTCCGAGAGAGCAGTACTGCTTGCCGATCTGAAGCAGATGAATGTTGAAATTATCCGTGTGTAGTTTCAAAGGTTAAAATAGAGGGCTTTTCATTTTCAACACGAAATCGTTCCAAGCGAAAAATCCAGAGGGACAATAAGTGAACGCACAAGAATTCTGGGATTCAACCAAACGTCTACTTCATGTCACAACCAAGCCGTCACGGGATGAGGTGTCGTTGATGGTGAAGATCAGCTTTCTAGGAGTAGCAATCGTGGGCTCGCTTGGGTTCATCATACGAGTTCTCTTTCTGTTCTTCAATTTGCTCCCGGCAACGGCGACCGGGACCGCCGGAGCCTCACCTTGATGAGCTCCGAGCGTAAGATGCTCATCTACGCCGTCAGAACCACCAGCGGCCAAGAAAGGACGGTCGTAGACCTTATCGCATCCAGGATAGGTTTGAAGAAACTCCCAATCGTAAGCATCCTAGCGCCCGACGTGGTTAAAGGGTACATTTTCGTGGAAGCGGCCGGGCCCCATTACGTGGACGACCTTATCGCCGGCGTACGGCACGCGCGGGCGCGGACGAAAGGCGTGATTTCTGCTGAAGCCTTAGACCGGTTCATTGTTACAAAACCCGTAATCGAAGACCTGAAGAGCGGAGATTCCGTGGAAGTCATCAGCGGTCCGTTTAGAGGGTTGAAAGCGCGGATTACGAATGTTGACAAGTTGAAGGAGGAAGTGACGATTGAACTCTTGGAAGAGGGGTTCGCGACGCTTCCGATTACCGTGCATGCTGACTACGTGAAGCTAACCGCTAGAGGAAGTGCACCTGCAGTTGGGCGAGAAGAAGCAAGTTGAAGCTCTGTTAAACGGAGGGGAGGCTAATGCGGGCCCGCCCTTAGGACCAGCGTTGGGTCCCTTAGGAGTGAATGTGCTCCAGATCGTCAACCGGATAAACGAACTGACCAAAGCCTACGCGGGCATGAAAGTGCCCGTCCGCGTCGTGGTCGACGTCGACACGAAGGAATTCGAGGTCGATATCGGAACACCCACTACATCAGCCCTAGTCGTAAAGGAACTTGGAATCGCGAAAGGATCCGGCAACCCCAAGGCGGAAAAAGTTGGAAACCTCACCATGGAACAAGTCGCCAAGATAGGTGCAATGAAAATGCCGAGCAGCTACGCGAAGTCTACCAAGGCCGCCGCGAAAGAAGTCATGGGAACCTGTGTCAGCCTAGGAATAACGATCGACGGCAAGGACCCGCCGAGGCCCAGAAAGAACTGGACCAAGGCAAATGGGACGAGCTGTTCCAAAAAGCCAAGTAATGACTGTAGATAAGTTGCCTTAACCTCTTCTGACGGTGAACTCGCCTGAGCGCCGTCCGCCTGTAGCATGAGTCGAGTAGTTTCGAGGAGCGAGCTAGCCTTCGTAGGAGAGACGGGTGGCCCCGCATTCATACGGTCGCGAGCGTGACGCCCCGCGTCAGCTCTTTGAGGTCGTGAGGCGCGAAGCTCGCGAGCCGGGATTGTTCGCTCGCAAGCTCCGGACCACAAAAATCATATCCCGCGACGGACCTCCACCGCGCCGAGACGATGAAAGCCAAATTCCTCTACACTGGAATCCGCGTGAAGGACCTCGAGGCGTCCGAGAAGTTTTACACGACCGTCCTCGGGATGAAGGTGCGCAGCCGAAACCCGAACGCCGCGGGAAAGGGGCCGTCGTCGAGCTCATCAGCGAAGAGGGCGGTGATACCCTCGAGCTCAACCGCTACGAGAAGGGCAGCCCGTTCGACACGAAGTACGAGGTCGGAGAGGGGCTGGACCACCTCGCGTTCGTGGTCAAGGACCTCGACACCGCACTCGCGGAGGCGAAGATGGCGGGCCATCCGGTGGTCCAAGAAATGCGGGAGCCCGGGAGCCGCTACGCGTACATCCAGGACCCGAACGGGATCTGGATCGAGCTCTGCCAGTTCGGCTGAGCTCTGAAGGCGAGCCTATGCGACCCGGGCCTCTTCCAACAAGAGCACTTAGTTTAGAGTCCCAGTGTTCGACTGATTTGCATTAGTTCCGCACCGCGCGTCAACGCGCCCACGACAGCCCCTTTTGAGTTGGCGAGGATTCCCGACTTAACGAATGGCACGCCCCCGTTCGTTGAACTAACGTCTGTCTCAACATGCAGAGCGGATCTGACCACTTCGAGTTCCTCCAGTGAGGTGTTCGGGCTAAGCATGGCTCCCTTGTTCGTTGCTACGCCTAGTGCCCCCACGAATGATAATGTACCCAACTTGCCGAATGCTGACTCAACCTTCAATTCGTCATTTACCGCCCTCACGACATGTGATGAGGCGTCTGGATGTACAACGGCGCCCTTATCGTTGGCTAAAATGACGTTACCTAGCGCAGTCCATCTAGAATCTACCATTACAACTTTCATGAATTCTTGTATTCTATTCAACTCATAGTCTTGAATCGTGTGCGGTACTAGGATAGCATTGGAGTTCCCAGTAACTAGTGCTCCCACCAGAGTGGAGCTAGCAATCGTTGTACTGCAGACTTCAACGCCTAGCGTCTCGGCGAACTGGCTGAGTTTATGTTTCGTCATGCCTGGAGGAACGATGGCAATCTTCTCATTTGCGAAGCAGTAAACGCCGATGTTCGGACTGCCGAATACGTCTGCGAGGATTATGGGCATTCCGAATTTACCACGCACGAACCAGCGAATCGGTTGCTTAGGTCTTCGCCGGGTAAACTATGACTTTGCCTTCCTTGTCTTTTACGGCGCGAACAGTGATCTTTCGCGGTGGTTTGTTGATGCTTCGCGCCCACAGTTCCGAATTAATCTCGTTACTGATAGCGACTTCGTCCGCTTTCATGTGTCGAGCGACGAAATCTCTCACATCCCTAACAGCCCGGGGTGCTCTTTTTCCGCGCGGAGTGACGACGTGGACATGGCGTAGTGAGATTGTGTAGACCTTCTCTTCGACGACTTCAATTTCTTCTTCACCCTCAGCGGTGGGTTCGGCCTCAGCCGCAGCGGGAAGAGTTTCCGCTGGTGCTTCTGCCTCTTCTTCGGGGGCGGTTGTTTCCTCCGTTGTGGGCTCTTCTGTTGGTGCTTCTTCGACTTCTTCTTCCTCGGCTTCGACGACGTTCTCTTCCTTAGACTCAGTTTCGCTCATTCACTTTTCTCCTCCTCTAAGCTTTCAGCTTCGTTCTGCGCCATTGCCTTTTCTTCGGGTGAGTTCTGGTGTGACCGTCAGTTTTCGCCATTACCCAGGTTGGAACGGGTTTACGAGTTTTGCCGGCTGCGGCGAGTCTTCGTTTTCTCGCGGTTGGTTTGTTTCTCGCCATGGTCTAGGCTCTCCGAATTCGAATTTCCTTTCGTGACGACTGCAATCGTCCCAACGCTTCCTTAAGTTGATCGTCCGAGATCGGAACCTTGACCCTGCCGCTTTGTGCGAGTTGTATGAGTTGCATTTCTACCTGTTCCGCGAATTCTGGTTTTACCATTCGTATGTTTGTTAACCTTTGTCTTGCCTCGGGAGTCATGATTTGTTTTAGGGCTGCCTGTTTTTGGGCTTCAAATTGTCTTCGAGATTCTGATTGTCTTTGTTCATCTAATGCGGCGCGTTGAAGGTCCGAGTATCTCCTTCGCCTGATTTCTGTGAGTTCTTCGTCGGAGTAGTCCTCATCATTGCTCATCATTACTGGCCTTCCGTCTTCCTGGCACCTTTGAGAATGTCGGCGGCCATTCGGTTTAGAAGACTAATGCCCTCGGCTGTGAGTTTTCTGCCTTGTTTCGCCTCGATTGATATGAAACCGGCCTTCTGGAGTTGCTGCAACGGTTCCCGGATAGCTGAACCACCCGAAACGCGAGAATGTTCAATATGAGTCCCATGGCGAAGGCGCCCCCCGTATTCGACCCGTAGACGAGCTATCCCGACCGGACCGTGAACGTACAATTTTCGTAGGAGTGAGGCGCAACGGGTGTACCACCAATCTGGGTTAGAGGGTGGGCGTTCCCGGTGAGATCCTGTCTTCGCGTTTGCCGCCCAAACAGGTGGGGCGACTTCACCTACGTTCTCTTTGAGGAATTTCGACAGCCGGTCGATTAAGTCATTCGAAGGAACATCTAGTGGCGTTGGCATGGAATTTTCCGGCTGATAGGGAAGAGGCTAGATTCGGAGAGCGCCATATAAGTTTGCTTTACCATTTGTATCGCGGTTTGAAGGGGACTTCAGCGCTTTTTGCAACTTTCTGAACTTCTTTTCGTTTGTAAACCGTAAAGGTGTGTCCCATAACTTCGACCAATGTCGAACCGGTAGATGCAACAACTCTTTGGGCCAAGTCAGTCGTCCCAGTCTCCGAAAGGGCCGACTTCTGAATCTTCAATTTGACTAGTTCGCGGGACTTTAACTGATTCGCCACCTGTTTCATTAAAGCCTCTGACGCGCCCTCCTTCCCAATCCAGATCGTTGGGTCCATTTTTCTCGACCTGGATTGTAGTCGTCTTAACCGTTTTGTTTCGAACGCCGTTCCCTCACTGTTGGGTATCTCTTCTTTGTTCCGCAATCCAGGCAGGTAATTAAGACCGTTGTCCCAGCTTCGGATCTCGTCCTCACTCGACAATTCACCCCAGGAACAAGAAAGCTTCCGCAACCTTTGCAGATTCTGAGTTTTTGTTCCCTCGTTAATCGAACGCCGGCCTTCATGCCGACTTTCTGTGCGAGTTCGATGTACCGTTTCGCGAGGGTTGGATCGGAGGGGAAGGTTGTCTTGGCTTGATTGAATAGGATCTCTATTCTCTGGCGTGCAATCTCCCTTACGTTTCCACCCCGTCTCCAAGCCAAGGAACCAACTCGCCCCAACTCTCTCGAAATGGTCTTGTAACCTTTTTGTGGGCTGGCTGGAGAGAGTTAGTCTGATGCATCGTTGGCCTTGACCTTCGTACTAGTCGAATCGGCTCTTCAACTTGTTCCACATGAGATTCAATCGCATCCACAAATCAAAAGCTACGCTGAGCGGCGAGAGAAGAAACCGAACGAAGTCCTGCTTGACCGAGCGTTCCACCATGCCGCGATGCAGAAACTGGCACGGAAAGGGTACCGTGTCCCGGTGGAAAAGATGGGTAGGCCGGATATAGTTCACAACGTTCTGCTTCAGATTCTTGAGACTCCCCTCAACTGGGAGGGAGGGCTACGCGTTTTCGTTCACACCCAAGACGGTTACGTGATTTCAGTAAACCCCAAGATACGCCTGCCAAAGAACTACGTCCGATTTGACGGGCTTATCGAGCAGCTGTTCGCCCAGAAACGAGTCCCGGAGGAGGGAGAACCGTTGATGCAGATCGAGAAGAGCACGTTGAATCAACTCGTGCGCAATGTTGGGGTGAGCGATGTGCTTGGATTCAGCATCCTCGGGAAACCAACCCTGATGCGTAGTGTCGCCGAACGCGCAAGCAAACTCCAGAACCCCGCGGTGTTCGTCGGTGGTTTCCCGCGTGGGCATTTTCGAGACAAGACGCGAAGCCTGTTAAACGAGATATGGTCCGTGGACCGTGAATCACTGGACGCTTGGGTGGTCGCGGGCCGTTTCGTTTATGACTTCGAATGGTGCATAGGCGTCGCCCAGAACCGAACGAAGAAACCGAAATGATTGCTTATGACCAATGACTCGGAGCTAGAACGGCTGAAGCGTCAACGCTTAGCAGATATGCAGAAGCGGATGACAGCGAAGCAACAGAGCACCTCCGCGCCTGGAAGGACCGAACCGACTAAGGTTTTCGAAAAGGTCTTCGTGGGGCGTGCCTGGGAAGTATACCACGCAGCTAGGGCTCAATATCCGGTGATTGCGGATCAGGTTTTCCAAGAACTGGCCGGGCTAATTCAGTTTGGCCAAGTGAAGGGGCAGATAACTGGGGAACAGTTGTTCGGGTTACTTCGCCAAATTGGGATGGATGTTCGGTTGGATACGAAGATTCAAGTTCTGGAACACGGCGAATTGAAATCAATAGCCGACAAATTCAAAGGCGGTTAAGGCAGAGTATCCCTAGGCAGCTTCTCGGTTTCATGGGGCTTTCCGTCCCCGGGATCCACGAAGAGCTTCCCGCATTTCTCGCAACGCCAAGCTTCAAAATCCTTCACATACCCCGGAGCCGCGCTCTCTAACCGAACGTCCATGAGGTATCTGGCAACAAAATCCATCGGCAGACCGCAGTATGGACATTTCATAATCTTTTCAGATTCCTATGGCTGGACCGTTTCGACTCTATCTTCCATTCATGGTATGGACTCGCATGGAGCAGATGAATGGAAGCGTCTTGCACGAGACGGAACTCCATATATAATCTCACTATGATACGTCGGGTAGGAAACGAGGAATTGACCAGTGGCGTCATCACCATCTAACTCGGAGAAAATTAGGTCGGCGGTTACTTGGCCGGCCGTTGTTTGGATCATAACAATCGTCCTATTCAGGGTAGCCGCGCTCGTGGACCCAGCTGCGGGTGCGGAGCTTTCAGCCAATATCTACTCGATCGCTACCACCCTGGGCCTGCTGCTCGCCGTGTGGGCGGGTTTCGGAGTGAAGATGGCCAAAGGGTCGGTACAGGAAGCGATTCTTGCGGGAGTCGTTGTCGGCTTGGCGTTCGCGGTTCCCAGCGTGATCATCTTCGGCCTAGGATTTGTCGGAGCCGCGATCAACGTGACGATCTTCTCGCTCGCAGCCTCATGGGCAGCCTGGGGATTGAAGTAAGACAAATACAGACTCCATCCCCCTTCTTTCCACGACATCCGTACCTCCCCCATTCATGCCGATCCGAAGCCGACCCCCTCGCCTGTAACTGTATGAGAGCTGCACAACTCTTCACTGGGTAAGCGCGTACCCTTCAACCCAATCCAGTTGGAGCGGATCTGGACGGAGGGCTTTCAGTAGTTTAGGGGCTTTTGTCCACAGGGTAGGCGTGGCATTACTGTATAACCCTGTTATACACTCATGTAAAGTTCAAGGGTTGTCCATCAGCCGTCGGGAAGTCCAATATGCACCGTTTGACAGCCCGATCCACATCCAAAAGAAGACTTTACCATCGTTACGAGGGCGTTCCGGTGGGATGCCGACCATTCTTCTCTTAAGAGTACATGTCCAAGAAGTAGAATGTACCACAAGAGCTCAAGATTGTCGGTTGCCATAGGTTACGTTAGTGATTGTAATTGAGTAGGCTAGTCGTTCGACGAGGAAGCGTTAACCAAACCGCTGAACTCGAACAGCCAGAGGTCTGCCTACACGGCGTGGTACATGAGATTGGACAAGACTTCGACAAGGAAGGGATGCTCATTCGACTCGTCCGATGCCAGAAATGCGGCCTGCTAATGCGACAATACCTCCCAACGGTATGAAGCATCAGAATCCGAGAGACCTCGCACAGGGACACACGTTACAGGCGCTCCAACGCGGTATCCTCCTACTTCCCATACGCTGATTTCCAACGTCCATACGGGCTCAGCGTTCTTATAGGGAACCATAAGCCGCCCACCCTCGATGGAGGGAGTTGCTTTGGCGCGGCTTCTCGCTTTCATAAACATCTTTGTGGAGCCACATTCCCTGGAGGCTGTGACCAAAGCTCTATCTGAATTCTCCAACGTAGAGGAAGTCTATGAGGTTACGGGAGAGTTCGACATTGTCTCGCTCGTCTCTACAGCGGATATAGAGGAATTTGGAGATTTCTTGAAGCACAAGGTCTTGAAAATACCAGGCGTAAGGAGCACTGTGACCTCGATCGTATTTAACGTCGATAAAGGTCCTCAAGAACGCCAGCGCTGAACATTCGAAGTAACGACTATCCAATTTGGCAAACAACGACCTGTCTTAAATCAGGATGGACGAGCGCCTTTTTGTTGAAATCATCCGGATTGATTGACCAGGATGACGCCGCACTTCCGTTCCTTTCGTAACCTAATAATCTCCGAGAATGTATGAACGCAGGAGATGGACCTTTGGATACGTCGGCGAGTTCGAATGCTTTGGCTCGGCGTTCTCTCGGCTTGGTCGCTTGTGCTGCAATGCTATTCTCGATGACGGTGCCTCCTTTCGTTGCGTCTGAGACATTGATCGTGAAAATCTATCCATATCTTTCAAGTCTCCCAGTCCTAGCATCCCTGCCTCTAGCAGCGGCTCTGACTGCCAGTGTCGCTTCCGTTGGGTTCCTGATCCTTTTGACTGGAGCGTTGCTCGGGATTGTGTTCTTTGGGCTCAGACTTGACCTCGGGAAGGCCCGTGCCTCGATGGTGTTGTCGGCAGTCGGTTTACTGCTGATTAGCATTAGCCTCTTCAGTTACGGCGGGAGCATCGTGAGCGAGATTCTCACGATTTCTTGGGTTGGGACATGGCCAGAGTTAGGAGTATTTGGGACGGGATATCTTGTTTCCTGGGTTGCAATCATCGTCGGATTCCTAGTATCAGATGTGAGGCGAGGCCGAGCTCGATCCGCTCAATACGTCCGGCCAAGCCCCGTTTCGCAGCCGAAGATGTTGGAAAGCGCCGTCCCGACTGGCTATGTCGCGCTCGATAACGTCCTGAATGGCGGGCTCCCTGCAGGAACGAGCGTAGTACTGACCAGCCCTTCGTGCGACGAGAAAGACGTGATAATTCATCGTCTTCTCGATACCGCCCTCATGCATAACCACCCTTGCATCTTCATTTCTAGTTCCCTCGACCACATCCGTGACCTTCTTCCCAAATATCGACGGTTGCTCTTCTTGATAGTCTGCAATCCGCAAGCTGACGTGCTCACCGTGGGTCTTCCTGAAGCTGTCAAGCTCAAGACATTGGACAGTTTGACCGAACTAAACCTAGGAATCAGTAACGCGCTGAGCAAGATGAATGCGTCGTATGGCGCAGTTCTCTGTTTAGAGACTTTGGACGACATTCTTCTTACTCATCATGCTGCAACGAGAAGGTGGTTGATGGACATACTAACACGAATCAAAGCAGACCGAGTGACCTGCATAGCAACACTCAACCCCGCCATGCATCCGCAGACCGAGACGCAGGGCGTGCTCGAAACATTCGACGGACAAATCGATCTGTACGAGGCTGAAATACAGGTTCGCCCAAAACTAATCCGAGTCAGGAGACTAGGCGGCCGAAAATTCACTGACACTGAATTACGAGTAGACAAAGATAGGATCTAAGGACACTTGGTCACGAGCTGAGTCGTCGTCGTTATGGAAAGTGTGTGAGTCTGGTGGTGCGCACACATACGAACGGGCTGAGCCACTTGTTACGACTGGGAGCCCTGTACGGCGTGTACGGTGTGTTCTCAGCCACCAAGCGTCTTGTAAATGTTGTAGACAAAGGTCAATTGCGCGCCAAGTCCAATAATGAAAAGAACAAGGAATGTTGTGAGAAGAGGGGTAACAGGAGCACTTCCCATCACCAGTGCTTCGCTGGTCCCTGAACTCACAAGCGAGTCGACAACAAAACTCGTGTAAGTGGTTACCACTATGCCGATAGGGAGAGTGATGTTAGTTATCCAAAAATGAACTAATGCAAGTTTGCTGCTGTGAACCTCTTCCTTCCCGCGCATCCTAGGGACTAGATAGTAGAGGACACCAATTAAGGCAAAGCTTGCCCATCCGAGAACCATGACGTGCACTCTTGCGGTATCATGGATCGCGCTGGCTAATGTTGTAGAGGGTGATGGCAAGACCGGGGTTGGTCCAAGACCCATCCAGATCGCTCCGACAATGAAGTAGATAAGCGATATCTGAATGAATCTCACGCCAATCTGAGAGGATACTCCCTTAGCTTCTAAGACCAAGTGCATTCACGATCGGAGGATCAAATTGAGACCAGACTCCTTTGACGTTTTAACATTTTCTGTTAGCGATCTAAGATCCCAACCTCTGGCGACGAATTTCTTTATTCACGCGCTTTCGCCGCCAGTACAATTGAACCATCATCGTCGTTCGTGAATGTGTATGTGTCTGGTGGTGCGGCCGCCGGGATTTGAACCCGGGCGTCTTCTCGCCCGTTTTCTGTGCGGGCGATCAGAAGCGTGGCAGGCTTGCGCCAGCAGATATTCTCTGCTGTTCCCGTCCTAGACCAGGTTGTCCAAACCGAATTGTGGTCGGTCTTCTAGACTACGGCCGCAACCAAGAAACAAGAGCGTTGCAACCCCGTATAAAACCATAAGCCTAGAAGCCATCTAATGGTGCGCACACATACAAACGGCGTGCAAACGAAATCCACAACTACGGCTTCCTGTGAAGATAATCTAGTGTTCGATCTATGCCGCGGATTCCATTGATCGAGGAATTAACTGCTCAACCGATACCCGCGGGTTCAGTACTACTGGTGGTCTTTGATCCATCGTCGCAATGGTATAACGCGACAACCACGATTACTGCGGCATGGTTGAAACAGGGAGGAAAAGTTGACTATAGCGCCTACGCCGAGACGCCTGAAGCCGTCCGCCTGAAATTGGGGCGCTTAGGGGTTAACGCGGGGCAGCTAGAAGAGGAGGAGAAACTCCAGATCAACGACTGGTACACCGCAACACTCGGGGAAAAATCTGAAGAGAAACATTCCTTCTCATCACTCAAGGTCTCCGAGCTAAGCGCATTCTTCTCCCAGCTGGAAATACGACCCGAGCCCGAACCGGGGTGGTTGAACATCTCGGATAACACTTCCACCGTGGCGAGATTCAACGACGAAAAGAGTTGGGTAGATTATGTGCTAGCGGGGCCTATTCGAATGGGACGCATTCGCGGACACACTATGATACGTGGCCTGATGGATGGCGTTCACAGCGACTGGGCCTACAAGCAACTGGAATCAGCCCATGACGGCATTATTGACTTCAAGTTCGACGAATCAAGATCGCCGCCTAGAAATCAAATGAGAATAAGAACGATGCGAAACGTTCGTTTTGATGGAAGCTGGCATCAACTCAAGTTGAACGATGACTTCGAAGTTAAGTTAAACTAACTATCTCGCAACCGCCTACCACGTTCGATCAACCTGAAAGGAATCGCCGAAAGTAAAGCCCCTAAGAATGGCCCGGCCAAGTAGACGTAGATGTTTGCCCAATGGCCAGATGAAAGCGCGGGCCCAATACTTCTGGCGGGATTGAAGGAAGCGCCTGTCACTTCTCCTACCGCTAAGATCAGAACGAATAAGGTTCCTCCGACGAACCCCGCTTGTCTGATCGGACGATGAACATACAACGTTGCGATCAAGGCGGCCGAGCACAGGAGAAATGTGCCAATCGCTTCGTAAATGACTCCGAGCAAAGGCAGCACGCCCGGTGCCAATTCAGTAGCACCCAGATCAGCGGGAAACACCGTACTATTCAAGAAGAAAACTCGAAGAGTAAATGCCGCAACAATCGCCCCTAATGCCTGAAAGAATAGGTACGGCAGAATTTGGTCAGTCCGAATTTTCCTCACCAATGCATGCGCGAGGGTGACTGCTGGGTTAATGTGAGCTCCGGAATGTTTGCCGAGAAGAAAGATGACCAGAGCCACGGTTCCCCCAAAAACTCCGGCAACAAATACTATCACAATTGTGCCTCTCAGCGCGGAACTGATCACGATCGACCCAGCGCCAAAAAGTACGAGCAAATAGGTGCCTAGAAATTCCGCGGAACACTCCCGTATGCGTACGGACCAAGGAACTGAAACCATTATCTTCACTCTTCGGACCTAACTTTGTCGAAACTTCATCGACTGAGTCTGAGCTTGTAGCGGTTGTTTTAGTTTCGGTATTTGGTTGATCGTTGTTGCAGACTGTTCTTCGCTGAAGAAACGTTTTCTTGCCCAGAGGGACACGTTAACTAAGCCTATGAGTACGGGGACTTCGAAGAGTGGCCCAATCACTGCGGCGAATGCTTCCCCAGAATTGATGCCGAAAACGCCGACCGCGACTGCAATGGCGAGTTCAAAGTTGTTGCTGGCCGCAGTGAAGGATAACGTCGCCGTTTCAGGGTAATTGAATTTCCAAGCCTTAGAGATAACGAAGGACATTGTGAACATTATGAGGAAATAACTCACGAGAGGGATTGCGATTCTTACGACATCCCATGGTAAGGCTAGGATGTACGCTCCTTTCAGAGAAAACATCACGACGATTGTGAATAGCAACCCGATCAGTGCAGTTGGGCTCAACTTTTCAACGAAGGCACTGTCGTACCAATCCTTGCCCTTCTTCCGAACCAGCACAAATCTAGTGGTGATACCGGCGATGAATGGGATACCAAGATAGATGAAGACGGTTCGGGCGATGTCCCAAACGGAAATTGCGACGATAACCCCTGAACCATGCGCTACCCACGAGGATAGTAGCGTGATGAAAAACCATGCATACACGGAGTAAAGTGCGACTTGAAAGAGAGAGTTGAGGGCTACGAGAACGGCAGCATATTCATTGTCGCCTCCCGCGAGCATATTCCACACGAGAACCATGGCGATACACCTTGCCAACCCCACGATGATGATACCAATTCGGTATTCGGGCAAGTCTGGTAGGAACAGCCATGCCAGACCGAACATCAAGAAAGGCCCAACCAACCAGTTCTGGAACAGGGAAACGCCGAACATCTTCCATGCCTTTCCCACCTTCGAGAGCTCATCGTACTTGACGCGAGCTAAGGGGGGGTACATCATCCACAATAAGCCGAATGCGATTGGAAGCGAAATTGTGCCAACGCTCAAAGTTTCGAGAAGTTTCGCTAGCTGCGGAAAAAGACTCCCTGCGCCCACTCCGATAGCCATCGCTAAGAAAATCCACACAGTAAGGAATCTGTCCAGAATCGAAAGCCGTTGCGTCAGCTCGGGCTACCCCCGGTCATCGCTTCGTGCGGCAGTGTATCGAGTGGAGCGGATTAGCTAGGTTTCGTAGCCTTCCATGCCACACTTTTCACTTGGAGCCCTTTCCAGCTCGCTTCGTTTATGGGGTGTGACTCGTCCGACCCTTCGATACCTATGAATCCCGACTTTTCCAGCAGTCCTCTATACTCATTGAATGTGACGGCGCCCGCGATGCACTCTGACCACTCCTCTAGATTAACCGCCTTTCGACCTTCCTCCTTTGCTACCATATCCGCGACTGAGATTCTTCCGCCTGGTTTGAGGACGCGAAAAATCTCACGAAACGCCGATTGCTTGTCCGGAACTAAGTTCAGGACGCAGTTGCTTATCACTAGATCCACCGAACTGCCCTCAATGGGCATGTGCTCGATCTCGCCCAATCGAAACTCAACGTTCTTGTAACCATGCTTCGTAGCGGTTTCACGTGCTCTAAAGATCATCTCGGGCGTCGCGTCAAGGCCAATAACTCTTCCCGTCGTCCCGACCAGTTTCGAAGCACGAAACACGTCAATGCCTCCGCCGCTTCCCAAATCGAGTACGGTCTCGCCTTCGCGTGCCTGCACGTGGGTTAAGGGGCTCCCACAGCTCGCCACGACGTTAGCCGCCTCCTCGGGTATGTCCTTTTCAATTGTCGATGAACTGCAACAGGTCCCAACCTGATCTCCGCAACATGATTCATTCAGTACTGCCAATTGTCCGTATCTTTTCCTAACGGCATTCTTGATTTGTTCCTCGTTTAGGCTCATGCTTCTTCTGCTCCAACAGTACGAAGTAACATATTTAAGAATGTTAATATAATCTTTACCTTCGATAATCATGAGTTCCGTAATCGCCCAAGCTCGGGTAAAACGCCTGGTAACCCTAGGCTTGGTAGATTCTACCTGCACCCCAACTGAACGCATCAACGAGTTGAAAGCCAGACTCGACCTAGATGATCGCAAATTCCGGGAGAACGAGACATTCTTTTCATCGCTAGGTGACGTGACCAGGTTGAAGATTCTGAAAGTCATCGGCGAGGAGGAATTATGTTCATGTGAAGTCATGGCTGCACTTGACCTGACACAACCAACTACTTCACACCATCTCGGAATATTGGAACGAGCGGGAGTATTGAGTTCCAGGCGCGAAGGGAAATGGGTATTCTACCGAATAGCCAGCCCAAGAATCAAAGCGTGGCTCACGAAGACCCTCGATATGATGGAGGCTGTGGTTCAATGAAGAAAGTTCTCTTCGTTTGCATCGAAAATGCGGGCAGAAGCCAGATGGCTGAAGGCTTCGCGAGAGCCTACGGTTTGGATGCTTCTAGCGCAGGAACGGTGCCAGCAGAGAAGGTGAATCCGCTGGTGGCTCAGGCAATGACGGAGAGAGGCGTCTCTATTCCGGGAAAACCGAAGATTCTAACCGAACAGATGATCACCGACGCTGATCTCGTTGTGACTATGGGATGCTCCGTGGAAGAAGTATGCCCAGCCCCCCTGGTCCGGCAAATGGAGAAGAAACTTGTCGATTGGCAAATCGAAGATCCGAAAGGAAAAGGAATCGACCAGGTTAGAAAGATCCAGTCACAAATCGAAAGCAAAGTCATGGAACTATTGAAGCGCTAAGCGGTTGGTGCTTATGCTCCGAATAGTCGCGGGATAATGGCCCCGACGAGATATCCGATTAAGGCGGAGCCGCCTCCGATGAGTAGCACTTGAAATCCGCTTCGAAGAAGTGCCGTCCTAACTACACGCCCCTTTACCACGCCCAAAGCAAATAGAGCGAACGCAGTCGTCACTAGCGAGATTGGTAGCGCGAGAGATAAGGGCCATAGAAGGTATGGCCAGAGGGGTATGAGGGCGGCGCCGGCGTAGGATGAACCTACGACAATTGCGTCTCTAGGTGCCGTGTTCGTTTCTCCGTGGGGTAGGCCTAATTCCTTCTCTATCATTGTCTTGGTTAGTGAAGTAGTTGAACGAGAAATAATTTCGCTAGCCAATTTCGCGTCCTCGGTGCTGAGATCCTCCTCCTTCAGCATCATTTCAAGTTCCAGACGTTCGACATCTGGGTGCTCCCTGATTTGCGATGTTTCATCCTCAATCTCTGCTTGGAACAATTGGTTCTCGGCCTGACTAGCCAAGAAGCTGGCAGTACCCATCGCTAGCGCGCCAGCCGCGGCCTCTGCTAGGCCACCGACTATAACGGTGACCGGGGCAAAGGCTGCAGCCGCTAAACCCGTAACAACCGCTAATGGCACAAGCAAGCCGTCTTGGAATCCGAGGACAAGTTCCCGCACTCGGGAGAGGCGCAAGATCCTTCCCTTTTCGCTGAGGGCCCTAATGCGCAATTCCTCTCCTGAGGTGGGGTGCGGAGGTCGTTTGGTTCTGGACTTGACTTTCCCCATGTTGGCTTCAAGACGTTAGAGTGGTAACGGTTGCCTTATTTCGCTTTCAATCTGCTTGCGTTTTGGATCAGCGTCAACCAATTGGAACTCTACTCCCACGCCTGCTATACCCTGGAGACATCATTTAGAATACCAATTAAGAAAACGGCGTACACGGAAGTACGTTTCTCGGTAGCCTGATCCAGTAGTGCAAGGATTTGCGTGGTTATTCTGGCGGTAGTTCCTTGAATGCTAGCGATAGGTCGATGCCTTGCTTCTTGAGATGATACTTTTGGGCAGTGTAGAGTATCAGGCCGCCGACGAAGGAGGCAAGCAGGAATGCGTAGCTAAGGGTGTTTCCGCCGTATATGCTTGGTAATATTGCGAATTCGTAGGAGACGTATGCGAACACGATGGCGCTGAGTGCGCCGGCGATTACTAGTCCCATTCGAACGTTGCTCGGTTCAGATTTTCTGCGGATTCCGTATAATACCGAAGCTATTGCGACGAACATGAAGAAGAGCATTGGACCGATGGCCGTAGCCGATAAGGCCGAGAACTGCCCGTAGTAAAACGCAGTCGCGCCCACCAGTATAATCGCTAGGACTAAATCGAAAATGTGGGCGACGGCGGGGGAATTGAATCGCGGGCTTACGTACGCGAACTTTGAGGGCAGAAATCTGTCGAATGATAATGCGAGAATGTATCTCGCAACAGCCATTATTGTAACCATCAGGAAAATAATATTCCAGATAATCCAAACAGCGCCGAGAGCCAACGAGATCGCGAGATTATTCGCGACGCCCATGGCGAGCGTCCAGAAATTGAAGCCGTAGTCGAAAACTAGAGTTGAGTTTGAGAACGCTGCGTTGATGAACGGTTGACCGGCAACCCCGTATAGCACGGCAAAAACAGCGGTCCAGATTAGGAAGACGCTGATACCCGAGATTGGAACGCTCCATCTAAGTGCGCTCTTCCCCTTCAACTCCGACCCCGCGATTGTCGACATGTTAAACCATGGAAAGAGGAATAGGAAGTAAAAGGGAATCAGGAGCAGTGTATTGCCCAGATCGAATGTAGGTCCGGTATACGAGCTGGCTATGGTATCGTAAGTTGTGTTGCTGATTCCCAACGAGTTTACGTAACCGACGACTCCAGCTCTGCCCGCGCCTAAGAGAACTCCAACTGCCAAAACAATGCCCACGACTCCAATAATCACCAATACCGTGAGAGTTCTGATTGCGTACCTGGGGCTCACTATGTTAACGAGAACCAGTATGGTGAAGATGATTGATCCGAGAATGAATTGGGAGGTCGGGTCAGCTCCGGAAATGTTCCCGGGCAGCGCGAGGCCAAGAAAACTCATGTTTCCCAAAGCAACACCAACAGATCCGATTGAGAAGACCGCTGACAGAATCAGGATGGCGACAAAGGCGATGAAGTTCAGGCACGCTCCGGTCAGTCCCATCGCACTTCCGAAAAGCCCACCAAACTGCCTAGACATCCAAACGTAATCACCACCGGTCCGCGGCATTCGCCTCTGAATAATTGTGTAAATGAACATTTGAGGAATAACGAACAAGAACCCTATTACCGAACCGTAAACAAGGTTGACACCAGACATCGTCGGAAAGAATACGGTATAGAGCGGGAGTAGGGCAATTGTTGCGCCAAGCCCCATCCAAGCAGCGTTCATGCTTATTGCATCAAGCAGTGAGACGTTCTTGACGAGGCCTGTGGCCTCTCTAACAAAAACAGTCGGCTTGCTAGACATGAGCGAAGCGTCTCGGACGAGCGACTCTTTAGATTAGTTATCGAGAACCATCATTAAGATAACTTACGGAATACATCGCCGAGACAATTCATCTCTATGAAGACGACCAAGCTATGGAAATTGTGGTAACGCTACGAGATGGTTAGCGAGCTCGTCGGGTTTTGAGTAGAAGGGGGAGTGACTACTGTCCATCCATACAAGTTTCCGACACAGCGTCGTGGAGTTCATTCTCCGTTGCAACA
The DNA here is from genome assembly GCA_963733055.1 of Candidatus Bathyarchaeota archaeon. Classification (GTDB taxonomy): domain Archaea; phylum Thermoproteota; class Bathyarchaeia; order 40CM-2-53-6; family 40CM-2-53-6; genus FEN-987. Next base: position 350,488 of record CAVTBR010000001.1, read on the forward strand.
TAGGGGACACGGCCTTGTCTCTGAGCGTACCAATATAGAATCGCGGTACCCGACCGTAATTCTTCTCACTGAGCCGCAACGGTGTCTCAATGGGACGAGTAGGCTCAGGAACAAAACGGCGCACGGCATCTTGAACATCTTCGTCAGTGCAGTCGCCGTAGAAAATCTCCTTTAACATATCTTGGTCTTTGATCACGTGAACGCTTCTGTCTTCTGAAAAGGCAAGGTTGGGCGGTATGAGTGAGTCCGTATCTTCCACCGCGAGTTGTATCATGGATTCGCCGCTGCGTAGGAGGAACGCTGCCAAGTATACCAAGCACCTTAGGCGACCCGGTCGAACCTCAGCGACTTGACTGATCACTATACCTCCCCGGCTATGCCCAACCAATACCACCGGTTCGGTTTGCTGGTCCAAGATGTTGCAAATCGTCTCCACGTATGAATCAAGGGTGATGTTGCGAACTGAGGTTTTGTCTGACCCGTGACCCGGTAGGTCTGGGGCATGCACCGTGTGTCCCCGAGCTTGTAGGCGTGATGCTAGTTTCCTCCAACACCAGCCGCCATGCCACGAACCATGAACGAGAATGTAAACCGTCATAGTCGGTTCTGATTCGCGAGCTGCACTTAAGAGATTAGCAACCATGGATGGAAATACCTAACAAGCAAACCAAATACACGAATTGGCAAGAGTAGTCGTAATATCTCATAGAGTCCGCGACGCCTGAACAGTATTACTTGAACACGTTGAAATATGCTACAGGTCTACAGCCTGTTCCAATATTTTCAACCTGAAATTCGTAAATTTGGTGTCTCTCAATGACAGAATCAGTAGCGAAACAACTCCAACACGAGAATCAGCAAGGTAACGGCGTGACACAGTTCGTTGTGCCATTCGAACAGATTGGTATGGAGGATTTACCAAATGTTGGTGGAAAGAACGCTTCGCTAGGCGAACTGACCAGCATAGGAATCCCAGTCCCACCCGGATTCGCCCTCAACGTTGCGTTCTACAGGGAATTCATAGAAGCGAATGGACTCAACGATTACATCAGTGAACAACTAACGAATTTAGATATCGGCGATGTTGAGCATCTTCAGAAAATCGGCAAGAGCATCCGTTCCAAAATAACTCAATCCGACTTCCCACCCCAGTTGAAAGACGCCGTCACGACGGGCTACGCGATTCTCTGTAACGGCGAAGATGTGCAGGTCGCGGTAAGAAGCAGTGCGACGGCTGAAGATCTAGCCGACGCTTCGTTCGCGGGCCAACAAGATACTTACCTGAATGTGGTCGGGAAGGATAAGGTGCTTGAGTGCACCAAGCTTTGTATTGCATCGTTGTTCTCGGATCGCGCCATTAGTTACAGAGCGAAGAGGGGATTCGACCACATGGACGTGGGGCTGAGTGTCGGAATTCAACGAATGGTGAAAAGCGACTCGTCGGGTGTGATGTTCACAATCGACCCTGACTCTGGCAACGACAACATCATGGTCATAGACTCTAGTTGGGGCTTAGGCGAAGCAGTTGTAGGCGGGAAAGTGGTTCCCGACAAGTTCTACGTCTGCAAGAAAAACGGAGCCATAGTCGGACGAAGGCTGGGACAGAAGGAAGTATACGCAAAATACGACACCAAAGGAACCACGTTCGCCAACACGCCAAAAGACCTGCGTACAAAATTCTCCTTGACAGAGAACCAGATCAAGGATCTGGTTCAATTTGCGAAACAGATAGAGGGCCACTACAAGAAACCTATGGACATCGAATGGGCCCTCGAGGGGAGGAGCACGTACATTCTGCAAGCTAGGCCGGAAACCGTTCAGTCAGCAAAAGGCACACAGGAAGAGGTTTACCACCTCAAAGGCGACGGAAAACTGTTGGTCGAAGGAATCGCCGTTGGTGGTAAGATAGGGCAAGGGAAACCCAACGTAATGAGTAGCGCAAACGAAATGAAAAATTTCGAGAGAGGACAGATTCTCGTCACGAAAGAGACGACCCCGGCATGGGAGCCCGTCATGGAAAAGTCTGCCGCGATAGTGACGGAGCAAGGTGGGACAACGTCCCACGCGGCAATCGTCTCCAGAGAATTGGGAAAACCATGTGTCGTGGGGGCGAGAAGAGTGACGCAACTTCTAACCAACCACAAGGAGCCCATTACTGTCGATTGTAGCACCGGGGTTGGAAGAATCTACGAAGGACTCGTCCCATTCGAAGTCGAAAACTTCGACCTTACAACTCTACCCTCTACGAAAACCAAGATAATGATGAACATGGCCGTACCCGAGGGAGCGTTGGTACACGCAAGGAAAGCCGATGGTGTCGGTCTTCTAAGGATTGAATTTGTTTACGGAAACAATGTCGGCATTCATCCTGCCGCATTGCTACAATATGAGAATCTCAAGAACAGCCCTCAAGAAATTCTACGTGCACCGCCGAGAAATGAAGACGTTCAATACCTGAAGCACACACTCTCAGAAATTGAATCCAGAACGCGAGGATACGATAACAAGCCGGAATTCCTCGTCGAGAAACTGAGAGAGGGGATCGCCATCGTTGCGGCAGCCGTGGAACCGAAGCCAGTTATCGTACGGTTCTCGGATTTCAAGTCGAACGAATACCAAGCCCTCGTCGGCGGAAAGATCTTCGAAAAGGAAGAAAACAACCCCATGCTTGGGTGGCGGGGCGCCTCACGTTACCCGCATACGGAATTTGCTGAGGCCTTCAGGCTAGAGTGTAGGGCGTTAAGGGAAGCCAGAGAACTTGGCTTTCAAAACATCATACCCATGATACCCTTCGTACGCACCGTAGAAGAAGCAAAAGCCGTACTCGAACTGATGAAAGAGGAAGGGCTAGAGCACGGCAAAGACGGTTTGCAAGTGTACATGATGGCCGAGATCCCTTCAAACGTTTTCCTCGCCGACGAATTCGCGAAACTCTTCGATGGATTCAGTATAGGCTCAAACGACCTAGCCTCACTCGTTCTAGGCGTGGACAGGGATAATGCAAAACTCGCAAAGAGCGTATTCGACGAGAGAAACCCAGCCGTCAAAATGGCCATCGAACACCTAATCAAGACGGCCCATAAACGTGGAATCAAGATTGGGATATGCGGCCAAGCACCAAGTGATTACCCGGAGATCGTTGAATTCCTAGTAGAAAACGGCATAGACAGTATCTCCCTAAACCCCGACGTCATCGGCCGAATGAAACAAGTCGTCGCGAAAGTTGAAGAAAAATACAATAAGTCGGTCTAACCGACTAGTACGTTCCACTAAGTCATACCCATCTTAGCCAATTTCTGGAAATCCGTCATACTCTGAACCAGATCTGTTTGGCTAACTATTCCGATTATCTTGTCATGTTCCGTTACGATCAGTCTTTTCACCCTCTTCTCCACCATTCTACGGGCCGCGTCAATGAGCGGAGAGGAAGCATCAATCGTAACTAAGGGTGCGGTCATCATCTCAGCGACTGTGACTTTCGAAGGATCGCTTACGCCTGCAACGATCTTGTCCACCAAATCTCTCTCGGTGACTATGCCGAACGGTAAACCGTCCCTATTGGCGATCAAGGAACCGATTCGTTTCTCCACCATTAATTTCGCGGCCTCTCGTGCTTTGGCCTTAGAATCTATCGAAACGATCGTGCGCATGATTTGGCGAACAGTGATTTCGGATGTCAACTTCGTGCCCTTTTACCGTTAATTGGCTAAATCCAATTAAAGGATTCTTATCGTGCTCGCTTGTAGGCCGTGGAAGGCTGCTCCGAAGCCAGCGTCGATCAGGAAAACTGAGGTAATCCATCTAGGCAATCTAGCACTCGTCGAATCTCGTTGGCCCGTTCAGCCATAGAAGAGCTTGTCATGATGAGCAGGGAGTTCGGTCTCCGCGGATTTTTGCGTCCATTTTCTCGACAATAAGGAAGCGTCGGGTATTTGGTGCCGAGGGCGGGATTTGAATCCGCGACTGGGCCCACCCGTCCGTTGCGATGGTCAACCCGGTCTTCAGCTTCACCCTTACGTTAAGTCGGGTGCTCTCCCAGGCTGAGCTACCTCGGCGTTCCTGGGCGAAATCCGTTGTGCTGGCCGCGTTGAATTAAGCCTTTTTCTCATGAAAGATACTGATTCTGATATGCAAATTATTTTAGCGAATTGCTGAGAGAACAAAGCGTCGTGAACTTCCCGGACATATGACCGGCTGCGATTCTAGTGACTCCCATTGGGTCCGATAACTTAACGGGATAAGAATGGGCTAAACCACAGGTAACAGTTTCTCTCTGAAAGGCCCTCGACGCATCGAGTCTCGATTGTGTCGCAATTCGAACGACAGTATTATAAGGGCGTGTGTCTAATGTGTCTAGACGTATATCGACATAGGAGACACATACAATGCAGCGAATAAGCACATCCCTTCTGGCAACCGCCAGGCAACAAGTATTCACGGCCGTAGCCATGGGCGTTGAAATGGCCTTGACCTACGGCGCCATGCCAGTATTCATTAGAGAACTCTCCCCGACCGTCTACACGACAATCGTTTTCGTCATAGGCGGCGGAGTTGGGTTCGTAGCAACACATCTCACCAAAACCATAGTGAAGTCCCAACGCGTATGCTTCCTAAACTCAATCAAAGAAGAGAAAGTTCGCGGAGCCATATACCTCAGCATCCTTACAGCAATCGCCACGGTCGCAATGTTCCTTCACCTGTAACCAGAACGCTCCATCCGGCTCAATGGAACGACTCATTGAACCCGAAAGCATTACATTTGCGTTGAGGTCGGCTGTATGCAACTCTCGATTACACTGGCGTTACAGCATGGCCCAACAGAACCCAAGGAAATGTCCGCAATGTGGCACCATCGCCCGACAAAGGCAGACGTATTGCGGAGGATGTGGCCTACGCCTCACCATATGCTCGATCTGTAACACCATTAATCTAGCGTCCTCAGAGTTCTGTCATAGCTGTGGCAAGCCGCTTAAGCTCCGAGGGCTCGCCCCGGAGGAGGCTGAAGGCTCCTTGCCCTCCGTCGGTGTGGAGAGCAGACAGATCAAGCAACCGAGTAAGCCTGGACCAGCAATAAGTGTCCGTATGCTCGAAACGGAATCATCTGACATGGATGATCGTGTGCTCAAGTATTTGGAGGATCACCATGGAGGGATATCGATACGTAGGACGTCTACTGATCTGAACGTAACTTCAGAGCAACTAATCGAGTCACTCACTCGGTTACAGAAGAAGGGGCTCATCCAGAAGGAAGAAACAGCCTTCGTGGAACGGATGCATAACTGCCACAAGTGTAACAAGACGATAGGAGTAGACGAACCCTACTGCCGCTACTGCGGCGCGAAACAGGTATTGATTGAGGAGTTGGAGCCTCAGGCAATTCTTGACCCGCGCACGATGAAGGTGGCGTTGACCATGCTCAACCGGGTGGTAGAAGCGAAAGACCATCCAGAATACTCTGTCGTAGACGAGTTGACCACGACCATCGGCGCGGTTGCCCTTGGCGGGGAGAAACCTCAGGATGCACAGGAACTGTCCTTTCAGGACCAACTCAGGCTGCTAACTCTCGTCTTCGAATATTCGCGCGACAAAGTGATCTACAAGGGCGAATCATTCGGTGAATACGTCAGGTGGCCTTGGGAAACCATGAAAACCGGCGGCGACTGCGACTGCAAAGTAGTTCTATTGGCTTCCATGCTGGCCAGCCTCGCGTTTCGAAGAATGCATTTCCTCATACTTCCACCGGGAACGTATATGGACGCGACCAAGCATGAGAACCAAAAACTGCCGGGTCATGCCTTGCTTGAGGTCGAGCTAACAGACGGCGGAAAAAGAATTCCACTGCGTCTGGATCCGTCTTGCGTGGACTGTGATGTGGATGATATTTCGCGATCGATGAAACCGTTTCTGTCGAGTTTCTATCGGATCCCAATAATCCCTTGAAAGCAAACGGTACCGTAGGAGTAGGGGCTAGTCAAGAGCGACTTGCTCAGGGCGTAATTTGACTCTCTTACCCGTGTTCATTTTTTTCTGAGTCGCGACGCGATTTCTGGCGGTAGTGTTTCCCAATCGATTTGCCAGATGTAGCGCGCGGTTTCCTTTGTGTCTTCGTTGAAATCTCGTTTTACGATGCCTTCCTCTTCCATGCGGTTGAGGTATTCGCTGATTACGCTTCGGCTTATGCCCAAGTGGTCTGCTAATTTCTCGGTTCCAGCTTTTCCTCCCAGCTCGGTCATCCCCAGTAGGGTTCTGTACCAGGCTATCCGAATTCTGGGTTGCTTACTCTCAGCGATGGTCTGTTCTAGTTTACCTATACGTTGATCGATCTTTGAGAATCTTGATTCGAGCCATTTCTTTAGGTCATCGTCAGCGGTCATTGGTCTCCTCTCCATCTAGGATGCGCACTTCGAGTGCTGTGACTCGTTCGTCTATTTGCGTCATCCTTCTTCTGAGCCAGTTCGACAGTTCCTTGTTCATTCGTCGTCGGCAGTGTTGTGTCTAGGCGTGTTTAAAAATGTATCGTCACTTTCGAAAGCCATATAAACTGATGTGTACATTAACGTAGATACACGTATCGACAGGTGAAACAAAAATGGACGCAGTCATTATCGTCTTCGTTATGGCCACAGGCTTCGTAGCTGTAACTGTTGTTCTACCAATCATATTCTGGTTCACACAAACCAACACCTTCAACCCAACCCCCATACGCCCAATTGAATACCCAAACAATTCCTACTTCCAAACCAAACCAATCCCAACACCGCAACCTCGACCGACCGCATACACGAGTCAAGCCAACATTCAGAACCATCAGGGCTTTCAGATCAAGGCGCTGCCTCCCTATCCCGCCGTGAAACGTTCACCGAATAGGAGAATGTTAGTAGCATCTTAAACCCGGATCAAGATTCTAGATCAACCAGAACCATCTTTATCATTTTGCGCCAAGGGATGCCCGCACTTAGCGCAGAAGGACCTGGCGAAGGGCGGGTTACGAAACCCGCACTCTCTACAAATCAATCCTCTTGGAGTTGGCGAGTGCACTCTTGGAATGATGAAGCTTGCAATCGCACCTAGAAGCAGAACAACGGCCAATGATTCCCCCCAAATGTTTCCAAGCAGTGAGATTGTTTGAGTTGAAACCTGGGTGACGGCGGACGTGATGGTCTGCGTCAAAGTGCCATTAAGAGTAGTGGTGTAGCTCCCTGTGAGAGTTGTCACTGAAATCTGTGTCAGAGTTTGAGTCCCGTAAATAGTCGAGTTCAGAGTCTGGGTAGTAGTCGAGTAGTTTACTGCCGGATTCGATATTGTCGTAAGAATTGTATTAGTCGAGAATGCCGTTACGACCTGCGTCGAGCTCGAGAGGTAAGTCGACTGAGCCGTTGAGAAATGGATGGATGAATAGAATCCAACAGCGCAGAAGAACAGAATAAACATAATCGGCCGTAAGTATTTTGATAGTCTAACCACTTAGATCAAGTCCTCTTCAGCGGTTCGCCGCAGCCGACACAATACTTTCCTGGATAGGAATTCTTGAACCCGCAACTAGGGCATAAAACTGCTCCGCGCTTCGGAGATCGTTTTATCACATTAACCCCGATAAACAGTGAGGCGATGAGGAGAATGGCCGCGAGTCCAAGTTCAACAGTAGGGTCCACCACGACCCAGGTAATCGAAGTAGTAGTTGAAGTGACAGTCGAGAGTTGCGTGGCCGCGTAGTATTGAGACTGCGTCTCTATTGTTCCGCTTGTCGAGAACAGAACGGTCGTCGTCTGCGTATTAGGGACCTGCGTCGTTGATTCCGTGATTATAGTAGCTGTCTGTGTTGCTGTGTTTGCGATTATGGAGGTACTTGTCACAGGCGTTGTTACCACGTAAGTACTCGTGGTAGTTGTTTTGCTCGTAATCGTGGTCTCCGCGAATGTCACTTGGAAACTTACCGGAAGATTGGGCATGGTGAAGGCGCAAGTGTTGAACCCTGATTGAGGACCACAAGTGACTCCACTCGTTAGATGATAACCCGAAACCACCCATCCCGGGGATGGGGTAGACGTGATCGTGACCATCGACCCGACAACCACTTGGCAGCCCGAGGGGCAATAGGGCGAGACTGCACCTTGCCCGGTGTAGGTCGTTGTGAGGAGCTGGGTTTCGAAGAAGTTCGCGTTCGCTGAAACCTGATTGTTGGGCATCGTGAACGTGCAAGGGTTTGAACTGAGCCCACCTGAGCAGGTAACCCCTGTCATGTTCCAGCCAGAGAACGTCCATCCGGGGCCGGGAATAGCGGTTACATTCACTGGTTCCCCTACAGATTGCACGCAGCCGGATGGGCAAGATGGAGAGACGGATCCTTGTCCGACATATGTGGTCGTGAGGATTGGCGACGCTTGAAGAATGGTTAATGAAATCCTTGAGGATTGTTGATCGTTAGTCAGATCCTTAAGGTAGAACTGTTGTTGGCCAGGCGGAACCTTTGAAGTCACAAGCATTGAACCCGAAACGTCTCCCTGGGCGTCAGCTGAGGCTTGGTTCTGGCATGTAGCCGTGCCGTCGTTGTTGGTTGTCAAGCAGGATGCTGCTATGTCGGTCGGAGGAAATCCTGATCCGCGAAACTGAATCGATTCACCTTGTGAGTAGGAGGTTTTGTCTGTCCAATCAACGTGCAGTTTCGGGCACGGACCTTGTGGGCAACTGATCGTAACGGAGAGTGAAGGAGCTTGACGCGTTAGTCCTTGAGCCGTGCCAGTAACGGTGATAGTATAGGTTTTGCCGGGTGGGGCTGCCAGGGCGTTGACGACGAGGGTTGTGATGAAGCTGGGATTTCCTGAGGGTTGAGCGAAATATGCTGATACCTCGCCGTCTTGCGGTGAAATCTCCGAGGTTAAATTCACAGTTTGAGAGGATCCGGAAACTAATACAACAGTTACCTGATCGTACCCTGAACGGTTCGGGGCTACCGAAAGTGAGTACCCACCTAGACTCACGCTGAAATCGAACCCCGCCTGAGCGCTAGCCGCTTCGTAGGCGTTGACCGCGACCGAAAGGATAGTGAGCGCCAGGAAAACCATCAGAAGGGTTCGGGTCGCGCGATTGATCAAATGCATTTTCCTCGGACGTTGCATACATGGGATAGATAGCTCTTTGTCGCTTGATCCCCATGCTTACAAGCCTACCGCAAAGTTCCCTGCCTTCGACAGGTGCATCTTCGCGTAGTTTTCCTTCGCCCAGCTTGAAACCTCATCTCCTATTCTGTTGCGGTTTTGGACCTGCACGAAGGTTTTTAGCCGCACGTGAAAAGCTCTCTCGGATTAGTGGGCCGGTAGATCAGCCTGGTATGAGCATCGTCAACTAAGAAACGATGCGATCACATCGTCCGCTTGGCATGCGGGAGGTCGCGGGTTCAAATCCCGCCCGGTCCACCACCGCCGAACTTCACTGAGTCCGAACTGTAGATACCCCGATAATTCCGTGCATTGATTGATTGGCCTCGAAGTTTCTGGACCAAGTTGTGAACTCCTTCCGACCGATAACACACCATACTTATCTAAAATAGGTGAACGCATGTTCGCCCCTGTCGAGGTGAAACGCTTGCCCTCTCATGTGATTGAAGCGAATAGCCTTGTGAAGTACTATCGGAAGAAGAAGGAACCGGCTCTTGACAACTTGAATCTCGGGATAGATGAGGGCAAGATATTCACGCTTCTTGGAAGAAATGGAGCGGGAAAAACCACATTCCTTAGAATTGCCACTACTCAGTTGCTACCCACTTCTGGTTCTGTCACGGTCTTCGGACTTGATGTCACGAAAAATGCCAAAGAGATACGCCGGAGGGTGGCCATTACTCCGCAGGAAGCCAAGCCTCTCTGGAGCTTGAACGCATACGACCATGTTTTACTCGCGTTGATGATGCGTGGCGAAAGCCTCGGAGAGGCTTCCGCAAAGGCGAAACGGGTGCTCGAGACAGTAGAGCTAGCTGAGTTCGAGAAGGTAAATTCCGAAGAGCTGTCAGGTGGGCTGAGGCAAAGAATATTGATTGCAATGACGATCGCCTGCAACGTCGACCTGATGTTCCTTGACGAACCCACAATCGGCCTTGACCCTGTTGGGAGGAGACGGGTATGGAACGAATTGATACGACTAAAACGCGACGAAGGAAAGACCATAGTCCTCTCGACGCATTATATGGATGAGGCAGAATCACTTTCTGATGAGTTGGCGATAATAGACCATGGTCATGTCCTCGCGCGAGGCACCCCAACTGAGGTGTGCGCGAAACATCTCAGTTCGAGGATCCGGGTCGACGTGGCGGCTGGTTTCACAGATGATGAACTGAAATCTTATGGAAAGACGATCAAGGTCGGCAACCTCTCCAGACTTTTTGTCGACGAGAAGATGGCTGAAGAGGTTAGCAGGGAAGCGTTGAAGCGGAAAGCCACAATTTCAATCGCGCCCGTTACATTGGATGACGTTTTCGTAGAAATAGTAGGCGCGGGCATCGACGAGGAACAGAACGAGGAGACAGAAATTCACACGAGAGGAGCATACGAAAGATGAGCGAAACCATATCGCAAAGGGTTACGAAGGAATTCCGAACCATAGGGGCGCTCAGTTACTACCTGGGCATACTTCCTATGATCAGGATTCCAACACTGCTTCCTTTCGTTTTCTCAACACCATTCACAATACTCTTCATACTCTTCGTCACCGGCCATGGAGCAACATTCCTTTATGGAATCGCGGGGGCGATAACCATGACAGTGTCCCAGCAGGGCCTCTTCCTCGGAGCGGATTTAACGAATTATAGAATCGAGCACAAATTTCAAGCAATGGTGGTGGCATCACCCGTATCATCTCTCATCTACATGTTCTCGGTCGCGATGTCAGAACTCGCGTTCGCTGCGCCCGCGCTCGTTATTCTGATAGCAATTGTCCCGTTCTTTGCGGCTGCAATCTCTTCAGTAATGATCCTCGAGATACTTGCAGTGGTGTTTCTCACATGGATAACGACGAGTGCCATTGGTTTCTTCCTTTCGACTTACGTGCTTAACACTCGTACGGCATTTCTCACGGTCGCCTTCATCTCAATCGTGCTTTCAGTTCTACCGCCCGTCTTCTATCCGCTTCAAACAATACCAGGTCAGCTTAGGTGGCTCGCTGAACTCGTTCCAACTACACATTCCTCAGTTCTAATAGAAAACGCCGTAGGGCTACCATCCACTACGCCGCAGGTGCTCCTGAGTTGGCTCGCCCTGCCTGTTTTTACAATTATCTTCCTCTCCCTAGCAATGTTCAAAGCCAAATGGACGGAGAACTAAAGCAGCATACCCCGAGGAATCAACGCCGAATTCAAATCCTAAGAGAGTATAAGCCCTGACGAAAGAAACAGCAAACGATGCCGTTCGAGAATTCTGAGGGTTGAGAGATATGGTCGACGACGAAAAAGAAGTGAAACTTCTCGAGTCACTGGGCCTAGCGGCTGCTGAGTCAAAGGTGTACTTGAAATTGCTCTCACAACCCGGCGGCGAGATGGTGGAGAAGGTAGTGACCGCGTTTGGTATACCTGCGCCCATTGCTGAAGATGCGCTGAAGAGCCTCACAGACAAAGGCCTCGTCAAGATCTCCAGCAACAGAGTTGAGGTCGTACAACCGCGCCTAGTCCTGCGGAAGATACTCGATCAAAGAAAGAAAACAATGGAAGATCAGATCTCTCACGAAGCATCGATTGCACTCGATCTTGAAAAGCTGCTAGAACCCACGTATTGGGAGAACAGGCTTGGAATAAGGCCGGAAGAGATCATCGAACCTCTGCGAGACCTACCGGACATGGAGCTTCGGACAGCACAAATCCTGAGTAATGCTACTCGGGAGGTATCAATTTTCGCAGAAACCTTCGGTTGGTACGAAAAAGTCCGAGAGTCCATCTTCCACGCCCATGATCGCCGCGTCAGCATGAAAGTCCTGATGATGGTGAAAGACTCTTCAACTGAGTTACGGGCGAAAGAATTGCGAGGCCTCGGGATACAAGTTCGTCACTGTGCCGAAGAATGGTACCCCGTTAGGGGAACCCTAGTGGACGACCAAGAACTCGTTTTCGTAGTCTGGGCCACAAAGAAAAGTGACGTCCCCCGTCCTATCTACTTCCGTCCGAACTACACAAAGAATCAGGGCCTCATCAGAATCTTCCGAGACGCCTTTCAAAAAAGATGGGAAGAAGCGCAGCCAATCTGAATTACAGAGTCACCGCGCACGATCGCGGCTTACCGAACTGGAAGTAGATAGACTCCAACAGACGGATCAAGTATTGGCCATTAGCGCCGTACTTTGGTCCAAGTAGGTGACCGTTACATTTACAATCGCTTGCTCCGATTTTCAACAAGACGGGAGAAATATCCAATTCCTTTGAGATTGATCGATTGACTCTACACTCTAGATGGTCATCAGAGATAACGTATACGGCACCTGTGACGTTGCAATCGGCTTGTGAGGTGAGGTAATCTACATGCCACTTCAGTCTCTTTTGGTGCCTCATGTGTCTCTCAAGCCTCCCCTCGAGCGAAACGGCGCCGCGTCCCAACGCTGACCCTGTATAGAGATAGTGCCCCTTCCGCAATTTGGCCTGTCCCAGTTTACCGAACGTTGTAACGCCTGTGTGTTTGCAGCGTACGACGATTGTGTAGGTTCCCTTCATTAGCGAATCTTCCTCCGAAGTGCAAATAGGCAGAAGTATAATCTTGGTCGAAGATAACGGTCATGGACTAATTTGAAGGCATTAGTGCTTGCGGGAGGATACGCGACACGGCTCCGACCGATAAGTTACGCGTTACCAAAACTGCTCTTTCCCGTGTTTGGCAAGCCAATGATCTACTGGAGTTTAGATCTACTGAAGAGCGTTGGAACAGAGGAAGTGATACTTGGAGTGAATTATTTGGCGGAGACCCTCCAACGCCAAATCGGGTCGGAATACAGAGGAATGAACATAAAATATTCACTCGAGACCGAACCGCTAGGGACGGCTGGGCCGATCAAACTCGCCTCAACCAACACGACAATCGATGAGACATTCATCGCGATGAATGGGGACGTAATCGCCCAGATCAACCTTCAAGAGATGCTGAAACAGCACAAGGAGACGAAAGCGCTAATTACAGATGCGCTCCACGAAGTGAAAGATCCGAGTAGGTTCGGAGTTGTTCAACTGGACGCGGGTCACCTAATCCGGCGCTTCGTCGAGAAACCAAAACAGACAGACGCACCTAGCCATCTTGTTAACGCCGGAATCTACGTTATCGAGCCAGACGTGTTGCAAATGATAGCTCCCCAGCGGAGGGTTTCTCTTGAAAGGGAGATATTTCCAACGATTGCCAAAGAGGGAAAGCTCAGCGGGTTCACTTTTTCTGGACACTGGTTTGACATAGGCAACCTGATTGATTTCCGCAAGGCTAACCTTGCAATGCTCCTGAACTCCGGACCCACTTCCGCAGAGACGACGAGACGCGCTGACCAAGAAGCGATAATTGGAAAATCGGTATTCATAGGAGAAAACTCAAGAGTGAGCGGCGGGGCCTCCGTCGGACCCAGAGTCTTATTCGGCAACAACGGTTCGATCGCAAGAGGTGCTAGAGTCTCGGAATCAATAATATTTGACAGAGTCACGATCGGGGAACGCTCAGTAGTATCCGGGGCAATCCTGGCAAACGACGTTAACGTGGGTAAACGTGCTAGGATTGGACCGAGATGCGTCATATCGCCTAGCGTAAAGATTGCAGACGGCGTGAAAATTGGGCCGGGGGCAATAATTCATCCTTACAAGGAGATCAACAGTAACGTCAGAGCATCTGCCCATGTGATGTGACCTGCAATGTCAGAGGGAAGAAAACTCTTCGGGACAAATGGTGTTCGGGGCGTAGTCAACAAGGAAATGAGCTGTGAACTTGCCTTGAAATTGGCACAATCCACTGGAACCTACTTCCGCGGAGCGGATCTGACGGTGGGTTGTGATGGCCGCGTCTCAAGCCCCCTCTTCTTAGAGATTGTCTGTTCCGGGCTTGCGAGCGTGGGATGTCAGGTTTGGAATCTAGGTATGATAACCACGCCCGGTTTGCAGTTCTTGACGAAAGATTGGGGCTTGAAAGGCGGAATCATGATCACGGCTAGCCACAACCCACCTGAATACAATGGCATGAAAGTCATGGGAAACCATGGAGTAGAACTTCCTCACGAAGAGGAATTGAAGATTGAGAAGATCTACTTCAATTCAAAACTCAACTTAGCGGCTTGGAACCGGATCAAACCACCTTTACCAGTCTCTGAAAAATTCTCAGGCTATGTCAAATCCATCCTCGAAAATGTCGGTCCAGTGCCGCGAGAAGCGGGGCTGAAGATAGTTGTTGACACAGCAAACGCGGTCAGCGTCCTCTCGACCCCTACAATTATCGAAAAATTAGGCGGCCAAGTTTCCCTTGTCAATGGCACTATCGACGGAACGTTTCCCGGCAGACTGCCCGAACCGACACCCGAACACCTCCGCGAGACATCACGAATCGTGCCGAGCCTGCACGCAGATTTTGGTGTGGCACACGACGGAGATGGAGACAGAGCTGTGTTTCTGGATGAGCATGGAACTGTATGCTGGGGAGACCATACCTTCGCGTTGATAGTCGAAGATTTCCTGCAGAATTATCCCGGCCAGAAAATTGTCACTCCCATAAGTTCCTCTCAGATGATCGAGGAAATTGCGGAGAAGTATGGCGGAGAAGTTGTGTATACTCCCGTTGGAAGCGTTTATGTTTCAAACTTGATGCTGAAGATTAACGCGAAGCTCGGAGGCGAGGAAAACGGCGGCATCTTCTATTCTCCTCACGTCGCAGCACGCGACGGAGGCATAACCACAGCGTGGATCTACAAAATACTTGCCGAGGCTAGGAAACCACTATCGAAATTGATTTCCAAGCTCCCAAAGTCATACATCGTCAAGGACAAAATCCCTTGTCCCAATTCCATAAAGGAAGGGGTCATGGAAGCAGTTCGAAACCTTCCACGTAAAGGCAAAGTGTTGGACATCGACGGCATCAAAGTTTGGATACCCCCACGATCTTGGATACTGATACGACCCAGCGGGACTGAACCAATCTTCAGAATATTAGCGGAAGCTCCAACGAAAGGACAAGCGCTTCGGATCGTAAATGACTACAAGCTCAAAGTGTCAGGCATCATCAAGAGATGCGGAAGAAATGCTTGACGTTCTGCAAGTCGCGACCATCGGTTTCGTGTCCATTGTCTCATTCATCGTCACCTTCGCGACAACGCCGATTGTAGCCAAAGCAATGAGAGCTCGCGGAATCACGGGTGAAGATGTTCACAAACTGAAGAAGATTGAAGTGCCCGAGATGTGCGGCCTCGCAATAATTATCGGGTTAGTCGCGGGCGTACTAGCCTCCATTCTTATGTTTCCTGCGGCAACTCGAATCTTTATCGCGTTCATTGGAACGGTGCTGGTGGCAGGAGCGATTGGGGTTTTTGACGACCTACGCCCGCTAGGAGCGAGATCCAAGCCGGTACTCACTGCCTTAGCCGGGTTACCAATTATTGCCCTTGGAGCGTACGCTCCGTTTGTTGAGATTCCGCTAGTCGGAATGGTCAGGCTCACCATCGTATACCCGCTTCTCATACCAATCGCTATCGCAGTCACCGCCAATTCGATCAACATGATGGACGTAATGAATGGCGCAATGCCGGGTACGGTCGCCATAATCGCAGCAACCGCTGCCGGGATTCTTCTCTTCTCAGGCAATGTTCAAGGCGGATCTCTTGCGGCCATTCTATTCGCAGCCATGCTCGCGTTCTTTTACTTCAACAGATTCCCGTCGCGAGTGTTCAGCGGGGACACCGGAAGCCTGTCCGTTGGCGCAGCACTAGGGGCCCTAGCGATTATAGGAAGGTTGGAAGCTGTAATTATCGTCGCCCTAATCCCCCACATCATGAACTCATTCTATGGGCTCGCGTCGGTACGAGGTTTACGTGAAAGGCGGGAGATTCTTCAAAGACCCACGAAGCTCCTGGATAATGGATTGTTGCAGGCGAGTACCGAGAAAGGCGCCCCTGTTACTCTCACACGCCTAATCCTTGCTTCTGGGCCGTTAGGGGAAAGGCAAATCGTTCGATCAATGATGATTCTAACCGTGGTCTCATCTATACTCGCAATGCTGACCTACTGGATAACGGTGGCCGTCAAATGAAGCGACTATTACCCTTAGCGGCAATAGAGATCTTCGTGTGGCTCTTCCTACTGGGGAGCACATACCTAATCTCGAAAGGGACATTTGCCATCAACCTTGGAACAGCTACTTTGGTTGAGAGCGTGGCGACACAGACAGCCAGAGTCGTTGCGTCAGGCGGCGTTGTTCTTATCTGGTTACTTGGATGGAAGAAGGTCACTGATTGGTATCTAGTTAGAACGCTTTCAAGGAAACGGGCTAACGTTTGAAGATTCTCTGAACTATTATCTGCAAAGGATCATCCATGCTGCGAAGAAGCTTCGTTGATTTTTTCTGGTAGAATTCACGGAAATCAGTGCTCTTGCAGATTGCACTTGTGCGCTGGGCAATACGTCCTGGGTCAAGAATTCTCTCGACCAACCCGTGATTAATGAGGAACCTTTCGACGAAGGTTGCGTCTCCAGGATAGTATGAGATCACGGGGACGCCAAGCAAGGCTGCTTCGGCGGTCATTGTTCCACCGCCCCCGAGAAAAACTGAGGAGACACGGAGAAGAGAGATCGCGTCGACAACATGTTCGGGGACGATTACGCGGTTCCCGAATTTCTTTGTGAGCCGTTCACTTTGCATATCATATCGAGGAAGGATTACGATCTGTGAGGTGTCACCGTTCACTTCGATGATCTTTCCAATTGTCTCCGTAACTTTACTTGCGATCGATGAGTGCCGACTTGAAAGGTATGAAGCGTACTCTTCGGGAGTCCTAATGACGATGATTGTCTTCGAAAAATCGAGCTTCAGCGAATCTATGGCACGCATGCTACTCTTGTATTTCGAAATCCACGCTACAGGGTCCAAGGCTCGATATCTTATCACGTCTCTCGGTTTGATCCCGTAACGCGTCCATGTGCGAATGGGGATAATCCATGGGGTAAACAATTTCTCAGACAGGGGGATTACAAGGCGGCTGACTGCGTCGGCATGTGGTGAGTCGCTGATGCAATAATGCGGTATTCCAAGCCCAAACGCAACCCGCGCTGCTTCAGGCGATGAAAATGAAATCGCAACATCGATGCTCTGATCGTCTAAGACCTTGGCGAGTTCAGATACGCGGTTTGAACTTTCGACGAGTTTATTTTTGAGTTTTTCACCGCCGTGACGCCCAACCGGGGTAGCTTTCAGTCCCCTTAGTTGCAGGAGTTCGGTGACCTCTCGATATTCACGGGTTGTCAAGAGAATCTTGAAACCCTTAGCCTCAAGCCTGCTCTGAAGCTCCCCTAGGAAGTTTGCTTGTTTGGGTGTAAGAACGTCCAGCCAGACTTTCATTTGGTCTTTAACCCCCTTGTAAAATCACCAGACGCACTAGTCCATCTCAGGAGGAAAGACTCACGAAATATTCGGATGAATCCGGGGTTTTTCGTGTGGTTGGGTGTGTAAACGATAGGGTTCCAGTGGCGTTCTGCCTCCTCGGCTGCCCAAATCAAAAAGACGAGATCCCTGTTATCGACCAACGTTCCTCTAACCGGGTGCCATGGATCAGGAGAATTTCTGAATTCAATCCCAATGCTGGACAACTCGTCCACTTGCTTTCCTACGGGGCTGTCTTCAAACTGCATTAGGATCTTGACTTTGACTCCTCTTTTCACGGCGCGTCTCAGCTGAACCTTAATCTTTGGCAACCATGAGAACAACGCCGTAGAAATCAACACCTCGTTACCGGCTTTGTCAAGGTAATTATTCGTTCTATTTTCCATTGTTCGGAGATCCGCGAGCGGTTCGAGTAGTTCCTCAGCTTTCACTTGTAGGTGGCTTTCTACGTAGATTGGTTCCACCTGTCTTTGCAGATGCCTGAGGGTTTCATCGATCGCACCAAGCTCCGTTTCGAAGTTGTGCCGTAGATGTGTTACGTATTCGCGCTTTGCCTGTTCAGGCGAGACCGCATGATATCTCTTCGGCCTTCCTTGAACAATTTTCGCGAACCCTTTCTGCATTAACTGCTCGAGAGTACCGTACACTCGTGTTATTGGAACCGACGTGCTTCTGGAGATCTCCTCCGCGGTCATCATTCTCTTGGAGAGCAAAGCGACGTAAGCCTCCGATTCATAGGTGGTGAGCCCTACCTGCCGGAGGTACTCCATAAGTCGAGATGATGACATATTAACTCCTATAGAGTTAAAAACAGTTAAATATTTCCCTAGACGTCGTACAAAAGATATTTCGATGTCTTCTACAACTTCGCAAGGTCCACTCTCACTGGAACCCGGTGAGATAGCAGTCAGAATCCGTGACGGCGAACTCACAATCGGAGTGGTAGGCTTAGGTTGGATGGGCTTACCGACCGCATGCCTCTATGCTGAAGCTGGGGCGCGAGTCATTGCGGCTGACATGAATCCGAAGGTTGTCGAAAGGGTCTCCAAGGGGGACCCTCCGATCGATGAACCCGGCCTCCCCGCTATGTTGAAGAAAGCAATTAGGTCCAACAAGTTTTCGGCTACGACAAACACCGAGGAGGCAGCTTCCAAATCTGACATAATCTTCATCGTCGTTCCGACTATGATTGATAGGCAGAAGAGAGCCGACTATTCTGCGGTAGAAGATGCATGCGTAAGTATTGGCAAAGGTTTGAAGAACGGTAGCCTAGTTATTTTCCAAAGTACCTGTGGGCCGGGGGTCACCGAGCGTGTTGTGAAGGGAACGCTCGAGAAGTATTCGGGCCTCACCGCGGGGCAAGGGTTTGGATTAGTTTACAGTCCGATTCGAGCGATGGGCGGTAGAGCCCTTCAGGATATGCAAACCTACAGCAAAATCGTGGGGGCGGTTGATATGAGAAGCCTTGAGGCTGGGTGCGCGGTGATTTCAGTTATCGTAAAAGGAGAACTTTTGCGTGTTCGGGACATTAGGACCGCTGAACTCTCCAAGCTCTTCGAAACGATATATCGGGACGTGAATATTGCGCTCGCCAACGAATTTGCGTTGCTCTGCGAAGAGGTAGGCGTTGACTACTCTGAAACTAGGAGAGCAGCTAACAGTCAACCATACTCCCACCTTCACTCCACAGGCGTCGGCGTTGGCGGCCATTGTTTACCCGTCTACCCATACCTCTTGCAAAGTGAAACGTACACGCTCGATGCGAAACTTAGACTCGTTCTCGATGGAAGAAAGATCAACGATCTAATGCCCCGACACGTAGTCAAGTTAGCTTCGGATGGAATACGCGTTTGCGGGAGGTCGATTAAGAGGGCTAAGGTTGTAGTGCTGGGTATCAGTTACCGCCCTAACGTGAAAGAGACGCGCTTCTCGCCTTCGCTCGATCTAATTGCTACCTTGAAGAAACGTGGGGCCCGAGTTGTTGTATTTGACCCCTTGTTCACTGCCTCAGAGATGGAATCTTATGGCTTGACCTCGGAACCAACTCTGCGTAAGGCGGTTGAGAAGGCAGATTGTGTGATCGTTACCGTGGCGCATGACGAATTCAAGAAGATGGACACCATCGAACTTGCAGCGCACATGTCGAAGAAGGGATTGATTGTGGACTGCACCGGGTTTCTTGATCCTGCGAGCGTGGAGAAGAGTGGCCTGGTTTATCGTGGGGTTGGCAGGGGGCTGTGGACGCGATGAAGAAACTTCGGATTGCGGTAATCGGAACTGGATTTTGGGGCAAGAATCAGGCTCGGGTGCTATCCCAACTGGACCAAACGCAGCTCATGTCCATCTGCGATGTTGATGCGCATAGAGCGCAAGCGGTGGCCTCGGAATTTCATGTCCCGTATTCCACGAATTTAGACGAGATGCTCTCACGCAGTGATATCGACGCGGTAACTGTCTGCACACCTACGATCACCCATAAGAAAATCGCCACTCAAGCGTTGCGCGCTGGGAAACATACCATGGTTGAAAAACCAATGACCAACACTGTAGCCGAAGCTCGCGAGCTAGTTACTCTAGCTTCTCAGAGCGGGCTCAGGCTAATGCCTGGTCACATTGAACGATTCAATCCCCCCGTAGTCTACCTCAAATCACTCCTCAACGAACACAAACTAGGAACAGTTACGCTATTTCACGCGAGACGCGTCGGTAAGTGGCCTGAAAGAATTGGAGACGTTGGCGTCGTTCGGGACACCGCCATCCATGATATCGATTTGGCTCGGTACATTTTCGGAGACGAGGCCAGATCTGTCCACGCTAAGACCGGTAGCATAAGGCACACAAAAGAAGACTACGCGGAAATCATGCTCGAATTCAAGAACGGAGGGACGGCTTTCATCGACGCAAACTGGTTAACGCCAAGAAAGACACGAACGCTGATCGTTACGGGAAGCGACGCCACAGTTCAGCTCGACTATCTATCGCAAGAGATTTCTATTGAAGATGCGGAGAGATCTATTAAGCCAAACCTGGAGAAACAAGAGCCTTTACGGATAGAGCTTGCACACTTCGCTGACTCGATCCTTAACGATAAACCATTCATGGTCAACGGGGAGGATGGACTAAGGGCGGTGGAGATCTGCGAAGTTGTTCTGAAA
Source organism: Candidatus Bathyarchaeota archaeon (assembly GCA_963733055.1). Taxonomy (GTDB): domain Archaea; phylum Thermoproteota; class Bathyarchaeia; order 40CM-2-53-6; family 40CM-2-53-6; genus FEN-987. Next base: position 371,219 of record CAVTBR010000001.1, read on the forward strand.
GCCGGATCATCCGGGCAAACGATTCCAATCGCAATATCCCCAGTCACCTAAGATCGTTGTTACCGAGCTTTGAAATCTCGGATGAAGCTCCAAGCGAACAAATCGGCCCGCTTCTCCACCTGCCTATTCTTTCCTTGGTCGGAGGATCTTAGATGATGGTAGAATTCATGCAAGATAACGAATGGATTCGTCACGAAACTGCTGTTTGACAAGTAAATTCTACGTTCCTTCTCAACATAGCAGGCCAAAACCTTCCGGTGACGCTTGACGGTCCCCACGCGAAGTGTGGGCTCGCTCACTCCATAGTATTTGGCGAGTAACCGCAAGGCACGTTCCGGACTACCGTCGACGATTAAGTGAACTATTCTAGCTCTGAATTCCTGCATGGAATCAGGAGTAACCTGGGGTGTTTGCATCTCTTTCGACCTCGAAAGTGGTATATTTCAGTGGACGGTTGACTCTAACTACAGGTTGGTTGAGTATTGAAGCGGAAGTTAATGGACATACTGGCTTGCCCGATTGACAAATTCTATCCGTTAGAATTGCTCGTGTTCGAAGAAAAGGAAGAGGTCGGGTTTGGGATTATTACCTGCCCTAAATGTAACCGATGGTACCCAATCATTGACGAAATACCACACATGCTGCCGGACGAACTGAGGGAACAGAATGAAGATGTACCGTTCCTGCAAAAATGGAAAAGCCAAATTCCTCAGAAGACGCTTGAGGAAGGTAAGCCGTTTAATCTCAAAGCCTCAACCTAAGCAACCCATTGAGTGAACAAACCGTGGACAAGCGAATCATCAGAACCCAAAATGCACCCCAACCCATAGGCCCATACTCTCAGGCAACCATGGTCGATGGATTCCTGTTTGTGTCCGGGCAGGGCGCAATAGATCCATCATCGGGCCAGGTAGTCGGAACGGACATCGAGGCTCAAACCAAACAGACGCTGAAAAATGTGCAGAGCATAATAGAAGCCTCAGGGCTATCATTGCTCGACGTGGTAAAAGTCTCAATCTTTCTGAAAAATATGGCCGACTTCAAGAACATGAACGACGTCTACAAAACATTCTTCACCCAAGACCCACCCAGCAGAACAACAGTAGAAGTCAACTTGCCACTTCCAAACATGTTAATCGAGATCGATGCCATCGCACACCGCGCTTAACCGCTGAAATCTTGAGGCAACGATTCCGACAATTCCACTGTGAAAACTTGAACCAAACAACCTTGTTCGCCGACCGCGAAGACTTCGGATAACCTTGACACCGATCACATTCATCGACTCACAGACCGCCGGCATATCTGGGGATATGCTGCTCGGCGCTCTCATCGACACCGGCGCAAAACTTGACTCAATTCAACATGTACTAGATCTAATACCGAACCATTTCCCGAGATGCAAATCGATCAAACTAGACGCGAGGGAAGTAAAGAAACACGGCTTCCGAGCGTGCCGTGCAGAACTAACGATTACTGAGCAACCCGCTGAGACCAAGGCGCAGGAACTTGTGCGAGCAACTGATGAAATTGCGAATTCCTCGAAACTAAGCAAAAACGCGGTAGCGTTCGCGAAGAATTCCATTAAAACCCTAACCGACGTTGAGAGCAAACTTCACGGCGACGAAATCTCTAAGGTACACCTACACGAAGCAGGATCAACTGACACCCTCGCCGACATATTCGGCACGGCGGCCGCATGCGATTCGTTGAATATTTTCGAAGGAAAGATTTACTCATCCCCTGTTGCTGTCGGCGGCGGGTCGGTCACTTTCTCACACGGGACGGTCTCAGTACCAGCACCCGCCGTACTCGAAATTGTTCGCAGATATCACATCCCGATCGTGGGCGGCCCGGCGAATGAGGAATTGACCACTCCAACTGGCATTTCGATGCTCGCCAGTTTGGCAGCAGGTTTCCTTGATCGCTCTCCTCCGATGGTTCCTGAGAGAGTAGGGTACGGTGCGGGACAAAGGGAACTAGGGTCCTCTCCGAACATGCTTCGCGTTGTAGTAGGACAAGGCGGAGAACAGAAGTTTGAATCCGACTTGGTTGAAGTACTCGAGACGAATCTGGATGATGTCTCCGGAGAAATAGTTGGCAGCACTTTGCAACGCCTTCTCGAATCCGGAGCAAAGGATGCGTGGGTCACTTCGGCCCAATACAAGAAAAACCGTCCAGGGTACGTATTACACGCACTCTGTGTGCCGAACGATTTGCAGAAGATCACTGAGATCGTCATGGCGGAAACTGGTACGCTCGGGGTCAGGCATCAGCAATGGAATCGACTCATACTAGAGAGGGAAACAGTAACCATCAAAGTACCGTTCGAGGATAAGACGTTCAGTGTGCGAATCAAGATCGCAAGAGACAAGTCCGGAGAGATTCTTGGCATGAAACCCGAGTTCGATGATTTGGATTCAATCGCGCGGACACTCTCTCTTCCGGTACGCGAAGTATCAGCTCGTGTGCTTCAAGAGGCAAGAAAGTCGCCGCCATGAATGGTGCGCGCACACACACTAGGTTAACGGTTCGAATTCGTACGCCCGCGGTGCTCACACGAGAGCTGACTGGCGTTTGGACTATGTTAGAAGTTCCATCAATCCTTTTGAGTTAACTCTCAGTTTTCTCCAGTCAGTTGGATGCGGGTTTCCTTTCATACTCTTGACGCGTAGGACATGCTCCAACACGTCCGACTTCTCTCTGTACTCTAGCTCTATGATCCCATCCGCCAACGATTCCAGGACTGCGTATAGGGAATCGTTGTGAACGCGCTTGTTGAAGGACCAGAGCCTGACGCCTTTCATTTCTCGAATGTGGGGTACAATCTTATCCAACCATTGTGTGAAGACGCGTTCTTCGTTATATCTTAGGAACGGCGAGAAATTATCCGTAACGACGAAGTCATAATGCGGCATGCTTTTTCTCAGCCATGTCGTCCCAAAGTCTATGCTCGCCTTTGCCAGCGACAGCGAATCAGCTGTATCGGCCTCGTCAGATTTGCGTCCGATCTGCCACGTGTAAATGTCACTTATGCTAAACCTGTTAGCTACTTCGGTTTCTTTCAAATTGGGAACGGCTAAACTCATGACTCTTCTTATCTCGGTAGGAGGAGTGTTGGTTGTTGTGATGTTAACCTCGTATCCCTTTTGGAGAAGCGAAGATGCCAAGGTCACGATGAAGGAAAGCCAATGAGCCGCCGGGTCGTAGAATCCTATCAGTAGCTTTCCTCTTTCAATCTCCCGTCCCAGTACGTCCGAAATTATAGGCACCCATATGCCCTCCGAATCAAACCTTTCCGCCGTCAAGGCAATCTATCCCCCACACTTTTCAAAACCGCGTCTTCCCATTAAACACGTCCAATCAAGAGCGTCATGGCTTTATCCAATTCTCAACCAGAAAACAACTCTCGCAACTGAGAAACATGTCATCTTGATTTGATGAAAGGGAGTCGTGGGGTTACAGGATTCCAACCAGGACGATCACGGTCGTGGCATTCCTCATGCGGCCTGTTGTTGTTCACTGTTTGTAAAGTAGCTGCACGTGAATGGTGCGAACGTCTAGGCTCTCCGCTTAATGTATTCCATGGCTGCGAGAGCGGGTAAGAGGCTTCCTGTCACTAGGGCCGCAAGCACCAGGCCTGCGCTGGAAACCATCATAGAAACGGGCAACGCAAAGGCTTCGGAAACTAAGAAGGCCGCAAGCAGTATGTCAAACCCGAGCGCGATTACTCTCGTCAGTCTGCTCTTCGCTTCTGTGCTGAGTCTACGTCTTAGGAGCCAGAGTGTACAGAAAGCGGGAAATGCGAAGTACGCGAGACCGATTAGGGAACCAGCTAACAAACCAGTGACTAGGGCTGCGAATTCTGGCACGGGACCGAATAGCCTGAACGTGGATGAGGAGATTTGCAATATTCCAATCAGTGGATAGAGTACCGTTCTCGCTAGACCCCGTGAACTTGGGCTTGTAGACTCATATCCGGCTACGGACGGGCTGAAAGAATAGTACCAGGCGTTGAAGGCGGTCATGAAGTTGGATCCCGCGAATGTGTTCATGATTTGCTGGTCGCGGAAGTCTCTGAGGAACTGTACTTGCGGTGCAAGTTCTGATCCATAGGTAGCGGTTGCGATGAGGCATGGAGAAACGCGGACTGTGATCGTTAATGAGTGCGTACGTGAGGGGGTGGAGCTTGTACCCGTTACCGTAAGCTGGTAAGTGCCTACCGTACTCTTGGGCGCGGTTATCACCATGGAGTCCTGGGCGATACCGCCATTCGGCTGTAGGAAGACGGCCGAGGGCGTGAAGGTAACAGCAAGCCCGGAGGACGGCGAGAATGTGCCGCCCAGCGTAACGTTCCCGTTGAAGTAACCAGTCGACTGCAGAGTTATGGTCGTAGCGGTTCTCGAACTCTGCACGAGAACAATTTCTGTAACGGGCGAGGAGAGGTTGAAGTCACGCGGAAGTTCACTTATTGTCAAGACTGGCGTCGGGGTCGCGGTGTGAGTAAGCCCCGCGCCTGTCGTTCCAGTGATTGTGATTGGGTAAGTTCCCCCTGGCGTGTTCACAGTCGTAAACACGTTGATCGTTGACGTGAATAATGGAGTTCCTCCCGGGTTGGTGAAGGAGTAACTAACACCAGACGGAAAACCAGATGCAGTTAGATTCACGATCTGAGGGCTCCCGCTGAGTAGCGTGACCGTGAGTCCGAACGATGCTGACCCTCCCTGGGTCACGGTCGCGGTCGTTGGCCCCGTAACACCGACACTAAAATCAAATGACGGCGGCACAACTGTTTGAATCTTCAGCGTGATGATGGCTGCTTGCACTTGGCCCCCGCTGCTCGCTTGAACGGTCATCGGAAAAGTCCCGGTAGGAGTTGAGTTTGTGGTCGTGAATGTGAGTGTTGAGGTGAATGGCGGATTCTGTGACTGCGGATTGAAAACTGCGGTGACGCCTGTCGGGGTGTTAAGGAGGCTGAGTTGAAGTGACTGCGGGTAGCCGCTCAAGAGCGTTACGTTCAACGCGAATGTTGTAGACTGTCCAGGGTTTATGGTTTGCAGGCTTGGAGTTGTGGTGATTCGAAAGAGGTATTGAATACTAAAACGACCGATCCTGTTAGCCGTCACATTGTTCTCCGTGAACCAAACATTTCCTTGTGTATCCACGGCGACATGAGATGGCCTAGAAGTGTTCGTGGGAAGACTGTACTCTGTGACGCCGTTGATGGGACCCTGGTGAATGTTGACTGTAGTTGAAGCCGGATTTTGGATTTTGGAGACTCCAGCGACTCGATTAATCGTGCTGGTAGCATTGCTCGTCGCCGTCGTCGAAGGGGCGGAGCAAGGGGATCCTGACAATGGAGGGATGGTGCAATACGTGGGGGTGAATAGTTGTCCGGCGAGCGCAAGGGTGGTGTTCAGGTTGGCTATGTTTGCAACATTGTTCTCAGCGAACCAGGCCGCGTTGCGGGGGGAATCATACGTTATACCCATGGGACCGGAAGCGAGCGTAGGCAGAACTGTTTGTTGGTAAAGAGATCCTCCGCCGGTATCGTTCCCAAGAACAGAGATTATGTTGTTCGTGTTCGTGAATATTGCAACTGGTAGAGTTTGAAATACTCCCATAACGAGATCAGTGGGTTGATATAATCCAAAGCCCGTCAGAGTACCTAGATCCCAGAGAGTCAGAGTATTGCTTGTGACCTCTAATCGACCTATCTTGTTGCCGAGGTTCTCTGTGAACCAGACAAAACGATTGTTGTACGACGGCCGGGTTACAAGTTGAACGTATATTCCCCATGGTTGTAATGACGGCGATCCAGGAGTCGAAGTAGCTCCTGGCAGAGTCCATTCTGTTAGATGGCTGTTACTCGGGGTGAGGCGCCCTATGATGTCTCGTCCGGCCTCTGTGAACCATACGTCGTTGTTATCGTCCACGTAGATTCCTAGGGGGTTGCTTCCTGCAGGAAGAGTCCATTCGGTGAGGTTGCTCGTGGAGGTGTCGAATCGGGCAATCTTGTTCGAGGCATACTCGGTGAAGAAAACTTGGGTTACGGAGGCGTTAGGAGTCGTGACTAATTTTACGAATACGTTGCGCGGTTGGCTGTTTGCCGTTGTGATGTTCCATTCGGTGAAGTTGTTGTTTGTGGGATCAAATCTAGCAAACTTGTTTGTCGCGTATTCCGTGAACCATACTCTGCGATTCGTATCAGTGGCTATACCGTATGGTTGAGAGGCGGATGTAGGGATGGTCCATTCATTGAGTGCGAATTTCTGAATTGGGCTTGGAGCGTCGACGTGTAGGTTGGAGGGTGATTCGGCCGCTGCTGGAGCCATCACCGTGGAAGTAATTGTTGATAGTATAATCAAGCCCGTGATGAGGACGACTAGGCTGAGGCTCCTACTACGCAGCATTCTAGACTTGAATAACGACATCTAGCGCACTCTCAGGGCATCCTACGTTCGGAATAAAAGCGGTTTTAGCTAATTATACAGCAAACCATGTCAGCTATCGAGCTTGAAGCATACTATCCTGACACAAACGATGTCAAGCCTCATCTCTTCTTCGATCCACCCAAAATGCTAGAATCTAAGCCATTTGCGCCTACGTGCGCTTCTTTTCCTTTACTTCCAGCGTACGACCGCACTTCGCGCAAAACTTTGCTTCCAAGAGATTCTTGTGTTTGCAGACGGGACAAATTATCGAGGGCGCCGCGGTTAATGCCGATTTGGCTTTAACAAAGACAACATCGCCGATTCTTTCGATTTCGTCGAATGACAGGAAGGACTCCTCTTCATCTCCATATTCTATCACCAACGCCATTCTTCCATCGTCAGACCAAGCGAGATCCTTGGTCACTCCTAGTTTCTTGGCATCGGCATCGATTACCTCTTTGCCAACCACTTCTTCCCTTCGCTTCCACTGCACCAAACCTAAAATCCCGTCCGCGTTGTGATTAGAACACCATTTGAGTATTTAGGTTTCAGCATTCGAGGACAGATGGTGACGATGGAATGAATGAGAGATTGAATGCGCTCCATGGACTCATCTTGCCTATGGAAAAAACCCAGAGAACCCTCACTATCCTGAAGGACATGGGGCTAAGACTCGAAGGATATGAACTTCGGAAAAATCAGACAATGATCATGATACCTCTAGCTGGCAAACCATCAGATCAACAATGTGACACTTTGAGAAGAGAACTGGGTACATTTCAAATCCAGCCAGTGGCCTTTGAACGCAAAGTCTCCCGGCCAAAGAGTCTTCAGGAAGCGGTAGCTGGCCGGGTTCCGAATAACCTAATTTCAGTACTACCGCGTTCGTTCGACGTTATCGGCGATATAGCCATAATCGATCTGGCCCCCGAGCTAGGAGCCTACGCGACGGAGGTCAGCAATGGGATCCTTCAGATCAGCCCGCACGTTCGGTTAGTTGCCAGAAAATCGGGGGAAGTGACTGGGACGTTTCGAACGCGGGACCTGCAAACGTTGGTGGGATCTGGCGGTATGGAAACGGTTCATCGAGAGTTCTCATGTAACTACCACCTCGACGTGTCTTCGGTGTATTTCAACCCGAGGCTCTCTCACGAAAGACTTCGGGTCGCGGATCAGATCAAGGAGAATGAAGATGTTGTGGACATGTTCGCGGGAGTCGGCCCATACTCAATTCTAATCGCCAAACTGCACCCGAGTTCGAGAGTGCACTCCGTTGACATCAACCCTTCAGCAGTCAAATATCTCAAGGAGAATATCTTCACAAATGGCATCGCTGACCGGGTAACACCGCTGCTAGGAGACGTAAGAAGACTTTCAGAATCCGAATTGCATGGTATCGCTAGCAGGGTAATCATGAACCTGCCTTCTGAGGCAGAGAATTACATCGATGCTGCGCTTCGAATCTTGAGAAAGGAGGGCGGGTTGATACATTTCTATAAGTTTGCTCAGAGGGATACCAGCGTTGACGTGATCAAAGAGTCATTCAAATCTACTGTCGCGGCGGAGAACAGGGAAGTGAAGTCTTTTGATTTTTGTAAGCAGATCAGGGAGATTGCTCCGGGAAGAGTTCAGTTTGCGCTTGATGCTGCCGTTGCTTAAACTAGATCTCGGCGATAATATGGATGGTTAGTTTGGCGTTTGGAGACTTCAAGGCGTCTATCAACCGCCTATCAAGGTCGCACGCGGCTTTATCGGCCCTGATCATTATCGTTCTATCGGAGGGGTACGAGGACTTCCTCCCAACCATTTCGGTTTGATGGGTGAAATTAAGCTCCGGACTTCCCTCTCCGCAGATGGCCTCAAACAGCCCCGCAACCTCAAGCTTCATGGTGATTCTAGACCCTTGTCGCATACACGCTTTCTTGAAGTCAAGGGACAATTGTCGCGGTCCCTTGGTAGCATCTACGGCGATAACGCAGTCCCCGCGTCTCGACAACTCAACATCTCGCGTGATCTCGAAGGTCATTCTATGCGTTCCTAACACGTTCGGGTGACCTCGGGCGTAGAGTTCTTCGACGAATTGCAATCCGATAATCAGCACCCTCAGGTTAGTAATGGTCTTTTGAACGTTTATTGGCCCGTCTCCAGCGTAGGGTTCAGGTGGAAATTGAAGGACTTCGCGGAATTAAGAAGGCAAGCCGTCGCCGAACTCAAGGATGAAGGGCTGCTCAAAGATCCGAACATAATTCGGGCGATGGAGAAAGTACCCCGCGAAGAGTTCCTACCCCCCGAAGCCAGGTCGTACGCTTACATCGACTCGCCGATACCGATTGGTTATGGGCAGACGACGAGCGCGCTTCACATGACTGCGATGTTCTGTGAGTACGGTGAAATGAAGTTGGGCCAGCGAGTGCTCGAGGTGGGAGGAGGCTGCGGCTACATGAGCTGCGTATACGCGGAAGTCGTCGCACCCCTAGAACAACCAAAGGAGGCCTGGGGACACGTGTGGTCGGCTGAGATAATAGAACAATTGGCAGCGTTTGGCAAAATGAACGTGGAACGGCTGGGATATTCTGAAAGAGTCAGTTTCATAGCGGCAGATGCATCCGACGGCCTTAACGACGTCAAAGAAACATTCGATTTGATCATCGTTACAAGTGCCGCCCCTGAGATACCAACCGAATTAACACTTCAACTCAACTCGGGCGGCTCTCTGATCATCCCAGTTGGCGGAGCCCAATTCTACCAAGAACTCTTCCGAGTGAGAAAGAACCCTGACGGACGCTTAACGCACGAGAATCTTGGGGGTGTGGCGTTTGTGCCCATGAGAGGAAAACATGGATGGCACTAGCCAGTCACCCAAATTGGTGAATTCGACTCTGCATCGTTAAATCCAACGAAGAGTACCCACCACCAGTGCTGGTTAGAAGTAGGATTCGAGCGTACTCTTCTTGTCAGATGAAAGTTTCGGAGCGAGCATCTTTGAGACCGCCTTCCGGACTCGTTCCTCGGAGAAGTCACGTTCTCCGCAGAGAAAGTCAACTACCTTCTGCTCATCCGGCGGAGACCAGTTGAGCGAGTAGTTGGGTGTCACAGGTGGGTCTAGGAAGATCTTTCGGATGCTATCCGTATCGGCCGGAAGCGCTATCTCGGGATCACTATCCCTGAGCTTCTCAATGTTACCGTGTTCGCGGATCAGTTTCACGGCGGTCTTCGGGCCTATACCCTTAACCCCGTCGGGGTTGAAATCCGTCCCGATCAATATCCCAACATCAATCAATTGCTCCCTACTCAACGATAACGCGTCAAGCACCCGCGACAAATCAATGATCTTTGGTTCAACTTCCACGTACGCGTCTCGTCGGGGCAATTTTCTGCGGCCGGTGATTGCGAGGTTCTTTAGCATCCTCGGCGCGCCGAACAGCAATGAGTCATGGTCCTGTGAAGCCACACCCCAAACATCCCCTCGAGCAGCTATGAAAGCGGCCTGGGCCTCGCCTTCCGATGGTGCTTGGACCCACGCAACACCGAGAGCGTCGAGAAGCGTCTTCGCATCTTCCACCATCAAATCTTTCAATGATGAGGTAGCCTGCGCGTACACTCGAGCTTCCTCAAGCTTTCCTTCCCTGATGGCCGTTTCGTAGTGAATCTTCGCTTCTTCTTTGACTCGGCGTCGCCTACGAATCTCCATATCCTTCATTTCAGGCGGTTTGCCATCGAAAACAAACGCAAGTTTGACTCCCCTCTCCGCAAGGTTTGCCGTTCTATACAGTAGTCCGCTCAGGTGACTTGTTACTCTCCCGCGTCTATCTTTGAGGGGGGTACCGTCGGGTTGCCTAATTATCGCTAGGAACTGATAGAGCGCGTTGTAAGCGTCCACCGCCAGAGTTCTATTCGACAGGCTATCGAGGGTGATCACCTGTTCTGGTATGATATCGGCAAGGTCAACGCCCAAACTCGCTCTCGCCTTCGAGTTCAGGTTGGTGGCCGTCATTACAAAACTTGTCTGATGCAGGCGACTAACGGCGAGACGGCTTTAGTTGTTTGAGTAGTCTTCTCTGTGGTTCACGATTATCTCGCGAAGCTCGCCCTTTACGTAGATTTTGATTATTCTCCAATTGCCGTGCGTGTAGCGTTGCTCCAACAAGCCTTCCCTGCGGGCTTCCGATTCAAGGCGCATAATCAAATCTACGCCAACCAAATACGCCCCGACTGAGCTAGATTACAGGTTTAGACTCTAAAGACGCAAACCCCGAAGAACGCTGGAATGGTGTGGAACAGCGGTGCGGCATAATATTACGTGTCGGCGAAGGCCTCATTTATCGAATCGGGCGGCTTCTCATCCTGCTGCCTAACTTCAGATACGCGTTTCGCGGCCTGCGATGGCATAGGATTCGGGCAGCGCTTCCGATGCGAACAGATTGACCAGCGTGTTCGGACTGGCTTCGCCACTTAACCTTCCTATCCTGCCTTTCATGTGGCGCCACTTCAGTTGAGTTCGGCCACTTTTCGAGTTGTATATTATTCCAAGAACATTCGAAACCCTAGCGAACCTAAGGTCGCGTGCTTGGTGGACGGTCTCCTTATCCTCAGCTTCAACATACATTGTTCCGTTATCTGAGGATCGTTCGGGGTAGACGGTCTCATCTTCATCGAGTTCGGGTGGGATGTAAGATTGGCAGGTGCTCATTATCATGAATCGTCTGAACCTGTCTAGATCGCAGATAGAGTCTATCTTAACCAAAGCTACTTCCCCACCACTCTAGCGAGTAGTTCGAGTAAGGTTTGCAACCCACTGTTTGAATTTGCCGGTCCACATTGATCAGCCTAAGGAAACGTTGCTAGTGAATGGCCAGCAATCAATTTATAACCTGCAGAGTCGTGGCTGTGAGAACCCGCGAGGAGCATACGATGAGTACAACGACAACTGAGAAAGTCATCCGTATGCCCACCTGTACCTGGTGCGCGCGAACTATCCTCCCTGGCGAGGGAGCGGTGAAGTTTCCATGCCCAAGCTGCGGGGAAGTAATGATTTGGCGCTGTGAGAAGTGTAGAATGTTCGGCCGGCCATATCGATGCTTGAAATGTGGCTACACAGGGCCTTGAAATCAGCTGAGTTGAATCGTTTTGGCGAGAGTTCTCGCGTCAATCAAGATTTTCCCGAACGACGCGAACATAGACCTGAACGCTCTGAAATCCAGAATACAATCCTCTCTTCCGGCCGGTTCAACGGTGGCGCGATTTGACGAAGAACCAGTCGCGTTTGGCCTAGTTGCCATCATAGCCCACATCGTCCTGCCTGAAGACGCAGCCGGTCAAATGGACAGTGTCGAGGAAGCCATTCGCGGCGTAGATCAGGTAAGTCAGATCGAAGTCTTGAGGATGGGTCGAGTTTAGTTACGTTCGGTAACATTTATATCCGGTAATGTTACCTACAGTAACAGAATTTGAGCGGACAGAGGCATGGCAGTAGCTGAAGGCGATGTTCTGGAGGTAGAACGTATGCGAATTAAGGGCACGGAATCCGAAAGGAACTTTAATAGCACGATTGACCGTCAAAACATCTCAACACGAAATCACCATTCGAGAGAGATTGAACCATGAGTAGTCGCGAATCCTCCCTTAGAGTTGCTGATGCTAGGCAACGAGACGTTGGACACGGAAAAGTCAGAATAGATAACGATACGATGCAGAAGCTTGGTATAACTGCGGGTGACTTCGTCGAGATACACGGCAAGAAGATGACCGTCGCCGTAGCCTGGCCCGCGTACGCTGAGGACCAAGGCCAAGAGATCATAAGAATGGATGGGCTCATCCGCAGAAACGCGGGAGTAGCCCTTAACGAATTCGTAAGCGTGAGGAAAGCCGAAGTAAAGGACGCCCAAGCGATAGTTTTCGCCCCCACAGACGTTCGACTAAGTGTAGATGAGGAGTTCGTCAGCTTCGTCAAACGAAGATTCATGGATATGCCATTCATCGAAGGAGACATGACACTACTCTCGATTTTTGGAAGCGCAGTCCCATTAATCGTTACGCGAACCCGACCGCACGGACCCGTTAAAATAAACGAAACGGCGCACGTTCAAGTGCTCAGTGAACCGACACCCGAAAAGAAAGGCATCCCAATCGTAACCTACGAGGATATCGGAGGACTCCACGAAGAGATTCAACGGATTCGTGAAATGGTTGAATTGCCATTAAGGCACCCCGAACTCTTTCAACGGTTAGGCATCGAACCCCCGAGGGGAGTATTCCTATACGGGCCTCCAGGATGCGGTAAGACCCTGCTCGCTAAAGCAGTCGCTAATGAATCCGACGCAAACTTTTACGTCATCTCCGGACCGGAGATAATGTCAAAATTCTACGGCGAATCAGAAGCTAGGCTACGTGAGATATTTCAGAAAGCCCAGGAAACCTCTCCGAGCATCATATTCATCGACGAAATGGACGCCATCGCACCCAAACGTGAAGAGGTAACCGGTGAAGTTGAACGCCGAGTCGTGGCCCAACTGCTCTCGCTTATGGACGGAATGGGTTCAAGAGGAAACATCATAGTCATCGGAGCCACAAACAGGCCAAACGCAATCGACCCCGCCCTTCGAAGGCCCGGCAGGTTTGACAGAGAAGTAGAGATCGGCGTCCCAGACAAAGCCGGACGATTCGAGGTCCTTCAGATTCACACCAGGAACATGCCGCTCGCCGAGGACATGGATCTGAAACGATTGTCCGAGGTAACTCACGGTTACACCGGAGCCGACACCGCCTCTCTATGTCGAGAAGCTGCTATGAAAGCGCTGAGAAGGTACATCCCTGAAATCAATCTAGAAGAAGAAAGAATCCCGCCCGAAATGTTAGAGAAGATGGTCGTCAAGATGGACGACTTCCTCTCCGCATACCGCGAAATCACCCCGACCGCAATGCGAGAGGTCTACGTGGAGGTTCCGCAAGTCCATTGGGATGAAGTCGGCGGCCTGAAACAAGTAAAGCAGGAGCTCATGGAGTCGGTTGAATGGCCTCTGAAGAAACCGGAGGTCTTCACGAAGATGGGCATCAAACCACCCCGGGGAGTGCTACTATACGGACCACCCGGATGCGGGAAGACACTTCTGGCAAGAGCAGTTGCGACCGAGAGCGAAGCCAACTTCATCTCGATAAAAGGACCGGAAATATTCTCCAAATGGGTTGGAGAATCTGAGAAAGCCATCCGTGAAGTATTCAGAAAAGGAAGAACCGCAGCCCCCGCGATTATCTTCTTCGACGAACTTGACGCTATTGTGCCAAGACGAGGCCTGGGTTACGCTGACTCGGGTGCGAGCGAACGCGTGATCAGCCAACTCCTTACAGAGATTGACGGAATTGAAAGCCTTCAAAACGTCCTCGTCATAGCGGCAACGAACCGGCCCGATATGCTCGACCCCGCCGTTCTGAGGCCGGGCAGGTTTGACAGACTAATCTACGTACCATCCCCAGACCTGGACTCGTTGAAAGAAATCTTCAAAATACACTCAACCGGCATGCCACTTTCGGCCGACGTCGAACTGGAGGATTTGGCCCGAAAGGCTCAAGGATATTCGGGCGCCGACATCGAATCCGTCTGCAGAGAAGCAGCCATAACCGCCCTACGGGAAGATATCAACTCGACCGAAGTTTCAAGGCGAGACTTCAACATAGCCATGGAGAGAGTCGGCCCAAGCATAGCGACGGAGGACGACACTTTCTACCAGAAATTCTCAAAACGACTCAGAAGGGAAAGAGCGACCGCCCCAACCCCAGTAGCATAGTCAAGTGTTCACGGAGTCAACTCGATTGGAGAAAGTGTGGGGACCACGACCCCTCCACCTTTTCGTACTAGATGTCATAGGACGAAAGGGGCCATTAACCGACGATGAACTGCTCCGTGAAATCCGAAGCGGCAAGGAAGACCTTAGCTTTCGCGAATTGAACCGAATACTGTTGAAGTTGGAAGTCAACGGCCTAGTAAGAGTTTCACGCCAGATGAAAGGCAAACGCCGCGTGGAGATTGCCGAAGAACGAAACATTAGATAGAAGACGCCCCATCCCCCACGTCGCGGACGCTACACGCGCCCCAAATTGCATAGTCGAGAAACCCCATGCCCAATCTGTCAGCTGATGTTATCGTCGTTGGATGCGGAGTAAGCGGCGCCACCGCAGCGCTGGCAGTTGCCCAGAAGAATGTATCCGTCTCATTATTCGAGGAACATTCGCAGGTTGGAAAACCCTCCCACTGCTCGGGGCACGTTGGAATTCCGGCCTTCAAACATTTCAGCCCTGAAATCCCGGAGCGGATAATCGAGAATCGGATCAGAGGAGCGGTCCTGAACTCGCCTGGAGGTACCCCTCTTACGCTCCAGCGTTCGAAACCTGTAACGTGGGTTCTCAACCGGGCAGCCTACGACCAATACCTCGCCGAGTTAGCGGAAAAGAGCGGTGTCGCACTGCACATGAATTCTCGCGTTGAAAGCTACAAGCGCATGGACAACGGGGAAATCCAATTGAAAGTTAGTGGCAACAAAGAGCGGGAACCTTCTTGCAAGGTGCTTATCGACGCAAGCGGAGCCGGAGCGGCCGTCTCTAGATATGCCGGCCTTTCAAAACTTGGAAGAGGCATTGTAGTTAACTCCGCCCAGGTTAGCGTGGAAAACCTCGTAGACGTTGATGAAGACTTCGTCGAAGTATACTTCGGCCAGGGGTTTGCGCCGGGTTTCTTTGGGTGGATAATCCCTCGCCGGGACGGGACTGCAAAGGTCGGCATTGCCGCAGGCGCTCGAGCAAACGTTCGCGAATGCTTTGAACGATTCATCGGTAAACACCCTACAGTTTCAACTAAGCTGAAGCACTCGAAACAGATGACCGCGCCAAGCTACCACCCCATTCCCGTAGGAGGAGCGGTTAACCGGACATACACGGACAATATTCTCGCGGTTGGAGACGCAGCTTCGCAGGTCAAACCAACAACCGGAGGCGGGATAGTATTTGGCCTAGCCTGCGGCCAAATCGCGGGCGAAACCGCCGCAAAAGCCGTACTTGACTTGGAGTTTTCAGCGTCGCGTCTGGAAGAGTATGAAATCCGTTGGAGGAGGATGTTCGGCTTCGACTTGCGTGCCATGTCTTGGCTAAGACGACTTCTCTACCGCCTTCCTGATCGTAATCTTGACCGAATTTTCAATATAGCCCAAGAATTAGGTGCCGATCAGATTCTCAATACGACAAACGACATCGACTTCCAAGGTCGGACACTACTATCGCTAGCACGCGACCCCCGACTATTCATTACTCTTCTATCGGCATCTATCCTCTCATTCCCATCATTGATTCATACTTAGCGAATCGTGCAAATCCTCCTCATAAGCGCGGGAGATTTGCAGTTAATGTTAATAGTTGTAGATTCTGAAGTCATCCTTGGGTGGCTCACCTGCTACAACTAGAGAATCATTTGGAGCAGTGGTAGAGTTTCCCTGTAAGCTCTGCAAGCTTAAGGAACGAAAACAGCTTGACAGGATGATTATAATGGGTGCACTCTATCGTGACATTCAAAGAAAGTTCAAGATTCATAGTGTTTCTATGATCTCGTACCACAAGGGAACATGCCTCGGGTTAATCCCACCGCGAAAGAAGAGTGCTTATCCGGTGGAGAGGCCGTGGTAGAATCAGGTCTTTCCTAACTGCTTAACAGCTTCCATGAAGGCGGGCACGAATTCGTATAGGTCGGCTATGACATTGTAGTCGCTGAATTCGAATATTGGTGCCTTCGGGTCGTTGTTCACGGCGACTATCACCCTGCTGTTTCTAATTCCGGTTAAGTGCTGAATTTGTCCTGAAATTCCAAGGGCTAAGTACACTTTGGGGCTTACCTTCTGACCTGAGAGACCAACGTACTGGTCCTCCGGCAACCAACGTAGATCTTCCGCGATGGGCCTGGAGCAGGCGACCACACCGCCGACAGTTTTGGCGAGCTCTTCGACTAACGCTATGTCCTCCTTCTTCCGAACGCCGCGCCCGAATGAAACGATGACTGGCGCGTCCCCCAAGCTTCACGCCTTTCACAGGTTTCGGTTTCGTTTCAACTATCTTTGTGCTTGGGGGTTTGAATTTCGGTTCAACCTTGATTACCTCTCCCTTTCGCGTCGCGTCTGGAGGAATGGGGGAAAAGAGTCCTTTGGCGACGGTTGCGATTTGTGGTTTAGTTTTTGAAATGTGAGTCTCAACCAAATTGCCGCCCCACGTAACCCTGTCCATTAGTAAATACTTCTTCTCCGCGTCGAGTTCAAGTTTGGTTGCTTCGGTTACGCAACCTGTCTTTAGGCGTTCGGCTAGGCGCGGCGTGAACTCTAACCCGTTTCGAGTCGCTCCGATTAGAAGAATGTCGGGTTTCCGTTCGGTTATGAGATTTTCGAAGGCGTCGGTGTAGGTGTCGACTTGAAACGAACCCAACGCCGGGTTGGTTAATGTTAAGACCTTGTCAGCGCCGCTTTGGATTAATTTGTTTCCATCCTCTGTCGAAGTAATTGCGACCACTTCACTGCTAAGACTGTCAGCCAGACCCCTGGCTTTGCCAAGCAACTCCAACGTCAGTTGTGGAGTTTCGGAGAATACCCAGACTCCTTTGTTTTCTTGTGCCATACTCAGGCCGCCTTCAGAACTCCTTCCTGGACTAAGGCCTTGGCAATCTTTGGCGCTATTTCTCGTGCGTCACCTTGGAGTACGATCCGTCTTCTTTCTCCGACTGTGACCGAGCTTCGGGCGATATCAATCAGCGACCCGTCGAAGCCGAGTTCTTCTGGCCCCAACGCAAGGTCGGTTGAGGCCCAGACGTTTGTTGGCTTCTTCGATGCCGCCATAATTGCCATCAGGGTTGGAAGCCGAGGTTCATTGATCTCCCTAACTACACTAACCAAACATGGCAGTTTGGCTTCCACAACCTGCCTCTCATTCTCAAGATCCCTCTCCACGATGACACGGTCGCCCTCCAAGGTCAGTTTGGCGGCATACGTTAGCTGTGGCAAATTGCACATCTCCGCGAGTCGTGGCCCAACTTGGAAAGCGTACAAATCCTCTGAATATGCTCCGCAGAGGACCAGATCGTATTCAAGA
The DNA here is from genome assembly GCA_963733055.1 of Candidatus Bathyarchaeota archaeon. Lineage (GTDB taxonomy): Archaea > Thermoproteota > Bathyarchaeia > 40CM-2-53-6 > 40CM-2-53-6 > FEN-987. Next base: position 388,765 of record CAVTBR010000001.1, read on the forward strand.
ATCTTGGTGACCGCAGCCGCCAGGACATTGGCAGTTGCGTGAGCATCTGAACCCTCAAAGAGCGGGTCTGTGAGCAAGCATGCCTCGTCCGCCCCCATCGCCAGCGCCTCTCTTAGCGCCTCCTTTGCTTCGGGTGGGCCGAGGGTTATCGCGATGATCTTTCCGCCATGTTTCTCTTTAATCCTCACGGCCTCTTCGAGGGCGTTCTTGTCGACCTCGCTGATGACTCGTGGCACGCCTTGGGTGATTATGGTTTTGGTGCTACGGTCGACTTTGAGGTCGGCTGTTTGAAGGACTTGTTTCATGAGGACTATGATGTTTACCATCGCCGATCACGAAGAGGTGGGCTGCCTCAACGCGTCATTGAATTAATACGTTATGCAGCCGAGATTTGTTCAGCTACGAGTTCGGCGATGTCACGCACTGTAGTGGACTCCTTGGCCCCCGCCGCAACTGATGCATCTTCAAGCATGGATGTGCAAAAAGGGCAAGCAGTGGCTAGGACGTTTGCTTGCGTTTCCTGCGCTTCCTCGAAACGGATCGCTCCCACTTTCTTCTTCTGTTCAACTTTATACCAGAAGTTTGCGCCACCCGCCCCGCAACAGAAACTTCCCTCCCTAGACCGTTTCATCTCGACCATTGCTGTGGGTGCCAATGAAGAGATTACTTCTCTTGGGGAATCGAAGACTCCATTGTATCGGCCTAGGTAGCAGGGATCGTGGAACGTAATTGTTCGCTTGGCTTCAGGTTTGAGCTTTAACATCCCTGACTTGATGAGCTGTTCTATGAATTGTGAGTGGTGTATGACGGTGAAGGTCGTTCCGAATTCGGGGTATTCGTTCTTGAATGTGTTAAAACAGTGTGGGCATTGTGTTAGAACGGTTTTTACGTTATACTTCTTGAAGATTTCAGCTAACTCTATCGCGCTCTGTTGAAATCGCCCTTCCTCTCCTAACCGCCTCGCAGACTCGCAGTTGCATTTCTCCTCAGTTCCCAGTATAACGAAACGGACCTTCGCGGCGTGAAGAATCTTAACCATTGCCCGCGATACTGATTGATTTCGTGGGTCGTACGAACCTGAACACCCGACCCAGTAGAGTACGTCAAACTCAGGCTGCTCCTTCGCCGTTTTCACGCCCAACCCTTCCGCCCATTTCATGCGGTCCGATTGCGGCAACCCGTAGGGGTTTGCGGAATTGCCCAGATTCGTTAACAGGTCCCTCTTGGGTCGATCCAGCTTTCCTTCGCCAACCAAATGTCTTCTCATGTCGACGATTGCGTCTATGTGGTCGATGAGGACTGGGCATTCGTTCACGCATGCTCGGCAGGTGGTACACGCCCAGAGTTCCTCGGGGTTCACGATGCCCGGCATGATTGGGCTTGGGTTCCCTCCGTCAAGTGTGCTCTGGGTCAGCATCACGTTTCTGAGTTTGAGTATGAGATGCATGGGGGAGAGGAGTGTTCCCGCGGCGGTTGCGGGGCATGCGTTTGTGCACCGGCCACATTGAGTGCACGAATCAAACGACAACCTTTGCTGCCAGGAGAAATCTGTGATCGCTGAGGCGCCCACTTTCACATCGAAACTTCCCGATACCAGAACCTGCCTCAGGTCGAAGGGACTGCTGAGTTGGCCTTTGGGCCGTAGGTGGATGAAGAGTGCGTTGAGTGGGGAGGTGAAGATGTGGAAGAGTTTTGTATACGGTATGCTGGCGACCGCGGTGAATGCGAGGAGGGCATGGAACCACCACAAACCCTGATAGAATAGAACAATCGACGGCCCAACTAGGCCGCGGCTTGTTAGGAAGAGGGCAACTCGGTAGCCTATGAAGGACCATGGAGCCCAAGCGGGTTTGTCAACGGCGAGCCGAATTCCCTCCATCAGATAGCCCGTGAGTAGGATCACGATTAGAGTGGAATAGATGAACAAGTCATCTCGCGACGTGGGAAGGTTAGGGGGTCTAGAGACGACACGCCTGAAGATGGCGATAAGAAGCCCAATTATCGCGACGATTCCGAACGCGTCTAGGAAAGTTTCGAACGTGAGATAAAAGTAGCCTACGAGGATTTGTTTGTGGAAAAGTGGAACCCAGAGATCACTGTCTATCATCACAAGAGTGGTTCCGATCAAGAGAACGATGATGCCACTGTAAATCAGCACGTGCATTAAGCCTGGATATCGTTTCTTTGCGACTTTCCGTTGAGCAAAGACGTTCGTGATCGTCCTGAGAATGCGTTCCGGGACGTGATCGAGTTTCGGTGCTGGGCAACCTTTGAAGTAAATGCGAACTCGTCGGTAGAAACCGTACAGAAATGCTAATGCAAAGCCTGAGAGAACCGCGTACATTACTAGATAGGTTAGCGGTGGAAGGAGGTCGTATGTTATGCGGTGCGGTTCAGTCAAACCGAAACCCTGCCTTGCTGCGCCTCTCCTAAGCTAAAAGAAGTTTCGCGCTTACTGTATACGTGCCAGATGAACATCCGAAGATACGTACAATAGCCACCGAACCAAGACCCCGTCGCTGTGAAGTTGCCTTGAACAAAGTCAAAGTCGTTCAGTACGGCTTGGGACCAATAGGACTGGGAATCGTTGAAGTTCTATTATCCAGACCTTGGGTCCAACTGGTAGGCGCCGTAGATATTGACCGTGCTAAGGTTGGGAAGGATGTTGGTCAACTTCTCGCTAACCCTCGAAATACGGGCATCGTCGTAACTGACAAGGCAAAGGAATCCCTGAAGGGTGGGGGTGTGGACGTCGTTACGCACGCAACCTCGTCTTACATGAAGGCCATTCATCCTCAATTAATTGAAATTCTTGAGCATGGGACAAGCATTGTGTCAACGGCTGAAGAACTCACCTACCCCTTCGCTAAACACCCCGCGATGGCGAAGGAGTTGGATGAGCTTGCGAGAAAGAAGAATGCGGTCGTTCTTGGATCCGGGATTAACCCTGGCTTTTTGCTAGATACGTTGGCCGTGGCGTTAAGTGGTGTGTGCCAGAAGGTGAACTCTATTCGGGCGGAGCGCGTGGTCGATGCGTCACTTCGTAGGTTGCCTCTTCAGAAGAAGATCGGAGCCGGAATGTCTCCCGCAGATTTTGATAAGAAAGTTGCCGAGGGAGCAATCAAACATGTTGGCCTGCCCGAATCGGTAGGCCTCGTCTCGTTAGCCATGGGATGGAAGGTTGGCGAAATTCAAGAGAGAATTACACCGGTAATCGCCGAAAAAGAAGTTCAGAGCAAACACTTCAAGGTTAAGGCGGGTGAAGTGGCAGGGGTTCGGCAAGTCGCAAAGGGCATACTCGCCGGCCAAGAATTAGTCGTTCTTGATCTACGAATGTATCTGGGGGCTCCAAACCCGCACGACTCAGTTCTCATCGACGGTACCCCGCCGGTGGATATGACGATCCGAGGAGGTGTTCAAGGAGACAGCGCGACTCCAGCCGTAATAGTTAACGCGGTACCAAAATTGAAGAGACTGGAGCCGGGATTGAGAACGATGCTGGACCTGCCTCCTATTTCCCGCGGCTCGATTACTCGAGTGATGATCGATCTGTTATGCTCAAAACCTTCTAGCCGAGTCGCCTATGTGTTGCTTTTTACGAATCGTTCTACGGATGCAATTAGGTTGTCAATGTCCGAATCGGTGTGCGCGTAGCTGATTGCACCGTGCAACCTGTCCGGAACTACTACCACTATCCCGTCGTCAAGCATATGCCTGAACAGTCTCCTGGATCTATCGTGATCACAATTCGCGTAGCTTCCGGCGTCCTTTATGGGACCCTTGTCTGTCGTGTGTATGCTGAAGACTGAACCCATACCCGTCACCTGAGCCGGGAACGCGTTGTCCTTGAAGACCCTGTTGAGTGAAGCCCGTGCTTTTTCTCCGAGTTTGTCTACGTGCTCGTAGACGGGAGTGTGTTCTAGTACGTGGATTGTGGCGAGTCCCGCGGCTAGGGTTAGTGCGTTGCCTGCAAAGGTACCACCATGGTAAGCCAATTCTGAGCCTGAGTATTTTGTATGGTCCATTCTTTCCATTATTTCGCGCGATCCGCAGACCGCGCCGATGGGCAGGCCGCCGCCAATTATCTTGCCCATTACCGTAACGTCCGGTTTGACGTTGAAAAATCCCTGCGCGCCACTCAGGCTTACCCTAAACCCGGTAATCACTTCGTCGAAAATCAGCAGTGCGTCCGTATCGTCGCAGTATTCCCTTAGGCCCTTGAGAAACTCCTTCTCCGCCGGAATCATCCCCCCCGCCCCTAGGACAGGTTCGAGGATGACGCATGCCAGCCTCTCCCCTTTCGTTCGTTTCAGAAATCCGTCAAAATCGTTGTAAGGAACTACGACCGTGTCGGATTGAGATGCTATTGAGATACCACCGGAGAGAGGCTTTTCGAACGGTGGCATCATGGCAAGGTGGAGTGGATCGTAAGCGCCGTGCCACCCTCCCTCAAACTTAGCGACCTTGTACCTTTTCGTGAATGTCCTAGCCAGACGGATTGCGAAGAAGTTGGCCTCGCTTCCAGAGCTGGTATAGCGGATCATTTCCGCGCTTGGCACGTGCTTGCTTATCGTTTCGGCAAGCGTGACCTCTAGTTCATGTTCGAGCCCGAAATGCCAACCGAGTTCCGCTTGGTTCTTGATTGCTTGCATGACGATCGGGTGTGCATGGCCAAGGATCATGGCGAAATGTGTGCACCAGTAGTCGGTGTATTCGTTGCCGTCTAGGTCGATGAGTTTTGCCCCGTGGGCTTCTTTAACGAAGAACGGGTATGGTTCAAAGTACCGGTTCCGATATGAGACGCCCGCAGGTTGAACTTGCTTTGAGCGGGTGAAGAGTGCACGTGAGAGCGGAGTCCGCTTGGTGTACGCAGTTTCTTTTGAACTGAGTTCCTCCATTATTAGAACACGAAGACCCTCTACGGCTAGGAGACGATTTCAGGTTTTCCAACTGAGCTGGTTTACGTTGATTGGAGCTTGTAATAATGCGCTGTGTGTTTGGGAGCAAGTTTGCAAGTACAGGGGTTAAATATCAAAAAGAAAATCCCTTTCACCGTAGGGTTTGATGAAAGTTGCAGGTTGCGTCAGCATACATCAGATGTGGTTATTGCAGCCAGACTATAGCTCGGGAAAGCCCATACTGCCCCTACTGCCAGAAGAAATTCCTCTTCAAGGGTTTAGGCCTCTAGGTTTTCCTATCGGCTATGGCGACAGGCTCGAAAGCGAATATCCATCTGTTAATTCAGAGTATTTTAGTTGATTTTTGCGGGTTAAGCGATTCAACGCTTCTTCCACTTCTTGGAGTTTGAAGCCCTCGTTGAACACCCGGGCGACAAGCTCGGATCTTTCGTATGTGAATTCTGGAGTCTGAACGATTTTCAGGATGAACTCCTCGCAAGCCCCCACTCTTTCTTCGTCGAGTTTTGGTTGAGTTGGTTTGGTGCGTGGTAAGTCAGCTACGAGCGCTCGTCCCGTCATGCCGAACCGTTTGGAGACAAGTTCCGCAAGGAGCTTGCTGCCTCCTCGAAAAGTGAAAACTGTCTTCGGCCGAGCTTCTTTCACGAAGCGAAGCAACTGCTCTAGATCAGCTTGCTCACTTAGAACGAAGACCCTGCCCGCCGCCCTCTCAGCCGCGGTTGGCCAGCCAGTTACATGAGCAATCCTGAACTCCCCATATCGACTAGCATCGAATCGCTTGGGGATTATCACCACGCACTTCGCCTCTCCCATCAGAGACTGAGCCTCTTCAGTTCCCGCATCCACAAATTGTAACCCTACGCCGTTGTTGGCGTAGACTTGGTTGATTCGGGCTATTTGCGGGTGGACTATCACGGATAGCTCGGTCCAAGTGTTGAAAACCTTGACCAGTTCTTGCGCGTTGCCGATGGGGTCCGTAGCAAATGTTGGGACTCTATGCTCACCGACGCATTCCAACGCCCATTTGACGATGTCGGCGATGACTGATTCACGGGGTGGAAGGCTTTGGGACGAGGCTGGGAACGCCGCTTCAAGGATTAGGGTGTCGCACGGTGCTACCTCAGCCGCTTTGGAGGTCAGTGTGTCGGTGAAGTTGATGTGGCTAGCATAAACCACGTTCTCATCTTGCGTTATGATTTCATATTGAACCGACCCAAGCACATGCCCCGCATCATGCGCCTCAACTTCAACTTCCCCTAACCTGAGGCGTCGGCCAACCCGGATCGGTTCCCAATTGCCCGTCTCCCGACGCGTGTCGGCTTCGTAGAGTTCGTTGGTTTCTTTAGTCGAGTATTTCTTTTGGATTGGAAACTGGAATCCTTTTGAATGGTCGTAATGCGCGTGGGTGATGAATAGGTTGGGAATCGTAGGGTCGTTGTCCAGCGGATCTAGGAGTAAGCTAGTTTCGCCGCATCGAATGGCTACCCCGTTTGACCATCGAATCAGAGGTTTCAGTTCGCAGTCCCAAGCCAACTCAGGGCGCGGGTTGAAAACCGCACCGGTCCGTAACGGAATTGCTTTACTTTTCCAGTGCAGCCACTGTGACTTCTTTCTGTTCTTCGAGATACGCGAGCGCGTCCAAGGCGGCTTTGCACCCATCACCAGCAGCCGTCACCGCCTGCCGGTACCTGTAATCATGGACGTCTCCCGCCACGAATACGCCTTCAACGGAGGCCTTCGTCCCGTGCTCGGCGAGAACGTACCCTTTCTCATCCATTTTGATTTGGCGTGCAAATATCTTCGTGTTTGGCTCGAACCCTATGGCTACGAATACGCCGTCACACGCTAGAATAGACCGTTCACCGGTCTTGAGGTTCCTCACCTTCACACCTTCAACCATCTTATCCCCCAGAATCTCGTCGACCACCGAATCCCAAACAGGCTTGATCTTCGTGTTGGACAGGACTCTGCTTTGCATTATCTTGCTGGCACGTAACTCATCTCGCCTGTGAACGACGACAACCTCAGTCGCGTACTTCGTCAAATGGAGAGCCTCCTCCGCCGCAGTGTCTCCGCCACCGATAACAACAACACGTTTACCCCGAAAGAAGTAGCCATCACAAGTTGCGCAGCTCGAAACGCCACGTCCACGTAACTTAGATTCTGAAGGTATACCGAGCCATTTTGCGGAAGACCCGGTCGCTATTATGACCGATTTCGAAGTATGAACGTCGCTACCAACCGTGACTTCGAGCGGGTTGCGAGAAAAGTCAACTGATACGACGTCATCGTCGATGATTTGGGCGCCAAACCGTTCAGCCTGCTTTCTCATCTCCTGCATAAGTTGGGGACCTTGAACTGCTTCCGAGAAACCTGGAAAATTCTCTACGCCGCTTGTTAGCATGAGCTGTCCGCCCGATAACCTGCCGCCGACGACGAGGGTTTTCACCAAAGCGCGGCCGGCGTAGATTGCGGCGGTGAGACCTGCCGGCCCTGAACCAATCACGATAACGTCGAACTCTGCCATGCTGCCTCAAACCTTCCAGTTCGACTAACGAATTATAAGTTGAACCTTTAATCTATCGAACAAATTTCTGAAGTAATTTTCCGGTGGTTTGTATCTAGGCTTCTTTCGTGTATTCGTCTTGGTTAGTGGTTTGCATGGGTTTGCCGAGGTATATGACAATAGTATTAGACAGTTTGTTGAAGAGCCTCTGCCTTGATCTCCGGCATGGCCGATAGATCCATCCAATTAGACAATCCAGAGGGAGCAGCATGGATTTTCCGATGCTCTGGATTGCCGAAGCACGTAGGCTTGCGTTTTTCCCTTCAGGATTTGTTAGGCGGAGATTGAGTAGCAGCTGCCCGATTGATCTCCCGAAGTACCATTCTGAGAACGTCCAGTACAGAAAGAAGATGAATATCGATAACGGGGACCATATGGATACGTCGAACCCGGGAAACCGGGGGAGAAGGAAGGAGGGTAGGAGTTTAGTTTCTAGATCCTCGAGGCGAAAGTACGCGAGCATTATGTTGATGATTAGGTAGTCGATCATCCAGGCGATGAAGCGTCTTCCCCAGTTCGCAAGAACGACGGGTTCTGCTTGAAGTTTCACGTTGCAGAACCTAGTCTCAGATTATGGAGTAATTATTTTCGCCGTTTGGTCGGGCGCCCGCCCATCACCATGGCCATGACCGCTTTCTGGACATGCAAACGGTTTTCCGCTTCTTCGAAGTACAGTGAATACTTCATGTTGTCGATTACGTCGTCGGTGACCTCTTGTCCCCGGTCCGCGGGTCCGCAGTGCATGTACTTGCCTTTGTTTGTGAGGTCCATCATTTCTTGTGTGCATATCCAGTCCTTGAACTTGTCCTGGTAGCCTGTGGCCCCGTCCTTGTCGACTGTGGCGTTGTGAGGTGGAACGTAGTTCTTCGGAGACCAAGCCTTGGGATAGACAACATCCGCGCCCTCGAAAGCTTCCTTCATGTCGTTCACGACGCGGAAGCCACCGCCGTAGCGGTCGGCGTTCGCCTTGCAAGCCTGGGTTACTACGTCTTCTAGTTCGAAGCCTGAGGGATGTGCTAGGATGACGTCCATTCCCATCTGTGTTCCGATGAGCACTTCGCTTTGAGGAACGGCGAGAGGTTTGAGTCCTCCCGAGTACGCGTAGGATACGACCAGTTTCTTCCCTTTGAGTTTGGGAATTGCCTGCCTCATCGCTTGTGCATCTGCTAGAGCTTGAAAGGGGTGGTACATGTCGTCCTCCATGTTTAGGACGGGGATGGTGGCGTGTTTGGCGAACTCCTGAACGACCTTGTGGCCTCTTCCAATAATCCACTTAGCCGCGTCGCCGTAGATTCGTATCGCAATCGCGTCCCCATACCGGCTTAGCACCCGGGCAACGTCGGAGATCGCTTCGGTTTGGTAAGCAACCATATCCTCTGGCAATGCCGGTGTGTAAACGTCTTGCGGGCTTAGGAAGTGGGCGTGTCCGTCGAGCTGGTACATACCCGCCTCGAACGAGTTTCTTGTTCTGAGGGATCGGTTGTAGAACATCATGAATAGCGTCTTACCGGGCAGGTACGCGTGCTTCTTGCGTGCCCGGAAGAGTCTTCTCAGCTCGTCGGCCGCGTCAAGGATCTTCTTGACTTCCTCCTGCGAGAAATCGTTCGTGTCAAGGAAGTCTTTGCCACTCCATAACCCTACGAATGAAACCAAACTTAGTACCTCGAACCCAGTCGGTTCGTGGATTCGACTTAAACTTTTGGCACGGTTATCTGCGTTCCCGTCTTACCGTCTAATGCTTCGATCAGATCTCCGAGGGATGCGATTACCGCGCGTTCGCCTCCGCTTTCAACAAACCGGATCGCGGCTTCAATTTTCGGTGCCATGCTTCCTTCTTTGAATTGTCCTTCCTTCGCGTAGTTTCTCAATTTACCGGTTGTGATTTCTTTTATCTTTTCTTGGTTGGGTTTGCCGTAGTTGACGTAGGCTGCATCGACGTCGGTTAGGACAACGAATATGTTGGCCCCGATGAGTGTGGCTAGTCTTTGGCCGGCGAGGTCTTTGTCGATAACTGCTTCAACCCCAACCGCGTGGCCGTTCTCCTCGATTATTGGTATCCCTCCTCCTCCGCATGCAACAACTATGAAGCCCGCGTCGATCAGAGCCCTTATCGCGGTGCGTTCGGCTATAATCTTAGGGTCGGGGGAAGGTACTACTCGCCTATAGCCGCGGCCGGCGTCTTCTTTGATGACTACTTCGGGTTTCTGTTCTCGCACCGTATCCGCCTCTTCCTTCGTGTAGAACGGCCCTATGGGTTTGGTTGGGTTTTGAAAGGCTGAGTCGTGTTTGTCGACGATAACTCGTGTTATGATCGTTACGACGAACTTGTCCATTCCGCGTGACTTCAGTTCGTTTCTGAGCGCCTGTTGGATCATGTATCCGATGAAGCCCTGCGTTTCCGCGCCGCACGCGTCGAGCGGGAATGGGGGGACGATGGTCTTCGCGGCATCGTGCCTGAGGAGGGTTGCGCCGACCTGTGGCCCATTGCCATGGGTTAACACGATCTTATGTCCGCGTTCGATTAAGTCCGCGACCTTCGCCACCGTCGCTTTGACGTTCTGGTATTGATCGTCGAAAGTTCCTTTCTGGCCTCGCTTGAGTAGAGCGTTTCCCCCAAGCGCAATCACGATAAGCTTCTCAGTCAAACCTGAAACACTTCGCATAGATCGAAGCAACGAAATGCGGCGCTATATCCTTATCAAGTTTCACGACGTTTCCCGATCAGGAACTTCAATTTACCCGGCTATTTACCAGGCAGCTTGCGATTAACGAGAACGAGGTTAAGTTAGGTGGCAAAGGTCGATCTTGCGGGTAAGGATCTTATCACTACTCAAGATTGGTCTCTTGAAGAACTAGATGCTACGCTCAGGCTGGCAAGAGACCTTAAGCTGAAATATCATCGCGGCCGCGTCCCGTACCTTCTTGCTGACAAGACTTTCTTCATGTTATTCTACGCGCCGTCGACTCGGACGAGGGCTGCGTTTGAAGCTGGGATGACTTACCTCGGGGGCCACGGGCAATACATTGACGTCTCCACAACCCGCTTAGGGTCGGGGGAGGCGGCGAAGGATGTTGCTAAGATGTATGATTTGTACGGGCAAGGCCTCGGCGTCCGGATTTTGGATTCAGCGATTGATTACGTGTATGGGGCGGGGGTGTCTGTTGTGCGAGAGTATGCGAAGCATGCGGAGATTCCCGTCATAAACATGGCTTGCTGCACATACCACCCGACCCAAGGCCTGGCAGACCTGATGACCGTTCAGGAAGGGTTGGGGAGGGTGAGGAGGAAGAAGTATGTGATTATGTGGGCTTACGCGAAAAGCTTCCGAGGCAGATGCAGCATTCAGGAGGAAGCTTTGCTGATGCCACGTTTCGGGATGGATGTTGTGCTCGCTTATCCACCTGGATTCGAGATTGATTCAAAGATTGTTGAGGAAGCGAAATCGAACGCGCAAGCGTCTGGTGGAGAATTCCAAGTGAGTAACGATCTGAACTCGGCTTTGGAGGGGGCACATGGAGTGTTTCCGAGAAACTGGGCTTCCAACGAATTACTCAGAGTGGGGGCTAGCAAGTTCGGGAAAGAGCGGGAGTCTGAGTTGCATGAGAAGTATCGCGATTGGACACTAACTCAAGGACTGCTGGATAAGATGGACAAGAAAGCCATCGTCACACACGTACTACCCGTGCTTAGAGGCGAGGAGGCCACGGACGAGGTTATGGATGGACCCCACTCAATGATTTATCCGCAGGCGGAGAATGGAATGTTCACGAAGATGGCCGTTCTCGCTTTGACAATGGGTGGGAAGAGGAAGCGGACGCGGTAGAACCGGTCTCGTTGATACCATCCTAGATTCTAGGCGGTCCCTTGCGGATCCGACTCACGAGCTCTTGTTTTGAGTTGCGCCAATCGCGCAAGTCCTGCATCCACCACGTGGCGCCCGCCGCGGCATACGCGCGCAGTACCTCGTTATCTTCTACCTGACAATCTGCACCTGACGTCGCAACAACGTCAAAGGGAATTTTGTGCACTCTATGTCTTCCAATGAACGAGAGCACCTCCCGGATTTCATCCGGGCCCAACTTACTGCCTCGTGTTAAACCTAGGGGGAAGACGCCCTCCCATCTGGCGGCGCGAAGGATTGGTTTCCTTTTCGGCCACCTGCCAGCTACCCAAATGGGAATTCGCGGCGATTGGAGAGGTCTTGGTAGGAATTGCACGTTTCGCAGTTCGTAGTGTTTTCCGAGGTAGTTGAATGGTTGACCGCTCCATAACCCTACCAGTACCTCCAAGCCTTCGTCCAGTTTCTCGGCGCGTATTCTGTCGTCGCCGTTTTCGCCGAGAGAAGTGAAGTCTAGTTCGGCGGGATCGCCTAGTCCGACACCGAGTGTTAGCCTGCCGTTGGATAGGTGGTCGATTGAGACGGTCTCCCTTGCGAGCGTCCACGGCCGACGGCGGGCGACCGGTGTAACCAGCGGCCCGATCCGCATTTGCTTAGTATTGATTGCAATGGCTGCTAGAGCAACCCAAGGGTCCGTTAAGGGTACGTGCTCGTCCTGGCTGTAGTGAATGTGGTCGAAGATGAAGAAGCCATCCCAGCCAGAGTTTTCGGCTTCGACGGCTAGTTCGGTTAGTTCTCTGGGAGACCCGCAGCAGTTACCGAAATTTGGAACGGTAAGCCCGAAACGCAAACTCCAAACTTACCCGATTTCTGTTAGGAATATTCGCGCCATGTCCATCCGCATTTCGTGCATTTGAAGAACTGGGTTGAGGCTTCGTCGCCTCCGCGGGTTTGTACCATCCAGTAGAATGCTTCGCCGTGCCGGCATTTTTGGCAGATGACTTTCATTTTGGGCAGGGTTTGCAGATTCTTCTCATCCTTCCCGATTACGACGATGGCTTCCTTTGGTTTTTCGAGTTTCTGTACTACCGGTGCCGCACGTCTGGTTTCTTCTCCGCATTTGGGGCATGCGAGGACGACGAGCTTATCCTTCTTGGTTGGGATGAGTGCGAGGCTACATTTGGAGCAGAACTGCATGTTTGGTTACGACCGAATTGCGGGCGTGCAACAATATACGCATTTAATCCTTACCTTCACAGGGAACCCTGCCTGAAACCTGGGGTTGAGGCATGTTTGGCCTCTTTCCTGGTCTTCCATGCTGATTTGTCTCTGGGTGGGGGCGGAATTGGTTTTTATGGTAGGCTGCGTAGGGGGCTGGTGGTATACTGGAGATCTTACCTGCGTGGATGGGAGGACCGTCAAGGTCATACCGATTACCGCTGCGAGTATTATCTTTCGTATAACTAAGAAAATGGGACGGTGGAAAACGAAATGGGTTATGACAATAGAAGTGATCGTGCTCCGAGAGTAATGACTGACGTCAAATGCTCCGAATGCGGCGCCGATACACAAGTACCGTTTGTGCCAACATCTGGTAAACCAGTCTACTGTAGAGACTGTTACCAGAAGCACCGAAGATACTAGGCGAATAGCTTAGGAACGGTTGCGACGATAATTCCCGGTTTTTTCATTAAACTTCCGCGTGTACGTGCCCTCACGGGCTGAGGGGATTAGACTTTGGGGCAGTTCTTCTTGTGTAGGGGGAAGATTTCTGGACTGTTCGTCTCGAAACCACACTTGTCGCACACGAATCGTTGTCCTTCTTTCTCGAATCTTGGGATCATGGGTAAACAACTCTGTGAGTGATGAACGGTCAAGGCTTTATCCGTTCCCTATTTCGACCTCGGGAGGTTACGGAACCGCAAGGAAGCTCGGATGACTATTTCCAATGTGTGGCGGTTTCTGCCTGCGACCCCTGGGGGGGCATAGTTTTCTATGGCACGTGGGATTTGGTGGGCGGGTTAGTCCAGTTGGCGGCTTGACGTTTGTTGGGTTAGGGTTGTTATTAGCGTCCGGTGGAGTGTTACCCGGTTTTGCTGCCCGGTTAGGATGTACTGTTGCGTGGATTTTCAGGAATCATGATCGAGGTGAATTCGTCCTTCTTCTCTCTTTCACGATCTCGAGTATCTTCCTAAATTGGTCGGTTCCCGCTTTCTCCGTCAACTCATAGATGACTGCCTCAGTGGTCCCCACCATAGCCCCGGCCCCACGCATCCTCTCTACCGCTGCCTCCCTGTCGACCGGTGCGTGCGATGAGGTACCGTCTCTCACAAGCAGAACATGGTAACCGTGTGTTAGCAGGTCGAGAACGGTTTGGAGCACGCAGATATGAGTCTCGATACCACACGCGATAACCGTCTTCTTGCCCACTTCTTGGAGCTTCCTCATGAACACGGAGTCACCGCAACTGCTGAAGCTGAGCTTCTGAAACTTGGGAGAGTCAGATAACAGGTCTCTGAGCTCTGGAACAATCTCCCCCAAGTTTTGCTGTTGCGTTGCTATGACGGGCATACCCAGAACACGAGCGGTTCGAATCAGCGCTTTGATGTTCACCACAGTCGGTTCGTGCTCAGCAATGGTATCTATGATGCGATCTTGCACATCAGTTACTAGGAGAACACAATCACCTAGTCTAACTTTCACATGTTCGGCCTCCATGCTTGCCACATTATTAGGGTCCCCATTCCTCTAGGACGAGTTGCTTAAGTTCTGAAAGAAACAGACCCAAAACTGCTCCCGCAAGCACCTCCGCCTCCGTGTTTCTGTTCTCCTCAAATGCGAGCCAAGTAATCGGCATCAAAACCAAACCAAGCACAAAGTGATGGACGTGAATCCGATCATGCCTCACGAACAGTCGAAGATGAAGGAAGTCGGCGAAGAAACGGGCAGCAACGTATGATACAAGTGTTGAGATTGCGAAGCGAAACAGGCTAGGGTGGGATAACTTTCGCCCTTGGCTATGTTGATTGGTCCCTCGGGACGCGGATCGTGACTCAACATGATCTTCCCCGATGTGTTTCAAACTAGATGACAACACCGTTTATGGAACCGTCGACCAATCACATAATGATAGCGATGCATGGACACCAAATTTACTGTGGCGTTCTTCGGGTCCGAACCCGGCTCATCGAGCCCTCAAGATTCCTGAAGAATGGGCGGAACCTCCATCCGAAGTATGCTTTCGAGTTCTGGGTCGTCCCGGGTGTACTTGTCGGCGATGTTGAGGGTTCGTATCTTGTCTGGGCTACATTGGAAATGTGAGAGTATGAACTCGCGGTAAACTGGTTCCATTACAATGATAAGATCGGCCCAATCGACAAGTTCCTGTGTCAAGAGCCTTCCCCGTGGGTCCGGCGTGATTCCAGCGGATTTTGCTTCCCAAACCTTCTTCCAACCCTGAAACAGTTCCTCAGCTGTTGGGCTACGCGATACGTTGGCTTTACAAACAAAGAGGACTTTCCGCATGGTTAACCCCGGGGCGTTTTGTGCTATGAGATAAACTTGGTAAGCATCAAGAAAAATCTCGTGTATCTAATAACGAGAAAAGAGAATACGTGATGAGAGTTGGGCAGCGAAATATTGTTCAGCATACAGGAGAATAGGTGAACAGCGTGTCATTCGCTCTTGATCCGGATGAAGAAATTTTTATCAAGAACCGGGGCGGCAGGCAATGGCTTAAGCACCTGATTCATGAAAAGATGAATGAATGGTCAACAGCTTACTCCGAAATGCTACCGAAAGGTTACCGAGTTGACTTTGATGACGAGCTCGCGACGGCCCATCTTCCACAAGTAACGGGTTCTGAAGAATCAACAGATCCGACCGAACTGGAGTCGATATATTACCGAATTGTCAGAAGCCCAGACGAATCATGTATCGAGTACATCTACTATTGGAATTTTCAATTAATCCCGACCCATTCTTACGATTACGAACCAATCTACGTGTACTTGAAGGATGGCTTGGTAAAGCGCGTTGCGTTTGATCTCTGGCATTACAAAACCAGGGTCATGCTAAACGCATCTCGTTTCATGATCTGTGGACCCTGGCACAGTTTTCTATCGATAGATCAATCACATTCCCATATCGAAAGACCCCTAACTCGATTAGATGAGGCAGTTTTGGGTAAGTGGTACGGTCGAGACCCTAAAGCTAGGTTTGTGATCAAACACAAACTAACCGATCCTTGGCTACTTCATGATTGGGCTTCGTTCAGAGATGAACGCGTTCTGCCTCGCACTCAAGGCCTTTTCGTGATAACGGCTAACGATAGGGAAGCGATAGAGAACGATGAGAGGCTACAGAGCGCCATAAACAGGGAGTTGCTAAGCCTATTCGTCAAAGACATCAAGGAATTCTGCCAAATGGGACCCCACCTGGATCAAATCATAGAATCAATCCCGGCCACAGAGAGAACGGATGATACCATTCAGATGGTTCTCACGAGCATTAGCCTGACACGGCGAGAGCTTCTCAATCAATTTGAGGCGGCCGGATACATCAAAATAGTTGATAGAAATGCGGTTTGGACTCCGACGGGCGAAACGATTAGGGCATTGCTTAGCTCCAATCTGAAGTCGTGCTAACCCCACTTGCTTCATATGATGTCCACAAATGAGATGGGTAGTGAAGGCCATAGATTGGAGGGGGTTCTTTCTTGAGGATCAAGAAAATCTCGGTATGGCGAGTGGATCTCCCCTTACGAGAGGGAGCATACAAGTGGTCCGGTGGAAAATTTGTCACAGTATTTGACAGCACAATTGTAGGAGTCGAGACGGAAAGTGGCGCAGTTGGCTACGGGGAGGTATGCCCTCTTGGTCCGTCCTACTTGCCTGCCTACGCTAATGGCGTCCGCGCAGGCATCAGGGAATTGGGACCCCACTTACTGGGCGAAGACCCGTTAGAACTCGCACGCCTCAACCTCCGCATGGACCTCGCACTCAAAGGACACCCGTACGTTAAATCAGGAATCGACATCGCTTGTTGGGACATTCTTGGCCAAACCGCTGGCCAACCACTATGCGTTCTAATGGGAGGGCGTTACGGCAAAGACTTCGGCCTCTACCGAGCCATCTCACAGGAGTCTCCTCAAGAAATGGCTCGCAGCGTGGAAAACTACCGCGCGCAAGGCTATCGGCGTTTCCAACTCAAAGTCGGCGGAGATCCGGAGACCGACATTGAACGCATCCGCGCAACTTCATCCAAGCTTCAACCCGGTGACCGCCTGGTGGCTGACGCGAACACTGGGTGGGTGATGCATGACGCTATCCGCGTCATACGCGCAGTGAATGACTTGGATGTGTATATCGAGCAACCATGTTTGACTTACGAGGAATGCCTCTCCGTACGCCGCCGAACCACCCACCCTTTCATTCTGGACGAAGTGATTGACAGCATAGCGACCATAGTACGTGGTCAAGTCGACCTCGCAATGGATGTTGTGAACATCAAAATTAGCAAATTCGGAGGCCTGACGAAAGCGCGACAGGCACGTGACCTCTGCGCGTCACTGGGTATAGCTATGACGATCGAAGACAGTTGGGGAGGCGACATCACCACCGCTGCCATCGCACACCTGGCGCACAGTACACCGCCCGACTTCTTGTTCACCACCACGGATTTCAACAGCTATGTCACCGTCCAGACGGCGGACGGCGCACCACGACGCGTCAATGGACGAATGGCGGCAAGCACTCGACCCGGACTTGGTATCACACCGAAGATGGAGGTACTGGGCGAACCAGTAATGATCGTCGAATAAGACTAAGATGCCTCTAAAGCTACGCACCGAGTACCTTTCGAGAGCTACTTCATTTGTTCGTGCGTCCAATCGTTCTCTTGGAGGCAAGTATGACTGCTTGAAGTTGTTGTTGATATCCGGTACATCTGCAAAGATTCCCTGAAAGGTAACGTTTGAGTTCGGGCTCTGTAATGTTAGGTTTCTCTTTCAATAATGCCGAAGCGGTCATTATCATGCCGGGTATGCAGTATCCGCATTGGGCCGCGTCAAGTTCAATGAAAGCCTCCTGAACTGGATGAAGGGCCGTTTCACTTCCTAACCCTTCGATAGTTGTGATCTCATGCCCATCTAATTGCGGAGCAAGAACGAGGCATGAGGTGACAGGCTTTCCGTCCATTAGGACGGTACAGGCCCCACATTCCCCCGTGTCGCAACCTTTCTTCACACCAGTAGTTCCCACTTCGTCATGAAGGAAATCACAGAGCGTAAGGTTCGGCGAAATCTTCCTGTGGAGGGGCGCTCCGTTGATCGTACATGTTACTTCGACTAGTGGTTCTGGCTTCATCGCTCGATTCCCCTCGCTATGTTCACCACTTTCTTGATGGACCTCTTCGTGAGAACTCGGACTAGTTGTCTTCTGTATTCGGCGCTCGCTCTCACATCGGTTATTGGCCTGCTTTCATCGCCAGCGGTCTTAGCTACAGCGTCGATTGCCTCCTCAGTGACCGGGCTTCCAGTAAGTTTCTCAGAACTTTTCTGTGCTAGGATTGGAGTGGGCGCAACGGCTCCGAGAGCAATTCTGCTAGTTCCGAACGCGTTGCCTTTCACTTCGGAGGCGACCGCGACTGATACTACGGATATTACGTTTTCATTGCGTTTTGCGGCTCGCATCCAGTAGCTAGAAACACCCTGGGCTTGTGGGATTTCGATGGAGGTGATCACCTCATCGGGATGGATTGCTGTCTTCTTTACGCCCGTGAAGAAATCTTCCACATGCATTGTTCTTTCCCCGCTTTTGGCTAGTAGGTTTACTTTCGCTGAGAGGGTAATGAGAGGGGGCGCGGTATCGGCGGCCGGTGAACCGTTGGCGAGATTCGCTCCGATGGTTCCGAGATTTCTGATTTGGTAAGTTCCGACTTGTGATGCCGCCTCACTCAAAGCTCTAGCAAAACGTTTGACATGTGGGTTCAGTTCAAGTTCGGTGTAGGTTGTCATTGCGCCGATTCGGAGACTGTTCTTGGTTAGGGTTATTCCGGATAATGCGGGCCGAAGGCGGTTGAGGTCGATTATTGTGTCGGGGTGGATTGAGCGGTGTTTTAGGGCTATTGTTAGGTCGGTTCCGCCCGCGATCAACCTTGCCTTTGAACCATACTGGGTTAGCGCCTCGAGTAGTTCGCCCATGTCGTTTGGTCTTAGGTAGTTGAATGGGGCGATTGGTGCTAGGTATTGGAACGATTTCATGGGTTATCTCTTGCCGCTAGAGCCGTCTGAACTCGTTCTGGTGTGTAAGGGAATGTTCGAATTGGAAATCCGAGGGCGTTGTAGACGGCGTTCCCGACCGCGGCTGCGACGGGCTCGATCGGCGGTTCGCCTATACCCTTCGCCCCAAACGGACCGTTTTCTAAGTCAGGAGCTTCGACCGCGATTGGTTTGATTGTTGAAATGTCCGCAAAGGTTGGGATGTAGTAGTCGAGGAATCCTGGATTCATAATTTGCCCCTTATCGCCGATCAGAAGTTCCTCCATCAGTGCGTATCCGAGTCCTTGAACGACACCGCCGTAAATCTGGCTCTTGAATTGAGTTGGAAGGATTACAGTGCCAGAATCGTGAGCGGCGACATAGTTCAGCAAGTCGACCTTTCCAGTTTCTACGTCAACTTGAACTTCCGCGACGTGAACAGCCCATGAATACGACTTCCAAGGCGAACCTTCTCCCTTTGCTTTATCCCAGTTGATGCCCGTTGCACGGTTCCACGCTTCTTCCCTGAGGTCAAGTCCTCTGCGTCTGCATTCACGCACGAGTTCAGCGAAGGCCAACACTTTGCCGGACCCGCGCTTTATCGTATCGTCTTCCCAGACTAGGTCTTCTGGCTTGCAAGATAGGGACTCCGCGGCTACTCGTGCCATTTTGTCTTTAAGCTGATTCGCCGCGAGATAGAGGGCCTTACCTCCCATGACCGTGCTTCGGGAAGCGACTGTGGGGCCCGAATCCAACGCAAGATTCGTATCCGTCATTTCGACGTTGATCTTCGTTTTCTTCAGACCCAGTACCTTGGCGACGATCTTCACGAAACCCGTGTAGATCCCTTGGCCATACTCAGTCATGCCCGTGAATACTTGTACGGTCCCATCTTGGATCACTTGAACAGTGCCAGATCCAACATCTACGCCAAGCGGTCCTAGGCTGGTGGGATGAATCATGCAGGCCATGCCTATACCACGACGCAGCTCGCCAACCTGTGGTCTCGAGTACAACTGCCTCTTGTTCTTCCATCCGGACTCCTCAGTAGCTTTTAGCAAACATTCTTCGAGCCCAACACTGCTGGACAGTAGTTGTCCGGTGGCGGTTTTTGATCCAACCCGCAGGATGTTATTGCGTCTGAATTCAAAGGGGTCCACGTTCAGTTGCTCAGCCGCCTCATCCATCTGGAGTTCTGCGGCGAAGAGGGCTTGAGGTTTACCGAAACCTCTGAATGCGCCCATCGGAACCTTATTCGTGTAAGCAACCGCCCCATCTACCTTCACGTTGGGGACATCGTACGCGCCCGAGACCAAGCACACCGACTGGAAAAGCACGCGTGAGCTTAGTGATGCGTAGGCTCCTCCGTCAAGCAAGACGTTCGCTTCAACCGCCGTAATCTTCCCCTTACGAGTAACTCCCATCTTTCTCTCAATTCTGATGGGGTGCCGTTTGGGGTGGAAAATTGTGGATTCTTCTCGCGAAAAGGCAAGAAGCGCAGGTTTCTTCGTGAGGTAAGTGGCCAGAGCAGCTCTGGCGCAAACCTCGTCCGGCGCGTCCTCCTTCCCGCCAAATGCTCCGCCCGTGGGCGCCAAGATAATTTGGACATTAGGAACAGCCTTTCCAAGAACAACCTTTACTGCTTTTTCTACGGCAAATGGACATTGCATCGAGCCCAGGACAGCGACACCATCAGGTATCGGATAGGCTAGAGCGGCCTCAGTCTCAAGATATGCCTGCTCTTGGATAGGGGTCTGATAGGTGCCATTAACCACAACGTCGGCTTCGCGAAATCCCTTCTCCACGTCCCCCTTTCTAACCAAGAAACTATCAAGAAAATTTCCTTGCTCGTGAATTTTCACTGCGCTTCTCTTCAGAGCTTCCTGAGGATCGTAGACTGCCGGGAGCGGTTCGTAATCCACTTTGACGGCTTCGACGCCGGTTTCAGCAGCTTCGGGAGTGGTAGCAATCACCATGGCTACGGTGTCGCCGACGAACCTCACCTTCTGATCGCAGAACAAGGGTTGGTCTTGAATGAAGAAACCTACCTCGTTAGCTCCCGGGACATCCTTACCAGTTACAACCCTGACCACGCCGCTAATCTTCTCAGCAGCCGAAAAGTCAATCCTCTTGACAATGGCGTGCGCGAGGGGTGAACGAACAAGCCTCAGATAAAGAGCAGATTGATCAATCATGTCAGTAGTATACCTAGTCTTGCCGAGCACCTTCTGTAAAGCGTCAACACGTTTCTCCTCGTCAATTGGTCGTTCAACGCGCTCGAGAGTTTGCATGACTTCTTCACCGAATTTGAAACGCTCTATCAAATTGTGTTCTAATTAACGTAACTCTAGAATATCTTCCAGAGTTGTTTGTTGTAACGCGCACATAATCGCATTCGAATGCCCGATGAAAAGAGGTGAAAGGTAAATGGCTCACCCCAACATCTAGAAGTCAACTAGTCATGAAGATGCATTAGACAGCAGCGTGCATTTGTGAAGGAGTCGGCGAGATTGAGTTCCATATCTGTCAACGTGACCGCGTTTGGTTTGTGGCAAATGGTGTTAGGAGCCAAGAGGCAGCAAGTTGAGACGAATGGACGCACAGTTGGTGATCTTATTACGACTTTGAATGAGATGGCTTCAGGGAAATTGAAGGAGGAAATTATCGGCGACGACGGCAGATTGGATCCTAAATTCAAGATATTCGTAAACGGAAAGGAAAGCGCCACTCTGACGACCCAGTTGACTGATGGGGACGATGTTGTTCTATTCGGTGTAATCGACGGTGGCTAACTTACGAGAAGGACGGTAGCAGCACCTTGCCACATTCTTCTATCTGCTCGTCTATCTCCGAGAGTTTGTTTACGGAGGGCATCAATACGAGTTCTTGCACGCCCGCCTTCGCGAATGATTCTACCGTGCTCGCGCAGTCTTTGGCTGTACCAATTATTGCGCTGCTCGGGGTGGCTTCGCTCCATTTGGGCAAATCGCAGTGTCCAGTGATGAATTCGTTCGTTACACGTTCGGCTTCCGCTCGACTTCGATCGATTCTTATGGGAACCATGTCACAGTTTCCAAATTTGCCCGCGTCCTTGCCTGATGATTTCGCGCTCTCAAGTACCTTTAACCAACTCTTCTCGAAGCTTTGCGGTGTGTAGAAGTACGATATCCATCCGTCGGCAAGCTTACCCACTCGACGCAACACCGAGTCAACGTATCCTCCCATCCAAAGGGGCGGATGAGGCTTCTGGACCGGCTTGGGTTCCATTGTTACATTTTTGAATGAATATTGGCCGTACTCGCCAGTCACCGCACTCTCCGTCCACAACCGCTTCATGATCTCAATATTCGTTTGAAGAGTTCGGCCGCGAGTGTCAAACGGGTACCCGCAAGCTTGGAACTCTCGTTCGTACCAACCAGCTGCAACTCCAAGAGTTATTCGTCCATCGCTCAGGTTGTCCAGTGTTGCTACTTGTTTGGTTAGGACCACTGGGTTTCTGATCGATAGAACCAATATGCCCGTTCCTAGCCTGACTCGTTCTGTTCTCGCCGCAACGGCGGATAGTATCGTCAACGAGTCGTGAACGGGAAAGACGCTCTTCGATCCAAGTAATATGTGGTCCCAAACCCAGACCGAAGAAAATCCTAATTCCTCGGCTCTCGTTGCGTGCTTAATTAGCGTCTTAGGGCTAATCCATTCTCCAGGTGCAACGTAGTTCTGTAACGTTAATCCGAACTTGACCGGTGGCATTTAATCGCCAAGCTCTTCAGGCGACTACTCCACACCAGTCCAGTATAGCCAGCGCATAGACTTTCGTTGCCGCTATCAGATCCTCTACTCTCACATATTCGTTGGTGGCATGCATTTGATCGGTGGGGCCGGGTCCGAATATTACGCTGGGTGTTTCACCATATTTGTTGAGGAACCTGATGTCTGCGGCGCCAGTCCTTCCGCTTACGTTGGCGTCTTTACCCAAAATTTCGTTGTACGCTGATCTTACGCATTTCACAATCTCATGGTCAGTTGGTATCTCGGATGGCTCGGCGAAATATCCGGTGTACTTGACAGTTGGAGGATGCTCCTTCAACCAAGCGTCGCCCATTGCGGCCGCCTTCAAATGCTCAATGAACTGCTTCTTGACTACGTCAGAATCTTCCCCAGGGACAGTCGCCATGCTCCCCTTGAGGAGACATGAGTCTGGGAAAGCACTGGGGTAGGAACCGGACTGGAAGACTCCTACCAGACAAGGAATGGTTTCTCTAATATTCGGGTAAAGAGGGTGTCTGACCTTTCCCATGCGAATTTCTTGGAAGTTTGAAACGGCTTTCGTAACGGCGTAGCCCTTATCGATCGCATTAATTCCTTCCCATTGCGTTTGAATGCCTGCTGGTTTCCCTTTCACGTGGATCTCATACCATATCCGACCAATGGAGGCCGGTTGAACGCACATACTGCTAGTCTCGCCACTGATCCCCGCATCAGCCTTGTAGCCCCTTGTAACGCAGGCTAAGGTTCCGTTTCCGCTGAGTTCCTCATCTACCGTGTACTCTAGAATTACATCCCCCTTCAACTTCACTCCGGACTCGATAATTGCGCTCATTGCCATACTATAACCAGCAACACCCGCCTTCATGTCGGAAGCCCCACGGCCGTGAAGTTTTCCATCCCGGATCGTAGCAATCCAGGGGTCGGTATTCCATGCGTCACTCGCTCCCGCAGGTATGACGTCGACGTGACCGTTGAAGAGCAATGAACGACCTGACCCAGCCCCCTTGTACACGCCAACCACGTTCGGCCTATCCTTGTAATCCCTATCCACGGCGACAAAACCCGGATGTTTGCCAAGCTCTTCGATGTTGGGCTCCCAAACGTCAACCTTAACGCGCAAAGAATCCTTCAACCAGTTCGAGATGAAACTTTGAATGTCCTTCTCGTTTCCCGTCACACTGGGGAATGAGACCAGTTTGCGCAGGAAATTCACAACTTCCTCGCGGTTCTTCTCTATATACGAAGAGACCGTTTGCCGCGGATTGTTCATCAACTCATCCTCCACGCAACATGATTTTCTCAGGATCAATTGCTCTCAGAATTTTAAGTTCATGCTTACTTGGAGGAGTTATTCGTTGAAGCTGACTCGCTACCGAAAGGTGAAATCCTGTGTTCTCTAGGACATTATTGGGTTCAACGCCTTCTTGGAGAGCTTCCAACCTCAACGCTTTCGTGGTTGAATCGAACCCTAAGATGCCCAAGTCGGTTACAACCTTGTAAGGTCCCCCGAAAATTAGCCCTGCTTCACGCCTCGAATCTCCACCGTCTAAGAATCCGGGACTCGTTACGAAATCGACCTTATCTACGAACCTGCGTTTCTCGTGCATCACACAGATAATTACGCGGGTTGCTGAGGCCGCAATATCATTTGCCCCTCCACTTCCGGGCAACCTAACCTTGGGTGCTTCGAAATCTCCGATTACGGATGTGTTGAGGTTTCCGAATTTATCTATCTGAGCGGCTCCAAGCAACCCGTAATCCAAGAAACCCCGTTGCTGATACAGGAACATGTCCGTGATGCTGCAAAACGCCATTGCCTTCCTACCTGCGCGTGCCTCATTGGTTGACAACGGCATTTTACCCGGCTTCAACTGGGGGGCAATCACCCCGCCTTCGAACATAATCGATAGATTCGGGCTTTGTGTGAATTGCGCAAGCAAGGCGGCGGCCATCGGTAGACCGATTCCGACAAAGATGGTCTTCCTGTCTTCCAGTAACCTTGCCGTCGTTACGGCGATCAATTCTGACTTCGAATATTCGAGCTTACGTGATGACATTTTGCATGTTCCTCTTCAATTTCTTCAACCTACTTGAGCCGATCTTCCTCAGAAATTCCTGAAAAGTTTCCGTGCCGTAAACAAATTCCTTAAGATATTCTGAGGCCCCATCTATGCCGTTTTTGTTGGTTCGTTCGGCGAATTGAGCAAAGTGGTCGAAGTCCGCCTCATACAAATCCCAGCATTCGCTCGGGTAGGCCCCAAAGGGTACTTTTACGATCGCATCCACGCAGAAGAATGGAATGGTCGTCCTGTCGGGATGCCTCCTGATCTCTTTCGAATTAACGATTTTTTCTACGGTTACTATGACTCGTTCTGAGGATCGAGCGATGTCTTGGTCCATGAACTCGTATCCGCCAATCTGCACATTGCCGGCTTCGTCGGCTACTTGCGCGTGAATGATTCCTACGTCGGGGTAGAGTGCAGGTACAGCCAAGATTTTCTCTCCGGAATATGGACAAGTAATTGTTTGAACGGCGTTGACTCTCTGAAGGTCGGTGCCGATCATTGAGAAGGTCGGCAAGAAGGTTACCCCCATAGCCGCGGCTCTATACCTGAGGCCGAGTGAAAGATGGCTCCACTCCTCGAAAGCGACACGTTGTTCTTCCACCGCCTTACGCATCACGCGAGAAATTCCCCAAGCGTAACCCACACTCCACCAACTCGTTATCGCCCTTCTCAACAATGATGCGCCGACCAGCAAGTCGCCCTCCATTCCAAGAAGGCTTCGCGAGACTGTAAGGCCACTGACTTTCTGTCTAATGATTTCATGGATGATCGCTGTTGGAGTTCGAGAGTATAGGCATCCTCCGATCGCAACGTGAGAACCCTCGTGTACGAACCTTCTAACCGCTTCGTTAGCCGACGTTAGCTTTGATTGTGGCGACTTCGTTTTTTCTTCGATCTTTCTTCTCTTCTCTTTAACATCTAAAGCGTAACGCGAAATCTGTTGATTCAACATCGTGATCCTCCGGTTGCTTGCGAGTTATTCGAGTGGAAATATCCTTATCGGTATTTCATCGGCACCGTTATATCCTAATTGCAAATAACGCAAATCTGGAAATCTTCTTGTCAAACAAAAGTGGAACTAAGAAAACTCTAGCTATAGTTGTCGCTGTAATCGTGCTTCTAGCGATTGTAGGAGGCGCGTACTATTACACTACCTCAACATCAGCACCTATGACATCAACAACGATGATGACGACACAAGGCGCATCCATGACGAGTGCATCCGCGCCAGGTGTCATCAAGATCGGTTTGATCACTCCGCTCAGCGGAATCTATGCCCCTGACGGGACGCAAGTACAACAGGGTGCACAGATGGCAGCCGACCAGCTCAATGCCGCCGGTGGAGTCATGGGCCAACAAATCCAGATACTTCCGCAAGACGAAGGCGCAACGACCGCCGATACAGTAAACGCAGCCCAGATCCTCGTCAACCAACAGAATGTAAACTTCATGATGGGCCCATATTTCAGCGGAGACGTCAGGGCAACTCTCCCTATCACCACAGCCGCTAAGATGGTCCAAATACTAACCGTCTCAAGCCTCGACGCATTAATGGTACCCCCACAGAACAATTACCTATTTCGTGTAACACTACCAGACAGCGGTTACGCAACCATGACGATTTCATGGCTCGGCCTAGTACACGCAAAATCTTTCGTGTATGAAGCAGAGGACTACGGATACGCGCATGAAATCGGCAGCTTCTTGACCAATCAAAGTGCAAGTGCAGGCGTCACAATGCTTTCCGCAGACTATTTCCCAGACACTGCCACAGACTACTCATCTGCAATAAACCACATTGCTTCACTCAAACCTGACGGCGTCGTCGTGGTAATGGAAGGAACAAACGGCATCGACTTCCAAAAACAGTTCGGAGCCAACCCGGCCGTTAACAAGATACCAATCTTCCACCTCGAAACGTTGTTGATATTGCCGACGAATGCGCAAGCCATCAACACTGCAGTTCCAGGTGGAGTAAATGATGTCTTTGTTGGACCGATCAGCACCATCACGAACCAGACAGCAGCCTTCCAGCAATCATTTCAGCAGAAATACGCACAAACCGCGAGCCACTACGCCATGGACGGATACGACGGAGTAATGGTACTCGCAAACGCAGTCACCAAAGCAGGCAGCACAAACTCGGACGCTGTAGCCACAGCATTGTCCTCGACAGATTACACTGGCCCCGGTGGGCATGTGGTCTTTCTAGGCAACCATAACCCAACACTAGGCCCGGGATTCCTCACAGGAACAATCTATCAAATCACAGTGACAAACAACGATATTCACTATCAAATCGTCTGGCCCTCAATGTGGGCAAATGCCACCGCAGTGAACCCCTCGACTGGGCAACCATATTCCTGAGAAACGCTAACTACACATATAGCTTACCTCCCTTCTTCCTTTTTTTTCGTGTGTGTGACGTGCCAGCCTCCGCGTTCCAAGGGCTCTATCTCTCGATTGTTTCAGGAATCAGCTACGGACTCATAATCAGTCTGCTGGCGGGCGGGCTTTCACTCATCTACGGAGTGATGAACAACGTTAACACCTCGCACGGGGCTTTTTACATGCTGGGCGGATTTCTCACATTTTTTGCTGTAAGTTCTCTTCACCTACCCATCGTGCTCAGCATAATTTTCGCTTTCACGGCTGCTTTCGGATTGGGACTAGTATTTCTCTTCACTTTAGTTCCGAGAAGAATGTGGGTGTCGAGCGACCCTGATTCTCAAAATATCGTAATGATTTTGTTCTTGGCCCTTGCGCAGGTTCTACAACGAGGAGCCTTCATTGTGTATGGTGGAGGATCCGTGGCTGTTCCAACCATTCTATTCGGAAGCCTCTCGTTACCGGGAGATCTATTCATTTCCTACCAGACCCTGATTTCTATTGCAATATCGATCCTCTGCTACGTTGGATTATTCATCTTCCTTCGGGATAGCAAGATAGGCAAAGCAATTCGGGCGTTTTCGCAAGACAGAGAATTAGCTGAGGCCATGGGGGTTCGAGTTGGCACAATCGCTTTGATGTCCTTCGGCCTGGGAGTGTCGTTAGCTGCGCTGAGCGGCGCTCTTCTTTCCTCAATTTATAGTGTCACCGCTGCGACTGGTTGGAACGAACTTGTAATCGCGTTCGTGATAGTGACATTCGGAGGAATCGGAAGCATATCAGGAAGTTTTCTCGGCGGCTTAGTGTATGGGATAATCTACTCAATCACGCAGTATTACCTCCCTGCCTACTCTTTTGTTATCGCACTGGTCCTCATCTACATCGTACTGGTCACAAAACCTACGGGGATACTGGGCGAGATTATTGAAAGGGCCTGACCACGCTTCCTACATCTCATGGGCCAAGGGTCTCAACCTAAGAGACATCAATTTCCTAATACTCTTGGTTTCCATCATACCTAGCACAATCATCTTCCTGGCTGACAAGCCTTACCTGAAATTCATCATGATGTACTTCTTTGCGTACGCAATCTACACAGCAAGTTGGGATCTACTCTATAGTTACTCGGGTCAGTTAAGCCTCGGTCAAGCTTTGCCGTTCGGCCTAGGAGCCTTCTTCACCATCATGCTTACTCAAATCGTTAAGCTGCCATTGGTGCCCTCTGCGATCGTCGGAACATTAGGCGCGGCAGCCGTTGGGGGAAGTATCGGGGCAACAACAATTAGGCTCAAACCGGGATACCAAGGGATAGCGATCCTCCTCTTCTCACAAGTTCTCTATTGGCTTTCTCTAATAGCCTACGGGGAAGAAGGAGTATCCATATTCAGCGAGACTCCCCCCAGCGAGACTACGATATACATTACGGGATTCGCGCTTTTCGTTTTGGCGATGCTTGCAATATACATCATTCAGAATTCTACCTACAAACTCAAGCTGCTCGCAATAAAGGGAGACAACCTCGCTGCAGAAGTATGCGGGATAAACGTTCCCGTACACAAAGCCATAGTTTTCTTCCTTAGCGCCTTCTTCGCGGGACTGGCTGGAACATATTACGGAATTTTCACCTCGCACGCAGACTTTAGCATCTTCGCAGTTCCGAATTCGTTCCTTCCAATTGGAATGGCGATCGTAGGAGGAGTCGGTTTCTTAGGCGGACCCATAATCGGTAGCGCCGTCGTTAGTTTGATAATCAATATCCTTCCGGTCTGGTATTCACTCGCGATAACCTACTTCGCATACGGAATCGTAGTCATCATCATCTTGAAGGTGAGACCCACCGGTATCTTGGGCCTACTCAAGCAAATTGCGCGAAAGGAGAAATCAAAAGTTGCTAAGAGTTGAAGCCTTGGAAAAGCGGTTCGGGGGCCTGACAGCGCTCTCGAAGATCGATATCAAAGTCGATAAGGGAAAGATCTACGGACTTATTGGACCGAATGGATCAGGCAAGACCACGCTGCTTAACCTCGTCACAGGTGTCCTCAAACCAACGCGGGGCAAAATCTACGTGAAAGACATCGATGTGACCGGGAAACCGCCCCACACAATAACACGTATGGGCGTGAGTAGAACATTTCAGATTCCTAGAATATTCCCGGAATTAACTGTCGAAGAAAACATGCTCGCAATCAAGCATGAGTCTTTTTCTAGGGATAGACTAGATGACGTGTTGAAGCTAGTCGATCTATCCGCGGTCAGAGCGAATAAAGCGAAATCTTTGGGGTACGGGCAACGGAAAGACCTTGAGCTAGCCAGAGCAATCGTACTCGATACCGAACTTCTATTCCTAGACGAACCAATGGCTGGCCTCCACGGCTCCACTATAGGAGTAATTTCGAAGCATATTCGCACGCTGAACAAAGAAATGGGCAAAACCCTGGTAATCATTGAGCATCACTTAGAAGAGCTAATGCAGCTTACAGATTACGTGTTCGTTCTCGACCACGGCGAAAAAATAGAGGAAGGAGAACCAGACGTAATCAGAAGCAGCAAAGCCGTCCACCGAGCCTATTTCGGAGCGTGAACTTACCTGCTGAAAGTCGAGAATATTCGCGCTGGGTACGCAGGGGCTGAAGTATTACACTCAGTAAGTATCGAAGCCCGAGACAAGGAGATAACTATCCTCCTAGGCCCGAACGGCGCAGGTAAGTCAACACTATTGAAAACAATCATTGGCTTAATCTCTCCGACTGGCGGAAAACTCTACGCTAACGATAAGGATATCACGAGAGCCAGCACGACCGATATCATCAAACTAGGAATCTCGTACGTTCCACAAGGCGCCTCACTCTTCCCAAGCATGACGGTGAGGGAAAATCTCGAGATGGGCTACTACACTCTGTCCGACAAGCAAGAACTGAAAAAGAAGATCTCAGAAACATGCGACATCTTCCCAATTCTCAAAGACCGAATGCACCAGAAAGCTGGGCTCATGAGCGGCGGGGAAAGGCAGATGCTTGCCATCGGAAGAGCCTTAGTTTCATCCCCCAAACTAATACTCCTCGACGAACCCTCATCCGGACTCGACGTCGGAAAACAAGCAATCATCTTCGACAAACTGATCCAATTAAACAAAGAAGGAATAGCCATTCTACTAGTCGAACAAAGCGTGGAGAAAGCAACCAAGATAGCCCATCAGGCATACCTTTTGTCCAGCGGGATTCTCAAATTCTCTGGCGAAGCCTCAAAACTAACAGAGAACATGCTCTCCAGCGTCTTCGGCAAATAACCGGCAGCGTCTGAACCATCCCGGAATCGGTTTGGAAAATCAAGTGCACTTGTAATCGAGGGAGCAACTGGCGAAAACCCGAACAATTCAGGCGCGGATATGATTGTTTTCTTCAGCTCGGATGAAGCGTCCTTCTCCTGGAGCCCCGACGATTACCCCCTCATTCATGACTAATTTGCCACGTACGAAAGTTGCCACACACTTACCTCTAACGTCCCTTCCGTCGAAAAGAAATGTCTCTCTTGCTTTAGTTTCGAGCTCATCACGTTTCAATGTCCACTTCTTTTGAAGATTCACTACCGCGAAATCGGCATCGGATCCAACTGTGATCGTACCTTTTCTGGGATAGAGGCCGAAGATCTCTGCCGGCCTGGTGGAACATAACCTTACAACATCGAGGAGAGACAGTCGTTTGTTATACACCTCTGTTAGCATCAGTGGTAGTCTTGTTTCGACTCCGGGTGTTCCAGGTGGTGCCTTCCAAATATCATCCTCCCCTTCTTCTTTCTCTTTTTCCGAGTGAGGCGCGTGGTCGCTTACCACGATGTCAATAGTTCCGTCAACTAGACCATCCCACAGCGCCTGACGGTCAGATTCGTCTCGCGGCGGCGGATTGAATTTCGCATTTGGCCCATTTCTTTTCAGTGCGTCTTTTGTGAGCAGAAGATAGTGCGGGCAGGTTTCAGCTGTGGCTGTGGACCCATTCTTTCTACAGAGGCGAATTAGAGAAACCGCCTCTTCGGTGCTAATGTGAAGTAGGTGAATTCGAGCCTTGAGCGCGTCCGAGATTATCAGTGCTTCTGAAACCGCCAACGCCTCGGTAAACTGTGGCCGAGAATCATAGTGGGCAGGAGCGTCGCGCCTTCCCTCTCGTTGGAGGCGATCGGTCAGAAAGCGAATAGTGTCATCATGTTCGGCGTGTAAGCAAAGGAGCTTGCGCGTCCCTTTGACTTGCTCCATGACACGATATAGGGAAGCCGCTTCAGTGACAAAGGTGCCCGCGTATCTCGCGAATTCTCTCGGGAGGGGGAGCTACCATGTAGGTTTTGAAAGCTATAGCCCCAACCTCGGCGAGCCCGGCAAGCTCCGACAAATTATCGACTCCAGCTCCAGCATAGAGCGCGAAATCCACAATCGCCTTTGGTTGTACTATCTTGATTTTCTCAAGGAATCGCTGCCTTGTTGTGACTACCGGTTGGGTGGTCGGCATATCAAATACCGTTGTCACGCCTCCCTTTGCTGCAGATCGCGTCCCAGAAAGAAAGTCCTCTTTCTGAGTCATTCCAGGGTCGCGGAAGTGGACATGCGTATCTATTAGTCCCGGAAGTACGTGCAACCCAGTGGCGTCAAATTCATCATCAGCCTGAATATTGACCCTAGTAGAAATCGAGATTACCTTTCCTTTATCGACAAGAATTGATGCCTTTAGAAGCCCATCTCTGGCGACGACGGTTCCTCCTCGAATCAAGAGGTCCGGCATTTCGACCACACGGATTGTACCGCATGTAACAGGACTTATACCCTGTTATTCATCAACACGAGAATTCGAGCCTCAGAGAATCAAAAACAGAACTTATTTGCACGGAAACTTAGCCAACGATTGATACATTTTGTCACTAACTGGACGTGACTTGGTTTCGGTGCTGGATTTTGACAAACGAGAACTTGAGACAATATTCAGAACGGCCGACTCTATGCAACGGTACACTAGGAAATGCCGGAATCAACTAAAAGACAATGTGATGGCGACAATTTTCTTTGAGCCAAGTACGAGAACACGGCTTAGTTTTGAGACCGCGATGCATCGCTTAGGGGGATCGGTGATTGGATTTGCAGAACCGGGTATCTCTAGTGTTGCCAAGGGTGAGACTTTGGCGGATACGATTAGAATGGTCGAAGCGTATTCAGACGTGATTGTGCTTAGGCATAAGATTGAAGGATCTGCAAAATTCGCAGGTGAAATAGCGAGTGTCCCGGTTCTCAACGGCGGTGACGGTTCTCAACATCACCCAAGCCAAACCCTCACCGACCTTTACACTATCAGAAAGGAGTTTGGCAAGATTGACGGTTGCAACATTCTACTCATGGGAGACCTAAACCACACAAGGTCAGCCTCATCCCTCGCCTACGGGCTGGGCCACTACCAAGGAATCAGACTTTCTTTTGTATCCCCTGATAGTCTCAGAATGCGACCCGAGGTTACTGACTACCTCGATAGAAAAAGCGTAAAGTATGAAGAGAGTGAAGACCCTTCGCGTTTCATCGATGAAGCTGACGTAATTTATGTGACAAGGTTACAGAAAGAACGTTTCACAGATCCCAACCAGGCAGAAGCCCTCAAAGCGAGCTACGTTCTAACGAAGGAACTCCTGAAACATGCGCCAAAAGACGCCATTGTCCTACACCACCTTCCAAGAATAGAGGAAATACCACTAGAAATTGACTACACGCCGAACGCTAGATATTTCGAACAGGCCGCGAACGGCGTTCCAGTAAGAATGGCTTTTCTTTACCTATCAGTTTACCGTTCAAAGTACCGCCCCTTGAAGAAACGTCAACCGCCGTCAAGTACGAGTGGACTGCGGCGGTGTGCGAACCCAAACTGTATCTCTAATCAACCACGTGAGCCGATTGCGCCCGAGATGAATGAGGTCACCAGCAAAGGCGAACGAATATTCCAATGTGGATACTGTGGTCGATACACGAAGTAAATGACATTAGCCTTGCGAGTCAGGTGTAGAGTGTGTTGACCAGCTGGTTTTCCGCAAGCACTTTTCCACGCTTAATGACATACCGAGGCATGTCCCCGAATCTGAGACAATCAGCCGCGTTCGAATAGTTCAATATGTTTAGGTCCGCTTTACAACCTTCTTCGACTCCATATTCGCTAAGCCGAAGCATGAGAGCCGCGTTGTACGTGACCATCCTAGGAATCTGTTCAAACAGCTCCCGGGAGTTGAGTTGACCTCCATAAGCGAGTAACCAGCCGTTTCGTAGAGCGCTGAAGTCTCCGAAGGGGTTGAAAGGGTCAACCATATTATCGATTCCGTAGGTGACATTCACGCCAGCGTTCAACAGTTCCATTACTCTAGTAATGCCCCTAGGGATTGGCGGCGGATGTTGACCTCCGCTCGTCATCATTGTACAAGGATTCGTTATGATATTCACCTTAGCACGCTTAATCGAACTGATAATTTTGCTCGCGTAATCGTCACTATAATGAGACAAAGCGATATTATGTGCTGAGGACGCCCTGCCTTCATAGTGAGTACTGACAACTTTTGCAATGAAATACTCCAGGTTTCTTCCGGAAGATATTACATCATTGTGAACGTCAACATCAACGTCCTTCTCTTTCGCGATTGAGAAAACCTTATCCAAGTGTTCTTTTGAGTCATCTGCAGATTTCTCAGCTTCAGGAAGTCCGCCTATAACATCTGCCCCAGACTCCAATGCTTTGTAGAGCAATTCCTCCGTTCCCTCGTGGCATATGATTCCTTCCTGCGGATTGGCGACGATTTGTATATCCAAGAGAGGAGAATATTCGCGACGAAGCTCGTTCAACGCATCAAGGCCTGTTAACCCCACGACGGGATCGATATCCACATGGCTTCTGATTACGGTCACTCCATTCTTTAGAGCGAGTGGCAGCACGCGTTTTATACGCTGTTTTATGTTGCTGACTGTGAAAGACTCTTTTGCCTTCTTGATGATTTCGCGCGCCTGTCCGATCGAGGAGGCATACCCAAATTCTTCCGATAACAAGACTTTGTCAAGATGTATATGCGGTTCAACGAAGGTCGGCAGAACTAAACAGCTGTTTGCATCTATCTCCTTGTCTGCTCCAAACTGCAAATCTGAAGCTATTTTGGATATTTTGTCACCTTCAATCAAGACCGAAACGGGTTCCTCGTGACCGGTAGCCTTTGCGTTGCGAATGACAATCGACACCGCGGGAGTCCCTCTACCGGCTAATGGTTGACAGTCGTGGAATTTGGTCTTGTTCCAGTCTTCATTTCATGAAAGGTTTGAATGATCTTTGTGGACTGTGTGACGGATCCTTTTTGGAGCCTCTCCACGGCCGCAAGGGCGGCTTCGTGAGCTTCTCGGCTTGATCCCGCCACACAATCCTTAGGGATTCTAACTGTGAAGTCAAATTGATGGGCGTCCATGGCGGTAAGGTAGACGCACACGTCGGTGGCTACTCCCGTTATGACCAAGGTGTCCACAGCCAATCCTTTGAGTAGAATAGCCAAGTCGGTGCCGAAGAAAGCGCTGTATCGTCTTTTGTTTATCACATAGTCCGATTCTTTTGGTGCCAACTCTTCCACGATCTCGGCACCCCTAGTTCCCTCAACACAATGAAGCGCCTCATTACCATCCAGTTCTCTTCCGAAATCGACCTTCTGAGGACGATGCACTTCCCTTGTGTATATGATCGGGATACCCGAGCGACGAGCCTCTACCGACAGTTCCTTAATCCTTGAGACTACCCTGGGCGCGTCCTGACATGGAACCGCGCCATCTTCATCAACGAAATCATGCTGCACATCCACTATAAGCAACGCAAGTGTTGCCAATTTCCAATTCCCAGTTAGATCCCAAATCACAGCGTTAGAGTATTAGAACGCTACCTTTGCGAATGACGGCGCTGATGAGAGCTGGATATGGTCGGTCCGAGAATGTTCCCAACAATTCCCCCCCAGATTACTCTGTTTATTCCAAACAAAATGCACAGATGGTCTTGGGAAGGGCTAGTCTTCGGTGTAACCCTGGTGGGATCTGAGGTACTGGTCAGGGAATGTCAGTTCACATTTAACGCATTGGTAGTTGGTTCTAATGTTGAAGCTGGTTCCGTTCCAGATTTGCTCCTGACTTTCGGGCTCTAGTTGGCTCGCGCAGAAGGGGCAGTTCAGTGGGGGACACCTGGGGTTGGTTGGGTTGGGTGGGTTGTGGTTTTGTGTTTGTTGGTTGCGGCAGGAATAGCAGTAGAAGGTTACTCTCCACTCCAAGGCCCCCTTATTCCGCACCCGCTCAAAACATTCGAACGCAGACCCAACCCCACACGAAGGACACAACAACAATAACTCACAGTTCGTAATCAAGACCCTGTTTCGTTAATCACGGTTGGAAGGTGTGATTTCCCGAGGCTGAGAGACTAACGAAACTACCCCGCAGAATCCGGTCAGAACAGCTTGTTCGGGGATTCCCGCGAGATGGGCGTCGATGCGCCGCCTTCAGGGTGGCAGTTCAGCATACTGAAGTATGAATTTGAACTGGTGAAGGACAAGAAGCCAACCATAATCGCAGTCGACGAAGTGGACACACTCCTTTACAAGGAGCGGGAGCCATTAATTTACTACCTTAACCGCCAACCCTACATCTCACTCATCCTGATCAGCAACCAGTTCTCCGACCTCACGAACTTCCCCCCCCCCCCCGAGCCAAAAGCAGCTTCCAACCCATCCCACTCGTTTTCCACTCGTACCGCGCGGAGGATGCCTACCTAATCCTGAAGACGAGAGTTAGGCACGCGTTCAAGCCGGGCACAGTAGAGGAGGATGTGTTGCACGCGACGGCGAAGGCTGCGGCGGAAATCGGCGACATAAGATTCGGCTTCAACCTCCTCCTACTCGCCGGATTAGCAGCAGAGGCATCAGACAAGAGAGCCGTTCGCATGGAGGATTTAGAAGCATTCACCTCAGGCCTCAAGGAAGTCTTCACGGAAACCTAACCTTGGTATTCCATCCCTATGCAAGCCGATTACTTGCCATGTTAACACCAAAGTTGAACGGCCTGTTCTAGACCATCGATGAATGAATCGCTACCTACATCGCGGGACCCTCTCATTTGAAATAGCTAAGGATTTGGTGTGATACGGAACGCATTTTCCCTCGCTTAGGTCTGGATCAAGTTGAGGAAAGGAGGAAAGAGGCTTTGCCCGGAAGTTAGTAGAAGAAGGGCCACCTTAGCGGGAGGTCTCGACTTAGACAAAATCGAGCTCGCAAGAATATGAGGTAGAACAAGCTGGATTCACACAGTCGGAAAACACGTGGACAAGCAAAGGGCCAAACCAAAACTCCTGATCGCATTGTTGATCTAATGGTGGAGAAGCTGTTTTCAGGACGCGAGCCCAAGCAAAGTGATGTTCTACTAGACCCAGGATGTGGCGAAGGGTCTTTCATAGAGGGAGTTCTAAGATACTGTGAACTACACGAGCTCCAAGCTCCACATGTGGTCGGGGTCGAGACAGACGCCGACTTAGTGAAAAAGGCACGCAGAAAATTCACAAACTCCGCAGTTGAAATCCTGCATCAAGACTACCTTGGCCCCCAGATTCCGGCAGATTTCATAATTGGCAATCCACCTTACGTGCCAATCACAGGTCTGACAGATCGCGAGAAGAAGCATTATCGTCGCCTATTCAAAACAGCTGTTTCACGGTTTGATCTGTATCTATTATTCTTTGAGCGCTCCTTGGAGAATCTCAGAAGAAACGGGAGGTTATGTTTCGTGACCCCAGAAAAATACGAATACGTTCACACGGCGGCTTCTCTACGACGCATGTTCGTGAGCGTGTGTATCGAACAGATCGTCCACATCGATGAAGATTCATTTCGTGGACTAGTTACATATCCTGTCATAACTACTGTCGAGAATAATCCATTACGCGCAGGTGAAGCCACATCTGTGCACCTCAGACACGGTTCAGTGATCTTGGTGCATCTACCTAAAGATGGATCAGCGTGGACCGGGGCCATCGAGAACGCTCAACCGATCGACAATGACGGTTTGACTCTAGGCAATGTGTGTATTCGAGTATCTGCGGGAATAGCTACAGGCGCGGACTCGATCTATGTTCTTCACAGGGCAAAGATCCCCAAATCTCTTGAAGGATTCTCGCACCCCACAATTTCGGGTAAGCAACTTAATTCAGAGCAGAATGAACTGAGTGCGACGCAAGACGTGATGCTTACTCCATATGATGAAACTGGAGCACTATTGCCAGAGGCAAAACTGGAGAAACTTCTAACATATCTCAAGCCTCACAAGAAAATACTGGAACAACGTACATGTGTAAAGAAACACAACCACAGTAAGTGGTACCGATTCCATGACAGCGTGCCGCTGCCAGACATTATGCGCCCTAAAATTCTGTGTAAGGACATCGCACGGGAACCACGTTTCTGGATGGACAGGGCTGGCCTCGTGGTACCCAGACACACCGTGTATTATATCGTGCCAAAAGAGAACACCAACCCTGACGAATTGCTGATTTATCTAAACAGCGACCAGGCTAAATCGTGGTTGAAGGCCCACTGCCAACGCGCAGCAAACGGGTTCTACCGACTTCAGACTGAAGTCATCAAACAGTTACCTATACCCGTCGAATTACACTCGAAGCTCAGAACGAATGAGCAAATATCCATGTTAAACTAGCTTGATCGTGCTGGCCATAAACTGCGAATAATCAGTACAGATTCGCTCCAAGAACTTCTTGTATTCGGCATCAACATCGATACCGAACGGGTTGTCTCGCGCCACTCGAGCAGGGCCAATGTTGTCATAATGGATTGGGCAAAGTAGAAGTACATCAAGCCCAGCTCTCGAACGATCTGGCGGTCGTCTAGGTAAAGTATTGAATTTCCGAAAAGTTTCCGCTTGTTGCTTGGGCGTGTTCTCACTAATCGCTTTCGGAAACTCATCTGCCAGGGTTTTATCATGAGCCTTAAGGCGGGGCAGTATTTCGTGCCCAAACCGATCCTTCCCTGCTAGAAACTTGAGCCTGTCGGGTACATTCAAGAAACGCTTCGCAAGACCGACCATTACTGTACCACCTACGATTGCGTCCACGCCCGCAGTGTTGGCATCCTGCCAAAGGTTGTTAAGGTCATCATAACGCGCATCACGGTTCCGGTGAGCAGTTGCCACCGATTTGTGTTCTATGGCGACGCGGATTTTTGTGAGGTCAGGTTTCATTCCCTTAATCCCCGCCGCTCCGTGCCAACCGGAGCTCGGAACATTGGGACTCTCATTTTGGGGTTGACTTAGTGGCGGTGCTATAATCAAATCGGTTGCTTGTTTACGCCCCCAATTTAGTTTCTTGTTTTTCCAATAACCAACCCTCCCAGATTCAAGATCCTTGCGAAGAGTAGCGCACATTTTCCATAGATCCTCTACAATGGCATCGCTGACTACGTCGGAATGCGTGTTAACACGATGGTTGTGATATCCTTCCTTATTTGTAGCCTCAGCATGTGCATCAAACGGCGTCCTATTCATGTTCACGATATAGGACCTCAATCACCTGTACTCTCAGCGTTCGAATCCGAACCTAGATCATTCATTAAATCTGCGGAATACTCGTTATATCCACTCTTCTATTGGATTAGACACCTTTTCGTAGAGGACTCCGTCACGTTCTCTCTGCGTGATGTAATTGTAAATTCTTTCAAAGTATCTCCTTTGGGTCATGTCTTCGCTCCGCCTCACAAGATCCTGCCAAGCTTGTTCCTGTGTTAGTTTTCTGCCTCCCCTAGTCCCGAATTGTCTAAGGATAATATCAAGCAAGATGATTATGTCGATGGGAGGGAAAGCAAAACGGGGCTTCTCCAACCAGGGGTCCCCGCAATAATGGAACCCACCCGCAACGGAATCAAGTTCTCCGGCCTTCCCGCCGTGCTGTAAATGACAAACTGGTCTTGGGTCAGCGACATCTTCAGTATCAATGTCAAAATGGAATCGGCGCATAATCCTCCCATTCCCAAGATCCGCTGACGAGCCCAGACAACATGAAATCACCTCACCAGAGACGGGCTTTCTCGCGCGTTCATCAAGTCCAGCGACAATGCACATCGAAAGAGAATAAAACCGAATTTCTAGATTTCGCACACTGATTTCTGCACCTAAAAGGGCCAGTCCCGATCGTTTACCCAAATTGTCATCGTTGACTATCGTTATTTGCCAAGGCGGATCTATCTTAAATGCCCAAGTGTCGCGGCCGGACTCCTTGAGTTTGCTGTAAATATGGACTGCAGATTCGCTAACATTGGAATTGTTGCTGGCTATTTCCGTGTTGTCTTTTATGAATTGAAAGCATTTCTGGAGGTGAGCCTTGTATTCCGCTGGGATTCTTAACGCGGGCATTTAGGTCACAAACTGCCTTACTTCCTCGAAGAACAGAGCGCGTAGCTTGGTTGGGTCTGGTGCACTACATCGGAAATGCACAGGACGTCGAATCCTTGCATCATCTTTATCCAAGCCTACAGTATCCGGGTACGCCTCACCGCAAACAATACACTTCGCTACTTCCGCTGGGCGAAGTTTGAATACTCGTTTAGCTAAATTCTGCAAGTTAGTGGAATCGTCCTGAGGGAATCGTTTTGCGGCTTTGCGAAATACTATTTCCGACAAAGCCGAACTCCACCACAGGGACGGGTTTGTGCTGCTAAATATACCGAGATATCTGGTTGAGATAAATTTTGAGGCGCGTCTGGAGAATGCCTCTTCAGTCATTCCGAGCTTTGTTGAGGCGTAGAGACAATCGTATAAAAAGCCCATCGAAGCAAGAAATCTTGTGTTGACCCATCTCGCAAAAGCAATTGTATTCCCCGCTCTTGAAAGACCCTTCTTGAGGTTTTCGGGCAGAACCATCTGGATCCTGTTTTGATCGTCTACAGGGGCCTTTAGAAGCGCGTAAATTACGCGCACTGAATTGCGACGTGCCGTTCTCACCTTTCTATAGTCGAGGGAATCGTAGTACAGGATCGTGTCACCTTCTCGCTTGACCTTTTTGATATCAATGACTTTGTCAGCCGCGCTTTCTGCCGCCTGAGCTAGTGTTGTATGAAGAGTTGTTGCTGGCCAAGCACTGAATAAGTAAATGGGCACCTCCGGATATTTCACACGCACTTGTCCTGCGACAGCAATCCCGGTCCTGTAATTTCTCAGATGTAATCGGTCATCGATTAAGAATAGGTCCGACTTCTTTTGAAGTACTTCTCTTTGATTCCGCTCGAATTTCTGAGCGGGCACGAAATTAATGTGCAGTTGTCGATTTCTACCTTCCAGGTTTTTTGCATCCTCTTCATCCTCCGGATTATCATCAATCCATGTTACTGTGACACTTCCAGACATCATGGTAGCGTCACCTCAACACAGGTCTTCCACGGTGCGGCGGGATCACGAAAATCGAATGATTTTCCATATGATGCGAGTATGTCTTTTACGATGCTCAATCCAAGTCCACTACCTTCTCCCAGCACCAGAAAGTCCTGAGATTGAAGTTTTTCTCTGAGGCGCTTGTAAAGGCGCCCTTCGGGGTCGGAAACCAATGGCATTCCTATTTGCCCGCGTGAGTCTTCATCCACCCCTATACCGTCGTCAGAGACTCGCAGAATGCGTTCGCCCTTCTCCTCGACCGCCTCAATTTTGATTCTATGTCCATCGCCAGCGATAACTGCTTTAACTGCGTTTGATACGAGGTTGATCAGGATGGAATAGACCTCCGCTTCCAACATTGGGCCGGTCTTAAGCATGTCGGGAACTTTGCTGTAGTCAACAGTAATATTGAAACGCTCTGTCAGTCCCGCAAAACAACTCACAACTTCCTCAAGAGTTTTTTTCAATCGCAGAGGGTGTCTCTTTGTTTCGGTTAGATCTACTGACACACCTTGGATCAATTTCACTTGATTGTCAAACCGATCGACTGTTGCTCTTAGATCAGCGGCCAACTTGAGGAATTGTTGTTTTTGTCTTTCCCCAAGCCCGCGGGCAAGTCGCTCCAACGTCGAAGCGTGCGTATCCAGCCTTCCTATCACAGTTCTTGCTTCATGAACAAAAGTGAACATGAGCGCACCGGCAGATGCCGAGGTTCTCAATACATTCAACTGTTTCTCGAGGTGAGAGATACTGGTTTCGACTACTTGCCTCGCTTTCGACGCATTTTTGTAAACCTTGTCTGCACTTAGTCCATCAAGACTCGGGCCTTCGGCGGCAAGCTTTACAGATTCCTCCATGAGATTCAAAGCCGACTGAACGATCGGCATAACGACTTCAGGTACTTGCTCTCTGGGTATTTCGAGTTCAGCTACCTGCTCTTTTAGTTCCTGAGCGGTTCTCCTGACTTCCTCTTGTTGCGCTCTTACGAGGAAGTACTGATAGTAAATCGTTGCCCACTCGATTCCTCGTCGGATGAATTGTTTCAGGTGCTTGAAAGCTTCGTTCTCGATGATGCCTTCTCTGTTTACGGTAACATCGAAGGTTTTCTTGGGATAGTTTTGAATTATAACGCGGCCGACCAAATTCTCGTTTCGAGGAAGATGCAACATTGCCCGCGAGTGATCGACGCCTACTAAGTTTTCTGAGACCTTTTTGAATACATCGTCTGCTTTTGTTAATCTTCGGGCCACATCTTTGTCGATATCGAGCCAGTCATCGCCGGGTTCTCCATAAGGGTAAACGCGGAATCCGTTCAGGTAAACCCTGACACCACTCCACTCTTCGGCAATCTCATCAATCAATCCCATTGTCAGGGTAGACCGATCCCTGATGTACTCTTTTCGTCTCCAGACAAAATCGATGTCGTAACTAACGCCGGGAATATCGACGTACGTTGTTGGTAGCTCAAAATGAGCCTTGCCAATGTTCATCGCTTCGAGACTCAGAAGCGCGGTTCCGTTGGCAGATACTGAACCCTTCAGTCTTCCCCATCCTGCGTTCATAACCTGTTCTGATATCTTCCCTGTGACAGACTTGAATTCTGGGGCCTCAAGAATCACTTCAAAGCCCGGATCCGGATTGAATCCTTTGCGTTTGGCTCCGGTCGCCAGTGAGAGCCCCAATACTTGACGTCGTAGCACATTTAGATCGCGGGTTGACCATGGTTCCGAGAGGCCAACTAATCTTATTGTTAGCCCTGTGGCATCTGTAGAGATCATTTTTTTTTCGTATTCGTTGGGTATGTCAGTCAGCGTGAGCCCTGCCTTGAATTTCTTCCATTCAAATAGAACCTTAGTAAACTCACGTTTTCCCTTTTGCCCACACTCTGCGGTGGATTCAAGAATCAGTCTCTTAGCTAACCGCCGACAGGCAAACCTACCAATCCCCTTGTCCCCCGTTTTGGGTCTGCCGTATTTTGGAGAGAAGGGATTGCGCAGTTTATTCGGAGTCGCGACTTTCATCCAAAAACTCTTGACTTGATCAAATGTCATTCCATGTCCGTCGTCAATGAGTATGATCTGACTTGACGGACCTGGTGCTTTCTCGATGTTTTGGAAGACTACAGTTACTTTAGTCGCATCCGCGTCGTATGCATTCTTGATGAGTTCGGCCAAAGCGATATAGTTCTTGGAAACAAGGCGTTCACCCAGCTCGCTCAATAGAAGACTGTCAACGGAGAAAGTAAGACTCAAGGAAGGCTTTCTCCCTCGCTCAAGGGCGGTCGGTGTGATAATAAGTGTTCTCCAGGTATTCGCGCCATCAAGACACGTTTGGGCACTCGGAAGTCGGTTATCTTCTTGGAAAGTACTCTAAGACGAAAGTCGCCCTCTAGCTTTTCGAATCGGTCAAGGCGCACGACTAACTAGACAGAATCTCTGCGATCTACCCTCGATTCTTACCAAGTCGTCAATCGGCAAATGCTTCGAGCTCCTCACGTTTTTTGGTCAGCTTCCATGCACCAATACGGTAGCGTGATCAATTTCGGGAAGTAAACAGCTCGTATTCCTCTTGTTTGCGAGTGAATTTCTGATCTGATTCCAACTACCAACCATTTGCATATCTGATGACAAGAAAGATACAACCATTGTTACCTTCAAAAGCATCTTAAGTCCCCGATCAAGAAAAGAAAGCGGAAAAAACACTCTGAGGTTTGAATTAGCCTCCTAAAGACTGCAACTCAACCTAACGGTTCAAATTACGAGTTTCACCGTGGGGTGCACACTCACGACAATACCGTCAAGTAGTCAGTGATGATTGAGATCTTGTTACAGTACCTTCTTTTCGTGTCGGCTGGGGCATTCTTGGTCGCTGCTTACGTTTACGTAAGGTCGATGTTGAAGGGAAGTGTGAAGCCGAATCGAGCGAGCTGGCTGCTGTGGGCTATTGCGTCGATGATTGGTTTTGCTGCAGCAGTTTCCAATGGCGCGGGCTTGGCTGCTGTGCCAGTGTTTATGTCGGGTTTTTGTCCGCTCTTGATCTTCGCTGCTTCCTTTGTTGTAAAAGGGGGCTCATTGGAAGTTGGTCAAACTAGATTATGCTTGCGGCGTGCTGTCAGCCTTGGCCTTAGTTTCTTGGGTGGTGACGAGCGATCCAGACGTTGCCATCTTGTTCGCAATTTTAAGCGACACCCTGGCCTCAGTTCCGACGCTCGTAAAAGGGTGGCAGCATCCGGAATCAGAGTCCGCATGGACGTATTTGGTTGGAATTTTCGGCGGCATTACGAGTTTCCTCGCAATCACCGCATGGACCTTTTCGCAGTACGCCTTCCCAGCATACTTAGTGGTAATGAGTGGTCTTCTAGTTTTGAGTATCTACCGGAAAAGAATTCTTATCTATTTTTGAAAAAACGGACCCTGCATTTCTAGTGATCCCGATTACATATTTTTTATGTGTACTTGTAAGGGATATCCGCGCCAACGCTTCAAACACCTACGTATGTGATCGCCACTAATGTGGTGGCAGCAAATTTCAGATACGCAGATTTTGCCGGCACTAGCTGGCGTGTAGATCAAAGGACTCGCACCTTATTCGGTTCAAGTCCCTCCGGCTCTGACCCTAACAGAGTTCAAGTCCTTTGTTCTGAATCACTAGGTGTGCGACCGGTAAATTGGTGTCAGAATCCCGTTCCCCATCTCTGAAGTTCGAGTAACTCCGATACGAATCGTTACCTCTCTCAAGCGGATCTGGCCGGCCAGGCGACCGTACGCAGGACCTGGTGCTCTCACTAACACTGTTTAGAATTATGCGGCGAAATCGTCGTAACCCACAAAACCGAACATAGGTAACAGTGTACCTATCGAGAACGGTTC
Source organism: Candidatus Bathyarchaeota archaeon (assembly GCA_963733055.1). Taxonomy (GTDB): domain Archaea; phylum Thermoproteota; class Bathyarchaeia; order 40CM-2-53-6; family 40CM-2-53-6; genus FEN-987. Next base: position 432,882 of record CAVTBR010000001.1, read on the forward strand.
CACTAGTCCTCTAGGTGCCTGTGCGCGTAATGGAACAATCTGCTTTACGGGACAAGATTCGCGTTGACGACGAAACCTTGGTGATTGAATCATTCAAGACAACGGCTTTCGACGTCGTATCGTATTTCAGAGATAACAAAATTGAAGAATATGAGTCTCTCTTAGACGCCGTCCTCAGAGCTGGAACAATCGCGCTTCGAAGCGTAGCTGTTGCCGAAAAGATAGATTACATACAGAAGGCGTTCGGTGAACTAGATAACAAGTTCTCCACAGATCTTAAGAATAGTATTCAGATGCTCGACGATAGGTTCGAAGATTACTTCGGGGAGAAAGGAAAGGTCTCCGAGATGATCAATACTCATTTTGGAGAAAATGGAAAGATCGTCAAGGAAATCTTCGATCCGAACAGAGATGGCACCCCTCTCTTCACTCTGTCACAGGGGTTCAAGAGAGACATGTTGGACATTCGCGAGAAACTTGGGATCAAAGAGGAGACTGATAAGATAAGGTCGAAAACTCCTCTCAAGGGACATGAGTTTGAGGCGACTTGTGAACTAAAGCTAAGTGAGATCACACGACTGAACGGAGATGAACTTGAGAACACGACTAACATCGTTGGAACCATACCACATAGCAAGAAAGGCGATTACGTAGTTACACTAGTTGGGAAAAATCCCAAAAAGTTTGTCTTCGAATTAAAGAATGTATCAAGTAAATTCTCGACAAGCGAAATTCACCAGAGCCTCGAACAGTCCATGAAAAACCGACAGGCTTCGTACGGAGTTTTTGTCGTTAAGGATGTTGAAGCTTTGCCTGAGAGCATAGGATGTTTCAATGAGTGCGCTGATAACCAGCTCGTCTGCGCCCTAGCGAAAGAAGAGTCATCGGATTTGACGAACTTGGATATCCTTTTCATAGCCTACCGTTGGGCAAAGCTGCGGGTTCTTCTTGAATCAGTGGCCGACCAAAGGATGGATGCCGGTAAAATCAAGGAAATCGTAAATGATCTTAAGGATCAGCTACGAAGATTCACAACCATCAAGACGAAATGCAGTAGCATACAAACCTCAGCGAAAGAGGTCAAAGACATCTTAGATGAACTCAAAAACCACATTGACGACGATATCGGTCAGGTTCTGAAGGCGATCACTGAAGAAAAACCGCTTATCTGAGCGAATGAGAAAGTGGACCTTGATCCGGGAACAGAAAGTGGCACAACGCGCCATTACCTACGTCAAAAACCAGGCAGCTAGGAATCACATTAAGGTGCGTCCATCGAAGTTTGCGTCTGGCTACGACCTAGTATTACTTTACCCAAGCGGCAAGAGGCGCAGGATTGAGGTCAAAGGATCGCAGAAGGACAACATGATACCCGACATACGCGTTAGCGAGTTCGACGATGAAAAGAGACTCAAGGCCGACTTTCTATACTTCGTTGGGAACGTCTTCAAACGAAAGCCGATCCTCCACGTTATACCACGTAATGCAATTAGACCTCAAGATCTGAGTCCAAGGGGAACCTATCATCTGAGGTTCGGTATGAACCGATTACAGAAGTATCGTAAGGATACATTCCCCGGATAGGTGTTAGAACTGCATCGTAGACTTCCTTTCTACCAGTAAGTTGGGGTCAGAATCCCCAATTGCACAGGATAGGCTTGCAACTAGTAAGAAGGACCCGCACCCAAATAGGTTCAAGTCCTCCGGACCCGCCACATCTACGGTTCGCCATCACAGCCATAGCCCTTAACCTCCGCAGAACCAAGAGTACTTGCGCAAGGCGATAGCGGATGGTTACTTTAGCTGTGATTGTACCATGTCGGAACGACTGCGACGCAGCGGAGAAGTTGGTTTCAAGTTTCAGTGAACAAACCATTCAACCAGACAAAGTTGTCGTAGGTCACGATAAGTGTCTTGGCCAGAGTGGATGCGCCCAGTTTGGAAACAAAGCTGCAACAATCAACTTCTACGCCAAGCAGCTCGACACCGACTACATTGTAGTTTTGGATGCCGACATGGAGTTAACGCCAACATTCTTTGAGGCATTCAAGATCGCCTTCCAACGAACAATGCCGACCGTAGGCAGCGGCGTTGTCTACGCACTATCAGAAAACACGGCGGCGAGGAAGAACCGACTTATTGGATTCGGTAGTGGGGCAATGCGCTGGTATTGGTTCGGGGGATGCATGTACATGCGAAGAAGCTTCCTCGTAGCCAACCCTATGCCTACGGAAACTGTACTTGAGGACGTTGTTTACGGTAAACTACTCGAGAAGAGGGGAATCAACGCCGAATTCGTTCCCAACGCTGTCTGTTTCATGTGGAGGAAGAACGAGACCTTAATCCGACAACTACGAAGACAAATTCGGTTCATGCTGGGATCACTCGAACAAACCCGTTTCCATCTGAGTCGACACACGCCTGCCCTTTACGCAGCCCTTTCCACCGGCTATGTTCTTACTCTGCTGGGGGCTTTCAGACTTAACCTGGTTTTTGGATTCAGCCTATTTCTCGGCTACACTCTCCTAGTTGCAGCATGCTATTACTCCGGCTCTCAGTATGAAGAGAACGGTCTCGCCGTCACTCTCACATACAGCCTCTTGTGGCTTCCAATCCGCTGCTACACGTTTGCACTGTTTATCGCAAGGAAGAAGATATGGTAGGCGTCGCCCCTACCAAGAGGAATCAACCTGCCAATATACGGCAGAACTACCCATCACTCTTGTTTGAGTTTCCGAAATCCTTACGGCAGTCGTTGCAGTGATCGGATGGAGCATTCCACTTTAGGACGCATCCACGTAGATTACCCTCGAAGGGTAAATCGTGCTTCCTGGTTTCGCGAAAATGTTAGGGAACCTTGTAAAAGGAAGAATCGAGACCAGAATGCGAGAAGAACTTACGATGGTAAAATGAACACTCGAAGAGACCTAGCCGTAAAACTCACTGACCCAGTGCCGGTTACTAGTAAATTGGGGCTGAAAGCCCGAGGATGCGTGCTTCTTCTCTGTTTCACTATCTCGTGTATCTTTCCCTGGCCCTTGACTTGTAATGGAGCAGTAGGGCTTATTTCATCTCCTTTTCTAAAAGGCTCTTTAATCCGAGTGAACCTAATTCTCTTACGGAAGCCTCGGATTTGGGTCGGTTGAGGTGTAGAATTCTTCTTCTGGGAATGTTCTCGCTTCTGATTGCGACTCTCCCAAATGCGTTCGCGCAGCCTCCATTCGTCGTTCAGAGCGTTAACTACGATTTCCCGTCTTCGATAACCCCGGGGCAGCAGACTACCGTCAAGACTCACCTTACGGCAACATGCATTCAGTGGGCGCCCTACGCGACCGAGTACAGTATCCGCGTCGACCTAACTAACCCAGCCACGGGCTTTGTTTTGTCAACCACTACCTATCAGGTCGGGTACGCGCAGACATACATTGACCAGGTTTTCCTTAACACCGCCACGGCACCCAATTCCACGGGCACATGGTTGCTCAGGGTTGATGTATACGTTTGGGGGGGAAGCGGACAGCTGCTGGTTCACCTGTCGGATAACGCGAAGCTCCCAGTTGGAGGGAGCTAAGTGCGCAGGTTCCGTTGAGGAAACTTGGAGAGTCGCGTAGCTTAACGTCTGCAGCGTTCCGTGTGGGTTTAGTTAAATTGGAAGTCTGCCGTCCATGTTCCAGAGATTGGTGCTGGTTGGTTTAGCTGGATTTGGCTGAAGTCTGAGCTTACGAATGTGATTGTTCCGTCGAAGACGCCTGTTCCCTGCGTCGAAGTTAGAGTGCCGCTCCATTCGCCCTGGCCGATGAAGGCAGCCCGCCCGCACCAGAAGAGGAAGTAGCACGCGTAAACTGTGCCGGACACTTGCTGAATGGACCCCGATAGGCTGCTGCCGTTACGTGTTCCAACCCATAATCCGCTGGCAGTTATTGGTATTTGGCCGATTGAGGTTTGAAGAATTCCATTGAGGATCATATTCATCGATACCGAGTTTGTATTGACCATTGCGTTCTCCAGGTTCCCGTTCAATGAATATCCGGTTAGGTCTAACGCGAACGTACCCTGGCCTGCGCTCGCCATTACCGGAAGGAAAGAGTAACTTAACGAGGCAACAATTAACAACAATGCTACACCAAAAACTGCAAGACGGTTCAAGTTCGTCATACACAATCTTCCTGGTGCGTCGCTTTCGCAGCTTAAGAATGGGCTGTGACGCGAACACGTCTATAGCAACGCGTAGCTGAAGTGTTGAAAGAAACCGGGGTTTAGCGAGTGATCTCGCATTCCAACCCCTGAATACACGTCACTGAGGATCAGGGGACAGTCAATAGGACAATGCAGGTACCAATTGAACTGTCGATAAAATCAAGTACCTACAAAACATCTAAGCGCAGTTGGTTCGATGTAGCGCCAGTTTTGACGGATCCCTGCAGCTATTCGTCAGCGTCTAAGTCTTCTGGTTCTCTACTCGGGAGGTATCATTCTGTGCATCTTATCGACGGGTATGCCTCTTGACTTCTGTATGGTGTAGGATACGAAATAGATGACTAACCCAATCACGAATAGCGCCGCAACCACCGTGATGTACGACGGGTTGAGTGGCCCTACCAAAGCCGGCAGCAATGAAGCGTAGGCGATCAATAGTCCCATCGGTATGCAGATAGCCCCCACGATCACGATTATTGGTACTCCCGCTATCTTTCTAGTTGTGAGCGGCGGTGAAAGGTTGAAGACATCTCCGCGGACTCGTGGGAAGAGCACTCCCGCTAGGCCTACGATCGCCACGCTGATGAAGGAGCCCGTTATAACGTATGTGAAGAATGCGGCTACCGATGTGTAGACTGTTAAGTAGACAAACAGCAAGTCTATGATAATTACGGTCGCAGTCGCCACGTATGGCACATGATACCTCTCGTTGACTTCGCTGAATTTTCTTGGAATAACTGCGTCGAAACTCCAGGCGAACAAGCATCTAACCGACGTAAAGCTCGCCGCGAGCATGTACCCGAATAATGTTGCCAACAACCCTATACCCATGATCCATTCAACGGCTGCGTTCTTGGTGCCATATCCAGCCAAGAATTGCAGTATAGGTAATCCTGTGGGAAGGGTATACGCGGGGTTCGCGTTCAAGGCGAGATACGCAATCGACGCCAGAAAGTCATGGCCAATTGATGAATAGGTTACGAGCGCTACAAAGAACATCAGCACGATGTACACGATTGGAGCTCCCAACATCGCAATCACCTGCGAGCGTTGCGGGTTCTTCACTTCGCCACCAGTGTAGACTGATGCTGTGAACCCCCACACGGCTAGTAGAGTGTAGACCACGCCGAGCATTGTATCCGAAGCATTGAAGGACAGGTTTGCCCCCGCGCTCTGCGCAGTAGATATGACCGTGTTGTATGGTGTAGTTGAAAGTGAGTTGAAGTTTGAAATGAACTGTGCGACGGGTGTGGTGCCCATTGCGAAAAGATATACTATTACGGAAAAAGTGGTTATAACGAAAAATAGGCCCTTGAGCTTGAAGGTGATTCCTGTCCCGAAGAACAATGCTATGGGCAGGATGACCGCGAAGATTGCCCCTATAATGAATTGATTGGAAGTAGTCGTCAGGCTAGTGGCCAAGGTGGCCAGGCCGGGATCTCCGTTTATGCCGCTCAGAGCGTTGAGCATCGGGCCTAACGCCATCGTACTGATCCACACGGCTTCGACGCCAATCACCGAGATATTGATGATCGTAGCGACAAAATTGAGCATGAACCCTATCGATGGGTGAAGGATCCGGCCTACGAAGACGTAGTCGCCCCCGGACCGCGGAAATGCTGCAGAAAACTGCGCGTAAATGTAGGCTACTAGGAGGGAGGGAATCAAAGCGAGCAGCGCTGAAACGGGAAGATAGGCTCCAGGAAAGAGTCCTTGGCCTATGACCAAGAAGATTAACATGAATGCTGGGCTAGTGAACATCAGATTCAGGACGAAGGCCCTGTACGCTGAGATTTCTCGAACGAGTCCGGTTGCTTCTCTTTCGAAAACTTTGCCTTTTGACAACGAACTCACCGATTGCTGAGTCCAGAGTCCAAATATAACATTTGGCATGACTACTCCATCCTTTTCGTGGCCTTGGGGTGTTTTGAACGCTCTAATTTGCGGGTGAGGACAAGATTCATGAATGCTACCTCGTTCAGCCCCTCTTGGTTTGAATCATGTCTGAAAGCGAGGCTGGATGGGATCAAAATGTCAGATACTTGGATTTGGTGGTTAAGAAGAATCCCAACCTAGTTTTATTCGCCGCAGAACTTCATCAACGAAACCTCATCCCAGTAGACACGTTCGTTCTGGACCTCGACGCACACGTCCACAACGCGAAAGCAATGATCGCGGAGGCAAGAAAGTTTGGAATCAAATTGTATTACATGAGTAAACAAATCAACCGTAACCCAATCGTTACGCAGGCGGTAGTGAACACCGGGTTCAACGGTGTTGTCACGGTAGAGCCTCAGGAGATGCGCAGCCTGGTAAGGTACGGCGTTAAGATCGCACACGTGGGACACCTGGTTAACGTTCCAGAAGCTGAAATCGACTACGTCCTGAAAAATGCGCGACCCGAAGTGATTACGGTTTTTAATGAAGAAAAGGCAAAGATGATTTCAGACCGCGCTGAGCGTCTCGGGTTGAAGCAGAATCTTCTGATCCGCCCCATGAGTAGGGACGATGTCCTCTACCCGTACATGGAGGGAGGAGTCCCCGAGAAGGACGCGTTAGATCTCATCAAGAAGATCAATTCGTTTCCGAACACGAAAGTGGAAGGCGTCACCAGCTTTCCCTGCATCCTCTACGATCTCAAAACAAACAGGCCGGTATTCATGCCAAACATGGACACTATCACTCGTACCGCCATAGAAGCACGGAATCAGGGCATACCGATGCCGCAGGTTAACGCGCCACCCATGTGCATCACAAAGACCATTGAATTGTATGCCAAGAGAGGCGCGACTCATCTTGAACCTGGGCTGGGAATGACGGGCATGTCACCGTGGCACCTCTATCAACCCGAACTACATCCAGAGATTCAAGCGGCAGTGTACGTGACGGAGGTTTCCCACTTCTATGATCAATACGCGTACGTTTACGCGGGAGGGCTCAATTACATAGAGATATTCGAAACTGCATACGACGGGAAAAGTTTCGTAGCTGATCCAGCTAAGTTGAAAATGAAAGCGATGGTGGGACGAACTCCTGAGCAACTGATGTACAATCCAGTTGAAGCCGAGCACTATAACGGCATCATTGACTACCATGCCAGGCTTTACAAGAAGCCATCAGTCAAAGTAGGAGACACGGTAGTTTACGGGTATCGAACTCAGATGTTCGTAAACAGGGCCCAAATAGCAGTGGTTTCCGGACTGAGAGATAACAACCCGCGACTATTGGGATTGTTCGATCACGCGAACAACCTCATCGACCGACATGGGCATTTGCTCGGCGAGCAGAAGACCATAGACTTGATTCAAGAGAACTCATAGATTCGATAGATACAATGTAAGGATTCTTCAAATGGCGTTGAACATCCGCAACTTTCGTGAATCAGACGCGAAAGAAACATCAAAGATGCTACTGGACGCGTTCAAATGGTTCCACAAACGGAGTAAACGGTCATGGTTATGGAAGTCCCTCCAGCCCTCCACCGTCATTGCTAACAGTAGAACTCAGGACATTCTCGTCGCTGAGAAGGCGAACCATATTGTCGGTTACATATCATCCACGACAACCCCCTTCAAGGTTGCCTACATCCCTATGGTAGCAGTTGCTTCGCATAAGCAGAATCTGGGAATTGGAACGCTTCTACTAAACAGAAAGCTGAACTACCTTCGCAAACAGAAGGTTCGCAAAGTCTGGCTGCTAGTCACGAATTCAAATGTTCGCGCGATAACATTTTACTTGAAACACAAGTTCGTGATTGAGGGATACTTACGTGATCACACAGGCCCGGGATCTGATGAAGTACTGCTGAGCAGGTTCCTGTAGAATCATTAGGTGGGCCTATCGATGCGTGTAGTCGGATTCATGTCAGGCACGTCTCTAGACGGGTTAAGCATAGCATACGTGGAAATCGACGGAACGAAACCACCGTTTTCCTCAAAATTCATCGCGGGCAGAACATTTCCACTACCTGAGAGTTTGCGAGCCCCCCTCCTCAAGTTAGCACAGTCCGGAAATGTCACGTCTCAAATTGTGGCAAATTGTCATCGCGAGTTCGGTGTGCTAGCAGCCAATTCACTGGAAATCTTCCTTCACGAAGAATCTTTACAGTCACCAGAGCTAATGGGCTTTCATGGGCAGACAATCTTCCATCAGCCAAGTGCAGATGGAACGACGACGTTACAAATTGGCGACCCATCTCCTCTCTGTTCCCGATTCAATGTTCCAGTCGTATCAGACTTCAGAAGTATGGACACAGCCGTAAATGGACAGGGCGCGCCGCTCGTTTCGGTCGTTGACTATCTCAAGTATCGCTCTGATAATGGGACGCGGGTAATTCTGAACCTAGGAGGGATCTCTAATGTTACAGTATTGCCCGTAGGCTGCGACTTAACCGGCGTCCTAGGTTTTGATGTCGGTCCCGCAAACATCCTGATCGACGCAGTAGTTGACCAACTCACCCATGGCAAGTTGAAGTATGATGCTGAAGGGGAAATGGCATCGCGAGGAAGCGTTTCGAAAGAACTGCTTGACTCAATTACGCAGACCGACGACTATAGATTCTTACCGTATCCGAAGACAACCGGTCGAGAGAGGTATGGTCTCAGTTTTGTGGAGAAGATTCTGAGCAAAGCGAACGAGTTGAAATTAGACCCGAATGACGCTGTGGCGACGACGTCGCAGTACACGGTGTTCATGATTACGTATCACCTCACGAAGTTGAAAGACAGAGGACTGAAGCTGACCGAGTTAATTATTGGCGGCGGCGGTTCGAGAAACAAGTACCTTGTTCAAGAGTTAAAACAGAACAATCCGGAAATGACGATTAAATTCCATACCGATTATGGTGTACCTTCAAGCTACTGGGAAAGCTACGCGTTCGCCGTGCTCTCTTACCTGGCACATCTGGGTTTTTCAGGAAATGTTCCATCCGTGACTGGAGCTTCGAGACAAGTCCTGCTGGGGCGCATTAATCGTCCCGCTAAACAGATCCTCACCTAGTCTACTCCACTCGCTGAACTAAGCGCAGCGCATCTAGGAGATAGATGCGATGACTTCGTTTTGGAAATCCTGTAGGACATTAGTCCATGAGGTGCGCCGTTGCATCATTATGCCAACCGACTCATCTGACCCCGGAATGCCTTCTCGAACTGGATGAACTCGGTTGGTTAGTAGAATTATGAAAGCGTCCCTCGCCTTGTCCAGCCAAACGGACGTCCCTGTATAGCCGTTATGCCCGTAAGATCCAGTGGAGAGCCTTGATCCAACGGCGGGTGTCAACCGCGTTTTCACTCTCCATCCAAGGCCGTAATATGATCCCAGATCTCTCGTATGATTCCTTACCATCAACCGAATGGTTCCTTCCCGAAGAATTCTTTTTCCACCATAAGTCCCCCCGTTAAGCATCATCATACAGAATATCGCCAGATCACTTGCCGTTGAGAATAGACCCGCGTGCCCACTGACGCCGCCCATCGCTGCGGCGTTCTCATCATGCACTTCGCCCCTAATCATCCTAAACCTCCAGTTCGAGAACTCCGTCGCGGCCACGTTCTCGGCAGCAGCGAGCGGTGGCACAAATGATGTGTGTTTCATTCCTAACGGTTTGTAGATTTCGTCTGATGCAAAATGGTCTAAGGATTGGCTGCTGGCCCTTTGAACGATCTCCCCAAGAATAATGTAGGCTAGGTCACTGTAAGCGGCCCGTCTTCCCGGCGCCGATCGCAGAGGCACATCATTACAAATCCTCCAAAGAATCAACGCCCTGCTTGCCCGAGGAAGTGCGTACAGCGGTGCCCAGGCGGGTAGGCCTGATGTGTGGCAGAGCAGATGTCTGACTCGAACCTTCTTCTTGGGGCCCCTTGAGAAGGAGGGAAGCAGATCAACTACTCTAGTTTCCAAATCCAGCCGATTCTGTTCCACAAGAACCATAATGGAAGTTGCTGTGGCGATGACTTTGGTTACCGAGGCTAGATCAAAAAGAGTGTCGGGTTCGATTTTTTGTCGCTTTGGGAATATGCTGCTATAGCCAACGGCCTTGTTCATGACTATTGATCCGTTAAGTCCAACGCAGGCAACTGCGCCGGCAAACGCATTTTGTTGTGAGCCATTTTCTATAATTCTAAAGGCCGATTCAAGTTTGTGTGACATCTGCGCTTGTCCTCAAGCCATTAGAATCTGCTAGCGCGTTTCCGTTTGCCCAGTTCGAGAGCTTTCTCAAGCGACCCCCGCGCCGTTTTGATAAGGTCCCGTGCCGCTTGATAGTCTAAATCTTCTCTAGCCATGAGTATTGCGACGGCAACGTCCAATCGGGCCTCTTTGAGTTTTCTGAACGCCGCGTCAGATTTCAGGCCAGTTTCCGCCGCGACAATCCTTGTTGCTCTCTCTATCAGCTTCCTGCTTGTGGGTCTTAGTCCAACCATGAGGTTTCCGTGAACTCTGCCAAGTCTGAGCATCGTCACCGTGCTGACCATGTTGAGGACAAGCTTCTGAGCGGTTCCCGCTTTCATCCTCGTTGAACCAGACAAAACCTCGCTGCCCGTCCTAGGACAGATTACGAAGTGAGCGTAACGGTAGACTGCTGAATGCGGATTGGATGTTAGCGCAACCGCCTCCGCTTTACGAGCCTTTGCAAACCTGAGCGCTGCTGTTACGAAGGGTGTGTTCCCGCTCGCTGAAATTCCGAAAACTACGTCCCTCGAACATAATCCAACTTTCTTGAGTTGATCTACAGCTGACCGTGGGTTATCCTCCGCTCCTTCAACAGGCCTGAGAACTGCTCTGTTTCCGCCCGCAATTATCGCTCGCACAGTTTCTGGCCCGGCACCGAATGTTGGGATGAGTTCTGCGGCGTCCATGACTCCCAGTCGTCCACTTGTCCCGGCACCCACGTAAATCAATCTGCCACCTTCCTCTAGATAGTTGACAATCTGAAGGATAACCTTGGCAATTACGGGAATCTCTCTTCGCACAGCATCGGGAACTCGCTTATCTTCATCGTTAATGATTTTGAGAACTGAATTAATGGACAGAGAACTCAGTCTGCGTGTTCTTGGGTTACTCTGTTCAGTCGATATGAGACCCATCCGGAACTTCGAACTTTTCATAATCAATCACCCTTTCCGCGGTCGGCGTATGCTTGATCTCAACTTAGTCTTTAAGCAGGTTTCTCAAGTAGCTTTGCGCGTCTGGTAGCGTACGTGGCTTCGATGCTTGACGAGAATATCCAGCGAATAATTAGAGAACTCGAGAAGGAAGGGGTTCCATCAAATTACTCTCTGTCTGTCAGCGAGGCGCGACGCCTCTCGAGGGATATGGGAAAGAGATTCGCAGCCCCACCCCCAAATCTTGCCCTAGTCAGAAACGTAGTCGCCTCAACGCCAAGCGCGAAAATCCCAGTGAGGGTCTACGTGCCGACGAAGCAGGAAGGTCTCCCCGTGCTAGTCTATTTTCACGGTGGCGGATGGGTTGTAGGAGACCTGGACACTTCGGACTGGCTTTGTCGCTCTATCGCACTTGCAGCCAACTGTGTAGTCTTCTCCGTCGATTACCGCCTGGCACCTGAAAATAAATTTCCAACTCCGGTTGAAGATTGTTATTGGGCTGTGAAATGGGTTACAGAGAACGGTATTGAGCAATACGCAGATCTGAGACGGGTAGCTGTTGGCGGCGATAGCGCCGGAGGCAACTTAGCTGCGGCGGTTTGTTTGATGGCGCGGGACCGCGGTCAACCAACCATCTCTTTCCAATTACTCCTCTGCCCGGTCATGAATCATTCCTATGACACGGAGTCATATCGTAAGTACGCCGACGGGTATCTTCTCACGTTGAAAGATATGGAATGGTACTGGAATCATTACCTAGCGGCCGAGAAGGATGGTCAGAACCCGCATGCGTCTCCGCTACTCGGCGACCTCCGATCCCTCCCGCCAGCACTAATAATGACAGCCGAGTTCGACCCGTTGCGCGATGAAGGAGAAGCTTACGCGGAGCGACTACGGCAAGCCGGCGTCCCCGTTAAGCTGGTCCGATACGAATCCATGATTCACACTTGGACCGACTTTCCTCAACTCGAACAGACAACGGCGGCAGTACGGGAAGCAGCAATGGAGCTTCGCAAGGCATTTGGAACTTGAGATCATCAGATTAGTCCAATTTACGGATACGCTTGGACTCCTTGAACAAAAGTTGAGACGACGTTCAGATCTTTGTCTAAGAGGACGATATCAGCCTCCTTACCCTTAACCAGACTGCCTGTACTAGCGCCTAGAGTCAATTGTTTTGCAGCGTTCAAAGATGCCATACGAATGACATCAGGAAGTTCGAGATGTCCCCAGGCGAGGAGGTTTCTCACCGCTCGATCCAAGGTCAATAAGCTGCCACAGAGCCTGCCATCCTCCGTGAAGGAACCCCCATCATGAACGAAACCTTTAGTCCCACATAACTCGAACTCAGTCACTTGCGTCCCCGTGGGCATCACCGAATCTGAAACGAGAATTATCCCATCAGGCCCCTTCGCTCGCACGGCAAGAAGTGCAACGTACGGGTTAAGGTGAAGGCCATCGACGATAATTTCAGCCTTCACATCATCCGAGACAAGCGCCGCCCCCGCAGCCCCCGGCTCCCGGCCCTGAAGCCCGGACATCGCATTGAACGTGTGAGTGATGTGAGTTATTCCTGCGTCAATACCCTTCACTGCTTGTTGAAACGACGCGTTCGTGTGGCCCATTGCCGCAACAATTCCGAGACGTACGCTCTCCCTACATAACTCCAATCCGCCCTCTAGTTCTGGTGCTATTGTGATAATTTTCACGACAGGCTCGTAACCTTCCATTATCGCTCTGAACGCGTCGAGGGAAGGATTCTGAAGGTATTCTTCGCGATGCACCCCACGCTTGGAGGGATTCAGAAAAGGTCCCTCGAGATTCGCGCCCGCGATCTTAGCTCCCGCCCCAGGTTTTGTCATGGAATTTTTCACAGATTGTAGAAAATTTCTGATCTGCTCGGTTGGCATGCTAACGGATGTTGGTAGGAATGTTGTGATTCCAAACCGGACAAGCGCCTTCCCCATCTTAAGGAGGGACTGCTCATCGCCCCGAGTCGCGTCGTAGCCGCCTATGCCGTGAATATGAACGTCAATGAAACCGGGCGATATGTAATTGCCACCGGCATCAATTTTGTTTACGCCAGCCGGAATCACTGAAGGAGAATCTGTGATTCTCTCAATCTTCCCAGACTTGATGAGCATATTGCCCCGAGGGATCACTGCCGATTCAGTGATCAACGTACCGTTTACAATTGCGCAGTCAGCGGTCAATTAGCAGACGCACCACAAATACACTCAGTGTCATGTAAACGAAGAGGGCTGTGCTCAAATTTACTCCGGTGGAGGAAAAGAAGCCGCTTCGCCCAGTATCAAGTACGGGACTGGCAAGCTTAAAAGTAAGAATGTGATTCTTACCAAGTACGCAGGAGAGCGGAGCAGGTCGTCGAGGATCAAATCGGTCAATGCTAAGGGTCGGAGCATGGAGAATGTGGCAGATTTGGAAGTAGGATTTAGGAGGGTTACTTCTAAGGGGCAGGTCACTATTCCCGAAGTGATGAGAAAACGCTACAACATTACAATGCAAACGAGGCTTGAGTTCGTGCCTAGTTCAGAGGGTATTCTTTTGAAGCCCGCGACAGAAGTGGGAAGTTTCAAGGAACTGGCAGGCTCGGCTTCTAGGAACTGGACTGTGGGTGAGATGTTGAGACGTTTGAGTGAACTGAGAAAGGAAAATGCCTAGCGCAATCTTCGAGACCCGCTTTTTCATTTACTTCTTCGCATCCCCTGATCCGGATACGCATCGAAAGTTGCTGAGGCTGATGGGACGATATCGCTCAAGGCTCGTTTCGGCGATTACTCTCTACGAAGTCTACAAGCTCTCCCTCGAAAAAGAGGGCAAGGAGACCTGCGGAGACAAGGACCGCAAGAATAAGAAAGGAATTTGGAGTAGTCCCCGTGAATGACTCAATAGCCATCCGCGGAGCACAACTCAAGCACGCCGCGAAAGTTCGGTACAATGAGGACGTGCCAATGGCCGACAGCCTGATCGCGGCGACAGGCGTCATAACCAAAGCGACTTGCATTACGGACTCGCCACACTTCGATAAGATTCCTCAGGTCAAATGCAAATGGATATGATTAGGGTGCTGCTCTGTCTTTCATGCGTCGTAGGGTCTCTAAATTTGGCTTGATCACTGAAGCTTTCCCCGCCGTTCCTACGGCCGACTTTATCCAGTCCCTCTTCGTCGGTTACCGTGAGGTAGGCTCCCTGAGTCTCCTTCTCTCTTTCACTATCTCGAGTATCTTCCTAAACTCGTCTGTCCCGGCTTTTTCCGTCAACTCATAGATAGCCGCTTCAGTGGTCCCTATCATGGCTCCGGCCCCACGCATCCTCTCTATCGCTGTCTCCCTGTCGATCAGGGCGTGGGATGAGGTACCGTCCTTCACAAGGAGAACCTGGTAACCGTGTGTTAGCAGGTCGAGGACGGTTTGGAGTACGCAGATGTGAGTCTCGATACCACACGCGATAACCGTCTTCCTACCTACTTCCTGGAGCTTCCTCATGAAAACGGAGTCGCCGCAACAGCTGAAACTGAGCTTCCGAAAGTTGGGTGAATCAGATACTAGGTTCTTGAGTTCTGGAACAATTTCCCCCAGGTTTTCCTGTTGCGTTGCCATAACCGGCACGTTCAGAACCCGAGCAGCTCCGATCAATGCTTTGATATTCTCCACAGTTACTTCGTGCTCAGCAATCGTGTCTATGATATGATCTTGCACGTCAATAACTAGTAGAACACAGTCACTCCGGTTAACCTTCACTTTGTTGGCCTCTATACTTGCTCAGCGTCCTTTGAGAGCGATATGAAAAGGGTTTGCTTGAAATTGAGTAGATGCTACTGGGTTGGTTCGTTGCATTTTCTATAGACGGTAAGATTCTTCTCTGACTGAAAAGTCATAATCACTCGACCTCTCATGAATCCTCACAACGTCTCGGAACGAACAAACATGAAAACGGCTGTGATAGGGGCTGGCACCATGGGCCATGGTATTGCTCAAGCGTTCGCTCAAGGCGGGTGGGAGGTCTGGCTTGTTGACCTACGACCTGACATTCTGCAACATGCGCTCATCCAGCTCAAAGCCGATTTACGCCTGTTCCAAGAGCAAGGTCTTCTAACTGTAGCAGAGTCAGAGGTAGTTCTGTCCAGGATCAAAGTCACCGTAAACCCGGAGGAAGCTGTAAGAGACGCCGATTTTGTTACCGAAGCAGTTTCCGAGGACATGGCCGTAAAGAAAAGAGTCTTCAAGATGCTAGACGAGCAAACCTCGAGAGACGCAATTCTAGCCTCAAATACATCCGGCCTAAACATTTCAGAGATTGCAGCAGCAACACGAACACCCATGAGGGTGGTTGGGACAAATTGGTGGAACCCACCACAAATCATTCCCCTCGTGGAAATAATGAGGGGAGAGAACACTACGGAGGAGACACTGGAACGAACCAGAGCAGTGCTGAAGAGCATTGGGAAGAAACCGATCACCATCCTGAAACCGATTCAAGGATTCGTCGGAAATAGGCTGCAAATGGCACTGTTTCGAGAAGCTATGAGTTTACTAGAGAAAGGAATAGCGAGCATCGAGGATATCGATACGGCTGTGTCGTTCGGTCCCGGCTTCAGATATCCCGTTCTTGGCCCATTCAGAGTATCTGATTTCGGTGGCTTGGACGTGTTCCATCATTTATCCGAAGAACTGTTCAATGATTTGGATAGATCCAGTGCGCCCCCGAGCATAATGAAACGATTGGTAGAGAATGGCAGAATCGGCGTAAAATCCGGACGAGGATTCTACGATTATACTGGTTCACAAGAGGGCGAACTGATTAAAGACAGAGATCGAAGGCTGTTAGAGATACACAAAGCAGTCTTGCAAGGCGAAAAATAGACCCGTGTAACTCGGGAGGGTTTCAGGTAATCATTCCTCTGGCAGATATCTTCCATACCGCTTCCAAGTAACCGTTTCTTACACAATAGAACTGGTTGTGTAGGTTAATTGTTGTGCACCCATGCGTCGGTATCAGCTCAACCTTATCTCCAAGTCTCAATTGCTGACCGTTAGTTTTGTTTTCGAGAAGACAATGCTCCTCGTATAGATGCACCAACTGCGTCCCATCTAGCTTGGCTCGTGGCAACCCATATTCTTGGCTAATCGCCTTCATCCCGGCATCCACCGTAAACTTACCAGGACCTGGATTACTGATGATCGACGTGAGTAGGGTAACTGCGCAATCAAATGGCATTCCCATGTTCTTGAATTTCAAATCCATCGTTGCATAAGTCCCTGGATGAATTTCAGTTATGCCAGAATAACCTCCCGCAATATCGTAAGTGCTTGTTCCTCCAGCGCAGACCCTCTCAACGTGTAATCCGGATTTTTCAAGCAGTTGCTTGGTCTCGACGTCTTTCCCCAGCGCCTCTTGACAGAGTGCTTTCTTTTGGTTGTAATCATCGATTAGGACGCAGTGTCCTTCGTAACCAAGTATCCCCTTGAAAATCAGACCCGGTTTAGTTCGTATCTCTCTTGCTAGGTTGACTGCAGGTTGGCCAGGTTGGACCCCGCAGCGGTGCATTCCCACATCGACTTCTACCAGGACGTTGATCTGCACTCCTTCCAACTCGGCGGCCTTCGATAACTGGTTGACGTTATCTCGGTCGTCTACAAGCACTATCATGTTGCTATGATGGGCCAATCGTGCAAGCCGTAATGTCTTATCCCATCCAACGACTTCATTCGTAATGAAAACGTCACTTATTCCAGACTCAACCATGACCTCGGCTTCACTCAGCTTCTGGCATGCAATTCCCTTGGCTCCCGCGGTTATCTGTTTGTGAGCTATGATCGGGCACTTGTGGGTCTTGATATGCGGTCTCATTCTCGCTTGTTTATCGCGGAAGAAATCTGCCATCTTCTTGATGTTCTGGTCCAAAATATCCAAGTCTAAAATGAGTGCCGGCGTGTCGAGCTCTTCAACCTTAGTGCCGCGCTCGTTCATCAATGACACACAGACCTATTTGCGGTTTGGGCGTCCCAGCATTTTATGTTGATGGGAGAAAACCGACACAGCAACTGAATAGCTACTGGAGGCAAATGTCCCCTCTCGAAACGGTAACTGAATACCCTCCAACTCTAACGTTGTCTGGTATGCCGTCTTTGAATTTCACCTGAACATACAACCTGCTCGGTCGCTCAATTTCAAACCCTTGCTCTATCGAAAAATCGTGCAGGATTTCTTTTGGCAATAGACTATAGACTGCCAGATGGGTTGCTAGTCCTCCAGCCGCGCTTCCGGCAGCTGCATCCTCACCAATTCCGATGCTGGGAACGAAGAATCGAAGATGGGCGGAAGCATCACGAGTTACGGTTTCTAGGGTGAATACTCCAACCCCAGTGAGTCCCAACTCATTCTCGATCTTCTTGACCTTGCTCAGATCGGGTGCCATTTTGGATAGCACGTCCAACTGATTGAGCTGAACGAATAGTTGGGGCAGGCCTGTACTGATGATTTGCGGATTAGAATCTTGAGAAAGTACCTTTCTGTCTAACTGAAGCGCATCGGTTATCGTCTGAATCTGATTCTCGGTCAGTTTGGCGATAATTCGCGGTTTTCCTTGGTCCATAATGATCTTAGGTGAACCTCGGCCTCGAACAACCTCGATTGGTAGGACTCCGACTCCTGTTTCATGCTTCAATACAGAGATGTTTTTTTCCGCACTCAGCTCTGAGACAAAGATGTGTGCCGCCCCGATGACTGGATGGCCAGCGAATGGAATTTCCTTGATTGGGCTGAATATTCTGAGCGCATAATCGACTTTCCTCTTTGGTGGAACGATGAAGGAGGTCTCCGGCGTTCCAAACTCCGCTGCAATAGCTTGCATCTCATAATCCGTCAGACCTTTGGCGTCTGGGACGACCGTCAAAGGATTACCGGAAAAAATCTTGTCAGTGAAAACGTCCACATGCCGAACCGGAATAACTCTCATTCGTTACTCGGAACGGCTCGTGAGTACAGACTCTGCCATGAAGTTTTGCGTGGCCACTATAATTTACTCGCTAGGACTGAACAATCGCGAGAGAGACTAGACTACTCGGGCGGTATCTCTCGGAAGGCGGCACTGATGTCGATTCCCTGATGCTTTCTGAACCCTTTAGCCACGTAGTAGAGGACTACGCCAAGCAAGCAGTATCCCAACATGAAAGCCACCGACGCCCCTGTTAGTGGGAAACCAAGCTGCGGGTTTAACGCCAAAACTACCGTGTATGCGATTATTCCGAAGCCTGCGATGGCTCCGCAGATCGTTATCCAGGGTATGCCCCCGATCTTGGCTCGAGTGAATGATGGTGCTTGTTCGAAAATCTGTTTACCGCGCCAAGGCAATATCATGCCGGCTAGCAACGCAGGGACGAATGAAATAGCGGAGCCGAGGGCCGCGTTGAGAATTATGCTAACGAGTCCGGTGTACAACGTTACCACCAATAACACTTCTCCGGCTATGAAGACTGCAATAGCTGAAATGTAGGGGGTGGCGAAGGTTGGATGGACGTCAGCAAATTTAGCTGGGGCCACGCGATCGAAAGACCATGCGAAGACCCATCTCGTCACAACTAGTATCGACTGCGGAATCACTACTAGCGACCCCGCTACCAAACCAATATCCATAGCCGCGGAAATTGCTGGATTGTGATATACGAAGCCTATGATGCTGTTTAGATATGGTGGGTTAACGGGGCTTGCGCTTCCCAGAGTGGTGAGAGAATTTGCGAAATCAAACCCAACCGTGCCGTAGTATAGCAGAACACCGATCGTGAACATTATCCAACTGAACATGACGGCGCCAAGTAAGCCTGTGAAGATACTTTTCTTCAAATCCTTCAGTTCCCCCGCCACCTGGACCGGCCAAATCGTAAGAAGATAGAAACCTAGGATGGGGGCAGCTATGATGGTCTGTGTTAAGTCAAATTGCGGGGTAGTGTAACCGGCCTTCTGAGCTGCGGTTATGACGCCCTGGTAATTCATCGTCGGTGAAACTGCATTCCACATAGAAACGAAAGCGTCATGCCCAACGAGCAGTGCACCAAGCATCACGAAAGGCGAGATTAGCGCTAGAATGATGAGAACAGTCTGAACCTTCGTATATCTTCTCAGTGGAATGATCATCATAAGGGTGCAGAGGATTATGATTAGACTATCGACAACAAAGCGAACGGTGAGGGTAGTAAGGACTGCGGAAGCTGGTCCGTAACCAAGGTCCGTCAAGAAGCTTGGCAGGTATACGCTAGTAACCAGATCAGAGAAAATCGGTAGATTCAACGTAACGATAAAAGTTGCGAGCCAACTCTGCATGAACCCGACTGCAGGATGGATGATCCTGCTGACGTAGATGTAGTCTCCACCTGAACGGGGCATAGCAAAAGCGAGCTGAGTATAAACAATCAGGTACGGCACAAGGACAATTAACAGAAAAAGTAGGCTACCGATGAGATTCGCCTTGGGAAGCGTTGCAGGGAGCGCGTAATAGAACGAGGTCATGGCCACACCAAGAACCACACCCCCGAACCCGACACCGAAGCTATCCCACCATCCGAGGCTCTTAACGAGCCCAGTCGCGTCCCTAGTGAAGACCTTAGGCTTACTCATAGAAATCCAACACGAAGAACAGACAAACTGACCGTACGCAGTGGCTATAACACTTTGGTCGTTACAACTGTTACCCAAGCCACTACAGTAATTATTCCTGCAAGAGCTGTAATGGTTCGTCCTCGGGAATTACCGTTATCGAAACAGCGAAAGGTCTGGCACAGAGATTCGTCGAAACGTGGTCGGAGTAAAGAGAAACATAAGAATGGCTCACGATACAGGTTTCGCGTGATACCCTACGAGTGAGATTGGGATCAGGAAGGATGAGATCGATACTCCTGCGCTCTTGATAGATCTGGATTTGATGGAACGAAACATATCGACTATGGCGGATTTTTTCAGAAATAAAACTGCGAAACTGCGAGCTCATTCCAAAGTCCACAGAGTTCCGATTATTGCTCACAAACAGATAGAGGCGGGGGCCAAGGGTTTGTGCTGTCAGAAAGTCGCGGAGGCGGAGGTCATGGTTGCGGATGGAATCAAGGACATTATTGTTACAAACGAGATAGTCACCCCCTCGAAGATCAAGAGGCTACTCGCACTAACTAGACGCGCAAAAATCTGCGTACCAATCGACAGCCTCGCCAACGCGGAGTCCTTGTCTACTGCCGCGCAAAAAGAGGGCGTTGAACTCAATACTCTAGTTGACGTGCACTTAGGTTCCAATCGTTGTGGAGTGGAACCCGGTGAACCTGCAGCCAAATTGGCAACGGCTGTCAAAAGCCTCAAGGGGCTTAAACTCATAGGTCTCATGGGTTTTGAAGGCCATCTCTCTTGGATAGACCCCCGTGAAAAAAGGCGGGGTGAAATTGAGAAGACCGAAAGGCTCTTGATAAATTCCAAGAAACTGATCGAGAATGCTGGAATAAGAGTTGAGGAGATATCAACCGGCTCTACCGGAACATATGATGTTAGTGGTGCGATACCGGAAATAACCGAAGTGCAAGCCGGCACTTATGTTCTAATGGACGGGGAATACCGCAAACATATACAAGAATTCAGTTGCGCCCTAACGGTGCTCTCAACGGTCGTGAGTAAACCATCCGATCGAAGAATCGTTACTGACGCTGGTCTCATGTCAATAAGTGTGGCACTTGGAAAACCAGAAGTAACCGGAGTAGGAGTCGAGAATCTCGAAGTCGAAGAGCTTCACGCAGAAAATGCTGTACTGAGAGTCACGGGCCCTAGCAAGATACAAGTTGAAGACCAGATTGAATTCATACCGTCATATCTTGACGCCACTGTGAATTTTCACAGCAAAATCTACGGTGTGAGAAAAGACCACGTCGAAACTGTTTGGAGCACACCTGGCAGAGGTACTTCCAACTAGCACTTAGGAAACGGGTTTGTCAAAGGCATTCCGTAAGCGTGTCAGAGATTTGGATAGTTGAGAGGCGCGCCACGTTCGCCAACATCAAATGCGCCCACGTGCGCTCCACCCAAGTTAGCGAAGAAGAGTCTAGTCCCCTTCGGTTCAAACGCGATATTAGTAGGTTGGTTGAGAAGCTCCCCGCTCGCATCTTCAATGAGGAGTTCAGTATTCTGGTCTGGGTAGGCAACGAAAATTCGATTTGGATAGTAACATGAGCAGTATAGGTTACCGCTCGCAGCAAACGCTAATCCATCAAGTATGTTACCTGGAAATTGAGCATAGATCTCCGGCGCCCCTGCCTTCCCATCCTTATCGATTGGAATTCGCAGAATGTCTGCTGCGGTGGTCTCAATCATGTACACCGCATTATCCTTATGAGACAATGCGAGGCCGTTCGAGAAATGCCAGTTGGTCCCGATCAGTGATTGCGATTCACGTTTAGTGTTCACGCGTATGAGGCGGCCGCTTGGTTTCCAGTAGTCACCTGAGTCTAGAGAAATAGTAGTTGCCTTCGGGGTCGAACGCACCATAGTTCGGTATCACCAAAGGGCCGTCGGGTGCTTTGTCGCAGTAGGTGGAAACTTCTCCCTTTTGGTTTACACGAACTACCATATGCTTGGTTGCGTTACAAACGTACACGTTATGATTCGCATCAACAGCCACACCCGCCAGTACTCCTTCACTCTTCGCCAATTGCTTGAGTTCGAACTTTGGAGGAGTCATAGCGTAGACTTGGCCGGCAAAACCTCCTGCATACAGGCGTCCGTCAGGACCGAAGTTCAGGCACTCTACGTGATCGACCCCGCTTTGGATTATTTCGACCTGATGAATATTGTGACGTGTCATTGTCGGCCGCATTTCCGTAACATGGCTTTGTCCGCATTTGAACCTTTATTATGGGAGGGAACGGAGAAAACGAGAGTTGCCTCATCTTGACTGTCAAACTTTCTTCCGATTGGAGTTACAAAGGCTTTCGTACGTTAATTCTTGAGAACGAAGATATTCGACTAACGGTCTTGCCGGACTACGGTGCGAAAATTCTCGAATTCATTGTCAAGAACGCCGATCGGGATCTGCTATATCACAACCCGCGGGTCGAAATTCGGCCACCGGTTTATGGTGTGAACGTTGACAATTGGTGGCACGGCGGTATCGATGAATGCATCCCCACCGGGCAACCCTGCAACTACAAAGGGGAAGAATATCCGGTCCTAGGCGAGGTCTGGTCACTGCCATGGTCCTACGAAGTCGAGAAGAATGTTGAGCAAGAGGTGACCGTGCACTTTTCTCGTAGCACAGTAATCGCCCCTCTCCACGTCGAACGGTGGATGACACTGAGGGCGCACAGTCCTGTCTTGGAAATGAGGCACAAGATAACAAATCTCGGTTACTCGGATTTCGAATTCCTGTGGGGAATCCACCCGGGCATAGCCATCAACCCTGCGTCAAGGATTGACATCCCTCAATCGAAGGTTCTCATAGACGAATCCTCCCCCAATAATCGACTGGGCGCTCCAGGCAGCTACTACACTTGGCCAAATGCGAAAACACAAACTGGACAGGAAGTGGACATGCGCCGCGTTCAGCCACCCGAATCAAAGACGATCGATATGCATTTTGCAACCGAATTCAATGAAGGATGGCTGGCCGTGACAGATACTGCGGCGAAAGTGGGCTTTGGCTTCGCCTTTCCGAAAGAGATCTTCAGATGTATCTGGCTGTGGTTAGTCTATGGAGGCTGGCGAGGGCTCTATTGCGCCGCGGTTGAGGCATGGACAGGTTACCCCGGCCGACTGGATTTGGCGGTCAAGAACGGAACTTGCGCTCAGCTCGGGGCAGGCAAGAGTCTCAACTGCGAAACGCGCCTCGTAGGTTATACTGGTCTGACGAAAGTGGATCGAGTTACGTCTGATGGAAGAGTCGAAGGATCCTAACTGTAACCTTGTAAATCTCTGATTTCGCTAGATGATCGAAGTGGATTTGATAATACGGGGCGGCGTAATTGTTGACGGTACTGGAAGCCCACGTTTCGAAGGCGACGTAGGCATCGATCATGGAAAGATCGTCAGCGTATCAAGAAATAGCAGACTGACGGGCGGAGAACACATTGACGCCGCCGGCCTAATTGTTTCACCCGGCTTCATCGACATCCATACACATTCAGATTTTCCATTACTTCAGAATACTAAAGCTGAAAGCTACGTGAGGCAGGGCGTCACAACCTCCGTTCTAGGTGCCTGCGGCAGGTCTTGTGCTCCCGTAAACGATGCCACGAAGGAACTTCTCACGAGGGATATCATCGGCTACGACGCGAGGTTGCCCATTACCTGGCACAGTTTCCAAGACTATCTAAATGAGTTCGAGAAACGAGGCACCGCTCAGAACATCGCAGCCCTGGTAGCACATAACGCTGTAAGAATATTCGTGATGGGCTACGAAGCACACCCTCCCTCCAAGAACGAACTTGAAGAGATGAAAGCGCTGGTTGGAGAGAGTATGGAGGCGGGTGCAATCGGATTATCGACAGGGCTCGCGTACCCGCCGGGTGGCAATGCAGATACTGGGGAAATAGTGGAGCTCGCAAAGGTTGCGGCGCAATACGGCGGCTTCTATTCCTCGCACCTCAGGGGAACCGACGGCGATTTCCTCGCAGGGGCCAAGGAGGCGCTACTGATAGGGGAGAAGGCAAAGCTGCCTGTTCACATTGGACACTTCTGCGGTTTCTTCGGCAACTTCGAAGAGACCCAGCGCGGGCTCAACATGATAACGGATGCACGTAACCGGGGAATGGATGTAACCTGCGACCTCTACCCGTACCTCGCCGGAGCAAACCCTCTAATGGCTTTCTTCCCGCCCTCGATCTTCAATCGCCGATGGAGTGAACTTGTCGAGGAATTCCGAAATCCCCCGGCAAGAAGGAAACTTGCCAAGGAAATTTCTAGTTCAGAGCTTGGGGCCTTCTGGTTAACAAAACCGGAGACACTCAGCCGAATCATGCTCTTCGACCTCTATTCGCGGTCAAATCAAACATTCAAAGGAAAAACGCTCACTGAGATTGCAAAACTCAAGGGAATGGAACATGTCGAAGCAACATTATCCATTCTGGCGGACGAAGGAAAAGACATGTTCAACACGGGCGTCATCTGCCAATGGATGGGGGAGCGAGACAATTTCGCAGTATTCAAAGAACCCTTCCACATGGTAGGGTCTGATGGGATAGCACTCGCACCCTATGGTGAACTAGCTTCTTTCAAGTTCCACCCAAGGGCATACGGCACATTTCCGAGGGTTATTGCCAGATACGTTAGAGAGAACTCGGTTCTGACCTTAGAGGAGGCCGTCCGAAAAATGACATCATCGCCCGCCACACGAGTTGGAATACGCGACAGGGGGCAGGTCAGGGAGGGGATGTGGGCCGATCTTGTGGTTTTCAATTACGATCGCATCGTGGACAGAAGCACCTACGAACAACCCAACTCATACCCTGAAGGAATCGAGTACGTGTTGATCAATGGCGAAATAGTTGTCCAAAAGGGAGAACACACGGGCAAATTGCCAGGGAAGGTTCTTCGGCATGAAGGTCACATAGGACTCTGAATCTAGTGCGGTGCGTCGTGAAGATATCGGATTAACCGCAAACGAATCGTGGACAGCATGAAATTCAAGATTAGTTACGATGTAGGTCCAGCGGGAGCGTGGTTTGAGCCCGCGTATACTATTGAGCTGGCGAAAAGAGTGGAACAAGCGGGGTTTGACGCCGCTTGGTATGGCGACCACTTCTTACCTTGGTTCCACACTCATGCTCACTCGCCCCACGCTTGGGTGTGGCTAACCGCTGCAGCCGCCGCAACCACACGGATTCCGGTTGGAAGCGACATCACAGTTCCCATGTTCAAATACCATCCCTTGATTGTCGCGCAAGGATTCGCAACCATGGAAAGGCTCTTTCCAGGCCGAGTCTTGTTGGGCGTGGGTACGGGTGAGGCAATCAACGAAGCTCCCTTCGTGAATCGTTGGCCGACTTGGAAGGAGAGAGCCGATGGTTTGGCCGAAGCAGTTCAGTTAATGAGAAAGTATTGGGCTGAGGCGGATTACTTCAGTTTCGATGGGAAGTATTACAGCGTCAAGAACGTGTTCTGTTATGATAAACCGAAAAAGGGAATTCCAATTTACTGGTCCGCTTTCGGCCCAAGATCAGCGAAAATAGGTGGGCGTTTCGCCGACCACTTAATGACCTCCGGTTCACCGGAAAACATTCGCGACCATGTCTTTCCCACATTCCTTGAGTCCGCAAAACTTGCCGGGAGAAATCCCGATAAAATAGAGAATTGCGTCTACCTTGATGGCGGGTATGGGGATCTCAAGAAGCTCGTTTCAAAGTATCGGCTTAGCGCCGGTTCTCTCATCCCTGAGAATTTCAACGAGAGGGACCCGCGCAAAATCGAAGCTTCGACGACAAGCTTGACAGATGACTACATACTAGACAAGACTTGCCTATTCTCTTCGCCGGACCAATTCATTGAGCTCATTGACAAATACAAGAAAGCAGGAATGAACCACTTTCTGTTCGGCGACTGGGGCTACAACCCACTTCGGACGGTAGAAATGTTCCGGACGAAAGTACTACCTTACTTCGGCATTAAGGCGAAGGGACGCAAGCCTCGGCGTTCATCGTAGGCGGCGTCGCAAGAATCGAATTGATTCCAAACGATTAAACTGCGTCGCCCAAATCCCGAAAAGAATTGCTCCAATACCAATTACGAACGGCAGGGTAGGCTCCTCACCAAGAATTGCAATAGACAAGGCTACCGCGAAAAGCGGGCTGAGATAGAAGAAAGCGGTCGCCTTAGCCACCTCGAGCTTCGCGAGGGAGTAGTAAAACAAGACGTAGCCTAGGCCTGAGAACAAACCCCAATACGCGATGAGCACATAGCTCAAAGTAGATGCATGTAAGAGCTCTCCGAACCCTGAAGTTGTGTAAACTAGGGCAGTTTGTAGCCCTCCTCCCAAAACAGACCCGAGTAAAGTGACGCAGAGCGCGTCATAAGTCGCCATTAGTTTTCTCCCTAGGATTCCATAGGTTGCTGAAGTAATCGCCGCGAATATTGCAAGGCTGACACCAAGCGAGCTGAGTGAAGTCGGGCCTCCGGATCCTTGTTCAACGCTGAACACCACCAGGATTACACCAACGAAAGCAACCAAGATACCAGCATAACCGCTCGTGGCCAACTTCTCTTTCAGAAACAAAGCCCCAAGCACGGCCGCGAAAATAGTGGCAGTAGCAACGAGGACGGCATTCGCCGACGCGGGAATTCGCTGTAATGCTGAGAAACTTAGATTCGGGTATATGAAAAACATCACCACTCCTGAGAGTAGAGTCAGGAGGAGCCCTCTTCCACGAATCTCTACTAATCGCCCGGTCCGTTTTGCTAAGATCAGGGCAACCAAGACTGAAAGTGCACTCAACAGAGAGCCCGACATTGATAGTTGCTCAGGCGTTATGTCAGCAAGAATTAGTTTACCAACAGGATGTCCCGAACCCCAGACGAAAGTTGCCAATACCATGAAAGCATACTCTTTTCGAATTTTCAAGAACTTCTCCTGAACGTCATACAATGCTCATTTCCGATAGGCAATTACCTCTGTCTCAGCAGGCGTCTCAAACTTAACGAAGGTAACCGCGACGATTGCGGTCTTAGGTTGGACGTTTCGGGCTAGCAAAGCGGGCGCTTACACGAATGGTAACCGCACTGGTTTACCTGTCTTGTAGCACTGTAAAGCGGCGAGGGCAATCTCGTGAGTTCTAATGGCGTCCTCGAGGTTTGCATGTGACTCCTTTCCGTTTTGGATACAGTCAACGAAATGGTCTATTTCTCCCTGGAATGGGTGGTGTGCCACATCGGCGCTTGTTGGAAGAATTGATGGAATCTCTATCCAATCCTTCTGACCTGGGAACTTATGTGACCACACACGATTGTCAATGAATGTGCCTTTGTTGCCGAAAACCTCAAACGGGAACCGGTACGGCATGATCGCACCAAAATTAACCGAGACCTTTCCGAGCACGCCATTGTCGAACTTAACTAGCGCAGTCTCTAAGTCGTCGTATTCCAGCGGACGCTTGCCGCCTTCCCATTTGTTAGTAAAGTAGTTGAACTCCTTTTTGAGGCCCTTTCGGTATCCGCCCGAATACGCGAACACTTCTCTAGCCTTCCCAGCCTCGTACCTTCCATCCCCCGCGAACCAACGGACTGCATCGATCGCATGGCATCCGCCTACTAGCATCGAACTGACGCCTGTCGATTTCTTCCGGGCATCCTCATAACCAGACCACCAACTCGCGATGTCATGCTGGTAATCAGCTTCAACATAGAAGACTTTTCCAATTGCATCATCTTGGATCATGGCCTTTATCGTTTCAAAAATGGGATTCCACCTTAAGACGAAACTAACTACCGTTCGTACTCTTGCTTTACGCACCGCCTCCCTCATCCTTCGCATTTCCTGAGCCGAATTCGCTATCGCCTTTTCGATTACAATGTGCTTTCCAGCCTTAGCTGCGGCGATCGTATTTTCAGCATGCAGATGCTGTGGGGTGCAGACTGCAACTATGTCTACCTCCTCGTTTTCGAGCGCTTTCTCATAATCAGTTGTCAGTTGTATCTTCTTCAACCCTGCTTCTTCGGCCCGCTTCTTGGCACTCTCAAGTTTTCTGCTGGAAATCGCGATGAACGCGCGTGTGTGGATTCTCTTGAAATGCCTTTATGTGCTGAGTTGAAACCCATCCAGCACCATGGACAAGGACACCTAACTTTCTAGCCAACTGTAGACAACTCGCTTTCTAGTCGTAATTCAGTTTTCGCATCCTATAATTGCGGTAATCTGTTCGAGACTAACTTGGGTCCATCTCGGAATCGTTAAATAGACGCCGATCGGTTACGCCGCTTCATGGCGTCCGAAAAATCAAAAGTTTTCACGCGTGACGCAACCGGGCTCGTCCGTGAAGTTTCGCCTCTTGACAGTTTTGGAGTTGCCGTCACTGGCGTGGGCATGATCAGCATCTTTCTGTTCTTTTCATATTACATGACCTCAGCTCCGAATGACAATCCTCTGCTCTCGGTCGTGTTGATGATTGTTCCGCTGGTTGCCCTAGCTGCCGTTTGGGCTTATTTGATGGCTGTATTCCCGCGGAGTGGCGGAGATTATGTTTTCAACACGAGGTCGCTTCATCCTACCATAGGCATCATGACTGACTTCCTCTACGTCACCATACTTCCCAGCGTACTCGCACTCTTCATCATAATCGCACTCCAAGTCTTCGGCGACATGTTCACCATAGAAGCCTTCCTCACGGGGAACCCCGGTATGACAGCGATGGCTACAGCACTAGCTCAGCCGAGCGTGCAGTTTGTTGCATGCACAATTCTAACTGTTTTGACGGCTTTCCTTCTCATAGGTAGAACGAAACTTTACACGCACTTCCAAGCAATCTTCGTCGTCGCCGGAATTATAGTTGTATTGGTGCTAGTCGCCGCAACGGCCATGACACCCAACTCAACATATCAGGCACTTGTACAACAAGTCTTCCAAGTCAATTATTCATCGACAATCCAAAAAGCAACTACTCAAGGGTTCTCAAGTCCCACTTGGGCTGGAGCATCGCTGTTCGGGACCAGTTTCCTAATATTCTGGCTGGCCGGGCCGCAATACGCAGCCTTTGTCGCAGGTGAGACTAAGCGACCGCAAAGAACCGCGGTTTTGGCTATAGTCGGCGCGCAATTCGTCATGATCCTTCTCTTTCTCCTGGTAGGCGCCGTTTCCTACTCGACCTTCGGCCTCAACTTCTCTTATGCGGCTAACTACCTTACTGGCAAGGGCGCTAACCCATTCCCCACAAGTCAAATGACGTTCCTGGACATGGTCGTACCCATAATTGGCAATCCAGTGGTAATAGCGATTGTATTCACAATAATCGGGGTGGGCGCGTATTTGGTTGGTTCTAACGCCTGTCTGGGAGCAAGTAGGAAGATATTCGCCTGGTCATTTGATAGGCTCCTTCCAGCAAAATTCTCCGAAGTTTCCCCCCGCTTCAAAACCCCGATCTACTCAGCGATACTTGTGTCCATTCTTGCGGAGATTTTCAACTACCTAATTATCTACAACGTCGGCGTATACAACATCATCACGGGATTCGGCGTTGTTTACTCCGCAGTGATCTGGGGCGTATCTGCACTCTCTGCCGTCGTGCTACCATTCAAGAAGGAACTCTTCGAGCAAGCACCAGATTTCGTTCGCAAGAAATTCGGTCCTGTTCCTGTCCTTAGCATCTTGGGAGCAATTGCTTTCGTCACGATAGTGGGTTTGCTGATTTTCGGTCAACTAGTACCTACGATTCAAGGAGGCCTTGACCCGAACGCAACTACTTGGACATTTGGAATATTCTTCGGGGGCTTGGTCTACTACTACCTTGTAAAATGGTACAGGCGCAAGTCAGTAGGGCTCGACCTGTCGTTGGCTTACAAACAGATTCCGCCAGAATAGAATCCTACTTCCCCGAGCATCGTAACCTCAACTTACTCTTCGAACCTAGAGTCCATCCAACACAACTAACCAAGTTGCGTTTTTGAACAAACCCTCCGCGAGAACCTAAGCTCTTTCGCAATAAACTAAAGAACCGCCGATCAGTTTCGTTCCTGCATGCAAAACAGAGCAGACATAGTGATCATTGGCGGAGGATGCATAGGATGCAGCATTGCATTCTGGTCTGCTAAGCTTTCTCCAAAATCACGAATAGTCCTGCTGGAAAAAACGCACATCGCCTGGGGCACAACAGGAAAGTCGACGGCGATCATCCGCCAACACTACAGCAACCCTTCAACCGCTAGAATTGCGCTCAATAGTCTAAACGTGTTTGAGAACTTCTCTAAAGTTGTTGGAGGCGACGCAGGTTTCATACGGACCGGTTTCTTGGCGGTAACAGGTACACAAGACTCGGAAGGTCTAAGAAAGAATGTCGAAATGCAGCGGAAAGTGGGAATCGAAACTCGACTTGTTGAACCCGCCGAAATAGAAAAGCTGCAGCCAGGCGCCAACGTAAAAGACATCGCCGTGGGCGCATACGAACCAAGGTCGGGTTACGCAGATCCGATAACCACGACAAAATCCTTCGCAATTGCGGCCGAGAGACTCGGTGTTAGAATACTTGAAGGAACTAAGGCCTTGGAAATCACTGTTGACAAAGGGAACGTTAAGGGAGTTCGAACCGAAACGATGGAGATCGAAGCTGACAAGGTTGTAAATGCTGCGAACGTATGGTGTAATGACGTGATGCCAAGCAACCATTCCAAGCTCCCAATCCGCGCACTTAGAGAACAAAACTGCATCTTCAGTAGACCTCCGACATTCAAAACGCAACTCGCTGCCTGGGACGACCTCCAAAACCGCATCTATCTTAGACCAGAGGGGAAAAACCGGGTGCTCGTCGGCTCCATTGATCCGAACCTCCCACCAATCGAAAACCCAGATCAAATGGTTGAAGGAGTTGATCAGGAAACTGTTCTGGCTTACTCAGAGAAGCTATCAAACCGATTTCCCGAGATGGCAATGGGCAATTGGAAAAGTGGGTTCTCAGGCGCATACGATGTGACGCCAGATTGGCATCCAATATTGGATGAATCTAACGAAGTGAGAAAACTGTTTCTCGCTGTGGGATTCAGTGGCCACGGATTCAAACTTTCGCCCATTATAGGAAAACTAATGTCGCAACTGATTCTGACAGGCTCCAAGCCGGAAGACCTCACGCCGTTCGCGGCAAGTCGATTCCGTGATGGCACGTTGCTACGGGGGCAATACGCTGCAAACATTCTTGGTTAAACACCGCGGGTGCAACCGGATCTAATATGTTACCGTTCAATAGATTAACGAAGCAAATGGTCTTTCATGTGGCGTACGGTCTCTAGTTTGGGCTCGATGAGTGAAGCTGTTCCCGCGGCTTTCACGGCCGCGTGTATGTCCTTTAACCCATTCCCTGTGACTACGACCACGAACGCTTCATCGTGGTCCACAAGGTCTTCTCGTAAAGCCTTGGTCAACCCGGCGTAACCTGTAGCGCCGGCAGGTTCGGCAAAGACTCCTTCCTCTCTTGCCAACTTACGCATAGCACTCAGCACCTCCTCATCTGTTACCGTCAGGTAAGCTCCCTCCGTCTCTCGAACCGCACGCACAGCCCTCGTCCCATCACGTGGGAGCCCTACGGAGATCGAGTCTGAAATCGTATGCGCATCCACAGGCGTAATGTTCTCGGTTCCTGCTTTCCATGCGTTGTAGCAGGCCGCGGCTCCTTCGGCTTGTACGCCCATGAGTTTGGGCATTTTCTCGATCCAACCCAAAGCCATCAAGTCGCGCAGGCCTTTCCACAGTCCTGTTATGATGTTGCCATCTCCGACGGCTACGAAAATTCGGTCTGGAATGCTCCAACTTCGACCTGAATTTTCCGAATTTGCCAAGGTTAATTGTTCGCAGATTTCCAACGACGCAGTCTTCTTCCCTTCCGCCGTGTACGGGTTGTAACCCGTATTCCGTGAATACCACCCGAACTCTTTCGAAGCGGCTAGGGATAGTTCGAATGCTTGATCATACGTCCCCTTCACCAAGAAAACCCGTGCCCCATAGATCAGCAACTGCGCCACCTTAGCCTCCGGAGCGGTCTGAGGAACGAAAACCACAGCAGGCACATGCCCGCTAGCAGCAAGCCCCGCCAGAGCCGCCCCAGCATTCCCGCTACTCGCCGCGGTAATCACCTCAACCCCAAGCTCCTTCGCTTTCGCCACAACCACAGCGCTCGCACGATCCTTCAACGACCCCGTCGGGTTCAAGCCATCATCCTTCAACCAAAGATTTCGAAGCCCAAGCTCCTTACCCAACCGCTTAGCGTTGTAGAGGGGCGTCCACCCCACCCGCAACTGGGGCACAACCGAACGATCCTCAATCGGCAGGAGATCCCAGTATCTCCAGATCGAGCAATCCCTGGACTTCGAAATATCGGCCGGCGTCACCTGCGACTTGATCTTCTCATAATCATACAACACATCCAGCAGGCCAACGTCCCCATGCTTGGGACACACATACCGAACCTCGTCAGGCGCGTACACGGCGCCGCAAAGAGAACACTTAGTTCCGCTAACATGTTGGCGCATGGGGCTTCAACTTGTCAACTCGCTTCGCTCAGGATCGCCTATTGAGAGTTCCTGTACATCACTTCAACTGGAAGCTGTTTTCTCTTTCAAGCTCAACCTCTCCAGGGCTAGGTACATCACGGAATCGGTTGATTGCTTGGAGTAAGATTCGATTCGGATCCTCTTTTTGAATTGCGGTGCGTCGAGTGCCAAGGTGTGGTACTCTCCCTGCTCTCCACAAATATCCAGGCCAGTGCTCTGATTCATTTTGACAAGTTCCTTAACCGCACTCTCGGATAGTTCTCTCCCCAACCATTCATCTGCGAACCAGGGTTTTTTGACGCACGAGAACGCTACCCTAAATCTGAGCGCCAACAGTTTGTTCAAAATCTGAAGCCTATCCCGTTGCCACAGAGGGCGTATGACCTTAACATTGTGTCGTTCTGCGCGTTGAATTATCCAATTTGGGTCGTGGCCCGCAACTTCGTCAATATCGCCAGTAACCAACATGTCAATTCCGTGTTGTTTCTTCAAGGTGGAGATTGCTTCTTCGTAGCTCTCGTCGTAGGGCTCGGCTACGTCCATCCTGAGATGTTAAAGCCCCAAGGCCTGGGCCTGAAGACCGATGAAATCAAGTGGATGAGCTAAGGGTGCCTCTTGGTTCCAAACGAAAGTGACTAGGTACTTGATGTTGCAGCCTAAGGATTCGGCTTCGTAAAGCGCCAGAGAGGAATCTTTGCCCCCAGTCCATAACATAGCGGCGTTCGACATGCTCTCCACCGATGCAAACCCTTCTGTCAACTTTTCATGCCTAAGGCAAAGTCGCCGCTAACGGTATCGTCGCTCAAGCTCGCGCTCTCTCCGACGGTCTTCGGTCCGTCCCCTCCGAAGCTCTCTCCTAACGTTGTCGGTGCGCCCAAGGTTCAGATGTTCTGCCCACATAATGAGTTCATGTAGGTCTTTTCCGACATCGAATCGGTATGTTTGCGTATTACCGATCTTTCTGGATTTCTTGACCAGTCCGAACCGGTTCAGTTGTTTTACTGCCTTTTGCACGGTTTTAAATGATAATCCAGTTGATTCAACCATCAAAGGAATGGTCTGTTCCATGTTTCCAACGTATAGTGCTTGATCCAGAACCTTAGCTACAGGTCCTCCGAATACTTGCGTGAAGGGTCCATCTTGCATCCCTCTCATTACTTCTCTCTCTTACCTGCCAAGGCAAGCCTATTGGGATGTGTCCCCAATTTAATAATGAATTGGTCTGAATTCCATTAATAGTGGATAATTATCCAATGGCGTTTAGACTTGGAACGCTTGGTCACGGGGTGCCGACATTTGTTTGGATTGAGATTCAAACAATTCGTTCATATGGAGAGTTGCAACCAGCCTCTACCGAGCAACTTGGAAAGGCGAATTCGCATTTCGACGAAAGGCGTTGGAACGGTGGACGCGATTCTTGCCGAAGAGAATCCGAAAACTGCTGAGGCAGTCTGGAAGGCTTTGCCGATAAAGGGAAACGCAAACCTCTGGGGAGATGATATCTATTTTTCCACTCCCGTATCCCTTAACGAGGAGAACGGGAGGGAAGAAGTGGAGGTGGGAGCCATCGCCTATTGGCCTCCCGGTAAGGCTGTGTGTATTTTCTTCGGGGAAACGCCTGTGAGCCAGGATGGAGAGCCACGGGCCGCGAGTTCCGTCAACGTTTTCGCTAAGGTACTTGGAGATCCAACAATATTCAAGAAAGTTCGCAATGGTGACGAGGTAAACCTAGCAAGGAGCGACTGAACGGCTAAAGCGGAGAGAATACTAGGGAACGGCCATATTTCTCGCCAGCACACCCTGAACTATTTCTTGGGATTCACCGGGTTCGGCAGTGGCTCGCCTTTCAAGCCCGCGATGAGGTTTTCCGCGGCCATCATCCCCATCTTAGTTCTGGTTGTCACTGATGCGCTCGCTATGTGTGGGGCGATGATTATATTCTCCAATTTCAGCAGTGGGTGGTCGATGGGTATTGGTTCGGGTTCTGTAACATCCAAACCAGCGTAAGCGATCTTTCCGTCGCGAAGCGCCTCGTATAATGCCATGTTATCAACGATGGGACCGCGAGAGGTGTTGATGAGAATACAGGTTCGTTTCATCTTCTTGAATTGCTCCTGGCCGATTAGGTGGTGAGTTTCCGGGGTCAGGTTCGTATGCAACGTGATAAAATCTGATTCAGCCAAGAGTTTTTCCATCTCCACGTACTCTAACCCTAATTCTTTCTCAGTTTGCGGCTGCTGCCTGATCACGTCAGAGTACATGATCTTCATTCCAAACCCTTTCGCGCGCCTTGCCACGGCCACACCGATCCTACCCATACCAATGATTCCGAGACTTGAACCGAAGACATCTTGGCCAAGCAGAATCATCGGCCCCCACGTCTTCCACTTACCCGCCCTCACGTTTCTGTCTCCTTCAGCGACACGCCGACCCGCGGCCAACATTAACGCGAATGCGAAATCCGCGGTTGTTTCCGTCAAAACCCCAGGCGTGTTTCCAACTACTATCCCGCGCTTAGCGGCGGCGTCGATGTCTATGTTATCAAAGCCGACTGCTATGTTGCTAATCACTTTCAGCTTTGGTGCTTTGTCCATAAGCGGTGCGTCTATTTTATCGGTGAGCAGACAAAGCAGTCCCTCCGCATCGGCAATATTCTCAATAATGGTTCCTCTGGGAGGAGGCAAATCTCCCTCCCATATTTTCGCGTCGCAATAGGAGTTGATTCTATCCATCGCAGGTTTCGGCAACAGCCTCGTAACGTAAACTTTCGGCTTCAAAGAGTATCACGCCCCCACTACAGAAGGCTCCACGCCTTGCCCCAGCTTCGCTTTCCATTCGCAATGACGCTCTCCGATGTCTCGCCTGCGCCCGGTTTGAGTTCGAATCCAATGACCGGCGAGATTTCTTTCGGAGTTGAGGGTATGTACCCAATGCTTTTCAGTGCTCGCAGGAATTCAACAAGCTGTGGGATGTCATTCTCTCCGCCTTTCAGGCCGAACCTTGGATGCTTATCCCCAAATGCCGGATGCCCCGGTGTTTTCACACAGTTGCCAACGTGCACGTGAACCAAATGATCCTTGAGCATACGCAACGCATCTGTAGGATTCTCATCCAGTAACGGCGCGTGCCCCATGTCATACATTAATCCAAAGTCAGAGAACTTCACTCTGACCGCTTTCGATACCGAAAGCGCCTCCGGCGAAGGGCCTATCAGACTCTTCTTCTCTATGGTCCGGTCGAACGTCTCTAAGGTCACGCTCACCCCCCTCTCTTTAGCGTATGAGCAGAGTTGCAGGAGCGAATCCACGAGCAGCCTACGTGCTTCTTCCCGTTTCTCGGGGCCCGGATCAGGCCCGCTCAGTACGGTGAAACGCTTCGCGCCTATCTCCTTCGCCTCGTCGATGCAAGGTAACAGTGTCTTGATGGCTTCGCGTCGTCGTGACTCATCCAGCGAATTAAGGTCCAGTTTTTGGCTGAGAATTGGTGGCTGCGCACCAAAGGCAACACGAGCATGCGAGGTCTCGATAGTATCAGCAACTTGCTTTCTTACTTGAGGATCATTAATGTGAGATATCTCGATCATTGAAAAGAAAGGATCATTGACTATTCGAGAGACCGTCTCAAGTATTGGCCCCGAGCCCGCCATGGTATCGGGAAATATCATGAAGTGAACAATGCTCAAGTCCACCAGAGGTTTCCAGGAATCTTTCATCTATTCCTCACCAGAACCCGAGAGCCGCATATGCCTGCTTTGATTTCCCATTGTTAATCAGCTGACTTCCTTGTCCGGTATTACGAGTGCTTTGTCGAGGGCGTCGACGCCTTGGTCTATTTCCTCTGGCGTAACTATCAGTGGGGGGGCTATTATCAGGCAGTTGAGCCACGACATTACGTAGGTCCCGTTCCTCATGCATTCTGCGGCGACTCGGTCAACAACCATCGGTTTACCTTGAAGCTTCTCTTCACGAGTATTGAAGGGCTGCTTAGATTTCCGGTTCCGAACAAGCTCCAGCGACCAAAATAGTCCCATTCCTCGGACATCGCCAACGGACGGATGCTTTTCCTGAAGGGCCTTCAGCTGCTTTCCAAGATGTTGACCCATTGTCCGCGCCCGCTCGATTAGGTTCAATCGCTTGTATTCTCCAATTGCAGCGACACCCGGCGCGAGTGTCAGAGGGTGAGCTTCGTACGTGTGACCGTGCGCAAAGTAATGTTCCTCGAAGTAGTCGGAAATCTCGCGCGTTGTGGCGGTGACACTGAGCGGGATATAGGCTCCCGTGATGCCCTTGGCGGTGGTTAGGATGTCTGGTTTAACCTTCCAGTGATTAACGGCGAACCACTCTCCGATTCGACCCCAACCTGTCATGACCTCGTCGCAGATCAGTAAAACTCCGTTCTGTTCAGTGATCTCACGTAGCCGCGGCAAATACTCGTCGGGAGGAAGAATGACGCCGTTGGCACCGACTATTGGCTCTACGATAACAGCCGCGACGTTCGACTCATGTTTAATCATGTACTCGATATAGTCTGCGCAGGCGATACCGCAGTCTGGATACTCCAATCCGAATGGACAACGATAACAGTAAGCGTCCGGTCCAAAGATCACACCTTCCATTTTGCCGGCCGGCTCGATTGGATAACGACGCGGATCCCCCGTAGCAGCTATCGAACCAGCAGTCGACCCATGGTACGACACATATCGCGAGATTATCTTGTACTTGCCCGTGAATAACCTCGCAATCTTGAAAGCAGCCTCATTTGCCTCCGTCCCAGAAGTCGCGTAGAAGAACTTCTCAAGCCCAGTTGGCATAACCTCTTTCAGAGCTGAAGTTAATCGTGCTCGCGCCTCAGTTGTGAAACCTGGGGCGACGTAAGGCAGTTTCCTAGCCTGTTCACATATTGCCTCAATTACCGCCTTGTTGCCATGACCAAGATTGCTGCACATCAACTGTGATGCGAAATCCAAGAATCGTTGACCCGACGCATCAGTGAAGTAGCACCCTTCTGCACTTACAATCTCCCGAGGCGTCCAACCTTTTTGCGCACGCCACGTTCCGTACGTATACTGCTTAGTTACATTCACATCATCCGACCGCTCTGTTACCTGGACCATTAACCTTCAATCTCGCGATTTTCAAGATTGACTTAAGCCTAATAGGATTACTATCAAATTCCCGCGTTAGAATTCTGAACACCGAATAAGAATGAGAATCTCATTACCAAACCCTAACGAATCGGTATCTATGGGTGAGATTCATGCGAACCTATGCTGAGAGCAAATGGAGAGACCTCGGGGTTCAAATGGTGGAGTCTTCGGGAGTTTCTTCGGAAGACGCGCGAACAATCACAGACATCTTAGTTTCAGGCAGCCTTAGAGGAATTGATTCTCATGGCGTCCGGGTTCTGCCTCGCTTCACGGAGAAGAGACGCAAGGCGGAGATGAAAATGCTGAAAGAAATGCCGGCCACTGCGTTGCTTGATGCCGGCGGTGCGTGGGGCCCCGTTTCAGCTAAGAGGGCTATGGAAATCGCAATAGAGAAGGCGAGAAAGATGGGCACTGCCACTTGTAGCATTGTCAACGGCGAATGGATCACCAACCTTTTCTATTATTCGATGATGGCGCAGGAAAATGACATGATCGGAATTGCATTAGCTCGTGAAGGCCCAGTTTGTGCGCCTTGGGGCGGTACCAAGCCGGTGACCGGCACGAACCCGATGAGCATCGCGATCCCCGCAGGAAAGCGGTACCCAATAGTTTCCGACTTCGCTACTACAATAGTTGCTGTGGGGCACTTGAAGTCACTCCTGTTGGAAGGTAAACCGATACCCCAAGATTACCTGATCGACAGGCAAGGAAAACGCGTTGAAACCAGGTGAGCTGAATATGGGAAATATCGATGCAACATTAGAGAAACCATCATCACCATACGCGCTGCTGCCCTTCGGCACGTACAAAGGCTACGGAATCAACGTGGCGATAGACGTGCTGGGAGGAGCGTTGAATCTGTCGGGAACCGGATCTAGGGCAAAGGGGCAGGGAGCTTTGATGACAGCCATCAACGTGGAGGCTTTCGTACCCGTCAAAGAATTCAAAGACGAAGTCGACCGACTAATCGAAGAAATCAAATCATCCCCGACCAGACCCGGATTCCAAGAAGTACTCCTTCCAGGGGAAAGAGAACACACGACGATGGAGAAGAGAAGGAAAGAGGGAATCCCCATAGATGAAAAATCTTGGGAAGCAATTGTCGACACATGCCACAAGCTAGGAATGGATTCGACGAAGATAATGGGTTGACATTCCTCTCTATTTTCGAGAGGTAATCGAACAACTCTTCGACGCGCGGCATTGAAACTTCTAACGCGCTCGAAAGATGTTTTCTCAATTCGAACTGCGCGCCTAGCCTTAAATCGACAACTTCACGTCTCTCTGCCGGCTAATACAGATGGACTCCTACACGAAACCGAAGATAGTCGTCGAACCTCCCGGACCGAAGGCAAGAGAGATCATCAAGCGCGATGAAAAAATAACTTCACCCTCCCTAACCCGCACCGCACCACTCGTTGGCGTCAAGTCTGATGGAGTCTGGATTGAGGACATCGACGGTAACGTATTCTTGGATTTCGGGTCTGGAATTGCTGTCTCCAACGTTGGCCACTCGAACCAGAAGGTTGTCGATGCCATTAAGAAACAGGTGGAAACGTGCGATCACATCAATAGCTGTGATTACTTCACTGTCCCCCAAGTCGAGTACGGCGAAAGACTCCTAGCGCGCCTGCCTGGCAACTTCGCAAAGCGAGTTTTCTTCGGAAATAGCGGGGCGGAAGCGGTGGAGTGTGCGATTAAGATCGCAAAGTGGCATTCTAGGAGGCCGTACCTGATCTCTTTTATCGGGGGCTTTCACGGACGAACGATGGGCGCCCTATCTGTCACGACTACGAGTGCCGCTGCGAGAAGATTCTTCTTTCCGATGATGCCTGGTGCCATGCCCGTTCCTTACGCATACTGCTACCGGTGCGTGTACAAGCAGAGTTACCCGGATTGCGGAATGTGGTGCCTAGGCTACATCGAGGAAGTAGTCCTCAAGAAACTCATTTCCCCAGACGAAGTTGCGGGGCTTATTGTTGAACCAATCCAAGGCGCGGGGGGCTATATCGTGCCGCCGAAGGAATTCCTCCCAGGATTAAGGAAGATTTGTGACAAGTATGGCATAATCATGATCGATGACGAAGTCCAGACCGGTTTTGGTAGAACCGGCAAGATGCTTGCTTGTGAGCACTGGAACGTCATACCCGATATCATTTTGATGTCGAAAGCGATGGCGGGCGGACTCCCCATGAGTGCATGCATCTCAAAAGCCGACATAATGGATTGGGACCCCAATGCACACGAAAACACTTTGGGCGGAAACCCGATCATCGTGGCCGCCGCGCTCGCCGTGCTAGATGTTCTAACAGAGGAGCGGCTGATCGAAAATGCTGCGAAAGTCGGAGATTACATGCTCAAGAGATTCAAGGAAATCATGGAGGAGTGCAGCCTGGTTGGGGACGTGAGGGGGAAGGGCATGATGGTGGGCGTTGAATTCGTCAAGGACCGAGAGACGAAGGAATACGCAACCAAGGAAAGAGACGACCTCATCCTAAGGACATTCAAGAGGGGGCTTCTAATTTTGGGAGCAGGACCATCCAGTGTCCGCCTTGCACCACCATTGATCACGACCTCAGACCAAGCTGAAACTGGCATCCAAATATTCGAAGAAGAACTGAAGGCGGTCTCAAAGTAGTAAGCGAACCCAAAACCCCGACCGGCCCGTAAACTTAACGACTTCACTGTTATTGAAAACGCCACAGTCGCCTAACGTTAGTTCTCTGGCTGTGAAGCAGAAAGCATAAGTCATGGAATACTAGTCGGGCTGAAAGAACGATGATGATCTTCCAGTTGAACGAGGTTCCAGATTATTCTGTCCGCTCAACTGGCGAAAACAAATTGGTTTCGGAACGCGGAGGTACGGAGCGCTGATAGACTTAACAGTGAATGAAGCCGGTCTCAAGAGAACGGCGAGGAGATGTCATGATAAGAATATCATTATACCTACTTTCTCTCAGCTGAAAAATCCGAACACCGCGCCCGACAAGATCAAGGAGCAACTCAAGCAGATTGGGCTTTGGGATATAGCGCCCCAGAATTTGTTCAGAATTACGTGGAAGAATGAACCCGTAGCAAAGGGAGGGCTCTTTCGATCCATTCCCGACTACATAGAATTGCCACCGGAACTGACCGGGGTTGAGGCGCGCATAATCGCCTTGGTCGGAAAATGGTTCCCGACGGGGTCGCACAAGGTTGGGGCGTCCTTCGGCTGCCTGGTCCCTCCACTCGTAACAGGCCAGTTTGACCCGACCGTGCACAAGGCCGTCTGGCCCAGCACCGGAAACTTCTGCAGGGGAGGCGCCTATGACGCGACCCTCCTCGGCTGCGATAGCATCGCCATCCTCCCCGAGCAAATGTCCCAAGAACGATTTCAATGGTTGAAGACAGTGGCGGGGGAGATCATCGCCACACCCGGAAGCGAGAGTAATGTGAAGGAGATTTACGACAAGGTCTGGGAGCTCAAGCGCACTAGAAAAGACATCTTCGTCTTCAACCAATTCTCTGAATTCGGAAACTACCTATTCCACTACGACGTCACCGGGCACGCATTTGAGGAAGTTATCAAGAAAGAAGCGATAGGGAGCCGCTTTCGTGGCGTTTGCCTGACCACCGGTTCCGCGGGAACAATCGCGTCCGGCGATTACTTGAAACAGGTTTACCCAGCGTCGAAGATAGCGGCGGGGGAAGCTGTGCAATGCCCAACGCTATTGCTGAACGGGTATGGGGCGCATCGGATTGAGGGGATCGGCGACAAACACGTCCCATGGATCCATAACGTAAGAAACACAGACTTAGTCATCGGAATCGATGACAACGACCCAATGAATCTGCTACGGTTATTCAACGAACCCGCAGGACGTAATTACCTAGTCAAGGAGGTGGGAGTGTCAGAGGAACTTGTCTCCCAGCTTGACCTGCTTGGAATTTCGAGTATAGCCAACGTCCTCATGGCGGTTAAGTTCGCAAAGTATTACGAGCTAACCAGCAGCGACCTCCTCCTCACCGTATTCACCGACTCGGCGGAAATGTACCAGTCCAGGCTACAAGAAGCACGCAGCCAACAAGGTGAATACCGCCCGCAGCACGCAATTCGCGATTACAGCCAGCATCTAATGGCTATGAAGCTTGACTCGATGATGGAACTCACCTATCGCGACAGGAAGAGGGTACACAACCTGAAGTACTTCACGTGGATCGAACAACAAATGATCGACCTCGACGAATTAAACCAGCAATGGTACGACTACGAAAACTATTGGGGAGAAATACGGACATTAACCCCTAAAATTGACGAATTGATCACCCAATTCAACCACAGAGTAGGACTACTGTAAACCAGGAATCCCCTATTGCAGTAAGTAGATGAATTCGTCTCTCGTCAATCCTGTCTGTTCGATTATTGAGAGCAGTGTCTCGATCTTGATTGGGTCGTGTCTAGGTACGGTAACTTTGCGTTTCCTGGCTTTGTCGGTGAGATAGATGTGACTTCCCCGCTGGTGCGTAACAAACAAACCTGTCTTCTTAAGAGCCTTGATGACCTCCCTCCAGCCTATCTGAGGGAGCTTCTTAGACAGTGACCTCAACTACTTCCTTCTTGAACTTGAGGCGCTCCGATTCCTCAGGGAAGGCTTCCAAATAGCCCTTGATGGCCTCCCTGATATTCTTCAAAGCCTCTTCCTTCGTTTCACCTTCGCTAATTGCCCCCGGAAGCTCAAGGCATTGCACTGAATACCCTCCTTCTCTTTCAACACGAAGGACGACGGTGAATGTGTCCTGCTTGACCTTCGACTTACTCATAGCCTACTCTATTCGAAGAACGAGCTTATTAGCGATTCAGCGTCGCCCTGCTCCGAGCGGCGTTCATTCCGTTGTCCATTTTGTGGCGATGTCGATCTCAGCCCGTTGAAGAAGGTTGTTTGCGTGTTCATTTGCATCACGGATGATCTTCTTCTCGTCGAGTGTTTTGACAACTCTATTTTCCATG
Organism: Candidatus Bathyarchaeota archaeon; assembly: GCA_963733055.1. Taxonomy (GTDB): domain Archaea; phylum Thermoproteota; class Bathyarchaeia; order 40CM-2-53-6; family 40CM-2-53-6; genus FEN-987. The sequence goes on from CAVTBR010000001.1 coordinate 475,534, forward strand.
ATGATTTTTCCATCGATTATCGTGGTTTCAACGTCTGATCCTTCGGCAGCGTAGACGAGGTGGGAGACTGGGTTGAAGGTAGGGGTCAGGTGAGGCTTCTGCATGTTCACAATGATCAAGTCCGCCTTTTTCCCGGTTTCGAGGACGCCGATCTGATCTTGCAGGCTTAGGGCTTTGGCTCCATTGATAGTAGCCATTTCGAGAACGGTTTCAGCGCTCAGGGCGAGAGGGTCCATCGTTCTCGCCTTTTGTAGAAGTGATGCGGTCTTCATTTCTCGAACCATATCGTAGGTATTGTTACTGGGACCACCATCGCATCCGATCCCAACGTTTACTCCGGCTTTCATCATCTCTGGCACCTTTGCCATTCCCGAAGATAGTTTCATGTTGGAGGAGGGGCAGTGCGCGACGTGTGCGCCCTTACTAGCTAAGATCTTCCACTCCATCTCCGTCAACCACACACCATGCGCAAAGACCACATTCGGCCCGGTCAGGCCAACTTGGTCCATGAATTCCGCGGGCGTCTTGCCAAACTCCTTCTTCGTGTAACGAACGTCCTCCTGAACCTCACTCAGATGCATCGTTACCCCAGTTCCAAGGCGTTTTGCCCCTTCCGCAATCTGAGTGTAGAGCTGAGGCGTGCAGCCGCCTAGTGAGCGAGCGCCGTACCAAACCTTGATCCTATCATCAGCTTTGCCTTTCCAATGCTTGAAATGGGTCTCAACCTCCCGAAGGCATGTTTCACCATCCTCAATCATCCCAGCGTGCATAATGCTCTTCTCCGACCCGTAGCCTGGTAGACCCATTACGGTCTTTGAGAGAATCCCGCGCATTCCAGCCCTATCAACAACTCCGGCGATTCCATCAAACCCATAACGAGAGTGAAGCAGGCTCTCGAGAAACGTGGTCGTTCCGGACTTGATCATCTCAAGCATGCAAAGCTCCGCGCTCACCTTCCCGTCCTCAGCGGTAAAGTTGCCTTGGAGGGGCCAAACGAATTTCTGAAGCCAATCAATCAGCGAAGTGTCATCCGCGCTACCCCGAATCAAAGCCTGAGCGAGATGCACATGAGTATCAACCAAGCCTGGCAACACGACCTTCCCTTTCGCGTCAATCTCGAATTCCGCGCGGCGTTGCGGCTTAACGTCAACGGTTTTGCCAACCTGCGAGATTACGCCGGTATCGACGAGAACCGCACCATCCCTGATTACCCGTCGATGCGGGTCCATGGTGACAACTGTCCCACCCTTGATGAGAATTGAAGTCAACTCGATCTACCCATCGCTCATGTTCGCTAATAATTACGGCTTCTTGATAGATGGTTAGAGTAATTCGTCCTCTTTCAAACTTCAGCTCTAAACGCTACGCGAACACGAGAAAAATGGGGTGCTTGAGTTGGGCCGAATTTTCGGCTGATAATCAGTAGTGAACATAAGTACGAAGATGTTAAATTCGCAAAAACCGAGATTAAGAGTGGTCGTCTTATGACAAGTCAACCTGCCGCGTTTGTAAGAAAAGCCTCTGGATTACGCAGAGACGTTTCGTTATTGGATGTAGTAAGCCTGAACTTGAGCAACATGTCAGGCGGCGCAGCCCTGGGAATTATAGGATTCACGACAGTGCTGCTCTCCTCAATGTCAGGAGTGAACTTGGTTTACGGCTCCATCCTAGCCTGGTGCCTGTCAATCCCGGAGATCGTTGTCTACACTATGATGACGACAAGAGTTAGCCGAACCGGTGGAGACTACGTTTGGGTCTCACGCGTCTACGGAGGATTATTCGGAGGACCACTCTCCTTCATGGGATACACAATGGAAACGATGGCATACATGGCGTTGATCGCGCTTTCGGCAGTTTTCGCGATTGGATCCGTTGGAGTTAACTTAGGTTACTCGAACATGCTTCAATACGCTTTGCCAGGCAACATTCCAGGAGCCAACCTAGTAGGACAATTTCTCATCGCAGGGCTCGTATTCGTTGTGCTGATAGCCATCAATGTTGTCAAACCGAAATTAGGTTACAAAGTCGTTGCGATTGCGGTAATAGTTGCGATAGCGGGAACATTTGTAGGAATTTTCTCGCTCATTGCCGCCGGCAATGCCGGGGTGCAGGGTTACATGGGCTTCCTAAGCTCGATTGGCGACAATACAACGTATACTGCTGTTGCTAATTCGTACACTGGCCCAACGTTCGATTTTGGCGCAACCATATTCATGCTCCCATTCTTCGCCATCTTCGTCTACCCCTGGCTGAACGCAGGACCCGCAGTAGCGTCCGAGATCAAAGGCAAAGGCGCACTAAAGTACAACGTCTTCCTATCTTCACTTGTAACGCTCATAGTCGTCACCGCGGGATTTGGAGCGATGTACTATGCTGGCGGACAAAGCTTCATCAACGGCGCATTAGGCAACGCGAACCTTGTATTCAATTGGGGATTCAACTTCTGGACCCTCGCAATGGGTGTCTCTAGCACTCCTGTAGCCTGGTTCATCGGCTTAGGCTGGATCATGTGGGAGGTAGCCATCATAGCATACGCAATCATCGTTCTCTCACGATACCTCTTCGCCCAATCATTCGACCGGTTCCTACCCGAGAAGATATCATACATCAGCCCCAAGTACGGCTCGCCCACCATTGCATTCCTAATCAACCTCGTCGGCACATTGGTCTTGATCGGATTAGCTTCGTTCTTCTACGGCACTCTAACTTCGCTCTATGGAGCGGTTGTCGCGTCAATGGTCTACTTCTTCTTCATAGGAATCGCCGCCGTACTCTACGCAATGAAGAATGAGAAAGGTCAAGCCAAAGCAATTCTAGCAACCGCCGGAGTTCTGATGGCGGTCGTATTCGCATACATCACCTACCAATTCCTTGCCTTCTCATCGATCTGGGGAGGAAACCCAATCGCATACGGCTGGGTCGTGGGCAGCTTCATCCTTGGACTGATAATCTACGTCGTGTCGAAATCGTACCACGCCAAGCGAGGCATCGACATCACACTGGCATACAAGGAACTACCACCACTGTAGATCAGTAACCACTAAACAACTAGCGATCAATCACCGTCAAGTCCCCCAGTTTTTGGGGGACACTTAGTCCCGTCACTGTAACTTATTCGGTGCTAAGCCGTTAAATCGTCAGGGCAGACTGTCGCGTAGTTCACGCGAGGCGCTAGCCAATATTCGATTGCATTATCCGGACGTGAGCTGAGAACTTAGAACTTTCTTGTCTCCGATGTTGACGATTGCTCCCCTGAGCACGCCTTCGGGGTATTCGCTGCCTGGGTTAACCACTAACGTTTTTCCAATCTTGGTAGTTCCTCTGGATTCGTGAATGTGACCGCATAAGTGTACTAGCGGCTGGTATTTTTCGACTTCGTGACGAATCGCCGTGCTCCCGGCCCCAAACATGACTGCTTGTCCCTTGTCGAAGACGGGTTTCGGTGGATAAACGGAGGCGTCCAGTTTCGGTACGGTATCTAGTCCGCAGTCTATCGGGGGTACGTGAATGTTGAACACGCAGTTCGCCTTATCCGCCACCGAGGAAACCATTTTCTCGGTCGCGTCTTCAAGTTCTTGCTCGGTGTGGTCGCGGGGGCACTTCCAGGGAGTTGGGTTGCTCCATCCTAAGTTGACCATTTCGTGAATTTCATCAATCTTGAGCAGCTTATTGTCGGCGTTTTTCACGTGGGGAGTGTCTCGGACGGCGTCGACAATCTCTTGGTAATCGTCATTTCCACCCGTCAAATAACAGTTAACGCCGAGCTGAGCGAGGAAGGGTTCGGCGCGATCCACCCAATTTGTTAACGTATCCTTCATCTGGGTCATGAAGACCTTGTCCACTTTCTCTTTCGATGCGTTTAGCTCATCCATCTCCGCCTTGTCACAACGGTAGGGGTAGTAGCCGCTGTCGGTGATCTCCTTCTCCAGAGTCTTCACCTCTTCCGGGCTATGCAGGGTCTTTCCGCCCATGTAATCAGCCTTGAACGTCCCATCGCCGTAGTCAACGATTGGGACAAGCATCTTACCCGTCATATCGCCGCCTAGAACCAGGACGTCAACCTTGTAAAACTTCGCGGCGCTCAATATCTTATCATAACACTTACCGGAACCATGGAGGTCTGTTGCGAAGAAGATCTTCGTGAATTTCTTGTCAGGCATCTTGACGCATCTTCGATGATCGCGTAGGGAACTCGGCTTACTATAATTTATCCCTCAGAATTCCGGCGTGGAAAGAGCGAACTGACTCTCTTCGGGCGCGCGGTTGTCAGGGTCGAATAAACCAAGTCGAAATCATGAAGGTTGCTTAATTATGGAGACATTCATGCTTTCGCAGGATAAGTAATGTTTGAAGTCGACGGCAGAACACGCTTACATGATGTCACGCGCCTGCTTGTGGACACTGCGATGGGACGCAGCAAAGCTGACTTGGTGATACGGAATGGCTCTCTTGTAAGTACAAACTCCGGCGAAATCATAGAGAATCAAGGAATAGCAATCAAAAACGACAGGATAGCCCTTGTTGGAAATGTGGAAAATACCATTGGGCCTGATACTCACGTAATTGACGCACATAGAAAATGGGTTGCTCCAGGATTCATTGACGGTCACGTTCACGTAGAGAGCGCTATGGTCGCGGGGACTGAATTTGCCAGAGCTGTGGTACCTCACGGTACAACTACGGTTTTCATAGATCCTCACGAAATGGCAAACGTCCTTGGGATGGACGGCGTTCGGTTCTTCATAAACGAGGCCCGAGGGCTGCCTCTTAAGATGCTTGTCACATTTCCCTCTTGCGTTCCCGCGGCTCCCGGTTTCGAAACGAGTGGTGCTTCATTCGGGCCGAAGGAGATTGAGGAGGCGATGGGTTGGAAGGAAGTCGTGGCCCTTGGCGAAATGATGAATTATCCTGGAGTGTTGGCAGCTGACCCTGATGTACACGCAGAAATTGCTGCGACACTGAAAACCGGGCGAGTAGTGGAAGGCCACGCGGTCGACTTGCTGCACAGAGACCTGGGAGCTTATGCCGCTGCTGGAATAACCTCATGCCACGAATCAACAGAGGAAATTCAAGCAATCCAAAAACTCAGAAATGGCATGTACGCAATGCTAAGAGAGGCCTCCGGAGCGAGAAACGTCGCAGACACAATCACGTCTGTTACAAGGAAGAAACTTGATTCTCGTCACGCCTGTCTAGTTACAGATGACCGCGAACCGAGCGATCTGCTACATGAGGGACACATGGATCATGTCATTCGCAGAGCTATTCAAGAAGGCGTCGACCCTATCGAAGCAATTCAGATGGCCACCCTCAATGTCGCAGAACATTACGAGTGTGCCAGAGAATTTGGAAACATAGCCCCAGCCCGATTCGCTGACATCGTCATTCTCGATAAACTCGAAACAGTCTCCGTAAACACGGTCATCGCTGACGGAAAAGTCGTAAGCCAAAACGGAAAACTAACTACACACCTACCAACCCCAACTTACCCCAAAACTGTAATGCAATCCATGCACCTCAAGCGCCCACCCAGCCTCAGGGACCTGGCTTTGAAGACTAAGGTCAAGAAGGGTTCGGTGAGGGTTAGGGCGATTGGGGTTATGCCGACGAACATTCTCACCCACAACCTAGAGTCTGAAGTTCCCGTGAGAGATGGAAATGTTATGGCGAACCCGCGAGAGGATGTGGCGAAGATAGCGGTCTTCGAGAGACACAGACGCTCGGGGAACGTGGCGGTTGGTTTCATCAAGGGACTGGGGCTAAGGGAGGGAGCTGTTGCATCCACGGTCGGGCATGATAGTCACAACCTTGTGGTCGCGGGCATGGACGACGCGAACATGATCGCGGCCGCAAATCTTCTAGCGCAAAGCGGCGGAGGCATGGTCGTAGTCAAAGGCCAAAAGCCACTATCACATCTCCCCCTACCTATAGCTGGGCTCATGTCGGACAAGACTGTTGAAACCGTTTCAAAACAGATGAAGGAACTCAAGGACGCTTGGGCAAGGTTGGGATCAAAGCTCCCATCCCCAACGATCACGCTCGCGTTCACTACACTCTCAGTTATTCCGGAGCTTAGAATTACGGACAAGGGAGTCTTGGATACGGTCCACTTCAAGTTCGTGAACCCAATCATTGAGTGAAGCTAAGCGAACCGTAAATCCGCTCTCACCATTTCACTGACTTGTGTCGAGTCAGTTTCTAAGCGATTAGTGGGCCTGCGGATGGTTTGTCCTCGAAGGCGTCGATCATGGCGTGAACGTTGTCGGCTAGGGGGTAGAGGATTGGACAGGTGCATCCAGTGGAGTTGTACTCTTCAACTTTCTTGAGGCACTCGTCCGCTGTCCCGCTCGCTGTGATGAGTCGAACGAGCTTATCGTCTACTAGCTGTTTGGCTTTTTCTAAGCCACCCGGCTTGGCCGGCCAACCACCTAAAGCAGTCTTTACCTCTTCAATCAAGGATTCCTTAACTCCGCTTGCTTTCGCGATGTGGGGTTGTTGGCCTAGATATTGGGCGACCAGCGGGCGTGCGCTATCAATGGCCTTGTCGACGTCCTCGTCCAGCGAACACACAATCAGCTGAGGCCTGTCAATGCTCTCGAGCTGTCGATCTGCCTTCGCCGCCCCTGCCTTGAGATGTTCGAGGGCTTGTTGGTTGTAGTTAGGGGAGACGAGGTAGTTCAGGAGTATGCCGTCGGCTATCTCGCCTGTTAGTTCAATCATCTCCCACCCGGTGGCGCCAATGTAGATTGGAATCTTACGAGGCGTGGAAGGATCGCCGTAGACAACATCGAGTCGTATGTCCCGTACTTTCACGAATTCTCCTTCGAACGTGACGTTCTCCATCCGGAAGAGGCGTTGGAGGACGGTGACGTACTCTCGCATCGCTTTCAATGGCTTCTTTCGTTCGATACCAACCTTCGCCGCCAGAGGATCCCACCAAGCACCCACCCCAAGTAAGCTGCGGCCAGCAGAGAGTTCATCGAGAGTTAGAAAAGATACGGCGGTTAGCGCCACGTTCCGTGTCCAGTTATTTATCACCCCAGTACCAAGTTTGATTTTGTCCGTCACGGCCGCCATGGCCGCGAGGGGTGTGAGGGCGTCGCGTGCGAGGCGTGATTCTGCATGCCAGATCGCTTCGAACCCCTTCTGCTCAGCATACTGCACGAGCTTCATCTCCTCACGAATCGTATGCTTATCCTGAAGGTACAGCGCTACTCGGTCCATACCGGAGAATTAGCGCCGGTTGGACAAGAGTGTTTTGCCCCGCTTCGTTCACTTGTAGGGAAGATTTTTACCTGCACTCTCGAAATGATTAATGAGGTTTAGTTATGCCTGTTTCATATGTTCTACTCAATGTTGACCCAGGTTCGGAAGAAGACGTGCTCAAGGCGGTTCGTGGGGAGGCGAATGTGAAGGAGTGCCACCGCGTTTACGGTATTTATGACATGATTGCAAAAGTCGAGGCGGACTCAATGGACTCCCTGAAACAAATCATCACGTGGAAGATAAGACGACTTCCCGGCGTTCGGTCCACCGTCACAACGATGGTAATAGAATAACTGGTAGAAAGTTCTCGTTCCCGGTTAAGTAACAACAATTCCTATCGTGGAAACTAGTTCGTTGCTATCCGTTCTGTAATCTGATCGTCTAGGCGGTGCATGGCTGGTTGTTGAAATTCGTCAAGGGACGCCCTTAACCTTGTCGAAATTCCTCGTCGGTGTAAGAGTGGGATTAAGACTCGGTGTTCGTTATCTTAGCGAAAGGTGTACAGTTTGATGAAAGCCGTTCGAATCCATTCCCGTGCGGGACCTGAGGGGCTTATCTACGAAGACGCGCCAGTTCCTAAAATCCACAGGGGAGACGCGCTGATCAAGGTTCAAGCAACCGCGATCACGCCGACCGAATTCACTTGGAACTCCACTTTCACAACCCCCGATGGAAAAGACCGGTTGCCTATCGTGCCAAGCTTTGAGGTCTCAGGCACGGTTCAGGAGGTAGCCTCCGATGTATCAGACCTGTCCGTGGGCGATGCTGTACACGGGCTGTTGAATTTCTGGCGAGACGGCGCAGCGGCCGAATACGTTGCATGTCGAGCCGCCGATCTGGCGCCAAAGCCAACCTCACTGGACCACATTCACGCGGCTGCCGTCCCATTGTCGGGACTAACGGCATGGCAGGCGTTGTTCGATCATGCGAACTTGTCTGCGGGCGATCGGGTTTTGATCCACGGCGCGGCGGGTGGGGTAGGTACCTGGGCGGTTCAATTTGCGCATTGGCGCGGGGCACACGTCATTGGAACTGCTTCTCGAACCAAGCATGCCTTCTTACGGGAATTAGGCGCAGACGAAGTACTCGATTACACTGCCGTTCGTTTTGAAGATGGGATTCGAGATGTGGACGTGATTGTCGATACGGTCGGCGGTGATACGCTGGAGCGGTCTTGGGCTGTCCTGAGAAGAGGTGGTGTTCTGGTCACAGTTGCAGGTGACGCTCCCGAGGAGAGAGCGACCAAGTACGGTGTGCGTGGTGTATCTTTTCTTGTACAGCCGAGCCGCATTCAGCTTACGAAGATCGCTCAGCTAATCGACGGGGGCACCGTTCGTCCCATAGTCGAAGCTGTCTTCCCCCTATCTCGCGCCCGCGAGGCATACGAGCGGGGCCTTCTAGGTCACAACCTTGGGAAACTTGTCCTACAAGTTGCTTCGAACGAATCCCACAAGGTTCAGGTGTGACGAATCGAGGCCGGAGGTGAAAAATTGGACAAGGTAACATTCTTCGAAATACCAGGAGACAATCTAGCGCGGGCAAGGAAATTCTATAGCACAGTTTTCGGTTGGAAGATGAACGAGATTCCAGAGATGCATTACACACAAATCGGAACCGTAGACGCTGACAAACTTGGAATACGGGGGACACCGAAGGAAACGGGTGCAATAAACGGCGGCATGGTGGAGCGGCATGGTTCAGTGAAGTCACCCGTTATCTACATCAGCGTAAAGAACATCGACCAGGCAGCGGCAAGCATCGAGCAGAACGGTGGCAAAGTCATCCAACCAAAATCACCCGTCGGAAACTTTGGATTCGCAGCCTACTTCAAAGACACAGAAGATAACGTAGTCGGTCTCTGGCAATTCGCGTAACCTGCATCGAGGCAGGGTACAGCGAACCTACTCGCAGAGAGTATCGGTCGACAATCCTTAACCGCCTTGCTGTCTGTACCTAAAACAACTGGTTAAGGGTTAAGAGTTACGCGCATAGAGACGTTTTATCTTCGCCGACATTCGAAATTTGCAATGGTTAGGAGGTAAGGTAGCTTTGCGGGTTGAAAGGACAGTGAATTTCAAACTCAACGGGCAACCTATCACTGTCAACGTCCCACCAGCCTACACCTTACTTGAGGTTCTCCGCGAGGAACTCCACGTTACGGGCCCGAAGGAAGACTGCGCCAAGGGCGAATGCGGCGCTTGCACTGTGCTCAAGGATGGGGTGCCTGTCTGTTCGTGCCTCGTCCTCGTCTCGCAAGCCGAAGGTTCTGAGATCATAACTTCTGAGGGGCTGGTTAAGGATGGAAGGTTGAATCCTGTTCAGGAAGCGTTCTTGGACGAGGGCGCTGTGCAGTGCGGCCACTGCATCCCTGGCATGATCGTTTCCGCCTCCGCCCTCCTGATGAACAACTCGAAGCCGACGATGGATGAGATTCGCACGGCTCTCTCGGGTAACCTGTGCAGGTGCACTGGGTATTCTAAGATTATCTCGGCCGTTCAAGAGGCCGCGAAGAAACGGAGGCATTAGGGCTTTGATGCGGTCCGAGATCGACGTCCTGACGCCTAAGAGCCTTGACGAGGCGTTGAATATTCTCCACAAAAACCAAACTGGGCTCAGGATTGTTGCTGGAGGTTCTGATGTGATTGTTCAACTTCGGGACGGCGTCATCAAGACGGATAAACTTCTCAACATACTCTCACTCGAAGAACTGAGATTTGTGAGAGAAGACGATGATCGGATCCACTTAGGTGCGCTGGCTACCTACAGCGACATCGTCCACTCTCAACTAACCCGCGATCACGCTTGGCCTCTTGTCGAGGCGGCGAGGCAGATTGGGGCGATCCAGCTGCAAAACACTGCAACCATCGGCGGAAACCTAGGCAACGCCTCACCCGCCGGCGACAGCCTACCCCCACTCTACGCCCTCGATGCAGTCGTAGTTACACGAAGCACAGCCGGACCGCGGGAAATTCCGATAGAGAAATTCTTTCTCGCCTACAGAAAAACCGCGCTTCAACCTGACGAATTAATCGAGCAAGTACACTTCACCCCGCTCGGTGAGCGGGACCGAGGGGCGTACGTGAAGCTCGGGCTCCGCGAGGCCAACGCAATCTCAATTGTGGATGTGGCGACGGTACTGCGGGGTAGGAACAAGAATGACACATTTGCTGAAGCTAGAGTTGCATTGGGGGCCGTCGCGCCCAACATTCTACGAGCGAGGCGAAGTGAAGAGGCTCTGACTAACAAGCCCCTGAACCAGGAGATATTGAAGAGGGCTGGATCCCTTGCAGCTGACGATGCTAAACCGATAGACGACATACGCGGTTCAGCTCAGTACAGAAGAGACGTGGTGGCTTCTCTCGTCTTCGAGGCGTTGAACCAGGCACTTTACAGAAAAAGGTAGGGGGATGGGTAGGCGGTTGCGGGTCAAGGTGAAGGTTTTCGGTGCCCCGTCTCTCGCGCTGGAAAGAAAGGAGCTCACCGTCGAATTGAAGGACAACGCAACGACCGAAGACTTACTCCAATCCCTTCCCGTCAAGGACAAGGATTACCTGTACGTTGTTCGGGCGGGAATCAGGCTGAACTCCAGTTCTAAGATTAATGATGGCGACGAAATCCTAGTCGTCCCACCAATCGCGGGAGGTTGAAACAACGACCCAACAAATGACCGTCAAGCGTGAGAAGACGAAGTGGGTAGGAAAATCGATTGTACGTAAGGACGGTCGAGGCAAAGTCACGGGTGAGACGAAATTCTTCTCGGACATGGCCCTACCAAACATGCTCTACGCAAAAGTCACTCGAAGCAAATATCCACACGCGTTGATCAAGAAAATCAGCGTCGATAAAGCGAAAGCCATTCCCGGCGTCGTCGCCGTCCTAACGCACAAGGATATCCCCGCGTTGAATGCGTTCGGTATCCTGACGCCCGACCAACCCGTTCTCTGCTTTGATAAGGTCAGGTATCTCGGCGACGCGGTCGCCGTCGTCGCTGCCGAAAGCCTGGAAGCCGCCGAGAAAGCCGCGCTGGCGGTTGAAGTTGAGTACGAGCCGCTTCCGGTCGTGTCTGATCCGCTGGAAGCGATGAAGCCCGAGGCTCCCAAGATTCACGAGAAAGGAAACATCCTCCGCCACGCCACCGTCCGGGTCGGAGACGTAGACAAGGCATTCCGCGAAGCTGCGGTCGTTGTCGAGAACACATATCGAACGGGACGGCAGATGCACATGTATCTTGAGACAGAGGCGGGTGTCGCGATGTTGGACGAGCATGGAGGGCTCGTTCTCTACAGCGGAGGCCAGTCCCCGTACCGAGATCAAATGCAAATCTCAAGATCGTTAGGAATCAAACCAGAAGAAATCAGAGTCATCTCAACCCCCGTGGGCGGCGCATTCGGTGGTAAGGAAGAGAACACCGTCCAAATCCACCTCGCCCTGCTAGCGATGAAAACAAAGCGCCCTGTCAGGATGGTTTGGACATGCGAGGAATCCGGCGTGGCGGGCATGAAACGCCACCCAATGACCGTAACAACGAAGACCGCCGCCGACCGGGAGGGGAGAGTCGTGGCTAATCAGGTTCGAATAGTAGCCGATACCGGCGCTTATGCATCTCTCGGCCCCACAGTGCTCGATGTCGCAATTGAAAATTCATGCGGACCTTACCGCATTCCGAACATCGATATCGACGCCTACTCGGTCTATACGAATAATGGGGTTGCTGGAGCGTTCCGCGGTTTCGGAGCGCCCCAGGTGAATTTTGCGCTCGAATCCAACATGGATATCATTGCAGAGAAGTTGGGGATCGATAGGCTGGAAATTCGGAAGAGGAACGTTCTTCGCGAAGGCGACATCGGACCGTTCGGTTACAAGATGCTCGGCAGCGTTGGAATCTACGAGACCCTCCTGAAAGCCGAGCAATCAGATCTCTGGAAGAACAGAACGAAACACAAAGCGAAAGCCTCCGCCCCCTGGTGTAAGAGGGGGATCGCGGTCACAGTAGCTACCAAGGGTTTTGGCTTCGGTGCCCTCCCCGACTTCGCCGCCGCCTCCATTCAAATCACCCCGACCGGAAAATTCGTAGTCGGAGTTAGTTGCCCGGAAATCGGCCAGGGGGCAGTCACAGCCTACTCCCAGATCGCCGCAGACGCCTTACACTGCGACATCGCCGACATATACATCGCCTCCGCCGACTCACAACTCGCCCCCGACACTGGAACCTCGTCCGCCTCGATGGCCTTGGTCAGGGGCGGAAACGCAATCCTCGCCGCCGCGCCCAAGATGCACGAACTACTCCTCAACACTGCCAGCGAGATAACTGGAGAGTCGAAGGGTAATCTTGAATTCGGCGAATCACGAATTTTCAGTAAACGGAAATCTGGGAGATCAGTAACTTACGTTGAGATCGCACAGTTTCTCCTTCGAAGAGGCTCGGAGACAAGGATCGTCGCGGGATTCGAGGTCCCGCGCGTCGACAAACCGGTCGAGGGGAGCATAGAGATCCCCCACTGGTCATACATGTACGCCACCGCCATCGCCCTCGTGGAAGTTGACACATTAACCGGCGCTACGAAAGTTCTACAAATCTACCTCTCACCAGACTCTGGCACCGTCATCAACCCCCAATCCTACACGGGCCAATGTGAGGGCGCCATCGTGCAAGGGTTGGGGTTCGCGTTGACTGAGGAAACTCAGATCGATAATGGATTAATTAAGACAAATAATTTCACAACATACATCATACCCACAATCCGCGACATCCCAGAGATTCAGATTGAACCAGTGGAGACTTACGAAAAAATCGGCCCCTTCGGAGCCAAGGGGTTGGGGGAGATCGGGATAATACCCGTCGGATCGGCCGTCGCGAACGCAATCTACGACGCCACCGGAACCAGGCTCTTCACGCTACCCGCAACCCCAGAACGAGTTTTCCAAGCCCTCAAGAGGAATTAGGTTCGAGATGGCGGCAAAAGTCAAAGTTAGGCTGTTCCATGAACTACGATCCGTCCTCGGCCAAAGCGAGGTCGAACTCGAAGCCAACACCCTCAACGACGTCGTAGAATCGTTGATTTCCTCAAATGGCTCAGTAAAGGAGCTGATTTTCGACGCAAATGGGAAACTGCGCACCTATACCATGTTCTACATTAACAATACGCCCCAAAATCCTCCGGAACTAGCAAGGAAACTAAATGACGGGGACCTAATCCTATTAGTTCCAACAGCAGCGGGCGGATGAAAATAGTTGCGCAGGTTTGACATGTTCGTACCCGAGAACCTACACGATCTACTCCAGTACCTCGACTCACACCAAACCGGAGTACACCTGATCGCGAACGGGACGGACCTGATCAATAGGATTCAGCGAAAACAGGTCACCCCGAAAACGCTTGTCGACCTCACTGGATTACTCGAATTCAGGTACGTGAAGAAAGAGAATGGGATTATCAAGATCGGCGGCTTAACGACCATATCAGACCTTATCGCATCCCACGTCATGGACTCGCAATACGATGTCTTCCGAGAGGTCGCCACGAAATTTGGCGGACCATCAATAATTAACATGGCAACCGTTGGAGGAAACATCTGTTCCGCCTCATCATCAGAAGACCTCCTACCAGTACTACTGGTCCTTGATGCGAAGGTTCAGGTTCGCAACATTCACGGAGAGCGAACGCTTCCCCTGGAAGACTTCGTCAAAGGAAAACGGAAGACCGACCTAAAACCCAACGAGATACTGACAGAGACAAGCTTCAAAGAATTGGACCAGCGCTCAGCCTGCGGCTTTGAGAAAGTTGGTATGAGAAATTCACTGATCATAGCTTTCGTGAATTGCGCAGTCTACCTGAAACTAGCCGAGAACCACGTTTGTGATGACGTTCGAATCGCCTTCAACCGAGTTAACGAAAAGATTCCGCAACGAGCACGACAGACCGAGAAGATAATGAAAGGCAAGAAAATCAATGAACAATCGTTGTCCGACGCGGTCGCAACCTTGAGAAGCGAGCTCAAGCTGAGCTCAGACTTTAGAGTCTCGGAACAATACCGACTCGATGTTGCTTGTGCCATCTTCAAGCGTACTGTAGGTAGATGCGTCGATAGGCTTGCCGGAGAGGAGATACTTGTCTAAGCATTTACTGAAATTCAACGTCAACGGCAAAGACCAGGCGGTCCTTGTCGAATCACACGACCGACTATTGGATGTGCTGCGGGACAAGTTAGGGTTGAAGGGTACGAAGGAAGGCTGCAGTACAGGGGATTGCGGCATATGCGGCGTATTGATGGATGGAAGATTGGTGAACTCGTGTCTGATCTTTGCCATTCAGGCCAGAAACAAGAAGATCGTGACGATCGAAGGCGTAGGGTCGGCGGAAAATCTTCATCCCATACAACGTGCGTTCATGAAGTGGAACGCGTCCCAGTGTGGTTACTGCATACCAGCCATGATCTTGGCGAGTAAGGATTTGCTCGAGAGGAATCCCGATCCTTCTATGGAAGATATCAAGAACGCGACACGGGGCATCATTTGCCGGTGCACGGGGTACGTGAAAATCTTCGAAGCCATGAAAACAGCCGCCGCCGAAATGAAGAGGCCCGACCAATGACTGATAAGGCCGCGGTGAAGAAGCCCATGCAAAGCCAACAGATGCAGGTAGTGGGTAAGAGTGTTGGGCGAGTAGACTCACTCGACAAGGTACTTGGCAAACCAATTTACACGATGGACATCGTTCCCGAAAATGCACTCCACTTGAAAGTGGTCAGATCCACCGTCGCCCACGCACTACTCAAACGAGTGGACCTATCGGAAGCGCGAAAGTATCCTGGTGTCGTAGCTGTAGTGACGGCTCAAGACATACCTGGAATCAACGAGTCAACAGCTCTCCTTCCCGATAAGCCGTTGTTCGCGACGGATAGGGTACGTTTTGCGGGCGAACCGATAGCCGCAATCGCATCCTACGACCCTTCCATAGCCGAAGAGGCACTTGACCTTGTCAAAATAGAGTACGAACCACTCCCATCAGTATTCTCACCCATCGACGCAATGAAACCCGACACGCCACAGATTCATGAGAAAGGAAACGTGGCAAAGTATCTGAAGGTTCGAAAGGGAAACGTGGAGGAAGGGTTCAAGCAAGCGGACCTGATCGTTGAAGGAACCTACAAGACTCCGTTTCAAGACCCGATACCATTGGAGCCTGAAGCCGGGTTCGTCATACCCGAGCCGGATGGTTCGGTTACATGTGTTGGCTCTATTCAGAGCCCTTACCATGTACAGACGGGAATCGCGAAGATCCTCTCGCTTCGGCCCGAACAGGTGCGAGTCATTCAGGCGGCTACCGGCGGAGCTTTCGGGCCAAAATCGGATGAGATTCCAGTCGATGTTCTCGGGATGGCTGCGTTGGTTGCTATTAGGACGGGTAAGCCTGCGGCCCTTGCCTATAATCGGGAAGAGTGTATGATAGGGCACACGAAACGGCACCCATTCGTTATCTCAGTGAAGGTTGGTGTGAAGAAGAGTGGGAAACTCACGGCTTGGGAGACGAAATTGGTCGCCGACACCGGCGCATATGCGTCGCTTGGCCCGCTCGTCGTCATCCGCGCATGCTTCCACGCCACTGGTCCATACGTCATACCCAACGTGAAAACCGACGCCTACTGCGTCTACACGAACAACACAATCGCCGGCTCATTCAGAGGATTCGGGGGCCCGCAGTCCCATTTCGCCGCCGAATCCCACATGGACGAAATCGCGAAGAAGTTGGGCATGGACCCCTTGGATCTTCGCGTAATGAACATGCTTAGGCCTGGAACACTTACGGCTACAAGCCAGATGGTTGATGAGGGCTGTGGGCTCGAAGAGTGCGTGAAGAAAGCGACCGCGGAATCGGACTGGTATAACCAACGCCGAAAATTCCGGGCTCAGAATGGGATTAAGAAACGAGGCTTAGGAATCGCCATCATGTACCACGGCAACAGCCTGGGCCCGGAGGGGAACGATTTTGCTACGGTGCACATGGAAATTGATGGCGAGGGTAAGATCAGAGTAAGAACGGCGCTCACCGAGTATGGGACGGGGGCTCCATCCGGGTTACTTCAGATTGCGGCCGAAACAATGCACCTGCCCCTTGACTACTTCACTCTCGACTCTTCGGATACAGAGTATTGCGGTGACTCCGGGCCTACGGTTGCTTCCCGAACGATAACGATTGGAGGTCGGGCTACGCAGATGGTCGCCGGAAAGCTCGGCCAGAAACTAAGAGAGGTCGCCGCGGCGATGCTCAAGTGCTCGGCGGACGAGGTGGAATCACGTGAAGGAGTCTTCACCTCAAAATCAGCTCACTCCGTAGCATTCCGTGACGTTATTGCCAACGCCAATACACGGGGCATTTCGCTGAAGGAGTCAGCCACGTTCACGGCGCCAAAATGCGACTACGAACCTGAGACCAGCCAGGGAACGGTGTATTTGCAATACACTTACGCGGCGGTTACAGCGGAGGTTGAGGTTGATACTGAAACTGGACGGGTGCAGGTTCTGAAGATGGTTGCAGCCTACGACGTGGGTAAGGCCATCAACCCGATTTCGGTTGAAGGGCAGATAGAGGGAGGGACGATTCAAGGGTTAGGCTACGCTTTGATGGAGGATTTGATTCACAAGGATGGGGTAGTCGTTAACCCGAACTTGGGAGATTACTACGTTCCCACATCACTCGATATACCCGAAATCAAGACGATAATCGTGGAATACCCCGGCCGCTTAGGTCCTTTCGGCGCGAAAGCCATCGGCGAACCACCGGTAGTTTTGCCCGCTCCTGCAATCGTGAACGCTATCGACAATGCAATCGGCGTAAGAATCAACGAGATACCCGCCACCCCCGACCGAGTATTGACCAGTTTGAGGACAAAGCTACAAGCGTCGGGGAAGAATTAGGGATGGAAACGGTTTGAAACTCATCCCCATCTACTCCGACAAGGCGCTGCTCGACGAAGCCCACAAACTAATGCAAGACTCACAGCCCTTCGCCTGGGTCACCATAATCAACCAGGAGGGTTCGAGCGCACGCCATCTAGGCTCATCAATGCTGGTAACTAGCGAAGGAAATGTGATCGGGACGGTTGGCGGGGCTATTGCTGAGCTTCAACTGATCGATCAGTCGGTGCAGGCGATTAAGGAGGGGAAACCGAGGACGGTTAAGATGCCGCTGCCTGTTTGTGCGGGCGTCATAACCTGCTTCATAAACGTCTTCCACGCCCCCGAACACCTCATCCTCGTTGGAGCCGGTCACGTCTCCCAACCAATGTCAAAACTGGCGAAGATGCTTGGCTTTCAAGTTACGGTAATAGACGATAGAGCTGACTACGCAACTGTTGAACGATTTCCCGAGGCGGACAGGGTGATTGTTGACGACTGGGAAAAAGCCTTGAAAGAAGTTAGCATAGACTCGAACACTTACATCGTTATCCTAACCTACGCCGGCGAATACGACGAACTGGCCCTAAGAGCCGTCGTTGCTTCGAAGGCAGCCTACATTGGAATGATCTCGAGCGAAGCCAAAGCGAAAGGTATTCTCGCGAAGCTTAGGCGAGAGGGAATCTCAGACGACCTCTTGCGAAGAGTTGTAACGCCCATCGGACTCGACATCGGCGCTGAGACACCCGCCGAAGTCGCTGTGAGCACTATGGCTGAGATTGTGATGCGCAGAAAGAAACGGACCGGCAAACCCCTCTCAATCGCGGAACGAGAGATAACCAAGTCCTAATCAACTCAAAATCAATTCGGATTCTTTGCAGATTCCGGTTACCTCCTTAGGGGCTGTGGAAGAAACTCTTAGATACTACAGTTATAGGAGCTTGTGAAGAACACCAATGTCATTAGGCGACCTTCAAGCCGACATACTCGGCGTCTTGCAAAGGCTCGGCAAAGCGTCCGCTCGAGAGGTAATGAAAGAGATTGGAACAACCCGGCACGTCGCCTACACAACCGTGGGAACCGTTCTCGATCGACTTTACAAAAAGGGCCTGGTTCGAAGAACTAAGGTCGTTGGGCGCGGCGGTGCAAAATACCTATACTCACCCGCACCGTCCGAGGACATTCAGACGAATCTCGTTCGGAGGGCGCTCGGCCAACTCGTAAACGCCTTCGGTCCCTCGATCGTCCCGACAATATACGATAACCTCGACCGAATTTCGAAGGAAGAAGCAGATGAACTGAAGAGAAAGGTAGACAAAGCGAAAAGGTAGGCCACGATTGATCCTACAAATCTACCAGATTTATTTTAGCAGTCTCAGAGTAATAGCCGCAATCATACTGCCCCTCGCGTCCGTCCTCGTGTTATTCTTGCTTTTCCGCCGAAGCAATAACCCAAGAACCCGCTCTCGGACCCTAGGCATGATGATGCTCTCTTCAATCTTCTTCTGGCTCTTCATCGGCCTCAGCCTCGTCCTCTGCTACACCCTTTCAGAACTATACGAGTACCAACCGGCGGCTGCGGTTCGAACGGTATTCGGAACCGTGTTGCTGCTTGCAGTATTGGGCGGTTTGCCGCTATCCATACTCTTAACCCGATTCTCCCCTCGAATAGTTCTTGCAAAAGTGAAGAACCTCTCACCACCCAAACCAGAAACCGCAATCGCCTTCGACTCACTACGCAGGACAATGGGAGTAGCAGATGCCGAGCTAATGATATCCAAGACAAGCGTCCCGATCTCGTTCGCGGTTGAGGTTCACAAGCCAATCATAGTCATGTCGGAGAAACTGCTCTCGCTTCTGAAGAAAGACGAAATTGAGGCAGTAATGGCTCATGAGCTGGCTCACGTGAAGAACTCGGACACGATCCTGAAAGCCATGGTCACCGCATACAAGACCGCGTTGCCCCAGGACCCAATCATACGGCTGGTTGAAGCGGCTTTTCACCGAGAAAGGGAGATGGTTGCGGACGAGACCGCCGCCAAGACAACCAAGAAACCCCTCTCGCTTGCTTCGGCACTGCTCAAGATTTACCAGGCGTTTCCAAAGAAAGAACTTGGTTCCTTTGGGACTCTATCAATCCTAGGAACGGGCAGAACACTCTTCAGCCGCCACCCGCCGATCAAGCAACGAATACAACATTTAGTTCATTTAGCGGAAATGTACAGCTCTCGAACACACTAGTCTATTGCTCTAGGTTTTGTCGTCTTTCTTCTGTTTAGTGAGATCCGCAACACTCACTGCCCCTAATGGTGGGAATCCCATAGAGACTCCTGCCGTCGGCGTGTTCGTGGGGACCAGCATTAGAGTTCCCTTGCTCTGAAGGCCCAGCTCGTAGAGAATGTTCATCCAACGCAATTCCAACGCCCGAATGTTCTTTTCGTACATGTTCGCGGCGTCCACCATCTTCTGTGCTGCCTCAAACTCCGCCATAGCCAACGTCACCCTTGCCCTTCGCTCGCGTTCTGCCTGGGCTTGCCTAGACATAGCATCCTGCAAAGCTCCCGGTATGCCGATGTCTTTGACCTCTACAGAGGCCACCTTAATCCCCCAATGTTCTGTTTTCTCGTCGATTATGTTCCGGGCCTCGACTCCTACTTTCTCTCGTTCAGCGAGCAATTCGTCAAAGGTCACTTTGCCTATGACCTCTCGCAAGGTTGTCTGAGCGGCCAAAGTGGTAGCGTCTAAGTACCTTTCGACGTTCAAAATCACTTTCTCTACATCTATTGCTTGGTAGAACATTATTGCATCGACGTTCACGGGAACGTTGTCTTTGGTGAAAGTTTGTTCGGTTCTAAACGGGAACGTTTGAACGCGCGTTGAGACGATGTTTGGAATCCGATCTAAGAATGGGATTATGTAGAAAAGACCGGGACCCTTCAAACCGGTATAGCGGCCGAGACGTAGAACGGGTGCCCGTTCCCATTCCTTGATTACCCTAATGCCGGACGCGACGATGATTACGACGAAAAGTAGGACTATGACTCCCGCAATGAACCCAGGATCGAACAATATGTCCGTAAGCGCCATGAAACCGAGCCTCACTTCTGACTTTGTATGGGCTTGACCTTTAAGACTAGCCCTTCTCTTCCAACGATCTCGACCTGCCCGCCCACCTTCACCTCGCCACTAAGGCTCTCAGCCTTCCAAATCTGACCCTCAACCCTGACCTCACCCTTAGGGGCGAGAGCTGACACCGCTGTCCCAGTCATACCCATGAACTGTTCCGGGCCGCCCTTCACCTTCAGTCGCCTCGACTGGGCGACTTTGAAAACAACGAAACCGAATATTCCAGACATCACCAACGCGACCGAGATCAGAGTTTCCCGCGCCGATTGAACAGCCGACGCCGCAAGTAACTCCCAGCCTGGGAGAGGAAATTCCAGGAAACTCCCGGCGATCACCATTCCGATTCCGGCTAAAGCGAAAACTCCAATGTGCGTCTTGATCTCTAGCAGAGTAAGGGCTATGCCAAGAATGAAGAGAAGCGTGGCAGCGAGGTTGATTCCTATCGCTCCAAAACCTATCAACGCAAACAAGACCATCAAGGCGCCGACAATCTCAACGCCGTAGCCTGGCGTTTTGAAGCCAATTATGACTGCGTACATCCCAACGAGGAAGAGAGCGATTGAGATTATGGGGTTCGATAGGAATGTTAGGAGTTGAACGCTATAGCTAGGTGAGTAATTGTAAGTGGGGGCTTGTGCGATGCCTGAGAAGTCAAAGCTCTTCGTATAAGTTACATTACTTAATGCCGACGTCAAGACAAGCTTCTGCACCGAAGTGCCCATCGGCGTGGTCGTAGAAACCAGTGTGTAAGGTTGAAGTTGAGAGAGTAGGCTAT
This sequence comes from Candidatus Bathyarchaeota archaeon, assembly GCA_963733055.1. Taxonomy (GTDB): domain Archaea; phylum Thermoproteota; class Bathyarchaeia; order 40CM-2-53-6; family 40CM-2-53-6; genus FEN-987. Next base: position 496,596 of record CAVTBR010000001.1, read on the forward strand.
CAAGACTGTCAGCGGCAAATTCAACAATATGAAGTCTGATTGCCTCTTCCGGTCCGAGGTTGATGTTCTGCGTGATGAATTGCTGAGCAGCCGTTTCGTTTCTATCGTGAAGACGAGCATTGTCCCGCATCAGTCCGGTTAGAGCGTTGATAATTTTCGTTTCGTTGATGGGCTCCCCCGCCGCTGAAACCGGTTGAGCTGAACCTATCGTTGTCCCGGACGCCATGACGGCTATGTCCGAGGCCATCAAAATGTACGTCCCGCCACTCCAAGCCGCGGCACCTGAAGGAGTAACCCATACAACAACCGGAATCGGCGACCCGTTGAACGAATTCATAATATCCGTGACAGATGTCAGATCTCCGCCGGGAGTGTTGAGCTCGTATACTATGAGCCGAGCGCCCCCGGCCGTCGCCTCATCAATGGAACGCGTCACCAACTCTACAGTTGGGCCCGCTATATCCGAACTAACGCTAACAACAAGTACGCTGCCCTGAGCTTGAGCAGCAGGCTGAAGCGCCATGAGCACTACGATTGCGACAATTGCAACGAGCGCTATGGTCTTCATTCAGTGGGCGTCTCTTTACTGGGTAGCTGGAAAGCGGCCTTTAAACTCTGCTTGAGAATAGATGCCAAATGTCCACATTTGTGGTCAGGCGTTGAGAAAGGGGCTTTGTCACAACCAACCAAACAATATTCGATGCTTAGAACAATCTGCCGGAAATTTCCGGTAAAGGTCTGGAAGGCGGGGCGTCCCTTTGAGACGCTGGTTGAGACAATACTATCGCAGAACACGACCGACCGCAATAGTCACGCGGCGATGTTGAAACTGAGGAAGCGCTACAAGATTAACCCGAGAGCGCTCGCTAAAGCGAGAATTAGAGACTTAACGCCGTGCATTAAGCAGGCCGGACTGTACAGGTCAAAGGGTCCACGAATAATAGCCGTATCCAGAATTATTCAGGATCAGTATGGTGGACGACTCGCACCCATCCTCAACCAGCCGTATGAACAGGCGAAGAGCGAGCTGATGACGCTTCCCGGAGTTGGACCGAAGACAGCTGACATCCTCCTCGCATTCGTGGCCAAGAACCCCATAATCCCAGTCGATACGCACATAGCGAGGGTTACAAAACGGCTCGGAATCGCCAAGCCAAACGCAAACTACGAACAAGTCCGCCTGCCACTAGAAGCCCTGATTCCGCCTCGAAAGCGCGTCTCCTGGCATCTGTCAATCATCTCGTTCGGGCGGGCAATCTGTCGAGCTCCACGCCCCCGGTGTGCTATCTGTCCCGTAAACAAGCTATGCCCAAGCAGCACGGTCTAGCGCGAAATCAACAACAGACTCGCGTCAACAACTCTTTTTAGTAAAGGCTCGTTTCAGGCGAGAAGGTGACTCGTTGCCGGAAGTTGCGGAAGAGGACATACCCTTCTACGCTGAAGTAACCGCGGGCGGAAGGGTAACCATACCTGAAGAAATTCGCAAGATCTTTGACATCAAAGATGGCGATGCAGTATTCTGTAGGCTGAAAATTATTCCCAGCAGAAAGAAGAACAATCTTCCTCCGAAGGAAGCGAAGGAACCAAAACAAACCACTTAGGTCTGCGTTGTTGAAAGTAGCGTTCGCCCGAGTGGCGTCAGTTTAACGCGCAGACGTCCACGTTTGCCCCTCTCAATCTCCACTAACCCCAGCCCCTCCAGTCCCTTGCTATCTCGCGACCCGCGAATGTGGTAGCTTAGAAGTGGCTTTCCGTAATTCGCGATCGTGCTTAACTTCTCTAAGCTCTCTACGTCGCCGCCGGAACGCTCGATCGCACGGAGGATTTCGAGCTTAGGCTCCGTCACCGTTTGAGTATACCCATACTTCATAACCGGCAATACTTCGGCGCGGTCGCCGATGACGTCGAATGTTCTTATTCCGTGAATGAAACCCGCCGTAACTCCGGCGCAGGTCAAATGTTTGCTAGCCGATCCGACGTTAATGAGAAAATCTTGAAAGCCTTCGGTTTCTTTCTTCACTAGCTCTCCGACAGCATCGAGCATCGTTTGTACTGTGGAGTCTTGGATCGGCACGATCTCAACCGCGAGCCTGAGAGTATCAGTAAGCTTTCCCGCGAGTTGTTTCGCTTGGACATTGGAATCGGTTGTCGCGATTAGGGCCAATTTGTGGGCTGGAAAACTTCGAAGCCCAACAAAGACTGCTTCTTCATTGTCTCCAAGAATCGCCATTTGAAGCGTCTTCAGAGGCATGGGCTCCGCATCCGTTCGCATCTAATTAAACGCTTACAAATCGACTTATACCGTAGGTTCCGGTTTTCGGAGGAAAACTGAATCGGAGAGCTGGAGGAGAGAAGGTGGGGTATTCATCGCGGTTCTCGGTGAGCCGCTCAACCCTTTTTCAATCCCCGCTGTACATCTCCGTATTTCTAATGAGGTTCAGCTTCGGCCTCGTTCTATTCACTCTCCCAATTTATCTTCCAAGGCATGAATTCTCGAACTTCGCAGTGGGCATAATCGCGGCCGCCTACCCGATAGCTGAAACCATCTGCGGGCCAACGATCGGAATTCTAGTCGACAGGTACGGAAGGCGAAAGTGGATCTACCTGGGCTTGACGATTTCCACCGTGGCATTATTTGTATTCACGTTGAACACGAACATCGCCTACTTAGCGGCAGTGCATGCAGTGCAGGGTGTCGCGGCGGCCATGATCATCGTTAGCACGCTCACCATGGTAACAGACGCCACCACTAGCACAACTCGCGGGAAGGAAATGGGCATTTATGATTTCGCGAACCTGGGCGGGTATATGGTTGGGATTTTGGCTGCGGGAATCCTAACGCATATTGCGTCACGAACGACGCCCTTCTACTTTGCCTCGGCCCTCGCGGCGATCGGCGCCCTCTTCGCGTATTTCAGAGTCAAGGAAACGAAATGGCAGGGCAGGGATCGCGCGTTCTCCCCCATTCAAACGTTGAAGATTCTGTTGAGTCACCGACGCGCGGCCGCGATGTTCCCGATCTGGTTGGCTATAACCACATTCGTTGGAGTCGCATTAACATTCGGCCCACGCCTAGGCCCATCGCCCTTCCTGACGAGCATATTCTTTGGCGGAGTTGTGCTTGTGTTGGCGGTGACGCAGCCACTCTTCGGCCACCTATCCGACAAATACGGTCGAGATAAGCTCATGATGCTAGGACTGCTCTCGGTTCTGGGTCTGTTCTTTACAGCCATAGAGATGGTTAGGGGCAGGTTGGGGTTCTGGTTTGGCGCCCCATTTCTGGTCTTGTTCGGAATTGGTAGTTTCGCTTTTCCGCCCGCCGCACTCGCAACGTTAGGTGACCTAGCTCCCGACCGTAGCCGGGGAACTACTATGGGGGTGTATAGTGTTGTGATAAGTTTGGGAACGATAATCGGACCACTTCTCGGTGGCTATTTGCTGGACAAATATGGGGTGACGAGCCTGTTCTATTCCGGCCTCGTGATATTGATTGGAGCGTTGAGTCTCTCGATTCTCATAGCCGGTTCGGGCTTCAGCGTCTCGAAACCTCTCACATTCCGTAGACGAGTCGAGGCTAGGTTTTCTTGGAAAGGTGCATGATGACGTCCATTTTCGTTAGGACCCCGACAGCTACCCCATTATGAACAACGACTACGGCGTTGTGGCCCGCCGTCAGGTGCTTATACAGTTCGGAGATTTCGGCCTTGGAGTCAACGCTAGGTAGGGCTGCGTCCATGACTTCTTGGGTGGGTTGAGACAGCGATGCTTCTCGTGTGAGAAGTTTCTTCATCACCGTATCATCGTAGATCGTACCGAGGACGTGGCCCTCTTCGACGACAGGAAGTTGGGATACGTCATGGGTTCGCATTAGTTCCACTGCTTTCGAGAGTGGGTCGTTGAGGGTTACCGCGATCATAGGCGGCACGCCTAAGGGTTTCGCGCTCAAAATCGTCTCGACCGTAATCTTGCCCTCCTTCTCAGCCTCAATGTAACCCAATTCCAGCATCCACTCATCAGAGTACATCTTGCTCAGGTAGTTTCTTCCTGTATCTGGGAATAGGACGACTACGACCTGGTCTTTGGAGAGTTTCTTGGCGACTTGGAGTGTGGCGTACATCGCCGTCCCAGATGACCCTCCGACCAAAAGCCCTTCCTCCCTCGCCAGACGGCGGGCCGTGATGAACGAGTCTTTGTCGCTGACGCTTATCACTTCGTCGACGTAATCCATGACGAGCGTTTTCGGCATGAAATCCTCTCCAATCCCTTCCACCTTGTAAGGGTGAAGCGGTTTGTCGATCTTGTTGTAGCGCGGATAGAAGATCGAACCCTCAGGGTCCACGCCTATGACTTTGACTTCAGGCTTTTTCTCTTTCAGATACTTTCCAACACCGGTGATAGTGCCCCCCGTGCCCATGCCCATTACTACGACGTCCACTTTTCCGTCGGTTTGTTTCCAAATTTCCGGCCCCGTGGTCTTGTAGTGAACTAGCGGGTTGATCGGGTTCATGTACTGGTTCGGCATGTACGCGTTTGACGTTTCATGAGCGATTCTTTCTGCCACATTGTAGTAGTTTTCTGGCGAGTCCGGGGGAACGTTGGTTGGGGCGATAACGACCCGACCACCGAGAGCACGGAGTAGCTTACGTTTTTCTTCACTCATTTTGTCGGCCATCGTGAAGATGGCCCTGTAACCCCGAATCGCGGCGGTGAGCGCTAGCCCCATGCCAGTATTCCCTGAAGTGGGTTCAACGATGGTGCCGTGAGGCTTCAACAGTCCCTTGCGTTCGGCGTCGTCGATCATGGCGATGCCGATCCGGTCCTTCACGCTACCGCCGGGGTTTAGGTACTCAAGTTTCGCGAGGATCAGGCAACTAGCACCGTTAGTGACTTTGTTAATCTTCACAAGTGGGGTATTTCCAATTAGACCGAGGATATTCTCGTGGTACTGCAAGGCTGACGTCACGTTACAGTCGTGGTTGAAGGCTATATCTTATGGCATAACCGATAAATCGCCCTGTACTCTACTCGGCTATCATGGAAGCCGTATTTCTAGTTCAACCCTGGGTTCAGAGCCGGACGGCAATGGACTGTTGCAAACTTTGTTATCAAGAGAGAGAAAGCAAGGACCATTTGGAATGTAAACGAGCCCACCTAGCCGCATACAACTCCCTCCTCGCAGTTCTGAGGCTTGAGAAGGGGAAGGAGTTCGAAGACGCTTTGAAGACTCTGGAAGAAGCGAAAGCAAAATGCCTCGCAACCGTCAAACCGGACAACCAATGCCACAGCAAATCCCAGGAAGCATTAGGTCAGACGCTTGCGATCTACGACAAGATATTGGAGAATTACAAGAGGATAATTCCGATGCGGGCTGCTCCGAAGCTCTAATATGCGCTAGGCGTGGATCGCCAGAGATTTCCTAAACCCATCTTCCAAGAAACTCAGTTTATGCTTCGCTAAACGATCGAGAGCAGGAAAGCTGAGGATATGCCACCTGAACACGAAGCTCAGATTGCATGGTTGGATTGGACCGATGAGGCCTTTCAGAGAGCGAAGGCGGAGAATAAGCCGGTTCTACTGGACATCAGCGCGGTCTGGTGCCACTGGTGCCACCGACTCGACCATGACACTTACGCGGTTCCCGACATAGCCGAATACATTCAAACTAATTTCATCCCAATCCGTGTTGACACGGATAAGCGACCGGACATCAACCGTAGGTACAATATGGGGGGTTGGCCCACAACCGCCTTCCTCGCACCGGACGGGCGTGTGATTGGCGGCGGCGCATATTTCCCTCCGGACCAGATGCGTCAGCTTCTACGTGACATCAGGTCAAATTGGTTGAAATCGCAAGGGAAGCCTCCGGCTGAGGTTCTGCCTCCCGAGGAGGAGAGCGCGCCTGTTGGTGAATTGTCAAGTTCCATGGTGGACGAGATACTTGGCGAGGTTGCCAACAACTTTGATCCCATCTACGGCGGCTTCGGATCCCAACCCAAGTTCCCCAACACAGAAGCCCAAGAATTAGCGCTGATGAAGTACCATTACACTGGCAACCGGGAATTTCTCGGACTCGTAGTCGTGACATTGAACAATGCTGGACGAAGTGGGACGTATGATAAGGAGATGGGCGGCTTCTTCCGTTATTCAACAGCCCGAGACTGGAGTATCCCACATTTCGAGAAAATGTCTGAGGACAACGCGAAATGGCTTCAACTCTACCTGCACGCCTACCAATCCACCGCCGACCCATTCTACGCCGAGGTCTCAAGAGGAATTATCGACTACGTGAACTCATGGCTGAGTGATCAGACGCAGGGTTGTTTCTACGGAAGCCAAGACGCGGATGAGGAATACTACAAGCTCAGTAAAGCCGAACGCCTCAAGACCAAACCGCCTTTCGTTGATAAGCGAATCTACACGAATTGGAATACGATGATGATATCCGCCTACCTCGACGCCTCCTTCATCCTAGCCGATCCGCTACCACGAGAGTTCGCGCTCAAAAGCCTCGATAGGCTACTTCAGCTCAATTTCAGGAAGAATGAAGGCATGTACCATTTCTACGACGGCAAACCCCAATTGGAGAATCAACTCGCCGACCAAATACAAACCGTCAATGCTCTATGCCGTGCCTTCGAGTGTACAGGAGAGAGGAAGTATCTCAAGAACGCGACTGAGCTGATGAATCTCACCATAACAAAACTTCACGATCCGCAACTCGGCGGTTTCTTCGACACTGTAGTTGACCCGAACGCTCCTGGCTTTCTAAGTAAGCAAACAAAGCCGCTGGAGGAAAACAGCGCCGCAGCTCGCGTTTTAACAAAACTGCATCACCTAATGGGAGATGAGTCGTACCGGAAATACGCGGAAGATACCCTAAGGCGTTTCGCGGATTCCTATCTCAGCTTCGGATTCTCATCAGCCGAGTTCGCGTTGGGCGTTGACGCTTTCCTGAATGAACCGAGTATGATACAGATCGTTGGATCCCCCGATAGGCCGCAAACGAAGGGCCTCCTCCGGAAGCCAACCGCATATACGAGCCAAGAAAGATCGTGCAAATCTTTGATCCGCGTCAGGATTCGAAGGAGATAGAAGCGAGGGGTTACTCAACGGCTGACACGCCGACCGCCTACATCTGCGTCGGAACAACCTGCACAGCACCCATCACAGAGCCGAAGCAGATTGCGCCGTCGCTACAACAAATGATCAAGCACTAAGCTTCAGATCGTCAACCGCTAGTTTCTTTCTGATCTCCTCCATCTGGTCTGCACGGAGGAGCTTTCTTGCGGTGAATCCCGCGTTGTCGTTGGGGCTTCGGGGAATTATGTGAACGTGCACGTGGGGTATGAGTTGGTTTGCGGCCGCGCCGTCGTTGGTGGAGATATGGGACGCGGTTGCGCCTAACCTGGAGGTTATCACCTGGTTCAGGGCGTGTACGCGGGCGTAGAGCGCCAAGAAATCATGCAGCGACATATTGTTGACGCGCTCGAAATGCGCTTTGGGCAGGACGAGAGTGTGCCCTATTGAGATTGGATACTTATCGAGAAATGCAATGTGGCCCGCGTCTTCGTAGATTATGTAGGCCGGGGTTGTTTTGCTTATGATTTCGCAGAAAACACAGGCCAATCCATCCGCCTCCCAGAGTCCCAGCCATTATCACGAGATAGTACGAAAGTTACATAAAACGACTCGCAACTATAGGAATACCACACCTGTAGGCGAGAAAAGCTGGCAAAACGCATAAGGGTTAGACCCAAGAAACGAAGAAGTCGTGCGGCTAGGAGAACAGCGCCGAGGAGAGCATCTAGAACCAGGCGAAAGCCGGCGGCGCCAAAGGAGACACACTTCAATGCTTTGCTTGTCTTCATGATGTTCCTATACATGCTCAGGCTCGTGGACGAGAAGACGCTCAAAAGAATGCAAAGAGACCTATCACCTCAGAAGAAACATGCCGCGAAGCGTAGAAAGAAGCGTAGGGCGAAGCCCAGAGCGAAGCCTCGAAGACGCCGAAAGTAAAGCCCAAGAGGACGCTCGGGTAGCGGTACCTCACCGGACAGCTCAAATTGGTAAAGGGAACACTGCCGTTCCTCAGTCGAAAAATTCCATGAACGGAAATAACTCATAATAGGGTCTGGAACTCCTGTTCGACGCCGGGTGCTGGGCTTGAGGCGTGGAATGGCTGGGGTTGGATTACTAGTAGTCTTGTGTATGTTTCTGTTGGTTTTGGAGCCGTTATCTGTTCACGCGAGTACGTCCATCGTCTTCGATTCATCCGCCACTAACAATTGTGCGGGCTGCCTCACGTTGTCCTGGTCTCATACTGTTGGGACGGGCAGTAATGGGATTCTAATCGTCGGACTCTCCGGTTATAAGAATGCCCCCGCTACTAGTGTCACGTTTGGCTCCAAGTTACTCTCACGTGTGGGCAATCACCTGGGTTTTAGTCTTGTGAATGTTGAGTTGTGGGTTCTCCTTAACCCATCGAGCGCATGCGCCCCTTCGCCTCCTCCTTGCAAGGCAATGGTCACCGTCACCATCACGGCTGACGATATCTTGGCTGGGGGGTCGGTTTCATACTTTAATGTCGGGGGTACCGGAACCGTTGCCTCAGCCGATGACGGTGGGACCCCGGGAACCACTGGTTCGGTCACAGTGAGCGGCAGCACCTCAGGTGACCTGGTGGTAGACGCGTTAGGGGCATACAACAACGTGGGCACAACCACCGCCTCTCCGGGGGCGGGTCAAAGTCAACGTTGGAACACTGGACCAGTTCATCCAATCTCAATCGCGAATTTTGTTGGAGGGGGGAGCGACCAACCCGCTTCGTCACCCGTAACCATGACCTGGTCATTGTCCACCTCCACCTTTTGGTCGTTAATTGCTGTCCCTCTCACACAAGCCACTATCATACCAGAGTACCCGCTTGGACTACCAATACTCGCGATCCTCACGATAATCGCATACGGGGTAATCAGACGAAGAGCGAAGCACGAAACCTAAACACGCTAACAATTAACTGAACGATAACGATACATGCCTAGGCGATTGTCAACCGTCAACGTAGCCTTGCTGCCTCCTGCCGTCCCTGTCCAAAACAAATCCGCGTTTCTCAGAGAGAAACGATTAGCTTCACTCAACTCTCTTGCTTATCTTTGCAGGGGGTCTACTGTTCCCGTTGAACAAAATTGCCACTGAGACCTCTAATCTTGAAGACCTTGGGGAGCGAGGCCCGGTTAAGAATCCTACTAGTTCTAGCCCGAAGCCGCGGAGAAGATTTGACGATTTACAAGATTGCGAAGTTCAGTGGGTTGGATAGGAAGGTAATTCGGAAGCATTTGGGGAAGTTAGTTGAAACAAACCTCGTGCACATGAAAAGTTACGGCCCAATATCGGTTTACAGTATAAACAGCGACAACGGCCCCGTCCAGCGGGTGATAGACCTATTCAACGAAGCACGCTTACTCGCACAAGCACCCCTAGCAACAATAGAAACAATGCACTGGTACGACATCCGCGCCTGAACCCAAAGACCACTATTTGTCACGCCGGGAAACTTACCGGAATCTTTAGAGTGTCCTCCGGTTTCCAACAATAGGGACTGCCAATGGCCCTCTGGAAAACGCTCTACGCGATGATCTGGCTTGCTTCCTTACAGATACTTATCATCATACTGCCGCGCTTCAGCCTCTATCTTGTTGATCTGCATGCACTCCTGGGCTTGATAATCCTAGGATTGGCGCACTACAACAACACGAAGATGAAACACACCGAAGCACCGAACCGGCTTAAACGGATCACAAAATCAACCGCCATTTTGGCAACAGTCCAGATAGTCCTGGGGGTAATACTGTACGCTAACCTCAGAATGAACATGAACATACCCCTAGCAGACGTCATAGTCTTCATTCACATCATAATCGCATTGGCCATCATAACACAGGCCGCGTCGGTTGCGACCGCTTACGACATGTGGGAAGACCACGAATATGACTCTCCTAAGAAATGAAACTGAGCAGATTCATGCCCGAAGAGTCACCGCTGCGTTAGCACCATGGGCGGACGGATTCATCAGGCGACTCTCGGGAACATGCGAGAGCTTCTCAAAAGCGAGAAACCGGTGGTTGTGGATTTTTGGGCTTCATGGTGCGGCCCCTGCCACGTAATGACACCTATCATTAGGGACATGGCCAGGAGATTCGAAGATCGGATAGTCTTCGCGAAAGTCGACACTCAGAACAGCAGGGACTTGGCCCAGCAGTTTAACGTCAGAAGCATCCCCACCCTCATCCTCTTCAAGAACGGAAAAGAATGGGATCGATTGACTGGGGTTAGGAGTCGATCGGAGCTGAATAAGCTCTTAGAGAAACTATCTTCCTGAGCCTCTTACGCCGCTACCTCGTCACCAAAACGCAATCGTTCCCTTACGATTAAAAGATCAGTGTGAATTACTCAATAGTGTGAAGGACTTTGGTGCAAGGAGCCATCGATGTTAGAGAGGCCATTACGGTAATCACGGTAAGCGACCTCCGGAAGTCTCGGGAGTGGTACTCGCGGCTCTTTGGCAAGGAGCCCGATCTGGAACCTTTTCCGGGAAATGTAGAGTTCAAGGTCGGCGGTGCATGGGTGCAAGTCGTAAGCGGGAAGGTGCAGCCCTCGAGTTGGAGCCTCCAGTTGGAAGTCACTGATTTGTCCCGAGAACGGGAGCGGTTGCGAAAGAGTGGGATTGCAGCGACCGAGATCAAGACGGTTCCGGATGTAATCAGTTACTTTGACCTCAGTGACCCAGATGGCAATTCGATGAGGTGGTTCCAGGTGCTCACCTCCGACCCTAAGGTTACTGGCGACCGCGATTAAGACGCAAACAAGGTTCAAGAGCAGACTTGACGGATGAGCTTCATCTCGGAATAACGATCCTCAGTAGAGGAGGAACAACGATCGTTCCGAAACAGGTAATGAAGATATTGAAACTGGGACACTCACCCCAACAGAGGGAAAAGCTCCTGTGGACACAAAATGAGGATGAGATTATGGTCAGCAAAGGAACGCCCCAGTCGAGTTTCACAAAAACAATGCTCAGAAGAGGCGGAACGGCGGCTGTCCCTAAACATATACAGAAAGCATTGAAACTGAGACCAACATTCCACAACGAGGAAAGACTGCGCTGGATACAAAAGGGGGACGAGATCATCGTCAGGAAAGGAAGCCCCCAATCGAATCCCACCGAATAGGTTAGATGCGCAGAGAATTGAATCATGACTGAAGAATCATGGGTGCGGTTCGTCCCGAGCAGATCATGAAGGTTCTCGAGTTAACTGATTCACTCAATTTGCACCGTGAATCAGTCTTGATTCCACTGTCGACCGAGCCTGAAGGAAGCGTTACCATCCTTCCCGACCGGCGCGTACGTATTGTAGTTCCGAGCAACAGACCATTCGAAGTCTGGCTCATCGAGTTACGAGCTCAGTTGGCGAAGATGAATTTAGCTACCAAGCCTGAGTAAGCTAACTCACTCGTTCGGATTGGCCCAGCGTAGGATGCTTTCCTGCTCTGACCCCAACTCCTTGAGATTGGATACTCTGACGCCAACGAGGCGAATTTTACGCTGAGAGCTCTCAAATTCCCTGAAGAGTTGCTTCACGTATTCTTCAATGATGGATTTTTCGTTTGTGTACCTCGTATGGGTTCGGGCTCGAGTGAAGGTTTCGAAATCTTCCAGCCTAACTTTGATGCCGATGGTTCGGAACAGTACGTTTTGAGATTGGACTCGAGCATGGACGTCTTGGATGATTGAGTCAAAAACCTCCATGACCTTGTTCCTGTCCAGCTCGTCTTCTTGGAAGGTGCTTTCTGAGCTGATGGATTTGACTGCGTAGCTGGTAACTACCTCTTCTTCGTCTATCCCATTGGCTATTTGCCAGATTCTTGTTCCGTATTTTCCGAAAATCTCGGTTAACCTGCTGGGATGGGTAGAAGCCAGTTGGCCAATTGAGACGATCCCAGCTTGAGTCAACAATTCCGAGCTCTTCTTTCCGACTCCACTGATTTTTGTTACAGGGAGTGGATCTAGGAATTCTCGTAGTTTCTCGGGTGGAACGCAGGTCAGCCCGTCCGGTTTTTTGAAGTCGGAGGCAATTTTTGCGGCGGCTTTGTTCGGGGCGATGCCGATTGAACAGGTGAGCTTCGCTTTCTCACGAATCTCTCGCTTGATTGTTTCAGCCATTGCGGTGGCTTCTTCGAAACTGGAGGCTTTCTCAGTTATGTCCACGAAGGCTTCGTCTATGCTCATTTGTTCAACTTTGTCCGAGAACGTTCGAAGTAGTCCTATGATCTCTTCTGAAGCTTGTTCGTATCGGGTGAAGTTGGGTGGGACGTAGACGCCGTTTGGGCAAAGCCTGTAAGCTATGGAGATGGGCAAAGCAGAACGTACCCCGAGCTTGCGTGCCTCGTACGAGCAACTCATAACGACCCCCCGCCCCTTTCCTTCCTTCGGGTCCGCGCCGACGATCACGGGCTTCCCAATTAGGGCCGGATTCTCGCGCTGTTCAACTGAAGGGTAGAATGCGTCCATATCGATGTGCAATATGACCCGGTTCAAGGCCTTGCATCCCCCGCTGAAATGGCGTTATTCAAGTTTGAGGCGACGGTTATTCCGCCAGTCAGTGCCCATTTACTTTCAGCGACAGGTTAGCGGGACCCGAAATGGTTACGATGAAAACTAATATCTTATTGGTTTGATGAGCCAATGGCCTTCGGTGAGGACCCTTTCAGCCAACCGATCCAGACCGTTCGCAGACCTTTGTTCCTCCCGCATTCTCTTCACGGTCAAGGTTTGACAAACATAGAATTGCTGTGTTGCCGCTGCAAAACATTAGCCCTGACCCTAAGGACGAATATTTCGCGGACGGGCTGACCGAGGAAATGATCTCGACAATGACAAAGATCGGTGGAATGAAGGTGATCGCGAGGACGTCCATCATGGGCTATAAGGGGGTGGAGAAGAAAATTGATCAAATCGCCCGAGAGCTACAAGTTGGAACTGTAATCGAGGGAAGCGTACGAAAAGCGGGCGATAATCTACGAATTACCGTTCAACTCATAGACTCCGAGAGCGGTGACCACTTATGGTCGGAATCCTTCGATAGAGAAATGAAAGACATATTCACAGTCCAAACCGAGATCTCGAAGACCGTAGCCGAAGCACTCAAAGTAAAAATCTTACCCGTAGAAAAAGAACGACTTGACAAGAGACTGACAGGAAATCTCGACGCGTACACCCTCTACTTGAAAGGCAAATTCTTCTGGAACGAACGATCTAGAGATTCGCTCCTGAAAGCGGTCAATTATTTCGAAGATGCGATAAAGAGGGACCCTGCCTTTGCACGTGCCTACTCTGGGTTGGCTGATTGCTACGTTGTACTTGTAAACCACAGATACCTGCCTCAGAAAGAAGGCTACAGTAAAGCAAGGAACGCTTTGACGAAAGCGCTTAGCCTCGACGGAGCCCTTGCCGAAGCCCATGTTTCCCTAGGAAACATCCTGAGCAACGAATGGAACTGGTCTGCAGCGGAACACGAATTCTCCGAAGCCATAGAGGCCAACCCTAACTTCGCGAAGGCACACCACTGGTATTCCATCCACCTCCTAAGCCTTGGTCGAATTGAGGAAGCAATAGATCAAGCAAAAATCGCGGAAGACCTTGACCCACTATCACCGATGATACATGCCTACGCGGGGGGCCTTCTCCTTTACGCCCGGCGGTACGATGATGCTATGAAGGAACTTGACCGATCACTGGAGATAGATCCAAATTTCGTGCCAGCACATGCAAACAGGTCAGATGCCTGCTTGGCTAAGGAGAGGTTTGAGGAAGCGCTCGCGGAATTGCAGTGGGTGATGCGTAGGGTCCCCGCGACGATACATTGGAGAGTTGAGCTAGGATTCGTTCACGCCCTCTCGGGCAGGAGGAAAGAGGCCGAGCAAATTCTCATAGAATGTGAAAAGGCCGCTAACCGTGAAGACTTCGACCCTCAGCGGGTGGCGATCATTTATTCAAAGGTGGGCAACATGGACCGCGCATTTGAATGGCTCGAGAATGCCTTCAAACTTCACTCAATAACCCCTTTCCAGGTCAAACAAGGACCGTTCTACGACAACATAACATCAGACCCGAGATTCGACGAATTGGTAAGGAAGACTGGCGCGATGAAACAAGTGCCTCATGGCGGTATCAGTTAAGCTAAGATTTAGGTCACGTAGATGAAACGAGGACTTGTTGGAGCAATGACAACTAGGAAATTTGGATGGATCCCAGACGATCCGGACCCACGCGATCATGCATACGAGGCGCCACCCGAAATCCTCACAACACTCCCACCGAGTGTTGACCTCAGACCGCAGTGCCCCCCAGTTTATGATCAGAGTGACCTTAACAGCTGCACTGCGAATGCGATTGCCGCGGCCGTGCAATTTGATCTAATGAAACAGAAGCAAGAGAACTTCATGCCGTCCCGCCTTTTTCTATATTACAATGAACGAGTCATGGCGGGCACTGCGAACGAAGATTCAGGCGCCCCTCTCCGTGATGGAATAAAAACCGTGGCAAGAGCAGGCGATTGTCCCGAGTCCCTGTGGCCATACGACCATACAAAATTCGCTGAGAAGCCTCACGAGGCTTGCTATACTCAGGCCAAGAAGTATAGGGCGGTACAGTACAAGCGGTTGAACCGTAAGGCCGAGCAACTCAAGGGTTGTCTCGCTTCCGGGTACCCATTCATCTTCGGAATCCAAGCACACGCAAGCTTGCAAAGCCCAGAAGTTGCGAAGACTGGGCATGAGTCGATACCGAAGCAGGGAGATAAACCGATAGGGGGTCACGCCGTGCTCGCGGTCGGGTACGACGACTCAAACCAGTGGTTCATCGTAAGAAACTCGTGGGGCGATTCGTGGGGAATGAACGGATACTTCACTCTCCCCTACGCTTACGTTCTCGACCAGAACTTGGCCCTTGATTTCTGGACGTTACGGGTGATCACGTAACGTGTTGTACTTTTACACCTTTAATCAGAAGCCATGATAGAAATGTTACTTCGCCGATAAATGTGAAAACGGCAATTGTTGGATTATAGGTCGGGAAGAGAAATTTGCCAAAACTATCTATCACATAGCCAAAACCTGCAACGATCAACAAGATTCCCAAGATTCTTGGGATATAGCGTGACTTGTAGGCTAGATATCCGAGCGGAAATAACCAAAGGCCGAAAAATATTTGGGCGATGAAGAGTCCGTATCCAAATTGAGAGATGTAGAACATTATTTGAGAATAGTTGGCTGTGCTCAAGAGGGTGAGGACGGCGAATTGGTTTAGTTGATTGAGCATTGCGATAGGAACGACCATGAGGCCTAATACAGCCATAAGCATGGAATATTTTTTGTTAAATGTCTTGAATAACTCGTATAGAGCGAGGGTCATCAATATCTGGAATATTTGTCCAATTAGGTCACTTACAATGCCGACGCGGAATAGCATTTCAGAAGCTGTTATGTTGTTGACTGTGGCTGCGGCGTTTCCGGGCATAATAAGACTTGAGCGAACGTATAGTGCAAAGCCAGTGAATATAGCATTGAGAAGGTACAGTAACCCCGCAACTCGAGCAGCCTTTTTGTCTGGATCCATTCTATTCTTTCCCTTTTTCTTTCATAACTATTAGCACTTCTTTCAGCCACGATTAGCCTAAGCATTTAGCGTTAATCGAGGGAGGCAGGTTCTCTTAGATGTTGTAAGAAAAAGTGTTGTCTATGGATGTTCTCTTGAGACATTTCTGATAGAAGTTGTTTAATCTTCAGAATTTCATACTCTGAATCTGCACAGAATCAGCTAGTCGCATGGAACTTTACCGAGCTACCGCCGTTTCCTGCTCGGCCATGGTTGTGAGCTCCTTTAGTTCAGTTGCGAGACTCTTTCTTATTGCCTGGTCCAGAGGGTAATATGGTGCTCTCGGAGGACCAGCCTTGAAGCCGCCCAGTTCTGCGCATGCTTTCAACCACGCCACCTCGTTTTCACCTGTAATGTTCCTGAATAGTTCCGTGAACTTGACATGAAACGGAACGGCCCTTTCGAGATCCCGCTTCATGCAAGCGTTGAAGAATGCTAGAGTCCCTTTTGGCGTTCCGGGACCTACTACAGACACAATACTGTTACCACCGACCATTGTGTCCCCGAGGAGCCAATTCTCTCCTCCTGAGAACACATTGATACGTCTAGAAATATGACTGACCACTCGTGTCCTGTGAACGACTTCTCCGTTAGATTCCTTCACAGCCTTGATCCTTTCGAGCCCCATCAGTCTGTCCCAAAATTCAGGCGTCATATTGAAACGAAACGAGGATGGATTGTTGTAAACCATTATCTGAATCTCATCTGCGGCATCGTTCACCTGACGATAATGCTCATAGGCGGCTTCGATGGTGCAGGGAATCAGGTATGGCGGGCCCATCATAACTCCATCGCCGCCCGCATCTTCGACATATTTCGTACGCCTTATGCACTCAGCGGTATTGTGGAATGTGGTTCCGAAAACGCATGCAATCTTCTGAGTCACATCGACTGCGGTGTCAACAACTTTTCTGAACTCTTCGTCGCTTGGAGCATAAAATTCGCCCATACACCCAAAAGCCAAGTAACCTTGAAACCCTGCCTCCTCATAGGCAGCAATATTGCTCCTGAGACCATCCAAGTCTAGTTCTTGGTTGCTCCTGACGACAAACGGCATCAATGGAAAAACTCCTTTGAGTGCTTTTCTTGGCATTTTCTCTTGCCTCACATGGTTGGAAGCCTTGTTCTTCTGTTATGCTTGCTGAGCTGGCAGTTTATGTGTACCGGTAGGTTGGGGTCCGAATTCTCCACTTCACCTTCTATGACTTAGACCGCGTAGTTCTTTGTCGCTGTGGTGGTGAGGTTGCGCACCCGAATCGGGAATTCACCTGATTCCCTCGATCGGCCTGAATGCGAAATTCTTATCGAAAACATCTCTAGTCTCTTTGAGCCATGCCAATTCCTGTTGCTGAGGCAAGAAAGTTTCGGGTTGCTACGTTATCCCAGAAGAAATTCAAGTCGCCCGATTTCATGATTAAGCCTCATATTATTGATTTTCTGGCGAAGAATAAGGGGAAAGCGTTCTCCTCGGATGAGATCTATCAAGCACTCCTTCCAGCACCATCTAAACCCGATCCAGAACCAGTGGGCTTACCAAGTGACCTCAGCGTGAAAGAGACCGATCAACTTAGAATTAGTGTTGCACGAGAAACTTTCTTCATTGTCAAACTACGAGAGTTAGCTGATAGAGGCGATATAATCGCCAGCGAGAAGGATAGGGAAACTTACTTCTATGTCGCATAGGCAAAGTTTCGCTTTTCTTAGTCTCTTGCTTTCCAAATCCAGAAAAATGGCGAATTGAATAGCGCCCCTTGCTACCGATAACACCTTACATTCGACGTTTACTTTGTATTAGTGAGATTAAGATGAGAATTCTTGGCGTATCAGGTAGTACTCGAAAACGGTCCTTTAACACCGCGCTGTTAGAGGAAGCGAAACGCATGTTGCCGGACAATGCGACGCTCGAAATTGCCAACGTATCCGATCTCCCACTGTACAACCAGGATTTGGAAGCTCAGCCGCCGGAAAGTGTGCGTGAATTCAAAGGAAAGATTAGAGATGCGGACGCCGTACTTTTCGCCACGCCGGAGCATAATTTTTCCATCACAGCAGTTTTGAAGAATGCCATCGAATGGGGCAATCGGCCGGACGATGACAATGCATGGGACGGAAAACCCGCGGCCATCATCAGCGCCTCAAGCAGCCCAAGAGGCGGAGTGAGGGCGCAGCTGCACCTCAGACAGATACTCGTCGACCTGAACATGTACCCCATCAATGAACCAGCGCTTCTCTTGGGAGTCGCCGGACAGGCGTTTGACAGTGACTTTAGGCTGACGGATGAACGAGCAAGAAAGAATTTGAAGGCTGTGCTAGAGGCGCTCATTGCTTGGACAACGAAGATTCAAGGTAACTGAATCTGCTACGACACGAAATTCTCCTTTAGGTGTACGCGGTCGGTACTCGTTGAGATAGTCTCTCTGACCGGAGCTTTCTCGACTTATCAATGTCCACGTCTGCCACGATAACAGCCTCTCCGCTTCCGGCCGACGCGACAACTCTAGGCAAGATCACGGGGCCGGCAGTTTCCTGGAGGTCGATAATTATGCTTCCTCCCATGTATCGAGGAGGATGAAGAATGTTCGGGGCTATGATTGGAAGGCGATTTTCTAAGGCACGGGCTCTCAAATACAAAAGCCAGGGATCGAGGCCTTCCGAGACAATTCTCGAGGGAACGAAAAGCATGTCCGCTCCCTGTAAGGTCAGAGTTCTCGCGGCTTCAGGAAAGACATTGTCATAGCATATTGTGATTCCTACATTGCCGAATGGCGTTTGAAGAACATTGTACTTTCCGCCCGGAACCGCGACTGATCGTTCATCACGGAAGAGATGAACCTTATCCTGCCATCCAAGGATTATCCCATTCGAGTCGATGATAGTGCTTCGTACATTAGCCTTGGATTGATTGGGAACATAATTTGCTCCCGTGATTACGAATATTCGCTCTCCCTTTGCCGTCTCGGCTAGCCTCTCGTCAGAATCAGCTGATTCCTTCCAGAATTCAAGGAGCCAGTGTTCAGGAAGACATACGATTTGGGCCTTAGCTTTCGATGCTTCTCGTATGAGGACCTGGGCGGCTTCCATTGTCTTCTCGTAAGATCCCTTGCCTAAGCGTAATTGTGCAGCAGCTACTCGGCATGGCATCCAACTGCAGCTACCTAACGCGATTGTTCCGTGTGAGCTTCTCGGAAACTTCGTCAAGAATCTGTTTAGCGATGACGCGCTTCGTATTTCTTTGAAGAACCTTTGCTTTTCCCTGAACGTCGATTAGGGTTACTTCGTTGAAATCCGATCCGAAACCTATGTCCCGACGCCCCACGTCATTTACTGCAATCAGGTCTGCCGATGCCTTTTGAAGCCGCTCGTACGCATCCGAAATCAGCCCATCCCTGGATAGCCCGGATTGTGCTCGAAACGCTAGCAGGAAGGTGTTTGGACTAACTCCTTTGATATTATCGATTATCTTTGGCGTTGCTTTCAATTGGAGGGTTATTTGTGAATGGTCTGTGGTCGCGATCTTTCTGTCACTCGCAATCGGTGCGTAGTCTGCTGGCGCGGCGGTTGCGATTATGAGATAATAATTGGTTGACTGCAGTTCTTTCATAACTTCATCGTACATTTCCTTGCTCGATTTCACTGAGATTGCCTTTGCATGAGTTGGGAGAGGGATTGAAACGGGGCCGTGGATGATAGTGACTGAGGCGCCGCGTTTCTGCGCTTCGAACGCGAGGGCGCTACCCATCTTTCCGCTGCTTGGATTAGTGATGATTCTAACAGGATCTATCTGTTCGATCGTTGGTCCAAGGGTTATCAGGACGCTTCGGCCGACGTAATCTTGCTTGGGTAATGCCTCAATTACTGCTTGTAAAATGTTTTCGGGGGAAGCGAGTTTCGCCTTTTTTTCTTCTTGAGTCGGTTCCACGAAAATGACGCCTAGTTCGGTTAACTTGCGGATGTTCTCTTGTACAATGGGTTGGGCGTACATTGTGTCGTGCATGGCGGGGGCGATCACGATTGGTATACCGGCGCCTAACGCTGAGGAGACGAATGACGTGATAACCGTGTCATCAATCCCTGAAGCGATCTTGCTGACTGAGTTGGCGGTGCAGGGAGCTATCAGTAACACGTCAACCCTGGAGCTTCCGGTCGTATAGTGTACGTGCTCAATCTTCCCAGTCAGTTTGGTTACGACGGGGTTTCCGGTAGCCCATTCAAGCAGGTTCGGGTGAATGATCTGTTCAGCCATGTCGGACATTACTGGGTATACTTCGGCGCCATGGCGCATTAACAACCTGGCCACATCAGGTGAACGGTAGGCTGCTACGCTTCCAGTAACTCCAAGCAGGATTCTCCGTCCGCTTAGTTCGTTGCCATCCGTGCCGACTATATCGCGGAAGGTATCACTCATGAATCTGCACCATTAACATGGTAATCGAAGTGTTCACCACAGAAACGCAACCTGGTGACATTTAATCGCAACCTTAGTGAGGGGGAGTTGGAACCAGCTAATTGAGAGTTAATGTCCCCATACAAGACTGTGCGCCTCTTTACTGGGGTAACTGGTCCGTTTTTGCTGCCATAATGAAGTCGTTCCTATGTAACCCTTTGATCTTATGCGTCCACCACGAGACGGTGACTCTTCCCCACTCAGTGAGAATTGCTGGGTGATGCCCCTCTGCCTCCGCGAGTCCGCCAACTTGATTGGTGAACTCCAGGGCTCCTGTGAAGTTCTTGAAGTTGAAAACGCGCTCTAGGCGTTTGATGTGATCTATCTCCAGGATTTCCCATTCGGACACTTGGAGGCGCAGCTCTGCGATCTCGTCTTCGGTCGCTGTGGGCTCCCCTCCGCGGCAGGCGACACATTTCATCTCAGTCAAAGACGCCATCGTGATTCCTTCAACCCCAGAAAGCCATTCTCCCTCTCTAACCTTACGTTTCGAGCGCGCCGAACCTCAGATTGGAATCAAGTATTTTGGGAATGTGCCCACACATATTTCGGACGCGCCATTAGACACACACTGAGAAACAGGGGGCTTTACTTCGTCAGTGTTGCGTGTGGTCCATCTAACTTGACGTATCGCCAAGAACCATCAAACTGCCCTGCTTTGAAGGCCCTGACACGCAACCTCGTCCGTGGTTTACCCTCTGAATCGTCGAACTTGACATCAATTACTCCGTCGCACATGTCTTCTAGACTCTTGTAAAATGCTGCGGAATGAACTCCGCTTACGAACGCACTGAAAGAAATTCGATCATGTAGCTTGACCCTCGGTATTACGCGGGTTGCGTACCAATCCAGAAAAGCCTTCTCCTCGTTATATCGCAAAGCGATGGTACCGTTGTCGCTGAAGCCCACGTCGTTTCTTGTTGGATTCTCATCTTTCGTCATCTTCAAAAAGTAGAGACTCATGTCGGCAACTTTGAGGGAGTCGAAAGCCAATTTCTCTTTAGACTTAATCCCCAGGGTGGCGGAGTATCCGTCATAGAGGTGGAATTTTCCCTTCGCTTCAAGCGCATCGACATCCGTTCCCAGCGCCTTCAACTCCTGTCTAACTTGATCCGGGAATCGGGTGTAGTCAAAGAAGCTCACGACCTGACCTGCGCTCAGAAGGTCATGAACTGTTGATTCAAGAATTTGGTAATAGTTCGAGTCAGGGTCATATTCGATAAGGACCGCAGTTCGATAGGGAACCCCCGCTGGTATTAGGTCGGCGAGTATGGGTATTCGGACGCTCATAAGATTCTTGTAAAATCATGTTGGAACCCGCACAAATAGATTTCAGTAATCAGGGGACGCAGAAATCTGAACCGTCGTGGCTCGTCGTCAGAGTGGGTCAAGTAGGACGCACACACACGAAAACTACAAATCTACTAGAACATAGGATTCTCATGTGTTCTAATTGCCAAGGATGCCGTTAATCGAAGATTTGACTAAGGGGCCTGTACCCCCTGGATCGAATATTCTCGCTGAGTTTGATCCAGCCTCTCAATGGTACAATACATCACTCACAATCGCGGCGGGATGGATAAGGAGTGGCGGCGTAGCCAGCTACAACGTGTACGACCACCCGCCTGATAACGTCAGGTTGCAGCTCAAACACCTCGGACTAGACACCGAGAGATTAGAAAAAGAGGAGAAATTTAGGATCGTAGATTGGTATACTTTCCAGCTAGGTCAGAAATCCAAAGAGAAATATGCGAACGATTCCTTGAAAGTCGCGGACCTGAGCCTATTTTACTCTAGAACAGTGATTACCGCTACCCGCTCACCTTACCCCGGCACCCGATACCAATTGGGACCTGACGTCCTCAGAATCGCAGATGACGAGATGGTTGTCCTAAGATTCAACGACGAGAAAAGCTTCATCGACCTCTGGCGAACGCGAGAGATTCCAACTGCGCCTGCGACGAAGTCGACGCAAATCTTGGGTGCGGTTAAGGGAGTTCATTCCGAGCACATCTACAAGAATCTGGAAGCCTCAGTTGACGGTATCATTGACCTCAAGATTGACGAAGAGGAGGGTGAGGTAAAGAACCTGATGCGGATTAGGAATATGCGAAGCGTAGGTTATGACTCTCGCTGGCATCGTCTGAAGATCGACGAGAACTTCGAAGTCACGTTAGAGAAGTAACCATTCACCAGTCCCCTTTCGGTGTGTGTGGGTCTAGTGGTGCGAACGACCAGATTTGAACCCGGTTGAATGTGCCCGGTAAATTGCGGTCAGGATCGGTTGGCAGGATTTCAGAGTGAAGTTGGACCGCGCGTTCGTTCGGCTGTTCAGCTGTATGTCTTTACGAGGGTTTCGAGTTTCTGGGTGGCTTGTGTGGTTACGGCTTTCTTCAGGTCGTTTCCCTGATGGTCCTGGGTTACTAGTACTGGTCCGAAGTCTTTTACTTCCCATATCCAAACGAGTTCCGTTGGGCCAAGTTGTTCAAGCAATCGTTTCTTCACTCGTACGATCTTTGAGACGGCTAGGGCGGAGGCTCCGCCGGTGAATTCGGAGTAGACGGCGCCGAATGTTTCCAGCCCCTTCTTCCCTTTCTCTCCTAGACCGCCTTTTCCGATGATGATTTTGGTTTGATACTTTTCTAGGATGGGTGGGGTTAGGGCGTCCATGCGTGTGCTTGTGGTTGGGCCGCCGGCTAGGATCCTCCATTCGTCGCCGACCTTTTGTGAGATTGGGCCGCAGTGGAAGATTGGTAGGCCGATTAGTTCTGGGAGGAATGTTTCGATTAGTTTCTTGTGGGCTTGATCTCTCGCGATTGCAATGTCGCCTGTGACATAGAGTACGTCTCCTGCACGAATGTCAACGACTCGGCTGTTGTCTTGTGGGACGTGGAGTCTTAATTCTACCATTGTATCTCACCTTGTGATCTTGAAGTGTCCGTCGGTTAGTTCGGCTTCTGAAACTCTGTTTGCCCAGCATCCGAAAGAGATCGCTATGGGGAGGCAGGCGGTGTGGGTTCCGGCGGTTTCGATGTGAGCGTCGAGAAGGGTGGTGTCGCCCCCTAGGCCCATGGTCCCTATTCCAAGCTCGTTAGCGGCTTTCACGATGTTCGTTTCGAACTGTGCTACTTCGGGGTCGGGGTTGCGTGCGCCAATTTTTCTGAGTAATGCGAGTTTTGAGTTGACCATCGCTTGAACGGCGGATCCGCCGATTCCGATGCCTAGGATGTTGGGCGGGCAGGTTTTTCCTCCCGCGTCTATCACGGCTTGGAGAATATGCTTCATCATGTCTTGTCTGCTGGCGGTTGGGACCATCATCTTCAGGTTGGTGAAGTTCTCTGAACCAGCTCCCTTCAAAATCATCTTCATAGCAGTTTTGTCTGTAGACTTGTCTATCAGAACTTCCGGCTCGCCAAGTCCGGTGTTGGTGCCCGTGTTCTTTCTCGTGAGTGGGTTGACGACGTTCGCCCTCATACCGCCCTTAGAGGTGAGGCCCTGAATCGCCTCGCTCAAAGCGTTCTCCACCTCACCCATATGCTCGATCAAGTCCCCTGAAATGAAGAGCGTAACTAAACCCGTGTCTTGGCAGAGGGGAAGATGCCGTTCGTAACTCAGGTTAGCGCTGTTCAGGATGGCTTCGAGTTGTTTCTTGGCCAAGTCTTTTGTCTCATTCACATGAGCCTCCTTGATAGCGCCCATAATGTCCGACGGAAGCCCCATCGTAACCTGCGCGAGCATCTGATTCAATATTGGAGGCAAATCATTTGCAGTAAATACCATTCACTATCAACCGTATGCACCATGAGGAAGAGGTAACTTATGGAACGCGCTCTTACTGCCACTAGAATATATTCTCATTAACCTGAATCAGCAGAATTAACTACGTTATCGTTTCGTATTGAGACTATCCAAAGCAAAAGAGGAATTCATATGGACATCAAAAGAAGTGGCTCACAGCCTTCAACCAAACTACCGGCCGAGTATTTCACCGGCACCGTGCGCATTGACCCCCTATTCGAAGCGCACGATCCGTCACGCGCAACCGGCCTCAGTGTCACGTTCGAACCCGGAGCCCGGACCGCATGGCACAGCCACCCGCTGGGCCAGACCCTGATCGTGACAGCTGGCTGCGGACTTGTACAGCACTGGGGAGGCAGGATCGAGGAAATTCGGCCTGGGGACGTGGTTTCGATTCCGCCGGGCGAGAAGCATTGGCACGGCGCCACGCCGACCACGGCCATGACCCACATCGCCATTCAAGAACGGCTTGACGGCAAGACCGCCAACTGGATGGAAAAAGTCAGCGACGAACAATACCGTACCTACAAGGGTTGAGTAGCTGATAGCAGCTACCTCCTAGGCGCACTATTCTCGAAACTTACGTTCGGAAACTCGTCTGATAGATGATAGGATGAGTGGGATGAACCAGAAGTAGAATCGTATCGGTTGGTTCAGGAGTTTAATGTCCCAGAATACTGGCAGTACGGTGATAGCAAATAGGGCTGTGGATATGAAGTAAATGTTCCTAACTCTCGTGTATTTCGCGAGTGACTCTTTTGGAACTAATCCCTTCTCTTCCGTGGCTAATTGCTGCGTGAATAACGCGAGAATCAGCATCAGCCCGGCCATGTCTAGGGCGTAGAGTATTGAAGCGTAGTAGAGGAATATTTCATGCGTTAGAAGGTCGAAGGTTATGTTCAGGTAGAATAGGTAAGGTTCGATCGAGACCAGAAAGAGCAATACGAGGTTGAGGGTAACGGTCCTGCTATCCTCCAATGGAAGAACCGACATTACGTTCGTATAACTCAACCAGACAGAGATCAAAATCAGGAAACCGAACCCGAACTCCGCAATGTCGATAAGGATTCCGAGTGGCTTCGGGGGAAGCCGGGTTATCAGGGGAATAGTGCTGATCGCAAGAGCAAGCCCGAATATGATGTCGGAGAGCGACTCAATTCGGGACCTAGCAATTCGCGGCCCAGCTCGTCCCACTTTTTCGTCCAAGGAGCAATCAGAGTTAGTGGCCGGACTGTGTTGAAAAGATTATTGTTAACTTGACAGCTCATGGGTTCTAAGGTTTCGGTGTGAGTAGTTAACCGAACCAATACGTGAAATACAGCGGTTTATTGCGGCGTTGTTTCTTTCGCTCCATTCCAAACCCAATTACAGGTACAGTCTTTCTCTAAGCAACGCTTTCTTAATGGAGAAGTATTTGCGAAGTGATTGATGGCGGGGTGCCCGCAATTCTTGCAGGTCACATATTCGAGAGCTTGGATTTGAACGCTGGCTTGAGGCGACATGACAGATAAGCTTGCAGGGGTGTTTAATGAATTCGCACGACATCTTCACCATAATTCAGTCGCAGAAACTCGTCACGATTTACAAATTCGTTTATTCGCGGACGCCTGTGTCAACTGGAGAAACGAGACGAAAATACGGAAGGCGGTAAACGCTTCCGAATACTCTTATCAGTGACACGGATGCGATATCATTCAACACGGTGTTTGTATGGTGTACATTTTCGACGAGGGTAGCGCCTTTGACGCTCCGATCGACAAGGTTTGGGCGTATCTCAAGTCAGATGGGCATCGGCACGACAGCCTGAAGATGCTAAGCAGGGAGATGGAAGGCAGCAATGCTGTTGTTATCACGGCTGAAAGGAACCTTATGGGAAAAACGGTACGTAGTAAGATAAGGAATATTTTGTATCCTCCATTCGGTTTCGTACAGGAACACCTCGAAGGACCCACGGCCGGCTCAAGGGCTTTCGTCTATTACGTTCCAAAAGGCAACAAGACGGGAGTAAGCGTGGTCGGGGATTATGTCGTTAGCGGAGCTGATGAGAAGACAACCAAAGACGCGATCATGGCCCAATTACAAGTGTCGTTCGACGAAGACAATGCAAACTTGAAGAACATGAAATAGACCTGCTTCCTACCCTTTCTCAGCGAGAATTAGCGTCGCTCGAGCTCGAGCGACCCACGCAATCGAGGACAAACAGAGTCTGTGGCGGTGTAGGGCTGTCCGGTAGACGCGAAGAGGGGAGGCATTGTTGCGTGCGGTAAACAAGTCTTATAGCGGGTTCAATAACGTGAAGTTTGGCTTTGAACGTTGGGTCGAGGACGAGTCGGAGCATGGGCAGCAATATTGTTCGTAGTAACGATTCTATTGGTCCAAGTTACTGTCAGAAACGTGTACGCAACTCCGATGATTGTCGTGACACCTACCACTGTGACGCAAGGCAGCAATTTTCAAGTCTCGGGAAACGGATTCAGCGCGAACAACAACTTTGGGGCAGTCGTTGTCTATGACAACACGGCCGATATGTGTAGCGGACTTGATATTGGCCAGTTCGTTTCGTCGGATGGTTCGGGCAACGTTGCTGCTGTAACTTTCTCTGCGAGTAGCTTCGGACTGGGAACACATTGCGTCGAAATGTCATTTACTTCCCCCGCCCAGCTGGTTGACAGCTCGGTCACCGTCAGAGCCCCGTCAACGACTAGCACATCAGTTCTCTGTTCACCCGCAACAATCGATGTCGGTTCCACAAGTTCCTGCACCGCGACAGTCTCGGGAGCGTTCGGAACAATCACTGGTGAGACGATTTCATGGTCAAGCTCCGGTGGAAACCTATACTTTTCCCCAACCACCTGCACTTTGTCCGGGGCAACTTGCGCAGTCCAGGTTACCGGGACCCCACCTGGAGGCGGCTCTGTGTCAGCCTCGTACCCGGGTGACCCAAACAATAACCCAAGCCAAGGCACCTCCCCCCTGACCATCGACCCCGCGCCCGCCGTCACCGTCACCGTTACGGTATTCGCAACCACGACGACCACCGTAGCGAACACACCTGAATATCCCTTAGGCCTCCCACTACTCGCCATCTTCATGATAATCGCATACGGACTAATCAAACGCGAAACTAGAAATCAAAAGAATATGTGAGTCAACTTTCCCTTCCAAGAATCGTCGTTCGCAGGTCACGAAGAGGTACCGTTGCTAACGAGAGTTAGTGGCGTCTGTAGGGTTGTCCGGTGAAGGTGAAGGTTTTGAAGAGTTCGTAGACTTTGTCTGGGATGCCTTCGACGACGTTGAGGCCTATGGCTCGGGCTACGTCGAGGGTGATGGGTGTTGCGTGGGACATGTAGCCGCGGGCTAGGAAGTCTGCGACGCGTTCCGCCTGTTCCTTATCCATCTTCCCCTGCAAGAGCCACATTACGAATGCTTTTGCGTTCTCTATTTCCAAGTTGGCCACATCCGACATTATGACCATGCGGTCGGTGATGTTCTGGATCGGTTTCGTCTTCGCTAGGGTGGTGATGGAGCCGGCTGGGTACATGCCGTCGGGGGTTGGAATCTGGGGGTCCACGGGCCCGAGAACGCTGTACTTCTCCATGCGAATTTCGCCGGCTGCCAGGGTCATTAGTGAACCGCCGGACATGGCGTAGAAGGGGACCATGACGGTAACTTTGGCTGGATGGAATTTAATTGCCATAGCCATCATCTGAGCCGCTAACGCGTAACCTCCGGGGGTGTGGATGATGAAATCCACGGGGGTGTCGGGTGGAATTTTACGCATCTTCTGAAGAATCGTCTCAGTATCCTCAATCCCAATCTCCACGTCTCCGCCCGGCTCGGTCCAAAGTTCCTTCTTGTGAATCATCGTAAGAACCCTAGTCCCACGCTCCTTCTCCAGGTCCTCAATGATTCTCTGACGCCACGCTAAGATTCCTGCTTTGGTGGTGGGCCGTTTGAATTCTGTCGGAGTTTCCCTTGGGCTTAACGCTCCCTCCACTTCCTCAGATGATTCCGTTTCTTCTTCTTTCTCGTCTGCTTCCTCGTCTTCGGATCCACGCTTTCCGCTGGGTGGGTTGATTTTGCGAAGCGTATAGAGGAGCGCGGCTGAATTGATGGTGGTTATTGCTAGTAGGCCTAGTCCGAGGAAAAGCTCCGCATCATCCAACCTAGGTCCCTTTCACTGGTATTGTTTGCCTGGCCTGAGGCCGCCTGTGAATTCGATGGTCTCGAAGAGTTGGTGAACTTTCTCAGGCACACCCTCCACAACGTTCAACCCGATAGCACGCGCCACGTCCAACGTGATGGGTGTGCTACTGGACATGAAGCCTCCAACTAGGAAGTTGGCTACCTGTCCCGCTTGTTCTTCGTTCATGTGATCGCTCAAGAGCCATTTCACGAATTCTCTTGCGTTTTCCTCCTCCATGCGTGCGGATTCGGCTAGGAGGATGGTTCGGTCGGAGATGGTTTCGATGGGTTTACGCTTCAGGATGCCCATGACCGAGGTGGCTGGCATGTCGTCGATTAGGGGCTCTAGGGGGGCTAGGATGCTGCATTTCTCCATCATGATCTCGTCCGCGGCCAAGACGACGTATGTGCCGTCGGACATGGCATAGAACGGAACCATAACCGTCACCTTCGCCTTATGATACCTCAACGCCATGGAAATGAGGTCCGCAGCGAACGTTAACCCGCCTTCCGTGTGTACGATGAAGTCTATCGGCTTATCCGGCGGAGTCTCCCGCACCTGTTGAAGTATTAATTCTGAATCCTCAAACCCAATCTCGGGCTCATCATCGCTAGCGCTCCAAGGCTCCTTACGGTGAATCAGAGTCAGAACTCTGGACCCACGCTCCTCCTCCAACTCATGAACCAACTGAGCCCTCCGAGCAAGAATCGCCTCTTTCGAAGGAGCCTTGTCTGCTTCATCACCTTCAGCCTCATCCTCATCCTCGTCTTCATCATCACCCCCCTGTGTCGCAGGGCTAGGTGCTTGTGGGATCTGCCAGAAACGGCGAATCACAAAGAGATTCGTCAACGAACTAAGTGAAGCCACTACGACTATCGCTACAGCAAGCAGAAGGTCCAGCTCTTCCATCACGCTTCACTTGTAACCGCGTCGCAAAATCTAGGTGAGAGTGTACCCTTGGAATCTAAAGGTTTTCGTGTATGGAGGACTATTACCTGCTGGAGAACCGCGGCCATCTGATGTTGCGCACACACACTACAATCACAACCGCAGAACTCAGTCTTGTCGTAGTCCTTTCAAACTACGCTGTGCGCCGGACGCTCGCGTAGAAACCTCCACTTCGGTTTGGCGGTTGGGATTCTCGTTGTTTAGCGCAAAACTAATGGCTTTCACCATACCAATACTGTGGCTGATGACAGGCGCATCTATGGAGAAGGCAATGTTACTTCTATCTTGTGTCCTTTGGGTAGAAATGACTCTGTCGAAAAGCGCGGACTTCAAGATTTGCCATGATACCCAGCGTAGTTCTTTCAGACTATGCTGAGTGAAAATAGTTCATTCCGAATGTTTACATTTCTGGGAAAGTCGTCATGGACGAATCAACTCTTGCTGGACTTTCGATAATTACTGGATTTTTGGCGACCTTCTTAGGTGTAATTCTTGGCTTCGAACTAGAACGTTATCGTGATGCGCAAGCTCGGAAGGAAAGGCTCATGGGAGCTCTGCAAATGATGCGGGACGAGATAGAGCGCAACATCTCATTATGCAATCAGATTCATGACGAACTATCCGCCAATGGCGCCTTTGTCCAATACTACAACCTGAAGACTACTACTTGGCAGGCTGTTTCAAGCGCTCTAATAGATCTCAAATCACCCGATCTAGCAAAGCAAATAGCAAATGAATACTTCGATTACGAACATCTCAAGAGAAGAATTGATGCAAGATTCGAATTCTTCAAATCGGGTGACCCCTCAAATGTACTCCAATCCAAAGCTTTCGCGGTGCTAACTGGCTCTGTGATGATAGGGGTAAAATCTCTCCAAGTCAGCGGCAAGAATGTGTTGGACGCAATCGATAAACAGCTTACCGAATTGAAATCCTAAGCAATCAGAACTGCATGTGCAGGACTACATTATGATGCACGCACTATGTTTCATTACTTATTTCCTTGCGTCGCGCAAAGAATTCGGTTCCCACATCCCATCCTTTACCCTCGTCCTTAGATGACCGCCCTCTCCAGTGAAAAGACTTGGGAGTGATTTCCGAGAAGATCCATTGGTTCAACGTTCCATCTGCTTCGCGGTATTCCTGGACGATGTCATCCTCGACCTTGCGGCCGATCATGGTGTTGTAGATTTGCGTGATCGGGTTGACCCAGAAAATGTGCCAAGCATTGATGTTCGGGTCGTAGACCCGTAGCGTTGTGCCGTAGGTGTTGCGTGTTGTCGTAATGGTTTTCCTTGCGTTTCGTGGTGGGGATATCCAGACGTCTTGAATTGCGCGCCCTTCCAGTACCCATCCGAAATGCACCTCCCCGACTCCCTCCTCTCGCGTACCATCTGGGTCGCAATCGACGAACCGTAGGTCCCATGAACCCACGAATTGTCCGTAGAGCATCATTTTCTCCGCCCGGTCAGACGCGGCACCCTCAAAGCTGAGAGCTTCCAGGAAACGGTTGACGTGGACCGATTGTTCAGCCATGTCGGCCACTTAGGCGAAGAGTTCGATCCATATCCCGTTCGGATCCTGAATGTACGCCCACCTGCTCGACGGAGTCTTCATGTCAAGAACGAGGGGATATCCGGCTTTCCCAGCCTCCTCCGCGGCCTTGTCCAAGTCGTCCACTTGGAAAGCGAGGTGGTCCACACCCTCCCCGACCAGGTATTCCGTGTTGAACTTACTACCCTTACCGTAGTAATTCAACTCCAGAACGGGCCCGCCTTCATCCGTCGTCAACGTTACGGTTTCCCCATTCGTCTGCTCGATCTTACTTCTCCCGCCCTCCTTCATACCTAGAACCTTCGTGTAGAAATCAACCGACTTCTCCAAGTCCTTCACTCGGATGCCAGTGTACGTGAATTTGGTTTTCATTTCACATCAACAGCCCGCTTATGGGTTGTTCTCAGCATAAGCCTACTGCCGTCAAACATCGGTACTCTCGACCCATCTGTCGGGTGGTGCGTGCGCACACCCAAAGGTACTCACGAACGGCCGGTTCGAGGAATCCTAACCGATTTGAAGCGCGGCTCCTCCTAGGAGTCTGAAGTCATCTCTCAACTCTTGTAATTACTAATATGAGCAGTATGGTTGTGGCAATTACGAGGAGTACTAGTAGGATTCGGTTTCTTTCCCATATCACGAATTTCGCGTTGAGTCGCGTGAAGGGATTGCGTGACTTTAGCATTCGAAAGAGTATGATGGCCTCTTCTCTATTGAATACTCCGTTGTCTACCCGAATCTCACCAGTTGTGCTCTTTTCGAATCGATGGTGCCCGACCCAAAAGGGATTGGGGTACTTGCTGTTTACCCATAGGTCAAATTCGTCTTGCAGTGACAACGTACTTGCGCCTACGTGATCCGGACGCTAATGTAGTAGAGTTTTACAACCCCGCTTGTTGCGACGAGCACGCCAAAGTTGAGATTGCCATCTGAGGTAGTCCAGTAGTAGACCTCCGACACGTTGTACTTCTGACAATAATTGGTGATGAAATGGTTGACCGTGGCGTTGATGGAGGTCCACTGTGTTTCGTCTGTGTAGGTGATGTTGGCGATTCGGATTTCGACGTTGGCGTTGATCTGGCTTGGGTTGATTAGTGAATATCCCTTCTCGGTGAATAACGAGTCAAGCTTGTTTACACGCTCCCCAGAACCGAGTATGAGGGGAGTTCCGCCGGAGATCGCGGAGTATGCTTGCGATGAATCCTGCGCCAACCGCAACTTTGGCGCCGGTCGTGGCGTCGACTACTGCAATAAACGCCATTTTCGTGATTACAGCGTTCTCGACTTGAGTGTTGATGTAAACGGGGATGAAGTAGTAGAGGTGGTTGCCGATCAGATACAGCAGTATGTTGCCGAGCCTATAGTTCGGCAGCAGGGTTAGCTGTGTCCGCACGTAATCGTCTGTCTCAACCGCTTGCAGGGCGGCAGACGGCCCGATAAGTTGAGTCGTCGAGTTGGATATTCTGTAAAGATTCAACCTGCCAAGTTGGTCGCTTCCGTATGCTATGAACATCCCTGCGAGGTTCTTGCCGGGGGATGATTGATACTCTACCAGTTGTAGTCCTACGAAGTCTGTGCGGTTTCCGAAGGTTTCAAGGACGTATAGTACTTCTGTGGATGCTGGCCGCTCGTAGAAATCAGATCCTGATCGCCAAATGAACGGGTCGCTCACGTGATACTGGAAAGCCACGTCCAGTTGTCCGGGGTTAGTGGAGGTTCCAAGTAGATCCTCAGGGTAACGGAGTTGACTAACGAGCCAGTTCGGCGGCGCTTTCCAGGAGGAGTAGTATTGTCTGTAGAAGTCGACCAGGAAGCCGTATGGTTTCGCAACGACGTAGGGATACATTTGACCGTTCTCCATATCAACAAGAACCACGCCGAAGAATCGGAGGTAGTTACTCCCGGAGAATCCGGATTGGATCGGGTAGTTCGTATAGACTTGCACGCAGTAATAGATGCGGCTACCGTCTGTGACGAGGTAGCTTGCGCTGTCCGTAGTTAAGCCACTGATCAGGATGTCTTGGACCCTCTGGTAAACATCGCGATTGTGCAGCATCATAATACTATCCTGGGGAGGGCTGAAGGCGAAGCCGACTTGGCCTTCTTTCACGAGGAACCACAACATCCGTTGCCAGCCCGAGAGTGTATAGTCAGGAGCGCCTGTATAGGAGGCATTTCCGATCTCATCGAATCCTTTGACGTGAACGTAGACATCGTCAGATAATGCCTCGCCATAGTAGATCAAAGGCTCCTGTTTGACACCGAAGGCGTCCGGTACTGATGTGTAGTCGCCTGTGTGGCTGTCGATTACAATGATTCTGGCTGCATGAGTGTAGATCAGGTGATGGCTAATCCAGTCGCTGGTTGGATAGTTGATTGTTGTGGGGGCAGCCCAGTACTCGTGGCCGTTAAGGTAGATTATCTGCGAAGCGCTGAGCTGCATCCAATTGACGCCTATCTGGTTTATCATCTTCGTGTACGATGCGTCGTGATCCCACTGTCGTACGAGCGAGACGATTGTGCTAGTGTTCCCTGAGGGAAGGCTTGAGAGGGGCTCAGTTGTGATGTTCTGGATACCTGCCGCCCATCGCGTCACGTCGATTTGCTTATTCGTCATAGGAATCCATTCATAGCTGGTCCAGTTGTTGTTCCAGTTGAGCGAGTAGCCTGCGACGAATCCCATGTTCACGATGAGTGTGCCGAGTAAGAGCACGGTGACGAGGTATAGGATCCATCGTTTGCGTCGTGCCATGCCGATTGTTCGTCTAATGAATCCGAAATGGAAAGACGCTGCGATAACCAGGAAGCTGACGAAGATTGTGACGGCGATTAGATAATCGTTGGGTGTCGCAATATTCATTGCCCAATAGGGTGCGCCCGCGATCGCTACAAGCACAATTAGGGCGAGGATGAGGAATAGGTCTCTCGACCACGCATTCGTCTTGAGTCGAGTGAAGTCGCGGATGAACATCAAAATAAGCCTGAGGGTTGCTACGAGGACGATTGCAGCTACGATTTCGTAGATGAGGTGGTACTGAACCTCCATTGTGGGCATCAACGCCACAAGCTCGGGCCCGGAAGCAGGAGACAATGGGAGTTGAAACACCCTCAGGACCTGGCCCCAGTTCCCCATCCCACTCTGAAGCATCGTGATCACAATCGTAAAATTACCAAGGCCCGGGATCCCATTCGCTGACGCGATCATCACGAAGGCAACAGCCCACTTGATCACCTGCCAAAGCAGCCATGCAACTTTGCCAGGGCCCAGCGAGACGGTCTTCTCTTCACCTCTGGCACGCGCGAACGTTCCTCCAAGTGCTGAAAGTGCCTCGAAGAGATGGCTTCTCCTTGGTATTGGATTGATGAAGAGAAGCGCGAGAACACCGGCTACTATGAAGGTGCTATTGTGATAGAAGTCAATCGTGAACCAGTTGAGGCCTGCCTTAGAAGCGTACATGGACTGGAGAACGATCCAGTTCAAGTAAACCGACAACCCAGATACTATCACGCCCACGAAAACTACGGCTACAATGCTCCAGCCAATGAACCCGAAGAGACGCGGAGGCGGCGTAGATCTTTCCATAAACGCAGACCGCAATTAGAATTAGCAAAACACGGCTATATCAACTTGAACGCATTACTTGACAACCAAGGGGAGATTGAATTGTTCACGAAAATAACTCGGAGGTTGGAGCATGTGATGCACGTTCATCGGTAGTCAGGGTTACGGTTTCCTCTTTCAGCTGTTCGATCTTTCTTCAAGCGTTCTCCTTCATACCCAGAACTTTGATGTCGAAGTTGACGGATTTCTCTAGGTCCTTCACTCTGATGCCTGCTGCCGTCAAGCATCGGTACTCCCTATCGACTCCGCTGACGGGTGGTGCGCACGCACGCTAAGAATCAGTAAACCTTTCGGACTTTGGAGCGTTAGCTATAGAGTTGAATCACTGTTAGCTTTTAAATGCAAGACTACTCTGAACCAGAATATGTGATGGGAATGTCGAAGAAGATTAAGGTTCGGTGTGTAGGTTGTGGAGCGATTATTCGCGGCCGATCGACTCCAATGATGTTGCAGATTACTCATAGCCAGCAAAGCCTGCTAGAGTCGGCCAGAGCGTTGGGTTTCACGTCGTCAAGCTGGCGGATTGGAGGGGTTATGAAAGCTCCAATGCATCGTAAATGTTTCATATTTGCTACCCGCGTGTGGAAGCTTGCCTTCATCACTCGGGCTCTCAGTCCGCGTCGTCACCCTGGCGAGCCGACTCATCCATCAGTCTAGAGTAATTAGATCTGCACTTCCTTGCATACACGCAGAGAAGCGTGTGTTATAGCTTGTCCGCGATGGGAATTTGAACTGTTGTCGTTCATGTAATTTTTTGTGTGTGAGATCAATGGTGCGCACACACACTTCCACGGTGTCAACCGATTTATAGCGCGGTGACTCTTACTCGCTTGATTGCAAATGAAGATCGGGTTCTTCCTTCCGCAGATCGGCCCTGCCGCTAATGTTGATTCGATTGTTAAGGTTGCGAAGCGGGCTGAGGAGTTGAAGTATGATAGCGTTTGGGTGACTGATCGATTGCTGTACCCTACGAATCCTCAGACAGCATACTTTGGCGGTCCGCTACCCGACCCATACAAACGTGTTTTCGACCCTTTGGAAACGTTGACGTTCGCTGCTGCGCATACGAGCCGAGTAACGTTAGGAACAAGCGTCTTGGACATCCCCTTCTACAATCCAGTGACCCTAGCCCGCCGCTTAACCACAATGGATGTTTTGTCCCGTGGAAGGCTGAGAGTTGGGTTCGGGCTCGGTTGGTCGAAGGATGAGTATGACGCCACTGGAGCGGAGATGAAAACTCGCGGCAAACGCGCAGACGAGTTCCTCAGCGTGCTTCATGCAATATGGACCACGGACCCCGCCGAGTTTCACGGCAAATACTTCCAACTTCCAAAATCCACAATCCAACCGAAACCAACCCAGAAACCCCACCCTCCAATCTACCTAGCCGCATTCTCCCCAGGCGCAATGAAACGCACAGCCAAGCTGGCCGACGGATGGATGCCGGTAGGCATGACGGTTGAGCAACTCAAATCCACATCAACCCAACTCCGAACCATGGTGAAAGAGGCGGGACGCGATCCAGCTAGTGTGAAGGTTATCGCGCGATACAACTTCGCCGTAACTCCACAACCACAAGGCAAGGATAGAATGTTCTTCTCGGGAACGCTTGCACAGATCAAGGAGGATGTGGCAGCAATCAAAGCATATGGACCTGACGAGCTAATTCTAGACCCTACGTTCTCACCAGACACTCATACCGAGCAGGACTTCCTCCGAAACATGGAAGAACTCCGCAAAATGCTCTAAACCATCCCCCCAGTTCTCCGTCAATTGTACGTGTGGAATCAATAGAAGACAAGATTTGTGAGTGATTTCCGGTGGAAACAGAGCTAAAGGTTGGTGACGCGGCACCTGATTTCGAAGGCCAAACGTCCAAAGACACACAGGTTCGTCTGAAAGATTACATTGGAAAGAAGAATGTGGTGCTTTACTTCTACCCGAAGGATGATACCAAAGGTTGCACAATAGAAGCCTGCAGTTTCAGAGACAAGCTCCAATCGATAGCGGCTCTCTGGACAGAGGTTGTAGGCGTTAGCGTGGACACCGTTGAATCTCACAAAAAGTTCACCGAGAAGAACAGTCTCAACTTCCCATTGATCAGCGACCAAGACAAGCAGATTTCGAAGACCTACGGAGCCTTAAGCGAAGACGGCTCGCATGCGCAAAGAATGACTTTCATAATCGACAAGGAAGGCAAGATTGCCAAAATCTTCCCGGACGTCGATATCACAAAACACGCGCATGAAATCATCACCGCACTGAAACAACTTCCACTCAAGAAGACGAACTGAAGAAAAATCCCAAGGCACCCGTGAGCCACTCGATCATCCGACTATGTGTGTGCGATCAATGATGCACACACACCTGAAGCCGAAAAGAACTGCGCGAGGCATGCTTAACGCTGCTAGCGCAGTTTACTCCGATGGCTGTTCGGGTTTCGTTAAGGTGTTTTCTTTAGGGCCTGTTTTACCTGATCTTCTGGAAAGGCTCTGAGGCTCATGATTTTCACAGCGTCTGCGGAGAGCGAGCTTAGAAGCGCTACGAGCGCAGCATCGTCGTTAGGCATGTCCAGTATTTCCACAGCGTCGTACGGTCCGGCGGTTACGTAGCCGGTAAGCTTGCCCCCGGCCTGTTCGACACCTTTCTTGATCTGATCGCGGGTCGAAGTGTATTCTTGTTTGAAATTCTTCTTGCCTTTCTCCGTGAAGTTAACTAGTAATACGTATGTTGGCATAACCTCATCCTATCCATCGTGCCTCTAAAGGCCTTTGGAAAGGATATTCCAGAATTGCGTCCTATGTTTGCTATGTGGTGGATCTACTGGTGCGCACCCACAAGATATGAAAGCCAAGCTAGTGGGCAAAGTGGCATTAGCGAATAATCATAACCTAGAAATCGTACAGACCACAAACATGGGTTTGTTTTGTTAAAGGGGACTGGCGCTTGTCTACTGTTATGGTTCCTCCATTCCTAAAGGAACTAGTTCCTGGCGGGTTCGAATATGGTGCGAATCTTCTTGTTGAATTTGACTCCGACTCCGTCTGGTACGAAACGTCGCTCACAATCGCGGCTGACGCAATAAGAGCGGGGATAAAGATTGACTACCACAATTTCCAGCACACTCCTGACGACATTAGGAAAGCCCTCGACCGACGCGGATTAGATGTGAAGATGCTCGAAGAGAGTGACATGCTTTGGATCGTTGACAGCTACACGGTACAAACAGGACTCGATACCTCCAAAGGCCAATCCGATGTTACTGAGATCTCCGTGAAACTGCCGGATTGGAGCATCGCTCTGGCTAAGGATCTTAAGGCAGGCATCTCGGAAGTCATGAAAAGGCGCCTGCATATTGACGATAACACTGGCATCCTGCTTCAGTACAACGAGGAGAAAGCCATCATAGACTTCTGGCGTACGCGGTTTATCCCTTATTCAAGGGCACGCGAATGTGTCACGATACTGTCACTCTTGAGAGATGTCGCCTCCTCCTCATTCTACAAGCAGTACGAATCGCTATGCGACGGAATAATTGATTTCAAGAGCGAAGAACGAGAGAACGAAATTCAGCATTATGTGAGGATCAGAAGTCTCCGCGGCAGAGGATGCGATTCTCGGTGGAGAAAGCTCCGATTGTCGGATAATGGCGAAGTCACACTAGTGGACTAGGAAAATCAGGTTTTCCTGTGTGTGGATCTAATGGTGCGCGCACACACAAGAAAGAAATAGGAAGTTGCCGCCACCGAGGGTGCAATTCTACCGTTTCAGAGTGTTATTTCCTTACATGACGCCGATTTGTTTTAGCATTCCCAGCAAGTCGTAGTTTAATCTCTCCTCGACGATCTCGCCGTTCTTCCATGTGGCTACCGTGCAGAACTCAATATGGAACTTTTTGTTTGTCGCAGGAATCATGTTCCCGTCAGCGCCCTTCATAGGCCCCTTCATCGTGCCTGTAAAATCGGCTACCGAGCAAGTATAGTCGCCTTGCCCGAATAGAATCTTGTACGGATTGTTCACTAGATGATTGTCAGGAAATATTTTGAAGAATGCTGCAGATTCGACATCATGGTTATGCCGTCCTCTTGTTGGTTCGGGTTGACCGGGCCAGTATACGGCAACATTGTCAGTATGGCGCTTCCTGAACGTCTCCCATTCCGAACTTCCAGGTCCCGCATTCCAAGCGTCATCCAAAGTTTTCATCAGTCGTAGGTTATCTTCAACGCCCATTCAAACAGCCCCCTAAGGTATCTCTGTAATTGGCCGCAATAATAGTGTGTGTGCGCACCAGCTGCCCCACCTCTCCGTAAACTCGCTTCCTTGTGAACTTTCTAATTGAAACTACAACCTCGGTCCGGCGTCTCGAATGAGCGGCGCTGTAGCGCAATGCGGACCTCCCCCGCTTTTTATGAACTCACTCATATCGACTGTTATGACATCTACGCCCTCTCTTTCTAGCCTCTTCTGCGATTTACCAAATCCCTCAAGCATCATGACCTTTCCAGGTTCAAGGGCAAAGGTATTGCAGGCGTAGTCCTTTGCTTCCTCCGGCTCTACTTCTATGATATTGATACCTCGCCGTTTTAGGTATTCCAAGAAGTCGAACGGCACTCCGGCAGGGTAGACCATGGCGAGCCCCGAGTCAACATAGCCAAAGACGCAGTCTAAATGCGCGAATCCTCCAGCAGGCCAATTAATATTCTCAATCCAACCCGGTAGAGGCACTGTGACGATATCTTCCACGCCTACCGACCTGAGTACACTCGATACTTGGTCTATGCCGTCTTGATTCGTCCTAATGCTTTTGCCTATGCATACGTGCGTCGGGTCAAGCCAGATCACATTTCCTCCTTCGATCGTACCCCGACCGTGTACGGTATACAAGATGGGACATCCCAATTCCATGACCCTTTTAGCCCACCAATATTCTGCCCCCCTGTCCCAGGGTAATGAAGTGCGGTTTACTATTGCTCCTCCGTTAACAACGAAACCGTAGTCCCTCGTTCCCCAGATACCTTGTAGTTGAGCGTATAGACCTGCAACGCCTGGCGGGGCTTTCATGTCATGAACTACTATTCTCTCCTTTCTCAGAATCTCGACAAAGCTATCGTGTTGCTTGCCAGCTTTCTCTGGGTGAATCTTCTTGGTTATGCCGTGCCATCGCAAGTTCTTCTTGGGGGCTATCTCAAGTCCGGGTCTCTGAACCAGTACTTCTCTGAGTTTTCCGATCTCGCTCTGTGCACCCCACTTCTTCCCCCAGATTAGGGCTAGCTCATCATCGTAAGTAGAAGCGAGTGGAAGCGCAGGTTTCGTTTTGTCTATTTCCATCAAAGCCTTCTTTTTGCTCATCCTCAAGCACCTCTGTTGGTTAGATTGCGGCTAGGTCAGGATCATGTGCTAATAGATTTCTGCATAGATTATTGAAAACGAATACAACAGAAGGCAATGGCATCGGACCTTCGGCATCATCAGCGGCGGCTAGTGTTGCGAGAAACTAGATGAAAGCTTGCTGGCGTCGAAATTTGAACCGTCAAAAAAGTGTGTGTGTGCGCACCATTAGCCCCACACAGACGCACCAGCATACCCACCCCCCAGAAAATACGAATCAAATGACGGTTATGTGACTAGGCTGGTAAGCTTAAACACTTTGCAACACTATCGGCGACTTCCGTTGGATTTGCATTCAACTCTACTCCGATTGAAAGATGTCCATCCTTGAAAGGAAAAATAAGTTCATACATTGTGCCATACCGAACGACTAGGTATCGCATTCCGTTCATGTCGAGATTTCCTCTTCGCCGAGTCAGTTCAAGAAGTATAGGGTTCACTATGAGTTCCTCCATCCGATCAGTTTCTGTGGGGTTAAGGCTCGGCCGCTTCGGGTTCTGTTCCATCTCGACGATCAGCCCTCTCTGATTTATTGCAACATAGCGAATATTCGGATTAAGGTCAAACAGCCTAGCACTAGTCTTCTCACTCATCGGCGGCGTCCTTCGGCAGAACCAGCCCTACACACCTAAACTTCAAGTTTACCTGATGCACCCGTTTTCAGTGTGTGGTATCAATAGTGCGCACACACTTTTCCTAACGGCCCCGGAGTGCACTGAGGGCACGCTCCCAATCTACCGAGAGACTCGTCATGCCATATGCGCTACAGAACGCGGGCTTGTCAGAAGACTTCGGGGGTCACCTATCTCTCACATGTTTTTTGCTTTGCGACTCAGGAGCAATAAATGCTGAAGTCCACGACTTACCCAGAGGCTTGCCAGAATCGCATACCAAAGGTAGAATCGCAGTGGAGTGCCTTGGATCATCCAGGACCAAAAGATTGGAAGAGCGGATAACCCAAACAACCCAGCGGATATAAACTGCGTATTACGGAGCCACGTATACCCACCAATTAATTCCGGCTCGACCATTTCCTCTTTCCTCGTCAACATCTGTGCAAACAACCCCAAAATTCCAGTCAGGCCGGTCAAGTCGAGAGCGTAAATTTGAGATGTGAATGCAAGCATAGCGTGGTTTGCGGTGGCTGGGCCGAAAGTGATGAGGCTAAGCAGGTAGGGCTCGATCGAAACGAAGAAGAGCAGGAGGATATTCAGCCACATCATCATCCCCCTCTCGAAGCGGTCTCGCGGCCAGGCAGTTACCATACCAGTGTATCTGGACCAAACAGAAATCAAAATGAAGAAACTAAAACCGAATCCGAAAATGTCAGCCACAACGTCACTTGGATTGACGGCCGGTCGACTCAGCAACGACAACGATCCAATCGAGAGAGCCAGGCCGAATATCAAATCAGAGAGGGATTCGATTCTAGGTTTCGGAATTCGTACACCGAACGTCAATCACCCACGTAAATGTCCAGCGAGTTAACAGTGAATTTTCGCTAATAAGCTCCTTTTTCCCGACCAAACGTGGACAATCAGTCTGGTCAAACAGCGAAGGAAGCAAGAGGATGTTCAGTGGAAAGTGTGTGTGGATCGAATCGTGCGCACACACTAGCGGATCCTAGGGTCGCTCGTATTATGGAGGCATTACTCTTTTGCCGCTTCTCTTATCGAACATAACCGTCCACCCGCCCCTTGGAGAAACGCCTCTGATAACATAAAAATCCGCATCTTCGAACTTTTCAGTAACCGCTGCCTGATGCCACGCGGTTCTAGCGAATAGCTCCGCACGCCTAGAAGCCTCATTCAAGTCCAAAATCTTCTCAGGTTCCATTCTCCTTTCGGGCATTCTGCGCCGGTTCCTCTGCCACTCACGCCTAGCCAAGACAGTCCCCAATGGCGATAACTTGGACACGTGAATAGAACTTTTCCCGCGGCGGCTAGAACTAGTATAGGGTATTGGCGCAGGTTGTTGTGTCGATGCGGCTGTGTGAGTACCTGAATTTGAATCGACGTCGGTCCTAATGGTGCGCACACACACTTACCACGCTAAACGACGGCGGTTCAAATCATCGTGCTCGCACCAGCTGTAACACTCCCGAAGAGGATTAGGAACTATTGACTCAATGTAACTTCGCCAGTGTCTAACAGGCGGATTTTTCGCCAAGAGGAGTCAAATGGCTTACCTCGCAGTAACCTTACCCGTACACGCTGCTCCATTCGGCCTTCCGTCTCTTTACCCTCGAAATCGATTATCCCATCAGACAACGATTCGCATTGCCTATAGAAAGACTCCGAAGCCACTCCAGTCAAAAGAGAAAATATCCACAAAGATCCTGAGGCTTTGGTGTCGGGGATTCCTCGGGTCCTGAGCCAATCGACAATCGCGTTTTCCGAGTTATACCTGTTAAGAACCGAAAGATTATCGTCGATGTGCAACCAGCCCTTTTGTTCCTCCGCGTAGCCTTCCTTCAACAGTCGGGATTGGGTGAGGCTCATGTCGGCAAGCTTCACGCTCTGAGTCTCTTCCGTTACGCGTAATCCAAGTTGAGTGGTGTAGCTATCCTTGATTCTTAGAGCGCCCTCTTCCTCAAGTTTCTTAGCATTCAAACCGAGATTGGTGAGAGCGTTTCTAATCTCGTTAGGATTACGTTCGAATGTATGGTACTCAGTTTTCAGACCATCTCTCAAAGCACCAGCTGCAATTGTAAACGACGTTTCATACCAGATAGAGTCCGGTGCGAATTCGATGAGTAAATTCGTCCCATATTGGATTCGACCTTGAATTGAGCCCTTCAGGATAGGCAAGGCAGCAGCTCGGGACAAGCGGTTCATCTAAGCTCGCAATCGAATTAGGCTTGATATCTGTCTTGCGAAGCGGTTGGTATGCGGTCGGCTGAGGTAAGCGTCTGAAATTGAATCACGGGTTTAGTGTGTGTCTGTTAGGTCTCGGTCGGGCTCAGGCGTAGGTAAGTTCCAACCGATTGCAGCACCTTGTTCTCGGCCTTGCGAAGATGGTCAACGTAACTAGTTCGAGGAACGCCGAGCTTCCCGGCGATATCTCCCGCGGTCGCCCTTCTAGGCATATGGTAGTAACCGTTGTCAAGCGCCGATATCAGGGCCCGCCGCTGTTTCCCTGTCAAGCTACCGAACAGCGTTCCAGTGGAGACAAGGAAGGTGTCACGAATCGATTCGTCAGAGATCGTTCTCCGAGAGGTTACCTCAACCTTGCAGTTCCGGTCTAAATCCTTGAAGAGGTTCTTGAGGTCCCTCGCGGAAAACGCTATCACACGATACCACTCCCAACCCTCCGTGTAGACCGCTGGCTGTAATTCGAGGCAATTCCGACCTTCTATCATGGGCAACGTTGGTGGCGGTATCTTATCACACGCGCAATGCTGCAGCACGACCTGTAAACTCGAACTTGCGTATGATCTGCGAATGATCCTTGTCCCCAACGCCCTCGTCAACTCATGAATACCCCTCTGAATCCTTTGATCGCGCAAATCTCTGTGAGCAATCTCCAGAACGTCCCTACTCCAATTACACCAATGAGAAATGACAACGGCAGGGTGGGTCTTGGAGAAAGCGTTGTACGGGCATTCATGCTGAAGTTTGAACGAGACTTCGAAGTGAGGCATAGTCAATCTGAGAGCTAACTCGATTAAATGCGTATAGCCGTAGAGTGACGGCACCATCAATATACCGTACAAAAGATGGGATGGGTTAGTCGTTGGAGCATTAAAGCCAATGATCACCCGACCAAACGACGAACCAAACCAGAAATCAGTGATCAAAGGTCTGGGAGCCGCAGGTCCTAACCCCGAAATGAAGGAGAAGCTGATGCTTTTCGGCCAGTTTGTGGGAGACTGGGACATCATAGAAGCCCGCTACCCGCAACCGGACGGAACTGAGACGAAACAAACGGGAGAGATACACTTCGGATGGATTCTTGACGGCAGAGCAATACAAGACGTTTGGATGACACACAAAGAAAATCCTCCCCGAGCCGTACCTGCAGGGACAACCATCCGGTTCTATGACCCAAAGATCGACGCTTGGCACAGCATTTGGATCTCTCCCAAGAATGGAGTCATACAAAGCTTCGTGGCACGAAGAGTTGGGGATGAAATCGTACTGAAAGGTCAGACTAAGG
Source organism: Candidatus Bathyarchaeota archaeon (assembly GCA_963733055.1). Lineage (GTDB taxonomy): Archaea > Thermoproteota > Bathyarchaeia > 40CM-2-53-6 > 40CM-2-53-6 > FEN-987. Next base: position 540,406 of record CAVTBR010000001.1, read on the forward strand.
TAGGTCATCCGGAGCACTGGATTTTCTCTGAAATCTCATCTAACTCGTTCCGCTGGCGCGCAGTCGAATCCCTCGACAACGAGAAGACATGGCAGCTCACCGAAACGATGCTGGTCCATCGGAAACTTTGAAGCGTGTGGGCACAAGAATTGGAAGGTATTTGCCCGAGCGTACGTTAGCTAAACTCGGATCCAGTTGGTATGAACTGTGTCCCATTTCGTTCCCAACTGCCGAGCCTGTGCGGAATCATGAGCAGAAGCCGCCCCCTCAGGACGGGCAAAAATCAGGGTAACGGATAAAGTGGCGGACACCAAGAGAGTTAAGCGTCCGTGTTTACCGTTACGGCACCGTATCCGTTATGAAGACAACGGTGTTGCTCAGGGAAGACCTCTACGAGATTTTGAAGAAGAAATATGGACCCAGAGGCATATCCGAGGCTATCAACGCAATTCTTGCCGAAGCGCTTTTGAAGCGAGAGGGAATGTTCGGCACAATGAGAAAGACTCCGCTGAAGGATATTCGCGACCACAGGAACCGCCTACCTTCGAGAAAGAGTTCGAGAAGAATCATCAGTCGTCTGAGGGAGCGACAGAAATCTCCGATTCGAAGCACAATTCAAGACGATCTGCAGTTGATAAGAGCGGATCGCGACCGTTGAAAGTGGCTATCTCACCGAGGGAATTATCAGGGACGCTATGCTCGAAAACGAGAGCTTTGTGTCATCGGATCTTGTTTGGTACGATGTTGTCATTGGACTAGTTTTGGGACTTCTATGTGGGTTGGTTCGTAGTCTTGGAGTTTGCCGGCTAGGAATGCGTCGTATGCTTGAAGGTCCAGTAGGCCGTGCCCGCAATTGTTGAACGCTATAACTTTCTTCTCTCCGGACTTCTTGCAGCGTAGGGCTTCATCGATCACGTATTTCACGATGTGCGCCGTTTCGGGCGCGGTTATCATGCCCTCAGTCCGTGCTAGGGTTTGTGCTGCTTCGAAGACTTCGGTCTGTGAGTACGCGATGGAAGTCATGTAACCCTTGTTGATCAGGTAACAGAGGGATGGTGCTTTCCCGTGGTAACGTAGTCCGCCCGCGTGGATGGGAGGCGGTTGATACTTGTGCCCAACAGTGTACATTTTGAGTAATGGCGTCATCTCAGCGGTGTCACCATAATCATACGTGTAGGCCCCACGCGTGGTTGATGGGACGGCTTTCGGTTCACAGGCTACATACTCAGTCTCGGACTTTCCCTTCAGCTTGTCCGCCATGAATGGGTAAGCAAAGCCGGCGAAATTCGAGCCCCCGCCGATGCAACCGCCGATTATATCGGGCGTAACATCGATCATTTCGAACTGCTTCTTCGCCTCCTGTCCAATAATCGTCTGATGAAGTAGAACGTGGTTGAGGACTGAGCCAAGGCAATATTTGGTATCCTCATGACTGACGCAGTCTTCGATGGCTTCGCTAATGGCTATGCCCAACGATCCCGTGTTGTTCGGATCAGTTTCGAGGAGGGTTTCCCCATATTTTGTGTTCTTGCTAGGCGATGCAACCACATCAGCGCCGAAGGTTTCCATAATCGTCCTCCTGCCCGGTTTCTGGTCGTAGCTAGCGCGAACCATGTAGACGCTACATTTCAATCCGAAAATCGCCGAAGCCATGGCTAAGGCGGAACCCCACTGTCCCGCGCCCGTTTCCGTTACGAGCCGTTTCGCGCCCTCGACCATGTTGTAGTATGCTTGGGCTATCGCGGTGTTGGGCTTATGGCTACCAGTAGGGTTGACGTACTCACATTTGTAGTAAATTTGGGCCGGTGTGTTGAGAAACCTCTCAAGCCTCCTCGCTCGAAGCAACGGCGTGGGACGAGGGAGACGAAGGTACGCATCGTAGACTTCGTCGGGAATCTTGATGAAACGCTCTGAAGACACTTCCTGCATTACGACCTCTTTCGCGAAAAGTCGCAGCAACGGCTCGGGCGACATGGGCTTGAGGGTTCGCGGGTCAAGAGGTGGCGGGAGTTGCTCGGGAAGATCGGCGAGAATGTTGTACCAGTGCGTCGGCATTTCGTCTTGGGGGAGGTAGACTGCGTGTTCCTTATCGATCGGACCTGGCTTGCTCATGGGTGCACTATCCTGTTGGGTAGTGTCCATTTGAAGCTCCATAGCTACAGTTAAGACTTTGTTGCACAGATATGTACGTCAGAAGACTGTAGCACAGTTCTTTGCATGAATGCGTACTCGTAGGTCAGGCTACAAATGTGGAGGCATATCTCAGACCGGCTCAAAGAATATCCCGGGCGGCAGAAGGTCGCACGAGTACTCGTGGAGTCCGGGTTAGCCATCAGGGAAGGCAACAAAATATACTGTGGAGGCATCGAACTCTCGGACGTCAAGATTGCTCGATACCTAGACGTAGATCGAAGAACCGTAAGGGACACAGCACAACTCATTACCTCAGACCCGGAACTCAAATCTGTTTTTGAAAGGCTCAAACCGGCCGGTCCGTTCCTAGCCGACATCGCGAAGTTCCTCGGCTACAGTGTGATCGAAATTTACCGCGGATCCTCACACAGTCGGCATCGTGGCGCAGGCCGCGGCTTTAGTTGCCCAAGAGAACATCGCCATAAGACAAGCAGTCGCCGACGACCCCGACCTCACGCCTGAACCCAAGCTTACACTAGTCGTTGAGAAACAGCCCAGTGGGACAACGTTACAGAAACTGCTGAAGATTCCTGGCGTGATCAAGATTTCAACGTACTAGACGGCTTTCCGAACCTCTCGTAATGAACTATTTCGTTCAAAGGTTTACGAGTCTTCTTACGCTTCGTGTTTGCTTCGACGGGGTAGCCAAACGGCATAACGGTAACCAGCTTCATCATCTGAGGAGCACTGAGTAGGTCTTTCACGCCGTCCTCATAGAAGTTCGTGACCCAACATGAACCGATTCCCATATCCCACGCCGCGAGCACCATATTCTGAACGGCACGCGCTCCATCAATCTCAGGAAGTTTTGCAGCATCCATCAGGATAGCGATTGCAAGCGGTGCCCTAGCGATGTGTGCTCCGGTAGGTGTCAGTTCAGAGATTTTCTTGAGCGTCGTTTGGTCCCTGATTACTATGAAGTGCCACGGTTGAGAGTTCTTCGAACTCGGCGCCAGTCGACCAGCTTCTAGAATCTGCTGGAGGCTTTCGTCGGGGATTGGTTCGTCGAGGTAGTCTCGGATTTCGCGACGGGTCCTGATGCAGGTGAAAGTGTCCATTGGGATCCTGCGATGGGTTAGGTTGCCTTCTGTGAATTCTTTTCGATGATTTGCCACAGTTCCTCTTCGATCGTACCGGCGTGCTGTGGTCTTTCGACGAACCGGCCAATTTCTCGCCATGCCCGGTCATGAACTATCACAGTAGGGATTCGTAGAACTCTCATTTCATCCGCAATATCCCGGTTCTCATCAAAATCTATCACTTTAATGTTCAATGCGGCGTTGTTCGCCGCCATGAAGACTTTAGCCAAATCGGGTAGTTGTGCTCTACATTCGACGTTCCATTCTGTGGCGAAAACAACAAAGAAGAATCGATCTGTTAGGCTTGAGAACTTCCCAATTACCGCGGGGTTGGGTCGGTATTCTTGTATACGGTTCTTGACAGTTCCTTTCACTGTTTGGTTCTTGATGTTATTGATGTAATCCCGTAAGTTAGGGTAGGGGCCGATAACGTTTCGGAGAAGCGACAAGTGGTCTAACCTGATCGGAGTCTTTGGCTTAGTCTATCTGGAAGAAAAGCGGCAGCGACATACAGGCTGCATGGTCTCCATTTTGGTTGTCCGGTTTCCAAGCGTTATGGGCTAGTGCTTGGCGTTATTAGATTTTCGGCGAGGGCTGACCTTAACCTTTCATTCAACATAAACTTCCGCCGCCCTATAACGCACTCGCCATCAAAGCTTTCTTGGCGGTTAGCTCAAATCTGCCATTCTCGGCGGATTTGCTCGCGGTTCCGTAGACTTCGATCTCTCTTCCGACAACCTTCGAGAATTGTTCTTTACTCAGCGGCAACTCGCACTCGTGATTCTTGACCATTTGATACTTGAATTCGGCGAGGTTCAAGATCGGCAGGGCCTGCTCATCAAGATCAGAGAAGATCAGGTCCGCTACGCCTGTTCCGTCGTCTATTCGCACTCGCCCCGTTAGCACAAACTTGCCAGAACGCGGTTGTTTGCAATTTCCGCACGTATACGCATTTTCAGAACCCGTCAACGGTGACCCGCACGTTTCGCATAACGCAACTAACTTAAGCGCCTGAACTACCTCAAGCACCATACCCTTTACCCAAGTGCTCAACCCGGGCTCAAGTGCAATGACGTGTCGTATGTCCTCCCAGGCAGGTCTTTCCTTCACAACCTCAGGAAGGATTTCGATGCGGGAGAGGGGGATTGAACTCAACTCAAATTGTCCCGTCAATCCTGTACGAACTTTGAGGCCCTGAATTCTCACACGCAGACCAGGACGAAGCTTCATCACATCTGCCGCTTGGTCTCGCCAGAAGGTAACTCTGGAGGAGCTTGTGCCGTCTCGGAGGGTGAATGAGGAAAGGTTTATCGTCTCACCCTTCTCGGTGACCACCTGTCGAGCTAATGGCTCGTCATTAACTGATCCTTCTACGATAACAAGTCCTTTCGATTGTTGAAGCGTGCTTAAACTGGTGGCAGGCCTGACTCCTACCGGTTTCTCGGATGTCTTCTGCAGTTCTCCTGACCTGCCTAGGCTTAACATAATTTCCCCCATCCTTTCGCAGACCGCGACTCCCTTAAGTTCAAGGACGTCTCCCTCCGCGAGATCGTTTACGAGCTGTGCCTTGTCGTCCCATAGGGAGAGCGAAACGATCCCGGACTCGTCCGCGACCATCAGCCTCGCCATCTTAACGCTTTCTCCGGTTTGTCTCTTAATTTCCTGAGGCACTCCCTTGGCGAGGACACGGACGTACAAGTCGGCGGATCCTGTTTGATCATTCAGGTCCGCTACTTTGAATGACTTGGCGCCGGGCATTTTGAGGTAGGCGGGCGGACTCTCGAGTAATTCAATTTGGCTTCTACTCTCAACATGCAACTCGAGCCTGGCGTTTTTGTCGAGGCGTACTCTGCCATTAAGCATCTGGACGATGTTCCCAATCTTCAGGTCTTTCAATTCCTCAGCTCTCTCATTCCACGCAACCAGTGGGATGCTTCCAGACTCATCAGCAACTATTGTTCGAAGCACGCTTCCCGCTCTTTCTTCCTTCGCGAAAGTGTAGTACCTGGTGTCAGACTGGACGATGCCTATTGCGTTCACCTGACTCGCCCCCGCGGTCAGCTTGCCGAGTGGGGTGAATAGGTCGCCGAATTCTGGTAAGTCGGCTTTGGGCATGTCCTCGGGGTCGATCTGTATGCTGCTTCGCTCACCAGCATGAACCTCCGTGTCCCCAGACAGCCCCTGTCGCGTGTAAGCGTGGCCAATTCTCAAAACCCTACCCTGCAGATTACCCGCCCGAGAGAGCACGTCCACGTGCCTGTCCCATATCGCGCAGCGAACCCGATCCGACTTATCTGCAATTAGAATCCGCATGACGCGACCCGGTGTCCCATCCCGTCTCTGGAATTGTTGCGGTGGCCACGTCATGAGAACACGGCCAGAGATGGTTATATCGTTCAATCCGGAGACGAGGTCTTTCACTTGCATGCGTCCGAGATCCGTCCCGCGGGTCTGTATGAGCAGCTCTTCCGCAACTAGCCTCGCAGCGCCTTCGTCTGAAAGCAGCCCTCGTCCCTCCTTCTTCTTCTCGTCGATTAAGGCGAGAATCTGTTCTTGCGAAAGCTCGTGTCGCTTGGAGAGAATGTCTCCCACTATGGTTTGCACAATGGACAATCGTTCGCTCGCCTTACTGCAATTTCGCTCCAGAAATTTGACCCGAGACTAAACCCTCTCGTCTCCCCGATCAGTGGGCATAACAATCAATGACTCACTTTTGCAATGAACCACATTAATATCTTCACCTTCGACACTCGCAAAACAGGAAATATCCCTCGTTCTGCTTGGGCTGACTAGAGGGACCGTAACGGATTCAAGGTTCGACAGCGTAATCTTCAATGATCCATAATGGAACCGTCGTACACTAAAGTGGGTCGAATCGAACACTACTATTCGAAGGCAAGCGTAGCCATCGTGGAAATCTCATCACCGCTTAAGCAGGGAGACAAGATAGTGATTCGGGGTAGTACGACTAAGATTGAGCAAACAGTTGACTCGATGGAAGTAGAACACAAGCAGGTTCCCCTCGCTCAAGCTGGGCAGAGGGTCGGTCTCAAGGTTGCCGGGCGGGTCCGAGAGAACGACGTCGTATACAAAGTGGAGCAAGGTTAGAATAGCTCGTTATTGAGTACGCCGGGACTAAGGTGCAAGAATCTTGCCGGACGTTACAATCGAAGGAACCGTACTAGTAGTTACACCCATCCAATCTTCACAGGGCAGGCCTATGGTGCAGATGCAATTGGGCGACACGATCAAGGGACCGGTAACGATGCCACTGGATATGGACCGGGAAATGGCTGGAGTTACGATTGCCGTCCAGAGAGTGCTTACTCAACTGCCTGGCGTCGGCCAGCAGCTTGGGACTCCGCGCCTAATCGTTACGTTAACCGAGGAGGAATACCAAGAATTAGGCCGTCCGCGGTATCCTGATCACCTGTCGATAACGTTGAAAGTGACATCCTAACCCAACGGTCTTGGATTGATTTTAGTCCCAGAACAATCTAGTTCTCGCGTACTCCCGTTCCGCTTTTAGTACGTCCAAGTACAGGTCGTCCTCTGTTCGGTGAACCTTTCTCAGAATTCGGGTCGCGGTTGCCGGCCCCACGCCGCGTCCGCTCAGAACTACAATTGCCTCTCTGCCTTTTGTTTGGACTAAGCTTGCGCTGAAGCAGGCTTGTTTCCAGACATGTTCCTCCTCCGGCGTCAGCCTAGAGCTCTTTTTCTTCTTCTTAACAACCTTCAGGAGTTGATCATTCCGTTCGTAAGTGGCGGCGATGAGGGTTGATCCACACTTCGGACAACGAACCTTCTCGCCTAATTGATCGACCACCCTTATCGCGTCCCAATCGCCATTGAATATGCAAACCAACCGAACCGTTTCCGCCAGCAGACGCTCACGAACAATCTCAGTCAACGACTTCGAAGGAACCGCAGGCCTGAGTAAGTCATGCGGAATTATCTTGTCGACAATCGGTGTAGCGTAGGGTGAGCACGTTTCGGCTATTCCTGTAACTATGTCGATTGCAATTTCCCGGTCAAGGATCTTCGTAACCGTCTCCTGCGTAGTTAGTAGATCGAATTTTTCGAGAAGCACCTCTCTTTGCGTTTCAGTGTTGACGGGGGAATGTTTCATCGCACGGACAAGCATCCGCGCACGGTTAGATCGGTAATCTGCCCTCCTTTCTATAACCCCAAAGCGTCTGGCCACGTGCCAGTGTCGCCACGCGAAGAGGTCTGAATTCTGGAGGGCTTCAATCAGAACTTTCTCAACATCTTCCGGGGTAAATTTCTGAAGTTCATTGGCTACGGTTTCAGGTTCAACTTTGAATGGGCAAATGAGAGCTATGCGGTAAGGGTCGGTCTGGGTTGCAACGTTCACTCCATACTTCGCACTAAGAAGCGAGGCGAGTATCATCGCGAGAGTGTCATTGACCATGCTGCCGAAACAGGCGTGGATGATAATGCAGTTCTCGAACTTCTCGATAATGATATGTCGATCTGACGGTAGCTGCGAATGTTTCAGTTGAGCAGTTATGGTATCCGTGATCTTGGCTAGAGCTTCTTCGCTGAGTTGGAGTTGTTGTTGGATTTTTCGTAGTTCTTCCGGTTGATCGATACTCGAAGCTATTTGGGCTCTCAACCTGCCGACTTCTTGGGCGGTCTCGTAGCTGACGGGAATGATTTCTCCTTCCCAGCTCGGGATCAGCGTCAAGTGTGGGGGCGGTGGGTTCTACTTCGACGGAGAGTTTCTCTTCGTTTACGTTGATGATCTTCCAGGTTTGTCCGTGGATGATGAAGATCGTGCCGCCTTTACATTTCCTGGACACGAACCCTTGGTCTAATGTGCCGATTCTTCGTTTCCTGAAGAAGTCGAATACGTCAAATCTCTTGACGTCTGGGATGACGGAGAGGTTTTCGTAGTAATAGTGGAAGGTTCTCGGGAAACGGGCTGAAACCACATCGTCGAAAAGTCTGATTATCCTGATTGAGTCGAGAAACTTCACGAAATCATGCAACTCTACCCCTGAGAAGTTTCGGTAGGGGTAAGATTTTCGAATTATCTCATAGATGTCCGCGAGTTTCGCTCGCTTCAGGTCGAGTGCGATGCCGGCTATTTGATGCGCTAACACGTCTAAGGCGGTGTCGTGTATGGTTGTTTTCTCAATTCTCGAAGCTTTCGCGTTAGCCGCCAGCACGGCGGCTTCCAATAGGTCGTCTGCCCACGCCCCAATGATCGTTCCCTGGGCCGTGCCCCGTAAAGTATGGCCGCTCCTACCGATTCTCTGTATTAACCGCGTAGACATTCTAGGGGACATGTACTGAACGATGTAGTCCACCCGTCCAATATCCATGCCCAGCTCCAATGACGAGGTGCATATCACGCCCTTCAGTGACCCATCGTGAAAGGCGTTCTCGACCTCTTCGCGGATTTCGCGTGAAAGCGACCCATGGTGGACGCGTACGGGTAGATCGGGTTTCAGGGCGTGCAGTTGCGACCCTACCGCCTCTGCCTGTTCGCGAGTATTCGTGAAAACTAGTGTCGAACGATTCTCTGCAATCAATTCCGCGATTCTCTTGGACCTCGCGATAGTTGTTGGTGGTAATCCGAATCGTTCGGCGTCTGTTGTGTCTGAGTGGTTGGGTGTGACGTATTGGATCCCAATCTGGACTTGGCGTAGTTCGCGTGATTTGGCGACCGTCACGGTTCGGTCTGCCCCTACGAGAAATTGGCCGACCTTTTCCTCCTCACCCACCGTTGCGGAGAGGCCTATTCTCTGAAAACTATGGCCAGCTAAGTGTTGCAATCGTTCCAATGCTATGGCTAGTTGGATGCCTCGTTTGTCGGTGGCGAGTTCATGGATCTCGTCAACCACAACCCACATCACACCCTTGAGATGCTCGCGCATCCTCTTGCCAGGGAGGATGGCTTGCAAGGTCTCTGGGGTTGTGACTAACATCTCGGGTGGTGCTCGTGCTTGCGCGGTGCGAGCACTTTGGGTGGTATCTCCATGCCTAACCTGCACCTTGATGTCCAACTCTCGCCCAATATCCGTAAGCCTACGGACAATGTCCCGGTTTAATGCTCTCAACGGGGTGACGTAGAGGATCGAGATACCTTTCGTCTCCCCCGCGGATCGGCGTTCAATGAACATGTTGAAGATCGGGAGGACGGAGGCGAGAGTTTTCCCGGTGCCCGTGGGTGCGATGACGAGAACGTTTCGCCCCTCAAGTATAGGTGGAATGGCGATTTGTTGTATGTCGCTCGGCTCTTCTAACCCAACACTCTCTAGATGAACACGGATGGGCCTATGCAATTGCGCGAATGCGTTCTCCATCAACTAAATCCACCCCTACACCATGCAGGCTCCAAGCCTGCCACGCTTATCGTCCGTCGAAAAAATGTCTATCCTCAATCGCTTATGCGGAAGGCTTCTCGTAGGCTAGATAGACGAAGATTACAATTACGGCTACGAATGCTAGGAAGGTTATGCCGATCTGGAGAAGTCCCCAGAACTCATCAGTTGTCAAGATTCCGACGCACGCCTGTGGCTACACAGCGAATTCCCATTTAAAAACACGTCAGTCGGATTTGCGGTCTGCATCCTTCGCGCGCCATCGAGCTGTGACGCTTGAATATTGTGAATCGTTCTTTTGGATCTTCTCGAACTTACCTAGGGCCTCTGCGATGTGCTGTGCGATTATATGATAGCATAAACCGCGTTTCCTATCCATGACTCGGAAGTAATAGTCGTCACAGTAGCAGAAGGGTATGTCGGGCATGACCTGATACTCGCTCTTCCTCCCCTGAACAACCCACACCGTCCTTCCGCTTGGAGTAAACTCGTATCGTCCCACTTTCTTCGAATTCGCCAGTTCCCAACCGTTCGTGAACCGCTCTCCAAAGAGTTTCTTCAGAGCCTCATTCAGCTGGGGTGAAAGTTCCTTGCGCGACTCAAGTTCCTTGTAAGCCTCCTCCATCAGGTCCTTCTCTTGCTGGAAAGCGGTTGGCATTGCTATTCTAACAGGAATGAGACTCAGTCGGCTGCATTTTAGCGTCATGCTGCCTCGGGTTGGGTCTATTTATTGACGGAGTATCAGTAGACCGTTTACGTGGCCTCGGGTTGTCGGGAAACGTTTTTAAGTTGTCACGCGTCGGTCTACGCACTCGCGCTAGAAACTTCTCCTGCGCGTCGCCGTGCGCTCCGGAATTCTTTCGGAGGAAAGTAAACCCATGTACCAAGAACAGAAGAGCAATATGCCGAAATACGTACTGACAGGAACCACCACGATGGGCCTCGTCTGTCGTGATGGAATAGTTTTAGGAACTGACACTCGCGCCACGCTCGGAACCTTCGTAGCCCACAAGAGAGCCAAGAAGGTCTACCAACTCGACGACCACGTAGCCATGACGATAGCCGGCGGCGTTGCGGACGCTCAAAGCGTCGTCGAGACACTACGCGCAAACGCGAAACTCTACAAGTACGAAAAAGGGTTACCGATGCCCATCAGCGCCATCGCCCGACTGGCAGCCAACCTACTCTTCTCCGCCCGGTACTATCCGTTCATTCTTCAATCAATTATTGGCGGAATGGACGACACAGGGCCGCGCATCTTCACCCTTGACCCCCTCGGAAGCGTTACCGAAGAAAAATACGTGTCAACGGGCTCAGGATCACCCATCGTTTACGGTGTACTTGAACCCGGTTACAAGGAAGGCATGTCCATCAACGAGGCCATACCCCTCGTAGTTACCGCAGTAAACTCCGCAATGAAACGTGACTCTGCGAGCGGCGACAGCTTTGACGTTGCAGTCATAACGAAAGAAGGTTACAGAGAACTAAGCGAGGACGAGAAGAAAGTGCTCGCTAAACCGAACTGAATCCAGCTAATCAGAATTCTAACTAACTAATCTTCAAGGTGCTTCGGCAGTGGCTAGAATAGTAGACGATACTCAGGCGAGAATACGCGAAACCATAGTCACCCACATGCCGAAAGAGGCCGAGATTACAAGAATCGAATTCGAAGGGCCACGTCTCGCAATTTACGTCAAGAATGTCGGGCTTCTCCTTGAGCAGAGCCATATCGTTACCGAAATCGTAAACCTCCTCCACAAACGGGTCGTGGTACGCTCCGACCCCTCGATCCGACTGAAAGAGAAGGAGGCTGAACATTTGATAAAGGGAATCGTACCCTCCGAGGCTGAAATTACTGAGATAAACTTCGACCCAAGCCTCGGCGAGGTTGTTATAGAGGCCAAAAAGCCTGGGCTGGCTATAGGTAAGGATGGTTCCACACTTTCGGAAATCATCAAGAAAACGAGCTGGCGGCCTAGAGTTCTCCGTGCCCCACCCCTTCCATCAAAAATCATAGCGAGCAGCCGACACATCCTACACTCAGAAAGCGAAGAGAGAAGCAGGATCTTCCGCGATGTGGGAGAACGAATCTTCCGCCCCAGATTATCCAAAACATCATCCGTTTACTTGACAACGCTCGGAGGATTCCATGAAGTCGGCAGATCAGCAATGCTCATAGAAACGGAGGAAAGCTGCGTGCTGATGGATTGCGGCATCAGCGCAGGCGCGGACCTCCCCCAGTACGCTTATCCGCGGCTGGATTCCGACGATTTCGACATCGAAAAATTAGACGCGGTCATCCTCTCACACGCGCACCTCGACCATTGCGGGCTGATCCCGATCCTCTACAAGTACGGCTACGATGGACCCGTATACTGCTCAGAGCCGACGGCGGTCTTGATGACCCTCCTCCAGTTGGATTACTTAGATATCTTCGGTAAGGAAGGAGGCCACCCGCCCTATGACCAGAAGGATGTGCGTGAAGTTGTCCTACACACCATCCCCGTCAAGTACGGCGTCGTAACAGATGTGGCTCCAGACATCAAACTCACCCTCCACAACGCAGGCCACATAATCGGAAGCTCCATCGTCCACCTACACATCGGCGAAGGCCTACACAACGTCGTTTACTCCGCTGACTGGTCGACCCCGATCACCGTTCTCGACCCAGAAGGTCAAGTCAGAATTGTCAAGATAGGCGAACTAATTGACAGACTCATGCAAGGGAGAGAACGCGACGGCCGAAGCTTTGTTGAGAGAGTTGCGAACTTGGATGGTTGGAGAGCCTTTGCATTCGACCCCAAAACATTGCAGCCAAAAGCCGTTCCAATCACCAGTTTCCTGAGACACCCCATCTCCGAAGACCTGTTCGAAATCACAACTTCAACTGGAAGAAAGGTTTCCGTGACCGCCTCTCACAGTCTGTTTAGGGCAAAAGACGGAGAAATCTCTGCGGTTAAAGTTCGTGAATTGAAGAAAGGAGACTACCTCGTCGGCGCACGAACCTTACCAGAATTCGACACCACGCCCCCCCTTGTTGAGCTTGATGAGAGGGAATTCAGAGTACATTACAATGACAAATCAGAACTGCGGCAATTGCTCAACACCCTACGCATACAAGTTCGCAGAAAGTTTCCGGACTTGGAAAAGGACGTAATGAGATGGCTAAACGAGCACTACGAATATGGCACTTATCGTTCACATATTGCTCGAAAATATCACATTAAGAATTCAAGAATAAGATCAATCTTCAGCGAACTAGGAATTCCCGACGCCCCGAGGCTTAAGGCAAACCTTCCGAAGAGATTCGAAGTAACACCTTCTTTCTCTCGATTTCTTGGTTTCTTCGCCTCCGAAGGAAGCACCCAAGGCAACACAGTTGTCATAACAAACTACGACGAAAAAGTGAGAAGCGATTGCTTGAGAACAGTCGAGCCAATATTCGACTGCAATTATTCAGATGACGGACGCGAGATTCGGTTCTTCTCGCGAAGCTTAAAGAAACTAATGCATAAACTCGAAGTCCTTGGAACCGCCTACACGAAACGGGTCTCACCACTAGTTCTGAGTGGCTCCGAGGAGAACGTTTGCGAATTTCTGAAAGGTTACTTCACTGGCGACGGATCGCTTCGAATACGGTCTAAGGGATGCTCTATTTCTGCGGCATCCAGGAACCCGCTACTACTTCAAGACGTCGCGTTCCTACTTCTCAGATTAGACATCCCAGTGACCTTCGAACATAATCGGAGTAACGGGATGTATACAATCACAGTATACGGCGTTGAGCTACTGGAGAGGTTCCTTGAGAAGGTTAGAATTCCGGAATGGTCACGCGCTATGGTAGCGGTGAATCCGAAGAGGTCTAAGAGCGCCTTCTACAACCGTACGCCGTTCGCAGCTCTCACGCCCTCACTCCAAGCGCGCATTTCGAAGACAGCTTACCGATCTGCGAAGAGCATGGGCAGGGATCATCTGCAGAGCCTGCTCCAGTACGGCGACGAGAACGACGAACAGGTCACCAATGCGCCGTTCATCTATGATGAGGTAAAACGCATAAGGAAAATGAAACCAACCAGCCCCTACGTCTACGATCTGTCCGTTAATGGGTACGAGAACTTCCTTGGCGGCTCTGGTTTCCTATTCCTCCACAACACTGGAGATTTTAAGTTCGGTAGGACGATGTTGCTCGAACCGGCCACTTGCTCTTTTCCGCGTGCTGAGACTTTGATCATGGAGAGTACGTATGGTGGCCCTGATGATGTAATGTCGGACAGGGAGACGGTGGAAGGTCACCTTGCAAAGATTGTGAATGAGACTGCTGAGAGAGGCGGTAGAGTTCTAATTCCCACGCTTGCTGTGGGGCGTGCTCAGGAGATAATGCTCGTTCTCAACGCTTACATGAAGAATAAGCAGATCAAAGAGCTCCCGATATTTTTGGAAGGCATGATTTCCGAAGCCACGGCCATTCACACTGCCTACCCTGAATATCTCTCCCGCGACCTCCGGGAACAGATTTTGTACAAGGACATTAACCCGTTCCAGTCAGAATACTTCACGAATGTGGACCATCCCTCTGAACGTGAGAAGATCGCAACGGGTCCGCCATGCGTCATACTCGCTACTTCAGGGATGATGGAGGGCGGGCCTGCGATAGATTATTTCCGTTACATGGCAGCCGATGAGAAGAACACACTAGTTTTCGTCAGTTACCAAGTCGAAGGAACTTTGGGGAATAGGCTGAAGAATGGCGCGCGTGAAGTCTCCTTGATGGGACGCAATGGGAAACTTGAAGCCTTGAAGATCAACCTACACGTCGATGCGGTTGAAGGTTTCTCGGGTCATTCCGACAGAAACCAGCTCTTCGCTTTCCTCAAGCGAGTGTCACCTAGGCCTTCAAGAGTAATAATGGGACATGGGGAGAGACGAAAGACCGATCTATTTGCGCATCAGGTTTCAAGAATTCTGAAGCTGAGAACGGTAGCGCCTGATCTGCAAGAGAAGTTAAGGCTGAGATAGACTAGGGCCGTGGCCCAGCACGGATCAGTTGGACTATTATTCCTCGTTAGCCGCTACGCCGGTCGCTGCGGCTTCCACGGGAGAATCCTCTCTTCGACGCCAAACCTTGACGGTAGGCGGCGTCATAACAATGCGTTCCTCGCCGAGCCTCGCGATGTCTCCTTGAATAGATTTCACGAAAGTGACAAGTTCACTGATTGCAGACTTGGTTTCTTCAACGCTCCGCTTGGCGATTGGGCTGATTTTAACGATCAATATGTTTCCTTCAATAATCTCCGCCTTGATCCTCGGCACGTCGTTTGGGTCGCGCAGCGGAAACGCCTTGACGTAGATCGGACGTTGAATCGAAGGGTTAACCAAGGGGAACCTTTCGTCGCCCGCATAATTAGAACCAATCAACTTTAGTACACCGGTTTCGACGTGGGTTTCTCTCTGGAATAGCAGTTTAAACGTTTGCGCCCAAAGAGGGGGATTCTAACATGCTCATGTTAAGACACATGAGCACCCCCATCGAGAAGTGTGCGGAGGTTGTCACGCACGCGCCTAGAAATTTAGAGCAATTTCAGAGAGGAATTAGGTCGATTTCTACTGGAAATCGAATAATCAGCTTGGTTTGTTGTAGGAGGTCCAAAGCTCGTCACCGACGAAGTGAACGTTCTTGATCACCTTACCTTTACTCATCGACTTCATTTCCATCGACTCCACCTCAGCTAAGCCTAAAGCGAGTGGCTTACCGTATTTTTCATCGACGATTACCAGCAGGTCACCCTTGGCAAAATTGCTCGGTACATCACGGATTCCCGGACGCATAATGTCCGCACCGTTCGCGACATGAGCCACTGCACCCATATCGACAACAACTCGCGGCAACGTCTGGACAAATTTATCGAACTTCAACGACGGCAGTAAGCCAATCTTTCTCCGCAAGATCAACGGCGAATTATCCGCAAAGTAGACCATCTCTTCACCGACGGCGAGCTCATCAAAACTCTCCACTGACGCAAGCGATTCTTCAGTGCTAGGATATCGGCCAATGAACTCTCGAAAAAGCCCCTTGACTTCTTTGTCTTTAAGACGGCGCATTGAAGGCATGATCTTCAACTCTGAACTCGCTTTGCGAATATCATTCGAAAGCTCCTTCGAACCAAACTTCCTGCTAGATTATGTAGCCTAACCTTTAATTTGGAGCTTCCTCTTCTACGCAAACCTTACCGCCACAAATCAGGTCTGAAACAACAATGTCTGCAGTCGCTGACAAGATCTTCCAAGAGAGCCTCAGCAAAATCGTTCTCGTGGAACTGAAAGGTAGCCGCACCATACGCGGGAAACTCTACAGCTACGACCAGCACATGAATTTGGTCCTCGAGGACGCGGAAGACGTGTCGAACCCGGAGAATACTCGGAACATTGGGACGATCATTGTCAGGGGCGACAACGTAGTTCTCGTCTCACCACCTCCGAAAAGGTAGTTTGGTCACTTAGCAGAATACGGGAAGTTGCGGAGCTTTGACGAAAGGAACGGCCTCATTTGGAAGACGAGGGCGTTCAAAGACTCATATCCGATGCAGACGATGCGGACGGCACTCTTACCATGTAAGGTGGAAACGTTGCTCGGCCTGCGGCTTTGGAGCATCCAAAAGACTGCGAGGCTACTCGTGGCAGACGCATACTCTCAACAGAGTTCGCAGAATAAGGTAGCCCTATCCCTAGCCTACATTGTCCCCCCTAGTCCCAGTTGGGGGTGTGTGGCGAGAGTGAAAATCGCAATTTGTTCCCCCGGTAACAAACTTCCTACACACAGAACCTTGTTCCCCAGGAACAAGTCCTAAGCGTCCGACGGTTGGGTATGAGCGTCCCGTTAGGCTAGACTCGACCGAACCCCGATACTGACTGACTAAGCGGTCGGTGCTGGTTGAACGGGCGCCACTGCTGGTTGCGTTGCTGCAGTAGGTGTCGCCGGAGGCTTCTTGAACGTTTCAAGGAACGTGACGGTTTCTATCTTCGGAAGGTACTTTTCCACGTCAGCGGTCAGTGTACGCTTGGCAACTTGCAAACCTTCTAGGAAGAACGCGTCTTCTGGAACTTCGACTTGGAGTTTTCCGTTCTCGATTTTAATCAAGAACTTCTGCTGCTCCACAGATGGGATGCGTTTGTGAACTAGGTTGAGTACTTTCTCATCCTCTGCTTCAATGACCTTTTCCAGAGTTATATCGTATATCAGCGTCTTACCCGCAAATGGATGGTTGTAATCCACCTGAACGCGGCCGGCTCCCACGGAGCGAATTTGGGCTGTCTTGCCGTCCATGTTCACCTGCAGCCCCGGTACTGGAGTTATGCCTTCAGCTGCGAATTTTCGAAGCGGAACAAGTCGAACCTTTTTCGGATCACGAACGCCATATCCCTTGTCTGGGGGAAGTTCGATGGTGGTTGCCTTGCCGACTTCGAAATTCGTGAGCGCCTCGTCTAGTCCTTTCGGCACCCATCCTTCTCCAACTATGATGAAGAACGGTTCATAGTGTTCTTCGCCGTGATAGAGCTTCTTTTCTTTCGCCACGCTCTCGAGCGTGGTTCCAACTGTCTCTCCAGTCTCTTTCACCTTGAGCGTATAGTTGGCGAGTATGAAATCTCCACTCTTAACTGGCAATCAAATTCACCTGGAATCATGAAGGTGAAGCTAAGATTTGCACGCTCTACATTAATCTTTCAGAGGTGGACTATTTTGAAAACATAGTACTTCGGAAAATCGACGGCGAAGATGAACACCGCAGAGAAAACCAGCGCTACCAGTACTTGGCTCAATGTTAGTGATGGGATGATGATTCCGTAAATGCCGAGTAGAAAGAAGACCACGATCGTAGCCAGATTAGCAATGAGTAGTTCCGTGCCTGGTCTGGAAGACCAGAAATGCCGTCTCTCTCTCACGCTAAGGACCCTGAATTGACTTGTGAATACGAGGGTCAAGAGTACGAATGTCTGGAGCCGCGCCATATTCATCCTATAGTAAAAGACGCCGAGGTACAATACGACTGCTCCCTCAATTACCAAGAGCAAGCCTACCGCGAGTGACGCAGCCGTGATATTTTTCACATTCCAGATATTCGGGTTGGACGTGCTTTCCACGTTATCTTTTGCGAGCGACATGGTTGCGAAATCATTCGCAAAGATGAGCAGGACCATGCCAAGCACGGAGAGAACGACCTGATTTAACCAGAAGAAACCCACGACGAGTACGCCGATGAACTGTATTACTTTCGTTACCTTGTTTATGACCCACGTCAACATGCGCTGGTAGATTTGCCTACTCGTGTCTACTGCATCCAGGATGACTCTAATGCCAGCCTCGGTGAGCACGATGCTTGCGGAAGCTTTCGCAACGTCAGTAGCGTTGTTAACCGCTATTCCGACCTCCGCTTGCTTGAGGGCTGGCGAATCGTTAACGCCGTCGCCGGTCATACCAACCAAATGGCCTTTTGATTGAAGCAGCTTCACTACCTTGTACTTGTCTTCGGGATAGATTTCCGCCAACCCATCGTATTCTTCCAGGACCCGCGCTTGATCGCTCATCGATAGTTTCTCAAGTTCTGAAATTGAACGAATTCTGTCCCCAATCCCAACTTGCCGTGCTATCTCTTTCGCTATTGCGGCGTTGTCCCCGGTTAGCATTTTAGGGGTTATCCCGATTCGTCGTAAGCCTTCAATCGTCTGCTGCGCAGTCGGGCCGCGGCGGGTCGGCGATGGGCAGCAACCCTACGAATCGAAGACTTTTCGGGTCAGAATCTTCCGATTTGGCAACGACGAGTGTTCTATATCCTTTCTGCCATAATTCTTCCAGAGCCCGATCAACTTCTTTTCTAATGGTTTGATTGAGTTGTTGGCAAAGCGGGAGCACGATTTGCGGTGCGCCTTTCATAACGGTAAATCGATTTCCATTCTGTTCGACGACCGCCTCAGACCTCTTTGTCATCGGGTCGAAGGGAACAAATGAAATCTGCTTGTATTGAGCGAGATTCGTCCGCATTGTTTTCGCGAAATCGATGACCGCCTGATCGATCGGGTCCCCTATCTCTTCCTTCGAAGCCAAGCTCGCGGTGGTTATGACGTCTTCCTGAGTGAATCCATTGAATGGAAGGGGGTCGGTAGCTGATAGCTTGTTTTGGGTTATCGTCCCTGTCTTGTCCAGGCAGAGTAAATCCATTGATGCCGCGTCTTCGATCGAATCTAACCGTGTGACTAAGGCACCTCCTTTTGCGAGTTGCATTGCCCCCACGGCGAGTACAATTGCGAAGACCGCTGGGAGAGCAACGGGAACTGCTCCCATCAGGAAAATGAGTGCGAATCTTACGATGTTGAGTGGATCTAAGGCTTGAGTAAGTGTGGCCTCTACAAGCACGAGTGCTAGAGCTGCGATAGCGACGTACATAGAATACTTGATGATTGCTGACATGATCTGCTGTTGATGAGACGTCGGCTTCGCGATTCGCACGAGTTCAGCAGTTTTACCGAAGAAAGTGTTCGGTCCAGTATTGAACACCAGGGCCTTAGCTTCCCCTCGCTTCACAATTGAACTCGAATACACAACGGCCACTTGGCCGACGCTTACCGGAAGCGATTCACCCGTCAAGGCGGACTGATCGACGGATAATCCTCCGTCAACAATCTTGACATCAGCTGGAACAAGGTCTCCCAAACCAAGCTGCACGATATCCCCGGGCACAAGTTCCTTTGCATCCATGATCGTCCACTTGCCTTCTCTCAGGGCCTTGGCTTTGGGTGCGAGGCGTTTCTTCAAGAATTCCAACGCCTTCTGAGAACTTCGAGAATGATGGTAACCGATGATGACGTTGATTGTCAAAAGGCTGAAGATTATACCAACTTCCAAGTAGTCGCCTATCAGATATGAGAGAAGGATTGTCAGTTCTAAGAGCCAAGGCATCGGCCCCCAGTACCGTGATAGGAATTCAACTACCGGACTACGCTTTTTCTCGGCGACTTCATTGAAACCGAACCTTTGGATTCGTAGTTCTGCTTCAGAATTGGCAAGGCCATTGATTGAAGACTTCAACTGGGCGAACGTTTCATCAACGCCCAGGTGGGCGTAGTCAGGCGTGTTCGTGCTTTGCATCGCGTTCGACCAATATTACTCTCGGACCGCCGAATCTCTCCCTCAGCCTGAATCATGAAGTCAAGAGGAGATACCCGACGATCAGAATCGCGAATGTGAAAATGGCGACGCTGAATATCATTTCAACGACCGCAGTTGGCTCATACATGCCAATTCGAATTCTTTCCTGATTCTTCACGAATCTCTTCAAAGCCAGAAGCTCCATAAACCCTCCAACCAGAACCAAAGCTACTCCAAGAATTGATGAGAAGTGAATCGACGGTACCGACGAGGCGAGAGGGCTGATTTCCCTAAGGAACAGGCCAAACCTCGCAACAACAAAACCCAATGCGATGATAGCAATTCCAGTCCTAACCCACGCAAGATACGTTCTTTCATTAGCTAAGTGATCTGACACCTTAGCTCCATCAGCAGTCAAATGTGATCAACCAAGATTATCGATAGCTGAATTTAACTGCCGAGGAAGATGAGCGGTCTGCATTACATTTCTGACTGTTTCGTTTGTGCTTCTCCGCTCTTGAGTTTTCGACTCCAATCTTTTATCTTCGAGTTGAAAGACCTCAACACGTGGTGTGGTTCGGTGAAGCTCTTCACTGTTGGGCCGGTGGCCTGCTATCCTGAAGTGCTTGAAGCTATGGGGCGGCAGATGGTAAGCCATCGTAGTAAAGAGTACCTCGCCCTCCATTACGAGACAGTTCGACTTCTACAGGATTTCATTTCAACGAAGAACGAGATCTTCCTCTTCAGCAGCACTGGGACAGGTTTCATGGAGGCATCGGTAAGGAACTGTGTCAGGAAGAAGATGCTGTGCTGCATAAACGGCAGTTTCGGAGAACGCTTCGCCGAAGTCGCAGAATCAAATGCAGTAGCGCTCGTGAAGCTAGCCCCACCCCTCGGCCAACCTATCTCAGTTGGGGAGTTGGATGAGGTCTTGAAGAAGAACCCTGATGTTGAAGCTGTAGCCCTCACTCACAATGAGACGAGCGTCGGTCTCATCAATCCACTAAAAGAACTCGCCGCCATCGTCAAGAAACACGGAAAACTCCTGTTCGTGGACGCGGTCAGTTCAATGGGCGGCACCGACTTCAACGTAGATGAATTAGGAATCGATGTTTGCTTCTCAAGCTCACAGAAATGCTTCGGCGTCCCCCCAGGTCTGGGGATGGGCAGCGTAAGCGAACAGGCGCTGGACCTCTCCGCCTCCGCCACGAACAAGGGATGGTATTTTGACTTCAAAGTTTGGGAGGAAGACCAGAAGAAAGGTCACGGGACACCGGTTACGTCAGTGATTCCGCAGGTCGCGGGCCTCAATACTGCTTTGAAAATGATCCAAAAGAAGGGCGGAAAGCAATGGTACTTCGACCTCTACAAACAACGAAACCTAAGGATTAGACAAGGTATCGAAAAAATCGGCCTGTCAACATTCCCGAAGAAAGGTTCCGAGAGCCCAACTGTGAATTGCATCAACGCACCCGCAGGACTCGAAGGCGGACTCATCTACGAAAAGATGCGTCAAAATGGATTCGAATTAGCGGAAGGTTACGGACCACTAAAGAAGAAAACCTTCAGAATCGGGAATATGGGTTACATAGAAATGAGCGACATTGATCTAATGCTGAAAACACTCAACGACGTTGTATCGTCAAAATGAAAGTGCTCCTAACCTGAATCGAGAACCTAACCGCGTTTTATGTTGAAAAATAAGAGTCCTTTTCTGCAAGGCCTCGCCTCTTGATGAACGCGCAATAAACAATGTCAATTAGACTCGGCAAAATCATGGGGATACCGGTGCGTATCCACTACACTCTCTGGGTCGTTTTCCTTCTCATAGCGTGGTCCCTTGCATACGGCTACATGCCCCATCAATATCCCGGTCTCAGCGAATTGACCTACTGGACAATTGGCATCGCGTCGGCCATCGTCTTGTTCGTTTCCGTTTTGGTCCATGAGCTTTCGCACTCGTATATTGCAAAGAAGAACGGGCTGCCCATCGCTAGAATAACACTATTCTTCTTTGGAGGGGTTTCTGAGATGACAGAGGAACCCAAGGATCCTGGGCTTGAGGTTCGCATGGCGGCTGCCGGGCCCTTGATGAGTTTCCTCATCGCTGGTGTTCTCGGTGCGGTTTGGTATTTGGGCCAAATGACTCATCTTCCCATTGTCATAACGGCCACGGTTGGATATGGCGCTTTGATCAACGCGGTACTGGGCGCGTTCAACCTGTTACCCGCCTTCCCGCTTGACGGAGGACGCATCTTCCGCGGGAGCCTCTGGAAACACTCGAACAACCTGATCAGTGCAACACGGACAGCGACGCGAGTAAGCGAAGCACTTTCGCTGCTCATGATGCTTGGTGGTTTCGTGGCGATAATTGTTGGGGATTTCGTTGACGGAATCTGGATTGTAGTTTTGGGTTGGTTCATCAGGTCTGGGGCGGAGACCAGTCTTAGGCAGACGCTTGTCGGTGAAACGCTCACCGGAGTAACTCTAGGGAACATAATGACAAAGAATGTCTTCACGGTGCCGCCGAACATTACGGTTCAGCAAGTGGTTTCCGACTATTTCCTAGTTCACCCCCACGGTGGCTACCCCGTCGTTAGCGATGGACGGCTACTGGGCTTGATTACGTTGCAGAGCGTGCGCGCAGTTCCGAAAGAAGTGAGAGGCTCTCAGACCGTTGCGCAGGCTATGATACCCATCGAACGCACCGTGACCGCTCCACCTAACCTATCAGCTTTGGATGCAATACAGAAGATGGCACGGGAGAAGGTTGGTAGGCTTCTAGTTACAGAGAACGGACAGTTACTGGGCATAGTGACCCGAGGAGACCTAATGAAAACCATTCAGACCCGCCAAGAGCTCGAAAGATCAGAATGGAAACCACCCGTTCCACCTGCGGCGGATGCACCGAAACCACGTTACTGTATTCAATGCGGCGCATCACTTCCTAGTGGGACGAGCATCTGCCCTCACTGCAACGCCACCCAACCCCAATGACCTTTCCATAAACACGAATCGAGGCTAGTGCGGTTTGCCGGCCTTCTGAAGTCTCTCCTTGTGTCTCTCTTCACCCTCGTTCCATCTCCTTTTCTCCTCCTCAGTTTCCGGTACCAGTGCGGGGAGGACCATTGGTTTGCCGTCTTTCCCGAGACCGACGTAGGTCAGGAAACATGTGCCGGCGTGCCTCACCTCGGCAGTGAGCGGGTTTTCAGCCTCTACCCGAACTCCTAGCTCCATTGAGGTTTTGTGAACGTAGTTGACTGAGGATTCGAAGCGAAGCATATCTCCGATGTAGGCGGGAGCTAGGAAGTCCATTCGATCTATCGAGGCGGTTACGAGGTTACAGCGGGCGTGTTTAATTGCGGATAACCACGCGGTCTCCTCAATCAGACTGAGAATTCTTCCGCCAAACACGTTACCCATCGTGTTAGCATCCATCGGTAACATAATCCTCGTCACACTAACATACGAATCCCGCGGCGACTTACTCTGTTGACTCATAGCAACTCAACGAACATTACGGCCAGTTGAGCTGTAAGCCTTTGCGTCCCAGAGCACCTCTACCTTCCGACCCTGCACTGTCTTGGCGTTGACTTGAATCCTCTCTAAAGACACAAAGACGAGAAGATTGAAAGAGCTCGGACGAACCGAATTAGAGAGGTCAGGCAGTTTCCCCCATGTCCCAAGAGAATTCTCGTGATTCACCAACGGAACTGATGCAGGTTAGAGGAAGGCCACGCCATCCAATTACCACCCTGAATTCTCTGATCCATTACCTCTGCGTCCTGATTCTGATCGCGATCTTGGTGAACCAAGCTCTTGTTGCCCCCGCTCTATCAACTCAATCATCTGAATCAGAGACACGGTACGTGAAGCTCGGATTGGAAGCCGCCGACTGGATCGCGTCGTTTCAGATCACACCACTCAACGATTCTTGGGGAATACCATACAGAAACGAAAGCGCGTGGGGCCTGGACCCGTACTTCTTTGAGAACGGAACCATAACTGCTGGAGTCGGGAACATCGCAGGTGGAGAACGCCAAAAGTTAGCGTACCTAATCGGAGGGCATGACGCTGGCGAGGGAGCCAACGCCGCACTCGACGCTTACCTAGAAACAGGGAATCCGAAGTACTTGGAAATCTTCAACGTTTACTACGGTTACTTTCTAGGCTCCCAAATACCCGGGCCCAGGACCACAACCCCAGCTCGCGCCCTACTCGGCACTGGGAAGAACATCACAGTGAATAATTCTGGATTCTGGGCCGAGCAGGCGAGCGTCACCCCTGGGGTTAACGGCAATTACGGAAGTCAAACCGATGAGACAAAATTGCAAGCAATCTATCCCGCCGCTGAACACGGAAACCCGATCGCCATAACTCTCATTGCATATTACCGTTTCACGCACGACCAAACCGCGCTCACCATGCTCAACCGGTACGGGAGTTGGCTGGTAGGAACACAGATTCACAACGGAGCGTACGCCGGCGCTTTTCCTGTTACTCAATATTATTGGGCGGTAGGTTGGAAACCGAGAATGTACGAAACAACTGAATCAGCCTGGGTTCTCGCGGAACTGTATCTGCTAACTGGAAACCAGACCTATCTCAACTCAGCTCAAGCTGCTGGTCAGTACATGTTGTCAAGACAATTCATCGGCCCAGAGTGGGGGAATACACCGGTTTATGGTGCACTCCCGTACGAGTGGAATGAAACACATTACTCCAACTCTGTTTCCACGAACCACGCCGGCTTCACGATACTAGCCTGGACCCAGCTCTACCGCATTACTGGAGACTCAAGATACTTGGAAGCTGCTGAGAAATATGCTGATTGGCTTCTGAGTTTTCAGGTTACAGACACCAACACAATCTGGGGCAACCACACATTTGCAAATGATAGTATGGCAGTGGGCGGCTTCTTTTATGGGTACCAAACGGCGAAACATCAGTTTGGCTGGCGAGTCGCCGAATCGTTATGGAGTGCGGGGTACGCGATACCGGCACTGCTAATGCTCTCAAGAATCGCGTCCAACAATAGTTATGCAGGTTCAGCTTTGCTCGCGGCTGACTGGCTGTACCGAATGAGATACCCCGACAGCACCCTCATTCCGCTTCAAGCCTTAGCGATCATCAAGTATCCCCTCTCAAGCTGGTGGGGCCTCTACCCGCAATACTACCAACCAGATATGCGCGAGGTTGAGAAGGCGGGGATCGTATCCTTCGTCAACCAAGGCAAAATGAACCAGTCCTCAATTCGAGACCATCAACTCACATGGTTCGAAAAAACCTTCAACGTAGACTTCAACCAGATTGATTATGAAATGGCGAACCGCGGCCCGACAGCCATGAAGATGGCGTGGAGCTGGTGGCCAAACATAGGCTTCGAACCAAGGTACGGCGGCGACATAGCATTCGGAGCCTTCGCCATAGACAGCTATCTAACGTTCAACTCTACGTCTAATGAAACGGCGCGGATCCTTGAGCAAGTAGGCCAGCTGACCGGAAACGACACAACCACCTTCCCCCAGAATATCACATATTCGTATAACCAAGCTACGGAACTCGCGACCCTCGCTCAAGAAAGCTTCAACCTTGGCTGGTACACGGTAGCGAAAGGACAGATCGACAACGCCCTATCTTATGCCAACTCGGCTCTTAGTCAACTTCAACCACTCATACCCCTCAGACAGAACATCACAACGCTTCTGACCGTGCTTGCAGTCGCTGTGCTCGTTATTCTGATCTCAAACCTGTATTGGCACAGGCGACTAACAAGAACGACCAAGCACAGACGCATCCGTCCCAAACAAAGACGCAAGTGACACAAGCCGCTAGGCGTGGGCCAAAGTCTTTTCAACTCGAAACATAATTGAACTCTCCAGATTGGTCTATGGTTAAAGTCTCAGAAGGCAATTCGTTTCTACTTCAGCTTTTGCGGCTGGCGGCTTCGTTCTAGGATACGCAACCAATAGCCTAGTTCTATCACAAACCCTTCCCCCCTCCGGACCTGTCGTCACCACACCCGACGACGCTTTGAACGCTCTAATGGCTGGAAACACGCGTTACGCGCAGGGTGCTCCAATTCATCCGAATCAATCTGCCGAACGGCAGGCCGAAGTTGCTCAGGGCCAACATCCATGGGCCGCAATCCTTGGATGCATAGACTCTCGCGTGCCCCCCGAACTTGTCTTCGATCAGGGATTAGGGGACCTCTACGTCGCTCGAACCGCTGGCCAAGTGATCGATAACGTCGTCATAGGCAGTCTTGAGTACGCAGTCGAGCATGGAGCGAAGCTAATGATGGTATTGGGCCATCAAAGCTGCGGCGCCGTAATTGCAACTATCGAAGTTCTTCAGAGCAATGGTCACGCGGATGGGCAGATCGAGACGCTAGTTGAAGCTATCAAACCAGCAGTGATGGAAGCTCAGTCGGAATCGGGCGACCTGATTGACAATTCGATCCGGGCAAACGTTATGTTGGAAGCCGCATACCTCCAATCATCGAGTCAAATAATATCCCACGCCCTAGAGAACGGCGAAATCAAATTGGTTGGAGCGTATTACGACTTACACAACGGCACGGTAACCATCATAACCTAACCGCTAACCTTCCAGCTGACCTAAGACTCTAAAATCAAAAAACAGGTGAACGAACCGACATCGGGTCAGGCAGCCTTATGCTACCATTTCCTCTTGTCTAACGTTCTTGTCGTGCTCCTTACCTAAACTCATCTTAACTTTGCGTTTCTTCGCCATCTCAACTCACCTCCAACAAATCCTACTGAAAGAGGACTGCGTCTAACCGAGTATATAGCGTGGCTTGGAGAAGACGTCTCCGTCGGAGAAGGTTCCGCATTTCCACTTGAGCGACCAACTCCACCCTCCATGCGGGTATGGACGCTAAGCGGAGTGTCTATCCATGTAACGATCAGCAACCCGCCTGGCTCTTTCATATGCACCAATCCAATCCCTCGGTCCTTTGGCACAGCCCATTCCAACGAGCTTTCCCCTCAAATCATCGCTCGAAATCGGATTGGTTTCAAATGCGAGAACCGCATAACAACGATTTGGCCGAGCAGCGAAAATATCAATCATAACATACTTGCTCGTCGCTCGTTTTTTCCAAAGGAAAGGCTTGCCATTAATCCCCTTGTCTACAACTCGCCATGCTCTTGTCAAAATTCAATCACAGCTTGTCAGGTGAGTCCAGGGTAGAGCGCTTGATAATGAACATGGAAGATAACCATCTTTGTACGCAGATTCTATCAGGCGTCGGTGATTGGAGCCTCTCTCAGGTTAGGCTGAAGCTTCACAATCCTTAGACTGATGATCTCTGTTTTTCGGCTTGAGATGCTGTCGATCACTTGGTTGGTTGGATATGTGTCAATTTGAATGTGTGCCACCGCTGCGTTCGCCCCTTCGAAATTTACATTATGAACTTCGTGTACGCTGATTTTTGATTCTCTAAGGTCCGTTAGAATTCTGGTAAGCACGCCGATTCTGTCGTAGTGGCGAATTATTAGTTCGTATAGTGCTGAAGTTCCCTGTGCGAAGTTCACGCAGTTCTCCACATCCCCAGTCCTTAGGTAGTGTTCGATTATTCGGATTGTTTCGTCCGCGGTTGCTCTTTGCGCTTGCATTGTTGAGGCTCCAATGTGGTGAGTCCCCACCCAGTTTGGTACGCCCGCCAACACGTCAACGAAATTCCCCTGCCCCTCCTTAGGTTCTGTTTCGAAGACATCAAGGCCGGCTCGGATTCGGCCGTTTTTGAGAGCTTCGGCCAATGCGACAGTATCGATGACGGCGCCCCTAGATGTGTTGACAATTATGGTTCCTTGCTTCATTCGCGCGATTAGTTTGGCTGAGATTAGGTGTTTCGTTTCGGGGGTGAGGGCGACGTGCAGGGAGATTATGTCGGATCTTTCTATGAGTTCATCGATTGAGGATGCGCGGGTGATGCCGAGTTTAGCTGCTTTTTTGTCTGTGAGGCTTCGGGACCATGCGACCACGTGCATGTCAAAAGACTTGGCGCGTTTGATTACTTCACGCCCGATGGAACCCACCCCCACGACTCCGAAGACTCTTCTCTTGAGACCGTCTGCGTGCTGGAAGACGGACTTGTTCCATTTTCGTTCCTGCAAAGCCGCGTTCTGCTCGGGGATTCTTCGATCGACCGCAAGTAATAGGCCAAAGGTGAGTTCGGCCACCGCGGCCGCGTTCTTGTCAGGACAATTGGTTACGTAAACTCCCCTTGCCGAAGCCGCGGCCATATCGACATTTTCTGTCCCCGCTCCGGCCCTCACAATAAGTTCGAGGTCTTCTCCCGCTTCAATCGCCTGCGCTCGAACCCTCGTCCCTCTTACAACCAGAATCTTGACCCCTTTTATGCGATCCACCACCGAGTCCTCCGTCAAATCGGGGTCGTATTCAACCTCACCCACAATCTTGCGCAATGTATCAACGTGTGATGGTGGGAGCGTATCAGCGATTAAGAGCTTCAAACCGAAGCCTCAGAAGAGTTCTCGTGTCCT
This sequence comes from Candidatus Bathyarchaeota archaeon, assembly GCA_963733055.1. Lineage (GTDB taxonomy): Archaea > Thermoproteota > Bathyarchaeia > 40CM-2-53-6 > 40CM-2-53-6 > FEN-987. Next base: position 568,697 of record CAVTBR010000001.1, read on the forward strand.
AGTTACTTAGTCCTTGCGACTTTGCGTCTTCGTGCCCTTTGGTCGGGGGCTTCCAAAAATCAAGTAAATATTCGAACGTTGTTCCCATAGTGATGTAGTTGGACGGCCAACCAAATATTCCGACTTTGTTCACTATGTTCGTTCTGTCCCAAATGATCGTATTACGTAACTCGTAACCTACTTCGATAAGGGATCGGTAAATGTTGATGTGGATTGGAATCCTCTTTCCGTACCTCTCGTTTTTCCACCACATATCTGGAACATTGATAATAGCGTGGCCGCGCGGCTTTAGCAGAGGAAGAAGTTTTGCATAGATCTCCTTCACTTCTTCCGAATAGCGTTCGACCTCAAGCGTTCCTAGGTCTCTTGGATCTTGACTGTACTGCTCAACCTTTAGGAACTGCTTGTTTCGCCTAGAGTCGCCGCGTCTACTCTTGTTGAGTCGGGCTCGGTTTAGGAGGTTTGCGTAGGGGGGCGAGGTGAAAATTAGGCTAAATGATTCGGGTTCCAAATATCGCGAAATGCTTCTAGCGTCGTCACAGACCACTATCTGTTTTGTACCGCTGTCGAACTTGTTCTTAGCGAGGCGTTGCTCAGCTACGTGACAGTATGCGGGAGATATGTCGAAACCGACACCGTTTCTTTCAAGGTCACCGCAGGCAACGAGAGTTGTCCCGATCCCATCGAACGGATCTAGAACCAACTCCCCCCTATGCGTATACAGCTCGATGACCTTCCGAGCGAGACCGATTGGCATTACGGCCGGATGGATTTCTTTGTCTCGGACATCACGCCCTTCGTAGAAAACTTCCCAGACGCCTATCTGAGCCTTAATCCATTCCTTCGCTGTCATACAGTTGAGATGATTCTCAGGGCAGTTGCACAGCCTCCGACCCGAAACGTCGAGTTTCTTAGCAACCTGCACAGAACAACCCTTGCTGCATGACCCGAGTTCACTCATATTAATCTCGAAGATGAGATTACGAGTTGGGATTCTAATATCGTCGAGTCGCGGGGTCTATCTCGATTGCCCACTGATCGATGCCCCCTTTGAGGTTCTTCACTTTCTTGAACCCACGCTGACGAAGGAGGTTGACCACCCATGCACTTCTTTCTCCAACGTGGCAGTAGAAAACGTACTCGTTCTCTGGGTTAAGATCGTTCACACCCCTCCAAAATTGGCTCAGGGGAATCAACGTGCTCCCTTCTATGTGGCAGAAATCGTATTCGTATTGTTCCCTCACGTCAACTAAGCGTATCTGGGTTTCGCTGTCGAGTAAGCGTTTGAGTTCTTTGACGGTAATCTCAAACTCCTCTTCCATTCGGGTTTTCCTCTGCTGGTACCTAGGCACCCGTCCATTGGAAGAACACTATATCATCGCCCTCGCTGAGGGCTTCGTCAAAGTTCCGTATTGGCGTAGGTAGCTTACCATTGATGCTCAGAGTGTACAGCCTTCTTATGGTGTCTTTTAGTCCCTCCCTCGTCCTCTTTCTGTAGGTTGAACCGAATTCTTCTTCAAGTTTGTCGATGAGATCGCCTACAGTACTTCCGCTATTCAGACTAACAAGCGCAGATTTCCCCATTACCTCTCCTAGCGTCGACACTCCGGTAACTCTGATATGAATGATCGAGGGGTTATCCATTGAACAAACCACCAAGTCCGCAATGAGTATCTACTCGGAGAACTGGCATTAGACATTTTTCTCGACTCGCATCCCAACGTACGAAACAAAGTAGTAACTATGCATTAGTTGTGGCGGGTCCGGAGGGATTTGAACCTTGCCGGCCACCTTGCTATGTTTTGTGGCTCTCGACCTTCGGGTATCCCCAAGTCGGTTAAGAGCTTCGGCCAAAGCTGAAATTTCGTCCGCCGCTCTACCTGGCTGAGCTACGGACCCGCTGAAAGCCTGTGAAAGTTTGCTCGCGAATTAAAGTATTCTTGGCGACTAGTGACGGCGAGGACAAGTTGAGCCATGGGGCAGTTAATCTTCATAGGTTTAGGACTTTACGATGAACAAGGCCTCTCGTTGCGCGGTCAAGCAGAAGCGAGAGCGTGTGATCGAGTTTTCTTGGAACTCTACACCAGTGTCATGCCTGGGTTTAGAATTGAAGAGCTGGTAAGAGTTATCGGCAAACCCGTTGAAATTCTCTCCCGCGAGGACGTCGAGGAAAAAGCTGAAGAAAAGATCCTCTCTAAAGCCAAGGCGGAAAAGGTTGCGTTTCTCGTCTCCGGCGACCCGATGGTTGCCACAACTCACGTTGACTTACGCCTGCGGGCTCACAGGGCTGGGATTCAAACTCGAATCATCCACGGAGCCTCGGTAGGTTCGGCGGCCAGCGGGGGTGACTGGTCTGCAGTCCTACAAGTTCGGCAGGACCATCACCGTCCCTGTCATGGCGGGGGAGGCTCTCCCTGAGAGCGTGCACGCGGCTCTCAGGGGGAATATGGAGGCAGGTTTACACTCCCTCGTACTTCTCGAGGTGAACGTTGAGACTAAACAGCACGTTACAATTCCTAAAGCGCTCGAGGGGTTACTATCCCTCGCAGCCCACCACCACAACCACCACCCCACCCCCAACCCTGTCTTGAGTCCGGAAACGTTGGCTGTGGGCATAGCCAGGTTGGAAGCACCAGACATGATCGTTCACGCCTCAACCATCTCCGAACTGATGCGGTTTGATTTCGGCAAACCTCCGCACTGCCTCATCTTCCCAAGCACCCTACACTTCGTTGAAGCAGAAGCGCTACAGGTGTTCTGTGGCGCCCGAAAAGAGTTGGTGAATCAAGAACATTGAGTTCAATCAATGAGGATCCAGCTAGCAGGGCCCGTAGGTATATTGAGAATCTTACGGCGGAGTTCGAGAAAATCTCCACAACGAAGACCGCCACCCTCGCCACAACAGCGAACATTGACAGAGTCACCGATGCCGTTCGGCGGTACCTGCAAGACGCACGCCACTACCTAGGCCAAGGACGTGCGACCACTTCCCTCGCGTCAGTCGCTTACGCTGAAGGTTTGCTCGATGCGCTGAAATTTCTAGAGTTGACGCAACCTCGAATTGAGCAGTAAGGCATTTAGTGATGAGAATGCCTTTCTCAGAAAGAACGAAAAACCGTCCAGTGGGTTAAGAATGGACCTAGACGACAGAACTCTCATCAAAACCGCGTACCTCCTACAACTCCAGCACGGCCCCTTCACCGCAAAGACCTTCCGCGACACCATCAAACACGACACCCTTGCGGATCTAATATCCTCAAAATATCTGCTACAGCACCGGAACGGTTCTGAAACTCGCTACACGTTATCCGAAGAAGGCCGCAAGCTAATCAAAGTCGTGTTGGCGGGTGGCGTATATGATGTTCTTCACGTAGGGCACTTGGCGGCACTCACGGAGGCGAAGTCGCTCGGTGATGTTCTTGTCGTGGTTGTTGCTACTGACATTACGGTCGAGACGTTGAAGGGGCGGAAACCGGTGGTGCCGGAAGAGGATCGGCGTGCTCTTGTCGAGGGGCTGAAACCCGTGGACGTAGCCATCTTGGGGTACGAAGATGTTGGCTTCGGCTTTGAACAAGTCTTAGGTGAGGTGAAACCGGATATGGTAGCCTTTGGCTACGATCAGGAAAATCTGGAAAAGACGGTTGTTGAAATTATTCAGCGGCATCGGTTGGGGATTAAGGTGGTTAGGTTGTCGCGGTTTGACAATGAGAAGTATGCGAGTTCTAGTTTGTTGAGGCAGAAGCTTTCTGAGGAACTGAGCTAAACGCCCTCACCTTCACAGCGTCCCCGTCCTTAATTCGAAGCGCCTTCCTCAAATACTCACTTGAAATAATCTCAACCACATCACCCTGGTAGTGCGTTCGGACGGGGGAGATTAGGGCGCAGGGAATTTTGTCCGCGACCCTTCCATGAAAACACTTAGCGGGGCCAAAACTCCTGTTGCCATCCGTAAATCCCTCGATAAGTATGAAAGGCGAGGCCTCAAGCATCCGCACTTCCTCCTGGTACTCTTTCCGCACTCTAAGGTTCAAGGTGCCGGGGTAGGGTTCGAAACCTAGCTTCGCAACAAACTGCTTCCTGTACCCCTCTTGGTTCACGTAATAAGCCCCCTCTCCGAGACCAGAGAACAGAGTCCCTTCAAAGACCAGTTCAGTCTTCTTCATCTCAAACGCCCGTTTGAGCGTCAGGAACATGTTATCGAGATGCTTGACACCGGTCGGCGTGATTTTTATTGATTCACGGCGGCCCAGCCTTACTCTGTGAATGAGCCCCATCTTCTCCAGTTCGATAAGGTGCCGGGATGCTGTTTGCTGGGACACGCTTAGAAGTTTCGCGAGTTCGGTGGTGGTGAAGATTACTTCATCCGGGTAAGCGCCTACCTCTATGAGCTTGTAGAGGGTTATGAGGAGGCTTGGTTTGATTTCTTGATTCGCCATTTTTCCTTCGTTACCTCTTCATGAGCTAACCTGATCGGGACCGGACCATGTGATGTGAGGCAGTGCTTGACAAGCTTAACCACGTCTTTCAAGGATATCTTGTGCCCCACACTGACATAGATGGTCTTCCCACTCCCCGGCAGAACCATACTCTCAGCTATCAGGCGACCACGCTCATCCAACACACGATTCCCTTCCACTGAACCATAAAGTAGATTCTTCGCCACACCAATGGTAGGGCGGTCCAGAGCTAGGCCAACGAAACAGGCTAAACCAAACTTCCTCGGGTGAGCGCACCCATGAGCATCCACCATGCACACGAAGGAGCTAGCCCTCAGGTTGTGAATGGCTCGGAGCACCAGGGCCCTTCCCTGAACGCGAGAAGCCCTGGGATGTATGGGAACCTGGTGCGCTCCTTGATGGTTTTGATTCTTAGAGGTTGGAGGGTGTTGTAATCCGTCAGCACCGCTGCGGCTACGGTTGTTCCGTTGAAGTAGGTTGCGTCACAGCCGACCAGAGAAGTCAGTTTTGTTGGAAGGTCGCTTGTTTCTTCGACCTGTGGCGCAAGCCTTTCTTGCATTGCCGCTGCTTTTTTCGGGGAAATTTCCTTCGGTATCCTAATTCGCATGTCGGCCGCTTTTTAGTTGCTTGGAATTAGCCCCGAGCTTCCGTTCTACACTTCTCAGTGCACGTTCCAATGAGACTCGGCGAAGATCGGTTGCTACGTCGCCGCGGGTGGATTCCAAGATTCTTCGGGACGCGTCAAGTTTGTGGCGAAAGTTTGGAAGAATCGAGGTTCGGTCCAAGGACATGAGGTCTTCGTAGAGGCCTTCCATGGTTGAGAGGAGCTTCTGCGCTTCCTCGGCTTCCCCCCGCCGCAACGAGTCCAGAATCAGCCTCCGCATCTCCCCAATGAAGTCGAGCATGCCGAGGAGGTAGGCTGTGCTGCCCGTCCCAACCTCCTTCAAGGAAGCAATCGCCCCGCTTTTCTTCAGTTGAAAGAGAAGTTTGGCTTCTGCGTATTCTTGGAAGGCAACAAGCACCTGCCCGAATTGTGGGAGTTCGGAGTGTGCGGAGAGGAGAGTTTGAAGGTCGTCGAGGGATTGCTTGGCTTCGGTTATTGTCTTACTCGCTTGCGATAGGTTTCCGCGGTGAACCTGTATGATTGCCCAGCTGCACAACCTCGTTGTGCTTCTGGTTAGGGTCTGGAGTTCTTCCCGTGCCTTGTCGTAGGATAATAGTTCCGCTTGAATTTGGTGCATGTCGGCCTTTGACAGCATAAGCGTTCGCTGCGCGCTAGCGGAATCCTGCAATTAAACGGATAGAAACCGGGTCTACTTCAGGGACGCTTCGTGTTCTTCGCGTATTCCGCTGCTGGTTATGATGAGCATGTCGAGTCCTTCCCCGCTGCCGATGTCTCTCGCTGAGGCGGCTTTCACGGCCTTACGAACCAAGCCTTTGGCGTCTTCAACCGCCATGCCTTCTTTGAAGTCTGTTTCGAGGAGACCCATTGCAATCTCCGACCCCGAGCCGATCGCGGTGAACTTGTCCTCAATCACTGAACCTAAGGGGTCTAAGACGAATAATCTCGGCCCGGCTTCGTCCATGCCGCCGACGATCGTTTGTGCGATGTATGGGAAGTATCGGCGTTCGAAGAGCATGCTGCCCATCAGTTTGGCCGACGGTTCGGACGGTGATGCTTTGCTCACGCTCGAACGAGTATAGGTTTAGGTAGGCTCCGACTTCGCGTGTGAGGATTTGCATGTCGGCTACTATGCCGGCGCAAGCGGCGCCTATTTTATCAGCGATCTTGAAAACCTTCTTTCCACTCTTGCTCATGACGAAGTAACCGTACGTGACTCTGCGTTCGGCGGCGAGGATCACGCCGTCCTTACAAACTACGCCGACGGTTGTCGCGCCGGGTAAGTAGTATTCGCTCAATTGATACACCCAATTGACGAAAACCGTCGCAGACGCTCTAATAAGGGCTTAGTACTCCAAAACCCAGTCACAGACATATCAGAGGAAAAACCGTGGTTCATCCTCTCAAGAATGTTCTCAACCGACTTCGCTGGGATGCCGAGGAGAAACCTGAGGACTACATGATTACCTATCGGCATAGGGGTGCACCGGGGGACGTGAAGATTCTTCGTGCGTCGGGCATCAAGAGGCTGGGTAAATCTTACTTCACCATTCAAGAAGTTCCCGGGGCGGATGAAACTCTGATTCCCTTTCACAGAATCCTCGAAATCCGCAACACCATCGATGACTCTATCATCTGGGTAAGCCGGAAAAGTCGGGGGTGATGAAAGGAGAATTGTTAGCTGGCACATACTGCGGTTTTTGCGGCCGCCCTTTGGAAACCCCGCTCAAAACTTGCTCCAGGTGTGGAAACACTATGTGTGAAACTTGCTTGGATGAGCATCAGAAGACTTGTGCGAAGTAGAGTTGGAATGGGATGAACGTTTTCAGTCACATGAATCTTGCACCATTTCGCAAGTGTGAGCGACTTGATGCTGTAGGGTTCAAACTAAACTAGAAATATCAGGGTTTCTTGATGCTGATCACGATTCTCTGTGAAGGAAAACTTCGATTTTGTGAAGACACCAATCGATTCCCCTCAAGGCCGGGCCGAATATTTCAATCTCAAGAAATTGAAAGAGATAGGCTGCGATCTGGAAAAACTACCCTACTCGATTAGGGTTCTTCTTGAGAACACGCTTCGATCATCCGGGAAGGTTGCGAGCGCCAAGGAGACAGCGTATAGGCTGGCTGAGTGGCCGAAGACCATCGGCGAAGAATTGCCTTTCATGCCTTACCGTGTTCTTCTGCAGGACTACACCGGCGTCCCACTCATTGTTGATTTGGCGGCGATGCGAAGCGCATTTCGCGAGGAGGAAGCTGAATCCGAGAACTGTCAATTCGAAAGTTCCGGTCGATCTGATCATTGATCATTCGGTTCAGGTTGATAGTTGGAGCACCCCGAATGCTCTGTCGATGAATTTGGAACGAGAGTATGAGAGAAATTCTGAACGGTATTCGCTCTTGAAGTGGGCCCAGTCATCATTTACCGGCATGAGAATCTTCCCCCCAGGCAAAGGAATCTGCCATCAGGTTAACTTGGAGTATTTGGCGAAAGTAGTTTCCCTTCACGAATCCGACGGAACCTTAGCCGCGTTCCCCGACACATTGGTTGGAACTGATTCGCATACGACGATGGTTAACGGAGTTGGAGTGTTGGGCTGGGGCGTTGGTGGAATAGAGGCCGAGGCCGTAATGTTAGGTGAGCCATACTACATGCCCATCCCGAAAGTTATTGGCGTCAAACTTACAGGCCAACTTCCCGAAGGCGCAACTCCAACCGACCTGGTACTAACGGTCACAGAGGCTCTGCGAAAAGAGGACCCGGTAGGAGCGTTCGTTGAATACTTCGGTGACGCATACCGCGACTTGAGTGTCCCTGACCGGGCGACATTGGGAAACATGTCCCCCGAGTACGGTGCTACTGTCGGTTTCTCGCCGGTGGATGAACAAACAATCGCCTACCTAACCAACACCGGGAGAGGAAGCGACCACACGAAATTCGTGAAAGAGTATTGCCGGAGTCAGGGGCTCTTTTTGGAGGAGAATAGCTCGGAGGCGAACTACTCGAAAATTATCACAATCGACCTAAGCAAGATTGAACCGTCGATCGCGGGTCCGAGGAACCCGGACGAAAGGGTTCCCCTCAAATCTGCCCCAACTCTAATCGCGACCGTTCTTGAACAGTACAAGAGAACCGGCCCTCCACCGCCTACCGCCGGTAAGATCGCTGATGACGGATACCAACTCAGTCTCCTCCACAATACGCCTAAGGGAAATGGAACACCGAACCCCAGTCAGTTGAGTGATGGCTCGATTGTTATCGCCGCAATAACGAGCTGCACAAACACCTCCAACCCCACAGTCATGGTCGGCGCCGGCCTGATGGCAAGGAAGGCAGTTCAACTGGGGCTCAGTCCGAAGGGTTTCGTTAAGAGAAGCCTCGCACCCGGCTCGAAAGTTGTCACAGATTACCTATCAAAATCCGGATTACTCAAAGACCTCGATAAGCTTGGATTCAACATAGTTGGTTACGGATGCACTACGTGCATTGGGAACAGTGGTCCCCTAGCCCCTGAAATTGAGAAACAGATTCGGGACAGAAACTTGTACGCTGTTGCGGTGTTGAGTGGCAACAGAAACTTTGATGGACGCATCCACCCCCTCGCCAAAGCATCCTTCCTCATGTCGCCCATGCTAGTGGTCGCCTACGCCTTGGTCGGCAGAATTGATTTTGATTTCTACAAAGAACCCATGGGCACAGGCAAGGATGGGAGAGAGATATTTCTAAAAGATATTTGGCCTACGATGAGAGAGATTCGGGAAACAATCTCTAACTCACTCTCACCAGAATTTTATAAGGGAACCTACGGCGCAGCCCTCGTGGGTGACGAGAAGTGGAATGCGCTTCAATCACCCACAGGCGATGCGTACGTCTGGGATCCGAAATCAACCTACATCCGCGAACCACCATGGTTCGTGAACGAAAAGGAAATGGTTGCGGACATTTCCAAGGCCCGCGTGCTCGCAATCTTCGAAGATAAGGTCACAACTGATCACATATCACCCGCTGGGACGATTCCGCCCGATAGCCCCGCAGGGCTTTACTTACAACAGAATGGCGTTCCCAGAACTATGTTCAGCAGTTATGGTAGCAGGAGGGGGAACCATGAGGTTATGGTGCGGGGTGGGTTCGCGAACATACGTCTGAAGAACATACTCGCTCAGGGGAAAGAGGGCGGGTGGACTGTGCATCAGCCTTCGGGGGAAGTGATGACGATTTACGACGCAGCCGCACGCTACATCGCCGAGCAGACCCCGCTCCTAATTCTGGCAGGGAAACAGTATGGGGCGGGTAGCTCTAGGGATTGGGCTGCAAAGGCCGCGAAGCTGTTGGGTGTGAGGGCGGTGATCGCGGAGAGCTTCGAAAGAATCCACCGCAGCAACCTCGTCGCAATGGGCGTACTACCACTCGAATTCAAAAAAGGCGAAAGCTGGAAAACGCTAGGGCTCCAAGGAGACGAAGTCTACGAGGTGAAGGGCGTTAGCGAAATCAAGGGATCGAAAACACAGTTAACGGTGAACGCTAAGGAGAAAACTAAGCAGTCGAGCTTCGAAGTCACAGCCAGGCTGGACAATCAGGTCGAGGTGCAATACTATCGGGACGGCGGAGTGCTTCCGTACGTCTTCGGGAAACTCGCACCGGCATAACTTCTGGATTAGCTGAAGGCCGGGAGAACGAAGAGATCTGCCTAGTAGATGTGAGTTATCTTGTAAGCGCGAGGGCGATGGATAGGGAGAAGAATAGGGTTGCGAGAGTAGAATTTACGAGATACCATCTCGGCACCCAACGTTCTCTTATATGGTATCCCCCGCCCCACGACGTCCAGTCTTCTGGTTTAGGCCAGGTTCCGGCGAAATGGTACCAGGAAATGTCCTCCCCGAGTGGCACCATTATCCACAGCCCGAAGCTGAGGCATACTCCGAGGAGGTTGGGTTCGAATACGAGAACGGATAAGGGTAATGCTGAGAAGAGGCCGAACATTATGAGGTGGTACTTGGCGAAGTGGTGGAAGAATCTTAGGCGTAGATGGTCGGCGGGAGGTATGAACCCGTGCTCGATGAAACCATAGATGTAAGCGAACAGGAAACCGAGTAAGATTACTGCAACTGCCTTTACCGCCGTCACAATCATATCGGATTCCTCACCGACGTGGTTCGATGGCCGGTATTTTATTTCTACGTTGAACGCCGGGCTAAGGTTTCAACGCGATTCCATTCACCGCTATTCTGCCGGGATGGTGCCATTCCCCTTCGACCTCGAATTTGATTTCGGCGATCATCTCGGCGACCTTAATGTTGGTTAGGGTGTGCATTGTGATTTCTGAAACTTGAATTGTCGACCGGCCCTCGGCGACTGCCATGTAGGGGATTAGGATGTCACCCATATGCCGATCCACGGGCGCTTTCGAAGCTAATTCCGTAATCAATTTGGTTGCGGCCTCCTCCCCCACCGCTTCCGCCGGTTTACCCTTTTCTCCCAAGCTATCCGAACCCACTATCGCTCCGTTACCGAATTTCGCCAATAACGTAACCCCGCTTCCAGGTGCAATATGCGGATCTTGGTTGGGGAGGTAGGTTTCGTTGGCAATATTCACCTGGGTGAAACCTTCTGAATTCAGTCTTTCCTTCGCGGCGTTCGTTTGTCTTTGGGCTACGTGGCTTGAGAGTCGGACGCAGTGGCTGATTCCCTCGATTCCCAACAGCTCTCCTCTTTCTATGAAGTTGGTGGCTTTGAGGGTTCGGGGTGGGTCTATGAAAATGGTTGCGTGGCCCCCACCTTTCGGATAGTGACCTCGGCGATCTACTTGGATGGTTGCCTGGTACCCCATGTGTTGTAGTAGGGGGAGTTGGATTAGGCGAACGTAGTCTATGGTTGGGCTCCACCGCACATCCGTTCCACCCGTCAGGTCTAAGCTCACCCGGGTGGGTGCGTAGGCGGCCGCGGGCATGAGCGCTTGCAAAATCAACGGAATGCTACCGGCCGTGCCCACATCAAAACTCAACCGGCCCCCAACGTAACCCTGGGGGTTGAAGGTTAGTTCCCGTGAACCCGGGGTTAGGCCCATGGTTTCGGCGTTGCAAATGGCGGCGACGGCTTTCACGGCGACAACGTGCTGAGCCTGCAGGCCGGGGTTGGGGCGCTTGTCGCGGATCTTGGTGAGTTTGACGGGTTTTCCGGTGAGGGCGGATAGGGCTATGGTGGTTCGAACAATCTGGCCCCCACCCTCCAACAGATCTCCGGATATTTCGAGCATGGTTGCCGTGGGGGGCGGATGGTTTGGGGGTTTGTATTGTTTGTGCGTGAGCGCATGGGGGAGAGCGATTGCTGTTTTTCCACTAGGTGGAAAGGGGGCTGTTGCGACTGGTGGGGGTGGGGGGGTGTAGTTTTCTGGGGCAAACATGTTACTGTGCAGAGAGTGTTCGCGTCTTCAGGGTTTGGATTCTTAACGGCATCGAGATGAATAATGTGGCGAAGTTATTTTTCGACGGCTACGTCTATGTAGGTTTCAGCATCGTAAAGGATTCCCTCTAACCCTCTGTGTCGACCGCTCTTCATGACGAGCCTCGGTTGGGACATTTTTCTGGCGAGGTAGATTATTCGTTTGCCCACGATGCCATCTCCCTCACCGATGAGAGTTGTCATGAGGTCTCGCCTTTTGACTTGTGAATCTTGCCGGAATCAATCATGCGTTTGATTGCTTCTAGAGTTGTGCGGAGATCCAGGCCGAGTTCTTCAGCTATTTCGGAAGCAAAGTGTGAGCCTGGGTGCTTGGTTAGGTAGCCGTCGATAAGTTTCTCGGCGTGGGGACGCGAGGTGTCGCGAAGGGCGATTGGTTCGGCTTCTCTCAACTTGTCCCTTACCGCTTCCCTGGCGAAGTCGGCTGCGCTTCTGAAGATGCCGGCGTCAATCATTTCTTCTATTCTTCCATACTCTGATTGTGTGAGCCTCACCGCGATCTGGTAGGCTTGCTCCGTTCTAGACATAGTAGTCACGCGTTGATTGTGCTACCAGGCGGTATATATCTGTACCGTGGAAAAGGTGGCGGGTAGATGGGGGGGTTGCGGCCGTTGGGGGGCCGCGTGTTGTTTTATGGGTATGTTCGGGTGGTGCGGTGGATGAGTTGGGTTAGGTTCGCAGGGTTGACGGTTGGTAGTTGTATGTAGGTTAGGGCGCGGGTGCCGGTTAGGGTTGCGAGGCTGAGGGTTGAGAGGATGAGGTTGGTTGTTGCGAACGCGAGTAGGTTCAATGAGCCGGTTGCGTAGGCGGCGACGATCATTATTGTGCTGGCGGTGAGCCAGAGGGTTGAGGGGGTGAGGGTTAGGTGTGTTAGGTTGCGGCGTTTGATTAGTCGGGTTGTGATGTATGCGACTGGGGCGACGTATACGAGGCCGATTAGGGAGGCGGCGACTAGGCCGGCGGTTATGGCGGCGGCTTCGGTGCTGATTGGGGCTATGAAGCCGTATGTGTAGTAGGAGGCGTATAGTATGCCGAGTAGTGGGATGACTGTGGTTTGGATGGCGGTGTATGCGTAGGGGTTTGTTGCGGCGGAGTAAGTGGCCGACGGGGCCCAGCTGTAGTACCAGGCGTTGAAGGTGGTTAGGAAGGTGCGGCCGGCGGTTGTGTTCTCGATTTGGTTGTTGCGGAAGTTGCGGAGGAATTGGGCGTAGGGTTGAAGCCTGTTACCGTTGGTCACGTAGCTGACCGGGCAGTTCGTCGTGCCCGTCACACCTTTCTGGGTTACGAGATTTGTGTAGGTGGCGGTGCTGGTTGAGGTGGAGGAGACGGTGGAGATGGCGGTGTTGCTGCTGGTTTGTGTGCGGGTGTAGATTGTGGAGTAGCTTGTGGTGGTTAGGGTCGTGCTGATGGTGCTGGTGTAACTGAAGAACGTGGAGGTGGTGGTGGCGGTTGTTGAAGTTGTTGAGCTGGATATGCTGGTGGATACTGTCGTGCTCGTAGATGATACTGTTGAGACACTGGTGCCAGTGTATTGGTAGCTGGTAGTGGAGCTTAGGGGAGGAGTCGAGACACAGCCGTTGATGCCGCAAGTTCCCGTAGCCACCGCTAAGTTCGCGGGGGAGCTAGTAGCCATCAAGGCGGCTAGGATGCCGACCATGAGTAGTAGGGCGACGGCTAGGGTTCGAGGATTCAATCTGCTCATCTTGTCAGGTTTCATGTGAACAACCTCCTGAGTAACATCGGGATTAGTAACAGTAACGCCGCCAAGAGGCCGGTGCCGTCGATGCCGGGGACGGGGTTGAATGGTGTGGGTTGAGTTTGGAAGCCACAGGGCAGAGGCCCGCATGGCACGGTTGTGAATTGGGTTGTTGTGGAGTAAGTGACCGTGGTTTGCGTGTTGGTTGTAGAGCTGGTTGAGGTTATGACGGTGGTGGTCTGGCCGGAGACGGTGCTGACGGTGAAGTGGGTGTAGGTTGTGAAGAATATGCCCGTTGTACTGACGGTTGTGGATGAGAAGCTGAAGGTCGTGGCGACACTGGTTGTTGTAGAGCTCTGGGAGGTGGTTGTGGTAGCTGAACTTGTTGTTGTGCTGTACGTTGTGATTGTGCTTGCGAGGGTGACGCCGAGGAAGTTGGAAGCGAAGTCAAGGCTAGTGCCAGTGCAGGTTGGGGGACTGGAAGTTGTCTGTGCAGTGGGTGGGGTGCTGCACGCGGTTACCGTGATCAGGTAATAGCCCCCAGGCGCGTTGGGAGCCACATTGAACGCCCCAGCAACGTATCCGCTACCGATGGTACAGGTTACGGGATGGGTTAAGTCGAATAACGCGCCTGAGTTTGCGTCTATAGTGCAGTACCTGTCCTGCGGGTTGAAGCCGGCACCTGCAACCCCTACCGCCAGACCCTGTTCTACGCTGGCAGGATTCAATTGTATCAGGGCGGATGGTGAGCCTACTGTGAAGACGGCGGACGCATTCGAACCCGTGTTATCTCCGACCTCGATGGCGTATGTGCCCGCAATAGCTGTTGAGGGTACGACGACGGAGCCCGAGACTTGGCCGAAGGGGTCAAGGGCGCAGCTCGGCTTGACTGTGGAGGCGTTGAATGATGGGATTACGGTGGCATTGCAGCGGGTGGCGTCCGACTCGAAACCTGTGCCGGTGTAGGTGAAGACTGAGTTGATTGTTCCGGATGTTGGGACGACGGTTATTTGGGCGGTTACGCCGAACGGTGCACCGATCGGGTGGCCTGGTGAGGCGGATAGGAGGTCGCTTGCGGGTGTTCCCTTTACGGTCACGTTCCAGTGAATGTCTTCAGTGGCGTACGGGCTGACCACGAAGGTGCCTTGTGCGGTCTGCGGGGCAGTGATGGAGCAGGTTGGGGAAGTTATCAGCGTATTATCCTGATCCGCCGGAGTAATGTCACCCTTGTAAGCTAAGATAATGCATCCCGTATCTGACGTCGACAGACCATACGCCCTCACTACAACCGTCGCACCAGTAGTAGCGTTGGTTGGATAGAGATCGATTTCGGACACACCAGGGATGACGGTCAGAACGGCTTGAGCAAAGTCTCCCACGCTTGGAGCGCACCCATTGTTGCCGTTGCAACCCGTGATTTCAATCACATACTGACCCGGCGCAACCGCCGCGATGATGAAGCTGGCGTTAACGTTGCCCGTTCCGACGGTGATAGCGCACCCAGACGATCCCGGAAGGATCGGGTTGGGAAGGCTGGGGCTGCTGACCGAGCATGACTGGTCCGTTGGGAGGAACCCAGTACCATTAACCACAATCTCCGACCCAATCACACCCGAAAGGGGCCTCAAGGAAATCTTAGGCCCACCCACAACTTTGAGATTGGCTTGCGCGAAGTCGCCGATGCTCGGAGCGCAGCCGTTGTTTCCGAGACAACCCGTAATCTCGATTACGTATTGCCCCGGGAGTACGTTTCCAATCGTGAAACTACCGTTAACGAGCCCAGTACCGACGCGAATAGTGCAGCTCGCTGAACCGGGCAAGATTGCGCCATGACCATTCGAGTCAAGCCCGACGGTTGAGACAGTGCAACTTGTATCGGTGGGGAGGAAGCCAGTACCGTTGACTATGACATCCGTACCAGGCGAACCAGTCGACGGCCTCAAACTAATGCTAGGACCACCCACCACATTCAACACCGCCTGCGCAAAATCACCGACGCTTGGAGTGCATCCGTTGTTGCCGAGGCATCCAGTAATCTCGATTACGTATTGGCCGGGGAGCACATTACCGATCGTGAAACTACCGTTAACGAGCCCTGTACCAACCCTTATGGCACAACCCGCGGAACCCGGCACAATTGCACTATGGCCGTTGGCGTCAAGCCCAACAGTTGAGATAGTACAGCTCGTGTCTGTGGGCAGGAACCCAGTACCATTAACGAGAACATGCGCACCCGGTGGACCAGACGACGGCCTCAAACCAATGTTAGGACCGCCTACCACGTTGAGGATAGCTTGCGCGAAGTCGCCCGCGCTTGGAACGCAGCCATTGTTTCCGAGACAACCCGTAACCTCGATAATGTATTGTCCGGGGAGTACGTTTCCAACCGTGAAGCTTGCATTAACGACTCCGCTACCAACAGCTATTGCACAACCCGCCGTACCGCCCAAGATTGGGCCATGCCCATTAGCGTCAAGCCCGACGGCTGAAACACTGCAACTCGTATCTGTGGGCAGGAACCCAGTACCATTAATCTGAATATGCGCGCCAGGCTGACCGGTCGACGGCCTCACGCTAATCCTTGGCCCATTCACTACGTTCAATACTGCTTGTGCGAAATCACCAACGCTTGGAGCGCAGCCGTTGTTGCCTTGGCAGCCTGTAACCTCAATCACATACTGTCCGGGGAGAACGTTTCCGATTGTGAAGCTACCATTGACGGCTCCACTACCAACGCTTATTGCACAACCCGCAGTGCCCCCCAAGATTGGGCTATGACCATTGGCGTCAAGCCCCACAGCCGAGATAGTACAACTACTGTCGGTGGGCAGGAACCCAGTACCATTAACGAGAACATGCGCACCCGGTTGACCAGACGACGGCTTTAAGCTAATTATTGGACCACCTAACACATTCAAGACTGCTTGCGCGAAATCGCCGGCGCTTGGAGTGCAGCCGTTATTCCCAAGACAACCCGTAACCTCAATCACATACTGCCCTGGAAACACATTCCCAATCAGGAAACTTCCGTTAACAACCCCACTACCAACAACTATAGCACAACCCGCAGAGCCCGCTAAGATTGGACCGTGCCCGTTCGAGTCTAGTCCGACGGCTGAGATTGTGCAACTCGTGTCCGTGGGTAGGAACCCGGTACCGTTAACGAGAATGTGAGCACCCGTACGAGCGCTCTGGGGCCTTAGTGTTATCGCTGGCCCTTTCACCACGTTCAACACCGCCTGAGCGAAATCACCAGCACTTGGAACACACCCGTTATTCCCACCGCAACCCGTAATCTCAATCACAAACTGACCCGGAAGCACATTACCAACAATGAAACTACCATTAACAGCCCCACTACCAACCTTAATGGCGCAACCCGCCGTACCCGATAGGATTGCACTGTGACCATTAGCGTCAAGGCCGACAGTTGAGATCGTGCAACTCTGGTCCGTGGGCAAGAACCCAGTACCGTTCACGAGAATGTGCGTACCAGGTTGACCGGTTGACGGATTCAACGTAATCGCTGGCCCACCAACAACATCCAACACTGCCTGCGCAAAATCACCAGCACTTGGGAAGCAGCCGTTATTCCCACCGCAACCCGTAATCTCGATCACGTACTCGCCGGGGAGAACGTTTCCAATCGTGAAACTACCATTCACGATTCCACTGCCAACATTTATGCCACAAGCAGCCGTACCCGCCAACAATGGACTGTGACCATTCGAGTCAAGCCCAACCGCTGAGACAGTGCAACTCGTATCCGTAGGCAGGAACCCAGTACCATTAACCAGGATGTGAGCACCAGTGCGGCCGCTCGACGGAATCAGCTTTATCACGGGCCCTTTCACCACGTTCAACACTGCCTGCGCGAAATCACCGGCACTTGGGAAGCAGCCGTTATTCCCAAGACAACCAGTTATCTCAATTACATACTGGCCGGGGAGAACGTTTCCAATCGTGAAACTACCATTAACGACGCCCGTGCCGACCCTTATGCCACAAGCAGCCGTACCCGCCAACAATGGACTGTGACCATTCGAGTCAAGCCCAACCGCCGAAATAGTGCAGCTGGTATCCGTAGGCAGGAATCCGGTGCCGTTAACAAGAATATGAGCACCCGGTTGACCAGTCGAAGGAGTCAAACCAATCTTAGGACCACTAACTACGTTCAATACTGCTTGCGCAAAATCGCCGGCGCTGGGGAAGCAGCCATTATTTCCACTACAGCCAGTGATCTCGATCACGTATTGACCGGGCAGTACGTTTCCAATCGTGAAACTACCGTTAACAACACCAGTACCAACCCTAATCCCACAACCCGCCGTACCCGACAAGATTGGACTGTGGCCGTTAGCGTCAAGCCCGACGGCTGAGATCGTACAACTCGTGTCTGTTGGTAGGAACCCAGTACCGTTGACCTGAACATGAACACCGGGTTGACCGGTCGACGGAGTCAAACCAATCTTAGGACCGCCCACCACGTTGAGTATGGCCTGAGCGGTGTCGATCAGGAGGTTCGTTGTGCTGGTGAATGTGGTTGTAGTGGAGGCGGTCGTTGCGGTGGTGGTGGTTGTGCTTGCGGTGAATGTGGTGGTTATGGTTGTGACGAGGCCTGATGAAGCGTCTATTTCGATCACATATTGACCTGGAGGTACGCTTCCGACCGTGAAGCTAGCGTTCACAACCCCGCTTCCTTCGTGAATGACACAAGCCGCCGTCCCGGCCAAAATTGGATTAACAAGGTTGCTGGGACCACTCACAAGAATGCAGGTAGTGTCTGAAGGAAGGAACCCAGTACCATTAACCTCAACATGCGTACCCGGCGCAGTCTGTGGAGGGAAACAGAGAGATCGATGGCCCGCTAACAACGAAGAGTACAGCCTGCGCAAAATCACCAGCGCTCGGAGCGCAACCATTGTTGCCCAAACAACCAGTGATCTCAATCAAATACTGACCCGGCTGTACATTAGAAACAATGAAACTGGCATTAACGAAACCCGTCCCAGCGTTGATGGCGCAAGCCGCGGTGCCCGGAACTATCACCTCGAGGGAGGCGGGGATACTCGAAACACTACACGAAGTATCTGTGGGCAAAAAGCCGGTACCGTTAACTTCGATATGGGCCCCTGTACGTGCGGTTGACGGAAACAACTTAATCGTTGGTCCACTCACTACGTTCAATACTGCCTGCGCAAAATCGCCGGCGCTAGGGAAACAACCGTTATTCCCGAGACAAGCCGTAATCTCAATCACGTACTGACCCGGAAGCACGTTACCAATCGTGAAACTACCGTTAACGATTCCGGTGCCAGCCCTAATTCCACAAGCCGCCGTACCAGCCAACAATGGACTATGTCCATTCGCATCAAGACCAACAGCCGAGACAGTACAACTCGTATCTGTGGGTAGGAACCCAGTACCGTTGACTAGTATATGCGCGCCAGGCTGACCGGTCGACGGCTTCAAACCAATCACTGGCCCACTAACCACGTTCAACACTGCTTGCGCAAAGTCACCAGCACTTGGGAAACAACCATTATTCCCACCACAAGCCGTAATCTCAATCACGTATTGACCGGGGAGAACATTTCCGATCGAGAAACTACCATTGACCGCACCACTACCAACCTTAATTCCACAAGCCGCCGTACCAGCCAAGATTGGGCTATGGCCGTTAGCGTCAAGCCCCACGGCTGAAACCGTGCAACTAGTATCGGTCGGCAAGAATCCGGTACCGTTAACTAGAATATGCGCACCGGGTTGACCAGTCGACGGCTTCAAACCAATGACAGGACCATTCACAACATTCAGCACTGCCTGCGCGAAGTCTCCTGCACTTGGGAAACAGCCGTTATTCCCGAGGCAACCCGTAATCTCAATCACATACTGACCCGGAAGCACGTTCCCGATCGAGAAACTACCATTGACCGCACCACTACCAACCTTAATTCCACAAGCCGCCGTACCAGCCAACAATGGACTGTGACCATTCGAGTCAAGCCCGACTGCTGAGACAGTACAACTCGTATCTGTGGGTAGGAACCCAGTACCGTTGACTAAGATGTGCGCGCCAGGCTGACCGGTCGACGGCTTCAAACCAATCACTGGCCCACTAACCACGTTTAGCAACGCTTGCGCAAAGTCACCAGCACTTGGGAAACAACCATTATTCCCACCACAACCCGTGACCTCAATCACATACTGACCCGGAAGTACATTGCCAACGGTGAAACTACCGTTAACTACGCCGGACCCAGCATGAATCACACAAGCCGCAGAACCAGCCAACAGTGGGCTATGCCCATTCGCATCAAGCCCAACGGCTGAGATCGTGCAACTCTGATCCGCGGGCGAGAATCCCGTACCGTTAACCTGAACATGAAGACCAGTCTGACCAGCCGGCGGAGTCAAAATTATTCTTGGACCAGTCGTGACTGTGAATTCTTGTTGTGCGAAATCGCCCACGCTGGGTGCGCATCCATTGTTGCCGGTGCATGCGGTTATCTCAATTACATAGTTATCCGGTGGGACTGGACCAGCAATGAAAGTGCCGTTTCCCGATCCATTGCTTACAACACACGCAGCAGATGTGACAACCGACGGGTTTGTTGGGCTGGAGACCGAGCAACTTGTATCGGTAGTCGGGACGCCGGTAATGGTGAATTTTACGTCAGTTCCCGAAGGGCCAGATGTTGGTGTGAGGACGAGGCCAAAGTTGTCTACGTTGAAGGAAGCTTGACCTGAATCGCTAGTCGGATTACCAGTCACCGTAATGGTATAGGTACCAGCCCCCACGCTGGCAACTGTGAAGGTAAACGTTCCTGCTCCACCACTCAGTGAACAAGATGAAGGATTACTTACGGGCGTTCCGGAAGCCGTACAACTCGTGTCTGATCCACTAAATCCTGAAAGCGTAACCGTGATGAGCGTGCCGGGACGCGCGTGAGTCGGACTTGGAGTGACGGTCGGAGCCGACTGAACGGGCGTGAATATGTTGGACTGTGCGATCGTCGCCGCGAAAGCGGATAGAATCAGGAGCAGTGTGACTAAGTATTTGATCCGGCGCAGTCTCAACTCAAGCACATCTTTGAAGTTAAATGCTGAAGCGATCTTTGACGATATTTAACGAATCTTGACTGAATACGGCAAATTATTGACAGACAGACGGCAAAATTTGCTAGATTCTGCTTCATCTGCGGAAGGGGAGACAATTTCGAACTCGTTACCATCATCTGCAGTAGACCGCCAGAACCCATTCTATGCCCTGTAGCTATTTAATTGTTGCTATGTGCAACACATCTACAATATGCAGGTCGAAGCACAACATGAGTAGACTGTCACGATCATGCGAATCCAAGAGGATGTTATGGTTGGTTTTCCTTGCCTGATAGATGAAAAGATGTCAAACTAACGCCCTCAGGACAGGTTGAGAGAAGCGTTGAGTATGTGACATTCATCCCGCAAGACAGGTCTTGGCGGACTGAAAATTCCCCTTCACGTCACTAGGAAGGAGTTAATCGCCTCATCGGAGGTCCTGAGGGACCTGATTTTTGTTATTCAATAAATAGA
This sequence comes from Candidatus Bathyarchaeota archaeon, assembly GCA_963733055.1. Taxonomy (GTDB): domain Archaea; phylum Thermoproteota; class Bathyarchaeia; order 40CM-2-53-6; family 40CM-2-53-6; genus FEN-987. The sequence continues at coordinate 589,506 of CAVTBR010000001.1, forward strand.
GGCGTCAATCACAGAGATTCTTCCCCATTTCGCATGTTACGCCACACGAAGACGGCAGTTTTCTGAGCTCTACATCGGCCACAACCAAGACTTCGTCGAGTACGACGACGCCAACAGCTGATTCACAAATTGTCTACTTGCCAAGTTTGCGTAGTTTGAAACCTATTCCTAAGGACCACAGCCCCAGGAGCAAAAGTGAGATGGTGGAAAGAAAGGTCAACGGTTGCGGAAGATAAGTTGCTAACCCGATTATTCCCGTAATTATACTCAGATAAGCAACCCACTTGTAACGAACTGCCTTCAATCTCACTAGGCCAAAAATTAGCACGCCGATTACGAAAACCGCGTTCCCTACAGCGTATGCTAGATCATGGGGTAATCTCGTAAGAAATGATACCGTGAACAAGAGATCTGCAGCAATTATGACAATCATCCCGAACGCGAAGAATGCCGCTACGACTTTTGCAGCAACTTCATGCGCCTTTCGCATGGAATGGTAAATCGCAGGTATCGCCACGAGGAAGAGTATAGCGACGAGTGTGATGAGCCAGTGAACTCCACGCTCAAAGGTCGGTACCAACAAGGCGTAGAAGAGTAGTATGATTCCATTCACGAACAGGCAGACGGTACCAATTTTGGACAGCGTAACCTTGCCGATCTTCATTAAATACCTGATTTAGATGCGGTAAGGATGCATTTAACACCTTTCCGGAGCAAACAGGTGAGGAGCCTGGCTTAATCCTGGTTTCCGGTTACGAACTTGTATCCCCTTTCCATTTCCTCATCCCAAGAGTTCTGAACTGCGGTCTTCAATCCGTTTTCGAATAGTTCCCTCCTCAATTGGTAACTGTTGAGTAATTGCTCGAAGCTCTCCACAATCCCGGTCATGGTGGGAGTGCATAAAATGCAATTTTGACCGTTCCTCAGGACAGATCGATGTGCCGGGTAGTCATTGGTAACTACCGCACAGCCCGAAGCCATTAATTCGAATGGAATGACTCCTGGATGGGGAGTGAACATTAGGTTAAGGGCCGCATCACACGATCTGTACAGTTCCGCGGTATCTTCCAATGAGAGAAAACCTAGATGCTTGATCTCCTCCCGAATATCCCATTGTTCAAGATTCGCCCCAGCCGTCACGATTTCAATTTCAGGGTAGGCCCTCTTTATCCTTTCAAGAGACTGAATTCCTAAATCAAATCCATTTCTGGGCATCAGGGGCCTTGCAAAGAAGAAGATTTTCTGCAGTTTCTTGCGCGGATGCTTCACATTCGGATGGTAGAGAGTTGTGTCTACACACGGGTTGAATGCTACCGCCTCTCCGCCGTAGGTTTTGACGTACCAGTCTTTGAGGGGTTGTGCTGTAGCTATTGCTTGAAACCCGAAATGGTAGGTAAGCTCGGCCAGCGCTGACCATGGTCCGGCCTCATAAAATAAAGCCTCGTTGTCTTGTATGAAGTAGAATTTGCCAAGTGTGTTGTTGAATTTCAGAAGTGGGTAGGCGGTGGCCCAGAAGGTGGCGAAACTAACGTCGGCGTATGGTATAGCATTCAAATCGGGATTTCGATAAGTCTTCGCTCCGCGAAGCGCAGGGAAACGTTCACCAAATTTAGACGCAATAAGATCCTCAGTTGTTGGGTTTTCACCGATAATTATGAAATTGTTCTGTATCCCTTTTCGTCCGAGATAATCGGCGAATCTGAAGATGTTCATTATTCCGGCGTAAACTTCGGGAAAATCTGGGATAAACCAGTTCACAGAGGTAATTCTTCGGTTATCGGTCTTTTTCCAAGACTCTATGATCCTTTGATTTTCTTTGAGATCGCGTTCGGTGAAGTCGTATGCGGCGAGTCGTCGGTCAATATAGTGGAACTTGCTTCCTGATGTGAGTCGATCTGCGGCGCTTACTTCAATTTCTTTTGATAGTTCTCTACTGGAGTACATTAGCAGGGCTGCTAGAAATCTTCGGAGGCCGAACTTCTTCAGGTACCGATATGCGAGACCTACTTTGGACATGAAATCACGTGCGGATTATTCCGATGCTTCTTGATCAAGGCTGAAGCTTCACAGATAAAACCTCGTCGAGCCGGGAAGCGGTGAGAGTCATCATTTTGAATGGTTTAGGCGCTTTGCAAGACCCCAACAAATCAAGGATATAACCGCTATCGCTGCCAGGAAGATGACTACGCGGAGGGCGCTAAAGTTGCTGCAACTTGCCAAGGCACCAAGACAGAGCTTGTTCAGGACCGCGATCCGCTGCTGAAGTGTGTTGTAATCCCAGTAAACACTTGATAAGAGACATGCCCTGTATGCGGGATCGTTCATGTGGTGCAGACAATTTAGATTCATTAGCATAGTGAGGTGCAAACTTACACCCCTCTCAAATCCATCCACATAGCCAAGAAACAGACTTACCACAAAGAGACTGAGAAAAGTGGTACGACCGTAGCGCAAACGTGTGGTGGTGGTTGTACGAGAGCTCACAGCGAACGATCGCATTATGATAACGAAACCTGGTATCAGGAAGAGTACAGAGATCGCCACGTAACGTGACGAAACCGCATAGCCTAGACCTGCAAACCCAAACCTACCGAAAGCAGTTACAACTCCAGATATCACCGCAAACGCGGCCATCTGCAACCAAGGCGTTAGGAGCGAAAGCCCGTGCCGGACACGGTAGATTGCCGCCACGAATGCGAAAGAGTATAGAACCCCGACGACAAGGCTTCCGTATTCACTGTTTGGGGAGTAATACCAAAAGAAATGGATGAGGAGATTGTGAAAATTTAGGCTCATCACTTCGTTCATAGTTGGAGTCCAAGCCCCCAGACCGGCTCCAAGGTAAGTAAAGACGAACTCGAGTACACTAAACGGCTCTAGCGTGAGCGATCCTGAGAATCCTCCGGGGATCCAAAGCTTGAGGTAAGTTAAGGTTGCAACGCATCCTGCAACTAGCCATCCGCAAAGGAAAATGATCTTTCTTCCGTGACTGAGTCGTAGGAAACTTCCTAGTCCGACTGGCCAAACTATCAGACCAAGAAGGCTGGAGAAGGAGGCTAGATATGCGAATAATAATGCGAGTAAGAATGCAGCTGAACCTCGCGGGAGATGCCAAAGAAAATAGATGCTCAGGAGGAGAAATGACGTTGTCATGTACCATTGAAGAGGAGAAAAACCTGAAACAAAATTCCCGGATTGCTCAAACAGGAACAGGAGCCAAGAGACAGGCACGATCAGCCAAGTTGAATTAGGGACAGTTTCCTTAAGCAACCTCCACAGGACTACTAGACTTACGTTGATCAGGAACCAGCCCGTTAACATTTCCCAAACGACATTCCATGATGTAAGAACGGCGTTGACCACCATCACGAGTCCCGGAAAGACAACAAGATGTTCATTATGGGGCAAGACGAGGTTACTTAACCAAGGTCCACCTTCGAAGAACGCTTGAACCAGTGGGATGAATTGGATTTCGTCCCAAACGATTACGTTAACTCCGAATCTGATGATGAAAATCAACGTCAGAAGAGATGGAAGAACGGCGCCAAAGATCTTCCAACTCATGAAACGCTTTAACGAATAGAGATTTGGCCCAGAACTCATAAAGCCAACCTGCTGTGACGTCGTGAATAAAGTATTGTCTCAACGTTGTGAAACGACTTGAAGTTCATTGCTCGAAAAGCGGGATGCGAAATCATTTAGGTTCATCGCCTGAGTGACTCTCCATGGTCCTCCTAGCAGTAGCCGTAGCCGTTTTCGTTCCAATTCTCTACTACATCCCTGGCGGGGCTATAACACGTCTCTTGAGATTGCAAAGGGAGAGGATTAACTTGTATTCTTATGCAGTGTCAACTTTGGTCTACGCTTCAGTCGCGATTTTAGGACACCTGCTTGGTGTGGGCCAAGTTACATTGATGGAATTAGTTGTGAGTTCCACCCTGATTGTTTGCGTGGTTATGCTCGCGAGAGTGGTTCGGTCCGGAACCATTGTTAGCGAAGCTAAAACCTTCCTCGGGAACCAAGTAATGCTGATTCTGGTCGCTGGATTTGTGCTCAGAGTCTTGCTAAGCGGATTGATTTCCGATTTTTGGCGAGGAGGAGACTGGTATTTCTTTCATTATGACACCGCTTTAGTGCTGTTAACAAACTCCTGGAATATTTCGCCGGATCGTACACCATTGTTCAGTCTCATCTCCGCCATGTTTATGTCAATATTTGGCAGTGAATTTTGGGTAGCGCAGATTGTCGGTGACTTTCTTAACGCCCTTTTCCTAATTCCATCCTATTACATCAGTAAACAGCTTTTCGGGCAAAATACCGCAATAAGCGCGCTAATATTCTTGTCAGTGCTACCCTACTTCACTTACAACGCGATCTACTATTGGCCCAAGCTCTTCGCAACATACTTCGTGCTGCTCTCCTTCTACGAGATGCTCGCTATCTTACGCCAAAAACCGGTCAACTGGCCACTATACATGACCAGTGCAGCATTGGCTGTCCTGGCCCATGAATATGCGCTGGTGTTTGGGATTTCCGGAGTGATCATTGGTCTAGTCTACAGAAAGTTGGATTACTCAGGATTCTTACGGGGGGCGATCTGCCTTGTTGGGATTATGTCACCGTGGTGGGTGTACAATCTCATCACATTTGGAACTCCAATTGCCTCGTCGTTCAGGTATTACCCGTTCGCTGTAGGAGGGTTCGCAGCGATTCCTCCTGCCGTACCTACGGCCGAGTTTTATAGACAATTCTTCGCGACGCCCATTTCAACATTGATTTGGATGAGAGTAAGTAATCTCTTAGTCACCTACATCCCTCTTCTCGGGCTTCTAGAGAAGTACGTTGCAATACCATACCTACCCAGAATCGATGTGGCAATATGGGGATTCGAATTCGTCTACCAATTCTATAGCATCGACTCACTTTTTGGCGCGCTGACTATTTCTCTGTCGATATTTCTGCTAATTTTCCTCCGACACGCACGTCTTAACAATATAGTTAAACTGATTGGCGGATACGTTACGATCTCTTCAATCCTACTGACTCTTCAGTGGGGATGGTTCATGTCAGGCAACTTGGGATTTGGAAACCAAGGATTGTTCCCAGCATTCACGCTCTTGACGATCTTGTCGGTCGCGGGTCTTGAGAGAATTGGTAAGGATCGCGCCTTCGTCTTCATTGGCAGCATTTTTGAGACCGCTCTTTTCTATGTTTTCTTACTAGCAACCGGAAACTCTAATCTGGAGGAACCGACGCGCGTGACGTTATACTACCAATTTACCGAACATTGGACCGAGCATTGGCCGTTAGCCTGCTTCGTAGTTCTAATCATAGCATTCTACTTTTGTATTCTAGCTGGCTATGACCAGCCATGGAAAACTGTTTACTCTCGGATCGGGAAAATTGTAGATCGGACTCATCACAACAGCTCCCACGAGGTCATCTCCCGAGCCGATGAGGTCGGTAAAAGCGTACACTGAATAGGGAAAACGATGATGTTGGTGTACCGCGACAAAATCGCAAAACTTCTCCTAGTCACCATAATTTTGACGTATGTTGTCGTCGCGTGCCTCTTCAGTTTCACCGTGCCATTGTATGAGGCCCCAGACGAACCTCACCATCTATTGTATGTTGACTTCATCGCCGCAAATCATAGATTACCGAACCTAAACACCGCAGACAGGGCTAGTGTTCCGAACGAAGGATATCAGCTCCCGCTCTACTATGTTTTGGCGGCCGGGCTGCTTAATCTCCTTGGTAGAAGTCGAGTCGACCCAGCAATACAGATAAATCCGGCTTATCTTGCGGGCGTACCTAACGTGCTGAATGAATATCTTCATTCACCCAACGAGTATCTCCAACCAGACGCCCTAGTAGTGCATTTCCTACGGCTTTTCTCCATACTTTGGGGCGCCGTGACAGTATATCTAACCTACAAGATCGCTCGCACCATACAGCTAGAGACTTACATAGCGCTTCTCGCGGCCGCGATCAACGCCTTCATTCCAGAGTTTCTCTTTCTAACTGGAATCGTGAGCAATGACAGCATGTCTTGGGCGATGTCCTCATTGGTCATACTACTAACCTTACGCTTGTACATGAACAAAGACGTAGATTGGCACAATATCCTCTATTTGGGAGTGGCATTGGGCGCAGCTTTACTGACGAAAGCGACTTTGATAATTCTCATCCCCTTCGTCATTGCAGTGATCATCCTGAAGGCCTCTTCAGGAGAGGGACGGAGAATTAGACCCAAACTCTTCAAAGTTACGTTGAGCTTGGTTGTGATAGTCGCGTTGTTGGCGGGATGGTGGTACGTTAGAAGCATTGTACTCTACAATGATTTCACGGGGTTGAAGATGTGGGTGGAACTCAACCCATCTCTGATTGTAAAGAAGAGCATCTGGTCACCATACTTTGAAACAATCTTTCCGATTTGGGTATTCTCGAGCTTTTGGGCAGTTTTTGGATGGATGGATGTATGGCCTAATCAAATCTTCTTCGTGTTTTACGGTATGCTCTGCTCGGTAGGAGGAATTGGCGCAATTGTAGAAACCTTTGACCCGTCGGGTACTCCGAGTTCAGGTTCGAAAATAAGGCTTACGCAATTGATGCTAATTGGTTTCTTCGCGCTCGCTCTTGCTGCACTCATTTGGGCAAACTTAACAATAAGTATGCCCCAAGGCCGGGAACTCTTTGACGCGCTATCCGCAGTTTGCATTCTCTTGGCTCAAGGATTGAGCCGTGCTCTCAGAACAAAATCCGACTGGTTTCCACGCATCGTCCTCTCAGGATTAGTGGTTGTGATGTTCGCCCTGAGCATTCATTTCCTACTCTTCCTTAGAGCCATCTACGCGATATAGGAGGCATAGCGGTTGCCAATCTTATTCGGCACCTTGCGCAAGGCAAGATGCAAATATGGACATGGATTGCTTGCGCAACATGTTAAGCGGAGTCAATACACACTTGAACCCCGAAAAACCTGAACCTGTGCGAGTTCTGCTTGACGTCTACGAGAGGCGCCCCGACCTTCAAGAAGCTTTTCCAGAGGTGAAGAACCGAAATCTTCAACGTCTCATCAACTGGGCAGCAGCAGTTGTTTCGCAAGGAGGTTTCGAAACCGATTATTCAACGCTACTTGCTCATCGTTCTTGGTACCTTGCCAATGCCAACAAGGTTCGAGCGACGCATATTTTTGCGGACATTCTCTTGCATGTAAACAAACCACTGGTTCATGCGTTGAAAGGTCTCTTCGATGCCAATGCCAACGAAAACAAGATTCGAGAATCGCAAGATATTTTTGAAGACATTCTCTTGCATGTAAACCAACCACTGGTTCATTCGTTGAAAGGTGTCTTCGATGAAACCGATATTTCAGAACACCTAACAACGCTTTCTATGTTGAGTGTAGAGTTTGAACTGAGGAATATATTGGAGCTAGGAGTGCGAACCGGAGAATCCACGGTTGCACTTACCGAAGCGGCGTCAGCAATAGAGGGTCACGTTTTCAGTGTGGATCTGTACGACTGCGTGGAGGCAAAGAGAAGAATCCGTGACTTCGGCTTGGAGAAGCGTTGGACATTCATCCAAGGTAACGATCTGGAGGTAGCCGCTGAATGGACAACTCCCATCGATCACTTGTTCATAGACACAACGCATCTTTATTCTCACACCCTTCTCGAGCTTGAGGCCTTTGAATCCCACGTTCGGAAAGGAGGCTTCATCTCATTGCATGATTCGGTTTCGTCTACGGGCGTGATAGAGGCGGTAAAAGAATTTGTCCGACGGCATGCTGGCAGGTTTCGGTTTTATCATTACGTCAACTCTAATGGGTTGACTGTTCTGAGAAATGTTGGCTTAAGCAGCGGAGAACGGAATGTAACATCGTTCTAACCAAAAGTAAGGTTTCTCCGCGGGTTTGTCACGACGTGAAAAACCTGACGACTCTAGAAGATGAATCGGTCTTAGGGCCGATTAGGTTTAGCGGAGTTTCGGGACGCGCATTGTTAGTCTAGAACAAAATAAGCTACGTTTTGCTCATAATAGAAATAAGGGCCATTCAATGCCACTATTTCAAGCGAGAGTGTGTGCTGGCCCTTTGCTAGAATTAATGCAGAGAATGAAGCGATGTAGCCAGAATACTCAAAGCGGGAATTTCGATAGGCGGCTGCCACGTCTGGTCTGTCTCCGCCATAAAGTGTAGGCAATTCAAGTTTTCCATCGATGACTATGAAGACCGCACGAGCCGTAGCGTTGGTCTGTTTATCCGCTGCCCAACCAGTGATGGTTATCGTCTCCTCTTGGTCCGAGTGAATTATGACGGGCGAACTGGTGTTGGACGCGATTCGCCCGTTTATCGTATCTAGAGAAAAGTAGGTGTCCGAACCGATGGAAGTCATAGATGATGTGGTAATGGCTGGTCCTCCAAATACGTTAAGTCGATTCTGTTCAAGAAAATTAGCTCGTTCTCGTACTACCGCCGCAGGCGTGTAGAGATTGCCTTGTATGTTCTCATCCGATTGTATCTGGTAGGTCTTCAGTACATATGCACTCATTTCCCTCGATGATCTCCAATTCGCTCCCTCCTGCCAGCCCCCACTGTAAGAAATAACCAGACCTATTAGAAACACCGCTAGGAGAACTTTGACCCAGACTCTATAATTCATCGCAATTGATCTTCCTGACTTAGCCCTTCCATTCGTAACCCGTTCTCTACTAGGTGATTTCTGAGCGACCGTTATTGCCAACAAGTACAACCCAACTATCCCAAGCGACGTCACCGGCGTATATCTAGAGTTCAGAGCGTACGCTACTCCAAAGCCACCTCTTCCTATTGTGGAAGCTAGAGCGGATAATGCTCCGAAGAAAGTCAAAGATAGAAAGACACTGCCAGCCTTCAACATGTTTATCCGGTATGCCTGTCGCAACACAGCTGCTAAAACTAGAATCATGGTCAAACCAAAGGCAGCGGCCGTCGTTACGTCGAAAGAGAACGGCGCTCCGACCAGAGATAGGAAGTAGGCAATGCCTCCGAACGGTGTGCGAAAACGTATTCCCACGAAGGAAGGCCGCTGGGTCTAGTCCAGCCGTAGAAATATGTTCCAGTCACAATTGACCCAGCAATAATCCACGTCAATGACCCGCGGATGTTCTGATTCCGACCATGCATGAGAATCTGATAGAGACCGACTGGCCAGACCAACAGTCCTTCCAGAGTTGAAAAGGAAGCAACAGTAGCCGTCACAAGAGCAACAATGAACGACTGAGTCGATCTCGAGCGCTCATCCAATAATGCGAAGGTTGACACGGCTGCGAATATTAGCAGATAAATCTCAAGGGAAGTGAAGCCCCACAAGATGCTGTCAGTTTGTCTAAAGCTGAAGAGGAGAAACGAAGCAGGTACGAAAAACAAAACCATTTTTGGATCTTTATGAGACTTGACCCAGTAGATATAGAGGAGTAAGACTGCTGTCAAAGTGAGCAGAAACCAACCGAGAAAGGTTTCGATCACGGCGTTGAACCCTGTGAGCTTCTCGGTGACAAGTGTGAGGAGGTTTGGAAAAAGAGGTCTGTGCTCGTTATGCTGAGCGAACACATCACTGACTGATAATCTTCCTTGGTTCAGTTTTTCCAAAAGCGGAACCATATCCCATTCGTCCCAGAAGACAACGTTCACGCCAAAAACCGCAATGTAATACGCGAGCGCCACGGAAGGAAGCATCGCGAGGGACGCGTAGATGGTAAGCATGGTACGAGCGCGCAGGCCTTTTCTGAATCGACTTCCGACTCCTTCCTCTTTCGGTAACCGCAACGCCAACCTAGGATTCACGCCGCAATATTGTTATTTTATCATCATTGTCCTATCCATCAGGATCAATGCATGTTCAGCAACATCTCTCCCGCGCCAACAATTACGTCTTACTACCATTCGCCGCGTCGCCTTGCGAGGTCCGCCCACGGTGACTCACTCACACCAATTCGTTACACAAATCCAATACAAATACAATGGCAGTCCAGAACAGTTTACCGGTTAGCGCCCTCTGACTGACAACTTGACAACACAGTCAGCGGCACAAGCCATAAGCAGCAACTGAGTTGGGTTGAATGATTCAATCAACAACGTGGAACATCGCGATCGATCTTGTGAGTTCCAGCAATAACACACCCTCATCCTTTCACACCACACGTGAGGTCACCGTTACCCAATTGGCGCAACTCAACGACCTCACATTGTTCAGGTGTGATGAACAAAGTAATTAAAGGTTCGAGTTGTTCAAGTGTTATTCGCGCGCGTTCTATCGGATCCTTAGAAGGCTCATAGTAGGTTGCGTCTTCTCCACTCCAGTCATCTGCAGTTGGTGGTTGTCTTACTAGTGCTCGGTTTCTTCACTTTTTTTTCGTTAGCTAAGATGTCCTTCTATCCTGATGAGAGTTTTTTCATCTCTGAAGGAATTCATGCGTTTTCACTCGTTCGAGAAGGGAGGCTGTTTGATCCCTGGTGGACTGCGAGATCGCCATGGTACACAGTTAGCCCTCCGCTATCCGAACTAGTCTTCGGTATGGCTGAATATCTCACCGGCACGTCAAGCGGCAGCTGGTATTTCTTCATACCGACTGGTTTGGTTGGTCAAATTCCGCCTCTCCACATCGTGTGGGTAGCAAGAGTGGCTTCTGCTGTGGTAGCGATGCTAACGTTGCCCTTGGTGTATTTGATAGGTCGCAAACTGAGTAGCCACCTGACAGGTCTGACGGCTGTTATCTTCCTAGGCTTGGATACTCTATGGCTTATGTCCGCTAGGAGAGCCATGGCTGATATCTTTGGAACTATTTTCTCGGTCGCGGCAATATTGCTATTCCTGGTTTACGCGAATTCGAAGGATTTCAAGGCTCTCTTGTTATGTGGTGTTGCTCAAGGTTTGGCCTTGGCGTCAAAGTACACTTCGATATTTGGATTAGTGGCAACTGCTCTTCTACTCCTCATTCTATCTGAGAGGCGTTTTTCAACGCGTGAGTTAGCAGTAAACGAGGTAGTCTTCGTCGGAATCTCAATCTCGCTGCCTATCCTACTGAACCCGTTTTTCTACCCCGATCCTATACATGGCGCTTTAACACTGGCCAAGTACATGTCCGGCGGATTTCAATTTGCAGGCCTAAGGCCGGGCCAATCAAACCCAATTGAAACACTTCTTGGAGTAATCGGGTCATTGTTGGTTCCTATCTCGCCCAATTACTCTACTTACACAACCGTAGCAACATCAATCCTTTTTGTGATAGGATTCGTGATGTTGGCGTGTGACCTTAGAAAAGGCCCTAAGGAGAATGTTACGGGTGCAGTTTTGCTGACATGGCTTGGAGTATATGTAGTTGGCATGTCGCTCACGCTTAGGGTGATTTGGGTTTACCGCTACTATCTGCCTCTCATTCCGGTAATCTCCTTGATCTCGGCTTATGGTTTGTCGATATTGGTGAAAGGCATGGGCCCACGACTATCTGCCTTAATCGTCTCTCTGCTAACGCTCAGTATGGTGCTTAACGTTCTAGCATTTTACCCTGAGTTCTATCAAGGTGTAACGAGCAACGATTGGGGAACGCTCCAACTTGCAGTTCTTGAACCACTTGGCATAACTTCAGTTGCCCTAAGTGCATTGGCATTTGCGATGGCGTTGTTTTGGAGAAGATCGCTAACTTCAAGAATCCTGCATCGGCCAACGAAGCTCGCCAAACGGCCGCCAGATCAAAGTTCTGCCTTAGTGAGGCTTACATGAAGAATATGGTTCGTTAGCTGGTGAGCTTTGAGACTGATTACCGTATCCCAGCTTCGTTTTCTGTTATGTTGTCCTGATTATTTGAATTTGATTCGCCTAGAATCTATAAGTGTGTGATACTACTGGTGCGCACACGCATTTTCTAACGGCAGAGTACGACGGTTCAAATTTGGGCGAATTGAAGTCGTAGGTGTTTACAGTGGCGTTTGCCACACTCAGCATTTACCAATTAAGAGGCAAAGGTAAAACGCAAAGGATGGGCGAGACTAAGCCACTCCAACCAGAACGTGCTACGCTCGAAAAGTGTGATAAGAGCGCGGGACTGAACACATGAACGGTACCAAATGAATAGAAGAGAGTTCCTCAAGGTATCAGGAAACTTATTCGCCGCAGCAGGTTTCGGGTATGCACTGAAACAGGCTGGAATAGAAACACTGCTTCCAGAAGTGTTGGCATCAAATATCCACTTAGAGTCTAATGTTCCTTCGATAAATGTCCCAATCTCTAATGAGCCGCTGAACATTCCTATGGACGGTCAGTGGCATGACACTTGGACCGACTCAACAAAAATTGATCTGGTGAACACGCTAGGCGGTACTTACCCCTACAGCGGAAAGACTGGCTACGCATTTGCCGGCCTCAAGTGTGACCAAGACTACATCTATTGTTATGTTGAGTACCTCCCTCCTCCGGACGATTCAGGAAAAAGAGCTTTCAACCCCAACGAACTCCTGATTCTTTTAGACACCAAAGATGAGGGTTGGGCGATCCCTCACAGTGATGACTATTTATTCGATGTAAAACCGTCTGAGATTTCGGAGCCATATCACGAATTATACTATCAAACTGGGTTAGACAACCAAACCAAAGGCTGGTCAACCCCTCCCGGTTACCACGTAACTGTTAATACATTCGCAGATTCCGCATTTTCAATAATTAGCACTCCAACAATCCCTCAACACCATCCATACTACGAGTTTCTGGCTTCGAGAAATGGACTTGAAATGAGTAACCCATTTCGACTATGCCTTGTCGCCATAGACAACCACGTGGTATCACATGATAATGGCGTTACGCAATTCTGGGCGTCTTTTCCTGCCAACGATTTTGCAACTCCAGACAACATATTTTGGTGGCCTGGCGGCTGGGCGAACGTCTACCTCCAACAGCAAACCCCAACCACCTCCGTTACAAACTCGCAGCCCATCCCGAGCAAACCCTTCGATTCTGCTGAGCTGGCGGAGTTAGGTGGCGCAGTGGCACTTGGACTTGGGTTGATGGGTCTTTATTCTGGGAGAAGATCGAAGAATAAGGTTGGATAGGCAGAATTTGTGAGATGTACGACTTAGACGGCCCTCGTCAACCTTTGGTAGAGAAATATATTAGACAGATTCATGCAGTCGCGGGCGAGAGCTTAGCGTATAGAGCCTGTCTTCTGACTCAAGTGACAGGTTGGCATTATAGAATGGATCGCAGCGTAATAGTTTCTTCCATTTGTTTGTGAAATATCGGAGGTCACTTCAGGAAATGTTCGCCGAGTCGCGCCTTCCAAATGATAAAGCACAGAGTATGGTGTGTAAACCGTAAGGTACCCTAGTTCATATGCTCTAATACACAAGTCTACGTCGTTGCCTCCAACCGTCAAATTCACGTCGAACCCTTTAAGGCGGTCGAAAAGTTGACGCTTGATCATCATACATGCAGCCGTTACGGCCACAGAGTTTCTGATTATGTGGGCAAACCCAAAATAAGTAGCGTCCGAATCGGGAATTCCGCGAAATGGGTGACCGGCCGATCCCCCACAACCAAGAATTACGCCCGCGTGCTGAATTCGCCTGTTTTTGTACAGCAGTTTGGCTCCCACGATTCCCACGTCCGCACGGCTCTCTAGAATACTGACCATCTCCTCAAGCCATCCGCATTCCATTACTTCAGTGTCGTCGTTGAGAAACAGGAGGTAGTCTCCTTTTGCGTGTTCGGATGCAAAATTGTTGATCTTGGCGAAATTGAATTCTTCGTCATATCTGAGCACTTCACACTCCAAAGATCGCAGATATTCCATAGTTTTGCTATTCTCGCTGCGATGGTCGACAACGATTATTTCGTAGTTCTCGTAGCTCGTCTTCGTCCTAATGCTCTCCAAACACGCCTTCAGTAGGTCTGGTTTGTCACGTGTGACAATTATTATTGAGATCAAGGGATAGTTTGCAAGCTTGTATCGAACTCGATACCATTGATTGTAACCGTCTAAGATCTCCGCCTCAATGCCTCGACGGTTCATGGCCTCTTTCAACGCCTTCTTAGCAGCGTCTCTAGCAAATGGCTTGGCTGCAAGCGAAGAGGCGGTAGATTCACTAGTTCTGCGCCAGCTGTAAACCGGCTTCGCCACATGACCAATTCTGTTAGATCTTTCTGTCACTCGCAAGGCCATATCATAGTCTTGAGCTCCTTCGAAACCCTCGCGAACGCTCCCTACTCCCAGAAGGACTTCTTTCCTGCATACTACCAAGTGTGGGACATAATTCATCGAAAGAAGTAAATCTGGAGACCAATCGGGTTTAAAGAACGGGTTAACTCTGCGCCCATATTCGTCGATTATGTCTTCGTCTGTGTAGATGAAATCTAATTCAGGTCGAACATTCAGTATTCGTGCAACTTCGAACAACGCGTCCTCGGCGAGTTTGTCATCATGATCTAGAAATCCAACAAATTGACCATTCGATATGGAGAGCGCTTGGGCAGTGGCTCCTGCGATTCCTTCATGCATCTTTAGAAGAGTTGCTTTAATGCGATTATCTTTTCGGGCGTAGTCGCGAATGGTCTCTCTCAAGGCATCATCTGATAAGTCATCTGCAATGCATAACTCCCAATTCGGATAGATCTGCCCTCTTACTGACTCAATTGCCTCGGTAAGCCACTTCGGATCAGGATTATAGACGGGCATGAGAATGCTAATCGTAGGTTTCTGTGGAAAGCGGTCGATTTCCTGCCGGGCATCATTACGCATCCTCTCGGTATATGCGAAGCGCGAAATCCACTTGTTATACCTGCTCATTTTGATAGCGTTCCGTGATCGCAAACGCGCATAGAATCTGAAGGGCATCGTGATTACTTTTCTCGTGTTTGATGCGAGATTCTTTCGGAACCTATCTCTTGACGTGTTTTCCGGAAACAATCGGTTGACTTGGGATTCAAGTCGGGTCCAGAACTTGAATGCAAGAGTTTCGCAGATGGCACTGAAGGCAACTAACTGACTCGTAATGGAAAGATAGTCTAACGAAGAATCATAAGTGGATTTTGCCCGAGCTATTAGATTCCCATACTCTCCCTGCATGACTCCAGCGAACGCAGTCTGAAGGTCCGGTCTCGATTTGTAGAGTCGTTGAAGGATATTCGCCATCTTTGACGGTTCCAAGAAGGCGCAAAACTCAGATAGGCCAGGCATATCGAAGTCTAGGCCTAAGAGTTCCGTTAACCCCGCGGGTTCAACATAAGAACTCACAAGCTGAATGTGTGAATCGCTCATTCGGCGTTCTGCTGGTACAGAAACATGTCGCGCTTCGGCATAGAGTTTTGAGTAACATAATGGCACGAGTCCCTCATACAGGATTATCGGATCGCCGTATTGCACATCTACCACATTGAAGTCTCCACGCAGAAGCTGCTCGAGAGATCGCTTGTCGTAAAATCGCAATTGATTGGAAGGGATCGTACCCTCAAGGTACAGGCCCCGTTCCTTCAACCAAAAGTAGGAGTCACTTGCAGGAGTAGTGACCAGAAGATTCTGTCGAGAGACTCTGGCGGCTTCGTTAATTGCCTGTTCTGGTTTTTCCAACTGCTCGATTACACTACACATTAGGGCTGTGTCGAATGCCTTTTCGCGAAAACCTAATTGACCGGCATCCATAACCACAACTTCAACTCCAGCCAGTTTAGCTTCCTTCAGGTAATTCACGGACAGATCAATGCCAACACAGTACAATCCCACCTTGTTCAGTGGTTCACTATATGTACCGTACCCGCAGCCGACATCCAAGACCGCCTTTCCGACCCTATTTGAGAAAAATTCCAGATATCTTTGATTGGCTATACGGACAGGCCCTGCAAGACGAATTTCTTGCAAACTCGTTTCAACAGACACAGTAAATCGGCTGTGATCCCCAGCAATTTCAGTTTATTTAACGATATTCCTAGCCGAAATATGGTTGGAAATGTACCACGTTTGCAAGGTGTAACCGTCCAAGCTTATCTCAAACCAGCAAATTTTGAGCGAGGATACAAGCGGTTAGTTCGTTCTCTGACCGCTTTCAAGCCAATGGGCAACAGCCTACTTGCCTTACTTTGATCTCTCTCAATCTGTTTGAGGAGTAACGTCTAAGCGGTATTCTAATTTGGCTTGTTAGCTTACGAAATCTCTAGGACTTTTGAAGCCAGAACAGACTAGGGCAGTTCATTCAAGGGTTGGAATAGGATGGTCGTAGGATAGGTTTTCGTTGAAGTATCTGTCCCTGTGGGAAATTATCTGTTGATATTGCGGGAATCCGTTCAATTTCACTTGCCGAGGGAGGTCATGCTCAAGCATAATTAGCTTGGCGTGAGGCGTGTAAACCACTCTGCGACCTATTCGTTGCTGTGAGAGACAATAGCCGATGTCAGCTGCGGTTTCGAGGTTGGTGTCAAAGCCTCCGAGCATACTGAACACTTCGCGAGGAGTGGCGAGACAGCAACCGGATACCGCGTTTAGGTCTCTGAACCATTCGGTGTGCCCCAGAGCGAGAGAAGACACTTCTCGCGCACCTCTGAAAAGATAGTCTGAAAGGCCAATGACAATTCCTCCATGCAGTATCCTATGATTAGTTGTTAGGATCATGCATCCAACCGCCCCCACTCCGTTAATTGCAGCCCACCCGGTTAACTCTTCAAGCCAGCCTGCACTCGACACCTCCGTAAGCGAGTCAAGGAACACCAGCACCTTACCGGAAGCATTCTTCGCTCCTTCGTTGTAGGCCGCATACTGCTCAAAACGAGAATGGAGGGGTACAGGCTGCACGTCACTAATATCAAGGTCCATCCGATCAGAAGTTACAACGATTATCTCAAAATTCTTGTAAGACGACTTACATTTGACCGAGTTGACGCAACGACGAATGGCGGTCTTTTGAGTACCCGTGATGATTACCGAAACCAGAGGACTGTCCGGAAGCTTCCATTTAACCCGTAAGGCGCCAGATGCATGTCGCTGCGCTTTCCCATATACTTGATTCCGTTCAAGACACTGATCTACAACTCGCAGCTGCGCCGTTCTAGCGTACGGTTTTGCATGGAACCCGACCGCCGAGACTGAAGATGGTGCCTCTCTCCAGTGATACAAGATCTTGGGTACGTGGGCAATTTTATCACTGTGCTCCGTGGCTCTGAGGAACAGATCCCAATCCTGCGCGCCGTCGGTTTCTGGCCTAAAACCTCCCAGGCTCTTCGTGAGTGTCGACCTGAGCACACAGAGATGTGCAAGATAATTTACTGAGAGCATCATGTCAGGAGACCAATCAGGCTTGAAAAGAGGGTCAACTCGTTTTCCGTCGAACAACATGCGGTCCGAGTCAGAGTAGATGACAGCACTCTCAGCAATTCGGTTTAGGAGGGACACGACCTCGAATAGTGCGAAAGGAGCTAGTAGGTCGTCGTGATCAAGGAATGCAAGGAAATCGCCGCGAGCCAGATCCAGAGCCTTGTTCGAATTTGCGGAAATTCCAAGATTCCTCTCCAAGAATTCGATTCTCGTGTTCTCATTTTGCTTCGCAAATTCCCTAAGATAGTCTGTTACTTCTTTCCTTGAGCCTCCATCAACGATGCATAGTTCCCAGTTCTCATAGGTCTGCACGACAACAGATTTGAGCGTTTCAGCCAATAGATCGAGTGGAGGATTCCAAACGGGAGTTATTATGCTAATCAGAGGACGATAGCTAAACTTCTTCGAAATAAGAGGTTGTTCTGCAAGGGCGGCATCAGACGGTTCGCTTCGCGCTATCCAACCAGCATAATCCCGAGCAGGCACAGATGGGCCGAGAACGTAAAACGCGCGCATTCGAATTTTCTCTAGTGCTTGTGAAGCTAGTGAACCAAGCCCTTCGTCTCTCGCAAGATCTAGGCTCCGTTGCACAATTTTCTTGAGTTCAAGCAACTCCATTCACAACATTAACCATCGGCGGGGTATTTCGTTTCCAGCTACAGCGTTCGGGCTGACGGATCGACGAAACCTAACTCCTCCACATATCGGGTGTATCCAATGGATTGAAAACTCTAGTTTTCCGATTCTCATCATGACTTAACGGATGGAAAGTCGTCCCGCACGTCGGTGCGATACAGATCGGTCGTCTCTGAAGACGTACCGAAGGCCCTAGTCTCTCCGTTCAATAAGTAGAGGCCCTTCTCACAAAAATCTGTGACCAGCTTTAGACTGTGAGATACAAGCACAATTGTTTTGCCTTCCTTTTTGAATTGTCTGAATCTTTCCAGGCATTTCTCTTGAAACTCCATGTCACCAACAGCTAACGCCTCATCGATCAGGAAAATGTCAGCCGCAGATTCGATTGCAATCGAAAATGCAAGCCTCACGTGCATCCCGGACGAAAGATGCTTGAGTTTCGTATCTTGGAATTTCTCCAATCCCGCGAATTGTATTATTGGCTCCTCGAGAAGTTTCATATCTGATCTAGACCTACCCATGATTACGCCATAGACCTCGGCATTCTCTTTGACGGTCAAATCACCATGGAACCCCACACCCAACTCCAAAACTGCCGCAACTCTTCCGTTGCATCTTGCCACACCTTTGTCGGGTCTCATAACACGGGCTAGCAGTTTTAACAAAGTACTTTTGCCGCTTCCATTCGGGCCGAACACTCCTAACGATTCGCCGTGGTTAAGGGTGAACCGAATATTCTTTAGCGCCCATAATTCTTCGTAACTTTTGCCTTCGGAAGCAGTAAGCAATCCAGCTGCATGTTCAAGAATTGTCATTTTTCTCTCATGAGGGATCCGAAAGCGTTTCCAAACATCGTCAACCGCAATGACCGACAATTCACAGTTCCTCCGCGAACGTAATCTGGAGATGCTGGAAAACAGCAAGGCCGACTAAGAGAATGAGCCCGGTTGCCGAAAGAATTAGAAAGAGATCGTATCCACTCGGAAGCTGTTGTTGGAGAAACAACCCCCTCGTAGCCTCAATGAGCCGTGTGATTGGGTTCAGTGAGTATAGAAATTTGTACCTAGACGGAACTGAACTTTCATCGTAGACGATTGGAGATAGAAAGAATCCGAGTTGTAATGCGATATCCCATATCTGGCTTACGTCCCTGTACTTGAGATTCAGAGATGCCAGAAGTAGCGATATACCGAAGATGAGGGCGAATTCCATAAGCACTATCAGAGGAAGGAAGAATGCGTGAATGTCTGGATGAACCCCGAGAAGGAAGAGAAGAGGAAGAAGCACGATGAACTCGATTGAGGATCCGAAAAGATTCGCCACGTTACTCGACAAAACGATCAATATTCGGGGAAGGTATACGCTTGAAACTAAGGAAGGATTGCCCACAATACTGTAGAGGCTCTGCGAGGTTGAAACTTGAAAAAACCTCCAAATCAAAAGTGCCATGAGAATGAACGAGGGAAAATTTGGAATATTAGAGCGTAAAAGCAGTGAAAAGACCACAGTCAAGATGACCATATACGCCAGAGGATTAAGAAGCGACCAAAGGAAACCTAGAACAGAGTTTCTGTATCGAAGCTTGAAATCTTTCTTCGCTAACACGATTACGATGTCAAGGTAGCGCTGGAGTCCACTCATTTCAAGTCGATCGATAGGAGAGAGAAAACGGTAAGATAACGATTACCTAACTATTTGGCTGTGGATAAGTTGAGGTTTCATCTCGCCAGAGACTGACTCTGTTCGAATAGGAGATCAAGCAACCTCCTAAGATGGATATGTTCCTGAGGTTGGTATCTTTTCAGCTCAGGGAACATCTGCAATAAGATTCCCTCTTCTGCTATCCATCTCGATCCTTGAGTATTCATCCGACTCTCGAGGGTGCTCCTAAGGTTACACAGATTCCATACAACACCCTTCACCAGGGCGGCGCTCTTACGTGGCTCCAATGGAACGAAACCTATAGTGAGCAGCAATGTGAAGAAAAAATAGTTCCGAAGAGCCCACCCAAGAGATGATCCACAGTTCTTGATTATTGCACGAAGCACGTTGCGGTGGGAGAGGTATAACTTCTCAGGGTCGAGGTCGCTTGTTTCTCTTGAGCCGGAAAAGTAATGCGCGACTTTTGCATTCGGTTCGTACGCAAGCTTGAAACCTCCCAATCGCAGTCTCCAAGAGAGATCAACATCTTCCACATAAGCAAAGAACTTTGAATCGAAGCCGCCTACGAGATCAAACCTGTTCTTCCGCACCAACATTGCCGCGCCGCAGACTGAAAAGGGAGTCATAGTCGGGTCATCGTATTGGCCGCGATCTCTTTCGTATTTTCCTATGTCGACGAAACCTCGCCAGTATTTTATCCCCATTACCCCAACCGAATCAAGTATTCCGGGATCATTCATGGTCACAAGTTTGCAGCCGACAGCTGCTACATCCCAGTTCATTTCCAAACGCTGAATGAGGAGCTCGATCCAGTTTCGCGTCAGAATCAGCGTGTCGTTGTTTAGGAATAGAATGTATTCAGCATCGACCTCTGCAACGGCGTGATTGTAGGCCTCGGCAAATCCCAGATTAGTTTGGAATGGTATCAATCGAACGGCTGGATATCTGATTCTCACAAAATCTTGTGACCCGTCTGTGCTTCCATTATCGATTACGTGGACAGTGAAGTTGGGATATGTTGATCGAATGACTGAGGGTAGGCATATTTTGAGCCAGTCGATTCCATTGAAATTTAGAATTAGAACAGCTACTGGCGGCATATGAGTCTCGGTTAATCGGGCTTTAGTAGTGTTGGCCACTAGTTATCCCCCTACGTTTATTTGAACGGGCTCTTGGTTGGACAGCGATATCGGGTGTGAATAGTCTATTGGGAAATAGCCACTCGCTCTCTGATCCACCCTAGCGTCATGGCTAAACCTTGTTCCAGGTTAACTTTTGGCCGGCAACCAGTCGCCAGAATCTTCGACACGTCAGGCACTCTTCGTTGCACATCGTAAGTATAGTTTGGCAAATGTTTCACCTGGAACGGCTCCTTACGTCCACATAACTTCCAGATCCTTTGAGCCAGGTCTAGCACGGACGTTTCTACGCCATTTCCGACATTGAAATCTGTGTTCTCGTACCTCTCGGTCGTGTAGACGATGGCTTCGGCGAGGTCGTCGACATAGGTATAGCTTCTAGTCTGTTGTCCGGACCCGAGGATTTCAAGTGGATATTGACCTGACAATGTTTTCCGTATTAAGTCGGGGATTACGTGCGCGTACCCTACGTAATCTCCGGCCATTTCCCCCGGCCCATAGGCGTTGAAGGGGCGCACTATGAGGAAGTTAACCCCATATTGCTCATGGTAGGTTCGCGCTATGTATTCTGCGACGAGTTTGGAGAAACCGTAACCGCTCATAGGCGGCGGTGTCATCTCAAGCGCTGTCTCGGGGGTGGGGAAGACTGTGGCTCGTTCGAAGACCATCGATGATGACAAGCAGACGACCTTTGTCTCAGTGCCTCTCGCTGCATCCCAGATGTTGAAATTCATTATTGAGTTGTCACGGAGGCTTTCGGCCGGTGTCTTGTGGAAGTATCCGATTCCCCCAATCCTCGCGGCTAAGTGGAAACAAATCTCAATATTCCTCATCACCCTCCCAGCCTCATGCGTGTCGAGGAGGTTTGCTGTTGTGAATTCGATTCTGCTCGATACTTCCTCGAGGTTCTTGGTTGCGCCTTTTGATAGATCGTCCGCAACAACCACGACAGCACCGAGATTGACGAGTTTGCTTACGAGCCTGTGTCCAATGAAACCGGCTCCGCCAGTGACGAGCACTCGCTTGCCGGTCCAGTTCATGCCTTTCCAAACCTCATGTATCGTGTCTGTTTGAAATCCGTGGGCTTATAGACTCCCCAAACGTCGTAGAATATCTTGCATCCCGATTCGTCTATTCTCCCGGCGATATTTCGGAATGCAGAATGGTTCGTTGCTAAGATTACCGCGTCCGGACTAGTCAGAGCTTTCTCAAGGTTTTCGGTGCCTTTCACATGCGGGTCATGAATTACTACCTCTGCTCCGTACGCCCTGAGTATATCGACAAGTTTCACGGATGGGGATAGACGCGTATCATCGCTGTCGGCTTTGAACGCGAGCCCAAGGACAGCGACTCGAACTTTGTAGAGCGGACCCAATTCCCGCATTAAGGATTGAACAACGTGCTGCGGAACACCTTCATTCAGCTTCCAAGCCGTAGAGATAATGCTGCTAAAGGTTGTATTGTTGTCAAGTAGAAAACCGTCCTTTCCGAGGCAAGGTCCTCCTGCAAACCCCGGCCCTGGAATCTTCGATCGCTCATAACCGTCGTTAGCAACTCTCACTATTTCATGTGCGTCCTCCCCATATCTTTCAGACCATATGGCAAACTCGTTTGCAATAGCGAAATTGACGTATCGGTAAATGTTGGTGAATAATTTAGCGAGTTCCGCGCCGGTTGGAGTAGTTGAGACAATTTTCTTCTTTGGATTGATTTTTCTAAATAGTTCGGATGCTATATCTGCACTAGCGGCGTCTGCTGCTCCGATGATTTCGGGCAGTTCGTAGAGTTCTCGGTGTGCGTTTCCTTCAAGGATTCTTTCGGGGCAAACGGCGAGCGCGAAATCTTTTCCAATTTGCAGCTTGGTCTCTTTCGCAAGCATTGGGCGAACGATGGTCTCCATTGTTCCTGGGACGCCAGTTGACCGGAGTAGTATGGCTTTGTTTCGTAGATCTGCCGCCAATACTTCATGAATTGCCATTTGGAGCTGAGTGTAATCGAGTTGATACTGCTCCCCGGTTGGAGTCCCAACAGTCAGAATTACCACGTCGGACTTCTGAATTGCCTCCTTGGCTGAACCTGAGACGGTTAACATTCCGCCGTCCACGACGCTTCTAAGCCAATCCTGAAGTGCTGGATAATGAAAGGGCATTTCCCCTTTCCTGATAGAGGACAGCCTCTGCTGATCAATGTCTACCCCTATGATTTTGATGCCCGATCGAGCTAAGACAATAGCTAGAGGTAGCCCCACTCTACCTAAACCGAGAACACTCGCTACCGCCGTCCCGTTACGTATCTTACTTGGAATATCGGTAAGCATCCTTGCTAGCCTAACCCTTGATTCGAATTAGACCATATTCGCAATATAACCAATTTCTAATACTCGCTTCGAATCACAGAGGACGGACCTGGGGAGTTTGTTCGAATCAGAAGCAGAAGGCCGCGGTAAACCTTTCCTCTCCGTAGTGGTACCGGCCTACAGAGAAGAAGAGTACGTAGAACAAACTCTGCGCGGAATCAAACATGCATGCGATGATGCGAATATCTCAGCGGAAATCATCGTCGTCGTAGATGTGGTGCCAGGCGACAACACGGGGGAGTATGTCCGCCGGATCTCGGAGGGCCATCCCGAAATCCGCGTTCACGAACGCTTGGGAAAGAGAGGAGTTGGCGACGCGGTTAGGACGGGAATTGAGATGGCTAGAGGAGAGGTACTCGTTGTTGCGATGGGGGATCAAAGCGAGGACCCTGACGAGATCGTCACATTAGCCAAGAGTTGCATTGACTACGATATTGTCTTCACAAACAGGTTCAAGCACGGAAGACCACATGATTATCCGTTCATCAAGTATGCGGCAAATCGTGCTTGCAATTATGCTGTGAAATGGTTTGCTGGAATTCCATACACAGATACCACAAACGCCTTCAAAGCATACAAACTTGAAACCCTAAAACGCATTCGGTTGACTTCCGAAGGATTCGAAATATTCCTCGAAATCCCCCTAAAAATCATGCAATGTCACGAGATTAGAAGCCGAGAAATCGAAGCAAGCCATGCCGTGAGAAAAAAGAAGGCCGCAAAGCTCTCGGTTACAAAGGATGGCTACCGCTACCTACGCGTTCTCCTAACTTTGATTCGATCTCCCACGGAAAGTTGAATGGAGCAACGAAATCGCAGCCAACAATGTCAAACAAGATTAGTGCGAGAGGATCCCTATGCTGACAAATTCTTCAAAGAGAGGTTTTTGGGAGCCTCGTCTAGTGATTATATACCCTGATTCTTGGTTATAGCAGTACGTGTTTTCTAGTGTCAGAAATGGTCAAAACCGCAGTCATTCTTGCCGGTGGCGCATCTTTGCGATTAAGACCCTTGACAGAGGACAGGCCCAAAGCCATGCTTATTGTGTCTGGCAAACCGCTTTTGCAATGGATCTTAGAATGGCTGAAACAGAATGGAATTTCCAATATTGTAATTGGAGTAGCTTACAAAAAGGATAAGATTATCGATTATTTCGGCAACGGCGAGAAATTCGGAGTCAAGATCAATTACAGCCATCACACGGTCGAGGGCGGCACAAGTGAAGGCTTTCGGCTTGCAATACAGAGACATATAACAGACGACACTTTCGCGGCTATGAACGGCGATGAACTAGTCGACATTAAGTTTCCCGAACTTGTGAAATTTCATCAAGAAAAAGGCGGCGTGGCAACCATTGCGATTGGCCCGCTACGAAGTCCTTACGGCGTTGTAGAGATTCAGGGCGATGACGTCACAGGTTTTCAGGAGAAACCGATCATCTATTCACATTATGTCAGCATCGGAACATACGTCTTTTCGCATGAAATTCTCGATTATCTTCCTAAGAAAGGAGACGTCGAACGCACATGTTTTCCAAAACTCGCCTCTCAGCACAAACTGAAAGCGTACATTCACAGAGGCTTCTGGGCAACCATTAATACGCTGAAAGATCTCGAAGAAGTCGAGAACCAACTCGCACGAAGATGAATCATGTCAGTACTGATTACGGGTATTACAGGCTTTATCGGGTCAAACCTGGCGCCCAAACTGGTTCAGGAAGGATACTCCGTCTATGGACTTGTGCGTCATGTGTCTCGATCCGAGCTACGTTCACTAGCATCATCGATGGATGAGATTCATTTCGTAGAAGGTGATCTTGCGGAATACCATTCTGTTCGAGCAGCAGTATCCTCGGTCCGACCCGAAGCCGTAATCCACCTCGGCGCAATGAGCCCAGTTCGACACAGCTTCGAGGATCCCTTTCCCTACGCAAGAATCAACTTTGAGGGAACGATGAACGTTGCACACGCAGTGCTCGAAACCTCTCCCCGAACAAGAATAATCAGTGCGTCAACTGCAGAGGTTTATGGATGGCAACCGCCAAAGCCGATCCAAGAAGATTCAACACTCCATCCCTCCTCGCCTTATGCGGTTTCGAAGGTCGCAGCGGATACATACTTGCAGATGACCACAAAAGTCTACGGACTCAAAGCAACCGTCATGCGATGCAACAACACCTACGGTCGACGGGGAGAGAAGGGATTTCTTGTAGAATATTTAATTGACACAATGCTCTCCAAGAAAACAGTCTATATCGGCGCGCCGGAACATATTCGCGACTATATGTACGTTGATGACCACGTGAACGCATATGTTGAAGCGCTTAAGAACACGAAAGCCAATGGTCAAGTGTTCAACGTATCACCCGGTAATGCTACTAGCAATCTTGAACTTGCGAAAATGATTTCGAAGATTGTCGGATATCACGGGGAGATCGTAAATGGAAGCTACCCGCCCGGTTACCCCATGCGCCCTTCCAACTGGGATACGAAGTATATTGTGCTAGATAGCGGAAGAATCAGGGAACAGATTGGCTGGACGCCCCAAGTTACACTAGAAATGGGTCTGCAGAAGACGGTTAACAGTTGGAAGAGCTCACCTCCTTGAAATACGTTGGAGCAGGGCTCCTGAAGGTGCAGCCAGCTCTTCGGTCCAATGCCTTGGATCAAAGCGATAAGAATACTGTTATCCTAAAAATCGGCAACCGACGATAGCTTCGAATGGATATGAAATCTGAAAGAACCTATCGCCTGATTATGCGTTCTTAATCTCTGACTTTACATGCTCAGGGCGCCGCAATAATGCGGTCTCTGTTTTACTCAATTCGGGCTTGTGTATTAGTAGTTCGTATATCTGACCGAGTTCATCTGCTTGTTGCTGTTGCGTCCTTGTCTTTACGCTGAGTGCAATCTTCTTCTTCGCAGCGTAATCTTGTTCGTCATCCATTATACGGTAAATCAAATTCAAGATCTCCTCGGATTGGTAAGGATACGTCCAACCAGCTCCTTCTGAGCGAACGCGTTCTCCTAACGCAACGAGATCAGGAACAACTGCCGGGACCCCAGCTTGCCAACTCTCGCTCAATACAAACGAAAAAGTCTCGGGTTGCACCGAGGGAATTAAGACCAAGTCAATTTTGTTCTTGACGAGTTCCTCTGGTAGTGAAGCGTAGTCTGTATGATTGATGATTTTGCTTACTGAGCTGATCTTTCTCTCAAGGATGTAGAACTCTAGGTCCGCAAATCCCATATTACCGAACAAATGCCACTCAATCGATTCTCGTGAGTTATCTCTAATCAAATCTAACAATATTTCTCGACCCTTGAAAGTGGATCTAATTGAGCCTGGTATACCGATTCGAAATAAACCTGAACCATACTTGTGCATCTCAGGCGCTTTCATTTCCACGGGGGGAACACCGAGGGGCATTATGCGTGTTTTTTCTTTGGAAATTTTATAGATCTTCAAGTAATACGACATGGCGGAGTTTGTCGCGCACGTTATTATGTCGACTTTAGATAGAATCTGGGCGCACCGTGTTCGCCACCGAGCTTGGAACTCTCGTGGGAAATCGAATTGCTTTTTGAGACAATTGTCGCATCTCTGTAGATCTTCGCAAGCGTAACAGAAAGTAATCCCATTCTCCAGTAGCATGTATTGAGGGCAAATCAAATAGAAGTCATTCAGGGTCAAGAGGACCGGTATACCACTGGCTTTGGCGATGAGTGGGAATGACAGTGGAAAATTGCGCAAGTGTTGTATGTGTACTAAGTCGATTTTGAATTTCTCACAAATCTGCTCAAAAATCTGCTCATCTTGAGTGCTGTCTAACTTGTCCGTCGTATCTGGGCAAACTCTTGGGAACTCGTATCTTGAAGTTGTCACGGGCGAGTATTCTAAGAGTACTATGCGATCACGCTCAGGATAAATCAAGTAGAATATGTATGAGTCGCTTAGCTGCTCGATCATTCCGTAAGCGTGTTTCTCTGTGCCCCCCGGATATCCTCGTCCGTTGTGCAACGTCACGAGGATTTTTCGTCGAGTATTATAATAGTGTCGAAGCAGGGCGCTATTGATTTTGCTTCGTATGTCCCTGATCGGGTCCTCGGATACGAATCCTCGAACAATGTCGGAGAATTCAGGATGCCTGTCCTCCACGATTTTCTGATGCGCCTCTTGGAGGTCTTTTGTCCCCTCACGGAAACTTGCCGATCCTTTATGATAGACGAATGTTGCATCGTCGAGTACCGCTATGTATCCGCGCGCAAGAGCTCGCATACAGAAGTCATTTTCTTCCTCGTATCCTGGGGAGAAGCATTCGTCAAAAAACCCAACTTTCCGTATCACGCTTCTTTTTATGTACATGCAGAATCCAGGGCTAGTAGGGAGTGGAGGATACTCGCAGGTGGACACCACCTCCACTAGTTCTCCAAGAGAGTCTACGGTGAAATCTGGCGGCACCGGATTGTTCTCGAAAACTTTGGGAATTGAACAGACCGTTGCATTGTTCGTGAATGGTGACACCGTTCCTATATTTTCGTTTGTATACGCACACTTACGTAGTTTCGATAACCAATTCTTGGTAACGATGGTGTCGCTGTTCAATAGCACGATGTCATTGGTGGTTAACGCCATGCCTTTGTTTGCAGACCGGACAAAACCGAGGATCGTGGGGTTTCTGATAACCGTAGCCTTTCCTAACTGTTCAATCTCATGCAAATACTCCAGCAAACGTGCGTCTCGACTCTGATCGTCGATTATGATGAGGCGATAGTTTACGGTGTTCCTGAAGATACTCTCGCAGCACTCCGTGACTTCTTCATAAGCATCGTGAACGGGCACTATCAAGTCCACTTGACCTTTCGGCGGTTGAAGACCTACGCTGTGAGAGCGGATTGAATTGGTTCGTTTTCTCCACGCAGCGTAACGTAAGCGACTCGACGCTGCCTCGTCATGAGGTTCGGCTGTTCGAAATAGTGTAGAGGTCAGTTTCTCGAGGAGCTTTCTCCTTCTTGAATCGAGTGGAAAGTGGTCTTGAATCACCTTTCGATAGCGTTGGATCGCTCTCCATCCAGGACTTCCTAATATCGAGTACAGATCTGTGGTCAACTTCGCTATCTGTTCGTTTTTAGAGTCTAGGACAATAGCGAGTTGGGTTAACTCGTTTCTCATCAATGATTTCGATTCAGGTGCAGGTTTCTCTCTCAGACGGTCGCGCATGTCTATGAGCGCTTCTTGCATACGGTTAACTCGGTAATGCCATGCGTCAGGCGCGATTGTTGTCTTCGAGCGTACATCCTTGGGGTCGCTTGACGAAGTTTTCCCTTTGACGATTATGGCAAGACCGTTGCAGTTCTTGTGCTCTATGTAATCGGAGGACTTGTGCGCGTCCAAGAATTCCCAGATTGCTTTGTTCTGCTCAGGATAGGAGACGGTGTCATGCAAGGCGATGAAGCCGCCGTCCACAACTTTATCCCCCCATGCCTCGAGTTCCTTCCTAGTCTGCTCGTACGAGTGACTTGTGTCGATCATCAATACGTCGATCTCGTCGTTGTACTCGCGAGCAAACTCAAGGTCGTCTTTAACGGCAAGTGTCCAGTACTGGCCCAAACCGAGCCTCTGCGTGATT
The DNA here is from genome assembly GCA_963733055.1 of Candidatus Bathyarchaeota archaeon. GTDB lineage: Archaea > Thermoproteota > Bathyarchaeia > 40CM-2-53-6 > 40CM-2-53-6 > FEN-987. The sequence goes on from CAVTBR010000001.1 coordinate 618,262, forward strand.
AGAGCAGAAGTTTCTGCCAAGTAATCTAGAGTTGGTCCTTCACGTGGGTATTCGGCTCCCCTCCCGTGATCAACGCTGGTGACATGCCCTTCCGTCTCAGCGGCGCCAATGACGAGCGCGCAAGTCGAGTTACCTCCTCTCGTGCCCAACTCAACGATTTTCTGAGCGTTGGTCTCGGCCACCAAGCTGTACAGAAGCTCTAAGTGCTCGTTGATGTCGCTCGGAGTCTGTGCCTTTCCGCGTAGGTACGAGAGAAGCTCATTACGACTTTTCATCTGTTCCCCGCACACAACTCTCGAATGAATTGAAAATTATCACGGACTCGAAATCAACGCCGATAAAGGGCGGTTTTGACATAAGGTAGCTGCCGTGACCTAGTCCTGCTCCCATGTCGAGCACGGTCTTACCCTCTATAAATGATACCGATACGCTTTAAACAAAACCCTAGTACTTTGTAATCGGAACCCTCCAAGAGAACCACCTATCAGGAATGACTAGTGTACGCATCTCGATGAAGGGTAGTGGACGACCGTACTCTAGTAGTAGAACAAATCGTCGCGCTCTTGATGCCGCTAGACTACTAGCATCCACTCTACCGCGCACTCAAATCTCTATTATCGAGTAAGCGATGTTGAAGTGCGATCCGGTTCCTCCGGCGTTGACTGCGTGACCCAAATCAAACCAATACTGCGTCCCAACCGTCAATCCGCGGTATGGTAACTGGAAAAATGGCGGTTGGGTTGTAGCCGCTGCCCCTATACGGCAGAACCAGAACACCCCCTGAGGGAAGGCTTGCACCAAAACTCGGCGCCGTCCCCGTCCCATACCAAACTGCCGCAAACGTACCGAACACAGGATTATTACTGAACAAGTCAACGGCGGCGACAACGAGAACATTCCCCGTCAATGTGGGAGTAAAATGAATCGCCAGCCCATCCGCCTCCATGGCTGATCCCGAAGTGTTCATGGTATTTGTGAAGCTAGATGGATTGCTTGGATTCGCATACGTTGCGTTGGGTGAGCTTTGTCCAACTTGTGCTGCGAGCATTGCTCCGCCTGCATTCATCGAAGCCACTGTCCCCGTCCCATTCTTCCACTGCTGCAAATTCGCAGTCTGACTCGCTGCACCCTGCGCCACGATTGGTATGGCGCCTGGGTCACTCACGAAACCGGATAGGGCAGTCGCACCCGAACTCGACGCCGTTCCCTGCACACCCGTACCGGTGGTAGCGGTTCCGAGAACGCCCGTGCCAGCGGTGCAATCGCCCTGAAGTCCAGCTGAACTACCCGTATTCACGGCGTGGAAAGCTGCCGGAGCGCCAGAAGCAGTAAGCAAAGTAGTAGCGGTACCAGTATTGCTGGTGCCAATGACTATGTTATCTCCGTCGGCAGCTTTGACCGGAGGAAGAATATTCTTCCCGGGTAATCGATCAAGGAGTAACCCTGCAACGCCAGCCGACGCTGTTAAAGTGAGGATCTTGCGGAGGAAACCTCTGCGGTTGTTGCTATCGGATTCTTTCATCTTAGATGAATCCTTCAACTTTCCCTCCGTTCTTCATCCTGAAATCTCAGTCCAACACTTTCCCGTTCAAACATTCCACATGCCCGACTCAGGTTAGCAGGTTCAGCACAATAATTCCGAAACTAGGATGCGTTGACCATGGCCGTAGCCTTACTCGGTAAATATTGAAGCGCCCCCATGTACCGTCATTAGGTAAACCTTGAACTCTCGACCGAATCTTAGGTTAATTGAGAAGTTCTTGGTTAGAGCTGCCAACCTCGTCAATGCGAAACCGAAACTATCAATGCGATCTGAAATCATCAGCCTTGATCAGGGTTCTCAGCCGGCTAGTCAGCCCCGGTGATCCTTTCGATTTCCTTCGAAGTTGCTCCAATTCATGTAAGTTGGCGAAGAGTATTGGACGATCACTGTCACTGTAAACACCCTCCTTTGATTGCGCAACGCTGGTGCCCCAAGCGGCCAATTTCGAAATATCGCCTGAACCAACGTCCGGGAAGGCGGTTTGCAAATCTGATCTGCACAAGTACAAATACAGCAGTAATGAGGTTGCGGGGTTCAACTCGTACCTGCTCAGAGTAATCGAGTCAAGACCTGTAATCCGCTTGTATGATTCTCCGAAGAGGCTTTTGAATGACTCATGAAAACCATTCAATTTAGCCAACATCTCGCTTGAGACTTTGTTCCCTTCAAGTTTCAATAGGAGCCTTGCATAATTCAACAAGTGTGTAGAGCGAGTTCCCACGAATTCATCACGAAGCCTATCATTTGCTGGAGTTTGGAGTCTAGGATTTTTCCACTGCTTCCTAGCGTAGAGGAGAAGATTTGATTGGTACCTAATCGAGCGTGCCTGATCGAAGTAGTAACAACCGAGGCAAATGTCCAGATAGTGAAAATCTGTGATTTCACGGAGGCGAAGGAAAAAGTCTGTGTCCTCGTAACCTAGTTCAACGAAAGCTGGATCGAATCCGCCAGCCTTGATCATCAACTCTTTCCGTCCCAAAGCAGAACCGGGAGCTATGGCGAACCGAACCAGCATATCCTCCCAAGAAGGTGAATATCGCCGGCTGGAAGCGAGTGTTGTAGAACCTAGTTTTTCCCCATTCCTGCTGACCATTTCAAGGTTGCCGAACGTTAAGCCGACCGAAGGATACTTGTCTAGGATTTCCAGTTGAAGTTGAAGCTTCTCTGGGATCCAAGTGTCATCGGAGTCTAGAAGTGCAATGTATTCGCCCCTGGCTGCATTCAAGCCAGTGTTGCGGGCAATCGATACTCCATTGTGCTTTTGCTGTACAAGTTGAATCCTACCCCCATAACCACGTAACAATTCCAAGGTGGAATCTGTTGACCCATCATCGACGACGAGAATTTCGCGTTCTGCGTATGTCTGGTTCAGGGCACTGTCAATGGCGCGGCAGATGGTCTCCTGTCCATTGTAAACAGGGATGATCACGCTTACTTGCGGAGGCCTTGTTTCAGGCATTTCGCGCACCTCTAAGGCGTTCCAAATCGGCACTGTAGCCTAGAAGTATCGGTCGGTCACTATCATTACGAATGCCTCTTGCAACACTGAACCCCCAATCCACTAATCTCGAGAGATCGCCTGAGCCTACTTCCGGGTACGCGGCTTGCAAATCCGATCGGCATAGATACAAATAGAGGAGCATCGAAATCGCGGTATTCGATTCATATCTACTCAGATCGATCGGGTCAAAGGGTGCAACTTGTTTGTATGAATCTCCGAAAATGTCTTTGAAAGCCTCGTGGTAGCCGTTTACCTGCTCCAACATTTCCCTAGAGACCTTGTCACCGTTGGCTCGTACTGACAGCCTCATTACCCATCTCATTTCCTCGTTGCATCTCTTCATGAATTCAACGCGCAAGTGGCCATCTGCGTCGCGTCGGAGCCTAGGATGATTCCAGTATTTCCTAGCATACGGGAAAAGATTCGTTATGTGCCGTAGTCCATGCGCTTGGTCGTAAGAGTAGTATGCTAGGCATAGGTCTAGGTAATGGAAGTCCGTTATTTCACGGAGCCGAAGGGAAAAGTCGCGATCTTCGTAGCCGTGTGAAGTGAACAGCTCCGCGTCGAAACCACCTATTTTGAGTATCATGTCCTTTCGAGCAAGCACTGTTGAGGGTGGAACGATAGTTCCCTTTAGCAGAATGTCTTCCCAAGAAGGGGCATATCGCATATACGACGGCACTGTTGTGAATCCTAGTTTCTCCCCCTGCTTGTTGACAACTTCTAGGTTGCCGAACGTTAAACCGACCGAAGGATGCTTCCGGAGGATTGCTACCTGAATTGCTAGTTTTTCTTGAACCCAAGAATCGTCCGCGTCGAGAAAAGCTAAATATTCTCCACGAGCAAGCCTGATTCCGTGGTTACGCGCACTTGCGAGACTACTTTTCTCTCGTTCAGCTAACCGAATCTTGGAGCCATACTGACGTAACAATTTGTTGGTTGAGTCGGTGGACCCATCATCTACGACGATAACTTCAAGCTCACGGTAACTCTGCGCTAAGACGCTATCTACTGCGCGGCAGATAGTCTCCTCTCCGTTGAAAACCGGAATGATTACGCTGACTAGTGGGGAGTTGGGTTCAGGCATTACAGGATCCAGGTGTCAATGTGACTCAGCAGGTGATCATTTCGTCTGTGAATACCATTGGATTGATTTTCGTATACCCAACTCAATCCCCGATATGGCGGCCTACTTCATTGTCGTTTCGTAAACAGAGATTTCACGCTTCGCTTTGTCAACCACGAAACCGATTCGGTATCTACCTATCCTTATCCGCCAAGCATCATCCCTTCCACCCAGTTTCTCTAAATCCCAGTCTAGGAATGGAAAGTTAGCGAGGTCGTTAACGGCACGAATTACCTCCTGTTTCCTACCGGATTCCGGGATTGAGTCTATGAATTTCTCTGCTTTACGGTATACGGTCACTTTGTATCTTGGAGAGGTGCTTCTTGTTGAATTCTTCAAGACTCATCGATTCACCCTTTTGCGCATTCGGTCGAGTGCACTGTCGATCTCAGCCAACTCCTCTTTACTAAGTTCGACTTTGTCGGCTCTCTTTTTGAGAAGTTCCTCTTCCAACAGTTCGGTGTATTCGATTAGCCTGTAAATGGCTTGGATGGCCTCGCGTGAAGCCTCGTATACTGGTTTCACTACCTCTTCTAAGACCATATCACTCATTCGCGGATGGCATGTGGGTAAAATTCGCCTATAGGTTTTATGCAATTAACCCAACCTGCCGAGTCCCGGATCCAGCTGTCAATGTGACTCAGCAGGTGATCATTTCGTCTGTGCGTACCATTGGACCGATTTCCGTAAACCCAACTCAATCCCGGTCTTAGGCTTGTAGCCCATCTTACGTTTCGCTTTCGCAATATTGGTCCTCACTTTCTCCCAATGGCTCTTCGTATTGTTTTTCCAAAAGGAACCCGTCGGCCAATTTTCAAACTTAGGCTGTCATTCAGTTTCTGGGTTTGGGCGGTCAGTGTTTCCACTTGTCGGTTTAGCATATCGATTTGATTCTCAAGTGAGTGGATTGTGTTCTGGAGGTGCGATTCTCTCGCGGGCTGGAAGGAAAATCGTTCTGAAGAAGCGTAAAGGTGTACGATGAAGGTTTCTTCGGCTTCGTTTGGTGGAGCTCGGGATTGCTCCTGGTAGGGGAAGATGGGGTAGAAATATTCTTGAGGTAAGGCTCGAGTGGTTAGGTTGAACTTCTTGAGGTATTGCGTAAACAGCGGAACCCATAATTCACCGGGGCGCCACTCTGCGGGGTCCAACTCGACGCATTCCCTGTACAGCTGATCCAGCATCTCATTGCCTTTCGGAAACTTGAGTACGGCGTTGTTCACTTTGGTGGGAGTCTCCCAGGCGAACACGTAGTCGAGGCCGAATAGCGGGGTTAGGGGCTTGATGAGAACACAATCCGCATCAAAGTACCACCCCCCCTTCGCATAAAGTAACTTATACCGAAACAGGGTGCTCACCGCCGAAAATCCGGCCCCTCCGAAAGCCGCCCTCCAGCGCTCCGCGACATCTCGTGGAAGAAATTCACCTGCGTCGTGGCAGACGACGCCGGGAATCTGGGGGTTAAGGTTACGATCATACGAATAGAGGTGAACTGTAACTCCGGGAAATCTAGTAAACGACCTCAAGCCAAAATCTGCAATCCAATTCAATGACCCCTCGTACCAGAAGAACTGAAACTCGTTGGGATTCGCCATGCGGCAAAGTGGGGGAGGTGCGGTAAATATCTATGTCCGTCCAGTTCACCGAATTTCGGTTTCCCGACACCCCTAAAGGGGTACGGAATAACTCGACTAGCTCACGAAACGTAGACGTGGCGGTACGGTAGGCCGTTAGAATCAAAAGTCTCTTATCGCGACGTGAAGTGCCACGCCTGTCCAAGGATTTGCGTGATGGTTGCTTTATGCATGTTACGGTTCTGATTCCTGTTTACAATCGTGAACGTTTCATCGAAGATGCTCTTGACTCCGTGGTTGCTCAGGATTACCATGACTGGGATATTGTAGTTGTTGACGACGGTTCGACTGATCGAACGGTGGAAGTTGTCAAATCCAGAATGTCAGATGATCGAATCACACTAATTGAGATGAAGCATGGAGGTTGCGCCGCAGCTAATGCAAGGGGTCTTGAATATGCCCGCGGTCCCGTAATAACGAGTTTAGGCAGTGACGATAAGCTTATGCCTGATTCGCTTTCGAGTGTAGTGCCGTTATTCGAAAATAATCCACGTCTTGGTTATGTTTGGACGAACTTCGTTTATTCGACCGGTGATCAGGGTGTGAGTGATTTTCTTCCTCACGAGAAGACATTTCTTGAGGCATTGATCTCAGGGTGGTGGAGAGCGAGCTGCCAGCATTTTTTCAGAAAAGAAATTTACTCACAGTCTGAAGGATTAGATACCTCGATAGAATATGCAGTAGATTTCCAGCTTGCTTTTCTTATCGGAAAAACCGGTTGCGATACGATGCACATACCTAAGGTGACCTATTGGGTTAGAATACATTCTCATAGAATTAGCAATGAGCATCATGCTGAGCAATTGGAAGCTTACCTTTTGTTGAGACGAAAGTTTCGCAGCGAAAACATGGACCTTACGGAGCAATACATTACCGAATTGGAAAAGCAGATCGGAGAGGGTAGAGAGCAAATCAAAGAGTTGAAAAGCAATTACGCAGAGCAAATCAAGGAGTTGGAAAATGGTCGCTCGGAGCAAATCAAGCAATACGAAAACAGTTACGCTTTACGCTTAGCGCGAAGACTACCCTTCGGAGCCCAAATCCGAAAGCTACTTACCTCGAACAAATGAAACGAGTTGGCCATTCGTCTTGTCGTGTGCGTGCGGCATAGCTGGTGCGCACACAGTTTTCAAACGATTAACAACGAAAGGGCAATTTCCGAAGCTCGCACCAACGATACCACACACTTCTCACGGAACGACGACGGTCTGTGTCACGCGAACGACTGCCAAGGATTAGCCTGTGGGAGTATATGTGGCGGTATAGGTGGTGCTCTGGGTTGGGAAACTGGAGATGGAGCATCCGGGCCCGAGCCTCACCGTCACCGTGACGACTCCTGCGCCGAGGGTGATGGTTTGTGAGAAGGGGTATTCGTTGATGCCGCCTTGAAGCGTATACGTTCCGCTAGGGGCTACTATTGTGGCCACTCCATTCGGGCCAGTATATGCCCACTGGTCAAACGTGAAGCCTCGAAGTTGGACCGGCGCGTACGGAATCGGGTTACCGGCACAGTTGAGAACCGTAACCATAACCGAACCCGTACCTTGCTCTAGTGAAATTCCAACGCCGCTAACGACCACGCCAATAGCTCCAGGAACAGTAGATATCGCAAGAAAAGCAGTTACAACAAGCAACAGACCGACTGATCCGAATTTTCGCAAACCCATAACACTAACACACACTAACAAGATAGTCAGCTCACGGGAAGGAATATCAGAGTTACCCTCATTTATCACACTGGCCCACTGAAAGAGTTGCCCCAAAACAATATTCTTCATTTGTGATGGCTAGGGCTTTAGGCCAGATTATCGCAGTAGAGGTAGGGTAAAGATGGGAATGCAAACCTACCACGTTGCTCTGGAAGAAGAGGAAGGCTGGTACGTAGTCCAATGCGTTGAACTACCAGGCGCAATCAGTCAGGGACGAACGCGCGAAGAAGCCCTAGCCAACATCAAGGAAGCCATCGAGCTTTTACTGGAACATCGAACGAGCAAGTTCGCTGGTCAGAGAGTAGAAGAGGTTGTCGTCTCAGCGTAGGCTCCCTATCCTATCTTGGAATGTTGAGAAACCTATTAACTAGCGCACTTCACATTCTGAAGAGAAGGGAACACGGCTTGGCGAAGAGATCTCTCGACTTTTCCTCGGTTGTTACCCAAGAGGGAAAATGGTATGTTGCTACCAGTCCCGAGCTTGGGATAACTAGTCAGGGGAAAAACTTCGAGGCCGCATTGGAGAACCTGCGCGAGGCCATCGAACTATACCTTGAGGATGACGAAGCGAAGGTTCCTGAAGTAAGCAGTCGGCCTATTGTGACCGTGGTCAAAGTTGCCCGGCCTTGAGCAAACTCCCGGTGGTCTCTGGCCGCGAGATAATTAGGATTCTGACAAAGATCGGTTTCGAGATAGTTGGCCGCAAGGGAAGCCATGTCAGGCTGAAGAGACGCAGGAACAGAGAGCTATTGATAGTAGTAGTTCCCATGCATCGTGAACTTGCAAGAGGAACGCTCAGATCCATCCTGAGACAAGCCAACTTGACGAACGAGGACTTGCTGCACCTATTGTAGATCGGAAATTGAATTAGACTTCATTCAGCTTCCAAGCCATGGAAATATGCGTGCGATGATTCCAATCTAACCGGAAATTACTGTCGTTGTGGACGTTGTTCCGGGCCATAAGACTCGGTTAGTTCCTCAACGTAGGTTCTAAAAGTAAGTACGCTAGGGGATTGCCTCTCGTCTGATGTTAGTGGAGTTACGCTTTGCAATGCGTCAGGTTGTGTGGGGGTGGCGGCGGAGTACCTGGGACGAAACAACTAGGAGGCTAGTTTACTTTTCCGCTGACTGCGAATACCACAACAACTCCGCCAAGCTTCACGACTCACGCTTAGTGATCACCAGGCGAGGAAGTGAACTTGAAGGTCTTCGTGAAAGAGCGCTCAAGGTGAAGGGAGCTCACGTCGAGTTCACCAAAAACAACCTAACTCTTTCGATCGGACCCATTAGAGAGGAGGATGAACAGAGAATAGGGAGATTGGATGGAAGTAGAAGACATGCTGTACGTGATCTCAGCCATTTTCATGGAACCCGTGAATGGCAGCACCACCTCGAAGAGATAGCAAAAAAACGACCGCGTCTCGTTGTTTATGTTGGAAGTGGCCTTAGCTACGAGGCGGGAGTCCCAACACTATCCTCCATGCATAGACTGTTTGGAGTCGATGGTGGGCCGGGAACCGACTTCTGCCTCGGACCCACCGACCCCTTGATCGAAGTCTTGACCACTAAGACCTTCCTCTGGTTTGTGGGTAGGGTGCAACGGTTCCACTCCGCCTGCGCACGCGCCCAACCGTCTATATCCCATCGACACTTAGAACGAGCCTATCGAGCGAGACGAGTGGCGTTAATTCTCACGGACAATGTTGACGACATCCTCGAAAGACGCTTCTCAATGCCAACACTTCCAACCAGGGGGGATGGGCTCACATCCCAAAGATACGCTGGGTTAGATGAGGTTGTCAAGGTTGTTCACTCCAGCCCTCATGCTATGCTTGTCGTCGGCGTCTCCGCAGATCGGCGGGGCGTCATCGAAACCCTGGCTAAGCTAATGCCGACAATCGTCATCAACCCCGCACTCCCCGTATCCCCCTCCTCCAAGAACCTAGATTACCTTGAACCCTTAGGGTTCGAGGAAACGGGCGCATCCAAGAACGGCCACGTGTTCATTAAGCAACCAGCCAGAAAATGCATGGGCAAAGTACTCTCACTCCTGAGCAAGGCGGGTTAGTTGAAGACAATCTCAATCTTCGGCCTTGGGCACGTTGGCTTAGTGAATGCGGTCTGCTTTACTCGAAGGGGCTACAAGGTAATCGGCATAGATGTCGACCCACAAAGATTGAAACAGATACAGAACGCCGAACCCCCTTTCATTGAAGCTTCCCTACCCGAGTACCTCGCAGATTCGATAAACAGAAAACTATTGCAAACAACAGATGACGCGTCATTAAACACCCAAGCCGACTACTGCTTCATAGCCGTTGAGACACCAAGTAAGCCGGATGGAAGCGTAGACCTCAATCACGTGCAAGAGGCTTCGACGGCGATAGGGCGATCTCTACGAAAGAGGGACAATGACCAGCTGATTGTGATAATGAGCACGGTGCCTCCTGGAACCGCTCGAAACCTCGTCACCCCAACCCTTGAGAAAGAATCAGGGAAACGGAAAGGTCAGGGGTTCTGTCTTTGCTCGAATCCGGAGCTCTTTCGCCAGGGTGAAGCCATTCACGACACAGAACAACCCGACCGCATCATCATCGGCGGCGACGAACAAGACACTACAAGGCTTGAAACATTCTACAGAGAATTCTACCACGATAGGAATTACAAGGTACTCCGCACTACCCATGAGAACGCTGAGCTGATCAAATACGCGAATAGCGCGTTCATCGCAGCAAAGATCAGCCTCATCAACTTCATAGCCGACATCGCCGAACAAGTCCCCCACGCCGACGTGAAAGCTATCGCAAAAGGCATCGGACTCGACCCCCGAATCGCGCCAGGCTCGCTACAGGCTGGGGTCGGATGGGGAGGACCCTGTCTTCCAAAGGATACCCTCGCCCTCACAAGGTTCAGCGAATCCCTGAACCTCGACACTGAACTACTTCAAGCCGTTCGGGCAGTCAATGCCGCGCACGGTTACAGGGCTGTAAAACTTGCAAAAGACGTGTTAGGTTCGCTGAAAGGAAAGAGAATTGCAGTTTTGGGGTTGGCGTTTAAGGCTGACACCAACAACATGAAAGACGCGCCTTCAATTGTAATCATCAAGGACCTGCTCGCCGACGGTGCACATGTTGTGGCGTTTGACCCAAAATCCACCTCGACCGCAAGGAGTATGCTTGGAGACGGGGTTGAATATGCGAGCGACTCACTCTCGTGCATCAACCAAGCCGACTGCTGCATAATCGTCACGGAATGGAATGAATTCAAACAAATTCGACCAGAAACGTTTCTCAAGAAAATGAAGCAACCCATCGTAATAGATGGGAGACGGATCTATGATGTCGATGCGTTTGCTAAAGCTGGCGTCCGGATCGTAGCGATCGGGGCATCCAAAAGCTGATCGGGTTCCCGTACTCGCGTCCTACCTTTTGCAACGCGAGTGACGAGTTGGTTTAGTGGGAGATTCTGGCCGTGTTCGAAGCAGTCTGGGTCGATACTGCGGTCTGTGTTGAGCTGCCGGAGGTGGAGGAGCATCCGGGTCCGACGTTCACCGTCACCGAGGCGCCGGCTGTGCCAACGGTTACGGTCTGGGAGAAGGGGAAGTTGCCGTAGCCGCCTTGAACCGTGTACGTTCCCACGGGAACTACTATGGTGGCTACTCCGTCCGCACCGGTGTAAAGCCACTGGCTTCGGCCGAGGCCCTGTAGTTGGACGATGGCGTTTGCTATTCGGTTGCCGCCACAGTCCATAACTGTAACCCTAACCGCACCCGTAGCCTGCTGCGGCGAAAACCCGACCTCACCAAGCACAACGCCGACCGCTCCAGGAACCGTAGACACCGCGAGCAGCGCGGTTGTGATGAGCAGTAGTCCGATTAACCCAAATTTACGCAAACCGGCAGCACCAACAAAATTTCCCCTACACGAACCATATCAGCATTACCACGTCGCCGGTTTGGTCTAACGAGCAATTTTGGGCTGGTGGGCGGCTGCTGTCTGAGATATGGGCTGGACTACGATGCCGACGATGGAGCATCCGGCTCCGAGGGTCTCGGTCGCTGTGAATCCCGCTGTGGTAAGGTTGATGGTTTGGTTGAAGGGGAATGTGGCGTAGCCGCCTTGAACAACATAGTTTCCCACGGGGGCTACTAATGTAGCTACTCCGTTCGGGGCGGTGTATATCCATTGGCTCGTCCCGAGGCTTTGCAGTTGGATCACTGCGTTCGGAACTGGGTTACCGGCGCAGTCGTGAATTGTAACCGTAACCGTGCCGAGGGGAGAAATTCCTGTGTCTCCAAGAACGGTACCGAAAGTTCCTGGAACAATGAAAATAACAAGAGATGTGGCTAGAATCAGTGATAACCCAATTGCCCTAAATTTACTCAATCGAAAGCACTAAGGTGGTTCTCGTTCACGGACCATATCAGCATTACCTCGGCTTCCGCAAGTGACAACCTGAAAGTGACCCTGCACGCGTAATTCTGAACGGTGTAAGGTCTACCCGCCCCTAGCTTTGGTCAACTAACCTGAGCGTTTTCTAGGTGATCCGTTAACTTCGGGGAACATGAACAAGTCCAACCCTCTGGCTTAGGATGATGCATCTAAACAAACTTCGAGATCAAATGCAATTATTGTGAATGCCGCTGCCTCGAACGTTGCGGGGATGCGAGTGTTTGAGAGATCAAAGCGAACCTATCTTCTCTCTCTGATCATAGCCCTGATGCTTCTCTCTGCCTCGTTCAGTTCTTCGTTACCTAGACCCGCATTAGGGCAGTCCGCTGAGGCGAACGTGTTCTTTGACGATTTCCAATCTTACCATGTCGGTACATTCTACCCGCTTGGAGGGTGGCAGTTCTTGGGCAACCCCAACATAGGCCTCATCAACATAACCGGCCTTAGATCGTATGCGGGTACAAGATCGCTGCTTCTGAATGACTCAAGCGTCCTGAGGTGGTTCGGTTTTCAGGCTCAGTCGGTCGGCTATGAGGTTGCTGTCTACGCGGCGGGCAGCGGCGATGGCAATTTCGGCGTAATGTTAGCCAATAGGCTTGGGTTCTTGAATCGGAATTATCAGTGTGGGTATTGCTTTTGGGCTGGGGTTGATTTCCTTAGCCCGAGCATGTCGATCTGGGTGGGCGACGGCAATCAGGTTAGGGTTGTGGGATCATGGGTCCCGGATGTGTGGTATATTGTCAGGGTGGTTCTCTCCGCGCCCACGTACACCTATGATGTTTGGATAAATGGTACGCTGGTAGCACAAAACCTGCAAACATACTGGCCTCACGGCGAGCTTGTTGATTCAATTATCCTCCACGCCTACACGGGCCTAAACGTCTTCTTCGATAATGTGAGAGTCTTCGCCGCATTTTCCACGACCGGCGAAATCCAATCCAGCTTCCTCCTAGGCGCTACGGCAAGCCGTGAATGCTCTAGTCCGGATAACTTGGCCTAGCACCGGCTTTCACTGACCTCTCGCGGCTAAAGAAAGATACCCACGGAGTCGAGCCGTCCCAGGTGGGTGAACACCTTTTCGCGAGATGTCACCACCGGTGAGGGCATCTACGGTTCAATTGAACACAATCCAAGGTATCCCCGCGTTGAAGTAGGCCCACACGTAGCACACGTGGGCTACACCCTTGTTTTCAGGGCGTTTCCCGCGGGTGGCGTTGGATACATATTCAACACATGGTCCTATGCGCCCGTGGTTTTGTTGAAGATTGCATCTGGCTATAGCTAAGTTACTGTAACCTTAGCGGTTGCTTTGCTGGGCAGTAACTGCGGGCTTACGCTATAATCGCCAAGGAAGAACGCGTCCACATTGAATGGTCCGGTTGTATTGGGTGCCGTTACGTTGCACGTGTAATTCCCCAACGCCCCCCCGGTTTGGGTGGTCACCGTAACGATATTCGAACTCCAACTGACTACACACTCAATCGGTTCACTCCCTATCCCGGCTCCACTCGAGACAAGCCTCAACTGACCCGAAACCGTGAACATGGTTCCATGCATTGGAGTCGAGTTCGAAGCAGTTGCCGTGATGTTGGTTTGGGCAGGCGACCCAATTGACCCGGACTGCAAGTTCAATGTGATCGTTCCCGGCCCGGAAAAAGTGACTGGTGTGACATCGCTTGACCCCCCGCAAGAGAGGCCCAGGGTACAGACCCAACTTGCAACTGAGTATCCAATTGGCACGTAACATGCGCTTACCGTACCGAAATTCGTGAAGTATGCCATAGTCCCATCGGGTTCGTTCGAGTCCGCACATGCACCCCAACCAATCACAGTTAATGCAGGGATTATGTGGAAAGTCACCTGAGCCTGGAAGGTTGCCGTGAGCGATCCATCACCGGTAACGGTGCAGGCAGTTGGGTTACTGGTGCTACTAGTGCAACTCACGCCGGCCGTCCACGTCCAACGGACAAACTGCCAACCAGTCGAAGGCGAAGGCAAATTCGCCGTAGCTGAGAAACCAACACCACAATTCTGTGAAGACTGCCCATTCGTGAAGGGTCCGCCACCGCACGCGCTAATAGAACCTGCAGTAAACGCTCCGTCAAAACTCGTTGGAATCGTATTGAAAATAACCGTAGGAGGTTTGCTCTCGGTGAAGACTATTTGGCCGAGAACGGCGTTCGAATTGCAAGGACCCAGGTTAAGGTTGTTAGTTTCCCCCGTATAACCGATGTTCACGCAAGACGGTCCGATCACGCTTCCATGTTGATCCTTCAAAGTATTCGTGACGGTGATCGTTGTTCCCGTATTGAATTGCGCCTGAGAACCGTTACTCGCCCCGAAGACGTTGAATTCAGAATCAAGCCAGTTCAGGTACAGATTCACAACCTGATCTGTGACGGTCATGGAATAGCAACTTCCCCCCGAGATACAGAGCATGTTAACGTCATTTCCAGAACTGCCAGAAAATCCCTCTAGGCTCAGGTTAGCAAGGTTCGTAGCTGCCTCCAATGGAGTGGGAACCAAAGGGCTGTTAGCATAACAGTCGTTATCGCTCTGCATCCAAGCGCTTCCGCCCGGAGGACCAGGGCTCGGGCAAGTTCCATAACTACTGTGGTAGCCGATTAGCCAATACTGGATAAACACTACTCCACAGTTACATCCGCTATTAACGCTTGGACTGTTATAAAACACGAATTGTTCCCAGCCTGTAGTTGACTTGCTCCCGGTGTAAGTTGTGCTAGTGGTGAAGAACTGCGAGTTGATTTGGAGAGTATAGGCATTAGCTCCCTCACCTCCGCTTGTACAGAACGGGGGTGGTCCCACACACACATCAGTTTCGCTCGTCAATCCGAAGGTCCCAAGCGTTCCAATTGAGCTACCGATTATAGTGCCAGGAGACCGCGCAACTTCGTCATCTCCGTCACCGACAGTTGAAGTGGACCCGCCGACCGTTGCCGGTGAAGGTTGCACCGGCGGTGCGTAGGCGGAAACGCACTGAATCGGTTGCCAAATCGTACTCGGATAAGCAACCGTAAAGCATCCTGCTTGCGACGGCGGAATATGTGCGATTTGTGTTCTCCATGACGGCCAGTCTGTGGGAATCGATATGTTGGAAACCGTTGTAGTGGTAGAGTTTGCACCATCTGCCAACGGAACTGAGGGGTTCAATGGGTTGGGAGCTTTCATCAACGATTGCGACGAAAGTGGCACTGATTGAACACTGTGAATTAGTAAGACGGTGCTCAGCAAGAGAAGAGTAATGAGGAGTCTTGTTTTCGATCTGAACCGAACGGATGCAGGCATTTTCTTCGGCCCTTCACATTTTACGCTAAGGATCGAGCAAATTTATCCGTGTAGCCACTTTACTTGAACAGTTTCTTTCTTTTAGTCACTACACTTGACAAGTTTAGCAAAAAGAAACGCGGGTACCAAGACTTGGAATTCCAAGCTATATACCGGAAATTGCACCGCTAATGTCGGCCTCACTAAGGGTAGAAAGATCATCCGTCTTAGGTCTAGGTTTCTGCGAACGCTGAACTTTTTTCAGAGTACACTATGAATAGCAATGAGAAGGCAATGGTTTGCGACGCGGCAACGTAAGACGAGTTACGGCCTTGATTCTGTTAGTTATCGGCGTGGCCGGTGTCAGCGCGACAGCTACTCTCTTGCTTGAGGGCCATCTCATCAGCCCGGGAATCATAACGGAAACCTCGACCAATCTCTCAAGCATACCGTTCAATTCTTCTGTATACTTGAGCTCTGACGTAGGTTCGTGCAGGGGACCAGCAGGGTACGCTCCTTGTTTTGGAGGCAATCTCAGTCATGCGGAAGTATTCAACTGTGTTGCCGCGGCTGCATCGGCGTCGGGGTGCACTCAGCGTGTGGTGAGTTCATCGAATCCACAAAATAGTTTTCAGATAACTATCTGGTATCCCTACGTCGGCCATAGCAACGAGTCGTCGTGGGCGAACTGCATGTATACGGATAGCGGTGATCCGGGGCAGTATTACGGTGCATACTGTGTTTCAGTAAGTTCAACGGCATTCATCGTTACCGAACCAGCCCCGCCACCACTCTGAACAAGTTTTGAAAACATTAAACCCGGGGGAGTTTTGTCGTCTCCGCCGTGCACCTAAGCAGGGTGTGATACACGTGTGCTACACCCTGTTGTTACCCCCGCTCAAGCCGAAAACTCGCGCATTGTAGACCTTACTTGCTGCCCATTGTACCCTTCCGGCCACTAGTGAGCCCTTGGGGTCATGGTTGCCGGCTTCTCTCGCAACTAGCGTGTCCGACACTGTCCGACACCAGTGATTTGTCCGCCAAACCACCCGCTTCTCTTCCCTTCCCGCAACTGTGCCACAGTGGTTTCGCAACTGTGATACAGTTGTTCACGAAGAAACGGAACATCTGCAAGCCTAACCCGGTGCACCACACCCCTGTAAAGCACATAGCTGGCGACGACCCGATTGATGCTTCAACTGGGACACAGTTCAACTAGACCCCAGTTGGGGCGTAAGAAAAGCCAAAAGCACAGTCCAGACAACGCATTGGAGATGACGTAGCATGGGTAAAGCAGAGATTGGTTCGAAGTTTACTGAGCGGCTTTCCCGCCAAGCCTACGGCGAGAGTAAAGCGATTGATGGTGTCAAGTTTATTGAATTCAAATTCTTCAACGACGACGGCGGAGACTTCCACGAAATAACCCGCATGGCCAATGGCCGGGCTAGCTTTCTTGAGGGTTTCGAGGTTCGTCAGGTGAATCGGTCGAGGTTTAACCCTGGGCTCGTGAAGGCGTTTCACCTGCATTTGGAGCAGGATGAGGTATGGGCTGTTCATCCGCTCGATCGGCTGCTTGTGGGGTTGGTTGATGTTAGGAAGGGTTCGAAGACGGAGGGCGCCTCGATGCGCTTCGTGTTAGGCGGCGGGAAATCAAAGTTCCTCTACATACCCAGAGGCGTCGCCCACGGCGGAACAGCCCTCGGAACAAACCCAGTCGACGTGGTCTACCTGATGAACCAGCAATTCTCCCCCGACAACCCAGACGAATGGCGCCTACCATGGGACACCCTCGGTTCGGAGTTCTGGAAGATAAGCAAAGGTTAAGCGAATACGGTCACTTCGTTGACTCAGGCATCGGGGTGAAAATTGTTGAAGGGTATAGTTCTCGCCGGCGGTTTAGGCACGAGGCTGTATCCAATGACGCACGTCCTCAGCAAACACCTACTCCCCATCTACGACAAACCCATGGTCTTCTACCCCCTAAGCACCCTGATGCTCGCCGGCATCCGAGACATACTCATCGTAAGCACACCACACGACCTGCCCATGTACAAACAACTCCTAAGCGACGGCTCCGAGCTCGGAATCAAACTCAGCTACATCGAACAAACGACCCCCGGCGGCATAGCTCAAGCCTTCATCGTCGGCCGCAACTTCATCAAAACAGATTCAGTCGCACTCATTCTTGGGGATAACATATTCTACGGCCAAGGCCTAGCCGGCCTATTCCAGACCGCTGTCGCTGAAAACGATGGTGGTACAATCTTCTGCTATTCCGTCAAGGATCCCGAAAGATACGGAGTCGCGGAATTCGACAAGAAAGGCAACTTGGTTGGGCTCGTGGAGAAACCTAGCAAACCAAAATCAAACTACGCCGTAACCGGATTGTACTTGTACGACAACGCCGTCCTGGAAATCACAAGCAAGCTAAAACCCTCATCCCGCGGCGAACTCGAAATCACAGACGTGAACAAGGAGTACTTGCGTCGAGGAAAATTGAAACTCATAAAGTTCGGGCGCGGCGTAGCTTGGCTCGACACGGGCACACCGGAAGCGTTGCTCGAATCCGCACAATACTTTGCGGCCATAGAACACCGGCAGGGGTTGAAGGTGGCTTGCCTAGAAGAAGTCGCATACCGAATGGGCTACATCAACTCCTCAAAGCTGTTGAAGCTCTCCGAAAAGTACACTGGAGAATACGGCGACTACCTCCGCGCCATCGCGAAGGAACATACAGACAACACCGGCATCACCCTATGAGACATCTCGAACAAACGCCTGCAACGCTTGATCCAATTCCATCGGCTTCTCCCTGAGGACATCTCGAGCTTTCGTTACGTTTAAGGACGAATCCAGAGGTCTCTTCGCGATCCAGCTTGAAGAATCTGACTTAACTGGGGTCACTAGTTTCGGATCGAAATTTAGTTGCATCGCCAACTTTATTGCGAAATCGTACCGGCTCGCTCTCGTCGCGCCCGCAACGTGAATCAACCCTCGCGTACCCCGCTCACCAAGATCTAGGACCATGCTCGCGAGATTCGTGTTGAGCGTCGGGCTCGCGAATTGATCTGACACAACATTGACACGCTCTCCCTTGCTTAGCTTACCGTAAAGCCACGTCCCAAAATTTGGCCTGAACGCACGTCCCCAACCGAAAACAACGCTCGCTCTAGCCACACAAGTATTCTCATGCTTCATGACCAACTGTTCTCCGAGAAGCTTCGACGAGCCATATTCGTTAACGGGCGCGGGGGAATCATTCTCATTGTAGTTCCCCTTGGTTCCATCGAAAACGTAGTCGGTAGACATCTGAACAAGGAATGCGTTGACCTTGTCGCATACATCAGCGAGTATCCCGGCCGCCGAACCGTTGACACTCCTAGCCAGTTCCGGTTCGCGTTCGCACAGATCAACATCAGTGACTGAAGCGGTGTTAACAACTACCCCGGGCCTTTCCTTTTGAACGCATTCGTTCACTGATCTTTCATCCGTGATGTCCAGATGGACTGCCCTTCCGCTCTCGGGTTTATGTTCGCGGTAGATTGAGCACACGTTGTAACCCTTCTCCGTAGCCTGCTTGACGAGCGCGTGTCCCAGCAGTCCGCTAGCGCCCGTTATGAGAATCTTAGTTACCATTTGCTTTTCCACGGTGCAGAACTCAGCACACGCTCATTCAGCAAGGGTCGCCACCACGCCTCATTCTTAACGTACCACGCCACCGTCTCTCGCAAACCATCCTCGAAACCCCGCTTCGGCGTCCACCCCAACTCATCCCTCGCCTTCGACGCATCCAACCAGTAACGCACATCATGTCCAGGCCTATCCTCAACATGCTCGATGAGTTTCTCGGGCTTAGCAAGCAACTTCAGAACTTGCTTGACCACGTGTTCGTTCTCGACCTGGTTTCCGCCACCAATATTGTAAACCTCCCCCGACCGCCCCTTTTCGAGAACTCGGTCAAGTGCTTCGCAATGGTCTTGAACGTGAATCCAATCCCTAACCTGCCTCCCCGAACCGTAGACCGGCACCCTGCGGTTTTGGATAGCCAGGATCACGGTTTTGGGTATGAACTTCTCCGGGAACTGGAAGGGACCGAAGTTGTTTGTGCATCGAGTAATCAGGGTCGACAATCCGTACGTCTTACGGTAAGCCCTTACCAGCATCTCCGCAGCTGCTTTGGAAGCCGAGTAAGGAGATGAAGGATTCAACGCGTCCTCCTCCTTGAACGCCCGCCCACCATCCGCGGAACCATACACCTCGTCTGTAGAAACCTGCAGAAACTTTACGTCACGTTTTCTGCATGATTCGAGAAGCGTCAAGACACCATTCGTGTTGCTATCCAGAAATGATTGGGGACTCGCGATACTGCGGTCAACGTGAGATTCCGCAGCAAAATTAACCACAACCTCCACGTTCGCGGCTGCCTCCTCCACGAGCTTAGCGTCGCAGATGTCCCCCTTAACGAAACTGTAATTTCTTCGTCCCTCCAGATCCTTCAGATTAGCGGGATTGGAACCGTAACTCAACTTGTCCAGGTTAACAACCTGAACCTTGGGTTGAGTGGGCATTAAATGGTGGATGTAGTTCGAACCGATGAATCCCATCCCACCCGTAACGAGGAGACGCGCCAATGGTTTCCGGCTCACAAACGCAAGTTCGTATGCTTGACGCCTAACCTAAGGGGCGTATCCACAAAAAGCTTCCCGGTATTAGGAAACGATTACGTTTCCAGCCATCACTCTCTTACTCGATTGAGAGTAGTGCTTGGGCGGAGTCTCCGCCGCTTCCCGTAACTTGAATCACATACTGTCCGGGCAAAATGTTTCCGACCGTGAAGCTACCGTGCGGTGTCCCGCTCCCGGCTTGTATGACGCACGCCACCGTCCCGGCTAGGACGACGTTGGGTGTTGGGCTAGAGATAGTACACGTTGTGTCTGTGGGTAGGAAGCCGCTGGCTATGACCAAAACGTCCACGCCGGGTTGGGCGGTTGCCGGGCTTAACCCAACCTGAGCGCCACCCGTAACCGTGAGGAGCGCTTGGGCGAAATCTCCCTGATTTCCTGCCGCCTGAATGACATAAGCGCCGGGTAGAACGTTTCCAATCGTGAAACCTCCCGAAACCGACCCTCCCGAGGTCACGCATGCTGATGAGGTAATCACGCCGGGGTTAGATGGGCTGGAGAAGTAACAGGCCGTATCGGTGGGCAGAAAACCTGACCCATTGATTCCAATCTGCAAACCAACATTCCCGCTTCCTGAACTTAACCCGATGACGGGCGAGGATTCTATACTTGCAAGGGTCACCACTTCAACGGACACCAGTAAAACACTAATGAAGATCAACGCAACGACGAGTCTCAAACAAACTCAACATACTCTTGACGTTCACTAAGAACTATTAGTTGTTGTGCTCTTGGGAAAAGCTTTTGTCCATGGTGGAAAACCGCTCAAAGCGTTCATTCATCCATTCCACTTGTAATCAAATCGGTTGACCAACTCAATCAAAGTTCTACTCGGCCCGCGAAGGCTCAGGTTACCGAAGTTCGTTTCACAGAACCAGATGTCGTTTCAAACACTATAGAGTTGAGACAGGTAAATCAACCCTCCCAAATCCAAGCAAAAGATCAATATTACTAACAGGATTGGAAACAAGCTCACATTTCGAACAAACCGCTTACCGAACTCACGCAATCCCTCTACAAGAAGTACACTTATCGCCGAGATTGCCGGGAACATGTAGCGTCCTTGAGGATCATCGAAGTGGAGGTTGAAATAAATGATGCCTCCCAGAACGATCAACACACCCATTATGCACGCGCCCAGCAACAGAAGACGGGTTCTATCTTTGTTATAGCTCACCTTCAGCGAACATGCTACGCCAACTAACGCAAAACCTGATAATAACGCCAAAACAAAATACGTATCTCTTGGCGCCCAAATGTTCATCCAACCAAAGGCGAACCAAAAACTCCGAAAAAGAACCTCGAAGAATCCTCCGCCTGTGAAGAATGTAGATGAAAAGCTTCTCACCGGTCTCGGAAATCTTGTAAAGCTCCCGTAGAGGATGAACGCATCAAGATAATACCACCCGGCCACCAACAGCATTGCACCAACAGACATTACCGCACTTACCGCGAGTTTGCGACTGTTTCCGACCTTCAAGAAATAACGCTTTGCGACAAGGGACGCTGGGGCTAATAGCAGCAAAAAAGCTCCATTGTATTTCGTTAGCATCGCCGCGCCACCCGCTAACCCGCACTTCAAATTTGTCCCGAAACTGAAGTCCCGAGAGTATAGTTCTACGAGGAGAAAATAGAGGGATAATGCGGAAAAGAAACTCACCATCGAATCATAGTTCAACGCGCTTGACATGAAGGTAAACTGCGGAATGAACGCGTTTGTGGCTGCTGCAAGCAAAGCAAACCTCAATTCTCCGCGAAAAACGACCTTGCCAATCAAAAATGTCACAAAGACCGTACCTAGACCAAACAATACTGATACGAGACGCAGCGCATGAAACGTCAACACATCCGATGATGAGAGGTTTCTGTCAAAAGTTGAATGATTAAAGAACGTGAACTTTTGAGGGCTATAACCTTGAGACTTAAGCGGCAAATAGAGCGGCCCGGCACCAGAAAGATAGAGCAAAGCAGCCAACGTTGCGTGGTATAGGGGGGGGTACAGCCCAAGAGGAAGATGGTGCAGGTTAGCGTCAAATATCGTGCGGTTAACATAATAGTAGTCAACGCGAGCCAAATGCGCAGGCTCATCCGGCGCCTCAAAAATTGGAACTACGAAACTGTAAGAGGTTGCCAGGACGCCGAAAAGTAGAAGGAGGAGCACGAGAAGAGATGTCTGAACAGGGACCCGCTGCGCTAAGGACAGAACTGCAACCATCCAACTTGGTCGCAAATGTCAAGTGAGGTTAATAGATTTCCCTTACCGTATGACTACCATCCGAAACTCGGGCGGAAACTTTGGGCGCGGCCAAAGCTAAAGTCCACGAATCTCAGCAGTTAATCGCGCCGCGAGTTCTCGGGTTGGGAACTCCGCTGTATTGATGAATTCCGTTTTTGAGAAACGTTTGAGGCTGAACTCGTAAACTCCTTTGTTCTTGTGATACGAATTGGGCAATAGGTATGTCTCCCTACCGAGTATGGACGACAGAATAGAGACATGCAAGCGATCGGTAAACACCTTTGAAGCGTGCGCTACGACCTCAACAAAAGTGCGGAAGTTAGGAAGCAAATTCGCATCTCCGAAGCGTACCGAGGCCTTTGGCCATATCTCCCACATCATACTCAGATTCCAATTCACGATTGATTCTCTATCGAGACGCGGGGCAACAAGTACGTGATCGTTCTCAGGCTTAGTGCCAAAGTCGGCGGCGGACATGTAAAACGCCGCGTCCGGGGAGCATCCGATCCGAACGTTCCTTGAGAACGCCAAAGCCTTGAGGAGAGTATAACTTGGGACTTCACGACAGAAAAGGTGGATTTCCTTCCCTAACCTTGACACCATTTCTTCTAAGTAGTCCGATCTGTTGGGGAGGAATGATTGGGGGGCAAATATGATAGGAGCGTCCGGATTCTTCCTTGCAATGGGGAGGATAGCTGCTAATGCTCTGTAACCTTTCCAGACATCATTCAAGTATGCTCCCCCGTTCATCACGATCGCATCAAAACCTCCGATCACAGTAGGACTAGCCACGGGACGACTTCTTCCCCGCCTGATCGTTCTCTCGAGAACGTCTGGGCGACATGAAACTAAGACGGTTTGAAGCGAGGGAAACACTTTCTCAGCCAAATCAAATGCGGAGCGAAATATGTTTCTGCCAATTTCAAGGCGCAAAATACTGTGCTTTATTTCGAGACTTGTGATTTGCTTCCTTATACCCATGAAGATGAGTTTGTCGCCGAATCCTCCCCCGGGGTCAACCAACAGTATATGCGAACCACGGTATCTCGCCAGTATCCGTTGAAACGGGTCCATCGAGCAATCCTCTTTGTTCGCGGCTGTCCTGGATGCGGTTGTTCTTCCTTCTATAGAAAACCAAAATACTAAATCATTCGTTTCGACAGAGACAGGGGCTTGAACACTTCCGAAATCGCATTTGGCACGCGAGGAGATATTTCGACTCGACTCAAGTCGACTGCGTAAAGAGAACTAACAATTTTGTCACCAGATGTGTGGATGTTGGGAGGATTATTGGAGGATTCAAGTGGAATCTTCTACATACGACCTTGAATAGACCAATGGTGATGGCAGCCAAGGAGAATCGCGCATTTGTCAAAGAGAGGTCCTTCAAAGATTATTGTGGTTATCCCCGCCTTTAACTCACAAGAAACGGTAGGGCAAGTCATCGACATGATCCCGAAACCGCCAGTCAGCGAAGTGATTGTTGTAGATGACGGGAGTCTGGATGAAACGTACGAGAGAGCAATCGGGAAAAGGGCTATAGCGTTGAAGCATCCAAGGAACTTGGGATACGGCGCTGCCCAGAAAACCTTGTTCAAGGAAGCACTGAGAAGACAAGCGGATGTTGTTGTACTTCTTCACGACGATTTGCAGTATTCGCCGGCGCTAATTCCTCAGATGTGTGCACCTATCATCGGAGGCGAAGCGGATGTTGTTCTGGGAACGAGAAGGCGTATGATTCATGGAGGGATGCCGATTTGGCGGTACATAGGTAACAGAGTTTTAACATTCGTCGAGAACTTCGTCCTTCACCTGCAACTGACGGAGTTTCACACGGGCTATCGAGTCTTCTCAGCAAGCGCGTTGACTTCGTTGGACTTCGATTCTTTATCGAATGACTTTAACTTTGACAGTCAAATAATCTTTTCACTGGTTGACAAAGGAATCAAGATAGTGGAAATGCCAATCCCTACGCTATATGGTGAGGGGAGTTCTTCTATCCATCCCTTCAAAGCCGTAAAGTACGGGATCCAGATTCTATTCATGGCACTGAAACGGATTCTACATAATGTCAGGCTGGTCTGACTGAACGATCAGATGACTATGCCCTTCAAGAGTGCTCCATGGCACATGCCTGC
This sequence comes from Candidatus Bathyarchaeota archaeon, assembly GCA_963733055.1. GTDB lineage: Archaea > Thermoproteota > Bathyarchaeia > 40CM-2-53-6 > 40CM-2-53-6 > FEN-987. Next base: position 642,566 of record CAVTBR010000001.1, read on the forward strand.
GTCAGTTAATGTGGATTATAATGAGTGCGTCTGGCGAGTTGTTCGTTCATCTCGGAAGTTGTGAACTAGGTCTTCATGGTTCTTATTGATTCGTTTCAGGCTCATCACCAACCACCAAGTTTCGACCAGAAGGAGTAGCAATGTAACGGCGAGAGCCGGGGGGCCTAGCCAATTGTATAGGAGTAAATCCAATCTCGCACCCGACCAGAGAAGATCCCAACTTCCACGAACTTGGGAAAACTCTGGCATCCAGATTCCTGGATAGAACCTGGGGAAAACTCCCATTTGGGGGGCTGCATTGAAAGCGCCGATGCTCCCCAAGTACCCCATAACGGAGGCAAAATTGATCAACACACCCATAAGGTTCGAGAATACGCCAATCGCGGTCGCTGAAACAATGACGATGATGCGCAATATTGAACGCGTAGCTGATTCGATGAATGGAGCCACGCCAAGGATGAGATAAGGCATCGTCGGAACAAGGTAACGTGCTCCCCAAGCCCACCACCCATCCCAATAGTTGTATCTCGAGTAGAAAAGAAGATTTGCGAGAAATATCCAAACAAAGATGAACCTTGCCCAGTTGTTGTCTCGCCTACTGATGAGTAGAGTGAAGATTCCGAGAGCCGAGAGTGGGTAGTAGATGAAGATACCTTCTCCCGAACTAAACAACATGCCGAAAATTCCGATGAGAGGGTTTGTCCCATAGACTGCTTGATTAGCGACCGATGAAAGCGCTCCGTACCCGAAAGAAAGGGCGGACCCGAACCTTACCACGTTAAGATATGCGTACACTAATCCTCCGATCACTACTGGAGTCAGGTAGAGCGCGGTTGTTACTAAGCGCTGACGAAGATTGACGTGCGGTTTCAAAACGACGTACGCTAAGAGGCAAGGAAGTGCGAGAATCTGAGTTATTGCCGCGAAGACCGTGACTGTTGAGAAAAAGCCTGACAGAACTGTTGACTGATTAGGTTGATTTGAGCCCAGGAGAAAGTATACTGCGATTAACAGCATCAATGATGCTGTGGGCAGTTCAAAGAAGGTTTTTGAATAAGGCCAAGCCAGCGTTGCGGTTCCATACAGTACGCTAAGTAACACACTGAGTGTGGCCGTTCTTCCAAGTCTTCGAGATATCAGATAGACAAGGCACACACTAGCTGAGGTGATCGTAGGAGAATACAGTAGGGTCACAACTCTCCATTGTTCGAGGTGCAGCAGTGTGCCTAGCACGAAAAGAGGCAGTGCTAAGAAAGGCTCTAGAAGGCCGTGTTGCGAGTAAATATGTCCATTAAGCGTGCCGCCGAAGCTCTGAATTAATGGCTGCGCGAAGGCTATGTTCAGCGAGCCTTTTTCAACGATGGCTTGCGTCGTCGCGTAGCTGAGTATTTCGTCGGGATTGTAAAAATGCCCTCCGGCGGTGAACACATACAAGGTAAGGAAAATGAAGAAGAGGGCAATTACGGGGTCCAGAAGGAACAAACGACGAATCTTTGAGATCAGTAGGAAGGTCAATGCTTAGCGTTCCCCAAGAAATAATTGGATGATGTCAGGTTTATGCCAACGGCATACACGAACGCTTTCAAGCATATCACTTCATTCGGGTAGTTACCTTTCCGAAGGTGATTGGAAGCTACTGGGAGGTGATTGGGGGGATCGTTGAAGGGATCAATCGTTGTGTCTTGTTCCTATAAGGCATCAGGTTCCTACACAACGCGACGGGTAGCGTTGCACCATAGCACAAGTGCATAAGAATGATAGTTAACCAGACTAATGGTTGAAATCGCAAACTAAGAAGTGAGTTTCTGGTAGATTGAAGAGAGGCCACGAATGTGAACGTAAGATACGCGACGATTGTAGTGACTAAGGTATAGAATACAATCTTTGCTGTGAAGTATGCGAATGGAAGTGCTAGGATGAGGAGGACAAGAATACTGGGAATAGCGGTAGTTAATCTGAGACTCTTCGGGTATTTCCTGATAAGAACCGCTCGCCCTTTGGCGTAGGACGATATCTGAGTTAGGAAAGGCCGAATGATACCCCTTCTGTGATGGAAGACGACACAGTTTGGAGCGTACAAGACCGTGTACCCTCTCCTCTTAATTCTCCAAATAAGTTCGTTTTCCTCGCATGGGTAGATCGTCCGGTCAAAATAGCCAACGGTTTGCAGGGTGGAGCGTCGAAGGAATATGTTGCACGTACTCAGATTTTGTTCCCCCACCTCGCATATTTCTCCAAACCTAGAAGAGTAGCGACTTGAAGACGAGTAGGTGCCAACAATCGATTCAAGCGCGGCCCCCGCACATTTGCACAACGGCGCATCATCATTGTGAGTGATACCGGGCCCACCAACAATCGCCACTTTCGGATCTTCAAAGAGCTGCATAACCGCAGTCGCCCAGTCCTCATTCACAACGCAGTCATCGTCGGTAAACGCAATAATTGCTCCCGTAGTCGAAGTGATTCCGAGATTACGCGCTTCCGAGATGCTAAGGTTTGGAGCGACCAGAACACGCACACGGCTATCGTGAAGTATCGATGAATCCTTGATCGCTTTGTTCGATACGACCACAATTTCCGTAATGCCTTCCACCTTTAGAAGGGATGAGATGGTTTCACCCAGGGATTCCTTGACGCCGATGGTTGGGACTACAACGGAGATTTTTGTACTCAATTCTCATCGAGGCTTCAACGTTTGATTTCGGTTCTAATCATCGATTGCCCAGATTAGGAATCGTTTGTTGGTTAGTATATTGAAACTTCGTCCCGAACTAGTATATTAGAACGAGGCACGCGCCAAAGAATGAAAGCAGGAGCTATCTCGCGGCCTCCTATCATATGCTTACCAGCACATCACAAAGCAAGACTCCAAATAAGCCATCCTCACGCGAGGGCGATTTCGGCACTAACCTGATCCGTGAGATATAGTACCTTGGCAAACGTTTGCAAATGTCAACCGGTAGCATAGCAGAAGTATAGGGCACAGTCGAAGAACACGTTCCCGCGAAAACCGATTCCATTGCATAGGATGTAGCTCAACACTTCTTTCTGTAGATCAGATTCACAAGTTCTGCTAGGCTGCGCACGTACCCGGAAAGGATGCGAGCTAAGATCATGGAAACTGTGACTTTCGGAGCTAAGGCCAAGCACCTACCTGAATCCAAGATTACAAGCTTTCTTCGGATTAGATTTGACAATGCTCTCTGAATATCAGCAGACGCGTAACCGAGATCGACGAAGTGTTGAACGACGGCATCATATTTTCGAACATCGTCAGCATATCGGAAAATACTCGCATCCAACCCCTTTAAAACAGACAACGTTCGAGCGGCACCGCGGCGTGTGTCCCAAATCAGCACGCCTGCCCGTAAATCCAGTTTAGCCAACACCGGCGCTCCGAACATCGCTGGAACCGGAGCGCCAAGCAGAACAAGAAATGGCCTAGCAAACTTGTCAAGAAACGGACTGCGAAGTGCAGGCCACAGGGGAGGAAGCATTGAAGCTTCCCATTCATCTGAGACGTTCCATTCACGCATCCAATTCAGAATTTCGTCTCCGAGCCCCGCAGCGTACTCTTCAGGATCTCTGGCGTCTTCGTAATCAAAGTCAAAGTAGTAGGCTAGGTCGTCCAATGTCTTGTCATCAGAAGCATAGATCAGACCATATGGGCGAGCTGCTCTCACGTTGCGAATGCCGAACTTTTTCTGAAGATTGAATAGAGGGCTAAACCGATCTAGATGAATCGAGCCGAACCGTCCAGGAGGTTGAAGGTGACACAAGAGAGGCACCAACAGTTTCATCCTCTCATATTCGGAAGGCTTCTCGCTTGGGAATCCAGCCAACCAGTTCCAATAAACGGCTATTCCCATTTCGCGACATGCCTTGAGCAACCAAATATTTTGTAGAGCTGTCACGCCTTTTCCCATTAAGTTCAAAGTATCATCGCTTAAGCTCTCGATGCCAGGCTGGATACCCCGAACTCCTGCAGCCTTCAATAGTCGGAGCTGCTCACGATTCAAATTTGACTTTATCTCAAAGAACAGATTCAGCTTCACACGTCTTCTGATTACTTCGGGAAAGAATGATTTGAAAAAGTCCAAGTTGAGAATGTTGTCAACAACTTGAAAGGTATGAGGGCCCCACTTTTGAAGGAGGTCGTCCAACTCCTTGAAGAGCCTGTCCGCAGTCTTCCCCCGATATTTCATGGTAAGTCCATTCAGGCCGCAAAAAGTGCAATGAGATATCTCACCCCACCAGCATCCCCTGGAGGTTTCAATAGCGAGCCGTGGGCTCATGAGCTCTTCCAGATTCAAAGTTCGCAAATCTTGGAAGTAATCCTCGAATTCTGGGACAGGGAGGTCATCCATATTTCTGACTGGAGGTGGAGTGGAGAACTGATCCAAGTGATCTCCGTTACGCCCGACTATGCCCGGAACCTTCGCATTGTTCCCAGCTACAACTCCTTCCACAAAATCGAGGAAGACCTTGTCCCCTTCGCCGCAACATACGTAATCGATCCATGGGAACAATTTCAGCATACTGTACCCCATTATTCCTTCGCAGTTTGAACCTCCAAAAATCACAATCGGCGCACTTGCGCCTAACCTTTCCTTGATTCTCCTCGCGACTGCAAGAGAAGAGCAATTCTGGGAGAACATAGTTGAGAATCCCAAGATCTTGGGATGAACACGCGCGATTTCATCAACACAAGAGTTCACGAAAGCTTCCGCCATATCTCTGGTTCGGATAAGGTCCGATCGTAGAGCTTCTTGAGATTCCTTGACGCGCTTTCGTGCATCTTTTGCGCGGTCAACGTTCTCCAACAGCGTTACTAAAGCCTCATCGTGTGCTTTCATCTCATGCGGATTCCCGAAACCAGAAGCCAATTGTGAGAATATCCATTCCCCAAGGAAGAATTCGCAATTTGAACTGAGAGCCAGATATCTTTGGATTCCAGTGGTTTTGGCGAATGCGAGGTTGTAGTAGGCAATCTTGCTTTCGATGCCGCGGGTTCTCAATCCTGCTTTGAGCAAGCTGAGACCGAGCGATGGATAGTTCGTATTCCCGAACGGCATGAAGGCTAACAGAACATCAACTTCACGCGGGGGCATGGGGCATCGACTCTGGGGACGGCTTTCGATAATTTTATGATTGTGCAAATCAGGAATCCAACTCCTGAGTTATCGCGTTGGGTCATTTCATTAGTCGAATAAACGCCCTCGTAGCAAGCCTCATTCAATCCTGGCGGTGCATAGAATAGCTGTGCTCTCGCGGCCTCCTATCACAATCATGGTCATAGTTCGGGACTAACGCGGGTTTCACCCCGATGTCACGTTGGTGACTGCAATCGACTAAACAACTCATCTGGTCCTATCCCATTGTAAAATAGGTTGTGCCAGATGGAGAACTCGACCACTGGAAGTAGAAGGGGCCATGGGTCTTTTCCACGTCTCAGACAGTCCGTTATAGCACGTTTGACCTTGTCGGTATCAATCGGCGGGACCGTCATCGAATCTAGTAGGCGTAGCAGATATTCAGTGACCGCGTATCGCTTTTCTCTTCTCGTGGCCGAAATTCGATAGAGAGTCCACAATTTTGTCTTTTCCAAAATGAGGCGTAGCAGTAAGACTTTCCTGCATGCACCAATTTGGGAAAAATGTAGATTCGTGGATGGGATTTTCGATAGTTCAGGGAACAAGCGGTTGATGGTTTTGTAGAAGATATGTCGCCTCACCTTCGTGAGAGGGGGAATAGCGAGGGCGAATTCGGCTGACTCGTTGTCCAAGAAAGGCAAAACCGGTCTGGCTTTCGAACCTATGAGGTTGTTCGACAGAAGTGAAACACAATTCTTAGATCTGTTCGTTATGTGGAAGATTGTTACAGTGTTCTCATGCTGCCCAATGTGGGCAAGTTGTTCGACTAGTGAGTTAGAGTCTGGCATGATCTGATCGCGTATTGGATCATGAAAGAACTCCGCAATTCGACGCGCTGTTTCACCGTTTTTGTTCCCTACCCTTTCTCTCATATGCTCTCCTAGCGCCTCAACCAACTTGCTTTGGTTCTTGCTCCACTCCAGGCTGAGTTCTGTCGACCAGCTGGTCCCCCAGAGAACATCTCCTGCTAAACCATCAATAACGTTCTCGCCTACTCCAAGCCTTGACACCAAAGGCATTAGTGCTAAGAGGTCCGTGGTCATTCCGTCCGAGAGAAATACCTTTTCGATGAGGTATTTCTGATAGAGATCGCTCGGTATAGGGACGTACGTGTTTCTCACGCCAAGAGTCTTTGCTATTTCTCTTGCCAAAAAGACGTCGGAGGTGTACCAGAAATGCCATGGGTAACTCAGCACGTGAAGATTTAGCGTTGTTAGAGTGTCGAAGTTTACTTTCGTAAAATTCCTGAGGGCGGCCGCGATACAAGGGGAGTCGTATCCTCCAGAAAGCAGAACTGTACAGTTACCAAGTTCTCTGAGCTGTCTGCGGAACGTCCGCTTGAGGACCTCGGCGCCTTTCTCGATGAAATATTTCTCACTATTGCAATGGTCGACCTTAACGTCCGTATAACGCCAATACTCTCTCACGTGGAAATCCGACTTTCTCACGGTTAGAACTACTGCGTTTGGCAGCGCATGGATATTGCTAAAGGGCGTTTTCGTTCCGAGAATATAGCCATACGAAAAAATGTCACGCCAGGCACTCCAGTTAATTTCTTTCCGGATATTGGTGTCCTCGACTACCGCTTTGACCTCAGAGGCAAACGTGAATGAAGGTTTCTCGTAGCAGTAGTACATTGACTTCATGCCAAATCTGTCATTTGCTAATGTTAGAGTTCTAGTTCGCGCGTCGAAGAGGACGATCGTGAATACTCCATTCAGTTCCTGTATCGATTTAACTCCCCATTCCTCAAACGCATGCAGGATCACTTCACCGTCGCTGTCGCGATGCCTGAACGTATGGCCGCGACGCATCAGTTCCCGTTTCATTCTTTCGTCAGCATGAATCCTACCGGCAAGGAATGCGAATTTGGTCTTCCCTTCGTTCCAGATTGGTTGAGTAACATGAAGGGGTCTCGTGAAGAGGCATCCTACTGCGATGCCCTCGAACGACACAATCTTGCTTTCAAGCACCTTATCGCGATCGAGCGCTGACCTCATTTTTCTCAGTGACGCTCGCAATTCTTGATCCGTCCGAGTAGCGTCAAAGATTCCGAAGAGCTTCATTATGGGCGAATTAGCACGTGACATCAATTGGGGTCTCCGTTGAAAAGTAGCTCTAGTTCGAAGGGAAATCGATCTTCTTGCTCTTATTCAGTCTTTCAGAATGTGATTGAGTCCTGTGGTTCCAACATGCAACCAGTGTCGAAAGATCCGAGCGAATGAGGGGATCTCAACGATTCTTCCGTAAGGTTTCCGCTAGTGCATCCGCCAATAGTGTTTCACGTTTCTCTTGAAGCTGGTTTAGTGTGCTCATGGCAAAACGTCTTGCGGTTGGGGTTGCTAGGTTGATGGTGCGGACTAATTCGGGAGTGAGGGCATTCGGAAATGTCTTGAACTGGGGTAGGCTACCTGCCAAGTATAGTTCAATCATGGTTCGGATGCATTTCTCACATTTGCAACAATTGTAGGCTCTATCTCTCATCTCCCAGCACACCCGCAAATGATCTCTCGCAAGACTCAACTCGGCTATGGTTCGTACCTTCTCAAGCCGGTAACGATGGGATCCATGATTGATGAAGGAGGTTTGTTCAGTCGACCAGAGAGGGTCGAGATCCGGGTGAGACCCCCAAGGGAATAGCCCCCTCGGACCCATTTCAGTAGTAGCGGTGCTTGATGGAATGTATATCGTACGGAAGATACCTCCCAGAACGAGACCGACGCTTGCTAGAATCGCCCCGAAGTACATGTCCCAGCTCAGTAATTGATCGGACATCCGTGTGTAGTACGCCTGCTTGATGGTCGCAGTCGTTTTGGCAACCTGTTTAACGTACGCGCCAATTTTGGTTAACTGTCTTCCTTCTGTAACGGTCTTGATGACCTGTCCGGTTACCGCTAGTTTGAGAAGTTGTTTGGCGTTCGTGGCAACTTTGATGACTTTTGCATCGCATCTATTGCCCACATCTTTCCCCATGGAATATACTCTGTCAAAGAAAGCCACATCTCTAAGCGGGATGTCAAAACCATGGATTAGAATGAGGTGACTGATTCGTCCGGCCGAGTTGGGCTGTTCAAGGAGCTTCGCATTAAGCGTGTAGAACGAGTCCACCCCCCCGGAGAAGAACTGCCCAACCGACATCGGCGCGGCCGTCCTCAAACTCTCACGCCCGTTAGTATCGACCCTCACAGTCCGAAACCGATGATTCCAACCATGGTACACGGCCATAATTCTCGGCAAGGTTGCGAGAAGCTTACGAGAGGCAGGGGCATCCACTTTCAGATTCTCATGGAGCCGCATTGAAGGAAGCAGGAGCGCGGCGATGAACGGATTTGCCGACACTCGCAGATAATTAGCCACTTCAAGAGGAAGACGAAAGAATAGTCGAAAAGTCTTTGGAAAGGAATCCATCCGCACATTCCCTGACAATTCGCATTCGTGAGACCCCTGCCTAACTGCTATGTTAGTTACCTGCATTCAGCCATTGCCTACGTGGATTCTTGATTTATTGAAATACCACAGTAATAATTCGAGCTAATATCTACTTACTGCATCGATTACTGATGAGGCGCATAGAGAAGAACCCTCTCTTTGGGATGTTTTGACGCTCGCCGGGTAATTGATAGGTAGTGAACACGATGCCAGAGATGCCGATCACGGTAATGGTTTTGTTGTTAAGCCTCCAATGCGGTCGGAAGGCATTCCAATGAAAATCTCTAGGTCTAAACGTTACTTTCTAGCAACGTCGTCACAAGGCACTTGGGCTGATGACGTTGAGAAGGGTCCTTCTTCACCTGCTGCACTATCTCGCATCTACATGATGAGAACGATGAAGCCGCGTGGGAAAGTCTGCGCTTCACTTTGCTGCGGCTTGGGACGTTTCCTGCGGGACTATTATGTGAATGGCGCGAAAGAAGTCGTCGGAGTAGATTTGAACATTAATAACCTGAAGATTTGCAAGAAGACGGGAGCGGACTTAGTTCGTGCAGATCTTGAGGACTTACCGATCAGGGATCGCGTAATTGATTGTGCAGAATGCGTTGCCGTTATGGGGCATCTAGAGAACCCAAGTAAGGCTGCAAAAGAGATACGCAGAGTTATCAGTAGCACAGGCGTTACGTTCATCAGTTGGAACAATTACAACTGGACAAGGGTTTTCTTTCAGCCTGAAATCAGGTTGAGGCTTCTTCTCGCTGCGAGAGACATTATTTGTGATATGCTCCCACGATCAGCCGTTAAGTTGATGGTGAAAAATAGATTCCTGAAACTCCCGATGCTTCACTATGGACTTTTTCGATATAAGGGATTTTCGTACCGTTATATCAAGAGAATTTACCAAGAAGCTAGGATGCGAATAGTTTCCTCAAACTGGCTGACCGACCAAGGCGTGATCCTCGTCGAGAGCGTCAGAACGTAATAAAGGACTATTGATGGACAAGAGTTTGATCGAAGGCCGCAACTAACCTAAGCAGTTGAACTTTTTTCAGCTCTCATAATCTATCTATTGCTTTTAGCCATAATTTCATTTTACTGATCTGGAATTTCATAAACTTCCGATGAGGCTTGAACCTGAATTTGTCCAAGTTGTTTTCTAGACCATCTATCAACTCTGAGTAGCATTGGAAGTATCCATCACCTTCAAGTCGAATTGAATCTATTATCCTCCAAAGAGACTCGTTAATGATCATCCCCTCAAACTCCGCACGCATATCGTTGAATATATTTCGAGGCGTCTTATCATGGAAGACAACCGGTCTCCCCAGCGACAAGGCGTCTCCGAGATGGTCCGCTATCTTCTTTAGAAAAATGCCCGACCATATATCGTCAAATCGATCCACGCCCAAATGCTTCATGTAGAGTTGGTAGTAGCTAGGAACTATTTCCCTACGAATAGAAGTATTCATACTGCAAACGGCGAAGTATGTTCCTCTTCCAGGAATCAGCTTTGTTACCTTAGCGCCCTCTGATCCTATTCTAGGCCGTCCGTCTAAGCAACCCATTGCGAAGAGTGTCAATGCATCAAAGTCTGGACAGCCACTCCATAGCCCCATATTCAATACGCATTGAGAGGGTTCTCGTTTCCAAGTATAGCCTCGACTTCGTGTAACTGAACTGTAAGGATGCCCCCTCGCGAACAACGTGTCACTGCCATTAATTTCAAGGGCATCGATAGTGTTGTACCACTTGGACCTGGAGTGAAGGGTCACTCCTGTATTGCTAAAGAGGTTCCCAATGTGCCTCTCCGCGAAATGTTCGTGGCCTATCGGTTTGACATCATCGTCAAGTTCGATGATGACGTCTGCTTGATCCTCCCAAGCTACCAGGAATCCGAAACTGGTCTCAGCGTGACACTTCTGTGGTATGACGGACAAGTATCTTCTATACGCGGAACCAAATCTTTTCTTGAACCAGTTTAATCTCTCCCTGGGTCCGTAGAATTCGATATTCACGTGTTTCAAGAGGTCGCGGTTCTTGGTTCGAATCTTATAGTTACCCTCATCAACTACGATTACATTAGTTGCATGAGTGTTCTGTGCGAGTTGACTCCTGAGCCGACTCAGATTCGATAGTTCATTGATCGATGCGACTACAAAACATGTTCTCAGAATGGCACATCCCCATATGTATTTGGGTGGGTCTCATCGTTGATCATGTCCGGGTACTGATCAAGCAAGATTGACCGTTCGAACTTGCATGGCCTTCGTTAATGGTGGTGAGCTCACAGCTTTATCAAGTCAGGGCAGGCTTTTGAAGAAACTCTCCATTTGGTTAACTGGGTTCTCCCATCGGAATTTGGCAGCCGTCACTATTCCACCTTCCCTGAGGTCGCGGGAAAGGTCATGATCCTTGTGCAAAGTTAGAATTGCAGATGCCAGTTCTTTTGGATTGCGTGGAGGCACGATTAAACAATTCTTCGTGTTGATGGCATAATCCTCGGTGCCTACTGGTGTACAGATCACGGGTGCCCCGCAGGCCATCGCCTCAAGAGGAGGGAGAGGGAAACTCTCATGCCAAGAGGGCGTCACCGCCACATCTGCTGAGGAGTATAATTTGGCCAACTCCACATCTTCGATCCCGGCCAAGTACTCGAATGGGACCGGTGCCGAAATGGTCGGCTCGTTGCCATAGAGGATGAGCTTCAATCCAGGAATCTCACGCCTAACTAGCAGGGCGGCATCAAACAGATCCCTCAGACCCTTCCAAGGTATCGTCTTTCCAAGCGCCACAACACGAAACTCGTCGTCACCGCGTTTCGAGGGTATTGGCCGAAAGATTTCTTGGTCTATTCCGGGATAAATGACCGTAATTGGGTCGTTATAACGTTCTAGCTTGGACTTGAGCCAAGAGCAATTCGCGATCTTCCTCAGAGGAAGACTGTACGTTTCCTCAGCAATTTTTTTCATACCCTTATTCTCAAGGACGAGCGGTGCATAATGTTGTGCATAATAGACACCTGTACCTATTCCTGCACGAGTTACAGCAAAAGCTGTCATGCAATATGTGCCAACTACGATGTCGGACTCTGGGATTTCTCTGGCCAGTCGATTCGCATATCTGACAGTGTAGCGGGGGAGTCCCATTTTCTTTAGGTACCGATTGGCCGCAGCAGCAAACAAGTTGAAGGGCGCGTAATGAAACCTGACGTTCTCAGGAAATTTGAACCATGTGTGGCTCCGGCAATTGGGGTCATTTCTATACCGAACTGTCACAATATCAACAACATGGCCTTTCTTAGCGAGTCTACTTGCAAATTCAAAAATGACTTTGGTACCACCAGTTCTCACGGTTGACATCATTACATAGCAAATACGCAAAGAGAGGCGCCTGCTGAGACAGCGAACAACTACAGGGTCACGAGTAATCAATTCTTCGGAGATCCTCCCACTTCCATCTGAAATGTTTGTTGAAGAGACCCATCATGCGTGCATATCGATTCATTCCCAGAATCTTCTTAGCTGAGAGAGAATTTGCAGAAATGATTGTCAAAGTAATGGGCTGGCGCCCTTGGAAGGGAGCTACACCTACTTATGATGATTAAAGTTGACTTGAATTGAAGACACTGGTCATAGACATTGACGATACGTTGATAATCTCGCCGCTACCTTGTCGATTCTTTTGGTTGCTCGCCAGCTTTTTCCAGAAGATCGCCCTCAGACTTCAGAAGGCCAACATGAAACTTGTTCGCCTATTTGACAGGTATGACAAAGTAATCATCTTGACCGGAAGGGACATAACGGACTCGAAATCCACGAACCGACAACTGGATCAATTGGGCATTCACTTCGATCGAACCATATTTTGTCCACGCAGTAACTTGGTTGGCCAATGGAAGCTTTCAGTAGTTCATGAGTTGGCCCGAAGGGATGGCGATGACATATGGTGGATAGACGATCAACTTGGCAAGAGTATCCCAACTGACGATTTGCCGTATGGCCGTTTTCACACTTTGTCTTTTGATCCCTCATGAGGGAGCCAGCGCAACAAAGTACTTCATTTAGGCCGATCGAAGAACCTCTTCTCTGGGATGCTGCAGAACCGATTCGGGGGGGTAAAGAGACCGCGACCTATTTCGGTGGCGTCAGCCCGGATTATGGACCACTTCACTTGCTTTTTGACTAGTTAACTTTCTTTGAGTTGAAAGTCGTTTGTTCCAGGTCAGTGCAACGTACCAGAAGCCACATGCTACGGCTAGGAATAGGGCGTAGCCTAGGTAAGTGTGGGCTAGGTAGAGCGCGTCTAGACCCCAACGGAAACCTACGAGAATAACTACATACACCCTCAGTATCGTCGCCGCAAAGGTAACCCCTACCCCCGTCAGCAATAGGAATACGAGTCTGACTACTCCGAGAGATTTTCCTACGTCTAGGGTTACGAAGCTGAATGCGGCGATGAACATAAGGAATGAGAGGAATCCTCCACAGAGTGGAGTCACTTCAACTCCCCCAATCATCGATGGAGGTCCGAAGGATAGTATGTCGCCTGAGACTGTGACTGGAATGTTAGTTACGTGAAGTAGGGCGACTGTAACGATCACGTTCAGCGTCCCGAATGCTGCGCCCAACGGGGAGCTGGATGCATAGGTTTCAAGTTGCACTGCATGTATCAGCCACGCAACCACCATCGCAACGCAGAGCACGGGCCACATATCCCGGTAACCCGAAAAGAACCGGGCACCGTAAAGCACCCATCTCGAACCAACCGCGAACAACAACACCCCAAACCCCATGACAGTTATCCAAAACGCATCAGCCGCGGAGAGCTGGAAATATCGAAGGATAACGAGTGAGATGAAAATTAAGATCGAACCAAAAAATACCTTCGCCCTCGACCCCAACTCCATAAACAACTTACCCGCGTTCGATCTTTCGATCAGCTTCAACACAGCGACTAAACAGGTTTTGGTTTCCTAACTCGGCCGCGGCCACGCTTCGAAACCTGTAACCCAATCACCAGCATCAATAGCGACGCGACCACAGCCAACGGGTCTGGGAATTCAGGTATCGTATTCTGTCCGGCAATGACGATTACATGTCTTCCGGCAGCATAGGTGAGGTAGACATGGTACGAGTTTGCGTCGGTGAAAGTTGAAGGGTTAGCAGTCATGTTATCGACGAGCACGACTACTTGCCCGTTGATAGAGCCCATTGGGACGGCCGCGTTTAGGGAACCAATGGACCCGTTGGGCTCTGTGAGTTGAATTGTGAAGGTTTTGCTCGCCGCGTTGTAGGTTGTATTTGCTGCGTTAACCTGGCCGTTGGTGAGGAAAGCGAGTGTGATGTTTCCTGATTGAATTGAGGTATATGTTCCCGCGAACCGAGCTTTGAAGAAACCTATGATGTCTTGCAGGATTTCTGGTTGGACGGCGGTTCCTATCCAGACGTGGGTGTAGGGAAATGGGTCTAGTCGGACGAGGTCGCTTGGTGCGTTTTTGGTCCAGACGAATGCTGATTGCATGCTAATGCTTCCTGAGTCCCCCATGCCCCAGATTAGGAGGTGGGGCACCTTTGCTTGGCTTGATAATTGCGCCGTCTTGAATACGGCCGGGTCTGTCTGGGTTGAGCCGGCAGGTCCCTGCATTTCGGCATCCATTATCACAGCCAAACTGAACAAACCATAATTATCATTCACAAGGGTCCACGCCGCAAGTGTGCCTCCCGCGCTCCAACCGAGCAAATACACTTGGCTAATACCCATACCATACTTCACAAGGGCCGCGAGGACATAGGGGAAGATTGGGAGATTCTCAACGAACCACCCAATTGGGGCAACCACATTGAAACCAGCGTTTACGAGAGAGTTGAGGACTCCAATTGTGTTCTGGTCGAGTTGGGTATCGCCGGTGAGGATGGGTTGGTCGTATCCTCCGCTAAAGAATATGACAGCTGGGAATCCCACGGATTGAATGTTAATGTAGGCATTTAGATGGCCCGTGAATTCGCTCTCATAAATTCCCGCCACGTCTCCTGAAGGCGAGACGTAGGAGTATTCGTCGGATAGTGTAGTTGTCCATGCTTGAGCCGAGTCGTTCATTGTGATCTTGAAATGCATTGGGTAATTAATGGAAACGTTGGGCATCATCGCGCTCAAATGCCACGCCCCGTTCGCGTCGGTGGTCGCGTTTAGACGGGTGGATTGGTAGTTTCCGGCGTCGCTATACTGAATCTGAACCCCACCCTGACCTCCACCAAATCGGTCGGTAACCACTCCCGTTAGGTCAACTCTCTCGTCAAACTTGGGCTGAACGTCGGTTGAGTATACCGCGTACTCGCAGCAAGGGCTCGCGTAAGCTCGGGTTTCATGCGGCAGGAACGAAAGCGAGACGAAAGCCAAGAGCAAGATTGCGAGCGCTGCGCCATGCTTCGACATTGTACTAGCCGCAACACTCGCAAGTAGAGCACTATATTTGCGTTAACCGCTAGGGTATAGAGGTGACGCAGCAGTTTCCAGGGCCGTTCACTTTAACGGACGTCGATCGCGGTTTTGTCTTGGATGAGTCGTTCCATTTGCCGCTTCGCAAGTAAGAACTTGAGAATGGGGATAATGAATCTCCGCCAATCGATGGCGACGTTCATCTTTGATGTGTCGTCTCCGTATATGCATCTGATCGGCACTTCGCGCCAGTTAAGGAAGGTAACCGCCTGGGAAAGCATCCAGGGTTCCATCTCGTAGCGGTTGAAGTTGTGGGCTGGCATTATGAGGCTGTATAAGGCGGATTTGGTGTAGGCACGATATCCGCATGTGTAATCAGTTATGTTTGCGCCGATCATTATCCTAAAGAAATTTGTAAGCACGATATTTCCAAATCTTCTGACGCGGGGCATCTTAGAGACATCTCCTAAGAACCGACTTCCCTGTACGAATTGCGCTCGATCGTCAACGATAGTTTTGACGAACTGAATAATGTCATCTGGGTCAGTCTGGCCATCGCCTGCCATGAAGACGACCACGTCGAAATCGATCTTGCGAGCATATTCCACAGCAGTTCTGATTGCGGCTCCACTCCCAAGATTTTGTTCGTGAGACAGAACTAGGGCACCGGCTTCGAGCGCTTCACTGCGAGTTGAATCCGTACTTCCATCGTCAACAACTAACGTGTAGTCGATAGGGCTGTTACGAAGAGATCGAACAACAGTTCCTATTTTTCCTTCTTCATTGAAGGCTGGGATTATCGCCAGTAATTTCTTTCCGTATAGCATACAGACCAGTTCTCATGTTGACATGCGAAGGTCGCTAACAAATTTCCTGTAGTGACGTATTGAAAGATCGAGCTCTCGCTTCCGTTTCTGCAAATGCTCCTGAAGTAGACCTTTCCATGATGTTCCAGATTTACTCCACCAGAAAGGGTGGACAAGCGCCTGAATTCGTGTAGATCTGTCGAGGTGAAGGCACAAGCAGCCTTCGCGCCATCTTTGCAGACTGTCGCTCACGTATTTCATATCCGAGAAGAACTGTGGGGAATATGCGTCCTTTTGCGTTAGACTGAGATTCCGCCGTCGCGTTGTTGTTGGATTGTGCATCGAAACTGCAGCAATATGTATCTCGAAAAATCGTGAGACGAAACGGACTTCCGACTTCAATATTGAACTTGGGTTTTGGCTTCCTAGCGCGGCAGCGTCATAGTGATAACCAATTTCGTGCCCGAGATCGAGGATTTCATTTACATTCCTTGTGGCCTGCACGTCCAGCAGATTGTAGAATGGAGAGTGTAGCATTACGAAATATGTTGAGTTTACTCCGAGAGCATGCTCTATTTCTGCCATCCTAACAGCATGGTCAAGTGAGACATCAACGTCATGACGCAGTATGAGTTGTCGGTGCGTGCTCTTGTTTACGTTCTGGAAACCCACGAATCTGTAGCCTAGGGCGTTAGCTTTCAGTAACATATTCCTGTAATGCGTGTACGTGAAGTTGTGTTCACTTCTTGCCGACGAATCCGATCACTTCCTTTGTTGTTATGAACACTCTTTCTCTTTCGAAGTGCTCTTTGACTGATTGCAGAAATGCGTTCTCGAACGCAGGATTGTATACGTAATACGATTTCCAATAGGTTGTAAGTTGTTCGGGGTGAGTGAAGGTGAGTGTATTGGTGAAACGAGCAGTTTCGAATATTGAGAATATTCTTTGCATCTCTCTTCCAACCCGCTTCATTTGTCCGATCGTGTTTGTTCTCGGAAGGGGCATGAATGTTTTGCAGAACTTTAGGAGTTCACGATTGTTGCCTACGGTGGGGCCGCACACGAAACACCTACCGCTTGGCTGCAATTTCGTAATTATCTCGTCGATAACTCGAATAGGGTTGGCAGCATAGTAGATCGAGAAGTTCGACATTATGATGTCAAAAGATAGTTCTTGAAAACAGTTCAGGGAGTTAAAGTCGGATAGAACGGCCTGGACATTACTTGCGCGTGTCTTCTCCGATAGGTCGGATAATTCCCGTAGCAAATTGATGGAGATATCAAGACCAACGGCCAACCCATTCTCACTTAGCTTCCTCGACAGGTTACATAATTGCCGGCCCGCGCCGCAGCCCAGCTCCAACAGCCTTTCCCCTCTTCTGGGTGCAACATTAGAGAATATCCAATCAGAGATTTCCGCGCTAGACAAACGGGCATGGATAGATTCTCTGATTGCTGCGTCCTGAGATTGTTTATCAAACAATTGATCCGCCAAGAATCGGACAAAATTCAGCTTGGGGAGGCGTTCGATTCTCTTCGCGGGACTCGTCCAGCTCGACGGGGCGAGGTTGCACTATCTGTGATGCCCAGTCTATTTCCTTCCTTCGCGATATTGTTGTCGCATCTGGTTTATGGTCAATCGCAAACCGTCACGAAAGTCGATCTGAGGGCTGAACAGCAGAGTCTGGCGCACTTTTAGGATGGACGGATGGAAGTGCTTAACGTGTGGGCGGTTTCCAATATCAATGTGAATTGACTTTCGATTCGATCCGAGGTATTTCAATGTGAGTCTTGCAAGATAGTTGATTGCGTAGGATCTTCTTCCAGCTATATTTATGGTATGGCCTAACGCGCCCTTGCGGTCTGAGAGAAGAATTGCTCGAACAGCGTCCTGAACGAATAGGAATGGTCTTGTCTGTTTTCCGCTTCCGTATATGGTAAGAGGCCTGTTGCGAAGAGCTTTGTGGATGAATATTGATACTACACCCCCGTACCGCGAGCTGTCTTGTCTCGGTCCAAAAACAGAGTGAAGTCTCAGTATCACGCTCTCGATCCCGTACGTATCTACGTATGCTCCCACGTAGGATTCTGCTGCAAGTTTGCTTGCGCCGTAGATCGTGTTAGGAGATGTTGGCCCATCTTCTCTATTCAGCCCCACTGAACCGTGTCCGTAGACGGACCCGGTGGAAAGATAGATGAATTTCGAATCAGTTCGGCGCACAGCTTCGAGGATGTTCAACGCTCCTAGACAATTGACGCTGTTACTCAACAATGGGTCCTCGACGCATTGCAGCAGCCGCACGGTCCAAGCGCCCACAACTACGTTAGGCCGTGTCGATTTTATAGCCTGAGAAATCTTTCTCCCATCCCGCACGTCAATCCGCAGATATTTTGCGGATGGATTCCTATAATTGCCCATAGAAAAATTGTCCACAACCACAACTGAATCTCCCGCGACCACGAGATGATCCACAAGATGCCCCCCGATGAACCCTGCGCCCCCAATTACAAGCCAGTATCTCCGCCCGGCAGCTTTGATAGAATAACTCGGGTTCATCCGGTTCGACCGACGGTATCTCGATTTTTCTGGATTTGAACGGGTACGCGTCCAATATTGATTAAGCTGTTCATCCTGCGCACCTAACATCGGCTATTCGCTGTTCGTCGTCCAGAACCGGAGGTCTATCTAACGTGAGGGACAGCAAGTTCACGGTCGCCGAAGCGCCAATCTATTCGATCAAAACCACGATACTTCGCCAAGAATAGGAGAGCACTATATCTGGGTTAACCGCAAGCCTATGGACGGACGAAGGTGCAGGAGAGCCACCATTGAAGATTTGCATGGTCAATAGTTATTTTCCTCCATGGAGGGGAGGAGCCGAGACATACGTTCACGAGCTCTCGAAGGCCCTAGCGGTGCGCGGTCACGACGTCACGGTGCTTTGTACATCAGATCCACTCAAACCTGGAACGTGTAATGTGGATGGGGTTCGTGTAAAGAGGCTGCGACGATTAACGAGAATCTACGGAACGCCGATACAAGCGGACCTTATCAAAGAACTGCGTGAATGCGACGCTGACATTTTTCACGCCAACTTTCCTAGCCCATATCTCTCCTTCACCGTGGCTCACGCATCATTCTTCAGGAAGATCCCAGCAGTGGTAACCTGGCATAATGATCTCCCTCCAGTCACTTCCGGAGCCCGCATCCTAATCGAGGCACACAATCGAGTAATCCTACCCGAATACATCCGAAAATATCGTAAAGTAATCGCCACATCAGAAACATATCGAAGAAAATCTCCGATCCTCTCCAGCCTAGCACAGCGCAGTCCAAGTCATCCACAACGGAGTCGACTGTGAAAGGTTCCACCCCGGCGTGGATCCATCTTCAATTGAAGCGAGATTCGCGTTGAGCGGAAAGTTCGTCGTTTTGTTCGTGGGGGCATTAACGAAGTGGCATGGCTACAAGGGACTTGACGTTCTCTTGCAAGCGATGCGAATATCCGTCAACTCATCACGGAGGATTTTCCTGCTCGTTGTGGGGGATGGGGATTTGAAACCTAAGTATGAATCCATGACTCGTGACCTTGGCTTGGCAAATCATGTAATCTTCGCGGGCAACCCATCAGACAGAGAATTACCAGAGTTTTACGTTGCATCGAGTCTACTTGCTCTTCCGAGTAAGGATATGTCGGAAGGGTTCGGGTTGACACTTCTCGAGGCAAACGCCTCGGGACGACCCTGCATCGCCAGCGATACCGGCGGGATACCTGAAATGATCCGCGAAGGTTACAACGGGCATTTGGTTCCGCCAAATGACGCGCAAGCGCTTGCGCAAGGAATACTCAGTCTCGCGAAAGACGCTGACGCACGACGAAGAATGGGCGAGAATGGCAGAAAAATCGCATTGTCACATGACTGGAAAATCGTCGCGAGTACAACCGAAAACGCTTACCTAACTTCAATCGCCGCAACCGAGACAATTAAGAAACCCGTTTAGACTGTGTTTTGTTTCAAGACTCAGGTTATTCGTAAAGAGCGTTTGACATGTTCTTCTTATCGATTTTTCTCGGGCTGATAACGGGGTGCGCACTCATGCTCTTAGCTAGGACTACCTCAACCCCCAAAATCATACTCGGAGGGTTCGTGTTGGAACTCTCAATAATTATCCTACTCGCCGAAATCTTTGACTCACTCCATATTCCGGCCAGCGACTCAACCTACCTTCCCATATTCCTTGTACTCGCAATAGTTACCAGCATTCTTGCCTTGCGAATCAATCCTAAACTTTCGGTGAACGGCAAAGACCTCGCAATTATGGTAATTGCGCTTGCAATCGTTCTAGTTTTCTTCCATTTTACGTTTCCCTCTCCTCTGCCCATGTCGGACGCCGTGGATACAGCGGGACATTACATGATGGCGGAGAATATTCGAGAAACGGGACAATTAACCGGCCCCGGATCTTGGTATAACGTACTTGCTCCGGGTTTAGGGTATGCGGACTATCCTTACGGGTACCATGTGGTGGCTGCACTCTTCAGTCAAAGCATCGGCCTACCTCTAATCTTCGTGCTGCAACCCTTTGCAGAGTTGTTAGTTGCCCTCACAATCGCAATAACGATTTTCGTCGCCATTGAGTCTACGGGATGTCGGCGTTGGACCGCAGCGCCTCTCATAGCACTCGCGATCATGTCGACCTACACGTTCGATCTACTCACGTCGGGTTATTACTCTCAAATGATGGGCATCGTACTCACAGTAGGTTTCGTATGGCTCCTAACGAGCCCCGCGGGAAATGGTGTGAAGGGTTGGGCCCTGTTGTCTCTAATAGAAGCTTCCTTATGGTTAACATACCCTTACCTAACCCCCATCCCCCTTGCAATCCTCATCATCCAACTACTATACTCTAGAAGCATGACTATCACCCTAAGATTCCTCGGAATTTTCATCGCCTCTACCATTCTAGCGCTACCTCGTGTGCTGTGGTTCGTTCAAACGGCGCTGGGTCATTATCTGCCGGTAGCCGGAGCGACCTCTTCCCTACGAGACCTCTTACCATTAGCTACAATTGGTTCGCTCGGATTCGCTCTATTCCTAGTTTCGGCACGGAAGAACAAATTGACCCTGAGGGAGCTAGCTGCCCCGTCTCTGTTCATCGCAGCTTTGCTTCAAACTCTCGGGTTATACGTAATAGACGAAATCCAGCACTACGCATCCTATTTTCTTTTGAAATCAGGGTATCTTGCCTCATTCTCACTCATTGCCATGTCTGGACAACTCTTCAAGAACCTAAGTCTCCCCTCCTTGGGCTTCGTTAGAAAAATGACCTTGGGGTTAATCTTGGCTGTCTTGATCACAGGAAACATATTGTTTGGAGTGTTCGTCAATTATCGAGCGGTCGAACGGACGCAAGCCCTCTCGCTTACGTTTCCAGTTTACGATGCTGCGATGTGGATCAGGAACAATGTGCCGAGCAACGTAACGGTCTGGACCATAGCTACTTCGCCCATACCATTCTGGGTCTTTACCATCTCTCATCATATATCCCCACAGAACGGGTTTTGGGGTCAACCACCGCCATCAAAGAGTCAATGGTTGAAGCAAGCGATCAATGGGTCCATGTTGCTGATTGTTGCCGAACCGGAGATCTCGACCGATTGGTTCACGAACGGAGGCTCAATTGGCCTCGCCAATTTCACGGTGAAGTTTCACGAAGCCAACGCCTACGTAGTCATCTTCAACCCCGAAGGTGGATATAATCAGGGGAATGCAAGCGCGAGTGTTACCCTGCAGAGCACGTTTCTCAAGCCGAACCCCTCGCTTTCCATCGCAGTTTCAGATTACTCTCATCGCTTCTCTCGACCACGGTTATCATTGTGAATAGGATTATCCCGGTGAAGAGTGAGAGCAGGCCTATGAGGCCGGACGCTATGGAGACTAGTGCTAGGTTAGTTATTACTCGGCCGTAAGTTTGGTAGTAGTTCAAAGTTAGTATGCCGTAGAAGACTGAGTTTGCCAACGCAATCAACGCGAACCCCCCGTAGAATAGCAACGGGTGCCTGATGGAAACGAACTTCACGAGACTGAAAAAAACGTCTAACGAATGCATCAGAGGGTTGTATGTTGATGAGTCTAGGCCGGAGTACGCCGCCGCAATTGGAACTTCAACAATTCGCATTCCCGCCCGATCGGCTTTCATTAGAAGTTCCGAGTCAGCTCCCATCCCAACTTCAGCAGCCACAAGGCCATCGATCGCCTTCCTAGAGTACGCCCTGAACCCGCTCTGGGTGTCGACGAATCGGTCTCCGACCTTAACCCGAGTCGCCAAGTCCAACATTCGTGCCCCCGCCCATCGATGGCGTGGCATATCGTTGGGTCTGGCTGTGCGACTCGCTATGACCACATCAACCTCTCCCATCTCCATCGCGTCTAGAAGCAACGGAATCTTCGACGGGTCATGTTGCCCGTCCGCATCCAAAGTTACGAGAACATCTGCCCCGTTCCGCTTGGCCCATTCGAAGCAATCCCTTAACCCCGACCCCTTACCAAGATTCTTCTCGTGCCGGACTACCGCGGCTCCTAGACTCTTAGCGATCAGGCCCGTATCGTCGCCGCTTCCATCGTCAACCACCAAAACTCTTGTGGCGTACTTTTGGGATCTTACAATTACCTTCGCAATTGTCGCTTCCTCGTTGAAAGCAGGTATCCCAACTACGACGTTCAAACGCGCCACCCGGTGGATACCTGCCCATCGCTGCTTAAAATCCCATGACTGACCACAGCCATAACCGGCGAAATCTAGAGGTTCTAAATTGTTTCAGGCTTACATGAATCGCGCAATTCATGAGAGAATTATCTCAAGAATGTTAGATCTCGCGTTCCGACGATAATTGAGGGTATCACAAACAGCGCTAGGATTGGAAGAGCTACCCAATCAAACAGCCGCGTCGACATCCTCGTTCGAAGGGTCGTGACGCCAACCGCGATAAAGTAGAACGCCGGGTAATACAGGAACTCAGCGAACCGCTCGTCCAAGTTCCGCAGTCCAACAAACCCACCGATCGGTGGATATGTTGCAAGAAACCCGACCACGAGCCCAACGGAGATCAGCCAACTCAACGCAACAACCAACCCCATTCCTCGAGGCTTCTCACGCAGGCTAACCCTAAGCCCGTAGAGGGCGAGGATGGCGAAGGGGGCCTTCCACCCGTGCAACAGGAGAAAATACGTCGGACCCCCGTAGATCAAAGCAATATAGGATGAATATTTCAGAATAACAGACCCAACACCGGCGACCAGAGCAACTGCTAGCGCGAGGTAGGCGAGTCTCTCGTCAACCCGCACGCTCTCCAACCTCCTGAGGCTGCCGAAGTTAGCTACGGCCAAAGAAACCAAAACCACGACGAACCCGGCGCACAAGAACAACACGAAGAAGTTACTTCCAAGGGTATTCGATATAATGTTCAACGGGTAGGCACCGAACAATTCCACCCTCCAAATCCTGTACAAATCGGGCAGAGCCAGTTTGAGGAAGAGCCCATAGTTTCCAAATGCAAAAACCGTGTACGCGGCGGTCCACCAAGTCGTCTTCTTCAAGATCATTAACGATGTGAGTGTTAGCAGGAGAACTACGTAGGAGATTGGGGTATGAAAGATGAGGATAAGGGATGTGACCACGAAGAGGCGTAGAAGAACTTGAACCCCCGCTCGCTCGAATAGCAACTTCATGTCACGCATCGCCAAGGGGAGCAGGAACAAACCGAACAGGCTCGGCCGCGCGATTGTGGTGGAATAAATCATAACATCGGACATGGATACGAGAACTACCCCCACCATCGCCACCATGTAGCTCCCTTTCGCGAAGCTCGAATACATTCCAAAAGCGGGCAGCACGTACAGGCAACCTAACCCAATCGCCAACACAACCAAGGCTGACGCATAGTTCAGTTGAAGGAGTTGGCCGACGGCTGCGGAAGCATAGTAGATACCGGGTCCCTGGGCAAGCGTCGTCACCGGAATCGTACTATTAGTCTGGTATGTGACAAGTGAGGTTAACCAGAAAGTCTCATCCCCCGCTCGCAAAGGGAAGTAGGGTAGGTAGTATCGGTCGAACAACTTCAACATGAACTGAGCAACCACGACCAGTACGAGAACTACACCCACGTTTCTCAGCCTGTTTGTGAAGCAGAGGCGAAGGCTGACGATTGTGAAAACGTAGAACGCGAGCCAGATGAGCGCAGTGGCCAGGGACATGTAACAGACACGGTATCCAGATTCTATTGTGCAGATACAAGGGTTTGGGATGGAGTCGTGAAAAATCAGGTAAGGGCGTTGGTGAGATATGCGCTCCAAGGCAATTTAGAACGAAAAGGGCGACCCGTCCTCGAGAAAAGAGCGTGATTAACAATGTTGATTAGACCAAGCAGAAACACGCGGAGTTCGCAATGAGGTTGCGGACAACCCCCGGGGTTCTTTGTTGATTGCAATCTAGATCGCAACCGCTCATCATTCTATTCATGGTTCTGGGCTTGAAGGCTGCTTTCGCTGTCTTGCTCAACCACATAGCGGGCACAATACCATCGCCCGTCCCTAACCATGGCAGTTTTTTCGGATTTGACATTCCGCTGAATTGGATGTATCCGTTCGTTGGATGGGATTCAGTATACTATCACGCAATTGCAGCGAATTGGTATCCTCACGAGCTGGCACCCTTGTGGGCATATTTCCCACTCTACCCAGCAACGATACGAATGCTGGGATTGCTCGGGCTCGATCTATGGATATGCGGCTTCATAATTTCAGTTGGGGCTGGTTGCATTAGCATTCTGATTTTTCAGAAGATAGCTGAGGTCTACCTCGACAAGAAAACTTCGCTTGTAACGACCGCCCTCTACTTCCTGCTCCCACCAGTCTTCATATTCACTACGGTGAGTTACACTGAATCATTATTCCTCTTGCTCTCTCTAGTCGCATGGTGGGCACACATCAAAGGAAAGACGTTCGCCTCCGTCGTATCAGCAAGTTTTCTAGTTCTTTCGCGCGGATTCGGTATATTGATACTCTTTCCTTTGGCGTATGATCTGATCCGTAGGAGACAGTTCGAGAAGGTTCCTCTTCTCGGGCTTCCGATAGCTACGTTGTTGTGTTGGTTGGGGTATGCCTATGTAGAGACAGGAAACGCACTGACGCCTTATGTGGTGCAATCGTACTGGAATACGGAGCGCGTAATTGAGATTCGGCTGGGGATCATTCTATTCATTACTCATGGCGATCTGAAGATCGTTGAACTCATTCGTCCATATGAACTTCTACTTGCCGTCGGAGCATTTTTCATCGTCTTGATCACATTCCTAACTTTTCGTACCTGGAAAATTGATAGCTCTCTAGGAGTCTATTCTTCTACGTTTCTCCTGTTTACGGGAGCGATCGCGGTAACTCTATTGCAGAATTACGTGTCTTTGGCCCGTTATCTATCAATCATTTTTCCGGTGGGTATGGCTTTGCAAATTCGAGATAAATCAATTCTTTACTTGGCGCTGTCGTTGTTAATTTGTTCCGACCTAGTCGCTTGGTGGATGTTTATCTTCACGAACTCCTTCCACTAATGCTTATCCAGCTAATTCAAGGAGCATCAGAGCTAGATCGTTCGCGTTCTTCTGGACAACGATCTGTATTGAGTGGGTCGCTGTCAGGCAAAAGGGACTATGAGTACACTGCCAAAGGTATAGATAATATTGCCAATTATGATTAGAATCGTCAGGATCTGAAGATATCGTCTCCTTTCAGCCTTGGCTGCGATACGCATTAGGAAGGGAAAGGCGAAGATTACGTAGCGGGGCACGTAAGCGAAGCCAACCGGTGAGAGGAAGCTCACGAATAACAACACGGGGAGTCCCCACGCGAGTTCAAGATATGCGGAAGCACGATAGGCCGCGTACGCACCCAACCAATAGAGTGGGTAAACAGGGAGGAAGATGATGAGAGCGTAGTAGATGTTCACGGGCAACGACGAACCCATTAGAGTCGACAGGTGTGTCACGACGTAGATCACTGAGGCGAATGGGTATGATAGAAAGCCATACCGAATTCCGTAACCCGCTCCTCCTTGGCCCCATTGGACGACGTTAAGGCGCAAGTAGAAAAACAAGTCATTGTTTTCGAGAAGCCTGAAAATTGAGAACACAACAAAAGGTAGACTAGGTACCAAGCCCAACGCGGTGAACCGCGGGCGTTTTCGATACATGCAGTAAAGAAAGCTCGGAATCAAAAGAAGCGCCAGATAATGTGTCGCAACAGCCAATGTCCCAAATAGCAAAGCCCAATCGACACGGTTCTTAGCTAGCAAATAGAAACTCAGCCCGGCAAACAAGAATGCGGGTATATCCGCGTAAACGTACACGACATACTTGAAAACGAAATATGGGAATAGGGACGCGACGACCCCAATCCACATACGTCTAGATAACAGGTAAACCACCGACCCGAACCCTAAGTAACTGACCATGTTGACGAGAATCGCTGCTTGGACGGGTGGAAGAATCAGTGTTGCGAATGCGATTAGTAACGAGTAGAATGGCATGTGATAGGTGAAAATTGGAATTGATGAAAAATTACCGGGACGCAACAGATATTCTGACGCATCCCCAACGTTGGCAGCTATGCCAGCCCACCGTGCCGTTCCAAACTGCAATTGAATTGCAGCGAGCAAGGCTAACTGGGCGAATAGAAGGAGCCCAGGAAAGATTGCCCATTTTATTCGTTCTCTCTTGAATACATCCATCAGTTTTCCATGCTCTATATGGTCCCTTAACCCGAAACAATAATCATGTTTTTCTCGCCAGATGTCCTGTCTGTGGGCACACATGACGAATGGAGTGAAGTGAAAAGTTGCAAAGTGCACCAGTTTTGGCCATTCTCTTGGTTATACTCACGATCGCAGCTGCAACGCCGGTCTTTGCCGATCAGACCTCGTTATACTTCCATGACAACTCGGAGATATCCTTCACGTACCCCTCATTTCAGTTCGGAGGCTTTCAAGTGTCCGGTATTCAAGCGAGTCCCTCGAGTTCGAGCGGGCGAGTATTCGAGGTGGCGACACCTAGTGCACCTTCTAGTGGTGGGGTGGCTGTGACGATGACGGCGACGATCTCCGTTTCAAGTCAACCCCAAGTTTACGCCGCGTTCGTAGCCTGGGTATCTAACCCCTTCTCCGCGACCGTGACGCTTGACGGGTCCGTGGTGATGCATGTTTGGATGAGTAGCAATGATAGTCTGTACCCGTGGCAAGGATCTGAATTCTTCATGGGTATCGCGGATTACTCACCCACCAACTCAACCCAGTTTCAGCTTCTAGACGGCTACCAGAGCACCGCCAGTATAGGATACAACGGCTTCACTAGTTCGCCAAATGAATACGTCGTCAACACGATGAGAATTAATCAACACCAGTTTCAGGCGGGCAGCATGCTGATGTTCATCGCGGGGGCGGGGTCTAACAAGCAAGGATACAGTTTCAACGTCTACTTTGACAGCCCCACCTGGCAATCCCGAGCAGACGTGCCCGCCGACCCCAGCCTAACCGTATCAGAATTCTCAAACCTACTCCCCATACTACTCTTGACCCTACTCCTACTCCCAATCGTTCAGATCAAACGTAGAAGGACTCGACTCGAATAGTCGAGCGGTGTGGGGTTGGGCGGACCTTGAAGCCTCTAATAACACTGCTAACAGACTTCGGACTTCAAGACTCCTACGTCGCGGAAATGAAAGCGGCCGCCCTCTCGATTTGCCCCGACGCCAACCTAGTCGACATCACGCATCAAGTTGAGAAATTTAACATTCGAATGGGCGCCTTCATCCTAGCCAGCGCAACACCATACTTTCCACCGCGAACCATCCACCTAGCCGTCGTAGACCCAGGCGTAGGCAGCACCCGCCGCCCAATCGCCATAGAAACAAACCGTTCCCTTTACGTTGGCCCCGACAACGGATTACTGATCCCCGCCGCCACTGCCGAGGAAATTCGACATGCCTACGAGTTAACCAATAACTCGTTGATGAGGACCCCAGTCTCCTCCACATTTCAGGGACGGGACATTTTCAGCCCAGTAGCGGCGAACCTAGCCTTAGGATTACAACCCAAAGATGTGGGGCGGGAAATCATGGATTACGTGAAACTATCCTTCGCTGCGGCGAAGTATGATGGTAAAGAGTTTGTTTGCGAAGTTCTCCACATCGACGAGTTCGGGAACGTCATAACCAACATCCCCCAGAAAGAATTGAACAAACTGATCGAATACCCAAGGCTTGTCGTGAAGTTACGAGGAAAGCGTTTTCCGGTGAAGGTGGTTGGAACATTCTCAGAGTTGGGAAAACGAGAGTTAGGCGTTCTAGTAGGGAGTCATGGAACTCTTGAGATCGCAAGCCCCGAAGCTAGCGCAGCCAAGAGGCTTGGGGCTAGAACTGGCGGTGCCCTTCGCGTTGGTGGTGCCTAGGGTCATCACTCAAGGTCAATTCCCTCAATCTTTCCTCTCCGGATATACTTTTGATGTATTCTGCCACAGGGGTTGGGACTAATTTTTCCCAGCTGTCGCCGTTAACCACTCGTTCCCTTATCTCGGTTGAGGAGTATGTTTCGCGGTCGTAGAATGGAATCGGTTCAACCCTGAACCCCGCCTCTTTGAATAGACGCGACGTTACGGGTTCATTCGAGAATACCGTCCCGAACTTTGGGGTTTGAGATACGAGGTGTGAGACCCAGAGATCGTGAATGCGAAGATCACGGATGGGAATGAGGTAGTATTTTTCAGCGTCAATCTTCGCATCATCCAAAGCGAGCCTAATCATCGTGATGCGTTCGCCGGCGGTGAATGGGTTGTGAAGTGTGTGACTAAATTGGGCGCTCCCAATCGCGATGATAATTTCAGGCAAAGTCTTCAGGACGTACTTGACACATTCCAAGTGGCCTAGATGAAAAGGTTGGAACCTACCAATGAGAAGCCCGCGATTCTCGTCGGTTTTCAAATCAAAGTTCCTTCAATTGGGCGCCCACATTGACTTCTCGGACACTTTTTGGTTATGAAATTTGACGCCCTCAAGTTCCAGCAACCTACGTTTCATGTATGAACCAGTTGAGGGTTCACGGCCTCCCATCCCATAATTTCCAACCTTACCTGAAACGGGAACAACCCTGTGGCAGGGAACTATGAGGGGGAACGGGTTCTTAGCGACCGCTGTACCAACTGCTCGCGAATACCGCTTTCCCCCCAGCCGGCGAGCAATAGCCCCATAAGTCGTCACCCGGCCTCGAGGAATCTTACAGAGCAACCCGTAGACTTTCTTCCGAAATGCAGAGACATTTGACAAGTCCAGACTACGCGGGTTTGCTACCTTGCCGTTACCTCTGAGGAACTCATATAGGACGCGAAAACTTGGATCGGCCCGACCCACTTTCCCTGTTTTGGCCAATCCTGATGGTAAAGCGCTTCGAACGGATCTTTCTGCTTCGCGGCGGCTCCTATCTGAGAATGAGCAGGCAACCATCTTCCCGTCACGGTTTCGAGCCAAAGAGAACCAGATTCCTCCTAGCTTGGCGGATTTGACTTCCATCAAGAATGACTCCTTGAGATGTTTCAGTATGCGATTGGTCGCTAGATAAAGGATGAGTGGAAGCCAAATTAGTTTCATTAATCTCTGTAGTTGATTAATCCTCTATCACCTTCCAGATGCTGGTTGCTCGATTGATTCAGGGCTTGGATTGGATTCAGAAACGAACTGGGCTTGACCCCGGAGCGAACTCTGATGCCCTGAGTTTTGTGCAGACCACATCCTCGACCATGTGTATGGAATGCCGGGGGAGTCGCATGCTCTGCGGAAAGGCCTACTGCCCAATCCTCTCCAAAGCTGACATGTTAGTCAAACACTTACCGAAGCTCTCAAAGGAAGAGATCGATGGTTCCAGTCCACCTGGCGTGTTCGTGGGTCGTGTGGGCTATCCGAAAGTCTACCTCGGTCCACTGATTCCTCCGGAGAAAGGTGACACACGAATTCTAGATACGCCAGAATTATGGATGGGTATCAGTATTCAAACCATAATCGATTATCGATTCCGTTTGATCCGCGGCAAATCGCTGGTTGAAGTTCACGACGCGCAAGATCCCGGGAGGTATTTGCTTGATCTTCACGACTTGGCGCTGTCCTCGGCTTCGGTTGAAGTGAACGCGAAATTTAAGAAGAAACCCAGAATGGCTGTAACGTTGAGTGAGGAAACACAACCCTTCGGCCCATCGGCATTGATACAGAATCTGGAGATCGCTCCAAGTTCTGGGGACCAGAAGCTCGAAGCCGCATACTATGACGGCGACTTGCTTGCTGCAAACGGCATGGTCGAATTATACCGGGATGGGGTTGAAGTCTCGCGCATTCAGAAGACCCTCAGTCTCGGCATGCTTGGTGTTCAGGATCAAAGAAAGGTTGTTCCAACCCGCTTGAGCATAACCGCGGTCGACGACACTCTATCTAAGCACCTACTCCAAAAGATCTACCACTACCCAACCCTCGACAAGTATCAGGTCTACAAGTTTGAGTATCTTGATAACTGGTACGCCGCGATCTTGTCCCCGCGAAATTGGGCTTTCGAGTGGATTGAAGCCTGGTTTCCAGGAACGGCTTGGAATGAGGCTGGGAGCGTTCCAGCACTAATGGGTGACCATGAACCTTACGAAGGGAGGACGACCTACGCGTCGGTGGGAGGGTGCTATTACTCCACTAGACTTGCGGTGGCTGAGGCTTTAGAGCGTATGGGTAAACAGGCGTCAGCTTTGGTTCTCCGTGAAATCCGGCCGGGATACGTTCTTCCTGTAGGCGTCTGGAATGTGAGGGAGAGCGTTCGCGCGGCGCTTAGAACTCAACCCACCGTATTCGACGACTTCCAACACGCGCTCCAGTTCGCCTGTAGAGATTTCAGAATTCAGCCGGGAGTCTGGGTTAGGAATAGTCACTTGATTCGCGAAGAAATGTTTCAGACTCGTCTGAATCAATACTTTCGTGTATGAGAATATGTGTGGCGCAGTGTAGCGGTTAATGCTTAACGGTTAGTAGTGGAATCCACACAGGCTCTTTTTTTAGAATAGTGTTTAAAATGCAGATGCATGGACTCATCTATGTGATTTTCAATGGCGCCCCGAAGTAAAGGACCCACTATCGTCTACTTGATTCTGTTAATCGCCTTAATCGTCACTTTAGTGCCGCAGACTTTTGCCGCATCAGCAATGAACTATGGGGATCAGAACGTGGAACAGTGGACGAGCACGATTGGTGGCAACATAGTTCAAGCCTACGTCATGTTTTCCGCTCCAGGCCCGATTGTAATCCGATCCGTCTCAATTTATATTCAGTATTCAGGTTCCGATGGGAGCCAATGCATGAGGTTCGGTATCTACCAAGACAACGGTAACGGCAGCCCGGCCGGACAAGCCCTCGTCGCCTCGACAGCATCCACTTACTGCCTACACGGCTCTGCAACCTGGGGGCCTGCTTGGGAAACTTGGAAACTACGGCCGAACGACACCCTAAGCATCCCTGCCGCTGGGGATTATTGGCTTGCCACCCTCGCCTCACAAACCTACGGAAGCGTTTACCATTACGCATACAGTTCAAGCTACGACTATACCTACGGATACGCAACATACTTCTTCACCACGCCATACGCTCAAGGCTTCCCAACTATCTTCAACAGTAACCCAGGCTGGGAAGGCAACGGCCCTTACAGCGCCTATGTAACCGCAACGTCATGAGCGGGACAAATCGAACACACCCATCTAGGATTGTGAACAAATAATGCAGAAACCACGGATCTGGCTCCTCGTAACAGTTCTCACTATGCTATCTATCGTAATGTTCTCTAGTGTACCAGTTCATGCCGATCTAGCACTCACAACGGGCAGAATTTTTGGCTCCGCCGCGACCATTGACAGCGAGGGGAACCTGATCGCAATCGGAAGCAGTACACCCTTCAGTAATGGACAATCCCAAGCATTCTTGATGAAGTATGTGCCTTCGCTGCCCGATTCTCCTTTACCCCAACTTTCCTGTTACAGGACCTTTGGAGACGGTGAACCGCTAGATACCTTCGGGTATAGCGTGGTCACAGACAGTTCGAACAACATCTACATAACCGGATCAACGCAAACTTTCGGTGGAGAAAATTACAACGTGTTCCTTCAGAAGTATGATCAATCGTGCAATCTGCTCTACACTAAACAATGGGCAGGACAGGGCAACGATATCCCTCGTGGAATAGCCGTTGACGCGGTGGACAACGTCTACATAACAGGGTCCACGGACAGCTTCAATAATGGCACAACCCAAATCTTCCTGCTGAAGTACACCTCCTACGGCGATCTCCAATTTTCGAAGATCTGGGGAGGACTAAGGAATGATTACGGTAATGCCGTGGCCGTCGATCTCTTCGGCAACGTATACGTTGTAGGGACTACCGACAGTATCGGTGCTGGTGGCTCAGATATCATTCTTCTCAAATACGATTCGTCGGGTAGCTTACTATTCCAAAGGACGTGGGGCGGAACCCAGAACGATTTTGGAACTGGTGTAGCCGTTGACTCAGGCGGGTACGTTTACGTGACCGGTTACACCTACAGCTTAGGGCCAACGCCGGGAGTATCAGCAATCGTCTTGCTAAAATACGATCCATCCGGCAACCTGTTGTTCCAGAAAACCTGGGGAGGCACGATGAACGATTTTGCAACTGCAATTACCACTGACATTGACGGGAACGTATACGTAACGGGTTACACGAAGAGCTTCAGCATAAACCGAGGCGTCCCGAGCGCTTTGCTATTGAAATTCGATCAATCCGGCAATTTGTTATTCCAGAGGAGTTGGGGCGGCAATAGAGGCGATTTCGCATATGGCGTCGCTGTCGATGCTGCAGAAAACGTCTATGTGACGGGATACACGTACAGCTTTGGCCCGAATGCTCAAGGCGCCAATTATTTCTTCCTGAGATATGACATTTCAGGTAACCTAGCATGGCAGAACATCTACGGCGGCGGGATTCCAGAAAACGGCCCATTCTCGTAAAGGACGTTGTGAATAGTCTCCCAAATCCTAGTTCATAGTTCAACAAACAGGCGAGCAGTACATCCATTAGTCATCAAGACCGACTTGATGACTGGCCATGCAGTAACTCCCTGAACCCTGGCGCTAGCTGTCATGAAACTAAAATCAATCCGCGCGTTCATGTTCGACCTTGATGGGACACTTTGGATTGGTAAAGAAAACCCTCGTTACTTGGGTGGGAAGCAACTCGTGAGGAGGCTCAAGGATTCTGGAAGGAAAACATTGGTCCTAACCAACGATTCCACACATTCGCGCGAAGAAATACATCGAAACCTCACCAAACTTGGGTTTAGTTTTACGATTAATGAAATATTGACGTCAAGCTACTTGACCTCTCAGTATTTGACCAAACACTTTGGCAATGTATCGTTCTTCCTGATTGGCGAAAACGGACTTAGACATGAACTGGAGACCGCGGGGCATTATGCGTCAGCTGAACCGGGAGTTGTGATCGTAGGTTTGGACAGGCAGTTGACCTATGAGAAACTCGACAATGGTCTGCAATTTCTCCGAGCCGGGGCTCGTTTGATTGGAAGCTATGGAGGAGCAGTATACATGAGCGATCGCGGACCTGCCCTGTCGGCAGGGTCTATAGTCAAGACGCTGGAGTTTGCAAGCGGGAAGAAAGCAGTAATGATTGGGAAACCATCCCCCCGAATGTTCACACTCGCCCTTCAACTTGCCAAGGAAAATGCCGGCGAGGCCGTGATGATTGGAGACCAGATAGAAACAGACCTGGTCGGAGCGCGAAAGGCTGGAGTTCACACAATCCTCGTCTTAACAGGAGTCGAGACCCGAGAATCAGTAAACCGTTCTAAAATTCAACCTGAGATGATCCTCGACAACCTAGACGAGCTCGGAAGTATTCTCTGAACTCTTCTTGCACCACGCGTCCCCTCAACTCCTGCATAACCCTTAAGACTACCCCGCCCGTGTTCATCCGTTACCGTTTGAACAGAGTCGACTTGAAAATGTCAGAGGAAGAAGGACATGCAACCGGCAGAGCCGGCGTTTCGGCACCCAACGTAAAAGTCAGCGAACTCGGCCCCTACTCGAAACAGGTCAATACATCCGTCAAAGTCGTCCAGAAGGGCGAGGCTAGAGAAACAGTGTCACGACAAGACGGTACAACACACCGTGTGTTAGATGCACTTGTCGGGGATGATACTGGAACCATCTACATGACGCTCTGGGACGAAAACATCGACAAAGTCAACGAAGGCGACAGCGTCAACGTCAAGAACGGTTACGTGAGACCGTTTAAGGGATCAATGCGCCTAAACATTGGACGATACGGATCCCTGGAACCCGCTGAGACCCCACTTGGCGACGTCAACACAACGAACAACCTATCCGACAAAGTAGTCGAAGAACAACCCTACCGTTCCTATGGAGGCGGAAGACGCTTCGGAGGCGGCGGTGGCGGCTACGGCGGCGGACGGGGAGGCGGGTACGGCGGACGAGGCGGCGGCGGTGGCGGTTACGGACGAGGCGGCGGTGGCGGCTACGGCGGCGGACGAGGCCGGGGCAGAAGCTACGGCGACAGAGATCGCGGACGCGACCGATACTAGCATCCGAAATGGCAGCTGAATGCTGCGAATAATCCCCCCAGAAATTTTCTTTTTCTGTTTTCCAACAGGTTAGCTAGGTATTTTCAAGAAGCAAGCACAGGCCGAGTTTTGGAAGTACCTAATCCAATTTTGACAGGGTTAGAATGAGTTCACGGAGCTTCTTGGGAAAACGTTTGGATTGGACCGTGTAGCCCTTCTGACGCAACATCTCTCCTAAGCGCGAGGACCCTGACCAAACCTCCTCCCTCGTAGTCCAACAGATCCTCCCATCCTGAAGGAACCAGATTTCGTTGTCATTCGCTATGACCTCGACACCATCGATCCTTCTTCGCAAATCCATATCCGGTAGCCCTGCTCGAATTCCTTAAACAGAACGATTTAAGATTGTATACTTACTCCTTGATGTGTCTGGGGTACCCACAATTTGGCAATATTATCCGAGTTGGAAACGAACAAACTATTCGTCGGCGACATCAACGTCCGAAAATCCGTTGGGGATATAAATGAACTTAAACTCTCCATAGAAGAGAAAGGCATCCTTCAACCGCTCCTAGTCAGGCCCTTAAAGAATCGGTTCGAGATCGTGGTTGGTTCAAGGCGCTACGAAGCGGCCAAGTCCTTGGGCCTAAGGAGGGTACCCGTGATAATTAAACCGATGAGCGATACGGAAGCAGTCTCACTCTCACTAGTAGAGAACATTCAGAGAAGCGACCTTGAGCTCGAAGAAGAGGCAGAGGGAGTGCTAAGGTTGATGAAGCTCGATCAGAAACGATTTGCCAACGCGAGATCAGTTGCGAAAGTTCTCGGCCGTTCGGAGAGCGCCGTCCGAGAACTCCTCGAAGCTTACGAATTAACCTTCAAACTTCGAGAAAAAGGAATGCAGATTCACGCAGGCAGAGCCCCACCTGAAGAGCAACGGCAACGAGGGGAAGCAATCCCACTCAAGCACACTGAACTCATCGCACGTGCCATAAAGTCTGCAGAAGTGAAAAGGCTGCCGACGCGCGAGTTCGACCGCAAGCTTCCAGAAATTGTCAGAGCAATAGCTCCTCTCCCTGAAGTGGATGCGAGGAAAGTGGTGGATCGCTTCAAGATGTTCCCCGAAAAATCGATTCAATCGATAAAGGAAGAAGCTCTTGCAAAGCAGACTGGGGTTGCTGTCAAGGTATACTTCTCACCAAAGATCGCCCGAGCCCTGAACCAAGCTGCCGAGGAACGAGACCTCTCTGAAGAGGAACTAGCCTCAATCGCCGTAGAAGAATGGCTCGTGCTGAAAGGATACTTGAAATCCGTCTGACACCTCAGCAATAATTCGAAAGTTTTGAAATATCAACCTGGGTTGCGGGATCAAAGCTTCGGCAGAACGTATTGTGTGATTAGGTAGAGCGCCACGAAATAAACCAATAACAGTACAAGCGAAATTGCGAGGTTCTTCTTCCAGTTAGGGCTCCAAGCTATCCCGAACGGTATCCCCAACGAGAAGCCGATGACGTGTGAGACATAGGCGACATTGCTCTGAAGGCTGAAGTAAACAGCCAACGCATTGTACAAGAAATATACTATCGCCACCATTCCGACGGGCATCAAGAGCAGCCAAGAGAACCGTAGGGGCTTCAACAACATCACTACGGCCGCCAAAGTGAATATTGCAGCCGACGCGCCCACAAACGTGGAGTTAGGAGGAAAGAACGGAAGGCTAAGTGGGAAACTAAGAAGGCCTCCAACGAAGAACACAATCAGCATTTTCTTCGAATTCGTAACGCTCTCCAACGTGTTGCCGAATACGTATAGAAAGATCATATTGCCAAGTAGATGAATCAGGCTCGCGTGCACGAAAATTGCGGTTACTAGAGTCCATACCCTCCCCTCTTGCATATTCTTAAGACTGAAGACCAAGTTGCGTTCAACGCTAGTCGGATCCGCCCAGTAGAGGGCATAGAGAGTAGCGACAGTACAGATCAAGATCAGAACATTGGTGGCCCTCATGAGTGAGAACACGAATCCGGCAATGGACGCTATGAATCAAAGCCTCCACCAAAAAAGTTTCTCTAACATTCTTCTGCTCATTCCAACGCGGAACGAGGAAGCAGCAGTCGGAAGCCTTGTTGTGGAAGCGCGCCAATCAGGCTTCACCAACATACTTGTGGTAGATGGGTTCAGCACCGACGCCACACGAAAGAACGCTGCAGCCGCGGGTGCAACGGTCATGGAGCAGGAGTTCGGCAGAGGGAAAGGATGTGGAGTAAGGACGGGGATGAAACTATTTCTTCAAAGCAGCAGCGATTTGCTTGCCATCATAGACGGAGATGGAACAAACATTCCATCGAATTTGAAAGAGATGATTCCTCTCATCGAAGACGCCCGAGCCGACGTGGTTCTTGGCTCACGAACGTGCGGCAAGAGAGATTCCCGCTCCATGAACCTATTGTCTATTGCCTCCAACCTAACCGTGTCATTCCTCTTAGGTGCGAAATTCAAACGACTCTTCACGGACGTGCAAACTGGGTACTGGCTCTTCTCAAGAGGAACGGTGGAGAGACTATACCCCTTAATTCATTCGACAGGCTTCGAGATTGAACTGGAACTCTTTGTTACAGCCCTCCGGGAGAAATTGTTGGTTTGTGAGATACCGGTCGGGTTTCGGTGCCGTATTGGGACGACAAAATTTAGTTTCGTATTGAGGCTGAGGAACCTGTACTTCGCATTCAAGTATCTCCTATCGTGAACTACCACAATCGATAGGTGCCCAGATTGTCCGCCCGAACGGTCATCGGCGTTCTGATGTCGATATTCGGTTTGTTACTGCTTTTGTACAGTGGCTACGAATTTAACAACCTTTTCTTCATCGATAGGATGCTTGCCGTTTCTGATATTCCAGCCTACAACAGCTTCGTTGTAACACCATTCCTACTTGGAATCCTAGCCCAATTGGATGGGTCCGTAGTTTTGGGGCTAAAGCGCTCGTTCAGCCTAAGCCTTCACCTGCTTGGCAATCTTGTGTGGCTATATGCGCTCTACCTGCTCTACGACAACCTGGCAATTCCCATCGCTGACGTCGCAGCATATCATCAAGTCTTCTTGCTAAGTTTCTTGGGCTTGATCTTCTTCGTCATAGGTGTAATAGCCAACGACGTACCCAAACGCAAAACACCTTAACAACGAAATCTCCGTTCCCTCGCGCTTCTCCTTGACACATGTGCGTTCCCTTTGAGATAGAATCTCCAGAATCTATTCAGGCCCTCTCGGATTCCCACTCGAGGCGAACTCCAAATCTCCAAGTCGTTTTTCCGGGAATCTCCAATGAAAAGCGGCCCGCCGATGGTCATATCCTGCTCATTCAGCGACTTATCTATCGCAAAAGCCTGGGTAAGCTTACCAGGGCCGTTCGTCAACTCAGAATCCAGCACATTCGGTCTGAAACGCCTCATTGCGTTAATTCCTTCTACAGGCTCAAGGGCTCGGAGTAAGACCGCTCCAGGAGTTCCGGCCTTCTGCGTTGTAACGTTCAAACAAAAATGATGCCCGTAGGTGAAGTAAACGTAAGCGTGTCCCGGCTCTCCAAACATGGGTGCATTGCGAGGAGTCAAACCCCGAAAGGCGTGACTTGCCGGATCATCGTGTCCCCGATATGCCTCGACTTCCACAATTCGACCAGTCAAGCGTTCATGGCCCTTCAATCTAATGAGATATTTTCCCAGAAGATCAGGAGCAACTTTCACGGTGTCCCTCGCGAAGAAGGTTGAAGGGAGTAGTTTAGCCATGCAATCGCTTCCCTACGACGTGCATTTGATTCCCCTCAAGGCAATACTTATTTCTAAACCACCAATACCGCGTGCCAACTCGCGAAACAGCAGTGTTAACGAATCAAATTCGAAAATGGACTTTGAATCATATGGACAAGAAACGGATGGAGAATATAACAGCATCACTGATCGAAGCCATCGGTGAAAACCCCAAGCGCGAAGGCCTCAGAGATACGCCTCGGAGAGTGGCTGATATGTTCGCTGAACTCACCGAAGGCTACTCTATGAATCCGAAGGAGATTCTATCGAGAGAGTGGAGCGAAGTCAGCGGCATGGTTGTAGCAAAAGAGATCGGGTTCTTCAGCCTCTGTGAGCATCATATTCTCCCGTTCTATGGAAAAGTGCACATTGGCTACATCCCTTCTAAGGCGGTTGTTGGCTTGTCGAAACTCGTTAGGGTGGTTGATTGCTTCAGTAAGAGGCTTCAACTCCAGGAACGAATGACGAAGCAGATTGCTGACGCAATAAATGAAAGCCTGAAGCCGCACGGCGTTGTGGTCGTGGTTCAGGCTAGGCATTTGTGTATGGAGATGCGGGGAGTAAAGAGCGGGGCCGACATACTTACCTCGGAAATCCGAGGCCAGTTTGAGAAATTTGAAACTCGTAATGAGTTCTTTAACATGCTCCGCAAAGAGGTCTAGAGGAATTGTCCCACCCAGCGGAACCCGATGTGGCACGCCTATATCGTCGCGAATTTGCGGCCGCCCACATAATAGCTGGACACCCCAAGTGCGGCCGCCAGCAT
Organism: Candidatus Bathyarchaeota archaeon; assembly: GCA_963733055.1. GTDB lineage: Archaea > Thermoproteota > Bathyarchaeia > 40CM-2-53-6 > 40CM-2-53-6 > FEN-987. The sequence continues at coordinate 681,653 of CAVTBR010000001.1, forward strand.
GGCCACAATTACACGCTTCTAACCAAGGTCTATGGTAGTAGCCAAGAATGGCTAGATTTTGAGGACATCAAGCGAACCGTGGACGGGTTCATTGACGAACATTATGATCACCGGGACATGGGGAACATGACCTGTGAATCCCTGGCGCGGCACCTACAAGAACAGCTCAGTATCCTGTTCAAGACTAGGGTCAAAATTGAGCTATGGGAGACTGGAAAATTCGGCGTCGAGACTGCGTAAATTCGCCTACAAACTTGCAATTTTCCGTATTCTAACTTAGTACTTTTCCACTTCTCCGCGTACTTGACCTGCCTTCAGAAGGGCGAAGTGGTGAACGTCAGTGGGGACGCGTAGTTTACCTGTGTTGTGGATTCGATCAATCTTCTGGAACGCTTCCCGGTCAACGTCTTTGTCGAATGTTAGTTCTCCACTGTTCTCGAGGTGGAAGTTTCCAAGTTCCTTATGGAGCCCCATGATGTCGGCCTTGGAGAGGAGGACTGAACCAGCGATCACTAACCTTTTCGTGTCAAATACATCGGGGCTTTCCGATGGAGACTGATGCATATATTGGGTCAAGGCCTCGTTTACGAGGTCTGCAACGTTCTTTCCTTGTTGCTTTGCTTTGGCTACCACGTTGTTGTAAGTATCCCGATCTAACCCGCGAATCAGGACAGCATTGTTTGCCATGTTAGCCATCTCACAAAGTTACCGTGCTTAATTTGATATCTTGATTACATTGATAACATCGCTTTCTTATAAATCTTGTTAATTCTAATAACACCCGTTAACTTGTATTATGTGATTGCCTCGTTTGCACATGCAAACGTGGCATGGGCCAGAAAAAAGGAGGAAAAACAAGTTTGGTTGAAGACCTGGAAAGATTACTGTTCGAAGAAATCCCTGAGATGGAGACCCCTGGTATCAAGCGATGCGAGTGGTGCAAACAACCCCTACCTAACGACCGGTACCACCTGAAGATATGCCCCCAGTGCCGCAAGGAATCCATCGACATCTTCATGAAAGCGCACTAGAACCCCGTTTCAACACGGGGATCTCCCCTCCGAACAGGAATATCGAACACAAATCACCAATTTTGAATATCATTTATCCGTTCACGTATGATTCGATACTTCCACATCCATCATAGCGGCCGGACAACGCCCTCAGTTCACGTCCAAGGGATCCGGAAAAGATAACCGAGTTTTGTACGTGTCCCAAGATTCGTTTGACATTTACAAGATGCGAAAGACAACTAACGGGCGGGGGTGATCTCTCTGGCTTTGAGGTCATCTAAGTTTTCGTTCAATGATCTAGCTGGATCGGAGTGAGGTCATTTTACTATGGATTCGAGTGGGACGTAGGTGTCGGTGTCATGAACGGCACCAAGTTTGGCGATTTTGTTCTCGACGAGAGAAGCTATTCTTTTGGGTGGGGGATTTACGAAGCTTTTTTCAACCTCCAGTTCAGCCAGGACATCCGCTTTTCCGAAAAGCAGGTAGACGCCACGGACCTCTGGCAAGGCCAGCAATTTGCTCATTAGTTCTTTTTCCTTGCCTGCCTCGCTCATGACAAAGACGAAGCCCTTCTGGGTCGGGCGTTCAGGCGCGGTTGAGGGACGAACCTCCGCCTCGATAGGTATGATCGTTCTCGTGTCGATAATGCCGCCAGCCTTCCTCACCTTATCAATGACAACCTCGGCAACTCGTTGCCTCGGGTCAATCTCCGTTTCCTCGGATTCGAGGGCTACCAATAGGTCGAATTTGCCTGTAATCAGATGAATCTCGCGAACTTCGGGCAGAGCCTTGAAGCGATCAAGGATCTCCCTTTCCATCCCCGGTTTCGTCTTTACGAGAAGAAAACTCCTCAAATTAACCACTAACTCTCAGTTCGACGGGGTCTTGACGTTTTAGCGTCATATAAGGTTTGGAGAAATCACGACCCTCCAAAACTTGGGCCTCATGACAGGAAACCGGAACCCGATCAAACGTGATTTCCTAATCTGCGATTCATTGCTAAGAATCGATCATTTCTCCGCGCCGACTGGTTGGACCTGAACGAATCATCCACAATCCGTTTTATTCAGAATATTATCGATGCGTCGAGGTGAATGCGATGGTTTCAGCTGGTCTGATATTCCTGGGTTTACTGATCAGAACGATCCTCGGTGCCGCAGTTGTCGTTGCATTAGTCTGGTTGATCTTCAAACTCGGTAAACTGGCGGAAGCATACACTAAGAAGCTTCAGCCAAAGTAGGTGAACTTTGCCATGTTCTGTTCTAACTGCGGTGCCGAACTACCGACTGGAGCTCAAACCTGCTCGGGATGCGGCATGGCGACCACCCGGCTCTCGCCCATTTCCCCAACTGCACCGGAGAACACCGACCAGATAATTGCCGAGAATCCTTCATCTGATCTACAGCAGGTTCAATCCTCAATCCCGCTTAATGATGGTGAAAGAATTCTTTGGCATAAGGAGACCACTCGAGGGTTGGTCCATAAGGAGGTAGTTATGGAGGAGGCGGTTACGAACAAGCGCTGCCTGAAATACAACACGGAGAGCAAGCAGACCGTTGCTCAAATAGGAATGACACACTGGCCTGAGGTTGTAATAATGAACCTCCACAGGATCAACGACTCCCTCGGAGGTGGCGTATTTCTGACCCCTCGGATGTTCGGGCTACCAGGACTAGGCGGCTTTGGAGTTTACGGAGGGCCCAGGCGCGGGACGCTCAAGGTTTTCGGGGACATTTCCTTCCTTAGCGAGGGCAAGGTGATTATGACTTTCGAGAACGTGAAGGACCCGCAAGGGGTTAAGCAATTGGTGGAAGCGTTGAAACGTCAAGAAGGCTTTCAGGGTCCGGCTAGGGTCCGTCCTTGGTTAGGGCCACGGTTTAGGCCTCGGCAGCAGTAGAGCAATTCACGTTATGGTTGCTGTTGATATGGAATAGATGGGGAGCGTAGCGTCTTTCTCAACTAGCCAGCAAGGAGTGGTTTGCAGCCGCCACCGCGGATCCTGGTTGAAACCGGTACCCCTGCTTCTGGAGTGACCCTTCAACTGCCGAAAGGGTGGATAGGATATCGCTTCTGTTTACATTGCCCATATGCCCGACCCTGAATGCCTTATCCTTCAGTGGCCCCAACTCACCTGCAACAACAACGCCATAATCCTCGGCCATCGATTTGCGAAATTCGACGTCACTAACTCCCTTGGGATGATATGCAACGGTGAGAGTGTTTGATGCTACCGAATCTTCACATAGAAGCTGAAGTCCCATTGCTTTGAGACCTGCGCGGAACGCGGTAGCGAGTTTTGTGTGGCGTTTGAATCTCTCCTCTAACCCTTCGGTTAGGATCATCCTGCAGCTCTCGTGTAGAGCGTAGACCATGTTAACAGCTGGAGTTGCGAAGTACTTCGTAGGTTCTTGAAGTATAGGCAGCCAACGCTTGATGTCTCCGTAGTAGGTTGACGGCGGGGTTCTGCGTTTCTCCCTAGCCTCGAGAGCTTTCGAGTCAAAGGAGACTACCGTCATGCCTGGTGGTGCCGCGAGGGCTTTCTGTGATCCGGTGAAACAAACATTTATTCCCCAATCATCAACTCGAACATCCATCCCACCCATCGAACAAACCGAATCGACAACAAGCAACACCCCCTTCGCCTTTGCCAACGATCCAAGTTCTTTAACTGGATTGGCTACGCCGGTTGAAGTGTCGACATGGACCACCATCGCAACCTTGTAACGGGTCTCTGATAATTTCCTCTCGAAATCTTCCAAGCGTGCAGCTGAACCCCACGGCACTTCCAACTTGTCCACGTTAGCTCCGAGGTTGTTGGAAATCTCTGCGAGGCGGTCGCCGAAATATCCGGCTGAAATAGAGAGTACTTTGTCTCCGGGTTCAATTATGTTTGAAAGTGCGACTTCAGCTCCGAGGGTACCCGTCCCCGCCAACGGGAGTATAGTCCCCTTCGTCTGGAATATTTTGCCGAGATCGGCAACGGTTTCCTTGAACATCGTCGCGAACGTCGTACTTGTGTGGGAGAGCGTGGGACGGGCCATCGAACGTAGAACCTTTGGGTCAACGTTCGTTGGGCCTGGAATCATTAGTAGATCACGTTCAGTCATTACGAAGACCTCGACGTGCGTGGGCCGACCAAACGAGATTAAGCTTTTCGCCGTATTGCAGGGATACTAATTACTGGAAGCTGTCCCTGGTGCGAGAAAGATGAGTCGGACCCACACTTATTATGCCCCGTAGGAAGATTTTTCGGCGGTGCCGGGGTAGCCTAGCTAGGTAAGGCGACAGAGTCCCAGCGGATACTTGGGACGTTGAGCCTCGAGATCTGCTAACAGTTTGGGCCAAGATAGCTGTTGGTCCTCTGGGCCTCGTGGGTTCAAATCCCACCCCCGGCGCCAAAAGATCAGATTATCGAGCATTCTGCTAACGAAACGAGCACGTCGTTTAGAGTGTGCGCACCATCCGACCCACCTATGATTAACATTAAGGATTAGTCAGCGTCACAATTCCGGGCTGCCATGGACCAGTTTCTAACCGCCGGGTACGCATTTCTGTGCGCTGGGACAAATCATATCAGCGTTCACGACCTTCTACTGAGGCATGCCAGTTGAAGACATAGTCAAGAACCATGACCTCCTAGCTAAAGTGATGAGCCACTACAGGCATCACCTCGAACAGTTGCATAATGACAAGGAACTCCAATCTTTCATGAGCAACGCGATGAAAGCAAATCTAACCTTCAACCACACAATCAAACAAATCGAGCAAATCCTAGCAATCAAAGGGGCCAAAACCATGGAAGAAGCAAAGAAGCATGCGGGACTTCTGACCCTCGCCATCTCCCAATACGCAAAAGACCTCGAAGCCATCCTCGAAAAAGCGAAGACCCTCCTTCCCGATATACTGGAAGGCGACCTAACCCGCCTAGAAACTGAGCTAAAAACGGTAAAAGCCTACCTAACCCAATAGGGCGAGCATATCTCGCCGTTCAATTCGAGAATCATACCAGCGACTTTTCCTTCCAATTCCTTGTGTTCGGGGCACCGTCTTCGTAAGTGTTGGTCATGCACTCTTCGAGTTCGAACTCAAAAAAGATGTACCTCTCCTTCGGAGTGTAAGGGCATCCCTTGACTGCCAAGTCTCGGGTGGCTGAATCGGTCACTAAGTGTGCGCGACCGGCTATGGTGAATTCGCCGTTTGTTCCATTCATGTCAGTGACGAGCGAGTGTATGGCGTAAAGTCCGTTGCGTTGCAAATCGCGCCCTTTAGGAGAGGTAGGCTCCATGAAAGCAAAGAGGTGGCCTGATGCGACAAACGGAGTGAATGGATGAACTCTTGGATATCCGTTCTTGCGGACGGTTGCCAAATACATAACGTGGTATTCCAGTCTCTTCAATCCGAACTCTGCCATCTCTGGCTGAACTGTCGCGAATTCTTCCCACGTTAACAACTTCACTCGGGTGCCTCATCGCTATACTCTGGTGGGCAACTCTGCTGGGCACTTTTTCCCCAAACACGACAAATACTCAGGACACTGTTCGTTTGTTTCCCGAAATGGCCAAAGTCCGTGTCGAGCTAGAATTACGTTGATTTCTTTCAGGTTCCTGGGTTCCCGGAAAGAGCCGAATCCTTCGATGGATAGACGGTATTCTGAATTGCGAACCTTTACCTGAGCTTTGCTCTTCGGCATACCATTTTCAAGTACGCAGTCAAGGCGGTAAATCCCATCTGGACATTTCGTCCACATTTTCTTAGCACTCTCAGTTACCCTTCACGTAAGCGTGACGGGGGGTAACTTTTCCTTTCAAACATATTCATTTGCCATGAAGTAGTATATGGAGATTTACAGTCGTTACGGCAATCGGAAAGGAGTTACAAGAAGTCTGTTTTGTCAATTCTCCAGGAGGTCTCGTCTGTATGCAATTTTTCACGCACCGAGAAAGATACCAACGGATTCGAAGCAAATTCAACTACCCTCCTTAAACCATCCATCCCCCACCACTTGCCTTCTGTCTCAATTGGACACGTTTTTGACAAGCAGGTAAATCATAAAAGGAGAACACAGCTTCTAGGTTGACTGAGAAACTATGGCGCAGAAAAGTCGACCTATGGGGGTCACGATACTCGCGGTGCTTCAGGCGATTGGCGGATTATTGTTTCTGCTAGGTGGAGCTGGAATGATGATGGTCGGTTCACTTATGCCGATGGAGGGTTTTGCGATGCCGTTTCTTGGGGCTTTGGCGGGCGCGGTTGGAGGCATTTTCCTAATTCTCGGCGTAATCTCCCTGGTGATCGCATTCGGTCTCTTCACTGGCAGGGGTTGGGCGTGGCTTTGCTCGCTAATCTTTGCTGTAATAGGCATAGTCCTAGCACTCTTACAAGCAATCGGCAGCCTAGGCTCAGCAATTCTACCCATTGTAATCTACTTGATAATAATCTACTATCTAACCCGACACCACGTGAAAGCCTTCTTCGGAAAGTAGACAAGCTCACGAGGCTTGTCCCACCCCTTTTCTGGGTCTACTTCAGTTGAAGTAGAGATTCGGTTTCATTTATCTGATCAGAGTAAATCTTCTTGTCTTCTTCGTCTTTGATGGATTCCAATTCCTTGCGCGCTTTTGCGAGGTATTCCCTGGCAAGTTGATGCTGCTGCGCAACCGCATAGGCCCGGGCGATTCCTTCATAGACGGACGGCAGTAAGTCGGATAGATTATTCTTGATCACCAATTCTAGGGACGACTTTGCAAATATTAGGGAGGGTTCTGCCTGTTTGAGGTCAGCGTAGACCCGCGATATTTGCCATTCTCCGACGGCTAGATTTCGGGCGTTCCCGACCAACCCCCAATGGTACCTTGATGCGTGTGCCAGGTTAAGCATCTGGATATTGTCGGCCGGTGTTCGATTCTTCTTATCGAGATAGTCCCAAGTCTTGTTGAAGCATTGTTTCGCCGTTTTTCTATGAAATTCCGATTCCTGCTTTGATAGTGTTGGCATAGCTTCGAACCAAATTGCAACGAGTTAGTGTACGATATCAAGTCTTGTGAACGGTTTTCTGACTCCATTCGCCTTTCTTCAGCTTAAGCCCTGGAATACCCCAACTCCAGGAAATTTGCGGAGTTATCCGCAGATACTTCCCAGGTCCGAACATACCTTCACGCTCCACGACCTCCGCCGTTCCGAACAACTTTATTCCCCGTGGCTTCCACGGGTCAACTGACTCGAGATCATCGATTACTAGCCCAACCCGGCGATTGCCGGCTGTGACGCTCTTGTATTTGCGGGTCCGAAGAAAAATGTCCTGACTGTGGCTTCCAACGTAGAAATACTTGCCATCAAACTCGAAGGCGACTGGGACAACTTCAGGCTGACCCTTAGTGGACACAGTCGCAATCCTAGCGAGTCGCTGGGACTTCAGGTATTCAATCTCTGGCGTTGAAAGTGACAAGGCCACTCGCCTTGTAACTTGCCTAACTATGATTTATTGACTTACCTCTAACCGGTGATTGAAGTCGACCCTAGAATCCGCACATCTCCTCTACATTCCCGAGTACTCTAATTGGTCTACTTTTATCTTGGTAGACCGCCTATTCAGAAAACATCAGAACAAGATTGAGTGAAAGAAATGAGTAGTGTAAGCCTCGCGGATTTCGCATACATGAGCGCTGTGGACGAATATACGGACTATGTGGTCTACAAGAAACTGGCGGGCCTAGGGTTTGAGAAACGACACAGATTCAGCGGCACATTGAAACGACTGTCTGGGATGGAGTATGGACACTACCGTTTTTGGAGCAAGTATTGTCCTGACAGAAAGATCGGCGTAAGCAATCTGAAGGTTTACTTCATAATTCTCATACGATTGCTGCTCGGAGTCACATTCGCGGTCAAGTTTCTTGAAAGAAACGAAATGGGCACAATCAAGAAGTACAAAGACGTCGCGCATCAAATTCCACAAAGAGACCGCGCACAGTTCAGAAGGATGGTAGCCGATGAAGTGGAGCACGAGAATAAATTCGCAGAACAATTCGATGAACCCCACATAAAGTACATTTCATTCATTGTTCTCGGTCTGGCCGACGCCTTAGTGGAGATCGCAGGAATCCATGCAGGTTCACTAGGAATCTATAACCACACGGAGCTGGCAGGCTTAGCAGGGATCATAGCAGGTGCAGCAGCCTCTATAGCCATGGCATCAGCAGCCTACGCCCAAGCGAAAACCGGCTTCAAAGGGTCAGCAACTCTTTCAGCAATCTACACGGGAATATCCTATTTCATTACCGCCGTAATCCTAGCCACGCCATACTTTCTCACAACAATTATGGTTGACGCTCTAACCGCCTCATTGCTACTCGCGGTTCTATTGATAGCTTTCATAAGCTTCTACGGATCAGTAATTTCCGGCGCCGCATTCAAGAAAGACTTCATCGAAATTACAAGCATTATGTTCGGTGCAACGGTTGCCCTCTACCTAATTGGAATCGTCATCAGATACCTCGTCGGACCAACCGTTCTAAAACTACTTTGATTCTGGCCACCTTTCGACAAAAGGAACAAAGCTCATTAGGGGAAATTCATTCCTTATTGAGTGCGGCTTAGTCCGTGTGGTCAACTTGACGCGCAAACCACAAGACGAAGAGGAATTCCGGCCTGCGTTGGCCGCCTAACTCCCCTCTTTTCTTTTACTTGAGAGCTAGCTTGGCTCTTTGATCAGATCCGCCCATACTTTAGCTGGTTTCCAGTTGTGAACGATAGTTTTGAGTCGGGTCATTTCCTCGATGCTGTACCCAATACCTTCCCTGCCCATCCCCGAATCCTTGTTACCTCCAAAGGGATAGTAGCCAACACCATGACGAGGGGCGGCATTTATCGTCACTTCGCCGTCCTCCAAACGTTTGGCAACTTTCCTTCCGAGATTCATGTCGTTTGTGAAAACGCAGGAATCCAACCCGAACCTCGACTTGTTGGCAAGCTGAATGGCCTCGTCAACGTCTCTCACATTTCCAATCGGGATAACAGGCCCGAAGGTTTCCTCCCACATAACTCGAGCTTCAAGAGGCACTTCGTTTAGAACGGTAGGTTGATAGTAATTTCCTTCGAACTTTCCGCCGGTCAGCAACTTTGCCCCCTTACTTACAGCGTCGGTCACTAACCCATGCACTCGTTCTACAGCAGTGTGGTCTATTAGCGGGCCCAACGTAACGGTTGAATCACGTGGATCCCCCATTTTGTACGAGCCAACTTCCTTCATCAGCTTCTTTACGAATATGTCCGCGACTTCTTTCTCGACAAGTACTCTTGAAATCGCGTCGCATCTTTGGCCGCTGTAGCTCAGCGACCCCTTGACAGTTTCAGTCGCGGCAAGGTCTAGGTTGGCGTCTTTGAGTATGATTGCACATCCTTTTCCTCCGAGTTCCATATGCAGCACCTTGAGACCCGCGACTCGCGCGAGGGTTTTTCCAACCTCAGTACTGCCGGTGAATGTCAGCATGCTAATTTTATCATGGGTTGCGAGGTATTCCCCAATGGGACCTCTCCCGGTTATCACATTTAGAGAGCCCTTTGGTATACCTGCCAGTTCCAGTAGCCTTGAGAACATGAGGAAGGAAAGTGGGTCTTTGCTTGAGGTTTTTACTACGACTGAATTTCCTGCCAGAAGCGCGGGAATAACTTTGGTGGCGGTTATGTATAGTGGGTAATTGAATGGGGCGATTGCCAGAACGACTCCCAACGGTTCCCTTAGCACATCCGCATCAGTTCCAACCGTCTCATCAGACCAGTCCCCCGGTATGTGTTCCCCTCGGATCTTTCCGTACTCTTCGGGGGTAAGTTTCAACCGTTCCGCGGTTGCTTTGACTTCGCCTTGAGCATTGGACTTGGGCTTGCCGGCTTCTAATGTTAGGATCGACACGAATGATTCCGAGTTCTGTAGTAGCAGTTCGCGTGCGCGTTGGAAGATCTCAATCTTGTTCACGGCTGGGATGACTCTGATGGAGCTGCGGTTAGTGTACGCCGCCTCAACTGCGCAGTCCAGCCTCCTGCTCCGATGAGCTCGGGACGGTTGCAACTAAGCCCTCGTCAATGGGGCTTCGAACTTCAATTCTCTCCTTTAACGAAACCCAGTTTCCCTCAAGAAGCATTTTGAATTCTAGGACCCCGGAATCGGCCAATTCGTAGATTGGCTCGAAAACCTTTGCAAGCTTTGTCTCGTGTTGATTTGTTTTCATCACTAAAACCTCCACCAAAATTCTAATCGAGTATAGCTTCAGCCTCTATTTCAACGAGAATTTCTGGGCTGATTAACTTCTTGACCTCGACCATGGTAGTCGTCGGCCTGATATCCTTGAAGACAGCGCCATGGGCTTTTGCGACCTCTTCCCATCGACTTATGTCGGTGACGTAAATTCTCGTTCGAACCACATCTTCGAGCTTGGAGCCAACCGATTCTAGCGCTCCTCGAATATTACTTAAAGCCTGAGCGGCCTGCTGCCCCGCATCTCCAATGCCGATCACTTTTCCTTTGGAGTCTGTCGCGGTTGTGCCGGAGACGTGCACGATTTTACCGACTCTGATTGATCGCGAATAACCTACGATCGGTTCCCATTTTGTCCCTGAAGAATACTTCACTCTATCAGACATGTTCATCCACGTTCCATCCGACTTTGACCGCGTCTATAAAGCGGTCCCTACAGGTTTGGTGTTGGGACTAAGGCCTAAGCTTTCGCGGCCCTGATGAACGAAACGGGCCAGTCAAAGCTGAAGTTTTTGTTTCTTGTGAACTCTCTTAGGGCATTGGCAAGTTCACTGTACAATACTCTACGCTCTTTCTTGGGTAATTCTTTGAACTCCCGTCTGAGGCTCGCACTACTGAATCGCATGTCAAGGAAATCGTATACCCCGCCAAGGCGAACATGGTATATTCTTTCCTTCACGGTTAATCGTGTGAAACCGGCACGTCTAAGCTCCCGAAGCTGAAAGCTCAGGGACATTTTCCGATAGCCGTACCGCTCGAAAGTGGCGAGAGCGGTTCGCTGAGTTCTCAGCGTAGCCGAAGGATTAACGGTTCGATGTCGTTGCAGGACCTCTCCGAAAATCCTGTGAACTTCAACGTTCTTCAGACGCCAATTACTGTAAGCAAAACAACCACCCTTCTTGAGAACCCTGTAGGATTCCGTAGCTACCTCATCGAAATTTACGCCCGATATTCCGCAATTCGAGAACACTGAGTCAAAAAGGTCGTCTGGCAAGTACAAATGCCTGGCATCCATAAACAAGAACCTCAGATTCCTCCGGCTAGTCTTCGAGGCTTTGCGAATTGCCGCGTCCAACATCTGCCTCGATCGGTCGAAACCGAAAACAAAACCTCCGTGCCCCACAAGCCTAGCCGCCTCTAACGCGGCGACACCGGTCCCAGTCCCAAGATCAAGTGCAACTTGCCCTCCAGAGACTCCAGCGTCCCTGACCAGATCACGCGCGAATCTACGAAAGATCGGAACCCAATGAAGCTCCCATGCCTCCGCATCTTTGTCCCAGAAACTCTGGCGAAGTCTATCGGCCTCCTCAACCGTCATCCTCAAAGAGTAGCCACTTCACCGTCCGGACCGCGGGCTTGTCAACTTAACGTTTATCACGGCTCATATTAGCGGAAGCAGAATGGAAAATTGGGGAGAGATTAAAGCGGGTAGTTGGTTTCAGCTGGTTTGGTAGCGGATAGCTGCGAGTTCTACGTCCCACTGTGCGTTGTATTCGCCGAGGAAGTCACTGGAAGCGTGCATCAGCACACCACCTGAGCCGTTGCCAATATCCTGTCCGTAGATTACGAAGTAACCTATGCCGCCATCTGGAGCTGTGGCTGGGCCCTGGTATACGGAAGTGTGTGCGTCAAAGTTGTAGTCGCCTCTCCACCGTCCGACGTCGACGACGTAATTCTTGTTCCTGATTTGAAATGTACCTGACAGTATTTGGAAGATGACATTGTGTGGGCCGACGAAGGTAACTTGCACTGTGAGTTCAAGATTAGCTGGGCCAGTGAGCAATTGTCCGTTGACCCAAGCCTGGGCTAAACCGTGGAGCGTAACGATTGAATACTGATCTCCGACAGCCAAGGTTCCAGTGTATAACGGATCAGCGAAGACGGAGGTTATTGAGAGGTTCAGCAGCGCGACTCCGAGCACTATTGGGAGTAGACGTTTTGTCTGCATTTTTCTATCACCACCTAGCCCATTGGCTCACCTAATTTAAGGCGGTTCAGAAGGAATGATCTGGACGAATTGTCAATGACCGTTCGGTCGCCAGAAAGGCCGTGGATGGGTAGTTGGCCTCAACATGTGCCTAAGTCGATTGATTATCCGGAGATCTCACTAGGTCAGATGCTTCACAAAGCTGCACGAAACTTTCCCAAAAGCCCGGCTTTGTACTATTCGAAGCAGAAGATTACTTTCTCTGAACTAGAAACGCTTGCGGGAAGGTTTGGAAGCGCTCTCCAAGAATGCGGGGTCAGGAAAGGGGAACGAGTCGCTCTTTATCTCCCGAATATTCCCGAGTTTGTCGTCGCATATTATGGCCTGCTAGCGATAGGCGCGATCGGGGTTGCAATCAGCCCGCTCTACAAAGAAAGAGAACTTCTCCATATCCTAACAGACTCAGAAGCAAGAATCATTGTTTGCTGGGACAGACTCCTAAAAGTGATCGAAGCGGCTCGAAACAAGTGGAAACTCGATCGCATTATCACAGCCACTGGCCGCGATGAATCGTTGCGATCCCCTACTCGAACTCAGGAAAACTCTACAATAGGAACTGAGAATATGAATACACTTATCGCGAAAAACACCACTCCCCCATCTCTCGCTGACGTTCAACCCACGAAAGATATCGCGCTCCTTCAATATACCGGGGGAACGACTGGCGCGCCTAAGGGCGCGATGTTAACCCACCATAACCTGGTGGCTAACGCGAGCCAGTTCGCCACCTGGCTGGGGATGAAAGCTGGAGAAATTCACGTGGCTGCGTTGCCACTATTCCACATCTACGGCATGACGGTGGCGATGAACGCGCCCATCCTCACGTCCGGTTCGATCGCCCTTATCTCTGACCCGCGGGACATTGACGCAATTCTTCAAGCCATCGATGATCTGAAGCCTACTGTATTCTGCGGCGTCCCAGCCACCTACCTCGCAATCATCCATCGACCCGACGTGAACAGAGATAGGATGAGCTCAATTCGCGTTTGCGTATCAGGAGCGTCACCCCTACCCATGCAAATTCAACAAGAATTCGAACACTTGACCGGGGGGAGACTTGTTGAAGGATACGGTTTGACCGAGGCGAGCCCCGTTACACACGTCAACCCACTTGACCGCCCAGGAAAAAATCGTTCGGGTTCAATCGGCATACCAATTTCGGACACGGAAGCGAAGATAGTGGACGCAGAAACGGGAATGCATGTTCAGCCAATCGGCACTCCTGGAGAACTCGTGATACGCGGACCACAGGTGATGATCGGTTACTGGCGCAACGCAAACGAGACCTCAGTAACCTTACGGAATGGTTGGCTTAACTCCGGCGACATCGCGAGCATGGATTCAGACGGATACTTCCGCATAGTAGACCGCAAGAAGGATATGATCAATGTTTCCGGAATGAAGGTCTGGCCGAAGGAAGTGGAAGAAGTACTGTGTGAGCATCCGGCCATCAAAGAAGCGGCCGCAGTATCAACTCCCGACCCTACCAGCGGGGAGGCTGTTAAGGCGTATGTGGTTCTGAGAGACAATTACAAAGTTACGGCCACAGAAATCGTTAATTTCTGCAAGGAAAAAATTGCCAACTACAAAGCCCCGAAGATAGTGGTGTTCCGAGAAGCATTGCCAAAGAACTCGATCGGCAAGATCCTTAGAAGAGAACTCAGAAACGAAACAGTCTAGCGACTGGCAATCAAGACTTCCATCTCTTCATCAGTGTGGAAGGTCTATACAAGTTTCTGCCGCGCATCGTCTGGTATTTAGACTAAACAGTTAAGAAGCCGCCAACTTCGAGCCCATACAGATTCGCTAAGTGATCCAAGATGGCCCTTCGTGAAATACTTCCAACTACGACGCTGATATTCCCTGAAAACCGTCCGAACATAAAGAAACTCGCCGAGATTCATCGAGAAAGCTTGGAGAAACCCGACGCTTTCTGGCGAAAGATTGCTGGTGAACTCTTCTGGTATGAGAAGGAAGGGCCCGCCTTTGAAGAAATGGCCCAGCCCCCTTATGGTCGTTGGTTCCCGGCGTGGAAGAGTAATATTTCGTATAATGCACTCGATCGCCACGTCTCTGGGCCGAAGAAGAATAAAATCGCTTACTATTGGGAAGGAGAGAACGGAGACAAACGAACGCTCACTTACAATGAACTTTACGAAGAGGTTAACAAGCTTGCTTCCGCTCTAAAGAAGCTGGGAATCAAGAAAGGCGATAGGATCACAATATACCTCCCCATGATTCCTGAACTTCCAATCAGCATGCTGGCAGCGGTTAGAGTTGGAGCGATTCACTCCGTAATCTTCGCAGGTTTCACAGCTCAATCAATCGCGAACAGAATAGATGACTCGAAATCAAAGCTTGTCATAACCGCAGATGGGTCTTTCAGGAAAGGAAAGACGCTGGAACTCAAAACAATCGTAGACGCAGCCATCAAGCAAACGATTGGCGTCGAAAAAGTCATCGTCGTGAGAAGAGCGAAGAACCAAGTCAACATGGAAGAGGGACGTGATCTTTGGTATCATGATCTGATAGCTTCGGCTGAGAAGTTCGTCGAGCCGGAACCTGCTGAAGGTATCCACCCAAGCTTCATCCTCTACACTTCCGGTACGACTGGAAAACCAAAGGGAACAACCCACAGCAACGGCGGCTATATGACGTGGGCGTATTACACGATGAAAGCGGTTTTCGATGTTAATGACAGTGACATCTACTGGTGCACTGCTGATATCGGTTGGATAACCGGACACACGTACATCGTCTATGGGCCTTTGATAAGAGGGATTACCTCACTCATTTACGAGGGCACCCCAGACTATCCACAGCCTGATAGATGGTGGGACCTCGTCGAGAAGTACAAGGTCACAATCATCTACACAAGCCCTACGGCAATTAGAATGCACATGAAATTCGGCGAACAATGGGCTCAGAAACACACCCTAACAACCTTGAGGCTACTCGGCTCGGTGGGCGAACCAATCAACCCTGAAGCCTGGAAATGGTACTTCAAGAACATCGGGCGGGAGAAAACGCCCATCGTTGACACTTGGTGGCAAACCGAGACGGGAGGAATCCTAATCAGCCCTCAACCTGGAATCACACCGATTCCGCTGAAACAAGGATCGGCAACATTGCCACTTGCTGGCGTTGATGCTGATGTTTACAGTGAGAACGGTACCCCAACCAAACCAGGCGAGAAAGGTTACATGGTCATTAAACGGCCTTGGCCGGGGCAATTCATGACCCTTTGGCATGATGCTGAGAAGTTCAAACAGGTCTACTTCACAAGGTTCCCAGGGATATATTACGCCGGAGACTTCGCCATGAAGGACGATGACGGTTACTTCTGGCTCCTGGGTCGAGCTGATGAAGTGTTGAAGGTTGCGGGCCATAGAATAGGAACAATCGAACTTGAGGATAGTTTGATCGCACACCCCGCGGTGGCTGAGTCTGCTGTAATCGGAAAATCCGACCCCGTGAAGATGGAAGTACCGGTGGCTTTCGTCGTCCTCAGACCTGGCTTCAACCCAACCCCCGAACTCAAGAAGGAACTCGCAAACCAGGTAAGAAACACAATCGGCCCAATCGCGGTCCCCGAGACAATCTACTTCGTCAGCAAACTACCCAAAACACGCAGCGCCAAAATAATGCGACGAGTGATGAAAGCAGTTGTTGAGAATAAGGCCATCGGCGACGTTACTACGATCGAAGATGAAACCAGTGTAGAGGAAATGAAGAACGCCTACAGCGGTCTGCAGGCCGAGATTAAGAGCTAATCGTCCGAGGAGTTGAGCTAAGATGAGCCAAAAAGAATCTCTGCTAGCGAACCCCGCGCCCCTTGGCTTAATGGGATTCGGGATGACGACGATCTTACTGAATCTAGCTAACGTCGGTCTATTCGGAGTTAGCAGCATAATCGTCGCAATGGGAATCTTCTACGGTGGTCTAGCACAGATAATAGCTGGCATAATGGAATTCCGAAAGGGCAACACATTCGGAACTCTTGCCTTCACCTCCTACGGACTCTTCTGGCTAACCCTCGTCTTCATCATCATATCCTCGGTCGAACGACCCGCCGTTACCCCCGACAACACCGCGTGGGCAGCATACCTGTTCATTTGGGGGCTCTTCACTCTAGGGATGTTCTTCGGGACACTAAAAACAAACAGAGCCCTTCAAACAATATTCCTATCGCTCGCAATACTCTTCTTCCTACTCACCGCCGCACACTTCATCCCACAACTGCAACTAATCGCCGGAATCGAAGGAGTCTTCTGCGGCTTCAGTGCATTCTACCTCTCCATTGCAGAAATCATAAACGAAGCCCATAAACACGTCATCCTCCCCATCGGCCCCATAAAAGTCAAACAATGAGCAAATAATCAGAAAAACGGCTTCCAATTCGTCAAGACTTGCGTCGGCAAGAACACCATACCACGAATGACATTCTTCATTTCTCAGGGGCAGGCTTTGGACTCTCACAATATCAGCGAATAAATCCGGAACCATTGAGTCTGGAACAAGGGCTTCCGTGTCGGCCTCTATCTCCTGCACACCAAACATCGGTTCCTAACATGCGGCATGCCCTATGGCATGTTCAATCTCAACTATGCTACCCGGCGAAAGTGTATCTTGAGCACTGCTCGGTTTACGACTCTAACAAAAAATTAGATTGCAAAACTTTCAATCATCCATGATTGACTTGGTTGGCTACTCGGTGTGCAAAGCGATATATCCACACTGAGAGGATATTTTGTCGAGGTGAATGTTTTGCCACATGGATTTTTGATGATGCCAGCTCCTTGCCCTGAATCAGGTAAGAAAGCGCATTATTTCATTACAATGGTAAAATTCAATCCGGGAAAGGTGCGATGGACTTTATGAAAGCAGCGGATAGCGCGGATAAAACGCTGCCCGGTGGAACCAGACATAGTCGCGGTATACATGAAGAGATGACCTTCGTAACCTTGGGGCAGTATGATATGGTGATGATATGGTACGCACCGGATCTGTCTACTATGGTCAAGTACTGGCAGGAACTGCTGGACGCGTGCGGCGCCGACCTTGGAAAAACTGAGACGCTAGTAGCAGTTTCAAAAGGCGCTTAGTCACATCGCGGCGACTGGAGACGTAATCTGGCTCCCTCTCTTTTTCTATCTCTTAATGTGAAGAGTTAAGTCAAGCATCGGCGCTTTCCTATCGGGGACCCGCTCGTGCAGATCCCGATAATTGACCGCTTAACTACTAGTGCCGTTCCAACCGGTTCGAACTTACTAGTCGAGTTCGATCCCGCCTCGCAATGGTTTAACGCCTCCCTTACGATTGCCGCGGGATGGATAAAGAGCGGTGGAGGAGTCAGCTACAGCGTGTCCACGCAACCACCGGCCAAGATTCGGCTTAAACTCAAACGTTTGGGGGTGGATACAGAGAGCTTAGAGGAGGAAGGGATGTTACGCATTTGGGATTGGTACTCTGCCACCCTAGGTCAGAAATCGAAGGAGAAACTCGCAATTACTTCGTTGAAAGTATCGGATCTGAGTATTTGGTATGCGCAACAGCAGTTGCAGGGTCCGTCACTATCGAACAAATTACTAATCATCGATGATGGCTCGGTGGGAACTCGGTTCAACGATGAAAAGAATTGGACTGAATTTTCTATTACTCGAATATTCCCAATGGCTAAACTGCGAGATTGCACACTCCTGGGGAGCCTCTGTAGAGGGATTCATAGCGACTTTACCTATAGGCGGTTCGAAGCCGCGGCGGACGGTGTAATTGATTTCAAGTTAGATGAGACGGTTGATCCAGTTCAGAACTTGGTTCGAGTCAGATCGATGAAAGATATCGGGTTTGATGGACGTTGGCACCGGCTCAAAATTGGAGAGAACTTCGAAGTAACTCTGGAGCAGAGTGGGTCATGAAACGAAAGGCTGCCGCGGAGCAACGAATTTTGGAGCCATTTGTGGTCGATTAACCAACTTGTGAGTCTGACTCAGGTCCAGTTTCGCTCATTCGGTAAAGAAGGGTCTTCTATGTAGAAGTATATGCTAAAAGTGCAGGATAATTAAAAGACGACAGTCTATTTTCATACTTTCCTTCAGGTATGAGATTTGCAGACACTTACGAAAGAACAGCTTCTTGAGAAAGCGAAGAAACCCGCCCTAGACGCAATGAAACTCCACCCCTTCTACCACGGGAAGATGGAGATTGTGCCCAAATGTGCGATACGCGACTTCAACGACTTCGCAATATGGTACACGCCCGGGGTTGCTGAACCGTGCAAGGCTATTGAGAAAGATGAGCGGCTCGTCTACGATTACACGAATAAGTGGAACATGGTTGCCATCGTAACTGACGGAACGAGAGTTCTAGGCTTAGGGGACATCGGCCCCAAAGGCGGACTTCCGGTCATGGAAGGTAAGTCAATTCTATACAAGTATCTCGGAGGCGTAGACGCATTTCCAATATGTCTCGGAACGAAAGATCCCGACGAAATCATTACGGCCGTGAAGTGGCTTCAACCCACATTCGGCGGAATCAACCTCGAAGATATCTCCCAGCCCAAATGCTTCCGTATACTAGACACCCTCCGGGCCACGGCTGAGATTCCAGTGTGGCACGACGACCAGCAAGGAACCGCAACAATCGTTCTCGCCGGACTCATAAACGCCCTACACCTAGTCGGCAAGAAGGCTCAGGATGTAACGGTTTCATTGATCGGCGCGGGCGCATCAAATGTTGCATGCAGCAGGTTGATGTTCGCTTACGGAATCAAACCGGAGAATACCTTCGTGGTAGACACGAAGGGTATACTTGGGCTCGAGAGGAAAGATATCGAAATGCGCAAGGCAGAGTTTGTCGACAAATGGCGCCTCTGCAGAACAACCAACAGCGAACAACGCAAAGGCGGACCGGCCGAAGCAATGAAAGACGCCGACGTATGCATAGCTCTGTCCAAACCTGGCCCTGACACAATCAAG
Source organism: Candidatus Bathyarchaeota archaeon (assembly GCA_963733055.1). Lineage (GTDB taxonomy): Archaea > Thermoproteota > Bathyarchaeia > 40CM-2-53-6 > 40CM-2-53-6 > FEN-987. The sequence continues at coordinate 700,880 of CAVTBR010000001.1, forward strand.
AAGGAATGGGTCGCATCGATGAACAAAGATTCCATTCTCTTCGTCTGCGCAAACCCGATCCCGGAAATCTGGCCTTGGGAAGCGAAAGAGGCCGGTGCACGAGTAGTCGCCACGGGTCGATCGGACTTTCCAAACCAAGTAAACAACTCGCTAGGATTCCCCGGAATATTCCGTGGAGCCCTGGATGTCAGAGCGCGGACAATAACCGACGATATGTGCATCGCCGCCGCGAACGAACTGGCCCTATGCGCCCGCGAGAAAGGCCTGAGCGAGGATTACATCGCCCCCACGATGGACGAGTGGGAAGTCTACCCTAGGGAAGCGGTTGCGGTCGGGCTCAAAGCGCAGGAGGTGGGCGTGGCAGGCTTGAAACTCACGAAGTCCCAATTGCTTGAGACGGCTACGGCAATTATCAAGAGGTCAAGGGACATGACCCAGAATTCGATGAAGATGGGCTACATTCCTAAGGTTCCAGATTAGGAGGAAAAAAGAAAAATGAAAAAAGAAACATCACAAAAAGCATACGACCTAGTCATTATCGGCGGAGGCCCCGCGGGGCTAACTGCGGCAGCATACGCGATCAGAAAGCGAATTGAGACAATGCTCGTTAGTGAGAACTTGGGAGGAAAAACGAACTACAAGTTCACATTACCAGGCGTTGAAACCCACCCAATTATCGATGGGAAGGAACTCGTCAGTAAATTCAAAAGCCAAATCGAGTACCTCGACTTCGCCCGTCAGCTAGACAAAGTCACGAAGATCGAGCGAACCAGCGATGAGTTCATTGTATCGACTAAGGGCGGCAAGACATTCAACAGCAGGGCCGTAATCATAGCCACCGGTGTAATGCCCAAACGACTAAACGTCCCCGGCGAAAAAGAGTTCTTGGGACGCGGCGTCAGCTATTCTGCAGTAAGCCACGCCCCATTGTTCATCGATATGGAAGTGGCAGTTGTAGGCGATGGAATCACCGCGCTTCAAGCCGCAGCCGAACTCGCGCAGATAGCCAAGGAAGTGAAAGTAATTGGGGCGCAAAGCAAACTTGCCGATTCCGAGCTAGGCAAGAGGCTCAAAGCATCCGGCAAAGTAGAGTTCTTCGTCGAGTATGAGGTAGAGGAGATTCGAGGAAAAGACGCAGTCGAGGAGATACTAATCAGACATAAGACCAACAAGACTGAGAAAGAGCTCAAGGTAAGTGGCGTCTTTGTCGAGTTGGGATACGCTCCTGAGAAGGATCTGTACTCGCGCATGGTGAAAACCACGGCAGAAGGAAGAATCCTGATAAGCGAAAACAACCAAACCAACATACCAGGACTATTCGCAGCTGGAGACATAACAGACGTAAATGCACAGCAAGTCGTCATAGCAATAGGGGAAGGAGCAAACGCAGCCCTGAGCGCATGCAACTACTTATTGAGCCTCAAACCTCGATAAACAAAGACCCTTCACTCTTTACGCACGATATCCCTAAGCTGACCCTCACCTCCTCCAGGGGGGGTACCGCCCAACAGCCATAGTACCACCAGCCTACCGTAAGGGTCATTCCAGTAACTGCTTAGCCAGACAAAACCTCGCCATCCATCCAGCATGTCGAACCCGCCTAGAGAGAATCTAGTGGCCCATCGTAGCACTCGATGTTTACAATCAGCGTTCATCTTGCGTCCGAAAATCCTTACTAATCTACCGAGTAGAATTTGCGGAGACTCTCCCTCTCTGATCGTTTCTCCAAGCCCCCTTAATACCGAGGTCAATGCTCCAATTATTGGTAGAACTAATGGTCAGAGGTGTTTACAATGAAGAAAAAGCAGAAAGTCAAAATGATTAGAGCTCAAACGGAACCGATCCAACCGTCAACCCAAAGCGAGCAAGTAGCGTAAACCATCAATAACCGTCAGTCGAAGTCCCAAATGCCGCTGCCCTACGGCCAGTCGCTATGGAAGTGCCCTGGCCTGTCTATTCGTTCGTATCCGTGTGCTCCGAACCGGTCTCGAAGTATCTGGATGAAGTTTGCGGGTGAACGTTCGGTCCGTAAACCATCATAATAGTCCAATGACGCTCCAATCGCCGGAACTGGCAAGCCTGCCTCCTTAGCAGTCCTGACCGAGTCCCGCCACCGATTCTCTAAACCGACGAGTAACTTTGCGAAGCCTTGATCCATCACTAGGTTCGGGAGATTGCCGTTGGTCTCGAAAGCATGCTGGATAGGATCAAGCATTCTAGCGCGGATTATGCAACCCCCTTTCCAAATTCGAGCTACATCCGCGAGCGGAACCATGTACTCATGCTCTTTGGATGCCGCACGCATCAGATGAAATCCCTGCGCATACGACATGCAGATCGAGGCGCGAACTGCGCCCTCTAACCTTTCCGTGAAATTCCCTGGAATCGAAACTTGATGTGGCTTTCTAAGCGGTTTGAATATTTCGGCGACTTTCACACGGTCCTCTTTCAAACCCGAGAGGTTACGTGCGCTGACGGCTGCGTCGATTGTAGGTGTTGGAATTCCTAGGTCCATTGCGTTTTGCGAGGTCCACTTGCCAGTTCCCTTTTGTTGGGCCCGGTCCAGAATCAATGAAACTAATGGACGTTTTGTCGTTGGATCGATCTTCTCAAGAACTTCTACTGCAATTTCCATTAAGAACGAGCTGAGTTCGCCCTCGTTCCATTCCTTGAAGACGTTTCTTGCTTGCTTAATGTTCAGGCCGGCGCCGCGTGCAAGCAGGTCATAGGCCTCTGTGATAATTTGGATTATGGCGTATTCGATTCCATTATGAACCATCTTAACGTAGTGACCGGCTCCTCTGGGGCCGAGATATTCGCAGCAAGGCCCATCAACTTGGGCCGCTACGCGTCCCAGCATTTCACGAACCAAATCGTACCCCTCACGCGACCCCCCGACCATAATACACGGTCCTTTCAGAGCCCCCTCTTCTCCACCGCTAACCCCAACGCCGAGGAACTGAATTCCCCGCCCCCCCATGTCAGCGCATCTTCGTTCAGTATCCTGGAAGAACGAATTGCCACCATCTATTACGACATCTCCACTCGACAGAAGCCCTGTCAAACTCGTGAGAGTTGCGTCTACTGCGGTTCCAGCCGTTACCATAAGGAAGATCCGACGGGGCTGTTTCAGCTGACTAACGAATTTCTCCAATGAATACTCCGACAAGAATCCAGGATACTTTCCAACGAAATCCCTTGTCCTCTCGCCCGTTCGATTATAGACGGCGACGGTATACCCGTGATTTTGGATGTTTCGGGCTAGGTTTTGCCCCATGACTCCGAGTCCGATCAGGCCTATGTCTCCATCAACCAAACGCGACTTTCCTCCAGCTACTCTCTCGTGGCCGGAGTTGGAAAAAGGTTCAGGTCGGCCGTCGTGAACGTCTTCGTCGTCTGGTTCGCGTCCGGGGCCGCCTCGCGGGTTTAGTTTTTCTCCGGCGGAAGACGAGGTACGCCAAGACAAATGCGGCTAGGATTCCTAGTGTAATTCCCCCCGGAACGGTGTAGTCAACCTGCCAAACCGCAGTTAGGCTGTGGGGTTTGTCCATCGAAATGGTTCCATTCGGTGAATTGGTGACGAGTTGAGTGTTCTCGTACCAACCTTGGAGTGCTGACCTCGCCCCTATCTCTCCCAGTGGGCCCGTGATTGGTTGATACGGGTTCGTGGAGAAGGTTGCGACGGTGTTGTTGTCATACCATCCCGCCCCTGTGGCGTTCTCTCCTGCTCCAACTAGAGTAAGTAGGTGCTGGGTTACGTAGGTCGCCTCGATGCTTGCGTTTCCTGTTACTACGATTGTGTCAACTGTTCCGAGAGTACCATCCGACCAATGGTCAAACCTCAAGCGGGTCGTTGGGTCCACCTGCACGAGGGCTGGCACTGTGATGTTATGTTGACCTAACCCTACCCCTACCGTTGCTGGGCCAGGAACTTGTTGTACTCCATCCACGAAAGCAGCCACAGGTCCGGGCACGACTACGTTTAACGTGATGCCAGTCAGGTTGATACTGAATATGTCACTGCTCGTTGAATGCGGAATGAGACTTCCCTGCGCGTCCTCGAGTACTGAAGTCATATTCAGTTGCCACAAACCTGGAACACTATTCCCTCCGAAGATACCCCCGATCTGAAATTCAATATGTTCAACTCCGGACGCCGCGGGAAGTTTGATCACACAAAGAGCGCCAAATTCCCCTTGATTGATGCAAGGGTCAGTAGCAGTGACAACGATTCCAGGAACGATTGCTTGAGAGGAGACCCCTACGCTGAGTATTCCGACCGCAAGCCGGTAACCGGGAGTTGTGTCATTGTAGTAAACCGTTGCTATCACAGGTATGGGATCCTGACCACCGGCGACAACGCCGGGCGGATGAACGATTTGATAAATCCTAGTTGACTGCGCAGCTTGAACGTGCGGGTACATGCATATAATGGCAACCAGAAACAAACAAACAATAGAAGCATTTGACGACTTCAATGTGAACTACCCAGTTGTGAAAGCTCCGCTACTGGATGTAGTAGAAATTCCTTCCGCTAAGAAGGCCCTGAATTCAAAGAACCCTAGTCGTTTTCAAGTAGCGAGCTATCCTAGTTCTCTTCCGTTTTAATGCTGCAGAAGCTTAGCAACCCTGTTTGAGGTGGCTAGGGCTGCTAGGAGGAGAGTTGAGAGGACGATTGTCGCTGAACTGATCATCAGTATGCTTGAGGACGCGAGCGCTTCACCGACTGTGAGTGCGGTGATTCCACCCAACACGGTTAGCGCGAGATATTTCTCCATTGCAACCAAACGACGAAGCCGTCGCACTCTTGATCGGATCAAGCTGAGTGGTAACCCGAGGTAGAAGGCGCCGATTAGACTACTGGCAATCAAACCGGATAATAGAACTGCTAATTCGGGGAAGCTGGCTGTTGCGGAGTAAAGGTTCGAGGTTAGGTAGAGGACGCCTACAAGCGGGTAGAGCACTGCTTTCATTACTGTTCGTTCCGCTGAATGTGCGGATATGTAATTTGCCACGCCTGGGCTGAAGGAGTAGTACCAGGCATTGAACACGACCATGAAACTTGAACCTGCTTGAGTCTTCATGATTGACTTGTCGCGGAAGTTGCGGAGTAGCTGAACTTCCGGCGCGACTTGAGAGCCGTATGTCGCCGTGGCGATCAAACAGACCGGCGCACCCGCGGCCGAGGATGTGCTGCTGGTGCTAGTCGTAGTTGCTGGCGTCGTAATGAGAACGCCAACGTTGGTGCTGTGAGTAAGCGAACCGCTCGTTCCAGTAACCTGCACTGTAAACGAACCCGTTGATGAAGAAGCCGTCGCGCTGATCGTGAGAGTTGACGTCGCGGGCGTTGCAGTCGGAGTAACCGGGCCAGGGAGAGTTATTGAAACCCCAGTAGGCGCCGTGCCAACCCACGAATAGCTCAACGTGACGGCGGAATTGAATCCGTTGATCGCGCCGACACTAATCGTTGACATTCCACTGCCACCTTGAACGAGCGATACCGTACCAGGAATCGCAGTAATTGAGAAGTCCGCCGTTACAGTGACGGTTAGCATGAGAACTTGCGAATGAGTAAGGCTGCCGCTTGTGCCGGTGAATGTTATCGAAGATGTTGAGGCTGGTGTTCCTGAATCAACACTGACCGTCGCAACTGAGGAAATGGTACCACCCGAGGGTGGCGTTACCGGATTTGGATTGAAGGAGACATGTACGCCAGCCGGTAATGATCCATAGCTAAGAGTAACGGGAGAATTGAAAGATCCGATCGAAGTTATCGTGACTGTATCCATTCCTGAACCTCCTGCACCCACGCTCAGGGTGGGGGAAGTTAGCGAGATGGAGAAATCAGCGCCGGAAGTGATTGTAAGTGAGAAAGAGGTTGTGTGGGTCCCAGATGCCCCGGTCCCACTAATCGTGATCGGAAAGGTTCCTGTGGGAGCGGCTGCCGCAACGTTCACCGTCAACGAAGCGGAGGCGGTTCCCCCTGAAGGGAGAGAGATTGGATTCGGGTTGAATGTCGAGAAAGTAACTCCACTGGGAACAGAACCCGTCACCGATAAAGTAACTGCACCCGCGAAACTCAATAACGAACTTCCAATGACAGTCACTCCCGCAGATCCTCCCTGTGCAATCGAAATCGTGGGCGTTGTGACGCTCAGGCTAAAGTCCGGCGTTGTGGGGGTTAGCTCCCCAACTTTGTTTGTTCCGCTTTCGAGGAACCAAATGTTCCCAGAGGCGTCGGCTGCAACATCATGAAGCTGGCTTCCGCTTCCCGTTGACCACTCCGTGAACTGCCCGTTCGGCAGCTCCGGCACTTGGCCCGCTCGTGGGCACGACGACATGGGTTGATGGAGCAACTGTTGCTGTTGTTGACGTAGCCGTTCCGGAATTGCTGACAGTGGGCGCGTTTGTTGGTACTGAAGGAACAACATTGCCTCCCGAGGACGGGTCTAGTTCAGCGACTTTTCCATTCCCCGCATTCTGTGAATCTTCAGCTATCCAAGGATGTTGAGTGAGAGGATTGATGCTAACCACTCTTGGGTCGGAGCCTATCGTCGGAATCTGCCATTCCTTAATCGTGTTATCACCACGCAGAACGCCAACATAATTGTCAGCTCCACTTGCGTCGCTGACACCCTGAGTGTACCAAATTTGACCTAGAGCATCGACGGCTAGAAATCGGCCAATAGCCGACCCGTGAGTTGGTAACGGCCAGTAGGTGTACTGATCGGTCGCCCTGTCCCATTTGATCAGCGATGAACTCTGGGCAAACCAGATGGTTCCGGGACCAGCGTAGACGCCATTAGCGCCACTCCCCGATCCGGCAGGAAATGGGTCCTCAAATAAAGTCGCTGAGGAAGGTGTAGAAGGGTCGAAGACTAATTCACCCAGATTGTTTGCTAGAATTTCAGTGAACCAAACTCTAACACTTGATCCGGCTGGCTCGACGGAAAGGTATTCTGGGCCGGATCCCGCCTTAACTGGGAATTCGTAGAACGTGTTCGTGCTGGGGAGGAAGACGAAGATCTTGTTTGTCGTGAACTCTGTTCCCCAAACCTCCACTTGACCATTGAATGTGACGGTAGTGATCCCGGTGGGGTTTGCTGCAGCCGTCGGCAATGCCCATTCTTGGAACGTACCGGTTGACGGGTCGATGTGCGCGAGGTTGTTCGCGAAGTATTCTAGGAACCAGCAACACTTGCCCGACGGATCCAGGGCCATGCCGTAGGGGCCGCTTCCAGAAATTGGGTCAGTCCACTCGGTTAGCGTGTAGCTGGTAGCAGCGTAAACGGGTTTGAGCGGGACGATTCCCATCCCAATTATAGAGATAGAAACTAGAAACAAAGACATGAGCAGGAATGCCTTAACCGCGATAGTGCGGTTTCGACCTGCATACGGCTGTCTACTACGAGATGAATTCAAGGCTAGAACATCTGAGGACTACATTCTGAAGGAAGTAGATTATATGCTTTCTATACCGAGGCACCATATCAACAATGTAGATTCAAGAACAGCTTCGGCGGTCAACGCGTCGACGAGTCTTCAATTCAGGAATGGCTGAGTCTTTAGTCTCGGTGAACATTAAGGCGCCTTAGAAATCGAAAGTAATTAGTAAACCACCGGCAACACTTTCTAGGAACAACTCTTGAATCTCCATCCATCTGAAGGCTATCTGAACGTTCTCGGGTACAAACTATTCTACAAAACCTTCGGCGAACCGGAGAGGGGTACGATTCTTTGCCTTCATGGTGGTCCCGGCGGAACGCATGATTACATGCTGCCGCTCGCGGATCTTGCACATTCCGGTTACCGAGTAGTCTTCTATGATCAGATAGGATGCGGGAAATCTGAACTGCCGAAGAACATCACTCTCTTCACGGTTGAACGGGCAGTCGAAGAGGTAGAAGGAATGCGCCAGGGACTTGGCTTGGGGAAGGTCAACCTGGTTGGGTCAAGCTGGGGTGGTATGTTAGCCATCGCCTATGCTCTCAAGTATCAAAGGAACCTCAAGAGCATGGTTACGATAGGCGGCCTAGCAAATGTCCCACTCGCAACAGCCGAAATGGAGAGAATGAAAGGTCAGCTACCAGCCGACATCATTGAAGTGCTAAACAAATATGAGCAAGAGGGAGACTTCGAGAATTCCGAGTATCAGAAGGCTGTTGAAGTATTTTACCGGCGACACCTTTGTAGGTTACCCCAATGGCCCGAAGAATTAGTCCATACGCTGGAACATGTGAGTCGGCCAGTCTATCACACAATGAATGGACCTAACGAATTCACAATCATAGGCAACATCCGGTACTGGGACGCTACAAATCAGCTCAACAAGATCCGTGTCCCAACCCTCGTGACTGGTGGAAGGTACGACGAAGTATCCCCGAAAGTAGCGCGAAGTATCCACAGAGGAATAAAACGATCCAAACTAGTCACCTTCCCCAATAGCTCCCACCTACCGTTCTGGGAAGAACGAGAGAAGTTCATGGGAGTAATTCGACGTTTCCTGGATAAGGTCAATGAACCCGCCTAGCTGAAGGTTTGGCACCACAATTGGCGCTTGAGAACTACAAGAAGAAGAGAAATCTCTCCCGAACCCCCGAACCTGGTCCAAAGGTCAAGAAGACTGAACAAAATCGCTTCGTGGTGCAGGAGCACCGAGCAACCCGATTGCATTGGGACTTCAGGTTAGAGTTGGACGGAGTGCTGAAGAGCTGGGCGGTCCCGAAGGGGCCGCCTGAGGAACGGGGACTGCGAAGATTGGCGGTCGAGGTTGAAGACCACCCTGTCGATTACATCACATTCGAAGGCACAATCCCAAAGGGGGGATACGGAGCGGGCACCGTGAAGATCTGGGATAAAGGGAGTTTCAAGCTGAAGATCCGGACGAAGGACATGTACGAATTCTGGCTCAAAGGCAAACGGTTGAACGGCAAATATGCCCTCGTGCGGTTCAAAGAAAAGAACTGGTTACTGTTTAAAACGAAAACTGACGATTAACGGATTAGCATTTTATTAAAATCGGCCGCCATGTTGGCAGCGTCACCGGTCTCGTCATGCATAAAGTAGACGAAACAGTTCTCTAGGTCGACCGCGAATTTCATCAGTTTCTCTGACCATTCCTTCAGCTTTCCTTTCGAGTAGCGTTCATGGCGTAGCCTTGCATAGGTGAAGTTGGCAGTCTTCTCGAATACGGGTTTCATATCTTCGGTATCAGCGATGCATAGTGCAGCATTGTATTTGGACAGTAGGTTGTTCAATTTGTCACCGAACCATGAGTTGTGTCGAAACTCGATCGCGATGGAAGCCCAATCAGGTTTCTCTTCGAGAAAGGTTTCAAGCGTCTCATAATCCTGTTTCATGTACGGCGGTAACTGTACGAGAACACACCCAAGCTTCGCCTCAACGGGCTTCAACCCCTTCAGAAAGAACTCGAACTCAGCCTTAGCGCCTTTCAGTTTCTTGAAGTGGGTAATTTTGCGGCTCGCTTTGAAGCTGAACCTAAAATCTTGTGGCGTTGAATTGCCCCATTTTGAGGTCGTGGTTTGCGTTGGCATGTGGTAGAAACTGGAATTGACTTCTACGGAGTTCAACTTCTTGGAGTAGGCTTCCAACATTTCGTTCGATTTTGTGGTTTCAGGGTAGAAGACCCCCTTCCAGCTGGCATAGCTAAAGCCCGACACGCCGACCCAAAATCGCACCATCGCACTCACCCTCAGTCTGATTGGGGTTACAATACGCACTCTGACGGAGTCTTGTCGAAGCGAAACCTCTCGAACCTAGGCAACCGAAGTTTGCGGTCCCTTGTCATGTTCATATAACCAACTTCAACCACTAACTGAGGTTTCACCCATTTGACCGGAGCTGGAGCTTTGACCTCGCCGGGCACAGTTTTAGTTTTCGTTTGAAGCGATTTCAATAGTTTCATTAATCTACGAATGAGAGCGTCCGTGAACCCGGTCCCCACGTTTCCTAAATGGATAAGCTTTCCATTTCTCTCGTACGCGGCCAATACTAGAGCTCCGAAGCTAGATGAGCGCAAACCCGCGCCCACTGTGTAACCTGCGACAATGCAATCCAGAGTCTTAACCTGTTTCAGCTTTAGCCAATCTTCGCTTCTCGTTCCGATCTGGTAGGCGGAATCGGCTTTCTTAGCCATAGCTCCTTCGAATCCGAGCTTTAACGCGTTTTTGAAGTAGGATTTTCCATGCGTGGACACATACTGACTGAGCAGCATGTGAGGCCCGTTTGAAACTATCTTGGCCAGTTTTTGTCTACGATCTATGAGAGAGCCATTTACGAGGTCTTGGCCGTTCAAATGCAGAAGATCGAATACTATGTACGTGGTAGGCGTTTTTCTCGAAAGCATTCTAATCTGAATAGGATTGTTCGCGCCGAAACGGTACTGAAGTAGTTCAAAACTTGGTAACCCTTTGTCGAGTATAACAATTTCCCCGTCGAGAACTACCCTATTTGATTTGACGTTGTTGGCGATTGTTTCGAGTTCGGGATATGATTTTGTGACATTTCTCAAATTGCGGTTTTGCAGTTCCACTTTACCGTCTTTGAGGTAGGCGATGCACCTCATGCCATCCCATTTCGGCTCGAAAACGTGTTGCTCAGAATCGAAAGGGTCTGATGTTTGCGCCAGCATTGGGCGAATGTTGCGTTCGTCCAGTAAGGTCAACCTTTAGCACTGACTTTGATGCTGGCCTTCAGGGCTTCCATCAAATCCTTCGTGGCCTCAATCTCCGGAACCTTGGGTTCGAAGACCTCTTCCTTCCCCTTCATTTTGGCTTCTACCATTTCTGTCAACGCTTCCTGGTACCGGTCCTTGTACTCCTTCAGGTTGAACGGTTTCTTCATGATTCGTATGAGCTGCCCGGCGAGTTCCAGCTCCTCAGGTGAAACTTCGACCGGTTTTCTGAGTTCTTCAAAGTCGCTCGGGTCCCGGATTTCGTCCGCGTAATGCATCGTCTCCATGAGGATTGAGTTTCCGTAGGGTCGAATGGCTACCAAATGTTCCCGTTCATGCATGACGACTCTGCCTACGGCGACCTTTCCGTTTGATTGGAGTGCTTCGAGTAGGAGGAAGTATGGTTTCTTTGAGTCTTCAGTAGGGACGAGGAAGTAGCCTTTGTCGAAGTAAATCGAATCGAGCTTATCCATGTCAACGAAGCGGAGGATCTCGATTGCTTTGCCGGATTTGATCTCGATCGTTTCAAGGTCTTTGTTTGTTAGAGCAACGTACTTTCCTTTCTCTACTTCATACCCTCGGAGGATGCTGTTCCATGGGACTTCTTTCTTATCCTTCGCGCAGACGCGCTTGAATTGTATCGGGCTCTTATCTCTGGGACACAGCAAGCGTAGGCCTACTTTGTGCTCAGAAACTGCTCCGAATCCCTTGACTGGGATGCTGACGAGGCCGAAGGTTATGGATCCACTCCAAGTAGCTCTTGGCAAGGTTTGACCGATGGGATGGGGAGACGGGTGTACTTCAACAGTGTTCTTCCAATGCTACCCACTTAGCTAAATCTTGCCAAACTCGGCATGGCCGGGCGGATGGTTTAACCCGCAGACAGTGCAATGTTCAATGAAAATAGAACCGTTAGGTTCATCCTCAAATTCCCTGGGAACGTTTCTTGGCAAATAAAGAACAACTGGTTCGAGTCGACGGCCGCGACCTCAAACTCACTAATTTAGATAAGGTCCTCTGGCCGGATGAGAAGATAACTAAGGCTGAAGTGATAAAATACTACGCGGACCTAAGCGAGTACATCATATCGTTTCTCAAAGACCGGCCCATAATGACGCGCCGTTATCCTCAGGGGATAACTGAACAATACTTTGTTCAGAAACACTTTCCCCACGTTCCTGAATGGGTGAAGCTCTTCTCTTTCAAATCCGAACACTATGTTCTCTGTAACGACCTTCCCACTCTGATTTGGTTAGGAAATCTCGCGGCAATTGAGATCAACCACATGCTCGCGAAAGCACCCAACGTAACCAGACATGACATGGTTCTCATAGACCTAGACCCACACCTACCGGCCAGTTTCGACGATGCGAGAGTCGCTGCTCGCGGCGTGGCAACCGTGCTTGAACGGTTAGAACTGGAATTCCTGCTGAAGACGTCGGGTGCAGACGGAATACACTTCCTAATTCCGATCGAACGACGTTACAGTGTTGAGAAGATTAGGAAGTTCGTGTACCTAATCGGAAAACTCATCGAGAAAGCAAATCCAGATTTGGCCACCGTGTCAACGAAGGCGGATGGGAAGAAAGGCCACGTGTACGTGGACTTCCTGCAAAACGGTCTAGAGAAAACGATTACCGCCCCGCTAAGCATTCGGGCACTTCCAGGAGCCCCTGTCTCCTATCCTCTATCAGTCAAACAGTTGGACGACCATAAACTGAACCCACAAAATTTCACGGTCCGAAAAGCCCCTCGAAAATCCGCTGCGCTCCGAAAGATGCTTCGCATCAATCAACCCCAAGACCTTGGCCGGGTCTTCGCCAAACTGGGCATTAAGACCTAATCTATCCAGTGACGTTTTCGGCGTGTTTGCGTGGAAGTTTCCGGTAGCGAACTTAGAGCCACAAATGCCTTTCTTTCAAAATGGTTTTTCCATCGATTTCGACGTGTGCTCGCTTGAAGACTAGGTCTATGTGAAGAGGCGCTTTGTTCTTGCCTCCCAACTTACCGTTGTCCCCTAACGCGATGTGTGCTGTTCCAAACGCTGCCTCATCCTCAATAATAGCACCTCGAATTTGCGCGAGTGGATTCAGCCCCATCCCAAACTCCGCTACGTTGAATACGGCTCCATTTCGCGCATCCTGAAGGACCTTCAATAGCAAACGTGCCTCGCGTCCCCCCGTGATCTTTGTAGCTCTGCCTTGTGAGAATTCAATTTTGATGGGTTGGCGCACGACGCCGTTCACTGAGGTGCTGCCATCAATTACTAGGGTCCCATTTGTTGACCCTTCAACGGGGGCTACGTACGCCTCAATATCAGGAACTCCGGTTGCATCGCCTGGACGTTTGGACATTCCGGTTACCGCACCCCCTCTTCTTCCAAACACGCTCAAATCGAGATCAGTGCCTGCCCGATTTCTTACTCTGATTCTTCTCGCAAGAGTCAAACGGCGCGCTACCTTCTTAACGAGAGTTTCTTGTTTTTCGAAGTCAGCAAACATGGCGTTGGAAGCCAAGACCGGCAGAGTGCAGCAAGCCATTGATAGAAACCGAGCCCCCGCACTGCAGGCTGCAATCCTCGCGTTGGAATGATAGAGCGTCGTACTAGCGACGGATATGATGATGTCAGAGGATTGCATCGCAGAGACGACGGGACCGGGTGGCTCGCTTCCGGGCAGCGATCTAGGTCTCATCGTAATCATGCTTGCTTCTATATCCAGCGAATTCGCGGCGGCGACTATCATATCGCCTATGCGCGGATCGGTCTCAGAGTCCGTCACGATTAGAAGGCTCTCATTAGGTCTCGCGCGAGCGCAAACTCGAAGCAGATTCACCGCACCTTTGAAGGCTCTCGTCAGAGTGTTCACCCGATCGACAAACACAGAATTGGGCTAATGTAAGGAATATTCAATCTACGTGGCCTCGAAGGGACTCCGCTCGCAAAGGGAGCGGTGAAATGAAACATTTCGTATTAAATTGGAGCTAAACGCTTAATGATTCGTTCCAAGAACGCGGTTCGTTCTTCCAACTGTTCTATAGCCGCTTTCTGTTCCCCTATCTGTGCCTGCTGTTCATTATTCGTGGTCGTTAGTTCCTTTATCGCTTGCACTGCGACAGCTAGTATCGCCAGATGGTCGTAGCCTTCAGCGTAGCCCGGTTCTGCTCGGTCCCAGTCTACGACGGTTGGTAGAACTTTCCCTACTTCTTCAGCTATGAAGCCCATTGTCTTCTTAGCAGGGGTTTCTTTGCGGTTGTAGGCGACCGGGTGAAGTTGCTTAAGCATCTCAACTCCAGCCGTTAAGGGTTCAATGTTCTCCTTCCAGCGCACAGATGAACCCGAGATCCATGCACCTGTCCCATCGCAGTATGCTCCACCATTAAGGTGAATCAGGTGCGAAGGATGAGCCGTACCAACACCGATGTTCCCTTTCGAATCGATTAACAGTCTTATGGTTCCCGGCGGATTCTCGAGGTAGAACTGCCCTGCCGTTAGCCCGAAACCGTTGTTGGTTCCTCCTACAGCCACGCGCCATCTCACGTTGTCTCCAGAAAGCCAGTCTACAAGCGCAGTCCTGTCCCGATCTATGCGTGCGACGTTCTTGAACTGTGCAACAAGGTAGCCGCCAAAGGCCTCTGCGCTGAGAGCGTATTCATTCCCTTCGTCGTTGGTAGCTCGAACACCTATGCCTGAGGAGGAATCACCCTCGACACCAATCCCGCTCTTTGAAGCGCCATTTACGCCTACGCGGGAATCCGACCAACCTTGGACACCGGTGTTGTCCGAGGAATTACCATAGACGCCCGCCCCGCCTGACGAGTTGCCATAGACACCATAACCCAAATCTGAATCACCTTCGACAGCTGTTAAACCTGAGGTACTGGTTGCGCGGAGAACCGGACTCTTTGCGTCAGAGTATGAGGCAGTGGTCAAACTCATCACGTAAGATTCGTATGACGAAGTCTTAATTCTTCCGGAAGTCCAACAAGTCTCTTCGAATACCGAAGTAATGCTTACTTCAGAGTTGACGAATTCTACCTGACCTTCTAAAGAAGGTTAAAGCGAAGATGGTTTAGAGGATGAACGGAATCAATCGCTTCGTTCGCTTCAAGTATTGCAGGTATTCGTCTCCAAGTTCTCCAATGAGCAGCTTTTCTTCCACTTTAATTCGGTAGGTAAAGGCAAGGGTGAACAGAACGGCGAGAACGAGGACACCCGCCAAAGATCGAAGCGCGAATCCTAACCCAATAATGGTCAGCATGGTACCAGTGTATGCGGGATGACGCACGACGCTGTAGGGACCGTTTTGTACGACCTTGTGGTCTTCACGAACTCGAACGCTGTAGGAGAAATACCTTCTCAGCGTCACAACCGCCCATTCTCGGACAAAGATTCCTAGCAGCATCATTACGATGCCGAGGTAGAACACCCAGCCAGTTAGAATCCATACTCGAGTCTGGGCGAAATAGAAGGCGATTGTGATGGAGATGAAGATGCTTCCGTATATTATCAAAAGTGAGCCCCTGTCCCGTCTAACCCTTGTCCCGCTCTGACCACTCCGAAGGATGATAATTCGTTCCAATATGAGACTGAGTATCCAGCCGGCGTAGACCACGTAGAAGGCTGCTTGATCGAGTTGCGATGCGAACGGGGACATCTGAGCCTGAGCCCTGCTCCCCTTGTCGATCCCTCCTTCATAATGCCTAGCGAAGGCAAGTATCACTCTCTAGAAAGGATCTAGGCATGGAAGTTTGTTCCCCCAGGAACAAATTCAGTTTCCGAGCCGCCTCGAACACGGGGCTGCTGGGGTAGGGGTTTCGAGAAGGCGTGTGTGTGATACACGGTGAATTACACCAATCTTTTTCCCGGCACAATGGGGCGGCGACAGCCTGATTTGTGCACATCCTAGGAACCCTCTACCCCAAGTCCACGTATTCTCACGTACTGCGGGTGAACTTGGACACAGTTGAACTGAACTGGGTCCTGGTTCGTTCCTTCGTTCTGTTCCTGAGTTAGAGGTATTTTCTGATCTGGGTCTCGAGTTCTTCTGGGCTGACGATGTGGACATTGGACCCTACGTCGCCTAGAAGTTTGCGTGCTTTCTGGCGAAGCTGGGATGGGGCAATCAGTAGGACCGGTATGTTGTGTGTTTTGCAGGCAACGAGCATGTTGTTCAGCATGAGCTCGAACATAGCCGTACGCTCTTGTTCGGCGGGTATAATCTTGTGGAGGTATCCAACAACTACGTCCACCTCCCCTTTGCCCAAGTGATTAACGGGTTTCCCGTGTGCGTCCCACGTGTTTGCTATGGGAAGTGTTTCAATTCCTTCAACAGCGAGCGTGGCCAAGAGAAGAGGGTCAGTTCCCTCGAAATATCCCACCCTACCCATATTTTCAACTTCTAATGAAACCGACCGTTAAGTTCGGACTGCTTCAACTAATGAACATAACGTACCCCTGAGCCTTTGAAGTCAAGGTTTTCATGAACGATCTGAATGATGCTGACACCTAAGGAGATCGGACTTTGAAATCTCAGGTTGAGAAAGCTGAGGAATTCCGCTCGCTTCACCACACGAAACGCCTGCTTGTCCTTCCGAATGCTTGGGATGTCCCGAGCGCTAGAGTATTCGAAGACGCCGGTTTCCCCGCCATCGCAACATCAAGCGCAGCCCTATCAGTGTCTCTCGGCTATCCTGATGGGGAAAAAATAGACAAAGACGAACTATTTGCGGTGGTAAGGAAGATCGCGGGCATTCTCACAATACCCCTCAGCGCGGACATAGAGGCGGGATTCGGTGCCAGCATAGAGCAGCTCTCCGACACTATTCGTCGAGTAATCGAATCCGGTGCGATAGGCGTAAACGTCGAGGACATATCTGACTTCGAAAAGAAATCTCTCGTTCCGATCGAGAAGCAGGTTGAGAGGCTTAAGGCCGTCAGGAGAATTGCGGATTCTATGGGCGTTCCTCTCGTGATAAACGCACGCACCGATGCCTACCGGTTTGGCGCTGGGGACGAGAAGTCTAAGCTTGAGGAGACGATTCGAAGGGAGAAAGCCTACGAAGCGGCAGGTGCAGACTGCCTGTACCCGATGGGGTTGACAGACAAAGAAACCATCGCTACTTTCGTCAAGGCTGTAAACAAACCGGTGAATATTATGGCGCGCAAAGGGGCACCCACAATTTCTGAGTTAGAGAAGATCGGCGTCAAACGACTCAGCCTCGGGCCGGGGCCAATGTATGCCTCCGTAGGCCTCTTGAGAAGGATTGCGCAAGAATTGAAGCAGAACGAATCTTACGAGAGTTTGCTTGCTGGTGCGATTACCTTTGACGAGTTAAACGCCCTCGCCAAGCCTAAACCCTAATTGGAGCACCTCAACCCGCATGCTTGCCATTTTGAGCAGTTACTCCGTAGAGCAGAAGGAGTGCGGCTAGGAGGATTAAGGGGATCGCGATCAACAGGTTCGGGTAGATTGTCACGTCGCGTGTTGGGTTCTGTAACGTTACAACGAGTGGAATAGGAGCCGCAACCAAAACGACAGCTAGAACCACTACCCCGAGCAAAAGCCCAAGTCTATTCAACGCACCATACCTCAATACTCTCTAGTCGCGAGCGTCGATAAACTATAAGCGTAGGAAGATAATTCTTCCCTAAGAGCAGTTAGCCTTGATGTCTAGGTTCGAGAAAGAAGGCCAGCGTCTTGCTTGCGATAAGTGCGGTTTCGAAGCGAACAGTCAAGAAATCTTCGCCCTCCATAAGAAAAACTGCCCTAGAATCTAGAAATCAGACTCAATCTAACCCGATATAGATTCAAGGCACATACAGAAAACAGGCGTATGCTTTCATGGTCACAACTGTGGAAGGGTTTTCTTTCAGCGAATTCTGCCTAAAGTGCCAGAAAGTTACGGAACACAGAGTCGAAGTTGAGGGTAAGGACTTCTTCGGAGCCTGCTCTTCATGCGGCCAAAGTCGAATAATGACCGGTTTGAACCAGGTCTATTACCCGAAAACAGAGCTATGGGTCACTCGGTTCAAGATCGGAAACCTAGCGGGCGTCGTGACTGGAAAGCTCCTAGACGCCGCCAAACACGTGAGCAGGAATTGAAGATCGGAAAGTAAACCATGAGGATGATAAGAGATTCAAACCGACATTACGCGTAAGTGAGCACGTATTTCCCCGCAAATTGCAGCAAAAGGATCACTGCTAACGTCGCGAAAACACTCACAGCCGATGAAACGTTTCCGAAAATTTTCATTCGAAATTCGGAATCTATGAGCATTCGCTGAGATTATTCTCGCAAAAGAAAATTCTAGTTTAGGGATTCGCTGTAGCATTTCGGGCCTGCAAGGGAATGCGAACCGATTTTCGTGATGCTACGGAAAATTTAGGAAGAAAAAAATTTCTTGAAAATAATTTTTCGTCGAGGTAACGCTTATATCTCAATTATTTAATCATAAGGAAAATAGGGATTTCTAACCGGAGGACCTTGAGTACAAACAATGTCTCCTAGACCTTACGCTTACAGACATGTTGTCGCAACACTCCATGGATGCCGCGCAGACATGCTCGACGACAAATTGATGCTCGACACAACCTTGAAAGCAATTCACGACGCCAACATGCACTTAGCCAAAACCAAGACCTCGAACCCACTCGTCTACCGAGTCGGAGACGACATCATGGGTGGAGGAGTAAGCGTAAACGCGTTGATTACAACCAGCCACCTCACCGTCCACACGTCCAGAAAATTCCGAACGGTGGAG
This sequence comes from Candidatus Bathyarchaeota archaeon, assembly GCA_963733055.1. Lineage (GTDB taxonomy): Archaea > Thermoproteota > Bathyarchaeia > 40CM-2-53-6 > 40CM-2-53-6 > FEN-987. Next base: position 719,335 of record CAVTBR010000001.1, read on the forward strand.
TTCGACTGCGCCACATGTGGGTGTGACAGTAACCCGTGGGCGTCTCTGGACACGTTTAGGCAAGCATTGGGGCCGACGCACGTGACTATGCAGTACCAACACGGAGAACGCCCGTTGCTAACCCTTCCTCCAATTCCGGCGATTTCGCGGCCAAGGCGAAGTAAGCAGGAAGCTGCGCTTAGCTACTAGGCCCTTTTTCCTCGTCCTCGGCTACTGCTAACTCTAGTTTTCTTACAGAATTCCCTATTTCGTCAAGCAATGCTTGGTCTACTTGCGGCTCAAGGCTCAGGATCAGTAGGTGCGCAGCCGTTCGATAGAGCGCCAAGAACACCTTATCATAACGAACCGTTAAACGCCTCATTGCTCCGCAGAACGGCCGCAGCTTTTCTGCCGAATCGACCATCAACGGCGCGGCCATTCTTATGAAATCGCGGTCAGTTTGAGCTGGAGTAAGAGAGGAAACCCCTTCCCGCATCTTTGATTCGAGCAGATCATATCGAGGGTTCAGGATTGCAACGTATCTGATCCGCTTGTCAAGTTTGAAGACGTTTTCAGTTATTCCCTTGATGTCAACCAAGCCATTTCGCATCTGATTGTTTATCCGTTTCATATATGAACTTCAACCGCCAACCCAGATTACCTGGCGTAAACGCTTAATTCAAAGCAGCCTTGGAAGGCGCATAGAAGCGTTCGAACATTGCTCGACTCAACCAAGATAAGACGTGAGATAGGAAGACAATACGAAAAAGACCCCCAAGGGTGGCGGGTTTTAGTAGGAAAAGATGGGTCGGGCTTCTACGACGCCCTGATCTCACACGGAAACGAAGCTTGGCAAGTAAAAGAGTACCAGGTCAACCCGTACAAGTTCGTAGGCCTCGGTTCACGACTCCCAAGCCTAAGCTCCAGTCCGCTGATACCTCAGGAACACCCATTCGGCCTTAGGGCGATCGGGTTAGACCAAATTAAGGAAATGGCGTCCATAATCGATGATCCCAAGACCATGAATGAATTCGCGGCCAAACTTCTCAGTCGAAGCCCAGTAAGCGCTAGCGAGGCAGTAGAAAGCCCAGCCATCTTACAGGGCCCAATACTTCAGTCCCCAAGGCCCTTAGAGGCCCTCTCCTCTGCTCACACAGTATTAGACGACAAACTAAGGAAAGAGCTGCAGAACCTTATCCGCAGAGACTACCGCCACACGCTCACCCCATACATTTGACGAGATTCCCACCGCGAGATCCTGCCAATTGGCGGAAAGTTACGAGTTGAGATAGTTCAGGAATCCCCTACGATGAGTACGGTTGGTTGAAGTTCGGAAGACTGCTGAAGAAAGAGAAGAAGCAAGAATCGGGCTTCTCACTCTCATTGCAGGCATAATCGGCTTTGCGGCCGGAATAATCGCTTTCATACTATACCACCTTATCGGATTTCTCACGAACCTCTTCTTCTACCAAAGACTTGACTTCTCGTTCGTATCTCCTCAATACAACCACCTAGGCCCGTTAGTTGTACTGATTCCTGCATTCGGCGGCCTGATCGCGGGATTGATGATAAAATATGGGTCAACTAGAATAATCGGCCATGGAATTCCTGAAGCTATCGAATCCGTCCTACTTGGAAAGAGCAAGATCGAACCAAAAGTTGGAGTGCTGAAAGCTCTATCGGCTGCGTTCACGATAGGCTCAGGCCAACCGTTCGGCGCTGAAGGTCCTATAATTCAAACCGGCGGTTCATTCGGCTCCCTGATTGGCCAGCTCATAAGCGTAACCGGGTCAGAAAGAAGAATCCTCTTGTCGTGCGGTGCTGCCGCGGGAATGGCGGCTACATTCGGCACCCCGATCTCAGCCGTCTTCCTGGTAATCGAACTCTTACTCTTCGAGTTCAGAGTGAAATCGTTGGTGCCGGTCGCTATTGCATCCGCCATCGGTGCGTGGATGCATATCTATCTAATCTCCCCCAAACCTCTCTTCTCAACACCAGTCTACAGTTTCGGCGGCCTCAACACACTCCCATTCTATGTCCTCCTGGGTCTTCTATCCGGCATAACGGGAACGATACTTTCTCGCGGGTTGTACAAAACTGAGGACCTATTCCGAAAGCTACCCCTCGGACAACCATGGCTCCCAATGCTTGGCGGCATAGCTGTGGGTGTGATTGGATTTTTGGTGCCGCAGATTCTTGGGGTTGGCTACGACGTGATTAACTCCCTTATTGACTCGAAGATCGCTTTAGAGTTGGCAGTTCTAATTCTGATTGCCAAAGCCGTGGCTTGGGTGCTGTCCATGGGTTCTCAAACCTCAGGGGGAACTTTGGCCCCGCTCTTCATGATAGGGAGTGCATTGGGACTCGTCTTCGGCACGGGAGTAGTAGCCTTGTTTCCAGGGCTCGGGGTTGTCCCAGGTGTATTCGCGATTGCGGCGATGGCCGCAGTTTTCGGAACGGCATCAAGGGCTCCTTTCGCATCCATAGTCTTCGCCTTGGAGGTTACGCAAGCCTACCAAGGAGTTCTACCTGTCATAGTAACGGTAGTGATCGCAGAACTAGTTGGAGAATACCTGATGGCAGACTCAATCATGACTGAGAAACTGGCGAGAAGAGGTCTCAGGGTCAGGCACATTTACGAATTCAACCCCCTCAGGCAAACCCGGGTGAGAAGCATAATGTCACCATTGATCACAGTTGACAGTAAGGAGCGCGTGATGGAAGTTTTCCGGTTCATGAATTTGCCAGACCATCAATTCGCGAAGAGAAAGAGGCTGGTGGTTCTCAAGGACGGAATCGCTGTCGGCACGGTTGATAGATCTCAACTGTTCTCTGAGGCTTCCAAAGCAGACCCTGAATTGAAGGTGGGACAGGTGGCTTCGAAATCGTTCCTAACTATTAGAGAGGATGAGTTTGGTTTCGAGGCGCTAAGGCTAATGACCCTGAACGATGTGCCTTTCCTAGTCGTCGTCAATAAGGACCACAAAGCCGTGGGCTACATCTCGCGCGGGGATTTGATCAGGGCTCAGAAAGAGAAAATCCGAGACGACACGATTATTGAGAATGGCATTTGGACACGGTTATTCAAGTAATGGTCATGTTGAATGGTGTAAGGATATGAGAGTTTGAAAATCACTAACGCAGACGTTTACGAGCTAGGTGCCAAAACAACACCGGGCAGCGCGGCTTGGGCTGCAAACTCGATCATTCTGAAACTCACCACGTCCGACGGTATGGTTGGTTACGGGGAGGCTGTTCCGACTCTGAGAACCCAACCGGTCATTCAAGCATTGCATGAAGTTGCCCGAGTATACGTCGGTAGGGACCCAATGAAGGTCGAAGAAAATTGGCATGAATGGCATAAGCATGACTTTTACCTCCCCGTCTCATTCGAGTCAACAACAGCAGTCAGTGCTTTCGACATCGCATGCTGGGACATTATCGGAAAACACTTCGGCGCACCATTACACCAACTCCTAGGCGGCGCCATCCGACCTCGGATTCGATTGTATTCGAATGGCTGGTACAACGGATGCGTAACCCCCGAACAATTCGGCGACCGCGCAAAACAATACACCAAAATGGGTTACACCGCCCTGAAATTCGATCCTTTCGGAGACTATTATGATTGGATCGACGAGAGAGGCCTAAAGATTGCTTATGATCGAGTGAAAGCCGTCAAAGACGCAACCGCCAGCAAGGTCGATCTCCTCATCGAGCACCATGGCAGATTCAACCCCAATTCCGCAATCGCGATCGCCAAGAGACTGGCAGAATTCGACCCCTTCTTCATGGAGGAACCGATACATCCAGAAAACCTTGAAGGATTGAAGAAATACCGTGCCGCGACGAGTGTAAGGATCGCTGTCGGCGAAAGGATACTTACGAAGGAGCATGTGGCCACTCTTCTTTCAGGGAATTTGATAGACTTCCTCCAGCCTGACATTACGAATATTGGAGGAGTAACACAGTCAAAGAAGATCGCAGCGCTAGCCGAAGCCTACGGAGTGGAGATCGCCTTCCACAACGCCTTCGGCCCAATCCAAAACGCCGTAACCATTCAAGTCGACGCATCGATTCCGAACTTCCTCATACAGGAATCATTCTACGACGTCTTCCCACCATGGAAGAGGCAACTGGTCAGGGATGAACCCAAGGTTGAGAATGGACACTCTCCCGTTCCAACAAGGCCTGGCCTCGGCGTTGACGTAGATGAGAAATTCCTAGAGGAACACCGAACCGAAGGTCAGGAATTTTTCGACCCTGCAGAGCCCGTCTGGGTCGTGAAAGACACTTGGAAATCACCTTGAATGGAACTGGAGCTAGAGAACGGGTTAAGTTCCCGAAAGCAACCCCTCCTGATCCATGCGAATACAATTTGGTTACAGAGCCGAAGCTGAGGGCCATCAACCCGACGATCTGCTAAGATACGCTTCCTTAGCTCAGAAAGTTGGTTTCGATTTCATTCCAATCAGTGACCATTTTCAACCATGGTTCGACACCAACGCAGCCTGTCCGTTTGCGTGGTCATGGATCCCAGCCGCTGCGGCATCAATACCCAACGTCAGGTTTGGAACGATCGTTACCGCACCAATCGGAAGATACCACCCCGCAGTAATCGCCCAAGCTTACGCAACCATGGGGGCAATGTTTCCTGGTAGAATCTTCATTGCGCTGGGAACAGGGGAGGCAATGAATGACTTTCCGCTAGGCTACCCTTGGCCTAAGTTCCCAGAAAGGCTAGGACGGTTGACGGAGTGCTTAGAAATAATGCGCAAACTGTGGACGGAGGATTTCGTGAATTATTCTGGCAAATACTACACGTTGAAGGAAGCTAAGCTCTACACGAAACCAAAGGCCCCAATCCCTGTCTACGTTGCAGCCAACGGCCCCCAAGCGGCAGCCTTGGTAGGGAAATACGGCGATGGTTATGCCACGTTCGATAGCGCCATGGGGAACATCAAATCCCTTTGGCCCATAATCGATGAAGCGGCTAAGAGCGCTGGCCGTAACGTCGGCGCTACTGAACAAGAACGTTGAACTCTTCATATCATACGCTGAGGATTACGATGAGGCACTGGCCTCGGCGAGGAGATGGAAATCCGCTTTGATACCAAACATATTGAACCTCTCAATCGCAGACCCGCGAAGAACTCGAGCGACTCGGAAGTCGGATCCCTGATGCAGAGTTTGCCAAGGTCTGGACGATCGCAACCAGTCCAGAAGATGTAATCAAGAAAGCCGAGAATGCGATCGGTTTGGGTTATAACGAAATTCAATTCCACAACACAGGCCCTTCAGAAGAAAACTTTCTGAACATGTGTCAGAAAGAAGTGCTTCCACCCCTCAAACAGAAATACGCTTCCGCCTGATTGAGAGAACCTGAATCGATGAGGATGAACGCTTGCAGAATATTGATTTACTATTCATTATCGAACCCGCAATCGTAGTCGCATTTAGCGTTGGCACAGTCCTGTACTGGCATCGGAAACACGGTTTCGCCAGGGCCGTGCTTGGATTCTCACTATTGGCCTACGGTGGCGCAATAGGGCTCAAAGTGATCCTTCAATATCTCACCGCCCCGGTTATTCTGGCAGCGTCCCAAGCCTCCGTGTGGTGGCTGGGACTCTACATCGGCCTTCAAACGGTAGTCTTCGAGGTAGGGGGCGCATTCCTAGTTGCCCGCTTTGCAATCTCAAGAGGTAAGATGAAGCAAAGCGATGCCGTAGCATATGGGTTAGGCTTAGCCTTCTGGGAGAACGCGGTCCTCCTCGGAGTAATCGCGCTACTGAGCACAATTTCCTATTTCATAGTAATCTCACAAGGTGGGCAGGCCGCCGAGAGCATGTATACTCTTCTTTCAACGACACAACCACAGCTCTTCTACCCGCCTCAATCCGCATTGCCACTCGCAGGATGGGGTTTGCTGGAGAGGGTTTCATCCTTGATGGTCCATCTGTCATGGGGATACCTATGCGTAAACTCAGCCACGCAAGACAAACGAGAATTTCTATTCCTCGCGTTGCCAATGGGTTTCGTAGACTTCCTCGTTCCCTTCGTTCAAATCCTGACAGCGCCCCTATTCGAAATCACAGTTTTCATGCTGGCGTCAATATGCGTCTTCGTAACCGTTTACTTCACGAGAGTTAGGGTAGGCCCCAAAAGAGGGAAATCGAGCAAATGAAGTCAATGTAATTTGGTAGGTTGGATGAAGGCCGCCAGACTTCATAGGATTCATGAGAAACTGAGTCTGGATCAGGTTCCAATCCCCAAGATCACGGCTTTGGATGTTTTGGTAGATGTCCGGGCTAGCGGAATCTGTCACTCCGACATAAACTACCGTGATGGTGTTGCACCCGTAGCGAAGCTACCAATCATTCTGGGGCATGAGATTGCAGGAGTAGTCGTTGAGAAAGGAACCCGGGTTAAGGGCTTGGAGATAGGCGACCCGGTGCTTGTTCACTATGTGTCAAGCTGTGGTCGATGCAGGTATTGTCTCACGAACAGGGAAAACTTGTGTATCAAGTATGGGATGATAGGAAAGGATGTTGACGGCGGATTCGCCGAATACTCCCGCGTCCCAGCCTCAAGCACAGTACGATTGCCTGAAAGGATACCGTTCGATCAAGGCGCGATCATAGGTTGTGCGGTCTCGACTGCGTACCACGCTCTCAAAAGGGGACGGTTGAAGCGTGGAGAAACCGTAGCAATCATTGGAATTGGTGGTCTTGGCATGCACGCGGTTCAACTCGCCAGAAAGATTTTCCATGCAAGCCAGGTCGTTGCCGTGGATCGATTCGACTGGAAACTAAAGCACGCCAAACGGCTTGGGGCAACCGACACTGTAAATGTTGAACACCAAGATGCGACTGAAGCGATGAGAAGATTATCACACGGCAGGTTCGCGGATGTGGTAGTCGATTTCGTAGGACATGAGAATACTATCCGACAGGGCATCAATCTTGTAGCAAAGGGAGGTAGGTTAGTTGTGGTTGGCATAGGCGCCAAATCAGTGACCATCTCCCCCTACGAGAGCCTGATCGGTAAGGAGATGGAAATAGTCGGTGTTGATGACCATTTGAAAAGCGACCTGATAATACTGATCGATCTCGTCAGGACCAGGAAATTAGATCTCTCACATTCCGTTACGCACAAGGTTAGTCTTGAGGACATTAACGCTGGCTTCAAGATTCTTGAAAACCCGAAGGAACAGCCGATAAGAGTCGTAGCCTCGAAGACAGGATAACTAAACGGTTCAGCGTTTTAGACGTCTTGAGACGAAGCAGGTTGCCCCGATCACTAAAACGACTACGAAGACCGACAGGTTGGGTTGAAATTCTGGTACAGCCGAAGAAGGCTGTTGCTGTAAGTAGAAATTGACAGTGCTCGAAGAACCATCTGTTACATTTACGTTAGCGTTCGGAGCCCAATACTGGGGGCTGTAGGGATCGTATACGGAGACATTGTATGTTCCAGCTGGAACCCGCATCAAATAGAACCCACTAAAACCTGAAAAAGCTTCGAAAGTCTGATTGCCACTAACCGCTGAGATTTGAGTCCAATCGACAACCATCCCGGTCGGCCCAATCACCGTCCCACTTATCGTCCCTCCTGCTCCACCATAATAATTTGGCACGGGGGAGGCGAACACGAAAGATTTGCCTGCCAATACCAATGCGACGACCACGAGGAAACATGCGAAAATTGTCAAGTTCCGCAAATCGATTCACAGAAGAATCACTGTGTTGTGGATTAATGATAAAAGAGTTGGGAAAACCACGAGTAAGTACTCTCAACCGTATTGAAAAACTGCACCGAGTGCTCCGTTAGGTGCAATATCCTCCTCCACGTCGCAGGAATCGAAGAGAGACGGCGTGCGTTAGTAAGCTCACTCCAATAGCGGCCAGGAAGGATGCGGCTACTCCCAATGCAACCAGCGTCAAGGACACTACCAGAAAGAACGCTATGAACGTGAAAGAACCTGCAATGACTCCCCTAAGGAGCAGCACCGCCTGATCTCTGCCCTGAAACCGATGAGTGAAAGCAGCCAACGTTGCGGCATACACTGGAAAAGGGGAGATGAGCCCCGTTAGTTGCGGCCCAAGCGACTGAGCAACCCCGGTGATCAAGAATACGAGCGCAGTAGCGGAAACTACTCGCGCGGGAAGCTCCCACCGTAAATTCAGCGCCCGCGCATTGAAGCTGTGTACGCGCGGCAACAATTGAAGAGAAACCAGTAGAACGAGTATTGACAATGCGAACCCGGTCGCCAACGACAAACTAGCCATTTGTAGGAGATACGTGCATGCAAGAAAGGCTCCAAACCCCAATAGCAAACTCGGCAACACCGTTAATCGTGCTGCCGACCAGCTGTAGACCAAGCAGAAAATAAATACGGACATGATTCCAACCATTATGGACTGAGACGCCTCAGAGGCGAAGGTTGATCCCTGCTCCAAAGCCAAGAAGAAAGCTACCGGTCCAGAAGTTAATGGGAGTCCGATAAGCCAACCACTGACAGTTAGCCCCCAGCGCCGACCTGCGAGAGTCACCGCGGCGATGAAAATTGGCACAAGGATGAGCTTGAGTACAATGGTAACTAAGTCGACGCTGATCATTCAGAAATCAAATCGACGTAATCCATAGTTCACTGAATCGAATCTCCACCGATCGGTCACGCGAATATTAGAACGAGCATAACTGTATATCGTGTCGAAGCCTCAATTGGGGACGACGTCTCGATAAAGAAGGTGACTTGAGTTCGCAGCTTCCGCATCGCCAGTAAAGATTTGTCCTCTCTGCAACGAGCCTTCCGCTTACGATGAGTTAACTGATTTTTACTTTTGCAACCACTGTGACCAATTCATTCAGTGGGTGCCCGATAGCTACGCTTTGATAATGACTGGCCCAGCGGGAGCGGGTAAGACTCCGTCATTTAACGCTTGGTCCGACTTCTACGTCCGAAACTGTCGGCCCGTAGTCCTATTTGCCTTCGATGACTTTCCTTCGAACATTCGCACCGCCTTTTCTGATTACTACCAGCAGAAACTACCCGATTACGAAAGAGCAGGGTTAGTTACAATTGTTGACTGTTACAGCTCAATCGCGGGCGCCCCCAGTCAGGAGAAATATGCGCTGAAGAACCGTGCGGACCTGAATGAGTTAAGCCTCATGATTTCTGACTTGGTAAACGCGAAAGCGAAACTTGGGAGTCCGAAATTCATCATCGATTCTGTTACGCCACTGTTCACTTACAAGGATCCGCAGGTTGTTGTGCAGTTCCTGGCATCCACTGCCGTGAAGGTTAAGTCGAGAGGAGGAGCGTTAGGAATATCGCTAACGAGCGGGACCGTTAACGAAGAAACTTTTAGACGATTGGAAACGCTGATGGATTTTGCCATCGAGATCCGGCTTATCGACGAGGAGGGGCGAAAGAAGAGGCTTATGCGCTTCGTAAAAGCTCGCGGACAACGGATCTACGAGGAGTGGGTCCCAATATACATCGGAGGAAAAACTATCTCAATCGACGTTGGGGAAGATCCGGAGAAATATGAGAGGCTTAAGAAGGCTCTTTACCCGAAGCCTTCCTAAGTTACATTTGCTTCATCTGTTGCCCACAACACATACCCGCAGAGCTAGACTCTTTCCCGCACGACGCACACTTGTACATGGCCATTAGGAACTCACCTCCACACCAAGAAGAAAACAGCCCAACATACCTAGAGGCTCATCCGTCTGTATATTTGATTTTTCCATAGGAAAATTCCATAGAATGATCCATACATGCCCACAAATATTCGTGTGTCGAGCCACGACACGCCTTACCCCGGGGAGAGCAGTTTTCTAAGCGCCGGGACTTCTGGCTGGCTAGCGAACCTAAATAACCACATTCCAAGTGGTTGCCTTCTCCTCCATAAGGTAGACCTAGCATGAATCCAGTCGAAGTCAAACAGCTCTCAAAAACATTCGAAACCCGAGAGGGAGGGGTATTTCGGAAGGTTTCGAAGAAGATCGTAGCGGTCGACGCGATAGACTTCAGCGTGCCCAAAGGTGAAATCTTTGGCCTACTCGGCCCCAATGGCGCCGGCAAAACCACGAGCGTCAAGATGCTCTGCACTCTGATTACACCCACCTCGGGTGACGCATACATCAATAACTTCAGCATTGCCAAAGACCAACAGAAAGTCCGCGAGAACCTGGGAGTAATGCTAACCGGGGAACGAACATTATACTGGAAATTGACGGGGCAGGAGAACCTCGAGTACTTCGCCGCCCTTTACCATATGGATTCCACCTACGCAAAGAAACGCATCCACTCACTCCTTGACCTGGTTGGGTTAAGCGAACGCCAAGACACGCTAGTTGAAAATTATTCAACCGGCATGCGGATCCGACTGTCATTCGCAAAGGCGTTACTGAATGAGGCACCCGTGCTTCTATTCGACGAACCTACCGCAAGCCTTGACCCACAATCCTCCCACCTGATACGCGACATAATCAGGAACCTGAAACGGCAGGGGCACGCAATCATCCTAACCACCCACAACATGGAAGAAGCCGACGCCTTGAGCGACCGAGTCGCCATAATCGACCACGGAAAAATAGTCATACTAGGGTCTCCATCAGAACTGAAACAGAAAGTGAAAAGCTCAGACATAATCGAGATCGAAGCCAGGAATATGACTGACCAGATAGTAAATGCACTTCAATCCTTCAGCGAAGTATCAAAGGTTGCAATCACATCCCCCAATCAAGGACGCGAAACACAACTACTTCGCGTGCACGTCGAGAAAGGTAAAGAGGTTCTTCCAAGAATACTCGAATTCCTCGTCCGTAAGCAAGTCACCATAACAAAGGTCAGCTTCATTGAACCAACCCTTGAAGACGTCTTCATAGCTGAAACCGGCAGGAGCCTGAGAGACTAAGTGCGAACAACTTCAGGCGTGAAGATTCATGTACAGGCTTTGGCCGCAATTTTTTGGAAGGGACTGAAACATCACATCAGATACCCGGGGGAATTCCTAATCTTCTTGCTGTTGCCTTTCCTTTTCACATTCCTAATTCTCGGAATGGGAAACGCGGTTGGAGGAACCAATGCGGCATCATACTTTGCAACTCGAACAGGTACGACGAACATAGTCATTTACGAGGTCCTTGGTAGCGCGGTTTGGATGACCAGTTGGGTTGTCATTGAAGATGTTGGAGCAGGCATACGAGATGAACAGATCAAGGGAACCCTTGAACAGAATTTTCTGGCACCTGTCAACCGTTTCACCTTACTTGTAGGCCTGAGCCTGACGGACATCGTGATCACGTCAGCACTCTTCCTCATCGTGGTCGGCGTTTCCGTTGCCATCGTGATCCCGTCAAGTTTCCTGACCATAATTCCAGCGTTTCTTACCTTACTACTAGGACTAATCCCGTTGTTCGGGATTGGATTTCTCTTTGCAGGTTTTGTGGTGCGCTTCAAGGAACCTTACATCTTCATTCAGATAGCCAACCTCCTTTTCGCCACCTTAACGGGAACATATTACCCGGTAACCTTTCTACCCTATTGGGTTCAATTCCTCTCAGGTGTACTACCTCAAACCTATGTGATCGACGATATGCGTCGAATCGTAATAGCGAATCAGACATTGGTGAATCTCTATGGGAGCATTTTCATCCTTCTGACCCTCGCTCTCGCTTACCCACTGATAGGTTACGGTGTGTTCAGGAAGATTGAGAAAAGGGCGGCTGTGACCGGTGAATTCTCGAAATACTAGTTACTCTCTTAGGTTATTTGAGGAATTCAAGGCCTCCTTCCTCAAAGACCTCCGGTCCTACATCCGATATCCAGCATGGCTCATAGGGGAATTTGTAAGTACCCCACTCTGGTTCTTCTTTTTCGCACTAGGCGTAACCCTCTTCGCGCCGGTCGCTTCAACCGCGTCCAACGTCCCTGGCGGTGGCTCTGGGATGGCGTACTTCTTTTTCGGGTTTATTTTCATCATACTATTCAGCACCTCGGTCTGGGGAGTTGGTCAAAGTGTCAGAAACGAACAAACATCTGGAACATTGGAACAATTCTTCCTCGCCCCCGCCAACCGCGCCACACTGATCCTCGGTCGGTGGGCTAGAATCTTCTTGACCGACTCACTCATCATCGGTTACACGACTTTGATACTTTATCTGCTCGGCGGAACCGCCGTCAGCGTTCTCAACCCTGCGCTCTTTCTCGTCTCTCTAGCACTTTATGAGGTCAGTTTGATTGGTTTCGGGCTTTTCATGGCGGGTTTGACTATGCGAATCAAGGCTTTCAACTCGGTTGGAAACTTGATTTTCTTCGGGTACATGATTCTTACAGGTGCACTCTTCCCGATCACCGTCCTCCCTACTCCGGTTCGCTACTTCTCGATGGTGATCCCATTCACATACCTAAACGACGTGATGAGACATGCAGCGTTGGGTACGTCTACCATTTTTCCGTTGAATCTCGAGTATGTCGCCGCGGTAGCGTCGTCTTTGTTCATGCTAGTATTCGGTTTTGTTTCATTCAATAGAATTGAGCAAGACGCTAGGGTCAAGGGCAGCATTGCCTCCAGTTAACTAAGCGACCATCACTCAGTGTTACTCTTGGAGTTCAAGGAACTCGGTAAATCAGGAATCAAAACCTCAGCCGTCGGGCTTGGTACCTGGCAGTGGGGAAGCCGCGAATGGGGGTGGAACCGAAACTACGGAAAGAAAGAGGTGCTCGAAGCATTTCAAAAGGCTCTCGAAGTTGGAATCAATTTCATAGACACAGCTGAGATTTATGGAAGAGGAAAATCCGAGCAACTGATCGGTGAGGCGATCAAAGGGTACCGTGACGAAGTCGTCATAGCCACAAAGGTATGGCCTTGGAATCTAACATCCGGAGGAATCATTCGATGCGCGGATAGGAGTGCATACAGGTTGGGTGTAGATGTAATCGATCTTTATCAGATCCACTGGCCAAATCCGTTCTTCCCAATCCGCAATACAATGAAAACTATGAAAAAACTCGTACAACTTGGGAAGGTGCGTTGCGTCGGCGTTAGCAATTTCAATCTGGCGAGAACTAAGGCGGCCCAGATGGCTCTGTCGCCGCTAGAACTGGCGTCAAACCAAGTCAAGTATAACTTGCTCGACAGAAAAATTGAGAGCGACCTTCTCCCTTACGCTCAGAGCTCTAATGTTACAGTTATCGCATACAGCCCATTGGCGCACGCCTTGCTAACGGGCAGGTACACGCCTAAGACTAGACCAACGAGCCTAGTCCAGGCCGCCAACCCGAGATTCTCATCCCAAAATTTGACTAAAATGATTAACTTCTTGCAATTACTCTCATCAATAGCGAGCGAGCACAACAGAACGGTTTCGCAAGTCGCGTTGAACTGGTTGATAAGCAAACCAAACGTGGTTGCCATACCCGGGTCCAAGAGACCCGAACATGTTGCTGATATGGCTGGAGCTGTGGATTGGCGGCTCAGAGAAAACGAAATCAAGAGACTCGAGTTGGCGGCCTCAGAAATAAGGTTCGATTGGTTGAGTGGAATTCCAAATCTTCTCAGAGCCGTATTACATCTCTGATCATTGAAATGTGGCTGCTGGGTGATTCTGGAAACTTTAAGCCAAGGTTGCGGTAAGTAGACGTTCTTCAGGGCGCGTATAGTTGGTTGCCACGCTTCGGCTAGGTTATTGGGCGGCTCAGGAACAGTACGATCCTCAACGCCTGCTCCAATACGCGGTGCATGCCGAGGTCGTAGGCTTCGACATGATAGTTACCAGCGATCATTTTCACCCATGGGGCGACACTGGCGGCCAGTCAGGGTTTCCATGGATATGGCTTGCGTCCGCCGCCGAAAAGACTAGGAAAGTTGAAGTTGGAACAGCGGTCACAACTCCCCTCTTCCGTTACCATCCCGCGATAGTGGCGCAGGCGTTCGCAACCCTCGATAATCTCTACCCCGGACGAATCTTCGTAACACTCGGTACAGGGCACTCGATGAATGAAACACCGCTCGGATTCAAGTGGCCTGGTTTTGAGGAAAAGGTCGTGCGGTTACAGGAAGCAGTTGAGATTATACAGAAATTATGGGCGGGGGATTTTGTAACTTACGAAGGGAAGTACTATCACCTGAACAAGGCGAAGCTGTACACGAAACCTAAGACTAAGATCCCCGTCTACCTAGCCACCTCCAACGAAAGGATAGCCCGCCTTGCGGGACAGTTCTGTGATGGCATCCTAACCAACCCTAGGGGACTCGACAGGTTCAGAAAGATTGTAAGCGCAATGGAGAGGGCAGCCACAAGGGTGGGACGAGACCCGTCGAAACTTAGCAAAAGCATGGAGTTCAAAGTCGCTTACGACATAGACTACAACCGCGCACTAAAATCAGCCATGTTCTGGGCCACCACCGCGATACCGAGAGAAAAACGGGAAAACGTCTGGGATCCCAGGGAGCTTCAGGCCCTAGTTGGACCAGAAGAGGAGAAGAAGATCAAGGAATCCTGGCTCATCACGACCGATTCGGATGATATCATCAAACGCCTTGGAGAATTCCTCAAAATGGGCTTCGATAGAGTGTACATACACAGCGCGAGTCCGATCGAAGAACGATTTCTCAACCTTCTAGGACGCGAGATACTCCCGTGGATGCGCGAATACTACGAGAGTCTCTTCCGGCCGGTGCGCACCGTAGCCGTCGAATGACTATGGGCTCAGCACACGTTGGAGCACCGTCTGTGGCCCTGTCAGGCTAATGGCACAATAGAGAGGAGAAAGGGATTGCACCCCTTCGGTTCGAGACGACTACTTAGGTGAAGTTTTGTCGCCTTGCTTCGTTGTTCCTGCAAGAGGTACGGGGATCATCTGTCGCGCGTGTTCTAGTTCGCTCAGGATCAATGAAATTGCGTTTCCTTGTGGAACAATGATCTTCGCGTTGTCCTTCAAGGATGTCGCGATTGTATCAAGTTGCTTGAAGGTGATCGCGGTGTCTTTGAAGTAGGTCGTTAGCGCTTCGTTACGCAGCCTAGTTGCTTCAGCGTCGCCTTCAGCAATTTTTATCGTCGCTTGCCGTTGACCCTCGGCTTCAAGAATTGCGGACTGCTGACTCCCTTCCGCGTTCTTGATTGCGGCTCGCTTGAAGCCGTCGGCCTCAAGTTCTTCGAGCGTTTGCTTGGTTCTGAGCGGCTAAGCGTAGGTTGTCGGCTTTGATGACGTTATTCATCGATTCTTGGATGTCGGGGGGAGGCTGGAGGTCTTTCAACTCCGCACGCATGATTTCAATCCCCCAGTCGGCGGATTGCTGAGATAGTTGATCCTTCAGTTCTGCATTGATTTTCTCTCGGCCAATGTTCGCTTCGCTCATTTCCATTGTACCAATGATGTTTCGAAGAGTGGTGCGCGCGAGCATTTCGATCTGTGCCTCGAAATTATTCACGTTGTACTCGCTGGCCTTAACCGACTGCTCGTCAGGCTTGACTTTGAAGAATACAACCGCATCGACGTTCAGTACTACCTTATCCTTTGTTATGACCTGCTGAGGTTGGACTTGGCTCATGCGCTCGGTGATGTTAATGCGAATAAGGCGATCGATCAATGGTCCGAGAAATGTTAGGCCAGGTTGAACGAATTTATGATATTTACCGTATCTTTCCACTAGGCCTCGTTCCGTGGGCCTAACTACTCTCGCGCTTTTGCTCACAAGCCATAGGATAAGTACCACTATAAACAGCAGTGGAAGCCAAATCCAAGCAGCTGTGCCAACGTCTGGCGAAAGATTGGTCTGCGAAACCGAACTTAACTGATTCAGATAAAAGATCATTCTTTACACCTGCGTGAGAGAATGCTCAGTTTCGAGGACATAAGAGCAGTCCCTAACAGTGGGTATATGACATCGACCGTTTCAAGGTCCCAACCAAAGTTCGACTTACAATATGCAAAATCTATAGAAAATGCAAGGGCGTTTCCCACCGAGGAACATATCAAATCAGGATAAATGGGGCAGCGATCTTAAGTCTCGCGAATAAGGAAACCCCAATATTCCACGAATCCTTGTGCGGGCTTGAGTGTTCATGTCGAAACCGGATGATATTGGATTTAGCCCATTGGATGAGCTTGACCGTAGTGAAGCTCGCATTGTTGTAAAATTGGAGTTTAGGCGGTTTCGCAAGCCCGTGACTATAATACAAGGTCTGCCGGACGCGCGACTTGCGGACATTGCTCGTGAACTCAAGCGCAAGTTCGGTGCGGGAGGAACGACGAAGGGCAATGAGGTTCTACTTCAGGGGGATCATCGGAATCATGTTAAAGACGAGTTGGTCAAGCTGGGGTTCCCAGCCGACCACATTGACATGATCTAAGACGTTCGATTAACTCAGGATGTTACCGAGTGGTGCCATCGGAGGATGTACTCCGGTAGTCTGAGTCCCCGTTCTCCAACCTTCTCGACAAGGTAGATTGGTAGTGGGCTTAGTGCGAAGGCGGTTTTGATGTAGAAGCTATTCGGTTTTCCTTCCACACCGTTGCCCTTTATCGTGAAAGAGAGATCGGATGTTGCGGCGATGGTGCTGTCGGGGTTTCCGACAATTGAGGCGACGGTGGCTCCCATGCGCTTGAAGTTTTTGCACCACCCTGCAACAATCTCCGTCTCCCCACTATTCGAGATCACTAGCAGTACGTCGCCTGCCCGCGGTGCCGGTGTGTTTGATTCTCCGGCAACGTAGATCTGGTCCCCCATGGCCCGTTTCACATGCCCGATTCTAACGGCCGTCATGCGTGCCACTTCTCGGCCGCTGCCCAACCCCACGAAGAAACATGAACGCCTTTGCTCTAACGCGTCCACAAGTGACTTGAAGAAATCTGAGGCGACGATCTGGTCCACCACGGCCCCTATTTCGGTGAAGATTTGCTTGGATCGCCCTATGACGGTCTCCGCCGAAGCTTCTTCGTTGAGAGCTTCAGCAATTGCCTGAAAGAGCACTCCCGTTCCAAGTATAAACAAGTCTTCGAGTATTCCCGCGGTTCGAAACTCCTTGGACTCGGTGGGCGCTTCATCGGGTTCGCGCCCCTTCAGAACGAGGACATTGCCGTACTTGGTCCCAAGCTTACCGATTGGCGAGTCCCGCTCCGAGGTCAACACATCTATCCGAAAGTCTCTCGGGTTGCCATGCTGAGCAATGTACATTGCCAATTGTTGAGCATCCAGAAGGGGCATCATGGACTTTCCGCTCCCCGAATTGATCAGCAGGCACACCTCTCCGAATCTCTGTTTCAAGATAGGAGCCGCTTCAATCATCGTTCTGCCCGGAAAACCGATATCTCCTCTATCCAGAACGAGCTTACCGCGACTCATCTTAGCCATTTCACTGCACGCGATACTAAGCGCCCCTTTCGAACGCCCCTCTCCGGACGGCAGAATCACGCCCGCACCCATAATGTCATGATATAGCGCTTCAATTTCGGCGCCGTTGGCTTGTTCAAGGTTTTGGAAGATCCGGTTTACGAAAGTCATACTACTGATTTCTGATGGCAATTGATTGTTCACGACGCGCCGAGGCGCCCTTCACTCCTCATGTGACTCTCAAATATGTGGTTTCGCATGCGTTATCTGAAGAAACGGATACCCATGTGTTGGGTTTTGGGCAAGAAAATAGGTTCCTAAAACGAATATAATGTCACTACTTGACAAGAGATATTCTTTCTTTTCCAAGCACGGTAACTACTCTGACCTCTTAAGTACAATCCAATTCAGATTCGCATTTTGAGGTTCGTCTGAACGTGACGCAATCGCAAGAGCTTACCAACCAGACGACCTCGACTGTTCATCAATGGCAATCACAACTCAACGAGGTGCTCACTTCGAGCTCACCAGAATCAAAGCTTGCATTAGTTGGCCTAGGCCACCCCTTGCGCGGCGACGATTATGTCGGCAGCTGCATCATCAAGGGGATCATCAAGACGTGTGGCGGTGTGCGGTCTGGTAACGTCTACTTATTTGACGCTGAAGATAACCTAGAACGCGCCATCACTAAACTCTCAAGAATCGGTCCGAAGCAGGTGGTATTCATTGATGCGTGCGAGATGGGGGCTAAACCCGGCGAAACGAAATTACTGCCGATTGATGAAACTACCTATCCATTCTTCACGACCCACGGAATCCCCCTCAAAGTCCTAACGGAACGACTTCTCATGGGGTGTAAAGTGTGGGTTCTGGCGATTCAGCCAAAGGAAACAGACTTTGGTGACGACCTCTCGCCCGAGCTTTGCGACACGGCGAACTACGTTTCGAGGTTTATTGGATCAAGGCTAGCGAAGGAGTGAAGGAAAGTTGTTTGAGCGATTAACCAAGTGGGCGAGGACACGTTCCCCATGGGTTTACCACATAAACGCCTCCTCATGCAACGGCTGCGACATAGAGCTGGTCGCGAGCCTTACACCTCGTTACGATATTGAAAGATTCGGAGCGATTCTAGCGCCGAGCCCGCGACACGCCGACGTTCTAATAGTAACAGGAACGGTTAACGCCCAAACAAAGGACCGGCTGAAGCGAGTCTATGATCAGGTGCCAGAACCGAAGCACGTCATAGCTCTAGGTGCATGCGCGGTATCGGGCGGCGTGTTCAAGGGATGCTACAACGCCGGACAGGGCATCCAGGATGTCATACCTGTTGACATGTTCATCCCAGGCTGCCCACCGCGGCCTGAAGCCATCATGTACGGAGTCTTGAAACTGCTGGGGGAAGTAAAATGAGCGAAAACTTGCTTGAGCAACTCCAAACCTACGCATCTCAATCGAACAGCAAAGTCTCGGTCCCACGGAAAGGCGAAACTTTCATTGAAGTCAATCAAGATCACATTAAGGACTTCATCTCTCACCTGGTCAACGACCTCAGAATATTCCACCTCCAAACAATAACAGGCCTAGATCTGGGCGAGAATATAGGAATCATCTATCACTTTTCGCAGGACAAGAACACGATCAACGTTAAGAGCACCGTGCCGAAGGCTCAGTCAGCGGCCGCTTCAATCGTTGGCATTATTCCCGGCGCGATTTTGTATGAGATGGAAATTCACGACATGTTTGGGGTCACATTTACAGGAAACCCTTGGATGAACCAGAAACTCCTTTTACCAGACAACTGGCCCGACGACCTACCTCCTCCTCTTCTGAAAACTACGAAGCCAGCGGAGATCCGAAAACGATTACACTTGGAAGTCGAACAAAAATGAGCGATGAATCGAAGCGTAGGGAAGAGTCCGCAGGATTAATGGAGTTTTCAGTCGAGAACCTCGTTCCCTTCGGACCCATCCACCCAGCGCTGAAGGAACCTGAGTACTTCAAACTCATTCTCGAAGGGGAGAAGATCATCCAGGTCATTCCTAGAATCGGATACGTACACAGGGGCCTCGAGAAAGCCGCAGAATCACGCCCATGGGTGCAGAACATGTACATGTTCGAACGTACTTGCGGAATCTGCAGCTTCGTTCACAGCCTCTGCTATGGCCAAGCCGTGGAAGGCCTAACTATCTATGAAGTTCCTAGAAGAGCGAAGTACATTCGCCTCATCATAGCCGAACTGGAGAGAATTCATAGCCATCTGCTCTGGGTGGGGCTAATGGGGCATTGGGCAGGGTTCGAAACTCTGTTCATGTGGGTTTGGAACGATCGAGAAGTTATACTGGACTTAGTAGAAGCCATTTCAGGAAACCGAGTCCACAAATCAATGAACGCGTTCTGCGGCGTAAGGCGTGACATGCCGGAGAACATGGAAGATCGAATCGTTGAACGTATGAAATTCATTACCGACCGAGCCCACTACTACCGAGAGATTATCGACACCGAAGAGACAATGCTAGCGCGGACTGAAAACGTAGGCAACAAGATAAATCAGGAAACAGCTCAGAAACTCTGCGCCGTCGGCCCAATGGCAAGATACGTTGGGCTGCGACAAGACGTTCGACAAAACGACCCTTATGCAGCGTACGACGAAGTTCCTTTCGACATCGTAACCCGCACCGAAGGCGACGTCCGTGCACTACTACGCCTCCGCCTAGACGAACTAATCGTTTCAGCGAACATGATCAGTTACGCTGTGAAGCACCTTCCCGAGGGGCCGATTAGAGTCAAGATCGCACCCATCATCCCGGCGGGCGAACATTCATCCCACTGCGAAGCACCACGAGGCGAGATATTCTACTACGTGAAATCAACAGGTGGCCGAACCCCGGACCGTGTCAAGTCAAGACAACCAACCATGGCCAACATTCCAACGGCCCTTGAACTCTTGAAGGGTCAGACACTTGCCGACCTGCCAATGGTCTTGACAGCAATCGACCCATGTTTTGGCTGCATGGACCGCATGTCATTCCTCGACACAGAATCGCACAAGCAGTGGACATGGTCAGGTGAACAACTTCGCCAGTATGGAATCAAACACTACTTCCCAAACCGATTCAACTCTCCAAACCCCTCAAAATTCAAGGAAGCCCACTAATTGCCACGCAGAAGACCTGGCGCAGCCATACCGGAAATGTTCCGGCAGATGCTCGAGAAACCAAGCACCGAAGCCTACCCCTACAAACCAATCCAATTACCCGACCGCTTCCGCGGCAAACTCGACGTTGATCCCGAGAGGTGCACGGGCTGCCAGGTGTGTGCGGTCGTCTGCCCAGCGGGGGTCATCACAATGATTGACAAGGGCACCAGAAAGGTAGGAGACAGAGAACTACCAGTCAAGCGCCCGCTCTTTGACCTATCAACCTGCATCTTCTGTGGCGAATGCGTCGACAACTGCGCCTTCAGAGCCTTGGAAATGACGAAACAATTCGAGCTTGCCACGCCAAACAAGGCCGACCTCATCATGAGGAAAGCGGTCGAGAAATGACCGGCTTCGACATCATGACAGTCGGCGGCCCACTCTTAATCATCGTCGCTGATCTAATCATCTACCTACTTGTTGGAAGACTAGGGAAGAGGTCTTCGGGGAAGGGAGGCAAATTTCAACCATTCACCGGTGGTGAAGAAGAAATTGCCCCGCGAGGCACGTACAGCTCCGAACTATTCGTTTACGCAACTCTCTTCATGATTGCGGAAGCCTTCGCCCTATTACTCGCGGGCTCCTTTGCGGCCGCATCCTACTTCTATCCGTTACTCTTCTTGGCGGGTGGATCCAGCGTAATTCTTGTCGTAACCTGGTGGCTTATGATCGTCGGAGGCCTGAGGCCCTAAATGATTGCAACCCAACTCTTGGAAATTCTGCTGTTTCCGGGCCTAACATTTTTCGTTTGGATAGGATTCATCTTCGATTGGCTCGACCGGAAAACACAGGCGCGTATGCAATCGCGGAGAGGTCCTATTCTAGCGGGACCGTTCGGAATTCTACAGCCGGTAGCGGACTTCTTCAAGCTTACTTCGAAAGAGGAGATCATTCCGGAGGTCGCTGACAAATTCGTTTTCTTACTCGGCCCGTCACTCTTCTTTTCCGCACCGGCAATCGGAACCATCTTCATCCCGGTACTAGGATCGCAAGCAATCGTCAGTAACGACTACGACCTTCTCTTCGTTCTCTTCATACTCGGATTTTCCGCGCTCATGGCCACTATGTTGGGCTACGCGGCAGGGGGAAGGTGGGCCATAATTTCGATCGGACGATTGGTTGTGCAGTACACCGGCTATGAAGTACCATTAATCGTCGCCTTAGTAACACCAGCTCTATTGGCCCACAGCCTGTCGATCAGCGGCATTGTTGCTGCGCAACAGAATATTTGGTTCATAGTGCTGGCGCCCTTGAGTTTCTGTGTCTTCATCGTCGCAGCCTTAGCCGAATTGGAGAAACCTCCGTTCGATATTCCCAGCGCCAAGACCGAGATTGTTGGGGGTTGGATGACTGAATTCTCGGGCAGGCCACTCGCTTACATCAAGCTCACAAAAGAGTTAGGTTACGCCTTTCTTTCCGCGCTTGCGGTGAGCCTATTCCTCGGTGGCCCACTTGGTCCCGTGCTTTTCGCTGACCCGGCTCTTCAGAGTATTCTTTACTTCATCTACTTCATCGTCAAGTTGTTTGCAGTTGGATTTCTAATTTTCACCATAAAGACGGCTTTAGCCCGAGTCAGGATCGATCAGGCCGCTCGATTGTTTTGGATGGTGATTACGCCATTGAGTCTGATTCAACTCGGGTTAGTCATGGTGTTGAGGTGGTAAGGTTGGCGACGGAAGTAGCGTTGCTCCTCTGCGCAGCTCTCCTAGTCGCTATCATTGCCGCCATTTTCTCGAGATCCATCTCAGTGACAATCATCATGCTGTTTTACGCTAGCCTCATTCTAGGTGTCATCTTCACAATCTACCAAGGGGTTGTGATAGGGGTCTTACACATCACTATGTTTGCCGGTGCGATGTCGGTAATGTTACTGACCGTTGTATTGATGACGGGAGAATCGAAACTAGACATCGGCAATCGCACGCTCGCTGCACTGCTCGCAGCCATTACGTCCCTAATCGTTGCCGCATCATCCTACTCACTCTTCTCCGGCCCATCGTCCTTGCCACAATCAGCACCCCAGTTAACGGAAGGCACTCTGGCTTTCGTTTGGATGTTCAGGCCGTGGGACTTGCTGATTCTCATCATCATTTTCGCGGCTGCAATGATCGGAGTGGTCAACCTGCTTTCGAAGGAGGAACGCGCTTGATATCTGATCAAACGGTTTTCGCAACCGCGGCCACGGTCATATTCTTCCTAGGGCTCTTCTCAATGTTCTATTCACGGAATCTGTTGAAGACGATTGTCTCCTTCCAAATCGTCGTATTCGGGGCTAACCTCGCCCTATTCTCATCGGGCCTCGGCCACGTGTCCAATCTGATGGCCAACACGCTCGTTCTCTTTTCCATAGTTGTTGGTGCGGGTGTCGAGGCAGTTGGCCTTGCACTCATCGTGCTAGTTCACAGAGCGTATGGAACTTTGGATCCTTGGAAGATTAAGAGGCTTAGACATTGATCGATTTCAATCAAATGGCTCTGCTAGGCACAGTGGGGTTGCCATTTTTCGGCGCACTGATAATCGTCGCGTTTAGAAATCATCCAAATGCACGGGAATCAATCTCTCTGATCGTCTCGGTAGGGACCTTCCTTTGTGCGGTCTTCAATCTTCCACAGGTCTTCAATGGCCAGACCGTGGCGGTTACTCTAGCGGTCATGTCGTCTCACCCTGAGTTGCAACTGGTGCTGTGGGCTGATGGGCTTGGACTCATGTTCGCGAGTCTCGCCTCATTCCTTTGGATCATCACGACGGTATACTCTACGGGTTACATGCGCGGGTTGAAAGAGCATTCGCAGGGTCGCTACTTCGCGTTCTTCGCGCTCGTGATCGGAGCGACGATGGGTGTCTCCGTTGCCGCGAATCTCTTAACTTTGTTCATCTTCTACGAAATCCTCACCATCTCAACCTACCCTCTCGTCGTCCACAATCAAACTGAGGAGGCGTTCAAGGCCGGCCGAAAATACCTCATCTACACCCTCGGCGGAGGAGCCTCTGTCCTCGTCGGAATGCTAGCCCTGCTGGGGGCGGGGGGCGGGTCAGCGATCACGTTCATGCCTGGAGGAAACCAAACGGTGGGCTCCATCCCCTTGGAATTCGCCAGGGTAGCCTTCGTGTTGCTCTTCGTTGGTTTCGGCGTGAAAGCCGCCCTCGTTCCGGAACACGGTTGGTTGCCAAGCGCAATGATAGCGCCCACACCGGTAAGCGGACTACTTCACGCGGTTGCGGTTGTGAAGGCAGGAGTATTCGGCCTTCTGAGAGTGCTGCTGTTTCTATATGGGCCGAACTTGATGCAGTCGCTTGGACTCCAGAACCTGGTCATAGCGGCAGCAGTCATAACCATCCTTGTTGGATCCTTATTCGCCCTGACACAAGACAACCTAAAGTTGCGATTAGCATATTCCACCATAAGCCAACTGAGTTACATCATACTCGCAGCCGCAGTTCTCGCTCCCCTCGGCGTCAGCGTAGACGGTCGCAGTGCAGCCGTCATAGCCGCGGTCTTCCTAATCGCAGCCCATGCGTTCGGGAAACTTACGATGTTCTTCGTTGCTGGCGCAATCTCCGTGGAGACTGGGAAAACGAAAGTCTCTGAGTTGGATGGGATTGGTAGGAAAATGCCTGCAACGATGTTCGCGTTCTTCCTAGCCACATTGAGTATGGCGGGACTGCCTCCGTTAGCCGGGTTCGTTGGGAAATGGTACCTCTCGGTGGGGGTGTGGAATGGAGGATATTGGTGGATTCTCTTCGTACTTGTACTCTCTGGAGTGTTGAACCTCGCCTACTTCATGCCAATCATCTTCCGAGCTTTCCTCGGTCCATTCGACGGAGTTCGGGCTGAAGCTCGCGGTTTCCTCCTCGGTCCCATCATCGCAACCGCGACAGGGACAGTTGCGCTGGGCATCTGGACGACGATGCCGTACGGCCCGCTGCAGATAGCGGGAAGAATTGCCGCAGCAGTTACTGGGGCCGGTATTGTCGCCACCGGAAGCTTTGCTGCGGGAGCTACAGTTCCGCCGTTCATTTTCTTCCTAATTGGCGGTCCAATGGTAGTTTGGCTATTCAGGGGAAGAGTGCGACAGGCACTTCTCATAGCTGTCGCGGCCCTCGCGCTGATCGACACAGTCTCCTTGCCTCATTCAACCGGATGGACCTTACCGTTCATGGGCTACCAGCTGGTTCTGATGAAAGTTGACAACCTATCTTACTTGATGGGGGTCATCTTTGCTACAATCACATTCCTGGCGGTACTCTACGCGGCTGGATTCGCCAAACCTTGGATGCACATCTTTGCGATGCTGTACGCGGGAACATCACTGGGTGTTGTCTTCGCGGGGGACTGGATCACCCTTCTAATCTTCTGGGAGCTTATGGCGGTAACATCGTTACTACTGATATGGGAAGCGAGGGGTGAGGCTGTTCAGGCTGGGTACCGATACTTACTCTTCCATGGCTTCGGAGGTGCGATGCTCGCGGCGGGCATCACCCTACTTGTTCTCCAAGGAGCTACCCCCGCCATCGGCCCAATCACTGGGTTCTGGCCTTCACTCTTCATCCTCATTGGAATTGGCGTCAACGTGTGCATGATCCCCTTACACACGTGGCTTCCCGACACTTACCCGAAGGCGCATATCGCTGCGTCAGTCTTCCTAAGCGTCTACACGACGAAAGCTGCCGTGTATCTCCTCGCGCGGGCGCAACCCAGCACGGAACTCGTGGCTCTGATGGGGGGTGTCATGGCTGTGTATGGAGTGAGTTTCGCGGTTCTTCAGACAAACATGAGGAAGCTTCTCTCCTATCACATCGTTTCGCAGGTAGGTTACATGGTTGCTGGTGTTGGGTTGGCAAGTTGGCCGGGGATATCAACGCAGATAGCCCAACTTGCATTGGACGGAGCAATGGCACACGTATTCAACCATATACTCTACAAGGCGTTGCTCTTCATGACTGTCGGGGTGGTGATCTGGAAGACCGGTGAGAACACGCTGGACAAGTTGGGTGGACTCATGCGGAAAATGCCCGTCACCGCAATAGCGTTCTGGATCGCCGCGTTCTCAATTTCCGGAGTGCCTCTCTTTAACGGCTTCATCTCAAAGGGCATGGTTGTAACGGCCGCCCAGCAAAGCAACACGCTGCTCTTCGTACTCCTTGAGATCGCATCATTTGGCACGTTCCTCTCATTTCTGAAACTCGGATATTTCGCATTCCTCCGCCCTGGAACAGTTGAAGCCAGTGACCCCCCCCTGTTAATGAAAGCCGGAATGCTTGGCGCCGCTGCGCTTTGCATCGCGATCGGTGTGTATCCGCCGCTCCTCTACGCTATACTACCATTCGGTGGCTCCGGATACCAACCTTTCGCACTCAACGAACTACTGCAAACCTCACTTGTCTTAGCCGCGGCAGCCTTGACTTTCTTCGTACTCGGACGAAAGTACCTGGCACCACATGAGACGCGATTGAGAGACTTCGATGTGGCGTATGTTGCGATAGGCCACGGGTTCATCGTCTTCGCGGCGGCTTTGCAGCATGCCTTCGGAATGGTATACTCCGGTATAACTGATAGAATTATGCCGCGAGCGGCGAGGGCAGCAGGCGATGTCCAGACGGGTGTGCTTGGCGTAAATGGAATTTTGATGTTAGCCGCGTTGGTAATTCTGCTCATACTGGTTGCATTGTGGGGTGTATGAGTTTGTGGTTAACCGACATCATGGAGATCCTCTTCGCCGGCGCCATGACCTGCCTCCTAATCGACTTGGCCAAACAATACACCGACAAGTGGAGAGTGTACGCGGGAGGAATCATTTGCACCACAGCCTTAGCCGTTTCTCTCATTGATGTACTTGTCAACTGGTCCGCGAGCATTGCGGGCGAGATATCCCTGCGCCCAATCGAATCGAACCTAGCAAGCTTGTACATCGTGGATAAGTTTGGAGTCTTCGTAATTTTCACGGTTCTTGCCATTGGGACAATCGTCTCCTTTTTCTCATGGCGAACTCTGGGCCTCAACGAGAATGTTGGGCCTTTCTTCTCACTGCTCCTGATTCTGTTGCTGTCGCTCGTTGGAATAATCGCGGCCGGCGATCTTCTGACCCTGTTCCTCTTCTGGGAGGGGATGAGCGTCGCCGCGTATGGCCTAGTGGCTTGGAAGAAGAAAGTCGCCATCTCACTCGAGGCAGCTTTGAAGTACTTATTCCTCGCAGGCGCTGGGAGTTTAATCGCGCTCTTCGGTATTTCGATAATCTACTCCCTCTCTGGAAGTATTCAACTCAAGGACCTGCCCATGATGTTTCAGAGCGACCCGAGACTGGCCACATTCGGCTTAGCCATGCTCTTTGCCGGGTTGGGTGTTGAAGCTGCCATATTTCCGCTACACACGTGGCTGCCTGACGCATATTCTGCGGCTCCAACGGCGGTAAGCGCTACGTTGGCAGGAGTCGTTACGGAGACAGCGGTCTTCGCACTCATCAAAATCATTAACCCAACATTCATCATACCCCAAGTTCAAATTTCGCCCAACCTGACCGCCGCGTTTCAGCTTGCGCTTGTTCTCATCGCGATACTTACGATGTTAATCGGAAATCTGGGTGCGTTGGGACAGAGTAACATTAGGCGCCTATTGTCATACAGCTCCATAGCCCATGTCGGTTACATGCTAGCTGCACTCGCAACTTTCTCAACTCTCGGAATCGTAGCGATTCTGTTTCACCTCTGGAACCAAGGCCTGGTGAAGTCATCTTTCTTCATGCTGACTGGTGAGAAGGGTGAGGAGTACGAACAGTCTGAGTTGAGCGGGATAAAGGGGCTCTTCGGCCAAAACAGGCTTCTAGGAAGTATGTTCGCGTTATCCTCACTCGGTATGATAGGCGTCCCTCCTTTCGGAACTTTCTGGAGCGAACTCCTCATAGTTCAAGCGCTCTTTGCAACCAATCAGCTCACATTCTACGCCCTCGCAGCAATCGTCGTCCTAAACATCGCACTCTCCGTAGGATACTTCTCCAAGATCATAACCGCAGTCTCCCAACACTCAGAGAATGGCGAGAGGATGAAAACCTCGTGGCGGCTAACAATCTCACCGTTGCTACTGCTGCTTCTGAGTCTGTTGACGGGGTTTGTTCCATGGTTGTTGTTGGGAAGGATCTCTTGAGGGAAGGCACCATGCCTACGCTGGAATTTGTTCAACACCCTAATCTGAATGTTCGGACGATTTACCGTGACCATGCTATGAGGGATTCCCCGTGAGTGAGAAAGGTAGAGAACGAATAATCAAAGACATAGAAACTTTAGACCAAGCCGTCAAAGCTGAGAAAGACGTTGAGTCAGGCTATCATGGAGTGATCGACGAGAACATCAGTTACTGGCTTGCGGTGGAGCAAGACATCATAGACAGCTACACAAAACTCGCAAACGAAAGCGAGAACAAGAAGGTTAAGTCAACTCTCACGGGGATTGTTGAAGATTCAAAGAACCACATACGAATGCTAACATCAATTCGGAAGACCTTCGATAAGATCATGACCGACGAGGAGCGACACGCCAAACTTCTTCAAGAACTAGCGGACAAGCAAAACAAGTAATGGAGAAATTGAACTCGGATTACGTACACATTATTAGCGTCCTCGACCAAGTACGTTGGTGATTCTGCTTGGCAGTAGATATTCGGATTAAACGTGCTCCTGCGTACAAAGTAGCATCTATGCTCCGAGTCGGATCATATGAGAGCAATATGCTCCGGTCTGAATTCAGCCAACTTGTAAAGTGGGCGGAGAAGAGAAAGCTCCGAACCGGGAAATGGATGTTGTTTTTCATAGATGAGCCAGGTGGACGTAGGCCGATGAACAAGCTCCGATCCGAAGCCTGCCTCCAAATCAAGGGAACTGCACAGAGTGAAGGAAAAATTAAAGTCAAGACACTTTCCGCACAAAAGGTTGCTAGTGTCACATTCAACCCTGACAAGGTCTCACCCCGCCTGGTCTACTCGGGAATCTACGGATGGTTGAGGTATGCAGGGTTCAAAGACTCTGTCCAAGGCCGAGAAATATACAATGGAAACCCATGGCGCAACCCTCGCGCTTGGGCCAACGCGGAAGTTCAAGTTCCCGTGAAAAAGAAGAAGACGTAGTTAGTCACAAAAGAAGATGCCGTAACAGGCGGCAGAATTAATGAACTGCGGTGCCGTCGCGCTAGTTGCTAGCTATCTGCAATCGGCGTTCTTTCATCTCTACTGATGCAAGTGCATGAGTAACACAATTTAATTCGCATGCTTCTGCTTCCTCGAATTCCTTGTAAACAAACCCGCAAAAACCACACTTGAACTGCATGTCCCATGCCCTATGCTGGTCGCCTAACATTCACACTCGACTCGAAAACGACTTCCGCGCTGAAACGTGTTAAATTTAGGTGGAACTTGTGGAAGGATCCCCAACTAGTTCTACTCAGTAGAAAAAGTATAACGCCCCAGCACCTCGTGTCCGGCTGGCATACTTGACGGTTAGTAGGACCTCACTGGAAGTTCATTACGCTAATACCGGCGGTTTGAATCAAACCTCACTCTACCAGGTAGAAATTAGGAACATTATACATTTCTTACTTTTTCTCCAGCCGCTGTTAAATATTGTGACCCAACATAGACGCTTCCAGAAGATTTGTGGAGGTGTTTGAGGTTGGCTAAGAAACGCAAGGTTAAGATGAGTTTAGGTAAGGAGCACGACAAGAACGTTAGACAAGAGGAAATGGTAGCATAAGCTGCCACGGGAGGCGGTTGATTCCGCCCCTGCTCTCGTTTCACTCATTAATTCTTATTTTGTTAGAATCTTTTCGGAGTTTCCAGCGGCGCTAGAGTGGGTTTATGGTTTGTAGTTCTCCAGCCACCACTTAGCGATGTCGATTCTGCGGGCGATCCAAACCTTCGGTTTCGCTTTCACGTATCTGAGGAACCTGTCTACCGCAACGGTCCTGCCTGGTCTGCCGGAAATTCTAACGTGCAAACCAACGTTCATCATCGTAGGGTTTTCTCTACCCTCATCGTACGTCTGGTCGAAGGAGTCCTTCAGATACTGATAGAACTCCTCGGCGTTGCTGAACCGGTTCGAAAAGTAGTGAAAATCATTCACGTCAGGTGTGTAGGGAATGAGGAGAAAATTCTTGCCGCTGACGTTCACATAGTATGGGATGTCGTCGTTGTAGACATCGGAATCGTATAGGAACCCTCCCTCTTCGGCGAGAAGCTCAATGGTGTTTTCGCTGGGCTCTCTGCAATACCAGCCTACAGGTCTCTGGCCCGTTATCTTCTGAATCGACGCTACAGCATTCCGGATAGCCTCGCGCTCTTCTTCCCTGGACAGGGTGAAGTGTTCTACCCACCTGTAACCGTGGCTGCAGATCTCATGCCCTTCGCCGACTATCTCTTTCGCCGCCTCCCGGTTCGTTTCCAATGTCTTTGCGGTTGCGAAGAACGTAGTCTTTGCATTGTGCTTGGCAAAGGTTCTGAGGATTCGCCATATCGCGACGCGTGTTTCATATTCGAAGATAGATTCAATTGTTAAGTCGCGCTTTGGCGGCGTCCCATACGACGGAAATTCACCGAAAGTTTCAGGGCCTTGATCTCCAAAACCCAAGGCGCGTTCGCCGCCGGCCTCGTAGTTGATAGCGAACGTTAGTGCAAGTTTGGCGCCCTTGGGCCAACGCACCTTAGGACGAGATTTCCCATATCCGACGAAGTCACGTGGTATTGGGCTCATAAGTTAGCTCCTAGTCTGAGTGAGCAGGAAGTTCTTATCAGGCTTTTCAGTTCCGCTTGCTTTCACGATTTGCTCTGGGTTTCTCTATGCAGAAGCAGGTTGATTATTCTGAAGGTTAATCCCCATATCACGTGACCCTGATAGACATACGAGTCAGCTGAAAGAGTACCTTCGTCTGCCTTAACCTCTCGACTCTCCACCTCAAGTCTGCCAAGATCACTCAACGGTACCCAGAAGGTTTCAGCGACTTCCTCGCTTACACGAATACTTACGGTTGACTTGAGTTGAAAGACGAAAGGCAACACCCGCATCCGCCTTGATCTCGTAGTGACGATTGAAAGACTACCAAGTAATTCGTGGCCGCTGAGTTGTAATCCAATCTCCTCCCGTGTCTCTCGGACCGCTGTTTCAACCAAGCCCTTGTCCGCAGACGATTTGCGTCCACCAGGGAACGCGATCTGCCCCGACCAAGGATCTCCTCTTCGCTCGGTCCTCTTGATGAAAAGTACTGAGCCGCCACGATCATTTGGATTGATGATTATCGCAACGGCGGCTACAGGAGGCCCTTCCCCTGCCTCAGGAACAGAATTCTGAGGCAATAGCCTGTTCTTGAGAGATTCTAGGTTGAATTGGCCAGTCACAGTGAAGCACTAGCCTAGTGGCAATGAGAATAATCCTGATGATATTTGAACGATCTTGCTTTCAGTGCCTGGTTTTCGGGTTTTAAGCTGTACGTCACCCGATTTTGATTCCAACGTAGAGTCCTCTTCCGATGAGACCCTTGTCATAGTGGGTTACCTTCAAACCGGCTAGTCGAAACGCGTTCATGTACTCGGAATGCGTGAAGAGTCCAAACTCCTCACGTTCCCTGAGATATTGCGTGTCCTGTTGCGTCGCTATCAAGTACTGAAAGTCCAATGTCGAGATGCGGCCTCGAACCATTGATTTGTCAATCCGTGCAATCTTTAGTTTGGGTTCATTCACGAATACAGCGTGTATTTTTCCTCTAATGACATTGCGTGGGGTTATCCAGGGCTCAACTATCAAGACACCTCCCGGCTTAAGGTGAAGGCTCATGTTTCTCACCGCTCGCCGGAGTTTCCGAAGCGTCGTCATGTAGCCGACCGCACTGAATAGGCAGGTAACAATATCGAACTCTTTACGGAGGGCGAATGTGAGCATGTTGCCTCTATGGAAATGAATTTCCGGATTCCTTTTCTTGGCTATCGCAAGTAGCCCAGGATCAAGATCTAGGCCCTCGACGGAATAAGATGACTTTAGATATGAAATGTGTCGGCCCGTCCCGCATGCGACATCGAGTAGTGCGTTGCCTTGTGATTTTTTGTGTCGTCGAATTAATTTGTTCAGCCGCTTGGATTCTTCTTTGTAATTCTTCCCTGCGGCATCGTAGATGATGTCATAGTAGGGTGCTGACCGGTCAAACAAAGTCAAACCTAACCACTCGTGCAGAAGGCTTTGCTAATTGGCAATTGGGTTGCGGTAGTCAAGCTTTATCTTTTGGTCGAAGGCCAACCTCAATTCAACTAAGCTGATATCCGATGGCGAACACAGCTGATGCGATGCGTTGGATCGACCAGTCTCATGATGAGCTTACGAGATTCATGGTGGACATGCTACAGATCAAGGCCGTAAACCCGGATGGAGGAGGTAAGGGCGAATACGCTCGTGCCCTCTTCGTGAAGAAATGGCTTGAAGACCTTGGGTTGAAGGTAACAAGGTACGATATTCCCGACAGTCGAGTGCCCGAAGGAGTTCGGGTAAACCTGACGACGACCATCGAAGGTGAAGATAAAGGGCGGACTCTCTGGTTGGCCGCGCACTTGGACACAGTCCCTGAGGGCTCACGTGAACTCTGGACAACAGACCCCTATGTCCCGGTCGTGAAAGACGGAAAGATTTTCGGAAGGGGCTCAGAAGACAATGGGCAAGCGGTTGGTTCAACCCTATTCACGTTGAAAGCAATCAAGACGTTAGGGATTAAACCCAAAATGACCCTCGGCCTTGCTCTTGTATCTGACGAAGAGTCGGGGAGCAAGTACGGGGTGATTCCGCTTCTTGAAAGGGGCGTATTCAAGCCAACCGACATAGCGCTGGTACCCGACACTGGAAAGCCGGACGGATCAGAGATTGAAATTGCGGAAAAGAGCATTCTATGGCTGAAGATAACGACGACAGGCAAGCAAGTTCATGGGAGTACGCCTGAAAAAGGATTGAACGCCCGCCGCGTAGCTATGAAGTTCGCCATTCAACTCGACGAGATGCTACATTCTAAGTACTCCGCCAAAGATTCCTTATTTGAACCAGAATCATCAACCTTCGAACCCACGAAATGCGATGCGAACGTTGACAACGTAAATACCGTTCCTGGCGTTGACGTTCAATATTTTGACTGTCGAGTTCTCCCGCTATCCGTTAGTTGACGTTCTCAAAGAGGTTGAATCTGTTCGGATGAAGCTCGAAAAGGAAACCGGAGCTACTATCGAGGTTAACCCCATCCAACATGAGCAGAACACGAACCCCACCCCTATGGACAGCCCGATCGTAGTAAGATTGAAGGCTGCGTTGAAACAGCTGCGTGGGCTGGACGCGAAGGCCATCGGAATCGGTGGTGGGACTGTTGGCTTATACTTTAGACGCAAGGGAATCCAAACTGCTGTCTGGTCGACCCTGGACGATAAGGCCCATCAACCCAATGAATACTGCAAAATCGAAAACATGGTCAACGACGGAAAGTGTTCCTTCACGTCGCCACAGCGTAATACAATACGGTGCGTTTCAGACGAGGCCAGCTCTGTTCAACTCCACAATTGCGACACCATCCGACCTGCACTCGGTAGCTAGGCTCTGCCGCCGAGCCGTTGGCCCATCAGACTATGTGCTCAGAATACTTCCCAGAGCTGCTGCGCGTGGCCGACTCTTCTTGGCTTGGTATGGAAACGAACTTGTGGGCATGACGCTCCTCGATAAGTGCCTCGACGGCAGCGGATGGCTAAGCATGGCACGCACCGACCCGGGTTGGCGCCGGCAAGGAGTAGCCATCTTCCTTCAACGTCGAATTCTCGAGTACGCGAGGGGCGAAGGAATCAACTCATTGAGACTATGGACGTTGTCTACGAACCAGGCGTCGATAAGGGCTTGCGAAAAAGGGGGTTTCAAGCAGGTCTCCGAAGCTGCTCACATCTCCCGCCGTCTCAAAATCTCGAAGAATAGGAAAACCAAACCGAATTCCGTGTCTACCGCCCGCTTACGCTCGTTACTGAGCTCGAACTACATCGCCAAGACGAACGGTTACATTGCACGTGATTGGTATTTCATGAAAAGCTCGGAAAGACTACTTAGACAATTGGAAAGACGAGGTGAACTTTATGATTCTGAAGACTATGCTTTCCTAGTAACGAGGCCAGAAATAAGATTCAAAGAACCTCAAAGTAGTCTAACAATTCTCACTGGCCCTGTGTCAAAGTCGATGGAGAGTGCGCAGGAAATAGCGGCGGCACTTGGAGCGAAGATTCTAAGTTCCTACATACCGTATGAACCCTACCAATTCTCAGTCGCAAAGAAACAGCATTTCAGAAGGAGCCCGTGGGGCAACCATTGTTTAGTGTTCGAGAAGAAAGTATGAGCGCTATTCCAGATGAAACAGAATACCTAGAATTTAAGAACATGACGCGACCGACGTAGGAGCAAGGTGCCGCATGTGATTACAGCATTCGTCATGATGAATGCAGAAAGAGACCGCATCGCCGCGATACCCAATGAGTTACTCACAATCACCTCCGTAACCGAGGTTTACTCAATCGCTGGCGACTTCGACCTCGTCGCGATAGTCCGCGTGAAAGAAGCTGAAGACCTAGCGGGGGTTGTCACAGAAAGGTTTGCCAAGGTAAAGGGCATAACGCGAACGATGACGCTGATCGCATTCAAGTCGTACAGTAACTACGATCTCGAGAATATGTTTCAAATAGGGTTCAAAGGTTAGCCATACTTCGACAGAATCTTGGACAGTAGTTTAAGAGAGATATTTCCCCCACTCACAACCACCACGATCTCAGAACCTGGTCTGAAATCGGTTTTCTGCACGAGAGCGGCGACGGCCGCTGCTGCCGACGGTTCAATGACCAGATGACACTCTCGCATGACAGTGAAAACGGCTTTTTCGATCTCCTCTTCACGCACCAGAAGAATTTCATCCACGTAACGCTTTGCGCATTCGAACGTGAGCACCCCTGGTTCGCGCGTTGCTAAACCATCCGCGATGGAGGTTGTGTCTGTTAGCCGAGTAATCTTCCCGTCCTTGATTGAACGGTACATCGACGAAGCCTTCTCAGGCTCCACCCCGAAGACCTTCGTTTCCGGCGTCAAGCTCTTCAATGCTGTAGCGATTCCGGAAATGAGTCCGCCCCCACCAATAGGGACAATAACCGCATTTACGGTCGGCAAGTCCTGATGGATTTCCAGTCCAATGGTTCCCTGTCCCGCAATTATCTCCGGATCGTCGAAGGGCGGAATAAGAACGCCTCCCGTCCTTTTCTGAATCTCAAATGCCTTCTCGTAGCGCTCATCGTGAAACAGTCCATGCTTGATAACTGTCCCCCCGTACTCTTCAATCGCCTTTACCTTCTCTTCTACCGCAGTAGTTGGCACCACTATCGTTGCCTTGGTTCCCGTCAATTTTGCGAGATATGAAACTGCAAGCCCATGATTCCCGGATGAGGCCGCGACGAGCCCTCGTTTCCGTTCCTCTTCGGAAAGTTTCAGGATCTTATTTGCCGCGCCTCGGACTTTGAAGACCCGTGTTGGTTGATACGACTCGAGTTTCAGGTATACCTTTGCGCCGGTGAGATTGCTAAGACCCGGAGAATGGTACAAAGGGGTCTTGTATGCTACGCCCGCGATTCTACGGCTGGCGTCTTTAATCGCGTCTAGATTGACTAAGTCCCTCATGAACCCACATTCTCAATTAGATAGCTGAGCATCACACTTACCTCGTCTTCGGTCAAGCGGAGACCTGGCGCGGACCCGAGAGTTTGCCGGAATAGCGTTGCACTTCGGGTTGCATAAGTAAGTACAAGATTATCAAGTCCATGACCAATGAAACGAACTCGCCCGCACGCGGCCTCACAAACAGTATGAATATGAGAACGGCTATGCCGAGAATCGCGAAGACCATGGAAGATACCCAAGCCCACCTTCTCTGACTCCACAGTCCATACGCCAAAATGAAGCAGATCATCGTGAAGACTAGTGACCCCAGATCGTTGATGATGCCAAATCTTGGAAATGCCCGCGTCTGTGGAACGAGTAGCGGTAGAAGCGCAAGTGCACCTAGCAACACGTCTAGGGCCACAAGTAGTTTAACTGTAAACGGACGGACAGACGTTGGCAATCGCTGTAGTCCTACTTACTTGTGCTCGGGTTTTTCTCAGTCAAACGCTGTCGTATCTTCTCAGCTAAGTTTTTCCGCTCGGTATCATCCCTCGCGGAAATCCATTGCAGTTTCAAATAGAAAATGTCTTGGTCTTTTGAGGGCATCTTTTTCCCCCGAATTGGATGGTTTGCTTCGACTCCGCAAGAGTCTGGAAATGCGCAATATAACTTTAGACTGCAAAACCCGTTTCCTAGCGAAGTACACTCCAGCTAGGATTTTGAGTTTCTGCGTGAGTCGAAAGGGGTCAGATGGTTTTGCGCATTGCCAAAGCCGTGGCACAGCACGCTCCGAACTCTTGCGACTCTTTAACCACCTCATCGATGCTATTTCGGTCCGTTATAGTGAATCCGAGTTTCTCGAAATATTTGGATGCGTTCTCCGTCAGCAGGTAAACGTCGCGGACTCCATTTTGCCTGGCGTTTGACAGGGCGGCATTGACCAATGCTTTGCCGTATCCCATTCCTCTAGAGCTCTCGTCAACGGCAACCGAACGAAGTAATGCACACTGGCCGTACAGTTCAACCCCTGCGATTCCGTACCAGACGCCCTTCGCATCTGTTGCGATAAGAAAGTTCGAGTAGCAACTTTCGACTCCAATCGTTGGTAAACCGTTACCGTTTAGGAAGCTTACAATGTGTTGAAGATCAGTTGCTTCGGCCGCCCTAATTTGGAATCCCGGCAAGTCTGTTCCCCGTTCTCTTCAGGTAACCGTGATCGAGGTTTCGATGTTCCGCTTTTCTAGTTCGGAAAGCATTCCGTCGGGGGGAACGCAGGCCTCGGGAGCAAACACCCCTTTCTTTGTTATTGCTCCCGTCATTATCATCTGAGCAACAATAGACGCACCTATACCGGTCAAAAGCGCGGTCGCATTCTTCACTCCAAATACTGGATCCGGTTTCCCTACAACGTCACAGGTAACAATCCGACTTTTTCCTTCTTTCATGCCCTCAACCATCGTTCTTAGGGCAACACACCTTTCTGGTTCCTCACTGCTAGAACGCGATTGAAGATAGGCCACGGCGAAGTCGCGAGGTGAAACCTTCGCTCCCTTCACTTCGATGGGAACAGGATCGTCTAAACCCGCGTCAATCATGGGCCTAATGGCTTTGAACAGTTTCGGAGACACACCAAGCTTGAAGTCCACATCTGTAACTTGCTTGAAATTCAGCGGCAGCGTTGCGATTTCGGAATGGATGGAGTAGTGGCAAATGTTCCTACCAACCGGTTCGTTAAACTCCACCACCTCATCTCCAGATAAGGGAGCGACCTCCTGAAATTTCGAATCGACGTACATTACCGGCGTCTTAGAATACTCGTCGAATATTGTCGAAACGGCAAACGGAAAGCCCAACCTGTCCCCTACTGATCCACCTCGCGCTTCAACCCCTCCAACGCGGATTCTAATCTTCCTAACGCTATCCAATCTCTTTGCGCATAGGGCGACCATTACGTTAGTGATTCCTGGGCTTTCTCCTCCACCTAGAACGGCGGTGATGCCTGCGTTCTCAGCATTCTGATGTAGCTCCATTTGTTTTCGCGTCATGTGAAAAAGGCCCCCAAGGTCATTATAGTGAACCTTTGCCCGAATCGCGGCTTTCATCACGTCGAGATTGTGTTCGTACCACACGGCGTTGATCAAGATCTGGGATTCGCTAAGTTTCTCAGCCAGTTTGGCTTGATCGGTCGCGTCAACTTTCACCGTTCTAATTTTGTTAGATGCAATAGCGCTCCTGGCATGCTCAGCTCTGGTAATGTCAACATCGCCAATGATTACTTCGTCGACTACGCCTGATCTACAGAGGTCGCGGACGGCGACCTCTCCCATTCGTCCTCCCCCAAGTACGAATACGGAATTCGACATACGAGCCGCAGCTCTCCTACGGTTGGATTGGGCGGCGGTGGTTAGGTCAGATCATTCGGGCGGTATCTGTTGAAAGGCTTTCTCGAAAGGTAAGCCTTCACGTTTTCTGAAGACCTTCGCTACGTAGAACCACGCTAGGCAAATTACGAATAGGGCTATCACTCCCCCTAAGAATGGGAAGTAGAGATTTGCAGCTAAAGTGCCCGCTCCGAAGTAGAACACATAGTTGTATGAATAGTATCCAATCGTAATGAGTGAGTAAGCTAGAGCGATTATCCCCAGCCAAG
Organism: Candidatus Bathyarchaeota archaeon; assembly: GCA_963733055.1. Taxonomy (GTDB): domain Archaea; phylum Thermoproteota; class Bathyarchaeia; order 40CM-2-53-6; family 40CM-2-53-6; genus FEN-987. The sequence continues at coordinate 757,183 of CAVTBR010000001.1, forward strand.
AGAGGATCGGGATCTTGGCGATCTTTTTCTTGATCGGACAGGCTGTGTCGTAAAGTTCCTTACGCGTGTAGGGGAACACTATCGCGGAGATTGAGGCCAATACAAACGTAACGCCCACTGCTGCTAGCCCAGCGTATGAGTAGAGTAGAAAAGCGTAGTTTGAAGTTGAGGGCCCTACGACGCCACTCAGGAACGCGAGGAAAACTTCGCCTCCAACAGCTGCGACTAGGATTGTGTTGGTTGGAGTATGGAATCGTTCGTTAATGTTTGTGAATAGGCTAGGGGCGAGTCGATCGAAGGAGTAGGAAAACACGATTCTAGACATCAAGAGCATACATTGGGGCGTAACCAGGATAAATCCAGCAATTACTCCAATTCCGATAAACCAGACGAGAAGCGGGTTATTTGCTAGCAACGAAGCGAAAAGAGTGAGGTTAGGTATGACCGGTAGGGGGTTCGTAACGTACCCGAAAGCGTAGTACCCCGCACCGGTTAGAAATTCTGGCCCCAAATTGTTGTAGGCTAATCCGAGGACGGCCGCGGTAGTGATGAATATAATTGCGAAACTACCAAACAACGCTGTCTTCGCGCTAGACCTAGCGCTCTTGAGTTCACCAGCTAAGTAATTTGAAACATATACCCAGAACAGAACAGTGAACCAGAGAGGCACCAAGGTGAAGGTCGACATAATATCCGTTGGAACCGAACCTCCCCAGTACGACGTGCCGGTGGCGGTAAAGTTCGCATAGGCACCTTCACTCATTGACACACCTTGTGAAGTAGCGTAGTTGTTGAATACTGTAGCAAAGGAGGTGGGATTGGTACTGGCCAATAAGGCAACGATTATCACGATAGCTGCTATCGCTATTATCATGCAGACGTTCTGAATTCGAAAGTATAACTTTGTACTGAACATAACGATCAAAGTGAAAATGATGATGGCAACGGTGCCTACCAGGAAGGTGGTCAAAGGTGTGAAGGTTCCCGCGGCATTAGTAGCCCACTGCTGTCCAGTCAAAGACCCATACACGCTTAGAGTCTGGGCAAGTCCTTGGCTTGAGAAAACGTCCGCTGCATCACCAATCCAGAACCAGAGGAAGAAAGTGTAACCCGCAAAGTTGGCTGCAAGACCAACTGCCGGGTGGATGATTCGGCTAATGAAAACGTAATCTCCCCCAGATCTAGGCATGCTCACTTGGAAAATGTAATACACGCCGAGCAATGCGAGGATTCCAGGTGCAGTGAGCACTAGGCTAGCGAGCACATTACCGCCGTAAAGTGGGGCGTATTCCAGCGCGTAGATTATCGACCAAGCTCCCCCGAAAGAGACTATGTTGAGAAAGAGCATATCCCACGCGGACATGGATCGAACGAGTCCGGTTGCTTCCCTAACAAAAACGGCAGGCTTTGACATCAGATTCACGCTTTTGACGATTGCAAATATCGGTTTTCATTGGTTAAAAGACTTAGCAATGTATATTCCAAAAGTAGAGTGACCGTGTTTGTTCAACAGTTGAAAGTCCTAGTATCTGTCGACGCGATTCCGGCAAGTTTGGACCCGTCGGGGGCCCAGGACACACGGCTGAAGAAGAATTCGTTGCTGCTGTAAAGCGAAGTGAACCTTTCCCCGTCCCATAAGATGAGTTGACCGTTCCCCGTTCCTACTTGCGTTGTTGCTGTGGCGATGGCTGCGGCCTTACCCTTCGGATCCCATCTTACGGCAACCGGGTAGACCCTGCTGTTTTCGAATTTGATGGGTGACAATGTGTTTTCTTGGAATTTCGCGATTAGTCCATTGTGCCAAACGACATCATACCCAACCACTAAAGCGTAAGCATCATCTGGCTTCGAATCGATACCGATTAGGTCTGAGCGCCCTTCGTTGGCGCCTCTCAGAACGTTTGATTTTGTTTCGTAAGTGAAGAGGTTGGGGGAAGGGATGAATTCTTCAGCGAAGCAGTTGGAGGCTACGAGTGCTTGATCAGAGGAGTGTCGCCAAGAGATATCACGGAGATTTGCTCTGCCATTGTCAATCGTTTCTATGTGGTTGTCGTAGTATTTCATTAATGCCCCGTTGTTTCCAGCGATCACTGCTAGATCGCCTTTCGGATTCCAGGCTACGGTACGAAGATTTTCGTTAGTTAAGGTGCTTAACTTTCTGAAATTTCCATCCTCATCAAGCAGTAGGGCCGTACCCGCATTTCCCACTATCAAGGCTGAGTCGTTGGTTGGGTTTACTGATATTGCGCGGAGGTTGTGCTTGGTGTTTGGATTGAGTCTGTGTATTTCGCCCTCCCGGATTCTTATGACCTTTCCCCCGTTGCCTACGAGTAATAAGTCAGGACCGTGTCTGTCCAAAGCCAATGCGCGAAAATTTGTCCGGAATAGCCTTGTCTCTATCCTGTTGCCATCGTAAAGGACTAAAATTGACGACAATCAGCGAACTTCCTTGATTCTGTCTCGTCCGTGACCCCGTTTATGGTTGACTCAAAAAGTAGATTTGAGTGTTCTATTAACATTGGAAACTTCGGGTAGTCGTTGATGAGAGACGGTGGAAAGCGGACTTCAAGGGTAGGAGTGTACTCTGAGCGTCCAATCAGAAATGAGAAGGATCTGTTAGACTTCATCGAAGCCTTAGATGAGGACGAAGGAGTGCGTGCAGACGGGAATCTGGAGAATCATGTAAACGGAGGTTTCGTCTTTGTGGGCATCTTCAGGGGCAGTTACTGTGTGAATATCTGCGATAAATTGTGGAATCCCAAGTTACGGAAGCATGTTGCTGGAGGAAAGGATGAATGGTATTATTTCGATACCGGGAAGGAAGCATTTCGCTTCGTCCTCAAGGAAGCGAGGCATCCGCTTCGTGCTTGGCTCTATTAGGTTGGATCTAGGTGAGTAGGCCAAGCACCCCTGCCAGACTTCGAAATGTTTTTTCGAACTCTGTTTTCGTTCCTTGATTGAGAGTCGGACCGACTCTTGCGAGCTCGTCAGCGAATTCTGTTAGGACGTTCAGTGCTCCGGGTGTATCGAAGTCATTGTTCATATGGCGTGTGAATGCTGACTTGTATCTGACCAGTTTTGCGGGCGGGTTTCTCGCCTTTAGATCCGCGGCGGGTTTTGCGTCTAAGAATGAGTTGAAATTTTTCAAGAGACGATCGAGCTTACGTTTGGTCTTGATCAATCCGCTGTTTGAAAATACCATAGGTTGCCTGTAATGTACCGATTCAAAGTAGAATCTGATTTCCGGTGCGGTGTGATCTCGGAGGGCGTCCCGAATACGGATTACGTTACCCAATGATTTACTCATCTTACGACCCGCTACGTTCAACAAACCCGTGTGGAGCCAGTAACGCACAAACGGGATCTTCCCGGTCAGGGCTTCTGCCTGCGCGATCTCAGCTTCATGGTGTGGAAAAATCAGTTCTGAGGCACCACCATGGATGTCATAGCTATTTCCGAATTGCCCCATCGATACGGCTGTGTCCTCAATGTGCCATCCCGGCCTGCCTCGTCCCCAAGGCGAATCCCAAGCGAGTCCTTTCTCATACTTTCTCCACAATGAGAAATCCTCGGGCTTTCGCTTCGAAGAACATAGTTCAAGCCTTCGCAAGCCCAGTTCTTCGTGGGTTAGGCCGGAGAGTTGGCCAAATGTGGGGAACTTGTCGACCTCGAAGTAGACGCCGGTCTCTGTTTCGTATGCTATTCCCCTGTCGATTAGGCCGGTTACTTGCGCGATCATTTTCGGAATAGCTTCGGAAGCTCTTTCGAACCGATCAACCTGTGTTACTCCAAGAGACTCCATGTCTTCCAAAAATGCGCGTTCGTATTCTCGGGCGAGGTCGAGAGGGTCTCGTTTTAGCTGCTCGGCTCGTTGAACGACTCGCTCAGCTACATCTGTGATATTCATGAGGTATTGGATTCTGTAACCCAAGAACTTCAGGTAACGAGTAATCGTATCAAAGGCAAGATATGTTCTAGCGTGCCCCAAGTGAGGGAAGTCGTACACAGTGGGCCCACACACGAACATCTTGACTTGCGCAGTCTGGGGATACGGTGAATAGTTCCTTCCTGCGGGTAAGCGAATTGTAAACTTTGAGTTGCATCGTCTGCTCCCATCTCCAGCATAGGTAGTGCCGTTAATCAGTTCCGTAATCTCCCAGACCGCTGTCTTAGATGCAGTATAAACTTCTCAGCGGCAATACCGTCATGAACAAGCTATAGTCGACGCGGTCCTCCTATGTCACCGAAAATGGGCGAATTTACCGGAGAGGCGTGGATTTGGAACGTTTACGGCTACGTTGACTGTTTTTTCGCTTTGCTCTGGACAATGTAGTAGTTTTCGTCCACGTCAATCTCCAAGTCTGGCACGAAGGCTAAGATGAATTCGATTAATTCATCCATGCTTCGCTTGCGTCTCTCTTTCAACTGGAGAAAACCCTGTAGACTCACAAGCCGCTCGTACATATCGGAGCTGATCTTGATGCTTCTGCTTAACCGCCTCTTCTTGCCGGGTTCAAATGTTCTCGACACTAAGTATCTCCGGTAGAAATGTAGAACATTCGGGCTTTTTACCTTTTTCTCCAAGCCGCGTTATATACAAGATTCATGCCCGCTCCCAGTAACCTGGTAATGCAACACCAGAAAACAGGGAGGTGAGTTGAGATGGCGAAGAAACGTAAGGTTAAGATGAGTTTAGGTAAGGAGCACGACAAGAACGTTAGACAAGAGGAAATGGTAGCATAAGCCCACTAGTTGGGCTCCGTTTCCGGATCAAGCCCCCGTTCTAACTTTTTCTGTCTATCTTTTCGTTTTTTCGATGCGAACTGCTTTTCTTCTGTCGGTTTGAGTACAGATAGAGTCTTAAGCAAACTACCGCATAAAATGGCGAACACGCGTAGTGTTCATCTTATGTTGGAATTAATCCCGGGCCATATATCGCAAGCGATACTACTCATTGTCGTGTTGATTGCGATTTACGAAGTATCAAGGGTCGCGTCGAAAAGGAAGCTGAAAACGCGGGGCATCCCTGGACTGGAGAGGATTGATGAATGGATTAAGGAAGCAGCAAAACTCAAGCGAAGCGTATTCTTCACGCCCGGAACGGGCAGTGTCACCTCACCGGACACGCTCGCGGCACTCGCCCTTCTCCAATATGTTGCAAAACACTGTGTTGAACATGACGCCCGGATCTTAGTTGCAAACTCCGATCCCCAAGTGCAACAGGTTACGGAGGATATCGTGAAAAGTGCATACGCTAAAGCGGGCAGAGAAAAAGAATTCAGCACGGACATGGTGCGGTACGTATCCACTCGGCAGTTCGCATATGCAGCAGGTGTTATGGGAATTCTACGCCGCGAAAAACCCGCCGTCAACTTTTTCGTTGGCGACTTTCAGGCGGAAGCGTTGCAACTCGCCGAGACTGGAAGAAGCGAAGCGCTTTACCAGTTCGGGGGCACAACAAACACCGACCAACTACCATTCTTCATGACAACTTGCGATCAAACCCTAATCGGAGAGGAGCTATACACAGCACAAGGATACCTTTCCTCGGATCCTGAAGCCGTTTCCCGCCTCGTCGGACCCGACGCAGGAAAGATCCTCGCGATTCTCCTCATTCTAGCTGGCGCGCTTCTCATAACTTTCGGTAACTCGATCCTGATCGCCTTGATGGAGTTCTGAGGCACCAATGAGCTCAAGCAAGAAGAAGATGACTCGAGGAGAATTTGGCCTTCAGCTGATTATCTTCGGCCTGGGCTTCTTCTATGCAATAGTCTACTATGTTGCACTGCCAGGAATAGTCGATTTGCAGGCTGTTTCTGACCAGTTATTGGCCTACTTGACCGCGATGCTCACGGCCACGTTCGCGATCGGAATCATCAACCTCACTCGCGTCCATGTGAACAACATCAAAAGAAAGCGGGCGACTTGGAGGTACAGCGTGATTCTCCTCGTATCCCTTTACGCAATGGCGATCTTCAGTATGATCGCCTCACCTTACGCGCTGGACCCACAAGCGGCTGTAATACCAACAAATGTCATTGCCTTCTCAACCCCCATCTGGGAATTCCTGTACTACAAAATTCTTGTGAACATAAACTCAAGCATCTTTTCTCTTCTCGCCTTCTTCATCGCTTCAGCAGCTTACCGAGCTTTCAAAGCACGATCCTTAGAGTCGACGATTCTGCTAGCCGCAGGCTTACTAGTCGTGCTGGGACAGGCGCCAATAGCAGATTTGGCGTGGCCAGGATTCAGCGTGATTCGCGACTGGATATTGGCTTTTCCCAACACGGCGGGGCAAAGAGGCATCCTCATCGGCGCTGCACTAGGAATTCTTGCGTTCAGTGTTCGCAGACTAATCCGGTACCCTTGGGGAGACTAACAGGATGGCTGCGACAAGTCTCAGATCGGACCCCAGGCTAGTGTACCTAATCCTGTTGCTAGTTATCACAGTGCCTATTCTTTCACACGCGGTGATTGCTGTTCCAATCGGCCCAACTACGCGTGCATTGTATGATTTCATTCAGAACCTGCCGCCCAACAGCCTTGTAATAGAGAGCTTCGATTACGCTACAAGCGTCGTCCCAGAATTGCACCCCCAAGCCATAGTTGTCACACAACATATCTTCATGAGGCCGCTTAAGGTTCTCTTCGTAGCGCTAGATAATAATGGCCCGACACTGGCTGATGCAGTCCTCGACGCGATCAATAAGGGCAATAAGAGCTACGGTGTCGACTACGCAAACCTTGGATATATTCCCAACACTGCTACGCTAATCGGCATGCCCTCAAACATAGCTCAATTCCTACCACTTGACACGCACGGTAACCCTACCGCCAGCCTTCCGATCATCAAAGAATTTCCCGCCGCCAAGGACGCGGCGTTGGTAATCACCTTCGACGATGACAGCAGCGCCCTCTATTCCTATCTTCAATATTGGCAAGGGCGTTCCAACATCGCGGTTGCGGTTGGAGCTACGGCCACGATAGCCCCAGGCTTCGAGCCGTTCTACAACTCAGGCCAGCTTGTGGGCATTCTGATCAGCATACGCGGGGCCGCAGAATATGAGTTGCTACTGAGCCAGCAGTATAATTGCTGTTTGGGGATCAGCGGAGCCTCCTCCGCTATGGTTGCGCTATCTGCGTCCCATTTGCTGATAGTCGCGATGGTCGTATTCGGCAATGTGGCCTATTTCATTGGCCGGCGAAATTCAACTTCGAAGAGGGCGAAATGAGACATGAATCCAATTGATCTGATTGGAGTTGTGGTTGGTGTATTCATTACCCTGATGGTGCTTAGTTTTCTATACAAGGAAAACCCATTCTTCCGCTTAACCGAATACTCCTTTATTGGCCTCGCCGCTGGCTACGCCCTCGCCGCTTCCCTACGCCTTTTCGTAAACCAAGCCCTTAACCCAATTTTCATAGGTGGCGACCTAACATTCGTAGTACCACTGATCCTAGGCTCGCTGTTCTACGCCCAGTTCACAAAGAAGTACTCGTCCCTGTACAGGCTGCCGTTGAGTTTAGCGATTGGTTACGGTCTAGGGGTCACTATCTGGAGCATATTTGCAACATTTTTCGTGAAACAGGTGACTGCAACAATAATTCCCCTGTATACCGGGAACATTCTCACTACCTTCGACAATGTTGTCTTGGTTGCAGGAACTATACTGACCCTCTCCTACTTCATCCTACTCAGAGAGCAGAAAGGAGTCTGGGGAGGAGTTACAAAAATTGGCAAATATTTGATACTTGCTACTCTTGGCGCTGTCTTCGGAAGCACGGTCTTAGGACGGATGGCAATAATAATTCAGAGAGTACAATTCCTTGTTGGCGATGCCGCTTTCCCTTGGCGCGCATTAGGAATGGGAACCGCCACTGAAGGCGCCTATGCTCCGATTGGGGTAGTGGCATTTCTGGCTATTTTCGGTTACTACATGTACAGGGAGAAAAACAAGAGATCAAGTGCTAGTGCTGAAATTAAGCCGAAGGCATCTAAGGCTCAGACTTAGACAGTTCCTCTATTCGGTCGATAATTCTACCTACGTTCTGCTTCTTCATGAAAAGCCCAGTATACTTAGGGCCTTCAAGATCGAAGAGCCATTGCAGGGGACCGAGGACGACTATTGCCAGCTGCGAAGCAATGAAGGATAGAGGCTTCGTAACCTCAAGGAACATAATTGCGGGTGCTTCAAGCCCCTTACCGACAACGAGCTTAGCAACGTTGTTGATGAGCTTCTCTTCTTCCTCGTCGGTTAAGTCGAATTCGGACAAAGCTCGGCAATCATCTTAACCGACTATACTGAACGGAAGACAGTCTCTTCAGGGTAGACCTCTATGCCCTCAGCCGTAATCCTGTATGGGCACAATCTATCCGTATGTTTGGCGCCGCGCATTTTGCGAACTTCAAGCGCTTTGACGTTAGACTCTTCAACTCGGTACATGTGAAGCACGATTACACCCTGCGCAAGAAATGCTTCAGCACCAAAACGCGTCATGTCCTGCCTGTCTTCTGGGTTCTCGGCCAACATGATTGTAGTGAGGTTCATCTCCGTCAAATCCTTGATGAGTTTCAGCGTCTGCTGCCTAATTTCAAAATCGTCCTTATACTGCAGGGTGAGGGCCGAAATTGAGTCAATCACGCAGCGCTTTGCATTCACTTTTTGTTTGACTTCTCTGATCGCGGCCACGACGCTATCGATGTTGAATTTGGCGCCTCCTAGGAAACTTTGGCCGAGAGATGGTGGGACGAACGTGGAGGGTCTTGCCTCACGTTTTATCGGTGAAGCATCGACGAAGGATATCTTCCCGATCTTCTCCTGCTCATCGAGATTCCAACCGTACCGTTCACTATTCCCGGTGATAGAATATGGTGGCTCGTCGAATGTGACGTACATCCCGCCCTCCCCATATTCGGTGGCGCCTTTGTACAAGTATTGAACTCCAAATGTAGTCTTTCCCGTACCTGGCCCGCCAAGCAAGAGAAAACTGAAACCTCTAGGCAAGCCGCCTTCGATTAGTTCATCGAGACCTTTGATCCCGGTCTTGACTCTTTCACTTTCACTCAACGCGAACACTATCCAATATGGAAACACAATGGTATCCGTCGTGACCTTCCATTTTCAAGTTCGCTAGACTGCCCGCTACCCAATAAAAGATACTATAGGCAGGTTCCACATTATGCCCCATTGCATCCGCAAAGGCCCTGCGCATGGAGCAAATCCGACGACTAGTTCAGGAACTAGCATTGGCAGGATACCAACTAGACCGATCGGCATACGATTATCTCAAAACCATGGAAGAACCGGAGGCATCAAGATTCGCAAAAAACGTCATCCTTTCAATCGGCGACAACACCAACACTTCTCACATATTATCACGACAAGAACTACTCGAGATCTCCACACATCCTCTCTTGGAGCCCCCGCAGGTCCAAACTTCCGTAGCGCGTACCATCCCGGCGAAGCAAATCTCATCGCGATTAGAAGTTCTCAGAGATCCATCCAAGGAGATCGGCACTGGGGGCACCATAGATGACTTTTCTCACTATTTCAGAGATAGATTTCAGAAACTCAACCGGACTTTCCGCGAGCGACCAGACTCAAGAGACGCAACAAGCTTAGCAGTTGCCCTCGGCCAAGAGCAGAACAAGAAGGTAAAGTTCACCGCGATGGTCATGGAGAAGCGAGAAAGACAGCAAAAACTGTTCTTGCAGCTAGACGATTTGGAAGATACGGCGACGGTTTTGATTTCGCCGGAGGAAAGAGCAGCATATGAGACAGCCCAAAAGATTCCCCTGGATCAAGTAATATGCGTAGGCGGGGTCCGGGCGAAGGGAGACCTGTTCGTAGCGAAAGAAATTCTACTCCCTGACATTCCAGATCACAAACCACACTTAGCTGAAGAAGACGTGTGGGCAATCCTGCTCTCCGACCTTCACGTGGGAAGCAAGAAATTCTTGAGCCGAGAGCTAAGCAGAGTTTTCGACTGGCTAAACCTGAAGATCGGAGACCCGAACCAACGGGATATCGCCGAACGGACAAAGTATCTGGTAATCTGCGGCGACATTGTCGACGGCATTGGAATTTATCCGCGGCAGGAACATGAATTGGCAATCGTTGACCTGTATCAGCAGTACCAGGAGGCGGCCAAATATGTTGGCAGGATACCTGACTATATTGAAACCGTCGTGATTCCTGGGAACCACGACCCCGTCAGACAGGCCCTTCCTCAACCGCCCATACCAAGGAATTTTGGGGAACCCCTGTATGAATCACGTGAATTAGTCTCTCTCGGAAACCCAGCCGAGGTTTCCTTTCACGGCGTCAGGTTCCTTCTACACCACGGCAGAAGCCTAGACGATGTGATCTCAAGTGCTCCAAATGTGGACTTCACTCAACCAGAAAAGGCAATGAGGCTCCAACTCCAGTGTAGGCATTTAGCGTCAGAGTACGGGAACAGGAGCTCCATTTCTCCTGAGAAGGTTGATCATTTAGTGATTGAGAAAGTTCCGGACGTTTTCCAATCCGGCCACATACACGTAGTTAGGTACGAGAACTACCGCGGCACTCAGATAATCAACTCTGGAGCTTGGCAAGCACAGACTGACTACCAGAAAAGAGTCGGCTTGGTTCCAACCCCAGGAATATTGACCGCGTTAAACCTGCACACCATGCAGGTTCGCCTGATAAATTTCATCGAACCCGACTCTAGCATCCCACAGGGATTGGCCCAACAGATCCCAGCGTACTAATTTCCTAATTGTACCAACGTGAGCCTGGCGCCGTACTCTGCATGGTCTCGATGTGGTCACCATTTCTCTACGGCTATTTCATCTCCGTTTCTTGAAATGACCACCTCTCGTGAACTGGTCACATAACCGACTCGTTTCGCGGCCGGCAGTATTGCATTGACTCGTTTCTCCATTTTCCTGGAGCAAACGATTAGGAAGCCTGTTCCCATGTTGAACGTACGGTACATTTCATGATCGGAAACTTTCCCCCGCGCTTGAATCTCCTGGAAGATCCTTTGGGGTTTCGGGAGGCTGTCCAGGTGAAAACCGACTCTGCCTCTTAACCCGATTCGGTTAAGCTTAGTGTATCCCCCTCCCGTTATGTGGGCCAAAGCGTGTACTTGCACACGTAATTTGAGGAGTTTCGAAACATGTTTTACGTAGATTCGAGTTGGCGTCAACAATTCTCTCGCTATCTCATTGCTGGCTCTGTGGGAGAGGAGGAGTTTCCTCGCCAAGGTTACGCCATTACTGTGTATACCGCTACTTCGCAGTCCGAGAACGACGTCCCCTGGTTCGGCTTCCTCTCCCGTGATAATCCTGTCCTTTCTTACGATGCCGATCACAGTTGCTGATAGGTCGAAGTTACGAACCAGGTCTGGGACGATTGCAGTTTCGCCGGAAACAATTGCCACCTCAGCCTCCAATGCCCCCTTTTGCAAGCCCCTCATGATCTCGGAAACGACTTTAGGTCGTGACTTTTCGAGCGCTAGATAATCCACCAAGGCTAGCGGTTCAGCACCCAGACAGATTATGTCGTTGACGTTCATGGCAACACAGTCGATTCCGATTGTATCGTACTTTCGGCACATTTCGGCTACGAGAGTTTTCGTTCCGACACCATCGGTATGCATGGCTAGCGCGTAGTCTTCACTTATTTCTATCAAACCAGCGTAATGCTGCCTTATGCCTAGAAACGCGGCCCCGTTTACTTTCCCTAGTTCGGAACGTTTTTGAAAGAATCCGTTCGATACTTCCGTGAATCTTTGAAACTTCGGTTATGTCAACGCCCGCTTGAGCATAGGTATGAACCGACGGTGCACACCCTCATTTGGGGACATCAAGAATTCTCTTAGCCAATCGAGCCGCGTTTTCAGCCCCATCGATCCCAACGGCGCATACAGGGACTCCGCGAGGCATTTGAACAATCGAGAGAAGCGAATCCAGGCCCCCCAACGCCTTGTTAATTGGAACTCCTATTACAGGGCGCTGGGTACGCGACGCTATGTAGCCGGGTAGGTGCGCGGCGAGACCGGCGATGGCTATGAAGACCTTCGCGTTGCAGGATGCAATGTATGCATCTAACTGCTCATGATTCCTATGGGCTGATAGCACCTGCGTCTCGTGAGTTACGTTGAGTGAGTCAAGCGTTTGCTCGGCCTGTTTTGCGAACTCCAGATCGCTCTTTGAGCCTACTACGATGGAAACTGCGGCATCAACCATTGTTAATCTCTCAATCACACTGACGATTCGAGGAACTGCAGCCTTCTCGCTTGATCGGCCTCATAATCAACAAAGGCTTTCTGCCTTTCATTCCACTGAAACTCCCAATCTGCCCCACAATCTATGACAACCTTACCGTTCTTGACCTCTGCCCGTCCGTCTACATGCAGTTGAATCGCTTTTGAGTAAGTTAGGTGTTCGAGATCCAATACTCGACTCGCCAGGATGCCAACAGTATCTCTTGGCTTAATCGCCAATGCAGCTTGAAGGATTACGGGACCACCGTCCACGCTCGCATCAACATAATGGACCGTGCACCCTGATTGTTTCTCGCCAGATTGTAGAACTGCTGCGTGCACGCGCTCCCCAAACATTCCGCGTCCACCAAACTTTACCAAATCCAAAGCAGGGTGTATGTTCATTATTGCATCGCTGTATGCCTGCACAATCTTTGGCCCAAGAACCTGCATAAACCCAGCAAGCACAATGAGATCGATTTCTCGTTCCTTTAGAAGCTCAATGGTGTTGTCGTCGAAATTGTTTCGCGCTTTCTCCTTTTCATGTTTGTCCGCGAACTTCCTCCCATACACGCCTTCTACGAAGACGGACGCGATCGAGTTGTCTCGAGCAATTCTAGCCGCGGGAGCGGTCTCATCATTCGTGACGAGCAAACCAATCTCGACATTTTTTAGAATACCGAGCCTGGCATGGTCGAGAATGGCTCGGAAGTTTGAGCCTCGGCCAGAAGCGAATACTGCCATGCTTTTCATGCCATACCCACCGATATAGGCGACGTTGTCAACTTTTCGCCAGAGCGAATTGATTTCATGTGCTCAATCCGCTTCCGAATTAGAGATGTGGTCCCTATATCCGCGCGGTGCCTCAATGGACCCTTAACTTGGGCGGTAGCTTTCTCCGCGATCCTCTCGGCGACGTCTATTGTGTCCGCGATCCCAGTGACTGCGACCGTTCTTGAGGCGGTCGTCAAAACATTGCCGCCTCTGAGGTTTACGCTCGCGTAGAAATATCCGGCACCCAGTCGCAGCAAGGCTTCCTCGTCAACAAAAATTGGTTGACCGATTCTCTCGTCATGAGGGTATCCTTTTGGCACGAGGTATTTGCAGACGGATGCCTTGGGTAGGTAAGGGAGGTATTTCGTCTTCAGCGTACCGGCGGCGATTCGCTCACAGACTTCCAAGAAATCCACTTCCTCCGAGAGCAAGGAGAGCACATTCAATGCTTCAGGGTCGCCAAACCGGCAGTTGAACTCGATAAGCTTCGGGCTTGGTTTGTCTTCCTCGAAGCCTTTCGCTATCATGAATTGTCCATAGAGAACGCCTTTGTACTCTTCCCCTGTCTCGACTTTCAATGCGTTAACTACATCGTTCATTATTCGGGTGCTTATCTCAAGATCTGCCTCGTACATGAATGGAAGCAAGTGGTCCCGGTCACTGTAACTTCCCATGCCACCGGTGTTTGGCCCAGAATCATTCTCGTAAGCCCGCTTATGGTCTTGAACGAGGGGCATCGCGTAGACGCCTCGGCCGTCAACGAAAGCTTGAAGTGAGTACTCTTCCCCGTCTAATCTTTCTTCGACCAGTACTTCATTGCCCCCACCAATCTTGGTCCGAAAGACATCTCTGACATAGGCCAATTCAGATTCCTTGGTTGGAAGGTCTACCCCCGAGAGTTTGACACCCTTACCTCCCGTCAGACCGGTTGGTTTGATTGCGACAGGCCCAGCGTTCTTCAGGAAATCTTCCGCCGAATTGACATCCGTAAACACTCGAAAGATTGGATTTCCAGGAATTTGATATTTGTCTAGAAGCTTTCTGCAGAATACCTTGTCTCCCTCCAAAGAGGCTAGTTTTCGAACTGGCCCAACGCATCTCACGCCGAGTTCGCTAAGCTTGTCAACTACCGCATTGACAAGTGATGCTTCGGGGCCTACGACCGCTAACTCTACTCGTACAAGTTTCGCGTAGTTCGCAACGGCGTAAGGATCGGTAATTTCCATCACCGATGCATTCTCAGCCAGTTTCATTATGCCCGGATTCTTGGAACTCATTGCTGCGTAGAGCTTAACTTGACCCGTCTTGACGAGCGCGCAAGCTAACGCATGCTCCCTAGCACCGGAGCCTACAAGAAGGACCCGTGTCAATTCACGGCTTCCTAATACTTGATGTTCTGGTTCTCGGGCTTAGCCCACATCTCATCCGCAATTTTCTGTGCGAGTGGGGTAGGGTACACTCCAGTTAGGCATGCTAAGCACGTCTCTCGCTTAGGTAGACCGATTGCTTCTAGGAGGCCATCGATGGTCTGGTAGCAGAGCTCGTCGGCCCCCACAGCTCTTCTGATTTGCTCAACGGTTTTTGAAGACGCAATGAGTTCCGAGTGAGTAGACATATCGATTCCGTAGAAACAGGCTGATTTCACTGGGGGGCACGTGACCCATACGTCGACGCGGTTTGCTCCGGCTTCTCTGAGAAGGGTGACAATCTTCTTCATAGTAGTTCCGCGAACAATGCTGTCGTCCACTAACAGCACATTCTTACCCTCGACCACGGCGCGGACGGCGTTTAGCTTCAGTCGAACTGCGTTATCCCTTCCCTCCTGGTGTGGCATTATGAACGTCCGTCCCACGTACCGATTCTTGATCAGCCCCTCGAAGACTGGTACTCCTGTCTCTTGTGAGATACCTTCGGCTGCGGGACGGGCTGTATCGGGAACAGGGACAATTACGTCTGCGTGCGTCCTGTATTTGCGTGCTAAATTTCGACCGAGTTTAACCCTGACCGAGTATACGTCCTTTCCATCAATGATGGAGTCAGGCCGGCTGAAGTACACGTATTCAAACATGCATTTGGCGTGATTGTTTTGTGACCTCAGTTGCGTTCGAACCAGTTTCTCATTTTCACGTGCAATGACCATTTCGCCAGGATTCACGTCCCAATACTCGTGTATGCCGTTTATGTCAAGGGCAACGCTCTCCGACGCGAACATGAACAAACCATTCTTTTCCCCGAAACAAAGTGGCCGAAAACCGTTGGGGTCTCTAAACGCGACCAGCTCCCCATTCCCCGTCAAGACGACGACGGAATAGGCACCCTCAAACTTTGCCACGCAATTTCGAACTGCCTTCTCCAGGTCTCCACCATCGGAGAGTTCGTTTGCGAGAGCCTTGACCATGACCTCAGCGTCGCAAGTGGCAGACAGGAATGTTCCATTTGATCGGAACTCGGTGCAAAGTTGCGGGAAGTTGACTAGGTTGCCGTTGTGGCACAGGGCAATGCCTCCTTTCGGACGGTCCGAGAAGTAAGGCTGAGCAAAATCCTCAATCTTCTGCGGATCAGCCAATGTTTCCGCGTTCGCCGGTTGACCAACAGTCGAATATCTTACATGTCCTATTCCCAGATTTCCTTTGAGGCCGTCGAATGCGTCGGCGCTATCTATCAGTCCCAGTTGCTTCCGGTGATAGAATCGAGTCTTATCGAGCGTGTAAATTCCAAAAGCTTCCTGTCCGCGATGCTGCAGTGCAAGGAGTCCAAGCCAAAGGTTACGCGTAACATTTTCTCCGTTGCTAACGGCTCCTACAACCCCACAGCTTTCTTTTACTTCTGCCAAGGCTCCAAGATCTCCTGCAGAGAATTTGAGTACCTAGTTTTCAGCGCATCAACCTGAAATTCTAGATTAGTCGACTTGAGATTGATTCTCAGCGAACCGCCTTCCACTGTCCCCACCGCCGCGGCCGGAACTTTCTTGCTTGAAAGCGACTCCAAGACTTGCTCAGAATTGTTTGAAGTCAGGATGAACCTTGAATTGGATTCGGAGAATAGCAACCCCTCATCACTTAGGCCAAAAACTGCAGGCGCGTTCCCTAGATCTAGGGACACGCCCTTGGCACTTTGAATTGCCATTTCTGCTATGCCAATCCCCAATCCTCCCTTCGAGCAGTCATGGCAAGCTGAAACGAGACCTTGTCTTATACATTCCAAAACCGCTTTCTGCGTCCTGCCTTCAAGTTGAAAATCGAGTGCAGGTGGCACATTTCCCTTGAGCCCACGTGAGTTGTAGTATTCTGAGCCGCCCAGCTCTTGTTTCGTCTCTCCAATCACGATTATCGTTTCGTGATTGTTCTTGAATCCGGTTCTTGTGACATGTTCAATCCTATCGACCAATCCGAGCGCTGTTATGACTGGTGAGGAGTTGATTGCCCTCCGGGTTTCTTCGTCCTGGTTGTAGAAACTGACTTTGCCCCCAACGCAAGGTAGGGCTAGAGATCGGGCAAGGTAGGCTATGCCCTTAACGGCCATCGAAAATGCCCAGAAGATTTCCTCATCGTTCGGATCACCAAACTGGCAATGGTCTAGGAAAGCTATTGGTTCAGCACCAACAGCAACGATGTTGCGGCAACATTCCGCGAGAACGCTAGCAGCCCCAACGTAGGGGTCTAAGTCGCAGAACCGTGAATTTCCATCCACTTTGATGGCGGCTAGTTTTCCGTTGGGCAGCTTCAAGACGGCAGCGTCTGCCGTTCCCGGTTTGGCTACGGTTCTGATTCCAACTTCGTGATCGTACTGCTGGAAAACCCATTCCTTGCTCGCAATGGCTGGAAAAGCTAAGAGATCCCAGAACGCTCTCTCAAGATCCTTAGAGCCTTGAGGTTCTCGTTCCAGCTTTCGCACTTGGGGCATTCTGGCCTTTCTGTTAATTGTGGGCGCGTTTGCGAGAAACTTCGTTGGAAGGTTCGCGATCAGTTCTCCGGAGCGGACGATGGCTATGTTGCCGCCGGTTGTGACTTCGGCAATGCAGGCGCAGGGTACTCCATACTTGCCCATGACTTCGCTAAGGGCTCCCTCCGATCCTTGTTTGGTTACGAGGAGCATTCGCTCTTGCGATTCTGAGATCATTACCTCCATAGGATCCATATCCAATTCTCTGACGAGTATCTTCTCTAAGTGGACCTCCAACCCCGTCCCACCTTTGTCGGCTATCTCAGCGAGTCCTGTAGCTAGGCCCCCGCCTCCCAGATCTTTGCACCCTCTGAGAAGTCCCCTACGACTCGCCTCGAGCGTTGCTTCGATGATCAGTTTCTTGGTAAATGGGTCCGGGATTTGAACGGCAGACCTTTCCTTTTCCGAATTGATTCCGAGGGTTCTTGACGCAAACGTGGACCCATGGATTCCGTCTCGCCCCGTTGAACCACCAACGAGATAGACGCTGTCTCCGGGACGGTTTGCTTTGGCTAGTAGTAGCTCCTCTTTCTTGCCTACGCCGAGACAGGCAACATCAACGAGGCAGTTACGTTCGAAGCATTCATCGAATTCGAGCTCCCCCGCTACAGTTGGGATGCCTACGCAGTTACCGTAGTCTGCGATACCTCGAACTACGTTTTTCATAATCCATTTCGAATGTTCACTTCGGATTATGTCACCGAACTTCAAGGCATCAAGGAGAGCAATTGGTGTTGTCCCCATGCAGAGTATGTCGCGAATGACTCCGCCTATGCCTGTGGCAGCGCCCCCATACGGGTCAACAGCGCTGGGGTGATTGTGACTTTCAATATGCATTGAGAGAACATAGCCATCCCCAATGTCCACGACGCCTGAGTCGTATCCTGGACCTAACACTACGCGTTGCCCGCTCGTTGGGAGCTGCGAGAGCAGTGGTTTGGATGATTTGTAGCTGCAGTGCTCACTCCACTCAGCATCAATCATCGCCCACTCAAGCGCATTCGGTTCCCTACCGAGCGTTCTACGCGCGCACACAACCTCATCAGGTGTGAGTGTATTTTCAACTTCGACTAACACTTGCTCCACTCCACCATCGATTCGAACACCTTCAACCCATCTGTCCCACCCAACGCTGAGTCACTCGCCCTCTCGGGGTGGGGCATCATGCCGACAACGTTTCCAACCTCGTTAGAGATGGCAACTATTCCTCGCGCGGTTCCAGTGGGGTTTTCCTCAGCGTAGCTCATTACGACCCTACCATCCGCCGTCAAGGTGTCTAGAACTGTATCATCAGCATAGAAGCGCCCTTCATTGTGTGCTATGGGCATGCTGATTCTGGACTCACTTTCGAACGCGCAACTGAAAGCCGATCGAATGTTCCTCAGTTGTAAGTTCGTCCATTTGCAAACGAATTTCAGTGAAGAATTGCGAAGAAGCACACCTGGAAGGAGTCCGGCCTCGACAAGAATTTGGAAACCATTACAAATTCCCAGAACAGGTCTCTCATCATGAGCGATCTTTCGTATACCCTCCAGGGCTGAAGAATGCGCGGCGATCACACCCGCGCGCAGATGATCACCGAAACTAAAGCCGCCAGGGAGAATAACCGCATCATATGACCGACCGTCAAAGTAGTTATGCCAGACAAGCTCGGTATCAATCCTAAGAGTATCGTTGAGGACGTGGACGGTATCGCGATCACAGTTGCTTCCTGGAAACTGGATGACCGCTACGTGCAAGTCTACGCACTAGACCTGACGGTTATTGAGTGTGCGGCGGGATTGTAAAGCCTGAGATCATTGCACATGCGGAGAGCTTCGTCTCTCGCTTCGGCTTCGCTTGATGCTTCGATTCTTACGGTCAACAGTTTTCCGGTTCGGACTTCCTTCACGCGTCGGAGACCCTTCTTGTAAATCAGATCCCTGGTTATGGTTTCTCCCTCTGGATCTCGGGCCTGCGGCTTGTTCGAGATGATTATTTCAACTGAGAAAGTTGGATCCACTACAAACCCTCCTTAGCGGCTCGGCATAACCGAGTTCGAAAACTTGGGAGAGGCCCTTTCGAAACCTGTCTTTATCTAGGATTTCCTTTGTTTCCTTGTCCCAGAGCCTCCAAGAGTCTGGGCTTAGTTCATCACCGATCAACAGATTTCCGTGAGCGTCGCGGCCGAACTCAAGTTTGAAGTCTACAAGAATCGCATTGCGATCGTCGAAGAACTTCTCCAATAAGGCGGCGGCCTTTACCGCGGTCTGTTTCATTTGTTCTATCTCTTCGTCGTTGGCGAGCTGTAGAAGCATTAGGTGTTGATCAGTGAGCATTGGGTCGTGCAATGAGTCATCTTTCAAGTAGAATTCAACGATAGGAAACGGCAGCTTGTCCCCGTTCTTGAAATGCTTCCCTATCCCAATGAAGTGACCCGCGGCACGGATTCTACAGACAACTTCCACAGGAATCATTTGTAGCTCCGTGACGAGAAGTCTGTTAGAGTCAACCTGTTTGATGAGGTGGTTTGGAATTTCATGCTTGGTGAAAATTTCGTACAGCTTCGCGGTGATTGCCGCGTTCACTTTGCCTTTGCCTTGCAGAATGTCGTGCTTTTTTCCGTCGCCTGCGGTGATATCGTCCCTGAAGGTGAGAATAACCTGACCCAGTTCGCCCGATGCGCTAACGGTCTTTGTCTTGCCCGCGGCAAGCTCCATTATTGCCATGTTTCGTTAATTAAACGGCATCAGTAAAAATGATTCTTGACTCATTCGTATCAAGGACGACCCGTCTGTTCCGTTAGAACCTTCCAGATGGCCTTCTTGTTGATAGGCTCCTGTCAATAGTCACTTCCGCTCGGAGCTAATGCGTGAAATGCCTGATCCCGGTGAATTGCATAGCCATCTGGAACTCGTTCGCAGCCTCCACAACCTCTTTGTCGCGGATGGAGCCGCCGGGTTGAATGACCGCGGTAACTCCAACCTTTGCCATCAAATCAATTGAGTCTCTGAAGGGAAGGAATGCGTCCGAGGCCATGACCGTACCTTTAACATTCAATCCCGCCTCTTCCGCCTTCATTATCGCGAGTTTACACGAGTCAACCCTGCTCATCTGGCCAGCCCCAACCCCGACAAGCTGCTCAACGGACGCTAGCACAATCGCATTAGACTTGACGTACCTGACGAGTTTCCACGCAAAACGAAGCGCTTGACTCTCTTCGCTTGTTGGTTCACGACTGGTCACGGTCTTGAGATTGTGTTCTTCGATCAAGAGCTCGTCACGATCCTGGTACAAGATGCCTCCATGGATTTTCCTCAACGTTTTTTCCGCTCGCGTACGCGCCTTGTCTAGAGCCTGGATATTCGCAATGTCTAGGAGACGGCGATTTTTCTTCGCGGAGAGAACTCTCAAGGCTTCAGGATCGAAACCCGGCGCAAGAACCAATTCGACGAACTTATCGCTGAGTAGAGTCGCGGTTTGAATGTCCACTGGTCGAGTAAATCCGTATACTCCACCAAACGCCGCGACAGGGTCCGTCTCCAGAGCCCGACGACATGACTCAACGAGTGTTCCTGCTTTTGCGACGCCGCAAGGGTTTGTGTGTTTGATGATTATCGTTGAGACCGAATCATCCAACGCCCCAATCAGGGCGTAGGCGGCGTCGGCGTCCAGTATGTTCGTGTAACTCAATTCCTTATCGCCTGTCACCATCCTAGCCGCAGCGATGCAATTCAGAGCTTGTGCGTCTCGATAGACTGCGGCCCTTTGGTGAGGGTTCTCTCCATATCGCAGGTCTTGGATCTTCTCGAAGCCCATCAGCAACTTGGCAGGTCCAGGCCATTCCGGCCGAATACCCTCCTCGGACGCGACCCTCTGAAAGAAGGATGAAATGACCATGTCGTAGGCCGACGTGAGTTCGAATGCTTTCAGCATCAGTCCCAGACGTGTTGCTTCGGAGAGAGACCCCTCATTATCTTGAAGTTCGGAGAGAATCTTCGCGTAGTCCGTTGGATCGGTAACAACGGCCACGCTGTGGTAATTCTTGGCAGCTGCTCGAATCATCGTCGGCCCGCCTATGTCGAGATTCTCTAAGGCATGGGGAATGTTCGTCGGTTCTGAGGCCGTTGCTTTTTCAAACGGGTACAGGTTGACCACAACCAGGTCTATAGGCCGGACACCCAATTTCCGGACGGTTTCCCTGTCCTCTTCAATTCCTCTCCTGTAAAGGAGACCTGCATAGATTTTCGGATGGAGACTCTTAACGCGACCATCCAGGATTTCCGGGAACCCAGTATATTCAGCCATCTCCTGAACCGAGATTCCATTTTCGGTGAGTAATTTTGCCGTTCCTCCGGTTGATATCAGTTCAAAGTCCAAGGCTCGAAGTCCTTTCGCGAATTCCAGAATGTTTGTTTTATCGTAGACACTTAGTACGGCGGTCCTAACTTTCGCGGCCATTTCCAATCTCGACGATGAATTGATTCCTGCGGAACTTAGGTTTTCTTGACGCACCAAATCTGGCTTTAAGATCGCGGATGCTCAGACGTCAAGTCACGTGCAAGAGTGATCCTAGGTTCTTGGCAATCAGGCCAGCTACGCGTATGGGTTCTGGTAGGCGAGAGATGAGGGCCGATGATGCGATGACTCTCTTAGCGTATGCTGGTGAACTTCCCTTTACTTCGTAGTATAACTTGGGTTCATTCAGAAGTGGTTTGAATGAATACAAGGGGCCAGCGTTCCTCACGATGCGCCACCGTCGCTCCCAATCATCGAAATGCCCCCTCAACGCTTTCCGCACGGATACGTTGTTCGGCCTTTCTCCAATGACTGCGATAACGGGTTTACCTGTCCCGTGGGATAATCGATCTATGTCGATGAGATTGAAGCCACCGAAGGAAATCCCGCTCAGCATAACAGCATCATACGTCATATTCCTGAGTAAGGCTCTGAGTACAGAATTAGCGTCAGCTCCATCGACCCCTATTCTGCCAAGGCTGACTCTGGAAATTACGAAGCCATGAAGTAGAACTGCCACTATGACTGCGTATCCGCCGATCCCTATTCTGAGCGGAAGAGGTCCGTCATCTACCCCTACGATTCTAAAACTACGCTGCCTGATGCTTCTGGAGAGACTTCGGGACGTATCCGAAGAGCCTGCCCGCAATATTGTCCTCAACGTAAGTATCTGAGATAACTCGAGGAGATACTCCGATTCTTATTTTCTTGGTTCTCCCATACCTTCCGAAACTCACCACTCTAGCGTTCAGTATTCCCATGACGTCCAGTTCGTTGATTAGGCCACTGACTCTACGCTGTGTCAATGGCTCCAAATCGCTGACTCCGCATAGCTCGTGGTACACCTCGTATACATCGCCGGTTATGGCTCCGCTAGAGAGATGATTGCTCAGCAAGTACGCTCCTACGAGTAGGATTTTGGAGTGAGCAGGAAGCGACTTCAAGACTTCAGAAACGCGGTCGTGTTCTATCTTCTGTTGCGCTTGGCGTACGTGCTGTTCGATCACTCGCCCGGAATCTTCGCGCTCCGCGAGCTCACCTGCCACACGAAGTAGGTCGAGGGCCCGCCTCGCATCACCGTGTTCGCCGGCGGCCAGGGCAGCGCAGAGTCTCAGGGCGTTTTCATCGAGGGCGCCTTTAAGGAAAGCCAATCGCGTCCTGTCGTATAGAATATCAAAGAGCTCATCTGCGAGATAGGGCCGAAAAACTACTTCCTCTTCACTGAGCGAGCTCAGGACGCGTGGATCCAGGAATTCCTTGAAATGAAGATCGTTTGAGATTCCTACGAGGCTAATCCAAGAAGAGTTAAGCGTTTCATTGATCCTCGTGAGTTCATACAGCAGTGAATCATCTGCGTTATGTTTTATCAGAGCATCGATCTCGTCCAGAGTGACGAGTAGGGCTGTCCTGTCGGCGCCTATTCCATTTGAGAATCGATCCAAAAGCTCCCCGACGGCAATTCCCGTGAAAGGTACCTCCACTCCAACGCTTCTACAGATCTCCGCCAAGACCCGGTAGTTCGTCCCAGCTAGACGGCAATTGATGTAAGCCATCTTTACCGGAGCCCCGATCTCGGCAGCTTTCTTCTGCAGTTTGTCGAGCACAAATTTCGTAACTATGGTCTTGCCCGTGCCTGTTTTCCCGTAAACGAACACATTCGATATCTTCGACTGATGAAGAGCGGGAGCAAGAATCCCTGCCAAGCGCTGAATATGCTCATCTCTGTGCGGTAAGTGAGTTGGCATGTAGTCATGCCGTAGAACGTCGCGCTCTGCGAATATTTTGGCAGTTGACAAATATTTGTCGAATAAGGTTTCCATAGCGTCTACAGCTGGTAAGGGAACATGCCTCCACCGGTCACACCGGTCTTACATCTTGAAAAGTAGCTAATGGTTGTTGTACAAGAAAATCAACTATCGCCACTGGAATGGGTATGCACAGTTACCACATAAGACTCTGAAAAAATGATGTAAACCATGTTGAAAAATGGGTTGTGGACCCCCTCACCCCTCTGGTTCCACTCCAAGTAGTGTGAACTCGGTCGGCTAATTTTCTTACTGTAAAGAAGAAGTCATTGAGATATTACTTTTTGAAAATAAATGTGATGGCATTTACTAGATTGTAGTTGTTCCTCTAGTTTTCATCGGTTGGCAAAATTTTGATTTCTTCTACGAGTGTTTGATCAAATGCCTTTGTCCAGTCGAAATCAAGGGGTTAGGGCGGTTGAGGTGGAGCAAGTTCGTTGTAGTTTACATGTTGTCATCTGTGGACAGTTCCAATAACCCCTTCATTTCCACTGCACGGCCTATTTTTCCGGTGAAAGTATATCAGGGGCGTACTCAACAGTGCTAATCAACTCATAATCTGTTGACCTGTAGTTTGTGCGTCCCATGAAGAAACGCGTCAAGCTCGAATTCTTCGACCGGTCTGGTGCAAAACACAGTCTAACCATTGAGGGAGAGTTTACGGTCGAGAAAGTTAATCGATTGTTAGAATACGCGGAAATCGTGGCAGGCCCCAACCAGTCTACTGCTTCTCTTGAGGGGTCGGAGAGCAAAATGAATCGGTTAACGGATGTAATCAACACGCAGTTAGCTGATCGCAGTTTCGATTCTCGCGAGATCTACCAATCTTACCGCGAAATCTGGGGGGAAGGCTTCACCCTTGGTGCGGTTTCGACGTATCTATCGCGGCTTGCAGATCGTGGTATGTTGGAGAGGACAGGGTCTGCTGCTCATTGGTTTTATAGACTCAAAACGTCTCCGACGGTTTCGCCCTGACCGGGTCATTGGAGCTTTCGAATGTTGAGCGTAACGCCTCGTTCAGTTTGTACCTAAACGGAGCATGGTTCGTTTCACGGTCCACATACCCTTCCAAATACAACTTTTTCATCAGTCTCGATGTGTGTTCTCTGGATTTGTTCAGGCGCTTTCCAATTTCTGGAGCTGCTTTCGCGCCTTCATCCCTTAGAATTTCCAGCGTGAGACGTTCGGTCGGTGTGAGAGAGGCCAAGAAATCTCCGTCAGAAACCATGGTCGCCAAATTCTCCCGTTTCGGTAGGGCGTCCGAAGTTGGGCTTTTTTGGTGAATGGAATTGAGTTTGGTTTTTATTTGCTCGAATTCCACGATGAGCTTCTTGTCGCTAGCTAAAATCTCCTGCAAATGATTCAACGTCTCCTGATGCGATGCGCGTAGGTTCACTTGTTCTCCTGCTAGAGCGTCGCTACGCTGCGTCGTTGCCTCCATGTCTGACCGTAGCTGAATCATCACAGATTCAGAGCGTTGAATGCGTGAAGAAAGAGCGTCCACGATGACGTTGACCAGTGATGCTGATTCGACTAACGCTTGCTTGCTTTGCTGAAAGGCGCGAATCGTCCTCCTCCCAAAGATGCCCACCAATGCCAGACAGAGCACCGAAATCAGATCGACCGATAACGCAAAGGCATCCATCGTTACGGGAAAGGAGAGATTCAAGGATGTTTACCTCTTCCACCCTGTGATGTCACAGCCGTTTTATGATGTCACAATGATTTGAACGTGACGATGACGTGACATCCACCCAGCTCACAATGACATCACGCAATCGGCTCATATTATGGCCGTAGCGGGTAGAGTTGCCCTATTTGCTCCGTTTCCTTTTCATCAAAACGGTTCTTTCTTTGAATAGATTCACAATAGATTCTTAGCATATCACGTGATATCACACGACTAGTCATAGAGTATCTTTGAAGCTTTGACGGTAAGCCAATGCGGAGATAGTCTCGGAGAGCCTTTGTTTCAAGTCTCGAATAGCATCGGAGTTGCCGGGGGAGGATTGGTTTTCTTGGATGTAGCCTTGAAGTGTGTCCGAGAGTTCAACGAATGGTTGCAACGCTGAAGTATCGAATAATCCGACGTATCCCAATAGTAGAATCGTGTAAATTGAACGAATAATATTGTTCTGGGCTTGGATTAGGCTTCGATTGTACGATCCGCGGCTAATCCGCTTCGTGGAGGGCCTGAAAAGGCGTCTGTAACCTTTTCTCATGGTTTTCTCATGGGAAACGGAGTCAGCGAGTAGTGTTTCCAGTTGAGGCAGGGTTAGATGGCTGCTGCCTAGGAGAAGTTTCGTGACCGGATCGTTTACGGTGTCGTGAATTGAGTTGCGTGCGTCTGACGTGTCGGGTTGTTCTGCCAAGGAACTCCCGTGTGGATACGGTTTCGTATTCACTTAAGTCTTTGAGAATGTTCCCGCAAACGAGATTGGAGTGGTGACGAATCCAAGCTTACGCCGAGTTGTGTCGGAGGGTCGCGAGATTGCTCGGTTCGTAGACCCGGAGTAAGACAGTCGAGGGGAACGTTTGACACCCTCGGCACGTGTTTTCTGAGATCGGATTACGAACCGATTTTCATCATTCGATCCCATAACCCGTCATTGTTCTAATTGTTGCGCGAGGATGGGTCGCGCTTCAAAGAGGTCAAGTCTAAATTAGTTTTGGCTAGGGTGGAACGTTGAAATAACTCGTGGTAGTCTCTGCCCGTGAATTGGAGAGGAGTCAGGTTGGGCAGACGTAGAAGACGGGTAATCAAAGTTGTGAAAAAGAAATTGCCCTCTGTCTTCACCTGTCCTGTCTGTGGCGAGGAAGCAATACGCGTGAAACTCCCACAGGGAGCTGGCCCCGCTATCGTGCAATGCGGTTCGTGCGGACTCAAACGAGAATTCGAAGCGACTCCATCAAGCCAAATCGTTGACATATACTGCGTGTTCATGGACAGCTTCTACGTCAAAGACAAGGCCCAAGCTCAGCAGCAGACTCAGCAATCGGCTCAATCTGCCCCGGTTTGAACCGAACGGGTACTAGCGTCTCCTAGTCTTAATGAAGAGGAAGGCCAGTCTGTAGTTTAGGCCTGTACCTTTGGACGCAACAGCTCTAAGTCGTCACGACCTATATTTTCAAGGTCTGAAGAATCAGGTCGACCAGATCTATGATCTGGCTAGACAGGCAAGGGCGAAGGGATTGGATCCATCACGGGATCCAGAGTCTGTGGTCACCCAGGATGTTGCGGAACGAGTCGAGAAGGCTGTAGGTCCCCCTAATGTAGCTTCAAGAATCCGCGAACTTTCGCTTCTGATGCAACGCGAACTTGTAGCGCTCAAGATAGCAGAAGAGATCTCGCTTTCAAAGTATGGAGTGGATGGCGAGCGCGCAGCAGAACAGGCGGTTCGAACTGCATCGGCCATTCTAGACGAAGGCGTTACTGCAGCGCCGATTGAGGGGATCTCAAGCGTCAGGATAAGAACAAATCAGGATGGATCCAAGTATCTGGCTGTTTACTTTGCAGGTCCCATTCGGTCGGCTGGGGGCACCGATATGGCATTGATCCTTGTCATAGCTGATTATGTGAGACACCAGCTGGGGTTGGGCCGATACAAAGCTACGGAACTTGAGGCGAAAAGGTTCGTAGAAGAACTGCGTTTGTATGAGAGAGAGGTGGCCCGATTTCAGTTTAAGGTTTCAGATGAAGAGCTGTTCAACGCGGTCATGCGACTGCCAGTCGAAGTCAACGGGGTTGAAACGGATCCCGTCGAGGTTTCAGCGTACAGAAACGTTCCACGGGTGGACACGAACCGGGTGAGAGGCGGGGCACTGAGGGTTGTTCACGATGGGCTGATTGGTAGAAGCCACAAGGTCCTGAAGATAATCGACAGCTTAGGTATAGAGGGATGGAGTTGGCTGAAGGAAATTAAGCCTCCCGTGGCTGAGGCGGAAGAGGCGCGTGAGTTCATGTTCATGGAGGATGTTCTGGCGGGACGGCCAATCTTCTCCTTTCCACAGTTCACGGGAGGCTTTAGGCTGAGATATGGAAGAGCGAGAAATACCGGCTTGGCCGCAATTGGCCTTCATCCGTCTACAATGATTGTTCTAGGCAAGTTCATCGCCGTTGGAACACAGCTCAGGTTAGAGAAGCCTGGCAAGGCAGGCATCGCGGCGACCGTTGATTCAATCGAACCCCCCATAGTTCGATTGAAGGATGGTTCCGTTGTGAGGCTATCAGACGCAAAGCGAACGGAAGAGCTCCTCGATTCGGTGGACGAGATTCTGTTCTTAGGGGACATACTGATAGGGTTCGGAGAATTTCTCGAGAACAATCGCCCCCTCCTCCCGTCAGGTTTTGTTGAGGAGTGGTGGAGTCAGCTAATGGAACTTGAAGCTACGAAGCACTCTGGTATACGCGGGTTCGCGGATCACATAAGTGTTGATGAATCTAGAATTCTCGCCTATCTGAATGACTCAAGTGGAGAATATCCTACCGCTGAGGAAGCGATTCGCATCGCAAAACGATCAAACGTCCCTCTACATCCCAAATACACATGTTTCTGGGAGAACATCGCCCCACAAGACTTTGACTACTTACGCTCAAAACTAATCGATCGCAACCAAACAACCCTATCCCCTAATCGAATATCGACTAAGAATGACACAATGACCAAGGCTATACTAGAGAACCTCTGCGTCCCCCACAGGGTTGAGCAAGATCTGCTAATAGTGGAAGAGGATGCGACGGTCTTGCACGAATGCCTTGGGTTGGCTTCTCAGGGGGGGGCAGTGGAGGGGAAGGATGTGTTTGAGAAACTCTTTCACGCTTCGGGGATGCGAGTGATGAGAAAGGCGCCAGTCTATGTTGGCGCGCGAATGGGTCGGCCGGAAAAGGCGGCGAGGCGCGAAATGCGGCCTATGGTTCATTGTTTGTTTCCAATTGGGCTAGCCGGCGGATCTAGGAGGAATATTGTTGAGACTGTGGCAGAACACACCATAATCTCAGTTGATTTGGCGTACCGAAAATGCCAGAATTGCGGTAACGTCACTCACTTTGGCAAATGCGAGAAATGTGGCACTGATACAGTTGGCGCGTTTGCCTGCCAAAGGTGCGGTATCGACACCCCCGATAAAGTCTGCCCCTCATGCAAAGGCAAGGCCGAGGCGTTTACCCGAAGGAATGTACCCATACGTGACTTATTCAATGCGGCGCAAAGAAGACTCTCTCTCACCGTCACCCCCGAGAGCGTAAAAGGCGTGCGCGGGCTGACCAATCAGACGAAGACGCCGGAGCCTCTTGAGAAAGGACTTCTGAGAGCGAAGTATGACGTGTCCGTCTTCAAAGATGGAACCGTGCGATTCGATGCGACGAATGCACCGCTTACACACTTCAAACCTGTTGAGATCGGCGTTGGAGTCGACAAACTAATCGGGTTGGGGTACGAAGTCGACGTAGCGGGCAATCCACTTACATCGAATCAGTGTTGCAGCCTCAGAGTACACGACATCATCGTGCCGGAAACATGTGGAGACTACTTCGTCAGAGTCGCAAAATTCATCGATGACCTCCTCCAACGCCTGTACGGCTTGCCACCATTCTACAATGCGAAGAACAAAGAGGACTTAGTTGGTCAATTGGTTATCGGCCTCTCTCCACACACCTCAGTGGGTGTCATTGGACGTATTATCGGCTTTACAAAAGCCAGCGTCACCCTAGCACACCCATTCTGGCACGCCGCTAAGCGTAGGGATTGCGATGGTGACGAGGACTCCGTCAGCCTTGCTTTAGACATCCTTCTGAATTTCTCGAAACTGTTTCTTCCCTCAAGAATTGGGGGAATAATGGATGCCCCAATTCTGTTAACGATCGGAATCAAACCACGGGAGGTTGCCCGCCAGGCTTTCAACATCGAATCGGTTAACCGTCTACCCTTACAGTTCTTCGATGCAACGCAAAAACGCTCTGACCCCAAATCCCAAGCCGCCATCATTGAAACAGTCCAAAACCGGCTTGGTTCGCAGGCAGTGTTGGAGTCCCTAGGTTTCACTCAAAGTACTGATGATGTAGACGCGGGAAACTTGGAGAGCGTTTACAAGAAACTGGGGTCGATGATTGAAAAGGTGGGCCTGCAACTGAAATTGGCCGAGTCGATCAAAGCAGTGGAAGCAGGAGAGGTCGCGAAGAGAGTGTTATCGACTCATTTCATGCGAGACCTTACTGGAAACCTGAAGGCCTTCGCCGGCCAAAGGTTCCGGTGCACGAAATGCAATTCGAAATTCCGGCGTCTACCATTGAAAGGAGCTTGTCCAAGATGCGGGGGCAAGCTCTCACTAACCGTTTACAAGGGAGGTGTAGAAAAATACTTGACCGTAGCCCAGGATTTGGTCAAGCGATACGATTTGGGTCAATACCACGAACAGCGATTGTTACTTCTCCGTGAAGAGATCAACTCCCTGTTTAACGAACATGAGGAGAAAAAGAAACAGCCTACACTAGCGCAATTCGTTTGAGATGATAATATGGCAAAGCGCGGAGCGCTTCATCCCAAAGCCTACCTTACCTCGAAACGTAACGTCAAGGCAGGATTAGTCGCACGAACTCGGATCCTCATAGTTCTTGAGAAAGACCGAAGGAGTGCACCACAGATAGCAAAAGAGGCCGGGCTTTCTTACGCATGCGTAACTTATCACCTCAAAGCACTTAGAAAGGACCGTTTGGTGGACCGACTGAGCAAGGCGAAACCTTTCGCATGGGGGCTAACCCCATTTGGGCAACAGAAACTGCCCTCTCAATAGCCAACAACAGTCGCTAATAGGGCATTGTTCACAAGCATGCTAATTACCGGCCACTCACATAGATTCCATACCAATACTTACGATCCCTCGGGAATCACGATGCAAACAGAAGTGCGGTATACGCAACAACCCGAACTCCGAGACGCCGTAATGGTATGCGGCCTTCCAGGCATCGGCTCAGTTGCATGGTTAGCGGTCAACCATCTCCAGAAAGAGCTGAAAGCTCAACTGTTCGCGGAGGTCTACTCTCCGATGTTTTCCCCCAAAGTTTGGTTAAGTGAGGATGGAGTGGTTGACATGATGAAGGGCGAATTCCACTACTGGAAGAACAAGGATGGAGGATCAGATCTTCTTCTCTTCACAGCTAACGAGCAGCCCTATTCACCAGAAGGGCAATACGAACTCGCGGAGGTTGTCTTAGACTTAGCCGCGAAGTTCGCTACGAAAAAAGTGATCACGATGGGTGGAATGGCTACGGACAGGTTTGCAGAGGAACCGAAGGTATACGCCGGTGCAACAGATGTCGAATCGGTGAAGGAGCTTGAATCCCTGGGCGCAGTGAAACTAGCCGGAGGCGCGATAACGGGAACCAACGGCCTCATATTCGGGCTCGCCAAACCAAAGAAAATACCGGCCATCTGCCTCCTAGCCGAAACCCCAGGCTACTTATCCTTAGATGCTAACGCAGCAAAAGCGGCTTTGCAGCTTGCGTCTAGAATGTTGAACATCTCGATAGATCTAACAGCGCTTGAGAAACAGGCCAAAGAGAAACGCGGAGGTTGTGCAAAAGGCCAAGGATCTCTCACATTCCTTTCCCCGCGAAGGCCGTAAGGGCGGCGAAAGGGAGCTGCCTTATGTCAGCTAGGAGATTCTAGGTCAAGAAAATGAAAGTCATGTGCAACGAGTGTGGGAAGGTATCTGACCTCATGGCCTCAACGTCCTTGGCGATTGGTGAAGAGGGGCAAATGAGCACGTATCATTTCTGCTCTGAGGAGCATATGGCTGAGTTTGCGCGTAGGAAAGGAATCGCACTTGACAAGCATTAACTCCCAGCCACGGCGATAGCTATCTAACACAGGAAGGTTGATCACAATGTCTGCCGCCGAAGAACTTCGATCAGCCTCCGCAACGTTCTCGGCATTAGGAAATGGTGTCAGGCTCCGCATTCTGCTGATGCTCATGGACAGCAAGAAACCGCTACACATTACTGCAGTAGCCAGTAACTTGAAAATGGATTACGGAGGAGTGTACAGACACGTCGAAATACTCAGAAGGGCAGGCCTCCTTCAAGTTTACGAGGTCGGCAGATCCAGAGTTCTCTCTCCCCTAAACATTGAGCAAGTACGCGACTTCATAACAAAAGCTAAAGAGTTCAACAAACGCAGATAACAGCTTAGCTAACTCAACATAATAATATGTTCATTTCGTGAGATTGTCATAAAATAACAGTTAAGTAGTTGTGACTTTCTGTGCGCAGCGTTGGTGGTTTGAATGGCGGAGAGTTTGTTTGCGAGGCGAAGCGTGAGTTTAACGGGGGCAGCAGTGATGGGTGCGCTCGCGGCTCTGATTACCGTCATACTCCCGGCTCGGATTCAACCGTCATTTCCAATATTGCCATTTCTAAGATTTGATCCGGCCGAGTTGTTCTCTGTCTTAGCCTTCCTTATCTTTGGCCCGATTCCCGCACTTGTAACTGCTACTGTTCATTGGATATTTCTCACGGCCACCGGAACTGATACTCCATTAGGTCCTGCGGTGAAGTTCGCTTCGGTGCTTTCGACGCTCCTCGGTTTGTGGTTAGGAAGCATAATGTACCGACGGCTAGCTGTGAACTATAATCGCATATCTTTCGCTCTTGGGACGATGCTTGCGTTTGCAATCATGGCTCGAGTCTTGATCCTTCTGGTAATCAACTACTTCGTTTTCACGTATGTCGGTCCAGTGATTTTTGGGATTGACTATCTCGGTTTTAGTCAACAAACGCTCCAGGGCACGCTACACATGCAATTCGCAGGGCCATGGCAGGTTCTTACGACTATGTTGTTCTTTACGAGCGTCTTCAATGCTCTGCACGCAGTCTTCTCGGTGGCGGTGCCCTATGCAGTTTTCACGTCGCTTTACTCTAAGGTTCCCCAAATCGCTTCAGGTCATCCTTGGATAAGCAGGTTTAGCAAGGCTTAGCTGTCCCGATTGGTTCGGCCATTGATCGTCGCATTAGCCGGAGGAGTTGGAGCTGCGAGATTTCTTGAAGGACTTATTCGAGTCGTGCCACAAAGACGTACCACAATAATCG
This sequence comes from Candidatus Bathyarchaeota archaeon, assembly GCA_963733055.1. Lineage (GTDB taxonomy): Archaea > Thermoproteota > Bathyarchaeia > 40CM-2-53-6 > 40CM-2-53-6 > FEN-987. The sequence continues at coordinate 789,535 of CAVTBR010000001.1, forward strand.
GGAATGTTGGAGACGACATAGAATTCTACGGCCTTCATGTATCCCCTGACTTGGACATTGTCAGTTACACTCTCGCCGGTTTGGTCGATCCAGTAAGAGGGTGGGGAATCAAAGGAGACACCTTCCACTGCCAAAAGCTGCTCCAAAGGTACGGTTACAAACCTTGGTTCAATATCGGTGATCGCGATCTGGCAACTCATCTCTACCGAACTGAACAAATGCGTAGAGGTAGAGAGCTGTCGGCCGTTACGGCGAGTATAGTTTCGCGTTTGGGGCTTGATGTGACTCTTCTTCCTTCAACTGACGATTTGCTTCAGACCTATGTTTCATCGGGCGGGAGTCGCATGCACTTTCAAGAATACATGGTCAGACTACAGACGAGGCCTAAGGTTAGGAGTGTTCTCTTCAAGGGTTCCGAGTCCGCTAGGCCTGGGCCCCATGTCATTCAGTCGATAAGTGAGGCAAGTGGGATCATAATTTGTCCGAGCAACCCTATCGTGAGCATAGGAGCCATTTTGGCCGTAAAGGGTATCCGCGCAGCACTTAGAAAGACAAAGGCGTCAATCGTAGGCGTCAGTCCAATTGTGGGCGGTAAGACTGTAAAAGGCCCGGCTGACAAATTGATGAAATCCTCGGGTATAGAGGCAAGCGCGTTCGGCGTGGCAAGTTGGTATAAGGACTTCTTAGATGTGTTAATCATTGACAAGGTTGACGCGCAGCTTGCGCCGGAAATAAGATCTCTCGGCATCAAACCGATCGTGGCTCAGACTCTCATGAAAACCATGGCAGACAAGGTTCACCTAGCACGGAAAGCGATAAGTGAATTCAGGCGTTGAGAAACTATCGGGAAGGACTTGTCGAAGTCCATGCGATCGTTCCCGTGAAGACGCTGACGCTGGCAAAGACTAGGTTAGCGCCTGTACTGGACCCTACGGAAAGGGCCCGATTTTCGGTTGCAATGTTGGTAGATGTTCTCGAAGCCTTGAGAAAAGTCAAGAAGCTTCATAGCGTAACTGTCGTTAGCGCCGATCGTTCTGTTAGGAAAATCGCATGGTTGCATGGTGCCACGTTGCTGTGGGAGGGCAAGAGTCGTGGTTTGAATACGGCAGTTCGACTGGCTATTCGAGATTCGAAATTCAAAGGCGCATCAGCGGCACTGATAATGCCTGCCGACATTCCGTTAGTCACATCCCGTGAAATCCTCAACTTTCTCGACCATGCCGCAGGTTACGCCGTGGCGCTTAACCCTTCGAAGGATGGGACCGGGACAAATGCTCTACTAATGCATCCGCCCGGAATAATTCGGCCGGTCTTCGGAAGAAACAGTTTTCAGAAGCACTTGGCTCTCGCGAATCGGCAAGGTCTCCCGCGCCGAGTAATAAGGGCGGGAGGTATCAGCTTTGATATCGACGAACCGAAAGACCTGAAACGGCTCATGAACCAGCGCGTGCGTAACGAGACTGGTCGTTTTCTAAGTGAGATGAGTCACCGATCTCAATAGTTGGTAGAAAGGCAGATAGCACCACCATACAAAGCCTAATCGCATCGCGGTGAGGCATGGTTGATCGAAATAACCTTCGGCTTCTTGGTACTCTGCTTCTTGGCCGCGGTGTTTGCGGGTTTCTTTGGGGGCCTTTTCGGGATCGGGGGCGGAGCCATCATCGTTCCATTTCTAACTGTGTACATGGGTGTGCCGATTCATCAAGCCATAGCGATAAGCCTCGTTGCAGTAATCGCGACCTCGAATGCCGGCGGGTCGTCATATCTGGAACAGAAGATCACGAACATCAAGCTCGCTATGTATCTGGAGGTCGCCACTACCATTGGGGCTCTAGTAGGTAGCGTTATCGCGTTGCTTCTTCAGAGCTGGATACTCTTTGCGATCTTCGGCATATTGTTGTGCTACGTAGCAATCTCTAACTTCAAGTCAAGAACACTGGAAGAGAGTAGGATTGCTAAGAATTCATTTGCCAGCGTGAAACAGGATCGCATATCGAAATACCTCGGCCTCGCAGGCACCTATTATGACGCTTCACAGAAGAAGCGTGTAGACTACCAAGTCAATGGCTCCGCAGTTGGAGCTGCAGTCTCAAGCTTCGCCGGAGTCACAGCAGGGCTCCTCGGTGTCGGCGGTGGAATCATCAAAGTGGCAGCGATGAATCTCCTCATGAATGTGCCGTTGAAAGCCTCGGTTGCAACAAGCAAATTCATGATAGGCGTAACAGCCGCCGTCGGCGCGTTGATCTTCTTTGTTACAGGATTAGTGAACGTGTACGTCCTCGCACCTGTAGCGCTGGGAATCACGCTAGGCGCCACGTTTGGCACTTCGATTATGAACAGGATTCGTAGCTACGCTCTCAAGGTCGCGTTCGCCGTCTTAGTTACATACCTGGCGTACACCATGTTCGCGCAGGCACTCGCATCATTTGGAATCATCGTGCCGATGTTAGGGTGAGCCGTCGTGGCGGATTTGAATAAGGCAATGTATACTGTCCTTGTTGTAGGAATGATTTCAAGTACAGCAATTTACATACTCGGGTTAATCCTGTTCATCTTACAGAACCCTAACCCGATGCAGGCGACGTTGGTAACATACGGTAGCGTGAACGATTTTCTTCAGCAAATAATCGCCTTGCGTGCTTCAGCAATTCTAATGGTTGGGACAATCGTGTTGATCGCGACTCCCATTACGCGAGTTTTCCTGTCGGTCCTGGTCTTCGCCGCGAATCGTGATCGGAAGTTCGTTCTCGTTACGGGTTCCGTGATGCTGATTATGATTGTCAGCCTCATTTTGGGTTACTTCTGGCACCTAAGTATAGGTTAATGAAATCAAGAAACCAGAGAGACTTCGGCGTAACAGTGAGGTATTCAGGGCAAAGGAATTTAGAGGTCTATGGGTCCCGTTGAATGGGGTGTTTGATTTACAGAAACCAAAGGAGTCCCACGACAAGGTGCTGGAACTGCTAGAGCAGCACCATAAGTGGTTCTCCGAGTCGATACCATTGATCGCATCTGAGAACGTTCCCAGCCCGGCGGTGCGCGAAGCAATCGTTTCAGACTTCGCTAATCGTTACGCGGAATAGACCTGGACATCTGTCAGATCTACGCAGGGATGGGTCGGGGAACGAGTATACGCCGGATGCGTATACATAGATCAAGTTGAACGAATCTGCATTGACCTAGCCAAAGATTTGTTCAAAGCGGAATTCGTCGATGTGAGGCCTGTCTCCGGAGTTTGTGCAAACCTAGTCGTGTACACTACTTTCACGAATCCAGGTGATCGCATGTTGGCGATGGCCATACCCAACGGCGGACACATTTCCACTGGGAGAAAGGAGTTTAACGGAACCGCGGGCTCCGTTCATGGCCTTGACGTGGAGTATTTCGCGTTCGACAAGGAGGAGATGAATATTGACATTGACAAGACGAAGGAGAAGATACGGAAAATGGCTGAGGAGGAGCATAAGCCCCCGAAACTTGCGATGTTTGGTTGCAGCCTCTTCCTTTTCCCGCAACCCATTCGCGAACTCGCTGATACGTTGCATTCGGTTGGGGCAAAAATAGCGTACGATGCTGCACACGTTGCAGGCCTCATTGCGGGAGGACGTTTTCAGGATCCGCTGAGGGAAGGAGTCGACGCCGTATGCTTGAGTACCCACAAAACCCTCTTCGGACCTCAAGGTGGCGCCGTACTGTCGTTCGACAAATACGGAGATCAGATAAAGAAAGCGACATTTCCATCGAACACGAGTAACCACCACCTCCATAATTTGGCCGGCAAGGCTGTCGCTTTTGCGGAGATGCTGGAATTCGGGAAGCAATACGTTGGACAGGTTATCGACAACGCGAAAGCTCTAGGCCAGGCATTACATGAGGCGGGGTTCACTCTGCTGGGGGAGAGTAAGGGATTCACGGAATCGCACCAAATCGCAGTTGATGTAACGAAATTTACACTCGGAGGCGACGCCGAGAGGGCACTCGAAGCTGCTAACATCATCGTGAACCGTCAGCTACTCCCCGGCGACATCAAGGCCGGAAGGCACTATCAGAATCCGGGCGGCATACGCATCGGAACCTCGGAAATAACTCGGACAGGGATGGGGAAGAACGACATGAGTGAGGTCGCAAGCCTCATCAAAAGGGTAGTAATCAACAAGGAAGACCCAAAGAAGGTCAAACAGGACGTTGCTGAATTGCGTAAGAACTTCCAGGACGTCCACTACTGCTTCGAAAGCGCGAAGAATGCATACGAATACATCAAAATCCGATAACCATCCGGTTCCTGATCCGATGAGAATGAAAGTTTAATTGGGCGTCGTCCAAAACCAGCAAGCAGGTATCTAGCAAGCAATGTCAACCGCACGAGAGAAAAGGCGCAAACGAGAATCGCCAATGCCCGCCGCCAGCGCAGGCTTACTTCGGTTCTTCGAAGAGGAAACCCCGGGAGTAAAGGTAAGGCCCGAGGTCGTAGTCATGGGGTCAATCGGCCTTGTCGCCGTGAGCCTCTTCATGTATCTGACTTTCAAGTAGCCCTTCGCGCGAAGTCGGCTAACTTCGTCTGCGCGAGTACAGGTAGCGGCCCAGCCTTAATGCCTAGCTTCCTTTCTATCTGGGCTGACAGCAGATCTATGTATCCTGTGAAGATGAACACTGCTTTCGGGTTGACGGCCGCGATAAATTGCATGAGCTGATTATAGTCCGCGTGACTACTCAGAGGGAATGCAGTGAAACTGCGAAAAGCTTCGCGTAGGGCCCAACCGGTCGCAACTGCTCTTGAGGCATTGTGCGGCACTTGGTTTCGTCGAGTGGTCGTGACGTAGACACATCCTCTCGATTTCAACGCGTGCTTTCCCTCATCGGTCGAAGAATCTAGATAGTCAAGTTGAACGCCGTTTTCATTGTGAACAAGGTTTGCTGCCGCTATCCCAGGCGCGCATACGACTGGGATTTTGGTGTAGATGTTGAAGAGGCGGACGATGTCTTGTGGTTTGCCGGATGAGTAGACTTGGAAAGTCGGTAACTTGCCGTCATTAATCTCCGTCATCGTCCATCGTATGATGTCCGCGTATATGGTGTCTCTTTTGGGGAAGACGTATGACGGATGCCCATAGGTCGCTTCTATAATCAGAAAATCGCAACGTTCAGCTTTGGCTGCTTTGGTAGTCAGTGTATCCACACAATTGATGTCGCCCGTATAGAGTGCTGTAAATTCGGGGGTGATCAATTGGAACTGACATGAACCAAGCATGTGACCGGCATCGAGGACCCTGATTTCGGTGTCATCAAATTGCATTTTCTCACCGATCCGTATGGTCTGATCATTCTTGACCGTGCGTTTTGAAAGTGATTCGTAGATACGAAGGGTCTCGGGTGTGGAGTGTTTTTTCGCGGAAGTTCCAAAGCCATAGGTATGGTCTGAATGAGCGTGAGTGATGAAGACGTTCCAATCCTCGCCCAACCGCCTGCCTAGAGTCGGATCGAAAAGGAGGCGGGACGAGCCCGTAGTCATTATTATCCCATTGCTCCACCCGATCGGCTGTTCCTGCAAGTTGATTGCCCCTCAGTTTTGTATCCAAGTTCTCAGTGTTGAGTTACCTCTTGCAACCCCGCATACTGGCCAAACTTAACTGTCCGTAGTTCTCGACTTGTCAACTTGCGCTTTCTAACTCTCCGCGGGCTTGGTGACACGATCGCGCTGTTACCGAGGGGATCCTTGATGACAAGTGTGAATCGGGGTTTCGAATCGCGTGCAGTTCGCATTTTCCTCAGCATTGTCTCCCCCTTTCTCAAGCGTTTACCTTTCGCCGTGCTGAGCATGAATGTTAGGGCGTCTTCTATTTTCGTGAGGAGGCCTTCTACGTTTGAGATGTAACCCTCGCTGTATGGTCCTGGCGTAATGGTCGCTCCGAATTCCGGGATGCTGATCGTTGCGGTCCCGGACTTGATTACCCGCATGTTCAGGTCGTCGAGAGAATTTATCTTCGCAGTCAAAGCTATGGCCTCATGATTAGCGAGCGAGATCACATCTGAGCGTCGATAGCCGCATCTTTGGCATATTGCTACACTTAGCAACACAGTCCCGAAATGCTCTACCTCATATTCTGTTTGGCTAGTGAGCACAGAGGAATTGTCGCAGCTGGGACATTGCTGCGCGTAGTTCGCATTCATTAACGAAGCCAATCGAGGTACATATTCGCTCCATATGAAGCTTGAAGGAAGTTGAATCATGTGAGTAGATTGGAGAAGAACGATTTAGAAGTCAAATGCCAAATGTTAAAATTAGGTTCTTGGGCTATCTTCCACACGTAACTAGTCGATTTCTCAGTGGGTGAATTGATTGCAAAAGTTGGGCATTGCAAAGTTACAAGCGGTCGCTATAATTGTGGTCTTGATAGTCGCAGTCGTGGGCGTAGTCTACTACTATTCCGTGATCAACTCGCCGGGTACAACAACCGGTGCGTCAACTAGTCAACTGCCAACGTCAATGGTAGTCGAGGAGGAGAGCCAGCCCGATTCGATGGACCCCGCGGTTACCTACACCACGCCTGGATGGGAAATCGTTGAACAAGTCTATCAAGCGTTGTTAGCGCCGGACGGCACTAGCTACACTACATACATCGGAGTTCTCGCTCAGAATTGGACGGTTTCATCTGACGGAATGACATACACATTCCTTCTCAGACCGGGAGTGACCTTTAGCAACGGGGACCCATTCAACGCTTATGTCATGTGGTTCTCGATCTACAGGACTCTCCTCATGAATCAGGCACCTGCATTCATTCTTGGCCAAAATCTGGGTACGACCAACGGTGCGGGTTTCAACATAACCGACAGCGTGCTCAATTCGATAAATTACACTAACCCTTCGCCAAAAGACCTTACCTACTTGAGTTATGCTAACCAATCGGTTCAAGCCGTTTCACCCAATCAACTTGTAATACACCTCGGATACGGTTACAATGGTAACGTACCGTATTCATCATTTCTCGCCACCCTGATTACACCAATGGCCATGGCTGTCGACCCCAACGTTGTGGAAGCGAATGGGGACGTGGTTGCAGGCCAGCCGAACAATTACATGGAAACTCACGCCTTAGGAACAAGCTTCTACGAGCTACAATCTTGGGTCCAAGGGCAAAGCGTCACCCTGGTCAAGAATCAGAATTATTGGGGAGCGAATGTCCCAGCGTCTGACAGCAACTATGCAACCCAGCCAGCGATACTCAGCACGATCAGTTTCTACTACAAAGCCGCATCCGCAATGATTGCGGACTTACAATCTAACACGGCTCAAATGATAATCGCGCCTTCAACCCAATACAATGTTCTGAAGCAGTCCACCGGAATTACCACGACGGTACTGCCCACCATTTTCGGCTCGTCCGCAAGCGTCCTCGCCGTTTACATGGACAAGTACGCGTTTCCGCCATTTCAAGACGTGCGAGTTAGAGAAGCAGTTTCCTATGCGATTGATTACAAATCCATAATCCATTCGGCCTACAATGATTTGGCAACTCAATGGATTGGTCCCGTTCCCCCGGGATTTCCCGAGTACAACCAATCCGTAGCGGGATTACAACCTTACCAGTACGACCCAATCATGGCAGCGTCGTTGCTAGCGCAAGCCGGTTACAGATCCACCCTCCCCAACGGCACAACTCTCAACCCCAGTGGGAAGGCCTTTCCCTCCGTTAACTTCCTATACGACGCCGACAATACGCCTCAAACTCAAACCGCACAAATCATAGCGTCCGAACTGCAGGCAGTCGGCATCACAGTCAACCTTAGCCCGCTCACATTCAAGCAGTATGCCAACGTAATTTACTCCACCACCGCAAACAGTACCGCCTACCCATTCGGCATAAGCTACTATAGCGAAGACTACACCGCCGCCATCGACTACGTGACCGACATAACCACATCTGGCCAAGTAGGTTTTTCCGGATTCACCAACGCGACTGTGGCTGGCTGGACCCTATCTGCAGCAACTGCCCCCGACGAACCGACGATAATTCGAAACTTCCAACAAATAACTCAAGCAATGTATTACGATTACACGGACGTCTGGTTGTTCGTGCCTTACTTCATTACCGCTAACAGGAGCAACATCGTTGGGATGATTCCGAACCCTGCCGGTTCGGGCATGAGCTACTTCATGTTTTACAACGGCATACATTACAGCTCATAGATGACTGGTTCCGGTGTACTTCAAAGATTTTCTTCCTGTTCTTGGAAGAAGAATAGTAGGCTCCATACTCGTCTCCATAGGAACAGTAACGATCATTTTCTTCATCTCGCACATACTCAACCCAGACCCAGCACGGCTATGGGCAGGACCGAGGGCCCGTCCGTCCACGATCCTAGCCGTGACAATGAGATATCACTTGAATGAGCCACTGTATTCGCAGTATTACTACTTCATGAGAGACCTATTTACCGGAAACTTCGGCATCGACCCATTAACGGGCCAAACGATTCTCTCTGAAATCCGATTCTACCTACCAAACACGCTTGAACTGGTGCTATGCTCGTTCATACTCCTCGTAATAGTTGGGGTAGTCTTAGGGTACTTCGCGGGAATGCACTTCAGCACTCTCGGGGATTCGGTTGCGAGAGTGATCTACCTAGTGTCTTGGTCGACGCCAATGTACTTGGCTGCCATCGTTGCCATCCTTATCTTCGCAAACTACATCCCGATATTTCCATCAGGCGGCATGTATTCATTATCCATCACGCCACCTCAACCCGTTACGGGCATATTCCTAATCGACGCACTTCTTGGACTTAACATAGCCGCGTTCCTTTCGGGGCTTCAACATTTGATTCTTCCAGCCGCGGCTCTTGCTTTCGTGAATTTTGGTCTAATCTCCAGAGCCGTTCGATCCTCCATTCTAAACGTCAGATGGTCAACGCACGTAAAGACTGCGCGAGCAAAAGGGTTGAGTGAAACCGATGTTAGGCGCAAACACATCCTACGAAATGCTTTGATCGACGCCACAAGCCTTAGCGCTGTCATTTTCGGTTGGGTCTTAACCAGCACCTTAGTTGTTGAGGAGTTGTTCTCGTGGCCTGGTTTAGGACAATTCGCTTACCAGGCAATTTTCAGCAGCGATTATCCTGTCCTCATTCCAATCGTTGTAGTATTCACTCTCGGTGTAATTGTGGCTAACTTCGTCGCGGACGTAGCCTACTCACTTCTGGATCCTAGAATCGGAATCGGTGGTCACAACGGCGCAGTCATTTAAGTTCAGGCAACTAGTCCTATCAAACCACCTCTCAACGTTTGGATTAGTTATCGTAATCGTATCTGTGAGCTTGGCTGCGTCTTTCGTGATTTTTGGCGGGCGAATTACTCCTTACAGCCCATATGCGTTGAATCTTCAGGAATCTAATTTGCCGCCGAGTTTTGCCCATTTCTTTGGGACAGACTTTCAGGGTAGAGATATCTTCTCCCGAGTCATCGCTGCCTTGCCCATCGACTTGGGTTTGCCAATCGCCATCGTTCTACTCTCCTCTATACTAGGAATTTTCCTCGGTATGGCCGCGGGCTACCTTGGAGGCGTTGTGGACGAGGTCATCATGCGCGTAACCGATCTCTTCTTGGCATTTCCGACGATCATAATGGTGTTAGCGGTCGCCGCGACATTAGGAGCGGGCTTAGTTAACGCGATGCTGGCGTTCGTGTTCGTTTGGTGGCCACCCTACGTTAGGCTAGTGAGGGGAGGCGTGCTGGAGGTGGTTGCAGAAGATTACATCTCCATCTCGAAAGCCTTGAACTCATCGTTCGCCCACATCATTCTGAAGGGGATTCTACCAAACATATTGCCTTCCGTCTTAACGTACGCAACCCTCGATATCGGAACTGCTCTGCTCGAAGTATCCATACTGGGATTCTTGGGAATTGGAATCCCACCAAACACTCCTGAGCTTGGCATAATGGTCGGCTCCATCAGTTACGGTCTTTACACTTATCCGTGGCAGGCCCTTTTCCCAGCTTTCGTGACAATGCTTCTCGTTGTTGGCTTCAGCTTCCTAGGCGAAGGGGCAAGAGAGGCTTCCGACGTGAAAGTCAGACCCTACATTCTCTTCGAAGGAAGAGTATTCGGAAAAGCGCCCCAAATCCTCAAAGAGGAACTAGCAAAGCAAGGGACACCCCAACAGCATGCCTCAGGCTGATCCCAGCGTCTACGCGTTAACTGCTCTTATCGAGAAGGAAGCAAGAGGCCAAGTGTTCTGGACCCGAAGCGAACATCGGTGGAGAATTACTGCATCTCTCGAAGACGTGTGGGCAAACCTTGCTGTACACGCATCCAGTCGGCGATGATCCACGCTCTCCCCCATCTTCTATCTGCCGAAGTTCAGCTCGCCTGACTCCTGGGACGTTCGACATCAGCCTCACCGTGAACGGATGTTTAGGATTGGTTACAACGTCGTAGGTCGGTCCCACTTCGAGGAGCTTCCCATAATAGAGGATTCCAAGCGAGTCGCTCATGTACTTCATGACGTTGATGTCATGAGTTATGAAGAAGTAGGAGAGATGCAACTTTGACTTCAACTCCTTTAATGTGTTCAAGACTTGTGCCTGTACCGAGACGTCCAATGAACTCGTGGGTTCGTCGAGCACCAACATTTTTCTTGGTATGGCAATCGCTCTAGCAAGACTTACTCTCTGTTTCTCACCACCACTGAGCTCCTTCGGATATGCATCCAGGCAGCTCTTTCTCAGACCTACCAAGTCGATGGTCTCTTCGATTCTGCTATCGTAATCTCGTCGGTCGAAGGTTTTCGCGGCCACTAGGGCCTCCTTTATGATATCTTTCACGCGTAAACGCGGGTTTAGCGAGCCGACCGGATCTTGAAAGACAATTCCGACATTTCGTCTGAGGTAGGTCACGTCCGCTTTCTTACGGAAGTTTATCTCCTTACCCAGTAACCTTACGGACCCTGCCCTAGGCTTGAACAGGCCAACGAGAACCCAGGCGATTATGGATTTGCCGGAACCGGTCTCACCGGCGAGACCAAAGGTTTCGCCCTCCCTTACATTGAAAGTGACATCGTTAACAACGTTCATCATTCCGGATCCTCTCTCGAACAACAGTAGGCTTCCTCCCCTGAGGATGAAGGAAACGGTGAGGTTGTTTACTTCGACAATGTTGTTCATTTTTTCTCTAGCAACCAGCATAAGACGCCGCGGCCATCGTCGGTTTCAAAAACGGGTGGTTCATTCTCTTTGCATTTCTCCATCACCAATGGGCATCGGGGATGGAATTTGCAGCCTGTGGGCAGTTTCCTGAGGTCGGGGGCTTCACCCGTGGGAGCGGGTAGCGGTGGAGAATCAACAAAGCCGTGAGGTATTGCAGCGAAGAGTTTCTGAGTGTAAGGATGCGCGGGTGCGTTCAATATTCGCTCCGTACTGCCCTCCTCCATAACCCTCCCCGCGTACATCACGTATAATCTATCACAAATCTGTGAAGCGACCATCAAGTCGTGAGTGATGAACATCATAGCTGTTCCCGTTCGCCGATTCAAATCCTTCAGAATGTTCAATATCCTATTCTGAACATACACGTCCAGCCCAGTGGTCACCTCATCCAATATCAGAAGCTTCGGTTTCTCCACAATGGCCATGGCTATCGAGACCCGTTGCCTCATCCCGCCCGAAAGTTCGTGGGGATATTTCTTCAGGACCCACTCAGGTTTGTCGAGGCGCAAATCGTTGAGGATCTCCACCATCATTTTCCATTCTTCTTTCGCTGAGAGATTCAATTTCTGAGCTCGTTGAAGAACTTCAATCGATTCCTTAAGTTGTGAATCGGTTCTGTAGACCGGATTCAGGGCTGCCAGGGATTCTTGGAACACCATTCCTATCCCCGGCCCCCTAAATTGTGAGAGTTCGATATCGTTCAGTTTGAGCAAGTCTTTGTCTTCGAAAGTTACGGAACCGCCAATGATGTCCGCCGGGGGCGAGTCTAAAAGGCCGATTATCGACAACCCGAGCGTTGTCTTCCCTGACCCGCTTTCGCCCACAACGCCTAGAATCTCCCCCTTCTTCACACGCAAAGAGACGTTCTGAAGTACGCGTACTCTTCGGTCGACAGTTGCATAGTCTAGAGTTAGATCGTTAACCTTCAGAAGATCAGGATCGGCAACGTCACCCGACTGCGTCAACCCCATAGAGGATTGAGGGCTGATACTAATATGACATCCGCAAAATCAGGAAACTTCGCTAGACTCCAGAATCATCGACCGCAAGAAGGTCCTTTTGGGTTCAACATTCTTAGGGGCAGTTGTTTCGAGTAGTCAATTGCCGATCATCTTGATTTGTGCGAGCGGGAACGCACTGTGGTACAGTCCAGCCGCTATGTGAAAGCTCCAAGGATTTGGGTTAAGTCGCGTCTTACTGGTGGACCTCGCAGACCCTGGCGCTCAGTATTCTGGCGCGCACGCTTGGCGGGACCGAGGGGCTAGTTTTCTGGGGCTCATAGGTTGTGCGTGATTTTTTTTCGGCAACGTTTCATGCCGGAATATGTACCTATTCGCGCGCGGTCATGGTCATATCCCGCTGCGACTCGACGTGTCTGCCTTGTTTTCGGTGTGATCTGGCGGGGTTTCATGGCAATTGAGTTAAAGTATGTGTTTAATGGTTCAAGAAGTGGTTGATTTTGGTTTGTCGCTGTTTTCCTGCCCGGTTTTGACTCGAAAATCGCAGTTTTTCGTCAAGAAAACCCAGAAAACGAACAAGAATGCCGTAGTCTTGACTTATATGGTGGAATAAGGTAGAGAATGGTAGAGGAAGTATTTGGAGGAAGATTGGTCATGCGAGTTCTAATAGTTGGTGCAGGCGCGATCGGATCCGTCATCGGTAAAATCCTACAAGCGCGTCCTGAATTCGAAGAAATCATCCTCGCCGACCTGAAGCAGGAAACCGCACAACGCATGATTGGAAATCTGAATGGTCCTGCCAAGCTGACCGCTATCGCCATGAATGCTAACAACATTGCCGACATGAAGAAAGTCATGAAGGACGTTCACGCCGATCTAGTAATCAACGCCACACTCCCACGCTTCTTCCTCAAAATCATGAGAGCAACCCTGGAGAGCGGCGCGAACTACATGGACATGGCAACCGACATAGGCGTAGCAAACTCAAGAGCCGGCCACAGAGTCCACAAAGTACCCATCGATTACCAGCTGGAACAGGACGCCGCCTGGAAGAACGCTGGGTTAGCCGCGATGGTCTGCTGGGGCGCTGACCCAGGAGCGGTAAACGTATTCGCGCGTTACGCCGCTGATCAACTGGATTCGGTAGACCGCATCCTAATCAGGGACGGAGACAACGCCAGCACCGGAGGCTTCGACGGACTAGTCTCCCTATGGTCTCCCGACACGTTCATAGAAGAAGTCGCCTACGCCGACGCCCTCGTCTGGACCAACGGCCACTACGAGAGGGTACCTTCGCTCTCAAGAAGCGAGGTATGGGACTTCCCGCAGCCAATTGGAAAGTTACGAGTTTGGGCGGTTGATCACGAGGAACCGCAAACATTAGGCCGGTACATCAAATGCAACGAATGCAACTTCATGATATCCCTCAGCACCGAAACAGTCGAGACGATGAGAGTACTCAAGAAACTAGGCCTCGTCAACCCAGCCCCAATCAATGTTAAAGGGATCGAAGTCGCACCCCGCGACGTTGTAACCGCCTGTATGCCATCACCAAACGATCATCGACTTCAAAGCGGAACCAACGGCTACACATGCATAGGCAGCATGGTCATCGGCGAAAAAGCTGGAAAACGATACGGCCACTACATATACAACATGATGAGCCACGCCGAAGCCTACGCGAAATACGGCGTTACCGCAACAGCTTTGCAGACCGCCCTCCCGCCAGCCACCGCAGCAACCCTACTGGCCCGCGGGGAGATTAAGGAAAAAGGAGTATTCCCACCAGAAGCATTAGCCCCCAGCCCAATCATGAACGCCTTCACCGAACTCGGATTTCAATGGAAAGAAATTAGGAGAGAAGAAAAACCCCTTCTCCTTCCACTACTCGCCTAAGATAAGAGACCGGGAAAGACCGTTAACGCTAACCCGCACGTTTCTTCATCGCGACCTCTAAGACGCAATGCGGGATGGGATACTCATTGAGAGGCGAAGTTTGGACCGTAGAGAGACATCTTCGCGAAAAGCCCGAGTCCGTCGTTCGGTTGTATCATATTTTCGCGGCGCTTGTTGAATCCTGCGGACCAGTCAAGTATTCTGTTTCGAAAACAGCAATCACCTTCAAGGGCGCGCGGAGAGGATTCGCAGGTGCCAAGCCGAGGATGCACTCCTTGGACGGCTACCTTGACCTACAAGATCGAATAGAGGACCCTCGGATTCTCCGCTCATCACCCTATACCAAGAAGCTGTACGTCCATCAGTTCAGAGTCACGAATGTCGACCAGCTCGACGAGGAATTCACTTCGTGGGTCAGGAAGGCATACGAAGTGGGTGAAGGCAAACACTTGAACACCTAAGGAGTATGCGGGGTTGGGATTCGAACGCGAAAAAGGACATTAGCGCTATTTCATGCCCCTGTTTATCGGAGTTCGAAGAGCTACACAGACCCGTTTCGTGCGCGACTAACTCAACCGTAGTCTGAATTTGTGAAATGAACTCTATCCAGAGTTTTTCACCCCTCGAAAGGGGAGAGAAAAGGTCGGTTTATGGCTGATTATTGTTATTTTCAGTCATCTCTCATGCCTATATGGACGTGTATGTGTAAACATCTTGGTTAATGATGGATAAGGTCGAAGGTGACGTCTGCCCAAGATGCGGGCAAAAGGCGTTGGACGTTTACTACGAGGAGGGTTCCGACCTTCAGCTGGGAGCCCATTGCGAGGAATGTGGGCTCAAAGGCTTCTTCACGAACGGTAAACTCGTACAGCTCGCCACAATGTAATACACCCAATTCCTCACTGAAACCTCTCCTTCGGAGAGGATTTTTTCGATGAACGAATAGTCCACAACGCTGAAAAGTACCCGAAATCTGGTAAAGCTCAGTCGGATCTGAGCGCTATTGGTTGGTCCTTCCTGGTTCTTTGGTTTCGACTCCTTGATGGAGTTCATTGCGTTCGTGATTGCGATCGCTGTCGCATACCAGGCCTTGAAGGGCTACAAGCTATCGAAGGAGAAGACTCTTCTCTACCTTAATCTGAGCTTCGTTCTAATCGGGGCTGGGTTGCTGATCGACGGGCTCTCCAGCTTAATGGTTCTTCTCGCTCGTCTTCGCGGAGGGTCTCTGTATCTTTTTGGTGTCGGCTACTCGATCAACTTCCTCGCACAACTCCTTGCATACGGACTACTAGTGTACGCGTATATTCACCAGGCTAGGAACGTAGCCGCTTCGACAGCTGCGATGGCAGCTGTCCCGATACTGTTCTTCGAACGCAACGCCGTAACGGAACTTATCCTAGTCTTTCTCCTCGTCTACATCGCAATTCAAACCGCGATTAACTATAGCATAAACAAGAACACGAACTCAATGCTGGTCTTCGGCGCATTTGCCTCACTCTCAGTAGCCCACGTATTCTTTCTAATTTTCACCGTAGCCCCTATCTTCTTCCCGTTCGCTCAGATCGCGCAATTGTTTGGTTTCCTTCTATTGTTGGCCATGTTGCTTAGGGTGAATCAACCCGTATGATCCCGGACTGCGCAGAGCCAGGCCGCAAAGCCCACTGCAAAGTATCGATCCCAGTTCCGTATATACGTGGACATCATGTTAGTAATTCAACGCGAGAACAATCAAGCCAAACCCACCCGAATCCTTTACGGGGCAAATCTTTCACATGACAGGCTGATCAAATATCTTGAAGAGCTCAAGGCGCTCGGTGTCATTCAGGAGACGGGAACCGACGATAAAATCTACAGCCTAACACAGAAAGGAATTGAATTCATGAACAACTTCAGAAGAGTCGAGTCTTTCGCTTCAGCGTTCGGGTTCAAGATCTAGACAGTGCGTTTCGTCAAGTAAATGTATCCCGCCGCTACAACGACTACTACGAGACTCGGGACAATCGCGAGACCGATGAATGGAAGAACGATTAGCGAAATGGCCAAGGACGCTAATGGAAGGAAGAAGTTCATTCCACCCCGCTTCGGTCGACCAAGCAACTTCACTCCCGCAGCAGACCCCACCACGTAAAGAAGAATGAACGACCCGCTCGGGACCAAGATTGCCGTCGCCAAATCCATGTGCGAAAAATAGTATACGACAAGTACCATAACAAATGTGCCGACTAGTGCAATCAGAATCCTGTCCGGGACTCCAGTCTTGGGATTAATGTGAGCTAACTCTCGCGGGAGTCCACCATCCCTTGCCACCGCAAACAACAGCCTTGACACGCCGGTCGTGTAAGCATTCACGGTCCCGAAAATTATGAAGACCGCAGCTAACGCCGTTCCCTCCCCAGCATACCTGCCCAGCACGTTTGACAAAATCGCAGCGAACGGCGCCACGCTCCCACCCGCCTCATAAGCGCGAGTTCCAATCGTGACAAAGGCGACGGCTATCTGGAGAAAACTGACCAACAATACGCTTAGTACAATGCTGCGATGAAAATCCTTCTTCGGATTCTCAAACTCCTCAGCCACGTTCGAAGTGTTCTCATACCCTATGTACGACCAGAAAATCAACGCCGCGGCCGTTCCCACCGCCAGAGGACCAGCAGAAAAAAATGGTTCAAAGTTTTGCGCCTTGACTAAGAAGGCAGACGACGCGATTGTCGCGACGAGTAACGCAACTATGGAGACTACAATTGCTAATTGAATCCTAGTGCTGATCACAATTCCCCTGTAATTTATCGCGAAAGCTGAAGCAACAATTCCGAACGCTATCAGGTAAGTCTCAGCACGGCTGAGGGGGAACGCGTAGCCGATGTAGGACGCCGCGATGAGGGTGACGGCAGGGGCGCCTGTAATTACGCAGAAAGCAAACAGCCACCCAACCACCGCGCCCACTCGAAATCCGAAACCTTCCCTTGTGAATGCATAGATTCCTCCAGACTCAGGACGGCGCGCCGATAGGGACGCAAAGGTGTAGGCGAAGGGATAACTGGCAACTGAGAGAAGCACCCAGGCCAGCAGGGAGGCAGGGCCCGCGATTTTTGCCGTGAGCCCCGGGAGAACTAGTATGCCGGACCCTAGGACAGAAGTTGCGTACAGCGCCACAGCGTGCCTTAATCGAATCGCCTTTCGTAGGTGGGCGTTCTGACTTGCATTCTGTGGTGTGCTCTCAGTCAATCGCTGACAAACCCCAGACTTTCCGATTAGCCAAGTAGCCCTCCCTTATTACGTCGAAGGCGTGGCACCATGGGTCTTCATCGACACAGCCCTGCCATTTTCGTAGCGACAGGACCACGCTTTGCTGAATGTATCACCCGGGTGATACATTCGCTCGTCAGCGCACGAAAGGGTGGGCCACACCCCCTCCAAAAGGGTGAGCCACACCCATTTCGGAAGGATTAGCGACGACGCTGTGGGCAAGTAGCGGAGCTGCCCAACCTGTTAAGTTGAAAGCGGCACCGCCTCTCCGGAAAAAGGTGCCGTTTTGCGCTCCTTTCAAGCTCAGAACGCATGAGAGGGTGGAATTTGAACCCTAATGATACACCCAGTTTTCGGATGCCATTTACCTCTATGGACCGTAGACTCGGCTTCGGTGGTCTATCTTTTCAACGAGCACTAGCCTGTCGCTGGTGAAAACTTCATACAGTATCCTATAATCGCCGACCCTTACTCTACAGACGCCCTCTCTGCCCTGAAGTTTCACTAGGCCTCTTGGAAAGGGGTCTTCGCCGAGTTCCTCTAACTTTGAGATGATTCTTCTCTTCATCGCGGATCCAAGTGAGTCTAGCTCACGGTCTGCCCTCTTTGAGAGCCTAACTTCATAAATCAACGGGAGTTTTTAGCTCGAGCGAGGGGTACGGTCTTTCCTTCCTTCAGGTCTTGGTGTGCTTCCTCGAGTGCTAGAAGGTCGTCTCTGGAGGCGATTGCGTCGTACGCCTTTTCGAGAGCGCTGATTCGCCTCTTCATTTCGTGCATCTCCTCCTTCAATTCCCCATAGCTTGCTTTCATAGTCAAGGCATTCGTTCCTTGTCTCCTTTAACTCCTCCTTCGAATCTCCTGCACAAAGAAGGTCGAAAATCCCGAAAGTCGCCGAGCTCCTTGGCCTCAAATGCTTCGGTAATGCCAACTCGCACGTAGTCTCAGCCTGCTGATCTAGCCTAGATCGAATATTTTGACAAGTCGTGTTGCTCGCCTTGTTTCTGCATCCATACTCCGAAGTTCATGATTTTCCCAAGGAATGAGGATTCGACTTCTTAGGACCAAAACCAGTAGGGTTGAACTGAAAGCGCCGGGGTGGACCCCACCTCCCGTCGCAGGGTGGGCCACACCCCCTTTCAAAGGATGAGCCACATCCCCAACGGCTGAAAGCAAACCGTGGTACTCAGAGTTACCTAAGCAAAAGGTACAATTCGGAGCACTGACGATTTGAGCTGGTCAGGTCCAGCGCGCATGCCTAGATACTCGCACGTTATCCAAATTCAAGAGGCTGAGCCAAAAGGGAAACCGGATTGGCTGCGTGTGAGGGCTCCGTCGGGCGACAATTACGCGAAAATCAAAGACCTCCTACGAAATCATAACCTCCACACCGTCTGTGAGGAAGCTCACTGCCCGAACGTGGCTGAATGTTGGGGCGGAGGAACGGCCACATTCATGCTCATGGGCGACACATGTACCCGCGGCTGCCGGTTCTGCATGGTCAAGACAGGAAACCCTCATGGTACCCTGGATGCCCTTGAACCTGTGAAGGTTGCGGAAGCGATAGCGGACTTGGGCTTAAGGTATGTCGTGATAACTTCGGTTGATAGAGATGACATTCCAGACGGCGGGGCCGACCACTTCGCATCTACCATCAAAGCCATCAAACAGAGAGACCCCGAGGTAATCACCGAGGTCCTCATTCCTGATTTCCAAGGCGACTTCGCAAGCGTGGACAAGGTGATCGAGGCGGGACCCGAAGTCATTGCGCATAACATCGAAACCACCGAACCATTAACGCCAAAAGTGCGAGACCCAAGGGCAACCTACGAACAGTCGCTTCGAGTTCTCAAGCACATCAAGGAGGTAGGCTCGTCAGTGTACTCGAAATCATCCATTATGCTCGGCTTGGGCGAGATCGAGAGCGATGTCGTCAAGACGATGGAGGACTTGCGGCGAGTAGATGTCGACATCCTAACCCTCGGACAGTACCTTCGACCATCGAAGGGCCACATTCCAGTAAGCGAATACGTCAGCCCAGAGAGGTTCGAACACTACAAACATCTCGCCGACGACCTAGGATTCTTGTACGTCGCCTCCGGCCCGTTCGTCAGGAGCTCATACAGAGCCGGGGAGTTCTTCGTCGAGGCGCTAATTCGTAAGAAGAAAATGGAAGTTGTCAGCTGAGCTTTAACAAGCTTGACGCAAGCATCGTGTGAAACAGTCTAGTGTAAGAGCAAGCTTTACAAGCCCTAGTTCGGCTCTGCCTTCCGTTTCACGCAGCCTCAATAGGGGTTAAGGTTTGACTCTCGAGTTACTGCAGGTTATCAAGCCTAGCGGTGAGCCAATCGCGAATATGGAGCCAGACATCTCCAAAGACGAGTTGAGGCGGCTCTACCGTGTAATGGTTCTGACGAGAAACCTGGATACTCGCGGATTACAATTACAACGACAGGGGCGTATAGGGTTCTACATCGGGTGTTTAGGGCAGGAAGCAGCGCACATTGGAAGCGCCTATGCTTTGAAACCGGAGGACTGGGTTTTCCCCGCATACAGAGAAATAGGTTCAATGCTCCTGCGTGGCATTACACTCAATCAACTTCTCGACCAATACTTTGCGAACGCGGAAGATGTTCAGAAAGGTCGGCAGTTAACCAATCTCTTAGGCGTCAAGACCCTAAACTACGTTACAGGATCGGCACCTATAGCCACACAAATTCCACACGCCGTTGGCGCCGCCCTCGCAGCTAAGCTGAGAGGAGATCCGATCGTGACGCTAACCTATTTTGGAGATGGGGGGACATCTGAAAATGATTTCCACGCAGGAATGAATTTCGCCGGTGTATACAAGACCCCAACCGTATTCTTCTGCCTAAACAATCATTGGGCAATTTCCCTTCCGGTTGAGCGACAAACCGCCTCTGAAACTATAGCAATCAAGGCCCAGGCTTACGGTTTCGAAGGTGTTCGCGTCGACGGAAATGATATTCTCGCTGTCTATCGCACCACGAAAGAAGCGGTTGAAAAAGCCCGGAAGGGAGAAGGCCCAACTCTCATTGAAGCCGTCACCTACCGCATGGGCGCACACTCATCTTCGGATGATCCAAAACGCTACAGATCAGAACAAGAGCTCGAGGAATGGCAGAAACGGGATCCGCTTGTGCGATTCCGAAAGTATCTGGAGAGGAAGGGAATTTGGAGCGAGGCAGACGAAAAGAAGACACAGGATGAGGCAAATCGCGAGATAGATCAAGCGGTTCAGCACGCTGAGAAATTACCGAAACCCGCCCTCGAAACTCTATTCACCGACGTGTACGCCGAAATGCCGTGGCATCTCGAAGAACAATTGAAAGGGCTGCGGGAAGAGAAGCAGCAGAGGGACAATAGTTGACTGTTCTGAACGTGGTTCAAGCCGTCAACCACGCGTTACGGGAAGAGATGGCGCGAAATGACAAGGTCATAGTTCTCGGGGAAGACGTTGGCATCGACGGCGGTGTCTTTCGAGCAACTGAAGGATTAATCAAAGAATTTGGCCCAAACCGAGTCATCGACACCCCCCTCTCCGAGTCAGGAATCATAGGAGTCTCCATCGGGATGGCTCTCTTTGGATTGAGACCTGTATCAGAGATTCAGTTCATGGACTTCATTTATCCAGGGTTCGACCAAATCCAAAGCGAACTTTCAAAGTTCAGATACAGATCCGGAGGCCAATTCACAACCCCCGTCGTGATCAGAACTCCCTACGGGGGAGGTATCAGAGGCAGCCACTACCACTCTCAAAGCACTGAAGCATTCTTCGCCCACACGCCCGGGCTTAAAGTTGTGATTCCGGCAACACCCTACGACGCAAAAGGCCTCCTTACATCCGCCATGCGCGATCCGGATCCTGTCATATTCCTTGAACCCAAGAAAATCTATCGGACAGTCCGCGGAGAGGTTCCCGATGAGGAATATACGGTCCCAATAGGTAAGGCCAACATCGCCCGCGAGGGTAATGATGTAGTCGTGTTCGCGTATGGTGCTATGCTTCACGTGGCTATGGAAGCCGCGGAACTTGCGGCAGCAAAAGGCGTCAATGTAGAAGTGGTTGACATTAGAACCATCGCACCCTTCGACATTGAAACAATCATCAATTCGGCTAAGAAAACGGGAAGGGTAGTGATTCTGCACGAGGCATGCAAGACCGGCGGGTTCGGCGCTGAGATAGCGGCGCAGATTGCGGAACGTTGCATTCTAAGTTTGAAGGCGCCTATCCTACGGGTAGCAGGCTTCGACGTCCCATTCCCATACGTTCTCGAAGACGAATACATGCCCAACGCCAACCGCGTCCTAACAGCAATCGAAAAAGTCCACAACTTCTAACCAGGAAATAGTGATACTGATTGGTCTACGAGTTCCGCCTTCCAGACATAGGTGAAGGCGTAGCTGAAGGCGAAGTTGTAAAATGGCTGGTAAAGGAAGGAGACTCGGTAAAGGAGAACCAGCCCCTCGTCGAAATCATGACCGATAAGGTCAACGTAGAAATCCCCTCCCCCAAGCAAGGAATAATCCAGAAACTCATGGCCAAAGAGGGCGAAGTCGTCAAGGTAGGACAAGCTCTCCTCGCAATAGAAGAAAAAGGTGGACAACCAAGCGCTCCGGGATCAGAAAAAGCACCCGCTCCCACGAAAGCAGCTCCCACTATATCTGCGAAAACACCCACGGTTTCTAGGCCACAAGAAATCCAAACAACAACTCCCCCTCAAGTTTCACGAAAACCCTCAGAAGTCTTGGCGACGCCTGCGACTCGAAAGCTTGCGAGAGATCTTGGTGTAGACCTATCTGTTGTTCAGGGAAGTGGCCGCGGCGGCCGAATTACAGACGAAGATGTGCAACGCTTCAAACAGCTAGGGGGAGCGGTCGCCGCTATAGCTGTGACCACTTCTGGGCCGCGCGGCGTTGAGGAGCGAGTTCCGTTACGAGGAATTCGACGAAAAGTTGCGGAACACATGCTCAAATCCAAGAATGCGGCGGCACAAGTAACCCATGTGGACGAAGTTGACATGACCGAAGTCGTCCATCTGAGAGAGAGGGCGAAAGCTTCAGCTGAGAAGCGTGGAGTAAAGTTGACTTACCTGCCTTTCGTCATGAAGGCCCTAATTCCGGCACTGAAGCAGTACCCGTACCTTAACTCCAGCTTGGATGACGAGAAACAGGAGATAGTGCTCAAGAAATACTACAACATCGGTATAGCGACCGACACTGAGCAGGGGTTAATGGTTCCTGTGGTCAAGGACGCCGACCACAGATCGATAACGCAACTCGCCACAGAAATCGCGACCCTTAGCGAGAAAGCCCACACAGGACAGCTGGCTTTAAATGAAGTTCAGGGAAGCACCTTTACAATAACCAACGTAGGCGGAATCGGCGGAGTGTTCGCTACTCCAATAATCAATTACCCAGAAGTCGCCATACTCGGACTCCATAAAATCACCAAACGCCCTATCGTCAAGGACAACCAAATCACAATCCGTGAGATGACCTACCTCTCCCTATCCTTCGACCATAGAGTACTAGACGGCGCAATGGCAGCCCGGTTCGTAAACGCAATCAAACAATACCTAGAGGATCCGAAACTCCTTCTGCTCGAAACCGACTAAACGACAGTTGTACGTGCGAGTTTCGTCTTCTCATCACGATTATATAGTGCTCATCTCGGAGCGGTGGACAGCGAAGTGAGCGTCTTGTCAAGGAGACCTGAGGGGATGGGTTGGAGAGTGGCAGTGTCTATCGTCGCCTTCTTCGGCTCAATAATAGCTGTTATACTGTGGCTATTCTTCTACGCAGGGAGCTTCAACGTGTATCAGAACCTCGCTGTCGTTGTTGTGATCTTCCTAGCCTTCATCGCAGTGATGGGCGCAACATGGGCCCCCTGGGGCATGAAGCAAGCAGCCTGGTGGACCGACAGAACCAACACTCCGTAAAGACAGAAACGACTGTCCAACCCAGATAACCACTAGCTCGTTCCAGCGAAGGCAGTAGCATACTTGTTGCTTGCAATGGTTGCTTAATCGAGAACACGATGAGGAACGAACGCCTCGCGTGTGGGGGTCTAGTGGTGCGCACACACACAAAACTCCACCTACAATTACCGTGGCCCAACAGGCCAATAGATTTGTTAGTCGCATAGATTCGACGAAAACATGGAAGATATCATCAAGAGATTTAACGAGTGTTCATGGACATATGCAACCGCAACTCTGCACAGAATACATTTTTCGCCGCCTTCAGAAACATTTACGAGTCACCAATCGTGCCTGGTTATGGAGAGAGTGGATGGAGGGAAAGAAATGGTGCTCCCCCGCTATATTGGACGCGACGTCAATCTCAAAGAAGTTCGCGCCGTTGCAGATCTGGCAAGGTTCGAGAATTGGGATGACATATTGCATTTCGTGTTACCGAGACTCCAAGACGAAACTCCACGTCATGAAGCTGCCTCTAAAGAAAGCATGAGGCGCATCGTATCAAGAAAGTTAGCCAAACTGTCACCTTGCCTAGCATTGATCGGATTAGTCAGCGTCGTTTTAGCAGCTGTTGCGTTTAGACGCCGAAAGTCTAGTCGACAATAGTCTGCTTTTTCGATTTTGATACGACTGCTTGCCTAACTCCTTCTAGAGGAGACGAGAGAAGATCTCGATGAACGAAACCGTGGAATTACCAGCAATACAGCGTCAATGAAATTCAAGAGCAAACTAAGCAATGAAATCTTATCATTCACGTATCGCGTCACACAGTCGTGTATCGTTCTGCTAGGTATATTTGCGGGTGGGTAATACGCAGAATCTGTTTTCTGGGGGGGGGGGTGGTATTAGTGGTGCGAGCACCGCAATTTGAACCATCGTTTTTCACGCATAAAGGTCAAATCGAAAGCCTTAGGTTGTTGAATACAGGATTCCCCATAGAGCAAGAAGAGTTGTCCAGTCCTCTAGCTGTGCCAATCATAGAGCAGCTCGTCCCAGGCGGATTTGGTTATGGCATGAACATGCTAATCGAATTTGATCCTAAATCCATATGGTACGAAACATCGCTAACGATCGCGGCCCATGCATTGCGTAGCGGCATAAGGACCGACTACCATACCTTTCAGCATTACCCGACCGAGGTTCTGGAAAGCCTAACCAAGTTTGGGGTAGACATTGAGAAATTGCAGAAAGAGGGTACACTGAGCATAATTGACAGCTACACAATCCAGCTTGGATTGGGAGCACCCAAGACCCCCACGGGCCGAGTCCAATTCCCTACTCAATCAGTAAAACTGTCGGATTGGAGTATTTCGCTCTCACAAGAAATGAAAACTGGAGCCCCTGAGGCTGAGAAGAGACGGTTGCATATTGATGATAATACTTCCGTTCTGCTTCAATATAACGATGAGAAACAATTCATAGATGTGTGGCGAACCCGCGCCGTTCCCATGGCTAGAGGTCGCCAACTTGCATTGTTGCATTCCTTGGTAACTGGAGTTTACTCGGAAGCATTCTCTCGCCAGTTCGAATCCATCGCGGACGGAATCATTGAACTAAAGAGCGAAGATAAGGGCGGCGAAATCGAACATTCCATTAGAGTTAGGGCGGTTCGTGGCAAGAATTACGATTCGCGATGGCATAAGCTCCAACGACTGGATAACGGCGAAGTCACATTAGCCAAATAGGTTTCTAGAAGTAACCTAGATGGTGCGGTGCGGCAAGCAAATTCGATCTGGACTGGTTTTCGCGTGTGTGTGTGGGTCTAGTGGTGCGGGCGACTGAATTTGAACTCGTCTTCTTAAGACTGCAATTAAACTAAGTGGACCAGAGTAACGTAGCTTTGTCATCCGTCGATATTTCTGCGTGCAATCGAGTAGGTTGAAGGTAGTCCATAGTACGGGCGATTCTATCTCCTATCTTCAGGAACATTAATTTTAATCCATGATTTCGCTTCATAAATCTGAATTTAGGGGTTAAGAATGGCACAGAAGTCCGAAGCGGTTGTGCTTGGGAGTGGGCCAGGAGGCTACGTTGCGGCCATTAGACTTGGGCAGCTCGGAAAGGAAACGGTTCTCATAGAGAGAGAGAAACTAGGCGGGGTATGCCTAAACATCGGATGCATACCCTCGAAGGCACTGATCCGCATCGCGAAGTTAAAACAGCGGGTAGAGGCTGCGAAACAGATTGGCTTAGAGGCAACTGGAGTCCATGTAGATTTTCCTAAAGTGCAAGCGTGGAAACAGGGGGTAGTAGATCGACTAGTATCCGGTATCGATTACCTACTCAAAGGAAACAATGTCAAGCTCGTGAAAGGAACCGGGAAATTCATTGACGCTCACCAGCTCGAAATCAAGAGCGAGAGTGGGACAGAAGTCATTGAAGCGAAGGACATAATCATAGCAACGGGTTCGCGTTACTTCGATCTTCCCGCTTTCAAGTTCAACGGAACCAGCATAATCAGCTCAACCGAAGCGCTTTCGCTTCAAGAAGTCCCCAAGAAGTTGGCCATAATCGGAGGGGGCGTGTCTGGGTTGGAGATGGGAACTATGTACGCCCAACTTGGGACGAAGGTAACCGTAATTGAAATGTTAGACCAACTCCTCCCCGGAACCGACATCGACCTAGTCAGGATCGTCGAAAGGTCACTTCGAAAACTTGGCATCGAATACCACGTCAAATCCAAGGCCAAGGAGTTCCACGACGGGAAGATCTACGCAACCCTAGAGGACGGAAAGGAAGGCGCATTTGACGCTGACAAGGTCTTGGTCACCGTGGGCAGACGCCCAAACAGCGACGATATCGGTTTGGAGAAGGTTGGGGTCCAGCTTGATTCGCACGGGTTCATTCAAGTCAACAAGAAAATGCAAACCAACGTACCGGGGGTCTACGCGATAGGGGACGTGGTAGGTCCTCCCATGCTCGCGCACAAAGCCTCCAAAGAAGGAATAGTGGCCGCGGAGGTTATTGCGGGAATGAGCAGTGAAGCTGACTTTCACGCAATCCCAGGAGTCATATTCACCGATCCCGAAATCGCAACCGTCGGCCTCACCGAGTCACAAGCGAAAGAAAAAGGGTACGATCCAATCGTTGGAAAGTTTCCATTCACAGCCCTGGGACGCGCACTCCTAGCTGGCGAAACTGAAGGATTCGCCAAGATAGTGGCGGACAAGAGCTCTGATCTGGTTCTCGGCGTCCACATAGTTGGCTCGGAAGCCTCAGACCTAATCAGCGAAGCAGCTCTCGCTATAGAAATGGGAGCAACACTAGAAGACATTGGACTCACAGTTCACCCCCACCCCACTTTACCGGAAGGCGTGATGGAGGCGGCGGAAGCAGCAAAAGGAAAAGCGATTCACATCCTACAAAAATGACAACGAAAGGAAACCTACTCGACCTCGGCCAACGAGAGTACAATGAAGTATGGAAACTCCAGCGCAAGCTCGTTGATCTCCGCCGAGGAAACTGATCCCAGACAGCCTAATCCTTGTGGAGCACCCACACGTCTTCACAGTAGGCAAAGCCGTGTCTGGCGATATTCCTCCACAAATCGATGGCGTCCCAGTAATCCGAGTAGAGCGGGGTGGTCAGTGGACATATCACGGTTTGGGACAGATCGTGGGCTACCCAATTCTCGACTTGAATGAGAGAGAGCGAGACATTCATAGATTCCTGAGAAACATCGAACAAACACTGATTCTGACAATTGGCGAGTTCGGCATAGCCGGGGGGCGAGGGGAGCAGACTGGTGTGTGGGTTGGTAGCAAGAAGATTGCTTCGATTGGGGCGGCGATTAGAAACTGGGTAAGCTTCCATGGCTTCGCGCTCAACGTGAACACGGACTTGAGTTACTTCTACAAGATTAACCCGTGCGGGTTCTCTGGTTCAACC
Organism: Candidatus Bathyarchaeota archaeon; assembly: GCA_963733055.1. Classification (GTDB taxonomy): domain Archaea; phylum Thermoproteota; class Bathyarchaeia; order 40CM-2-53-6; family 40CM-2-53-6; genus FEN-987. Next base: position 816,726 of record CAVTBR010000001.1, read on the forward strand.
ATGACCTCGATGAAAGCCCTGCTTGGCAGAGAACTGAAGCTCCGTGAGGTAAAAGAACAAGTTCGAAGAAGGTTTGAGGAAATCTTCCATCTTGACCTAGATGAAGCGAGTGTCGATACCCTAGAACAAACTGTGGTTACGTAGCTCTCCTATTGAATTACAATTACGCTACGTGACCGAACTTGTAACTCGCGATTGCCCTACAGTTACCGCATGTCGCGTAACCAAACTTATCAACGGTGAATTTCGTGCGAGATCCACAGGCCTGGCAGATCCCAGTAAATCCTTTTAGCTTTCCCGAATCCGGGTCCTTTGGCTCCAGCTTCTTTTCCGCGGCTTTCTCCGCGAAAACTTTGGATCGTTTCTGTTCTTCGTTCAATTTCCGCAGGTATGAGGACGGAAGCTTTCTAGGCATGGTTATATCATCACCATAACCGTGCCAATATATTGTTTCGATTGCTCCGTCAAACTAAGCTGAGATCCACGGCTAAGCGTGGGCATCTAGTCGACTCAATATGCTGGTATTTGCAGGGAACTTATTGAGAAGTTCCTTGTCCTCGGTAACGAGTCTTGTGCTTAGCCTTTTGGCGAGAGCCACATAGCAAGCGTCATAGACGGTTATGTCTTCTCTGAGGCTCAGTTGGGCCGACAGCTCAAGTAGTTTCCCTCTAGGCCTCCATATTTCGAAACGGTACTTACTTAGAGACTTGGCCGCCAACGCGAGATCTGTTTCGTTGAATACGCCGCTGAATCGTAAAGCGTTCGTTACTTCATAGAATAGGAGCGTTGGGACGGCCAGTCTGAGGCGCCCTGTAGCGAATTCATCTCTCAACCTGATGGCTTGATTGGAGTTCGCTTCAACTAGGAACCATTTGGTGACGACAGATGAGTCGACTACGTACTCGTCCTTCTTCGCCACTGCTTTATCACTCGCAAGCTGTTCCAGTCCTTGGGCGCCGCGCGTTTCACCCTTTCATTCAGAATGATCGCTTCCGCCATGTCGCTCTGACCTTCCTCCTCAATCCTCTGACGTATCATCTCCCTGATTACTTGGCTCCAGTTCTCCTCGGACTTGGTCATCTTTTCCTTTAACGCCGAAGGGAGAGTTATCGTAGTTCTGACGAGTTTTTCAGTTCCCATTATCATACCAGTAATACTAGTAATATTATTTGGTACTTAAGCAACTCGGCCGGGGGATTCGAACCCACCAATATCTTAGGTACAATCACTTTTCGGGCATGAGAAATCATCCGAAGATGAATTCTTCCTTCCGGGGGAGTTTTTCAAGTACTTCACGGGGGAGGGAGAGATTGGTTTCTAGCAACTGTGTAGGGTTTGAAGAAAGCCAGCCGCTTAGGCTGATCTCTTGGTATTCGCCGTTGTTGAAGACGAGTAGAACGCGACTTTTCTCTTTACCATTGTTTTGAAGCGAGTGGCCGTAACCCATAGGTGCGAAGCCTACATCCTCCTCGCCCAGTTCCACAGCTGTTGCTCTTCCAGAGGATGCGAATACCGTTGTGCGCATCTTGCCGGACAGAACGAATTGCCATTCGTCAGCGTTAGGATGCCAATGAAGCTCGCGCAGAGCGCCGGGCTCAAGCTCAAGCAATGCCCCAGTCATGGTAGTGGAGATGGGAAACTCGCTGGATGAAGCCATCCAGAGCGAGCTACCGCGATAACGTCTAGGTTCTTGGCTTAGCAGCTCGTACTTGTGGGTAAGCGGTGGAGAATGTAAAGTATCCACCGGCGTCTCAGGAGTTGCGGGAGGGGTCGGACCGACGACGATGTAAACCTCTTTCTTGGGGAGGCTCCTGAGGTCTTCTGAGCTAACACGTAGGTTCTGTGCTAGGAGGTCTTTCGGTGTGTGTCCCAACCAGTCGGTTAGGCTAAACGTGGCGAATTCAGAAAAATATCCATTATCAAAGACAAGAAGGAACTTAGTCTCCTTATTCCCGATACCTTGAATCGAATGCCCGTGGCCTCGTGGGAAATACCAGACATCCCCGGGCCCAAAGTCATTGATCTCCGAGCAGCCTTGAGGGTCAAAAATGGTCGTACGTACGTTGCCATCTATTACGTAACCCCATTCGGCGGCGTTAGCATGCCAATGCAACTCTCGCAAACCGCCCGGCTTAAGCGTCATCAACACCCCTGCAATGCTCTTTGATGTTGGAAATCGGACTGCAGTGGCTTCCTTGGCCGTGCCGCCCGGGAGTGTGCGGGGTTTCTGCCGTCCCATCGGGAACCGAAACTCTTCTGGCTTCAATTTGTCGGTTTTCTTGCGGGATGCCTTCATGCTTTCACTTGCCCTTTAGTAAGGAAAATTAGCCTTTAAATGATGCATTTTCTGCATGCTACATAGTCGGCTTTAGGTCTGGTTACCGCATAGCGAGATTCTCAGCTATGAGGAGATTCGGCGTGTCGCATCCCTCTGCGTAGATATGGGCATAGAGAACATTTGACTCAGTGGCGGCGAACCCCTGAACATTTCATTCGTCCTCGGGGAAAAGGACGGACCTAAAGCCGTTCGAGCGATTCACGACGAATTTGGACTTGACAAGGATGGGAGTTGAGGCATACCGAGCCCCTCAAATAACTGGTCTTTGAAGTTCCAAACGTTTGCTTAATCCTTTGAAACTCCGGTCCAATTAGATTGAAAATGGTGCATGAAGTCTAGGCCGCTTGAGGATATGACCCTAGGACTCTTAGGAAGGTTGCCGACTTGGCTAGGGCTTCGAGCGCCTCAAAACAAGCAGGATCTGTCTTATGGCCCTCAATGTCTACGAAGAAATGGTACTCCCAAGGCGTCCCTCTGATCGGTCGCGACTCTATTTTCGTGAGATTGATTCCACGCTTCGCTAGTTCGCTAAGCGTCGTGTAAAGCGAACCTGGAACGTGTTTCGTGCCAAAGACGATCGACGTTTTGTCCTTCCCGGTTCTTGATTTTTCCTCCCTTCCGATCACGAAGAATCGGGTGAAGTTTTCGGGGGAATCTTCAATGTGTCTACTCAATATCTTCAATGCGTAAAGGGTCCCTGCCTTTTCGCTTGCTATGGCGGCTGCATCGCGGATGTTATTCTCTTTTATCAGCTTAGCACTGCCAGCCGTGTCATACGTTGGTTGAAGTAGCACCGAAAGACGTTCGAGAAAAGCAGAACACTGGGCGAGCGCCTGTGGATGTGAATACACTGTGCGAATTTCATCAATTTGGACTCCAGGCAGCGCCAGTAGGCAATGGCTGACCCTGATTTTCACTTCGCCATTGATCTTTAGAGGTGACTGAAGTAAGAGATCATACGTCTGATTGACGCTACCCTCAATGGAGTTTTCGGCGGGAACAACCCCATGATCAGCAGACCCATCTTCAACCATCTTGAAAACCTGTTTGAGGGTATTGTTGGGTGTTGTTATGACCGATGCTCCGAAGAAGGATTGAGCTGCTTGCTCGCTGTACGCCCCGTGTTCGCCCTGAAAGGACACGCTAGGGCGACCGGCCTTGTTGCTCAATTTGTCAACCTCATGAAACCGGCGGGCAACTCCCTAGAGTTCTTGGCAATGAATGCTATGAAAGTCGTTTGATTGTTTCAAAACTGGTAGTTTTTTCCTCGCTTCATCGACACGGCTGTCCTCAACGTCATAGAATCCGATGCGTTGTCCGGATCCCAAATCGAGAACTTTCACTCCCAACGGATCAATCACCATGCTACGACCAACGAATGTATCATTTGCGTTGTCCACACCAATCACGTAACTTGTGATCTCCTGCGCCCGCGCCATCAGAAGAGTCTGCCACTGTTCCTCTTTAAGAGGCCCGCGATACCAAGCTGACGGCACGATAATCACCCGCACTCCAGACATTACTTCACTCTTTGTCAATTCAGGAAAGCGGATGTCGTAGCAGATGACGACACCCAACGATGTGTCACCTATCTTGAACAGAACCGGACTCGATCCCGCACGGAAGTATTCCGATTCCTTGTAGCCCAAAGCATCGAAGAGATGGATCTTGCGATAACCACCCTTAACCTCACCACGATCAATGATTACGGCGGTGTCGAAAATTCCGTCGTCGGCTTTCTCGAAGATCGGTACTACAGTGGCTACTTCCTTTTCCTTGCTCTTCTCTGCAACGAGAGTGATGAACTCGCCGTCTAGCGGTTCAGCCATCTCTTCCACATAATTCCTGGATAGTCCTTCGTGCGGGTATCCCATACAGTATTCAGGGAATACAAGAAGGTCGGAGGTTTCCCCTGCCGATTCAATAACATCAACTGTGCGTTGTAGGTTTTCCTTCTTGGACGAAGTAACGTCCAGTTGAACCAGACCGATTCTCATTACTCCTTGCTTCAAAACAAATTCACGTGCCGGCAAACCTCTTCACAACTGGCCTTGTACATCTACCTAGCTTTTGGAATACTACCAGTATAATCAATTTACCTTCACGAGAGCCACTGAGAATTGCTATCAGGTACACACCTAGCAAGAACCTTAGATTGAGGAAGTGTAACTTACACAACAGGAAACTTTCGAAATTGTTGGACTCGATTTCATTCATCGGTGGCGGAGTTATGGGGGAAGCAATGATCCAAGGACTGCTGTCTAGGAAGACCGTGAAACCTAATGGAATAATCGCCAGCGAACCAAGGAAGGAACGCCGCGAGGAACTGAAACGAAAGTATGGCGTCAAAGTCACTTCGGATAATCGTGAAGCTATCAAGTCCTGTGAGGTCGTTGTACTCGCACTCAAACCTCAAGACTTAGAGGCAGCCATCACCGAGTTGAAAGGTTCCTTGCTGCCGAACCAAATGGTCATGTCGATCGTCGCGGGTGCGCGCCTCAAGACGATCAGTAAGGGATTAGCACATGAGGTTGTTGTACGAGTGATGCCTAATACGCCGGCTCAGATTGGCGAGGGGATGAGCGTATGGACAGCGACACACGGCGTGAGCCATGGGCAGCTTGACCAAGCAAAAACAATCTTGCAAGCCTTAGGTAAGGAGCGTTACATGAATGACGAGAAGTTCCTGGATATGGCGACAGCGGTCAGTGGCACGGGTCCCACATACGTCTTTCTAGTTATGGAGGCCATGATCGATGCAGCAGTCCATCTCGGGTTTCCTAGACACATAGCTTACGAGTTAGTTACAGAGACTATGAGAGGCTCCATCAACTTCGCTATGAAATCGACCAAGCACCCGGCAGAGCTACGTAACATGGTCACATCCCCGGGAGGCACCAGCGCCGCGGCCCTTTACCAGTTGGAGAAAGGAAGTCTGCGCACGGTCCTTTCAAAAGCCATCATGGCCGCCTACGAGCAAAGCAAGTCGCTAGGAGGAGAAAGTGGCTCTTCGGTTAAGGCTTAGAAAAGAAACTCAGCTAGGTAAAAGCTAGACTTTACGTGTTGAGATCATACATGAAAGTAAAGAGTCAGGGTTTCTGCGGCTGGTGAACGTGCGTCGCAGGAATATCGTACTGAAGGACGCCATAAACGGGCGTCAAATACTTGCGATACTTATCGTTGGCACCGATTACGACTCGGTCGTACTCTTCGCCCAATCGTAGTGTTATTCGGCCTGGCCTTCCATTTCCTACTGGTTTGCGATCAATGTTCAGAATCGGAGCTACTTCAGCAGCGGTGCCAGTGAAAAAGGCCTCCTCACAGGTGTACAGTTCAGCTCGGGCGATTGTACGTTCCTTGAAAGGCACGTCATCGTCCTTGATTAGATCTATGACGGTTTGACGTGTTATACCGTTCAGGATGCCAGAGGAGGAAGTTGGCGTAGAAATGATCCCATCTTTAATTATGAAGATGTTTTCTCCCGTGCCTTCAGAAACGTCCCCTTTATTGTCGAGGAACAATGCCTCGTCGAAACCTGCCTCAGCTGCTTCAGTTCTAGCGAGGACAGAATTGATGTAATGGCCACAAGCCTTAGCCATGCCGGGCACGGCTGGTTCGCCAATACGGCGCCACGTTGAGACACAAATATCCAGTCCTGGTTTGTTTTCGTCGAAATATTTCTCATATGGAAAAGCGATGATGCTGACCGAGGTTGGTGTCGCTCTTGCGTCAAGGTTTATTCCTCCAACACCCTTGAAGGCGATAGGCCTGATGTACAAAGATGAATGGAAATCATTCTTCTCTATAAGACCCGAAACCGCTTCACAAATTTCTTCTTCACTATAAGGTAGGTCGAAGCTGTATATCTTCGCAGGATTCGGCCATGCGTCTAATGTGGTCCCTAAGTCTGAATACGAGAACCTCGTCCCCCGATTTGTACGCTCTTATACCTTCGAAGACCCCCGTCCCATAGTGTAGGGCATGTGTAAACACGTGCACGGTGGCCTTCTCCCAAGGAACAATTTCCCCATCTAGCCAAACGAATTTCGCTGGAGGCTTGAACAAAGTCTTCAACTCCTCGCAACATCAACTAATTGAAACGGACGCAGGCTGCGTTCATACGAACGAATCTCTTGTTCATGTAGTAGCGTCAGGGATATCTCATCGAGACCTTCCAAGAGACATTTTTTCCTGAATGCGTCCACATCGAAACGTAGGTCGTGTCCGTCAGGTTTTCCGATTGTCTGCGTTTCTAAGTCTACCCGCAAGGAGTAACCCTCATGTTTTGAGGTCTCCTCGAAGAGTTGACTTACCGTTGTTTCGTCGAGGGTGATCGGAAGAATTCCGTTCTTGAAGCAGTTGTTGTAGAATATGTCGGCGTACGATGGTGCGATTAAGACCTTGAACCCGTAGTCCGAGAGAGCCCACACAGCGTGTTCGCGGGAGCTTCCGCAGCCGAAATTTGCTCGCGTCAGCAGGATTTTGCCATCTTTGTAACGTGGATGGTTCAAGATGAAATCCGTCGTTAGGGTCCCGTCTGGATGAAAACGCCAGTCGTAGAATAGATAGTGACCAAACCCTGTTCTCTCCGTTAGTTTGAGGAATTGTTTGGGAATGATCTGGTCTGTGTCAACGTTTACTCGATCTAACGGTACGACAACTCCAGTCTGTGGTTTGAAGGGATCCATAATCAATCAGCTTGCTACGTCCCACTCACGTACATCTACAAAATGACCAGCAACTGCGGCTGCCGCAGCCATAATCGGACTCACCAAATGTGTTCGTCCTCCCCGACCCTGCCTTCCCTCGAAATTTCGGTTCGAGGTACTCGCGCACCGATCGCCCGACGCGAGTATGTCAGGATTCATTCCCAAGCACATGCTGCATCCAGACTCCCTCCATTCGAAGCCCGCTTCTTTGAAGTCGCGATCTAATCCCTGCTTCTCCGCTTGATACTTGACTAGCTGGGAACCTGGCACAACCATAGCGCGCAGTCCCGGAGCCACTTTCTTTCCCTTGATCATCTTCGAAGCCGCAACGAGATCCGTGAGGCGAGAATTGGTGCAGGAGCCGATGAACACTCTATCGAGTTTGATTGACTGTATGGCTGTACCCGGTTGTAGGTCCATATACTCCAAAGCACGAGTGGCAGCCTCTCTCATCTGTGAATTTTCGAATTCTTCTGGGTGTGGGACAGAACCTGTAACGTCGGTAACCATCGCTGGGGTAGTTCCCCAAGTCACCTGAGGCTTCATCCTACCTGCGTCCAATTCCACACTCTTATCAAACGAGGCGCCCGAATCCGTTCGGAGTTCGCGCCATTGTTTCTCCGCCTCTTCGAAAACTTCCCCTCCTGGCGCGTACTTCCGGCCCCGAACGTAACGAAACGTGGTTTCATCGGGGGCGATCAGGCCAGCTCTCGCCCCACCCTCTATGGTCATGTTGCATATCGTCATGCGTTCTTCCATAGACAATGATGTAATTGCTTCGCCTCGGTACTCGATGATCGAACCTGTTCCACCAGCGGTCCCAATGCGGCCAATTATCGAGAGGATTATGTCCTTGGCCGTGACTCCGTTAGGAGGATTGCCATCAACACGAACTTCGAAGGATTCTGGTTTCTCGAGCGAAAGACACTGCGTAGCTAAGACATGCTCAACTTCACTCGTCCCGATTCCTAAGGCTAAAGCCCCAAATGCTCCGTGAGTCGATGTGTGACTGTCACCACAGACGATTGTTAGTCCGGGAAGCGTTATTCCGAGTTCTGGTCCAATTACGTGAACGATTCCTTGGTTTGGGCTTGCCAAATCAAAGAACGTGATTCCGAAATCCACACAATTTCGAGCCAACGCTTCAATTTGTTTTTTGGAGACTGGGTCTTGTATTGGGATCGAACGATCGGTGGTTGGAACGTTATGATCAACGGTCGCGAATGTCAGGTCTGGTCTCCTAGCACGCCTTCCTGCTGATCGTAGTCCCTCGAAAGCTTGCGGTGAGGTTACCTCGTGGACTAGGTGTCTGTCAATCCAAATTAGGCTTGGCCGACCTTCCTCCTCGTATACGAGGTGGTCTTCCCAGATTTTTTCAAAAAGTGTTCGAGGAGGCATTGTTCATCAACTTTGGATTATTGGGTCACTCACAAACCGCACCTTCGGCCGCGGAATGCACCAGTTTCGCGTACCTGAACAAAACACCTCGCTTGTACTTGGGTTCGGGTTGCTTCCATTGTTTTCAATCGTGCCGCGAATTCTTCGTCGCTTACGTCCGCTTCAAGGTGACGAAGTTTCGCGTCAACCGTGACCACATCGTCGTCCCTCAGAAGAGCCAGTGGTCCGCCAACCTGAGCCTCAGGTGAAACATGACCTATCATCAATCCGCGGGTGGCACCAGAGAACCTTCCGTCCGTCACTAACGCTACCTCTTCCCCAAGTCCTTGACCTACGATTGCAGCAGTAATCGAAAGCATCTCACGCATGCCCGGTCCCCCTTTGGGACCCTCGTAGCGTATGACGACCACATCGCCAGCTTTGATTCCTCCTTCGCTCACAGCTCGGAAGGCCTCCTCCTCAGAATCGAAAAGTCTTGCTGGGCCACGATGCGTAAGCCTAGATGAACTCGAAATTTTTGCAACTGCACCGTCTGGCGCCAAATTTCCCTTGAGGACCACTAGGCCGCCCTCTTGCGAGAATGGGTTGGAAACGTCTCTCACAACGTCCTGTTGTCCGTCGTCGAAATGGATTTCTTCAATATTCTGGCGAATGGTTTTACCCGTGACCGTAAGTGTTTCTCCGTTCAATGCCCCCTTCTCTAGCAGTTTTTTCATTATGAGAGGAACCCCGCCGGCGCGGTCTAGGTCATACATCACATACCTGCCACCCGGTCTCAGATCCGCGATCTTGGGAGTCCTTCGGCCTACGCGTTCGAAATCGTCTAAGGTGACCTTGATTCCTGCCTCATACGCGATGGCCGGGATGTGCAGAAAAGCATTCGTTGAACCTCCCATCGCTTGAACGACAGCAATGGCGTTTTCGAATGCTTCGAAAGTTAGGATGTCGCTCGGGCGAATCCCATTCTCAATGAGTCGCATGACGGCTAGACCGCTTAGATATGATGCTTGGTAACGTCGCTGATCAATTGCTGGGGGTGAAGCTGTACCCGGGAGAGACAGACCTAAGGCCTCCATGGCTGAGGCCATCGTGTTAGCCGTGTAGAGCCCTCCGCACGAGCCTTCACCTGGACAGGCTGAGCACTCAAGGTTGTTGAGCTGCTCCGAAGTCATTTTGCCCGCAGCATATGACCCCACGGCCTCGAAGACGTCTTGAATTGTCACATCGCGGCCTTCGAACCTTCCGGGCATTATTGTTCCTCCGTACAAGAAGACTGATGGAATATTCAGTCTCGCTGACGCCATCGCTGATCCTGGAAGACTTTTGTCGCAACCTGCTACGGTAACGAGACCATCTAGGCTTTGCCCAATTGCCATAACCTCAATTGAATCGGCGATGATCTCTCGACTTACGAGTGATGCTTTCATGCCTTCGGTTCCCATTGAAACGCCATCGCTGACTGCGATAGTTCCAAACTCAAATGGAGTTCCTTTCGCACTCCGTACACCTTCTTTGACTTTCTTCGTGAGTTTGTTCAAGTGAAAATTGCATGGCGTGACCTCGTTCCATGTGCTTGCAACACCCACGAATGGTTGACCGAAGTCCTCAGTTGTGTAGCCGATGGCTCGGAGCATTGAGCGATTTGGGGCCCGCTGGGGACCTTCGGTTATGTCCCTGCTTCTCAGGCGGGAGTCTTTGGAAACCATCCATCAAATCCTTCTTGTGTGTTCTGATTGCTTGACTTTTGAGAGTATCATCTTGGCCTCATCTATCCCTCTTTCAAGAGAGGGGCACTTGGGACTTCTGAGAGCCGTCGTCGGAGCAAGATTTTGTTTATTGCTTCAATCATGGCTTCGACGCTCGCGACGACCACGTCTTCCCTTGCAGCACTTGCCGAAACCGTCGTCCCATTCGAGTCTTCGACCTTAACCAGAGCTTCGGCTAGAGCGTCCGATCCTCCGGTAATTGCTTTGAGGCGATATTCTTTCAAGGTGACCTGCACAGACGGGTCGGTAATCTTCTGAACCGCGCGAATTGCTGCATCAACGGGGCCGAGGCCTGTCTCTGCAGAGGTGTATTCTTTCTTGTTTAATCGTAAGCGTACTGAGGCCGTTGGAACTAATCCCTTCCCGGTTACAACGGCGAGATCGACTAAGTCTAGGATGCGTTCTGCTCCTTTTGTTTTCCCTAATACTGCCTCGGCAATTGCGCCTAGGTCGGCATCAGTTACGGTCTTCCCTTTGTCACCGACGTCTTTGACTCTCGTAACTATCTCGGCGAGTTGATTTTTGTCAGGGAAAAGACCTTCTTCCGCCAGCTGAGCTGCGATTCCATGTGCTCCAGCGTGCTTGCCTGCTTGGAACCAGCGGCGGCGGCCGACCAGGCTAGGGTCGTACGGTTCGTATGTAAGCGGCATTTCGGTTATGCCGTGGGTGTGAATTCCGGATTCATGCCCGAAAGCATTCTCGCCCACAACGGCTTTGTTGGGTTGAACTCGGATCCCAGTTAGTGTTGCGACCAGTTTCGATGTTTCAGTCAAGAGCTCCGTTTTGATGTTCGTTTTTTGATTGTATAGCCTATGAAGCGACATCACCAATTCTTCCAAAGAAGTGTTTCCTGCTCTTTCCCCGAGTCCATTTACAGTCACGTGCGCTTGAACCGCTCCCACCTCAATAGCGGCGAGGCTGTTCGCTACCGCAAGGCCAAAGTCATCGTGACAGTGAATACTAACGGGGACGCTGGTTGACGAGACAAGTTCTCTCGTAATCATGGCGATATTTTGCGGTGAAGAAATCCCGACCGTGTCCGGGATGTTTATGCGGTCCGCGCCGGACTGTTCCGCGGTTTTGTAGGCTTCCTTCAGGAAGCCAATTTCAGTTCGCGTTGCGTCTTCAGCGGAGAACTCGACGATTTGAGCGTGTTGTTTGGCGTAAGAAACAGAATCGGCTATGCGACTGAGCACTTGGTCTCTGTTCAGTTTGAGTTTGTATTTTAGGTGAAGGTCTGAGGTAGCTATGAATACGTGCACGGACCTCACACCCGTGCTTAACGCGGTGTCGATGTCGTTCTTGTTCGCCCGGGCTAAAGCTACGACTTCGCATGATAGACCTGCTTTCGCAACTGCCCCAACCGATTCGCATTCACCTGCTGAGCTTATTGGAAAACCTGCTTCGATCGCGTCGACACCGAGTTTATCGAGCTGTCGGGCGATTCTGACTTTCTCGTCTGGCGTTAGGGATACGCCCGGTGTTTGTTCTCCATCCCTAAGAGTAGTGTCGAAAATCCGAACATGGTTTGAGTTCATTCGAAGATCACCTCACCTAATTCCGTCTTGATCGCTCTGCCCATTTCGAGAGTGCTGAGTCTCCCTCCGAGATCCGGAGTAACTGCTCCTCTGGCCAAGCAGCTTTCTACAGCTCTTTGGATCGCTCTTGAAGAACGCCTGGCGTCGTCGTCATGTTTCTGTAGTCCGAGCCAGTCCAACATCATGGCTGCGGAGAGAATAAGGGACGTGGGATTTGCAATGTTTTTGCCTGCGATATCGGGTGCGCAACCGTGTACCGGTTCAAAGATAGCGAAATCTTGACCGATGTTTGCCGATGGAGCTAGGCCGAGACCGCCTACTACTTGAGCTGCTTCGTCAGAGAGAATGTCGCCGAACATGTTTGTTGTCACTATGACGTCGAATTGTTGTGGATTTCTGATCAGGTTCATCGCGGCAGCGTCCACTAGCATGTCGGAGAAATGAATGTCAGGGTAGTTCGAAGCTACCTCTCTGCAAATAGATAGGAACAAGCCGTCAGTTTTCTTCATGACATTGGCTTTGTGTACTCCAGTAACTGAGTTCCTTCGCTCTCGGGCGAGTTTGAACGCATACCTAGCGATGCGCTCGCACGCCTTCCGTGTGATCACGCGCGTTGCGGTGGCCCTTTCGTTATCCCCGGCCTCCAAACCCGAGTACAGATCCTCCGTGTTCTCCCTGACGATGACTAAGTCCGTCAATGGATTCAGGCATGGAACGTTCGGAAATGATTTTGCGGGTCGTATGTTCGCGTAAAGATCGCATAGCTGTCGCAGACGGATAATGACTTCGTAGGCGGACTGCCCAATGGGGCCCTTAAGACAACAGTCGCTCTTCCTGATTGCGTCAACAGTCCCTTCTGGCAACGCTTGTCCATGTTTCTCCAAAGCTCGATCACCGGCTTCGACTGAAACAAGGTCCAGTGAGACGCCGAAAGCGTTCTCAACCTCAGCAAGGACTTCCTTTGTCGCAGCAGATTGCTCCGGACCTATACCATCTCCCTCTACGAGGGTTACTGTGTAAGTCGTATCGCTTCACCAGCCATTGGTTCTAATTCTCGAGGCCCGAGAGCTTTCGAATGTCCTTACCCACTTTTTCGATGGAGTGGTTCGATAACTCCGTTAACATCTCGTCTAGCTCCTGGGCGCTTTTTTCTCGGTCCCCGGTCCATGTCTTGGCGAAAGCTCCCGATCGAATTTCCTTCAGAATCGCTGTCATGTTGTCTCGAACTTTTTTGTCTACGACTTTGGGTCCTACCGTCAGGCCTCCGAATTTGGCAGTGTCCGATATTCGTCGGAGCATTCCTACGAAGCCGTACTGGTAGACTAGATCCATTATGAGTTTCATTTCATTGCAGGTTTCGTAATAGGCGAGTTCTGGGGCGTACCCAGCGCCGACCAGGGTTTCGTATCCGTTGATGATAAGTCGCATTAATCCTCCCACGAGGACTGCTTGCTCACCGAAGAGGTCGGTTTCGGTTTCATCCTTGAATGTTGTTTCGATCACGCCCGCCCTAGACGCACCGATCCCTTTACACATCGCGAGAACAAAATCACGGGCCCGTCCTGATGGGTTCTGGTAAACAGCGAAAAGAGCGGGTACACCAAAGCCGGTTACGTAGAGTTCACGTAATCTCTGGCCAGGGCTTTTGGGAGCGACCATTATTACGTCTACATTCTTGGGGGGGACAATGTCGCCAAAGTGAATGTTGTAGCCATGTGAGAAACTGAGTGTTTTGCCAGCTTTTAGATTCGGCTCAATTTCTGCTTTGAAAACAGCTGGCTGCTGTGGGTCAGGAATCAAGACCAAGATGGTGTCGGCTTTGGCAGATGCATCCGTGACGGTTACCGGTTGGAAGCCGTCACTCTCTGCCAACTTCCATGATTTGCCGTCCTTGCGTAGACCCAAAAAGACTTCGGCACCCGAATCCCGCAGGTTTAGTGCCTGGGCTCGGCCTTGGCTCCCGTAGCCGATAACGCCGATCTTCGCTCCAACTATAGGGGAAACGTCGATTTCTTTATCGTAGTATACTTTCACCATTTCAAGTCACTCTCTGAGTTATCATTTCGCGAGCGAGCGCTGCTGCACCTGTCCGGGCCACTTTCTTGAGTCCGAAGTTTCGGGCAAGGTTTACGAAAGCGTTGACCTTGTCGGAGTCACCTGAAACCTCAACCGTCAAAGTGTCTGAGGAAATATCGACGATATCCCCCCGGAAAGTTTCAATAAAGTTCATGACCTCGGGCCTTGTCACCGGTGCCCCAGGCGAGAATTTGACGAGCGCCAGTTCACGAACAGTCGCATTTCTCTCCTCGAGGGTTTCGACGTTTCTAACATCGATAAGGCCGTCAATGGTCTTCATCACCTGGTCGAATCTGGCGTAGTCTGAGAACATCGTGAAGGTCATTCTTGCCACTCCAGGTATCTCGGCTGGGCCCACGGCTATGCTTTCAATGTTGAATGACTTTCTGCGAATCAGGTTGGAGATACGGTAGAGAACGCCTGGCCTGTTCTCAACTAAGGCTGATATGATTCGTAGTTGCGAATCGTTATTCATCCTACAATCATCTCTTTGATTCCAGCTCCGGGCGGCAGCATTGGCAGAACGTTCTCCTCCGGTGAGATTGGGACATCGATAACAGTCGTAACTGGAGACCGCATTGCCGTATCGATGGCAGTTTCAAGATCCAGCAGGGTTTCTACTCGAATCCCTTCAGCCCCGTATGATTGAGCTAGTTTCACGAAGTCCGGTGACTTGCCGAGGTTGGTAGCTGAATATCGTCGATTGTAAAAGAACCGTTGCCACTGAGCCACCATACCAAGCATACGATTATTCAGAATAATCACCGTGACAGGAATTTGCTCCTCGATACTCGTAGCGAGCGAGTTTTCCGTCATCTGGAAACTTCCGTCACCGGCAATGTCGAAGACAGGAAGATCCGGCCTAGCAACCTTGGCGCCTAGCGCTGCGGGAAACCCAAAACCCATTGTGCCCAGTCCACCTGAGCTGAAGAACGTTCTCGGTTCGATCACTTGAAAATACTGCTCGCACCACATCTGATGTTGGCCGACCTCGGTCGTTACAATAGCTTCCTTTGGGAGAAATCTGCGTAACATCCTAATTGTTTCGGCTCCGCTTAGGCACGAGCCGTTTCCATCAAGCTCGGTCTTCGCCATCACCACCACTTCTTGAGCGCGTTTGACCCAAGCATCGCGCTCCCCGCGCAGTGCCCCCGCTTCGATTTCGCGGATCAGAGCCTGCAAAGCCTTCTTCGCGTCAGCGACCAAGCTGATTACTGTAAGCTTGTGATTCTTTCCGACCTCGGACTTGTCTGCGTCAATGTGAATGACCTTGGTGTTCGGTGCGAATTTCTCGATCTTACCGGTTGTCCTGTCGGAGAGCCGCGAGCCTATCACTAACAACACATCGCATTCGGGGATGAGTTTGTTCGTGCGCTCGGACCCATGCATACCCATGCAGCCGAGTGAGAGAGGATGGTTCTCTGGAAACGCCCCCTTTCCCATGAAAGAGGTTACAACTGGTGCCGCTAGGAATTCAGCTAAGGCTTGGAGTTCGCGGTAAGCATTAGCCATCTTTACTCCACCTCCCGCGAGGATGACGGGACGTTGTGCGTTGAGAATCGCACGTGCGATGGTTTTCACGGCCACGGGGTCCGGGTCGAGCAGTGGTTGGTAGTTTGGAAAATCGACCCGCTCCGGGAATTCGACTTCGTCTTCACCCTGCTGAACGTCTTTTGGAATGTCCACTAAAACCGGTTGAGGCCTTCGAGTTGTCGCCAAATAGAAGGCCGCCTTAATTGAGTAGGGCACGTCGCGGACGCGGAGTGGTTGAAAGGTGTATTTTGTTACGGATGTAGCCATCCCAACGATATCGGTCTCTTGGAAAGCGTCCGTTCCAATCATGTAGGACGGAACTTGACCTGTGACTGCCACAACGGGAGATGAATCCATGTACGCAGTAGCCAAACCAGTCAGGAGGTTGGTAGCACCAGGGCCCGAGGTTGCCATACAAACCCCGACCTTCCCAGAAGCACGCGCATAACCGTCGGCCATATGGGCCGCGGACTGTTCATGCCTTGCAAGAATGTGTCTCAGACTCTTTTCATTCAGCGGAGTGTATCTAAACGAATCACAATCGTACAGGGCATCGTAGATTGGCATGTTCGCTCCGCCGGGATGCCCAAAAACGACTTCCACTCCCTCCCGTAGTAGCGCTTCCACAGCCGCATGGGCTCCGGACATTCTTGTCAAGTTTAGAGTCAACTCTTGTTTTTTATGCACCCCGCCCCTCCGAACAACTAAGCTGGAGGACGGGCTATTGAAGGACGATAATGTCTACAAGCGAAGTCAGTAAGTTCAGAATGCTAAACTGAGGCGAATGGTTTGTCAACGCACTCGTAGACCTTGAATTCAGCCACCATCCGAGGAGCCTCTAATAAGATTATCGAGGGTTCTCGTCAGTCTCACGTCGCTACTAGAACCTGAGTAACCATTTCGTCCCATCTAGTTCCTTAGCTGTAGTAGGCATGAACTTGTCAGTTGACCAAACGACGATTTGCTTGCACTTGTTTCAATGGTGTTTTCTTGGCCGATCCCGTTCTTAGCGCATAGTTGTAACCATCGACTAGCGCTTCTACACTTGCTTCGATAATGTTTGTCGATGACGCGACCGTCGTCCATGTTCTGCGCTTGTCGAAGAAGTCTATGTACACAGCAACTCGGGCCGCTGTTCCCGCTTCCGAGTCGACCTCCCGGACCCTGTAACCAATAAGCATCGCTGAAAACTTCGAACCGAACTTTTCTCTCAACACAACGCGAAGACCTTGGTCCAGAGCGTTGACTGGCCCATTGCCTACGGCAGTAGTCTCCAGCACCTTACCCTTGACCTCAACCGCCAGTTTACAGTGTGATAATGACTCCTTACTTTGGTTCTGCACAGCAGCGTTCCAATAAAGAACCCTGAAAGGGTCAGATCGCCGAGTCAAAGCGCGCAAGAAGAGAAGCTCTACAGAAGCTTCCGCGAACTCGAGGTTGCAGCCCAAGGCTTCGAGATGTTTGACGTCCCGAAGGAGGTCTGAGAGTCTTTTGTCAGTCTTGGAGAGGCGGAATCCAAATCTTTGTGCGGCAGAGAGCAGGCTAGAGCGGCCGGCTTGTGAGGAGACTGTAATGGCTCGTGTATTGCCGAAGGCTTTCGGATCGAAGAATTCGTACGCCGCTTCTGTCTTCAGCACCGCGTCCCCATGGACGCCCCCCTTGTGCGAGAAAGCATGTCTTCCGACAAAAGGCTTGTACCTGTCCTCCCGAACGCCGCTCATCTCGTACGTGAAACTCGACAACGAGGCTAATTTTGAGGTGTCCAGCCCCGTCTTAACGCCCAGCAGGTGAAGGTTCGCAACAACCTCGATTAAGTTGGCATTACCAACCCTCTCGCCCAAGCCATTCACAGTTCCCTGTATGTGCGAGGCTCCGGCCATCAGAGCGAAAAGTGAGTTAGCTGTGGCAATGCCGCGGTCGTTATGCGCATGGATCCCAACTGGAACTCCAACTTGACCCACCACGAGTCTAGTTGACTCGTAGATTTCTGATGGGTAGGTCCCCCCTCGCGTATCGCACAGAACAAGCGTGGAGGCTCCCGCGTCTTGTGCTGCCTCCAAAGTCGAGAGGGCGTACTCAGGGTCTGCCCTGAAACCATCAAAGAAATGTTCAGCGTCATAGATCACGTTCCGTTCGTGCGAAAGTAGAAACTCCACGGAATCACGAATCATTCTTCTATTCTCTTCCAAGGTTGTCCTTAGAACTTTCTCAACTTGAAAGGTCCAAGACTTGCCGAAGATTGTGACCGTTTCGGTTCCGGCTCTTAGAAGATGCTCGAGGTTACGATCTTCGGACGGATGCGTATCTGCGCGGCGCGTCATTCCGAAAGCGGTGACGTGAGAGAAATCTTTTTTGTTCAACGATTGCGCGAGTTTGAAAAATTCGCTATCAGTCGGATTCGTTTCGTTGGGCCAACCAGCTTCAACGTAATCAACTGCGGCAGCAATGAAAGCTCGTGTAACTCTAAGTTTCTGGGTTGAGGTAAAGTTTACACCTACTGATTGATTCCCATCACGGAGTGTTGTATCGTAAACTTCTACGGATTCAGGGAAATGTCGGGGGAAACTACACTGTTCGGCGACGGCTGTTTTGGATATCGATAAAACGATCACTCATTAGAACTAGCCTTTTTCGTCGATAGCTATGGCGGTAATAAAAACGTTCGCCATACGCTCTGGGACGAATTGAACCATCCCTTAGAGTGGAATAATCGTGGATTCCTTTTCGGACTCGAACACAAACGAGGTCAAGGTCTTCTCGATGCCTCCAATGAGTCTTAGCTTACGCCACCGCCCTAGCCACGCAGATAATTGTCTTTACCTGTAAGCCAATCTTCTCGAGGAGGGCTGAAACAGTCGAGGTCTAGGGAATCCTCAATCGCAACTGCAGCGTGCTCAATGTTCGATGGGATTACTAAAACCTCGCCTTCTTTCACAATGGTATCTCTTCCGTTTATTGTGAATTTCAGCGCTCCCTTCAGAATAATTGTGATTTGTTCACTCACATGCTTGTGGGGCGGGACAATACACCCCTTCAATAGGACGATATAGCCGAGCATCTCATTATTTCCCGAGATAATCCTCCTCGAAAGCTTTGGATTTAGCCATTCTTCCTTTAGATCCGAAAGTTTACAGAATTTGACTTCGTCTTTCACAAATGGTTTTGCATCAGACCCCAAGAAACTAACCTAACTTGAAATGACTGCTCCCACGATATGTTAGTTTTTCTTTTTCTGGGCTATTCAAGAATAATTCTCTGGCATCACGGACCTTCCAAACCAATGACCGTGATTGCTGATCTTAGAATTAATCAAAGGACGATCTTGGGGTTCGGAAAAGACTACGAGTGCCATAGATGATTTTATTTGCTCTTGTCTCAACCCTTCTCCAAACATTACCATTATTCTGCTGGTGTGGAAGAGTGAAGACGATTCTGGTGCATGAGTTTGGGCCTCCTGAAGTTATGCAACTTGAGGAGGTCGAAGATCTTCGTCCGAGGGCAAACCAGGTCGTTGTCCGTGTGAAAGCCGCGGGGGTCAATCCTATGGATACTTACGTTCGGTCGGGAGGTTATGCAACCATGCCTTCGCTTCCTTATACACCCGGCATCGAGGCTGCGGGGATTGTCGAAAAGGTCGGCGAGGACGTCAAGAACGTTTCGGTGGGGACGCGAGTTTACACCTCCGGGATTTTCAGTCTTTCATCCTATGCAGAGCAAATAGTTTGTGAAGTAGGTGATGTGCACCTTTTGCCGGGCCATTTATCATTCTCAGATGGAGCCGCCGTTGGTGTCGCTTATGCAACAGCTTATAGAGCGTTGTTTCAACGTGGCCATGCCGCCCCAGGGGAAACGGTGCTGATCCACGGTGCTTCAGGCGGCGTTGGCATAGCCGCCATACAGCTCTCAAGAGCATCGGGGATGCAGGTGATCGCATCAGCCGGTACTGAAAAAGGCCGAAAGCTCATCCTCGATCAAGGTGCGCCTCACGTTCTCGATCACACAGTATCGGGGCATCTGGATCAGGTTTTGGAATTAACGGCCGGTCAAGGTGCCGACATCATACTCAAGATGCTGGCAAACGTAAACCTTGGATTTGACCTAAGAGCTCTGGCAAAGGGTGGACGCGCCCTGATTGTGGGGAGTCGAGGAAAGGTCGACATTGATCCTAGAGATACTATGACTCGAGAAGCCACGATTCTTGGAGTCTATCTCTTCAACATGGCAAATCGCGAAAAGGCCATTGCCTATTCCGCTCTCGGCGCAGGGCTGGAGAACAGAAGCTTGCATCCGGTTGTGGGAAAGGAATTTCCTCTAACAGAAGCACCGCGGTCTCACCGTGAAGTCATGCAACCGGGTGCCTATGGCAAGATCGTGTTGATTCCGTAACCTATTTGTCAACGTTTCAACGCAGCTCCAATAGTTGACTCGCTTTAGCCCTGTTATTTGCATCCAGTAGGCGTGTTCAGTTATCGCGGATTGTGGGGGAGGGAAAATTAGCCTTTAAATGATGCATTTCTCAGCATGCTACATAGGCGGCTTTAGGTCTGGTGTCGGTTCTAACCGATTCTTTTGGGCGCATTGCGCGTAAGCTTCGGATTTCGGTTACGGACCGCTGTAACTTCCGTTGCCAGTTTTGCATGCCTATACACCCAGTCTGGTTACCGCACAGCGAGATTCTCAGCTATGAGGAGATTCGGCGTGTCGCATCCCTCTGCGTAGATATGGGCGTAGAGAACATACGACTCAGTGGCGGCGAACCCCTAATGCGCCGCGACATCGAGGACCTTGTCGCTCTCTTGGCTGACATCCCTAACCTTCGCCAGCTCAGCATGACAACCAACGGATTCCTCCTATCTGAGAAAGCCGTAGGCCCTAAGACAAGCCGGGTTGAAGGGAATCACAGTAAGCCTTCACAGCCTCAAGCCCGAAAGATTTAGCCAGATAACGGGAGGCGGAGTCCTCGAAACCGTCGTCGCCGGAATAAAAGCCGCGAAATCAAACGGCTTCAAGCCTCTCAAAATAAACGCCGTGATCATCCGGGGATGCAACGAAGACGAGGTAGCGGATCTAGCATCGCTCGCCAGGGCGGGCGACGTAACAGTTAGGTTCATTGAGTACATGCCTTTCGACGGCCAGCACCATTGGGGCATGGATAAAGTAGTCAGCGGAAACGAGATAATCTTGAGAATTCGAGAACAATACGAATTGGATCCAATCCCGCGACAAGCCGGCAGCACAGCAAAGCTCTACAAATTCCAAGACGGAAAAGGGGAGATCGGAGTAATCACTTCCATAACCCAACCATTCTGCTCAGATTGCGACAGAATACGCATCTCCGCGGACGGCAAAATAGTCCCTTGCCTCTTTGACAAAACCGGATTCGATCTTAGGCCCCTGCTCAGAGGCGGAGCCACCGATGAAGCCGTCATTAATTTCATGCGCGACGCGATCCTCCGTAAGGCGCCTGGTGTTGAAACATTGCTCAAGAAATATGAACGGCTTGAACACATTCGCCCAATGCATACCATTGGCGGTTAGAAAGCACAGACTATTTTAATAGTGGATTATTCGTCGAACAATCTTAATAGAACGCGAGAGGTTCTTCCCCAGAAAACCAAAGACAACGTCCTTCACGAGTAATCCAACAATCTTGTTATGGTATGTTCAATGAGTCAGCCGAACCTTGTTCGAATTGGCAAGAAACCCATTATGAACTACGTGACAGCCTGCGTGACACTCTTCAATTCGGGCAACGGACAGGTCATGGTCAGGGCAAGAGGCCAAGCAATAGAGAAAGCCATCGACACCGTACAAATGCTAAAGCACAGCTTCCTCAAAGACGTACGCGTCAAAAGCATAAACCTTGGGTCAGAAGATGTGACCCGCTACGACGGCACTCGAGGCAATATTTCAACGATCGAAATCACACTCTCACAAGGAGATGACGAAGAGGAATTTGAGGAAGACGAGAACGTCGAGGTTGAACAAACCACACCCCCTTAGCTTTTCGGCAAAATACTAGCCTTCTCACACTCACTATTGTAGTCACGGAGCGTTATTCCGACTAATCAGAATTTCTCGTCCAGTTGTGCGATATAGCTCTGTTTGACGTTCTCTTCTAAGAAAGAAGCCTTGAATGAGTTCTTCAAGAGTATGAGAATATCCTGCTCGGTGAGCCTAAGTGCATCAGCAACCGCCTTGTAATTTTCAGCCACATATCCTCCGAAATAAGCTGGGTCGTCGGAATTTATCATCACAAGCAAGCCTAGGTTGAGCATTTTCTTGACTGGGAACTTGTCCATGGAATCAAAGTAGCGGACTCCGACGCTGGCTAATGGGCAGGCGGTGAGGGGGATTTGTTGCTTCACGAGCTTTTCGACTAGCTTCGGGTCCTCGAGGGAGTGGTATCCATGATCGACGCGGGACACTCCCAATAGCTCCAGAGCCTCCCAAACATATGCGGGTGGTGCTTCTTCTCCTGCATGTGCGACGGCCACGAAGCCTGCGTCCCGGGCTTTCTTGAACACTTCTTGAAACTTACTGGGAGGATTACCAAGCTCTTTCGAGTCCAAACCCACAGCGAAAATCTTGTCCTTGTACGAGAAAGCGTTCTCGAGCGTTTGCATCGCGGAAGCTGCAGAGAGGTCTCTTAGGAAGCACATTATCAGCTTGGACGTCATTCCCATAGTCTTCTGGCCGTCACTGAGAGCGTGACTTATTCCATTGACCGCAGTCTCGAATGGTACTTTCCGGTCGGTGTGTGCTTGGGGGTCGAAGAAGATTTCAGCGTGACGCACTCCTTGGGATGAGGCACGCTTGAGGTAAGCCATGGTTAGCTCGTAAAAGTCTCGCTCGTGAAGAAGGACGCTCATCGCGTTGTAGTAAATGTCCAAGAATGATTGGAGGTCCGTGAACCTGTAAGCCTTTCGAACCTCATCCACGGTCTTGTAGGGAAGTTTAACCTTGTTTCGCTGAGCGATCTCAAACATGAGTTCGGGTTCGAAAGTGCCCTCGATGTGAAGATGTAACTCAGCCTTTGGAAACTCGTAGATCATCCGGTCAATTCTGCTACTTAACAAGGCTGCCTCCGGGTTTTGTTTGGAGTGCGTTCATAAATCTTTGTCAGGATGGGTTCCGCCGTTCTCCGTAAGTGTCGACAAAGTCTTTTATGCGAACGGCCGTCAAGCATGGCGTTCTAGGGAAGACTGATTGGCTAAAGGTGCCGTTTTCGTTCGTGAAGCTACCGGCCTGATAAAGAACGTCTCTCTCTTTGACGCCGTCGCTCTAAACATAGCCGACATGTCGGCGGGGGCCGCGCTTGCCGTTGTAGGTTTCACTATGGTTCTGCTGCCAACCATATCTGGCGTAAACCTCGTGTATGGATCAATCATCGCATTCCTACTTTCTATTCCACAAATCATCGTCTACACAATGATGACCCAACGAATACCCAGAACGGGCGGAGATTATGTCTGGCTCTCACGAACCTTTGGCGGATGGTTAGGAGGGTCCCTAGCATTCATGGGTCCGGCCCTCAAGACGATGGCGTACTTGGCGCTAATTACGCTTTCAACAATCTTCGCGATTGGTTCGGTAGGCGCCTCTTTGGGTTACACGAGTTGCGGAATCACCAGCTGCCTTGGTCTCGCTTTGCCTGGAAATATTCAGGGGGCTGATGTAGTGTCCCAGTTTATTCTTGGAGTCATCATCTTCGCCGTGATGATAGGCGTGAATATTTGGAGGCCTAAATTCGGATACAAACTAGTATCAATATGCACCATAATCGGTGTCGTCACCATAATTGCTGCTAACCTCACACTCCTCTCAGCCGGTAGGACAGGGGTGTCAAGTTACATGGACTTCCTCAACAGCATCGGCGCAAATACGACCTATGCGAAGGTCGCTGCATCTTATACGGGGTCTACGTTCGACTTCAACGCCACAATTATGATGCTTCCATTCTTCGCAATCTTCGTTTACCCATGGATCTTTGCGGGCCCAGCCGTTGCATCTGAACTCAAAGGCGGAAATAAGACTCTGAAATGGAATATCCCAATCGCAGCCCTCATCATATTCTTACTCGTGACGGGCTCCTTCGCAACAATGTACTATGTAGGAGGATTCGAATTCATTACGGCTGCCCTTGCCAACTCTACTTTGGTGTATACATACTCGTTCAATTTCTGGACTCTAGCGATGGGCGTCGCCAACAACGTCGCCTTGGCTTGGTTCATCGGGCTGGGATGGATTCTCTGGAACGTCGCCATCCTCGCATACGGAATAATTCTTGTTTCTCGGTATCTATTTGCTGAAGCATTCGACCGATTCCTACCATCAAAAATCGCCTACGTAACTCCCAAGTGGGGTTCTCCGGTGGTCGCACACCTGATCGATCTCATCGTAGTAGTATTCCTAATCGGTGGCGCCTCCTTCCTCTATGGAACTTTAGTATCCCTTTACGGAAGCGTCATCGCCTCGATGATTTACTTCGCATGCATCGGAGTAGCAGGGGCGGTGTATGGGGTTAGGAAAGAAAAGGGACAAGCGAAATGGTTGCTAGTATCCTGCGGAACCTTCACCGCACTCGTATTTCTATACCTGCTTTACCAGTTCCTAGCGTTTCCCTCGGTCTGGGGTGGAAACCCGTTCGCCTACTCCTACGTGGCCGCTTCATTTCTAACGGGGTTGGTTCTTTACGGGGTTTCTAAGTACTACCACGGAAAACGAGGAATCGACATATCGCTCGCCTACAAAGAAATCCCGCCAGAATGAACACCAAACGATAAGGCGTCCCTCCCAAATTATTACACGGAATCGCTTCGCACTAACGCCGTTTGCGCGATTCCGTTAACTTCTCTCATAACTCACAGAAACCGACAGGTGGCTTCTTTGACAAACAGCGAAGAATTAGCGAACAAGATCCGGGAAGCGTTCTCACGGATTCGAAACGTCGAAGAGAAGAAAATGTTTGGCGGCGTGGCTTTCATGGTCAACGGGAAGATGTGCGTGACCGTACGAGATTCCAGAATAATGTGTCGCGTCGACCCTATGAAGCACGCGGAATTGATCCGCAGGAAGGGATGCCGCACCATGACGATGAGAGGTCGAGAGTACAAAGGTTACGTCTTGGTTGAAGAGAGAGCGTTAAAAACACGAAACGCCCTTCACTATTGGGTGCAGCTCGCGCTCGACTTTAACGAAAGAGCAAAAGCATCTAAGAAGAAGATAAAGACGAAATAGCGATCAAACCCCACCCCCGCCAACAGTAATCCCTAAGCAGTTACCCCAACCCAACCTCACCTCCAAAAAATCCACCAAACAACCCAGATCAACACCAATACACGCTAGAAAACCCCGAAACAACACGACCCAGAACCCCAACTACCAGTATCCCCCAATCTGGAATACCGCACGTTTACGCGCCAAACCAGCAATGCCGAAGCAATGCCGACTAAACAGAGTTCATTTGCCTGAATCATGGACTACGGTCCACAGAAGCCAAATCTCAGGAGTACTAGAATCAGGTGATGAGAACTTGAGTTATGAAAAATTAGTGCAAACCGCACGCGGAGATGTCCCGTTCGACCTAGTACTAAGAAACGTGCAGCTTGTGAACGTTTACACGCGCGAACAATACGAGACGAGCATAGGGATTTGTGGTGACAAAATCTCCTACGTTGGAGATCTAGAAGCAGTCAAGTCGAAAAATGTCATCGACGCAAAAGGGATGTACGCCATTCCAGGCCTGATCGATTCCCATTTGCACATTGAGAGTAGTATGGTGACCCCACCACGATTTGCTGAGGCAGTTTTGCCACACGGGACAACTACTGTAGCAATTGACCCTCATGAAATTGGGAACGTGTTAGGGAAAACTGGGGTGAGAATGATGCTTGACTCCAGCGCGGGTATGCCATTGAAAGTTCTGGTTCTCGTTCCCACATGCGTCCCTGCAGTCTTGAATGCGGACACGGCCGGTGCTGAAATTCAGGCGTCGGATGTTAGAGAGATGTTGGGTTGGGAGAGGGTTATCGGCCTAGCGGAAGTAATGGATTACAGCGGCGTGGTTAACCTCGACAAACGGATGACTGAGATAGTCAAGGCTGGCAGGGAGGCAGGAGTCGTTATCGATGGTCACTGCATGAATCTAGACGAAAAGGGAACGAACGCTTACGCCGCAGCAGGAATTGAAGCAAACCATGAATACTTCCCGGTAGATGCAGAGCATGGGTACAAAGCCGATTTTGACATAATCCTTCGCGAAATGCGGCTGGGAATGTTCGCGAAACTAAGGAAATTCTCCCTAGTTCCCGGCTTAGTCAAACTGCTGGCTACGCTTCCAAGCAAGCAAGGTCTGCTATTTGTTACCGACGACACAATGCCCGACGATCTCGTGCGGGATGGACATTTGGACGATGTTGTGCGCAAAGCGATACGGAACGGGTTCGATCCCATAGACGCAGTCTGCTCAGCAACCCTCTTCCCAGCCAAACACCTTCGACTATTCGACCGCGGCGCCATAGCCCCAGGAAAGATCGCTGACATTCTACTGCTCAAAGACTTGAACGAGTTCAGAGTGAGCCTGGTTGTCGCGAACGGGAGAATCGTAGCAGAGAACGGCGTGCTCACAACAGAACTTGCAGCGGCTCGTTTCCCGAATGAAGCAACACACACAGTGAAACTTCAAAGCGTGACACCGAACGATTTCAAGGTGCGCAGTCCAACAGGAGACCGGCTCTATCAGAGTTCGAACGATAACTATGCAGGGTTTCTTAACGAACTTTGAAGAGAAAGATGTGATTGTGAAGAACCATGTTGTGCAGCACGAAGGCGCAACCGTCGCCGTTTTGGAAAGACACGGAAAGACCAGAAACAAATCCCTTGGCTTCTTGGATAGATTCGGCCTGAAAGAAGGAGCCTTAGCTACAACAATTTCACACGATTCACACAACCTTACCGTCGTAGGGAATAACTCGTCAGATATGGCGGTGGCAGCAAACACTCTAATCCAATGCCAAGGTGGGCTGGTTGCGGTGAACGGAGGAAAAGTGTTGGCTAAGGTTGAGCTGCCGGTAGCAGGTCTGATGTCGGAAGAAAAAGCTGAGATAATCGCAGGCAAACTGTTGGCATTCAGGAAGGTCGAGGAGCAACTCGGACTCGTCGATTACGGAACCATACTGATAATCTCCACGCTTGCACTTCCGGTAATATCTCACGCAAGAATTACCGACAAAGGGCTGTTCGACGTTGATAGCCAAAGGATCGTGCCTCTAATCATAAACTGATAGCGATCACACCATGGCTCTGTCATGAACCTACGAGTTTTGTCTTTCAATGCATCAGTGTTATGCACGAGATATGAACGGAAGCCTTTTACAATTCATGGACTACGTCTCTCGTTGCGACAAGTTAGTGACTCGTAATGGTAACCAAAGTTCAGCACCATAAGATCGTTGCTACTCCGCCTGGACCTAAGGCGAGGGAATTGCTTCAGAAAGATGCGAACGTCTTGTCGCAATCGGTTATTCGCTGGTATCCGCTCGTTGCAGAGTCTGGTTCGGGATGCGTCGTTAAGGATGTGGACGGTAACGAGTTCATAGATTTCAATTCGGGGCTAGTGGTTTTGGCCGTAGGCCATTCACACCCACGTGTCGTCAAAGCGATCAAAGATCAAGCTGAGAAACTAATTCACTATTCTTGGACCGATTTCTACTATAAGCCAATCGTCGACCTAGGGGAACAACTCACTAAGATAACGCCCGGCTCATTTCCGAAGAAAGTGTTCTTCTGTAATAGCGGCTCGGAGGCAAACGAGGCCGCGATGAAAATGGCGCGGTGGCACACTCGCAAACCGCTATTCCTAGCGTACACCGGCGCATTTCATGGAAGAAGTTTCGGAACGATGGCCCTCACCGCCAGCAAACCCGTTCAGAGAAGACACTTCTTCCCTCTCGTTCCGGAAGTAACCCATGTTCCTTATCCTTACTGCTACCGCTGCCCATTCGGGCTGAAGTATCCGGAGTGCGACATGTGGTGCGTCGACTTCATCGAAGAAGAGGTCCTCAAGAAATTTCATCCCCCTGAAGACACGGCTGCAATGTTCGTGGAACCAATCCAGGGAGAGGGAGGGTATGTGGTTCCTCCCGACGATTACTTCCAGCGCTTGAAGAAAATTCTTGACAAGTATGACATTCTGCTGGCTGACGACGAGATACAATCCGGGATGGGACGGACCGGTAGATGGTTTGCTTTAGAGCACTGGGGAGTAACTCCTGACATTCTGACCACCGCCAAGGCTCTAGCATCCGGACTCCCAATCGGCGCCGCCGTAGCTAGACAGGAACTCATGGATTGGGAAGGGGGTTCTCATGCCAACACCTTTGGAGGTAATCCAGTAGCATGCGCCGCCGCATTACAGGTAATTGGCATCATAAAGGAAGAGAAGCTGATGGAGAACGCGATCCATCAAGGGTCGTACCTAATGAAGCGACTGAAAGAAATGCAACAGCAATACCCCATAATGGGCGACGTGCGCGGCAAAGGTTTGATGATTGGAGTGGAATTCGTCAAAGACCCCGAAACCAAGGAACCCGCAGCTGAGGAAGTGGAGGACATAACGAACAAGTGCTTCAAACGAGGATTGGCAATCATCACCGCGGGAAAATCCTCGATGCGCTTCGCACCACCACTCATCATAACCCGCGACATCATCGACGAAGGACTGGAAATCTTCGAAGGCGCCGTAAAGGAAGTAGCAGCTCAGCTTCGATAGTTTCAACGGCTCTACGTGCTTGTTGAACGCCAAGCGTTCCTCATGATTCTTGACGTTCACTCCGTATGGGAAAGCATATCTCGTTTGAAAAACGGACTATGTAGTCGTGGTTCAGTATGGATGTGAAGCGAGTATGTGTGTTAGGCGCGGGTCTAATGGGGCATGGCATAACTCAAGTCTGCGCTCAAACTGGCAAATTCGAAGTTAACATGCGCGATATCGAACAACGATTCGTCGATAACGGCATGAAGATGATCAAAGACAGCCTCCAAAGATTCGTCAAGAAAGGAACCATAAGCGAAGCCGAATCGAAAGAAATTCTCAACAGAATCCACCCCACCTTAGACCTGAAACAGGCCGTTCAGAATGCGGATCTCGTCATCGAAGCAGTCACTGAGAATCCACCACTCAAGAAAGCCGTCCTCGCTGAGGCGGACAAGTACGCTCCCCCACACGCAATAATCGCATCGAACACCTCTTCGATCAGCATTACCGAGATTGGAGCCGCTACGACAAGGGCTGAGAAGGTTTGTGGTATGCATTTCTTCAACCCACCACAACTCATGCGCCTCATCGAGATTGTCCGCGGCCTGAAAACCTCGGATGAGACAGTAGAGACGATCAAGCAAGTTTCTGCTAAGCTCGGAAAAGAGTCGGTTCTAGTCAAGAAGGATACGCCCGGATTCATCGTAAACCGTATCCTAGTTCCCGCTCTCAACGAGGCCGTATTCCTGGTTGCGGAAGGGGTTGCAGATCCGGAGGATATTGACAAAGCAATTACATTGGGCTTGAATTGGCCTATGGGCCCGCTGAAGCTGGTTGACTACGTAGGTGCGGATACACACCTTTTCATCACGGACGTGATGGTGAATGAGACTGGGGATCCAAAATTCCGCCCGAGCAACTTGCTCAAACAAATGGTGCGGGCCAACTTACTAGGAAGGAAAACTGGGAAAGGTTTCTACGACTGGCCTGAAAAGAAACAGTAAGCTAGGTCTATCCCTTGAGCGAGCATTCTAATCCTGAGAAAGTGAACATCGCTCAGAAGTTTGCTCGATTCAGCGAATATTGGGCGCCACATATTGTAGGAGAACTCAACGATTCGTACGTCAAGGCTGCCAAACTGAAGGGCGAATTCGTGTGGCACAAGCACGAGGCTGAGGATGAATTATTCCTCGTCAGCAAGGGGAAGCTGCTCATCAAACTGAGGGACAAAGACGTTTGGTTGGAGGAGGGAGAGTTCATCATAATTCCGAAAGGAGTTGAACATAAGCCGGTCGCTAATGAAGAAGTACACGTCTTGCTGATAGAACCGAAGTCAACTCTTAACACTGGTAACGTTAAGAACGAAAAAACTCTCAACCAACTTAAGAGAATTTGAGCTCACCGGTCGAGCTCTTCTTCTTAGAAGTCGGTTGTTGAGGTGCCAAAGGTTCCGAATCCTACGTTGAATCCTGCCTGTTGAGCTTTGAACTGCGCGTGGTCCATGGCAATTGCGTATGCGAGAATAACGTACGGGTCGATTTCTTGGCTTGAGATTTCGACGCCGTAGGAGTCGCGAATGCTCACCCATTTCTTGTGGATCTGAGCTATCGTGCTTCCCGATGGGTTTTGAATGGAAAACTCGTGTGCGGTTATGTTCCCCTTGATTCTCGCAATCTCCTTCCCTGTCGAGTCCTCGAGCCACCATTCCGAGCCCAGTAGCTTCAGGACCTTCTTTTTGACAACTGCTACGAGTCCTTGCTGATCGTAGATTTCGAAGGTAGGTCTGACCGTTAGGACTTTCCCCCTCATTTCACCTAACCTGCCGCCGTCCGGCGTTTCGAAATAGAATTGCGGCCCCCAGCTGACCAGTTTCCTCTTCACGTATGCGAGCAGGTTACCGTTTCTGTCTTTGATTCCAAACGTATCGCGTAGAGCTGCAATCTTCTGCTCGATGATGTACTCTCTGCCCGAAAAAGTAGAAGTGGGATTAGCGGTTGGAGTTTGTGGGAGGGCACCTTCCAGTTTGTACCCACAGCTAGTACAGAATTTGGTATCTCCTGTTATCTCATTACCGCAAGACGGACACTTCACAACAAAACAACTCAGTGAGCAACACGCGTAAAGACAGTAATATTTGTAACCAATTCAGGGCATCAGGCACCAGGGCTCGTCGTAACACAGTACATTCGAAATGGTCGAGACGGAAAATTAATCATGATCGACGATATGCGAGCCATGGACGGCGTTTAGTGAATGGAGTTCAATATCCGACCTTTGAGTGAAGAAGATTTGCAGAAAGCGGATCATATCATGCGTTTAGCTTTTGGAACATTCGTTGGGGTTCCTGATCCCGCGAGTTTCGGTGAAGGGATGGATCACGTAAAGACTCGTTGGCGGGCTGATCCGAAGGCGGCTTTCGGGGCTGAAAGAGATGGTGAGCTTGTAGGGTCTAACTTTGCCACGAGATGGGGGAGCTTCGGTTTCTTCGGACCATTAACTGTACGCCCAGATTTATGGGACAAAGGAATTGCTAAACTTCTCCTCGAACCCACAATGGACCTTTTCAAAAAGTGGGGTGTCAGCCATGTGGGCCTCTTCACGTTCGCTCAGAGCCCGAAACACATAGGCTTGTACCAGAAATTCGGATTTTGGCCAAGATTTCTGACACCACTGATATCGAAGACCGCGCAAAGTGGAGGCGTTCCCGGGAAGTGGTCCAAGTTTTCCGATGTACCTGACAATGAAGTGAGACGAATCTTGGCGAAGTGTCGAAGCCTGACCAATTCAGTCTACAAAGGCTTGGATTTAGAGAAAGAAATCATGTCTGTCCGGCAGCAAAAACTTGGCGACACAATCCTGTTGTGGGAAGGCGAAACAGTTGTTGGCGTCGCCGCCTGTCACTGTGGTGCAGGGACTGAGGCTGGACGGGATACATGCTATGTCAAGTTCGGAGCCGTCCGCAGCGGAGATGGTGCGGAGGGTTTCTTTGATCGACTGCTGAGCGCGTGCGAGGAGCTAGCTACTATGAGAGGAATGACACATGTGTCGGCCGGCGTAAACTCCGGATGTCATAATGCCTATCGAAGAATGATTGCAAGAGGTTTCCGCGCTGAGTTTCAGGGGGTCTTGATGCTCAAACCAAATGAGCCGGCGCTTGATCTGCCTGATCGTTACGTTCTATGTGACCTACGCTAGGATCAGATCCATCCATCGTGGCTACCCTTGAGTAGTAATCGCGAAGGAACAATTCTAGTTTTTGTGTCAGCCGTCGCGTTTGGCTTCCAGCCCATCTTCGCTAAGCTTGCCTACATTCAAGGAGTTGGTGTTGACGAGCTTCTCTTCATCAGATTCCTTCTTGCCTTCCTGATCATGGGAACGCTTCTCGCCGCTACCCATAGGCTGGTTATTCCCAAGAGAATGGATCTCTTGGCGTTGATTGTACTCGGCGCTCTGGTCTACTTCTTGCAATCCACCTTTTACTTCAGTGCTCTCCTCTTTTCGCCAGTTGCGATCGTCGCGCTACTTCTTTACACTTACCCAGTCTTCGTTACATTGGGCGCATACATGCTAGGTTGGGAGCGGGTTCCGCGCCGACTCGCGGGCGTTTTCATAATAGCATTGATTGGACTGATCCTGGTTGCAAACCCGTTCGGAACAGCGATCGGCCTTGGCGTGTTTCTCGCATTTGCTTCTTCGATAATATACACGATCTACATTCTAAGCAGCTCGAGGGTTCTTAGAAGGGTCAAGGGAGACGTAGCCGCTTTCTACGTGATGGGAGCCGCGTCAGCAACCTTTGGCTTAACCGGAGCATTGACCGGTTCGATTCATTTGAACTGGAGCGTTGCCGGATGGTTCTGGGTGCTGACCATTACACTCGTTTGCACGGTTCTCGCAGCAACTACATTCTTCATCGGCATTTCGAAAATAGGACCCTCAAGGGCTGCATTGATTAGCCTCATCGAACCGGTCACCTCAGTACTTCTTTCGTTAGCCCTCTTCGGAAACAAACTCACCATACCACAGTGGTTCGGCGGCATCTTGATACTCGTATCAACGGCCATCACGACCGTCTACGGCAAACCTCTCGAACGCGAGCTCCATCCATAAGCCGATAAGCGTATTCGGGGTCGTTTCACTCCAGCCAAACGGTCTTGCAAGGTCGCTTGATTTGGTAATGAGAGAAGTTCTTTTCTTTCTGGGCCCCGCGCCAGTGCCATGAGAAGGCAGGAATGCAGACGAAGTCCCCCCTCTTCAAATGCTAGACCTCGCCGAAGGTCACTTGCGCTTTCCCATCTTCCCCCAGCCTGACTTGGGTATGCACGGCCAAGAGACCTTCACCCTCATGCGTCATCAATACCTAGTCGGGTCGGAGTCATGATAGTGCACCTTAGTCCGGGTGCCGTCCTCGAAACTCACTAGGAAAACTTCAACGTCCTTGG
The DNA here is from genome assembly GCA_963733055.1 of Candidatus Bathyarchaeota archaeon. Taxonomy (GTDB): domain Archaea; phylum Thermoproteota; class Bathyarchaeia; order 40CM-2-53-6; family 40CM-2-53-6; genus FEN-987. The sequence continues at coordinate 849,283 of CAVTBR010000001.1, forward strand.
TAATTGAGTCGTTGATTACGGCTCGAATCTGGACTTTCCAACGAAATAAGTCTCAGGTCCTGGGGTCGGGGGAAGTTTCGTCAATGTTGAATTTCGGCATAGTGTTTACCTCTACCTGCACCCTAATCAGTGATCGGCTGGTCTTCAACGTTCGTGAGCAGTCAATAAGCTAGGCAGTTCCTTGCAGATGTGCAATACCGCCAACCCACACTCTGAAGTTGAGGTGACGTAGAATTCTCGCCTCGCGGGTGGAAATTTTCGACTCACGTTTAACCCATCGGGGAGTGGTGAATTGTTGTGAGCGAATTGAAGTTCAAACGTAAGTGGTTCAAGCAAAGTCATGCGACTGGTCACGGAACCGCTTGGAAGCTAGGTTATGTCCTTGCATTCGTTGGCGGCGTTGTGATTATCATACTTAGTTTGGCGAAGCTTGCGAATTTTCCTCTGTACGTGCCGATCAATGTACCTCTCGCGGGTATTTCGGAATAGGCGTGATCAGCTTGATACTTGGCGTAGTGGCTGTGTTTGGATCTAAGCGCGTAAATGAGTTGGTCTGGGGAATCGTTTTGATGATCGTCGGCTTCGTCGTCGGCGGAGTCGGTGGGCTACTCGCTTTAGTCGGGGGCCTGGTTGGATTGCTTTCGAGGTATGTCTAATGGACAACGCGCCCGGATCCATCAATCCCTCCGCGGCGTCCGTTAAACCTCTCCAGAACACCTTTCTCTTCGATCTCGAAGGCCACTCCATTCTCGCGGCAAAAGTCGCGAGTAAAGTTGCAAAGGAGATTTCAGGGCAGGATATGAAATCCTCAGGGGGCATAATTTCGAAGCTCAAGGCGAAACTCGGTCTCACCAAAGAAACTGAACGATGGTTCGTCGTTACAAGCGTCGACAATCCTCTTCTCGCGGAACCTGACAAGTTCGGACTCCAGGTTGCAGAGAGACTCACGAAAGCAACAGGCACTGCGGTCTCAAAAACGGACCTATCTATCTCTGCCAGCGCACCCGTTGCCGGAATCAAAGAGAAGGACGAGCCATCAGCTACGGTCAGAGACGACCGAGAAGGGCTTGTCACGCAACCAATCACTGCCTAAACGAGCCTCGACTTAGGACGATCTCTCAAGACTGACTTCCAAGCTCTCGCGCAGTCTCAATAGGTGCCATCGCGCATCGTATACGACCTTACGCATGTTCCTAATTCTCATGGTATTCCGAAGTTCTTCCCCCGATTCGTCGAGTTTGAAATCGATGGTACCATCGGCGCCGGCTTCAAGGGTCTTGTAGACAGATTCAGGATGAACGCCCCTTACAATGCCAAGAATCTGGGTTGAGTCTCTTACGACAGAGGAGGGGAAACTCCTGGTTAGTAGAAATTCGGTCCAAGCTTTGTCGTCATTGAACCTGGCTAGGGTTGAAACGTTGTCGCCGATCCTCAGCAGGTCAGGGTTAGGTGTTTCGTGCATGGCTTCTTTCGCGAAATGTATGCTGAGGTCGTGGATCCGCAGTGAATCAATCGCGAATTTCTCCCTCGACTTCTGACCCAAAGTAGCTGTATACCAATCGTAAATCATCAACTTGCCTGCGCTTTCCAACTCCTCGACATTGACTGAAAGCTGTCCAAGTGTAGCCCGAATGTCATTTGGTGTTTGACCGCCGGCATTGTAGATTAGAGCGCCGCCCTGCTTCAGCCAGCCCGCAGCGATGCTGAGGGAAGCGTTGTACCACTGCGATGATGGGTCGAACTCAACTAGGATGTTTGATCCTGTCGGAATGGGTGCTTTAGTCAAGTCTCCGATTAACTGAATTTGTGGCATGAGAATACAGAACCATTTTGAGGTGACTTAGTTGCTGTTACGGCTTTGTTTCCTGTGTATGGGTTTAATGGCACGCACGAGGTAAGTCTACTCTAGTTGGTCGTAATATAATGGGAATGCTAGGAGAGCATCTCGGAGATGCGGTTCTCCCAGCTACTTCATCTTCGTGTTCAGATAGCGTAGGTCCTCTTCAAAGCCCTTGTTGAGGTTCTGTCTAACTGCGCCTTCGAGTTGCTTGTCGTCCATCATCTGCGATTTCATATCAACCTCACTCACTACCTTTGTTCCTCCCGATACCTCTGTGTAGGTGTTGACGATCTTGCCGGTCATTGGTCCCTCTAGGAATTCGAGGGTTAGCTTGTCGGGTGGGCTTGGCGTGATTTTGAGGACGGTCTTTATGGTTCGGCCGTTCATCTCGCGTGTTTGCTCGAATGTTGTCATCTCCTTGTCTAGTGGCTTGCTTGACTTGGTGTCTGGATGAATGCCTTGCACGTCCGTCCCGTGAGCTTCGATGAGTCGCCAGACTTTATCGCGTGACACTGGAAAGAGTCCTTCGTCGGTTACTTTCACCATTTTCTTTTCTCACCTCCTATTGCTTTCATTCTTTGCTTGTCTTCACCGTCTTAGAAAAACGGAAGGGAAAAGATGGGAATATGTGGCCTCGTCTACATTTTTGCTAGATTTGCCTGATCTTCGTCAAATACGGTCTGAAGGAAGCCCATGACTGCTTTTTTCAGCTGATCGTCTGGCATTGCTGAGGATTTCCATTCCCCAACCACTGTTACGCCAGTTTCCTTTCCCTTTGGTGTATAGTACTGTAACGATTTCGAACCTGCGAAAGGCCCATCTAAGATATCGAAGAACAGGCCTAACGGAGGCAGGGGCGTGAGCTTAGTTCTGACGGTTGCCAGCTTACTCCCCATATCTACGTCATAGGTGAGGATCATGCCGCCCTCGCTTTGTTCACTTCTAAGATTCTTCAGGCTAGGATGATTGTGCTGTCCTTCGGACAGATTCAATTTCCAAATCTTGTCCAAGGATGCTTTGAATGTGCTTCCTTCATCCATTATGAATACCACATACTTCACCTCCCACTGTTTGTCATCGTGTACTAGATGACGACTTCACGCGTGTGTCCATTGCTCTCTGCCAGCGTTGCATCCAGGCTGTTTCGTTCTCCTTCCACCATCTGTCGAACTCGTCCTTTGGGTGTTCGAGATAGTATTTCAGAACCTCACCGGCTAACATTTCCCAACCGACTTCGGTCCCCCAGTATGATTCGTCGCGTTCCGGGAAGCCCTGGTGTGTTATCGTTACCTTGGTGCCTCTCCCGGCTTTTTCGAACTTGACCGTAACCTTCGTCGGGCTCGTATCCATCCAGCTAGGAACTTTCTTGCCGGTTTCAGCGTCGTAATCGTTCATTTGCCACGTATAGACGAGAAGTTCGTTTGGGACAACATCTAGTAGCTCGCCGGTGGCAACGTATCCATCTGTTTCACGTCCCATTTTCCATTTTCCGCCTTTCCGAGGCTCAATCTCATAATGGTCCGCCATCCACTCTTGCACATCCTCCTTATTCGTAAACGCCTTGAAGACTCGTTCAGGCGGAGCTTCGATCTGTAGAACCTTAACAATAGTACCCTTCATTGAATCCGTATCAGGTTGAGGCATCTATCTTACCGATGGTTAAATGGGGAATTAACTACTTATACCGTTGGCTAGTTAAAATCAAACATGCCCAGACCAAAACCAACCGTTCTAGCCCGCCAGCTGTGGGGAAGGCGCGTCGCCGTTGAGGTAAAGATAGATTCCGGCGAGAATCTTCGACGTCAAATAACCACCGTACGCAGAGCCCTAAACTCCCCCACTTTGGCTGAAATCTTTCTCTTAATGGTAAAGGGTGCCAGTTCCCCGAGCGAGTTGGCGCGGGAGACGAGGAAATCCAAGTATGCCGTGAGCATTCAATTGGCAGCCTTGAAACGAGTCGGTCTCGTGAAGACCTCCAACCTGATAGTCGTGGACATGCGCCGTAAGAGTTACGAAATCGTTTGGGAAAAATTCGGAGAAATCTTCAAACAAGATCACGCGCTAGAATTAGAAATCTATGCAAATCAGCTCAGCGTGGTGGGGCTGAATGAAGTTCAAGGAGACATATCACGAGTCGGGCTCGCGATTACTGGGAATGGGAAACTTGGGCTGGTGAGGGAAATTCTGCCGCGAGATGTCTTAGTTCCCAATATGAATCAAGTTGGGCCGCAAGTAAATCAGCTGATTTGGGAATTCGTCGAGTTCTTCAAAGGCTACATGAAAGAACGTCGCTTCAATACAATCCACGAATACCTTCTCGGTGTTTATGAGGAACTTTCCGAGCGCCATTCCAGGCTGCCAAGGAATTCAGAACTCTCACGGTTCTTTGAATTCAATGACCGTGCCTTCAAGAGAATAATGCCCGTCGAACAAATTTGGAGAAAATACCTGCCCAAGAAACCGAAGGCTAACTTCCTTCTCTACAAGGAAAAACCCGTGAAGGAATTTGCCATCAAATTGTTCGCGGAGGCGGGAAGCGCCGACCCCTCAGGCCGTTACATATTGAATGCTGAGGCACAAGCGGCCATCAAGCCAGGAGTGCCCCTCAGAATCTATCCAGCATATACCTACTCGTAGCCCGAAATCTCAAGCTGTTGAAAAGTAAGATAGTTCTCGAATGTTTCAGATGGTCAGTTTGCCGTTTTGAACGATGGTGTTTCCGTTGACGGATAGTGTGGCCTTTGTGAGGATGCCTGGGAAATAGAAATCGGTCTTGTTCGCTCCACCGATGTCGTCGTTGCCGCCAATTGCAACTGTAATTGCGCCCGCAGTTATACCATCCTGCAGAAAACCTATTCTTGCCTTAGGATTCAAGCCCACACCAACAACTGCTATCCTGTTCTTTTCGCCGGATGCTTTATCGTAACTCGCCTTGAAATGCCCAAAGTTCTGTGTCCCTCGGTAGTTGGTGACTATGCCGTCTTTGAAATCCAGACGGATTCCACCTACCCACTTGCCCATGTACGCGGTTGGTCTATCAAAGACAACCCTTCCCTCCGCAAACGTTTCATCCGGGCAAACAAAGACGTGACCGCCAGGGATGTTGGCTACGTTCCTTCCGTGGTCTAGATCGGCATCATCGACTATGCAATCCTCTGAGTCCGCATCTCGGCCTGCCAGCCGGAGGTTCAAGTTTGTTCCGTTGGGAGACGTAATCTTAACGTCGCCGTTCTTCAATGAGGGAGTTAGTTTCGTTACTTGGTCTCTCAACGCAGCGAAATCAACAGTAGATGCTGCGATTAGCATTCGCTGCCACGCGGCTAATGGGAGCCTGTATAAGCGAGCCCGATTGGGGCTGGCATAGCCTAAACCGATCCGGGCCCCTTTCAGCCGGTACCGTTTAGCTCTCTCATACCATTCCTCATTATAGCTTGTAGCCGCTCTGAACTTTGAAGGGTTCTTCCAGACCTTAGAGAACTCGGCCGGTCCGGGGATGAAGATGTATCCCTTAGCTTTCTCAATCGCCGCCCACTCATGCACACCTACTTTACCCAGCTTATCTTCCGAAAGCGATTCAACTGACTGCCAGAACGTTCTCTCATGCTCAAACAATAACATCGGGCGCACGCCTAACTCACGCAGTCGATAAATGAAATTCGTGGCGATAGGCAGGCCATGATCCCAAGTTTCGACAATTACATCATCGCCTGAGTGAATCGCGAGCGTTTTGGAAAGAACGTTATCAACGAGATGATCATAATTGGCTAAGGCCATGATCCGCAAGCAAGCGAACACCCCTCATTAAAGATTGGCCATGAACAGTTTTCGATTCCGGATCAAGTCTGGAGCGCAGAAGACTTTCTTCTACTTTGTCTCTTCAGGAAGCAGCATGAAATACTGAAGATGAGATGTATTAGTTTGCAAGGTGCTGCGAATTGAGTGATCTGATTCTAAACAAAGAGAACACATCCCTAGTAGTCATCGACCTCCAAAAAGGAGTCACATCGATGTCGACTGAGCCGTATGACACGAAGACTGTAATATCCAACGCCGCGAAGTTGGCTAACGCTTTCAGAGAAAACAAGATGTCTGTCTTCCTCGTCCATGTATCCCACTCGAAAGGAACCGCTCTTCAACCGATGGCCGACACCGCAATGCCATCAAATGGAGAGATGCCTGCGGATTGGGCGGATATAGTACCGGAGTTGGGCCCTGCGCCTTCTGACGTGGTGATAACCAAGAGGCAGTGGGGAGCGTTCTTCGGAACTGACCTTGATCTTAGGCTCAGACGCGGAGGAATCAACACAATTGTGCTCGCGGGCATCGCAACGACTTACGGTGTCGAAAGCACCGCCAGGTTCGCGTATGAGTATGGCTACCAGCAAGTCTTCGCCGAAGACGCCATGTCAGACCGTTCCACGGAAGCCCATAAAAGTTCCATCGAGTTCGTCCTGAAAAGGATTGGAAGAGTGAGGAAGACAGCGGAGATTCTGCAAGCATTGAAAGGGTGACACATCATTCCAACTGAGTTCGATGATTCGGGTTGGCGAGAGCTTCCCGATTAACTCGTTTTCAGGTAGGTCGACATTTCTTTGGGTAGGCAAAAGTTTTCATTTTGATTTGCCGTAATAACACATTGAATCTTCAATGTCCTGGAAATATACGGACGAATATTACAAGAATTATACACGTGAAACTTGGGACGCCTGCGCAGAACAGTACGTTCCTATCTCAAAACAATTGGCTCCATTTCAGAAATCCATACTGGACTTGGTCAAACCTGGTCAAGGAGAAACTGTCTTAGATATCTGCACTGGTCCTGGCGAACCGGCAATGAGTATCGCTTCGATCATAGGGCCAAGTGGTCGTGTGGTCGGAATAGATCTCTCTTCAAGTATGACGGATATCGCGAAGAAAAATGCTGAGAAGAGAGGGCTGGTGAACGTTGATTTCCTAACAATGGATGCCGAGAAGCTCGAGTTTCCATCGAACAGTTTCGATGTCGCTGTCTCGTGTTTTGGTTTCCAAATCGTAACGCAACCCGAAGCAGCGGCAAAGGAAATATTTCGTGTCCTTAAGCCAAGTGGTCGCGCAGGCTTCACAATTTGGAGCACGGGAGACCAATCACCTGCACTCCACGTGCTCGTGGGTCCAATGTTAGAACACGCGACACCTGATGAAGATGGATACTTACCCACACCATACGAGCTCGGAGGGCCAGGGGAGCTTACGGCAATGTTGGATGGGTTAGGCTTTGTGGACTCGAAGGAGTTCAGGATGAGAGGAAATTTCGAAGCGGAGTCCGCTGAGGCTTACCTAACCATGTTTATGGATGGTTCACCGCTCGGCCACTCGTTGAGTGAAGAGTCCAGAGAAGTTCAAGATGAGGTGTTAAAGGACGCAAGGGAACGTATAGGGCGGTATGCGTCCGATGGGAAGATTTCTATTCCTGCCGAATGCGTCATGGTTGTAACCCGGAAACCAAACGTCTCTTAGAGTCGGATGATCCGACAGTATTCTAATCTTTACAGTGCCTTCAAGTCTTCTGGCGTGTCGATATCCTTCAGAGTACTTGGCGAGCCAGTTTCAACGAGACAAACCTCCCCTTTGTGTTTCTGAACCACGGCTTTCAAGCCGAAAGTCTGTTCATTAATACGCTCTATCTCAGGGAAGAGTTGTTTATCGAAGAGAATTGGGTGTCCAGATTGGTCCTTATGGGCTGCGATAACTATCGAATGTTTCCCGCGTCCGTATTCCTCTATGACCAAATTGATTGACCGAAAGTCTACCATCGCAACATCACCAGGCAAAACCAACATGGCGCGTGTCATTGGACTAACTTCGCCAAGCCCGATCTTAACGGAGCTGCTCTGCCCTTTCTCGTAGTTCTTATTGACAATCAATCGGCAAGGGAGATCTGTGAGCACTTTCTGAACCTTACTCGCTTCGAAGCCGAGTACGACGATGACCTCGTCCACTTTTGATTCCAGTGTTGCTTGAACAACTCTTCGAATCATCGGAGTCCCTTGAATCTTGGTGAGGAGTTTGTTCTTGCCGTGCATCCGAGCGGATTTTCCAGCGGCTAATACGATCATTGATAACATAGCTTACGTCACCCCATCTACAGGAGCCATGGGTAAGAACTCTGCACTGCCGGGTGTACCTACTAGTTGTTGGTCTTGGTAGATTATTTGGCCGCGCCGCATAGTAAGGATGGGCCAGCCTTTCAGTGTCCAGCCCTCGTATGGTGTCCAGTCAACCTTCTGGTGAAGGTCTTCACCTCTGACCTTTCTTTTCATCTTCAAGTCGATTACTACGAGGTCGGCATCGGCTCCTTCCTTTATGATGCCCTTTCTTGGGTAGTTGCCGAAGATTTTGGCTGGGCTCTCACAGCAGACTCTTTGGAGTGTTGGCAGGGTTAGGCGGTTTTTGTTTACTCCTTCGCTCAACAGGACGGGTAGCATTGTTTCAATGGCTGGAACACCTCCCCAAGCTTTCCAAATATCGGACCACCCCACTTCCTTCTCCTCTCTAGTACCCGGAGCATGTTCCGAGGTAACGATGTCGACGGTCCCATCCCGAAGGCCCTTCCAGAGGGCGTCGACATCCTTTGGGCTCTTGAGTGACGGGTTCATCTTCAGGTAGGGTCCCTGCTTCTTCATGTCTTTACGGGTAAATGTAAGATAGTGAGGGCAGGTTTCCGTTGTCACCCTTACGCCATCCTTCTTCGCTTTCTTGACGGCGGCAACTCCTTCACGAGTTGACATGTGCGAGATGTGGAGGCGGGCGCCTATTCCCCGAGCAAATTCAATCACCTTCTTCACCGCCCGTTCCTCGACGACGTTCGGCTTCCATTCCGCGTGCGCCAAGGGCTCCTTCCTACCTTCTGACAACAGTTTCTGTAGGTTGTCGTTCGCGAGCTGTTCATCTTCGGCGTGAACGTTCAAAATTGAATGCTGCATTGCTGTTTCCCGCATGAGCGACATGAGTGTGTGGTCGTCGGCGTAGTAGGGTTTGCAAGTGAAAGTCTTGAACGAACGCACGCCCAGCTGTGCAATTTCGGCAATGTTTGGCAGGTTGCTCAAATTCATCATCCCTGCGTGAAAGGAGAAATCAATCAATGAGCTCCGCCGTCCCTCCTCAATCTTGACCCGGACCCGTTCGGCTGAATCGACCGGAGTTGAGAGAACCATCTCAATCACCGTGGTGACACCTCCTGCAGCCGCTGCAGACGTCCCACTTGTGAAATCTTCCCGGTTCGTGAAAGCGGGATCATAAAGGTGGGCATGCCCGTCCACCAAGCCAGGCATGACGAATCGCCCCTTGGCATCAATTCTCTGATCCGTGCTCGGTTTCTTTGAGACGGTGACGGACTTGATTTTTCCTTCTTCGATCAAAATGTTTGCGCGCGTAAGTTTGTTCGCGGCAGAATTCTTGCGTTTTCAACGAGAGTAGTCGACAAAGCGTCCTACCTTGACGAATCTTCGAATCGAATTATATCAAGGAACTGTATCAAATAGCCTCTGAATAGGTTGAAGATTATGGAGCTCTCCACTCGAAGTTGCACGTTGGCTGTTCTGATCGGGTGTGCCCTCTGCATCGGCTTCACTCCCACAGCACAGGCCGCCCCCGGACCGAACACTGTTCTTGTCGGAATTTACGTGCTTAACGTCGGAGAAATCGATCTTAGGACGGGGTCCTACACAATGGATTTTTACTTATCCATGCGTTGCCCAACCGTCGCCCCCTGCAACTTTGGATCATTCGAATTCATGAATGGACGGGCCTCGTCAATTAGTTTACAGGAGAACACAACCACTGAGAGGTTCTGGCGAATTCAAGCGAACCTTTACGAGAACTTAGACCTACATAAGTATCCTTTCGATTCACACAATTTGCTCATTCAGATTGAAGACCAATCGCTAACGAAGCAGAACCTCACTTACCAACCTGATCCGAACTATAGTGCACTCGCGCCTTCTATCGTGGTTGTTGGTTGGTCGGTGACTGGATGGAGTCAATCTGTCGTAGACGATTATTACCAGGTTTACAATGAAACCTATTCGCGATACACGTTCTCTCTAACCTTGGAGAGGGAGCCGACATCAGCGGTGGCGATCTTCATTCCAGTCCTACTGTTGACAATCATCGCGCTGATGGCGACGCTGATGTATGGAGACGTCAGTTCGGTCTTTGAGAATCGAATTCTCCTGTCCGCATCACTTCTAATTGCGGCAGTTTTGTTCCAATTCAGCCTGGACAGTAACCTGCCACCGCTTGGTTATCTGACGTTCGCGGATTGGTTTATGATAGCGACGTACTTTGTTATGATGGCAGGATTGATTAGCGGCATTTTGGTTCTTAACTACCATCACCGAAAGGAGGCCGCCAAGGTCGAGAAAATCCGCCGCTACTCCACATGGCTGTTGCCTGGGCTCGCTATCATCCTGTACTTGCTTGTCTTTCTATTACTTGCCTAGTTCCGGTGGTCAAACTAAGGAAGTAAGAAAAATGCTAGCGTTCAGTATCAGCTTCTATTACTCGCGCGAGTGACTCGGCCATGTTCCGATAGCTTGTAACGTCTGGATGATATCCGTCTGGCGAAACACGCAAACGGTCTCTGTTTTCCGGATCTGCAACTGCAAGGTTTGTGTCGCAGAACGGGATTTCTAGTCGGTTGGCAGTATACTCTATCCAACTGTTCAGATCCCTGATTGCCGTGACTTCTGCGCGAGAAGCTGTGTTGTACGGGAGTACGGAAGCCGATACAGGTCGGATTCCAGCCGAAATTGAATTCTGGTACATGAGAAGGAGGTTATTTTTGGTAGATTCCAGTGGCGCGCCCTGAAAGATATCGTTCACACCCGCGAGAATAATTACATAGTTTGGCTTATCCTCGGTTACGTCACGATCAAACCTTGCTAAGATTTCATCTGACCTCTGGCCATCAATCCCCCTATTCAGGACTGTCCATTCAGGGTGTGTCTTCATCATCCAATACGCGTACTGGCTTTCAGGATTACCGCGTCCCTCCGGTGGGGCTTCGAGGGGAGAGAGGAAGCCCGGTGTCCCAGCAGTGGTGGAATCGCCTAACCCAACTATTCGAAGCTTCACCGGCAACAACCTATTCTATCCGATAGCTCCACCATGGGACGGTTTCAGTTTTGGTTGATCTCCTCATAAAGAATGGCGTTCTAGTCACAATGGACGCGAAACGACGAATTCTAGAAGGCCACGCCATAGCCGTTGAGTCAGGTCGAGTCGTTGAAATTGGCAGGACTGCCGACTTAGAGAAGGAGCACGGTCGGGCCGAGGTTATCGACGCCGCAGGAAGAATCGTTATGCCGGGGATAGTTTGCAGCCACTCCCACCTTTACGGCATGTTGCTTCGAGGAGCATCCCTAAACATAGAGCCGCCTTCCGATTTCACTCAAATCCTCCAGCGAGTCTGGTGGCCAGTTGACGAGGCGATGAATTTTGAGGACGCCTACGCAAGCGCTCTCGTAGCCTGCCTGGAGTTCGCGAAATCAGGCGTAACTACATTCGCCGACACCTATTCCGGCCCTAATTCGATCTCCGGCGTGCTAGATCACATAGCGAGGGCGGTTGGGGAGGTCGGGATAAGGGGATTCATCGCTTACGAAGCTACTGAACGTCACTCAGCAGAGGAGGGCAACAGTGGGGTTCAGGAGAACGTTCGGTTCGCGGAGAGCGTCAAACCTGAGAGTAAAGCAAGGCCCCTCTTCAGCATCCACGCCTCCTTCACGGTCTCCGACGCCCTCATACGCCGCGTCAAACAGTCGGCCCAAAAATATCATGCGCCGATTACAATTCACGCATCAGAAGGGTTAGGTGATTTGCATCATAATATGGAGAACTACGGCAAACGAACAGTAGAACGTCTCCGCGACGTAGGATTGCTTGGCCCCGATGTTGTCCTTGCACATTGCGTCAATCTCGATGAGAAGGAGATTGATATTCTCAAGGAAACTGAGACCGGGGTCGCACATAACCCCATGAGTAACATGTTAAACGCGGTTGGTGTTGCGCCTCTTCTTCAAATGCTTAGGCGAAACGTTAGGGTTGGGCTAGGAAACGACGGTTACATTTTCGATATGTTCGAGAACATGCGATCAGCATTCCTGCTACACCGGGTGCACCACAAGGATCCTAACGCGATCGACCCGTACACAATTCTAGAAATGGCGACTGTAAACGGGGCAGGGCTTTACGGTGTGAGAAAAGAGGTAGGTTCGATTGAGATTGGGAAGAAGGCTGACATAATTCTAATCAAACCAAGCGTTCTCCCCACACCCCTCAACCCGAGCAGCGTCGTCGGACATTTAATCAATACAGTGGACGGGGACGACGTAGAAACGGTCCTCGTCGACGGAAAACCGATCGTTATGAATCACAAGCTAGTTAGCTTCGACGAAGAGAAGGCCCAAGCTATATCACAGGCAGCGGCCGCAAAACTCTGGGCCCGACTGAAAACCGCCAAGCCAGAAATCGATCCACTCAGAAAATAGCCGATCCAATCGGAAACCCTCGTGTAGCTCGTTGAATTACCGGGAAGTCGTCACATCCTTTCTGAAAACCGGCGAAAGAATTCTCATTCTACGACGCAGCCAGAAAGTTGGAACACACAGAGGGCAATGGTCTGCAGTTAGCGGTTACCTGGAAGGAGATGAGCAACCGCTTACACGCGCTACGACTGAGATACGGGAGGAGGTCGGCCTTCCCGCCAATCAAATCAACCTCCTCAGGGAGGGCGAAGTCCTGCGGGCCTTTGACGAGGCAACCGACACTGTCTGGGTGATCCACCCTTTCCTATTCGAAGCAAAATCCAGCACAATCCGCCTCGATTGGGAGAACAGCGAATACCGGTGGATCGAACCAAATCAACTAGCGTCCTACGAGACTGTCCCTAAACTGAGGGAGACCTTCGACCGCGTCCGCTACGATCTCCAAACAAATCCTGAATCACTCGCAGCGGTTTTACGTGGGGTAGGAGAGGTGTCCCGTGACATAGTTCACGGAGCAAACTTCCTAGGCCGCCAATCTCTTGAATTGTTGTCAACGACCGCACAGTCTTCAGACGCGAAAAATGCGGACGAGCTATTCTATCATCTATTACTCGTCTTCTTAAGACTGCGAAGAACCCAGCCAGCGATGGCCAACCTGTGGAACCTGACGGGAAAACTACTACAGATCGTTGATGGAGAGAGGGGAAGGATTACCTCAGTAGACAATCTCAGGACACGAATCAAAGAGGTTGGCCAGCGAATTTTGGAAGAAGCTGCCGCAGCTTCGGAGGATGCGTCCCGAAATACAGCCCACAGTCTCCCTCAGGATGGCGTGGTACTGACCCACAGTTACAGCAGCACGATCCTAAGATCGTTAGAGTTAGGCCTCAAGAGCGGAAAGAGTTTCCAGGTATTCGCCACGGAATCCTATCCAGGAATGGAAGGCAAACAGCTGGCAAAGGATTTGATAGTCGTAGGAATACCTGTCAGGCTCATACCGGACTCTGTTCTAGACTCGATCATTCCACGCGTTAACCTTGTTTTGGTTGGGGCGGACAGCGTGCTCAAGGATGGCTCTCTAATCCACAAGGTTGGGACGAGGAATATTGCGATCGCAGCAAAGAGACATGGCATACACTTCATTAGCAGCTGCGAAACTGCAAAGTTCAGTACACAGGATTTACTCGGAGAAACTCCCACACTCCCCCAACGACTCTTCGACTTGACTCCAGCGGAATTTGTATCGAACTATGTTACCGAGAGTGGGCAAGTGGGTCCTAGCGGTGTGGACAAGGTAACGAAGAATATGTTGAAGGAAATCTACTCCTAGCTCACCACATAATAACAACCTTGGCCTCTAAACGGACAGGTACGATAGCCTTGAGCGGCATTCCCGAAGTTGACATGAGGATAAGACGCCTTGTCCAGGCAGTATTTCGATCGCAAGGAATGCTTAGGGAATACTTCACCGACCTCTTCCCTTACATGCGGGAAACCGTTCGCCAATTCAACCTAGAAGACCAATGGAACAAAGTGTACAGCGAGGTTGTCACCGGTGACTACGAATTGGATCGATTATCCATATTCCTCGATCGCCTCTACAAAGAGAAGAGGGAACTCTTCGCATCATTCCTAGGTTACGTTATAGGCCAAGTTCTCAATAAGTTTCATGAACCCAAGGAAAATCTGACCTGGTTCTTCCAGGAGCTGAAGGAACTAGGGTTCCGTTGGGACGGCAAGAAACTAGTCTCAAACTAATCAAGGCAGGCCTGACGCTGGCGCTCTAAAGGCTTCCTTCCTAAACAGTAGCCTTTCTTCAGGCGGAGCGATTTTCCGGAAGAAGTAGTAGAAGCTAATCGCGGAGGCGAGGTAGATCGCGCCGCCGATTGCGACGGGCGCAGAGATGGAAAGGTAGGTTGTACCGCTAAGGAAGTAGCCTGCTAAAATCGGGCTAATGGAACTCCCCACTCCCCAGACGGTATATGTTATCGCCGATGCGGACGCCCGCTCCTTAGGGCTCACGGTTCCCATGAGATAGGATTGCTGAATGGGCCATGACGCATTCATGAAGAAGTTTCGCGCGATCAGGAGTACGGCCTCGATTTCGTAGGTGGGAGCAAAGATCATCGACATTAGGAGAAGTGCTGATAAGGCTTGGGTGAGAAAAGCGCTTCTCGGGCTACCCAAACTCCCTGCTAATTTCGGGACGAGGGGGATGACGATTAATGAAGTCGCTTCTGCCGCTGCATACCAGGGCCCCAAAACTGTTTCGCTAGTTCCATACATTCTGTTGAACCAAAGCGAAAGTAACTGTATCCCAAGGCCTGACGCAAAACCAACTAGGCCAATGCTGAATGAGAATTTTACAATTTGAGGCTTCGATTTCAAGTGTAGTAAACTCTTCGAACTTAGCCTGTTCAGCGTTGTTCTCTTTGCTCGCCTTTCGCCGATTGGCAGAATAGCCAATCCTGACATGATCGAAAATAGTGCGAAAATTAGGAACGTATACTCAAATGACGTTCCGAAGTCTAAATGAAGCTGGGTTCGGAAGAGGTAGGGGAGTACGCTCATTGCTGAACCTAGCGTGAGTGCAATCGTCCACAACCCTTGGGACCATGCGAATGCACCCGTTCTTTTCTCACGCGGAGCTTTCTCTGCCAGTAACGCTGTCCATGCCGGCGTCCATACAGCGGCGCTGAATCCTCCCGCGAGTCCCACGCCACCGATCGCGCTGGCTAACAATAATGAATTGAGATCACGGGTAAACGCGAACAGAAGGTAAGCTGCCGTGGCTGAAAGGAAGCCGGCAAGAACGAATGTTTTCCTGCCATACCGGTCCGCTGCGACGGCGAAAGGGATGAGTGCGATCGTGTTAGCTATGGAGGACACTGATGTTACGTAACCGATTATTTCGCCTGAGAAACCAATATTGCTGAGGTAGATTGGCAATACAACGAGCGTGAACCCGTAGGGTAAGGAATTCAACGCCATCGCGCCGAGCAGCAGGTTTGCATCTAATGCGCGGTGTGAATCTCGGTTGCTCATGAAGACTTTCGCCGTCGAGCTTTTGGCAGATGGCCGCTACAAGAGACGTGTCTAGCCTACGTTAAGCAATAGGCCAACATCACGCCACGAGTGTACGCGGTCGGAATCGTTCAATGAGCTATAGAGCTTGCGCTGAATTCAGAACCTTGAAAGAAAAAGGGGCGGGGCCTACTGACAGATCATCAAGCAGTTGCCGACTTTGTGTTCTCCACGCGGAATACCGGGTGCGAAAGCTACAGGAGGTGGTGGAGGCGCGAAGGCAGCAACAGGCGGAGCGTAGGCGTAAGCCGGAGGCGGAGGAGGCATAGCATAGCTGGCATACGCTGGATAGGCCGCTGCTGGATAGGGTGCTGGAAGCGCTGGTGCTGAATAGCCTGCGTACTGGTAGGGTGGATAGGCCCCATACGGATACGAACCATAGCCACAATAGTTACACATAGTTAACCGAGAACCGAAACCGAAAACGAGGAATTAAGCGTATCAGGAAACTGACAGAGGCATGCAAACCCACATGCCGAAGCCTCTCACACCATTCCCAGATGTTTGCTTCCAACACGACAAAAGTGAAATCCTAACGAGAAGCGCCGGCAAGGTATCGTAAGAGTTCATAATTCTGAAACACGTTAGTGACGACAAAGATTACCTATCTCGGACGTTTCAGATTAGGAGGCGGCAGCTTGCATGATAGAAGTCTCGCGTTATGAATTATTCATCGATCTGGATTTTCAGGGACTGAAGTTCAAGGGCATGCTCCGTGCGAAGTTGAAAACGGACGTGAATGTCGTTTTCAACGCAGTTGCCCTGGACATAATCAGCGTTAGGTCTGATTCCAAGATCTTCCCTTTCAGCCAGAAGGAAGACGACTTAATGATTCAGACCGGGGCATTCGAAGGGGTCTTGCAAGTTGACTACGCGGGACATATCCCACATTCGTTGGCTGGAATCTATAGCGCACCCTACGAGAAATCCCACATCGTAACGACCCATTTCGAAGCTGCCCAAGCTAGGCGCATGCTCCCGTGCGTTGACCGTCCCGACATCAAAGCTGAATTCAAACTTACGGTGAAAATAGACAAAGAACTAAACGCCATTTCAAACATGCCCATAGAATCTGAGAAACCCGATGGCGACAAGAAAATTGTGACTTTCGAGAAGACTCCACGGATGTCAACGTACCTACTCTACCTCGGCGTGGGCAAGTTCGAATCGGAAACCACTAGGGTCGGGAATACTAGCATAATCCTTGCAACCACGCCTGGCAAGTCGAATCTGGGAGCGTTTGCGCAAGACGACGCGCGCAAATCAATTGAATTCTTCAACACCTATTACAAGATACCCTATGCGCTTCCGAAGGTTCACCTGATCGCCGTCCCTGAATTCGCCATGGGTGCGATGGAAAACTGGGGGGCAATCACTTTTCGCGAGATCCTACTTCTATTCGACGCGAATACGAGCGCTAGAATGAAGAGGCGCTCCGCCATGGCCATCGCTCACGAATTAGCCCATCAATGGTTTGGCGACCTAGTCACCATGAAGTGGTGGGACGATATTTGGTTGAACGAAAGTTTCGCGACCTTCATGGCCTACAAGGCCCTCGACTCAGCACATCCTGAATGGAGAATCTGGACCAATTTCTTCAACGGAGAGCCGGGGGTCGAATCACTAGCTGGAGCCATGGAACAAGATTCAACGGAAAACACTCACCCAATTCAAGTGCAAGTAACCTCACCCGACGAGATAGAACAGATTTTCGACGCGATCAGCTACGGCAAGGGAGCTCACGTGCTCCAAATGATCGAAGCTTACGTCGGTGAACCAGCCTTTCGCGAGGGCGTGCGACGATACCTCTCAGAACACGCTTACAGCAACGCAACCGGAAATGATCTTTGGTCTTCAATTGAAGCTGTGTCCCAAAAGCCAGTTCAGAGGGTAATGTCGAGTTGGATACAGCAACCCGGATTCCCAGTAGTGACCGTTTCCAAACGTGATGGCAAACTAACCCTAAGGCAGGAAAGATTCCTGATTTCAGGAAGCCCGGATAAGGAGAGGCGCCGATGGTCGATCCCGGTAATAATCGAAGTAAACGATCAAAGAAAAAACATCCTCTTAGAAGACTCGGAATACGAGATTATAGTTGACGATTTGAAGTCACTCAGAATAAACCCCGACCGCACCGGTTTCTA
This sequence comes from Candidatus Bathyarchaeota archaeon, assembly GCA_963733055.1. Lineage (GTDB taxonomy): Archaea > Thermoproteota > Bathyarchaeia > 40CM-2-53-6 > 40CM-2-53-6 > FEN-987. Next base: position 866,877 of record CAVTBR010000001.1, read on the forward strand.
TGTAGTCCACTACCAAGGACTCGATGATATCATCTGGCGGAGCAAACTATCAACTTACGATCGATGGGGACTAATGCATGACAAATTCGCGTTTCTCCTCTCTGGAAGAATCAACTTCAAAGAATACCTAGCAACATTGAGCAAGTTCGAGAGAGAGGCCGATACTCTCTCCGGCCAGGAGTTATCGGATCAAATCACTTTGCTCTATTGGCTCATACCCTCAAAAATCTTGGACATCTCAAAGAGGATTCATCACGGCTTACTTGAAACGTTCAAGGATAGCACTGACGAGCAGAGTTCGATACTGGAAGGTACGGTGGCTAGCAGGCTTGCTGTGATTGATCCAGACTACGCGGACACATTAGGGCGCAAATTCAATGACTATGGGAAAACGCCTCCAGAGATGAGGCTAGCTGTGGCCACAGCCTACGCAAGGTCAACAAACGATATGGAAGGTCTAACTGCGCAAGTATAAGGAAAGCAGTTCGGATGAGGATCGAATCAAGTTTCTGCAGTCAATGACAACATTCGGAAATGAGGAACTTGTTAAGCAAACATTGAACTTCGCAGTCGGTGGCCAAGTCAAAAGGCAGGACGTTATCTCGGTGGTCATCGCGGCTACAAAGAACCCTCAGGTTAGGGACATGGTGTGGGAGTGGTTGAAGTCTAACATAGGAAAGCTTCAGGAACTGTACCAAGGCACGGGGCTCCTCTCAGGCGTACTCATGTCAATCATTCCAGTCCTCTGCGTTGGCCGCGTTTCTGAAGCTGAAGACTTCTTCGCCAAGCATCCCATTACAGAAGCCGAATCCGGGATCAAAGTGGGGCTTGAGAAACTACGTGTCTATGATCGGCTTGTCAAGAGCATAGCATGAGTAGTTTACTCCTGAACCATGAATGATCACAACGTATCGAACGTATCGAAACTGTAGTTAGACCGCCTCACCCCTGACGTATCAAGGGGTAAAACAACGTGTGGATCTTAGCCGATCCAACGTCTTCCAGGGCAACGTGATCATGATGAACCTTTTAGGAATCGACTATTAGTCCTTGTCAGAAACGGAAGTCTTGAGCCTGAAGGTCAAAGCGATCGTAATCGATATGGACGGAACGATAACCAAATTCAACCTAGACTACATGGCCGCACGCCGCAGAGCACTCGAAGAACTTGAGAAACAAGGCTTAAGAACACCCGACATGACCGACCAGATTAACCTCTTTGTCATCCTGAAAGAACTCAAGGACAAATGTGAACCAGAAAAGTTTTCGCAATTACGTTCAACGTTCTATGATTTTTTTGAGGAAATGGAAATCAAAGCAGCTGAAGATGTTTCCCTATTTCCGGGCGTAGAGAAAACGCTCCAAGAGCTGCATGCTAGGCACCTGAAGATTGGGCTCGTAACAAACAACAGTCGAACCGGCACAGAACTAACTCTCAAGAGGCATCACCTTGAACCGTTTCTTGATGCCATCGTCACCAGAGACGATTGTGAAGAGATGAAGCCGGCCAGCGCCCCTATTATGAAAATCTTGGCCGAACTTGACGTTTCTGCGGAGTCAGCGATCCTGGTTGGGGACGGTGTGATGGACATCATGGCTGCGAAGGCTGCAGGCTTGATCTCAGTAGCAGTATCCACGGGGCCATTTCCGATCCAGCGAATCCTGAAAGCCGAACCTGACTACGTTCTAGGTTCAGTAAATGAGCTACCGCTACTCATCGACCTCTTGGAAAAGTAGGATGAGACTTGTTTGGTCAACGAACGTAGATTTGATTCTATGCTGATTGCTTGAGATAATGTTCTTGAACGAACGTGATTGTTTTGAGTCCGACGGTTGGGAAGAGGCAAATATTATTTGCCATCGCGGTCACGAGGCTCGGGATGCCATAAACCATGGTTCCTACGATCGGAGTGTTGTAGGCTAACGAAACCCAAGCATTCTGCAAGAACTCGCTCAGTAACGTCAATGCTACTGCAGAAACTAGAGCGATCGCTACCGTTGGCTTTGGATAGATTCGTCTTATGATTCCGCCGCAGATTCCTAACAAACCAATTATGGAAGCTATGTAGGGCGTCCAAGCGCCGGGTCCATACGGGCTGGCTATATCGGATATTAGAATTATCAAGAAACCGGTGATGAAGCCGGCGACGGGGCCGAAAATGAATCCGCTGGCAAAACTTAGAGTTTCACTCAAACCAATTTTCGTCACTATACCGTAAACGGTCGGGGGGGACAGCGAAGCCACATTACCCGCCATAATTCTGACTACTGCACCAATAGCGCTAAATGTAGAAACCAAAGCGATTTGTTTCGAGCTGAACCGCAGACTTTGAAGCAAAAATGGAGGCCTGGCTGGATAATCCAGCCATAGAGATAAAGCGCTGCCGGTGATATTCAATGCCAGATTTGACGGGTCAAATGATTGGGAATCCGCCGCTGTTGCGTTATTTGGAGGAGAGGGGAGTCACCTTGAAGGACTTGGTTGAGACAGCGCTAGTAATGTTTGTTCCGCATCCTGGTGTCGAAAATAGAGAAAAAGCGATTCAGATAATCTTAGAACAATTCCGTGAGGCTCTCACAGACGTCAACGTTTCCACGTTGGTCGTGGCGTGTTATCGGGCCGAGGAAGACGCCAAAGCTGGACTGATACCGAACCTTAGTGTCGAGAGATTCATGGGCCGCCCCGGTCTCGTAACTGACGAACTTCTTGGGATGACGATTGCAAACTACATCGCAGGCGCGAAGGGCATTTTCGAATTCATTCGGTTCGACCAGAATAAGCCAGGTATCCTAGCAAAACTAGGGCCAATAACAAATGACGCTGTGGGCGGACTTATCGCAGGTTGCTCCTCGAACATGTACTCAGAAGCTACTCGGCAGAGTTCAAGATGAATCCCCCTTGAGCATTCTGCGTGGTCTGAAGAACTCCATCGCCTTCCTGACGATATTTCCCGTCGGAATGGACAGAGACGGCGTCACTCAGGCCGCGGCTTACATGCCACTCTTCCCACTAATCGGCGCCGTAACTGGTTTAGTGGCTGGCGCGGTCGTCTGGGTTCTCCAACTAGTCTTACCCCAACTTGTAGCCGGAACGATCGGGCTGGGAGTCCTGATTCTAGTTAATGGTGCCCAGCATGTGGATGGTTTGCTCGATTTTGGCGACGGGATCATGTTCCACGGTTCACCGACCGGAAAATTACGTGTTATGCGCGATCCCACAACGGGAGCCGGTGGTTTCTCTTTAGGCCTAATTATTCTGGTTACGACTGTCTTTTCCATCTCAGCCTTGCCGCCACGCCTGATTGTCCCCGGCCTCATAGTGTCAGAATCTGCTGCAGCGTACTCAATGGCTCTTGAAACCGCCGTAGGTAAATCCGCGCACAAAGGTATGAACAGCATTTTCGTTGAAGCAATGCATCACAAACGCGCTTTGCGACTGGGTCTGTCCTGTCTGATAGTTCTCGCAATTTCACTTCTGTTCCTGAGAACTGGTGGACTACCTGTTGTTATCGGCGTGATCCTTACGACACTGGCGATGGTCATTGTGGCGAATCGCCACTTCGGCGGCTTAACGGGTGACGTGCTGGGTGCAACGAACGAGATTTCGCGGGCGGTCTCTCTCATTCTGGTTTTGGTGTTTTTGAGTTGGGCCTGACCGCTCTAGTAATGGCCGGTGGTCGAGCCACTCGAATGGGAACCAAAGTAGAGAAACCGCTTCTCGAAGTTTCAGGTAAGCCGATGCTGCAAATCATAATAGAAGTGCTCAAACGGACGAAAGTAGATCGAATTGTAGTTGCCACAAGCGTCAACACCCCGTCAACAAGCGTCGAAGCCCGGCGTATGGGCGTTGAAGTTCTAGTTACGCCCGGTGATGGGTTCCACGAGGATATGCGTTTTGCCATTCGACGACTCTCTCTTGGCGTTGTTTTGGTTGTTTCCGCAGACCTACCATTCATAACCGTCGACATCGTTGAGCAAGTCGTGCAAAAGTATCGAAGTTCAGGCAAACCAGCGTTGGCGGTTATGGCCAAACCCGAAGTGTATGAAAAGGCTGGCTTCAAACCACAATCCCTCTTCAAGGTTGATGGCCAGAACCTTGTGGCCGTTGGAATCAACATCATCGACGGGAAATGTATCGGACAAGGAGAACTAGATCAGACGGTATTCGTAATCGATTCAGGCGATGTCGTTCTTAGCGTTAACACGTTGATGGAGCTTGATCTCGCGAGGAAGAAGATCTCCGACATGAGAGGAAGCCGTGCAGAATAACTGACTGATGTGAAATCCATGCTGATTCCTAAGAACGTACCGCGCACCTACCTGATTGCACGCATAACAGTGTTTGCTGCACTGTCTGTTGTAGGTTCCTTTATTCAACTTCCTAGCCCAGTCTCAACCGTCGCCCTTGATTCGGCACCCGGCTTCTTCGCCGCGCTATACTTTGGTCCACTGGACGGATTTTGCGTATTTGGCTTGGGCCACTTGTCAACGGCGATTGTCCATGGTTTTCCGCTTGGATTCCTCCACTTACCAATCGCGGTGGGGCTTGCCGTTGGTGGAGCTTCAGTTGGGATAGTCAATAAGAAGTGGAGAGTTTTCCCAGCAGTTGCAACGGGCATCGCCATCAATACGGCTTTAGTTGTATTGGCTATTCCAGTAATGGGCGTGGCTGCCACTTTGGCCTTTGCTCCGCTTCTGTTTCTCGCGGCCGTCATTAATGGAGCAGTTGGCACGTTCGCCTATCTTACGATAAGAAGAAGGCTAAAGGTGTGACCACATCTTGGGCGGCATCGAGGTCAATCGGAACACGAAGAGATTTGCTACTTCTGAGAGTTACCAGAGATCGTCTGCTCACCGTAAGCTGCGACGCGGCCGGAGGAATCGGCTCAAAACCTCACGATAAGGTCAGGGCTCATCCACGACTGCTAGGGAAGATGACTGCTAGAGTGGCTCTGATGGAGCTCCTTGCCGCTGGCGCTGATCCGATAGCCCTTGTTGGGACCCTATCGGTTGAGCCGAAACCAGCTGGCGACCAAGTTGTTAAGGGAATGTTAGCAGAATTACATTATGCCCGACTTGACAACATACAGATTCTAACCAGTTCCGAAAAAAATGTGAAAGTCAGTCAGACCGGCATTGGAGTAACGGCAATCGGTTTTGTCTCAGCTCCCAATCTTAGGATAGGCCGATGCAGACCCGGGGACGAGGTAGTTACAGTCGGCGAGCCCCATGTTGGACAAGAAGTTCTGCGCGGGGAAACAAATCGAAAAATCGCTGACACACTTGACATCATAAAGATCCGCGAGAAGTCATTCGTGCACGAAATGATACCTGTAGGCTCATGCGGAATACTCAAGGAAGCCAGAACAATGGCGAGAGATTCTAAACTTTCAATTAGGCTACTGAAGTCGGAGCGAGTGAATCTTAAGAAATCCGCTGGTCCCGCCACGGTCCTAGTCTGTGCCCTTCGACGAGGAAGTTTTAGGAAAATGGAAACTCTATTGCACAAACCAACTCATTTAATCGGGCATCTTTTCGAAAGGCAGGCTTAACCTACTCAAATCTGCCCAGCCTGATGTTGCATTGGAAGCGGTTCCTAGAGTTTAACGACGTTGAGGAGGAAGGTTGAGCCATAGTAAATTAGAACAAAACCGAAGGCGATGAGTACAAGTTTGTAGTATCGTGAACCGATCAACCCCTTTCCTCTCTTGCCCAAGTGGGCGATTGCGGTCAGGTAAGCGTAATCCATCCAAACGTGAGCAGCGTACATGATGAGCACGCCAAGGATCGCTGCGAAAGCCAGAGCTTGAACGATAAGCACCGATCCTATCGTGAGCCACCATAGAATGAAATAGGGGTTCAGTCCGGTCAGGGCGAGCCCGAGAATTAGTGAGCTGGCGGGAACGCTACTACTTTTGGGGACACTTCCGAACTTAGGTTTGCTCTTAATCGTGTCATAGATCTGCAAAACCCCAAAACCAATCAACCCCAGACCGCCAACGAACCCGATGACTCCCTTTATCGCAGGTTGACTCGCGGCCGCAAGCAACCCTAAGGCAAGGGCGAGAACAAGCGGAAACTCCACTAACGTATGGCCAACGGCACATGAGAACCCAGCGCGGGCACCTTCTTTAGACCCGTGCATCAAGAGCCCAAAAAATAGTGGTCCCGGGGCTAGCGCACCTGACGCAGTTACGAGAATCACTGTAAATACGAAACCAAAGAGATCCATACGCGCAAAGCTCTGCGTTGCAGCTTAGATATCGTACCTAATTGAGATTGTTCGGTAAACCCCTTGCAAGCGAAAATGTTCACACCGGAAATCGCAGTTCCGTGCTTTAACGTGAGAAGCGGTTATGCTTCTAGGATCACGCTTTTGTCGACTTTCCCAAGGGCCTTGACGATGTCACGCTTGGTAATGAGGCCGACAACTTTGGATTCCTTATCGACGACAGGTAGGCTGCTTACGCTTTTCTTGATCAGTATCTGAGCTGCTTGCGCCAGATCAGTACCCTCATGAGTCGTAATTGGGTTAGGTGTCATCAATTCCTTCGTTGTGATTATGGCAAGTTCGGCCTTGTCGTTCAAGTGCACTCTTGCGGTCTTGGAGGTTGGCATCCTTTCGCTAACTGAGAGCAAATCTGAGAGGGTTAGGATGCCAACAAGTTCTTCGTCGATCACTGGGATACACGATTGCCGGAAGATGATTCCATTCGCGACATGAATGGCTGGGTAGCTGCTCTTGGCGAAGACAAAGTCGGTTGCCATGAAATCGCCGACCTTGAATTTGCCGGGCCATTTCTGTGAGAAATAGTGGCAAAGATCGGTTTCGGTTATAATTCCGGATAGTGGATTATCATTCGCTACTATGGCGTAAACGAGGTCGTTCTCGTCGAACGTGCGTGCTGCAACGAGGACCGCAACATGCGGGCTCATCGTTGAGACTGGCGTTGATGAAGCCTCAGAGATCGTTATCTCTTCGAGATCACGAGTGGTAGTGTCGTCGAGGAGGAATCTTGCAATGTCGCGTTTCGAGACTGATCCTATGGGTCGGTTGTGTGGATCGACTATAACAAGTTGTGAGGTTCGGTTTTGAGACATGACGTCTCGTGCTTTCAGAAGCGAGTCCGATGGAGAGACGGTAATGACCCACCTGGTCATAACGTCGCTGACAGTGTCTAACCGTGACGAGCCTTGAACTTGAACCATCGGTAACCGGTACTCCCGACAAAATTTGCTAGTCTTTGAAGGGACGAATTTTTGATATAAGCAGAACTAACGGTTCCCATAACTGATTTGAACGCGCAGGATTCCAGCGACACCCATGGGAGATATCGATGTCAGCTGCTTGGGTATTCACATAGACTTCGATTCGATTTTCATTCGTCTATCTGCTAGATAGTCTAGGAACTCATCGCGCAGATCCTCTTTGAACGCAAGTTCCGGTGGGACCACGCCTTTCTGGAATTCTTCTCCTGATGCTAGCATCTGTGCGGCAATTGAGCATGGGAATGCCGTGGTTCTGGCCATTGAAGTGGTTCGATGCTTGGTGTCGTAGTGGTCGATCATTTCGTATCGGCGACGTATTTTCGTCCCGCCGTTCTTTCCCGATACGTCAACCCTAAGGAGTGTGAGATCTTTCTCGTTTCCTAGCCTGAGCCTATCCGATAGTAGAGTTGAGACAAAGTTCCTAGGCGCAATGTTTTGTCCACGAAAAAGGAGGGGCTTAGTTTCGAGTAAACCGCATTCTATCAGGGTTCTGATCTGTTCGGCGTGCCCGGGCCAGCGGATCGTCTTTTCGTCCATCTCGCGAACTTTCCTCAGCGTTCGAACAAGTGTCGACAGCCCATCAGTGTAGAAGCATTCACATTTTCCTATTGGTGCACGGAAGGTAATCGTTTCAAGGCCGGACAATGCTTGTGCGTCTGTGACCTTTCCCCGCCTAATGATTCTGGCTTTGCGCAAATACTCTTCAAGCACGGCTTCAAAAGAGAATACAATTCGATAGTTCAGGGGAGGTTGGGGTTCTTCCGGGATGCCCCCAACCTTAATGTGGACTTCATCTACTCGCCGCATTCGTTCGGCCGCTGCCATGGCAAGGATATTTGTTAACCCCGGCGCCAAGCCGCAGGCTGGAATGATCGTTATTCCTTTCTTCTTCGCAGATGAATTTATGTCCCTTTGACCGAACCTCCAGCCAAAAATTAAATCAACAAAATTGACCCCTGCCTTTATCGTTGCGGAGATAGCGTACTCACTTAACCCGTGGGGTAATGCCCCTACTCCGACATCGAACTTCCGTAACAACCGAGCGCTCTCATTTTCGTTACGGACGTCGTGGACTTTCGTTGATATTTTCGCGGAATGCTCAGAACGCGCTAAGCCGCGGAGTCTCTTCTTGTCAACGTCACAAACCGTTACCATATCAACGCGTTTTGACGCCGCCAAATCGCGGGCTATCGCCGAACCCATCAATCCGGAGCCGAAAACGACGACCTTCAAGACCTCTCACGACGCTCAAATATGGTGGGTCTGTGAATGAGGAGCAGATCGTCTTACTGTGCTTCCAGTATCATTTTGATGTGTTTTGGAATGTTGGGTTCATAGGAGACTCGCAGGACCCATCGCATAAGGTCTTTCACTGTAACGATGCCGACGATACTGTTGTTCTCAACTATTGGTAAGCGGCGAACCTTGTTCATCAACATAAGCTCGAATGCCTCTTGAACAGGCATATTCGGCGGTGCGGTGACGATTCCCTTAGTCATGACGTTCTTCACAGGCTCCTTCAGCACCTTCTCACCCTTGATGACTTGTTTTGTTATGTCTCGTTCTGTTATGATGCCGACAGGTTTCTTTGCTTCTACCACTACGATTGATCCGATGTCGTGTTGAACCATTTCTTGCGCTGCGGAGATGACACTCCCGCTTGACTCCATGGTTCTTACCGGGCTGGTCATTACATGTCTAAGCATGTCTTCTTCCCGAAGCTGATTCGACAAACTAAATCAACCATTTACAGCTCTCAGAACTTCGTTTAAAAGATCTATTATCGATTACCACGTAATTACCTGGCGGTCTTGATCTTCTCATGCTCTACAGTAAATTGGGCTTCGTTCAAACTAGTAGGAACACGTTCTGAATTTCCTTGAAACAAAAGTCACTGAGCCTATCACCATGACCGCTCCGCCTGACAATATGTAAGCGAGTCGAATTCCGATGAGATCCACAAGGGGCCCTCCAATAGCAAATGCCATCGGTGTTATTGCAAACGAAATTATTTGGTCCAAGCTCATTACGCGTCCGAGTAGCTCATTCGGGACCGTTGCCTGAAGCATATTGACATAATTCACATTATAGATCGCCAAACACAATCCGAACAGGACGACTAAGGGAAACGCTACGAAAATGCTGGTTTGCGGGCTCAGGGCGACTATAGCTGCCCCCATCAATATGCTGCTAAGGATAAGCGTCCTCCCGAGATGCTTTCTAAATTTCACCACTCCGACCAATAGTGACCCTGATACCGTCCCGACCGTTACGGCGGCCGCTAGGATTCCGTATCCCAACAAATTTGTGGAGAGGGCGTCTTTAGCGTAGACGACAGAGAAGCCGTAGCCTATGGTGATGAAGAAATTTCCCAATAGCGAGCTGAGCAGAACAATTCTTATCACGAAATTCTTCCAAACGTAGGCGAAACCTTCCGACATATCCGCAAGTACTCCCCGGACGCCCTTTTGTTTGTCATGTTCGGATTTTGGCGTAGCAATGGTTCCCATAGCGAGAATGGAGATTGCTGAAATTAGGAATGTGAAGCTGTCCAGAGCGGCGGCACCAATTGTTGTGACGACGTATATGACGACTCCACTTATCCCCTGGCCAATTGTTCGAATCGCTTCGAATGCACCGTTCATTAGTGAATTTGCACTTGTCAATTGGTCCCTGTCGTGGAAGAGTTGTGGTGTAATTGCGCTTCTTGCTGGAAGGAAGAAGGCTGAGGCTGAGCCTGAAACGAAAACGATGAGGTATAAGGCTGTAAGTGAGAGCCCGCCGAATTGGTACAGAATGGGGATGAATAGTATGGCTATGCAGCGTATGAGATCGGAACTCATCATTATTCGTCTTCTGTTCCATCGATCTACGAGCGGTCCCCCGAGTAAGCTGAAGATGAGGTTTGGGACGACAAAAGCGAGGCTCAAGTAGGATACGGCTGTGGCGGTTCCCTTTGATGTATACACGTACCAGTAGAGCGCTACACCGAGTATAACGTCGCCGAGTAGGCTGATGATCTGTCCTACGAGGAGAGCGCTGAATTTTCGATTGCCGAGAACTACTGAGTAACCCACAAGCTAGGTTAAGCATTTGGAGATGTATTTAGTGGTAAGCTCTCTATCCTCGGTAGTGTCAACTCTTGCGACTGAGTTCGGAACATGGTGGTTTTAGGGTCCTGCACGTTTCTGGTTTGCAAAGCTTCTTGTACTGTGAAAGTTAGCTAGTTTTTGTCGAGGCCTACAGGTAGGGATAAATGATGACCTCTCGTATGCCGTGGCGGCGCTCTAGAGAGATGAGCAAACAGCCTAAAGTCCTCGGCAAATTTGTCGAGGTCTCAAAGGATACGATGAAACGAGGTGGCAAGCTGTTCGTCTTCTTCATGGGAGCCGAGTACTGTCCTTATTGCGCCGCTGAGCGGTGGGCCATAGTCAGGAGCCTCCAAAAATTTGGACAATGGGACGGGCTTAAACAAACCATCAGCGCCGCAAGAGACGAGCCGTTTCTAAATCTTCCTACCTACGATTTCACGAAGGCTACTTACACAAGCCCTCACATTGATTTTGTCGCTCGTGAGGTCAAGGACCGTGAATTCAATCCGCTGCAGAAACTCTTGAAGACCGAAGAAAAACTGCTGCGCAAGTTCAACCCGAAAAAGGAAATCCCGTTCTTACTGATTGCGGGAAGGTTCACGCAAATCGGTTCGGGTTTCACGCCTAAAATATTCATAGGCCACACGTTTCGGCAGACCGAAACTGAACTCAAGAAGGTCGAGTCAGAGATCAGGAAGACAATTGACGACGAGGCCAATATAATATCCGCACTCCTTTGCGTTTCCGGACTACCGCCGGAACTCTGTAAGGAAGCTGGAACGGCGGAGTTGGTTGCTCAAGTGAACGCTAAACTGACCTGAGAATTCAAGTCGTCAATTAACCTCTTAAGAACCGATCTCCAAACATCATTGTCAACAGGATAGGGAACATAATTGACCGCACAAGTTCAGTCATATGATTACTTTGTTAACGGCAAATGGGCTTCCGGATCTTCAATTGAAAGGTTCGAGTTGAGGAATCCGGCGACCGACGAAGTTATCGGTCGAATTCCAAGAGCGGGTAAGGAAGATGTCAACGAGGCGGTCGAGGTCGCGCGTAAGGCTTTCGAAGGTTCGGCATGGCATGAAATGGAACAGACGAAGCGCGGCAAGATTCTCATGCAAATCGCGTCCCTGATGCGCCAAAACTTCGAAGATATAGCTAAACTTGAAACCCTCAACCAAGGCAAACCCATTCGGGAGTCGAAGGGTGATGTCGCGTGGGCTATTCGGGCATTCGAGTATTGGGGTGGGGTTGCAGACAAGATACAGGGAGAAACAATACCTGTTACTCCCAACCGGCTAACATACACCCTCAAGGAGCCACTAGGGGTAACAGCGCACATCATACCGTGGAATTATCCGCTAGCGCTCGCAATCAGAAGTTTGGCCCCCGCCTTAGCTGCGGGCAATGCGGTAGTCGCGAAACCAGCAGAACTAACACCGCTTACTCTCCTCCGGGTTGCTGAGTATGCTCAGAAATCTGGGTTGCCGGATGGGGTCATGAATGTCATCAGTGGCTCTGGGGCTGTGGCGGGACGAGCGTTAGTCTCACACTCTGACATTGACGGCATAACATTCACGGGCTCAACTGAGACTGGACGGCAAATAATGGAAACCGCCGCGAAAAACATTACACCTGTTCTCTTAGAGTTGGGGGGAAAGAACCCCAACATCGTATTTCCTGACGCCGATTTCCAACGAGCGGTGCAAATGGCAAAGTATGCCATCTTCACGAATGCCGGGCAAATGTGCTGGGCAGGATCCAGGCTCTTCATCCACACAGAAATATACGATAAGTTCCTGGCCGAATTGAAAAAACAGTCCGAACAGATTAAGATTGGACCCGGGCTCGATGAAAAGACAGAGCTCGGCCCAATGGTCTCCAAAGATCAGCAGGAACGAGTAATGGCGTACATTAGGTCGGGTATCGAGGACGGCGCGCGGCTACTAACCGGCGGCCAAATTCCCGATGAAACCGCGCTTCGCAAGGGCTTCTTCTTGAAACCAACAATCTTCACCGACGTAAAGGCGACTATGAAGATTGGATGCGAGGAAATCTTTGGACCAGTTCTAACAGTATTCAAATTCTCGTCGGCTGAGGAAGTTCTCAGGATGGCGAATGAAACCCAGTTTGGGTTGTACGCGGGGGTCTGGACGAATAATCTCAAAGTTGCAAACCAATTGGTTAGCCAACTTCAGGCGGGTGTTGTGGCCGTAAACGATTACCTAGTCGCATATCCACAGACTCCGTTCGGTGGGTACAAGGATAGCGGGATCGGGTACGAGAGTGGTTTGCAGGCAATAAGTCACTACACGCGAATAAAGAGTGTAACAGTTAACGTATCTTGACCGAAGTACTCTTTCTGAAGTATACGGTTAAGAACAATTGTGTCCGTTATGCTTCCGGGGCGGGAGCGATCTGAATCAGTTCGTTTCTACGTTGCTCTAGGAATCCATCTCGCAAGCCGCGCCTTATGTAGTATGCATTTCGTTCGCGTTTTTTCTTGTTGCACAGCTTGACCACGAACGGGAGCCCGGGCTTGGAGGTCTCTATGGGGGCAGCTTCAATTGCCCTCGACTTAACGGCGCTATCGAATAGTTTCTGTCCCAGTTCGGATCGAACGATTACAGTGGTCCATCCGTCTGGAGAACCAACGGCGCCTATGGAAATGTCGGCAAGCTCGGCGACATAGTCGATGCAGTACTTGCATGGGTGACTCATGTAAGGCTCAAGCTCTTTCGTCGCAACATCGAGCACGCAGTCGGCGCCGGCGTAGACTTTGAAGCGGTTGCGCTTAATGACAGTCCGCGTAATCTTCGTTGGGTCGATCCCATGTTTCTTCTGAATGAATTCAGTCACCAATTGGTCATGAGTGTAGACTTTGGAGCAGAATAGGCCGATTGTAAGAACAGGGCGACCGCCTCTTATCCACGACCCTCCGAATTTGACTGTGGCTTGAAGTGAAGTGTACATACGCCAAAGTCCCTGCAGCTCACAGGGAAGGGCCACTAAGCCAACCCGGCCATCCGGGTAGGAAGCTGCTGCGTCAGAAAGTACTCCGAGAACTCCACCATGAGTATACTTTGATCCAGCCGTGCGAATTACGTCAGCCGCCGTGTCCCCTAAAACGGGGACCGTCTTCAGAGTCATTCCGCTTCCGAGAACGAATACTGAATTGGATTTTGTGAAGTCTGAAGTGGCAAAACAATTGATCAACCCTATTTGGAGGGCATGCGTCATAAGCGCTATCGTGGTTCCGCCGTCTTGACCCGCATGCCATATCTCCTCTTCCAAGGCTCTTGCGGAGTAGACGTTCTTGTAAATCCCTAACGCTTCCTCCTCGGGTTTTCGAGTTCTTCCAAACAAGTAATATTCGATTTCATCTATCGGTAACTCGAGCCGGGGGCAGCTATAATAGCATACTTGGCATGCGGCGCACGGTCCCTTAATGACCGGCTCCTCATTCACGTTCACGTTTAGCACGTTAATCGGGCATGAAGCAACGCAGGCGGCGCACATCATACAGTGGTTGGCGCGAACTACCTCGTTGAATAGATGACCCCAAATCTTGGCGCTTTTGGGAGGGGACCAACCATCCGGCATTTTCTATGCACAGCCTAACAGGTACGATCGTAGAACGAATACGATGATATTTGAACACTCCCCTCTGCTATCGTGGCACCTCAGTCTATTTGCCGCGCCTTGACCAGTAATTCGATAGAAGCAAGATTGTTAGCAACGCGAGAACCATGAATCCTAACATATAACCGGCCATGAGAAGGGCAGAAACCATTAGGAAAAGAACTACACCTAATGTCTCGCCGAAACTCATCGTAGCTAAGAAAGTAAAGATTCCAAAGAGGGATCCAGCGATTGCTGCTAAAACAAGTACAACGACTAGAAGTTGCTTCTTGAACACGATGCCGTATGCATCCAACAGAGGTTCACCGAATCTCTTTTCTTCAGTCGGATAAGTCTATGCTGAAAAACCTCGCTTCTAGCAATCCTCAATCCGGCGAGAGAACCATGCTCACGTGGCCTCTAATGCACTATCCATGCTAAGCCTTTGCAATTGTTGCTGCCGTACCGCGCGCCAGTTTCTCTCCGGGGGATCCTTTCCAGCCGCGCATAGTTATCCACAGGTTGTAGACATGCAAGTAAAGGGCACATACTAAGATCAGTAGGAATCCAACATAGGCGAATTCTATGTTAGGGTTGTAAGGGATCAGACCCGAGAATATCCCGGTCATTCCAACCACTCCAACGTTCATGAACCAGAACTGTATTCTCGCAAGGCGGATGCTGTAAAGGAAAGCATGGGCGAATGATGGAACAAAGAGGTAAGAGAGGCCGAAGATCATCATCGCAACAAAACCATAGAGCTGCATAAAGTAAAATGCCATCAGGTTGAACGGTAGCAGATGTGAAAAAACCAAGAGGAGGAGTGTTCCTCCAACGGCAAGGTACGCAAGACTCGCTTTCACATATTTCAAGCTCAACTGCATAACGACAGATGCTACGGGGCCTTGCGACAACTCAAATCATCTGATCGTCGAGACAGCTATCTTTCCAATAATAGTATCTCTGAAATGGGCGGGCGCGAGCCCGGTGAAATCTGCAGAACGGTGGACTCGATACTCAGTCCTAGGTTGATACTCCAGCGAGTTGTTTAGCTCGTTTTAGGACCGCTTCGTAGAGGATTCTGAACCTCCCGTCTGCAAGGGATCTTTCTAGGTCTTGGAAGTTTGTAAGATTGATTCCATAGACGCCTTCGTATTCGTCATTCATGAGGCCGCTGTCGATTGGATGTCGATCAAGCATTGCGTATAGTGACGCTTTGTGTAGGATAGTGACGAACACGCTCGCTAGTGAACCGTTTTCTAGCAGGTTCTGGCGTTGGCCCAGGTATGGGCATTTCTGGAAATCCTTCGTATTACAGAATTGGTCTGTGCGACCGAACAGTCTTGAGTAGACCTGTGCGACTGTGTTGAGAAATTGTGTCTCCGGAAAGAGGGTTTGAAGCGCGGTCTGAGTGGAGTTGTTGAAGCGTTCCTTCGTCTGTTGCAGGTTTATCTGTGCTTTTCTTGCCTCAGAAGCCCAATGATCTTTGGACCAAAGTAGGCACGACCATTCGCACTTTTGGTCAGCTTCTGAATCCAGCTGGAGTTGCTTGATGAAATCGGCGGCGTACCCCTGGGGATTAAGGGTTTCAGAATTAGTCTGCAGAGGTTTCATGTTAATCGAGGCATTATTTTCCGTAAGTTATGGGTTTCTTGCGGTTCTTCTATTTGATTTTCAATTTCAATTATGGAGTGTGCCTATGACTTCACTTAATGAATCCAGCTTGGATTCTGTGAGAAGGTGGAGGATTTGTCGGTTGATTCTTGACACTATTCCAGGGCCATGATAAACCAACGCGGTGTAAAGTTGTATGGAGGAGGCACCTGCTTCGAAGGCTTTCCAGGCGTCGAGGCCTGATGATATGCCACCGCACGCATTTATTGGGATTTTACCGTCGGTGTAGTCATAGATGTCCGCTACGATTCGGAGCGTATCGTTGAATATTGGTGGTCCGCTCAGACCTCCAGTCCCAATGCTCGCACGGGGTTCGTTGACGAGTTTGGTATTTGTTGCGGTCAAGCCAGTGACGCCTGTCTTTGCGCAAACGTCGATTAGCTTATGGACCTTCTCACGTCCCTCGTCTTCAAAGTAAGGTGGAATCTTCACCCAGATTGGTTTGTTCGACGTCCTTGTTTCGCTCATTGTTCGTAGAAGCGTGGCGAGCATGTCCGGGTCCTGGAAAACCCTTACCCCCACAGTATTGGGTGTGCTTACGTTTAACTCGATTCCGTCAGCCGATGGTTCCATCAGGCGGTAACATTCAACGAATTCCTCTATGTTAAGCCCAGAAACACTCACGACGATGGGGTCCATATTGGACGGCCTTTGAATGATATTTGTGGCGTTCTCTCGGGCTCCTCTGTTTGGTAGTCCCATTGAGTTGACTAGTGATTGTTCCGGGTAGCGCCACATTCGAGGCTTCGGATTGCCCTCGTGCGGGTTCAATGTTACAGTGCCCAAAGTCAGATATCCAAACCCTATCCTGAAGAGTGAATTCCACATCTCGCAGTTCTTATCGAATCCTGCAGCGAGTCCAACTGGGTTTTGCAGTACAAGGTTTCCCACTTTAACGTGGAGTCTTTCATCTGTAACACGCAGTTGCCTGCTCAGCAGACGCCAGAGAGTTGTGCGCTTGAAGAACCATTTAGCAATCTCGTGTGCAGTCTCAGGTGGCGCGAGAAACATTGCCGGGCGAACCGTAGTTTCGTAAAGGTTCGGGGTCAAGCCAGATTACTCACTTACAGTTCGCGGCCGCTAACACAACGCTCGATATAACAGGTGTCAAAACCCATGGCCACTTTAAACTCGGATTCAATCGCCATTCTTGGCCTCTCGCTCGTGTTGTGTACGTCCGATAACCCACATGCGGTTTCCCTACTTCTGTTCTCATTGTTGGTAATTGTTAACTCGTCTATTATACGTCCGAGGGCATTTCTTTGCCAGGTCTCCATGAAAAGTGCCGAAAGCGCGCTTCTTTCAGAGATCATGACAACTAACATCGTCACGATGGACATTACTGAACGCGTGGAAGAAGCTCTCCGGCTAATGGTCAAGTTCGATATCGGAAGCGTAGTGGTGACTGACAAACAGAGCCCCGTTGGTATAATTACTGAACGGGACGTAACCCGGGCCGCTTTGAGGGGAGATAGTTTACTTAAGTTACCTGCTCGGAGTCTCATGTCTCGGCCTCTGCAAACCGGTACTCCGGACATGGAGATATGGCGAAGCTTCGAGACAATGTTGCGATTAGGCGTCAGGCGTCTTCCGATAATGAAAGATGGAAAGTTGGTTGGCATAGTAACTGAGAAGGATCTGACGAGGTGGGTGCTTCGAGTATTTTATGAACCGAAGCTGCCCGATGAGATTCGTACTCTCGTCAAGAACCAAAAGATCGAAGCCCTAACAGGTAGACCACGTTGTCCAAGTTGCGGCCGTTACCAAGACGAGTGTATTTGCGTGCGGACTCAGTTGGCAAGTGAAGAGTAGGGCATTTGCGTTTTCATTTGACGGCGTAAATCGAATATATTATCACGGCGAAACCGAGAACCATCACGGTTGTTCCAGTAGCCATTGCGTTCAACAATTCTGAGCCGAGTAGCACGTAGAGTATTCCTTCAATAATAGTGCCAGCTGTTATTAGTGCAAACCCAAGCGCTACGTAAAGTAGTGGCTTGCTGGAGTTTCTCTTGTATCCTTTGTATGCTAGGTAGACGATGAATGCCCCAAGAATGAGGGCTACGATTTTAGTAAGTGTGGTTACCCAGAAGATCTGAGAAAATTCTACCACGACCGTCCACTTCACCTAGACTGTTGGGATAGACGTCCACATTCGTGTAAAACGGTCCGAAACATGTTCATTAACTATTATCTCGATACGAACATCGCCATTTTCGAAGCCCACATCGATCCGCCGAAGAAGGCTTCTGTATAGGTCAAACCATTTGCCGTCCGTTGTCCTGCCTGATTTAACTGCGGCTAGCAAACCTGCTTCCACGAGCTCCTCTATGCGCCTGTAAACTGTGGTTATCGGTATCTCATACTTCTTGCTCAATTCGAGCGCGCTAATGGGTTCTTGAATTGTAGCCGTCAATATCTTCCTGGAATACTCGTCGGCCATAGCCGCAAGGATGCGTTGCTTTGACGGATCATCACTAACTATCAAGGGTGCCCGATTCCGAACCGTGCCTCAAGTCACGATACATAACACTTTCCTAGACCTCCTAAATAACCAAATAAATTAGCCGCTCACTTCTCCATCCATGTTCGAGAATGAGGGGAGATTCTTGCGGGTGGGCATAGTAGGGATAGGGCAAACGAAGTTCGGGAAGATTCCTGACACTTCAAGCCGAGAACTTGTCGCTGAAGCTTTCAAGGCAGCGCTATCCGATGCTGGGATGGGAATGAAGGATATTTCGACTCTAATTGTTTGTTCGGGATCTCACTATGATAAGCAGCGGTCTCCTGCGGGGATTATGGCTGAATACTTAGGGCTTAACCCAATCCCCACGTTGCACGTAGAGGCGGCCTGTGCCTCTTCAGGCGTTGGGGTTAGGGTGGGTTGGTCCATGATTCAAGCCGGGTTGCACGATGTTGTTGCGGTTGTTGGCTTTCAGAAGATGACGGAACTCGACGCTGCAGAGGTGCAGGATGTAATGAGCAGGTCGGGGGATGTGATGTGGGAGTCTCCCTTCGGTCCGACTATGCCGGCGTATTATGCGATGCATGCTCGAGCGCACATGGACCGGTATGGGACAACCGAGGAACAGCTGGCGCTCGTATCGGTTAAGAACCACATGTATGGCGCTAAGAATCCGTACGCGATGTTCCAAAAGGAAATCACAATCGACGATGTTCTAAAATCCCGAATCGTCGCAAGTCCACTCAAACTTTATGATTGCTGCGCAAACGCAGATGGCGCCGCGTGCATAATTCTAGCGGGTGAAAAGTTGGCACGGAAGTTCACGGACAGTCCGGTTTGGTTAGCAGGCTTAGGGCTCGCATCAAGTCCCATGTCTCTTACGAGTCGCAGCGAATTCGCGAGCTTCGAATGCAGCGTTCTCGCAGCCAAACAGGCTTACAAGATGGCTAAAGTGACCGCACGACAAATGGACGTAGCAGAAGTACACGACAGCTTCACCTCTGCGGAGATAATCAACTATGAGGATCTAGGATTCTGCAAACGCGGGGGAGGCGGGAGGTTCGTTGAGGAGGGGCAATCATACATTGGTGGAAAAATGCCGGTAAACGTCGACGGAGGATTACTAGCAAAGGGGCATCCTGTAGGTGCGACGGGAGCCGCTCACATAATCTCCATTGCAAAGCAGCTCCGCAACGAATCCAACGCTAGTCAGGTACCAAACGCGAAACTTGGCCTAGCTCACAACATCGGGGGAATCGGAATGTACGCTGTTTGCACGGTCCTTCGCGCGAACTAACCTTAACGGCATGATGGTGCTGAAGTTGGGTTTTGAAAAATTCGGATGGGTTTCATTTGCAAGCCAAACGAGAGTCTCAAAATTCGTTGAGTACTTGGAGGCGGGTAAAATCACTGGTACGAAATGCCTAGAATGCGGTGCCATACAATTTCCGCCTCGGGCATATTGCCGTCAATGTCTCTCGTCTAACTTCGAATGGGAGATATTGTCGGGAGATTGTTCATTGATAACGTTCACAAAAGTAGATGCGGCTCCATCATCTTTCAAAGAACAAGCCCCATATTTACTAGGCTTAGGTCAATTTTCCGAAGGGCCTAAGGTCTTGGCATGGATCGATCAGAGAATTCCGATGGAGAATCTAAAACCGGGCACAAAACTGAAGCTTAAGCCTTCGAAGCTAGCAAATGGAAACATTTCCTACGTCCTCACGAGCTAGGTCGATGAGAGGGATCTCCTAGACAGTCGAAACTCCACACTACTTCGACAGCGTGTACCAGAACATCTCAGCTAAACTGGATGTCGATGTTCTTTCCCGTTACGGCAACAAGCAGGTAAATATTCATCGTCAAGTTCTGCGTCGTTTGCTGCCGGTTTTTCTTCTACCACGAAGCCCTCTCTACAGTAGCCACAAATCAGATTAAAGCATTTGGGCCTTGTCCGCAGACGACTAGTTTTGTTATTTCGAACTCGATATGAGTCGATCCTGAGTACTTACTTTTGCTGCGAATTAATTTCTCAGGCTAGACTTCCTGAGTCCTTATTGATGTCCTCGGAGTTTCTCTTGTCACATAAACGAGTAGCCGGCCCCTCTTGTGGCCCCAATCGGTTATCCTGTAGAGCCTGTCGTCCAACTTTGCGGTGGACATGATGCCCAAAAGCCCCTCCAGCACGTAGCTGTGATATTTGGTGCCGACTAGATACCAGTACCCAGTAATCCCTAGCAAGAGAATTCCTAGGACATTCATCTTGCCGACAAAAACCAGTTTGTCTTTGTAGCGTTTTATGAGAAGAAATCGTCCGGTAGTGATTTTCTCATAGACTAAGACGGGCACGCGGTTGTTGAATTGAGTCAGTTGCTCAAAAGTGGGCGACTGATCTTCCTCTCTGACCATTATTCACGTTTAGAGCGAAATAAAGCCTACTCCACCTGGAGCCCATGGGTCGCGGCATATGGTTTTGGGAAACCTCGCATCGGACGTGGTTGCTTGTAACATATAGCTCTGTAAACCCCAGATGGATGGTGGTCTACCTATATGGCGAAGATATCAGGTAAAGTTGCGATAATTACGGGAGCAAGCGGCGGCATTGGGCGCGCCACCGCCTTGGAGTTCGCGAGAGAGGGTGCAGACCTAGTCCTTCAGTACAACTCCAATCGGACTGCGGCGGAGAAGGTTGCACGTGAAATAAACTCCCTCGGTCGCGAGGCACTGCTTTCTCAAGTCAACTTCGCAGAAATTAAGGGGTCTCCCCACCAGGTCAGGGAGATGGCTGAGGTTGCGGTTGGCAAGTATGGGAAAGTGGATTTTCTAGTAAACCTAGCGGGCTACCCCGCAAGGGGGGAATGGAATCGACGTTTTCTAGAGCTATCACCTAACGACTTCTTCAAACCTATCAACGTGGACCTGTTCGGATCCTTTCTCTGTGCGCAGGCCCTTGCGCCGCAATTTCAGAAACAAAAGAAGGGAGTAATCGTGAACGTTAGCTCAACACCTGCTTTGGGCGGACACGATAAGGGGTTTGCATTCACGGTAGCTAAGGCGGGCATTATTGGGTTGACGAAAGCGCTTGCCGTTGAGCTTGCACCATACGTTCGAGTAAACACAGTAGCGCTCGGAAACGTTGAAACAGAATGGGTAACAGAACTGACGGCGGAAGAGTTGGAAAGGGAGAAACGTGAGAATCTCATCAACCGATTCGGGAAACCTGAAGAGATTGCTAAGATTCTTACGTTCCTTTGTTCAGACGATTCGACATTCATAAACGGGCAAACGGTCGTGTTGGACGGCGGAAGTATACTTCACTAGTTTCCATAGGGTGGTTCACAAAACATTGGACTATACATCACAGTGGTGAGCTGGACTAACTTGAGTTCGGAATCCTTAAAGGAGCATTTCCTTTCCACCTAGAATGGGATCCATGTCAAAGACAAATGCGGAACCGAACATTTTTCCGGGCAACTGGACTGTTAAGACGCAACAGTTGCTTCGCACGTACGAACAGTCTTTTGTTCAAGACTGGAACCCCGTCACATTGTCCTGGGACACACTAGATCCCACAGGCTTAGACACAAAGGAACGCGTTGCGCAAGCGTATTGGATGGCGAAGCTTGCGCTATTCGAGAAATCAGGAATCGCAGCGTTCGGAACGGCGATGTTGAAGGCGGCTATGTATGATATGGAAGATCCAACCAAGAAGTTTCTCGCCGCGGTAACATTCGATGAATGCAGACACGACGAAGTTTGCAGGCGCGCTTGCAACAAGCTCTGCCCGAACTTCCCATACAAGTACAACGCAACGACTGACTTCGAAAAGATGGCGTTGAAGAACATCACTGCTCTTTACGACAACGGAAGGAGGTACTGGGACGGGTTCATGAAAGCTTGGGACAAATATCCATTGGAGCTGATATTCTCAAGCTTCTTCTTCGCGGAGATAGGAGCTCAACTTATCTTCAATACAGTGAGTGAACTTTCAAAAATCAAACTCTACAAAGAAGCGTTTCAAAACGTGACGGTGGACGAATCACGACACCTAGCCGGAACATTATCCCTCCTTGACAACCTCGCCAAAGACTTCAAGTCCGATCAGAAATTGATGATAACACGACAGATGAAACACGGCTTCATCTTCCTCTCTCCCCTACTCTACCACCCGTTGCCCATATTCTGGCATTTGCCAAAAGACTTCGATAAGATCGACACGGAAATGGAGGAAGTTGCAAGAGACTCAGGTCTAGGAGTGCCTTCCATCGACGAAAAAACGAACGGCTGGCGTAAGGCAATTCAGAGGCGTAGAGAACAGATCGAGAAACTGGGCATTCCTGTTCCTGCCATCCCTGAAATTGGCTTGGAAGGCGCAGAAGTTGACGTACGAGCTGACGAACCCGTGGCCACCCCATTCTAGGAGTAACTACTTTCCTCTAAAAACCGGCCTTCTTTTTTCGAAGAAAGCGCGGACAGCTTCAAGATGATCGGATGTTGCGCCCGCGATCTCTTGCAAATAACTCTCATACTCCAGAACCGTTTCCAAGTCGGTAGAGATTGATTTGTTCAACGCTCGCTTGGTAAGGGCGATCGCTCTCGTAGGGCCTTGAGATAATTTAGCGGCGAGTTCCCTCGAAACTATCATCACCTGGTCTGTTGGAACAACTTTTGAGACCAATCCTAGGCGTTCCGCGTCTTTGGCCGTGAGCTCGTCTCCCGTCAAAGACAGCTCTAGCGCCTTCGCAAAGCCCACCAGTCTAGGAAGGAAGAAGCTAGTGCCGGAGTCCGGTGCAAGGCCAACGCGAATGAATGCTTGAATGAACTTTGCGTTTTCTGCAGCTATCCGAAAGTCGCATGAGTATGCGATTCCTGCTCCGGCACCCGCAGCCACACCATTCACCGCTGCGATGACTGGCTTGGGCATTTGGCGGATGCGCCGAATGATCGGGTTGTATTTGTAATGAAGCCTCTCACCAAGTCTAGGATTCTCGCCCCTCTCATACTGCCCACGCAGGTCTTGAATGTCCTCTCCGGCGGAGAAGGCTCTGCCTTTGCCCGTTATGATAACTGAACGCACTTCCTCGTCTTTGGA
Source organism: Candidatus Bathyarchaeota archaeon (assembly GCA_963733055.1). Classification (GTDB taxonomy): domain Archaea; phylum Thermoproteota; class Bathyarchaeia; order 40CM-2-53-6; family 40CM-2-53-6; genus FEN-987. Next base: position 890,092 of record CAVTBR010000001.1, read on the forward strand.
GGTGACTTTCAGGGCGTCCAAGAATTCCTGTCCCATTCTTTCGTTTACAGCGTTGAGCACTTCTGGCCTGTTGAGTGTTATTGTACTGATGTTCTCGGATTTTTCATAAAGGATTGCCTGATAAGGTTGGCTCGTTTGCGATCCCTCATCGTCAAGTAGGGTTCTGTTGTTTGTTGACACGCGGTTGAATGAGTGTGGCAAGTACTGGGCCGAGCAGCAACGCGAGGAAGAGCAGAAAAACGGCGGTAGCGCCCACTTTTATCACAACATCACTCGACGTGAGTGTGTAGTTACATTTCAAGCCTCCTAGAAATGGAGTACCCTGAAGACAATTCAGCAGACCAACCAGTCCAACCAAGGCAATCGCTGAGCCAATAAAGGTGATTTCAAAAATCCGGCGGTTCAATCTATTTCCCTTTGAAGGTTGGTTTTCGCTTCTCAAGGAAAGCCTTCATGCCCTCCTTTCCATCCTCGGTTGCGAACAGCATGTAGAACGCCTTTCGTTCAAATTCCAATCCAACTTCAAGGGTCGTGTCCTGTGCCCTCAAGATCGCTTCTTTGGCGGATCGGATTGAGATTGGAGGTTTTGACGCTATGTCGGTGGCCAGCTTCTTAGCTTCCTCCATCAAGCTTTCCGGGGGAACTACATGATTGACCAAACCAATCCTGTACGCTTCGTCCGCCGAGATAGACTTGCCCGTCAGAATCATTTCCATCGCCTTGTATTTTCCAACAACGCGCGGTAAGCGTTGCGTCCCACCTGCACCCGGAATAATCCCAACGTTTACTTCTGGTTGACCGAACGTTGCAGTTTCAGAGGCGACAACAAGGTCACAATTCATAGCTAGCTCATTTCCGCCTCCTAGGCAGTAACCGTTCACAGCCGCTATGATGGGCTTCGAGACTTTCCTGATCCGATCCCACAACTCAAACCTTCGACCAAGCACTAGGTCAACAGGTGTAGCGAGCGACATTTCCGCCAAGTCCGCTCCGGCCGCGAAGGCCCTTTCGCCGCCCGTCAGAATAATCACTTTGATGGTTGCCTCTCTATCCAATTCCTCAAGCGCGTTTACCAGTTCCGTCATGAGCTCGAAATTAAGGGCGTTCATAACCTTCGGGCGATTCAATTGAATTATTCCAATAGCGCCCTCTTTCGTGACCAATATGCTCTGGTAACTCAAAACGCGTCTCCGACCATGACGTATTACGTCTGAACTTAAGCTTCACGAATGCCCGCGAATATCGATTCGCAATTCGCGCCTAATTGATCTTGGAACCAAGAGTCCATTTCCAAATAATCTATAGCTGGTATATAACGAACGTTAAATAGAGCCCAAAACAAGCAGGAAAAGTTCTCCACTTGAACGCGAGTGTGATTACAGAATTTGAGTTCCACACGACCCCCTTGGACGATGAGAGCCGATCTCTCCGAAGCGCCTGTCTTCGTTTGCTGGGAAACAACCAAGGCATGCCTCCTCTCGTGCAGGCATTGTAGAGCGAAAGCGATCAGAAGTCGGATGCCAGGTGAACTAGATTATCAACAGGGGTTGAAACTCATCGACCAGCTTGTGGATTTTGGCGAACCTTACCCTGCCCTTCTACTTACGGGGGGCGACCCACTTATGCGGGACGACATCTTCGACTTAATCGATTACGCGAAGAGCAAATCCATCTACGTCGCTCTGGCGGCTAGCGTGACGCCGAAACTAAACGAGACTACAATTTCTAGAATGAAGAAGATGGGTGTTGATATCATATCGGTCAGCCTCGACGGTGCCTCGCCCGAAACTCACGATAGGCTACGTGGAATCAGGGGTACATGGCAAAAGACGATTCAAGCGATGCAATCTGCGAAGGACGCAGGGTTGAGGGCACAAATCAATACAACAGTAATGAGGAGTAACATCAACGAGTTGCCGGAAATCTTTCACATTGTTAGGCAGAGTGGAGCGGTCGCCTGGGAAGTATTTTTCCTAATTCGAACAGGCCGCGGAGCATCGCTTGAAAGTCTTGAGGCAACGGAATGTGAAGAAGTTATGCACTTTCTTTTCGACGCGGCACATTATGGGGTGCCTGTACAAACCGCGGAAGGGCCCAACTTCAGAAGAATACGTGCCGAACGAGGAAACGGGCGCGCTCCTCCGAGCGGCAACCTCTATCGAAATCTCACTGTTAGATTGCGAACACTTGAAGGACAACCCACGAGTTCGCCTTCCCTGAAGTCTACTCCTACAAGGGATGGAAGGGGAATTCTCTTTGTAACCTACGACGGAGAGGTTTATCCAAGTGGTTTTCTACCCATAAGCACAGGCAGAGTCCCAGAGGAAAAGCTCACCGCAATCTACCGGTCGAATTCAATATTCACCGCGTTAAGGGATTCTTCGAAGTTGAAAGGACGCTGTGGCGCTTGCGAATACAAGGAGATTTGTGGCGGCTCACGGTCTAGGGCATTCGCCGAATTTGGCGATCCGCTTGAAGAAGATCCCGCTTGCCCCTACACTCCACACTCAGAACAATTTACACCAATGCAAACGACTGTTTTGAGTTGACCCAAATGTCCACGGTTACTCAAGAGCAACACATACTCGAGGTGGCGAAAGAACTATTCACTCAACGTGGGTTCTCAAATGTTGCAATGCGTGCCATATGTAGAGCCGCTGACGTCACTCCCCCTACAGTCTACTATTATTTCAAGAACAAAGAAGCCCTGTTTGATGCGGTTGTACGCGAAAGCGTAAGCATGACAGGCTTCATCACCAAGTTAAACGGAGAATGCGAAAAAGCCGAAGGGCCGAGTGCACAGATACACGCCTTCGCAAGCAACTACCTAGCCCACTTTCCTAAAGATCACTTGAACGTTGGTCTATACGTTAGGCATTCGACGGAGGAACTTGATTCAGTTGGACGAAAAACCTTGACTGCCGACCTAGCCAGAATACAATCCGTGCTCAACACTATTGTTGAGAAAGGAATCGAGTCAGGCGAGTTTCGTAAAACTGATCCTAGAATGGCCGCTGAATGCCTTCTAGGTATGATGAATCGTTTCGTTTTTCAACAGATACATTTCAGACGCAACTACAAACCGACAGAAGCCGCAGCGTACCTATCCGAATTCTTCCTCCTCGCAATGAAACCGACATAACGGTTCAATACAGGTGAGCACACTGTCGAACGCTTCGAATCGAAGACTTACATTGGTAGGCACCAACCACAAACACACGCCCATAGGCGTGCGAGAACGCCTCTGGTGTCCTCCAGGGAAGCTGCCCGACCGTCTCAGGTCAACCATTAATCAAGCGGGTATCGGGGAGGTCGTGATATTGTCAACCTGCAATAGAACAGAAATCTACGCCGTATCTTCCTCAGACCGTGATGCCTCGAAGGACATTAAGAAAACAATGAGTGAGTGGAGCGGTATTCAACCCTCAGATATCGAACAGTACACATATGCTGTAACTGACGGGAACGCCGTAGAGCATTTGATCTCTGTAGCCTCGGGCCTCGACTCTTTGGCTGTAGGAGAGCAACAGATCCAAGAGCAAGTAAAGAAAGCCTTCAGAATCGCGAACCAGACACAAACCATCGGACCTTTTCTGTCAGAACTCTTCCGCCACGCTTACAGAGCCGCAAACAGCATTAGAAACCTGAGCGGCCTAGATTCAGAGCGAGTTTCAGTAAGCTCCGCCGTTACCCTGATGTTGAAGCAGTTATCACGAAAGCAACCCATTCAAACCATCCTACTAGTCGGTGCAGGTAAGATGATCTCTCTCGCAGCCGAAGACTTATCCGCGTTTCCAGGAGTCGAGGTGTGGGTTGCGAACAGGACCGTGGAACGCGCGCAAGATCTTGCATCGCAGATTTCAGGCAAAGCCATAGGACTAGAACACATTCCGAAGATGCTTCAGAAAGCGGATGTTGTTCTCACCTGCATATCCTCCGCAGATTACATAATAAGCGCCGATACTCTTCGGGAAGCTATATCCAAACGCAACGGCAAGGAACTCACCGTTATCGATGTCGGTGTGCCGCGCAACGTAAACCCAGACTCGGCCCTTATTCCTGGGCTGCAGCTGTACAATATCGATGACCTAGCACCCTTCATAGAAAATCAGAAGAAAGCATACCAAGCGAAGATTACGGAGGCTGAGGAGCTCGCACGCAAACAAGTAGAAAGTTTCGACACTCATATGCGAGCCTACGAAGCCAATGATACCCTAAGGGATCTAAGGAGAGTCGCCGAGGATATCCGTGAAGAGGAGCTGTCGAGAGCGCTAAGAAAACTTGGCGATATACCAAGTCGCGAAAAAACCATAGTTGAACTGTTGACACGTCGAATAGTAAACAAGCTACTGTACGAGCCAACCGTTCGGTTAAGGGAACATGCATCAAACGGCGATGGCGAAACCTTCCAAGCCATGATCCGAGAACTCTTCGGTATAGGACGGCAAAGCGAAGAGTGAGAAACTCCATCATTGTGGGCACTAGGGGAAGTGCCCTTGCTCTTGCTCAGACGCAGCAAATAGTTCAGGCGCTGAAGGAACTGGAATCCAGTCTCAGCTTCGAAATAGCCGAAATCAAGACGAAGGGCGATAGCATACGGGATTCTGGAGAGAGCATTGTCGACAGTAAGCGATTATTCACAAAAGAAATCGAGGAATCTCTAATCCATAAGGAAATTCGCATCGCGGTCCACAGTATGAAGGACCTAACAACCGACCTACCTACAGGCTTGAAGATAGCGGCCGTCCCACAACGCTCAGACCATAGAGACGCGTTGATTTCGCGCGATAAACGAAAATTTGAGCAGCTTCCCGGTGGAGCCCGGGTTGGAACGAGTAGTCCTCGTCGGAAAACGCAATTGTTAGCTGCACGTGGCGATTTGCGCATTCTGGCCATGCACGGAAACGTCGACACGCGTCTACGTAAACTTGATTCAGGAGAATATGAGGCAATAGTCGTCGCGGCAGCAGGTCTCGCGAGGCTTGGTATGGAAAAGCGTGCTACTGAACTACTGTCAACCCGGATCATGCTTCCTGCAATCGGTCAAGGCGCGCTTGCGGTTGAGACCAGAGAGGACGATGAAGAAATGGTGGAATTGCTTTCCAGAATAAACCATGAACCAACTTACAGAGCCGTTGAGGCCGAGAGAGCATTCGCGAGAAAACTTGGAGCCAACTGTCAAACGCCAATCGCAGCGTTCGCTACCGTACACGAGACAAAATTGAGAATAGACGGCATGGTCGCTTCGTCGGACGGAAGAATGCTTTTGCGCACCCAACTCACTTCAGATAAATCAGATCCAAGAAAGGTTGGGGAAGAATTAGCGGAGTCCCTCATCAACAAGGGCGCACAGCTACTCTTGGGGGCAACCTAATGCAAACTTCCATGAAAGTCCTAGAAGGCGTAAAGATTCTCATTACGCGCCCTGAAAAGCAGAGTTTCCATCTTTCGGCGAAACTCCGGAATCTAGGAGCCACAACCATTGAGCTCCCGACAATCAGCATTCTTCCTCCCAACGACACAAACCGTTTGGATGAGTCGATTTTGAGGATTTTGCAATATGATTGGATTATATTCACGAGCGTTCACGGGGTGCGATTCTTCAGTCAACGTCTGAAAACACTCGGAGAGCCCCACGATAAACTGAAACAGGTTAAGGTTGCCGCGATAGGGCCCTCTACGGCTGCAGCCTTGGAAAGTATTGGTAAGGAGGCTGATTATGTGCCAACGCAATACCTGTCAGAGAAAATAGCCGTTGGTCTAGGCGACGTGGATGGAAAACGAATCCTTTTGCCTCGAGCCGACATTGCTTCGAAGAAGCTTCCTGAACTTTTGAGGCAGCGTGGAGCCCGAGTGGAAGAGGTGGTAGCGTATAGAACGATTATCCCGGAAGGCTTGTCAGCCGACCGGTTGAAATCAGTCTTGAATCAGGGTATCGGTGTGGTGACCTTCACGAGCCCGTCGACTGTGCGAAATCTCGCTCAAATTGTGGACGCAAATGAGTTGGTCATTTTGCTGAAGGGAGTTAAGGTCGCATGCATCGGCCCGGTCACGGCTGAAGCGACTAAGGAATTAGGGATTCATGTCGATATTGTGGCGAGGACACACACAATTGATAATCTCGTAGAGGCGATAAAGAATGACATCAGAACTGTATGAAATTTCAGAGAAAAGACGGCTTACTAATCGGCTCCGGAGACTAAGGAAACAGGATTCTCTGCGGACCCTTATGAGGGAAACTCGGCTCTCAAGTTCCGATTTCATGTATCCTATCTTTGTCGATCAACGCCTCTCAGTCCGCGAAGAGATACCATCAATGCCAGGTATCTACCGCTTTTCAATGTCTGAACTGACTAAGGAAATTGCCGACGTCATAAGTTTGAAAATACCTGCCGTGTTGCTGTTCGGCCTTCCTAATCACAAAGACAGCTCTGGAAGCGCAGCCTACGCAACCGATGGCATAGTCCAACAAGCCGTACGGGCCATCAGGAAGTCGGCCCCACAGCTTGTCATTGCCACAGATGTTTGCCTGTGTCAGTATACTGATCATGGGCACTGTGGCGTAATTCGCGATGGCAGAGTAGAGAACGATGACACGCTGGAATTGTTGTCGCGAATCGCAGTTTCACATGCCGAAGCTGGTGCGGACATTGTCGGACCAAGTGCCATGATGGACGGCCAAGTTCAATCTATCCGGCTTGCCCTAGACAGTCGAGGCTTCCAGGAAACCGCAATCATGGCATATTCAGCTAAGTTTGCATCCGCCTTCTACGGTCCCTTCCGTGAGGCGGTCGAATCATCCCCGTTATGGGGAGATCGGCGCAGCTACCAAATGGATCCACCGAACCGCAGGGAGGCGCTTCGGGAGATAGAAATGGACATCAGAGAAGGGGCGGACATCGTGATGGTCAAACCTGCACTCAGCTACCTAGACGTAATTAGAGACGCAAGAAATCAATTCCGTCACCCGCTAGCAGCTTACAATGTGAGCGGAGAGTATGCGATGATTAAAGCAGCCGGACAGAAAGGGTGGCTCGACGACAAACGGGTGGCACTGGAAACATTGACAGCAATAAAAAGAGCTGGGGCAAACATCATAATCACATACTTTGCGAAGGACGCGGCCAAATGGTTACGGGAGGCTAACCAGTGAAGACGCAGACCTCTACAGATGTTGAACCAGTTCAAGTCACAGAACGGCAATTCCTCAAGTATACATTCTTCAGAGTCGACTCGCAATGGAGACGGCTCAGCACCGAGGAAAAATCGTCCGCGAGACGGGAGTTCGCGTCAATAGTAGCAGGCTTTGCGAAAAATAACCTTCTCAGCAGTTATTCTCTTGTGGGCATCCGTGGCGACACCGACTTCATGCTATGGACCATTGCCGGGCAGCTTGAACAATTCCAGGACTTCACCTCAGATTTACTATCGTCTAATCTTGGAAAGTATCTCAAGATACCCTACTCCTATCTAGCCATGACCAAGAAATCCGAATACCTAGGTGGCCACCATCATGAAGGACAGGAGGGTGCCTCTCCTACCAGCTCAACGAGCAATTCGAAGTACATGTTCGTTTACCCTTTCATCAAGAAACGTGAATGGTACTTCCTTCCACACGAGGAGAGAACCAAGATGATGGCGCAACACTTCAAGATCGGGCACAAGTATCCTTCAGTCCAAATTCACACCGGGTATTCCTTCGGCCTGGACGATCAAGAATTTGTTCTCGCCTTTGAAACAGATCAACCAGCCGACTTCTCAGACTTAGTTATGGAGTTGAGGAGCAGCGAAGCGAGTCGCTACACAGAGCTAGAAACCCCCATCTTCACGTGCATAGCTGCGCCCATAGATGAGATTCTTACTCTACTAGGATAAGCCAGCTCCATCTCTTGTGAACTCCGTTGAAGGTTGACGCATCTAAAGCCCTTTACGAGCAAGCCAGTCTGGTTCTCGTTGGTGGCGTGAACAGTCCAGTTCGAGCCTTCACCGCCGTGGGCGGCACACCGCGCTTCATTAAGAGGGCGCGAGGTTCAAAGATACAAGACGAAGACGGCAACAGTTACATCGACTATGTTTGTTCTTGGGGAGCGCTAATCTTAGGATCCGCGAACCCAAGGGTCGTAAGGACCCTGCGTGCTGCGTTACCTCGAGGAACCAGCTATGGGGCTCCGACCCGACTTGAGACTGAGCTTGCCGACTTAGTTATGAGTTCCTTTCCTTCGATTGAAAAGTTGCGTTTTGTGAATTCCGGAACCGAAGCCGTGATGTCGGCACTTAGGGTTGCGCGAGCATACACGAAGCGCAACAGGATCTTGAAGTTCGAAGGTTGCTACCACGGTCATTCCGATGCAATGCTTGTGAAGGGAGGTTCAGGCATGGCAACGTTCGGTACCCCAGACTCAGCAGGTGTTACCGCTGGGGCAACAGCAGATACGCTCGTTGCGCCTTACAATAACCCAGACTCTGTCAAAACAATCTTCGAAGAGCATGGTAACGATATCGCTGCCGTGATTGTTGAGCCAATTGCCGCAAATATGGGGCTGGTTCCCCCAAAATCAGACTACCTCCGTGACCTCAGAGAAATCACCGGGAAATATGGAACCCTGCTCATCTTTGATGAGGTAGTTACGGGATTCCGAGCTTCTCTAGGCGGAGCTCAGAAGCTCTACCGCGTCCAACCGGATCTTACATGCCTAGGGAAGATCATCGGCGGGGGTCTGCCCGTCGGAGCATACGGCGGCTCTCGAAAGATTATGGACCTTGTAGCACCGACCGGTCCTGTCTACCAAGCGGGAACTCTTTCTGGGAATCCGTTAGCGATGACCGCGGGAATTGTTACCTTGAAAGAGATCAATAAGCGAGGCTTCTATGAGAAACTGGAAAGGGCGTCAGCTCGGTTGGAACGGGGGCTACTGGAAGCCGCGAAAGAAGCCGACCGCGATGTATGGTTGAATAGGGTTGGGTCGATGCTGGGATTGTTCTTCACGGACAGCGAGGTCAAGGATTTCAGTTCCGCGAAGTCCAGTGATACGTCTGCCTACAAGGTATTTTTCAATACTATGCTGGAACAGGGAGTCTACCTCCCTCCCTCTCCCTTTGAGACAATCTTTGTTTCAGCAGCACATTCCCAGCGAGATGTGACGAAAACGTTTGATGCTGCTAAGCGAGCACTTCAACGGTTGAAATCGAGGAGTGTTGTTTCGAGAGATGGAACACCGATTCATTAGGGCTTGCAAGCGTCAATCAGTGGATGTGACGCCTGTCTGGTTCATGCGCCAAGCAGGCCGTTTTCTACCCGAATACAGGAAGATCAGAGAGAAACACGACATAATTTCAATCTGCAAGAACCCCGAGCTGTGCGCTAAGGTTACAACGATGCCCGTCGATATCTTGGGCGTCGACGCCGCAATTATGTTCGCCGACATCATGCTTCCTCTAGAAGGGATGGGAGTGGCGTTCAAGATTGAGGAAGGTGTTGGCCCGATCATCAAACAACCAATCTCTGACGCCCATTCCGTCGCGTCCTTGCACAAACTTGACCCGGTAAACGACGTGCCCTTTGTACTCGAAGCTATAGGAGTAACAAGAAAGATGTTGGATGGAAAGGTGCCGTTGATCGGATTCTGCGGGGCACCCTTCACGATTGCAAGTTATCTAATAGAGGGACGGCCGACGAGGGAGTTCATCAAGGTGAAGACTCTCATGTATCGCGAGCCAAAGACTTGGCACGCCCTTATGGAGAAACTTTCAGAGTCGATGACCAACTATCTCCTAGCACAAGTACGAGCTGGTGTTGATGTGGTTCAGATTTTCGACAGCTGGGTTGGATGCCTCAGCCCCCACGATTATCACAACTACGTGCTCCCATACTCACAGCATATTTTCCAGGAGCTCGTTGGGACAAAGGTGCCAAGAATCCACTTCGGAACTGGCACTTCGACACTTCTTGAAGAAATGAGGATGGCCGGTGGTGATGTCTTCGGAGTCGACTGGAGAGTCCCAATTGATGTTGCGTGGGAAAGGTTGGGTTACGATGTTGGCATTCAAGGAAACCTTGACCCCGCAGCCTTGCTAGGAGACATGGAATTGGTCAAATCATTGTCGACCGAAATTCTCAAGAAAGTACAGGGCAGGAGCGGACACATATTCAATCTTGGACATGGCATGCTACCTGAAGCCTCAGTGCAGAAAGTTATCGACCTAGTAAAATTCGTTCACGATTCAACCCAACAATCGGCAATTGACGCTATGTAGGTGGGCATTACGAGCGATTTAGCGGTTCTTCTGATGGCATACGGGACACCGAGTTCAATGGAAGATATCGAGGCCTATCTCACCGACATTAGGAGAGGCCACAAGCCTGCACCTGAGGCCGTTGAGGATTTGAAGAGCCGATACCTAACGATAGGGGGACGATCGCCGTTATTCGAGATAACTAAGACTCAGGCGTCGTCCCTCAAACAGAAGTTGAGTTCGGAGGGTTTGGGGACTGAGGTTTACATTGGGATGAAGCATTGGCATCCCTATATTCGGGAAGTCATCCCTCAAATTATTGACAATGGTTTCGAGAGAATAATCGCACTCGTACTCGCTCCTCATTACTCACAAGTGAGCATCGGGGGATACAAACAGGCGTTAGAAGAGGCAGTCCCTAGCTCAAGCCATTTGGATGTGGATTTTATTGAGAGTTGGCACGATCACCCTCTATTCCACAAGGCAGTCCAAGAAAAAATTCAGGCTGCCCTCAGTCAGTTTTCAAAGCCTTCAAAAGTCGAATTGCTCTTCACTGCTCATAGCTTACCCGAACGGATCCTTCAAACGAAAGATCCGTATCCAACACAACTTCTAAGCTCCTGCAAATCAGTAGCAAACCTTCTAGGGCGTGAACAATGGTCGTTCGCATACCAGAGCGCAGGTCAGACCAAAGAAAAATGGCTAGGTCCAGACCTCATAGACTTCTTACGTGAGTTCCAAGGTCGAAGAAGTCTTACCGACGTTCTTGTGGTGCCCATAGGCTTCGTAGCCGACCATCTTGAGATACTCTACGATATTGATGTGGAAGCCCAGGATTTCGCCCGAAACAACGGCCTTAACCTCAAGCGAACCGATTCACTAAACTCAAGTCCCGCCTTCATCTCCACCCTGGCGGATCTCGTCCAGAAGCGAACAACTTGAAGTATCAAGTGGTCAACTGGTTCATTCTGACAGTGACCCAATAATCTCCGGTGGATCCTAAGCTTAGGGTGCTAGTTCCGCTCACCTGCCAACTGTAGTAAGCGCCCCAGGTTGCTTGACCGTAGGCAGATGCTGTGAGTGTGGAAACGGGTGTGGGCGTTCTAAAGGAAATTGCGACTTCTCCACCATACGGACTCGTCGCAACGCCAAGCAGGTTACCTGATGAGTCGTAAAGTGAAACTTTCGTTATGTCTAGGCTGCAGGAGTATGCAAAGAAGTCAACATGAATCGTGTACTCAATCGTTACACTTTGAGCAATAACTGTTGATATCAGAGTAGAGTTCACGAGAATTACTAACGCGACAGCGATGAACCTTACATTCATCTTCGACACCAACGACAAAAGTGTATTGTGAACGGAGAGGGAATTGTGTTAGCTCGAGGGTTGAAGGGAAACGACGCCTCCGGCGTCGTACCATTGAACGTTCATGTTGATCTGGAAGGTTTGGGTCACATACCCAGGAGCTGAAAATGTGATTGTGCCAAGAACTCCATATGGGTAAGACAGCTCCCAAGCTCCATCGGATCCCGTCAAAGCGGTTTGTGTGTTAAAGCATCGGCTTAAGGTGACAGTCGCTGCGATTGGTTTGCCGGTGCTCGCGCTGTATACCGTTCCGTAGAGGATCCTGGATTGAGCGTTCGCGAGGGGGACTGCTTGTGACGAGACAAGCACGGCAAGGACCCCCAAGGTGAATAGTAGCCCGCTAATTCTCCGCATGCTGTCTTCCCGAGTCTAATTATGAATCTTGGGCTATAAAGGTGGCCGGGGAATTAGTGCTCGACGTTTCTTCAGCATCACGTAGGAAACTCCACCTATACCGATCAACGCTACGACTCCCACGGCTGCGAGCCAAATCGAAATGTTTTGTTGCTGTACGGATGCACCTGGGACGCTTAGTAGGAAATCGTTCTGTTCCACTTGTTGTAGGCCGGTTGCAGTCAGATAGCTTATTTTGATTAGGAGGGAAACCTGCGGCGTGCCGCTTGTCGCGTTTGCGGCTTGAATCCTCGCCGGCATGGCTAGATTGAATGTCCAGATTGCTGATTGCAGGTAACCGAGGTGGAAATTACCCAAACTCTCAGAATGGATCAGTTCCCATGTGTTGTTCAGTCCCGGGTCTATGTAGGCGTTCCCTTCCGATAGGTAAACATCAGATGGTGCGACATTAAGAATTTCCATCTTCAGCTCTGTCGTCTGTCCCGCGGGGACAACGTAATGTCCAGCATCTTGTCCGATCAATGTTAGCGATAGTTGGGGAGTTGTTTGTGCAAAGACGGGTGAGAGGACTGCGATGAGTAGTATGATGGGTATCAGAATTACTCGAAACGAGACCGGCATCGTGTTTCTACAGAGTGCCTCAGCCATTGTACAGTCTATTTACGTTTTCAACTTCGTTTTCGTCAATTTTGAGAGCGCCTTGATTCACGGCCACATGGTATTGGTGATTGGCGCTGCTTTCGTTCGGAAAGTGGAACCATACAGAGATCAAAATCCAGTTTAGGCCGCATGAGTCAAAAGCCTCGTAATTCATGGACTTATCTCATGTCGATCCATCGATTTCTTGTCACCAGCGTCACCAATCTTTTAATTTCACTTCACGAAATTAACTTGAGGATTAACATGTTGCGTCGCGGTTTCGGAATAGCATTGGCCGCTACCCTTCTTGCCATGACTTTGACTTTAGTGGTTAGTGGCGTATTCGTCAACGCAACACAATCGCCACCATATCCGTTCCCTCCGACTTTCCCCGTGAACAATTTCGATTTCACGATCACGACGAGCACGACACTCGTGAAGATTCAGCAGGGTCAAACCGGTGGGGTAGTTGTGTGGCTGAACCTTTACTGTCCCAACTCCTCGGCAACTATCAGATGTGACTCAACCGTCCTTCAAACCGTAACCTTGTACATTTCAGGCTGCCCCGCGGGCGCTTTCTGCTCACTTGATCGGCAACAAGTTCTACTGCCCCCGCTTTATCAAGGCGCAAGCAATCTCATCGTTTACACATTCTCAACAGTCCCAGTCGGCAATAATCAAGTTGCACAAATCACCGTAACCGGCGTCGACCAGTTTGGACAGACTCATTCAACATCTTTCGGCGTAATAGTCTGCTACTGTTAAACGCTATCCGACCACCACACCGAATTTGTCCGAACGTTCGGTCATTGCCAAGCATTGCACGTCATCGATCTAATCATCGAACAATGTGCTTCGTCAAGAATTGTGAATCTCCTTTAGGATTGCTGGCTGAGCTCATAATCCTGTGGGCTAGTCACCGTGTTCATGTACACTAACGTCGTAGGTGAGGTTGGCTGAACAGTTGCAAAACCTGAAGTGACTAACGATCCGAAACCGGAGAAGTCGAGTACTCTGGAAACGCTTACACGAATTGTGAAGGATGGGACCTGAGCAGGTAACGTGAGATAGAATGTTACGAGCTGATATCCGCTCGAAACCGGCAAGTGAATTTGGACATTGGCCGTGTCAGTGTAGGGCCCGTAATAATTGCCCGGAGCCGGAGCGACGACGGCGTTCATCGCGTGTAGAGAGACGATCACGGTGATGTCCGTGTTGCCTGAATTCCTTACCAGTACATGGGTGATATCGATCGTTGACAGTTGGTACGAAGACATCGCAGTGAGCTGATAAGACCGACGAACATCGTTTGTTCCACCGAAGGTGAAGTCAATTACAGCCGCGTGAGACCAGCCATACCAAGCGACAACTACAGGAGCTGTAACTGCAACAACTAAGAGGACAATAACCCAAAGGCTGTGATTGCCCAGGTGCCCTCTCCTACGTGTCGTCTTAGGTCGTGCCTGTACCTGACTATTTTTCTTCTCACGTTTGGTTCCGGGCAGCGGCACTCACTCCTTAAGCATTTTCCAATGTATCCGTGTATTTGCGGGTGAAGATTCAAATAGTTTCCCGATGCCGACTCCCACGCGACATGGCACTGCTATCAACAACCGGTTCGCCGGTAATCGCTTGATTGTGACAGGCATTGAGGCATTTGTTAGACGAGGGTCGGAGAAAGGCTTAACAAAACAAGCTCCCCTGCCATAGGATATGGTTAGTCAATCTGCGTTAGACAGTGTTCTGAAGAGAGTTAAAGAAGAGAAAATTAATCTGATTAAATTCCAGTGGCTCGGGAACGATCTGATTCCGCGCGCAATGGTTTCACATGCGGATTTCTTAGCCGAGCAAATGAGGGATGGGATCGGTATTCCCATGGCGCTCCAATGCTTCAATGTTCTCGACAAGGTAGCTTATGAAGGGTCTTGGGGTTCCGAAGCCCCAGAACTCAAGATCATGCCCGACCCAACTACCTTCTCACCCCTACCCTACGCCCCGGGAAGTGCACGAATGATGGGCGAGCTTTGGGATCTAGACTTGCAGCCGCATATCACTGATGCGAGGTATTTCCTCCGCAGGATGATTGGGAAAGCTCATGAGATGGGGTACTCTCCGATGGTCTCGTGCGAGACTGAGTTTTATGTCTTGCACGCGGATGGGGAAAACATAACACCTTTCGTAAACACGAAGTTCGCTACTAGTTATGGTTACGACCTTTACAACGACTATATTCAGGAAGTCGTGTCAAACCTTTCGACGATGGGAGTTCATCTTGAGCGATTGAAGAAAGAGTACGGGCACGCACAAATAGAGCCCAGCTTCAGGTACACTGATGCGTTGGCGGCTGCTGATAGTTTCGTCGCTGTGAAGGACGTTACTAAGGCCATTGCCGCAAAGCGTGGATTGTTCGCGTCTTTCATGCCGAAGCCTTTCGTTGGTCTTCCAGGAAGCGGTTGCCATATACACTTGAGCCTGTTCGACTTGAAAACGAAACGCAACGTCTTCTATGATTCAAATGACAAAAGAGGGTGCAAGATGAGCCAGCTAGGATACGGGTTCATCGGGGGAGCATTGAAGCATATGAACGGAATAAGCATCTTCGGAGCGCCATTATCTAATTCCTACAAACGCCTGCTGCCCGGAAGTTGGGCACCCGCCCACGTCTGTTACGGTTACGATCATAGAGGAGTTGCCATCAGAATCCCGTCAACCTCTCCTCACGCCGACGGTTCAGGCCAAAGAGTAGAATACCGTGTGCCTGATCCCTCCTGCAACCCTTACCTGGCCGTGGGAACCCTACTCGCCGCAGGTCTCGAAGGCATCAAGAACCAAATTGATCCAGGCGAACCACTGAAGGAAGACCCAGCACGTCTTAGCGATCAAGAACTCGAGCGAAGAGGAATTCTATGGCTACCGAGGACGGTAGGTGAGGCCATAGCCGAAGCCAAGAAAGACCCGTTCATAAAGGAAACCCTTGGCGAGGTAGCGTTCCGAGAACACATTAAGGTAAGAGAATCGGAATGGCGCGACTACCGCGAACAGGTCACACCATGGGAAGTCCAGAACTATCTAACTTCAATCTAACCAACGCGTAACCCCTGCCGATAGTACTAACGCTTGAAACGACTGGCAAACTAACTCTTTAGGCGCGACACAAATTTTCCGAATCTCTCCAG
This sequence comes from Candidatus Bathyarchaeota archaeon, assembly GCA_963733055.1. GTDB lineage: Archaea > Thermoproteota > Bathyarchaeia > 40CM-2-53-6 > 40CM-2-53-6 > FEN-987. The sequence goes on from CAVTBR010000001.1 coordinate 905,860, forward strand.
CCCCGCCATCAAATCTTCCTCCTTAACAGCGAAAGAAATCCGCACAAAATCTTTCCCACGCTCACCAAACAAGTTTCCGGGCAGCACTCCAACTCGTTCGCGTTGAAGTAGTTGATAAGCAAATTCCTCACCGGTCATGCCTGTCTCGGCAACATTAACCCACGTGTAGAATGTTCCTTGTGGCGGAAGCGCCCCAATCAGGGGAATCTCAGAGAGGCTCTCCAAGACTAATTTTCGCCGAGCCGCGAATTGACCGACCATTCGGTTGATCGTGAGGGTCATTCTCGGATCCGTTAGAGCGCTAAATGCAGCCTTTTGCGAGATCGTACTTGCGCAAACCAAGACATATCCATTCAGAGCAACGATTTTCTCGACAATCTCCGGAGGTCCGGCTAGATATCCAACTCGCCAACCAGTCATCGCGTAAGCTTTGGAGAACCCGTTACTCGTGATAACACGTCCCTTGAAATCAGACAACGATGCGGGGCTTACATGCTCATAACCCGAGTAGAGTATTTTTTCATAAACCTCATCGGAAATGACCGTCAGATCATATTTCTCCGCGAGTTCTCCAAGCGCCCGAATGTTCTCGTTAGAGAGGATGATTCCCGTAGGGTTACTTGGACTGTTTAAAATCAGAACCTTAGTCTTTTCAGTGATTCGTCTCTCAGCCTCATCAACATCCAGCGACACGTTATTCGTCAGATTCAGGGGAACAGGGATTGGTTTTGCTCCACAGAGGCCGACGAGCGTCGTGTAGTGGAACCATGAGGGGTCTGGGACGAGGACTTCATCCCCTGGATCAACCAAGGCTAGCAACGCTGAGAAAATCCCTGAAGATGAACCTGGAGTGATTAGAATGTCACTCTCATAGTCGCATTGGATTCCATTGTCGCGTCGGAGTTTTTCCGCGACAGCTCTTCTAAGCTCATCAAGGCCCGTGGCCGGGCTGTAGTGCGTCCATCCCTCGTCGATAGCTCTCTTCCCTGCTTCCCTCACGAAATCTGGTGTTTCGAAATCCGGTTCGCCTACGCTAAGGCGAATCACATCCCGGGGAAGTTTGAGTGCCAACTTGAATGGTTCGGGAGAAATCTGGCTTACACGTTGCGCGATTTTTCTTCCCGCTAAGACGATCGCCTCCGGAGTCGGCTTCGTAGCCCTCTATTAGTGGCCTATAGGTTCTTCGTGGTATGAGAGTTCGTCGGAGGTTCCAGACAACTTTGTCAAGAACCAAATTATCAAGCGTCAGGGTGACTGTGCCCGCCTCCACCGCAAACCTCGGGGCAGGCTTTGATGTGCTTTCGATTGCTTTAGAGTCGCCACGACTTGAACTAGAATTTCAGGCGGCCGATTCTGGGATAAGGACGATACGGGTTGATGGCGCTTACGCTGATGCGGTTAGTACAGATCCCAACCTGAATGCGGCAGGTAAAGCGCTCTCGGCTGTCTTTGAGAGGTTTGGGAAACCAGAAGGATACACTCTGCGAATGAGGGTCAACATACCGCCAAAGAAAGGATTAGGATTGTCAGGGGCCGAAGCTGTTGGAGCGGTTTTCTGTGCCGACCGAGTCTTCAAACTGGGACTAGAGGGACAATCTCTAGTTCAGCTCGCCGGAGAAGCGGAACCATCACATCATATGGATAATGCCTCTGCGTCAGCACTCGGCGGATTTAATATCGTTTCCACAAACCCGCTAGACGCAGGACACGAGATCACAACAATCCGACCGCCGACCGACCTGGGAGTAGCACTTTTGATACCGAACGTTGAGAAGAGTTCGACAGAGGCGACACGCCAACTTCTACCTTCCACGATCCCCACTCCAGACCACATTCAGTCGATGGGTTATGTGGCGAAGATCGCATCCGCGTTCGCCATGCGTGACGTGAAAACTATCATCGAAACCCTGCCATGGGACGAGATCATTGAACCATTACGGGCGGATGACGGTGTTTACGGGAAGGGAATAGATTCATCGTTCTTGCGAAACGAAAAGAAAATGCTACTTAAGCGATTCCATGTTGCAGAAACCATCAGCGGGGCGGGTCCATCCCGCGCGCTATGGTACAGTATCTCCGACGATCTTAGGCGGCGGAAGAATAAGACCGGTCTCATTCAACCAGCTATCGCGCTAGTGTCGGACAGGTTAGAGTCTCTTGGGTACGAAGTCATGGAAGTATTTCTCACCAAACCCTCTGCAAAGGGGGTCATAATTATCTAGAACTTGTTCCCGAGTCGATGCTCACAATGAAACGAAGTCCATACCATTACCTCGAATGCATCGAGTGTTCAGCGAGATTCAAACCGACTCAAATCTACACCTGCCCAAAATGTGGCAACTTACTTCAGATCGGTTACAAATATCAATCATTAAGGCGCAGATTCATTGCCTCAATCCGAAAATCTGACCCGATTTCGGTTTGGCGGTACAAGAATCTTCTTCCTTCATCAAGACGTAGTGCCGTGAGCCTCGGGGAGGGCGGAACACCGCTATCTCCCTCGGTTCGGCTCAAAGATCAATGGGGACTTTATGATGTCTACTTCAAGAACGAAGGACAAAACCCAACGGGGTCGTTCAAAGATAGGGGTATGACTGTAGCAATTACAAGAGCTGTCGAGCTAGGCGCGAGAACCGTGATATGTGCCTCGACTGGGAACACTTCAGCGTCGATGGCGGCCTACGCCGTGCGAGCGGGCATGCGGGCCGTGGTGCTTATTCCAGCGGGGAAGGTCGCCAAGGGGAAACTTCTTCAAGCCGTAGTTCACGGAGCGAGAATCCAGCAGGTGAGCGGAAACTTTGATGCTGCTCTCGAAAAAGCCAGAAAGGTGGCTCAAAACAGGAAACTCTACCTCGTCAATTCTTTAAATCCCTACCGAATAGAGGGCCAGAAGACCCTAGCACTCGAAATCTGGGAACAGCTTCACCACACGGTTCCGAACGCAATCATCGTCCCGGTAGGAAACGCGGGCAACATTAGCGCCATCTGGAAAGGATTCTGGGAACTACGGAAGCTCAGGCTCACAAACCGCACGCCAAGAATGATCGGCATCCAGGCCTCAGGCGCAGCACCCATAGCGGCTGCATACGCTAAGCGACAGAGCCGAGTAATCCCATGGAAACACCCTCAGACTTCAGCAAGTGCGATTCGAATCGGTGCCCCCGCGAGTTGGAAGAAGGCGCTGAGAGCTGTGAAGGATTCAGGAGGAACGATGCTAACCGTTTCAGATAACGAAATATCTCGAGCTCAACGCCTGCTTGCAAATCAGGAAGGGATATTCGCGGAACCAGCTAGCTCGGCATCGGTTGCCGGGCTAGCAAAAGCGGCAAAGTTAGGTTTAGTTAAACCTCGAGACCGCGTAGTCTGCATCATAACCGGCCACGGACTCAAAGACCAACAAGCAGTCGGCATTAGCTGAAGAACATACTTCATCGCTGTTGAAGGTTACGCTCCGAGCTTCTGTGCTTGTTTTGCTCGTTTCCAGGTCCGTTTGCTAAAGAATTGAGTGTTCATCAATGTACAATGAAGTTAGGCTTCCGGCAAAGTTCTCCGTGTCCTTCTGTGTTGCCTTGCCTTCGGGTGAGTTGAACGCTTGTTTCATGCTGTCTGTATCATTGAACCATAGTTCCACGAGGCCATTGTAATCGGGCTCCCGGTTAGGAGGTCTCTTTACCACGTTCACAACGTACTTTCTGAGACCAGGCATTTTCTGGGCTAACGGCGCGTGAATCTCTAACCAGTACTTTGCGAAATCATCATCGGTCAACCCCGCTCGCTTCTTTAGCAATATGATCATCTTGAACAAGGAAGTCCCACTCACTTTTCTATGCTCGACACAACCGTTCGAACTGCCAAATTAACCGTTTTGATGCAGCTCAAGACGATCACCTACCCATCCCCCGATCGGTCTTAATCCAAATAAGGTACTCATCCAACTTCAGTAATCCTGTTACACCACAACTGGCTAGTTAGTAAGAAGAAGAAACAAGTCTCGGGTGAAAAAGATGCTTGACATGAGATTCGTTCGTGAAAATGTTGATCTGGTCAAAGAGAACCTCACACGTCGGGGCGAATTAGACAAGCTTCCTTGGGTGGATCAACTAATCGACGACGACAAGAAATGGCGGAGTGTTCAGAGCGAAGCGAATAATCTTCGGGCCAAGAGAAATAAGCTCACGGAAGAAATCGCGCAGTTACGAAGAAAGGGTGAAGACACTTCAAGTCTGGTCAAGCAAGCTGAACAAATCCCCGACCAAATCAAGCATCTTGAGCAAGAAACGGCTGACCTTGAAAAGAAGGTAACTAGCATACTCACGAATTTGCCAAATATCATGCATGAAAGCGTGCCTTACGGTAAAGATGAGAACGACAATCTTGAAGTGAGAAAGTGGGGAATTTCTTCGGGGTTCGACTTTCAACCGAAAGACCACATCGACCTCGCCACAGGTTTGGGGCTTATCGACATGGAGCGAGCTGCGAAGGTTGCGGGCAGTAGATTCTACTACCTCAGGGGCGACTTGGTAAAGCTAAACCACGCGTTAATCATGTTCGCCTTAGATTTCATTGAGAAGAAAGGATACAAGCTGACGCTTCCTCCGTACCTTCTACGAAGAGAAGCAGTCGGTGGTGCTGTAGCCCTCTCAGATTTCGAGGACGTGATATACAAAATCGAGGGCGAGGATCTTTACTTGCTAGCCACGTCCGAGCATGCTTTGCTTGCTCAGCATATGGATGAGATACTGGATGGCAAGTGTCTTCCTTTGAGGTACGCTGGTGTAAGTCCTAACTTCAGAAAAGAGGCTGGTGCACATGGCCGGGATACGAAGGGTATCTTCCGGACACACCAGTTCGAGAAGGTTGAACAATTCATATTTTGCAAACCCGACCAATCATGGGTGGAACATGAGAAACTAATCGCTAACGCCGAAGAGTTCGTTCAATTGCTAAAGCTACCCTATCGAATCGTCAACGTTTGTACTGGTGACCTAGGAACTGTTGCAGCAAAAAAGTATGATTTGGAAGCTTGGCTGCCGGGTCAGGGGAAATACCGAGAGATCGTATCATGCAGTAACTGCACAGCCTACCAAGCCGTGCGATCCAAAGTCAGGTTTAGAGTTAAGCCCGGCGAGCCAACCCAGTGGGTTCACACGCTTAACAGCACTCTAGTGGCGACTGAAAGAACACTAGTCGCCATCATGGAGAATTATCAAACGAAAGACGGGTCGATCGCTCTCCCCGATTCACTGCAAGCGTACATGGGGAATGCCACAAAGATCAAGCCTTTCACTTCGCAGTAAACGGTATAAGCGGTTAAACTGTACGACGAAACGACTCATTGATGGCCAAGTTATCCTCTCGAATCGACAGGATTCACACTTCTCCCATTCGCAGAGTTGCCGGTCTCCTAGACGAGGCGCGCGAACGCAGCGACATTATCTCATTCGGAGGAGGCGCGCCCAGCCTTCCACCACCCAAGAAATTTCTCGACGAATTCAGTCGGCTATTGAAGGAAAATCCCTTGAGAAGCTGCGGATACACTGGAACAAAGGGTATTCCGCAACTTCGAGAAGCCGTGGCACAAGACGTGAAGAAGTACGGCCGCGTTAACTTCGACCCTCACTCCGAAATAATCGTAACGACCGGCGCAACAGAATCCATCTACACCACACTCATGTCCATCGTCGACCCAGGCGACGAAGTGATCATCACGGATCCGACTTATCTTGGATACGGGGAGACGATTGAGCTTGCACAAGGACGGCCTAGGTGGATCCCAGTCCATGTCGTCAATGGGTATCAACCGGATGACGAGCAACTCAAGGAGGCGGTCTCACAGAAAACTAAAGCAATGATCGTGCTTTCCCCAGACAACCCCACTGGTAGAATTATCAATGAATCTTTTGTCAAAACCCTCATAGATTTGGCGGTGGATCACGACTTCTGGATAATCAGCGATGACATCTACAAACACATTATCTACGAGGGAGAACACCAATGGATCAGTCGCTTTCCCGAAGCCAAGGAACGCACGATTACGGTCTGCAGTTTCTCGAAGGAAGCTGGTATACCAGGCTTAAGGCTCGGGTATACCCTGGCTTCGAAGCAAGTAATTGATTCGATCGAGAAACTCCAACAGTACTGCACTTTGGCCCCTGAAAGCATCGCGCAATTCGCGCTCGTGAAATTCCTTAACGAAGACATGAAAGCACACTACATCAAAGAATCATTGACTAATTACCTCAGCAAACGGGACCTGATGGATAGCGCGATACAACAGTATCTGCCATTGGCCAAAACCGTAAAGCCGGCAGGCGCCTTCTACTACTTCGTCGATGTGCGCAATTATCTCACGAAAGCTAGCCAAACCGAAGAGGAATTTGCAGAACAACTGCTTAGAACCGAAAACGTTGCAGTGATTCCAGGCCGATTCTTCGGGGATAACGGAATCGGACACGTCAGGATGACTTTTGTAACCGAACCAGAAGAACGAATCAAACTCGGCATGGAGAAGATCCATCAATTTTGCGAGGCATTGTAGTTCGGCTAGATTTTGGCCTGTACTTGTTTTGCTAGCGTATCTATTGCATCTAAGATATTTTTGTCTTCGAGAGATAATCTTTGAGGCCGTTCCAGCCCTTGTCTGTTTTGATCCTCACAGTTGCGAAAGCTTGCTTTCCCGTCAAGGTTCGAGGTTCTTCCCCTGTTATTTCACGAATCATGAATCGAGCTGCACTCAGCACCTCGCCGTTAAGTTCCGCTTCCGCATGATCGCCTAGGTGGCAAATGAGGGCTTCAATTGTCATCGGTCCCATGGGTCCGAACTGCCTGCCGTGACTTGCAGCTACGACATGTACCGCATCTAAGGGGAAGTCTCTTCGGACTAACTCCGCAGTGGCGAGTGTTAGGTGATCAAGCCTCTCGGCTAAATCCGAACGACGATATCTTCCGTCCCCTCGCTCAATATAGGTAGCGGGTTTGAAGATGTCATGCAAGAGGACGCCACAGATTACAAGGTCCTTGTTCACTCGGCAATTGTAGAGGTCTTCAACGATTTTTGATAAGGCCATGCAAAGTTGGTAGAGAGCCAGTGTGTGTTCCACGAATCCGCCTGGGTAGTTGTGATGGTGCCATACGCTAGCAGGGGATTTCTCGGTCGGTATTCCGGAGTAGGTTTTGCCCCCGATCTTGATTGATGGGTTCTGAAGTAACCCGTGAACTTTCTGTCGGAGTTTTCTATCTTGGATTCGGTTGACGACTGTAAGGAGATTCTTGTCCAATGAAACCTTCGCTATAGTTCGCCTTTGTGCAATTAAATGTGGGCTATGCGGAATTTTGGTTTCAGTGGGACATCGTGCAGGTTTGAGCTTAGATCGGCGGATTTCGGTCGGGGCGTATTCAGGGACTGGTAGTTAGGAGCATGCGCCCCAACCGCATTCAGGGCAGATATAGCAACCTTCCTGGTATACGACTTGGCTCGTGCATTGGGGGCAAATCTTGAGTTGCTCCCCTAAGCCTTGGGCGCCGCCTACTAGAGGGACCGCGAGAAGTTTTGGCGTGTTGTGTACCTGTTCCTCTTCAGGTTTTTCTTGGCTTTGGGAAGATTCATGTTTCTTGCGCGATGCTACGAGAACCTGGCCTTTGATTGATGTATCTCGGAACACGGTCACATCTTTGCAACCTAGCCTGTAGGCTAACAAATACGACTCACGCATGTCTTCGACCGTTGCGTTTGCGGGGAAGTTGTTTGTTTTGGATATTGATGAGTCAGTCCATCTTTGAAAGGATGCTAAAGCCCGTATGTGGTCTTCGGGGCGAATGTCCATCGCAGTGATGTATACGCGTTTCAGATCTTCGGGTATGTAGGTGATCCTTTGGATAGAGCCGCCGTGGTCTGTAACGTCCATGAGCAAATCTTCTCCGAATAATCCTTCTTCTGTCATAACCCGTTCGAAGACCGGATCTATGTAGTAGAAACTTCCAACCTTGACGTGCTTCTCAAAGACTAGGGAGTAGATGGGTTCAATTCCACTACTGCAACCCGCGATCATTGAGATGCTTCCCGTCGGTGCAATAACGGTCGTGTATCCGTTCCGGACACCATGCCGCTTAATCATATCCGCGACCTTGTCCCATTCGAAGTGCCATGCTTTTCTATCCTTGAATGCGGAGAAGGGAAGCTTTCCTTCAGGGTAGAAGCTCTTGTTGTAGTACGGCAGAGATCCGCGTTCTTTTGCGAGTTCGATTGACGCAATCTTGGAGTGGTAGTTGATGAATTCCATGAGTTCTTCCATGATCTTCCTACCTTGCTCGCTACTGTATGTAGCGCGCAGTTCAAAGAGCATGTCAGCGAGACCCATTACCCCCAAACCGATCTTTCTTGTTGCCAACGTCATTTCTTCGATGGCTTTTAGCGGGAAGTTGTTCACGTCAATGACGTTGTCGAGAAATCGAGACCCGGCGTACACTGCCTCTCGTAGTCCATCCCAGTCGTATGTTGTTTTGCCATTCGCATCATGCTTGATGAATGCCCAGACATTGATGCTGCCAAGGTTGCATGATTCGTTAGGGTAGAGTAGGACTTCGCCACATGGGTTCGTAGTAACTATCGGCCCTAGGTGCTGCAGGAACGGGTTGTGCTCGTTCACGTGATCGAAGAAAATTACTCCTGGTTCAGCGCTTTCCCAAGCCTGGTACACGATCATGTCGAACAGTAATCGTGCGTTTATGTCACGCACAACCTGTCCCGTTCTGGGGTTGACGAGAGGGTAGGGTTTGTTGGTTTTGTAGCTTTCCCAGAACTCTGGCATTATTAGAACGGATATGTTGAAGTTTCTGAGAGCCTTGTTTCCTTTCTTTGCAGTGATGAATTTCTCGACGTCCGGGTGATTACTGTCGAGGATGCCCATGTTAGCTCCTCGTCGGATCCCGCCCTGTTTGATAACGTCGGTCATAGTGTCGAATAACATCATGAAGCTGATTGGGCCAGAAGCTACACCTGAGGTCGAGCTTACATAATCTCCTTCCGGCCTTAGTTTCGAGAAATTGTATCCCATCCCGCCCCCAGCCTTGAATACTACGGCGGTCTGTTTCAGTGTCTCCATGATACTCTCAATAGAATCATCTACTCCAAGAACGAAGCAGGCGGAGCCCATGCCGAGGACGTTTCCGAAATTGGCAATCGCCGGGGTGTTGGGCATGAACTTTCGAGTGACCATTAGTTCGTAAAACGAGTTAATTGACTTCTCAAATTTGTTAAAGCGTCCGTTCTTGAGCATGTCGAAGAACGTAGGCCATGAAACCTTTGCTTCTCCTCCGAGATCGAATCTGTCGTACATTCTCTTCAGTGCTTCGAGGTGATAGCGGTTAAGTGAATATTTCCCGATGGAGATCTTCTCATGGAACTGTTCAGGGTCGAAAATTTCCCGCGGGTGTGGACGCTGTTTCTTGGTGATGTCGAAAACCTCGACGTCGTATAGCAGATCCGGTAAAGCTGCGTGAACGGCTATTCTTGTAAAAAGTTGTTTCGGCGTTTCTACGAGTTTACCGGTCTCATCCTTCTTCAGATATCGGGCTTTGAGGACACGTAGGGCGTTCAGGTCGAATACTTTGTCAACCTCGTCGATGACTTCTTTCTCGAGGATTCTCTGTTTTTCGCGTCGAATCTCGGCGCACTTTTGCCTGTAGATAATGTATGCTTTAGCTACCTTGGCCTGTCCGTTTTCAACTAGCGCCCGTTCGACTACGTCCTGGACATCTTCGACCGCAGGGATCGTTCCTGTTCCGTATTTTTCGTCGAGAATTTCGATCACTCGCGCAGAGAGCGACTCTGCGAGAGTTCGGTCTTCTCTTCCGCCTGTGGCGATGACGGCCTTGTAGACTGCGCTAGTGATCTTTTCTTTGTCGAATGCGACGATGCGTCCGTCACGTTTTCTAATCTGACTGATCTTCAAGCTAGATGGGACCTTTCTCTTCGATGACTGAACGTGGGCTACCAATTTGATTTTTGCCTCTCAAAAGGTAAGGACTCGTGTAAGCCCCCTTTCGCACTTTAATAGTTTTCGACAGAATTGTATAAAATATTGTACCATTCCGCAGAGGAAATGCATCGTCGCATTCAACAACCTTTGGGGAGTTTCGACTGGAAGGGTTGACTTGTCAATTCTCGGCCCATGGATCCGAGTGGAAAAGGCTTTTATTATTTGGAACTGGGCCTACGAAAAATTGTATCCGAGCTACCGCCTTCGTATTCTTCCTAAAAGCAATGGATCTGGGATGTCTAGGGTCTTGAACGCTGACTGGCGGTTGTTGCAGCCGCGGCATTTTCCGCATGGTGTCTTGGAGTTTTGGTAGCAGCTCCAGGTTAATTGAAGTGGGACCTTCAATTCTAACGCGAGTTTGAGCACTTCCTTCTTGTTGAGGTTGATTAAGGGGTTGACCGTTTGGATCACGAGACCTTCATTTCCCGCTCGTGTCCCAATGTTTATCAACTCATTCATGCGTTGAATGAACGTCGGCCGAGCGTCAGGAAGCTCCTTCGCATCATCAGCATTTGAACCAAAAACTATCTTGCTCGCCTTGAGCGTTTCCGCGTAGGCAGCTGCGATGCCGTAGAAGATTATGTTTCGTGCTGGAACATAGGCAGAAGATATTTTCAAGGACGGGTCTGGCTTATACCGCTTTTCGATGTCCTTGAAGAATGGAAGGAGTATGCTGAAATGTTCTCTTACGTGTGCTGCCCGGGCGAGCTTTCTTGACGCTTCGGCTTCGCTGTCGTATGACCGAGCATAGATCATGTTCATGGTGTAGATATCATCAGTCTGCTCTTTCGTCAAGTAGAGTGCGGTCGCAGAGTCGATTCCACCCGATAAGAGCACAAGCGCCCGAACCACACACAACCACCCCAACAAGAGCCTGGGGACTCGTAGATTTCTCGGTTTTGTATCTTCTCACTCATTCTTCCATCTAGGGCTTCATCGGTGTCGTCGTCGAAATGGTCGAGGCGTATTCTAGTTGGTTGTTATGGTTACAATTTCTACCTGTGGCCCCTGGGGGGGCATAGTTTTCTATGGCGCGTGGGTCAGCTGCCCTGGGTGGGGGGCTTCGCGTGTCGGAGTTGGTTGGAGGGGGGGTTTTGGTTTGGGTGGGTTGTTCTGGGCGGATTTCGGTGAGTGGAGTGAGTGGATTTTCGATAGGGTAGGGTAGAGTAGAGTGGAGTTTGGGTGTCTTTCTGCTGGTGGCTTGCTAGGTCAGGTTCCCCAGCAAAGGCCAAGATGGCAATCCGCGTGTTTTCCTTTCAAACATTCGTCGCACGAGCACTCGCAGTCGGTTTCATATTCCGACCCGACACCGTACTCCAACTCGACTTCGCTCACGACCCCGAACCCCAAGCCGTTTCATGCAACCAGACTAAAGCCCACTTTGTTACCACGAACCCCGAGGGTGAGTGACACGATGCAACCTAGGAAGATGGGGGCTTAGGGAACGAATTGGGGTGAAGGCTTAGGGATACGTCAACTGAAGTGTTTCGTTGAATTTTCTACGTATGCCACCCATGAGATTAAGGCGTCCCATGACCCCGTAGCTTCCTTTCGAACTGAACCTGTGAGGGTTGCCTAATCAGAAAGTTGGCGTTTCCAGGTACATTGAGGATGTGGATGATTTGGGACGTCGTTGCCTCTTCTGGAGGAGCGTGTAAGAACGTGCAATCGATGCTGGCAGTAACCGAAGACGTGGAAAAGGCTATTGAACCCGAACGAAAGAAACGTGTGTTGGGTTCAATCCCCGAAACCGCCAGGGTCATTCTGGGTGAATACCTAGCCCGTTCAGAAAATGAGCACAAAACACGAACTAAGGCGAAGACAAGAAGACGGCTGGATACTGGATGGGGACCAGCGGGTCATATCGTTCAGAATCAAAACTTTCCAAGCAATGCTTGACCACCTTCGCTCTATAGCGGGGCCAAAGGTAGCGAATACAGTTCTTAATCAAATTGGAGAAGAGATAGGACGCGCAACATTCGAATACTCAAAGAATGATATAAAATCAGAAAATCACTGGAAGATTTTGGATGAGGTTCTCAGCGTGGGCGGTTGGGGCAGGTGTATTAGCGTCAACAGAATCAATCACGAGCCCTACGTCACCTATGCTTACACTATAAGAGACTGCCCAGTATGCTACGGCCAGAAAGCCGCGGAACCGATGTGTGACATTGTTCGCGGGATCGTCACAGGTTGGCAAGAATCCATCGTAGGGAGGAAGGCTGAATCAGCTGACGAAACGCGTTGTACCGCTACCGGAGCAGCGTTCTGCATTTTCCATATATCATTCAAGAATTGAAAATGAACCAGTCAGTTAACAGCCCAAAAGAACCCCGGTTTTTCGCGCGTGAGCTGTCATCTTGACAGAACCCACGTCCAAATGACCTGAAGACGCTGTTTCTTTGGACATTTTCATTGCCTCCTCGACCGTAGCGCCAATATATCCGGACAGAAGGTCAGCCGTCCGCTTCGCGGTCATCTAACCTGCTTGGATTGATTTGCCATGGGAGCTGAAGAAAGTGATATCACCGCTCTCCGCAGGCTAGGTTTGACCGAATACGAGTCGCGACTCTACCTAGCCCTTCTGAAGATGGGCCCAATCAAAGCTAGCCAACTCAGTTTTTTCGGGCAGGTTCCACGAACAAAGACTTACCATTCGATAAAGGAACTTGAGCGTAAGGGATTAGTCAGCATCTCCCCTGGAAAACCAGAGATCTATTCCCCACGCTCCCCCATGGAAGTCCTAATGCCCATTGTTACGAGGCTGGACCACGACGTTAAGGATTCTGAGCAGGTCGTGCAGTCACTTGCGATGACTTATGAATCTAGCAAGTATGTGAAGCGCGATACTCCTAAGCAGTCGGATCAGTTTTGGCAGTTGGATGGCAGACAGAGCATATACAATAAACTGAACCAACTCATGAACGACGCCTCACACTCCATCAACTACTCAACAACCTCAGCCGGCCTAATTCGAGCATACAGAGTCCACGCTAACGCACTTGAACACGCGGCCAAAAAAGGAGCAACAGTGAAGCTACTCGCCCCAGTCACAACAGAGAACTCTGCGCTGGTGAATGAGTTCTCTGAAATCGTCAAATTCAAAGCTACCCAAGAACCGCTCGCAAGCTTCGTCTGCGTAGACTCTAAGGAATTGGTTGTTCTCGAAAGTAGGCCGGATGACGTCAGAACCGATCAAGGGTCCGATTTTGCAGTGTGGACCACGAACAGGCTCCTCGTGGAGCTCTTCGAGAAGCTCTTCGAAGAGGTCTGGCGGAATAAACCCGAGAAGTAGACTAAACGGTCCGCCTGATTGTTGATCGACAACCAAACCGATCCCGCTCAAATATCTCCTGAGCTTAGCCGCCCATGACGTGAATCTTCTTAATCGTAGCGAATGCTCTCATTCTGCACGCGCGAGCGAGTTCATCATTCTAAAGCTCGGTGCCCATGAATTGGTGGAGTTCACGGATTAAGGACAGCCCCTTTCTCTTGCCATCCTCAGCGTTGACCGGTCGCCTCAGAATGGCTTCCACTCCTTTCGATTGTTTCTCGCTCAAATTATGCAGCCCGTAATCCGGATTAACCCGACGCAGTCGACCCTCTGATCCTGCCTCGTTACTACACTTTTACCTTTCCGTAGGTTCCCGTGCGTCATACTTTTCTAAGGGGAGACTGAGACCTTCGCGCGAAGCCTTTGGACTCCTTCATCCAGATCGACGAGAAGGAATGGAAAGCGTTTCTTGAGCAACTCTCTCAATTCGAGAAGAAGTATGGATCTCTGCTCAATATGCTGGACATGGATGAGAGCAGGCTTCAGGCATTAGCTACACCCGAACAGAGAAAGGTGGAAAGTGTAGAAGCCTCGAGGCAGGAATCTGTGAAGAATCCGGAGAAGCATCAAGCCGAGCAAGTTAAGATGGGCTTTGTGAGTCGATTGAAGACGAAGCTTGAACACGTCGGTAATGCTTCGACGGGGACGGGCATCCGACAAGGGATTCTCAATAAGTCGCAAGCCTTCGCGTCCTGTAGCCGATGTGGGTTCCAGATACTGCAGCCCACCAGATTCTGCCAGCGCTGTGGCGCCGATTTCGGAAAATTGTTGTGTTCTTGTGGGCGCGAGTTAGGTGCTGGGGATAAGTTCTGCGATCGTTGCGGGCGTGCGTTATGAAGTTGGAGGAGTCGAGCGGTTTGTGAGGGCCGATCTGTTACTTTGAGATTCGCTTGTCTGCCTCTTTTGCCAGCCGAGACATAATTTCCCGAGCCTTTCTCAGGGAATCATCAGCCTGACGAGTATTATTGGCCATGTTTGATTCTATGGAGCCAAGCCTCGCCTTTGTAGCCTGAAGTTCATCCCGTAACTGTTTGTTCTCGTTTTCAAGCTGGTCGATCTTGTTCATGAGTGCTTGGGAGCGGTCGAGCAGTTTCTGGTTTTCTGCGAGGAAGCCCTCGAATTCCTTTCGCTCAACCGTAACTCGATCTGACATAAGCGATCAAGCAGTCAGCTCATTTGCTGGGATATGAGCCATACGGTCTGCTTACTTCTTGCATGACAAAAACAAAGTCAAAAACCGATTGACCGAACAGCTTCCTTGCTTGTTCGTGTCCTAGGTTAGGTGGAGGAGGATGATTGGAGGAAGACGGTGACGGGTGTGAATTGGTCTTGGACGCCATCTGGCAACGTTACGAAGGCTGGAGCGCTTCCTTGGGCTAGGACATGTAGAGCGTAGAGGTCGAGGGTTGAGAGGTTCGGTACCTGCGCAATCCTTTCTGGGGTGTACCTTGGCTCCATGATGTCTTTGCCGTCGAGGATGCTGCCCAACCCCAGAATCCTGCCCAGCTCATGTAACGCGAGCCAAAACGCATACCGCCTCGCAGTCGCGTTACTGCCTTGCGCGTCATTGAAGACTGTTGGCGTCAGGTAGGTTTGGGTTGAGGTTACCGAAGTTCGCGAACCGGCCGCATACTTGTAGGTCGTCCAGCCAACCGCGATTGAAGCGACCGCGGCGGGCATCGAGAAACTTACGGTCGAGGTTGCGGTTCCGTCGTCTGTCTCAACGAAATTGTACAGTGTCGCGGTTGGGTTGTTCTGTAGGTTCCAGAGCTGCGCTTTGTTCCAGGCGATCATTGCGTTCAGAACGACGTCATGCGCCCATTTTGGCGTCGTGGGGATGTAGATTTTGATCGTCAGAACGGAGTAACGTCCGTTGATGGGGATGGAGGGTTGAGCGGCATGGACCGGGGTCAGAGCTGCGAGTGTGATTAGGAGTAGCGGGATGCTGTAGCTGGCAGCCTTAGTTAACCCCATCTTTCTTCTAGACAATTTTATGAAGTCGTCTAGAATGGGTCAGTGTGACGGTTCTATGGACGAGAGCAGTAACATTTCTGTGGCATACAGCGTTACTAGCAAAACCTCTACTCATGAATCAATCAGGTAACGCATCCGTGATTGTCACTAGCCCCTCCGAGAGTTGAGTGACACAAAGACGAGGTTCACAGAACGCCAGCATGGCTCAAGAACCGCATGCGTAACCTACGAAAAGCTGTTCAGTAGTTCGCGCGGGCGTCGGACGCGTTCCGGCGCTTCAGGCGCGATTGAACGCCAGCGTTCGACTAATTCACCGTTGTCACCGCTCTGTGCCCCACCCTGTTGATCCTGATTGCGCGCAAAGCCCGAAAGGTCTCCTTCGTCGGTTCGTCAATGAGCAGATCGGCACGGACTTAGTGTTGGACGAATACATCGAGATTGGTCGCGCTAGCGGATGACCTAGAAGATTACTCGCATATCTTCTGTCACGGATAATTCCGGCTGGAAGTCACACGAAGCTTACCCCATTCTCCCATAGTACAAGCGACCGATCGGACATGCAAGCATCCTGGACCGACGCCCTTTGGGCGACAATGTCGCACGGCAAATACTACACTATGAACGACCTAGCAAATATTACCGAACAACCCCGAAGCAGTGTAGCTGAAGTGCTGAAGTTCCTAACGAAATACGGTTTCGTTCGCCGCATTGGCGTGAACGAGCCGGTCTTCACGAAATCTTCGGCCAAGTTCTCCCCAACAGAATCAATCAACCTACTCAAGTGCATCGCAAAGCCATAACCTTCCGCAACATCAGCCTCTTCATTCCGATAACCAATACGTCCGGTTTTGTCTGTTCCGGGCTTGTCTTCGACGGTGGCTCTGTCTTAATCGGTAATCATAAAAGCGAAAGCTTCACTGTTTTTCATGGTTATCATGGTTCGCATCAAGTATCTCATCACTGCGCTCATCTTGTTAGTTCCTCTCCTTTCAGCCGCTCAGATCGTGCAGAGCCAACAGTACTCAACAACAACCGTCACGACGCTGTTAACGGGTAGCCAAGCGAGCACTGTAACACTTGGAACCCAGACGTTGACGACGTTTCAGGGAGGGTCGACCCCGGTCTTTGCTGGTGCCGTTACGATACCTCCCACGCATGGAGTGTGTGGTATCTACTTTGTCCAAGCTTTCAACGGCACCTCGAATCAGGTTCTCACTGGATCCGTTACTGCTAACAGTAACGTTGATGTTTACCTCATGACTGCGCCGGCGTTTCAGGCTTGGAGTCATCAGGTTGTAGCTGGGGGGACGTGCACTCCCGCGAGCTTGGTCGCGAGTCAGAAGGCGACGATGTCTTACAATTTCACGGTTACGATTCCTTCAGTTGGTGTCTATGATTTGGTTGTGAACAACCTGTCGCACTCGACCGTTGTTGCGCAAGTGAACGCCAACCTCTCCACGTCCGCACCCACACTGGTCACAGTAGTCGCCTACTCCACCATGAGTCAGCAGATGGTTCAAACGGTGATGCAGACTTCTACTGCGACCATGCAGCCGACGAGTGGCGGGCCGGACCCCACAACCCTAGCAGCCCTAGGGCTAGTAATCGTAATCATCGCGGCCGTAGCATATTTTGCGATGAAGAGACGAGGCAAGACGGGGAAGAAGTGACTCTAGGTAAGAGTGACCTTTTCCACCAGCGACCCCTTGGAGGGGCATAGTTTTCTATGGCGCGTTGCTGGCGGTGGGTTCTTCGAGCTCTGTTCGTTTTGCTTCCGTGATGTTCCCGCCCCAGACCTTAGAAAGAGGAAAATGATCTCGCAATGACATGCCTCATATCGAGCAAAAGTTATGTATTGCAATGTAATACGTCGTATGCATGGCCCAGAAAACGGCAATAGTCACACTGCGCCTCTCACCCCGTGAAGCAAGACGAGTAAGCGCGGTTCAAGCGTTGACGCACCTGGATAAGGCAACACTCCTGAGGGATTTCATCGAGGACGGGTTGAGGAGGAGAGTCCTAGAATCCTACAGGGAAGGCCACATCACGTCCCAGAGGGCGGCCGATGTACTTGACATTCCCCTACGAGAATTCCTCAGCCTGCTGGAGAAGAATGGAATAGTTGTCAACTGGGACAGCGACCCAATCCGCGACTACATGACTAAACGCTACGGCGAATAACCCGTGCCCGCCGTCGCCGACTCGGGCCCACTAATCCACCTAGCCCAGACAAATCAAATCCACCTGCTCAAACGCATCTTCGGAACAATAATCATCGTCCCCGTCGTTAAGCATGAAGCGGTGGACCAAGGAGGATTGTACCCTGACGCCAAACTTGTGGCAGACGGATTACAAGAGGGCTACATCACCGTCCGCAGACCCAATAGACAAATTTCAAACCGAGCCTCAAGACTCGCAAGGCAAGAGAAGATTTCCGAGGCCGACGCACAAACACTCCTCCTAGCCAAAGCCCTGAGAAAACCACTGCTAACAGACGAGAAGATTCTTTCGACGCTGGCAAAGATGTACGGCCTTGAAGCCTGGAACACCTGGACGATCCTCTTGGAAGCCTTAAGAACGAAGAATATTGAGAAACACGAAATCCACCAAGCCATTAGCGAACTCGGAGACAGAAGACACAAACTCTCCCCCACCTACACGAAGCAGATCCTTGATGCCGCGGACCGAATCACCGCATCGAAGACCAACAACCAAAGCAACTAGCCAACGAAACTTAACCCCGAACAAAACCCACAGCTGAAACGCTAGGGTTTTGAAAATCAAAACGGTTGAGTCTCTCACTCTCTCTATGCCACCCAAACCTAACCACCCCTTATCCCACCCCTGAACACGGATCAGCCATATTCTGAATCTGTAAACCCCGTAGAGTTGGGAGTGAACGATAGGAAATGGGACGTGGGAAGTGTAGGAGTTTGCTCCTCCTTACCCAAGAAGAGGCACACCGCCTAACCGACGCCCTAACCCCCTACCACATATCAAAAAGCTTCATCATCCAAGAAGCCATCCAGCTCGGATTACAAACCCTAGACCACACAAACATTCCCGGGCCAAGAAGCAGAATACTCCAATTTCGTCTCCCCGCCAAACTCCACAAGAGGGTAAGAGAACTGGCTCAGGAACGGCACATTAGCCAACAAAGCCTCATCCGATATTTCCTCTTCACATACCTCTCCCAGTTGGAAAGAAAGAGCACCCCCCTAACAAAAGCCCGAAGCCACAACAGGAGAGGCGGTAGCTGTTGAAGTTCAGGCATAAATCAAAATGGCAAGAGGCTGGCCCGATTAGAATCGCAACCTCCGACGAAGACAAACCCGAACACGAGCGGTTGAAGAAGGGAATCATCAAACTCCTCAACAAGTTCGGAGGATACGAACCCGACCTCGACGATATCTTCGTCGAAGAGATCGCCTCCTCCACCATATACTACAAGAAAATTGAACAATTCCTAGATACCGCCTCCGCAACCGAATACACCTACGCCAGCATCGCCGACTCTAAACTGAAATGGCAAAAAACCATCCAAACCGCCATGCGCGAACTCGCATTAACTCGCCGCGACCGCCTCGACCAAAAAGACCAAACCAACTTCACCCGACAACTTCAGGAAGCCATAGACAAAGCGAAAAAGGCAAAGAAACATTGGGCGATCTAGAGAAAGCCATCCGTGAACTCACCGAAATCTACCTCCAAGCCCTCACCGACGAAGTTGAGTTCGCTAGGAAGATCCTAGACTTCAACCCCTTCCCCTACCAAGAAGAATTCCTACGCGACCGATCCCCGTTGATTGTAGCGTGTTGCGGCAGGCAGGTTGGAAAAACCACCCTAACCGCCATCAAAGCCCTCCACTACGCCCTATCCCAAGACACCACCCGAGTGCTGATCGTAAGTGCCGGACTAAGACAATCCAAGATATTATTCAACAAAATCCTAGGATACATCGACACCTCCCTACCCCCCAAAGTGTTGACCACCAAGAAAACCAGCACCCAGGTCAGGTTCGCGAACGGCTCCGAAATAGTAGCCCTACCCTGCGGCCATGATGGGGTAAGCCTCCGCGGCTACACGAGCGACCTCGCCATAGTCGACGAAGCCAACTTCATGCCCCCCATCGTCATAGACTCCGTCATCAGACCAACAACAATAACCCGACCAGACGCCCGAATCATTATGGTCTCAACCCCCTGGACCAGAAACCACCCATTCTACGACGCCCTAACCAAACCCGACCAAGGCTTCAAAGCCTACACCTGGCCAAGTTCAATGAACCCGCTAACCACAAAGGAGAAACTTGAAGTTGAAAGGAAGACGATTGGAGAGTATGATTTCAACCGCGAATACAACGCCAACTTCCTCGACGACCAATTCAGCTACTTCCCAAGCAAACTCATCCTAACCTGCACCGACGACTACACCCTCACCGATCAATCCCAAATCAAGTATACACCCAAAGGCAAATACTATGTTGGCATAGATTTCGGCAAACACGTCGACCACACAGCCATCGCCATAGTAGAAGAACAGAACGACCACTCCCTCCGACTAGTTTACCTCCAAGAACTCCCACTGGAAACCCCCTACACCACCGCAATAGAAACCATCCACACATTACAAGCCGCCTACCAATTCAGAGGCGGACGCCTCGACCAAACTGGAGTCGGGGAGGCGCCCTTTGAAGAAATAAGAAAATTCGCCCCAACCATCCAAGGCATCAAATTCACCGCCCCCATCAAAGAAAACATCCTCAGCAAACTACTACTCAAAATGGAACACCACGAAATCACAATACCCAGAGAACCACAACGCCTCCTCACACAACTAACCCAACAACGCTGCGAACCAACCCAGAGCGGGAACCTGAAGTTCTCGCACCCGGAGGGAACCCACGACGACCTCGCCTGGGCATTCGCCCTAGCCGTATACGCATACCCAGGAAACCTAGACTGGATGGGCACAGTAATCGGCGTACCCCATTCCTAGACTGAAGACAGAGGAGCATTGGCAAGCAGCGGCGTAAGCGAGAAGCCCCCGGCCCCTTGGCGTAAGAGGAGGCCACGTAAGGAATCCTTACTTACTAGAACATTACTAGAAGCCTTACTAGAGGCATATTTCGGTGGCGGCAAGCCAAGTCGTGAAAATAACTTCAAAGGGACAGTTTACGCTTCCAGTTGAAATACGGAGAGAACTGTCACTGGGCAAAGACAGCCACGTCTATGTTACGAAACTGGGGCGACTCATTGTAATCAAGAAGGTTGAGGAATTGTCCTTGGATGACATCTCAGCCATCCTCGAACCCCTTGCGAAAAGAAACGGCCTCACGCGCAGGATACTCATGGAAGATATTGAGAAGGCAAGGGAGAAAATGCTTGGAGAGAAACAAGGCAAAGCCCACCCCCACCGTTCTCATTGACACAAACATCCTCGTTTCCGGCCTAGTATTCCTTGACGGTAATGAGCATCGAATACTCAAACTTGCAGAAGACAAAGCCATAACCCTCGTCCTACCTGACTTCGTACTGAAAGAAGCGAGGGCCGTCCTAAGCCGCCGCTTCCCAGGCCATGAAATATTCCAAGATGCGTTTCTTCTGCGAGTGAAGCACACCATAGTTCCTTGGAACCGAATCGAACAAGACATCCCCATCCACCGGAGCGAGGTCAGAGACGCAAAGGACGTAGCAGTGCTGACCTCGATAATTCTAGCCAAACCCGATTTCGCAATAACAGGAGACAAGACTCTAAGAGAGGACATAAAGCACTGCCACGACGCTCAGACCACAACTCTTTGCTCTTCAAATGAACTCCTAAAGAAAATCGCGAAATGAGCTTAGCATACACGGACACCCTTCCCTGGAACTCTTCATGAGCACCCCTATGGACGGCTACTACATCGACCTCGGTTCCGCAAGATTCTTCGCGGCGCCGTGGCGATTTCGCGAGAGGATGGCGCCTAGGATTTTCGATACGAAACTTAGTCTGGTGCAGAAAGCATCTTTAGTTCCAGCGTGAAACTTGAAGAGGAAGGCGCGATCCTCAAGAAGTTCAATCCCTTAAATACATGTCATACATGTTATACGTACATGACAGAAGCTGTGTCCGTTAGACTTCCAGAGGATACGGCCAGACGACTAGAAGAACTGGCCCAAGTACTTGAACGTCCGAAGACCTACATTGTCACGAAGGCTCTGCAGGAATATCTGGAAGAGTACGAGGATTACCTGATTGCAATGCACAGGTTAAACAACAAAGCCGATAAAGTGATCTCAGAGAAAGAACTGGTCAAGAGTTGACCAGTAACATTTTCTACAAATCTTCCGTCCGCCACGACCTCAAGAAGATTGACCCGAAGAACCTGACGAGAATACTTCGTGAGATAAGAGAGGTATTGGGAAATAACCCTCATGCAGGCGAAGCATTACGTGGAGAGTTCAAGGGACTATACAAGCTACGCGTCGGTGACTACCGGGTTATCTATGCTCTCATAAGTCAAGGGGTGCTTGTGCTGAGAATTAGGTACAGAAGTAAGGCCTACGACTCCTGAGGACGATAGGTACGGTGATTGGTAGCTTAGACGGTGACGGTAATTAGTTCCAACTTGTCCGGTTTCTGTGCCTCGGCACGCGTGTTAAGTTCTTCAAGCACTAACTCGATCGCTTCCCTGATGTTCGAAAGCGCGTGCTCAGTTTCCCCCTGGCTTATGGCCGCAGGTAACTCAACACACCTAACCGAGTACGCTCCCGTATCCTCCTTCTTGAGGGCAACAGTAAACGTGAGACTCTTCGACAAGACCATTCACACGCCTCATGTCAGTTAGTGCCTTTTAGGTTTCTCCTCAGAAAGTTACGCACCGAGTTTTCGTTCGTTTCGGATCCCCTTACAGGCGCGTTACTTTGCGATGCGGATGGCGCCTCTTCTATTTGAACCGGCGAATATCGTCGAGTCAAACAATGCCTTTGAGAGGTATGCCTTTTATGGTGTTTCCCACTTAATCAGTGGGAATACGTATGACCCAGACTGTTGTAGATCAACGTGGTAGAGTACTCATTCCCGAGGATGTGAGGGAAGACTCTGGGCTTGATGAGGGAACCGTCGTTAAGGTGGAGACTCAAGACGAGGGAATACTGATCAAACCCATTCGGAAAGCTAAGAGATCTTGGAAGCAGCTTTGCGGAATAACACCCACCAGGACCGGTAAACCCGAGTGGCCAACACCAGAAGAGATCAAAAACATCTGGCGTTAGACTCAAACGTCCTAGTCGCGTACCTCGACCTAGAGCACCCTCAACACAGCAAAGTAAGATCACTGGCTTCTCGTAGGGTTGCGTTGAATCCGACGGTTGTGCATGAAAGTTACCATACCCTAGTGTTCAAGATGAAATGGCCATCAAACGAAGCCGCGGAAGTACTGAGAGAGATGCTTGATGACAACCACGTACTATTCCTAAATCAAACTAAAGACACAACCAAGACCGGCTTGAAGTTCGCAGAACAGTATGGGCTCGGTGGGAGAGACGCCTTAATTTTAGCGAACTTTGTCAACCCTTCTATTTCAGAGTTCGTAACATTCGATAAAGAGCTGATTCGGCTACGTAGAGTAGAACATGGCCGCCGCAAGATAACGATACGTGCCACGTAACTCGCTAACGTGGCTACTTTGCGACGAGGATGAGGCCTAGGATTTTCGAAACGAAACCTAGTCTGGTGCCTAGGAATTTGTGTATGAGTTCAATATCATGTAGGCCAGACAGGAGGTGCTCAAATCAGAAGGTGGAGAGTCACGAGCATAATCTGTATACAGTGCGCTCTTCCCCGCGATAGAGGTGAGGGCCAGTGACTCTTACCCCCCTGTCGTGCCCTAATGGTAATAGGGACCTCGACGATTCTTGCCCCATGTTCTCGCGCCTCAAGGGCAAGACTACCGCATAGGCAATGCCCCCAAAGTTTGACGCTGTGCGCCAGGTCTAATCGAAAAGCCCGGTAACCCGACCCTACATCCTCACACCTTACACGTAACCAAGTAAGTGACGATATGATTCTCTCTGAGAAGGGGCGGCTGAGCGCTCTTCTTCCAAGAACTAGGTCAGCGTAGCCATGAATGATTGGATTTGCCAAGACTGGTATTTCAGATGGGTCATGTTGTCCGTCACCATCAAGCGTTACAACTATTTCTTTGGATGCCAACCGTAGACCGATCTCAGTGCTCCTCACAATCCCAAGCCGAATCGCATTTCGGGTGACCTTTGCGCCAGCACGCCTCGCGACCTCAGAAGTCAGATCACTACTTGCATCATCGACGACGATAACTTCGTCACAGTAACGCTTGCACCCTTCCACAACTTCACCGATCGTGCTCTGTTCGTTGTTCGCTGGAATTACTGCAGAGATCTTCAAACCCGTTCCACTTCTTCCAGCCAGATCTCGGCGAAACCCTCCAGCCATTGTAGAATCGCTAGCTCAATAGTGAAATAAAATATTTCTATATCCAACCATTCACAAGTTTGGTAGAGCTAGGAAGCCGTTTAGGATCTTTCGTAGCGCCGCGCGCTACTTAGCGACGAGGATGGCGCCTAGCACTTTCGAAACGAAACCCAACCTGGTTCCTAGATATCCGTGTATGAGTTCAATATCATGCTCCTTTACCACCTTCAGCAGCCGAAGGGCTGCTAAGTATATGATTCCGCCAAGAATTATGTATGCAGGTAGCAGAATTCTACTGTAGAAAACCATCTGTACAAGCACGAGAACTCCCGCCATCATTCCCCCCGCAGCCAAGGTTTTCCAAAACGTCGTTAGGTCAATGCTTATCGCGTTCTTCCGTTTCAAAACAATGATCCCTAAGAGAACGGAGATGACCATCGCTAGTCCGCGGTGCGATCGAAGCCCCCGTAATTCCCATGAGTGGCAGGAGTACGTACGCGGAAGCGATTGCTAATAGCGTGGACGCAATCGTGATCAACAGGGCCGTTCGAGTCTGTGATAACGCTACTAGCATAATACCTAGAACTGAGCCGTACGCGGTGAGGGCAAAGAAGAATGACAATATCGCAAGAGAGGCGGCTCCGCCGCCATATGCTTGACCCACAAATGTAATGAGGGCAACCTTGGCAGTCGCGAGCAAGCCGAACGAGAGAGGAACCATCACTAGACTCGCATAACGTGAAGCCAGCCACGTAGCCCTCCTGCAGCTCTCAAGCCCGCTCCGCCCATGGATATCGGAGTAGGCGGGAAGAAGGGCACTGTTTACTGAACCAGTAATGCCGGTAAGAACACCAAAGGCTGTCAAGGAAGCATTGTAGACTCCGAGAGCGGCCAGAGGTACAAACGCTATGAGTATCGCGCGATCGAACCAGCTATACACGAAGCCGATGGCGTTCTCGATGCTCAGCGGCCAAGAGAAGCTGATCAACTTCCTCACCGAAAAAGACTTCTTGGGCAGACCGAGCACGCGAAGTATCAACGCCGCATAAGCCACGAACATAGCGAGGTCTGACAAAATCCAGCCAATCACGAGACCAACCAAGTTCCGCATCAAAATAATCAGTAAAACAATCAAGCACTGTCTGAGTATGATACCGGCAGACCCGATCGTAGCAGCCTCCTTGAACCGTTTCATTCCGAGTAATGTCCCTATGGCGACGGGGAGAGCGCCTGAGTAGACAAGAACGTCGATAGCCAAGAACCTGAACAGATCGGCTTGCGCAATTGAGCCAAGTAATCGTGACGCGATCGCGGGTGCGGCTAAGAAAACGACAGCCGTTATCGGAATTGAGAACAGGACAGTCACGCGAAGCGATTGGTAGAATACGGCTGACGCAGTCTCTCTCGAACCTGATGCTAATTCTCCTATGAATGTCGTCGCCGCCAATGTAAACGCCCCTCCGTTTAGTGTTTGAGAGAGCGCAATGATGAGGGAAAGAATAGCCAGAATCCCCACTTCGGCGGGTGTAATTAGCCGGGCTAAAATAGCGAATGCTAACGCTTGTGCGACGCTCGTGATGATTATTTGAATCGTGAGGTATGAGGCGCCGCGTGACACTGAGACTGCAGATGTTATGTTTCTGCTGGACGGACCTACCGGACCAGGCTGGGGTTCCAGGTTCGGGGTAAGTGCAGAATCCATCTTTGGTCCCAGCGTGAAACATGCAGAGGATGGCGCGGTTGTCAACTCATTATGAGTAGATAAATCGTTGCACGCGGCATGACGATATTTGGGATCAACCCGACGCTACAAGGTTAGGAATTATGGGATATTAGCAAATGAGGAGATCCTATGTTTCCTGTTGGATGATTATGCGAAAAGAGCTATCTTCAAGCTGATAGCATTAGCGCGTAAAATGAAACTTAGAACGGAAACTCGCCGCGCTCTTCTATCTACGTTATTTGTCTTTGGATTGCTTACTTGGGTCTACGTGGTTATTCTACAGATGGCACATCCAGACTGGCTGACCGGGCCACTTACTCACATCAACGCCTTCCCGTTCGACCTACGCGTCGACGTGACCGGTATGGTGGCGTTCGTGGTTTCGGCGTTGGCCTTCTTCTTCCTACAATTGACACCTAAGAGAGAAAAAGGAAGTGAAACCGATCATTGATGTACCAAAATCTGACGCGGCTGTTTGCAATTCTTAGCCCAGTTGTCTAGTGGGCAACGTATGTCCAACTTGGATAGTTTATCTTATATATAGTAGGTTCGAAAGCACGAGTTTGGCTCCGAGTTTCTATAGATCGGAGTAATTCATCTGGATGGAAGTGGTAATTTGATTAATAGGCTTAAGGGATTTTTTCTCATCGGACTATTCCTCTTAGGCATACTTGCAGTGGGAGTTCCTGTTCAAGCTCACTTCACGCTTGGCAACCTCACAGGCACTTATCCGTATCATACTAATGATTTCGACCCGCATGTTCCGGGCGTTATTGGCTACGTATGGCCCGGCAGCGGTCAATGCGCGTATGATGGATTCCCGAACCAGGCGAACACAAATGGCTGTGGACCTGGTTATCAGGCACCCTACCCAAACGGAAACCCGCCGGGTGCACCAAGCAATTCTTGGTACCAACTTCAAGGGGACACATATGCTCCATTCGGAGCTATTCTCACGGGTACTTCCGGCGACTTGATTTTTGCATTGAACGCATCGGCATGGTCCACAGCTGCGTGCCAGGCCTCCAACGGTGGAACAGGCTGTACCCGCTTCAGTGGAAGATGGCAGGGGGTCGATATCCTAATCCCGCCGGGCTTCGGTGTTCCCGGAACACCCCAAATTGTCTCGACCATTACGAACGATTACTCCGGGATTGCTGTGGCGAGAATCAGCCGCAATGACAGGTACGCACCTGGTTGGACGATGGTCGAGATTCTAGCTGACGCCGGCTTCGATTCGTCAAGCCCAACCGCAACCCCATATTACGATCACCAAAGCATTGACTTCTCGAGCGTGGGAGAATGGTATTACATTCGAATTAACGGCGTGCTCGCACCATCGGTTGCCGGAAGGTACTTCTTCAAAATCCTTCTTGAAGGTGGAACCCCGTCAATCTGCGGAGAAGAAGGCACGGGCACGGGCAGTGGGGCTCTTCCGGGTGGAAGCTGTTCAGAATTTATTCCAACTGAGAACTGGCCCGTTGTACTCGTGAAGGGGGAGGTTGACCCAGCCATACTCACAGGCACGATCCGGTATGCCGGTTACAACTCGACACTCTACGGCCAACCAATCCAAGAAGCGGGAAGAGTTTCGGCAAAGATGAGCATGCGTATTGACCCCTACACAGGCCAGCAGAGATCAGATTTGCCAACGATTGATGCGATCGGTTACTTCAACGCCACAGCCGACGGCCATTATGAAGTCGAGGGCTTGGCGCCCGGTGTATATGATATCTACGCTGAAGCTGCGGGATATCCACAGACGTTGTGCACGAGTGGCGTAACCATCCTCAAGGGCCAATCGTTGCACTTCGACTGCTACCTCCAACCGGGGCCGGTGATTCACGGTAACGTGTTCACGAAGCACCAGTTCGGTGATGAACCCTGGCCTCTGGGAGACACTGGAACCCCAGGCGGACTAAACGGGCTGGCTGGCACCGGAGCCGACGTTAACGGTGAATACATGAAAATTGAACTCTACGCCAACGCAACACTCAACAACATACCCGATCCAAGCGCGAACCTGGTGTCATGGTCTCCTCTTCCATGCGTTGCTGGGGGGCAGGAGCTTTACACAGGTCGGTATACGGCGGGTGCATGCAATGATCCGCGACTTGGCAGTCAGGTAGCATTTCCGTGGCATGAATACACGCCAAGCAACGGTTACGGCGTTCCTAACCCCGCGACTGCAGTGAGTAATGTCATACCTGGCGGCTACTACCAAGTGTCCGCGGGTGGCAGGGCGGGAAGTGGTGTTTACTTCGGAAACCTAATGCAAGACCCACAGGGCGTTGGCCCACCACAGCACTGGTTTGTCAACGGCGGAACAACAACCCCATTCCACTTCGAATTCGGTGTGAAGGGCGAGTATGGTGCACCACGAGACCTTGACGGAATGGTTCCTCAGGTGTATGCCACTTGGGTTAACGGTCTCACGCCAGGAAGGTACTATGTGCGTGCTTGGACCTTCCGTTACGTTCAAACTGCCCTGGACGGTTCCACGTTCCAAGAATACTACTTTGATGTGACTCCGAACGAGTGGGCGGGCGACGTAACATTACCAATTGACCTACGCTTGTCGAGCTGGGTGAATAAGACGGTGTACTTCCACGACACCGCCCTCAATACCATAACAACTTCACCAATCGACACAGGCGCCGGAGTCATGTCCGGCGTATTGGTTGATGCTAACGGCGTTGTTTGGTCGTACAACCAGACGCTACTAGGTTACAGAGGCTTCTACACGCTGGGTGCAAAGTCTGGATGGGGCGCAGGAGCCTTCTTCTCCACCTCGACTCTGAGAGTCAGGAACGACCTCGATAAGGCGAAACTGAACGCCCATGCAGTTGAGATGGGTCGAGCAGATATTCAGTTCTGGGGTTGGAACGATACTTGGGGTGGTGAGAATTACGGTATTCCGAGTGGAACGTACACCCCGCACGTCTATGTGCTCGGTTACCTTGAGCATGGTTCTGAGCAGGTTTCAGTAACGCTGAGTGGTAACCCAACCGCTATCAGCGACCACATGTACCGCGGCGTAGGCTTCAACCTCACCGTCTACAGCATCGACTGGGAACGGCCCCGAGTTAGCAGGAATTGGGTTTGGGGCAACCCGGTCGGCTACACAGTTACACCGGGCGGTATTACTTCACCGACTGCGCCCTCAGGAATACCAACCACTCATGGAAGTGACCCAAGCTTCGCCGGTGACCCACGCAACGTGAACGGTATATACATGGTCGGTGAAGAGATCGATATTGGCGTATACGCGAATGGCACCCTAATCGACTTCATCGGCGACGTTCCTTCCAATTTGCAAGACACGGTGCTGACCAGTTGCCTCTTCCAGGACGATTCAAACTCCACTGTTCAAATGTGTGGAGGCGGCTGGGACGCCCAATACCAGCAACCAGGCAGCGGCTTAGTGCCGTACCAAGGTAATTCGAATGACGCGTACTTTGGCCAAGAGATGAGCGATCCGGGTTTTGTGGGTGGTTACACAGGCGGCATATCCTACTTCACCACTAGAACCCAATTGTTCGCGCCAGCCCATTGGAGCCCAACCACCCTATCGGACGGAGGAACGTACAGCCAAGCCGTCACAGGCTACCTCCCACTATACCCATCAGCGATCCCGAGCGGCCAATATGATTTGAGAGGGTTCACTTACGGGTACATTCAGGACAAATCCTTCTCCGTCTACGCGCAGCCCAGCCAAGTGGCAGATATGAAGATTAACCTCGTAATCGGTCTCAACGTGAGCTTGGACATCCTCTTCAAGAAAGAGAGCATCATCACGCCAACCGACGCCAACATGTCTGCAAGGGTAAGGTTGTTCGATGATTCAGGCACTTTGGTCGCCGAATGGATGTCGAGCGAAGGCACGTACGTAACAGGAAAGGGATTCGCAAGAGCAGCGGACGGAACGGACCAATACCCGTTCGGCCCACTACACCCCGCGATCCCCGTACCCAAACCACTCAACACCTACAACTACTTACCCGGAGGCGTGACACTGCTACACGTCTTAATGGCTGGGTTCCCTCAGGTACCTGCCGCAGGCACTGATGCTGGAGTCCTATCACCTTTCGTTCCCCAGCAAATATACTTCAACGATCCACTATTCGCAACCACGATCTGCGGCTTCCAAGTAGACTGCTACACAAGCCCAGGCACCGGACTAGGCGTAGGCGTGCCAGGATATTTCCCCAACACTGGAATCTCCGGGGCACCAGATTATACCGGCGGCTGGACGGCTGAAGTAGACTTCGTCCCATGGTACGCCAACAACACAAGCACGATGGAATTTGCGAGTGGCGGTGTACAAGTCGCAACGCAGGGCAGCACCTTCGCACAGTACTATCCCCCAGTCAACGGCTTGCTCATGGGCGAATCTTATCACATCATCCCAGGCACCACGGCGACCTCAGGCATCAGCCTAACAGAGGACACCGCGCTCAAACCTGAACTGATCGGACACAGCCTCGCCGCCAACCACCTAGGACCATACTCGCAGAAGGGCGTCTGGCAAATAGCCGGCACCCACAACAGCGGTGAAGCAAGCGGCATATTCGAAGTAGACCTCAACGGCTTCGTGTCAGGCAACGCCTTAGCATTCACTTGGAGCAACGAGTTCCGGCCATTGAGCTGGGGCTTAGTCAACGTCGTCGGCGCGAGCGCAATCAACTCGACCGGATGGAACTTCTACACGTACGACGGCATCTACCAAGCCTACCTACCCACGGGAACATACAAGTTCACCATCAGCGCACCAGGGTACGCGGCTCAAACCTGGTCAGTCTCAATCTCACCAGGCCAGACAGGCACAGGCCAGAACATCTACCTAGAACAGACTAACATACCCGTCCCAGAATTCACCGCAATCGCAATAGTCACCATCTCGGCGCTAGCAGGATCACTATACCTACTAAGACGCAGACGCAAGTAGAGCCACAGACCAACTGGGCACGCAGATGCCCTCGAATCCTCCCATTTTCATTAGTTGCCGCTTTGAAACAAGACGAGAGAGTTTCCTGCTAAGATACGACGAAGCGCGCTGGTTCCAGGAATTGCGTCAAGTTGAGGGCTGACCTTTCCGAGTCAGATCTTGCCAGCAAGCAGGTTTCGAATCGTTCACAGAAAAGTCGGTAGAGTAGATGTGATCTTTTGCAAGACATTGCATGACTATTACGCCTATGGCTCAATATGTCATAGGTGAGGCAGGTGGGTAGTACTCGACTTTGGGTTTTGGACTGCGAGTAAGAATTGTCGGGCCAATGCAATCATTGTAACCCCTACCGTGAGCAGACTGAGCGCGATAAGGATGGGAGTCAAGCTGATTCCCCATGGTGTGTAGTTAACCAACACGCCCGTAAACATCGTCAAGGCTAAACTTAATCCAATACTCAACGCGAAGCGTTCGATTGAATTCAATTCACTGCCTCTGGGAAACAGAGCTTCAACCGTCGCGAAGCCTGGTATGAAGAGAACGAATATCGACCCCAGGACCCACCGAAGAACCACAAATGGAAATTGAACTGGCACCGCATAGACTGTGAAAATGGCAGCGAACGAGATGATCAATGTTCCGTAAAGCCAGAGATTTCTCTCCCAAAGTAGCAGATATTGACCAAATGATGCTTCGAGTGGAATGTCTTCCAACTTAGCTTTACCTTGGTCAGCCAATCTCCAGAGTGTATCCGCTAATTCCGATTCACTGAGTGAAGGAATCTCAACCCTGAGTAGCTCGTAGAGCGCGCGCACGCTGGTTGCACTATTTCTTTCGAGTATTTGCAAAGCTCGATCGTCGAGGCTCACGTCAGAATCTCGTGATTTCGCAGTTTTCACTTTTGCGAATCCCCACCGATATTGCTATATTTTATGCGTGTGGATACTTGAATCAATCTTGATGGGTATGGATTTCCATGCTAACCATGATTAACATGTTCGCATTATTAGCCGTGAACCTAATTTACCTCTAGAATGGATATGTCGCTTGTCGACTTTCATGATTAGAGTCTCGGCGCTGCTGGTGTTTTCTCTTTCATTCGTCGCTATCGTTGTGCTCGTGCAATCGGCTTCGGTGACCTCGCAATCTGTCAATTCTCAAATGCAGTTGAGCAAAGCGATTCAAGACGTACAAGCAGCTGAGTTGTCAGGAGCGAACCCTGACGAAATGAGAGAACTAGCTGTCCAGCTCAACACGATAATTGGGATACAGGTTGAGTTGCAAAACTTGTCTCCTCAAGAGCTGGGCAAGAGAGCACAACTTACCGAGCAAATCAACAATACACTGACGAGTATAGATATGCAATCGAATGAAATCACGACCAGAGCGTCACAGAGAACCTCCATCAACCATCTTGTCGCCTATTCTTCGGGTGTTGTCGGAGCGGTAATCGTAACTGTCGTGTACCATTATGGCACCTTGCTCCGGCGCAGATATCGAGTTAAGCGAACATTTCAGATGAAAATCATTCTAAGATGACGGAATAGTGAATTGATTGGGCTCCAGGAGCGGGATCATTCGCCTACTGCCGGTCTTCCTGACGTTACTCATCGTCTTAGAAAGCGTTGCATACGCAACCACCATTCCGAGGCCTAGCGAGAAATTCTTTCAGTTATACATGCTCGGATCTACTGGAACAGCGGGTAACTACTATCCGAATAATTCATCTAGTCTCAAGCTCGGCGAAAACGTTCAGTGGAATCTTGAGCTAGTAAACAATATGGGTTCACTGCAGTACGTTTCGATCCTAGTGAAACTGGGCAATCAAACAATCAATTCCCCTAACGATACCCTGGCACAAGCCTCGCCAGCTCCCCTGATAACCGAATTCAAACATTTCATACTGAACAACGAAACTTGGAGCGTTCCATTTGATTGGCAAATTGCGAACTACACGATAACGACGGACGGACATCTAAGAATCCATTCGTTTACAATAGACAATGCGACTTATGTATTTGAGAACTCACCTGTTTGCCCCGGAATCAATTCGTGCAGCTTCAGACTAATCTTTGAACTCTGGACATGGAACGTTGACTCCAACAATTTCCAGCCGGGCTGGTCGAACGATGGCCAACAGAGAATAGCGTGGCTTCAACTCTGGTTCAACTTGGTCCCAGCGGGACCCCGATAGATAGACATCATCGCCTTCATTTTCCGAATGAATATTACGGTTCAAATTCAGTTACCCTCACCAGCTTAAACACACAAAATTACTCAAACGACAACGGGTCAAATTTGATCGATCGACGGGCAGCTTGGGGCGACACCCCCGGCAGTCCTCTACGCTCATGACAGGACCTGCACGTAGGTCTATCAAGATCAGAATCATAGTTGCCTCCAAAGCAAGCAAGAGGATTAGCAAGATCAACACTACCCTGCATAAGACACCTATCAAGAAGATCGAAGATATTCACTAACCCAATTCGCATGAAAATCCAACTCTCACAACGGATAAGAGATACTAGCCTGATTTTTCCTCCATGCCTTACGAGAAGATCGAGAGCGAGCGGGTCAGGAGATCCTTCCTTGAGACTTCGGCCAAAGGTACATTCTCGGATTACGTGAATAAATATCCCTCGGAGGTTGCGAGGCTCCGATCTTTCTCCATGAAAGTACTGCAGCCGGAAGGAAAAACCTGTCTCTCAGTAGGCTGCGGAATGGGAGGTTACTTAGAGGCGTACCGAATGAACGGTGCCAGAATGGTCGTTGGTGTTGACATAAACCGAGAAAACCTTATGCTTTGCAAGAAAACAGGTGCAGGACTGTTACTCAGTGACATAGAACATCTAAGTATCCGGGATGATGTCGTAGATGCTCTGGATTGCGTTGAAGCAATGCAGTACCCCCCTAATCCAGAAATAGTGATGCAAGAGGTGTATCGAATACTAAAAAAGAGAAACGGAATTTCTTTCATAACTTGGAAGCATCATGATATGGGCTACTGGCTGAAAGCGTTCCAAGATCGAGACGTGAGCTTGAGGGCGGTCATAGGCATCAGAGATCTGATCCTTGATAAATATCCTGCCGTTGTTAGAAAAAGAATGCGAGAGAGTAAGTTGCTGAGTCCGATCATTAGGGGGTATGCCACCTTCGGAAGTCACACCCGAGGCTTCTCTTTCCGATATGTATTGGCAATCTACAAGAAAACAACCATGGAAATCATTCTCTTGAAGTGGATTAACGATCAACATACGATTGTAGTCGTAGGTAGGCCAGCAACCCCTAGAAATAGGCTTAACCTCGTGAGTCGAAAAGGACGATAGTCATTGTACAGGAAACCAAAGGATCAGGCACCAAACGCAAGTAAACAGACCTAGCAACCGAGCGTAGACGACGCATTACCTACCATTGGAGATAACCATTGAGACGGTTGAAGAAGTTCTTAAAGAAAGGTAGCAAATTCAAGCGATTTTTCACACCTCATTCAGCCGATGCGTATCAGCCAATCGCTTCATGTTTCTACAATAAATCATCTTTCTGTTGTGGTAATCTACTTTATCTTCGGCAGTATATTTGTTGCGTTTGGAATATCCTATCACCCCACGAGATGGGCTAATAGATCTATGGGGTTGCGGCTGCCTATGCCGGCGGCACGAAATTTATCCGGTTTATCATAGGCTTTTGGAAAGAGTCGGCTGCTTCTTGTCGTTGCCCTGACATGATACTGATTTCGGTCGGATTGGCTGGTCTGGTTTATGTGACCACATTCGGTGTGTCGAGTCAACCATCATATTTGTTCGAGTCGCTCGATATCCTTACGTGGATTTGTGTTGTTTCCTCGCTTCTTGTCTTCGCTAGCGAATGGATCTTGGGCAGGCGACGAAAGAACAGCGCAAAGGAGATGCGAAATGTCGAGCGCATATGACTTCTCATTTGGGGACGTGGGTGGCGCGGTGCAGGCGTCCAGATTTGAACCAGACTGGTGTGTGCACCAGCCTTGCCACGATAACTATGCTCGTTTTCTAATGACTCTGGCGGGGACCCCTGCCGCAACGCAATTCGGAGCTATGTCCTCTGTAACCACCGAGCCGGCCCCCACTACAGAACCTTTTCCAATTGTGACTCCCTTCAAAACGATTACGTTGGCACCTATCCAAGTATTTGAGCCAATGGTCACTCCTTTTCCAAGATTCCCTTGTTCCCCGATGAGTTTGTTCACGTCACCAAATGAATGATCATAATCAATTATGCAGCATCTATACGCAATTAGTGCGTCCTCACCAATCTCCAACTTATTCTCGATATCCATTACTGTAGAGTCATGAACACTAACTCTTTCTTTAATGTCTACCATCCCATTGGAGGCACAACGTATTATTACCCCGCGGCCGATGTAGCATCCTTTCCGAATAAGAATCGCTCCCTTGCGATCTTGTACAAAGCGATTCTCACCTGCGAGCATGACAGAGAAATCAATTTCATAACCTCGGGCTCTCAGAAATATAATGTGCAGTTTTGAAGCCAAGAAGAGCAGTAAGAAACAAATTGAAGAATATGCCCATTCAACCATACCTTTTGCCTTCAACTTAGAAATTTCAAGCTTCAACTGACGACAGAAGTAGAGATACGCACGACGTCGTAGAGAAGAACGCTCTCTAGCCGTCCTAAGGTTGGTGATTGGGCCTTCGACGCTCTCTGTCATTCGATATCGCCGCGTCGTTTGATCCTCATCGAATACGACGTTGTGCGACAGACATATTTGAGTATTAAAAGCCGTTTCCGAGTGTCATCCCATTTTTACCTAATCAGCAATTGCGCGGCAAAGGGCGCTTCCAACGTGATGTTGAGGTAAGTTGGTCTCTTGCCAACGTTTTTCATGACGGTGGGAGTGTTTCGACTGTGCAATCCTATGGCCAGTTCTTCACAGGTAGCATTGCCAGGTCGAAGTTTACTCAAGCTCGAATGCGTCACTAACATAGCCAAGTAGACAAGAGGGTTCCTGCAGTTTTCCTAAAATCCCTGATCGCGTACCGACTATGGCACTCTGAGCACGCATCCCCCGCGTGTATTTTGGTGGCTATCTCTGATAGACGTGCGGGTTTGCGTACGAATCGCTGCAAAACCCCCAAAGTCATCCTCGGATGGCAACCATACACGACCTTCTTGAAGGGATATGAAGAAACATTAGAATGGAGTTCTTGAGCTAATCAGAGCCAACTACTGCACGAATTGACACCGGTTATCTTGAGTCGTTCGGTTGCGTCTTTGATTGAAACGGACAGACGTGTTGCATGTGACTTTATGTTCCTGCAGGTTGATAGACAGTAGCTCCGTCAGAGAAGATTCTATTCTGACTCAAGAGTTCGTTTGAGTATTTGGCAACGGGCCACAATTCATCACCGTATCCTGTCCCATAACCCGAAACCGTATTGAATAGACTTAAGTAAAGATAGCTTCCCGACGCAGTGCACTTCCCGAGTGAGACCTGTCCCAGTTCATAGTTGTCGCCTTGAATCGGGTCTCGATTACCGTAGACGGCTAGGACATGAAGTATCGAAACGTAATCCGCACACACCACCCGCGAATTAGAGCCATACACCTTGAGCCACAAAGCGGCTTGCTTGTCTGGCTCCACAATATACCATCCATAATATTCGAATTGCATGTCGATGTTTTTTGAATCTTTCATCCTATTCCAGTCAAAAGTAATTGCGGTAGGGAGAGGGTCCATGGCGACCGCCCAGACCCATCCAGAGGTGAATAGGAGGTACGAGAACAGTATCGCCGCAGCCACTGGCCTATCAGGAAAAGTGATGTGAACACGTTTAGCAGGTATGACGGGTATATTGCTCCGACAGAGGAAATGAGCCACTCAATACCTATCGGGAAGCAAGGCGAAATGAACAAAAGTGCAATGTGAAAGAAACGCGTGAAGTTGAGCAGACTTCCGAAGAATGGAAGAGCAACAGTGGCGAGGATGAGAAACAAAGATCCCGCCATAAGTGGAAGCATCTTTTTTTGGGCCGCGTTAGTATTTTTCCTCATTAGTAGAACGAAAAACCCGATAATGAGACTCATGATGACTAGATATTGTATGACTCTGTTCAACAAGTGCAGAGGTCCAGCCGTCGGATTCAACCCTAATGCAAGTTGGACCTCCGCTGGCCGCGTAACCGGATTCGATAGACCTCCCAAGCCACCCAATACTAATGAAAAAGAGCTGATGGCTCCAATAAGCGATGATCCGGCTGCAATGTATGCATACCAAGCGAGAGCTGCTACGCCCCACAGAAGAAGAGTGAAATTGTCCAGGAACCGCTTGGCGTGATCAGGAAATATTCTAGCGGCAGCGATCGAGATTAGCATAAGAAACAGAAAGATATATGCTACCGAATAGTGCGCCACAATTAGCCCAAGTGACAATATCATTGTAACGATTATTCCCGAACCTCTGCTCGATCGACTTCCCGAGAGTGAGAACATCAACAATAACACCAAAAGGATTTCCGCGATCTCTTGTCGCCCTAAAGATGGCAAGTCAACGTAGAATGCGTAATAGGATATGAACAGAAAGACAGCCATGAAGCTCGCTGACGGAGCAAGAATCTGGCGATAGGACTTGTAAAGTATCACAGGAACCAACGAGAAGAGTATGGGAAGAACGAATTTGAAAATGGACAATCCATCAAGAGAAGAAACGATGCTTAGAACCGTTGGAAGAATCGTTATGCTCAAAGCCGAATTGTAAGGCAGGTTTCCAAAGCCAGCATTCCAAAGCCACGATCCGTGTTCCAGCACTTGAACAAATAAGTAAAACTCTTCGTTGACATCAGCTCCAGACAGATTACTTGAGGCCAAAGATCCTGAGAGCAACAAGAACACACTGATACTCATGACTGCAACAAGGAACAGACTATCCGCGGTGTCCGTATCGTGCTTGAGCAGAACAATGAATACAGTCGAACCTAGCGCAAAGAGAATGATCAGTATTGTACCTCGAGCGTCGAAATATGCGGCTAACATCCCTGTGCATGATAGTACAAGCATAAAACCCGCCAGGCACCACTGCACAAAATGTTCGGAAGAAGATGGACTCTTGACCATGATGTTCAACTCAGCTTCGCTCCTTGATATCCGCTTCCAGATTCTCTGCTATCGCTTCGACTGAATAACGTGAGGCAATGGTTCGTCCCAAAACTGTTCATAATGAACGAGTCCGTAAATAGCCAGGGTAATAGACCCATGATAAATCAGACAGAGCATGTTCCCCTATTCTAAGTTTCGATCTTGGCCGACTGCTTCTCTCTCTTACTTAACCTCATAAGCCGTCAAGGTCAGCGAAACTCATCTTCACTTGTTTGCAAGCAGAGTCGATACCGATGACTTGTGTGAGTCATTAAGTAAAAAATGCGGCGCTCTGCTTTGTTTCTTCTTGAACCACTCACGCAAGGTATTGATCAAACCGTGTTATATCCGAAAATTGCCCGAAAATCTGAACTTGCCATCCTTTCTTGAGATATGTTGTGTCCTCAGGCACCACTGGATAACCTTGTGAATCGTAAATTAATTCTATGGTAATCATCGGATGTTCTTTTCGTAAGTCGTGTATCTTTCTCGGTTTACGTACACTAAGGAGGCGATAGGAAGCTGATCCATCAGGCATGTAGCTGGTTGGTTCTAAGCGAAGCAAACTCTCGCGCTCACCCGCGCATATTGCGACGATTCGACGCGAAGCTGTTCCGTCTCCGAGTGGATTCTCATTGTTACGCAGTTTGGAACGTAATGTCTCGTCTTGCAGGAGTTTTCTTGATGCATTGACTATTACCGGCATTTCAGTTCCAACAAGGACATTGCCACCCGCTTCGATTGTTTCAGGCCTCTCAGTACTATAACGCAAGGTCAAACAGGGGACTCCTAGTGTTAATGCCTCCTCTTGAACGCCACCGGAATCCGTAAGGACTATTCTTGACGCTTCTAACAAACGAAGGAAGTCCCAGTAGCCAAGTGGTTTTGTTACCTTAATGTGTGTGGATCGTTGCAAGGCTCTAAGCAAGTTGAACCTACGTAGCTTGTTTCGGGTTCTTGGATGAACAGGAAAAATGACTTGACAATCCTGTAGGCGCAGAAGGGCAGATATTATGTTATGAAGCCTTCGGGGGCTATCTACGTTCTCGCTTCGATGTGTAGTTACCAATACTAATGGTTTTTCATTATCCGGAGCAAAACTCTCAAGAATGTTGGACTTCTTGTGAGCTTTCTTTGTTTGTGCTAAGCAGACCTCAACGATCGTATTGCCAGTGACATGAATCTTTTTGGGGGCGATACCTTCGCGTAAGAGGTTTTCTGCTGACCGCTTAGTTGGAGCAAAACAGAGCTGCGCGCATGCATCAGCGATCGTGCGGTTGATTTCCTCTGGCATGGTTCGATCGTAGCATCGTAGGCCAGCCTCAACGTGTCCGAAACACGTATTTAGTTTGACGGACGCGAGACCCGCTGCGAGCACTGTATTTGTGTCACCTTCTGCAAGCACGATGTCGGGTCGATGACGTTCAATCAGATTCTCATATCCTTCGAGCATTTGCCCAGTCTGTCTCGCATGTGACCCTGACCCAATCTTCAGATTGAAGTCGGGAGCGGATAGCTCGAATTCCTGAAAGAAGAACTCAGACATCTCCATATCATAATGCTGTCCGCTATGAATGACTGTTAGCTTCACGTTTCTCCTGCCTGAGAACCCGTTTATGACCGGTGCCATTTTGATAATCTCAGGTCGAGTTCCTACGATGCACATTATGTGCCGCATTTTCACGGTTCACCTCGGAAGCTATCTGCGCAGTTGCGGTTAATTTGGAACGCGTTACCTCTCCAAAAACGGCCCAGAAACGACTGCAGCGTCTCTTGAGGTCAAATTGTAGATACCAAGTATTCGGCGCATGAGTTCGCGGTCATGTCCACGGCCGAAAGAGTTGTGTGGGTATTTGAGGACGATGAATCAGCCCGTAGCCGACACCCCTAAAGATGAACCCAGCCTCAGTAGCCTTTGTTGGATCAATCAAGTGCCTAGTATCAACCAGAACCGGTTTGACACGCATTGCTTTGACCAGATTCCGGAGTTTCATTCCCTTGAACTCATCATGCTCTGTGAGAATGATGATACAATCAGCTCCCACCACCGCTCCCTGAATCGTCCGAGCGCGCGGAGCGCCGAAGGATTCGTCAGCGCGAGGGTCAAAGACAGTCACTTTCGCGCCCATTCCGAGGAGACCTCTAATCACAAGTCTTGCGGGGCTTTCACGCGTATCCCTAACGTTACCTTTGTAGGCTGTGCCTAACACCGCAACCTTGCTACCCTTGATGTGCTTCCTCGCCTCCGCAAGCCCCTGTTGAACGAGTTCGATTGCATGCTCGGGCATAGCATCGTTGACTTCTCTCGCCGCACGTATCAGTTTCGGGCGAAAGCCCATCGCCTCAGCAAAGAATGTGAGAAGGAAAGGGTCCTTCGGCAAGCATGGCCCCCCAACCCCTGGCCCAGGCTGGAGAATTCTCACCCGCGGATGAGAGTTCGCCAGATTGATGACGCTTGAAGCGTCAACGCCCAACCTCTCGCACAATAGTGCAAGCTCATTCGCAAACGCTATCCCAACATCTCTGGCCGCGTTCTCAGCAAGCTTCACCACTTCAGCCGTCCGCGCGTCCGTAACCAGCAATTCGCCTTCTGTTATTTCTCTATAGAAACGCGAAATCATGTTGCCGCTTGACTCGTTATATCCACCGACCACCCTCGGACCTTTGCGAAGCTCCTCAAGCGCTCTTCCAGGAGACAATCTCTCGGGACAATGTGCTAACCAGAGATCAGAATCGCACTTAAGCCCGGATTCACCTTCAATTGTTGGGGCTATGAAGTT
Organism: Candidatus Bathyarchaeota archaeon; assembly: GCA_963733055.1. Classification (GTDB taxonomy): domain Archaea; phylum Thermoproteota; class Bathyarchaeia; order 40CM-2-53-6; family 40CM-2-53-6; genus FEN-987. Next base: position 946,217 of record CAVTBR010000001.1, read on the forward strand.
CTCTGTAGTTCCTGGTGGAATCGAACTCTCCACGGAGATCAGCTTCCCTCGGCTCAGGTTTCTACCCAGCAACTTACATGCTTGTTCGAGGAAGGACAGATCAGGTCTGCCTTCTCTCGATAACGGGGTCTGAACACATACAATCAGAAGATCAGATTCCTTCGTAAGTTGCTCTACATCGGTAGTCGTGCTGAGTCTTCTCAACCGGATGTTACTCTTGAGCAGTTTGTCAAGACCAGGTTCGTCAATGTGAGTCTTGGCCAATGCGACTTTGGAAACGATTCTCCTATTCACATCCGCCCCCACAGTTGTGAAGCCTCTCGAAGCCACCACCGTGGCAGTCATGAGCCCTATCTGCCCTAAGCCTATCACACCGACCCTGAGTTTCTTCGCAGTTATCTTCTGAGCCACTCTTCCCTCAGATAGAGCGCCCTTTCCGAGGAGTGAAGATACAGAATCATTCAACCTGAAACTACCTTGGGCCTATGGTAGATACCCCCCATCCACTCGATCGTCTTCGGTATTCCTTCCGAAAGTCGAGTCGCCGGGTTATGTCCTAGGTCATGTTTTGCTTTTGTTATGTCAGGCCTTTTGCTGACAACATTGTGTTTGTCTTCAGACAAGTATTCTACCAAAGAATCATTCTTGCCCAGATATCGAAGAATCATGTCCGAGGCAGATTTAACATCCACATACTCCTCCCCTCCGATATTGTAAACTTCACCCGGCTTGAACCTATCAACGATATTTGCCAGTGTCCGGATTGCGTCATCAACATACATGAACACTCGTTTGTAATCCAAAAACACTTGATACGGCAAGTCATGCATTGCACGGTAGATGAACAGGCACACGACGCTACGGTACGGCGTGTAGTACTCCCCTGGACCATACAGGTTAAACAACCTCACCGTCGTTGTCTCAGTTCCGCACCGTTCACTCGAATTTCTAATCTGACGCTCGTTAACCCACTTCGAGATCGCATAATCATTCTTCTGTTGCAGTGGGATCTTCTCAGACAACTCCTCGGAAAGAAGTGTTCCAGTAGGAAGCTGGGGTTCTCCGTAGATTTCCGATGAGGAGAAATGAATGAGCCTGAAAGGCTTGGACTCTTGCACCCGGAGAATATTCTTTAATCCTATGACATTGGTCTCCCAGAGTTGTTCATAGAAGTCTTCGCCGTTCTTCCTCCCAAACTCGGCAGCGAGGTTGTACACGTAGTCGAAGCTTTGATTCAGCAAGGATTCAACCTGGCGGAATTTGGAGATGTCGCATCGCGTATGCCGAGGATTGTAAGAGTGGTGGAAGTCGCTCGTAAACACCTCGTGTCCCCTTTTGGTGAGTTCTTCAACCAAGGGACGCCCGACTGTCCCCGCACTTCCAAGAACTAGCACTCTAACCATGGAACTTCCCTAATCGACATCTACGGTGAATCGTTGTGTGTCTATTTGTACTTGTCCGTCGAGCACGACGTCGGATTGAACTGTCCCCTGATCGAATCTTCACGACCAGTTAGCATCTGCCCTGACGCCGATGCGTTGACAACCATTTTGTATATGACATATTACCTAAGGGGTTTCGTCACGGAAAGCGGCTCATAACGACTGGTGCTCCACGCCGGGAGAAAATCGTCTTTCGCACCCACCTTCGAAAAGCGGAAGGAGCTGAAAGTATGAAGGGATGTAAACAGACCTTGCATCCATAAGTCGGCGACCGGCCTCGTCGTCTACGTTTGCTTAATGTAGCCGCTATATGCTTGATATTCCATGCGTAGGCCCTCAGCAGCAACGTCTTTCCGCTCGCTCTAGGCTCCATCGTAAACCAGATAAAATCGATCAGGAACGAGGAAAATAGTCTCCCAACACCAAAATGAATTAGGTTTGAGCAAATCCTATTCCTGTTTGCCGAATAATCGGTGAAAAATTGATTCATCTTGCCGATGGTAGCCTGCCGTCTATGCCAAAGAACGGAATCGAAAACGTAAACCACTCTGTAACCTGCTTCGCGCACACGAAGGCATAGATCAATATCTTCTTGATATATCGCAAAATCAGAATCATACGGGCCGACCTGATCTATGACCGACCGTTTTACTATCATGGCGCCCCCGACATAATCGAAATCGCAAACATTTCTGTCATATTGCCCGGTGTCGATTTCTCCGAGTCCAATAACCCTCACTCTTCCACATAAGTACAGGTCACCACCTATGAAATCAATCGACTTAGTCCCAAACGCTAGCATCTTGCACCCCGACACGCCGACGCGTGGATCCAGTTGCATGAGCTTCACAATGGGTCTAAGCCAGCTGCGATCCACAACCATATCATTACAGATCAGAGCTAGACATTCACCTCTCGAGGCCCTAATCCCCGAATTAAAGCCTTCAGCGATTCCAAGATTACGATCGTTCTTAATGACGGCAACCTTGCTTCCGTAGTTACGTTCAACAAAAACGGCACTGCAGTCGCTTGATCCATTATCGACAAATATCGTTTCCAAATGAGGGTAGTCGCATTCGATGACGGAATCCAGGCACTCCTTGAGTTTTTCTTCCCCCATATATGCAAGGCCATTGTGATTGAGTATAACCACTGAAACTCGAGGAAAAACAGTTAGAGTCTCTTGCGACTCTTCGGAAGTCATCACTCCATCCTCATTTGGTTTCTCTCAACTTGCAGTCGACGTGAGACGAATACATTAGCAGATGTAGAAGAAACGCATAAAAGAACTTGTAGAGGACGACGGTACTATTCGTTACCACGACCGAACTCGATAAATGTGCTCGACGTTAGGCTCGTTGAGAAGGAATCGACAAGGCAATTTTCACCTGAAACACATATCGTCCAGACTTAATTCGCTCACGTGGCCGCGCTCCTAAGCATTTCATACCTCGAGGAAAGCCCTAGCAACGCCCCTGCCGTTTCGGCCAGACCAGAAACCGCCCAAAACGGAATCATTCTAAACTTCAGTGTAAACAGACTTTTGACAATTTGGTACAAGGCATCCCGCGTCATTTCAAACGCAATTGGAATCGATCCGGATTTGAGAGCAAACTGTGCGTCCCCACGGCCGAAGCGAAATCGCTGCTTGAAGAATGCTCGGAACTCACGCCGGTGTAAGTGATATGCTACGGCGGACGAGACACCGACCACATATTTGTCATTGCGAAGGCGTTCACAGACGTCTTTATCCTCGCACGCAAATTCTAGAGCGGGATCAAATGGATATTCTGTCAGCAGATCTCTTCTGAAAAGCGAAGCGGCCATCCCAATATGATGCTTAGGTCCTTCCTGGTTGAATGACATGAAATTTTCGTCTTCGGCCCTTTGCCAATATGTCTCGTTCCGAAGGCTGAATACCTTCGCATTAATGCCGGCCCAGTGATGTTCCGCCAGCTCAGAAACCATCGTGCTAGTGCTGCCGGGCTCCAACACAACATCGCTGTCAACGAACATCACTAGTGGCTTTAGGGAAGCTTTGACTCCGAGTGCTCTTGAATACCCTATAGATTTACCGTCGTTGATTAGGATAGACGCATTATACCGTTTGAGAATTTGGACAGTATCATCCGTTGAGAGCATATCCACGGCGACTATTTCCCCCGGCTCCTGGCCGCAAATAGATTTTAGACAAGCCTCTAACGTCGAAGAAGAGTTCTTTGTCAGAATTATAATCGACACATTAGAATTCTTCCTCATGCGGCCATTATCCTCTATTCTATTGTTTCCGGCCTTCATTGACAATTATTCCACAAAAAGATAGCATCGCAAGTTGCCCTCGACGAGGTCGATTGGGCTCTTCAAAGGTTGCACGACCATATCCTTGTCGGCAGTTATGGAGGCCCCAAGAATCCTTGATTTCTGAACCACTCGATCGAGTTTCTTAAGCCTTCATCGAGTGAATAAGTCGCGTCAAACCCTAGCAGTCTCCTCGCTTTGTCTCCTGAATAAATTGCGCCTCGCCCGTACACTTCGAGGTCGCTCTCTGAAGGGGAGATCGATTCAAGTCTCTTCAACGATGACATCAGCCTTCTTCCGCGTTTCAAAATGAGCGGCGGCTAGCTTTAGCGGTCCCAAAGTTCTGGAGGCGACACCGAGAGCTTCCTTCATAGCTACCCGAGATCTCAAGTCTGTCTTACCCGTCTCCTCAATTGGAGGAAACCCCAAGGCTCCATTGAGGCGTTGGAAATACTCGTTCCACGTAACGACCTCGCGGCCGTTTATGTTGAAAGCCTGCCCTATCGTCGGCCTCCTGCTCCAGAACCGACACGATTGCCCTCACCAAGTCGTCCACATACACTAGATTACAGATTCCGCGACTCTCTCCGTACGCGAAGAGCTCCCGTGCAATGATCGCCTTTGCGAATTGTATGATCCAGTTCCTGCTGAACGGTCCATAGACGATCGACGGACGGAGGATGGTTATTGGGGCTCCTTGTTCGATGTACTCCCAACATATCTTCTCCGCCTCTATCTTGGACTCATTGTAGTCATCCCCAGTGTATGCAAACGGGGTGCTCTCATCGACGGTCCCATCGACGTGACCATATACCTCTGCCGTGCTCAAATGGACGAAACGCTTAACCCCCTTGCCCAGGGCCGCGTCCAATAGATTTCTCGTCCCTTCTTCGGTCACGCCTTTTGGACCTATCGCACAATGGACGATTTCGTTGACTCCGTCCAGAGCCTTTGAGATTTCGTTCTTGTCCATCAAATCAAATTTCCGAAATTTCACCGGAAACCGTCCTACGCGGTGCCGCACTCGACCAGCGCCTTATTCCGGCCGTTACGTCATGGTTGTTCATGTGAAGTACCTCGACAGCCCGGGCACCGACGAAACCGGTAGCGCCGGTGACCAAGACCTTATGCGTACTTCCTAACGAAACTCTCGGGCCTTCATACCACGGCATTGAGAATCTGGTTCTTTTTCGATAGTAGTCTTCAATCATACCGATTGAGTTAACTACGTCCTCTCCGGAAACCAGCGGCCTCTCATGAGAAGTTATAACGTTCACGAAATTTGAAATCACTCGTACGAAGCAGTCCTCATAAGACTTCATGTCAGTTCTGATGTTCTGAACGGCGATGTTTCCCGAACGGTCAGTCACACTTATTCTGTTCCATTCTGATAGTTTGCCATGAGCAGAGCCCGAGTCTCCCTTAACATCAAACCGACTCTCAAGATCGAAGAAACGATTCAGGAATAACCGAATCTTGCATTGACCAGCAGATGCCGTAATCAATGACACTGATTCAGGTCCCCCATACGAATCATCTTGACCAAGGATTAGCTGTGGTTTTTTGTTTACCCACCAGCAGATCGAATCGATTACATGGGCCCCAATATCCAACACGACCCCTTTTGAGGACACTTCGGGGTTCACGTAGAACCCCGCGGAACTCGGTGAATCGAACCTACGCCCCTCGTAGAAATCTATGGATGCCAAGTCGCCGAACTGGTGAGCGTCTATCATTTCCTTCGTTCTTTTGAGAGATGGATATAGCCTCCTGGTGTTGTCCACGCAGAGCGCGATTTCATTCTCAGCCGCCGCTTCATTGAGCTGTTGAACTTCGTTGGTGGTTTCCGCTAGCGGCTTCTCGCAGAGAACATGAATTCCAGCCTTCAAGAAGAACATGGCAACCTTGTAATGCAGCGAGTGCGGCACGGCAACAACGACGCCGTCCACTTTGTTTGTTATGTCTCGGTACTCTTCGAAAACCTGTCCATGATTCAGTCTCCCCGCCAGTGCTTTAGCCGCGTTTCGATTCGGGTCCACCAGACACAACTTGTCCAGTACTTCAGGAAATTTCTCAAGAGCCGAGGCGTAGTAGTCTGTTGCAACTGCTCCGCAACCCACAATTCCTATCCGAACAGTTTGCACGATGGTCTCCAATACGAGGATGGTTTAAGCATTTATTGTGTGTTATCCCAGTATAGGAATAGAAGGCCACTGTACCATCGGAATCGTTTTCAGGTTTTGCAGAGGCACTCGATTATGCGACGAACATGCAGTTCAAGTTCTCGCGTCACCTAATTTGTGAAGAAGATGACTAGATACTAGACGCTAATGCTCATGCACACTAACCTGAAACGCGATTCAATTCGTCTAGAGCTAGAACTTCGTTCACGCTTTTCAGAAGCAAGAACTTCAAGTTAATTATCCAGTTCCGCCATAGACACTTTCTCGAACCGCGAAAGGCGAGGGCCATAAATGACTTCAGTTTTCATACCACCCGCAAAACCCTGTTTCTCTCAATCAGACATTGAAGAGATCAAAGGCGACGTAGGTAAGATACTCGGCTCTGGAATGCTTACGCTTGGCGAGTATACAAAGAGATTTGAAAGCGAGTTCTCCAAGCTCGTGGACGTGCCACACGCAGTGGCCGTGAACTCAGGTACCAGCGCACTTGAGATTGCACTTCGAGCACTGGGTTTGAAGAACGGTGAAGTCATACTTCCAACCAACACTTTCGGTGCAACAGCCGCGGCCGTAATTTTTGCGGACGGAACACCAATCATAACGGACGTCAGTCGTGATGGCCTAACAATTGACTCAGATATCGTGAAACGCGCTCTAACTCCCCGGACAAAAGGTGTCATAGCGGTGCATATAGGAGGACTAATCTGCCCTGACATCGACAGCATGAGAGAACTGTGTGACGAGAAAGGCCTATTCCTGTTAGAAGATGCAGCACACGCGCATGGATCTATGATTGGAAACAAGAAAGCAGGTAACTTGGGGGCTGCAGGGTGTTTCAGCTTCTATCCCACTAAAATAATCACGTCCGGAGAAGGCGGAATGATAACCACAAAAAGCGAAGAAGTCGCCACAGCCTCTAGAATTATGAGAGATCAAGGCAAGGAAAGTTTCAGTAGCAACAGAATCGTGCGTTTAGGGTACAATTGGAGATTGCCGGAAATCAGCGCTGCCATCGGCCTAGTGCAGCTTCGCCACCTTTCCGAGTTCATTCAAAGACGGAATGCGATCGCGAGAATGTACGACAAGACCCTTGAAAACCTCGGAATTTCACGTGTAGTAACTCCCCCGAATCAATTGAACAACTTCTACAAGTACACTTACTTCCTTCCTAAGAACGTGAAAAGGGACGAGTTCAAAGCAAAGTGTCGAGAACGGGGAGTAGCCTACGGTGGAGAAGTCTACTGGCCGCCCTTGCACCTGCAACCCGCCTTCAAAGACTTCCTACAAAACGGAACTCGTTTCGAAACTGCTGACGACCTATGCCAGAGAATGGTGAATCCACCAATTTTCAGTCAGATGACTGACCAAGAGGTTAATTCGACGATTGACGTTACGCGGGAAGTCCTCAGTAAGCTAATGAGTTGATACTACTTGGTTGCCCTAGTTACAGGCGGTTCAGGTTTTATCGGTAGTCATGTAACAGACGCGTTGGCTGCCAAGGGCCTAACTGTTAGAGTGTTCGACAAGGCGCGGCCACTGCGAACTGATGTTGAGTGGTTTCAGGGAGATCTTCTTTCGAATGATGACGTTTACGAAGCATTGCAGGACGTTGAAATGGTCTTTCACCTCGCTGCCGTGGCGGATGTCAACGTGGCCTTAACGGACCCTGAACTCTGTCTTAACGTGAATGAACTCGGCACGCTGAAATTACTTGAGGCCTGTTCCGGCCGTGAAGTGGAACGATTTATCCTGGCTTCAAGCGTCTGGGTATATGGTAAGGCAAGTGGAGAGGTGACTGAAGAGACACCACTCTCAATACCCGGAGACGTCTACACCAAAACAAAGATCGGCCAAGAACACCTCGTCTGTTCCTGGGGGCAGACCCATTCCCTCCCCTACACGATATTGCGATACGACATACCATACGGCCCTAGAATGCGAAGCAATATGGCAATAGCCGCATTTGCTAGAAGGGCGATAAACAAGGAACCGATAACAATCTTTGGTGACGGAACACAAGGACGATGCTGGATCTTCGTAACCGATCTGGCAGAGGCGCACACCTTAGCCATGAAACCGGCAGCCAGCAAACAAATCATTAACATCGCAGGCAGGGAATTCGTCACCGTATCAAACATCGTTACAATGCTCACAAAGATATTGGGCAACTTCCCAATCAAACATGAACCCCCAAGGCCGGGTGATTTTGCTGGTGTAAGGACTAGCATCGAGAAAGCAAAATCTGTACTTAGTTGGACACCGCAAACGTCGTTCGAAAAAGGTCTCTCGATTTATGTTGACGGAGTAAAAGCCAAACGATAACGGCGTTCAGCCCCAGCGCAACGGTAACGCTTGCCTAAGCGAAGAGAATTCAATGCGAGGATAGTGGTTGATTATGGAGAATCATGGGAGGGTACCTAGACCGCGACCATTGAGATACTTGCAAGTCAAGTACAAGTTTTCCGATGTCACCTTCGCCGATCTCTCTGTGGAATCTGAACTCAATGAGTTGGTCGCGTTAGCACGTCAGGGTCATAGAGTAACTCTAATGGGGGCAACTCTCGGCCTACCAAGGTCAAAGGAAACGGCCGGCGAAAGGCTGAAACTCGAACCCGTGTATGTACGAAGGAGCACTTCCATCATCGCTTTGTTAGTCTTTCAGATGATCGTCGCCTTTCGACTAATACGAAGAATCGGCCAACTCGATGCGTTGATTACGGACTGCTCAACTCTCACCCCTATCCTGTGCCTAATTCTGTTCATCAATCGCTTAGTTAACCATCACCCCGTACTCATCCTCCGAGTTACTTCGAATCCGGTAGAAACTGGAGGTACTCTTCGATCGATGATAACTATCTTTCATTGGATGACTTCAGTGAAACTTGCAGGAGTCCTCTTTGACCGAATCTACTTCATAAGCCCCATGATGGGACAACACTATTCCAAACTACTACACATTCCACCCAACAAGATAGGAACTTGGCCGTCCACCATCAATATGCGCCTCTTCGATTCGGAGGCGAAGAGTCTTCGAGCGTCTGCTCGCAGCATACGTCAAAAGCTCGCATTGTCAAGACGATTTGTTGTCCTACACCACGGCGTGTTGACCAAATCAAGAGGAGTCATGGAAACCGTGAAGGCGTTTAAGTTATTGAAAGAAAAAGACGTGAAAACTACGCTGTTTCTGCTGGGAGATGGCTCTGCTAAAGCCGAAATACAGGAGTATGTTTCGACGAATGACCTCGATGGATACATCAGACTGCATGAACCCGTACCCTACCGGGATGTCCCAATTTACGTCGCCATTTGTGACTTAGGTATCGTACCACTCCCCGACAATTCGTGGTGGCGATACCAATGTCCCACAAAGCTGCTTGAGTACTTGGCAATGAACAAACCTGCGATAGTCACAGACATACCCGGTCACAGATGGATACTCGGCAGCGCAAATTTCGCGCAATACATTAACCAAGTCAGCGCGACCGAAATATCCAACGCTGTTATGAAAGCCATGAGTGAGCATGAATCGCTCGATCCTAGAACAGGCCGACGCATTTCGAGTGCTTTCTCCGGCGAACGAATTGCTCAGATGCTTGAAGACGATGTGCTTGAGAGTCTGAAAACGAACAAGTAGACGAGTTGGACTGGTAATTCTCAAGCCTCCCAACAGGAAGCTAAAGGCATCAGCGTTCTAGACTTGGCGGGGCCAGATCGACGTCTGATCGCACGAACGACAATCGACTGTTCTTTTTGCGCCCTAACCATTCACTATAGCAGTCTGAATTTGCTTTGAAATACGCTCAACAATTTCAACGGTCTTGTATGCTGTGTTTGGACTAATCCGAGCACTGGCGTCTTCTTCTGTGCCATCGATCAGAGATCGATAAGCGCGCCGAAAGGCATAGGCTCCGTAAGCATCTAGCATAAAGCGGGACACATTTTTTGCATCGGCAAGGACAAGCTTGCCAGCCAGATTAAGTGTGTCGGTGGCGGATTGAACTCTCCCCGGAGTTCTACGACCCATTGCGATCAGTGTTTGGTTGGTTAAATCAATCCTCAAAATCTTCTTTGTGCAATAAACGTCTACAAGCTCCGCAACTCGCGCAGCGTTAAATGAAACGTAGACATGACCGGTTCCCATCGATGAATGCAACATTACGCGAAGCTCGTCGGCCGGCATCCAAGCTCGGCTTCCCCGCTTAGTTGCATAGACTGAATCAACTAACAAGTCATCTCCCAAGAACGCTTGCAAAACATAGACTGGGTGCGGGAGCATTTCCGTAAGTCTACCCCCGGTTAGCTTGTGACACCAATGGTTTGGATTTGACCCCATCACATCCTCATTGGGTCCTGCGACAAGCGTTACTGTAACGCCCAAGATCTCTCCCAACTCTCCCCTCTTTACGTTCATCAAAGCTTCTTGGACGACTCTACTGAGCAGATAGTGGTACACGACAGTCATCTTGCCTTTGCCTTGCTGCAGCGTGTTAAGAATCAATTGAGCATCGCTTGTTGTCAATGTCATAGGTTTCTCTATTAGGACACGTGTGCCGAGCTTCAGAGCATCTACTGCTATCTCAGCGTGAGTCTGGGGGGGAGTCAAAATCGAGGCTATGAAGGGGGTCTCCTCACGGAGCATCAAAGAAGCGTCTACGTAGTGTTTCTCGATACCCCATTCGCTAGCCATCTGGGCGGCCTTTCGTTCATCAGTGTCACATATCGCGACCACCTTCATTTCCTTCATATTTCTGAGTGCTCGTAGGTGCTCCTGTGCAATGACTCCCGCACCAACTAGTGCAACGTGATATTTCTCCTGCATAATTCAAATCATCCTTGAGCCAACATTGGTTAGGGGCAGTTGGTAATAGCTTGAACGCAACGGGCTCAACTTTTCACGCACTATTGTCCCAATTGTCGCCGACGAAACCACCGGATTAAGTGGTGTAACCTGATAAGATATTTTGCATTCGAGCATATTGTATCTGGTCCTGGCTGCCGTCGTGTTCATTTCCATTGGAAGTGAGTCAAATTACAATCATCCCAAGAAAAACGCTTCCTCCCTCATTCTTGTTTAGAACAGCATTAACTGGAGGCAATGCAGCCGCCACTCATCACGAGAAACCGCTTTGCTTCGCGGAAGCAATTTACCTTGGTTCTTAAATGCGGACTGAGTCAAAATTCTGAATGTTGACTGGCTTGCATGTACTTCCTACGGCATTACGCGCATTTCGCTTCTTACTAATCTGAGGCTATCGAATTGTAGACTTGCAATCGGAATGCGGAAGCCTTCGTCGGCGCCTCGGTACCGATCGAGAAGTCTTGAGAGTTCGTTCAACTGAAAATCACTTCAATTAATGGCGCCGTGATGAATGGACCGAAATCAATTGTGTGACCAGGAGGCAAATAGAATGCTAAGCCATTTGCGTTAGCGAAAGCAGGTTGTCCATCAATCGAAATGGTTGACCCTGAACCTTTCTTTAGAATAATTATGGTGCAGGGCGTGGTAGTAATTGTGTAGGTGGTGGATGCGACTAGATTGAAGGTTGTTCCGATGGGTGAAATAAAGTTCCCATCACCAGCTCCCGAACCTCCTACATACAGAAAATCAGCTATGTCGCCTATGGGGTTGAAACCGATATTCTCCGCGACAATAGTTGAGTTGTCTGCAATCTGAATCGAAGTCGCACATTCAGACTTCGAAAGAACATTATTGACAACATTCCCACTCACAGGTGTACCTTCTGGACCAATGCAGGTTGAAAAGCCAGTAACTTTATTCCCTGAAATCACAGTGTTGGTGCCACCCCATCTTATGCCAGTTCCTTGCAGACTAGCAACATTTCCAAGAATCACGTTGCCAATTACTTGGTCGCCGTAGGTCTTGCTATCAATGTATAGGGCCTCTTCGCTTTGCGTCGTCGCCGTAAAATCTAGGACGTTATTGGAAATTGTGACATTGTTTGCATAGGATCCAATCGCATCTGACTCGGGCTTGTGGTTGTTGGTTTCGAAAACGTCGTTGCCTGTGATGAGGACAGCGTTTGCCCCTGCAAGAATCGCCGCGCTAGTGGTGTCGTTCAGATTATTTGTGCTTACAAGGGCGTCGACGGTTCCTACCCTAATGTCGATCGCGGGCTTATTCGTGTAGGTAGTTGATTGGACTACGTTGTTGGCGATGTCTACGCCTTTCGTGTACTGGGTAGCTATTGCACCCCCGCAGCTAACAATTTCGTTTCCGGTAATGATGATGGCTTTACTGACCAGGCTTGGGTAGTCGGCGTCCGTTGAAATTGCGTAGTCGGTTGCGTTGTAGATTTGGTTTCCTTCCACGGTGACTTCGGTTGAGTTACCATTGTCTCCAACATAAATCCCGTCATGGCCGTTCAAGTGGTATGGGGATTGGTTTAGCGTAATATTTGTGATCACATTACCTTCAACGAGCGTATCAGCTGCATTCAGCGATATGCCTACGTCGCTTGCTGTCACAATCTGGTTGTCCTGAATTGTGTCCCAGCGTGCAGGCTGAGTATCACTATACGATAGAAGTAATATGCTGTCTGCATCGCAGTTCACGGCAAAATCATTAACCATTTCGGAGTGTAGAGTTCCCTCAAAGACCAGGCAGGAGGTTTTCAGGTCATGTACGTATAGGTTCTGAAAAGTTATGTAATTGCTAAGGTCGGCTTCTATCCCTACACACTCAGGTGTAGTGCAGGCGTAGGGTATGCTTGCTCGGCTCCCGTCAATTGAAAGGTCTTTGACTACGACATTGTTTACTTCATACAGGTACAGAATCGCAAGCGCCCCATAACTCCCTGTTATGGTTGATGCTGCTTTTAGAATTGACCCTGCTCCATCACCTTCGACGGTCACATTGTTGACTAGGATGTTGATTTGTTGTGTGATGGTGTAGGTTCCAGCCATAATGTATAGGCGGCCACCGGAAGAAAGTTTGCTAATTGCGGCGCTGATAACTGCGGCCGCGTTTGTGGATTTCATCAGAATCGTCGAGCCTTTACAGGCTTGGGCGTAGGTGGTCCCACTGATTATGTAAATCATGTACGTGCAAGGCAAGGCGCCAGCGTATGCGGCGGTTGCGGTTTGTGTTGCGACGGGTTCCAGTTTAGGAGCTAGAGCACTGCCGGAGGCCATTCCGATGACGAAAACAATGAGAGCGACGGTGAATAGTTGACGTTTTTCATATGCTGTGATCAAAGACAATCTGTCCTGCTATGGGTCGTACTAAATATGAGTTAGCTAATTTGCTTCCGTTGGTGAATTCTCATGCCAAATAACATCTCACATCTTCGGGTAACAGTCGCGATCTAATTCCTTAAATTGTGTAAAAGCTCGCGAAAGTGAAAATTGTGAATACGAGAAAAACATCTTCAGGTGCTTGTCAATGACTTATACACTTCTAAGGTGTTCGCGATCATGCTTGCCAAGTTAAATTGCCGACTGAATGCCATTATCTTAGCTTCGTTATCTCGACGAAGCTTCACGGCAGAGACCATGGCTCTGGCGAGGTCACTCGCGTCAAAAGAGCGAGCCAGAGACGCTGTAACGTCGCTGATGGCAAACTCCTGAACCCACGCGATATTGAACAGAACGACAGGAACCCCAAGGGAATATGCCTCAAGCAACGCCAGAGGGCATGCCTCATAGACGCTCGGAAGGATGAGTGCAGAATTCTGCGCGATCATTGCCAGCAGTTGGTCGTTTGGGATGAGTCCTTCTACGAACACTTTGTTGGACAGCCCGAGTTCTTCAATCCTTCGCTTCGTTTGAGCTGCTAACGGTCCAGTTCCGTAGAGATGAAGTGTCGCACCCGGAAAGCTCTGATTGACCTTGCGAAAAGCTTCGATCAGAAGCGGAAGACCTTTGCTAAGATAATATCGCCCTGCAAAATAGAACTTGAATGGTTTCCATGCCTCGTGTGATCGGATCCTACGTACTGCAATTCCATTATAAATGATGCAAGTTGAGCCTCTAGGCGTGCCATAATATTTCTTGAAACTCTCTGCAACGTGTTTTGCGACATATATTATTGCTGAACTCCCCGTGTAGTCTAGGCCATCGAACAACGACATGGGAATCGCTCTGGGCCCGTGTAGAGCCAGATCCTGGGGTGTCATGTATTTGAGCAAATAGGATGGCGGAAGAGAAAAGAAACTTCGTGACATTTCAAGGCATGACCCGTGGATAGTAGTCACTACAGGTTTCCCTGTGTTAATCAGAGCCTTTAGCAAGAGAGAACCCGTCCCGGTGTTGCTATGAACAATGTCGTTCCTCGCAGCCAGAGAAGTGATGAGGCGCTTATTCTGTAACTGATACCAAGTCGATTGCGGAGGCTTGTCCCAGAACCATGTTCTGATAACGGTCAGGTTCTTGGAGGGTCTCTCAACTTGCGCAATCATGGAATCAGATAGACCACACACGACAGTTACTTTGACATCTTTAGCGGCCATATTGGTGGCAAGAGTATGGCAGTACTGACCTATGCCCCCGAAGACATACGGTGGGTATTCATGAGTCAGCAAAAGCACACGGAGGGGCGCCATATATACACTGACCAAGAATTCAATCGAAGCATGCGTTATTAACTAACTTGATTGATCACAGTGATGAAGTTTGACTTAGAAACCAGAGAGGCATCCTAGTAGCCACAAAATAACGTATTATCGTACAGTTTCGCGTTCGTTCGTGAATAAGTTCTGAGAAATTGAAGAGAGAATTGCATTAGCATTCCTGAGGAAATAATCGAGGCGATCGGTTTTCCCAGCGGTAACACCGTCGTATGCTCTGATCAAGTCATGCACTAAACCGCCCAGTTTCGTAGTCCAATGCAATCATGCGGAGGTAGTCGTGGAGTAAGCTTCAATGAGCTTTCGAGTAACGTCATTCCAAGTAGGCAAACTCAAGTTCTCAACGTGTCTTCCGGCAACCGTTGTAATTAGTTGTGCCAACTCTGGCAATTCTGGTCGGGGTTGTATTCCGAAGCAGTTGCGACCATCCACCCATTCTGTTAGCGCCGATTGGTTCGCGACTATGCAAGGGGTGCCTGACGCCAATGATTCCAGAACGACTATGCCTGAAGCTTCATATTTCGAGAGAAGACAGAACACGCCCGCCTCCCGGTATTTTTCCAAGAGCTCGGATCGCTCCAAGCGCGATGAGAATGCAACCCGGTCTTGAACCCCCAGCTTGCGCGCTAGCTCCACGAGCCTTTCACCATCAGGCCCATCACCGACAATTTCTAGTCGAAAATCCTTTAGCAATTCGTCGGAAAGGGTCCTGATCAGGTAGTCTAGCCCCTTGTATTGTTCTAGACGAGACACGGATAGAATCGTCCACACGTCTTTTTGCACGTGGGTTGACTGGCGGAATTCCTCCGGGTCGATTCCATTTCCAATGAGCACCAGCTTCTTCTCGTCCAGCTGGAAATTTCTACGAAGTAGCTCTCTTTCATAGTTTGAGACACAGAAGATTAGATCCGCTTTCCGGAGTATTCGCCTCCCGATCGGCTTGTAAGGTGTGTGAAGGAGATCCCTAACCAGCGTGTGTCCCCTCCCGTGATAGTGGGGAGTAAAGAAGAAGTGATCTGCGACCCTAGAGACATGGAAAGCAGGGAAACCATGATAGGCGTGTGCATGGACGACATCATAACTTCCTGTATTCTCAGACAAAAAATGTTCTAGCTTCCAGGATAAATGGTATGATTCGTTGGGTGACCATGAACGGAACCGTCTAACGGTAACACCGTTGATTGAAACTTCAGGTTCGAGCTTACCATCAGGGTCGGTAGTGAGGACGTCAACCTCAAAACCTTGCTTTACCAGCCTCTCACTTATCGCTCTGACATGGCTTTCGACGCCTCCGATGAAAGGGTAATATCGTGGACAAACCTGTGCTATTCGCATCGTGCAACACCTCCTGCTAATCAGCGAGGTTCATGTTGCAAATGAGTTAAGTTGCTTAAGTCATGAATTGTCACTAGCCAAGGTTTCTTGTACGCGTAATTCGCGAGGTTCATTACAGATGATAGAGTATTAGCGTGAACGACATCCGTGTTCCTGAGGATTCTCTTTAGCGCCGTCCAGCCTCGCAGTTGAAACCAGAAGTTCGTAGGCGGGATATCGGGAATCGGGATACGGGTGACGGTCAATCCAGGTCTCGGCTGGATCGTTCCCCCTTGGTTCAGTTGCGCACACAGGACGTGAACATTTAGGCCCATCTGGGCCAATTCGTTCGATAAGACTTCGACAAAGCTTCCTATCCCACCGAACATTAATGGCGGGTATTCATGCGACAGCTCAAGAATATTCACGCGAATCGAACCTCCCTGCCTGGCTCTGACATCCTCAATGGATACGTCATTTGAACTCTCTGTAGGAAAGGGGATTGATACTCAGACTTTGGTCAAAAGCGGCTTGCGTATCGTCTCAGGAAGTGACTCACCGTCGCTCTTTCGATTCCCATCGTCCATGCTCTTCCGTCAGGTCCTCCCAATGCCAGCAGGACTGCGACAAGTGGCAACATGAGATAGAACGCTCTTATAGCAGCTGGCGGGCGCGACAGCCGCAAAGCCTGAAAGATCCCAAGCGTTGTCCTCATCTTATACATCTGCTCCTGTGTGAAATTACTACCACCACTATCTCTGCTCGTGGTTACGAAAGCTTCATCACACAATTTTACCTTACGACCGAGTTCGAGCGCACGGAACATCATGTAGGTATCTTCCGCCGTGGAGGGGGGAAGAGGAACAAGTTGGTCGAAGAGTCGTCTTTTGATCAGCATAAGCTCGCCGCTGGCGGCGATTGGCAGTCTTTTCCGAATTGGATCGAGAACTTTGTAGAACTTCTGTTGGGGGCCACTGGTCACTCTTACCTTGCAGAAGGCCACGTCAATCTCACTTGAAGACATAAGGTCCAAGGCTCGGTCCAGATGATAGATTTTCGTGTCAACGTCGTTGAGGATGACTAGATCGGTGTGGGTTGGTATGAATTTAGCTCCGTAGTTGATAGCATCCCATTTTCCAGACGCCTTTCTATAGAGCACTCTGGGACGTCTCAGGTTTTCTCCACAGATTATAATGAATGGGAGTCCAATTCGGTTAAGTTCCTGCAGCTTACGCCCTACATAGTCTTGATTCCTCGCTGGCACTATGATGAAAGGAGTAGTCATGTCATTCCCGGCTTGGCTCGAACTGAAGACGACCGTGAAGACTTTGCGATGGTGTTTGTCGTATTTGACAATGCTTCTCTTGCGTTTTGTTATTGCTTACGAATTGTTTATGGTTTGCGAATCAAATTCTCGACTATGCAAGGTAAGGTTACGGAGGTATCGATAAACTATAGGAAACGAATGGGAGAACCGAGGTTATCAACGGTGGGTTTGCGGATGGGATATTCTGAGGCCAAACTTTGGGCTTGCTAGGATCTACAATTCTTTTTCTCCATACCGTCGGCCTTTATCGCGATTCCGGGTCTGTGATATTGTCTTGAGTTATCTGGAGATGGGTGGTATCTAGGGTGTTCCATAGTGGATGGGCACTTGTGTGGGTATGCCAATGCTCCTCGCTTCTGGGGCATTCGTAATCGGTACAATATGGCTCCTCCTGAAGCGAAGCGAGATCAGAATCGAGAAACTAGTTCGAAGTAATCTCGACCTTCGAAATTAAACTGAATTTGGCGCTCTTAACCGATCGCTCAATAATCCTTATGGTTTGCCCTGAATAATGCTTACCTTTGGTGTGGAGCCTTGGAGGAGGTAAAGTGCGGAGTTTGCGGAGTACGTCCCGCCAAGATTAACGACATTTTATGCGATACCTGCTCCGATCGATATTCGAAACTACTTCGAACCCAACGAGAAAAGACCGATAAATTTAACGCGAGAATATCTCAACTAACACAAGCTGACGCAACCCCCCCTAACTCCACGAATGCGGCCATTCAATCGAGCCCTCAAGTTACACAAGCGCTGCTACAGCCCATACAAGATGTGCAGCGTTCGGAACTCCAGACAGAGCAACTTCTCACAGAATCTCAACTGTTGCGGAAACAGAGGCATACTACGACGCTGGTTGCCTGTCTCCTCTTAGGAATCGGGTTGGGCGCCTTCGTGGCCGCCGTCGTCTTTGCTTCAACAATCCTGAGCTTCATCGGTCTTGGGTTGACGGTCTGGGGGTCACTGATGTTCTTCATTCAACCAAAGAATTATGTTAGGTCAGATCTCATGAACGCGACTGCAATTTCCTCGCTGAAGACGATCGATAAGATGATGATAGGCATGGGTTACACGGAGAAGGGAGTCTACATTCGAGCACACGATTCCGACAAGGCGGTAGTATTTGTACCCTCGGAACCATTCTCTATGATTCCGCAATTGTCAAGCCTCGAGGACGGCCGGACGTTCCTAAGCGAACCAGCGGGGCTCTTGGTTCCACCCCCTGGACTTGCGCTTGCAAGTTTAATTGAGAAGAAGCTAGGGTTCAAACTGAAGAACTGTGGATTAGAAGCTCTAGTTGAAGCCCTTCCTAAGGTGCTTGTAGAAGACCTTGAGATCGTCAAGGATGTCGAGATCGAGGTGAAAGAGGATTTCGTTACCTTCAAACTCTACGACTCAATTTACGCCGATTTCTGTTTAGAAGTTCGCGATACTAGCAGGCGATGCGGACTTGGCTGCCCAATGTGCAGCGCGCTTGCATCCATCCTAGCAATCGCTACAGGCAAGCCTGTTCTTTATGAGGAAGACAGGACATCTGAGGACAGCAGATTCACTGAATCAGTTTATCAAATAGTCAACCGATCGCGGCTCTAAGCGCCACTGCCTTTCCTTTCGAAACTAAATTCTTTGAAGGCAATATCCGTACGACGACGTATATCGGTTTGCTACGACAACGGTCAAGAGAGTCCGCTTCGAACAAGCGCCTAAAACGCCGCAATCAGGAGGCGGTCCCGTGACTTACTGACAAGTGCTGATTGAGGCGCAAGGGAGTTTAGGAATAGCGAATCGACTGTACGTTCGCACTGGACCCGTGTTGTAGGGCGGTATGTCAGTGTCGTCTCGGGATGACGAGGAGGGACCCGGCGACTGTAAGTGCAGTCAACATCAGTAACAATGCCACAACCGGAGACGTTGCCGTTGGCTGGCTCTGACTTGTGTTAACCGCTTGGTGAGTTAAGGGCGCTACTGGGGTTCCAGCAGGAGGGACACTTGTTCCCGGTTGCTGGCTTGTACCGCTCGTTGACGGCGCGAATGCGTAAGTTCCAATCGATGTGTCGACGCTTGGGAAAATGCGGCCATTATCATCTGCTAAACCGTAGGCTTGGATGTAGATTGTGACGGTGCCAGCAAGCGATGTAGGCGGCGTGAACGAGTACGTATATGTTCCGGGCGCGGTCTGCTTCAGGCTTGCAGTAACAGTAACACAACTCGTGTTGCAGACGTTAAGTGTAACTTGGTTTGTAGATAGGACGACCGGCGTTCCATCGGCATATAGGACGCTTATAGCGCCGCTGTAAAGGCTTGGAGCAGCCAACGCCGGCGCACCCGTAGTACCAAGAATCGGTAACCCAACGGTGCCTTCGCCAGTATTTGCGTACACGGAAACAACTCCCAACGTCAGGAGCATTGCAAACAAGACTACTGCTAGGCCAAGGCTCTTCAATTAAGATCAAGTAAAACGTGTGGCCTTTCACATATATAGGTTATACACTCGTTTCCGAAACGAGTCGATCTCAAAGATCGAGGCAAGTCCAACAACATGACTCGTTCCTACCTCGTCGGCGGCAGCGGGAATATGGTATGAGGGTCTAGGACGAGTGGAAAGAGGCTTCGAAAGGCGGCGTTGAAAAGCAACAGTGCTAAAACTGACATGATTAGAGCATCCAAGGTTCGATACTTGGGCAGCCTAACAACAATAACCAGGGCCATTGTCAACGCAGCGGCTACAAGTATTAACCTGATATTGGGATCGATGATCACGAACAGCCCCGCCCCCGTAGCGGCGAATGGTGCCATGGAAAGCAGAGGAACCAGTTTAGACAGAACGCTCTTAAAGTTCTCAGGAGTAATCGGTTGCTTCGCAAGGCTGAGGCATTTCTCCATACCCAACGCTAGAAGAAACGGGAGCGGGGAGATGTATAGCATTCGCCAAAGTCCAGTCTCACTGAGCCCTAGATTTGTAGGGTTGAGTCCCGATGGAGCCACAAGAATTGAGCCTACGCACCAAGCGGCAATCCATGCGATTAGATAATTTGAGGCGATACCGCGGCGTCGGGAAAGGTTGTACGCTCCCACTAAGCTGAGCAGTAGAATGACCGGAGATAGAACGGGCCCCAAATTAGTGAACATATTTGCCAGGGCGGCACCGAAACTCAGCAGACTAATCGGATTAACAGGAGCACTAACGTACAATTGGAGAGTGCCCGTAAAATCATATCTGAGGCTTGGGGAGAGCGAGTACGCGGCTACACCGACCGGAAGAGCAAGTATTAGCGCCGCGAATAGCGTCCGAGCACAATGCCTACTCCAGATGCTCTGTCGTGAAAGAACGGCTGTCAAGAGCAAGGTTGTTGTGAAGACCCCCCAAGTCCAAGGGTGGACAACGAGAATGACAACCGACAAGACGCCTAAGATGATATAGGTGGCGATGTTCGCTTCACTGTTGGAAAAGTAGACCGCTAGGAAGACCATCCAGAAGAGAAGTGCAACCCAATTAGCTTGGATCGCCACATATATTCCAAGAGTGGTTGGCAGCCAGAGCAAGGTGGAGATTGAGGTTAGAGTTGCGAGTCGAAAGTCCCATCCTCCACGCAATGCTACGAAGAAGGAAGCTGATGCAGTGCAGAATGTTAGAATGAGGGGCGCATACTTCACGATTGACGTTGGACTGATTCCGGTGGCCGACTGGATTAGGTATAGGAACACGACGTAGGCTCCATGACTGGTTGATGTGTTGAAAGCCTGGGACGGTGTTAGGCCAACAAGGGCGTTAAGCGGGTCTATGTATCTCCAAAACGAGTCCTGACCTACGACCCATGTTTGTCCTGCGAGGTATGGGTAGAAGAAGACGATTATCGACACGATAGCGAAGAGATCTAACGCTGCCACAATCGTTCTGATGCCTGGCTTCCGCGAAGACGGTTGATAACGAACGAGTAGATGGCTTTTGAATCGGGGGAGGCGAGGAATGAGTGGAACCCACAACCATGCGAACAGAAGCAACAGCATTATTGGAATGACGAGCGGGTAGAGAAAAAAGGTCAGGTTCGCTTCAAGCTGCTGGGCGAGGCCCCCAACTCTCGCCTGCGGGTTGAGCGCTGCGCTCACCCAATAGAAGAGAGATGGCCATTCAACTAAAGCAAAAATTGAAAGCGTTGAGGGAAGTATCTCTGTAAGAGCGATTCTGCGCGTCTCCGATCCTAGTACGTTCAAAGCAGCCGCACAGACCACAGTGGCATAAAGGACTGGAACGGCCACGGGTTGGTTGAGAGTTGCCAGAGCTACTGATCCCACCCAAACTGCTACGGTCCCGATTGAAACAGGAGTTGAGAATCGCTTCCAAGAAAGCGCAAAGGTGCAAGGAACGCTGACAGTTGAGGCAAGGAAGACGTAGTAATCGTAAGAGGGAGAAATGAGCATCGTCTGCGTTGTGCGAGGGTAGTAGAGGTAGTATGGTATCTGTAGCTGGTTGATGAGGACGAGAAGGCCCATGGCAAGACTGATCCCCATCATCCAGTGTAGTAACTTTCCCCGAATTTGGTCCATGTAGAACTCCTTCAAGAATTCGTTTCGGGCGAGTATACTAGGGCCAGCTGATCTTCAACCCTTTATGCTATTTGTTAACTCGACTTAGCTTCCAACCGTTGAAATCCCGGTATGCGTACCAACAACTCCGCCGTCAATGCGGCTGATCCACACATTATTGAAAGGACGGTGAAGGGGCCTGCGGCCAATAGTAGGACGGTGTTTTCTAGGTACAGGCCTAGGAGGATCCCGAATAATCCGCATGCAAGCGATGCTCCGCAGGTGTATAGGCATGTTCCGGTCGTTATTTTGAACTTCCGTTTGATAATGGTCAAGGGCAGGCCTAAGTAGAATACGCCAATCGTTGAACTGGCCAAAAGACCTGAGAGCAGAGTTGCATACTCCGGATATGCCGGTAGAGCTGCGTAAAGCTCTGATGCGATAGTAAGAATTACAATTAGCGGGTAAAGGGCTCCCTGCATGATCCAACGGGTGTTGGCATGAGTGCTCATGTAACTCGCGACGTAGGGGCTGAATGAATAGTACCAAGTGTTGAAGATTAGAAGGAAACTCGCTCCGGCTCTGCTCGTGATCACGCGGGCTCTGAAGTTTCGGAGGAGTTCGACTTGAGGGCTTAGCTGTGAACCAAACGTAGCTGTTGCAATCAGGCATTGAGGTTTCGCGGCTTGGGAGGTTGTACTATTGGTTATCGTGAGTAAAATACCGACTGAGTGTGCAATGACTCCATCGCTTCCCAGGAAGGTTACCTCTACAGTTTCTGGAGTCGCAGTGGAATTCACTTGAATCACTAGGGCCGACGACGCGTTTTCTCCGACCGAGATGCTGATCTGTTTCGGGTCCAGCGAATAACCCACTTCATTCGGAAGATTAACAGGGCTTATCGTTAGGGTGCCGCCGTAGCCGGAAATCGACGTACCTACGATTGTGACGGTTCCAGACTCGCCTCGAGGTACAGCAATAATCTCGGGGTAGGCGTTTAATGTAAAGTCATGGGTGAATCCTGAGAGTCTAGCGATCTTATTCTTGCCGGGTTCACTAATCCAAATGTTGCCTTTGGAATCAATGACCACATCTCGCGGTGAACTTACCCCTAGTGAATACTCAGCGAATAGTCCACTGGATGCCGCGCTGATTCTTGTATTTGTTGGATTGGCGACGTTAGTTGAGGCGGTGAGATTGGCTAGGGTAGGCGCGATTGCGACTGGCGTTCCGCCAGATGGCTCTGTGGTCATTGCGGTTGATAGAATTGTGCTCCCGCTCGAGTTGCTTAGAACTGCTATGGCACCATTGGCTGCGTTCGATGAGCGTTCGGCTATCCAGGGTTGTTGAGTTACGGGGTTAATGCCGACCCCTATCGGGTCGGCGCCTGGTGTAGGCAAACGCCATTCCTGTAGGGTGGAGTCTCCGCGCAAAACTCCAACGAAGTTGTCGTCACTCGTAGCATTCTCCGACCCCTGTGTATACCATGCTTGACCATATCGGTCGAGTGTGATGAAGCGGCCCACTGCCGAACCGTGAATAGGCAACTGCCATATCGTATACTGTCGCGACGCCCGGTCCCATCTAACGACGGAAGAGAAACCGGCAAACCAGATTGAGTTCGGCTGCGCATATACGTCATAGGCGCCACCACCAACTGCCGAAGGAAATGTATCTTCATAAAGAGTAATGTTTTCCGCCAATGGATCATAGATAATTTCGCCATTTGCGTTTCTGATCGCTTCAGTGAACCAAACTCGCACTTGCGTCCCGCCCGGTTCAACGGATATGCCCTCGACACCATTGCCGGAGTGCGGTAGGCTATACTCGCGAAGAACGCCCTGTGCGGGTGAGAACATGAAGATTTTGTTCGAGTTAAACTCGGTTCCCCATAGATCCGTTGAGCCTTGACTGGAGGTAATTGCAAGGCCAAATGGGTTTGCATTCTTTGTGGGGATAAGCCATTCCTGGAATGCGCCTGTGCTTGGGTCAAAATGGCTCAATTTGTTGCCGGAGTTCTCCAGGAACCAGCAGCAAGAACCTGATTGGTCTAATGTTAATGCTGTGGGTTCGCTATTGGGTGTGGGGACCGTCCACTCGGTAAGTGCTGCACTTGGTTGATTGAAAGGCATAGCAGCAGGAAATGTGTGGAGACCCATTGAGAACAATACCACAAGGATAGAAAATGTAGCAATGACGGAAGGCCTTGAAATTGTTCCTAGCAGGCGTATAACATGCAAATGTTTCACAACTGGAGAACATTCATTCTAGGGCCGCTGGTATTTTCGTTTCGGATGACTAGCCGTCTCATAGGCGTTACCGTGGGACAATGGCGGAAAGCTGGTAGCCTGTGGTCACTAGGAAAAGTACTACGAGCAGGAGTGCGGCGATTCGAATTGGTTTACGGTTGATCAAGATCGTGAACCCTGATCGCGTGGACAGAGGGGAGAGGACTTCAGAAGCTGTCAATAAGAACACGGACATCACTGCCGCCCACAAGTTCACGTTTCCCAGGGTCAACGGGAGGTATGGAATTGTAATTTGCGCCGCTTGCGAAGAGGGAGGAACTTGAGTGTTGGGGTGTGCGTTCAGATAAGTAGGGTCTTGGTAAATTATTGTCCACTCAATTGGCCGATTCGAATACGTTGAGTTCAAGGTAATGGACGTTTGATTGGTCACAGTTTGGGCGAGCGGCACTATGTTCGTGGAAACTACGTCGATGAATTTGGCTCCCTTTGGTAACGTGATGTGGAAAGTTTCTGGTACGGGGTTCCCATATTGCTCGTATCTTTGATACAATGATTCATACCAGGTCAAGGCGAATTGCCCCCCATACCATCCACTAAGAGCATTCAAACCGGTCGTGAGGTCAAAACTCAAGACAAATGAGTAACCGTCCCTACGTGGTCCGCTAAAATCCACGACATAGTATTCATTCTGATCGCTGTCTTCTTGAGTTATGACTTGAAGTGAATTATGAGTAGTTCTGTCGTATGCTGTCACGTTTGCTGCATTTGGTAGGTATAACGGATAGGAGGTCCAACTTTGATTTGTGGGGTGAATTGTCACCGTCAAGTTTGCGTGAATGCGTGGAGGTACGGACTGTAGGATTTCTAAGCTCCAATGATCATTCTCCATGATAATAGCGCTGAGCGTGAAGGAGGCGGAGTATAATTGGTTTCCATTAGCTAGGACTGTTAACGTCCAAGATCCAAACATGGTGTTCGCGGGGCTATAGCTTCCAATGTTCAAGTTGGAAGTTACCGTGCAAGGTGTTGCGGTACACTGCGCTTCTTGGGTTCGATTGTAATACAACTGTCCGTCAGGGTTGTACCACTGCCAAGTGAAGTTCACAGCGTAGAAGGAAGCTACTAAGTAGGTGTAGACTTCCGGGTCGTTTTGAGTGAAGCTTGAAGTCTTATTCAGTGGAATCACATTCCCGTTATTCTGAGCGTAAGTTATGTTCTTGGCGAACCCATGATCAATTACTAGTATGGCTGCTTGTGATGCGTTAACTCGCGTACTCCCCCCACCCTCCCACTTCGCGCTACTCAAACCGAGGAGTATGATGAGAAGAAAAATGACCAACAAGCGTACTATAAGCTTCCTAGTTGGCAGGGCGCGTACCCCACGCACCTATCATTCGTGGTCCTGATAAACGCAGCTTTTTCACGGCCCATTAGAGAAAACTTGGCCAGGTTTAAGGATTCAATGATTGAGAACCGGCAAAACGCCGGGCTGATCAAGTTCTTCGTACAGAACCGCCATAAACCCTATAGCATAACTCGTCAGGAGTGAGGTGAGAAAATTTGCTTGAAACGGGCGCTCCAAGAATTAGTCAGCCAAAAGACCGTGTAATTTCGAGATTACTTTCGTCAAGGCCGGTTAGGAAGGATGATGTTACCGTAGTAGTGCCCGTTCTGAATGAGGAAGGGGCCATAGGGATGGTGTTGGATGATTTGTTCAGTAACGGATATCGGCACGTGTTGGTCGTTGACGGATACTCGAAAGACAAAACGGTTCAGGTAGCGGAAAGCAAAGGCGTGAATGTCGTTCAGCAGCATGGCACGGGTAAGACGGGCGCGATCAAGACTGCGATAGACCTCGTCCCAACTCCTTACATGCTGGTAATGGATGGCGATTATACGTACGCCGCCGGGGACATCGAGAAATTTCTTGGCCATGCCCATAACTACGACCAGATAGTGGGGATACGTAGAAGAGAGAACATTAGTCGGCTTCACAAGTTAGGGAACGAGGTTATTTCGAAATGTTTCAATCTGATGTTTGACACCGCGCTATCCGACGTCTGCTCGGGCATGTACTTGTTAAGAACCGAGGCTGCAAAAGGCCTCGACCTGCATAGCGGCGGTTTTAACGTTGATGTGGAAATCATTGCTCAGATAGCGGTGCATGGCGAGATTACAGAGGTACCGATAGAATATCGCACTAGGATAGGAGAACCCAAGTTGTCAACTTGGAAGAATGGTACACAAATCATCTATTCGGTCCTGATCTGGACTAGGATTTATAATCCTGTTTTCATTTTCTCGATTATTGCCGCCTTAGCCCTTATACCCGGTCTAATGGCTTTGATTTGGGTGGGGGCAATGTGGCTGCTGCGAGGGATCTTCTATAGTGGTTGGGCTCTGCTTGCAATGATCCTGTTACTCGGCGCCGGCGAAGCCCTCACCGTTGGATCGATCTCACTCCTCATCAAACGCTCGGAGGCGAGAATCACAAAACGACTAAAAGAGGTCGGGTCGTCGCGTTACTGAGCGAAAGAATCGCATGCTAGAACTGACGATCGGATCCCTGAAAGTCGCCACAATGATGTTTTTGCTTTTGAGAAATACTGCCTAGCGTGCTTTGTTCTCAACACTTATGTCTTTGTCGACGTTTGCCTTCGCATCCGGAACTAGCTGAAGCATTTCTTCTTCTTCATACTTCACATTTGCAACTGCCGTTAACTTCTTTTCGGAAACTGATCTGTTGACGGCTTCAAGAGTTTCGACGGTTCGAGGTCCGGTAAGGTCGATGGAGCGGTCTCCCTTTGCGACGCGGTCTGCAAACTGCTCGATTTGAGACACCATCCCGTTGCTTGGAGTTACTGGAATCTGAAAGCTCGAATCCAGGGAGCGTTGGACTAGAAGTTGCCTGATGCAGTCGATTGTTAAAGTTCCTGCGGAGCCTACGATTGTTACCTCCTTAACGTTCTGCGTATGAAGCCAACTAAGTTCGATGTGGGCAATCATGTTGCCGGTATATTCAGCTAGAATGTAGGCTACGTCGTGGTGTGTCCCAGGGTTTCGGTATGTTCTTCCAACACCGGTTACGTCCTCGGGCCATTCGCCGAGAAGTAGATTCAGAGCATCGAGTGGTTCATGTGCTAGGTCGGAGATTATGTCTCCGTCCATAGAGGAATTCTGGTCTGTCCAGCGGGCTTTGACGTGATAGAGTTTTCCGAGCTCTCCTCCGTTAAGCATTTCACTTGCAACCTGAAGGGCTCTGTTGAACCTTATTGGGTGGCTAATTTCGACTAGTAGGCCCTTTTCTTTTGCAAGGTCCACTAGGTGATAGGATTCGTGTGAGCTTAGCGTCATTGGCGTCTCTACCAGAACATTCTTGCCCGCTTCTAGCGCCATCTTCACTAATTCATAGTGCGTTTGGGCTGGGGTAGCTATGTGAACAATTTTTATCCCCCGGTCTTCCAGCATATCATGAACGTCTTGTGTGAGCATCTCCTCTGTAATGGAGGAGGTTTCTTTGTTTATGAGCAAGGCTCCTAATGCTGCGATGGAGCTATCGCATATCTTGAGTAGCTTGACCTTCCCTCTCCGTTGGGCGTCGAGGTATTCAGCTACAAGCTTGCTTCCCGATATGCCTGCTCCGACGATTGCTACGCCGATTCTTTCACTAAACCTACCCCCAACAGAGTCGGGCGAATCAACATCAGCGAAAGTTGGAACTAACTTCGAGGGGGCTTTCGCGATCATAATTTACAACTCCACAACGGTAATAATTGCAGAATTTCGTATAAAGGATACTGAGACCTTACTTCAGTAACTGTGGTGACAGTTCCAGGTAATTCTAAAACATATCGAATGAAACATCTTTGACCCACGGTCAGAACATCCTTCGTTTTGAAATGACAAGAATACTTACGTCAAAACTTAACAAACTAAACTTTCGCTCAACCCGTCACCGTCCGGAATACCTGCAGGGCGAAAGGAAGGGAGTTACGAGGAACTGGCGGCGTCTGGTTTGTCTGGGTTTCGTTCAGTTCTCGGACTCTGTTTCTGGGTCCATATTACGGCGATGGATACAATGAAAGAGATGAAGAAAGCTGATTCCCCAAAGTAGTCCAATCGGATTGGCAACCAAGTCGCGACCGCCCAGTAGAGTGCTCCTGGATAGACAAGTTGCATAGCTATGACATAGAGCCACACGGCGAAGGTGTACCCCCATACGAGCAGTAAGAGCGCTTTAGCGCGATAACGTCTTCGCTCGGCCCGTTGCGTACTGTGTTTGACCACTATGTCGGGTTCGCTTTTGGGTTCGGCTTTAATTTGCCTGGCCGCTTCATTCTCAATGGCACCGAGAAACGATTTGGCATCATCCTTCGAGAATCCGATCGCCTTCAGCGTGTCGTACGGTCTGTAAAGCTCATCGAGTTCCTTTTCGGTTACCATTAAACTCGTCGCTAATTTTGAGATGGCCCGTCATATTAGTTCGCTGACCCTGATCGATCAGGTCAGAGGTGACACGTGATACACTGCCAGGAATATTCTTGCGAGATGCGTGAGGTTCGCGCCAATCGCGAATCCCGTTGAAGCGATGGTACAAGAAAGTTTCCTCAACTCATGCGGCACGCTTGCAGGCGAAGGTAGGGGATGAACTATGTTCCAGTTGAGCCGCCATCTGAATGAACTGAATGGCAGAGGTTCCTGCTTTCCCGAAACCGCTGGAGCTAGTGAACGCCTTCGTCGACGCGTTTGAATTAAGAACGGTCGTCGCAGAAAATCTAGCAGAGCCAAGAGCAAAAAGAATTCCGATAAACGGCGCATTGAAAATCATCAGTAAATCCCGATGAGTCGGTACGACCCCCCCAGGAGGAGTACCCGCTCCATGGCATGAACGCCCTTCGTTCTGTGCATGCAGCTGCTATGGGCTATTTCCTTTCAACTATTTTGTAACTGTTCTATGTTGGGAAGTCTTTTAAGACCGGTACGTTGCAGTTCCGTTTATGACGAGTCAGCGTACCGCCCTGTTTGTGGCCCTATTCCTCCTCTCCCCGCTCACCATAACCATCCCACTCACAACCCTCACCTCCATCCACTCAACCAGCTACAAAACCTCCGAAGAAACAACGGTGACCGCTACCTCCGTCGTCCTACGCACCTATTTCGGGTCGACGCAAGGAACCACGATTGTTCAGGCGCCGATGAATCTCTCTCCAAGGGTTATCGGTTTCGTGGCGCCTAAGGGCAAGTGCAGTCAATTCGTGTTGCCTGTCTCTGTTACCTCGGGTTCAATTCTGAACTTGAAAATGACCTCGAACAATCCCGCCAACCTCTATCTCCTCCCCACATACACGTTCCAAACCTCAACAGACGGTTGCAACCTAGTCGGCTCTGCGCTTTTCACCGCGAGTAACTTCACTGCCTACACCCTCCGCTGGACTGCGCCGATGGGTGGCGTATTCTACCTCCTCCTCACCGGCCCCACGACGATCATTATGCTGAGCGACGGGGGAAGTACGCACCCCGTCAAGCAGAACGGCACTGTAACATTCGCGACGAGCACAGAAACCAATCTCATCGACTACGCATCTACAAGCACGACAACCTACACGGCCACCACGGTAAACAAAGGTCCACTCTACCTTCAACCTCCGACTCTACCTAGCCTAGAATTAGTTGGGGTCCTGATCGTGTGTCTCGGACTAATCCTGGTCGTCGCTTCGAGGAGGCGGTAAGGATTAACCTGTGGGCCCGTGGGCTGTCCGTTTACCGTTCTGTGCCGAGGGAGGCTTCCAAAACTTTCCTCTTACCACTCGCAATCTCTGAATGTTTCTGCAGTTCATAGAAGTCTGATAGGAACTCGAGCCCGCGCGGCGTGATGTTGTAGGTTCGCTCCCCTTTTTCCATCTCCTTGACCTCCACCAAACCCAGTTCCTCAAGCTGTTTCAGGTATTTCTGTACCAAGTCGAAGCTTAGGTTTCCAAGGTACATGATGCGTGTCTTACGGGACCCCTGCTTCGCTAACTCCAGTATGTCAGCTGTGATCTGAATCTTGTTCCTGTACTGCCGCTTGCCCAACCTCGCCACTCAGCCTACCTCAGCCTGCTCCACTTTAGAGAACATTGTCATTAGATGTTCTAGAAAAGTGTTCTACTTGAACATCCACTTGACAAATAACCCAACTCTTGGCGTTCTAAGCTCTGGCTTTCGCTTCTAACTGCGAAGCGTTTCAGTGATGCAAACGGAAGGCTACGTTGATTGAGTAGCGGTCGATTTGGCTTGTCGTCTTCCGGATCTCAGATTCAAACCCGTGTTCATCATCGTTACCGCGGCGGCCATTATGAAGGAGAAAACGAACGCTGCCTCTCCGAAATAATCCAGTCGGATTGGCAACCAGGTCGCAAGTGGCCAGTAGATTGATTGCGGATAGAAGAGCTGCATTGCTATGACGTAGAGCCAAACCGCGAAGGCGTACCCCCACGCCACCAATAGGACACCCTTAGACCGAGAACGCCTTAACTCGGACCGTTGCGTGGAATACTTCACGACTCTCTCGGCTTCAGCTTTAGGTTCAGTAATTGTTTGGTTCTCCGCCGCTTTCGCAATTTCAGTCAGAAACGATTTGGCCTCATCCGTACCGAACCCAATTGCTTTCAGTGTATCGTAGGGTCTGTAAAGTTCGTTTAATTCCTTCTCGGATACCATCAAACTCGCTACAAACGCTAACGTGGCTCTATCATTTTTGTTAGCTGTCACTGGCCGATCGATCCACAAGTGACATGCCTATACATTCCGTACCCTGGGCCAACACACCCGGTAGAATTTAACGATCCCTGCCTGAGGTTACTAATTATCCAGGAATCCGTGTATAGTCTTTCAGAAAGTAAGTATATGATTTAGTTTCTATAGAAACCGTCGATGACAGCAATGTTTTATTAATCTGGAAAACGGAGGGACTATTGGTTTGCTTTGGTCGAGCCGATGTGTGATGTCTGTCATCGCTCACCACGAAAGAGAGACGACTTACTCTGCTCAGATTGCAGCTATTACTACACTCTCCTCATCGAACTACTCGATCGGGACCCGCATCCGGATTTCGAGCGACTCACGCAAATCTTCGAATGGCGCAGGGCCCAAGCCAAAACAGTTCAGTACGGTTAAAGTACGATTAGGCTGAGCCCTCACCCTCGTACGATTGCCCCAAAAGAAATCTTAGATGATGTGAGAGGGTCTGTCAATTAGGGCCTGAACACCGTCTCTCAACTCCACTTTACTCCGAAAGCCTAGCGTTTCCATCGCCTTAGTTACATCGGCGTAACTGTCTTTGATATCGCCCCGCCTAGGCTCTAGGTAGACGGGGACGATCTGGCCCTTTCCGCTTAAGTCGGCTAATAGAGATACGAGGGCGTTGATCGAAGTCGATTGTCCCGTTCCAATGTTGAATGTTTCGCCCATTCCTCTCTCCGCCCGCAGTCCCAGTAGGTTAGCTCTGACCACGTCTGAGACATGAATGAAATCGCGGCTCTGTTCCCCATCCCCGAAGATTCGGGGCTGTATCCCCTTACGAAGTTTGTTAAGGAAAATTGAGATTACTCCGCCGTAAGGGTTCGCGCTCTGCCTCCTCCCATATGCGTTGAAGTACCGGAAGCATATCGTCTCCAAACCGAAAGTTTGGTAAAACGCTCCACAGTACTTCTCCCCTGCCAGTTTCGATACCCCGTAGGGAGTGACTGGTTGTAACGGGTTGTTTTCTCCAATCGGTAGAATCTTCTGGTTTCCATAAACCGCGCATGAGGATGCGTAGACGACTCTCTTCACGCCGTTCTTCTGGGCAGCTCGTAGAATATTCAATGTCCCCTCCACGTTCACCTCATTCGTTAACTCGGGCTTCTTGACAGAAATGAATGGGCTTACGATCGCTGCCAGGTGTATAATGGCATCAACTTTTTGGGCGATAGATTCGACTACACGGTAGCTAGTGAGGCTATTTCGCCTGAACTGGAAACGAGGGTTTCTGCGTAAGTGGCGGATGTTGCGAAGCGAGCCGCTGGAGAGGTCGTCAAGAATCCATACTTTCACTTCTTCGTCGAGCAGCGCATCGGTCGTGTGGCTTCCAATGAAACCCGCTCCCCCAGTTACCAGGACGCGATCAAATCTTGTATCCGCCAAATGGTTCTCACTATTAGGCGATTGACTGTGAGCTGCTCATGTTCATCTTATACTAAATGATGACTTCGGTCCTGCGCACGAGAAAGATCGAAGTTTCGCTGCAGCTTCAGGAAGCGAATGAATAGGTCCAGTCTCTGATACAGTAAAAAGAGGGCGCTTGCAAACAGAAATCTTACCTATGTGCCGGTCATGTAGAAGCTGTATGGGGCATTGTATTCTCCAACATTTTCCGAATTGTAGGGTAGGATGAGGTTGCCGCTACCGTACTGGTAAGGGTTAGCACCGAAATTGATTGTCGGAAAACCAAGTGCATATGATGCTGGGAATCCGTACATGAAGTACCCGTAATTGTACAGGAATTGGCCAGGGTAGGCCCCGGTATACGTGAAGCGGTAAATCAGTCCGTAAGATTGCTTAGGTAAGACTGCAAGCCAGTAAACACCTGCCGAGGATATGGTCAGGTAATCTGAGGCTTGAAGGCTCCAAGTCTCCCAAGCCGGACCAAAATCGCCAGTCTTGAAGCAGTACCCGTTGTGGGTCGCTGCGATTAGCGGCTCATTGAGAGGGTTACTTTGGCCGTAGGCTCCACCATTATCCGCGTAGATTCCGAACTTCAGACACTGACTACCATCCGAACCCGAGTATTGCAAGTACATGGACACTGATTGGATGGTGGTTGGTTGGGTGACCGTGATCTTCGTCAATGCTTCAACGTACTGCGCGTTGAATGTAGTCGTCGCAGGTTCAACATTCGTATCACCGAGAACAGTCGAAGCGAAGACAGGTGCGCTGATTGTTGCGAATGAGAGGAGAATTAGAACCGCGCATGTTACCTTCCGCATCATCTTGATTTCAACAGAGTACTCTGACCATAGGCTCGTATTAGAATGCTCGCCTAGAAAGTAATCCCCATGGATGAGGATCTCCATGCCGAACCCACCTAACCATGCAGAAATTCGTACCTAACCCGGTACTAGGACAGTAACGAAGACGTTTTGAATTAGGTGGCCGCTGGTCGCAGTAATCTCTATCACATAACTCCCCGGCTGCGCGGGCGCGGCGACGTTTACCTCAACGTTCCATGACGCGGGCGACGTATTGAGTGCGTATGTGGGCGGCATATTTGAAACAGTCAAACCGGGAGGGAGGCTTGAAGTAGAGAGTTGGACGCTACCCCGCCAATCTCTAATGCTTGTGAGGTTTAGCGTGAAATCCGTCGACCCGGTGAAATCGCCCGGAGGCAGGAAAACCGTCGGCCTCGAAACACTCAAGTTGAAGCCGGGGCTTTGCTGCAGGCGGTAGTTGGCGACCACGGTTTCCGACACAGGAGGGAACTGTGTAGTTGAGGGTAGCGGAGATTGCGGACTGCATGCTCTGAGCGGACCAGTTCTGAAAATCAAACTCACATGAGTAGTTCACGCTTCCATCGGGCTTGAGACATGGGGCAGACTGCGGAGCGTACAGGAGGTGGGTCGTTCCGTTCGTCCAAGTGAATGTATGTGGAGTCGTAAGCGGGGTTCCGTCCACTGATATTATGCTCTCACTTGCCGGGTCGGATGTGATCGTGATCTCTACCGGTTTGGACTGGGTTGTGGTATTGGACACGTTTTGTGGAGAGGTCGGGTTGGCCGCTGCGGGCGTCATAGGTGCGAATGTAGCGGTCTCTGTGATTGGTCCGTCCATAGTGACCGAGGCCGAGGCCGATGTGCCATTAAACGAACCTAAACCGGCACCAGCCCACGAGACGAAAGCGGACCCATTCCATGAAACGAATATGAAGCCGCTGTTTGGAGTGGCAAGTATCGGGACATTGGCGTACGCGTTCTGCCACTCTGTATCTGGAGTAGCTGTGCCTCCGGCAGTGGATTTGATGGTTAGGAGATACTGCTGCTGGTAGCCGGCCATGTAGATCGACGACGAGTTTGGCACTGTGATCGTGTGGGTCTGGTTCTCCCCGTCGGACCACGCCTCAAACACGAACCGACAGGCTGGACCGCAGCTCAGCAAGCTTACCGCAGACACGTTGTGAGTTGAACCGATCTGCCAACTAAACACCGTAGGCGTCACAATCATATTCCCATCAACCATAACCAGCTCCGCACCCTCAGGAAACGAGTCGAGCGTCACGGTAACATTCGGGGCGTTGTCGGTCTTGAGCGTCGCTGATGCTGGGGTAACTGAAGTTGTTGCGTGTGTAGTTGTAGTTGAGACGGCAACGATTAGGAAGAGCAGTAGTGTAGCGGCGCTAATTTGTGAGGCAGTGTGCATGCTCTCTATTCCAGCCGGTCGGAGGTAAGTCTATGGACACATAATTCCATTGACGTTGAACTTAGAGGTATCAGAATAAGTCTCTACGGTCCCGTCCGCCTTCTCGGTTCTAGGTGCTAATGTAAGCTGTTGTTATCGACATTCTCAAGATTTCTTTCGTGCCCTCTTTTTCTTTCGTATCGTGTAAATGTCCAACCAAATGTTTTCGAACCCTTGGACGAACGCTACCTCCCACGTGCCCATTTTAACCGGCCCTATTTTTGTAGGGTAGCCTCCATCGCTAAGCCTCTTCAGCAACTCATCGAAATCATCAACCTGAAAACCCAGGTGATCGAGTTCTTCTCCTTCACGGAAGGGGGCTGCTATGGGGCTGTCATCCGCGTACCAATTTATTTCCAACCAATGTTTTCCGCCTTTGCTGAGTAAGTTGGCGAATTCACCCTTGGTCCAGTCGGCTTTGATGCGAGAACGCAGCTTCATTCCCAGGTATTTTGTGAAGAAATCGATTGCGCCGTCTAGATCGCGAACCCGGATTCCCGTGTAGGAAAACTTCGCTCGGGTTGATTTCGCCCTCATTCTTGGCAAGATCTCTGGGCCTTTCTGTGGTAGTTTGGAGATAAATGGATTCTCCAGAATTCAAGCAGTTTCCGCTAGCCACGCAGAGTCGGTTCGGATGAATTAGCATTCAGGCCCGACGCGAAGATTGCTTCCTGAATAGGATTTGGGCTCAATTTACGTATGATGGGCGGGTAAGTTTCTCAGTGAATTGGCTAACTCGCGCATCGGGGCCCTTGCCTAACCGCGATTTAGGAGGAGAGGGAGTGGGTTCCCGATCTTCGTCTACGGGAGGAGTGATTAGCCTCCGGCCTCCGCATCTTTGGCATATGTCTGAATCTTCATTGAAGATCGGTAGTGTTCCATCACACGTGCAAACTGTATAATTGCTCATTACAGTTCACCGGAAGCTTCTGTGATGGACTCGGAACAAAAACACGTTTCCACTTATTCCACGTAGCCGGTAGCAACCTGATATTAAGCGCCCAGTAACAATTCGATTATGGAGTAACTATTCTGTTACTCCTATCCTGTTCGAAATCGAGTTGTGCACAATTTTTCTTGAATTGAACTTTGTTTAGAAACGTCTTAGAGAATCATCCTGTAATCGCGATTTCAAAGTTGCAGTGAGGATTTCCAATCGCGGGCACCCTGATTTCTGGGGGTATCAGCACGGTAGCCTGCACTACGGCCTGTTCAGTTATTAATGATAGGTCGTAACATGGTGTAAGTGACGTGATTGCAGTCTCAGGTTTCAGAGGTTGACCTTCGGAGCGGAATAGAACGGCTATTCGATGAGTTCATCGAATACTCTGCCGGTTTCACGAATAAGATCTTCGAGGTTGGAAGTGGTCGGATAGATAATGAGCCGGCTAGCATATCGAAAGCTAATCTTATGATTGCCAAGATCATATTCAGTAAGTGGGTTATCGAAATCCTCGCCGTACTCCACCATCGAGACAGCTGTGGTTTTGAAGAAATGCGAAGACAGATAGGAACGATTAGCCCACGCATGCTTTCCCTCAAACTAACCAAACTTCAGAAAATAGGCATAATTCACCGGGAAGTCCTCCAGGGCAAACCTCCCCGCGTGAACTATAGCCTAACCAAGAAGGGAGAAGCGGTTGGAAAACTCGGTGAACCGGTAATGCTCTTCCTACGCTATCACAGCGGGCTACTCTTTTCAGACGGGTCGAAGTAGTTGCAGTGGGAAATCATAGCTTAGTAAAATCGACTAAAACGGTCCGTTGAATCAACCGTTTCATGTGTGAAAGTTTTTCTGTTCGCAAAACTTGGGTTAGGTAATCATACCCGCATACGAAATATCCATAGTAGCGTAGGTGTAGGTGAAGAAGAGTGTCTGAACATCGACAGAAAGCATCAAAACAGGTTCAGGTCGTAGAGGACGCCAAGAGAACCATTGGCCTTAAGCAGTTGATCCACAACGGCGTTCTAGTGCCGGCCCCCTACACTCCCCAGAACTTCACCCTAACCTTCCGCGGCACACCACTCAAGCTCACCCCACTTCAAGAAGAGATGGCGGTAAGGTTCGCCCAGAAATTCGGCACCCCATACGCTGAGGATCAGAAGTTTCGATCAAATTTCATGGAAGACTTCGCGAAAGCCCTGGGCGTGAAGGGAAAGATCACCGTTGAAGACTTCGACTGGACGCCCATCGTTCAATGGATCGAGGCTGAAAAGGCCAGGAAGGCGGGCATGGGGAAGGACGAGAAGAAGCAGTTGGCAGCCTCAAGGAAGAAAATCCGAGAGGAACGCAAGGAACACTACGGTTGGGCCAAGGTTGACGGTGTGCGTATGGAGATCGCCAACTACTCCGTCGAACCCTCAGGAATCTTCCTCGGGCGAGGCAAACATCCGCTTCGGGGAAGGTGGAAGCCAGCCATCTTCACGAAGGATGTGACGTTGAATCTCAGCCCGGACGCACCGACGCCGCTAGGTGAATGGGCGGGGCGGGAGTGGCGTTCGAATGAGCTTTGGATTGCTCGCTGGACGGATAAGTTGGTTGGGAAGGTGAAATATGTTTGGTTCCATGACGCAACACCGATGAAACAGGGGCGGACGCAGGAGAAGTTCGATTTGGCTAGGGATTTGGAGTCAAGGATTGCT
Source organism: Candidatus Bathyarchaeota archaeon (assembly GCA_963733055.1). Classification (GTDB taxonomy): domain Archaea; phylum Thermoproteota; class Bathyarchaeia; order 40CM-2-53-6; family 40CM-2-53-6; genus FEN-987. The sequence continues at coordinate 983,252 of CAVTBR010000001.1, forward strand.
GAGGTGCGAGCTCACATCGCGAGAGGGTTGGTGGATGAGGATGTGAAGCGTCGGAAGGTGGCGACGGTAGCTTACCTGATTGACGTGTTCAATATCCGTGTTGGTGATGAGAAGGAGACGGAGAGCGGGACGGTTGGGGCGACAAGTCTGCAGAGAAAACACATCAATCTCCACAACAGCCCCTTCGTCGTGAAGCTGCATTTCCTCGGCAAGGATTGGGTGCTGTTCGAGAGGGAACTGGAAGTGTCTGAGGCCGCGTTCCGGAACTTGCAAGAATTCACCGCTAACGAGGGACGCATATTCAGCGGAGTCACTACAGATGCCGTGCGAGAGTTTCTTTCCGAAGCCATGTCACGCCTGAGCCCGAAAGTATTCCGTACATTTTCCGCAACAGACCTCTTCGAAAAGAAGTTGGGGAGCGCTAAGGTGAGTGCAGAGAGTTTGGAGACGGAGAAGAAGATGGCGTTGACCGAGGCGAATGCGGCGGTGGCTCAGTTGCTGAATCACCAGAAGGCGGTGCCCAAGAAGTGGCAGGAAACATACAAGAAACGAATGGAGATGCTGAAATCCCTGAAAGGAAAGGAGGGGAAATCCATCGCCAAACGGAAACAGGGGCTCCAACTCCGCATACAACAAATGAGGCTAGGAAAGACCTGGAACCTAGGGACGTCGCTTAGGAACTACATAGACCCGAGGGTTTCGGTGGAGTTCTGTAGGAAAGTCGACTACGACTGGAAACGTTACTACCCCAAAGCGCTGATCACCAAATTTGCCTGGGCCGACCCGGAAGGAAACCAGAGCGAGCAGAAATAGCATAACGGGTAGCGAATGGAAAAAAACCTTTTCTTGGCCACTTTTGGCGCCTTGTTGTATAATCTTCCGCTTTGTGCGGCCTTCTGCCACCAGCCGTATCGTTTCGGCACGTTTCGAGGTAGTCAGCCTCAAATCTTCACGTACTGGTCAAATGCATGGGAAAACCAAGATTCTTCGAACGGTTTGACCTAGTCAATATAAGGCGGGGTGCGGGTAAACGTTGGTTCAACAATGTTAGCAGAAAGCATCAGCGTTACCCCCGATGTCGAGGAATTCGACCTCGACCCGCGAACTGGAAGTGCTCAAACTTCTCTCGGCCGACCAGAATGCACACTACTCATTCCAAGGGCTCCGGCGAAGACTCGGCCTACACCAGGAAACACTAACCCGAACCCTCAAGAGGCTAGAGGAAGCGCACGCCATCGAACACTCTCCCGATGGGTACAAGGTGAGAGGTTCGGGAAACACGTTCTCGTTCACAGTTAGAACAGGCCAACCAAACCCGAAGCCAGTAATCGAAGCCTATCTACCGAGCCAAATTGACGTCACCGTCCTATTTCAGAAGCTTAGAGGTAGATGGTTCAGCAACTTCAGATGGCTTGGCTACTCACAGGACGGGAGCATGCTCTCAATGAGCTGGATCAGTGAAGACGGGCGAATGCAGTTGCAGGCCCGAATAAGCGCCGGCCGAATCACGATCACCGCCGACTCCTACACCAGCCAAAGCGAGTCGGAACAGATCGCAGCAGCATACCAACTCTTCGACCACATAACCAAAGCAACCGAAGAAATGTCTCAAACCGTAACCCCCACGCCAATCGCGAACTGACCAGCTACCAAACTCCCCAGTCATTATCAGCCAATCGCGGCTATCTACCCGCGAACAGAAATGATATCGTTAAACGATCTTGAACCAACCGTCGTTCAACTAGATTCGGTAACCGTCCCGTGGAAGCCAATCGACCCAAAGCCTGAACCGCTCGAAAGACGCCCCTTTATGGGTCGACTCTACGCTTAGACTTCCGCCACTGCGACCCTACCGCCCAACATTGGGTCCAATGGTTGACCGAAGAGTTCTGGATGAAGCATTTGGGCTAGAATGCTGATCGCGTCGAAGAGCCTAGGACCGGATCGGCTGAAGTAATTGTGCCCGTCAGTAGCGTAAACTAAACCATTTCGCACGGCCGAAAGGCGTCTTGCATTTGGGAGATTGAGGAACTGTTTTGCTTCGCTTATCGTTCTTGGAGTCGTAAAGCCACACGGCATCAACACAACGACCTCCGGATCATACTCTAAGACTCGGTTCCAGTCTACGTAGGTTGATGGTTCACCCTTAGTTGCTAGCTCATCGACTCCCCCCGCATATTCGAGCAGTTCGGGGACCCAGTGACCTGCATTCATAACCGGCTTTAACCACTCGACACAGAAAACTCTCGTTTTCCTCCTACCTTCCGTTAGCCGCCCAATTTCCTCAGCCTTCGCCTTTAGTTGTGCGACCACACGTTCCGCTTCTTTCTTGCGATCCGTTGCTCCAGCTACTTTCCGAATATCATCCTGAACGTCTTCAAGCGTGTGCGGGTTCAGCGAAAGCACATTCACCTGCCTACCCAACCTATTCACAGCCTCCAAGACGTCTGTCGCTCCGATTGCGCACACGTCGCAGAGTTCTTGTGTGATGATGAGGTCTGGGTTTGCTTGTTTGAGTTCGTCGAACTTGATTCGGTAAATGCTCTTGCCCTCTCGCATGTTCTCCACAACAAGCGCGTCGATTCGTTCACTGCTCAGCTGCGTGGTATCGAAGATGGGCTCGATCATCTTCGGCTTCGATTTGGCGCTTTCGGGGTAGTCGCATTCGTGGGACACCCCGACTAAACTGTTCCCTAAGCCGAGTAAGTAAACGATCTCCGTTGCGCTCGGGAGAAGCGATACAATGCGCATTCGCTTCGAACTCCGATCACTTGCGTTTAGTCCGACGTAGCGAACTTCGTCCAGGGAGGAGAGCTAGGCCTAGGAAGATGGTGACGACAGCTATGGTTGCGCCGACGAGGGTTGTGGAGCTTATGGATTGCAATGTGACCACCGGCTCGCCTCCGAATGCTTCAATGAGTTCAGCCGTTGCGGTTACTCCGAAAGAACCCGCCAGCACCAAGCCGGTAAGTGCAATGCCCGATGCTGCCCCAGCTTTCTGGGGGGGCACGACCGCTAACGCAGCGGTGTCCGTTGTAGCATAGACTAAACCGAGCCCCAGTCCAGCGATCCCGAGCATTGAAAGTAGGAGAAGCCACGAACCAGCCAACGCATTAACGCCTATCACTGTAAACGATACTAGAGAGCAAAGCAGTCCCGAGATCATTGGAACCCGCGGCCCAAACTTAGCATCCAACCTTCCCGCAACAGGGCCGGCAATTGCGGTGCCAGCTGACAAAGGAAGCAGAGACGCGCCCGCGAGTAGAGGAGGGAACCCCCGAACGTTCTCGAAGAAGAGAGTGAATGCGAAAACTGCCAGGCAGAAGAGGATGTTGCCAACGCTTCCCGTCAAAGTGATCCCTGAGAATGCTCTTCCGGCGAATAATTCGGGTTGAATGAGAGGGTTGGACACTCGATGTTCAATCCTGCCGCACAGCCAGAACAGTATGATTGATGCGGCGACTGCGCCGATCGTGAGCATAGAGGTCCAACCCCAATCTGCGCCATAATTTATGAGCAGCGACACTACCACACAACTCGAAACTATGGTTACCAACCCAGCCCAATCAATGGATTTCGCAACGCTCTCGTCCCGAGACTCTGACATCTCTCTCATGGCGAGGATTATGGCGACAATTGCGACGGGCACGTTGAAGTAGAAAACCCACCGCCACCCAAGCGTCCCTGTCAGCAGGCCGCCAACGAATGGCCCGATCGCTAGACCGAGGTTCGCGATTCCCACAACAATTCCCGTGGCCGTCTGCCTCTGCTTCTCGGGCAGTGCGTTTGTCAAGATCGAGAATGAAATTGGGAAGAAGAATGCGGCACCAACCCCTTGCAGTATCCGTGCGGCAATCAACATGGAAACGCTCGTCGAAACGCCTCCAAGAATAGAAGCTATCGCGAAGATCACGATGCCCCCAATAAGCGCTCGACGGCGACCATAGATGTCACCGAGCCTTCCGCCGACGATCATGAAAGAAGCGAAAGATAGCAGGTAGGCGCTAAGCGCCCATTGCAACGTGGTGGTTGGAACCTGTAACTCCACGGACATGACTGGAAGCGCCACAGACATCGACAAGTAATCCAACGAGACGACCAGTTGAGACAACGCCACGGCGACTAACAATAGCAGAGGCATCTTAGTCAGTTGATTCGACATCAGCCGTCCTCCGAGCCTCACAGAACAGGGTTAGAAAATATATGGGTGCCCACGCTTCTTAACATTGAGCGAGAATTTCTATGCCTCGAGAGCTTGAATGCGGCCTCTGCGGTTCCGCGTTTCACGTGCCAAACCGGTATGGGACAATGTTGGTGCGACGAGTTCAGGTTGACCCCTGAAGCCATCGCTCAGCTAGAGGTGTTGGCTAAGGATTGCGTTTGCCCAGCGTGCCTGATGAAATTTTCAACCAGAAATTAACCCGACTCCCGGATTCTAATTGATCTAGTAGTGCGCTAGTGATAGTGTGCCATCCGTGTCCCCGTTGTCTTGAAGCCTAGGGGGTTGGCGCAAGGTAGTGTTCATTTCCGTCCGGGTCCCGGATTGTCGCGAACCATCCCCATGGAGCCTTTTCCGGAAGGTGAGAAAATTCGACACCAGCTTCCTTGAGCCGGTTGCACTCGGCTTGGAAATCCCCGGGTAGGACGATAACGATTCCTGAAGGTCCGGGCTCGAGGGGAATCGGTTTCGGTTGGTTTTCTGATGCTTGACACAAATGAATCTCGCTTCCCTTGCCAACTCCTCCGACTGTGACCCAGTGGCCTTCGTCAGCCATTAAGGCCAATCCAAGTTTCTCAGTGTACCACTTCTTGGCTGTTTCACGATTGGAAACGACGACGGGCACACTCGCCACCCAAGGAGTTTTGGGATTCGTAGTTGTCATCAATCACACTATCCTGTTTTCTCCGAGCGGAGATAGATAAAAACCGACTCACTATTGTATCCGCGCATTTCACTCGCTCTCCCTATGATTGACGAAAAGCTGAACCTGAACCAGTTGACTGTCACAGTACAGTCTTCCAATCGAGAAACTTGTGGCTCGAGATTGTCAGGTTCCATTGTGACACGCAAATCTTCATAATTCGACGTAACCTTCGCGGCCTTGATTGGTGTCTTGATTGACTGAGAGAAGGATAATTGACGATGCCTCCTTCCCGAACGAGTGGCCGAAGAAAGAAGACCATGAGGGGCATGAGGTCAGATGGAAGGATGGTGTCAGTAAGGAGTATGGGGTGCACGGTGTCGCTGTCGCGGTAGATTTTGACATTTGCATCGCCGATGGAATTTGTATTTCAGTGTGCCCGGTCAATGTTTTTGATAAGATGGACTTCCCCGCGGAGCAGGAGAAGATCGACAAGCAGACCCCTAACGATAGCGGCAAGACGCTTTTGGACCGTTGGAAGGCCGACCCGATGCGAGAACGGGACTGCATCTTCTGCCGAGCGTGCGAAATCCAATGCCCAGTGCAAGCGATCAAGATCACCGAAGGCGTCGGGCCATTCGCATAAAACTGTCAATAATCTAGCAGCAAATTGACAACAAGTGCGGGATCTTGTACTGGTTCCTGCTCATTTGACGGTAAAACGCTATATCCATGCACAACACACCCTTTGGCTGATGTAAGATGGCATTCATTCTCGCAGGAGCACTGCTCGGAGCAGCGGCTGGTGGAGCATTAGGGCTCACGGCCGCGGGAATTACCGGTGCCTGGATTGGGGCTGGAATTGGAACTGCAGCAGGTATCGGCCTAGGGGCGGCCGCATATGCGTACAGTAGACGGTATTGGTACCCAATGCCGTATGCGCCGTATCCATACTTTGGCTCATATGCACCCTCATACGCACCCACATACGCACCGTATCCGATGTTCAACTACCCTACCCCATGGCCAGCGGGCCGCCTCTTCTACGCGTACTAGGCGCGGCTCTGCAAATTCCACGATCTGCTCCTAGCGGAGCTCATGAGATAATGGGCTTCCTGTTCGTTGTGTAGGCTTCAAGAAAAATTTCGGGGATAATTCTCGGGAGAGCGCTGCCGCAAAACCTACTGGTGCTCTCCGTCCCGGAGAGAAATGAGGTAGCAGCCTCTCCCCAACAAAAATCGCAACCTAGAACTATTAATCACTTGCGGGTTAGCTTGCCCGAGTCACGCGTGAAAGCAAGCGATGGTAGAATATGCTATCAACTATTCTTTTTGAAGACTCAAATTTGAAACACGCCGATACCCTCGGCAAAGAGGAATTGGATTCTAGTCCTTCTGATGAGCGAAGTAATAGTGTAAAACTTCTAAAAGAAATTCCCAGCGGATATTGGGAAGCTGCATTAGACTTATGTTCTCGGTTCGGGCGTAGGTTTCGTGCGGGAAAAGCCTCTGACTATTGCGGGGGTTGCCAAACCTTCAGCGTCGCTGGAGGGGCGAAGCCAGGTCAAAGGCGCGAGACACATCCGAACGCATGTGCGCGAAGCTCAGGAACATCAAACGGAGGATGTTAAGAGACCTCGTCCCGTAGGGGTTCAGGGGTTCGAATCCCCTCCCCCGCACCAAAAAACGGTTCAAGGCAACTTCCATAGTGTAACCTTTTCCACCTCTAACCCCTGGGGGGCATAGTTTTCTATGGCACATGCCCGGGGCATCATTTGGGGAGCTGAAACCTGATGAATGCTATGCTTAAAGGAGAATTCTACAAGCCGGTTCCCTATGAATTCTGAAAGTCCGGTTGAAGGCGTTGTCACTAAGCCTAGTAGGTACACTGTCGAGGAAACATTGGATCGTTTGGAGAATGTAATTCATTCGAAGGGCCTCACCCTCTTCGCAACTATCGATCACAGCGGCGAAGCAGAAAAGGCCGGTCTGACGATGCAGGATGCAAAGTTGTTAATTTTCGGAAGCCCCAAAGCGGGAACCCCACTAATGATTCACTCGCTCCTACTCGCCCTTGACCTACCACTCAAAGCATTAGTTTGGAAGGATAACGAAGGACGAGTATTCGTAAGCTACAACAGCACCAAATATCTCGCCAAACGGCACAACCTACCCGCTGATCTCACGAAAAATATCGAGGGGATCGACGCACTAGTCGAGAACGCTTTATCCGCATAGAAGCCGTACAAAGATCGTTTGCTTCTTGGATAGCGCGAGAATGGATTGGTTTCATTGCGCTTTTCGGAATTTTAGGGAAACCGAATTTATACAGTAACGAAGCCCGGTGGGTTTTGGTCCGTCGTTGAAGACATGGCCCAGGTGGGCTTCGCATCGGCTGCAAAGGACTTCAGTGCGTCGCATGAAGAGGCTCCTATCGGTCTCTGTCTTTACGTTGTTCGTGTTGATAGGGGTCCAGAAGCTGGGCCATCCGGTTTGAGATTCGAACTTGGTTTCTGAATTGAATAGGTCGTTGCCGCAGCAAACACATTGGTAGACCCCCGCCTCATGATTGTTCCAGTATGCGCCCGTGAACGGTCTCTCGGTTCCCTTCTTTCGGGCGACGTGAAACTGTTCGGGAGTTAGTGACCGCCTCCATTCCTCCTCCGTCTTGACAACCTTATCCGTCATAACTTTTAACCAAGTAGATTGACCGGCATGATCAATATCTATCTTCACCCAATTCAGGCCCACGTGAGACATTAATGTCGAGGCATGGATCCACGATGAAAGCGGAACCTGATCCCGCCGATTTCCCCAGTATCGGCAATCGTCACACGTTCCAATTAGGTGTTGATCATGTTTCTAAGGCGGACGCTAGAATTCGCGCCATAGTCAAGAAGCGAGGGACGATTGATTTCGAAATAGATGGAGACCCTTTCGAATCCTTGGTCGAAGCTATAATCTCACAACAACTCAATGGGCCGGTCGCGAGGATAATCTTCGGACGTTTGAAAGCTATCGTTAACACCGAACCAATTAGCGCCGACATTTTGGGACAGGTATCTGTTCCAAAGATGCGGAAGGCGGGAGTTTCGCCTCAGAAAATACGTTACCTCAAAGATCTAACATCAAGAGTCCTGAAAGGTCGATTGAATCTTCACGACCTCAAACATATGCCCGACGATGAAATAATCCGCCAGCTGGACGAAGTTAAGGGAATCGGGCCATGGACAGCACACATGTACCTCCTCTTTACCCTCGGGCGAACAGACGTGCTCCCCGTCGACGACCTCGGAATACAAAAGTCAATTCAACGGGTCTACTCGTTACGCAAACGGCCAAATGCGGAAAGGATAAGCCAGATCGCCGAGAGCTGGCACCCCTACTGCTCAATCGCGTCGCTCTATCTCTGGCATGCAAAGGGTTAGGCTATCCGAAAAACCCCAGTACTCCCACTCCTAAGGCGATCGCAGCGAAGCCTAAGATTTGATGCCGTAGAAGCCTCTCCTTGAGAAAGATCCAAGCTAGAAACACCGTTACTGCGCTGAACATTCCCCCCACAGTCGACACAATGGATACGGTTCCGACGGTTATGCCAAAAACGTAAATGACGTTTGCAAAGGTGTCAAACAAGGCTACGGAGACAATGAACCAAAATGCTCCGCGAATAGGGTTTCTGGATTTCTGCTTCCAGGCCAGAAAGGTGACTGTTAGGACTGGGATGCTTACCCATCGCATGATCAACACCGGAAGAAAAACGCCCAACACACTTGATACCGGTTTTAGCGCGAAGAAAAGCAAGCCTCCCAACAACATATAGATAATCGCATAAACTGTTCCCCGGTTTACTTTCTCAGAAACCCCCTCCAGCGCAGTCTGCACCGAGACCAGGATTACCCCCACAATTACCAGACCAATCCCAAGCAAACGTCCTTCAGTAACGCTCTCGCCCAAGAACAAAACGGCAAAGATTATCGAGACTACGGGGCAACTACTTGCAATCGGAGAGACTATTGACAACCGGCCCACCTCGAACCCCTTGTACAAGGATAGCGTCGCAAGGCCGTTAAGCACGCCAAGCAATACACCGCCCACCAGCGCCCATGGCTGGGGAACTAGCCGTGGGAAGTCTTGCAGTGCGAAGGGCAGAACAAAGAAGCTGCCGACAACCTGCATGAACAAGGCCGTCCGCAGAAACCCAATCCTGTTCGTCGTTAATTTCGCGATAAAGTCGGCGGTACCGAAGCCCGTAGCCGTTAGAAGCCCACAGAGTAGACTTAGACCATAACCCAAAGCCCGATTCACTCTTCCCACGTGTTGGCGCCATTCAGGAGCATGGCGCCTAACGAAGACTCGACAGAATGTACCGAGTCAATTTAAAGCACGACGTCCAGTTCGTCCAAAGGCAGGCTGAAGTTCGTGGTATACGCGGTTGAGACGGAGGGCTTGACAAGACGTTATGGGGATTTGCTCGCCGTTGACGCACTAAACCTGAGCATTAACGAGGGAGAAATCTTCGGGTTGCTCGGTCCTAACGGGGCGGGAAAGACTACAACCCTCTCAATGCTAGCCACGCTGCTCAAACCCACATCTGGGACGGCGAGGGTTAATGGGTTCGATGTCAGAAGTCAACCGTCTGATGTTCGGCGCTCGATTGGTATAGTGTTCCAGGATCCGAGCAGCGACGATATTCTAACTGGGAAGGAGAATCTGTACCTACACGCTCTCATGTTCGGTGTCCCAAAAGAACAGCGCCAAGAACGAATAGACTACGTCCTAGGCCTAGTGGACCTGCGAGACCGACAGAATGATATTGTGAAGAAATACTCTGGCGGAATGCGGCGCAGACTCGAACTGGCCCGCGGCCTACTCCACAATCCCAGAATTCTATTTCTAGACGAACCGACCCTCGGCCTTGACCCGCAAACTCGAGAACACATCTGGGCATACATCCAGAACCTAGTGAAATCCGAAAAAGTTAGCGTCATCATAACAACACATTACATGGACGAAGCAGATAGGCTATGTAACCGCGTAGCCATAATTGATCACGGTAAGATCTCGGCTTTGGATACCCCGTCAGCTTTGAAATCCAAAGTAGGCGGCGAGATCATCAAACTCCGCGTACGATCGCCCAACCTTGAACCATTAAAAAACCTGGACTACATCCTGTCCATCGACCAATCCGGAAGTACACTACGATTGACCGTTAAAGAAGCAAGTACACATTTACAAGAGGTTCTTGGCCTTGTGGGTGAAGTCGATTCTGTGGAAGTGCGCACGGCGACTTTGAATGACGTCTTCTTACATTACACTGGGCGTGAGATTAGAGAGGAGTCCGGCGAGGGTGGCGTGTTTGAGAGAATCATTAGAGCAAGGAGTGGACACTGATGGGTGAACTTGAGGGCTTCTACGCACTTTGGTACCGGGAGATCAAGGTGTTCACGCGGGAGAAGTCACGGATAGTATCCTCCCTATTCACACCACTCCTTTGGATAGTTGTTTTCGGCGGCGGGTTAGGATCAGCTGTGTCCCTGGCTGGGGTAAACTACCAGGTCTTCATCTTCCCCGGTATCATAGCCATGACGATTCTCTTCTCATCCGTCTTCTTCGGGTTGTACATCGTTTGGGATAAGAAAATAGATTTCTTCAAAGAAGTACTGGTCGCCCCACTCTCGCGTACGACAATCTTCGCGGGCAAAATGGTCGGAGGAACGATCGATGCCTTACTCCAAGGTTGCGCAATGCTCGTTCTGGGACTAGTGCTGGGAATAAACTACACAATCTTGAGAGTGCTTTTCTCGTTTGTTTTCATGTTCATACTTGCGTCGGCACTAGTGAGCCTCGGCCTTATTATCGGGTCGAACATGGAGAGTGTCGAAGGTTTCCAATTGATCATAAGCTTCCTAGTCTTTCCCATGTTTTTCTTCAGCGGAGCGCTCTTTCCACTCAAGAACCTCCCACCGTACCTCATGATCCTCACGATGCTTGACCCCGTAACCTATGCGGTTGATGGTCTTCGTGGAATACTATTGGGTTCCTCCCAGCTGCCCATTGCCCTCAACCTGGGCGTGCTCGCGGCCTTCGCGGTTGTGATGGTTGGAATCGGAACCTGGACCTTTAAACGCTTGAAATAGTAAATCAAGTATTCCGATTTGAATTAGGCAAAGAACGATATTCCCTCGCCGGATTCCACCTGAATAAAGTGCAAACAGTATCTCCAACTCTGTTGTCCATTCTGAAAGCGGCACTAGTCCTATTCGATAATTAGTGACTGGGTGGAAACGTTAAAGGTTCAAGGTACGGGTTTGAGTGAGATCGAATGAAAATCACTGACGTGGAAGCCATTCCATTGCGTGCTCCCGGAGTTGACGAGGAGTTCCTTGACGGCTCACAGGATGACGTTATCATTAGAGTACACACTGACAAAAATATCGAAGGCGTGGGTGAAGTCGATGCATCTCCTGAAATCGTAAAGGCAATTGTGGAGGCTCCAACATCGCACAGCTGGAGCAAAGGCCTCAGAGAGCTCCTGATTGGTGAAGACCCTTACGATGTTGAAAGGCTATGGGAGAAGATGTACCGAGGGTCAATCTACTACGGAAGGCGAGGAGTGGGCATTGCGGCCATTAGCGGCGTGGACATTGCGCTCTGGGACGTGATTGGGAAAGCCGAATCCAAGCCAATTAGTGAACTATTTCATGGAAAGGCCCGCAGCAGAATCAAAGTGTACGCGAGCCTCTACCCCATAGGAAGAACACCTCAAGACGTGGGAAGGAACGCTGGCGATGCAGTTACCAAGGGATTTCGAGCCGTGAAACTCGATGGCGCACCACTCGGTCAAGATCCCGCCTCTGACAGAGAGATACTAAAGGCAAGCCGAAAGGCGGTAGGAGATAAGGTCGATCTCATGACCGACGTTACTGAACCAGGGTGGGATGTACGGGAAGCCGTATCGAGGGCTCGCATGTACTCTGAATACGGTGTTTACTTCCTCGAAGCCCCATTTGGACCAGACGAACTGGAGAAATATCGAAAACTGAGCGAAGCTGTGAATCTACGAATCGCCTACGGTGAACAGTACACGACCCGCCACGAGTTCAACGACCTGATGGACAAGGGCCGCGTCGATGTCATCCAACCCGACATAAGTAGAGCTGGGGGAATCACGGAGCTGAGAAGGATTGCTCAACTCTCAAAGGGTCGGCGCGTGCAGCTGATACCGCATTGCTGGAAGACGGGGATATCGATCGCGGCCAACCTGCATTTTCTCGCTGGAGTCCACAATGCTCCATACTTGGAATTCGCATTGCCTCCGAACTCACCCTTGCGCTATGATTTGTTGAAACGGGATTTCAGAGTGAGGGACGGTTATGTTGAAGTTCCAAAAGAACCGGGGTTAGGCATTGAACTGAACGAAAAGACCATTCAGAAATATCGTATCGACCATTGACAAGCAGCATCTATTCACATTGAAAACTGGACCTTGCATCCCTCGCGAGCCGTCGCGATTTTGAACGCTGACGCAGCCTCATCTATAGGAAATGTATGCGTAACCAAAGGTTTGAGCATGACCTTCTGGTTTACTACCAAGTTCATCGCTTCCTCGTAATTCTTCCAGGTTGATGCGAAAGTGCCGTATAATGAAACCTGTCTTCGGACTAGGTCGGTCACGGGTAGTTCGACTGGCTTTGCGAATATACCGATGTTGATTATCTTGCCCCCTTTCCTAACGAGTTGGCACGCTTGGTTCAACGCTTCGCCTGAACCCGCCGCCACTACACCCACGTCAGCCCCTATCCCTCCTGTCAGCTCCTTCGTTCTTTCCACAGGATTCTGTTCTGTCGAATTGAGTGTCGTGAAACCCATCGTTCGTGCGATCTCAAGCCTCGCCAAATCGATGTCAATTCCCGTGACGAGTACGTCTTGGGCGCCTGATGAGCGTGCAACTTGGGCCGCCATCAATCCTATGGGGCCTGGTCCGAGGACGGTGACGAAGTCCGTTGGTTCAACCCTCGCAACGTCCAGAAGTCCGTGAACCGTAACCGCCAAGGGTTCTATTAGGGCCGCTTCTAGAAAAGTTAGCTCGCCCCTCAACTTGTGAAGATGCCTTTCGGGAACATTCAGGTATTCAGAAAATCCGCCGTTTGTGTGTATTCCAAAGATTTTGAAGTTCAAGCAAAGGTTCGTTTGTCCCTCGCGGCAAAACTTACAGGATCCACAAGATAGAATGGATTCCCCCATGACGCGGTCCCCTGATCTGAAATCCTCCACCCCGGACCCCACCTCACTGATCTCACCGGCGTATTCGTGGCCGGGTATAACTGGAAGTCTCGCAAAACCCGCAGTACGCGGCCGTGTAATTGTAAAGACCAATGTCGCTTCCGCATATCGACGCGCGGTGAACCTTGAGTAGGACTTCATGCGGAGTCGGTCGGGGCTTAGGCATTTCCTTGACTGAGATACCCGGAACTGGATTGTCCTTCACAACCGCTTTCACACTTCCATACCTCACTTCTTCAACTGAAGGGATGGTATCGTTGCGTATTTGCGTTGTTGCGCCTTGATAGCTTGTAGTAAGTGATTTCAAGAACCAGCGTAACTTGAATCGTTCGAGAATCTATGACCTATCTAGTCACTGGAGGCACAGGATTCATCGGCGCTTACGTAATACGAGATCTGCTCGAGAAGGGTGAAAGGGTCGTAAGTTTCGATGCTTCTACAGATCTTACAATAATGGAGTATGCTAATGACCCTCGCAAGATGGAAAAAATTGTCCGGGTGTCAGGTGACCTTCTCGACCTTCCGCTCTTGCTGAACACTATAAAGGAACATGGGGTCGAGAAAATTGTGCACATGGCTTCGCTTCAAATACCGGCGTCCGACGCAAACCCACCGGCCGCAGTGAAAATCAACTGCGAAGGCACATTGAATATTCTAGAAGCTTGTCGTGTATTCAAAATCAATCGACTTGTGTGGGCCAGTTCGATAGCCGTCTTCGGCCCTCCCGAATTTTACGGAGAGAAACCTGTTGCAAACGACGCACCCCATCACCCCGTAAGCGTGTACGGTGCTTGCAAGTCTCTGAACGAGTACATCGCCAAACATTACTTTGACAAGTATGGCGTAGACAGCATCGGCCTGAGGTTCACGGACGTTTATGGGATAGGTAGAATTCGTGGGAAGAGTTCCTTCACCACCAAAATGATCGAGATGGCGGCGAGAGGTGAACCATACACAGTTCCTTATGGCGATGACTTGGTGGATTGGCAGTATATCGAAGACGTATCTAGCCTAGTCATCAAAGCCTTACAATTACCTCAGAAGACGAAAACGCGAGTGTTCAACACGCAGGGCGATGTCCGCCCTGTCGTTGAGAGCGTCAATTACCTTCAGAAAATCGCGAAGAACGCAAAACTAGATGTTGAGGGAGGAAAGTTCGGGATCGCCTGGAGATACGATACAACGCCGCTGAAGGAAGAGGTTGGCTTTGAACCGCAATATACGATGGAGAGTGGAATCGAGAAAACATACCGCGGTTTTCTAGCTCAATTAGCGTAGAGATCGCGCCGCTTCAGTAAACGCAGGTTCCGCGTTATCGGCCTCACACTTTGACGGCGCAGTCTTCAATTACAGTTTGGTCTAGCTCTATTCCGAGCCCGGGACCATCGGGTATTGTTAAGTATCCATTTTCGGCCTTCATCGGTTTCTTGGCAAGCCGGGTAATGAGGGGGCTTGCGGTTCTTCTGAACTCGAGCAAGAATGCCCTAGGCATTGCGGCTACGAGTTGGAGATTGGCTGCAACGTTGATGGCGCTGCTGAATCCATGAGGGACAAGCATGATGTTCCAAAGGTCGCAAGCTTCCGCTATCCTACCGCGCCTCGGTTAGCCCGCCCGCCTTAGTTACATCGGGCTGCAAGATGTCTACGGCCCGGTTAACTATCCAGTCTCGGAAACCGTAGCGTGTGTACTCACCTTCACCGGCAGCGATGTAAACGTCCGCGGCTTTCCTCAATTCCGCGTAAGCTTCTGCATCCTCTTGAGGAAGGGCTTCCTCGAGCCAGAAAATATTGTATTTCCCTAGGCGTTTAGCCATTCTGATCGCATGGGGGAGGGACCAGTTGACGAACCGTCCCACATCCACCATGATGTCTATCTTGTCGCCTAACCGTTCTCGAAGAGTTCGCACCATGGCTTCATCCTTCTCAGCGTCCAATCCAAAGGAAGTCTCTCGGGTTTGGCCCCAGCCGAATTTCACGGCCGTGTAACCTTCCTTGACATAGCTTTTCGCTTCATCAACTGTAGCTTCAAAGTCTTGCATGTCGAAAAGCATGCTTGCGTATACTCGGATCTTTTTCCGGTATGTTCCTCCGAGTAAAGTTGATACTGGCAGGTGAAGGGCCTTACCCATAATGTCCCAGAGCGCCACATCTACTCCGCTCAATCCATAGATTGCGATTCCTCGCCTCCCGTACCATTCAGAGTACGCGTACAGTTTTTCCCAAATTCGGCCTATCTCAAACGGGTTCTCGCCGACTAGCTGGGGCTTAAAGCCCACCTCAACGATTTCTTTGACCGCAAGCGTTGCTTCACTTCTTTCGCTATGCGCGACATGTTTCTCCGATCCCGGTAATTCCATCATCTGTGTCGATCGTCACAAGCGCAGCGTCCGGTCCGCCCGAGATGGATTTCTCGGCAGTCTTCAACGGAGTGACGGTAACGTCAGTAATCTTCATTCCAAATCAGTCGTCCCAAGATTGTCTGTCCGAAACATAAAGGGATGGGAAGGGAACTAAGACGCTTGGAATCCGACCCTACGAATCTCCGGTTTTAGACGAAGTCGGAGCTCTACCAAGGATTTAGTAAGGAAATGTGAGGTAACAGAGCAAATCGCAGTTTAGCAAATTGTTGGAGAGTTCGGGTACGCATGAAGCCTTCTCTGAAACTCGGTTACTCGGTTGCTCATGAACAGTATAATCCAAGTAAGCTTCTTGAGTTTACGGTGGCGGCTGAGAAGGCGGGTTTCGATGGGATATGGTGCAGTGACCATTTCCATCCTTGGTTTCATACGAACGCTTCCGGGGGTTTCGCTTGGGCCTGGATGGGTTCTGCGGCTGAGAAGACGAAAAAGGTACAGATCGGTTCAGCAGTAACATGCCCAATGTTCCGCTATAACCCGGCGATCGTCGCACAAGCCTTTGCAACTCTGGGCTTCATGTATCCTGAGAGGATTTTCTTGGGTTTGGGTACTGGAGAGGCAATGAATGAGGTTCCACTAGGCTACCGATGGCCGTCTTTCAAAGAGAGGATCCAACGCCTAGAAGAGGCAATCAAAGTCATCAAGCTCCTTTGGAGTGAAAGCTGGGTGAGCTTCAAAGGACGCTATTACCGACTGAAAAAAGCGAACTTGTACACAAAACCGAAATCACCTGTGCCAATATACGTTGCCGCTAGCGGTGTGGCGGCAACTGAACTTGCCGGCCGGTACGCGGACGGGTTTTTGACTCTGCCTTTTCCTGAGAGTCATTACACAAACGTTCTCTTTCCTACCTTAAACAAAGCTGCCCGTGAAGCGGGAAGAGATCCCGAGAGCATTGACAAGGCCGTAGAAGTATACGTTTCCTACAGCGAAGATTACGATAAGGCGTTGGCATCGGTTCGATGCTGGGCGGGCACTGTCCTCCCCTTCGTTTTCAAATACCCGGTTTCCGATCCAAGGGAGATTGAAGCCCACGGGCGACTAGTCGGAAACGAACAACTAACTCAATCATGGCTTATCGGCACAACCGCTGAACAACACATTAAGTGCATTGAAAAGTACATCCGTCTAGGTTTCACGAACATTCACGTTACGAGTTCAAGTCCTGAGGAATCCAAAACAATCGAAATCTATGCAAAACAGATCGTGCCATATATCAAATCAACATATGCAAAATCGACTCAGTAAAGCGGCCCGAGCATCTTTTCCACAGTACGCTGTAGGACGATAATCCGCTCTCGGCGTCGTTTCGAGTGTGTCTATTCAGGGGGGATGTTTCGGAATATCATTCCGATGTCTATCCCTTGCTTCTTTCTTATGGCCACTATGACCCAGTATAGTATGAATGGAATCACGAAGGTCGCTACAAGAAGGAGTGTGGAGGGAAGACCGAAACCTAGGGCTGGGGTGAAGGTGAACGCGTATACGGCGAGACCATTGTAAAATAGTCCAAGTATTCCGCCAATGCTGATGACAGGGATTCCAGCTATCTGGTACTTTCTCACAGGTGAATTTGCCCAGAGGCTCTTCCTGAGAGGAAGTAGTGCCGCGGCTAAGCAGAGGACTGATACTGTGACTAGCGTCGTATCCCAGGCGGCCGCTGTAAAGAACCCCAGATAGGAGGCATAGAAAGTGAACACGACGAAAACGAACAAGCCGATAATCCAATTGACGGATATGCTGAAAACAGGAGTGTGGAACCTGTCGCTCACGTCAGAAAACTTCGAAGGCAGAAGACGGTCGAATGACCAAGCAAACGATTCCCTGCTCAGGACAAGCATTGTCGCGGGCACATAACAAAACGTCGCAGCCACCATACTTGCCATAATAAGGAACTGTATTACTGGATTGTTCGCTAGCATCATAGGAACTAAAATCATGACGATTGATCCAGAAAAGCCGGTAATCGCGGGTATGCTAAAGTAACTAGAGTTGTAAGACAGGATTTGGTTGATCGAGACTAAGATGTCGTTGCCGACCGTTTGCCGGGCGGCGAGCAGAGATACTGTAACTATTATCGCAATCAGCGCACTCGGTATGAGCATGGCATAGAGGTGAGTCTTCGCCTCATTCGCTCTTCTTACCTCTCCGGAAGCATATGCGTTCCAGTAAGTGTTGAACGAGCCTGCTGTGAAGCCCAACGAGAAGAGTATCGGTAGCGGTGCCAGGGTTAGCGGGGTGAAGGCCGGGGCATAGTTGGTCTTTGCGTAGGTTATGATTGCTGTTGAATTCGATCCGAGGTAGGTCGGTAGAACGTTTGAGAGTTGTGCACTACTGGCACCAACCCATAGTGCGATTATGAGGAAAATGCCGATGAACATGACTATGGTCATAGGGAGCTGGAAGGTTCTAACCAGCCTCCGTGTGCCCAGTACAGTAACTGCTAAACAGATGAGAAGGAAAATCGCGCCTACGATAATCACCCAGAATGGTTGTGTGAGAGCGAGCGAAGCGGCCACTAGTCCTGGGTTCCCACTCGAAATACCCATGGTGTACAACCCCGGCACTAACCCCCATGTGATCATGAAACTTGGGTAGAGTGCGAGAGCCAAAATCCAGCCTAACCACATCAACGCTTCGGAAGGCCACCCAATTGCGGGATGCAGGACGCGGCTAGTTGCAACGTATGGTGCAGCGGACCGGGGAAAGGTTGCAGAAAGCATAGCATAGGAAACGATGGATCCCAAAACGCTGAAAATGAACCCGAGCCCCGTCGCTAAGAGTGGGTCTCCTCCGGGGACTGCAAACCAAATCCACCATGGAGTTAGCGCGAGAGCGGCAAGCGGGACCACCCCATTCATGTTGGTCATCAAGTGGTCGAAGAAGCTAATTTCACGCACTAAGCCCGTTGCATCTCTAACGAAGGTTTTCGCGGCCAATCAACAAGCACAAGTAATTCGCAGCTCAGTGCGCTTATAACACTATTGGGGCATAGTGCAGTGCCGCACGAACGAGCATTAGCTTTTCTTCTCGTGAACGGAACTTCTCACGTGGCTTGGTTAGATGAAGATCACTAAGATAGAATCCTATGTTCTCCTGGTGCCAGATTACGATCACAGGGCGTGTAGCTCCGCCCAAGATGACATCGTCATCAAGGTTTACACGGACGAGGGAATCGTAGGGATCGGAGAGACAGACACGAACCCATGGGCGACGAAAGCCTACATCGAGGCGCCCGGAACCCACTGCATGGCATTAGGTTTCAAAGAGATGTTGGTAGGAGAAGATCCAACGCGAACCGAGGCGCTGTGGGACAAAATGTACGTGTCTACGGCGATGCCGGGTAGGAGAGGTTTGGGCATCTGTGCGATCGGTGCAATTGACATGGCACTCTGGGACATCAAAGGAAAAGCCCTTGGAAAACCTGTATGGGAGCTGTTGGGTGGAGCCAAGCAATCTCATATCATACCATACGCAAGTCTTCTTCCAAATGGAACCACTCTCCAGGAATATGCCGAAAATCTGAAAGAGAAACTAGTTCAAGCGAAGAATCACGGTTTCAACGCAGCGAAACTTGAAGTCTGCGTTAACGGTCCGTATTCTCACGTAGGTCTACAGGAGAAGGATTCTGAGATCATCAACATAGTCGCCTCGTGCCGAGACGCAGTTGGTCCGAATATGACGTTGATGGTGGATGTTGCATACTGTTGGAACGATTGGAAGACAGCTTTGCAAACCATCCAGAAGCTTGAGCCTTACGATCTTTACTTTATGGAGACGCCCCTAAGATCTGATGACGTAGACGGTTACGCGTCCCTTGCAGATCAAACCCCGACCAAGATTGCTGCTGGGGAATGGCTTCAAACTCGTTTCGAGTTCCAAGACCTGATCGACCGAGGGCACATTGATGTCGCTCAGCCGGATGTCGGACGCGTGGGTGGTTTAACAGAAGCGAAAAGGGTCGTGGAGTTAGCTGTCGACAGAGGTAAGCTGATTGTGCCACATTGTTGGAAGACGGGAATCGGTATCGCTGCCTCAGCGCATCTCGCGATATCGTCACCCAACTGTCCTTTCATCGAGTATTTGCCAGCGGAATTATCTGAATCTGCCATAAGGCGGGAATTAGTGAAAGACGAGCTGAGGGTGCAGCGTGGTGAGATTCTTCTACCTAGGCAACCTGGGTTAGGGATAGAGCTGAGTGAGGCCGCCTTAGAGAAGTATACCGTGGATTCATAACATCTACCTGATTGCCCTTAACGACTTTCTCGCGGCTATTGTCAAAACAGCATTGTATCATTGCGAAGAGGGATCAAACTCCACCAAGAAATATGGTCCAGGAGGGATTGGGCCGCTTAGATCCTCGATTAACGCAATGCGTGCCAAAACGACCACATGGAGTTACCATACAGCCTGAGTTTGTAGGTTTTGTTTACTTGCGTCAGTACTGCTTAGACACGCGCCTTGTGACCACAGTCGGGGTAGAATATTCGCAAACAGAAAAAATGCGGCGAGAACAAGCGATTGGTTCTGATTCAGAACGCAACTCGTAAAGATGTGGATACTAAATAACCAGTGCACGTCAAAAGGACTGCCTAGCTTTGCTCGAAATAGAGAGGCTCAATAATAGATGATTGTGAATTGAGTGAGCGATTAGGCGGTTTTGATGCTCGTGCTGGCTTTCATTATCTGAGAAAGTGGGTTCTCGTAGCAATTGCCACTGGCATTGTCGCTGGTCTCGGCGCATTAGTTCTAATTCAAGGAATAGATTTCTTCACGAAATTATTCCTAGTGGGAATAGTTGGATATGCGCCACCGCTACCCGGTGGCGAGACACAAACTAATCTGATTACCATCGTCATCGCTCGGCCCTGGCTAATACCAGTCTCCACGGCTCTGGGGGGATTGCTGAGTGGCATATTGGTTGCGAAGTTAGCACCTGAAGCTAAGGGTGTTGGAACAGACGCTGCGATAGGCGAGTTCCATAAGGGGCATGCTCTGATTCGGACTCGCGTACCACTCGTTAAACTCCTCACCTCCGCCATCACGATAGGTTCAGGGGGGACCTCTGGACGTGAAGGACCAATAGCCCAGATAGGCGCTGGTTTGGGCACTCAAATTGCGAAGGCATTCAAGCTTACCGAGCGTGAGAGGAGAATCGCTCTCGCAGCGGGACTCGGAGCGGGTATTGCTGCGATCTTCAAGGCTCCCCTTGCTGGGGCGATTCTGAGTGGCGAGATATTCTACAAGCACGATTTTGAAGCAGAAGCCATGATTCCAGGATTCATAGCCTCAACAGTTAGCTATACAATCGTAGGCTTCGTGACAGGATGGCAACCAATCTTCAGTACCGGAGTCACGCCAGTAGCATTCATACATCCCGAGGCACTGCTCCTCTATGGATTGCTAGGAGTCGTATGTGCGGCGTTCGCGCACTTGCTCTTCAAAGTTTACTTCAAGGTTCACGACGTCTTCGAGAACATTCGAATACCCACCTTCACCAAGCCCGCGATTGGCGGGCTTTTAGCAGGAGTCATCGGCATTTACGTACCTTCTGTTCTGGGCGTAGGTTATGGCTGGGCGCAACTTGCGCTTAACCAGAACTACCAAGTTCTACCCCCGACAATAATGCTGCTTGCGATTTTCGCCGAAATATTTGCTATGTCGTTTACATTGGGCTCAGGTGGCAGTGGAGGATTATTCGGCCCCTGCGTGGTTACAGGAACAATGATCGGTGCTGCTTTCGGCTATTATGCGCATCAAGCGTTTCCCGCAACTGTGACAAACCCCTCAAACTATGCCATTGTTGGAATGATGGCTTTCTTCGGTGGTGCAGCGAAGTCGCCCTTGGCAGTTATCGTAATGATCGCAGAGATGACTGGTGGGTATGGTTTGCTCGCGCCATCGATGGTCGCCGTGGTTGTTGCATACTTACTCACTGGGAGTTCGAGCATATTCTACAATCAAGTGGACAGTGTTGAAGAATCTCCTGCTCACATTGAAGAGTATGAGACATTAGCTCTGAAGAGGATTACGGTCGCTGACGTTATGACAAGAAACGTAGTATCGATAAAACCAACCGTTAGTGTTCAAGTAGCTCTAGACTTGATGGAGGCGAACCTTGTAGGCGGCTTGCCAGTATTAATGAACGACAGATTGGTTGGGTTGGTTACAAAGACTGACATACTGAAAGTTGAAACCTCAAACCGCGCAGAAAAGACCGTTAATGACGTCATGACGGTGCAGTTACTTGTCGCGTCGCCTGAAGAAGACCTATTCTCGGCTTTAACGAGAATGATGAGCAGAGGCGTAGGCAGACTCCCTGTCGTTCCGACAGACGACCAAGAGGCAATGATCGGCATAATCACGCGCACCGACATCGCAAAGGCAATCGAAAAACACCATCTTACCCAATCCTCTTTGAGCGAGAAGAAAGAATAGAGTGAACTGATTGCCAAGAACATGAAGAGGTTTCAAAGGATCATCGATTCGTAACAACCGGAACAGGACTCGCGTCAAGCGGAGACATGGTTCGTCATCATGATAAAGGAGAATACTTGCACTCGAACACTTTTCTGGAATATATTATTAGTCTAGACTGCCTTGGATGATCTTAGCAGTTCCCTTAGTTCTCGTGTGAGTTTCAATAGTTCTTCGAACTGTTTGTCGGTCATGACTATGTATTTGGCGAAGCTGAGCATGCAGGATTTGGTGAAGTAGTCTACTCCTTCCAAGCCATCAATCCGTGCCTCTAGGTCGGCGTCGTAGCCCATGGATTCTATCTTCTGTTGTACGTGAGCTAGTCTCGAAACGTTTGCATCATCCACTCTCGGTGAGAGGCCCAATTTCCCTATTGCCTGAAGGGCTTCTCTTGCCCGTTTCTCGCCGTGCTGCTTCTCCCCTTCCTCTCCATAGGTGAGGTAGAAGATTTCGGCGCTGGCTCGATAGTAAGTTTCCACGTAGTGATCTACTCGTTCTTCTCGAGCGATCTCGATTAGCTCTGCTTCCATTAGTTTGTGAACTTGGTGATAGATTGCCGCCGGGCTTTTTTGAAGCTCATCGGCGATTTGACTGACCGTCCGCTCCTTAGCCCGCAGGAGGTGTATGATTCGACGTCTGGTCTCATCAGCCATAAGCTCGAATGCGTCTGGGTTTTTCACGACTTTGAATGATCTCACGGGTGAACCCACACTCGTTTTGCCATCTGGTTTATTACGACTTGCTTGAGAACACTACTATTACGTTATGATTGATTCAAACGCAGATTTTATTAACCCTCATCTGTATACAACTAGTGAAGTAGCTATGCAAGCCCAAGCAACATCCCAATGGTCGGGCATCGCCGAGAATATCGTAAAGCACGCGCTACGTATCCGCACAGACGACGTTGTAACAATAAGCGCCGCGAAGCATATGCTGGACATGGCAGACGAGGTCGCTCGCCAGTGTCGGCTTGCCGGCGCGGAGACGGCAACCGCACTCTGGAGTGAACAGCTATGGATTTGGTCAATCGAAAACCTTCCAATGGAATGGCTCAGAACCCCTAACAAGGTCGATCTTACGATGCTAGACGTTGCAACCGCCACGATCAGCATGAATAGCATGGTTGACCCGACTCCGATGTCACGTATACCCGGGGAACGATGGGCGGCGAATTCAGACGGGGCGAACCCATACTACAAAAAGTCTCTTGAACGACACCTAAGAACGGCGAACGTTAACCTCAGTCTAGTAACCTCCCCGCG
This sequence comes from Candidatus Bathyarchaeota archaeon, assembly GCA_963733055.1. Lineage (GTDB taxonomy): Archaea > Thermoproteota > Bathyarchaeia > 40CM-2-53-6 > 40CM-2-53-6 > FEN-987. Next base: position 1,006,555 of record CAVTBR010000001.1, read on the forward strand.
AGCGGCAGCCTATGGAATTCAATTTAACGAATGGAAACAGAATGTTGAAGATTCCTTAACAACCGACTTCTCGCAGCTGCAAACCAGTGGAAAGAAACTCGCCAGTACAATTAACGGTTCAAGTGCACAGGTTCAAGTGGCATCAAGGAACGGAACGAACGTCACATTCCAGCTCGCCAAGCGAAAGTCCAAAAACGATGACGGCGTCCTTGATGAGGAAGATCTAGCCGCGGGAACATACGAGACAAACCTCCCCGCTGGCCACCTACGAGTCGCCCCAAGTGAAGAAAGTGCAAACGGAAGAGTCACATTCGATCTACCCGTATTGTTTGCGGGAAAACGCATTGAGAATGTCAGCTGGGTTCTGAAGGACGGTAACGTGACCGAGTTCACAGCATCAAAGAACGCTGAACTGGTTTTGAATTTATGGAAGAAATCGACGGGGGACAAGGGCAAGTTTGGCTGGTTCGGATTAGGATTCAACCCCGCAACACGAATAGGGCTCATGAATGACCCGAACGTATCCGGCGCAGTCACCCTCGGAATAGGAGAGAACACAGATCTGGGTGGGAGAAACCAGAGCACGTTCGGCTTCCAAGGCACAATCAGTAAAGCGACGGTCACGGTGGATGGCAGGGTCATAATCAAAGACGGAACATTAGAAATCTGAAACCTCCGAATCCAGGTGAATTCGGTGCGGTACAAGTTACTGGGTAACAGCGGACTACGTGTCTCAGAACTATGCTTGGGAACAATGACGTTTGGTGAGGATTGGGGCTGGGGAGCACCGAAGGCTGAGTGTGAGAAGATTTTTCGTACATTCGTTGAAGCCAACGGCAACTTCATCGACACCTCCTGCAACTACACGAACGGCACCAGCGAAAAATTCGTGGGAGAATTCACAGCCGGCGACCGTGACAGGTTCGTAGTTGCAACCAAATATTCACTGAATGTGCGAAGCAAGGATCCTAACGCGGGGGGCAACCATCGGAAGAACCTCCTCCACTCTCTAAAAGCCAGCCTAGAGAGGTTGCAAACCGACTACGTTGACCTGCTATGGCTGCATATGTGGGATTCGATGACGCCGGTGGAGGAGGTAATGCGATCCCTCGACGATGTCGTCAGTGCGGGAAAGGTTCGGTACGTAGGTGTCTCCGATACCCCCGCTTGGGTAATTGCCCGCGCAAACACAATGGCCGAACTTCGAGGCTGGACACCATTTGTGGCGCTACAGGTTCCATACAACCTTTCCAATCGTGATGTTGAACGTGAACTAACCCCAATGGCCCGGTCGAGTGGGTTGGCGGTTTGCACGTGGGCCCCGCTCGCACAGGGCCTATTCACGGGTAAGTACAGCAAAGGGACTAACGGTCAGCACCCGGGAAGGCTTTCCCAACCCGATTGGGGAATCTCAGAAAGATCAAAGAAAATCGCGTCCCAGCTCGACCTGATGGCAAAAGACTTCGATCAAAGCTCAACGCACGTTGCGTTGAACTGGCTACGCCAACAGAAAGGAACAACCATACCCATCATAGGTGCGACAAACGCCTCGCAGATGAAGGAAAACCTCGGATGCCTTGATTTCCGGCTTACGGAAGAGCAGATGAAACAGTTGAATGATATGAGCCGGATAGAGTTTGGATTTCCACGTGATTTTCTTGAGAACGACGAAGTGAGAGCGTTCATCTTCGGAGAAACCTTCCCCCTAATCGACGCCGCAAACGGTCAAAGCCCATGAACTTCACGCAGGACCAAAGGTCCTTCCTCGCAAGACAGTACGTAGCACGAATATCCACTGCCACCAGCCAATCGATTCCGCACGTCAGCCCAGTATATTTCGTCGCTAACGCGGATTCGATTTTCATAGCGACCGGAAAGACCACAACCAAGTTCAAGGATTTGACCGAGAACCCGACCGCAAGCATCGTCGTTGACGAATTCGACGCAGACTGGCTACACGGCGGAAAGGGGTACGCATCGAAAGAACGAGCAATCATTGTCCTAGGCAAGGCCACCATCTTAGAAGAGGGCGACGACTACCGGACGCTACATTCCTCATTCCTAGAGAAATACCCCGACTTCAAAGCCGTACCAACCAAGCTTGGGAAACCGCCGATCATAAGGGTGGAAGCAGAAAAGATATGGGACCACCGCTTCTCCTCGACAGGACAAGCCCAGTAAGCTCGTTCCTTAACCAGGCACGGTAGCCTTCTGGCATAGCATCGCGCGCTCTTTGACGGTCCGCGACAGTTTGCATAACTCTCTCGTTGGGCTGAGACGAGTTCTGTTTAGCGATTTCGGAACTATAAGGCATAAAGCTTACAGGAAAAACCGAATGAAGAGTGATAACGTTCATCGCGAGGTAGAGTCGAAATGAAATGGGTGACACGTGAGAACGTTCATGTTGATAGAGTGGCATGCCCGTGGTTGATCAAGCGCTTCGTCGATCTACAAGCCGAGTTTCTGTTCGTTCCCCTCGACAAGGTTGCTGAAGCGGCCGAAAAGGACGGAGCGATACCGTATGACGCTAAGGGAGTGGAACTGGGACACCACGGGGATAAGTGTAGCTTCGACGCGATCATCGAAAAATACAAACTTACAGACCCAGCCCTACTTGAGCTGGCGAAGATCGTCCGCACGGCGGACACGGATAGGTTCGATTTAGCGGCCGAGAGCGTAGGTCTGGAGGCAATCGCCTCTGGTTCCATGATGCTCGCGAAAGACGACCACGAAGCCATCGAGAAGCAGTCATACCTCTACGATTCACTCTACGCATACTGCAAACTCCGACTAATCAAACAGAAATATGGGAAGGAAATTGAAAAGTTCGAACCGAAGCAGCGCAGGGAATTCCTTAGGGAAAAAGTAAAGGAACAATCAGTGTAGCTTCAGATTCTAGAATGAACTTGATTGCGTCCTTACCTTTGCTCATTAGCAATTCAATAATTGGGTTGATGGAGGTTCTGGTTCTATTGGTGCTGAGGCACTGAGTGAGTTTTCCTTCTTACCAGGAGGACCAACGTAAGTATCAGCAGAACGGCAAGAACTGCGGCGATAACTTCGTACGGGTTGTTCGAGCTGGGGGGTGGGCTCGTCATCTCGACTGTGGGTTGTGTTGTCGTTGGAAGCGTTGCCGTTGAGAGGGTTGAGCTCACTGGAGTAGTAGATGTGACCGTGTTATTGCCAGTCTGAGGTTGAGCGGGTTGTCCCACTTGAATTGTCTGAGATGCTTGGACTTTGTAGTCGAGGCCAAGGGCGTCATCTTCCGATATGAACATGTAGACGATGAATTGAAGTTGCCAAGGCCCTGACTTCGTAGGGGCAGTTATTTGATTGGCCACTGTAAACGTGAAGGGCTTCCCATTGTTAGGGACAAATCCGTTTTGAGTGAAATTGGAGGCGAGGACTCGGTTCATGCCGTTTTCGACATCGAATCTTGCCGTAAGGTGGTAGTTGTTGGCCACAGGGCAGACGGCCGGCATTGAAATGGAAACCATGAATTGTTCGCCGGGATTCACGTGATTGGGGTAATTGTAGGCGACGTTGGAATATTGGCAGGTGGGGCCGAAAGCGTATATCCGTGAAAGAAACGTGGTCGATGTAGTCAACAAAATCAAGGCGGTCAGAGCGATTATGGTTGGGATTCTACGCATCTCGACCTACTACTCCGATGGGTCTTTGGTTCTCGATCGTATTATTCTCAAAAAAACCAGGAACTGCACAACGGTCAGGCTCATGATAATTCATGGTCCTGGTCGTGCAGAGTTGGGAATTTTATTGAGTCGTTTATGGGGCGGGTGGAGGGTTGGTGGGTTGAATTGAGGTTACGCTGATTGAGTTGGTTGGACAGGCACTGTTCGACTGTGAACTGAAGCTAGTGGTTAGGGACAGTTGGCCTTTCACGACCACCCAGCTTCCTATGGATGGGTATGAGGAAGGAAGGCTTTGCAATGCGTAGTGGTCGTAGGCTGGCTGTTGGACCGTGTCGGTTGGAACTGCTAGCACCACGCATCCGTTCGGCCCTTGCATCAAGTATCCATCGCATTGAACAGCATTGCCTTGTCCCGTGCCTTGACAAGCGTCGTAAGTGTAGGGCCAATTGCAGCCGTAACTGTTCCCCCCGGAACCGCAGTTCAATTGATTTGCGGCCCCGTTGCCTGTGTTGCTAGCGCCGACGGCAACGGTCTGAATGGCCTGATTGTTTACTGTGCTGACTGAGGTGACGGTTGTGGTTCCCATCTGAGTATTGGTGACGTACTGCTGCCCTGTCACCGTCATCGCATTCGGATTCAGGGCGTTATACCCCACGTAACCTAAGCTCAATACAATTACTAGACCGACTCCAAGAACGCCGAGAGCTAACTTGCTTAACATTTTTCTTCTCTAATAACGCCCGTGGAAGTTGTGTTAAGATTACTTCCACCAAGTGGAAACATCATGAAACGGGTGGAAACGTGCACTTCCCAAGTTCCCGATGGTCATCGGTTTGAAACGTGACAGGATTGCTCAATCAGCTGCATGTGGAAACCAATTCCAACAAACCGTTTTTCGTGATCTTTAGGGTTCTCCAGTCTGTGGAATGCTGAACGCCTTTCATACTTTTCAGCCTGATGACATTTTCCAGCTGCTCCCGTCTTCCCCGAAGATCAAGCTCTATCACCCCGTCGGCGACTGCTTCGAGGTTAGCGTAGAATGCGTCGCTGTGAAAATGTTTCAGGAAACAGTACAACCTAATGCCCTTCATTTCTCTTATACGGCCAATGGTCTTGTCGAGCCATTGCATGAAGGCACGTTCGTCGTTATACTTGAGAAAGGCTGAGAGGTTCTCGCCAGCTACGAAGTCGTAGAGCGGCGAGTCGTCTCTCTGATATCCACTATCTTGAACGTTGAACTGCGCAAGCCCAAGCGAGTCCGCGGATTGCGGCTCAGTAGATTTCTTTCCAGTGCTCCAAGTGTACCAGTCTATCAACATCAACCGTTTCGCCGTCTCCAGTTCCTTCAGATTCGGCAGGATGGTGGCAAGCCGTTGCCTTATCTGCGCTGGTGCAGTGCTTGTTATTGTTATGCCGACAACGTGACCCTGTCGTAGAAGCTCTGAGGCGATCGTTAGGATAAGGGAGAGTCGCTGTGCCGAAGGTTCGTAGAACAGAACAAGCAGATTACCTCTTGGTATAGGTGCCTTGAGAATGTCCGAGATGATTGGAAGGCGGAGAGTCTTCTCTTCGTTCATGTTGCCCAACTAAAATCAGCTGGGCTACGTTTTAACTGCGTTTCGGTGCGGCCGTTCTCTCCTCGTGTGTGGAGCTAGTATTGCGAGCACTCAAATTTGACCAGCGGTTTTAGCGTTAGTGTGAGAGTTTGGGGTAGAATAGGGGCATTCCTTTCTCGCCGACTTCCAACGCCCCTACGTGTGCTCCTCCGAGGTTAGAAAAGAATAGTCTGGTTCCGTTCGGTTCGAATGCAAGGTTTGTGGGTTGGTTGAGTATTTCTGCGGTTGGGTCCTTGATTAGTAGTTCCACGTTTTGGTCGGGGTAGATTACGTAGATCCGGTTCGGGTAATAGCATGAGCAGTAAAGGTTACCGCTAGCCGCGAAAGCCAACCCATCAGGCACCGTCCCTGGGAGCTGCGCGTAGATTTCGGGCCGTCCGGCTCTTCCGTCACGCTCCAAGGGGATTCTCAGTATGTCAGAGGCGGTGGATTCAATCATGAAAACTGACCCGTCCTTGGGCGAGATAGCTAGGCCGTTTGCGTAATGCCAGTTACCCCCGATGAGTGAAGTGACTTCGCCATTGGGAGCGACCCGGATGAGTCTGCCGCTGGGCTGCCAGTACTCGCCCGAGTCCGAGAAGTAATAGTTCCCATCAGCGTCGAAGGATCCATAATTGGGCATCACCAACGGCCCGTCCGGTGCTCCTTTACAGAACGTGGCCACTTCGCCTTTCTGATTCACCCTTTGCACGCATCGTTCTCCTGCGTTGCATAAGTAGACGTTGTGGTCTGCATCTGTTGCTACCCCTCCGACGAAGCCTTCCGTTTTCGCTAACTGCTTCAGATCGAATTTGGGTGGGGTCATAACGTATACCTGGCCCGCGAACCCGCCAGCATACAGCCGCCCATCAGACCCGAAGTTGATGCATTCAGAATGGTCGAGTCCGGTTCGGATGATTTCGACTTGATGCACGTTGTGGTGAGGCATTGAAAATCGTCTCATAGGTTCTTTCATTCGCATTTGAATCTTTGTCGTCAGATCCCTTCCCAGGCTCTCGTGACAGAAGGGAACCAAATGGTTTTCATCTTTAACAGCTATAGGGTAAGTTCTGTGATTAGTTTAGGTGAATTTGAGTGAAGCTTCAAGGAAGGGTTGCGGTGATCACCGGGGGAACCGATGGAATCGGAAAGGCGATTGGGATCACATTCGCGAAGGAGGGAGCAAAAGTCATGCTGGTGGGACGAGATGAGAAGAAGGGTCGAACCGCGTTGGAAGAGGTTAGGAAATTCGGTGAGACTGCTTACTTCAGAGGAGATGTCTCAGATTCTTCGCACGTTAGAAGGATAGTCGACGAAGTGATTCAGAAATACGGTAGGATAGATATTCTGATCAATAATGCGGCCGTTTGTCCGCCCGGCAATGTTGTGACGACATCCGAGGAAACTTGGAATCAAGTCATTGACGTGAATTTGAAGGGAGTGTTTCTCTGCAGCAAATACATCATTCCCCATATGCAGAAAACTGGGGGCGGCGCGATTGTGAACATCGGCTCGATCAATTCGTTAATGGCTATGGAGAACGAGGCAGCATACGACGCTTCGAAGGGAGGTGTGCTTATGCTTACGAGAGCGATGGCTCTGGATTTCGCGAAGGCGGGGATTAGGGTCAACTGCATCTGCCCCGGCGCAATCGAGACTCCCATGCTGAAGGCATCGCTTGATACCTCGCCGGATCCGAAGGCGGCGAGAGAATTGCTCACAGCAAAGCATCCCTTACGACGCACCGGAACTCCGGAGGAGGTAGCGCAGGCGGCTCTCTTCCTCGCAGCCGACGCGTCTTCATTTGTCACGGGTGCAGTAATTCCGGTAGACGGCGGCATCCTAGCCGGATGGACCTAGAGGGACAGAATCCAGCTTGGACTTGGGCGCGATATCCAACGACGTTTCCCTAATCAGCTCGATCGCGATTATTCTCGGATCGCTTTTCGTTGTCGTTCAGATTAGGCAGACTAATCGCATGATTCGCGTGGCCGGCCAGCAGGCGGAAGCCGCTGCGGTTCAAGCTAGGTTGACGACGGAGCAGTTGAAGCAGGATCAAGAACTAGCGAAAATGGACTTGATAATGCGCCTCTACGAATTTGCGAACACCGCGGAAGTTCAAGCGGCCTGGCTAACCGTACTCAACGCCAATATCTCCACTTACCAAGACTTCGAGAAACTTGCGAAACCTGACCAGGTCGCCTTCTTTCAGATTGGAGCACTGTTCGAGTCGCTTGGCGTCTTGGTTCAGAGGGGTATCGTTAAGGTGAACACGATCGCGGATATGTTTCTGCCCCGCCTTGCATGGGACTCTATGAAACCATTTGTCTCGGGGGCTCGGGAGAAATACGGCGAAGAAGAGAATTACGCCTCATTCCAAAGCCTATACGACAAGGTCGTCCAATTTGAAAAAGGAGAGACGGGATAGCTCGAACGTTCTCATGCTCTTTGCGGCGTACTTTCAGGGATAGGTTCGGTACCCTTACATTCTTGAATATGGGCTGCCGCAGAGCCTTCGTCTTCGAACGTAGCCCCGCACTTTTCGCATTTGAACGTCTGAGGGCCTGGTGACGGAGGCGCAGCAGGAGGCTGAGCGATCTCCGTCGCAGGTTCAGATACTGGCAGCGTCATCGATTCCTCACGACTGAGATCTCTCTCAAGCGGTTCACTTATTCATACTTCCACAAAGTGGAATAACGCTCAAAGCCTCACACCACTTTTCGCTATCCGATGGCCCATGAATCTAACTAGTCCGGCCCAAGCGTTTCAAATGTATGTGTGCAGAAATTGTACTCAAGATGCATACTACGTTTGCCAGTATTGTGGCCAGTGCCCGCGTTGCTGCAAATGCAGTCGCGACACAAACCCAGAGTACACGCATGCCGGCGACTAACGCCAACCAGCAACTTTCCTAACGAACAACCGCCCCTTCGATGTTCGTCTCTAACTTACCCGGCTCGGAATGCTTGAGTAGAAGACCACTTCATATGGTCGCTGCTTGGGCGACCCACTTGAACGGAGCGGAACAACTTGTCCAGTGTTTGGAGAATGAGGATACAAGATTTGTTTTCGGCTTGCCCGGAGAAGAGACGATAGAAATCAATGAAGCCCTCAGCTCATCTAAGATCCAATTCGTTACTGTTCGGCATGAGCAGGCAGCAGCTTTCATGGCCAGCGTTTACGGGCGCCTCACCGGCCATCCAGGCGTATGCTTGGCAACTCTAGGTCCGGGTGCGACAAACCTGGTAACCGGCATCGCGAACGCAAACGTTGACCGCGCACCCATAGTAGCCTTGACCGGCCAAGTGGACCAGAGGAAATTCCACAAGGAGTTTCATCAATTCGTAGACATCGTTCACATGTTCGAACCCATCACGAAGTGGACCGCTAGAATTACTCGCGCCTCCATAATACCTGAAGCGGTTCGCAAATCATTCAAGCTCGCCGAGTCAGAAAAGCCGGGGGCTTGCCATCTTGAGTTTCCACAAGATGTAGTAAATGAGGAAGCGATAGGTCATCCTCTACGCCGAACGGAACTCTCGTATCCAGAAGCGGCTCCAGAAGCTCTAAGGAAAGCCGCACAGCTGATTGACGAGGCCCGCTACCCAATCGTTCTCGCCGGTAATGGAGTTCTTCGGGGAAGAGCAAACGGTGCATTGGAAACGTTCGCTACGAAGCTAGGGGTCCCGGTCGCAGAGACGTTTATGGCGAAAGGGGCAATCCCGATGGACAGCGATCTTTCGCTCCTCACGATAGGGTTGCAAGCACGAGACTACGTGGCTTGCGGCTTTGATCGCGCCGATGTTGTCATTGCGGTTGGATACGATTTCATTGAATACGCTCCTGTAAACTGGAACCCGAACGGTGACAAGCACATAGTCCACGTAGACTTCTCAGCTTCAGAAACTGACGAATCCTATATTCCGAGCGTCGAAGTTGTCGGGAGCATACGCAGCAGCCTCACCACCCTTGCGGAACTCGCAAAACCAAAACCCAGACCCTCAATAAGCGCACTTCGAGAACTCATAATTTCCGAAACCAACCGCGAAGTCCAAGGATCCCTCATTTCCCATTAAACCACAGAGATTGGTCCATGCACTGCGTCAGGTTATGGGGGATGACGATGTCATGGTGTGCGATGTCGGGGCTCACAAGCTATGGATCGCTCGCATGTTCCCAACTAACACCCCTAACACCGTAATCATCTCGAACGGGTTGTCCTCGATGGGCTTCGCCCTACCCGGCGCCCTCGCCGCCAAGCTCGTCCACCCTTCACGGAACATTTTCGCGGTGTGCGGTGACGGGGGCTTCTTGATGAGCTGTCAAGAGTTGGAGACGGCAAAGCGCCTCGGCCTAAGCATCGTGGTCGTAATTTTCAGGGACAACAGCTATGGTGCCATCAAATGGAAACAAATGGAACGCTACGGCAAAGCGTCAGGGGTTGATTTCGGCAACCCCGACTTCGTCGCCTTCGCAAAATCCTTCGGCGCAAATGGCTTCCGCGTTGACACAGCCCAAGACCTCGTCCCAATTCTCGAAAACGCAAAGAAATCCGACGGACCATCCGTCGTCGACGTGCCGGTCGACTACGAAGAGAACCTAATACTGACCAAACACCTGGGCGAATTGATATGCCCGAGATAGCCAGCAATCGGGGCCGTGAATGACTTTGAGAGCCGGGCTTAGCGAGATTATTGGTGGCATTTCAACAGTCGTCGCGCCCCTAGCAGCGTACTCGACCTACGTGAATTCGATTCCGATTCTTGACGCCCGCACAGCACAGCAACTTGAGACTCTTGCCTACTCGATGATTCTACTCACGTTGATAGGGATCTCGTTAGGAGTATTCGGACTCCGGCGATTCTTGGGATCTTTCGAAAGAGACAATCCTAGTGATCATAGAATGCTGGCAGTGATAGCACGAATGGTCGAACAGGAAAGATATCGGCGAATTATGTTTGCGGTTACATTGATTTATGGTGCGGTCTTCGCAATTCTCTCGGGAATGATCGTTTATAGTCCGCTTGAGAATTTCGCGGGCGAGTATCTCATACGAGTCCCGTCCGCGATTGTGGCGGTTTGTTGTGGGGACGCGGGTTTTATTCCCGTGTTGACCGTCTTCGTCACCAACCACTTAGGGCTGCTCCTAATCCCAGCCGACATTCTAATCCTCGTCGTCGTTTCCGGCCTGGTGGGTTTGAACGCTACCCTGATCGTCTGTCAGTACAACAATAGGCCGCGATCGCCCTCAAGACGATGGTTACTCGGTATGGGTGCGGCTTGCGGATTGTTTTCCGCATGCCCAACATGCGCCGGTTTGTTCCTATCCACTCTCATCCTAGGCTTTGGCCCGTCGGTGCTGGTACTGCTTTCCGGTTTGCAGTTCCTCTTCGTATTGGGAACGGTATTCGCGCTTGTCTTGGGCGTCGGCCTTAGCGCAAGAGTAATCGCCGCTCAGGCACCGCCTTAAATCAGCGTTCCCGTAATTTTTCCACGCAAACCTATAATAATTAAGAGGACCCAAAACTAGGGTGATCCCTATGCCATCGAAGACCAATGGAAGCTCAAGACTTTACGTTCTCATTGCTGCGGCTATCGGTGTCTTCATACTCGCAGAATGGGCTAGCGTATTCATTTTTGGGCACGTACCACCAGGTTACCCGTAAGAGCGACCAAAGCAAGATTTTCCGAATTATCTGCGGCGGTCGTCTACTCGTTAATTTGGATACGAACGTATATGCCTCGATTAATGAATCCGTCCGTCACGGTTACGAGTAGTATGTAACTTCCTGGCACCGGCGTTGACTCGGTTTTAATCGCGAGGATAAGACTGGTCTGATTGTTTAGCAGTTTGACTTCAGCGACGTTCGCGTTCATCGTAATCCTGTTGGGAAGCGATGTGAAGTTCTCAGTGTCAGCGAACTTAAGTGACAGCGGGCGGCTGGAAAAGCCGCTGACTGTGAAATTTAAAGTAACATTATCCCCCGGCCTCAGCTCTATCGGCTGGTTTTCTCCACTCCCACTTATCGAAAAGTTTGGTCTATACGTAGCGTCAACATATCCTACGTAGTTTGCTGTTAACTCTGTGAACCATACCTTATCCTTCCCTAAAGCGAAGGTTAGCGCGTTATCGATTTGAAGGGTCTTATTGGCGGGGGGGTTAGAGAGGCTATATTCGGTTAATAGTCCTCGGTCTGTGTCGATGACGGCCATGCGGTTCGCGTAGTGCTCGTTGAACCAGACTAGGGAGCCGTTCGCAGCCACAAAATACGGCAAGGTTGAGTCGATGTACGGGACGGGAGTAGTGGGGAACTGGGACCAAACGTGTGTTGCGAAGTTGTAGTATGCAAGGTTCGAGGACGCGTGCTGAGCCACCCACAAGCCATTAGCAACTAACGCCAGGCTTGATGCAGCTAGCGGTCTGAAGTTTCCACCAAATGGTTGAGGGGCGAATTGTGTCGTGCTAAAAGATAGGACTTGACCGAGACCATTTGTTGCATTGCCGGCGTCAACATAGTATCCGAAGGTGCTGTTTTCGAATTCAATCTGAGTAGGTGTACCACCCAAATTCGACGGTATCGGATACTCCGCGAGTGCGCATTTCGCATCGATTCGGCCAAGTTTTGAACCGTACAGTTCCGTAAACCACATCGCGTCATCCATTCCGACAGTTATAGTGTAAGGGAAGGCGCTAGGGTTGCTGAGCTTAACCGCGAAAACGGATGCCGTGGTTGGGTCCAGGCTTATGATTTGCGCGCCTAGAGCATCGCTAGCCCATATTCTTCCGTTCCACTGGGCTACGCCCCAGATGCTGGTGGTGGATGGAGAATAGTTGATGGGCCAAGCGTACTCTACCATCGTTCCGTTCTCGAACAAGTGACCAATCCCGGGGACATCCTGTTCTCCAAACCATACTGAGCCATCTGAGGCCATCGCTATGCCGTTCGGAAATTCGTCGTCTGGAAGCTTAAACTTCGTAACGCCGTTGAAGTGCACACTTGGTAACTTGAATTGCGAAACACTTGCAGGGCCCAATTTTACGCCACAAGACGGTGCGACAGTAAACACGAAGGCTACGTAGAGAAGGGAAGCACTCAGTAACGCTACGAGTCCAATTGCATAGACCGTTCTTTTCCCAAGCACTTTTCTCGCCCGTCATGCTCCAATAAGGAAATAATATGGATCTGCTCAGAGCTAACTGAGGTTGGCCCTACTGAATAAACTAGTTGCGGTCGCTATTTTGGCCGCGATTCTTGTAGGGTCCGTTGTAAGTTATTATTGGCCCTCACTGAACACACCAGCAAACCAGCCTCTCACCACGCAAAAAACAGCGTGCGTAAAGCCGCCGGGTTACTTTTTGATAGTCGCCGACCTATCAGGGTTCAATGACAGCGTCGATCATATTGAAAAGTCGCCGAACGAACCCTGGCCTGTCATACGGGTTAGTAGAGGGGATCGGGTCAACATCCTTGTCTGTGACTTGGATGATTACTCTCCGCACGGGTTCTCGATTCAACATTATTTCGATGTGGGTGTCGCCCTAATGCCACATGACTCATATCGTATCTCTTTCATAGCGGATGAGGATGGCACATTCATCATGTATTGCAATATATTCTGCCCCGTACACCCTTACATGCAACAGGGCGAACTGATCGTAACAGGTTAGCGAGATTCGCGGTCGTTGCGTTCCTTAAGCCGCTAACTAGAGGACTAAGATGACGGGGGAGGGGAAGCAACCACTGTTATTGTACCGTGCATGTATGCGGGATGGAACTGGCAATGGTAAGGGTAGACTCCCGGAGTGGTGAAGACGATTGGGGAGGATGAAGACAAGCCGGATATGTCGCCCGTGTCGAAGCTGAATGAGTCTCCTGGGTTTGAGGTTATTGTATGGTCGGCCGTGTCCGCATTCTTCATCACGAGCGTATTATTGACACCGATTACGAGCACAATGTTCGCGGGGGCGAAGTTGATCTCAGCGATTCCAGCACCTGATGGTGCGATTATGAAAACCTGTGCGCCCGGTATTCCCTGAGGTCCAGGGCCACCGCCCGGTCCACCGGTCGGTCCAACGTTCGGTTGCGGTGCAACGTATCTTGGTTGAAGACCGGGGACGAGGAGGACTGTTGCGATCGAAATTGCTATGAGGAGGCCGGCAACCGACAAGACTGCTAAAGCGGGCCTATTTGCTTTCATTTCTTCATGTTCACTCAAAGATATCCCTTCAATGAGCAAGCGACGCTGTCCAGATTAAAATCAGATCGCCAACGAAGAAGAGCGTCGTTAGCAGAAAGAAGCTCTCCCACCTCGGCTGATACTTCAGTTCCATGTAGAACATTACCACAGCGGCGGCGACGGTGATCGCTATCCCTCCAATCACTGTATCGCGTAACGCCCAGCTGTTGGGAAGCATGTAAGAGACGATTACTTCAAGGACGGTCGCGAGAAGTATGTAGACCCAAACTATGATCATGCTCACTATGCGCATATCGATCTCCTCCCTACATTAGATAGAGCAAGGGGAACAGGAATATCCAGACGATGTCAACGAAAGCCCAGTATAATGCGAAGTAAGTGACCGCGTCGTGGTTCGTTTTGGAAAATCCACCTTTCAGTCCTTTAGTGATCAGAAAGCCCATGAACGCTAAACCGACCAGGATATGCACCGCGTGTATGCCGGTCATAAAGTAGTAAGTGCTACCGGGCAGTCCGCTTGCGATAGTGAATGGTGGGTTTCGAGTTAGGAGCTGGAACCATTCAATTATCTTGATTGAAAGGAAGGCTCCGGCGAGAGCGAAGGTAGCGCCCATCCAGCCCACGAACCCGTTTCTGTTGCCGTTTCTAATTGAGTATAGCGCTAGGAATGCTGTCATGCCGCTTGAGAATAGCAGGAGCGTGTTGAATGTAGCTAGTTCTATGTTGTGAATTGCCGCGGGCGGAGGCCACATCGGGACGTTCTCTCTAATGAATAAGTAGCTGCCGATAATGGCGGTGAAGAGCATCATCTCACCCGCCAGCGTAAGCCAGACTCCGACTTTCACGTGGGATAAATGATTGAAAGGCCATTTTTCTCCCGGTGGTTCTTCGGGGACTTTGAAGAGTCCGTACAGGTCGTCCTTGAACCAGGATACTACTCCCCATACGCCCACGACGATTCCGACCAGCAATAATGGTAGCGAGGTGACGAGGCCGATGAAAGCCATACCCAAGCCGGCCGAAATTACTAGGGGGCTTGAGTTCAGGGGCGTGGCGACGTGCGCTGACGTCCCTCCATCAAGGGCGTGGGATTCAGTTGAGTAGACCGCGGGATAATTCTTCACATATGATTCGACGTCTCCCGTCCATTCCGGTGAGGCGACGCCCCATGGGTTTCTTCCACATGGTTTTCCGAACGTGGCCATCTCTATCATAAGGTAGAGAAGGAGAATCTGAGCGAGCCCGAATCCCCATGCGCCGATGGTTTCTATGTAATTGAGTGACCCCCATCCGGTGGCTGGTGCGTATGTGTAGACTCTTCTTGGCATGTCGAGTAGGAATGTCATCGGGAAGAAGAGCAGGTTGAAAAATACGAATGAAAGAATGAAGTGAAGCTTTCCAATTGCTTCGTTGTACATCCTGCCAGTCCACCTTGGCATCCAGTAGTAAATGGCGCCGAATAATGCGAACTCTGCGGTACCGACCATTATGTAGTGGAAGTGGGAAACTACTTGGTATGTGCCCCTAAATGATACATCAAGGAAGAGGGATGAGTCAAAAACACCCGTTATCCCACCAATCACGAACGTCGCTATTGATCCTAAGGCCATGAGCATAGGAGTCTTAAACTTCACAGCGCCCCCGATCATAGTTGCGGCAAAACAGAGCACGATCATTCCAGACGGAAGCGTGTTGATCTCCGTGTTCAACGTGAAGATTTCTCGTTGAAACGCGTTAATGCCGGTAAGGAACATGTGGTGACCGTAGATCGCGAAGCTGAATGGGATCATGCCAAAGGCGAGGGATAGAAGGATCGCCTTCTTCGCGTAGAGGGGGCGGCCCGAGAATACGGATAGTATCTCTGCAGCGGCGCCCAATCCTGGGAGAATCACTACGTACACTTCAGGATGGCCGAAGAACCACCACATGTGATCCCATAAGACAGAGCTTCCTCCAGAACTCACGAAAAACAACGAACCCAGAGACCGGTCCACGATCAACGCCAACGTGCCGGAGAATATTGATGGAACAGAAAAGAGGAGCATTAATTGTGTTACAAGAGTGAACGTCGTGAAGGTTGGCATCTTCATCCAAGTCATCCCAGGAGCCCTCATTGAGACGATGGTTGCAATGAGATTCACGCTGCCCATCGTCAGGGAGCCCCAGAGCATGAGTAGCCCAAGCGCGATTAACGTCTCGCCGCCTCCGGGAAGGAATAGTTTGGAGTTGAGTGGCGCGTAATTGGTCCACCCCGCGGAGGCGGCTCCGCCGGGAACAAAGAATCCTGCTATGGCCACTATTCCGCCGAATGCGTACATCCAGTAGCTAAATGCGTTGAAGCGAGGGAACACGACATCCTTGGCTCCTATCTGCAACGGAACGAAATAGTTTGCGAACGCCGCCCCGAGCGGTGATAGGAACCAAAGCACCATAATGAGGCCGTGCATCGACACAGCCTGATTATATGCGGCGGAGGTTAAGAGAGCATTTTGGGGAAAAGCGAGCTGCGTTCTCATGAGAAGGGCTAGAATGCCGCCTATGAAGAGGAAGTAGAACGCAGTAACAAAATACAGAATTCCAACCTGTTTATGGTCAGTGGTGAGAAGCCAAGACTTCAACCAAGAGGCAGCTGGCTTACGGCGAACGCCAACAGCCTTCTCAATTCTGCTTAGCCGCTGCTCGATCGCATCCAGCCTATGTTCAACAGACATTAGGTTCCAGCTCCTGAGCTCGTTGTTGCTCCGGTTGAGGCGTACCACGAATTGAACGTGGCGGGATCTTCCACAATCATCTTACCAATCATCGTCGCGTGCCCCGCCCCACAGAGCTCGAAGCATTGCACCGTAAAATTACCCGGGGTGGTTGTCTGAATCCACACAGGGTTCACTCTCCCAGGAATTGCATCAGTCTTGACGCGGAAATACGGGATTCCGAATTGATGGTATACGTCTCGTGAAGTAACATTGAAGATGACGATTGAATTCGCGGGGACGTAGGCTACATCTTCGGATACGAAACCGTTGGCGTAAATGAAAGTCCACGCGAACTGGTGCGCAACGACGTTAATGTGGATCGTGGTTGGCGAGCTTGGCGCTGTAGAAAAGGCACTGTAAGTTGCAAAACTCTGAGTTCCGACGGCGATGAGGACTATGGCCATGAGAATGTAGACCATGGCCGGCCCCTTCCACTTGGCATCGCGATTCTCCTTGGCCTTTGGATCAGTCGGCATACGTGTTGATCCCGAACGTGCCCGGTACCTAACACAAAAGTAGATTATGATTGCAAAGGAGACAACCCGCGGAAGCAATCCCAAGATAGGAATAAAGGTTGTAAACGTACTCAAAACCCATGCGAGTTGGAGGAGTTTGGAGAATGATTGAGCTGAAAACCACTTCAGGCTTTCCCCACAAGTCAATATTGAGTGCGATCTTAAACAACTTAAAGATATCCAAAACTTGTAACCAGGTTGTTCACAGCGCAGGCCACTTCGTCTGTTGCAAACGCGAATCGGAAGTTTTAAAAACAAAACAAATTGTTTTACGGTGCCTCACTCGATATTTTTGTGGCAGTTCGACTTCCTTTTTGGTAGAGCTTAAGTATCGATTCATTCGTTTCTAAGGTGGAATCATCTTGAGCAAATCTGGTTGGTCTGTTTCCGCATCTACGGCACTAGCCGTTGCGCTCGTCGCACTCATAGTCGCATTGGCGGGCTTCGCGGTCCCTCTGATCTCACCCTACAATGCCTCGAGCGATCAAGTAAACACGCTTCAAAGCCAAGTCGGTCAACTTCAACAACAAATTAGTTCGCTCCCCGCAGTAAACGAGCCACCGACTACGCGAATTATTCTAATGGATTGGGCGAATACCGGAAACTCTGGACAGGATCGGTTCAATCCAAACGTCGTCACAATCAACCAGGGCGATACCATTCATATCACATTCGAAGACAATGACACGGACGGGCATACATTCGAGATCTTGCTACCCACCGGCCTGTTCGTGCTCAATAATTCGTTGGCAGGAGAAACCAACCACTTAACGTTGGGTACGTTTGCTGGAAACGCGACCGGTTGCATGGTTGATGGCAAAGGTGTGCCTTGCACCACCACCGGTTCGTGCGCCGCAGACATGTCCGCATGCAACGTGACTTCAACCGGTTCGTTCACGGTGAATGTTCCCGGTGTCTACAGATTCTTCTGCATTTACCACCAAGCGCTTGGAATGTTCGGTTTCCTTATAGTACTGCCCAATCGCGGATACGTCTCTCCGACAAACTCAACCTCAACCGGGAACTCAACCGCGACAGCAACCACGTGATTTCACTTATCCCGGTGTAAGCTCTAGAACGCTTTAGAGTCCAAGACGTAATCCATATTCTCCACCTACGGGTGGGTGAGAGAATGAAAAAGTCGACAACGCTTTCAATATTGGTGATAATACTCATCGCGTTGGGCGGAGTTCTACTCCAAATCATTGTATTTGAACAACCGCAGCCATGTAGTGGCTCTGCGACTGCTTCGACATTAGACAGTTCTCAGTTGAGTTATGTTCAGTTTGGTGCGGTTCGAAAGTATAAGCTTCCCAGCTCAAGGGCACCAAACGCAATTACGCTGGCCCCGGACGGCTCCGTTTGGTTCGGGGAACAAGCCCTTCCTGGCATCGCCCATCTATACCCGAACGGGACGCTGTTGGAATACAGATGGCCCTTCCAATACAACAGCCCTGGTCTACCCGGCCTTACCTTCACGTGGGGCATAGCCCTTTGGAAGGGATGCGTATGGGCGTCCGATCAAGCTGGTAGCCAACTGGTTGCGGTTGATCCGGCCACCGGAAGTACCAAGACGATTAAGCTGGCCACCGGTTCCTTCCCCTACACTCTAACCGTCGGCCCGGATGATTCGCTGTGGTTCACGGAAGTGTTCGCATCGAAGATTGGTCGTGTTGATAATCATTTTCGCTTGCACGAATATTCACTCCCGGTTCTCGGAACGCCCGCCCAGATTGAATTTGCGAACAGAACGTTCGGATATTACGTTGACACCGGGAACGTTGGCTTGGTCGAACCCGCTATTTACTCCTTCAACCCCAACAATTTCGCCCCAGTTCAAATTTATGCTACCGGATTCAAGTTGGTTGCGCCGACGAGCTTGGCACCAGTTGAGAATGGTTTGTGGGTTGCTCAACATGCGTCCTCTAACCTAGCCTACTACGACTTCAAAACCCAGGCTTGGTCTCAGTTTCCTACGTCACCCGTCAGCTACGTTCAGACCAATTTACAATATTTTGTTGCCGCGAATGAATCGCGGGTGTGGTTTAACGAGCATTACGCGAACCGCATTGGATTTGTTAACACGGACACGGGGTTGCTGACCGAGTACAGCCTCTCCAACCCTCCCGCGAACAAAACAACTGAAATTGATAATGCATTAACCTTCGCTCTCGGTAGGGATAAGGTGTGGTTTACGGAGCTCACAGCCAATTATGTGGGATACGTAGACGCATCCTATCACCCATCCTTCTCCCTCCAATCACCAACCAACGCAACTCTTCGGCTCGCGTTGGGCGGCAAGACAAGTGTGAAGTTAATCCTCGAAGGAACTAGTGAGAAACCCCTGAAATTCTTTTCAAGTGATTCTGAAACCTTAACATCAAGACCACAACGGATCACACTTAATTTGACCGAACCCGAACTTGGCAGCCTGAACGGCCAGGCAACATTAACGCTTAGCGTAGGTACGAGCACAATTACTGTTCCTGGAGACTACACGTTGCTAATCAGCGTCACGGACGGAATAATTACGCGAGGAATTTATCTGAGCTTGTACGTTTCACATTAAGAATCTCAGAGACCGTGATGGATACCCAACTGCGGTAGAAAGAATGGGCCTCGATATCTATTCGTTCAGACTAGGTGCGCTACCACGACGATTAGCAATATTACGAATAGGTAGGAGATTGACATTTTGAACACCCGCCACGCATTCGTCGGTGCGGGGTTCTTGATCAGTCTAATGTTTGCCAAGAGAAAGCGTGCATTGAAAGCGATCAGGGCAGTTCCCGTGATGAGTAGCGCCACGTAGTTCGATCTTGAGGCCGTTAGAGCGAAGAGTCCGACAGTGAACGGGAACAACGCGAAGTTTGAGAGAGCAGTGTACATAGCACTTTTGTGCGCGCCATCAACGACGGGTAACATGGGGATTTGAATTGAAGCGTATTCATCCGACTTAGCCATGGCTAAACCCCAGAAATGACCCGGCGTCCAGAGAAAGATTAACAAGGCAACGAGAAAAGCGATGAGACTTATTGACCCCGTCACTGCAGCCCATCCGGCTAGGGCGGAAAATGAACCAGCTGCACCACCAATCACAATGTTCCATTTCGTCCTTGGCTTCAACCACAATGTGTAGACCAAAACATACCAGAACACCCCTATTCCGATGAACGCTGCGGTTAGCTCATTCAAGAACGTGGCTAGTCCCACTCCTAAAACTGAGAAACCTAAGCCAAGAGCCAGGGCGCCATTGGCGGAGATGCGACCCGAAGGTATTGCACGGTTTTGAGTTCGGTGCATACGAGAATCAGTGCGTCTTTCCAGAAAACAATTTAGCGCTCCAGCACCGCCAGCAGCAAGGAAACCTGCGGCAACTAGCAACACCATCGAATAGGTATTCAGGTAGTAAAGTCCGACCGCGAGGAACATCGTTGCAACGCCGACGAACACGTTCAGAGAAGCGATTGCGGGTTTTGTTATGCTGAGATAGTCCCCGATCATCTGCTTAGATGGAAAACTACCGGGACCAAACGATTTCATATAATCACGTTAACCTATCAGAGCTTTAGACGTATCTGAACTCGATTTAAGCCTTCTCTGAAATACTTTTCTACTTAAACCACGTACTCCTATCTCTGTGTGCATGCCTTGGCGCCATCACGTACAATTGGTAGTTTATTCGTCCTCTCGGGAATATTAGGAATCGTCATACTAGTATTGGATAGCGTGCTCCGATCCGGTGCGCCTCAGCACTATGATGCTCTAATTGGTTTTGTGATCATCGACTTTCTCATCGGGGCTCTCTGTTTCCCAATGCCACAGAAACTGATGCTCAAAGTAGCCGCAATCTGGGGTACTCTACGAATTATAATCCAACTTGGCGACGTGATGTTGGGTCCCATGTTTCAATTTACCAATGCACAATTCGCAGATTATTTGTTCAACCCGATGAGTTCGTTGCCCGCGAGCCTTGGGAACCCACCCGGGATTCCGCCAGTTCCGATCGATCTAATACTCATCTGCGACCTCGCAATACTACTGACAGTTGCGAGAGCTAGTATGAAGAAGTAACCTAAACTTCGAACTACCCTACAAACCTGTCTAATTTGCGTGTAAAGATTGGATGATTTAACTGCCGGTTTATTTACAGTCGAACTCGTTCTTCTGATTGCAACGTTGTCACTACTCATCCAAGCCAGGGGCGAGTCCAAGGGTCGGAGGAATTTACTTGAACAAATGTCCCACACCGCACGCATTGTTTCCAGACAGGAATACTTCAACGCCGTACACTTCGTGATGCAGAGCGCAACGAGTTCAGTAAAAGGCTCAATCACAGGCTCAGCCCCTGCAACCCCTGAGCAGAAGGATCAGGTTCAGGCGATCACAGACCGGATTCTAATGGCTAAGAAGCGAGGTGTTCACATTCAATACATCGTCCCGAAATCGTCTGACCGGGTTGTTGTCGCAAACAGATACCGTGAGGCAGGAGCTGAAATCCGGTTCCATGCAGGCATAATCGTCAGCGACTTGAGGTATACGATAATCGACAACAACTTCACAGTGCTGGGATTGCCAAGCAGCGCTGGGGAGAATCAGCCTACAAGGGAGGGGTATGTAATTCCATCGGGCGCTTTAGCGGAGATATTCTCACGCCAATTTCAAACCTCATGGCAAGAATCCACACCCTACGACCAATACCTGAAGGAAATAATATCGGAGACAAAGAACCACAACCCAAACGTCACCACGCATCTCCTATCCTCTCAACTACAAATCCCCGAATCCGAAGTCGTCCGAATCGATGCTAGCAATACCTGATGCAGTTCGGTGAACACTGGAACATAATGAAAGAAATCGAAATCACTGTTATGACAATTGTTATATTCTTTTGAAGCAGAATCAGCAGTGGTCGAAATTTTTGAGTGAAGGTACGCGTGCGGCCCAAGGTGCTCTGGCTGTTGCGATTATTGCGCTCATAGTTGCGTTGGTTGCTCTTGCTTTCCCATTCCTAGGTTCACCCAGCGTATCGCAACAAGTGATCGCACCTAGTTCGATACCGGGCGTAGATCAAAGGCCGACGACACGCCTGATAACGATGGAGTGGGAAGCAACCCTTCCTTCGCTACAGGATAGGTGGTTCCCGCAAGACATCATAGTGAATCAGGGCGATACGGTCGTTCTCACATTGATCGTAAACGACACCGACGGCGCCCACACATTCAATATACTCGCTCCCACCGGACCGGGAGGCGCTCCCCAACTAACCCAGATCAACATGTCAATGCCCGGACAGTGGATGTACCACCCACCTGCCGAGGCGGGTCCACAAAACGGAATAGAGGTCGCGGGTGCACCGGTTGGCTGCGTACTTATGGGACAGAACGTGACTTGCAACTCAACCACGGATCTAACCGCGGGTTCATGCTCTTCAAGTGGATGTACAATAGCGGGAGGGTGCTCAATAAACGGAGGGCCCCTGGGACCTTGCACCGGTTCTTGGATGCTCCAGAAAAATCAGACTGAGACCGCCGAAATACAAACCACCGTCACCCTCGGCCCATTCACCACACCTGGAATCTACAGATTCTTCTGCACCTACCACCAAGAGATAGGCATGGTTGGATTCTTCATCGTCCAACCAAACAAGGCCTACGTACCCCCAACCTCAACCTGAACTTGATAAGATGACTAGGTAACGATACCAATCTACTGGGCGTTTTCCTTTGCGCCGCAGTTTGTGCAGAAGATTGAGTTTACTTCCATTTTGGTCCGCACTTCCCGCAGAATTTGTCTCTCACACTACTCTTGCTCGCTTGCGCCCGGCATAGAAAAGCAGTGCAAAGACTGCGAACGCTACGAGAACAAGCGCAGCGGCGGGGAAAAGTTGACTAGCATAGTCTGGAGTCGTTGGTGTGCTGAAAGTGTTCTGACTCGTTTGCAATACTTGTGTTTGATTTCCTTGGGTGCTCGCGCTCGTTAGTTGGGGTGAGTAGGAGGCTACGGATGAGATGTTCGGCATCTGCGTAGTCGTCGAATTTGTTTGGATAGTTATCGCTGGGGGTGTGTAAGGGGTTACGTTGAGCTGGAATAATTGTGACGAGGAGGCGGCAGTCGCGCCGTTCACTCCATTTATGACATATGCTTGAACCTGCAATCCCCAGCTTCCAGGGGAGTTTCGTGCCGTTGTTTGGCTGACTACTGGAACTATGAAACTCGAAGAAGATGGGTAGTAGGGCGTGGACGAAGTTGTGAGGATCTTGGTGGAAGTTGCGTCCACCAGATCAACCCTAACGACGGGCAAAACGCTTGGATCACAAGATATGGTCAGGGTTGTTGTTATCTGGAAGGGTTGGCCCGCTTGAACTAGGTCCGGAAGAGTCAGTTTGAGGTTAACAATCCTGCAGGGTATGAATTGCGCGAGAGATAGCTGGGAACTCAGGCCTAGAATGGTGATCGCAATGATGAGATTGACTAGTAGCGTTTTTCGTTTCAGGCCCAGCAACCTGCATCGCACTCGGTTTGTTCATCCGCTGATTTAACCCACTCCCTCATGAGGTCGTTAATCCCCCTACGCAGCGTTCACAGCACAGGTTAGCGTTGTTCTCGTGCACTCCACTCTTTCCACTAATTAATAAAAGCCGCAAGGTCCAGCGTTTTGCGGCGATAATCATGGCTACAAAAAGTCCCCGACGCTCAAGGAAAATGTCGAGGGCGACTATATTGCGTATTCAGCATCAGATACAGCGCAACAGGGGTGCGTTGACGAGGTTCGGATATTGTTTGCATTGCCTAGAGCGCACACGACACGCGGCCATAAACCAGGCCGCTCAGCTAGAAGGCGCAACAAGGACAGCAAGGCGCCTCATCCTGTTGGAGACTTGGAATAGGAAACGGCACCCGTCGGCGGCGCGGATTGCACACGCGGACCACAACTACATAAAGGACCACTACCTGAAGTAGCCTAGTGAATCGGTTTTGGTCGCAAAGAAAGAGATGCGCTTTCAAGGAAAGAACAAGGATCTAAACGACCTCGCTAAGCAGATTTCCGACTCCTTGCAAAGTGACGGGTATAAGATGCAATCAACAACTGGACCATCGGGACCAGTTATTCAAGCACAGAAAGCTGGAATCCTCAGAGACATAATCACCGCCGACAGATGTTTCACCATCACCCTATCAGGCGTGCCCAACGATTTCACAATCACGATCGGAATAGGCAAATGGATTCAGAACATCGCTGTCGCAGCAGTGGAAGCGCTTGTGTTGTCAGTGCTGTTCTTGGCCGTTGACGTACCCGAAATGCTATGGACTACGCACGTGGAAAACAATATTGCAAAGAAAATCACGCAACTAGTAGGCTAACCCGAAACAAGACTACGTGCTCTCTTACGTTCGCTCATTTCTGTCCATTTCGAAGCTAACTCGTCTCTCCGCGGGCGATAGACTTCGCCGAAGAATTGGCTCTGGGACGAGAGAACTTCATTCGGATATTGGCGGACGATGGTTAGAGATTCCTTCCAAGCGCGTGAAAACGCTTTTCCGAACCTGCTTTCGATCTGGCGTTTGAAATCGACTTCAGTCTGCGGTTTTCCGCCGATCTCGAAATAAACCCTGTTTCCCTTTCTCGTAGTGTAACCCATCTCATTTCCCAAGAAGGCCTCGCCCCTTTTCGCAGGTAACCTTCCTTCCGAGCTGTTTACCCTTAGGGCGTTGGGTGGCGTGTTTGAATCCTCGTTTGGCGGCGGCGTAGAATATTGCCCTATTGAGCCCCCAGCTCTTCGCTCTAGTCTCGGAGAATCCGAGTTCCCTAGCTCTCGCCGCTTGGAGAATCGCCATAACCTGAAAGCGGCCAACCTTCATGAATGCTCACTTTCTACTTGAGAGTCATTCAGCTAGATACTACGTGTCACAGTTTCAGCACCCATGTTTCTCCTACCAAGTCGTGTCCGAAGCTGTGGTGCTTTTCTGTGCGAACGAGCTGGTAGCCAGCCTTTTCGTAAATGTGCCGAGCCGCGTGGAGGACGTCGTTAGTCCAGAGTATTATGCTCCAATAGCCAGCGGCCTTGGCGAAAGGTGTGCATTCATCTACAAGTCGGCTGCCGATCCCTAAACCTCGCGCCTTCGGTTCCACTAACAAGAGTCGTAGTTGGGCTATGGTAACGGATTTCTTTACGAGAAATACACAGCCTACGATTTCATGGTCCTTCTCGGCTATCCAGCATCGTTCTCGCTTTGGATCCAGGTGTTCAACAAATTCGGCTACGATGCTCGCGACGAGTCCTTCGAAATGTTCATCCCAACCGTATTCTTCGAAATACAACGCTCCGTGTCGATGCACTATCCAGCCCAGATCGCCTGCATGAAGAGCCCGTAGTACGTATGATGATTCGGTACTATGCTCACCTTCGAGAACGGACTCTACAGTCCGCATCGCGGCGAAGAGGCGTTCTCGCTCGTTCACCGTCAGCGGGTTTAGAATCGCTGTTGCCTTTTCTTCTGCTCGCGCGTTGAGTGTTACGAATGTTTTGTGGCCTTGCTTGGTGAGTCGCAGGATAGTCTGGCGGCCATCAGTTTTTGAAGGCTTGCTCTCGATAAGTCCCTCTTCCGCGAAGGTGCTGATGATACGACTCAGGTAACCCGCATCAAGCCCCAACTCTTTGCCAATCTCAGTCGCAGTAGCCTTTCGCCGGTGAGCGAGTTCGTATAGTACACGCACTTTACTTAGCGAGAACCGGGTACCCAGGTAATCCTCATCTAACACTCCGATCTTTTGCGTAAAAAACCGGTTAAACTGACGAAACGTTGAAGCATTCGGGTCGAACGTGTTATTCATTGCTGGCACCCGGCCTAATGCAGTAGACCGTTTGCGATCCCCACGCACAGGACGCCCACTTTCCCTTCTCGTTCATATGAGCCTCAAGCTCACAAATCGCTAACCTTCTTCCCAACTTCCGGACTTTTCCGACGGCATGTATCTTGTCCCCTACTGCCGGTCTGGTGAAATTGATCTTGAATTCAACTGCGAGAACTCTAGAGCCACGCGGTAGCAAAGATAGAACCGCATAGCCCCCAGCGCTATCAAGCATCGTCGCTAGAACCCCGGCATGCACGAAACCATCTTGCTGGCTGAGGTCGGGTCTATTTTGAGCAGAAATCTCAACTACGCCTCTATTCAGTCTCGTAATACGAGCTCCAAGCCTCTTCATGATCCCTTGAGATTGAAAACTGAGCCTGATGTGAGAGAGGCCTCGATTTGACCGTCTAGCCAAAGCGCGCATAAAGATGATTGCCTTAGTCAATTATTTAAGTTGACTTAGTCAAGTATATGCTTTCTCTTGAGAGGTAATAGTTGCGCATCGTCCCTTTGCCTATTCGACTATTGCTAGAGGGCGATAATCGTGCGAGTGAAAAATGCGGCGGCTTGACGAATGTTCTACTATCTCGGTACGTTTTCCACTTCGTGTACTTACCCTTAATTAATAATCGGCTTCCTTAGGGGCGGAGGTAGAAACGGATTATGAAAACATCGCGGCTAACACTTGGTCTCATGATTCTTATCGTGGCGCTATCGGTCGTAGTTGTTGCCCACGCGCAAGCCGCTCAAACGAGCTATACGTTGAAGCTGAACTATTTCTCGGTTCAAATGACTTACCCCTCACAAGTTAACCCAGGTGACCTTGTGACGGTTAACGTCCAGGCGAATGCGAAGAGCGGTATCAGTGGTGCGACTTTGACGGCACAGATCTTCTACGTGGACGGCAATACTCTTCGTCAATTGACATCGGCTACGTTGACTAATACTGGCGGAAGTTCCCTCAGCAAGCAAATTACTTTCACGGTTCCGCAAGATGCTCCAAGAACTTCCTTGTTTGCCTCTGTAACCGAGAATGTTCAGACGGGCTACGCTAACTCATACGCTAACTACTACTCTTACCCGGGCTACTATAATTCCTCTAGTCCTTACTGCTACTACTACCCTGACTACTACGATTACTATGGATCCTGCAGCTACAGTTACAGCTATTACCCATACTCCTACCCGTACTCATACGGCTTCAGCTGCGCGTACCCATCATACTCCTACTCCACCGCAACCGACAGCGGCGTAGCACCCTTATCATACATCAAAGCCCAAACGCCAGAATACACCGCCCTTCAATCACAGTACCAGTCAGTTGACCAACAGCTCAACCAGAGCCAAGCACAGAACCAGCAACTTCAACAACAGCTCCAGAACGACCAAAACACAATAGCGCAAAAGAACGCGACCATCGCTAGCCTGAACCAGCAACTCAACACAAACCAAAACACGAATACAACCCTAGAAGCAGCTGCAGCGGGCCTCGGAATACTTGCCATCATCTTCGGAGCTTTCGCGGTACACTCTAGAGGAAAGAGCAGCAAACAAGCCCCGCCAACAAACACGCAAACTCAACAGTCAACTACCAAGGAAAGCTAAGGAAACCTCCCCTCTCCCTTTTTCCATGAAATGTTTGTTACCTGGTGAATTTCGTTGCTCGGATTACTGATTCCGTCATTCTCTTCAACCGAGTTGATCATCTTCGCCGTCCTCGTAATTGTCGGCATAATCATTATTCTCGTGCTCTCCGCCGTGATCCATTTCATACTCCCAATCATCGCGGCGGTCGTCGTGTGGTTTTTCACGGGAAGCTTGCTTTACGCTGGAATCGCCTTCTTGGCGGTAGCGATACTGCAACTGTTAGTAAGGAGATAGTAGATCGGGAAGAGGAAGGAGCTCGTACATGCAAATTCCTACGCAAACAGATGAAGAACTCTTCCTGCTGACGGGATGGGTAGCTTACATTCTAATCAGATTGTTAGCAGACTCTGTGAGACTAAGGATCTTCATCGATTTCAAAGACCGACAATTCAAGATTACAAGGCTGCCGCCCACGACTGGGGCCACGAATAAGGTTCAAAAATTGGGCACGAAAATGTTCGGAGGAAAGGAAACTGCCCCTGCTAGTCACATCCATCACTTCGTCTTTGGAATGATTCTAATGCCCGTCACATTCCTTGCCTTGTACTGGCGTCTTTGGTTTGGGCCGGTGTTGGTAGGTATTGTCATGGCTCTGATATTTTCCGAAATAAAAGAGCTGATCCTGATGCAGTGGGGTGCGTAGTCCCACGCATGGTCCATGTGGTAGAACGCAGAACAGTCGGGTAGAATCTTCCACTCATCCCTAAGCGTTGGTAGGGGTAGGTAGTCATGCGATGTAATGGTTGTATGGGGAGGTGAATTGATAGTTGAAACAAAGAATTTTGCTTCCTGCCTACGCCTACGCATACAACCCTTGGTACGGTATGTACCCATACATGACATGGCAGGAGTATGACGTGGAATAGTAGGACACGTAGGGACCGCTAGGATTCCTACGAAATTTTATTTATTTTTTCTTCGTCCTCTAATTCTGACTCCGATTCTTCCGGGAAGTTCGAAGCGTTGCCGCGGTTGACCAGCGCTTGATTTTGCTGGTCATTCATATATTGAACTGCTTCGCTGAATGAAGGCGGTAGATAGATTGGTTCTACGGTTGCACCGTGCAGGGCGTAGCCTTTTCGTGCCCCAATCAAGAACAGGATCGCCGCTAGGGAAACAGGAACCACCGAGAGGAGTCCTATAGCAGTCTCCACTCTCGTTCCAGCGCTAGGAATCAGACTCGAGGCAAGAAACACGAGCTTCGAAGTTAGTGTTCGGGATATGATGGGGGTAACATAGTGTTGAGTAAACAATAACGCGGAAAGGATTCCACCCGTAAGAAGAGTCACCCAGCCAAAGTGTCTGAGGTGCTCTATCGATCGAATGCTGGAGTAGGGTAATTCGAGAGTGCTCCTGGACCAACGGCCTCGCTGAATAAACATCCTCCTCTCCGTAGCCGCAACTCTCACCGTGCCATGCGACCAAGTGCGAACAACATATTCGGGTTCCGAAATAGTGGATCTAACTTCTGAGGGTAGAGTACCCATTCCGGTTTCACGGTCGATTTCTCTTGTAAGTGCTGAGTCAAGTTGAGCGATGAGATTGGTCAGGGTGTACTTGCTTGCTCTTTGTCTAGCGTTGGACGAGAGTTTCTGCCATTTCGACTTGTCATCGACAAGGATAGTAATGGCTGTAACGGCCCCGTCGATATCATCCGGGCCCTTGACTTCGATACCTTCGTCTCCATTCCTAACAATCCACGATTGTCCGCCGACGCCTGAAGTGACAACTGGAACTCCTTCATACATGAACTCAAGCTGAGTCAGCCCAAGTGCTTCCATTCTGCTGAGTATGATGTTCACGTGAGAGTTTTGGATAAGTTGCACTTTGGTCTTTTCGCTAAGCTCGCCGATGTACCTCAGGTTAGGTAAGCTCTCTGACTTCTTCCTCACGGTGTCCGCATATTCTGAATCGCCCCTTCCACCAATAATGAACTGGATATCGTTTCTGTTCCTCAACTTCTCCGCAACTTCAGCAATCGCGGCCGGGTTCTTTCTATTCTCGATTGTTCCCACGAAGGCAACGATCTTAGAATGGTTCGGGATGCCTAGTTGTTTGAGGAATTCCTCCGGTTCGGATGACGAAAATTGGCTGAATGCGATGTCATCGACTCCGCCTGGAAATAGCAAGATTCTGTCTTTGGGCGCGCCCATCTTTATCTTAGCTTCTTCCTCGTACGGTGTCACTACTAGGGTGAGGTTGGCCACACGCAGTATTGTTCTCAGTGATAGACGGTTCCAGGCCATTCGGAAGGATCGCTCGACCAGAGAGTATCGTCTGGGGGAGGGTTCTTGGAAGTGGGACATATGACAGAATATGAGGGGTGCTTGGTATCCTCCCAGAGCCTTGATGTTGCGTCTCCACTCGACGAACTTTGCCACCTCTTCTGGGCCGTTCCAGAGGGTGCTGTGTGTGATCAGGACGTTGAGTTGAAAGTCGTTGACTATCTTTTCCAAGGTGTGGACTATGTCTTTGAAGCCGACTCGGCGGGGGGGCCATTTTGATACGAGGCTCGCGACTCGGATGACTGGGATGTCAAGTTCGATGTCATTGATGAGATAATAGCCCTTTTCACCCATCTGCTGTTCGCTAATGGTTTCCTTCCCGTCGTGATATACGCTCGTGATCAGGTATGCCTCGTTTCCGATGTTTCTGAAATATCTGACCATTCGTTGGGCGACGAGCTCCTGTCCCTTGGTTCTACTCGTCTGGTACATTATCACCCCGATGCGCTTCTTCAAACAGCCAATCGACCCCAACCGTGGTTGCTGGCAGATAGTGGGCTATCGCTAATGTGTGTGCCGTTTCCCGGTAAGGATGACAAGGTTGTTTTGTAGTCGGGAGGTTCCCGGATAGGCCGATTAGCATCATGGTTATAACCGGAGGTCTACCGACACACGGTAGATAGGGAACTAAAGTGAAGATAGCCGCACTTTTCTCGGATTACGATGGGACTCTGTCGCCTCTAGAGGCTCGACGTGAAGACGCCGTCCTCTCTCCAATGCTGCGTCGACTGCTTACCAAGGTCAGCAAGCATGTCACATTTGGAATCGTTACCACCAAGGATCTCGCTTTCATCAGAGAACGAGTTCCATTCGCACACGGGATCTCCGCAAGTTGCGGTTTGGAGATGCAGATTGGCGAGCAGACAATGCTCGATGAAAGGGTACAGCAGCGCAACGAGGGTTTTGAGAAGACATACCAGGACGTCCTTAGAAAAGTCCTACAAGCTCGCGACAATCTGGTGATTGAGAGAAAGGAGTCAGATGACGAGAACCTAATCGCTTTCTGTATCGATTGGAGAATGTCGCGCAACTGGGATGAGGCCAAACGGATGGCTGCTCCTCTGTTAACCTATTGCAAAGACCATGGGTTGTATGTCGTCGAAGCCGACGCAAGTCCCTTCGCAAACGTGTTTCCAGTCAAAGTCGACAAGGGTGAAGCGTTCAACACGCTGAAGCGAGAATTGAAAGTTACTGGCCCGATAATATATCTGGGTGATTCAGAGGCGGACGACCCGGCATTTGAGGTCGCCGACGTTTCGATAGGAGTCAAGCATCGTCGCGTAATGCCCAAGCTCCATTGCAAATATCGAATCGAATTCTTTGAACTCGAAAATCTTCTGACTAAGCTAATAGATTCAGATTACGACTTCCAAGAGAACATGGCTTCGAAGAACGTGGAATAACCGACACCGCGTCGAGTTTTCTACCGGGCACCTTCGATTTCTACCGGGTCCACCTAGTCTTAACCCCCACTGGTTGTTAATCAGGTACGGAGGTCATGGAAAAATTGAATGGAATTTCGCCACTGAAGCATGGCTTTGTGGACTTAGCCGCGATACTGTTTGTCATCGGCGGCGTAGTTAGTCTCGCGATGACCGTTCTAGCCTTGCCCATCAACATGAGCAACCCTCTCAGCATGCCGACCGGCTTAACGGCTGCGTCTATTGTCGTTCTAGCCGTGATGCTGATCTCCTCGTTGGGAGCTATCCACTGTTTCTCGCTAGCAGGCAAGCGCATGCTCTCTGAGGCGGGCATAAGGGGGATCGTGTTCGGAGCATTACTCCTTATCTTCAGCTTCGGTCTAGGCGCCAGCAACCTGAGTGTTTCAGGAACAACTTTGCCAGCAGCCTTACTCACACAAATCAGTGCAATTCTAATCGTAATCGGGGGCATAATTTGCTTCGCTCTGAGACACACCGCCGTATCCGCTTCGCCAATCGCGCGGCAACATGCCATCGCTCAACCAGCGTATCAACCATAGAACGAGTTCGCGCAGACGAATCCAAACCCTTTTCTTCACGCCCTGTTTTCTTCAATCGGGGCGTGCAAGTTTGGCTTCTAGAACTGTAGTGGTACTCATCCTCGTCATCCTCATCCCATCCCTGTCACTGTTTCCGTCCACATACGCAGGCTTCCGGGCAGTGGGTAAAGTACGCTGGCAATTATCCTATCTTCACTCCCACCTCGGGAAGTTGGGATGGGGACTACGTAACTACTCCGAGAGTGCTCTATGATGGCACCACGTTTAGGATGTGGTACCAAGGCGGCTTGTCCGGCGTTAGTAAGATCGGCTACGCAACTTCAACTAATGGGATAAACTGGGTAAAACACGGCGCTGTTCTAACCCCCGGCCTAACGGGGGAGTGGGATAGTTCCTCCGTCGCGTTGGGATCTGTGACCTGGAATGGTACGGCATTCCTGATGTGGTACACAGGGAGTAACGCTACTATCTATCCCGGAGGAGCAGTTGGGTTCGCGGTATCCAATGACGGATTCAGCTGGGTGAAGTATTCAGGCAACCCAGTACTCACTCCGTCAGAGTTGGGAAACGATCAGAAGTATCTCGCCACTCCATACGTCATCCGGCTGAACCTCACATACAACATGTGGTACAGTGGGAAAAGCGCCGCAACGCCAAACATTAACAGAATCCTCTACGCGACATCTACTGACGGGATCAAATGGTCCAAGTGGCCTGGCCCGGTGTTGTCGCCCGCATCGGACCCCAAAGCATGGGATGCTAACGGCGTTTACTCTCCATCGGTATTCTGGAACGGACAAATCTTCGGTCTGTGGTATACCGGAATAAACCAAACCGCTGCGGTTCCACGCATCGGATTTGCAACCGCTCCTGACGGCGCTACGTGGACACGATCATCAAGTAACCCAATTTTGGGCCCTGGGCCTCCGGGTAGTTGGGACTCTGCTGGAGTCGAACAGCCAAGCGTGGTTCAGGCTGGAAACAATTACATGATGTTCTATGATGGCTACAGCAACCTACAGGGGCAAAAGATTGGTCTAGCTCTAAGCCCGCAAGGCTTCTCTGTTCCCGAATTCCCCGCACCCGCGTTCGACATGTTCCTCGGACTAATCGCCTGCGCAGCAATCTGTTTGATCTACTACCGCCGACCGTCAACGCGATCCTGAAATTTCGGCAGAGACCCTGCCGAGTCTTTCGGCGTGGAATCGGTCATTCATCGAACCGCTCCCTGTAATAGTTCCTATCCGAACAATGCTTTAGAGAGTGAGCGGCGTTTAATGGGCGAGGAATGGATTTGACAGATGCGCCATCAGGTCGGCAACAAGTCGAGAAAACTTTCGTCTACATGACAAACCTGAGCAGAGAATGCCGGAAGGCGCTCACGAGCAAATTTGAGCAAGAACACAAGGGTGTCCCATTCGAATCCGCTGAACTCACGATGCGGAAGGAAGTTGAAGCTTGGTTCACGGAGAGGGACAAGAACATCAGTGTGAAGCATGAAAGAAGCGACAAGGGCAGACCCGGCGAGATTCTGATGACCTACGCGGGGTCTACAAAAGATGCCCATTTCAAGTTCCAAATCGACGCCCAATTCACCCTTTCAGGCGGTTCAGAGAAAGCACCCGCGTACCTCAAAGCATTAAACGTGAACGTAGACAAGAGAGATTTCACCAAGTAGCGCAAAGAGAGAAACCGCTCGGGGGTCGATCTGGCTTTGTCTGTAAACCCGTTGGAAGAGCTCAGCGGGCTCGCACGGGAGAAGAGCCGACGCTTGTTCGTCGCCGAAATGCCAATCGACCTTACCGCGAAACGCGACCAGTAACTGTGTTTTCGTTCTCGAATTACCGGGTTCTGCGCCCGGCGCCGCGGGTGGACGGGTTGGTGGGATAGGTGAAAGAAAAATACAGAAAGCGTATTGTTTCAGGCGAGTGGATGAAAACTGGATTAAGGTTTACGAAACTGATACTCTCGAAAAACTGGAGCGGTTCGAATTGCCATACCACGCCGCGGGTATGAGCGTAATCTTGCCCGATGGTACCGAGAGAGTAGTCTCGGGCGTAGTTGATCCGGAACTGATTCAGAAATACAATGAGGTCGTTTGATCACTGCCGTATGACCGATTTGATGAGGGGCATCAAGACTTCAACGTCCTTACTTGAACCAAGCTGGACCCTAAGCAGGCGGCTCATTCCACCGAGCTGCGCCTTATCAACCCAAGCCCTCAATCCCTCAGGAACCGTCGCGTCCGACTTGATCTTCGCCACCGACTTCTCTGGTATGAAGAGGAAGAGTTCGAGTTTTTCGCCGAAAAAGACTCTCACTCTCGGAGTTTCCCTTACGTTGTAGCTCGGTGCCTCAGCCTCTTTGAGTGGTTCATACTCCACGCTCTCAACCACGTCTTGTTCCGATTTCAACTGACCTCTAAGATAGGTGAATGCTTCTTGGCAGGCGGGACTGCCTTTGCTAGAGAGTTCCTCGATCGACAAATCATAACAACTCCTGAACGGAGAACTCTGTTCGGTAGAAAGATATATCACAATTGTCCATGTCGGGTCAGCTAATCATAGGAGTAATAGCGGGCATGCCCCACAAGCTAAGCAGGACGAATTTCAGGATTCGCCAACGTCAGAAAAAGAAGCAAAGGCACCGGAAACGAACTGGTTCTAGCAGAAAACCGAGCTAAATCGAGTACCTTTGAACTGGTTTACGAAGTCTTCCTCTCCAACGTGATAGAGGGGTCCCAACTTCACTGCACTTTGTTCAGGAATCGGTGGCATGCGCAAATATATTCCATTTTCCCGTCTGGATAGATCCACCTGTAATGCATTTGCCCTTTTTCATCGGTAAACGTTTCGCAGACGTTCTCCGTATACAGGCTTACGTGCGAGAACCTCCACTTTCCCTTCCCCGAATCAGGCGGAGTTGTCATCTAAGTTAGACTCCCAGGATGCTGCAGAGTCCAACTACCCTTCTAAAAACCATGGCTCCCATCCCGCATTCATGGTATCGGTTTAGGGTAAGGGCGAGATGATGAGATGAAGGTTAACCTTACGCCGATGCTTGGTAGGCCCGCCTGTGCCTTCGGCCCCTCATGAGAATATGTACCTGTTCGCGACGGGTTATGGTCATATCCCGGGCAACCCGAGTCAGAAAACGCATGAATCGCGGCCCAATAACGCAGTGAAGCCTAGAATGAACTAGTCTTCGGTGTACCCTTGATGGGGTGAGATGTTCTCACCCTCGAAGCTTGGAATGCATTCCGAGTGATGTTGACGGTAGTGGAGTTTGAGCCGTCGTTTGAGGCTGAAACGTCGAGTGCAATAGAGACAGGGATAGAGCCCGACGATCGGTAGATCATTGTTCGGGTCGCCATCTCCGTAGGCTTGGTACGCTTGGTTCATGAATGCTCGCCACGGTTGAAGAGGAACTACAGGCTGTAGTTGTTAATTAAATGAGTGGAACTAAGGTTCGCTGCTATTTACTGGGTTGCTTGTCTTAGGCGGATAGTGGGGGTCTCGAGCCGAGCAGTACTGAGATTACCATGTACTGTCCGTTTCGAATTATTCCGAGTTGAATGGTCTGTCCTGCTACGGCGTGTTCCTCTAGGTATGCGGAGAACGAGTCATAGTTGGTGATCCTATGCCCATTAATTGAGACTATCACATCACCGCCCACGACGTATACCTGCTGCTGGATTGTGGCATTTTGTGTCCCTGCCCTGAGGCCGGAGATGCTCGCGGGGCCGCCTGGAACCAGGCTCTCCACTAGAACCCCGTAGGTAACGTTCGTTCCGATCGCTTGAGACAGCTGATAGGTCATATCGATGAGGCCGATACCCAGGTAGGGGTGCTTATCGTATTTACCGCTCTTTATGAGCGAGGGTAGTTCTTGAGTAATCGTGTCGGAAGGAATTGCGAAGCCAAGACCTTCAGAATTGGTTACGGAAGCCGAAGTAATTCCGACTACGGTGTCATCGGGTGCGATTACTGGTCCACCGGAATTACCCGGGTTGACCGCGGCGCTGAACTGGACCGTGTCAGGGATCGCAAACCCACCTAACGTATCGGTCTGCAGCGCTCTCCCAACTTGACTCACAACACCCACGGTAACCGTGTTTGACAAGCCGTAGGGGTTACCAATCGCCACCACCGTCTCGCCGACTTTGAGTCCCGCAGAAGAACCTAGTTGCAGCGGATGGTACTCGCTCGGTGTAGCATTAACTGATACTACCGCTATGTCGCTGTAAGCGTCTGAACCCAGGACCTTGGATGGGTAAGAGTCGCCATTCGAAAATGTCACAGTCGAATCAAGTAGGCCTTGGATTACGTGATAGTTTGTGACTATATAGTAAGAACCACCGTAGTTGATCACAAAACCTGTCCCAAGAACAGCACTCAGAGTTCCATTGGGGTACGTGCTCAACGTCATATCTTGCACAACGCCTTGTATGGTCACTACGCTTTGGCTGGAGATAGCGTAGATTTGGTCCGGCGTCAGGGGCTTCGGGCGGAATCCATCAAGCACGGGACTGTAGTATAACGCGACAGACCCTAAGACCACTATGACGAGCAGGAGCACAGCAATCGTAATCGTCGGCCAGACTGATTTCTTAGACCTAGGCTTGGACTTCATATTAGTAACCTTATTTCAGTCAGCTACGGCTTGTAGTTCAATTTAATGGTTGTTTCGGACATCAATCTAACGGGCTTATGTTCACCATTGGTGCAACGAGCATATTACGGTCAGAATGGTGCGCCCATCCATACATCGAATAGGGGCGTTATGTTTAGGACGGCGAAAATCAATAGTAATCAATGGCTTCCCTCAAGCCTCCTCCTACTGCTTAGGATCTTTCTAGGCGCCACTTCCTCTTTGCAGGCGCGCAACACTTGACCGGTCCTTCTTAATTCGACTCGTCCAAGTCGGAAGTTCTGATGCTCATAACGGAACATGGATTGAACTGGGAACTAACATCGAATTCGTCAATCTGACTCATGTCTCAGAATGATCGTGATACTAGGAATTCCGAGATTGACACTAAGTTGTCTCGGGCTCCGGACGCCGGGAGCTTGTTTAGAATGTTTAGAGCTGAGCGAAGATAGGATTGGGCCGCTGTTTTCGCGTAATCAATTGAGCCATATTTTTCGTATAGGTGAACGGCTTTTCGGATTTCCTGTTTCGTGATGTTGTTCTTCCCCAGTAGGCGTGTGAATGTTTTCCCATCTTGGGTGTTCGCTGTTCTTAGTAGGTGGGCCGTGAGGACAGTCTTCTTGCCTTCTCGAATGTCTCCGCCAATTTCCTTTCCGTACTCTTTCACATCACCCGATACGTTCAAGGCGTCGTCTACTATTTGGAAGCCGATTCCGACTGTTTCACCGAAATCGCCAAGCATTTTGATTTGTTCGTCGGTACCCCCTCCCGCAATCGCTCCTGTTTCTGTAGATAATGCAGTGAGGGCTCCGGTCTTGTTCTTGAGTAGGCGGATCACTTCATCTTCGGTGAATTGTTTGCGTTTCCACATGCTGAATTCGAATTGCTGGCCCCATGTTATGTCATACGTGCGTTTTGCGATTTGGGAGACTAGCCTGTGGCACCGGTCTTGGGATAGGTTGCTGGAGTTGGCGATCTCGAACACTTTAATCAGCATTGAGTCACCAACATTGATGGCCGTAGGCTCGTTGTAGATTATGTGGATGCATGGTTTGCCACGCCGAAGCTCACTCCTGTCCTCGATATCGTCGTGGACCAGTGTCATGTTGTGTAGAAGTTCAACGGCGGCGGCTGCGCCGAGTGCGTCCCCTTTGCGACCACCCACGCACTCGCTTGCTAAGAAAGTCATGGCGGGCCTAAACCGTTTTCCTCCACGGTCGAGCAGATCCCAGACCGCAGCGTAGAATTCTAGCGGCTCCCCTGTTCGCGGTATGTGACGCTCAATTTCCGCCTCAACGTCCCCTTTGTATTCGCTGAGAATTTCCAGAGCGGATTTCATGTTGTCGTTGAGTGTTGTTTGTTGTTCTTCAACTCTCCTAATAGTTAACGACCGGTTTGAGTTTGGTTGATTGAACCTATTGCAGAAGAAAGTTGTTTGAGGGCGGAGTCGGTCGAGAGCATTATATATGACATATGGAATAGTCGGCGATTCACATTAGATGTGTGCACCATTTGGTAGCGTATGTCCAAGTCCTAATTCTCGGTGCCTTCGCGGGGCTCACGATTCTTCTAGGCATGCCGCTCGCAATTATTCAGAAAGTGAGTCTGAAGAAGAAAGGGTTCCTCAACGCATTTGCGACCGGCATTCTGATCTTCCTCATAGTCGACGTCCTTAGTCACGCTTGGACAACTACCGCTGAAGCAGCGACCGCCGCTTTTGCAGGCACTGCCCCCGTTTGGATCGCCGCGGTTGATATGGCTGCGATGCTCGGAGGAATTGGAATCGGACTCCTAGGCCTCACATGGTACGGAAGGAGATACATGAGGAAGAGCAATTCGCCCTCGACCGATACGCGGACAACTTCCAAAATCGAGACCGGAACCAGCGGTCGACCTCGTCAAGAATTACGACTGATACAACAAGTGGATGCTTATAGACTGTCGATGATGATTGCTATCGGGATCGGCGCGCACAACTTCAGTGAAGGATTAGCGATCGGTCAATCCTATGCTTCAGGAGCCATAGGGTTGGCGGTGATGCTGATCATTGGATTCGCCGCCCACAACACGACAGAAGGTTTCGGAATCGCAGCCCCGCTCAGCGGCCTAACTAAGAGGCCGAGTAACCGCTTCCTCTTAATCGCCGGCTTGGTCGGTGGTGGACCGACATTCATCGGCACTCTCTTGGGGAGCCTTTGGGCTTCGCCAATCGCCTACATCTTCTTTCTCGCCCTCGCGGGTGGTGCCCTAGTTTACGTGACAATGCTAATGTATAATTCTGGAAGACGTCAGGTTACGAATGATATTCTAATGCTGGGATTCTTCGTTGGAATCGCGGCGGGCTTCATAACCGACCTAATTGTCACCCTCGGCGGCGCGTAGCACAATTAGGGTGATTGAATAACCTACTTACCTCCGTGCAACGCAAATTATCCTAGGGCTGTTCTCATGGAATGGTTCATGATTTAATCCTCCGTAGACGGTTTCAACGCGGAAACAGACTCTTTCCAATAGTTTAGCAAGTTCGTCTTTGAAGACGTAACGCAATTGGAAGTTGACCACTTTCCTCTTGACGGAACCTGCTGGGCTAACGAAATCATAGAGATTTGTGGCGTCGATTGTCTGATTCTTGAAGTTCATTTCCTGCGCGTTAAAGCGGAGGATTGTCTCCCTACCATGATGCTTCACCTTGTCGAGTCTTGCGACGTTTTGAGGCCTTGAAAGGTCTGGGTTGAAAACGTCCACAATGAACACACCGCCGGGTTGAAGGTGCTCGAAGACGCACCTGAGGCAACTCTCCTCGTCTTGGACGGTCAGGTTTTGAAGGAAAGATGCGAAGGCTATGTATCCCATGGCGAAAGTCTTGGACAGTTTGAAGTTTCGCATATCGCCCTTGACCAGATGAACTCGTTTCCTAATGGTCTGGTCTTCTCTTCTCAGCTTGATCTTTAGTACTTCGAGCATTTTGTAACTGATATCTAGACCTGTGACCTCGTGACCCGCCGAGCTAAGGGAAGAAGGATCCTACCCGTTCCGCAGGCGCATTCGAGGACCTTTCCTCCTGACTTCGAGGCATATTCTAGGTAAAATGGGATGTCAATGGCCGTGTCATAAACGAGATCATAGAACGCAGCCTCGATGTCAAATCGGTTCATCAGTAAACCAACCATTTCGCTCGACTGTTTAGACTAGGGGTTCAACCTTGTAATTGCTTGTTAGGACCCGCCTGATCTCTTCGGAGATCTTTTCGCCTATGCCGGATACGGACATGAGTTCTTCTTCGGATGCTTGAAAGACGTGTTGGGGTGTGTGGAATGAAGTGAGTAGTTTCCTGGCGCGGGTTCTGTCAATGTTGGGGAGGCTTGAGACGACAAATTCTTGCTCTTCTTGGAGTGTTTTGGGTTTGGCGAGGGTCATTATTCTCGGGGCGCGTTTGTCTTGGATCTGTTCGCGGCGGCATATGGCGAACATCAACTGTGCAGTTTCGGAGGGTTTCTGTGTCAGTAGTATCGGGATCCCGTAATCCATTAGAATGCTAGCATAGGCACCCATCATCGCCTCCGGCCGAAACGCGCCCCGATCCCGTTAATGATTCTCCTTCCACAATTATTACCGGCTTCAGATATGCGGCTTTGAGGTTCGCGGCTTGTTGAAAGAGGCGGCCGTCGATTATTGAGGAAGCGAAGTCATCAACTTCTTTTCGTTCCACCACGACCCTGTCGGAGAGCACAAAATCGCCTACCTGTAGCGTTTCAGATTTGACGAGGGCGCCGAGTTTAGCAAGTTCCCTCGTAACCAAAGCGCCGAGTTCCCTTGAATCGGCGACGACCACGATTTGTTCTACCAATTTCTCTTCCTTCAAACTTGATGACATGAATTTCTCTATTCTTGACTGGTCAGGGGCGTATTCCTTCCGAGCCGCAACGAACTGCTTGATCGCGCTGGCCATCTCGCAGTTCCCTTCGCTGCGAGATCCAATAATACGCCTCGTCCCTCGTCCCCTTTGCAATCAATATGACCGCAGCCCCCGGACCTTTTCGGCCGGTTCGGCCGCGGCGTTGAATATACCGCACCGCGCTTGGCACAGTATCGTAGAAAACTACTTGATCGCATTCCACGATGTCAAGCCCCTCTTCCCCTATCTGTGTAGCAACGAGCACATTGAACGTGCCCGCCCTGAAATCATCCAGAACACTAGCTTGTTTTTTCTGCGTCAGGCCACGGTCTCCGGCCCGTGAGGCTTGACCAACGAGTCGGACGGCTGAGACTCCTTCGACCTTGTTGAGGACTTCCACAAGCCTCGCCGCGGTTGCGCGGTAATTGGTGAAAACCATGATGCGGCGTGCGCCCTTACCCAACCCCGTACGTACCGATTTGATCAGTTCAGTAACTTTGGGGTGGTCGACCTCTTTCGCGACGAGGTTATTCACGACGCTTACCACCTGCTTCATTCTATCGTCCTCAAGAAGCATTTTCAGCCCCGGCGTCATTCGTTGCTGTCCCTTCTCCTTCAACCCGTCGAGGTGTTCTTTCAGGGCGGGAAAGCCCTGAGTTTCTAGGAATTCTGTTGCCCGAATTGCATGAATAGCCGCATACACGTAGGCCAGGTAAATCTTTGCGTCCCTGTTCCCGCCTGCAGCGTCACTTAGGATTCGCTGCCGTGCGCCTAACACATCGCGCAGACGAACTCTATCCATAGCCGCGCTCTCAAGGTAGCCGTGATCCCTTATCGTTCGTAGTTTGTCCCGTAGGAAAGATTCGAGTTCTCGTTTTACGTCATAGAATATTTGCGGAAGGTTGACGGTAACCCATCGAATCTCTATTCCACCAACGTATGGTTTTACGTCCTCGCTCTGAATTGACCGTGCCTCGACCCATCCGAGGTGGAGGTTGTCGCAGATCTCTCGAACATCCTGTTCGCTTGATCCAGGCGAAGCGGTTAGTCCTAGGATGAGGTTGTCGTCGGTTGTTGCGGAGTAGCGATCAGCAATGAAGACATACGGGTAATCGCCCACGGCCCTATGGGCCTCGTCAAAGACCATCAACGAAAAAGTGTCTAGGGCGAGTTTGCCCGTGAGCAAGTCATTCAACAAAACTTGAGGCGTGCAGAAGATAAGCCGCTTCTTCCACAGATCAACGCGTTCGTCCGGGCCAACCTCACCTGTCAACCAGACCATCGATGATGGGTCAAGGTTGAGTAACTTCTGGAATGTTTTGAAGTGTTGGAGCACCAATGGCTTGGTGGGTGCTAGTATGACTACGCCTTTGCTCGGAATTCGCTGCAATCTTTCGGCGGCCACGTAGGCGGCCACTATTGACTTCCCTAACCCCGTGGGAAGACAAACCAAGGTGTTGACGCGCAGGGCGTTCTTTGCAATTGATTCTTGATAGGAACGGCGTTCGATAGAATCTAACCTCAACAACAAATTGGAGTTGAGGTCGAACGCCACTATGAAACGCTCCCTTTCCTAATTAACCAATCAAACATCGCCTAACGGGGGTATAAGTCGCGGGGTATCACCCGCCCCCAACCCGAATAAGTTTCTCTCTCTGAAATTTGCGCGAACGTAATCAGCTGTCGGCGGAAGGTAGGATTCTATGTCTGTTTGGCTCCGCAGCTTCCGCAGAATGTTGCCGCGGTTGGAATCTTTGCCCCGCAGCTGATACAGAATTTTGTGCCTCCTTGCTCTGTTGGCGGTGGAAGAGCGGGGACAGCGGCGCCGCAGCTCGGGCAGAACTTATGGTGGGGTTGGAGCGGTGTGCCGCAAGAAGGACAAGCCATACCGCTAACGACGGGTGCAGCCACTCTAAGCTCAGGTGGGGCGCCTTCATTGTACAATAACCCCATGGATCTGAAAACGAAGACGCCTAAAATTGGTTGGAGAATTGCGGAGATCACCCAACCAACACGGGGTATAATCCCCGAAATTGCGCTAATCACAATGCCGATTATCACCACAACTACTATCCAACCGATGTACTTCATCCAACCAATCCCGCAGTATGATGCTCCATATCTCCCCGAACGCGAAAGCTTTCCCGAACTTTCCTGTCTTAATCATGTGCGCCATGCCTACTCCTAGAATGATCAGCAGAAGTATCACGAGGATGATTCCGACAAGGAGAATCACGGCGCCTACTCCTCCCAGCACAAGCCCACCTGCAACTGCCAGGCCTGCCGTTGACATTAGGCCGGCGGACATAGAGACGCCGCCAACTATTATGAGGATTATTGGAATTAGCATGTAGATTAACGCCGCAAAGAACACCTTGGCTCCATCAACGAACAACTCGCCGTACTTTTCCAACTTCGGCGGAGTTCCTGTGCCAGGTGACTCCCTAAGCACTCTGGCTTGGTAGCCGATTACTATGAAGTCGACGATGGGGATAACGCTGAGAATGATGAGTATGATTAAACGGCCTATGTCGCCGAATAATTTCTTAGTGTATTCGAAACTATCGCTAAGATTGTCGCCCAGATTCATGATGGACCACTTGCAAGTAACAGAAGCGGGTGATGGAATATAAACTGCTTTAGAAAATTATGGTACGGATCACTCTTCACCGGTTCCGCCGCATGATTCGCATTCCTTTTGCCCTTCGCCGTCACATTCTGGGCAATCTTCGCTAATTCTCCCTTCACCATTACATTCGACGCAACGAACGGTCATTCCCGACTCGTGGACAGTTCCCTCGCCGCCACACTTATCGCAATCAACGTCTACGGTTCCGGTTCCTTCGCAGTCTGGGCAGTCCGTTTTGCCCCTGCCCTCACAATCATTGCATTTCATTGGAATCCTTCTTTGTTATGCTTCAGGGCTTGTTCTCAGGCGGCGAAGTTTCTCTATTGAACTCAGCCAACTCGACAAAGCGTTTCCATACTCAATTAATTTCTCCGGCTCCTGTTCGTTTCGCATCGCCAAATTCAGCTCCTGAATTTTGCTGAGCAGGATTTGCTCCGAGTCCTCTAGAACTCTATCGGTCATTAGGCGGGTTTCCTGTTCAGCAGACTGTATGATTACAACGGGTTTGTTACATTTGGGGCAGAAGGTTTCGTTGCCCTTGCGAAAGAGCGGCGTCCCACATTCAGGGCAAGTTTCAGATAGCATAGTTGCCCCCGATTTGAGGAGTTCAGCCATCTTCTTGACTTCTAAGCTCACAGCCCATAACCATGCAAATAATGCGCTCAATCACTAATTACGCTTTGTTGAGCTTCGAAAAGCCGCGTATAAGCGGAGGTCGCAGATTCGAGAAAGAGTTTAGATATTGCCGTATGGATGGTTTGGTTGAAAGGTCGCCTGTCATGCGGGTGTTCCGCAATGTCAACAAAAGTCAAACGCAAGGAAGAATACGAGGCCCGGATCAAGCAGGCACTCGTAGTCCTTAACGATGTTTCTAACGACAATACTACCCCACGCAACATACGTCGGGCAGCCAAAACGGCTATGGACACTCTCCAAGTTGGCGAC
Organism: Candidatus Bathyarchaeota archaeon; assembly: GCA_963733055.1. GTDB lineage: Archaea > Thermoproteota > Bathyarchaeia > 40CM-2-53-6 > 40CM-2-53-6 > FEN-987. The sequence continues at coordinate 1,050,159 of CAVTBR010000001.1, forward strand.
CTGAGTATAGGCGTCAGGGCGGCAAATGCCATCTCCATACTGGACGACATAAGCCAGGACCCGAATATGCCTCCGTACACACGTGTGAAGATTTGGAATTCCGTCAGCATTTTAGAAGCGATAAAAGACTAGGTCAGGACCTAATCGGTCACGTCTGGTTTAATTTCAGCGTCCGAGAACGTTTCCTAGAGGTCGGTCACCGTTGGAAGCCGCTGTTCAGACGCTCGATATCACCAAGCGTTTCGGCGATCTAACAGCGGTTGACAAGATCAACCTGTCAATTGAAGCAAGAGAAATCTTCGGGCTAATTGGGCCTAACGGGGCTGGAAAAACTACTCTCATACGTATGCTGACAACGGTGATTCCACCTACGGATGGCACCGCGAGGATAGCGGGTTATGACATTCGTGACAACCAAGACCAAGTTCGTCGTAGTATAGGCGTGGTTTCTCAAGCAACCACCCTCGATGTTGAGTTGACTGCGTGGGAGAACATGAACATTTACGCGAAATACTATGACGTTCCAGCGGAGACTCGGAAGACGAGAATAAAGGATCTCCTCGAAGTCGTGGGCCTCGGTGACAGAGCAAACTTTACAGTCGGTAGCTACTCCGGAGGCATGAAGCGACGCCTCGAACTCGTTAGGTCACTCATCCACCACCCTCGAGTCCTGTTCTTAGACGAACCCACCACCGGCCTTGACCCCCAAGCTCGTAGCGCCGTCTGGGAGTATCTACGCGGGCTGCACGAGAGGCAAGAGATCACTGTTGTACTCACAACGCACTACCTAGAGGAGGCGGAATCCCTCTGCGATAGAGTAGCGATCGTAGATTATGGAAAGGTCATGGCCTTGGGCACACCCAGCGAACTGAAACGCAAGGTCATGGGGGGAGACGTAGTCGAAGCCGAAGTTGGGGCGTTTCCGAACGAAGCGCTTGAAGCGTTGAAGAGTTCGAAATTCGCGCTTGAAGTTAAGAAGCGTGAGAACACCCTCACGGTACTAGTCAGGAGTGGTGCTGAAGCAGTCCCAAGAATCGTTGAGCTCGTGGACAGGAACGGGGGGAAGATCAAGACGATAACGCTCCGTCAACCGACGTTGGATGATGTTTTCCTAAGCTTCACTGGTCGCAGCATCAGAGAGGACACGATTGTGAAGAACAAGAGATTCGTCAGTAACTGGGCGGGGCGTTGAAGGATTGAAAGGTGCGTTATGGGTTTGCGAACGTGACATTCGCAAGTTCCTCCGGCAACCAGCAATCGTGATGGGGGCAATCGTCGGGCCATTCCTAACTTTGATCCTGCTCGGATTTGCCTTTGGGGGGGCGATAACACATGCGCCGGTAGCCATCGTACGCGAGAGCTACGGGCCGATATCTACGAATTTCATTGATACGCTGAGAAATCAACAAAACTGCATCTACGGCGGCATAAACTGCGCCAATGCCTACGACCTGACAGATGTCTCCGATCTAGGAGCCGCGCTGACAATGCTTCGACAGGGTCTAGTGAAAGCGGTGGTGTACATACCACTTGACTTTGACCAGGCGATGGGTAACTCGACTGTCGCGACTGTTTACCTTGACAATACAGACCCGCTCAGTGCAGCTTCGATATCTGGGTTGATGACTCAAGCTGCCGCGCAAATCTCAGCCCAAATCCGGATTAGTCCTCCACCGGATTCGGTGGTAACGCTCGACCTTGCTAACGTGTACAGGGATGTGCTGTATATTGAATTCATGGCGCCTGGATCGCTAATTCAGTCAATTATGTTCGCCTCCATTATCGGGGGCGGAATCTCGATCCTCTTCGATAAGCAGAGAGGAATAATCGAAGGCTACTTGGTCACGCCGTTGAAACAGTACGAGATTGTGGTCGGAGTCTTGCTGGCAGGAGTGACAAAGGCCATGTTCTCCGCTACAGCGATGCTGATCCTGGCCATAATCTTCGCCGGCGTCCGTCCCATGACAAACTTCTTCGGGTTCATTCTCATTTTCTTCACCCTATTTCTAACTTCACTTGGCCTCATCTCTATGATGACCGCTTACGCCGTAAGGGCTCCAGCTCCGGAGGTGTACCAGTTCACCGCTTTCCCGATCAACCTGATACTCTACTTCACGAGTGGGGCCGTGTATCCGCTCGACGGTTTTCCACCGTGGATGAGGACGATGGCCTCGGTTAACCCCGAGGCTTACGCAATACACGCGCTTCGGGTGGTCATGTACAAGGGCGCCGGTCTCTCCGCCGTAGTCGGAGATTTCGCCTTCCTTGCCCTCTTCACGGGAATCATGATACTTCTCGCGACCGCGGCCTTCAGACGAGCACTCTGACCTATTGAGGAGCGGTTGATGCAGGACCCTTCGAGTGGGGTTCTAAGGGTCCTAGTCGAATGGGAAGCGAGTTGCTTTTCGTTGGATAGTTATCTTGCCATTGCTCGATTGAAGATTGGTACGGCGATTGCCATAGTGACCACTGAGTATGCTAGGAGCACTAGCAGGTCTGGCATGATGATGTTCACACTCGCATTCAGTATGACTACTTTTCTGAGTGCGTCCGCCGCGTAGTAGAGAGGGAAAGTCTTTCCGATGTATTGTACGGCTACAGGTAGCTGGTTAATTGGGAACAGTATCCCGCTAAGAAACATCATGGGGAACTGAAGCAAGGTTGTCATCATCTGTGCTGTTTCCTGTTCAGGAGCGAGGGAGGTCATGATTATGCCGACGCCGATGAAGCTGGCAACCCCAAGCACCATGACGAGAAGCATAGTGATAGGACTGCCGTAAATCACTACTCCGAACAGTAGCATTGATAATCCAAGTATTAGGAATCCTTGAATCAATCCGCGTACTGTTTGAGCTACGATTTTTCCCAAGATGACGGATTGCCTTGGGATGGGTGCGACGAGTAATCCGTCCATTGTTCCTTGTTCTTTTTCTCTAGAGATCGCAGTGCTGACTCCGTTTAATGCTCCTGTGATGACGGTTAAGGCCATGAATGAAGGGGCCAGATATTCGAAGGATGTTGGGACGCCTGGGATTAAGGGAATGTTGGTTACACTGATTGGTTGAAGAACGAATGTGGGGTCAACTTTTGGGTCGAAGTTTTGAAGGTATTGTGTTGATATTTGGCTTTCAATCGCCCCAAAAATTTCTGCGACTTCAGTTTGAACGGCGGCGGCTACTGTTGGGTTTGTTTGGTCAACAGTTACTTGTACTGTGGCTTGCGCGTCAGACTGAATTGCAGCGCTGAATCCTTGGGGTATGACCACTATTCCTGACAGTTGGCCCTTCACAATTCCGTTTCTGGCTGTTGAATAATCCGTTATTTCATCCACTTTGAATATTCCCTGAGATTCAGCGGTTTGAATAAATTGAGCTGCAATGTTACGCGCTGTCTGTCCATTGTCTTGTTGAATTATTGCTATCTCCAAGTTTGGGTATGGTGAGGGTATTTGCCCACTGTATGGATTTACTTGAACAGAGGGTGGGTAAATGAAACCGAACATTGTCATGAAGAGCAGGGGCATCATGATGAAGAAGATGAGAAGCATCTTGGCTCGCCATAAATCGAGGAGGTCGCGTTTAGCGATTTCAGTGGTTACTTTCCATCCGCTCACCTGCCTTGTTTTGGTTTGCACGGTTACATTCTCCCGACAGCTTTCATGCTAACGCGGTCTGAGGCTGAATCGCGTAGCTCTCGTCCCGTGACCGTTAGGAAAACTTCAAGCATCGACTCTGTACCATACTGTTCCTTGAGCCCCACAACGGTTCCCGTTGCCATGATTTTTCCGTGGTCAATAATCGAAATCCTATCCGACAATTCGTCTGCTTCCTCCATGATGTGCGTAGTCAGAATAATCGAATGTCCTCCTTTCTTCAGATCCAGTATTGTGTCCCTGACGAACTTCGTGCTTTGCGGGTCAAGCGCAGTGGTCGGCTCGTCTAGAAAGATGATCTCAGGATCGTGAATTAGGGCACGGATCACGTTCATTCTTTGTCTCATGCCGCTTGAGAAGCCACCTACACTTCGGTCTTTGAAGGGAGTAAGCTTGACCATCTCTAATAGTTCCTTCACTTTTGACTTCAATTCCGATTTGTCGATTCCGTAGAGTTTGCCGAAGAACATTAGGTTCTGTTCAGCCGTTAACCGTGTGTACATGATTAGCTTCTCGGAAACTAATCCAATTCGTTTGCGAACTTCGTTCGCCTCGCTTCCAGTGTCGAATCCTGCAATCGTCGCCGTGCCCGAAGTTGGCCTAAGTAAGGTGCAAAGCATACGAATGGTTGTACTCTTTCCCGCGCCATTCGGACCAAGAAAGCCATAGATCTCTCCTTTTCGGACGGCGAGCTCGATGTGGTCGACGGCGGTGAAGTTGCCGAATTTCTTTGTCAGACCGTGAGTCTCAATCGCGTACTGAGATAGCGGAGCGAACTTTGTTCTCTGGAGCGTCATTACTGTACCTCAATTGATTTTTGACGTATTCCCGAAGGGAGGTTTAGCGGAGCCATCATGCCGTTCCTTATTTTGCGGTTACGTATATCGATGCGATACTATCTTATCGATAGTTGGCAGCGTGTAATATTAAAATACGTCGCCTGATGTATCGATACGATACGGATACGTGCATGGCTAATGGCGAAAGGATTCAAGGCAGGCCCGTATGAGGTAATGTTCTTTCTAGCTATGAAGGATGGACCCGCGTATGGTTATGAGCTCGCTACGCGCTTTAGGAGGATGACTGGAGGCCACATTAAGATCAGTTTTGGCACAATCTATCCTTTCCTGCGGCGCATGGAGCGCAGACGACTTATCAAATCAACACGCGATGAGAAATCGGGTAGGGTCTACTATGCGCTTACACGCAAAGGTCGAACGACCCAAACGAAACGATTGCAACGGATAAAGGAATCACAGAAAGAATGGGAAGAGAAATTGCTTGGAATTCTCGCGATGTATGCGGGAGTATTTGGACGACGAGCCCTTCACGACCTGTTGAGACGTGGAAGAGCGGACAATTAGAGCGGTGCAAGTCCTTGTTGTCTAACATAAGAAAGATGAGGCTTAGCGAAAGCAGAACTTCGAGCGCAACTTTAAAGCCCGCTAATACAATGACGGCAAAACGATTTGGGTGGAGATTATAGAGATGCGATACGGGAGAACAATCGGCCTATTATTGATCATTTCCTTTGGGATATTTCTGCATTTGGGGCCACAACCCGTTCAGGCAATAGGGGTTGCCAATGTTGTAGTAACCAACGTATTCTGGGGCGGAAACCCTTCAAGCCCCGACACCGCCCATCCGGGCGACGTTAACCTACAATTGTCAGTTCTGATTACAAACGTTGGCGACGACGTGGCGCGCAGCGTAAACGCGACCCTCATGATCAGCTCACCATTAATCTACACGTACTTGGTGAATGGAACTCAATACTCCGCCACTTCTATTTCCCAAGCTGCTGGCGATATCCAGGCAGGGCAGGGATACACACTCAAGTACACTTTGAGCATCGATCCGTCCGCAACCGAAGGAATCTATCGGACCAGTCTTGAACTATCATACAAGTCCGCGCGCGAACTCCAAGCGATCGCCACAACTGTGGAGGTGGACGTGCCCGTTTGGAAGGGAGAATTGCATGTTCAGGGAGTTCAGACGAATCCAACGAAGATCTACCCAGACAGTAAGGCCGTTGTGGTGGCAGTTACGATTGTAAACTCAGGACAGGGGACGGCAAAGGACCTTCAACTTCAACTAGATCTGACACCACCCTTCACAGCATCCTCTAGCGGATCCGATCAAATCTATGTAGGAAACCTTCCACCTGGTCAGACCACTATGGCAAACTTCGTTGTAGATGTGAGCCAGAACGCAACCTTCGGCCAATACTCGGTAATTCTGGGACACGTTACAAACGGCGAGCTCGTACCGATCGGACAGATTCCACTCTACGTTAACGAGAAGGTAAAGTATGACGTTCTCAGCGTAACGCCCTCTACCGTTGGCGTCGGCGATTCAGGTGACGTGATCAGGGTAGACATTAGAAACGCAGGGTCGGTAAAGGCCGACTCGGTTAGAGTTGAGTTACGAGTGGGGAACTACTTCACCGGAACATTAACCGATTTCCTCGGGACGATGCAGGCAAATGAAACTAAATCAGCGTTCTTCACGGTAGACATCGACAGCAAGGCTCAACCGGGGCAGTATACCATCGACTTACGGTTTGATTGGACTCAGGATAACAACTCACTCGACGACACGTACCCCATAGTCCTAACCGTCCAACCCTCAGCCCCACCAGTCACGTTGATCGCGGTGCTGGTCATTGTTGTGGTTGGAGGAGGCGGCTTCCTCTATATGAGGAGAAGAAAGGCAAAGGCGGCAGCGCAACGACCCGCCTCTAACGAAAAGTGAACTGTCCAGAGCGCGCGATCTAGTTGGCTTGGAGCAGAATAATGCTTGGCTAGAAGGTGGGCCATTGCCCTCCTATTGATGGCCCTCGCACTCTCATTCGCCGCTCCGGTATGGGCTCACACCACTCTTGGAGACTTGACTGGGGCATCCCCATATCGAACAAACGACACTGAACTCACTGCATCGCCACCCGGCAACCACGTCCCCGGCCCACTAGGATATGTCTGGCCTGGAAGCGGACTGAATACATATTCGCGGATACCCTCTAACCCACCAGGTTACCAATCACCCTTCACCGATCAACAGCCTCTTCAAGCCGCGGGCGACTCATACAGCCCTGAGGGAGCGATACTCACTTCAACCGTCGACCACGACAGCGTGGGAGATTTCATTTTCGCATTAAACTTCTCAAAACCGAATGCTTTCCTCCCTAATCGTAGCCACTTCAACTATACGAGCCTAGCAATCTACATCCCCGCACCTGTCTTCGACAAGACTGGAAAACTGATTCAGGACGGTTTCGAACCCACCGCTGGAATCAACTGGGGTCTGGGGGATAACACCAACATCGTCACCACCATCACAAACGACTACGGGAGCATATTCGTGACCCGAGCGGACAAGAACGATCCATTTGAACCCGGTTCATGGATCATATACATCCGGGCGCCACCCTCAGGAATCACGTTCAACTTCAACAAGAACTTCGACAACTGGTACTACATCCGCATCAACCAAATGAAAGCACCTTTCACTGCTGGAAGATACTTTTTCAAAATGTTCCTCAACGACTCGTACCCAGTTCACAGCAGTACGTCTGGAGGTTTGATCGCCGGTACCATGCCTATGGAAAACTGGCCTGTGCTCTTGGTCAAGGGCGAGGTTGATCCAGCTATCATATCCGGCACACTCAGGTATGGAGATTTGAACAGCACACTCTACGGACAACGAATACAGCTTCCCGGATTGGTGAGAGCGGTTGGGATCGCAAATAACCCGTTGACAAACGAACCGACCGGCCGTGCGGTCGAGGCACGAGGATACTTCAACTCAACCGCCCAAGGACACTACGAGATAGAAGGGGTAGCCGCAGGAGTTTATGACATCTATGCCTCGGCTGCCGGGCTTCCTGAGCAGAAGATTGCCAGTGGCATCCGAGTGGCACGCGGACAATCGCTTCAGGTTGAAGGGTATCTCAAAATAGGGTTCCAGCTTAGCGGCACGATATTCTCAAAACAATCATTTGGAGAAGTTCTGTGGCCCGCGCAACGACCACTCTCAATAATCATTTACAACAGCAAATCCTACGACGTCCCAAGCATCGAAACGGAATCGCCCATCAACCTGACCAACTCACCCTACACATCATACGTGAACGGAAACACGTTCTTCTCAGCCACGGGCTTTAGCGGACTAATTTCAGGAGTGACGGGCCCGAAAAAAGTCGCTTTTCCTTGGGACGGACCCACAAGCTACTACTCGTACACGAGCCCAAGCGTAAAAGATCCCTTCGGGTTGTTCAACGGTGTGGGCCCGGCGCAGGTCTGGTGGGTCGATCCACGCAGCAACCTCGACCCAAACACTGGTCTAGGCTCGTCACCTTCTCAGTTCACCTTCCAATTCGGATCCAATAACGGCTACGGGGTACCAACGCAATTCTCAGGAATGATTCCCCAGGTATTCGCGACGTGGACGGACAGCCTAAGCCCCGGCACCTATTACATCCGAGTCTTCCTGAACGGGTACGTCCAGACTACTCTCGACGGGACGACGTTCGTGGATTACTCGTTCACCGTCCCAGACGTAGGCCCCTACGACACGCACGTACCAATAGACATCATACAAACATGCGGCGTCAACATCACCGTCCACTTCCACAACAACCCAGCCACCCTCGAAGAGGCTCCGATAGGGGGCCCTGACCCTGCTAGGTTCATGATCGCAGAAGCGTTCGCGCGCGACGACTCGCTAGCGGCGTTCAATTTCACCCAGGTCTCTTCGACAAAATCTGAGATGTCGATAGTGCTGAATGGTTTGGGTATGGCGGGCGATCCACTCAACATATCCCCATTCGACCCTCGCGCCCCAATCAAATATTCGCTCGCAAGGTACAGAGGTGCCTACGACTATGGTCTCCCAACCGATACGTACACTGTTCGCATATTCATGCGTGGTTACATTCAGGCCCTTCCACCCGCAACATCCTTCGACGAACTAGACCAACCTCTCTCGGTGACGGTCGCAGCGGGAAACTGCTTGCTAGTCGCGAGTACCCACATGTACCGAGGCGGCAGCATCAACGCATCGATCATTTCAACCGACTGGGAGAGGCCGCAGGTCGTAAGAAACTGGGCATGGAACAACACCTCAGTGAACATTCTAGTGTACGACATTTCCTCTCAAAACTTCATTGACGTAATCAACTTCTGGAATGCTAAGCATTTACAATGGATGATCCCCAGACAGAACTCAATGTTCACAAACCTTCCTTGGTCCGGATGGCTGGCTGCCTACGGATTAGGATCCAGCTATCTCGTGACAAACGGAAGCGTGCGCGTAGACAGCATCGGTCCTGACTTTCCCAACGTACCATCCACGGACCCCGCGAACAGTATGACGACTTTTGATTTCCTACAAGAGAACTTCCATGAAGGTTTCCTATTCAATTTCACCTCATACCGATTACCGTCATTCAGATCCAACCTAGCAATCTACCCGGGAACCTACGCCCTCAACGCGTGGACGTACGGTTACGTACAAGAGAACGTTGTCACGTTGGGGGACCTTGGCAACGTGTATGTCGCAGTCCCGTGGATTGCCCAAACGGCTGACATAAACCTGAAACTCATAGTCGGCGTAAACCTCACGCTCAGTGTCCTTTTCAAGACTGAAAAAATAATCACAGGAACACCATACAACATGTCCGTCAGGATCCGCATATTCGATGATCAGGACAGATTAGTTGCTTCGGCAACCTCGTTCACGTCGGATGCGGGCATACTCATTCCCTCATCAAACGTTGGCTTCTTCGCAAATGGAAAGAAAATTATGAACCAGGCGCTTCCAGCGGGAACTACCTTGATGAGTTACAAGGATCTCGCAGGGCAATTCAGTTACGTAGAACCCAGTAGTGGCGCTTCCGGTATCCGAAGTGCCACACTATTCTCCCCAGACCACGGAATATGGGGGAGCGGTGCTTTCGCAGGCAGCTACTTCGGGTCGTGGAGGGTTATGGTTGATTTTGTGAACTGGTATCAGCCCACCGTCGCGTACCCGCCGGCGCCAGCTCTCCTTCAAGGCGAATCACCATACTTCTTCCCATACAACCATCTCGGACCGTACGCCCGGTATGGAGACATCCTCATCCTTAACGCCCCGCTGAGCGGCGAAGCTTCGGCCGAATTTGAGGTAGACAGGCGTGGATACATTCAGGGCATCGTACTCGGAATGAATTGGGACGATGAGACCAGAACAATGAGCTGGGTGACGGTTGAGATCGTGGACAGTTCGGGGTACCAATATTACTGGTATACTTGGGATGGATGGTTCGACGGCTACCTAGACCCAGGTACCTACAAGGTGACGATTACTGAATGGAACCATAACGAAGGGCACCAACAAACCATGTTCACACTCAATGTAAACCAAGGAGAACAAAACGATGCACTCAACTACATTCTTGAAGAAAGCCAAATCCCGATACCGGAACTAGCATCGATTCCTCTAACCACCTTAGCAGTCTGCGCAACAGCTGCGCTTCTGCTAAGGCGGAGAAGACGCGGGCAATTAGATCGTCCGTTTCGATAGAAGAATCGCGATGGGCATCAGTATGAGGCTGCTGATGAAAAGGATGAGAAGGTCGCCCCCGATCGCGTTCAGCCCAGCCCCGAGATAGATCAAGCGCCTGAGTGCATCATTACCGTACGTCCAGGGGAGACTGTCCGCAATTGCTTGACCGCCAGGCGCAAGGAGAAGGGGGGAACTTATTGTTCCGGCTATCGAGAAGAGTGGGAATGTCATCGCTATCTCCAGAACCGTCAGAGTGGTTGTACTTCGAATTCTCGTTGAAATCGTTAAGCCGAGAGAGAATGTAAAGACGGCGATCAGAATGGTTGTCAGGAAGATGAGTATCAGGTTTCCGTGAATCACCAAACCGTAGAGGCTGAAGATAACGAGCATCAACGCGGTCCGTAGAATCGTAAGAACTACCGTGGCGGACATTTTACCGGAATAGACCGCAAACAGGCTCACTGGGGATAGAGTCAGGCGTGGGAAAGTACCTCGTTCTCGTTCCCTGTTGATCGCGTTAACAATGTCATCAAAACCGCCAAGGATAGCGATTAGCCCAAGAAAGCCCGGCAGAATCGGATCTCCGCTTGGCGGGCGTCCCGTCAAGGATCTTGTGATTACCTCGATCGGGGCGACCTTGAGCCCGAAATTAAGACCTTCGCCTGATGTTATCTGATTAACGAGATCCTGAGCGCCTTGGCTGACAGCGCCAACCACGAACTGTGAAGAGGTCAACTTGGAGTTATCAGTAGATACAATAACGAAAGCGTCTCCAGCCAGAAGTGCGTTCCCGAATCCTTGAGGTATAATTATCGCTCCCACCACTTGGCCGTTAGCAACAGCTTGGTAGGCTTGGTCTTCGGTTTGTACGAGTTGGGTTACGTGGATGAAGCGGGATCGCGTTAACTCGTTGAGCATCGCATTCGAGGCCGGCGTTCCGTCTAGATCAGCCACCACCACGGGTACATTGTGGGTTGTGGCGCTAAAGGCAGCTACGATGACTATGAAGATGCTGATGAGGATTATTGGAAACATAACTGTCAAAATCAGCGAGACGGGGTCGCGGCGGAGTTGCTTCAGTTCCTTTGTTGTAATGGCAACCGTGTCGTTTACGAAAGCGTTCTTCAAGTAACCAACCTCTCCCGGAAACTGCGAAGCAGGACGAAGGCAAGTCCGAACGAGACGATTATGGATCCAATCATGTATTCTAGATCAAATGTCAAAGAGAGCAAGGGCACACCAAGTAGGATTGTTCGCCTCAATGCGTCGAATGCATAGGTAAAGGGTAGAGAGTAACTGATGGTTTCCGAAATGCCAACGAGCAAATTGCTGTCAATAACTAGGCCGCTGAACGCGAAGAGGAATAAGATCAGAAAGAAGGTTATGATCACCACAGCTCTCTGCCCTAACTTCAAGGCAGCCGCAACGAAGCCAATTCCCATCGTAACGAGCGCGACGATAAGAGACAACGCGAGAATCGTGCCGAAGTCGGTACTCGGCTTCGCCCCGTACGCGTATAGGCCGATCCCGAGAACAATAAAAGTTCTCAAAACGCTCAAGACAATATCAAAAAATGTTTTCCCCAACATGATTGAGCCTATAGGAATGGGCGAGGCGAGGAGACGCGCATACGTGCCTTCATCTCGCTCACGAGCCATTCCTCCAGCAATCTCATAGAACGCTGAAAAAATCTGTACGATCGCGAGTATAGTGGTCAATCCCACGTTGAAGCTGGGGAATACTGCTCCCTTCCGAACGACCCCAACCCCTGCAACGGATTGCAACTGCAACTGGCTCAGGTGTGGCTGAACTTCTACGTTCGGGTCGAAGTTCTGCGCATAGCCCGTGAGAGTGCTCTGGATTTGATCGGAGACACCAGGTTCGCTATCATCCGTATAGAGCAATAGCCTCGCCTGGTTTCCGCTCTCCAAATCATTTTGGAAACCCTTGGGAACGACAATCACAGCGTATACCCGTTTAGTCCCGAGCTCAGCTAGGGCGGCCTGCTCATTGTAGGATTGTATCAAGTTATGGAAGTCGGGTGATCGACTCAGCGTTTGCCAGAGGCGGAGTGAGGCGAGTGAATTGTCATTATCCACAAAACCAATTGGAATGCCGGCCGTAGGGGAGAAAGATGAACCTGCGCCACCTTGACCGGCGCCAAGTGAAACGGTGAAGAATAGTGGTAGAACAACTAGGGAGATGAGTATGGCGCTTCGGTTCCTTCGGAATTGACGAAATTCAGTCTCAGCAACCGCTAGCGAATCTCTGAAAAATGATGCGACCGACATAAGAAAATCGACTGCATTCTAAGCCTTTTGTCCCGCACTCTCGAGGAATCGGTCGATTTCTTCTTCGCCGCCTGTCAATGCAATGAAAGCTTCTTCCAGCGTCGGATCCTTAGTGTTAATTGTTCTGATCCTCGCCCCTACTTCAAGGAGCGTCGCTGCCACTTCTTCGGCGAGCGTCTCCGTTCGTTCACAACTAATCTGAAGTTTCGAATCAACATACTTTACGCTACAAACGTGTTTCATGACTTTGAGTTTGAGTCGTATCTTGTCAAGTTGAGCCTTTGTTAATTCGGGCGTCTCCACTTCCACCATCGAGAGTTCGCTCACACTATGCTTCAGTTCGTTCGGCGTCCCAACCTGTACTAGCCTACCCGCGAACATTATCCCGACCCGGTCGCAGATCTTCTCAGGTTCGCCCATGTAATGCGTGGTCCAGATCACCGTCACGCCTTGTTCGCATTGTTTCTTCGTGAAATCCTGAAGCGCGATCGCTGATTGAGGGTCGAGGCCGGAGGTCACCTCGTCAAGAAATAGGACCTGCGGGCTATGAAGCAAAGCGGCGCATATCATCGCCTTCTTCGCCCACCCAGTAGAAAGTGCACCTACGAGTCGTGTCGCCTTTTCCCTGAAAGCGAACATATCCATCAACTCCCGTATCCTAACCTCTGCTTTGGGGCGGGGGATTTCATAGAGGGTACTCAGCAGTTTCAGGTTCTCCTCGATAGTCAGGTCCTTGTACAGAGAGACTCCCTCAGAAACCACTCCAATCTGTCGCCTAACCTCAGCCGCCTGGTGGCGAATATCATAGCCCACAACATTCGCAGTGCCACGTGTAGGCTCGATTAGGGTGCAAAGCATTCGGACGGTAGTAGTTTTCCCCGCGCCGTTAGGCCCAAGCAGGCCAAACAACTCTCCTTTGCCTACCCCTATGCTTAGGCCATCGACCGCGGGAAAATGACCGAAGACTTTGGTCAAATCCCTGGTTACTATTGCTTCCTCGGGCATCATCAATCGCCCTGCATTATTCTCGTTGAAGTTGGAGCAATGAAACTGACTCTTGAGGTTATTGCCTTGCGTGCCATTCAATGTCGCCCTTATTCTCCCTGTGGTTCGCCACGCGTGCCATTACGAAGAGTAGATCGGATAAACGATTCATGTATGGGAGCATTTGCTCATTCACCGTTTCAGCCTTGCTTAGTGTGACAATGCGCCTCTCCGCTCGTCTTGCGACTGTGCGCGCGTTGTGCAGTAACGAGCCTCCGACGCCCCCGCCAGGCAGTATGAAAGCCTTCAGAGGGGTCAGTTCAGCTTCGAATTTGTCAATCGTCTGTTCCATGCTCGTGATCTTTTCTGCGGTGATACGCGGGACATTGCGTTGTTGATGATCCCCTGTTGAAGCTAGATCTGCGCCCACTACGAAAAGGTCCTTCTGAAGTTCCGCCAGTAGATCGTCTAGCTCACGGTCTTTCAGGAACGCCCTCGCGATTCCAAGAACGGAATTCAGTTCGTCCACACTGCCATAGGCATCCACGCGCAACGAGTCTTTGGATACTCTTGCCCCGCCCACCAGGCCCGTCTCGCCCTTGTCACCCGTCCGAGTGTATATTCTAGCCAACTTCCCGCCCCAGCGTAACAGGACGGGAGAGAAATTTAGGGACGGCGGTGTCTACTCCCATCCGTGCACCGAGTTGAAAGCAGGCGTCCTACTAGACGAACCGAAAATCCTGCCAGGTTTCGATTACGTATTTTATGAGGTCAAGCCGTCCAGCGGGAGACCCCTCACACCACTTCCGCACGCCTGGAACGTCGTAAACTGCTTCGCAGATAACACGATGGCCGAGAAGAACCCAAACCTAGTCGCCACCTGCCGGGGAGAATGGGCGCGGAGAGGGACACCACGGCGGTTCTTGTGGGACTGGATCTGCCCAAGCAAACCAGAGTATCGGGAATATTGTCTGAAGTTCATCCGGCAGGTCGCCGATCGGGACGTCGCCGGGATCAGATTGGACAGCGTATGCTTTCCAAGGGAAGGATACTGCGACTGCCTAACCTGCACACAAGGCCAACAGAACAGCGGAGGAGATGTCCTTGATTGGCGCGCCGAGCAGATAGGTTCGTTTGTTCGCGAAGTGAGAGAGAATATCTCATGCGAATTAGGTTTGACCATTGAACCTGACCCTTGCTACGGGAGGGAAAGATTCGGGTTGGACCTAGCGGAGCTTTCAAAATACGTTGACTTCATTTCGACTCCACTCTACATGGACTACTCCATCGTATATTGGTTGGACATACTCGCGAACTGCTTCCGAAGAAAAATCGCCAAACCCTATCACCTTGAGCTCTACGCGGGTCACCCCCGAGCCCCAACTAAGAATCTGATCTCCGCCTTAGCGGTCGCATCAACCTACGCCGACACAATAATCCTCTCAACATACCAAGCTCACATAGCCCAAAGCCTACAGAAGGAAATAGCCACCGACCCCTCGGTGTGGAAGTTCTTCGAAGAACGCGGTTGTGTAAACATGGTTGAAATCATTGAGCAATGGAAGAAACTGATGTGACGAAGATCAATCGCCCTCGGAAAGCGAGAGTAAAGGAGGTGCGGTCGAAACCTCTTCTACCACTCATAACGGATTTGATATTCGTTGTAATCGCTGCGTACCTCCTGCTAAACTACGTACGCTCTCTACTCTTGTACGCGGAGTTGCCGCTGTTCGTAATCCGGCAAGCGTTCTTCATAACCTACCTTCTCATCGCCCTCATTCTTCTAGCGGCAAGAGACAGGGCGCTATCGTTTACGCCAAAACCGGTTGACTACGTCTATACGGGCATTGGATTGGGTTCGCCCTTACTGTTCCAATCGGCTCCAAACGGAGAACAACTCATGGTCGGTCCCGTCTTAGAATTCGCGGGTTTGGTCTTGGTTGTAGCTGCTTTCTTATCATTGAATCGTAGTTTCGGTCTCGCTCCCGAGAACCGAGGTATCAAAACTGCCGGCGCGTATCGCCTCGTTCGTCACCCTATGTATCTCGGTTACATACTGGCCGAGATCGGTTTTGCTCTCGACAACTCCTCGCCCTATAACCTCCTCATCCTTGGAATGTCGGTTCTATTTCTCCTTCTGCGATTACGAGCTGAAGAGCAACTTCTGCAACAAGACCGAGCATACAGAAGGTACGCAAAGAAGACCCGCTGGAAGCTTGTACCTTTCGTATTCTGAAACTCGAGGCTTCGGTGCACTTTCGATGAATTCGTTCGATTGCGGTTTCAGGTGTCCTCCGGGGTAGGTTCGATTTTTCTCACGGATGCCTGCGGAAACCTGCCGGATTCTGTTAATTGGATTAATAGGTGCAATTCCTTTCGAGCTCGTTTTGCTAGAGAGTTGGAGATGACGTGTCTTGCAATCGCCCGTTGGAATTCATCTTCGTCGAGCACTATACAGCGTCCTCCCGGAGTAATCCAAAGATCCAGGAAGAGGTCTGTAATTATCGAAGTCTTGGCGGTGTTAGAAAGGAGTCTTGAAATCGGCCTGATTATATCACAGTAGTATCCTGTGAACCTGCGTTTTCTATCGTAGAATTTTCCGACGTCGTACCATCTTCCTCTGAAAATGAACCACTCCGCGACGTACCCTTTAGCAACCATTACCTTGCCGAATTCACGTCGCGGGTTTCTCACTCGTAATCGTTGTTCAATTACTAGTCGATTCGGGCTTTCCTCGCGCAGCAGTCCCTGGAATCGCCTGATTCCGCCCGGTAGACGTCTGTACTGTATGGTTACTCGGCGAGGAAGCACGTTCAAAGGCATGGTGGGACGTTTGTTGCGAGAGCCCAACATTAATTGGGTTTGTGTTCATGCTACACAGTACGTAATGGTTGGTGACGGTCAGAGTGGTGTCTTCGTTTAGGAGCGTGGCAATTGGTTGCTGTTTCCTACTTGCTACGCTTGTTGGCATCCTGATGCTCGCGTATGATGATTTGCTGAGGATCACGCCCAATTATCATTGGGTTGTCGTGATTGCGTTCTGCGTTATGGATGCGATACTGGGAGTGCAGGTGCTGATGACGGCCGCTGTGGGCGTGTGGGAGAAGATTGCAATTCGTGTGGCGGCCGTCTGGTCTCTATTCGTTCTGGTGGCTGTGCTTGGGGATGTTGTTTTAACGCTTCAACTTCCAGCCGACTATCCGATCATTACTGTTTGGCAATCGTTTCAGTATCTTTTCTTGGGCTTGAACGGAAACCCAGTTCCATTCGCAGTTCCCGCCCTATTTACGCTCCAAGCCATCGCAGCTTTGCTAGGGCTAGTTCCAGGTAAGGGTGGTAGTTGGTTTCATGTTGACTCATTGCCGACTCGGAAAACCATCGTAGCAATAGCGTTGATTGCATTGGTTGTGATGGGTATGAGGCCCACCTACCTCTTCTTGGGCTCAAACGGACTGTTGTCCACGGTGGTGCCCGCTTCGTCGAAACGCGACCCAGATAACACCACCTCCTCTGAAGCAATCTCCCTTGCCTTACGATTTGTCGAACAGGACTGTGTTCGTGACCCTAGTGGCCGTCGTCAACCCTATGCTGCCTTACAATTTCAACGACACGCGGTTTGGCCATTTGGTAATCTATATTCCCGCAAATTGGACGATACATTTGATCTTCATAAATCGGGAAGGTTTTCCGCACAGCGCGGTACTGATGGAGGCTAATGCACCTTCGCCCACAACTATCGATCCGACAGCGATCATTCTTGGCCAAATCCCCCACGATGCCATGACGGGCGGTTTTCTGCTGAACGGTGAATCGGGTTCTATGATAGTCCATGGTTTAGCGTCGGGAAGATACTGGGTGGTGTGCGCGTTCAACTACCCGGTCCCACACGCTGAGGAAGGAATGTGGGTTGTTGTACAGGTTGCAAACCAAGTTAATGCTCCATACTTCGCAATACTCCCGTAACGTTCTCGAAAACGTGCTTCCCGCGATCACTATTGTGATTCGTCGAATCTACTCTTCTTCGGCGATAGAGGCTCTACACAGTTATTGCCAAGTTAATGGAATTTTCCTGGGCGCGATGGCTATACAATATGTGCTCGCAGGTATACAATTCTATTATCTAGTCTCACACGACAGGCGCTAAGACGATACGTACAGCGAACAGGACTTGAGCGTTGGAATGAAGCGAAGTCGCGAGTCATACTTCGTCTACATTCTTCTCTGCGCCGATGGCAGCTACTACACAGGATACACAAACAACCCAGCCAACAGATTCATGCAACATTCGAAGGGCCAAGGAGCCCGTTATACAAAGATGCACAAACCACACGGCATCGCCTACCTCCAAAGCCTCAAAACTCGAAGTGAGGCAATGAGACGAGAACGACAAATCAAAACATACACGCATGAGCAGAAACGGAGCCTCATAGAAAGCGTAGCGCGCGTAGAAACCGAAAAGTGATGCATACCAAGACACCCATGCCTCAGGAGTGAAGTCCTAATGTCTCAACTATCTTGCGATTCTACCTATTTGACGATCGTTACGATGTCGTGGTCTTGGACGACGTGATCCATTCCGACACGCTGCGGGCTGAATCTTACGCTCTTCCCTGAGACTAAGGCGAATTTGGCCTCGCCTGCGAATTTTCTATGGATTTTTTCGCATACATCGTAGATCGTTGATCCGGCTGTGATGATGAGGGGGTCTTCGAAGTCGGGTGAGCCGTTGCGTGGTTTCAAGTAGACTTTGATCAGCTGTAGGCGATCAAAGATTGCTTTCTTCAATTCATCCAAGTTCACGCTGTGATCCGCCGAGATTGGGATTATGTCTTGACCGATTCGTCCTCTTGCTTCGGTTACGTACTTGGGGCTGACCAGGTCTATCTTGTTGAGAATTGTTACTGAAGGGATGTATTTGCGGTTTCCAACTATTAGGTCGATGAGTTGGTCGTCGGTTATGTCCTCTCGGAGGATGATGCTGCCGTGGTTGATTTTGTAGATGTTCATTATTGCGCGGACGGTGGCTTCGGTTAGATGGGTTAGTTTGCAGGCTGCGGTTATGCCCAACCCGCCCTGAGTGGCTCGGTTTATCGTAACATTAGGAGGTCGCGTGTCGAGCCTGATTCCAATCTCATAGAGCTCCTTGACCAAGGTGCTGACTTGGTCCGGTTGGAATACATCTAGAACGAGTAGGATTAGGTCAGCGTTCTTCGCAACCGACAGAACCCGTTTTCCTCTACCTGTGCCAGTTGCCGCTCCTGAGATGATTCCGGGTAGATCAAGAATTTGTATCCTCGCCCCTTGGTACTCGAGCAGGCCTGGGACGACGGTTAAGGTTGTGAACGCGTATGGAGCGACCCTGGATTTGGCGTTCGTAAGGTGGTTTAGGATGGTTGACTTTCCTACGCTTGGTAAGCCAATCAGGACGACGGTGCAATCCCCACCCTTCTTCAGTTCGAACCCTGCGCCACTCTGTTTGGAGGATTGCGCGTGTTCTTGTTCCGCCTTGAGTTTAGCAAGTTTGGCCTTCAGCAAACCTATGTGGTGTTCGGTGTGTTTGTGTATCTGAGTATGGCTCATCTCCTCCTCGATGGCCTTGATCTTCTCAGGTACTCCCATACTCGCCTTCTCCAGTTACGAACTTGGTTACAATTGGCAATAAACCGAACTTCAGAGGCTTCTTTCACTTCGGGTTTTCGCAAGTCGGAGAAAGCGCATAGTGGTTCTTCTTCGCCTCTTGGAACGCATTCGCGTCAAACCCCTTGTCAGCCTTGTAAATTACCTTATGGCAAGTTCCGCATTCAATTCCGGTAGGGTCCAGGGTCGGCGCTTGCCTTCCAGCGCCGGCTAAGAGTAGGCCTTTCGGCGCAATACGCTTGATCGGCCCGCCGAGTTCAACCGAATCCTTTCTGGGGGCTGGTCTCCACTCGGCGCCACCACATCTAGAACATTTCTGCCGATTGGTTTTAGCCGCTAAACCGCATGATGCGCATATCCAATTCATTTCTAAGCCATCGCGTAGGAGAATAGTTGACTCCTAGTGTTTCTATTCAAGTTGTCTTGTGATTGTGAAACCCTAACAGGAGCATTGGTTACCCAGAAAATCATCGCGTTATATTTGTGGGGATTTCACGTTTAGGTTCACGTTGGGCGTTATCCCCGACCCCAATTGATCGGTTAATTGTTTTGGATCACGAGAGAAGGGTAGTGCGTATGTAGAAGATAAAGGGCACGGGTCATTTCCCGCGAGATTCACCATCGTTTGTAGTACTTTCGGTGTCTACCGCATCGCGTGCAGGTGGCGTCACGGTAGGGTTTGCCGATGGAGGGTTTCTTCCGTTCCCAAGCAAGATCATGTTTCGTTTCGGATTCGCACTTCTCACAGTAGAGCGTTACCCATTCGACCAAGCCCAAACATCCCCTTGGAGTGCGCTAGTTCGCCCCCACGCTTAGGATCCCGCCCGTAACTGTCTAGTTCCCATAGATTGGAATACTCCGGCGGGAGTTTCTTCAGTTTCTTGATTGAGTGGATCTGGATAGTCGCTTGAGCTAATGGGCCGCTTTTGACGGAGAACATGTAGGTTGAGGAGGCTTCTCCTCTGCTGCGAATTTCAATCTGCAACCCCTTACAATGAGACTTACCTCGACGTCCAGCAATCAGCAAAGAGTCATGGAACCCAGTAAGGCTGAGGTTATGCTTCCTCGCAAGTTGAAGTAGGTAAATCAGATCCCTATCCCGACCCCGAGCAGTCGGAACGTTTCCTATCCCTGGAATGATGTTTCAACTCCGCAGGCGGGGCACTACGACGTCATTCGTAATAAAATCGACGGGAATTATGCCCAAGAATCATGCCCGCGCGTGTGAGACCTACTTGAACCTTCTGTTTTGCGGAGCCTTCAAAGCTATTATTGAACGGTCCCTTCGCAGTTGGGAAACAAGGTACAGTGCAGTCTCCTGCGGTTGGTGATTTAGCTGGTTGACTTCTGCTCCGAATGCGGGGCTTACATCTCTCCTAAGCAAGGGGGCTGTGCTCATTGCAAACCTCTTCAGGTCAAGGAATTTCAACCGCTCAACCTCCCAATTGCAAGCCTCACGAATGAGGATGTTCTAAGATACTTCCCATGTGCCACAATGAGAAAGTATCAGCGGGAGATTATTACCCAAACCGTTCAAGCCTATCAGTCTGGGAAGAAGTGCGTCATCGTAATCGCGCCTACGGGTTTCGGAAAGTCCCTCGTCAACGCCGCATTTACTTCAGTCACCAAGTCGTTCTACGTCACACCACAGCTAGCCCTCATTGATCAGTTACTCGCGGATCCTAACTTGAGAGGTCGCTTTGTTGAGATTAAGGGCCGCCAAAACTACCAATGCTACTACAGCCCGCGCCGCGGAGTGCACGTCGGCAAATGTGTGACGGAGGGATATCCTTGCAACGAACGTTTGGATGTCTGCCCATACTGGATGCAGAAACACCTGGCTTCACAATCGCCAAGTATCCTCATGAGCTTAGCCTACCTGATCTTTGAGGGCACGACGGAAGGAAGCGAAACCTACCTTGGAACACGACCCCTACTCGTCTTAGATGAGGCCCATAACCTAGAAGAGCAATGCCTCAATCACATCTCCCTAAAATTCACACCCTTCTCAGTCCCATACGAAATCTATCACAAACTTCTCCCCAACTTGAAGAATGTGCGTAGCAGGATCGACTTGGATGTCTTCCTAGCCGACGTTGCCGGCTACCTGAAACTAATGCTGGGACGCCTGGAAACGAAGAGTGAACAGAACGCGATTTCGCTGATCGAAGCTGAGAATAGACAGCTCATGGAAAGGTTCCTTGAGAACTACAGCCTATTCATGTTCTCAAAATCCGAATGGGTTTGGAATGTTCGCAACGACCAACTCATCCTCCAACCAGTCTTCGCGAGAGAGTTCATGAAGGATCTGGTTTGGAAGAGAGGCGAGAATTTCCTGATTTCATCCGCCACTATCCTCGACCCGGATGAATACGTGAAGCTCAACGGCCTAACCGATCTCTTGAAAGAGGACGAGATTGAGATTCTCGAAGCGCCAAGTACATTCCCACCGGCAAACCGCCCGATAATTGATTCAAGCGTCGGCCCACTTACCATGCAACAATGGGACAACAACATGCCCTTAGCGGTGGCTGCTGTCGAAAAGATCCTCAACGAAGAGAAGGGTAACGTGGCAATTCATTCGCACTCTTATCGGCATCAACGCGCTCTGGTTGCCCATCTTTCACCGAAATTCAAAAGCAGGCTCATTGTGCATACAGGCGAGGACCGGGAAGAGAAACTGCAGGAATGGATGAGGTCCCGGGGTAAAGTCTTCGTTTCAGTCGCCTTCAATGAAGGGCAAGATTGGAAGTATGAAGTATGCTCCGCTCAAATCTTGTTTAAGGTTCCTTTCGCGGACATTGGTGATAGAAGGGTCAAGAGGCGGTTGGAGCTCGGGCATCGCCAGTGGTACTTGAATCAGGCGATGTTGGAAGTGATTCAAGCGTACGGCCGCGCGGTTAGGGCTGAGGACGATGTTGCGAGGTTCTATGTGGTCGATGGGAGTTGCACGGAATTGATCAAGAATACGTGGCAGTTCATCCCAGACTGGTTCAAAGCCGCCCTCCCAGCAACCTTCAAGCCGGACCCAATAACGAACCCAACTCACGGATCTTCGTCTTAAAACCTGGAACGCGTCTTCAACAGTAATTCGGGCGTCCCGTGTGGGCGAGTGTTCTGATAGAGCGTTGGGAAAGTTGCTTCGTCTAATTATGGCGAGATCGAGCTTACCGTCATGTAGTTGCCTGGGCACGCCGCTCCGTTCGGGGCTGAGTTGTAGCCTAGGTGCATCTGTCCAGTAGCGATCGCCCATGACCCGACTGGGGGAATGGAGGCTGGCAGGTTATGTAGAGTGTAGTATTGGTAGGACAAGAACCCGTATGGGCTGTATATTGGAATTGCAAGTTCTGTGCATCCGTTCGGGTTCTGATATATGTATCCGACGCATTGCATCGTGCTATTGCCGTTCGGCGATTGGCAGTAATCGTAAATGCCGTCGCATGCGGTGCCAGTGTAACAACTGGCGTAATTGACGTACTTTGTGTTCGGATCTACTGCCGCGGTTTCAGAAGTATGTAGGATCGGTGACTGTCCGTTATAGACCGATATTGCGACCCGAACGCTATGCCATTCTTCACTAGAAGACAGCGTAAAGACAAGTTGCCCTTTGTACGTGTTGCTACCGGTCGCTGAGAGGAGGGTTGTATTAGATGAAGCTAGATTTGCATTTGTAGTGGCTTCATAGGCGTTTCCGGCCGCAGACAATTGGCCACCGGTGAACGAGCATTGTGCTGATATCGGCACTATCACGGCGATATTCGGGTTGCTATAGTACGATCCAGTGATGAATGAACCGGTTTGAACAGTGCACGCACTGGCTGAAACTGGGATGCTGCTTGCGATAGCTCCAACGGCTATTCCCAAAAGCAAGGTTACCAACACTATGCCAAAGCTGCGTGCTGTCAAGAGATCTCAATCAGCGAAGAGACCGGCGCTGGTCTTAATTCTAAGTAGCAAAAATCCACTAACCGAAGCCACATTCCACCAGGTAGACATTGAGATTCGAAGACTGCAGAAAGTAAGAGAAAGATCAACAATGAAGTCAGGAAAGTCGCAGATCATGACCTATGCGTACAGTCGCAATCGATCTCCTTGAATGTCTAACGTGCTTTAGGCAGCATCACAAACGGCAAGTGCTCAATGAAATTCACGAAACAATGGCGTGCCACACGAGGCACGTCCAAGAAATTGATCTGAGAGGTCCGAGGTCCCGGGGGGGCGTGGAGCAAAGAGCTTTAAAGACCTAAAGCTTGACTTGGCTATGTAAGATAGCAGTTACTAAACTAGTTAGGTTCATCTAAGTTGGAGCTCAGGCGATTCGTTAGCAAGCATCGTGCGCTTTTCATGTTTGCGGGTCCGGCACTGATCACTAGTATGGCGTACATGGACCCGGGGAACTATGGGACGGACATTCAGGCTGGGGCGGCTTTCAACTATGGTTTGCTTTGGGTTGTCTGGATGGCGAATTTCATGGCTATGCTGCTCCAAT
The DNA here is from genome assembly GCA_963733055.1 of Candidatus Bathyarchaeota archaeon. Classification (GTDB taxonomy): domain Archaea; phylum Thermoproteota; class Bathyarchaeia; order 40CM-2-53-6; family 40CM-2-53-6; genus FEN-987. The sequence continues at coordinate 1,073,755 of CAVTBR010000001.1, forward strand.
ATCTGTCCGGAAAATTGGGAATAGCAACAGGTAGTGATTTGGCGGGTCTCGTCAGAGAATCTCTCAAAAAATCCAGGTTTGACATTCTCTTGAACTGGGTCGGGGCCGAAGCTGCAATCGCAGCTACCGATCTTGCCGAATACTTGGGGACTGTTATTGCGCTGAACATACTCTTCAACATCCCCCTCCTGTATGCGTCGATCTTCGGAGCAGCTGACATCCTAATTTTGCTAGCTCTGACAAGGCGGCGTTTCAGGTCGCTTGAATACTTCTTCATGGTATTCATTTCTATCATCGGTTTCGGTTTCCTATACGAAGTCTTCGTGACCGGCCTAAGTCTGACCCAGCTTGCCCAGTCCTTTGTTTCACCCGCGTTCAGCCCCGACAACATCGTTTTGATCGTTGGCATCATCGGCGCGACCGTCATGCCCCATGCCCTGTACGTCCATTCCACGCTGACGAGAGACAAGGTGGTGGATCACACCGCTGATGGAAGGAAACACTTGCTGAAGCTCCATACCACCGAAAGTATAATCGCCTTCACGATAGCCGGACTGGTTAATGCGGCAATACTGATCGTGAGCGCTCAAGTCTTCTACCCGAAGTTCAGCAACATATCAGAAGTATCTCAAGCATATCGCATAATGATACCGATCTACGGCCCGCTTGCAGCTATCGTGTTCGCGGTGACACTGCTTTGCTCCGGCCTTGCCTCCTCGACAACCGGAACATTAGCCGGACAAGCAGTCATGGACGGATTACTGGGGACAAAAGTAAACAAAACGATCAGGAGGGTTATTACTAGAGGTTTCAACGTCTTCCCCACGACGATAGCAGTGCTTCTAGGTTTCGATCCGCTGCAGCTGTTGGTCTACAGTCAAGTACTGCTAAGCCTGATGATCGCGTTACCGATGATTCCTTTGTTGCATTTTACCGCTAAGAAGGACCTCATGGGCCAGCTTGTTAACAAACGCATAACCACACTCTTCGCCGTGTTAACCGGGGCAGTGATTGTGGCGCTGAACACTTACCTGATATACTATCTTATGGCTTCGTTCAGCGTCTACTTGCAGGCTTTGGTTCTAGCTGCTTATGGTGCCTATCACGTGTACCTTGTCTACGCTACGATGCGATAATGATGGTGAAAGGAGAAGGCTGCTGAGTTATGGGAAGTGCGAGTGCGATGACACAAAGCTCGGCTCTGAACCCCGTGTTCGACCTCACTAGAGTAGAGGATTACCTTGAGGTCGTATACGACCTCGTACAGACGAAAGGCTACGCAGGGTCAACGGATATTGCGGAACGTTTGGGTGTCAAATCGCCCAGTGTCACAAACATGCTTCAAAGATTAGATGGAATGGGACTCATTGTCTATGAACGCTACCGCGGCCTAAGACTCACCCCCAAAGGAGAGGATATGGCGCGATTCATAAAACAGAAACATCTGACAATAATCAGATTCCTTCAGATTCTAGGCGTCGAGGAGAAGACAACGAAATTGGACGCGGAAGGCATCGAGCACCACGTCCACAAAGAGACGGTAAATCGTATGGAACGCTTTGTAGACTTTGTGAACAAACATCCTTCGTGGTTCAAGGTATTCGAGAATGCGGAAGACCGACGACTGAACAAGGGGCGTCAGACTCGGCATAGACTTCGATGACAATTAGGGCATACAGGGCGTCCTTGGCCAATACTTTTCCCAACTTGTGTCAAATTCTACCGCGTTCTGCCGCCTGCTTGTCCCGCTCTACTGGCCATTTTCTTTCGTTTCTTTTGCCATTCAGGTCTCGTCAAATCAAGACCCATCCGTCACATTCAGCTGCATGCTGCGAATTGAAGAACCTTTCCTGTCTACGCTCGTCTGAATTGCAAAGCACACCGGTTGTCCCCCATCGTGTCATCGGGAGCAATTCTGGTCAGTCGACCGCTAATCCAAAACGTTTGTAGAAGACGCCTGACATAGGGTAATCGGCAAGAAATCGTAAACGGAGCGGAGAGAGTTGGCTGCAGGAACAAAGGAAGCTCACATGAAGTATTGCTCGAATTGCGGTAAGAAAATCGAAAAACCTGTTCTTCATGAGGGGTATGCATTCTGCTCAGAACAATGCCGAGAATCATTCACACAGTCGCGACCTGCCCTGAAGCCGTGACTGCTTCGGGTTCGAGTACTGAACAGGAGAGGGCGTATTCGCGCACTGACTCCAGTTTCATGAAACCTCGATATGACGAAAGGCGTACTCAGCAGTAGTTAGTGTGGGTTCGGCTGTGAAAGGAAAGGAGAGACGTAGAGTCAGAAGAATGAAAGAGACCAGCCGCAGAAAGGGAGAGAGAAGAAAGGAACGAAAACAGGAAAAGAACAGAACGAGGGCTAGCAAGTCTTATGACAAAAAGGAATTACGAAAGAGGGTCGCAAATTCCTAGCTGCGTGATCTGATTGCCTCAAACTCAAGAGAAAAAGGCGCGAAGAAGAAAGAGAAGGAAGACCACGAGAGCTCACAACTAACCCAAGGGTTACTTCGAGCGACGTGAGTGCGTCGAGGATCGACTTTGATTTCACACGGAATCGCATGTGGGTTTTCGGATAGAAATCGTGCAGTTATCGGATTGAGGTTCGGAAGAGAGAGCTTAGTGTGTTGTTAATATAGCGCGGACGACATATGTGTTACTAGAGGTAACAGCCAGAAACCGTGTGGCGCAGGCCACAATCTTGAGGCTCTCTAAGAACAGGCCTCTGAGTCTAGGTCAAGGCCGTTACCTCATTCATAGAAATTACATTTGATGATCGGATATGTCTACACAAGGAATGCAAGTAATGATCCTGAGAGAAGGATCTCAACGTACTACGGGAAAGGAAGCGCAGCGGAACAATATTCTCGCCGCGAAAGTAATCACTGAAACCATCAAGACCACACTCGGGCCGGAAGGGATGGACAAGATGTTGGTAACTGGGATGGGTGATGTGGTGATAACAAACGACGGAGCTACCATAATGAAAGAGATGGATGTTCAACATCCCGCTGCAAAGATGCTTGTTGAGGTAGCGAAAAGCCAAGACAGTGAAGTGGGCGATGGCACGACCACCGTCGTCGTTCTCGCCGGCGAACTCCTAGCGAGGGCGGAAAAACTTCTTGACCAAGAAGTCCACGCGACCGTCATCGTTGAAGGTTACAAGAAGGCATCTCAGAAAGCTCTGGAGATCCTCCAAAACTTATCAATTGACATACAGCCTGACGACGATAAGACGCTTAAGCTCATCGCAATGACCTCGATGGGAACCAAGGCAACTGTAGGAACAAGTGAACACCTCGCAACACTTGCCACGAAAGCCATCCGTCAGGTTATGGAAGAGAGAAACGGCAAGACCACTGCCGACATAGACCGAATCAAAGTCTTGAAGAAAAAGGGCGAAAGCATGGAGGAAAGCGAACTCGTCAGAGGCATTGTAGTCGACAAAGAGGTCGCGCACCCTCAAATGCCGAAACAAGTGAAGAACGCGAAGATCGCCCTACTCAATGCGAAACTTGAGATTGAGAAAACCGAGTTCGACGCTAAGATTAACATCAACTCACCAGACCAAATGAAAGGCTTCCTAGACGAAGAAGAATCGATGATTCGCGAAATGACGGACAAGGTAGCAAAGAGCGGGGCCAACGTCCTCTTCTGCGAGAAAGGCATTGACGACATGGCATTACACTTCCTCGCCAAGAAGAACATAATGGCTGTGAAGAACGTCAGCAGCGGCGACATGGAGAAGCTCTCCAAAGCCACAGGCGGAACCATACAAGCCAGCACAAAAGACATACCCACAGAAGGACTCGGTGAAGCAAAACTCGTCGAAGAAGTCAAAATAGGGGACGACAAACTCATCTACGTTCGCGACTGCAAAGACCCTCACTCGGTCACCGTGATGATCAGGGGCGGCTCCGACCATGTGGTCGACGAAGCCGAACGATCATTCCACGACGCGCTTTGCGTAGTCAGAAACGCCGTCGAGGATCGCAAGATTGTAGCCGGCGGAGGGGCACCAGAAGCTGAAACCGCCAAGCAACTTCGCGACTACGCTCTAAAGGTGGGAGGCCGCGAACAACTCGCGATCGAAGCCTACGCCGAAGCAATGGAAGCCATCCCACTCACAATAGCTGAAAACAGTGGACTCGACCCAATTGACATAATGGTCGAACTTAGATCAAAACACGCAAACCCAGAAAACAAATGGTTTGGCGTCCAAGTCAAGACCGGCAAGATCGCTGACATGCTCGCAGACAACATAGTCGAACCACTCAGGGTGAAACAGCAAGCGGTCAAATCCGCCACAGAAGCCGCCTGCATGCTCCTGCGGATAGATGACGTCCTCTCCTCAAAAGGCATGAAGGAAGGCGGACCTCCAGGAGGCCTCGGCGGGATGCCGGGAGGAATGCCCCCGGGCATGATGTAACCGCCCCTAAGTTCTCATAATATTTCGTCCCGCCCGACGTTTTCCTAAATATCAGCTAAGAAATAGCGAGGATGAGTTGCCCTGGTAGTCCGGTGAGTCTGGAATAGAGGATTCAAACTCGCTTGGAAGGCGTAAGAAAGTACGCTCTAATGAGCCGTCGCTAGGCTCTGAAGGCTTTATTGTGATAACAGGTACTTCCGAGTAACAGGCTGATAGTGGGTTCATCCTCTTCTATCCTGAGCGTTCGCTTTGTAGGTGCTTAATTTAGAGGGCATTTACTACAATATACGACGTCCTTGAAGTAGTCTAACTATTATCACTATGACCGCGATTACGAGCAGTATGTTGATCAGAAATCCGCCGATACCGGCAACGAGTCCAATTAACCAGAGAATCACAATGGCTACGATTATGGCCACTAATAGGTCCATCAACGATTCGCCTCAGGACGCAACATAGTTGAATTGCGCTACATATCTATATCGATAAAATTGCCACACGCAAGAACCTATGTAGGTTGCGGAACGGGAAAATAATGTAAGAAGAATTACAATTGTTCGAAGGAATGTCTCGCCGACGTTGGGGTACGTGCTGGGTATCATACTTACGATAAATGGGTGTCTCCTCGTGAAGTGAATCATAAGCTACGTGGTGGCGCGGAGACAGCATCTGCCGAATCGGTCGTTGAATTGAATTATTATGCTCATGGAGACTTTTCCTTAGGTTTCTTGGGCTTCAGCCCTGTCCCTTTCCGCTCTCGCTCTTCCTCATCCTGCTCCATTCTATCCTCGTCCTTTTCCTCTTCAGCACTCTCATCAGCGCCTTCCCGTCCACGATCCTCCTCCTCTTCTTCATCGCGCTGATCCTCTTCATGCGCTTCTTCACTCTGCGTTTCGTCCCCCTCGTCGGACTCTTCTTCACTCAATAGCATCGCCTCCGCCGCATTCCCTACCTTATTCACGCTTGCTCTATCATTAATGGCCTTTTCTTGGAGTCTATTCACCGCTTGGCATGTCGGTAACGCGCTCATTCTGAAAAGCGGAGTACCAGAACCCGCCGGTTCCTTCCTAGTTCACACAACGCAACGAACTTCTTCCTGGACCGCCGGCATCTAAATGTAGTCTGGTCGCTTACTGGCCATTGAACCATCTTGGGTTGGAAGGAAAGTAAAGTTAGCAGAAAGAGGAGGAAGAAGATTGACTTTGACCTCACCTTGCTTGAAGACAGATCGAGACGCGGGGGCGTTGGACTAACCCAGGTTAGGAGCAAGCGCAAGAAGAATCGGGCACACACATCCAGTGCGACATCCAATAGGTAGCCGAACGCTCTTCAGAAAGGTTGCTTCCACTGGCAATCCGAAAGAACGCCAAGGCAGCGTTCATTTTTGGGCCACCTCTCGCGGTGATTCTTGTCCACGCCTGAGGTTTCGCCTTCGAACTCATGCTGTTGAGCCCTCGCGGTGTGAGACCTGTACCTGAACCCGAGAGTGGAGTTTGGACGCCATGTCCAGGGCTAGGTCCACGTATTTCTTCACCTGCCGGCTCGGGTCAACTGGGACACAGTTGAACTGAACCGTGTCCCGGTTCGTTCCAGAGTCTTTGTCATGGTGGCTGAACCGTAATACGGTGGTTCCGGACTGTATTACAGTGCGTTCCCTGGCTGAACCTGTCCACATCTACTATCAAAAGTCACGGATTTGCCACCCGCGCTTTCTCTTCAAACCAAGCTCTACTCCGACATGGCTCTCTTTGTTAGGAATGTTCGCTAGCGATTGGGGTTAGGAGATAGCACGGGGATCTTTCTCCTTCTGTCCGGATGCCCTTTTCTTCCTTCTCTCGTTAAACCGCTGATGGGTCTCCGACTGACGTCGTCCGCCTGACGGAAGGCCTTTGATTATGCGTCGCGCTTCCTCCAAGCCCGCAAGGAAGCCCTGTATGTATTGCGCGTTCAAATTGTATTGCTCTAGTGGAAGGTTATCTTTTTCCGCTTCCTTCTTGACAATTAGGTTTTCAATCTTCGTCAGCAAGTTTTTCTTGCGAAAACTGTCTTTCTCGCGCATAAGTCACACAAAGGAGAGAACTCTGTGCGATATGAAAACGCTTGCTCAAAATCGCACTCACCTTCCGTTTCGGAACCAGTTCGGCTGCCTCTTTCAACGAATGGTCAGTTTACTGGAGACAAACGCGAACGCAAAAACATCTTGTGTTGAAACGGTATAATGTTGGCCGGAGGCGAATGCACTCTTTGCACAAGGTACTCCCGAGTGCAACAACTTGGTTCGACCCGTCTTTCAGAGCCGACCATGTTTGCGCACGGCCAGCAGATACTATATAAGCCTTATGATATTAATTAATGTTGTGATTGGCCAGGTTAACGATAATGTAACCGGGTCTGAGTGGAGTGGGATTTGAACTGTGAATCGTATGGCTTGATGAGAATCATCAAGGGGCGTGGAGAAGTTTGACTAAGATCTTGAACGCCAGTCACGCTAGGTACTGTTCGAACTGCGGCAAGAAAGTCGAGAAACACATCCGATTCAAAGGCTATGTATTCTGTTCGCAACAATGCCGGGAATCCTTCACGACTCCACGTGGGCGAGCGAGTGGCGGAAGGAAGAGAAGAAACTGGCGAGGCGGAAAAGCAAGACGAGCGGCAGGGTAAACCAAATTCGTGGACACTCTCTGAATTGGAGCCCTTACAATTCCTCGGTCAAATGTTGAGTATGCAAAGAGCATTTGATCCGCACACGCAAGACCTGCAGCCGATCCTAATCCTGGAACATAAGCTCGAAATACCTACTCCGCGCAAGCATAATGACCAAACATTGGAAGTCCATGATGGCATTGTGAGCAGGCTAATTGAGCAAAGGGAAAGACTGAAGGGCGAAGAAAACTGCCCGAAATGCGGCCATTACAACCAAGAACTCAAGATTCTGCTTGACGAAATTGACAAATTATCCAAACTGCAAAACGCGGTATCGAAAAAGGGTATACAGCGCATGAGAGAGACCGACGAAGCGCGCACTTAGAATTTCGTTGTGATGATGACAGGCGAGCCGTTAGTTATTTACGGAAGGGAGGTATGGAAAAATCATTTCGGGCGCTTTGATTCCGTACTTTGCAAGGCGCGGCTGTGTCCCCATGAGTAGGCAATCAATTGGGCCTTGTCACTATGCCGCGAACATGGAGACAATTGGATCTAGCGAGTGCTGGAAGATGAAAGAAGGACGCAGGACGGAATTCTGCCTGTAGGTGCTAATGCATTGAGGGTTTTCTAGATGAAGTGAAGTATCAGACCCAGCAAGCCGCCTAACAACACTAAGATACCTCCAATGCCTGCGCCGAGAAAACCAACGACGATCAGAACAATGGCCCACAGTGGTTCAAGGACACGTTTAGCTAGGATAATTGCCACTATCCCCAGAATCAAGGGGACGAAAGCGAAGCCAAAAGTCATTCCTACCAGCGGGACGCTGAAGGGGAGTGAAATAGCATGTCCGATAAGTGCCAGTAGGGTCAAGACTACCAGTAGAATGCCGCCAATGAGGACGAGGTAATAAGCAGCCTTAGACAACCCGTGTTGTTTAACCAAGGATCTCAATCGAGCTTGTTGTAGGAGCTACTAGATAGCATTATCTATGCTTCCTCTACGCGGCGATTTTGATCTACCCCCAGTGTTTCAGATTTCGTGCATGTCGAACGTCATGAAAGTTTTTGTATGCACCGTAGGATTGACGTGTCGGTTCTTTCGAGAGTACGCATAACTTTCTCTCTCCGACGTAGTTCGTCGCTCATGCGCTAAGAGTATTCTGAACTGGAAAAAATCAGGGGTAACTGGGAGCGTATGTCTCCCAAGTTACTTTCGGTTTATGCCTTAACGTTAGGCTGGTACGCGAATAGTGTTTCGCTTCTCCAGATGCCATCAGTATGGCCTAGTTGTTCGACGGTTGATTTCATTAGTTGCTCATAATTCTGAGCCTTGTAACTCATGATGATGTCGAACTGACCTGGAATACTCCACGCGTCGTGTATGGCTGGTAGACTCTTCAGTTTCTGTAATACTTCGGTTAATGGTTTGTTGACTGATAGTAAACTGAATCCCCAAACGCCTTGCGCGTCAAGTTTCTGACCGTTAACGAATCCGTCATTCGGAGTGAAGGTATTAGTTGCGTTGACTCCGTGGATGCTCCGTATCTTGTTGACCATGTTAGTTAGTTGCTGTGGGTCACTGTTCTTTATTCGCATAATGATATCGTATCTACCGGTCACTGGTGCGCTGAACTCTATCTCGCTGTACTTGCGTAGTTCCTCAACCACTTGTGGGACACGGTCACGCTGGACCTTGGCGAACACGTAAGTCGGGAACATTTTGTTTGCTTGCATTAATTTCACCTACTAACTCCAAGTATTGCTAGTACCAGTTATACACGTATCACACTTATAACACTTGTTACCAAAAGATATATTTGTAACATTGGCCTAACTCACGCTTTAGTCATGAAAACCGCCAAACCCACAATATCCGAAACCGTGATCGACCTCATAAGTCGAAACCATCCGGTTAACGAGCACCTCCGGATGGGGCTGATCAACTACCATGCATTAGCTGAAAGAATCAAGCCTACGGTGGATCGAATTACTGGTAGAGATGTGAATGTTGGTACTATGGTTGTGGTTATCAAGAGGTTTTCCGATTCGCAGTCGAAGCTTGGGCTACCTCCTACAATGTCAGTTCTTAGAAATTCGAAGATGACGCTAAGTAGTGGAGTGGTCGACGTAACTATCACCCCCAAAAGAGAAGCTTTCATCAACGAATTGAAGAGGTTAGTAGAACTATCTGCTGAGCTTCACGAACGCCCTCACATCTTTCCGCTTGTAAACTCGATCAAGATAATAGCCGACGAAAATGATTATGGAAAACTGAGAACGGCACTGAAGAGTCGATATCCACTAAAACCTCGTCTGAAGGTGGCGAAGATTTCACTACACCTATCCGAGGAAGCGGAGAGGTCGCCTGGGATCGCAGCGTACATCACTGACTTGCTCTACCGCAATGGAATAAACATCGTAGATGCATTTCTAGGATACGAAGATATTATTCTGATACTCGATGAGTCTGATGGACCACGAGCATTCGCAGTATTGGAAGACGCAACCGGCGAGGTACGCAAATAAGCTAATGGGCGTACGTAGCGGTATCAATCCATTAATGATGAGTCGCTGAGCCCGAATTTCCGAGTCTATCTCTCAATTTCGAGAGCTCCCTCCACAACGTACCGGGAAATTGTTCTCCGAGGGTTTTGAAGAACAATTCAGAGGATTCGATTTCATTCATCCACGCAGTCCTATTGACTTGAAGCAACTCATCGATCGTGTTGCGCGGCAGGCTCATTTCAGCCACGTTGAGTGAGTCCGGCGTGGGAACGTAACCTATCGGCGTTTCAATCGCATCAGCCCTATCTCTACACCTGTCAAGAATCCACTTTAGAACCACGAGGTTGTGACCGTAACCCGGCCAGAGGAATCTCCCATCCTTTCCCATTCTGAAGGCGTTTATCTGGAATATTCTCGGGAGGTTTTTGCTTCTGCTTCGAAACGAGAGCCAGTGTCGGAAGTAATCTGCAATGTGGTATCCGCAGAATGGTTTCATCGCCATGGGGTCGTACCTTAGAACTCCAACTTCTCCTGCAGCAGCAGCTGTGGTTTCAACTTTAAGCATGGCGCCCATCAGGACTCCGTGTTCCCAGCTGAAAGATTCGTAAACTAGCGGAACGAGATCGGACCTTCTTCCTCCGAAGATTATGGCCGTGATTGGTACGCCATTCGGATTCGTGTACTCCGGGGATAAGGATTGGTATTGATTGACTGGAGTTGTGAACCTTGAGTTTGGATGGGCGGCGGGTCCCCTGCCTGCCGTCCATACTCTTCCTTGCCAATCCCAAAGTTTCCTGGGATGCTCGCCAATTCCTTCCCACCAGGGAGTTCTGTCCATCGCCAAGGCGACGTTCGTGAATATTGTGTTCTTCCTGACAGTTTCCATTATTTTGGGGTTCGTCTTGACGTTGGTGTTAGGCGCCACCGCGAAGAATCCACTCTCGGGGTTGATTGCTCTGAACCTGCCTTCTGAGTCTAGGTGAATCCAAGCTATGTCGTCACTTACCGCCCAGACTTTCCAGTCTTTCATGTATTCCGGTGGCTTGAGCATGGCGAGGTTGGTTTTGCCGCTGGCGCTGGGGAATGCCCCCGTCAGGTAAGTCACCGTGCCCTCTGGGTCTTCGACTCCTATCACCAGCATGTGTTCAGCCAGCCACCCTTCATCCCTCGCCATCACGCTCGCGAGCCTCAAGGCGTGGCATTTCTTGCTGAGAAGCGCGTTTCCTCCGTAGTTCGAGTTCAAACTCATTATGAGTTTCTTATCCGGGAAATGACAAATGTACCTGCGATGCGGATCCAACTGGCCGGTCGAATGTATTCCCTTCACAAATTCGCCGTCATTCATGTGCGCTATCGCAACCTTGCCGACTCTTGTCATAATTTCCATATTCACTGTGACATAGGGGCTATCAGTGAGCTCAACGCCGACCTGAGAATAAGGCGAACCCGTCGGCCCCAGCAGGTATGGGATGACATACATCGTCCGCCCTATCATGCAACCATCAAAAAGCCTTTGTAACTTGGCTTCTCCTGCATCAGAGGGCATCCAATTATTCGTTGGGCCCACATCATCACTCTTCTTTGTGCAGATGAAGGTCGCTTCTTCAGTTCTAGCAACGTCATTCGGGTTGCTCCTGTACAAATAGCAGTCTGGATATTTTTCCTGGTTAAGCTCAATCAGCGTTCCATCCGCGGTCATCATTTTGATAAGAGAATGAAATTCTTCATCGGATCCATTACACCAGACTACGCCATCAGGTTTAGTTATTTTAGCAACGGCAGCTACCCACTCGCGTAAGGGCTGCTCAATCCTATAGTCCGGTGGGTTGCGCGTCATCATGATCTCCTAAATTGACCAGTCCTATCTTAAAGCTGAACGTAAGCGTTAGCATCACTTACTCTCAGCAAAACCTAATGCTCTTCCATCCTGTCTCTCGCGAACTCTTATTAACCATAAACCAAACCCCTGAATCCAGATCAAGATTGGACACAGGAAAGATGAGAGGAGAACTCACAGGACTTTTGCAAGATATCGACAAACTCTTCGACCTGGTTGAACGAAGCCTGGGAGAATTCGACAAGAGCCAAGACTTCAAGCAAATCAAGGACAGTGCCAAACAACACATCAAAGAAATCATGAAAGCGGTCTGAATCCCTGAGCATATGCCTCCTAATCAGCCCCCAAAAAGGAAACTCATCGACGCAGCTAGAATCATTAATGGCCGAGGCATAATTCCTTCTCATGCGCGCTAAGATGAAGTCAGAAGAACTTCGTCAATACTTGGAACAGCCGTTGCTTGCGAGACTAGCTACGAGCGACTCGGGTTGGCCCCATGTCGTTCCGGTCTGGTTTGAATTTGATGGAGAGAATTTCTGGATTCCAGCTCAGGCAAAGACAGTGAAAGTCGGGCACGTTAGGAGAGATAACCGCGTCGGCTTGATAATTGATACTTACAAGGAACCTATCAGCAAATTCAACGTAAAACAGGTCATGGTCAAGGGAGAAGCAGAACTAATCAAAGATCACGATTTGGAAACTAATCCATCCAAATCAAGAACAATCAGCATCTACCGCCGGTATCTGGGGAAAGAATCAGAGAATACTGAGCTTGTGTCAAAGCTTTTGACCATTGAACGATATCTAATCAAAATAAAACCTGTGCGTATCGTCGCAATAAGCGAAGAATGGTAACAAAAGTAGCGCCATATCCTTCACTGGCGCGACGCGCCTGACAGGTGCGGAGGCGCAACATGTTTTAGCCATGTATGAAAATACACGTTGTGTTGGAGAGACTTTTGGAAGAAAAACTGAGTATTGAAGACATCAGGCGCTTCTCGCGATCGTTCGACAAGAACCCGAGCAACAAACTTGCCTTGAATGCTGTTACGGAGAATGGTATAGCCGCAGTTGCATTGAGTAGAGAGGCGGTGGACAGGGAAAACTTCACCTTTAGCAATCTCATCGAATCCCCAGACGCAGCCAACCAAGAAAGATCGGGAAGATGCTGGTTATTCTCGGGACTAAGTATTCTGTCCCTTGAAGCCATGAAAAAACTAAACCTGAAGACATTTGAGCTATCTGAAATATACCAAATGTTTTGGGACAAACTAGAGAAAGCCAACTACTTCTTAGAAACGATTATTGAAACAAAGGAAGAGCCCTTGGATGGGAGGCTAGTTAATTCGCTACTTTCCGATCCAACATCGGACGGTGGCGAGTGGAATATGTTTGTGAATCTCATAAAGAAGTACGGCGTTATACCGAAAACGTTCATGCCGGAAACATCGAACAGCAACAATTCCGACCCCATGAATGCTCTACTCGCCTCTAAACTAAGAGAATACGCCAAGGCGCTGCGAGACATGAACGGAAACGGAAGCTCAGAGTCTGAAATTAGGGAGAAGAAGGGCGAGTTCATGGAAGAATTCTACAGGATGCTATGCATCAACCTCGGAGTCCCCCAAGAGACATTCAACTGGGAGTGGCGTGACAAAGATGGCTTTTTCCACAGGAGGGGAAACATCACTCCAGTTCAGTTCTACAATGAGTACATCGGAGTAGCCCTTGATGATTTCGTGACCCTGATCAACGCTCCCAACAAACCATTCAACAAAACATACACGGTCCAATACCTCGGCAACGTGGTCGGCGGACAAGATGCCTGCTATCTAAACGTCAACTTGGAGACCCTGAAAAAAGCAACGATAGACATGATCAAAGGAAATCGTGCGGTATGGTTTGGCTGCGACGTGGCCAAGATGCTTCAGACGGACATGGGGGCGATGGATCTGAGCATATACGATTACGAATCCGTCTACGGCACGAAATTCCAACTCGACAAAGCAGCTAGGTTGGATTATGAAGATAGTGAAATGACCCACGCCATGGTGATTACGGGGGTTGACCTCGATGAGCAGGGCAAACCGAGGAAATGGCGAGTTGAAAACAGTTGGGGAGCAGCGATCGGAGATCAAGGGTTCATGTACATGATGGATGAGTGGTTCGATCAATACCTCTACGAGGTCGTTGTCCGAAAGGAGTACCTTTCCCCCGAATTGTTGAAGGTCCTCGATTCTAAGCCTGAAGTTTTGTCTTTCTGGGACCCCTTGTGTTCATTGGCAAGAAGCTAAGCTAGACTAACCACTAGCGAATTGCTTCTCCGAGACGGAGGAGTTGACGGCATGAGGATTCTTGGATACCAACGTAGCTCGTACAAAAGAAACTTAAGCACCCAGCGCCAGCACTCATCCGAACGTGTTGAATTTGCCAGGTGGAAAATACACGAAGACTCACACCATAAAAGTTTCAAAGACAATCAGAGCCCCACTTCATTTTGTCTATGATTGGTGTACGGACTATAGAGAAAGCGATCCAAAGATCACCGGTTCAAAGTCCAAACGAAGGATCCTACTCAAGAACAGGCATCGAGCGGTTTACGTTGTGGATTACAAGAGTCGAGGCAAGCCCAAAAGCGCAGTGGACGTTGTCACCCTCTGCCCTCCTAAGGCGTGGCACTTAGACTTTACCGGTGATGAAGACGACGAGGTGGGCGATTATGTCCTCACTTCACTCGGACAACGCAAGACCAGGCTTGACATGAAATTCCAGGAGCATTACAAGATAAACAAGGCCCCTACACAAGCACAAGACGTGAAAGGGACCCACGAAGTCTGGGACAAATTCGTCGCAGCACTCGAAAGAGATTACGCGCGCAAGAAAATTCGACAGAAATAAGCATCCACTTAGCAAAAGGTCGACTCGAACTCACCACGTAGACTTCATTAAGGATCCAGACGGGAATTTCATTGAGCTGTACGATCAACCCGAATAATCTCCCCGATGGTCCGACTCCGGACCACTACTAATTCGGCTTGCAGAATCTAATTTTCGAATTGTTTAGTCATTTCAAAGAACGGGACCATCAAGAGTAAAGTCAGTTATATAGGCCGCTTGCGCATTGTCCGCAACGCTAGTTGGGCGATTCTTTGCACCACGTCAATTGTTCAGAATGCGGATGCCTATTCCTTGCGGGGTCCGATGGGGATACCATCTGCCTCACCTGCACCTCATTTCTTGGAGCGCAAACCTGGAGACGCTCAACCTAGATCAAGGTCTCAATTATCCTCGACGAGCCAAAGTTTCCATAAACTGCTTGACTCGCGGCCGTCCTGCGGCGCAAAAGCCGGCGCTGAATAGCGATGCTCGCGCAGTCGACTTAACCTAGGTGGAGAATGCGTCCTCCGCATCTAGCACAGGTCGGGACGATACTCTTGCCATCTGTCTGAGGAAGGTTCCCGTCACAGGTGCAAATTGAACGTCCTTTGCCCTCTCGTACAATCAGAACATCACGTTCCTTCAATCGGGGCGTAACTGTGTCCAAGGTGGGCGTTACTTCGAGTATTATAAGAAACTCCGCATTATAAGAAACTTTGGAATACGCGAATAGTAGTTGTGCACATGACTTCGACTGTCGACTTGCTCACGATCAGATTTCAGTGAACCAGCGCAATTTCGGTGGTTCTCGTGTCATGGGTGGCTTTGGCGGTTGCCCACTCGCCGCCTCCATGCCCCTTTCGAAAGACTCCTTATCTCGCCAGAGCGACAAATCCACCATCGCACTCGATCCTTCCTCTCGTAACACGAACACGTTTCAAAGTTCGACGGATGCACTTTGGCGGTGTTACATTTTAGTCAGTTAGGGAAAGAAAGTATAGTGGGCGGCCTGATTTCGATGAATCATTCTTTGCTCCATGAGTGACCGCATTTTGTGCAGGTGAATCTCTCCATTGCTCTCTCCTGCCGGACGCCTGCGTGTTCGCCCGAGATGAAGCCTAGGCTGTGGAATGCTTCGTTGTTGCCGCATATTGGGCACGGTTCGTTGACTTTCATGTATTCTAGCTTCGAAGTGTCTAGAATTTCAGTTGGCCTATCGGCGGCCTTAATTTTCATCACATCAACGATCTCAGCCTTCATCTGGTTGCCGCACTTCGAACAAACATAACCTTCCTTGGTCATCGTCATGTAACCTCCGCACTTATCGCAGAATTTCATTTCATGTTTCACTCCGACAAATCGGTTTTCTTCTCGGTCTCAGTTCTTAGACAGAGCTTGCTCCGCACTTGATGTGAGAGAATGTTCGAAGTAGGTGCTTGTGAATCATGCAGGCGCCGTAAATGGGTTTACCGGTGCCGGCTCAATTTGTGATCGGTTTCCGAGGACACGACCTTAGGCGAGGCTGGTCTCTCGCCGATTATCAGTGATATCCCAATTATAGAGACGGCGATGGAAACGAAAGCAATCATCAGGGCTGTGGGATCCACGTCGGATTTCTGGACGGAAAATGAAATGAAGCATCCAAGCAGCCCGATAGTCGTCATTGTCGCTCCTACGGAGGTTTGCAATTTGAGGTGAGCGAACATTCCTTTGTAACCGTATTTATGATGTTCAGTCAGCCATTTTTCCTTTACCTTTCGGTTTTCGCAGTTTTCCCGGTTTCACTATTAGCGCTAGGCCGATGACGAGGAAGAAGAGGATGATTCCGAGCCAGGGGATCCAGGGGGCGATCGCTGGGATGACCGTTATGGTCAAGGGAGTTGACACTGTCAAGTTGCCTAAGCTTGCTATGATGTTCGCTGTGAAGTTTTGCGGCGCAGCTGCCGGTGTAGCTTCAACAATTAATTGCGTACTCGTTTCGGGTTGCTGTATCTGGGTGCACTGTGGAAGGAAGGTGAGAGTGAACCCAGAGTCGGGAAAGCCTTGTTCCCCAAAACAGACTAGCCCCGACATGCCAACGCTGGTAAGGGTGAGGTTTATCGTCGCCTTATCCCCCACTTTGATTACAGCCGCTGAAGGGTTGTCTGACAAGCTAAGCTGTGACCCGGCGGCATGAACGAAGGATGTTCCGTTGGGCGTTAGGGGATAATTTAGTAGAAGTGTAACGCAGACGGTCAAGAGGCAAACGCGCAAACTAGAGCGGAAGGACATGGTTGCGCATGGACGTGCGAAACCAAATAACTCTTGGTTGGCAGGCCGTGATACCGAGGATGCTAGCGTGAGAGCATATTTTTGTACGCTGTAGAACTATACATGAGTGTATCACAGGGTAATACCGTAATGCCGCGCCGACGTGAGTGTGTGTGCACCCATGGCCCGGTGTGTGTACACTCAGAAGAGATGATACAGGATCATGAGGGCACATTTTTGTACGCTGTAGCTTTAAATAACGTATCAGTGTCACAGATGGCACAACCGTTGGATTAGTGACTGCAAAATGAGGAATAGCCTTTGGGCACGGCGTTCAAACAGTCACACAAACAGACCATAGGCTGAAGCTCCAAAAGTTCCCGTATTCAAGAAACCCGCTCGAAACATTTCTCGCCCTCAGCACTCAAAACGACTACTGCTATCTCTTAGAATCCGCAGAAGGGCCAAGGAAACTCGCGCAATACTCATTCATAGGTTTCTCACCTTGGAAGATTGTTGAGTTAAAGAATCGAAAATATGCCGAATCCTCTCCGACCGACAATCATTCAGAGTTTGACACTTCCGATCCGTTTCTGGCACTTCGCAGAGTTCTGGCCCAGAATTTCACAACCTATCGTGGCCTACGATTCGTTGGTGGACTCGTGGGGTACTTTTCGTATGATGCGGTACGCTACCTCGAAGCCTTACCTAAACCTCCGAAAGACGATACGGCTCTACCGGATTTCGAATTTGGAGTCTACGACGACGGAATCGTCTTCGATCACATAACCGACCAAGCGTACTACTACTGGTACAATAACAACAGAATACGAGAGGTCGAACGTTTCCGGAACCAGAAACCCGGAACAAAGAGTTTGGTCGCGAACAAACTTCGAACAAATGTGACCCAAGAAGACTTCGAAGCCATGGTCAGAAAAGCGAAACGTTACATCAAATCCGGAGACATTTTCCAAACCGTATTGTCCAAACGGTTCGAATTCTCATTCAAAGGAGACCTCGTCGAGTTTTACCAAGCCCTGAGAGAAATCAATCCCTCCCCCTACATGTACTTCCTAAAAATGAAGGAACGGACAATTGTCGGTTCAAGCCCGGAAATGCTAGGAAGGGTCGAGGGGAAACGTGCCGACACGTTCCCTATCGCCGGAACATGTCCCGTCGGCAAGAACCGAAACGAAGATCAGCGTTTAGCAAAAGAACTGCTCAACGATCCCAAGGAGCGGGCGGAACACGTTATGCTTATCGACTTGGCTAGAAACGACCTAGGAAAGGTAAGTGAATTCGGTACCGTTACGGTTCCAGAATTCATGACCGTTCAAAAATATAGTCACGTGCAGCACATTGTTTCACGAGTATCAAGCCAACTAAGGCCCGACTGCGATGCTGTGGATACGTTCAAAGCTATCTTTCCAGCCGGAACAGTTTCTGGAGCGCCGAAGAAGAGGGCGATGGAGATCATTGATGAATTGGAACCGTGCCGAAGAGGACCGTATGCAGGAGCCGTAGGATACTTCTCATACAATGGCAACGCTGATTTCGCCATAACGATTCGGACGCTGGTCGCTAATGGGAATAGGGCGTTCATTCAGGCTGGTGCGGGTATAGTTGCGGATTCTGATCCCACACGTGAATGGTTTGAGACTGAGCAGAAGGCTAATGCGCTCTTGCACGCGTTGGGGCTTAGAGGGGTTTGAAGTGAAAGTTCTGATCATCGACAACTTCGACTCGTTTGTTTACAATCTTGCGCAGTACGTGGGGCAGCTTGGAGCGGAACCGTTGATCCGCAGAAACAACGCAATCACAACCCGGGATGTCACAGACATGAACCCCGACCGCATAATCATCTCACCCGGCCCTGGCAGACCAGACGACCGGAAATATTTCGGCGTTTGCTTAAACGTCCTCAGGGAGATTAGCCCCCATACGCCAACTCTCGGAGTATGCTTAGGGCATCAAGGTGTAGCCTACGCCTTCGGCGGGTCGATCGTTCCGGCTAAGCGCCTAGTGCACGGGAAAACGAGTCGGATTCAACATGAGAGTGATGGTTTGTTCGAGGGCGTAGAGAACCCGCTTCAAGCCACTAGATACCATTCGTTAGTCTGTCGTAGACGCGATTTACCGAAGTGTCTGGTGGAGACGGCGACATCAATGGATGATAATGTAATCATGGGGTTGCGTCACAGGAAGTATCCCATATACGGAGTGCAATTCCACCCAGAATCCATCCTCACCTCGGAAGGTATGAAGATAATGAAGAATTTCCTAGACGGTGTATGAACATGATCAAAGACGCCATCCACATCCTCATCGACCGCAAAGAACTCCCACTCGAAGTAGCCCGGGAATCGATGCGAGAAATCATGAGCGGAGAAGCAACACCTGCCCAAGTCGGTGCATTCCTAACCGCCCTAAGGCTGAAAGGAGAAACCGTTGAAGAGATAACTGCTTTCGCGTTGGTTATGCGCGAGAACGCCGTCAGAATAAACCCACACGTCAACGGTAGAACGGTAGACACATGCGGCACGGGCGGCGATCAAATCAAAACATTCAATGTCAGCACCACAGCGGCGCTCGTGGCGGCAGGTTCTGGGATAACGATCGCAAAACACGGCAACCGTTCCGTCACGAGCAAATGCGGCAGCGCAGATGTTCTTGAAGCCGTCGGAGTCAACTTAAACACTTCACCTCCCCTCGTACAGCGCGCGATTGAACAGGTTGGAATTGGGTTCATGTTCGCACCCGCGTTCCATCCAGCGATGAAAAACGCGATCATCCCAAGACGAGAGATCGGCATAAGGACCGTCTTCAACATACTCGGCCCCCTGACAAACCCCGCCAACGCTAACGCCCAGGTTCTAGGCGTCTACGACTCAAACCTGATCGAGCCTCTGGCAAAAGTATTGCAGAAACTTGGGACGGAGGAAGCGCTGGTTGTACATGGGATGGATGGGCTTGATGAGATCTCAACCATTGGAAAGACGAGGTTCGCTTGGGTCAAGGATGGAGAGATAACTACGAAGGAGATTACACCTCAAGACCTGAACTTGAGACAAGCGAAACCCACCGAGATCTCCGGATTTGATGTCGCTCAAAGCGCGAGGCTAATGGTTAAAATCCTGAGCGGTAGCGAAGAACAGAGCTCAAGTCGACTTCAAATGGTGCTTGTCAATGCCGCAGCTGCGATCTTAGTCGGCGGAAAGACGAAAGACTTAGTCTCAGGAATCGATTCGGCCCGTCAGTCAATCACTAGCGGACACGCGTACGAGAAGCTGAAGGCACTGGTAGAATTCACACACGGCGACGAAACCAAGCTTGAAAGGATTGAATCGCAGAATGCCTGACTTCCTCGCCAAACTCATCGAGGACGCCAAGAAGAGAATTCAGGACGGGTACTACGACATCCAGGAAGAGGTCTCTCATGGACCGGCCAGCCTCATGCGGGCCATCAAATCCGCCCAGAGGAACGCAATCATAGCTGAGATCAAACCAATTTCTCCAGCACGTGGGCTCTTGCGTCCCGAAATTGACCCCGTTCGAGCCGCCAAACAAATGGAGGCCGGTGGGGCGGTAGCCCTTTCGGTATTGACCGAACCAAACAATTTCGGCGGCAGCTTGGGAAACCTTCGGCATGTTCGAGAAAATGTGGAACTGCCCCTGCTGATGAAGGACATAATCATTCACGAGAAACAGGTCGAAGCCGGCAGGAAAACCGGCGCAGATAGTATTCTGCTCATTGAATCGGCTTTCTCAAACTACCCTCTCGCATCGTTAAGCAGAATGATTCGTTGCGCACACGATTCTCAGCTTGAGGTACTCCTTGAAGTGCACAATGGAGACGAACTAACGCGCGCTCTGGACAGTGAAGCCGACATAGTAGGATTGAACAACAGAGACCTCTCGACCCTCAAAACTGACCTTACAACGACTACACGGCTGATAGCCGGGGCAAGCCGGGATACTGATAAGGTCCTGATCAGCGAAAGCGGCTTCGAATCAGCCGAGGACATACGAAAGGTGAAGACGGCAAGAGTCGACGGGTATCTGATAGGATCATCGATAATGCTGTCCGACGATTTAGAACGCAAAGTACGAGAGTTCGTACTCGCTTAGGGGGCTCAAAATGCGGGTTAAGATTTGCGGACTGACGGTTAAGTGATGTGAACGCCGCCTTGAATGCGGGAGCGGACGCTGTGGGTTTTGTAGTTGAAAGTCCTTCATCACCGCGAAACCTGCCGTTAACCAAAGCACAAAAACTGATGAAGGCGGTCCGAGTGTTCTCGACAAAAGCAGCGGTAACTTCAGCCCACGACCCAAGGGAAATTGTTGCGATATGTTCGAAGCTGAAACCCGACGCTCTGCAGCTGCACTATTACACGCCACAACTCGTTCAAATGCTTAGGAAGAAACATCCTGCCACTCGCCTCATCTTAGCTACAGCAGTTCGGGACGAGTTATCATTGAAGCAAGCGAAGAGTGCGTCGAAGTATTCGGACGCGATCCTCGCGGACTCACTAAGCTCCTCAGGAATGGGAGGGACAGGTATAGCCCACGACTGGAGGCTATCAGCTCGGATTAGAAATGCAATCCATCCTCAACCATTGATCTTAGCGGGAGGGTTAACACCGAACAATGTTGAAACCGCTATCGAGACTGTGAGACCTTTCGCGGTAGATGTTTCGAGCGGTGTTGAGATGACGGTTGGAGTAAAGGATCACAGTAAGATCAAGGAGTTTATCATGAAAGCAAAGGAGAGTTCGTCTTAATGGCCCAGTATTCGTGGCCTGTCGCGGGAAAATTCGGCAAGTACGGTGGCCGTTATGTACCAGAGACGTTGATGAGCGCGCTCATCAATTTGGAGCGAGAATACCTACGATTAAAGGACGATCTAGACTTTAGAACTCAACTCGAGTTTTATCTGAGAGAATTCGTTGGGCGCCCGACACCGCTCTACTACGCGGCTAACCTAACTCGAAAGGCGAATGGGGCAAAAATCTACATTAAACGCGAAGACTTAGCTCACGGAGGAGCTCACAAAATCAACAACACGATAGGCCAAGCCCTTCTCGCCAAGAGTATGGGAAAGAAAAGGATCATCGCCGAAACCGGAGCGGGACAACACGGAGTCGCGAGCGCTATCGCCTGCGCCGCGCTCGGGTTGAAGTGCGAGGTTTACATGGGTTCTGAGGATGTGGAACGCCAGAAGCTGAATGTTTTTCGAATGAACCTACTGGGCACGGAGGTACACCCAGTTCGCTCCGGTTCTAAGACCCTCAAGGATGCGATCAACGAATCTTTCCGAGACTGGGTCGCAAACGTAGAGACCACCTACTACCTCCTTGGCTCAGTGGTGGGCCCGCACCCGTATCCAATGATGGTGAGAGATTTCCAGAGCATTATTGGACGGGAGATCAAGGATCAAATTCTCCGCATTGAGGGACGACTACCTGACGCCGTCGTAGCCTGTGTTGGAGGAGGAAGTAACTCGATGGGTGCGTTCTACCCATTCATCAGTGACGAGTCTGTTGGACTATTTGGAGTTGAGGCGGGTGGATTGGGACTTGAAACCGGGAAACACGCCGCGACGCTATGCGCGGGTGATGAGGGTGTCTTCCACGGGATGTTGACTTATGTTCTCCAAGACGCTGAGGGACAGATTCAGCCCACGCACAGTATCTCGGCTGGCCTAGATTATCCAGGAGTTGGTCCGGAACATGCCTACTTGAAGGCCAGTGGGAGAGCCACGTACACTTCGGTTACTGATGAACAGGCATTGGAGGGGTTCATGGAGTTGAGCAAGGTAGAGGGCATCATTCCCGCCCTGGAACCCGCCCATGCGGTCCATTATGCAATCGGTTTAGCATCAACGATGTCTCAAGACCAGATTGTGGTGATTAACCTTTCAGGGCGCGGCGACAAGGACGTTAACGTTGTCGCAAAGAAGTTAGGTGTGAAAATATGACCGAGATCTCAGAAACATTCCTTGAACTAAAGGAAAGACGGGAGGCTGCTCTAATCGCCTACCTAACCGTCGGAGATCCACAGCTAAAATACACAAAAAACCTCGCCGCCGCTCTAATCGAAGGTGGAGCGGATTTAATTGAACTCGGAATTCCGTTTTCTGATCCGATCGCTGATGGGCCGACGATACAAGGAGCGGTTACACGTTCACTCAGGCATGGAGCCAAGCCGTTAGACGCACTCTATGTCGCCAAAACGATAAGGGAACAATACAACGACGTTCCCATAGTGCTGATGACGTACTTCAACCCAATCTTCAGGGTTGGATTAGAGAAATTTCTGGCTCAGTCAAAGGATGCGGGAATCTCCGGAATTATAGTGCCCGACCTTCCCGTAGAGGAGTCAGCTGATTACAAGAAGCAGTGCGCCGCGATCGGTGTTGATACCATTTTCCTCGCGGCACCTTCAACCGATCCGCCTAGGCTCAAGAAAATTCTGGATCAAACTTCAGGCTACCTATACTTAATCTCACTTTACGGCGTAACTGGCGTCAGAGCCAACATCTCCGACGACGCGGTCAAACTAGTCAGGAGGTTCAGTTCCATGGTTGGAGGTTCGGTTCCTGTTGCCGTTGGTTTCGGAATCTCGAAGGCAGGCCACGTCAAAGCGTTGGTTGACGCAGGGGCGGATGGAGTGATTGTGGGCAGCGCGTTTGTGAAGTTGATTGGGGCGAATTCGCGAAATGTGACTCGGGCAGCGTCGAAGTTGAAGGGTCTAGCTCGGGAACTGAAGAAAGCGACTACGAATGCATCTCATTAGGTCGGTGCGGATTCTCCAATTCAATCAATCGCTGAATCCTTCTGAGAACTCTGTCGAACATCGGTTTCGTCAATCGGCGGGTTTGGGTATTCTGTCTACTCGGGTGGTAGGAGGCGGCTAAGGCTGGGTGGGGATGCGGCGGCTTGTAGAGCGCGCCGTGGTAGAACTTGAAAGCCTTAGTATTCACGCCATAATTCCTTAGGAACTTAACATAAGTCTCGAATGCGACTCGTCCAAGCGCAAGAACGACTTGTATGTTTGGCAGGAAGCGGAGTTCCTCAGTCCAGTAGCGTTTGCAAGTTTGAATCTCCTTCAAGGTGGGCTTATTCTTCGGGGGTGGGCACCTCACAATCGCGGTCATGTAGGCATCCCTTAACTCCAGCCCGTCCTTCATGCTGACGGATGTAGGCTGGTTGGCGAAACCGAAGTCGTACAGCCGCGCCATGAGGAATTGTGCCGACCCGTCCCCGGTAAACATCCGGCCGGTTCTATTGCCCCCGTGTGCCGCGGGGGCTAGGCCGAGAATTAGCAGTCTTCCTTTCGAATCCCCGAAGCCGGATAATGGTTTACCATAGTAAGTCCAATCCATGTACTGCCTTCGCTTCGTTCTAGCGACCAAGCGTCGGTAGCGCGTTAGCCTAGGGCATAGCTCGCAGCTAACTACCTCCCTGTTGAGTTGCGCGAGTGTTCGGAAAGAGGCCTGCTGCGCAGGCAAATCGAACAACCACAATCAGAGATGACTTAGAGACTTTCCCCGGCTAGGCTGACGACTTGGCGTACTCCTTGGTGTTGAGCGTCGCCGAAGTAGATCATCGTCAACGGCAGCCATCCTGTCCAATTCATTGGAAAGTGTATCTCAAAGTACCCGTTCTGGTCGGTGGTTGCAACTTGGGTTCTGTAAGCGCCCTGCAAATAGTATTGCACGTAAACACTTGCCCCCGCCACCGGTTGGCCGGAGGGTGTTACTAGGTAACCTTTGACTCCCATCGCAACACTTCCCTGATTAATCGGGGCTACCGAGGTGAGGACTACCACCTCCCCCGTCTTGGAGACGTTTCCTGCAGGCATCGTAACGAAATCGGAGGGACGAATCTGGAAGGTGCGGCTAACCGTTACGAGCGCGTATCCGGAGGCGATCGCGGCTAGAAGAATGATTACTAGGATCAGAGCAGTCCGTATGCTCAAGCGCCGCTTTTTTTCGGCTTCATTTACGTTAGCCATTACTTTTCACGTTAGTGGATTTGAAAATCCTTTGCACAACGATTCTTTCAGAGTTAAAGTCTTTCCGGCGGGACGGACATCAGAGGGAGTCGCCCCGTTTCGGCGCGAGAAAAGCACTTATCTATTGCGGTTCGCATGCAACCGCGTGAGATTACCGAAATGTCTGAAGGCAATATTCCTATCCTTATTCTGAAGGAAGGTTCAACGAGGACGCGCGGCCGAGACGCGCAGCGTAACAATATTCTCGCCGCGAAAGTTGTAACGGAAACTATCCGAACCACACTCGGCCCTGAGGGTATGGATAAGATGCTGGTAGCCGGCATGGGTGATGTTGTGATAACGAACGACGGAGCCACGATCATGAAGGAGTTGGACGTTCAACACCCAGCAGCCAAAATGTTAGTTGAGGTCGCGAAAAGCCAAGACAACGAGGTTGGGGACGGCACAACTACAGCCGTCGTTCTTACCGGCGAATTATTGTCTAAGGCTGAGAAACTGCTCGACCAAGAAGTTCACCCCACCGTCATAGTTGAAGGTTACAAGAAAGCTTCCGAGAAGGCGCTGGAAATTCTAGAAAGTCTCGCGGTCCCTATCAAGGCTGATGACATGAAGATGCTCAAACTTGTCGCCATAACTTCGATGGCGACGAAAGCTACCGTGGGGACTAGTGATCATCTTGCTAAGTTGGCAACCGACGCTGTTAGCCAAATCATGGAAGATCGCGCGGGAAAGGTCACCGCCGACATTGACAGAATTAAGGTTGTCAAGAAGAAAGGAGAAAGTATGGACGAAAGCGAATTAGTCAGGGGTATAGTGGTTGATAAGGAAGTCTCACACCCCCAAATGCCCAAGCAGGTCAAGAACGCAAGAATCGCTCTTCTTAACGCCAAGCTTGAAATTGAGAAAACCGAGTTCGACGCGAAAATCAACATTAACTCTCCAGACCAAATGAAACTCTTCCTCGACGAAGAGGAATCGATGCTCAGGGAGATGACGGACAAGGTAGTGAAGAGTGGGGCCAACGTGATTTTCTGCGAGAAAGGAATCGACGACCTTGCACTCCACTTCTTATCAAAGAAGAACATCATGGCCATCAAGAACGCCAGCAGCAGCGACATGGAGAAATTAGCGAAAGCCACAGGGGGAGCTATTCTAGCGAGTACGAAGGATATCAGTGCGGACGCGCTCGGAGAGGCGAAGCTTGTAGAGGAGGTAAAGATTGGTGACGATAAGCTCGTCTATGTTCGCGACTGCAAAGACCCACGGGCTGTCACGGTGGTGATCCGTGGTGGGTCGGATCATGTTGTGGACGAGGCGGAACGATCATTCCACGATGCACTCTGCGTTGTTAGAAACGCCGTGGAGGACCAGAAGATAGTCGCCGGAGGGGGCGCGCCGGAAGCGGAGACCGCCAAGCAATTGCGCGAGTACGCGGTGAAAGTCGGTGGCCGCGAGCAGTTGGCGATTGAAGCGTACGCTGAGGCGTTAGAAACCATACCGATAACCATTGCCGAGAACGCCGGCTTGGACCCAATCGACATAATGGTTGCGTTAAGGTCAAGTCATGCGGAGCCGGGACACAAATGGTACGGCGTTCAGGTTAAGACCGGCAAGATCGCCGACATGTTCGCGGATAATATTATCGAACCGCTCAGAGTTAAACAGCAAGTCATCAAGTCTGCAACAGAAGCGGCGAGCATGCTACTCAGAATTGACGATGTAGTCTCTTCGAAAGGAAAGGAAGGTCCACCAAGTGGTGGAATGCCGGGAGGAATGCCAGGCGGCATGGGCGGAATGGGCGGCATGCCACCAGGCATGATGTAAACTAACTAAGCCCACAAATTTTGGTGGCGCAATGCCCGCCAAACTCGACGAGAAAGCTATCAGACTAATCGAAGCGAAGAATTTCGCCTTCCTAGGCACCCTCCTTCCAGACGGGTCGCCCCACGTTGCTCCGGTATGGATAGACCATGACGGAGACATGGTTCTTGTCAATACTGAGATGGGCCGAGTCAAACAGAAGAATACGGCGAGGGACCCAAGAGTTTCTATCTCCGTCGCGGACCAGAACAACATGTACGACAGGGTCGTAATTCAGGGCCGTGTGGTCTCACAGAGTTTCGACGGAGCGGAAGCGCACATAGACAAACTCACCAACAAGTACACGGGCGCCAAGAAGTATCAACGCTCCACGCAGAAAGAGAAACGGGTCATTATCAAGATTCAGCCCGTTAAGATAAGTTGAGATAATCGCCCACGGGAATTTCGAATCAATTTAACCGATCAAAAGTAGTACGGACTCGAACCGGTGGATCGTAATTGAAGTATTGCCGGAATTGTGGAACTGAACTAGGCGACCAGGCGATATTTTGCCACGAGTGCGGAGCCTCCTATGCACCGGGGGCTGATTCCTCGCCGCCAGCGCAGTCTGGGCAGCCGTTGACGTTGTCGAAGGAGGTTTTCTACGTCGTGATTATCGCGCTCGTCTTAATGGGGATCTTAGTAGCCGGTCTAGCTATTCGCGGCCCTGGGGGGTCGGTGGCGCAGACTCAAACGAATTACGTTACAAATTACGTAACGCAGATGCAGTACACAACCCTTAGCGCCGGTTTCACCTCAAGCACGACTACGACTCAGGCCTATACGGTGACGGTGGCTTCGTTTACGACGTTGGCCTCAGGGCCGCCGCCGAGTTGGTTCAGCCAACAGTATTGTGGCTACCCGTTCAACCCGTACGTCTGCAACGAAGGCCCCCCGGTTACTGTTACGGGGTTTTTGACTGGGGATTCATCCTGTTTGGATTTGTACGTTGCGACGGGGGTGACGTATGTTGTTTGGAATTTGCCTAATTCTACGAAGTACCTGAACAATGCCGTTCAGGTGTACGGGTTTGTTTACCCTAGCTGGCCGCAGGTTCAGCCCTTCCCGCCGTACCCGTTTCAGAAGACTCTCTGTGTTGGGATTCCGATGTGGTCGATAGCACCCTACATCCAAATCGCGTAAGGTTTTGTTTGAGGAAGACCAATGTTCTACGTGACTTTTTCTACTTGTGACCCCTGGGGGGGCATAGTTTTCTATGGCGCGGAGTTTGGGGGTTTGACTGTTGAGTGGGGTTGGGTTTGTGATTCTGAGTGTTCGGGTTTGCAGGGAAAGTTGACCACAAGCATCAGCCTTCTGCCCGCATCTTGTCGAGTAGTTTGACAGCCTCTTCTTTTGTTAGCTTACTCGTTCCAGCCAAGTCAAAAATGGAAGGAGCCTTTGTGAGAATGACCCTGTCGCCTTCTCCCTCCGCCCTCAGCCTGGAACCTTCCTTGAGCCTCAACTTCTTTCTAACGTCCACAGGTATTGTGATCCGACTTCGCCTGTTGACCACCGGTTCCTTGGCCATGACATCCCTGCGTTGTTCACTAATAATAAGAGAATTCCTACGGCCGCCCCATTCCTACCGACCCACATATCCTACCGTCGGCTTGAACACCTCATAAGCTATTCAAAATGGGTCAGGACTCTTCCCCACCACCCAAACCTAACCAGGAACCCGTTTGTTGAGGCGGACGATTAGCCTTTAATGCCAAGGAGCCGGTTCTTGGCTTGGGTTCCAAATTGTCAGATAACAATGCCGAGGTCATGCTTGCGCAGGAGCAGGGGGTTGTCATGCGCGAGGCGGGGGCGGCGAAGGAGTTGGAAGGACAACTCGGGGGCGAATTAGAAGGCACACTCCTGTTAACCAATCATCGATTGCTATTCGTTTGTAGCAACGAACAGGAGGATGACGTTAGAGGGGGACTAGGGACGATGCGGTTGGTATACTCAGATGTGGAGGACTTAGCCTCCATCCCAGGCGGGGAGAACAACGTGTTCATCGAACTAACCTCCATCTCATCCGTGAAAGGCCACACGGGACACGTAACGAAGCCGAGCCTCGAGGTCAAATGGCAAGAAGGAACGGGCGAGAAGGGGAGAGTATTCATCGAACATTTGACCGGCCGGAGTAGACGAAGAAATCTGAATGACTGGGCGAAGGTAATGGAACGGTTGAAGACAGGTGAACAGAAACTAGTCCAACTGCCACAACCTCCCACAACAGATACGCTCGACGGGAAGGTTTACCGTGTTCTAGCCGATATGCAGAGGAAAGGTGTCTTCGAGATTGAGGAGGAGGCCGAGAAGCAGTTCGGTTCCAAGCTTGACCCAGATGACGTTCAAGCAGCTTGCGATAGACTAGTGAATAGTGGGCTTCTGAAGAAGATTCCCGACCCCAGTGGGGATAATTATTATCAAAAGTGTTCTCCGCTTGGCGAGGACGAATTGAACTCCTAAAATCTCGAAAGCTGATCTGTTTTCTGGTTGCCTGCCCCTGACAACGGATTTGGCAACTCCAAGAAGTGCCTCGTGGGGTGAAGGATTAGACAATGCCAGCGACCCCGAACCCCTCAAGCCCAGTCGATATTCTGCGCAGACTAATTGAATTCCCCACTTACGAAAAAAGCGGGATGCAGAAGTGCGCTGAATTTCTAGCGGCTGAAATGCAACGGGTGGGGTTTAGGGTTGAGGTTGACGAACTCAACAGCGTCTTCGCTGAACGAACCTACGAGGGCGGGGAAGGGGCTTTCCTCATTAACTGCCATTTCGACACGGTCCCATCCACGCCAAGATGGACCAAGGACCCGCTTCATGCGTCGTTTGAAGGGGATAGGTTGTATGGGCTTGGGTCGTCGGATGATAAGGGCTCCGCGGCCTCAATCCTGCACGTCTTAGCCACGTTGAAGGCTTCTCGGTTTCGGAAGCTTGAGGTACTGTTTTCGAACTATGAGGACAACAACACGGTCTTCGAAGGTCAAACCTGGCTTGGGACGCCCTACTTTCTAAAACACCACCACCTCGAATCAAAGTCCGGCATCAACGTTGAGGGAACAGTCGAGAAGGGCCGGCTGATGGTTTCACTGGGGTGCGGAGGGAGGGTAGGGTTTACGGTTAAGACGATTGGTAAGGAAGCGCACTCGTCTGATCCGCGGAGGGGCAGGAATGCGATCTATGACATGGTCAAGGTGGTGGAGGCGTTGCGAAAACTTCCCCCCGTCCGCATGACGCTGGACGGACGTGAGGCATACACGGAACTCAACGTGAGCATGATACGGGGTGGTATAGCGCTAAACATTGTTCCGGGTGAGTGTGAGATAACTTGTGAACGGCGAGTGTTGCCGAACGAGGAATGGGCCACGGTGAAGGAACAAGTGCAAGGCGCCTTGGATACGGTGAAGGGGGTGGAGTTTCGAGTCTCATACATGAACCGCCAAAATTCATACGTCATACCACGAGACCACCCAGCCGTCACCCTCGCAACGGACTCGACAAGGCAGGTGCTCGGGTATTCTCCGGAATTCAAAGTTGAATCAGGCAGAACAGACTCAACCTACCTCAACGAAGCCGGCATCAAAACCGTAATCATCGGACCTGGCGAAGTGGCGCACATAGCCGACGAATACATCAACGTGAAAAGGCTCGAAGAATTCACCCAAGTAGTCTACCGTATGTTATCAGAAAGAGACTAACTGTACCGCTTAGTATCGTGGGTACAATTCACCCCACGTCAACGACTCTCCGGCTCATTAGTCCAAATGAGTTAGCCAGCGCTAGAGCAACTTCAGAAATTCGTCTTTGGAGATTCCTGCTTCAGCTATGATCTCCATTAGCAGTCCCTTTCCAATCGGATCGTGTCTTGGGACACTAATGCGATTTCCCCCTTGGTTCCGAAGAATTATGTGACTGCCAGACTGTCTTACCGGTACAAAACCCATTTTTCTAAGGGCCTTGAGAATGTCTCTCCAAGATAGGCTTGGAAGCTTAGAGGAATTAGGCAACTACACGGTTACCTGGACAAGCTTAGCCTTCTTCTCCTTGGCCTCCGCCTCAACGTCCTCCAAATAGAGCTTTATGGCATCTTGAATGTTCTTGAGCGCCTCCGCCTCTGTCTTGCCTTCGCTGAGACAGCCAGGCAGCTCGATGCATCTCGCAACAAAGCCCTCCCCGCGTTGGCGTTTGAGGAATACATGATAGTTTCTAGCTTCCATGGACAGATTTCAATTAGCCCCCGTATTTATTCACGCCGTTCTTTTTTCGAACAACAAAGGGCGGACACGTAATCTAGTGATGCCCAGAGTGATTGTTTGAGGCGGCTACACGTCAAGTCAGCATCTCAGTGATCTTCTAGTCGAGCCTGTGAACCCCAAAGTGGTGGGGCCGGTGGGATACGAACCCTCGACCTAGTGTGGAAACAGACCTCTGAACAGAAGCGTTCTGGCGCTGCTTCGAGATTAGCAGAAGTTTGGTTCTGAGTTTTCAGGAACGGGCGGCTCTGGCTCAGCGTAGAGTTTGGGGTTGCCTTTCACGCAAAGGAACGTGAATGGTTCGTCCTTGTTGTTACTGAATTGGTGGATGGCGTTTGAGGGGATGAAGAGCGTGTCCCCTGCCTTGAGGGTTCGCAGAGATGCGTTTGGTTGTTTTGATTGTCTCAACAACCCCTCCCCACTCATTACGTATACGTGATGTTCGTACGGGTGTTGGTCGAGCGGCGTATGCCCTCCCTTCTGAACAATGTAGAGGCGCAGGGCGAATCGGTCAGAACCCTGCCGATCATCAACCAAGTATTGCACTTGAGTCTTTTCCGCACCCTTCTTGTCCAAGACTTCTATTGGAACGTTCGTAGTGTTGACCAGGAATATTCGTTTCTCCTGCTCCGCTTCCTGTCCCACATTGGTCACTACTTGTTTACGATCCAGCGTGATTGTTCGCGCATGAATTGTGGCACGTAGTTTGGACCCAACCCACTCTTGCCTGTCGAGCCGCTGCCCTTCCAGCCTCCGAATGAGTTGATGCCAGGCCAGGCTCCGGTGGTAGCTCCCGCACGCCTATTCGCGTACGTAACGCCGGCTTCGACGTGGTCGAAGAAAGTTGCAAGCTCCTTTCTGTCCTTGCTATAGATGCCCGCACATAACCCATATTCTGAATCATTTGCCAACTCCAACGCCTCATCGAGGGAACCCACCCCACCGATCACAAGGAATGGAACGAATAACTCGTCTCTGAAGAGACGATGGGTTAGGGGAAGGTTGTCAACGATCGCGGGCTCGACGAAATATCCATTCTCGAACCCATCCCGTTTTACTTGGTTGCCCCCGGACAGGAAATTTCCCTTACCATTTCTCGCTTCCTCAGCCGCCTGCAGGTAAGTTTCCACCGCGCCTTTGTTGATGAGCGGGCCGAGGAACGTTTCCTTCTTGAT
Organism: Candidatus Bathyarchaeota archaeon; assembly: GCA_963733055.1. GTDB lineage: Archaea > Thermoproteota > Bathyarchaeia > 40CM-2-53-6 > 40CM-2-53-6 > FEN-987. The sequence goes on from CAVTBR010000001.1 coordinate 1,105,608, forward strand.
CGGGTCGCCTAATCTCACGAGTTTCTCAGTGTAATTCTTCAATGAGGCCGTTAACTTGTCCTTGACCGATTGCTCCACGTAGACGCGGGAGCAGGCGCTGCATTTTTGTCCTCCGAACCCGAACGCTGCGCGGACGATTCCTTCCGCGGCTTGGTCGATGTCGGCTTCGCTGGTGACTATTGCTGGGTTTTTGCCGCCCATCTCGGTTATGACGGGTTTGGGGTAGTCTTTCGCGAAGTGATGGTATAACCCGATTCCAACGTCCTTGGAGCCGGTGAAAATCATCCCATCCACATCCCTGTTCTCTTGCAGCTCAGCGCCGACAGTTCCGCCCGGGCCGGTGACAAAGTTGAAGACACCTCGCGGAATTCCGGCGTCGACGTAGGCTCGGGTCAGCTCGTGGCCGAGTACGGAGGATTCGCTTGAAGGCTTGAAGACCACAGTATTCCCCGCTGTCATAGCGCCCGCGGTCATGCCCGTAGACAACGCGAGGGGGAAGTTCCACGGAGCGATTACCGCCCAAACCCCGTAGGGTCTAAGAACGCTCACCGTCTCCTGTCCGGGGCCGGGGGATTCGAGTGGTTTCACGTAACCCCTGTTCAGGTCCATTTGATCGCAATAGTACCGTATCAGTTCCGCAGCCTCGTTCACCTCTGCCAATGATTCGGCTCGGTTCTTGCCGACCTCAAACGCCATCCACGCCGACAACTCATAACGCCTCGCGACAATGATGTCCGCAGCCTTACGCAGAATTTTCAAACGTTCTTTGTATGGCGTCTCGCTCCATTTCGTGTAAGCCTCCTGTGCCGCATCTATCGCCGCATTCGCGTCGTCGCGTGTGCCCTTCGGGAAATGACTCACCGTAATGCCTGTGTTGATGGGGCTTTGGTGGGGGATCTCTTCCCCTGTTCCGACCCATTTTTCGCCGTTAACGTACATCGCGAAATGTCCGCCAAGCTCCGCCCGCACTTTTTCAACGGCGTGATCGTACGCCCTGTCGTCGTCGGGTGTGATCTTCATCGTAGCGTAGGTAATTCGCAGTACCTTACCCTTTTTCGGGGAAGTTTTCGTCGGTTTCTTCCTAACTTTCTTTGAAGAAGGCATAGGAAACTTCTCTACTCCGCGCCGTGTTTCCACGCGGGTATTTAGGATTACGCACAAATTTCGACGTGGACGAGTGAAACAGCCCTCGTCAAAATGCCTGCCGACGGATCGGGTTCAAATCGAACGGTACTGCGTGTGGCTTGGCGCCTTGACGGAAAATTCTGGTGTGGTTAGACGATGAATCGGAGTAGTCGAATTAGCGACATGTAGTCTCCGGTCGCGAAGAAGACTATCGCCATGAGGAGTGGAAGGTGTTTTCGCCATCTTCCAACTGCGTCCGTAGTCATAGCCATCAACATGATTCTAGGCGGGGTGGTAAACAAGAGTGAGTGCAAACAACCAACGCAAAACCCAACCCAGCCAGAAGTCATAACGGGTAGGATCGTTTGCATGGGTTTGCTTGGGGACCCGCGAATACATGCCAATTGAAACCTCCGAGATCCTCCTCCTTTTCTGGGATTGCACGTGACACAAGATTGAGTCAAGAAATAGCCCTTGGCGGATCAATGTTGCATATGTGTGAGTACATGCGGTTGCGCACTCGGGGTACCAGGTAGGAAGGTAGGGTGTGCCACACCCCCTCTGAAAGGGTGGGCCACACCCGGGAATAGTAAACAGCAGACTTGACTTAAGCGAGCCCTGGGATTGTTTACGCGGTTAAAATAGTTCTAAGTGACGGCGCAATTTTCGCGCCTTCAGCAGTCGCCGGACAAGTCACCGGCGAGACAGGCGTACCCTAACTAGTCATAGGCCGCGATTCAATTCTTGCGATGGCTGCAGGAGTGTCTATGACTTGACCGCTTCAACTCGCCTAACGATTTCTTCAAGCATGCCTTTAACACCCGCGGCCTCCGCCCTCTTCCACAAATATTTCTGATCGAGCTTTCCTTCTTGTCTGGCTAAGACCGAAGCAGCATCTCCCTCATCCTGAGCGCGCCTATCTGATCGAGCTAGTTTGTTCACGATGAAATCCTCAGGGCCAATCACGAACACTTGAAAGGTAGGATCATCCTCGAAAGGACACACTTTCCAGCGTCTACCCAAGAGTCCTCGGTCAAAGGATACGCCGTCGGGCTTGGTCCAAATCTCGACCTCTACCATTCTCTCAAGGTCCGTCACAACAAATACAGGAGCGTCCGGATGAGGGGGAGACGCCAATTGAAAGCCCGTCTTTTGAAGTTCGGCCTGAAACTTTAACGAGGAGTTGAAGTTTGCGGCTATTGCCAAATCAACGTCCTGCGTCGCCCTGATCTGACCGTAGGCGGGAAGCGCGAGACCGCCAATTAGCATGTAGGGAATGGATTGGCTATCGAGCAGCTGTATTACGTTGCGCAGCGTTAGAGATATTCCTCGCAAGTTCGACAATCTCGTTGAATCGGGTGTATGGAGATATACCTGACTCTTCAAGTCGTTTCGCTAGTTCGGCTTGGTGAACGGCCGCCCTGATGTCGCTCAAATTGCTTCGCAGCTGCAATTTCATCAGCCGTTTATACCCTTGAATGAAGTGTTCGCCAAGAGTCGTGGTCTCCATGATGCATTGAGGGCGCCCTCGTCTCTGTTTTTGTTCACGTCGCGTCAGTAACCCACCCATCTCTAGTTCCTTAAACAGATCTAGCAAGTCTTCGTGGCTTCCCTCGATCTTGCTTACGAGCTGTGAGACTGAAGACGGATATTTCATGCATGTTGAAAGGATTTTGGCAGCTCGATCGGTCTGCAGCTCTCACAGCCTCCAACACTTTATTCTGAATAAGGAATTAATTAACTATGTGCTCAAATTTGTTTGAACGGTTAGCGGTTCCATGACGCAGGTTTAGATTATCCACAACGAGTGGACCAGTCTGGCTTTGACGTTGGTTTCGTAAATTCTAGCATTTCGTGTTGGGATAGGGTGGGTTTGGGTGTCAACGGGCTGAGGAAACTAAGGGGACACAGCAAAGTTGCGCACGTATCCCTTTGTTGTGAGTTCCACTTTGTGGAACTACCTCGCAGAATGTGAATGATTCTACTTACCGCTATAGTCGTTTCCATACTTTACGCGGCTTAGTGGAGCTTCAATGAGAACCGCCATGTTTGTAGCCCTAATCCTACTATCCCCCGTAACCCTACTTCTTCCGTTCTCGAATTCTGCGCCCGTTGCAACGACCTACGTAACATCGGAACGAACAGCTACCGTCACTTACACCTCGACCGCTTTCGAGACGACTGTCGACTCAACGACTGGAACCGTGATGCTTCAGTCACCACTGAGCATCCCTCCACAGGTAGTAGGGTTCATGACCCCAAAAGGCAGGTGCAGTCAGGACATTATTCCTCTGAACGTAAACGTTGGATCGAACCTTAACCTAGAATTAACATCCACTAACCCCGCAAACCTCTACCTGCTTTCAACAGCCCAATACCAAACTTCCCCCAACGGATGCGACCTAATCGGCAGCTCCCTGTTAGCTGAGAACAATTTCACCTCCTACACTCTAAAGTGGAGCGCGACTGAGGATAGCGAGGTGTACCTCTTGCTGACTGGGCCAAATACGATAATCATGCTGAGGAATCACGGAAGCATAGAATCTTTGAAACAACTCGCAACGGTAACCCGCACGAGTACAGAAGCAAACCTCAACGTCTATTCGTTAACAAAAGTTGCAAACTATACAACATCCACGACAAGCGCCTCTCAGCCTTACCTTCCACCCTTGTTAGGTTCGAAAGTATCATTCGTCGCATTCCTCCTCGCACTTCTAGGCCCCCTCGTCCTACTCTCATCCACCAAGAGGCTTGCGAAGCTGAAAGGTCACGAAGCAAGTTGACAGGATGTGTGTGGGCCTAGTGATGCGCACCGCCCCCAAAAAACAAACAAACTAAGAACCGGTTCAAATTTGGACGGTCGAAATATTAGAAATCGAATGTTTCTAACCTCATCGAGTCAGGAGTGGCTATTAGCACAATGAGGGTAACAAGTAAATACTCCTCGGCTTCCCGATTAGGGTCGGTGTTTTTGTGGATAAGGCAATCGTCTCGGCAGGGATTTTCTTATTTCTCGCTGGCCTAACCGGATTGATTTACGGTGTGGGCGTAAACCTTCAAGGAATGCTAGCTAGAGGTGCGTCTGATTACTCATTCATTAGCGCTTACATAACTCAATGGACGCTTGTCCTGCTCGCAGGAGTGACATTGATCGTAGCAGGAAGCAAAAGGAAATAGAACTTTCTCACTAGGGCGCACTTCTTTTAGTGATCCTGTGTCTCAGTAGCGACCGAGGACGTCGAGTGCATAGCCAATAAACGTGGTCTGTACACGTTTTCTTAATTCACTTTAATGATGAGATCCTAGACACCAGGGTGCCTTTAGGCGAGGTACGCACCTTTTATTATGCCCACTAGTTGCTATGAAAAACTGATCGTGGTCGAAGCCTACGCAACTAAAACCTCAAGAGATCTTCGATAAATACCCTGAAGTCAGATGGGCAGCTCTAATCACCGGTAAGGGAAATGTGCTTTTCTCCGTCATGAGACAAGGCTTGCAGTCACTCGTACCCGAGAATGAAATTACAGGTTTCATGGAAGCGAACAGATCAAGATCCATTCTCAAGGCAGCCGAGGGCCTAAGCAAGTGGGCTGGTAAGGTAGAAGGCGCCCTAGTCCGATATGAGAAAGTTTTCCTGTACGTGATTCAACTTCAAGCCGATGTCCTAGTATTGAGCATTGACAGAGGAACGCCCTTCGAGCGGATAGCACAAATCGCAGGAATCCGTACTCCATCACCTGCAAATAGCGTAGGTGTTCCATCACCCGACGATTTGTGGTTAGGTCCGTTAGCGAATCTGTCAACAAGAAATGTTTAGAATATCGTGAATTGTCGAACTAAATCGGGGGTTTTCAAATTGCCAGGTTGTAACTCGGGGAAGGATGCTTGAGTCACACTGGTAATAATTGCGTGGCCGCGTTTCTGATGGGGACAGGAATAAGTGGGCCTGACATGATTACGGGCGCGGAGGGATTGTTTGACTATCCAGGAATTGGAGGCTAAACCCGTCCTCTGCCCGCCCTGTTTGAAACAGGAGGAAGCTCTGAGAAAGCTCTGGTCTCAGATCCAAGACCGTCCCCATCCTACGGTCTTCAATTGGCACTGTGCTATTTGCGGCCAGGAACGCAAGTTGGTCCTAGACTGAGAGCGGTTTGTTCTCTCCATTTGCTTAGGTCTGGTTGAAGAGCCTGATCTAGGGCTTATGTTTTCTCCGCCTAGTCGAGATTGTCACGATTGCCCAGATCAGTATCCCTATGGGTATTAGTGCGCCTACGATGCCCGCGATGATCAGCTGTTGCGATATGACTCTCGAAGAAGGAATAACCTTGAGCGCATACGCGTCCATTGCCTGCCCCGCGTTCCCGTAGCGGTCAACGGCGTTGAAGGAGAACGTGAAGTTTCCCTGCTCGGGGGTCTGGAAGTACATGTGCCAGGTACTGTTGGTGGCATTGTATGCGAGCGGAAGAAAGAATGTGTACCCCGTAGAGTTTTGGTAGGAACCCGTAACGTTGCCTAAGCTAACGTTGCCGAAAGTGCTTCTTAGACCCGTTCCGTTTGGGTACGTAACAATCACGGGAAGGTCTAGGTTGCTGAATGCGCTTAAAGTGGAATTGTTTGATTTGAGCAGAAACATGAACTGCGCGGGGATCAGCTGAGTCGTAGAGTTGATGCTCCCCATGTTCCCATATTGATCCTGTTCCGACCAGGTAACGTTGTATGGGCCGAGTGTCGTGTTCTGGTCGAAGTAGTGGGACGCGGACCAGGTTAAGGTTGTTGAGTTGAAACTGAGGTTCGGTACAATAGTTTGGTTTCCATGCGAAATTACTAGAGTGAGTGTTTTGTTGATTGGGGTTCCGTCTGGATAGGAGACTTTGGTTGTGACGTTCAGAGATGTTGTACGTTGAGTCGTTGGAGGCGTGTTCAATTGAAAAACGGGTACGGCCAGCAAGACTTGGAACGTGAATTTGCCAGATGCCCCGTTACCCCAGGGATCCCGCATGCTCCAAGTACCGGTCCAATTGCCGAGCGTCGCGTTGACGGGGATTTTGAAGGTGGCGACTGGACTGGTGCCATTCAGTGACATCGTAGTTTTTGTGTGCGTCCCGCCGGGTTGAGTGACGTTGACGGTTACTTGGGTGAGGTTTGCGACGTTTGCTCCGTTATGGTAGGTGGCCATGAACCCAATCGTGACGTTTTGTGTGCGCTGCCAGGAGGGCTGTGTTTGTATGGTTGGTTGAAGTTTCGCTAAGACTACGCCGAACCCGTTTGAGGCCACGGGGGAACCCGCACCGCTGTTTCCGTAAGGATCCGTTAGACCTGTTGGGTTGAGTTGGAAGTGGTATGTGGTAATGTTTGCGGATGGAGGCGGAACCCAGGAGGCTACCCATTCGCCGATCGTAGCGTTGAGAGGAGTCAAAGGTACGCTGATTAGTTTCTGGCCGCCTGAGAGGATATCAACCGTGCCGGTTACGTTCGTAACGGCAGATGCGTCTGGGTAAGAGAGGATGTAGGTCGCGTTGACCTGGGCCGTTCTCTCGATTTGGAGCGGCAACGTGTTGTTTGATCTTACGCTGATCGTTGCGGGTGCGATAATGAATTCGGAGCTAACAGTTGTAGCTTGGTGCTTGTCGAAGGTCAGCCCGGTTTCGGTTGCTTTGAAGGTTCCGTCAGGGGCGGATGGCGAGAGTTTGAAAGTGTACTTGTACTCTCCAGTGGCTCCAGCTGTAATGTTCATTGGGAATCCTGGAAAAGTCTTGTTCGCTCCCGCAACCTCCAACGCGATTGAGGAATTGGCCGCGAAGCCCCCACCCGCAACTACTACCGTTCTCGTTCTCTCGTATGATTGCGAATCCGTTCCTGAAACCCCGAAGTGTACCGTGGCTTCTTTTGTATCTGTTATTGGAGAGGTCGATAGGGTGAGATCGTAGGTTCCCGGAGGGTCCGATGAGGCTATGGTCAACTGGACCGGGGGTACGGAGGCGCCGTTTACGGAGGTGAAATGAACACCCAAGGCGTAGGGTAGGAGTTGCGTTGGTTTTTCGAGCCAGAGGTAATAGGTGACATTTGTCGCGAGATTCTGAAAGGTAACCCTGACCGTCCCGCCAACCCCCCATATGGGATAAATGGCCTGATCCGTGGAGATTTGCCCAGACACGGCCTTAACATGCTGACCGCTCCCAAAGAGCATTGTAACATAGATGAATGCAACAAGGCAGGCCGAAATAGCTCTCATTTTCTTCATAGAGACGGCAACGTGCCCGGTGCGGTGACGGATTACTTATATTTGCTGTGACTCACGCGATGCAATGAGACGATCACGAGTGCCTTCTAGTGAGCCGGCCGTTGACCCTCTAGGCGACATAGAGGCATTGACGCACGAGCTCGCTAGCCTTGAGGTTCAAATGAATTCTCGGAAGATAAGCAACCAAGAGTACGAGACTGCCTCAAAGCGGCTACGAGAGCGAATTTCCCAATCTGAAGCTATGGCGTATTCGATGGCGAAGACAAACGAATCGATCGCCGAAAAACTGAGAGGTAGGAATTACGGCCTTCCCGAAGTCCAACAGTTGTGCAATCATTTCATCTACGGTTCAAGAAGGGCGCTTGACCCTGAATTTGGTGCAGACCGTGTTCCCAAGTATTTTGTGGAAGCCGAAGGAGGAGCTAAAGCTCTCATGGACACCGCTCTTCTTGAGCGGATGGTCGACATTGGCATTCTGAAAGCCTCATTATTCGAGAAGATACTCGTTTGCCCGAAGTGCGGTACGCCCTCGAACGTTTTTGCGCGATTCAAATGTACGAATTGTGCCTCCATCGATATTGCGATTAACCGGATGCTTGAGCATCTTGCATGCGGAACTATCCATAATGAGAAATCGTTTCGCGTCGGCCGTAGCATGATATGCCCGACGTGCAAGAAGTCGCTTCAGAAACCAGAGGAACAGCGGCTCATTGGGCTCGTCTGCACTTGTAACAAGTGCGGTGCCCACTTCGAGGATCCGGCGCAGAGTTTCTATTGCAGAAAATGCGAAACTGATTTCAACCTTCAAACAGGCATCATCACAGACATCCAAGTTTACGATATGAACGAGAAGATAATTGGCGAGATTCGATCACAACTGGGTGTGCCCATAATCGCCGATATGCTCGAAAAGAATAATTTCCAACTGGACATCCCCGGACGACTTGCTGGAAAGGGAAGGAACGTTCAGTTCTCGATTGTTGCACGAAAGGATGCGTCTGTTGCAGCCATAGATTTGGCTTCGAGCGATTCCGAGATCTCCGTCGGACCCGTCCTGGAATTCTACGTGAAATTACTGGAGGCAAAGCCGAGCTTTGCTATTTTCGGAGCAATTCCGCGACTGTCGGAGCAGGCTAAAGATGTTGCCGAGACCAATAGAATATCTGTCGCGGAAGGCGCGACAGCCGAAATACTTGCACGGAATATTCTCGAGGTCTTCGGCGAAGGCGTGTTTCAAAAGGTGACCAAGTAGGAGGCATCAAGATGACTGCAACTCGATTGAGCGAACCAACTCAGTCCCGTGAGGCTGTGGTGGGCCATGTGATCTTCGATGAGGGTTTAGCGAAGGGTGAGAGCAATTATTGTTACATGGAATGCGAACATTCGAAGCCCCCCCGCGGCGTCTATGTGCAGGTGAATGATCCGTCGGGCCCAGTTTTTGTTGCTAGAATTGTCGACGGACCCTTCTACCCCAAAGGATCGCGGTCAACCTATTTCGCGTTAGAGTTGAGTGCAATGATAGTGGGCGGGCGAAAGACAGCCATCCAAAGTCGGCCCCAACCCGAAAGCGCAGTCACGTTACTCGATGCCGAAAGCACCCAAGACTACCTTGGAGCTACAGGCGACTTGAAACTGGGACGGTTGCTGGGCCAACCTGGAGTCAACGTCTCACTCCACTCAACCTCCCTGGTCAGACATGTTGGCATCTTCGGGACAACTGGAAGCGGAAAATCAAACACCCTCCAAGTTATCGTCGAACAGACAATTCAAACAGGACGGGGAGTTCTGATCTTCGATATCGAGGGCGAGTACGTCAGGATGAACGAACCTACAGGAGAACTAGTCACAACGCTCGCTGAATTCGGCGAGAAACCCGAGGGAGTCAAAGACCTTCGCGTCTACGTACCCGCCCCGAACAGCAGCCTCAACCCCGACGCAAAGAAGTTCGGTATTCCCTTCTCAGAGCTAGACTTGGAGATATTCTCCGAAGTTCTAGGTTTAACACCTTTCGAGCGCGTCTATTTCCTCGACATCGCGAAAAAGACCAAGGACATGTCGGGGAGCTTCCAAGCCTACGCCCTGAGCAGCGTATTGAGTACGTTGAAGAAGCGGATTGAGGGACAGATCGATAAGGCAACTGTCCCAGAGGTCGTGGCTGAAGCCCACATGGGCCTCTTCACCAAACTCTCCCTCGCAGACCGAACCGGAATCATCGACGCCCCATACGAGAAGATCACGGCCGAGATGCTGTGCGTTCCGGGAAGAATCTCGGTTATCGATGTAAGCGAATCCTCAGACCTTTTGCGAAACCTCTGCGTTGCCCATTACCTTAGGGAAGTTTTCAAGTACAAAACAAACCACCCACAATCACCCCCGCTCATGCTCTTCGTTGAAGAAATTCACACATTCATCAGTAAAGGAAAGAGCGACCGCATGCTCGCGACAATCTCGATGCTTACCGAGATGGCGCGGCAAGGAAGGAAGAGAGGATTGGGACTAGGAATCGTTTCACAACAGCCAGCCCTTCTCCCGTCGGAACTGATAGAATTATGCAACACCCGATTCGTTCACAAGTTGGGATCAACCCCGAACCTACAAGCCCTACGCCAATCTACAGGAAACGTATCAGATTCGTTATGGGCTCTTCTACCCTCCTTGGGGAAGGGTGAAGTGTTGCTTGCATCTCCGGAATTCGAGCAGGCTATCGTAGCGGTGATTAGACCCAACAAATCAAAGCGACTTCGAGTTGAGTTTGGATGAATCGAGGAATGGAAGAAGGGTTGAAGAATTGAGTGCGACTGCGCGAGCCAAAACTGGAATTACAGGCTTAGACGAGGCGCTGGAGGGAGGGCTGCTAAGAAACTACGCCTATTCAATCATAGGCGCCCCAGGGACCGGAAAAACGACTTTGGCTGCACAATTTATTTTCAGGGGAGCAACGCAGCACGGCGAGAGCGGCGTTTACGCCTCGCTTGAAGAACAACCATTCGTCATAGCCAATAATATGATGCGTTTCAATTTCAACCTGTTCGACTTGGAAAGCCAAGGAAGACTCGTGCTACTAGACGCGGCCCCATACCAAGAACGGCCTGGTGCAGAGCTGAAGATTCGGGGCGGCGTTCTGGCGAGCGAGTCGTTCAACTTGGATGGCCTTCTCGGGGCGATAGCGAGCGCGCGAAAGAGGGTAGCGGCGAAGAGATGCGTGATTGACTCCCTGGACGCCATCGCCGGTGTCTACAAAACCAAGTCCGAGTACAGGTTCAAGCTGCTCCAATTCTTCCGCGCACTCTCCGAACTAGAACTGACAACTCTTGTCCTAACCGACACGACGACTCCTACTGTTGAGAAGTTCGGGGTCGAGACGATGCTAGCTAGCGGTTGCTTCGTACTCCACGACGCCGAGAATAAGGACGCTCAGGCTCGGGTCATGGAAATCCAGAAGATACGTGGGATCCGAGTTGCGAAGCGGATGCTCGGTTACAGGATTACACCAGACGGCTTCGAGGTTAGCCTACAGACAACAACATAGGGTTGAGCGAGTTGGTTGTGGCGAGTGAAGTAAAGGAAACGGCTCCGACTGGAATTTACGCGAAACCTGAGGCACGGAAGCTTCTGGAATTTCTACTCGAATTCCCTCAAACCATACTGACGGCAACGCTACTTCCCTCGGACGAGTTCAGATTCGAGCAGGTCGAAAAAATCCTAGGCGAAACCTCTACAGATGTCGTTCAATTGCTTGACGAAATGACCTCCGCCAACGTCCTAATCTCTCAGCTCGTCGACAAGGTCCCCGCCTGTCCGAACTGTGACTCAACGCAGGTGAGTACACGTTATTTCTGCCCGCAATGCGCCTCGCACGATATCAACCGTACACACCTTTTCGAGCACCTGAAGTGCGGTAAAGTGGGGAACGAGGAGAGCTTCAGGAAAGGGGAGCAGATAATCTGCCCCAAGTGCCAAACCGTACTCCATGATTTCGGGGTGGAGTACAGGGCTATCGGTGTCTGGTATGAATGTAATAAGTGCAAGAACTCGTTCAACAACCCAAACCACTCACACTTCTGCAGACCAAAACACCACGAGTTCCCAACCGAGCGCGTAACTCTCGTCCCAGTCTACCAATACGAGCTTAACAGAGACTTGATGGACAGCATCAGGCGAGAAGTGCTCGTTTACGCGGACGCAATCGCGTACCTAGAAAACTTAGGCTTGACCGTGAAAGCACCATACTCGCTTGTGGGTAAATCGGGTCAGTCCCATTCTTTCAATATCGTGCTGACCTTGGCAAAGAAAGGTTGGAGGGGCGAAGAAAGAACCGTCGCGATCGATGTGATCGTCAAAGGTTACGCAACAGAACCGGACGTTTTCAAGAATTACATCGCCAAAGCGAGAGACGTGAAACCTTCCCAAGCATATCTTATCGCTACGCCTGCCTTACCGGAAGACACCAAGGCGCTGCTTAAGGACGCAAAACTACCATTCTTCGAGGGACCATCACTTAGGGAGGCTATGCAAGCCTTCTGCGACGGAAGCGTACTGAAGGAACACTTGACCTAAGCCAGGTCCCCGGAGGCCAACTGAAGATGTTAGGGCGCAGAGGAGCTTCCGAAATCATAGCCGCTATGCTATTGATTCTGATAACCGTAGCGGCGGCAGTTCTATTGTACGCTTACTCCTCAGGCCTCATGGGACGCCTCCAAGGCGCAGCCGTTTCACAACCGTACCTAGAACAGGTCTCATTAGACTACTACGATTGGACCTCTTGCAACTCCAACCCTTGCCCCCCCTTAACCACCCAGCTGAACCTAACTCTCAGAAACGTTGGAGCAGCTAAGGTGACGATGTCCGATTTCTACATCTCAGGAACCAGAAATACAACCGCCCTCAAGTTTGGGACCGGATGCAAGTCGCCACAAGGCGTGTTGAACGTGCAAGGGACATGCTGGGTGTCTTTCCCGTTACCGACCGGCTTCTCGGCCAGTCCCGGTATCGCCTATACGGTGAAGATCGTATCAAGGGACGGCGCAATCTTCTCCTATTCTTGTATCGCTGGACAAGCAGCGTAACTCAAGGAGAATCGCCGTATGCTTTGCTGACTGCAAATCCAGTTGTTGGACTTATTGGTCACTCAAATCTGAATATAACTTTTTTATAGCTATTCGTTATACATTCGCCAGATGCGAAATGACCCAGGAAAAGCTTCTGCTAAGGCTAAGTGGAACAACTGCTGAAATTCTTAACGAGCTCGTTCAGAGAGGTTACTTTGGCACAAAATCAGAGGCCCTCCGAGCCGGGATCCTGAAGCTCGGCGAATCTTACGGGCTGATCAGGCCTGCAAGCGACTACTGGAAGCAACTCGGCGAAGCGGTCAGCAGAAGTGGCAAGAAACTGTCCCACGCGGAAATCACTCGGGCGTTGAGAAGACTTGAGCAAGAGGCCTAGCGTGGCCTTCCTCGACTCCAACGTTTTCATTTATGGGCGTCTGGAAGCCTGCAATTCGAGGTTGGTCATACTTCTCGCGCAGCTGGGAGAATTCGAGGTGGTTGTTTCGGACCTCGTTGTAGAGGAAGTTGAGCGCTTCTTCAGGGAGGAAGTGAGCAGAGAAGCGGCATACCTCGCCAGACGGTTTATTGAAACCCTTGCCCAGAGAATAGTCCACCGCGAAATCACGTCGCGGAAAATGAGAGAGTTGAAGGGCACAATTAAGGAAAAAGACCTTGAAAACCTTGTCGCGTTGAGACATCTCAAGCTCGAGTACCTCGTCTCCTTCGACGAAGATTACAAGAAGGCTCGTGTAAGAGAATACATCACCCCGAAGGAGTTTGTAAAACTGTTCAGCATGGAGCCCTATCCGACCTACTATTGAACGAGAGGGAAGGATTCTGGGTACCAGAGATTCGTGATATCTCAGGCTCTCTTAGGAATGATCTTTTTCGAGAGGGACCCTCGTCTCAGAAGCCGCCGTCCTCACGTGCCTTCTTCGCTGACTGAACGCTTATCTACATTGCGGATGCATGATCGAAGTTTAGTCGTGATCTCAGATATTTCTTGGTAACTCGTATTCTTCTCACAGCTTATTGCCAAGACGTTATTCTCAATCGTCGTAATATAGAGTGTCAAGGAGTGAATGTGGCGCAGGGTCGCGCGTAGAGGCCGGCTGTAAATCCGAGAAGTGATGAATATCCGATGCCTGGCGCTGCATTGTTTATGGCTATGCTGCCCACGAATATCGCCCCGTTCGGTACTCCGCCGCTGGAAAGACTTTGGTCATACGTTGCCAGTTGAAATAGCGCTATGAATGTGCCATTCATTCCACTGGCTGCGTTTGGGTTCAAGGGGTCTATTGTTGCGGTCGCACTTAGAGTGGGTGAAGTGACGGGGTAGTATGCCCCGACATAGGGACCGCCGATGAAGTACATCTTTGAATTCGACCCTGAGTCGGCTGCCTCTAGAATGATCGTGCCGTGGCTCACTTGGAGAGTGCCTCCGGAGGTATTGTTCAGTCTGACATAAACATAAATGAGTTCAGAGGGGCTGCTCGCAGCAGCATTCTGGATGATTGTAGGATCAACCCAGGGGTTCACGAAATAGAGGGTCCCCACGGAGCTCGGTCCGGATCGGGGCTCAGGGGCTTCGGCATGGCATGTAGATGACTGACTACTGTCAACGGGAAGAGAACAATTTGAGGAGGTACACCAAGCGATCTTAGTATCTCCTCTGATTAGGTTCGGTACAAAGCCGGGGATGGCCAGGGGGTTCGCCGCGAAAGGAAATTGGAAATTGAAGATTCGCCCTCTCGAGGTAACAATCCAGAGAGTGTTAGCGGGAGAGGAAGGTCCCTGGAGGCCGGAGTTCGGCAAATTGAAGGGTAGCCAGAAACGGACAGTATGGTTAAACTCCCCCGCGTTGAGATAAGAGTCGCTTTGGCTGAACCTGAAGTTGGCGGGCAAATTCGCTAGAGGGGCTGGTCCCAAAGCACACGGTCCTATGTTTCCTGTTGGAGGAGCAAAAGTGCACCCCGCAGCCCCCCCTATTGTTGTATTAATATACACTTGCACGATCTGAATGGCCACACCACCCTGATTGCTTAACAACATATCGTATTGACATACCGTACACAGACTAGGACTGATTTGGATCAGTCCGGGATATACGGCCGTGAGATTCTCGGATAAGCGGTCAATGTTCTGCTGATTCATACCATAATTGAGATTTTCGTAGATGTCGTATTGCCGACCGATTAATACCAGACTAGTGAACGCACTGAGAAACAGGGTGAGAATTATGATTCCGCCGAGGATGCTGCTGACCGCCCGCCTCCGAAACCGTACTCGGTGCAATTAGACATTACCCGCCTTACTTAGCAGCCGCTGCTCCGGACATAGAGGCCGTCCACAGCAATCACGAAGCCTTGGTATCCACCACCTATTGTACCAGAGGCGGCGCCATAGGCTGGGCCTAGGTTGTTTACGGTTGCGGTACCAGTAAACATGTCTCCTGATCCGGAAGGCGAATAACTTTTCGGGTTCGGATAATCGGAGAACATTATTTTGAATATTAGGTAGAAAGTTTGACCGGGTTGTACAACCACGTTAGTTCCGTATGGGTAAAACTGATTGTTCACGACCGTACCAACGTAGGGTCCGCCGAGAAAGAGTTGATCTCCATTTGAGGTCGAGCTAGCTGTCAGGATCGTCATTTGCCCCCAACTGAAGCTTATTGGGTTACTGAGAGTGTTCGCGCTGTAGACCGAGACGAAAAAGCACTGTGCGCAAGGCGGGGAGAATGACTGGGAGAGTTGGGCTGACTTTGGAATAGTAATTGAGTATACAATCGTGGGAGTTGTCCACGGGTTCAAGAAGTAGAGTGGGCCCGTCCCTCCCGCAGTCAACGGTTGGGGTGTCTCCTTATGGCACGGGTCGTTCTGGCTGTTGTACGCGCCGGTCGTGCCATTATAGGCGATCTTCATTGACCCGGCCTCGATGTTTAGTGGAGTGCCGGTGCCGCCTACCCCTTGACTTGTTGCCGGGAAGGGCCAGTTGAATGAAAATACTCGTCCTCGACTCGTGACTATCCAGATGCTATCGCTAGGAGTGAGAGTTACATTCGGAAGAGGCGTGATGCTTTGAGGGAGCCACAAACGCACGACGTGGTTGAACTCCCCTGACGAAATAAAGGAGTCGCTCTGGGCAAAGCTGAAGGATGTGATGCTACCGCTCGGATTGAGCACGCAAGGTCCGGGCGGAGTAATCGATGTTGTGCAACCATTTTGGCTCGGCTGACTAGATTGGGCCGTTGAGTTTATGTAGACTCTCGCGATTTGAACTCCGACCCCACCCTCATTCGCGAGAGACATGTTATACTGGTTGAGGTTGCACCCGGTACCGCATTTGGCTGGAAACCCGCCTACTAGTCCAGGATAAAGGGCCACGACCGCTTCAGAGGCGCGGTTGACATCCTTCTGCGCCATCGTCTCAGCAAGGTTCTCGTATGCATCATACCGTTGATTGACGACTACCGTCGTCGTTAAGCTAAAGATGATGATGGACAAGGCAATGATACCGCCAAGTATGTTACTGACGGCGCGACGCCCAAACCGAAGACTAAGCAAACAATCTCGCCCGCATTTACATTAAGTGCAACCAGTTCTCACGTAGAGGCCGTTCAGGAAGACGTCTATTTGCCGGAAGCTGGCATCTTCACCCGAAGCCCCATATCCGTTGTTCATGGCGGCCGTCCCTGAGAACGAGTCTCCCGGAGGGGTAGGCGTCTTTGGCGACAGATTTTGTTGCGTTATTTGAAAGATTAGGTAGTAGTCGTTGCCGGGGTTTATGGCCACATTCGTTCCCCTGGCAGCGAAGTGACGAACTCCCGATTGATTGTACACTATTCCTACATAGGGACCGCCAATGTACCATGGTTTAGATGAAGAGGCGGCATCAGCTGTTAGAATTACCATCCCTCCCCAGCTGAAGGTTACCGGCACGCTCAAAGAATTAGAGGAGTACACGGCGACGTAGAGATCCGTGCTACCCGCCGCCAGGTCACTCATCACAGTTGATGTAATCCAAGGATTTACGTAGTGAAGTGTGGTACTCGCTCCTCCGGCGGGCAATGTGGTTCCTTTTTCAGTATGACAAGCGTCCGATGCGCTATTGTCAGTCCCGTTATATGCGACAGCCATAACTCCCGCGTAGATCGTTGGCGGACTTCCGGCTCCTGGAACGCCTTGGCCTGCGGGTGGGAAGGGCCAGTTGAATGAGAAGACTCGGCCGCGATTTGTTACGATCCAGATGCTGTTGCTTGGTGTGAGAGTCACGTTTGGAAGAGTAACCGTCTGAGGAAGCCACAAGCGAACAATATGGTTAGTTTCTCCCGGGTTAATGTAGGAATCATACGAGTCGAAGCCGAAGGGTGTAGGGCTTGATTGTGGAGTCAGAATGCATAGGCTCTTGATTTTGGTGTTCGTTGGTGTGCACCCCGGAGGCTGCGCGGTCGAGTTGATGTAAATTCGAGCGAGCTGAACGGCAATATTGCCAATGTTGGCTAGTGACATATTGTACTGATTACATGTACTGCAGCCGCTTGCCTGAAATCCTCCCTTCAGACCCGGATAAACCGGCTGGATTTTCTCTGCGTTGCGGTTGATGTCTAGCTGCGACATTGAGTCGACAGTACTTTGATAGGTATCGAATTGTTGAGTGAAAGCGACCATCGCGCCGAGCGCTATTAGGAAGAGGGCAAGGACAATGATGCCACTTATCATGTTACTGACGGCCCTGCGACCTACCCGCAACTTTCCCAAGGTATCTTGTCCCCTATGGCCCGCGAGCCGTGGCCATGACTTGATTACCGCGCTGGGTCGCAACAATGATCGTGAAGACTGTCCCTGAAGTCCAAGTACTTCCATAATTCAAGTTGAATTCAACTACTTGCTGAACTCCGAGATCAAGCTTGGTGCTGGATGTAGGCGGGACTGGGCAAGGGTTCATGTTCAGGCAGAGCCAAGGTTGGGGTGGGCCAAAGGATAGCCCCGGATTCCCATTAACGTAAATGGCCGAGATTACTACGTCTATTAAACCCACGTTTCTCACAAAAATCATTATGTTATGATTGGTCCCCGTCGAGTTGAAGAACACCTCCTCAATGACGAATCTTTCCTGAAGCGCTTGGCCCCTCTGCGAGAAGAAGAGTTGGGAGCCGCTACTGAACGCCCCAAACGATGTACCAGCCCACGCCACCAATATCGCCGCAAGTGACATAGTTATCAGAATCATCAGCATGTTCGCGATTACAGTACTAACGCCTAATCTATTCCTCCATTTTCTTCTCATGCACCTGCCCTCCGACCGGGAGCCTTGTCATGAATCTGGTTGGCGGATGAAAGGCCGTGCGGTTGAGTCCTGAGCCCATTGTAGTCGATTAGTATGAGATCCATAGCGTTATCCGGAATCAGCACATCTATTGATTCGTTGAGCTTTACAGGCCCAATCCTTTGCGTCAAGTCCGACCCGCAGCCGAGAAGTTTAGCTAATGCTTTGCATATGCTTGCTGTACCCTCAATTGCCGCCTTACGGTAACAGCTGAGAGTCGTCGACATTGATGCTCCTCAAGTACTGCTGGTCATAAGACCGATTTTATCGTTTTATGTAGAGATGAGTCCAGAAATGGCCGGTTTTCGCCCTAGCGGTCTCGGGGAGGTTGAAGGTATGATCAGCTGATATAATCCTAGTTCCGTCCCTCAATTCCTTGCGAAGTTTAGGTTCGAGCTTGCAGTTTATCTTTCGGGAAAGGTAGGCCGTAACTATTGTTGCTTGTGACAAATCTTGCCCAAAGAAATCCGCGTTTACTATGCGGACTCTATTTTGCACTCCGTTCTCTTTGATCGCCATCTTGCTCAACCATGCGAGGATCCTGCTCTTCTCTATCCCGACAGCTTGGGTTCCGTAGTTCTTGGCCGCGGCGATCACAACCCTCCCATTCCCGCTCCCCAAATCAAAAAGCAAATCGTCAGGTCTTGCGTCCGCCATTCTCAACATTTTGTCGATCGTTTTCTGCGATAAAGGTATGAAAACCGCTTGGTTCCTAGCGAGCAGGGCGAAGAAATAGGCGAGGATAACAAGCGCTAGCCCAGTGGCAATGGTGAGGATTAGAGGCAGAGCCATATTCGATCGCCCACCGCGGCAACGTGTTTTCTCAATCTTCTACAAACCCCAGACGAAGATGAAGAACGCCATGAACGTGATGAGGAGCAAGGCGACCGTGTGCTTCAAGCCAGCGCCAAGTTTTCCCTCGCTCATCTTGCCCGCGATTAGACCTCCGAAGATCGCTTGTATGATGGTGGCGTGGAAGAGTATTGTTTTCAGAAGTGCGATGTTGATGCTTCCTATCCCGCCGAACACGCTGCCACCGCCACCTGCGGTTTGGAGAACGCTGGCCTGCATATTGACGATCTGCGTGAAGAATGTCTGGATTAGCATGATATCTGTGAATAGGAAGACGCCAAAAGCGATGTAGACGACGACTGCGTAAGGCCTCATCTGGGCGTATCTTTCTCGGTCTATGGTCTGTAGTTCACCAATGTGTTTGTTCACCTGCTCCATTATCTCTTGCGTGTCCCCGCCAGACCTCGCGACCTCGGTAATCAATGTGGCCGTTCTTTGTGCGAGTTTCGTTCTTGCCCGCGTCGCGAACGCCCGCATTGCCTCATCGAGGGTTGCGCCCCAGGAGAGCTGGGCTAGGAGCCGTTTCAGTTCCGGAGTTAACGGGCCGTAGTCCCTCTCGGAAGAAACCTCAATTGCTCTAGTCAGAGTCAAACCAGTTCTGCCTGACTCCGCTATCTCTCGCAAAAGTCTTGGGATGTTCCTGTCTATTCCACGCTGCCACCTCAGGTCGAGGTATTCAACGGTCGCGGGCGGGAACAGGCATATGATCAATCCGAACACGAGAAGTTGGTCCCATTTCAACGGCAGGGTTACACCTCGAAACAGAATGAGAGTTGCAATGGTAGCTATCACTATCAAAGCCCCTAGGGAGCCAGAGACGATTGCAACCAGTCGTTTCTCTCTAGGTTCGATCTTTGGCATACTAATCCTCCACCAAGATGCCGTCGAGCATCACGATAACGACGGCCGCACATATCGGAATGATTCCATAAGTCACAAGCGTCATCATGGTAATGACAGAAAATCCTCCAAGCCCACCTCCAATCATGGCCATGACCGAGAACATCACAATGATCAGCAGCGGGAATACCACGAGTAGAGTAACATAGACCTCGGCAAAGGCAGCGAGGCCTTCAAGCAGTTGTTTCGCCGCCACCCGGCGCAGGTCCATCATGACGCGAGTCGCATCGAGCAGGTAGCCCTTCATGTTCCCCCCCGACCGAATCGTCGCCACTAAGCCCTCCAAAACTTCGGCGAAAACTTTGGACGGAGAACGTTCCCGCTCGGCCTCTAGAGCGGTGATAACGTCGTTTCCTAGTATCTCCACATCCCTCACTATCTCGTTCGATTCAGAGGCGACTTCAGGCGTGGTTCGTGAATCTTCGAGAAGTTTGAACATGCGCGCCGGTGGCATTCCGGCGGCAGCTAGAATTGACAGGTGGCTTGTCACGTACGGGAGTTCTAAGTCCATTCTCTTGCGACGGCTAGTAGCGAGGAAGCCTGGAAGCCCATAGAGCATCCCGAAGACGAGAGCGCCTGAAAGAATACTCGCCCCAAAACGCGAACAAAATTGCCAGGAAGATAGGAAGGCCAAACACGATCGCCACAGCTAGAGTGGCCGAGAAACCCGTAATGAACGATAGAGCCGATAACAGCACGGTCATGCTTGCGTATGAATGCAGGCTGATTTTGATTCCTGCCTTCTGGAGGTTTGACCCGAGGTCGGCGAAATGCGGGAGATACTTTTGCATCCTTGTTCCGAGGTACTGGAAAGCAAGCAACCAAGGCGCTCTGAGGGCTGATACGGTGCCTTCCTGAGTCGCCTTCTTCGGAGTCTTGGTCATGTTCTAATCACTCAACAACGCTAGCCTCGCGCGTTCGTACGTCTTCGACGTATCCGCGTAGTAGTCTCGGATGACTGCGCCGACTTCCCTATACCTGCGAATGTTCTTCTTCACAAGATAATCCAAAACAGTCTTACGGCGTTGAATTTCCTCTCTCGCGGTTTCCAGAGTAGCCCCTGCCCTCTCCGCGAGCCTTTCGATCGTTTGGCTTCGGCCAGAATACGTGAAAGAATCCGTCCGAGGTTCCCATTTATAGAGGTCGTTAAGGTCGAGTTCGCCGGAACTCGGGTCTATACCCAAGATTTCAGTAAGCTGCACCAGTCTCCGAGCCGGCCTGCCATTTATCCTCAACCGTGATTGGACTCCGATCAAATGGAGGGTTGGTAGAAGTGTTCGTGGGATATTCAGCGGAGCTGATTCAAGCCTTCGGACGGCTGCCCTGACCGAATCGGCGTGCAGGCTGGATAGGCCACCGTGACCCGTCGCCATTGCTTGAAAGAGAGTGAAGGCTTCCTCACCCCTGACCTCACCGACTATAACGTAGTCCGGCCTTTGTCGCATGGCTGCCTTTAACAAGTCGAATGTGGAAATCTCGGCGCTGCTTCCAACTGACCCGAAGCCTACGCGTGCGATTGAAGCTATCCAGTTTTCGTGTGGAATGTTCATCTCTGGCGTATCTTCAATCGTGATGACCTTATCGTCGGGCATGATGAACATGGAGATGCAGTTCAGGAGAGTGGTCTTTCCAGACGCGGTTCCGCCGCCGACAAGTATGCAGGCTTTCTTCTCGATTGCATACCACAGATAGGCTCCGATATCGGAGGTTATCGTGTTGAATGTGATCATGTCGGTTATTGTGAGTGGGTCCGCTTTGAATCGTCTAATTGTGAAGCTACTGCCGCGTCGGGTCACTTCTTTGCTGTAGGTAAGTTGAATTCGGCTGCCGTCCGGGAGGCCTCCGTCAACCATAGGTGAGGCGATTGAGACGTGTTTGTTGCATAGGTAAGCCAGTTTCACGACAAAGTTGTCTAGTTCTTTGGGGTTTTCGAATCTTATGTTCGTTGGGATGGATTCGAACTGGCGGTGCCAAACGTAAATTGGACCCCCTGGTCCATCGCAACTTATGTCTTCAATCATGTGGTCGCGCATTATGGGTTCTATGCGACCTAGGTTTACGAGGTCCCTTGCCAAGTAGTACATGAGTTTGTCGAGGGTTTCAGCAGCGATTTTGAACTTGTATTCCTTAACTCTCTTCTCAACTTCCTTTCTCAGGAATTTCGCCGCTTCTTCTAACGAGCCGATTTTTCTTGCATCCACGTCCAGCTCTTCGACCAGTATGCTGTGGATTTTCTTGTACAGCACTTTTTCTTCTTCGAGCAGCGTAGGTTCGATGACGAAATACAGCATGCCGCCTGTCGTCGGCTCGCGGGCTATGGCAGCGTAAGCGTAGGGTTCGATTAGCGGGTATACTTCCTTGAAACTTGAGGGGACTTCCGCTACAGGAGGCGCAGCTATGACCTCAAGCACAGCCTTGGCTACGGGAGCGTGCTTCCCCGGTCGCGATAGGCGCGAGGGGAGCTTGAGGTCCATCTTCGTGGCTTCGCCCTCCAGTTGGACTATCTGTCACTAGCTACTTTTGACGGAACTATAGCTATCTCACCGGTCAAGTTCAACGGCTTCGAGCCTGGCTTTCGAACCGCGTAAATGAGGAAAAATTCCTCTCCAGTGTTTTGAAGCCTTAGAGTTACATCAGCTTCCCCATCTATCCCTATGAGGTCCGCGATGTCATTGGGGATTCTAACGTAGATTGATTTGTTCAACCTCACCGGCCGAATCTTAAGCGCCAATCGAATCAGCTGGAAGGCTGTTTAGCTTCTGCTTTGGATATTCTTCGTGTCCCCTTAGTTTGAGTAAAACGGTGACGGCACTCTTTCTAGCGTGCCACACCGAATTCTCCCTAGCCATTGCTAGGGGTGGCTTGGATATGCATGGTCAAGAGACGCGTAGACTCCTGTGTTCAATATTCCTGTTGATGGCAGCTACCACCGGTCTCGCTTCCGTGACCGCGGGTGATTCTCAATCCATCCATTGGCACTCACCAACGAAAACGTATCAAGGCTACATTTCAGTGGTATACTATGGAATTTACCATTATGTCACGACTAGTCCACAATGTGGTCAGGCACTCCTATGCCTATATTCAGACGAGGTCGTATTTTATCTGGAAACTGACTCTGGGTCCCTAATTCGACTAATCTTCACGTGTGGACTAGACGACTGTAGGCAAAGCAACCAACTGCCACTGTCGCAAGGATCTCGCATGTACGTTAAAGGGACGTTAATTGAACCTTCACAATGGCAACCTGGGCTATCTCAACCGTACCTCTACTTCGTCGCGGACATGTACGTCTTACAATACTCCAAGATTACCTGACCCGAACTCGCCAAGTTTTCTTTGTAGCAGATAAAGGAGACCTCACTAGCCCATGTCACACGTGCGACAACTTGTCGGCGCAGTCACGCCGATTCTGGCGTCTTTCTGCTGACGTTCTGCATCGTTTGGGCGCGCTGTCCGGCGTTTTGCTGATGTTCTCCGCTGATTTGGTTGCGAAGATCCGCCTTATGCGCGAAATATTCCTTCATCTATTCGCGTCTCACCGTTCCTCCTCGCGTTAAGTCGCGAAATATGGCGAAAATCATCCTTCTTCGCTTCAACACTCCCCAAACACCGTGCAAACATCATCCAAATACCATTCAAACGCTGTTTGTGTTGCAGGTCAAAGATCGTACGACTACTGGGGTATGATTGCGATGTGTCTTGGAAACTTCTAGGACAGTGTGGCTCGATGGTACTTTTGCTTGTAGTTAATCACGCTAATGATTATTGAGAAAAAGAAAGAGAGGAAGGAGGGTTTTGATTCCTTCCTTTAACTGGCCTGTCCGGCTATTGCGGTGTATGAGAAGACCCCACCGTCTGGCAACACCAGTTTAACTGCGTATGCAGACCCCGCAGTGACGTCACCTGCGAGTGAGCCTGTGGCTTGAACTGTTAGCGTTTCTTGGCATGTCGCAGCTCCAGGCGTCACAACTGGGGTAGCGCAGTCCCCCACCGCTGATGCTTTAACTCCGTTCACAAAATAGTCAGCGCTGGCGCCAGCTAAGTTAACTGTTGAAGAGCCAACGTTCTTGAGATTGAGAATGAGTTTAGCCGACCCGCTCCAGTCGTATGCCTCGAGGATTACTTGGTCTTTGGTTTGTTGGCCTCCGCTGCTGCCTAAGCTTCCCATTAGTCCGATGGAGAAAACGTAGAGTAGTACGGCGGCTGCGACGGCTATGGCGATGAGGAGAAGTGCGGCGATGATGACTGAAACTCCGCGCCTGCTGAATTGTTTACCCATGATAGTCATCATTTAGATGTTTCACCTCCCCCAAACTTCAACAGGCTTAGCAAATGTTTAGTGATGGTAATGGTGCTGCTGTCACCGTGTTTGCGCTTGGAAGGTTACGCCATTCTATTCAGGCGTGGTAAGGCAATTTGCTTCTAAAATGGTCTATCCACGTGAGGACTGTTTCGACATTTTCAACCTGATTATCGATTCTCGCTAATCTCTAAACGCGCTAGGTCATTGCAGTTTATCTCGGCCAAAAAAGTAAGGTGTGCTTCATTATTTCGCGATCGGGATTGAGCTACTCTGTAATCTTTCGGTCTCTCTTTGTAATGAGAAGTCCTAAGGCTAGGCCGCCAGCGAAGACCAAGAGCATCAGTGTTAAGAGCGATTTCATGAATCCAGTCGCATCAATAGCGAAGTCTGTGCTGCCGTTGGTATACTCATTCAAGATCACAAACTGACTGTGCAGTGCAAACTTGCTGATCGTAGACGCAGTTAAGGCCAAACCAGACATTATGCCAACAGAAATGGCTGTCGAAATCCTGCTAAGGGTCAGGAAACTCATCCATCAAACCCCAGATAGGAGTCATTCCCGTTCGCTAATATGGTTTTGCTAAAACTTAGCAGCCGTTAAGCCGGCTGGACGGCTCATTTATGCTTGAACGCTTGGCTAAATGATCTAGCGGCCCTGTAACCACGTAGGCGGTTCGCGGGTTACACCACTCTATTCCGGCGTGGTCTCTCTCATTGCTTGATTTGTGGAGAAGCCACACGACAGTCTCATGGGAGGGTTAAAGATGGGTGTCCGCAATTCGGCGAAGGAAAGAATCCGGGAGGTTCTCAAGAAGTCAGAGATTCCCATGGACGTTGAGAATGTCCGCGTGAAGGCTGGGCTCAAGAACTGGGAGTCAACGAAAGCCATACTCCTAGAAATGGTTCTTCAGGGTTCCGCTCTCGGCCAGAAAACAACGAAGTCATGGATCTTCTGGGTCAACACGCCAGTCGCAATGTCCCAACAATTAAGGCGTGAGCGGAAAGGAGTTGTCTAACCAAAGATGACAGTTCGCGCGAATACCTCCACGGCACAGTCGCTAGAGGCCAACAATTACCTCGATTATTGCAGAAACGAGGAGGCCGACTAAACTAATGAGAAGCAGCTTCAAGTCTCCTTGCAAAGATGCGATAATTCGTCTGCCGACAATTCGTTCTCTTGCAATCCTAAGCGGTTCCGCCACGCAAATCAACACAAACAGGAACTCGAGAGGGGCGTGGATCCACGACGTCGCCAGCAAACGATTCACTAATGTCAAGCCTCTGATTTCCGATGCGAGCATCAAGGTGGCCCCGAGGTCAAAGAATCCAAGCAAACCCCCAGTCAACAATGAAAACACGGCCAACAAACGCACCCTAGTCCCGCCGCGAATGCGGGGCTCCCATCGAACCTTGGCTAAGATCGCTGGGTACAGGAAGGAGAGTAGGACTGGGACGCAATTATTCAAGAACACGAGCAGCGTGACCGCGACAAGACCTAGGGTAGTTGCAGCACGCAGAGGGCTGATGGCTCGCGTCGTAATCAAGAACATCATAAGTTCACGAAGCGTGGCGGAGAATGCAATCAGCAAAGCCCCCGTCACAGAGCCGACAGCGAAAGCAAGCAGTGTTTCTCCGAATGCTCTATCAACGAATCTCATGGCCAACCCTACAATTTCCGCGCCGCTTAATCAAGGAGTCGAGCAGAATGGCGTTTGACATTCTGCTAACCACCGTCAACCTCCTCTCCGTCCTAGCTACGGCAGCCTTAGTCTTCTTAACCGCGAAACCATGCCGTGAGTCTCGCGTCCCGTATCTGCTCGCGATCCCCGCAGGGTTCGGCCTCATGGCCGTTGCATTCATTGTAGAATCTGTCGAGCCTTTTCTAGTTTCAACTTCCTCGCTTCTGGGCCTCCCTGTGACCGCTCTCTCCCTGCTAACGCAAACCTACGGCATATTATTCCTCGCCCTCACCTACGCCCGCCGAACCGGGCTTCGGCTACTCGGGCAATCAACATTCGCGGATCTACTCGCAGCCGCCCTGGTAACCGTCGGACTCTTCGGAACCATATTCGTTACACAAGCGCTAGGCGCGCCAAGCATCATGTCCTCAAGTGCGGAGCTCTTCTTGAGGGCCGTAATTATCGCAGCCACGATTTACCTTATGTACGAAACTCTCAGGAACTGGTCCCTCACCCACAGGGCTTCGGAAGGCTTCGTGACAATCGGTTTCACTTTCCTGCTGGTAGAACAATTTGGCTTCACCCTGGCGCTCGCAAACCTAGGATCGGTGGCGGCCTTCTTAGCGTATGAAGGTAGGCTCTTAGGTCTCTTCGTGCTCAACGCGGTACTAATCGTGGGCGTCAAGAAAGCCGATCAGCTAATCCCCCTGAAGAGACTCGGCTTGGGGGCGCCAGCTCACACTCGCGCTCAGCCGTTACTGATCCAACAGTAGGAAAACACCGAGAAGACGGGCACCAAACAGCAGCGCTAATGACGAAGCATTAGGAAGATTCCGGCGAAGACGGGGTCCCCTACAATCAATGTAATTGCTACGGCGATTAGTATGAAGACTAGAAGCGGTAATCCAGGCGTTACCCAGACCAAGTTTCGTGGGCTCACTTTTCTGAGAGATTCTGTGAACTCGGATACAACCTGTTCTCTGTCAACATCGACGTTAGAATACATCTGGAGGGTTCGGTGTGCCCCATTTCCGTTCTCGACAACTTTCTCCATAGGGTACAGGTAAAAGGTTGAATTCAGTTTAGCGACCGAGGTTGGAAACCCGGTGATGACAGCTAACACCTTTTTCCACGGGGGCTCACGCTCCAACCCCGCGAACATTTCCGATTTCAAGCGTACCATTGAGATCAGATTTCTTCCTAACATCCAAAACGCAACCGAAATCGAACAAACATATGCGGTGACCAGCACGACGATTGGGAAGAAGGGGTGGACGAAGCCGAGTATTGGATTCACGATACCGGGGGGAAGGGGCAGTGTTACGCCGAGGCACATCAGCGCCTTTGCGTCAGCCCCGCCAGCCAAGCCGAAGAACACGAGTCCAAACGCGAGCAAGATTGACAAACCCATTGAAACAGCCGTGAAAAACCAAACTGAGGGGTCTACGTAAATCCGGTAGATAGTGAGCGCGAGGCCGATAGGCCCATAGGCTAACCAGACCTTGTCCGGTACTTCGCGGGTCTTGAGGTCGGAAATCGCAGCGATCGTGAGGAAGACTAGAGTGATGGAGACGGACGCGTACTCGGAGACGCTGAGTGGATCCATCTCTAAAACTCACTCTCATGCTCTTCGGCAGGTCATCAGAGCTTTGTCACTCGTGTACTCTCCGGGCGTCTTCGAAACGGTCAAAGTGCTTGTCAAAACTATAAATTTCCTTGATCTCGTTTTCTTTCATTAGAACATAGGCGACCGCGTCGTTCAAACCAACGATGGCTTCTTCGGCTATCTGGATCGCGTCGACGTAGTCATCTCTACTTGGTTCGAGCAATAGAATTGTAGGTGAGTGAATTAGGTCGTAGATTATTGGGTGGCTATCTTGAATCGGCATCGAAGCTTCGAGGATATTCGCAACATCCGAGAGATGAGTCAAACTTGTTGCAACCCTTTCACCAGAATTTATTCGCTTCACAATTGACTTTGCAGCCCTCTTCACCTCGGCAACCTCATCCGATATCACTTTTCTCGGCTTCAGGTAAGCGTAAAGGAAAACGGAAGCGTCAACGAATCTCATTTACCGCGTCTCCCCAGGACCGCTTTCTTCAACCTAGAGTAATCAGCGAAGTCAACAGGATTCACGCTCACCTCGACTGAGTCGAAATGCCTAGTTAAGTCAGGCTTCACCCTCGGCCTGACAAGCAGCGAATCCCCTTTCTCGATAACTATGACCTCACCTGAGTTGTGAAGCCTCTCGTTCCTCCACCGCGCCGGCAAGGAAATCCTGCCCTGGGAATCCACTTTCTTGATCTCTGCCAAACGATATTTCCCCAATATACGACCTAATTCCCCATATTTGTGTATATTCCCCATATTCTCAGTAGGCTGAGAATCGAGGCTTGGAATCTGGTCAGTCGTGCCTAAGTCAATGCCCACATCACGACCTTGCCGCTATATGGTCTTCTTGAGCCTTGACTCGAAAGGCTTGAACAAATTGATGACAAACTCGACCGTCGCCATACAATCGATTTTCGTTGAAGAGTGGTAGCTGCTGCCTGTCCGGAGGGCACGTATTTAGGCGGCGGAGAGGCGGAAACGTCACGAAAATACTGAGAATCTGGAGAAATGGGGTTTGTCTGCGGAGGAACGTGTGGAAGACGGGCAGATTAACGCCTTACAACGTTTGGGTCTTACGGAGTACGAGGCTAGAATTTACTTGACGCTAGCCTCGAAGGGGCCCATCAAAGCCAGTGAACTAAGCTTCTTCGGCCAAATACCCCGAACCAAGACCTACGGTGCAATTAACGAGCTCGAACGGAAGGGGTTGCTCCGGATAATCCCGGGAAAACCCGAGGTGTATTCCCCAGCCTCGCCGGGCGAGGTTCTGATGCCGATGGTGAACAAACTCAGCCGTCAATTGGCTGAGGCAGAATCGGTCGTCGAGGGTCTCATGTTGACATTTGAATCCAATAGGTTCGTGAAACGTGATGTCCCTAAGGAGGCGGATGAGTTCTGGGAGGTTCAAGGACGATCGGGCATAATCAACAAGATGAACCAGATATTCAGCGATGCCACGAAGAGCATAAACTACTGCACAAGCGCGGAGGGCCTGATACGGGTGTACAAGGCTCAGTGTGACATACTAGAGAAGGCGAACGAGCGAGGAGCGGAGGTACGTATACTCTCACTGGTCAATTCGGGGAACGCTGCGGTAGCGCGCGAAGTCGCGGAAGTGCTGAAGTTCAAGGTTCTCGACAAACCCTTCGGACAGAATTTCGTCACGGTCGATTCTCGCCAACTTATTGCGATAGAGGCGACCCCTGAAGACCTGCGAACCGACCAAGGTGCTGACAAGGGAATATGGACCACAAATAGGCTTCTCGTGGAATTGCACGACCAACTCTTCGAGAGGTTGTGGAATACCTTCCCCGCTCGCAAAGCGATCCCACAGACCGTGTGAATTGCTTTACCTGTTAAGATCACATGCGAATGATGGAATTATTCGGTGTAACCTAGTCAATTCTGAACTTATCTACGTCTATAGTGAGCATAAGAACGTTCAAAAAAACCATTTGCCGCCGCCTAATGCCTTACCGTTAGAGGCATCGGCTCTGTATGGTCTTGACCGAAACTGCCAATCTTGCGGTTATTAGATGGCACTTTCCGTCACCCAGTCCGACGACTAAGGGTAACACACCATCTATCGCCCGTGTATACTTCCTTACTTTCCTACAGATGGGGATTCCTGCATGAAGAGGCTAGGCGACTCCAAGGTGACTGGAAAGTATCAGGCAACTATCCCACGCCCTGTTAGAGAACTTCTCAGACTGACATCCGGAGATAGAGTTGTCTTTCTAACAGAACGCGGCAACGTCTTAGTGAAAAAGGGCAGAGTGGAAATTCAAAGTTGACTGAGCCGGGAGACAACTCAGTCCAGCCGTAGGAGCGGCGAAGCGTGGGCAAGCGGTGCTCGAGGGGAGGTAGGTACTGGCTCAGAGTACCGCTGATATCGTTTCTACTAGCATCTATCATCCTGAGCACAATCTTGCCCAACACCATTCCATTCGTTCACGCTCAAAGTTCGTCCTCCGTCGGAAGCATAACGCCATCAACAGATGCGCTTCTCTTCGGTTCGTCGGGCAACGTGAGGATTGATATTCCCAAACCTGGTATCGCGGTTCGCATAGAGGTTCCCAGAGAGTTCCTCCAGGGCGTAGTTTCGGGAGAGAACGACACACACTTCATCACGAGCAACATCAGAAACGATTACTACTATTACAATGTCGTAGATGAATCACTCCACTGGACCTATAACTGGCAGGATAACGCAAGCGACGGCCCCTGCTTCAAACCCAACTTCTCATACTACGACCCCAATGCTCCGTACTGCGTTGAGATCTGGAACTATCTCAATCCCTTACCCCAACCATTCCTGAAGCCGCAACAGTACAATGTAACACCGGGTGCGGGTCCAGGTCCTAATCCTCCTCACCGGTACACTTTCGACTACAATGACTCGGTGGGGATAGATTACTGTCAGGCTCCTAACCTCGGGAAATTCGTATTTGGTTGCTTCAGCCCACCCAAGTTTGTATTGTTTCAGAACCTAGTGTCCCCAAAGCTTGCTGGGCTCTACAACTTTACACTCTTCGTGGCGAACCGCACTAACATACTAGGGTACCCCGACTTCGTACACGCATGGACTACAACTCTATTCGTTCCCGTGAGCATGGCTTACAACGCCGGCGCGATCTCTGGAAATATCTGCGACGCCGGTAGCAGCCCTTCGTGCAATCCAATTCACGCGAAGGGGATTGTGTACGCACAGAGCGTCTCAACGCGGTCGATCGTGGCCAGGGCCTACGTTAATCAGTCGCTGTGTAGTGTCGGGACGTGCGGCGTATTCAAACTGACTGGGTTGGCACCGGGCAACTACTACGTCGAGGGTTCCGCGGGCGTTGACCTAGATGGGGCAGCCTACTCGCTAACCTATCTTGGCTCCCAGTTGGCTCCAACCGTAGTCAATGTGTCTCCGAATTTACCAACCGGCATGGGTCACCTACCGCTACTGCGGGCACCTCTCTTTTGTGGGATGATCAACTATGAGCCTAACGGCGGCCTCACAACTATTCCTTCCCTAACCGGTGCTACGAACCTTCTGAATGCCGGCTTCGAAAAGTTCATTGAACCACCACCATGGCTCAGTACGAACGCGTTTGAGCTAAACATCACGGTTGAAGCGACTGACGGTTTAGGCCACGTGTTCAGGTTTCGCGGCGTTGCCAGCGGCACGTCTTCTGACTCGTTCGAAATCATTACCGGCACTGGTGTTAATTATGTTGGAAGTGACCCGTACGGAACGGAGTTTGCTGGACTTCCGTCCTTTGACGACGTTAGTCCATCGGGTTACAGTTTAGCGGTTAAGGTCTTCGTTTCGGGTTATGTTCAACATGCGCCTGCGACAGCTACTGTTTTTGGGCCGACTGATTCTGGTCTCCCGCCAAGCTGCTCAAATCAAGTGGGAGTCAACTTTGGTCCGAGTCCAGTCGAGATGTGGGTGGGCGGTCTCATCAGTGGTACGTTGCAATTCTGCAATACTCAACCTCTCCAACCTTGCCAGCTTGGAGAGTCGCCGCACGACGCGGAAGCTTCTCTCCCCATCGGCGTAGTCACCGACTCCTTGTTCGGTGGAAACGTCGTTGTCGAAGCGTTTGACAATCTAGGCATCCTGAGAGGCCTGACCGTCATCAATGGAACTATGCCAAACGGAAAGACGGGCTATAAGTCTTGCAACTTCACTGATACTTGTGCGTCGGTCCCCTTTTTCATAACCGGTTTCTCGGAATACTTCAACCACAGCCTGTCGGGTACCTGGCGAGAAAAAGACTACGGTTTTCCTGACGGGACGTACTCTCTTCAAATGTACGTGAGGGGGTATCAGTTAACGTCTACTAACGTCATCTCAATATTTAACGGAAGCGACCAAACGGCTTCCGTTTATTTGACTCGTGGCGGCGCTTTCCAAGTTGACGTTTCGTCTGCCGATAACCGTTTCGGCACGAGGGCGATTCAGGCTCGTTTGCAATGGCGTTTTCTGAACTCAACAATACCAGTTCGCGCACGGGTCTATTTCTACTCTGCAAGCGGCATCACGGTGGGTTATGTTGAGGCGCTTTTGGAGATAGGGTCGGGCATCACCAATGAGTTAGGTGTTATCTCCTTTACGACGACCGACTTCAAGGTGATCTTCGCGGGTCAGAATTGGAGCTTACGCGAAATCTGGTTCTACGGCGATATTCCTACCCACGTTACAAATGACACGTATACGATTAAGGCGTATACGTTGGGGTATGTGCGACAATTCCAGAACGGTATCCTTGTCCAAAACCAACTCGTCGGTTTCAACCAAGGTCTAATCACGTTGTTCATCGGTAATGAGCTGGACACAACGGTTCCGCTCTTCAGCAGTCCCCAGAGCTTCACCCCAACGCCCGAATACGATCATGTAATCGGGCAGGTATTCTCGGCAGGGCTGTCGGGGGCTGAGATGGCAAATCTAACTGCGGGAGTGCCAACGCTTCAGTTTAATGTCTTCGGCTTCGGGGGAATGGAGCTTAGCAATTCGGGAATCTGTAACACGAACGTGCTGCTTGTAGGAAAAATGAAAATCTGTGGGCAGGGGCATTTCTTCTACGTCGCCCCCGACGGCACTCAGTATTCCGATTACGGGTTGGACCTTGGAACCTACACGTCCAAAGTACCAGAGTTCGGCTTCACGGCTCATTTCATGCAACCATCCACTCCCGTCCCAGTGAAATTCGCGGATCTACTTCTTCAAACCGGGATTGTTGTTAAGGCTTTACGGATGGCGTTGATCATGCAGGGTTCGGGCTCTTTCGTGTTAGGCTACAACGATCACCTCCCATGCCCGGTTCAGTTGTGCGTCGTTCCGTTATCCTGGGCTCAGGTTACCGCTGGCAACTATACGTACTCGCGGAGAGTGCCGACGGTTGATGGGACGTATGATGGCGTTGACGCACTTTTTCTTCCGGCGGGCATTTACAATATCACCTTTAGTGACCTGCAGTACCAGTCGCAAACCTTGGTCAACTTCCCAGTGGGGTGGGGTAACCCATACTCGGTCCTTCCACCCCAAGAATACCTCTGCCCTGTTGGCTTTACGTGCTGACAGAATCATGTGTCTCGACTATGGTGATTCCTCGTTCATGTAATGCTTTGAAGAATGGTGGTGGGTCGATGCAGGTTTCGGGTGGGAGAACTCCCCTATGTTTTATTTCTCCGGAGGCGAGCCATTGAGCGGTTATTGAGGGTGGGGAGCCTGTTCCGACGGTTCCTCCACCAATCTGCCACGTTGTATTGGGGTTGCAGACTGCGTCTATGGTGATGGTTGCAGGTCTTCCGTTTCTTGTTCCCGATGCCTCGACTCTTTGGATGTCGGTGTCGAGTTCGGAGCGCGGGGGTTTTGGTTGGGAGTCGATGAGTGAGGCTAGGAAGTCGTAAGGAGAGATTTCTAATCCCCTGACCTTTACGGGTGTCTTGCTAGCTAATCCTAACCTCACGAGCAGGGCTAGGGTTTCGGTGAATTGGGGCGGGTACGTGACTATGAAGTCCATGTTCCTGACCCCCTTCCCCAACGTACTGGGCATGGTTGCCAGTTCGGAGTGTAGGGTATAGTAGCCCTCCACTTGGCCGACGGGGTCGGGCATGGTGAATCGTTGCTTTTGGGTGAGCGGTTCTATTTCACGTATTTTTCCATCCCGCAGGATTATCGGGGGGATCGTGAATTCGTCGAGGATCGTGCGGATCGAGAAAGACGGTGTGAGGCCGTGGCCCGTTTCTTTGGTCGCGGTTGATGCGCTGCGTAGCTTCATTGTTTCAACGGTATCTAGGAGGCTCGCCGCGTGGGCGCCTATTACATTCATTATTCCAGGGGAACTTCCCATTCCGAGAACACAGCACACATCAGCGTCCTTAGCCTGCCCGTCCATTTCCAGTTGTTTCTTGGTCATGTGGTATAGGCCGCCGAGGTCAACGTAGTGAACCCCCGCCTTTATCGCGGACTCCATCACGAGGAGGTTAAGCTTGTACCAGGCCGAATTGATGACAACATCCCAATCTCCTAGCGCCTTTGTCAATGAATGAGGGTCTTGGGCATCGACTGTTACTGGGACCGCACGTTCGTCCCCGAGGCTTTTGGCCGCCGCCTTGGCTTTCTCACCCGCCATATCTGCAACCCCTACGCTATCCACCTTGGGGTTCTCGAGTAGGTCCCTCAATGTAACCTGGGCCATAGCCCCCGCCCCACCCAACACGAACACTTTCATTCGAAGCCCTAGTCTCCGCTAGCGTTAACCTGGGTTCGTCCTATTGAAATGAATTTTATTCCGGTGGGATCAGTTGGAATGCTTTCTCGAAGGGGAGGCCGGATTTCCTTCTGTACCAGGCGGCAATGTAGAACCAGGCTACGCAAGCTACGAAGAGGCCGATCAGGGCTGCGAGGAAGGGGAAGTAGAGGTTGGCCGCAAGGGTGCCTGCTCCGAAGTAGAAGATGTAATCGTAGCTGTAATATCCGATCGTGGCGAGGCTGTAAATTAGGGAAATCAGCCCAAGCCAGACAATCACAGGGACCCCGAGTATTTTCCTCCTAATAGGGCATGAGGTTTCGTAGAGCTCTTTCCTTCGGTATGGGAATAATATCGCCGAGATCGAAAGAAAGACGAACGTCAACCCAATCGCGGCGAGTCCTGCGTATGAGTAGAATAGGAAGGCGGTGGAAGCTGTGGCTGGGCCTACCAATCCGCTGAGGAAGACTAGGAAGACTTCTCCTCCCGCGGCGGAGATCAGGATTGCGTTGACTGGGCTATGCAATCTGTCATTGACGTCCGCAACGAAAGCTGGTGTGAGCCTATCAAATGCGTAGGCAAACAGTTGCCTTGACTGCGCGAAAATACTCTGGGGTGCAACCAGCAGGAAGCCCGCGACCACGCCTATGCCGATGAACCAGACGAGAATGGGGTTGTTTGTGAGAATGCCCGCGAACAAAGTCAGGTTAGGAATAACCGGTAATGGATTCGATGCGTAGCCGAGGCCGTAGTAACCGGCGCCCGCAAGAAAATCAGCGCCCAATGTTCTGTACGCAATTCCTAGAACCAGAAGTGTCGGAACGAAGACTACGAGGAAACTTCCAAAGAGTGCGAACCCTCCATTCTTTCTAATCTGCTTCGTCTCTCCCGCCAAATAGTTAGAGCCGTAAACCCAGAAGAGAACGGTGAACCACAACGGAATCAACACGAAGGTATAGGGTCCCAGCGGATCGGTTGGAACTGAACCACCCCAGTACGTACGTCCTGCCATCGTGAAATTTTCATATGCGCTCTGCACGCCTTGCTTGGCCGCGTAGCTATCAAAGGCGTTCGCGAAGGAAGTTGGGTTAGTTGTTAGGAAGAGGATGATGGCAATGGCTACCCCAAGCATCGCCACGATCATTGCAACGTTCTGAATCCTGAAGTAT
Source organism: Candidatus Bathyarchaeota archaeon (assembly GCA_963733055.1). GTDB lineage: Archaea > Thermoproteota > Bathyarchaeia > 40CM-2-53-6 > 40CM-2-53-6 > FEN-987. The sequence continues at coordinate 1,140,611 of CAVTBR010000001.1, forward strand.
AGGCGGGTGCTGAAAATTACGATCAGGGTGAATGCAACGATTGCAACGGTGCCAACGAGGAAGGTGGTGAGGGGGTTGAAGGCGCTGGCGGCGTTGGTCGCCCACTGCTGGCCGGTAAGCGAGCCGTAAACGCTCAGGGTCTGGGCCAAGCCTTGGCTTGAGAATAAAGCGGCGGCATCTCCGATCCAAAACCAATTGAAGAAAGCGTAGCCCGCAAAGTTCGCCGCTAACCCGATGGACGGGTTGATTACCCTACTCATGAACACGTAATCGCCCCCGGTCCTCGGCATGCTGCTCTGGAAGATGTGGTAGACTCCGAGAAGCGCCAAAACCCCGGGAGCAGTAATTATCAGGCTTGTAATTGGATCGCCGCCGTACAACGGCGCGTATTCCAATGCGTAAATGATGGACCACGCGGCTCCGAAGGAGACAACGTTAAACCACATCATATCGAAGCCCGAAAACGACCTGACGAGGCCGGTCGCTTCCCTCACGAAGACCGGATACTTTTGACCCGTAGAGTTTCCCCCACAAAAATCCTGGTCAAGAGGTCTTAAGCCTTGCGAAACTCTAACCGGATACGGTAGATAGCCCCGGAAAGATTCAGGAAGCGATCCGAAACAAATTTGCTTGGGTATTGCTGAAGAGTGGTCTTGTTAGAGGGCCCAGCTCTCGTTTCCGGTCTCTTTCATGCAGGAAGCATTTTCGGGCGCCCTGTTTGGAGCAGAGATGCCGAACTTAACAGCGGGGATACCGACTCTGCATCCCAACATGACTCATTGACGCCGACGAACGCTGACTTCGAAAGCATGGTCGCGGTCTAAGATGGGTTGATCTCTACCGCAAGTTTTCGTGTTGGATCTCTCCGCTTGTTCTAAGATGTTTTCAATGAGTTGAAGGTGTTCCTTGAGTCCGGTGTTGGGGGCGTCAACGAATTTTAAGCCCGATTTGGCGTAGATCTTTCGTGCGATGAGTCTTTCAAGGGTCGCGCCGCCTCTTCCAAAAGTTCCCTCTAGGAGTTTAGAGAATTCGTCGAGGTGTGTCGGTATCTCTTCCCTAGCGAGTGAACTTTGGCGGGCCAGATGGTCGTATATGGCTTCTCGGACTCTACAGCCGAGCACCTCAGTTAAGACGGCGTCAATGCTTTCGAGCAGGTGTTGGTGAGGCTGCCTGGGGGCATACGGTCCTTGAATTGGCCCCCCAAGGATGGGTTTCTGGTCGGTTGGGGTGTACCTCAGGCGGGGGTCAACTGACATATCGAGTCTCGATACATAGGTGTACCATGTAAGGTATATTAGTGTTTCACACAGTTGAGCTTACGCTCAACAGCTGCACAACCACTCAAGAAAGTACTCAGTCAGCCAGCGGCTCGACATCATCCAACCGTCTGGATGTCATTTCAACATAATCAACGAGGGCGAAATGTGGCGATTCGACCGGTTCTATTCCCAGATGGGTGCAAAGTCGTTTCGCGATCTCCCTTCCTATAACTCCAGCACCTCTCCCGAATTTGTCCTCCAGAAAGGAATCGAATACGGGCAGGTTCTCGGCAAGCCGATACCGCGGCACTCCATGTTTTTCTAGGTACCCATAGATTACCTGTGTAGCGTGTTCTCCTAGAAGATCTCTCATGGTTTCATCGATCGACTCTGATAGGAGAGTTGAAAGGCCGTCATCAGCTTCACTCAATTCCGACGGTGAGTCCATTCGTCTTCAGTCACAAAGGCGCTTTCTTTCGTCATCAACCTAGGTGGAGAGGGTGGAATCAAGAGGGCGAGAGTGGAATTAGTCGTCGAAAGTTGGTGTGCGCTCACACAACTGGTCAAACGGATTGGGCAGCATCCGGAGTTCTCTACAACCAATTGCTCATAATAAGTTGCAGTAACCCGCTCTCTGCTACGTACAGAACAGCTACGTTATGCCGTTGCGAACCATACTCTCCATTATGGTCGCTTGACAGGGGTGGGCCGATTGCTTCCAGTGCCCTCCAGTAATCAGCGAAGGTTCCTACGCGTGATCATGACCGCTGTATTTCTCTCGGCACTAATTTCACAGAATGCGACGATGGCCAAAGCGAATGGTGGCGGGTTGACTCAAAATCCATCGAGCTCGTCAACGCTTCGGTTGAATCGTTCCATGCAGGAGTATAATGAAATCTTGACAATCACATTCTATGATTGGACTGATCCTTGCAATCTGAAGTTTGGTGTTGCGAACCAGGGGCTTAGTTCTGTGATCATCACGAGCGTTAGCGTTAGTGATTTGATACATGAAGGATCCGGATTAGGTCTTAATTCTACAATAAGCCCTGGCGCAGAGCGCGACTATGCGATCGGTACGTGTGGTTCTTCCGCCTTCCACCCTGGTGTACAATACACGCTGCAAGTAATTACAGCAGCAGGCAGCCACCTCACATTCCCAGTCTTTATCCAACATCCCGCCGTCACTCTTACATGCGATTGGAATATTCCCCCGCTCTTGTCTTGTCCGACAAAGAGCATCAGCCAGAGTGGTGCGGCACAGTACACCATAGGGATTTCTGGAGCACCAAACACCGAGTATGAATTGAGTTTGGAAAGCCTTCAAACTTTGGGCAACTCGTTTACGCCCAACCCCGTGGTGACGGATAATGCCGGATCTGCTAGGGTGACTTTAAACATAGATCTAAGCGCAAACCCCGCCTACCAGTCCTACGCCTCGCCCTCTTGTCCCGGTGTCTACTCGTTCACTATAGTGGCTACAAGTCGATTAGGTTCCGGTGCAATAAGTGGTGTTCTTACTGTTATTCAGGTGGACGCCCCGCCTCAAGCCAGCATCACCACCAACAAACCCGAATACACGGCAGGGGACACGGTGGTCATACAGATTTGGCTAGCCCAATCAGCGCAAGGATTTCTAACGATTACTCCACCAGCAGGGCAGCCCGTAACATACACACTATTCGCTATGGCAGGGACTCAAGTTATTCTCGAAAAATCTATCACGGCTTCAAAACCGTACGGTGTCTGGACGGCGAGCATTCAGCTGAATGACTACTGCGCTCAGAGCGACGCCGCAGTAACTACGTTCACGGTGAAAGAGAAGACCTACGATGTCCGAGTGGTTCTTTCTGGATTGTCTCCATCTGCCAGTACTAGGCTTCAGGTTGACGGAATAGACTCGATGGTCATCACTGGGGCGCAAACTGTCAATGTGCCCCTCCCAGCCGATACGCCACACACAATCTCAGTCGACACATACTCCTCAAACGAAGCCGGTATGCGATATTATTGCCCTCATAATACGTGGCCAGTGAATTACGAGAGCAGACACACATTCAACTACCAACCCCAATACGAGTTATCGGTGACCACAGATCCGGCAAACATAACCACTGCAACAAGCGACGGTTGGTTCGACGCAAATGCCTCCGCGCAGACATTTCAAGCCAATGAAACCCTCCAGCGTCCCGGCGCGCAATACACGTTTGAAGGATGGGCAGTCGACGGTGCGTTGCAGACGGAAAACCAAGTTTCCCTCGTCATGGACAAGCCACACACGGCCGTCGCGAAGTACGACGCTCGGTACGAACTGACGGTTGACTCTCCGAACGGGCTTGGGAATCCTCAGGGCTCGAGATATTACGAGGCTGGGTCAACAGCCAACTTCTCAGTTGAGACGCCGATCGGTTTTCTGATTGAACAAGTCTTCGTCCGATGGAATGGCGATTACAATGGCACCTCAAGCGAGGCTTCAATTGTAATGAGCAAGCCCATGGTGGTTCATGCGACTTGGACCACAAGCTACCTGCAGTTATACATCATGGCAGGATTAGCTGCCGTTGCGATAGCCACCGTAGTTCTCGTAGTCAGACATAAACACGGAAATCCACCACCAAAATACGAAAAGACCAACGAAAATCTGGAGGCTAAGGCTGCATTCAATCATCCAAAAGTTGAGAGGACCGGGCTTGGTATGGAAAGCCATGCACCTACCACCCAACTTCCGGGTACATCAACCATGCATCCCACGTCCGGAAGGCAATGTCGTTACTGCGGCGCGGAAGTGCGCCCAGACAAGGCAATTTGCGACAAATGCGGCATGCCCGCGGGTTACCTATAGGCGCGCGAAGGTTAGGTCTCGAACTCAGCAAGAGAGTGGGTTATGCGATTATCTTGAAACATGTAGTCAAATTGACAACCATTGTTTTGATACTGCTATCTCTGATGGTTTCGATCAAAACGCAAGACGTTATGGGGGCTGGCGCGCCTGATTTCACATTGCCAGTTGTGGGTCCCAACGGGCTCACCGGTCAAACCGTAACTCTCTCATCGTTTCGGGATAAGGTGGTCCTTTTGGAGTTCATGGAACCTTGGTGCCCACACTGCCAGAACATGGCTCCGATCATCGAACAGTTGAACGGCCAGTACGGAAGCGACGTAGTTTTCATCTCGGTTTCAGGCCCATGGAACGGCGCGACTGCCGATGGCACTGCCAAGTTCATATTGAGTTATGGTTCTACGTGGACGTACGTTTACGATTCATCTGGTACGGTATTCAGCGGCTACGGTGTCAATTCAACCCCCACATTCTACGTGATCGGAACCGATGGGTCCATTGCAAACACGTTCACGGGCGAACAATCGTACGAGGCTTTGGCGGCGAGTTTGACCTCGGCTCTACGCCCTAATCAAATTACTGTAGCAACCTCCACGACCGCGACAACTAACAGCCCTCAACCTCAAACCACGACCTCATCGCAAAACGTAACTCTAGTTGTTCCCCCACGGTATGAGTATTACTTCGGGTTTGATATGAATCCGGGTGATACCGCGATCTTTTCTTTTTCGGTATCGTCATGGCGTGGATCAGACGATGTTGGCTTTACGATAATTAGTTCAACTGGGACTGCTCTTCAAGCTGGAGGCACCGTTAGCAAATACTCGGGTAACCATACAGCACTGTTCCCGGGTAGATATTATCTCAGATTCGACAATAGCTATTCCATTTTCACGACCAAGACCATTTCGCTCTCTTACGCGATAATTCCTCCGACTGTAAGGATTGAAGAATACTGGTGGAATGGAAACACGATCACAGGTTACATTAGAAACTATGACACGTCGACCATCTACACGAACAATGCACAGGTATCGTTGAGTGGAGAGACTGTCGGAAGCCTCGAAGGCGCTTGTGGTCAGGCGCCTGTTGGTCCCGGTGAGAGCTGCGCCTTCTCAATTGAAGTTCCCAACGGTACTTGGACAATGGGAACCCCGTACATGCTCAAACTCGCGACTCCTAGCCACGACTACTACTTTCCTGTAGTGGCTGGTGAAAATTCCGCGAGCGGAATCCAACCACAACCAAATCTCGTAACGTTCCAAACTGTGAGCGCTCAATCAATGACCCCACAATCCGGGAACCAGACAATATTCTACGCAGACTATTTCGTGAGGAACGCATATGAGATGATCGGAGTAATCGCAGGCGGGGTTCTGCTAATCGCGGCTATTGCCGGACTGGGAGCAATCTCTGTTGCTACCAGCAACATTGAGAAGAAACTCTACGAAGAACGAAGAACGAGAACTAGGGACCAACGAAGATATGTTCCGCTCTTGATAATGGTTAGCTTAGCTGCGCTCGGCATCATAATCCTCTCCATTGTTCTGCCATCACTCACAAGTTTTGACTTTGTCTCAAGAATCCCGTATCTGCTTCCAGGAGTCTTGGTGCTAGTCCTAATCGCTTCAGTCGTCGCTCTGCTTGGACTGACAACTTCGATTCTTCGCGGGCGAAGGAGAAACCTGGGTGGTCTGGAAAGGAGTGAGGTAGAGCCGACCATCTCAATGGAGCCGCGCAAACCCGATCAGACCCCAATTCAACCTCAACAAGTTGAGAGGAGATGCCGTTACTGCGGCGCGGAGGTAAACCCGGACAGGGTAACTTGCGACAAATGTCGGATGCCCGCAGGTTACCTTTAGGCACACTAACGGTAGACTTCGAATCCGCTTGAGAAGAGAAAAGGAGCGGCAGACTCTCGATTCAACGCTCCGGTATGGGCGAGTCTGAGATTTACATAGGAAATGGCAAGGTTTTCCATGATTTCTGCTTAGGAATCCCTTAGCAGGGGCTAATGGAAATTTATTTGTTTTTGTCAATTCGCTCTAGGCATTTATAGGGTCACTTCAGGCAACAAATCTCGATCCACCTTGCATCCAAACGAGCTTGATGAGATATTACAACGATCCTCCGAGAAGTCGGAACCATTGACCTTCAACGCTAAGACTCTGGATGAGTTGGTTTGGGAATCACTTGATGAGGTCCTGAATGGGCTTATCGGAAAGAAACCTACCGAAGCCATCTATGACCGATTGGAAAGGCACTTCTCAATTGCAAGGGACGACATTCCACAAAATACGGAAACCCTCTTTGGCCTGGTGAAAGAGCTTTTCGGACAGAAGGGTAGCATGGTCATCTCTCGGTGCATCGCGAAACGGGTCTTCGAAAACCTCGGCTGGGAATTCACACAGGTTGAAGGGTTCGGGTTTTCGGATTACGTTGAAATGGCGAGGTCTCGCATCGCAAGAGAGCTGGCTCAAAAAGCAAGAACCCCTGTCGAAGAAAGGTAACATCCTCACGTTATCCTCTAGTAAGGGTTGAAATCAACCAGACAAGAAAGATCAGCGTGCCGACAACTACGCCAAGTCCTGCAATTAATGGCGCTAGGGACCCTCTCGGCGTAGAGGAAAAGCCTATGACGGCACCGGTCTCCGCGTCAAGTTGAAGCTGAAACTGTTTCGATCGAGACAAGGAGGAGGAACGGTGCGAGCCGCGAATCTCCCACATTCGCCTTAACTGGTTGAGAGTAACCTCGTTCAAAAACACTTGCGGTGATCTGCTCACTCTCGCAACATAAGTCCTAGCAATCTCTTCAGCTCCTTCCGCCGATTTCACATAGCCAACAAATGTTAGTGGTGGTGTGAACTCTCTGATAAGAGTGGGGAGGGATCCGTTCAATGTCTGCAGAGCCTCGTGAAAGCGTGAAGCCGTAGTGCATACTGCGAGAAATCTGGTTTCACCTATTTCGGCAAAAATCACGCCTCCGTTTGCATAGAGAAACCCGACAAGCTCCAATACGCTCGAGTTCTTGTTGAATTCGGTTGCAGCACCGAGAATAACTAGGGGAGTCAGTGCTCCGCTTTTGAGCGATTCATCGATCTCAAAGGCCACCTCCTCGCTACCGGCCTTCACAGCTTCCTCGACCACAACGAGTTTGCCGTCTCTTTCCTCGAGCGTGAAGACTTTCAGAATGCTCGGGTGAAGAACAAGAATCTCGTCAGTTAACCTCACCGAATATGGCCCGGGGTGTTCTTGGTGCAATGCGGCCATGAAATGGAGAAGATGCAGGGCTTTTATCTGTTTCCAGCCAAGGCTGGGCCCCGATTTTGAGGCCCTGAGAACCGCCGTCCAGGAGTTCTGACCCTTGAATCCGAATTTTGCTGGTCCCTAGTTTCAAAAATCTTGGCTGCTACAGATAATCTGCACTCGAGGTGTTGCCTTCGCTCAGCCCACGCCTTTCGGCATTTCACGCAATCTCCCGACTGGGCCGAAGCGTATCATGAACGCGGCTAAGAGCGCGATCAGTGCACCGGCCGTCATTGCGGTAAGAATTCCGTATTGTGCCCCTATTATTCCTCCGATCAGCGCGCCGAGGGTCGCAGCACCATACCCAAATGTTCTCATGGTCGCGTTCATCCTCCCCTGAAGCTTGTCAGCGACAAGCATTTGGCGGAAGCTCACCTGATTGATGTTGTAGATTGGCAGTCCAATATTTGCTATTAACCAGAGCGAAGCCAAAAGAACTGCCGCCGGCCCATACATCGCCGCCTGAACCGCAAGCAGCCCTAGCCCGTTGATCACGAGAGCCGCTGTGAGCGATGATCCGAGGCCCATAAATTTGAGGAGTCTTGGGGCGGTTACTGCGCCGACTACGACGCCTATGCTTCCTACGCCGAGCGTGATACCGGCTATCACAGGGGTCATCTTCAGCTGATCGTAAATGAAGAGGTAGAAGACCGCGTAGAACATGGTGTTACCGATATTGAGGATTGAGGTGGATGCTACAAGGTTGCGCAACGTCGGGGTTTTCGCGACTACCCTCACGCCGTCCTTGAGTTCCCCCCAGAAGTGGCGCTCCATGGAGGGTGGTGTGGGCGGTTCAGGTTTCTTTATCGAAAGTATTGCGACTGCCGCGAACAAGGTGCCTAGCGCGTCCACCGCGATTGAGGGTGCCGCGCCAAGGATTTGAATTAGTCCTCCGGCAATCGGTGGGCCGACAACGGTCGCAGCCGAGAAGCTGGTTTCTAGCTTCGAGTTTCCCTCCACGAGGTCCTCCCTGGCGATCAGGGTTGGTAGGTAAGCCGTGTAAGCTACGTTGAAGAAAACTATGGTTACGCTCATGACCAGTGTTACGATGAAAAGCTGGTAGAGGCTTAGAATGCGGAGAAAGAAGGCTGCGGGAATGGACGCGAGTGCAATGACCTGGATTATGTTTGCCCAGATTAGCACGGGTCTGCGTCGCCACCTGTCGACCATGACTCCCGCGAAAAGCCCCAGGACGGGATAACCAACGTTATTGAACGCGTTCAAGAGCCCCATCTCGAGGGGGCCGGCGTTGAAGATCAGGATCGCTATAGTAGGCACGGCCAGGCTTGTAATTGAGTCACTAACCCACTCAACCGTCTCTCCCCCCCATAATCGAACGAAGTCCCCATGCCTCCATAACTTCCCCACAATGCTTCCCCCATTCCGCGAGGCTGTTCTCTTCGAATGTAGATGCCTCAGAAGATAAGATAGTGGAATTAGCACGGGCTTGGAATAACGTCACATTCTTCGGTAGGGCGCAATTGCGCGGTACTCCTGTGGGTTAATCTTGAAAACTTAACCACGATCGCACTGTTCAGTTATTAGCCCAGAAAGGTGGTATCCTGGCACGTAGGGTTGAAGAGGACTTAATCCTTAACCGTTAATTCGTTGACCCTCTAGAGCTAACCGACATGCCGTTTCAATTCCTGTTGACAAACCATGCGTCTTTCGGGGTTCTGAGGGGTGAGTTTCTGTTACCTTGGTTGCCGCTACCCAGTTACAGTATGGCTATGCATAGCGGAGTGTTACATAAGTCGTGAATCGCCTTGACAGACGTCAAAACTATGCTTGATGAAGTAGAGCAGACCGTTAAGCCAGAGGTTGAAGGTGCAGACCAATTTCCAACAGGTTTGGATAGGCTCACCAAGAAGACTGTGAAAGTGCTTCGGCTGCTGTGCGAAAGCGGCAACCCAACGACGGTCCTCGCCTCCAGTATTACCCAACGTGACCTGGCAAGGAAGCTGCATGTGACGCGGCAAGCACTCAGCATACACATAACGAGGCTGGCCGATGCAGGGTTGATTCAGGCCGGCCGGGGTTTCGTTAATGTCACCGAGAGCGGGTTGAAAGCGACGGGGTATCACTATAACCCTGCAATATTGATGGTGCGTGTTGCGCCGCAGCACCAGCGTGAGGCCTTTGAGAAGATTAAGGGGATCCGGGCTTTTGAAATATTTCGAGTTGCAGGCGACGCGGACTTTACCCTCGTTGTGGACCAGCGAGACCTGGACAAGGTGTTGCAGGAGTTGTACGCGATACAAGGAATCGTTGAGACAAGATCACTGATAGCAACTGAAACCGTCAGACAAACGCCACACTAAGAAAACCCGCCTTTTACTCGAACTAAAACGCAGCAATAGTGCTTCGGTTAATCTCCGGTACCGGTAGTTCCTTTACCCACTCTACTTGTCACCGCCCTAAGTCTTTGATCACGCAAGCAAAAGCCATGCGAGCATCTAGCTTGCAGTCATGAACGGCAGGTATATTTTTGTGTTTTGCAAGTGTTTCATATATACGCGTAAAGATGTCAATTGCGCTGGCTTAGCCGAAAATTACCTGACCGATTTATTTACAAGTTTTGTACATAAGTTTGGTAAGGAAAGAGGAAGAAATTGGACATGTGTGAACACTGCGACGCAATTAGACAAGTGCTGACGGAACTCACTCGTAACTTGGCTGGCTTCGACGATGGCTGAGGTTGGGCCCAGGAACCTACTCGAGGTTTCGAGGCTCACGGGAATTCCGTTCACAACCATCTATCACCGGATTTCTAAAATTGAATCGAAGGCGGGGAAGCTGGTTACTCTCATATCCAATGTTGCTAAGCTGGGTATGGTTAGGTTGGTGGTTTTAGTTGCCTCGAAGCCTGGCTTGGAGGACATCGTGACCCAGGCGTTGAGGATTCCCAACTATTGGAGAGTTATTGAACGGTGCGAGGGGGCGTTCACGCATCATTCGATTCAAACCGTACCCGTGAAGTTTCTGAAGACATTCAGGGAGTACATTTCAACCATGTACGCCATGAACCTAATCAAGAGCTTCAGAATCATCCAAACTTCCGACTCATGCTCGATCTTTGCTGACTTCTCAAGCTACAATTCAGCTTCGGGCGAATGGACTTTTCATTGGGACCAATGGTTGCACGAGCTAACAATGAGCACGCCACGAAGTACAATTCAAGACCCGAGAGGCGAACAGGTGAGAGTCGCAAAGGTTGATGTGGAAATCATCTCGGAACTTGAGATAAACGGACGCATGAACTTTGCCGAGATCGCCAAGAGAATCAATACCTCACCACAGGCCGTCAAGTATCATTACGACAATAAACTAGTCCCTGGCGGGCTGGTGGAACAGTTCCACTTCGCTGTTGCACCATACCCTGTAGAGCTATCCGCCTACCATGAATTCATGCTCGAATTCCCCAATAGCATTACTATGAATCGCTTCTTCTCATTGTCCAAGAGGCTGTTCTTCGTGGACCACGTTTCGAAGGCGCTTCGTAAGACTACTCTCATCGTAAGGACGCGAATGATCAACTCGCAGGTCGAGAGTATGTTCGCGTTCTTCTCAGAAATGGTGAATGTGGGACTCCTCACGTCCTACTCTGCCGTAAGGTTGAACTTGAACAGCAGGTTGCATCAAACCATTTCCTGTGAATTATTCGACGATCCCGAAGGATGGCAATGGGACGTCTACAACGTCCTTCTGCAACTTAACAAACTCTGACAGAGTCGTTTCGAATATCGGCAAACAGCCCTAATGGTGCGCGGCCGAGAGAATCGACGGACGAAAGAGCCGCCTCAATTAGTCGATGTCGGCGTTATCAGTTCTTGTGTTACAGGTGTTTTCGTGGTCAGGTCGAAGGCGTAGATCCGTTTTGAGGCTCTTTGCGGGTAGGCGAATTCTACTCGCTTTACTGTTTTTCCGATCATCCCTTCAAGGATGCCTGATGCTGTTTCGGCGGAGAAGACGCAGTCTAAGAGAAAGATTCTGTTGAGGCGGGGGTTGTAGTCTATTCTTCCCAATCCGGCGAACTTCCATGTTTCCGCCACATGGCTCCAGTTGTCAAGATCGCGTAGGTTTCCATCCCAGGTTTGGGCTCTAGCGTTCCAAGTTTCGGCCCACATCTTGCCCATAGTCAAACCCACGTCATGTCTCGCTTCCGCCGTTAGGTGTTCTTCGAATATCTCCATGTCCGCATCGGTCATCATGACCCATCTCACCATGTGGGTCTGAAGCACTCCGTCATCGGGACGCCAGGAACCTATGTCGTATTGTCTGTGATAGGAAAGCAGTTTGAGTAGCATGTCTCGCATGCTTTTCTCTTTGCCGCTCACAATCTGCTTGGTGATGTAGTCGTGGCAGGACTGTGGAAAGTCAATTGAAGTTCTCCTGTTGATTTTCCCTTCCACAGCACCCACGCCCTCCTCGCTCAATGTCGCACCCCCCTCTTACCCGATGTGTAACCGGAAATTGGCGGCGTAGGTTACACGCCGAGCCCGTATGTTATGTCAGTCTCGCCCGACGGGCGGAGGATCATGAACACCCTTTTCGTAAGCCCCATGGGCTCCGCCGCTCCAATCGCCAATCCATAGTACTTGGCTTCCTAGAAGTTGACCAAGTTTCCCGTTCCAAGAAACCGCTTGTTGATGGTTCGTCGTAGCGCCAACTGAGGTTACCTTTGGGATGCCTACAGTAGCGTAACCGATCCCTATCAGCGACATCGCTAATAGAAAGAGTCCGAGAAACGTTGCCTTTCTCAACACAGCTCACCTACTTGTTAGCCTGCTAATCGTTCACTTAAGCTGAATCCAACATCAATATTGGATGAGCACATAGCGAAACTTAGAACTGCACATTCAGCTTGGATTCGGCTTATAGCCGGCGGTGGTGGGCTTGTTAGTCTTGAGGGCTAAACAGAATGTGCAGCTGTATTTTGGTGAATGTAGAGCGCCGCAATCTTGATTCCATTTTGCTGGACTCGATGGATCAAACCCTTACGGGCATGTTTGGGGTGCAGATCACGCGGGCAATTTACAGTTACTTCGAGGAAAAGTTCGGAATCAGAAGGGAGGAGATGGTTCCCCATTTCGACAGATTGCTTTTGGCTTTCAGTGAGGCTTTTGGCGAGAGAGGCGTCCTCGAGAGGGCGGTGGCAAAGAGATTCTACGCCAACCTTGGTTTGCGGTTCATCGAGCAACCCACCTATGCGCTTTTAGACTACTTCAAGGAAGCCAAGAACCTCCTCACCGCGGAAGAACCCCTCCCCAACCATAGCGAGCCAAACTCTTCCAGGCCTTGAACAACATGAGATAACCATAGACGAGAACCCAGAGGTAGAAGAATCCAGGAAGCAAACTCCCCAGTAAGTCGAACCCGAGTACTCATACTTACCGAAGGAGTTTTGTTGAACCGTTACAGCAATTACAGATCCCTAGACGGAAACCTCTATGGGGCTTGGCGTCGTTATGCAACGTGATTTACTAGCGATCTTGGGCCTGGGCGGTGCTTTTGCCGTTTTCTATGCGGTTGCACAGTCATGGGGATGGTGGCTTGTTGTATCCACTGACTTGCTTTTCGACTTAGTTTCCGGAGTTGCTGCTGTATTTGCCTTACTCGTATTGAGGGAAGACAAGAAGAGAACGCGGGATCTGCCGAACTTGAGGGAGCGGCTTCACACTGTACACGTCGGTTTCTTTCTTGCGATTCTACTATGGTTTCTAGGTGAATTCACATGGTCCGTCTACGAGCTGGTTCTGGGAGTTCAGATACCGTATCCCTCCATTGCTGACGTCTTCTACCTGGCGGCCTATGTTCCGGCATTTGTCTCGATTTTTGGTTTCATGCGGATCTTTCAGCGGCTCCTGACACCCTTGAAAAAGCTCGTGTCACTGCTCGTCGGTGCGTCCATAGTGGGGCTCACGGCTATCTTCCTTCTCACTCCACTATCCGTGTCATCATCGCCTCTCTTCGTCAAGGCATTTGATGTATCGTATCCTATCCTGGACGCGGCGTTGATGATATTGGTGACGATGCGGTTGATCGCGTTCAACCGAACTTTCCTCGGAAGGCCTTGGATTTGGATTTTCTCCGGGCTACTCCTCCTCTCATTTGCGGACATAATGTTCAGCTGGGGTGCCCTAGTCGGCTGGTACTACTCGGGGCATCCGATTGAACTCTTGTGGCTGTACGGGTACCTAGCATTAGCTCTAGGTTTCAATCGGCAAAGAACACAACTCTACGAACCCACCTAACCCAGAAAGCCGAATCGTCGTGATTGGTCTAGGGATGGGACGAGTGACTTTCTTCAAGAATTGGAAAGAACTGGAAAAGTCTGGCGCCGTTAAGGTCACGAGATCAGTTGGCAGAGCCACTATGTATCAGCTCGCTAGGCAGAACGATATCGTCAAACAGCTGATTCGGTTGGACATGGCCCTTGCCAGAGGAGAGATGGACAGGGCGGTCATAGAATATCAGAAGCCTGTTCTCGTGAGGTCAGGCTAATCGGCGGCATTTCCTAACCTTTCAGCCGACCGCGTTGGGCTCGCTAAACCTAGTAAATCCTCTTAACGGTCTACGCCTGACCATCGTGCATCCCGCTTCGGTTTGATGCCGTAAACCAGAACGGCGCCGACGAGCTGTGTCACTGCACTCGCCGCGAAAATGTACACTGGGCCAAAGGCGGTCCAAACAAAACCGAACAGTAACGGCGCGCCGATTACTCCAAGATCCTCGAATGAACCGTATATCCCAATCGTGGTTCCCTCCATCGCCGTCGGCGCCACATCAGGAATCATCGCAAGCAACAAGGAGGTTCCTGAGAAGCCAACACCGACCGCAATCGAGACAACAAGAACCAGATAGGATGAGCCCGCGAGAAAATACAAAAGAAATAAGCCCGATGTCGCGAGTAGCCCCAGAAATGTAGTACGCTTCCTCCCGAACCTGTCAGACAACCACCCGACGACCGGCATCGCAACCAATTGAGCACCGGAAACCGAAGCAAACAGAATCCCCACATCCACCGTGGACATCCTGATTTGTTGAGAGGCATAGAGCGGGAGGAAGGAGGATGTGACGGTACGTCCCATGAAGACGAATGCTGCAGACAGGAAAAGGAACCTTGCCGATCGCTTACTCATAACCTGCCTAAGCCTGGCTACCATATCCGGCTGGGACACCTGACGACGCGCCCCCTCACTCGGAAAAGACAATACAATGAACAAGGCCACTAGCAACGATATCGCCGAAGATACCCAGAAAGCAGACTCGAACGACCAAGTCTGCGCTATATAGGTTCCAAGCAGGGGCCCGATGACTCGGCCAAGCGCGAAGAACAACCACCAAAGGCTCGCGTACAAACCAATCGACTTCTTGGGAGAACATTCGGAAACGTAAGACCTGGTCATCGGCCCAATAGCAACAAACGAGACGCCCGTAACAAATTGAAGCACAATGAATAGGGGGACTAGCTGATGGAACGTGAACAGTACAGAGAGTACGCTCATCGATAGGACCGATACGAGCATCAGCAATCGGCGGTCTGTCTTGTCGCTCAAGCTGCCCCAAATCCACTCCGCCAGAAACATTCCAACCGCTTGTACCGCCACGAGTATGCTCCAACCGATTATGTCGATTCCTAGAGAATCAACATACAGTGGCATTACGGGGCCATTGTATGAAACCGATGATGCAATACTGTAGAAGAGCAGCGTGAGGTACGCGGCTGAGACGAGGCGAACGCGAGAGTCCATGCGAATCGAATCCAAGCGCCTCTAGGGATAAACTGGAACTAACGTCGGTGAGCTATGCCTGCTAGTGCAGAGTGATAGGGGGTTGCTGAGTTACGGGTCGGGATTGAGTTCGGATGTTAGCGTGTCTGGCTCGAGAACGGTAGTAACCGTTCTGGCTCTCTTTGCCATCTCCTGGTCGAAGGTTACTAGGGGGCTCTTCATTTCCTTCGATACCTGAATCACAATGGCGTCCATTCCCCTGAGGCGTAGGCTAGATGCCAGTTCGGCGCTTTCACGCGACCTATCTTCTGTCAACTCGGAATAGTTGATCAACTTCAAGTCTCCCCATTTCTGGATTTGATTCATTACCTTCCTGGCCGCTTCAGGAGTCACCCTCCGCGCGATTGCTCCGCAAACTTCCACGGGTACGATGACGCTCGTTACAACGTGAAGTTTTCCGTCGAACATTCTCTTGATTATCGCGCCTGCAGTCTGCCTATGTTCTTCGCCTTTCACGAATGCCGACACGAACACGGATGAGTCCAGTGTCGCTTCTATCATCATGGTTTTTCTCGATCCTCCCTGACCGCTTCTACGGCAGACTTGCCGCGAGGCCACGCCTTTCCAATCTCTTTAGCCAAGGTTTCAAGTTCTTCCAACAGTGCTTCCCCGGAAACGGGCGCGAGCAGTAGCCCACGTGAGGTGGGGATCTGTTCCACAATCCCGCCTTCCTTGATGCCGTACTTCTCTCTCAATTGCTTTGATATGACGACCTGTCCCTTTGCACCAACTTTGCTTCGATGCGTCAAAGTCATACCACTCCTCCAGTATAACTATGCCCACTAGTATAAATTAGGTTTCCGGTCATACCTCGACCGAATTGTGAACTGCCGACCCGCGCCAGTGCAAAAGCTTACGACGCAGTAATAGGAAGATTCCGGCGAAGACGGGGACCCGCTGGAAGCTATGCGTACTGGTGCGTGCGGAGTGAACTATGGGGATTTAAGAAAATTATGCGCCTTGAAAATTCGCCGTATCCTTCACGGCTGCTTTCGCAGTGTGAAGAGCCGAGATTAACCATTCGATACCCAGATAGCACCTCGAAGTGAGTCAACACAGAGATGAGAAACTCAGAGGTGTCGAGAAAGACTCTGGTCAAGCGATCTCTCCGCCGCTTTCATGTGCCTGCCAATTTTTCGCATGTCCTTGGCTAAGGCTATTATAGCGTCCGTCGTTTCCTTGGCATCACCAGCTCTGGGCGCCGCCTTTTTCACCAAAACAGCTTTGCCAGTTCTCTCAAAGACAACTGCGTCACCCGGTTTTATGTGCAGGTCTTTCGCTATGGATTTGGGAATAGTGATTTGCAGTTTGCGCGTGACCTGATGCTGCTTCATAGTACTACTTCCTTATCAGTCATTTAATTAGCGTTTTTTGCAATGTTCTCGCTTTGGTGGTATACTCGGAATCGCCATCCATTTCTTGTGAGCAGGCAGCCCTCCGATTGACGCGATTACCCGTCCTACCTGGAGCCATCGTAGGTGACCTAACCCTGTTGTGGGGGGTGCCGAGTGAACCTATGTGGGATTGAGGAACTTCTGTGCCTTAAGAAAATCTGCGGTCTCCTTCACCGCTGCCTTGTTGTCCGGTTTAGGAAGCACCTCAGCGGAGACCCAGTCTTCATACCCTATGTCTCGCAAGAGTCTTAGCTGTCCTTCGATCTTGAGGTGGCCGTGACCGGGGGGCCAACGGTCGCTATCGGCAATGTGAAAGTGTCCTATCCTCTCATGATACTTGCGCATGCTCTCCTCTATCGATGGTTCCTCAATGTTCATGTGAAAACTGTCCAAAAGAATTCCCGTGGCCGTCAGTTGCTCAGCTTGAATTAGATCAGCCACATGGGCTGCAGTGTTCAGAAGAGAGGTCTCGTAACGGTTTATGGCCTCCAGAACGAGACGAGCTCCCGATTCAGTTGCTGCTTTGTCACATTCCCTTAGGCTTTCAATGAGCAGCTCAACCGCATTATTCGCTGATGGGTTCCCTCTCACCATCCCGATAACCACGACCGAATTCTCCGTGGACGCAAATCGAATGAGTCCCTTCACGATCCCGATTGCCTTTTCACGTATAGCCGGATCCGGATCGGTGAAGGAAAGGCCCTTTCCAAGGTAGATAAGGCCGGTTCCAATCGCGGCAAGCTGAAGGCCTTCGGCTCGTATTGAGTCTCTGATTCTCGAGAGTATGCTTTGATCGTCGAAGCTTAGGTTGAGCTCCACCCCGGTAAAGCCCTGCTCTCTCAGAAGTCGGAGAGCCTTCTCAAATTCGGCGAACGATGAAGCGTTCTCGAACAGGTTCGGAATCTGGTAACCTAAACCCGCCGAAACTACGAATGAGAAACGCATTATTTCACGCGACCAGTTTACTTATTGATTTTGTTCGTAAGCTTGATTAATCAAGCATGCTGTTTCGGCGGCGTTACTTCGGTCGTATCTGAATTGGCGAAGCTTGCGGCTTTGGGTGGTACGAAAACCGTTCAACTGCCAACGTATGAGTGGCCGGTTGAGTTCCTGAAACGCTACGGGCAAAGGGAGGCTGAGGCGGTTGCTAAGGTTATTCGGAGTGGGGTTGTTTGGGGAACCTTTGCTACCGAGATTTCCGCCTTCGAGCGCGAGTTCGCCCAGTATGAAGGTACGAAGTACGCGATCTTCATGAGTTCCGGCACGGCCGCACTTCACTGCGCGATGGCCGCGGCTGGCGTTCAACCGGGCGACGAGGTGATAACGAGTCCGCACACGTTCATCGGTTCAGCCTCATGCATCCTACAGCAGGGCGCAATCCCCGTCTTCGTAGACATCGACCCAAGAACCTACACGGTAGACCCATCCAAAATCGAAGAGAAGATCAGCAAAGCAACCAAAGTTATCGAACCCGTCCACATCTACGGCCTACCTTCCAACATGGATGCGATCCAGAAAATTGCTGACGCACATAACCTCGTTGTCGTTGAGGACTCATGCCAGGCTCATGGGGCGGAATACAAGGGAAAGAAAGTTGGAAGCGTCGGCGACATGGGCACCTTCAGCTTCAACGGAACCAAGAACATGCAGACTGGGGAAGGTGGTATGTTCGTCACAAACAGCGATGAGTATGCGGGAACATCGGAGAAAGTCCGCATTTTCGGAGAATCCCTTCGTCCCGGCGTCGCACGGCCTTACATGGCGGGGGGCATGGGTTGGAACTACAAGTCAAACGAAATAACCGCCGCCCTCGGAAGAGTACAACTGAGCAGGCTGAATGAGACAAACGCCGCGAGAATCGCAATGTCGGAATTCCTCACAAGCCGAATCAGCAAACTACCGGGCCTGGTCCCTCCATTCATTCCGGATTACGCGAAGAGCGTTTACCATTACTACAAGATCCGGGTCGATCCAGCAAAAGTCGGCTCAAGGCTGCCTGCTAAGGACTTCAGGGATCGAGTCGTCGTGGCTCTGCAGGCGGAGGGCGTGAGGGCTGCGATCTGGTGTGCTAGGCCGATATACTTGCAGCCCGTCTTCCAATCGAGGGAGGGTTGGGGCAAAGGGTTCCCCTGGAAGAGCCCCTACGTAACAAGAGACATCACCTACCCAGAAGGCCTCTGCCCAGTTGCGGAACGAATCTCCAACGAAACCTTCAACCTCTCACTTCACCCACCCAATGGCCTAGATTTGATGGAGCAGTATGCTCAGGCTTTCGAGAAAGTAATGGGACACACGGATGAACTGGAACAGGTGAAAGTCCCACCCTGGGAAGAATGGTGGGGCGGCTACGTCCCAGCGTTCGGCAAAAAGAAACAAGAGGCTAAACTGGAAGAAATATCAGGGTACCGCTAGGAAACTCAAATACTCTGGTGACTAGAAGTCCTATTCGTTGAAAACTGAGGCCTGAATCTTGTCCTCTCTAACGGCGAATTCTGCGTTTGGGTATGACGTCTTCTTCCCTGCTTCAATTTTCAAAATGGTAACCGATGTTCGGGTGAACGATTCTGGGGTGATTGAGAAATCGGCTGGCCGTAGAAAGAAGAGGGAGAAGCTAACGGTTGATGGGAGACTAGCTATCCTTGCTGCCGATCATCCTGCGCGGAGGGTCACTAAGTCAGGTGACGATCCTCTAGCCATGGGAAACCGCCATAGCTACCTCTCCCGGGTTCTCAGAGTCGTAACTAGCCCGGAATTCGACGGTGTCATGGGGACGACGGACGTAATCGAAGACCTCCTAATCGTTGACCAACTCATGGTCGAACACGGGGGCAAGAGCTTCCTTGATCGTAAAGTTCTGGTCGGGTGCATGAACCGTGGAGGTTTAAGCGGTTCAGAATTCGAAATGGACGATCGATTCACCTCTTTCACGGCCGACTCCGTCAACCGACTTCGCTTGGACGGCGCAAAGATGATGTTCAGGTTGGATCTGAAAGACACAAGATCCCTTGACACCATAGTATCCTGCGCCGACGCTGTTACACAATTAAACAAGCATTCGATCGCGGTCTTCCTTGAGGCGTTCAGCGTAGAAAAAACACCGGAAGGATACAAGGCGCAGAAGAGTGCTGGTGAGCTAATCAAAACGATAGGTGTGGCTACGGCACTTGGAGATTCATCACGCGGAATTTGGTTGAAAGTTCCATATTGTGACGGCTTTGATCGGGTGGCAAAATCAACCAGTTGCCCAATCCTGATGCTGGGAGGGGAATCATTGGGGAACTTGTCGGGAGTTTTCAAGGAATTCAGCGACGGTATGGCTGCAGGACAAACCGTTAGGGGGGCGCTCGTGGGACGGAACATTCTCTACCCTGGGCAGGAAGATCCGTCAGCTGTCGCCGACGCCGTGAGCAAAATAGTGCACCAAAACTTCACAGTTGAACAAGCCCTCAGCCACATCAAATCGGTTCGCGGCCAGAACATGGGGAACCTGACCTCGGTAATTGCGTGAAACCTTGACTGAGAACCTCCTCATAGCCCAATCAGGCGGACCGACCGCAGTCATTAACAGTAGTATCTCCGGGATCATCGAACAAGCCAAGCAACAGAGTAAAGTCGGCTCAATTTACGGCGCAGTAAATGGAATTCTCGGCGTCCTCAACGAGGATCTCGTCGACCTACGCCAAGAAGACCCGTCAACGATCTCGATGCTCAGGAAAACCCCCTCCGCTGCTCTAGGCTCCTGCCGGTACAAGTTGACCAAAGACGACTATTCCCGGCTGCTGGAAGTCTTTGCGGCCCACAACATTTCCTACTTCCTCTGCGCTGGCGGGAACGACTCCATGGATACAGCTCACAGGGTAGCTCAACTTGCTTCTGAAAGAAAATACGACGTAACGGTGATTGGCGTCCCGAAGACCGTCGACAACGACCTTATGGTTACCGACCACTGTCCAGGATACGGGAGCGTCGCACGATTCAACGCGATCGCCGTCCGAGATTCCGGTTTGGACACAGAAGCCATCTACACAGCCGACCCAGTGAAGATCATCGAAACGATGGGCAGGGACACGGGTTGGATAACCGCAAGTACGGCCTTAGCTAGGGACGGGGCTGATAGTGCTCCTCATCTAATCTACCTGCCCGAACGCCCGTTTGGAGCAGCTAGTTTTCTTGCGGACGTCAAATCCATTCACGATAGGCTTGGAAGGGTTGTGGTATGCGTGTGTGAGGGGTTGAAGGATGAGAAGGGCGAATTCGTGAAGGCCTCCTCGAAACAGATAGACACGGACAAGTTTGGGCACGCGCAACTAGGCGGTGTTGGAGATTATCTGGCGAGCTTAGTTTCTGAGAAGCTGAAAATCAAGGCGCGCTGCGATAAACCGGGAACAATTCAGAGAGTCTCAATGATGTGCGCGTCCCGGGTAGATCTGGATGAAGCCTACCGCGTAGGACAGGCTGCAGTCTCACAGGCCGTAGGTGGAGAGTCTGACAAGATGGTTACATTGGTAAGAAGTTCGAACGATCCATACAAATGCGAAACTGGCCTCGTCGAACTGGAACAAGTCGCGCTCAAAACCAAGAAAGTTCCGATTGAATTCATCAATAACGAATCCAACTTCGTCAGCGAGCGATTCCTCGATTACGCGAGACCTCTAATTGGCGGGCCACTGCCAGAATATGCTCATTTGGAGAGAAAAAGGGTAGGCAGACATCTCCCAGTCCGCGCGTAACTCTCGCTGGGAGCGGCTGGCAAGTCTTTTCTATTGGATGAGTTGATTCGAGCGAGGATTCGTATGGCGCAGAAACAAGTCGCAGCAGTTTTACACGCTGACTGGAAGGCACGGCCAGACTACAAGCCCACGGACGAGGAATTGAGAACTAAACGGGCTACCTATGCGAGCAGGGTTTGGCACAACCCGAGGGTGGTAGTTGAAGAGATCCCGATCCCCGAAGTTGGGCCGAAAGATGTCCTGGTCCGGTTGAAGGCATGTGGCATCTGCGGATCTGACATGCACCTCTACGAGAGCGACAAGGACGGTTACATTCTGTACCCAGGCCTCGTGAAGACCCCCGTGGTTCTCGGCCATGAACTCTCAGGTCAGGTAGAGAGGGTGGGAAGTGAGGTTTCTAACTTGAAACCCGGCGACATGGTCGTTTGTGAGGAGATGTGGTGGTGTGGTGAATGCGATCCGTGTAGGACCGGTTACCTCAATCAATGCATCAACCTGATGGAAATGGGCTTCACCGACAACGGCGGCTGCGAGCAATACATGAACATCCACTACAAATTCTGCTGGAAAATTAACGATTTCAAGAAAGTCTTCAAAACTGAAGACAAGATTTACGAAGCCGGTTCACTCGTCGAACCAGCATGCGTTGCATACAACGCCATGTTCGTACGCGCGGAAGGCTTCAAACCAGGCTCCGCGGTGGTTGTCTGGGCGCGGGCCCAATTGGTTTAGGTGCGATTGCTCTCGCGAGAGCCGCCGGTGCGGGGAAGGTCATCGCGTTTGAGCCCCGCAACAAGCGCGCGGAGATTGCAAGGCAAGTAGGTGCGGACGAGGTTTTCGACCAATTCGCGCTGCTCAAATCTGGAACTCAGCCTTGGGAGAAAATATTGGAGTTGACTGGTGGGGAAGGGGTTGACATGCACGTCGAGTCTGCGGGCGACCCAACTTTCGTCATGCCCCAAGCCGAACGCTGTATGAACTTCGGCGGGAAGATCGTCGACATTGGAAGAGCGGATAAGGCCTCGCCGGTTTTCTTTGAACTATACCAAGTAAGGGCCTTGCAGGCGTATGGGAGCCAAGGGCATGCAGGTGGCGGTGTGTGGCCTAACGTTATCAAACTCATGGCCTCGGGGAGGGTGGACACGACGAAGATCATCACAAGCCGCTACGGTGTCTCAGACGTGCCCAAAGCCCTTGAAAAACTAAAGGACCGCGAAGACGCCAAAGTCACCATCAAACCCTAACACCCGCGAAAATATCTCGAGATAGAGATATGCAATACCGGGAACTCCACGCGCCTAACATAGGCGTTGGGTTGGTGGGGTATAGCATCGGCAGGGTTCACACCCACGCCTGGCTGAACATGCCTCTACACTACTACCCCCCACCCGCAAAACCAATACTCGTGGCGGTCGCCGGACGAAACCGTGACCGTCTGACGGCTTTTGCAGAGAAATTTGGTTACAAGAAAACATACGACAACGCAATGAACCTCGTGAAGGACCCTGAGGTTGACGTCGTCGATTTATGCACGCCACCCTTCGCTCACTCCGAGATAGCAATCCAGGCGTGCGAGTTGGGAAAGCATGTCATCTGCGAAAAGCCCCTCGCTCGAACGGGTAAAGAAGCTCAAACGATGCTTCGTGCCGCAGAAAGGGCCGG
Organism: Candidatus Bathyarchaeota archaeon; assembly: GCA_963733055.1. Lineage (GTDB taxonomy): Archaea > Thermoproteota > Bathyarchaeia > 40CM-2-53-6 > 40CM-2-53-6 > FEN-987. Next base: position 1,163,594 of record CAVTBR010000001.1, read on the forward strand.
CGTTAAACACATGGCCGCTTTCAATTACAGATTCATACCTGCGGTCAGCTTTGCAAGGAAGCTTATCATGGAAGGGTTTGTTGGGCGCGTGCTCAGTTTTCGTGGAGCGTACTTGAACGTGGAAGTGGGCGATCTAGGATACATCAACCCCGACTTTCCGCTTGATTGGCACTTCAAGAATGAAACCGCTGGGTACGGAGCGCTCAGCGACCTAGGATCACACATCCTGGACCTCGCAAGATATCTTGTCGGAGAGATCGCTTCAGTGGCGGGTGCAACTGCGACCTACGTTAAAGAACGCCCTCTGCCAGAATCACCCGGGAAGAAGGGAAGGGTAGAAGTGGACGATTCAACCGTCGCCGCGGTGAAATTCGCAAATGGCGCTTTGGGGACGATTGAAGCTAGCTGGATGGCGCCGGGGAGAAAGGACTTTCTCCGGTTCGAAATCCTTGGAAGTGAGGGATCGCTCCGTTTCAACCTCGAACGCCTAAATGAGCTCGAAATATTTTCGCTCAAAGACCCGAACGAGCTTAGAGGCTTCAGGGATGTTTGGACAACTTCCAAGACCCATCCTTACATGGATAAGTTCTGGTTTGAACAGGGAGGGGGGTTCGGTTGGGACCACGCATTCGTAAACGAAGTTCACCATTTCACCAACTGCATAGTCAACGACAAACCGGTCGAACCGGAAGGGGCAACGTTTCTGGACGGGTATAGGAATTGTTTGGTTATGGATGCGATCGCTAAATCTGCGTCGACAGACCGCTGGGTTCACATCGCGAACTAAATCTTGAATCTTAAATACGCAAACTCCTCTCCCTGAACAGAACGGTGTATTGTGAAATGGGTAAATGGAAACTTCCTCCCACCGGCGGGCATATGGAGAAACAGGATGGAATTTACTTCCAGAACATGACGATGAATCAGGTGCATGAGAGGCTCAAGAAGAACGACCTAATCATAATCCCACTCGGCGCGACTGAAAACCACGGCCCCCACGCGGCCGTTGGTGAAGACATCTATTTGGTTTGTCGGATGGCTGAGATGGTGGCGGAGAAAACTGGGTGCACGGTTGCCCAACCTTTCTGGTACGGCTCACACCCCTATCACCACATGGGCATGCCGGGTACGGTGATTATAGACGATGATGCGTTCAAAGCGACGCTGCGCGGCATTATGGCGGGGTTCTGGAACGCTGGGTTCAGAAAGCAGATTCTGTTCAACGGACACGGACAGGAGTACGTCATCCCATCCGCGATTCACCAATTTGCAAAGAGATACCAAGTTCCCGGCGTGTTCATCAACCTGAACTGGTGGGCCATCTCCCCGCAACATATCAAGGACAAGGAGCATGGGGGCCCGTTCGAAACTCCGTTCATTCACGCGGATGAAGTTGAAACATCCTACAGCTTAGCCCTATTCCCCGAATTAATGAAAATGGAAGACGCGGTTGATTCGGACACGTACGGTTTCCTCCCCAACCACGGCCGGCATGTGGACAAGGCGGCCAACGCCTACCAACGCCCAATCGCCTGGTACGGCCAGATGGGTGCCTCGGCTATGGAGATTTACGCCTACCCGAAAGGAGTGGTGGGGAAAGCAACCCTCGCCAAAGCAGAGAAAGCCTACCCAGGCGTCGAAGCTATTCTCGACTACATGGTTGAATTGCATGATGACATAATGAAGAAATTCCCCGCAGGCGTCCTCCCACCCGTCGAGCAAGTAACTAACCGAAACAAAGCCGACATCGAAGCCGTGATTAAGGGCCCGTTGAAGGGCGGACGTCACATCTACACTCTCGCCTATCCACCCTAACCTCTCATCTTTCTGAGAAAGTAGGCCACGAAGGATCTAAACAGAGTTCATTTGAGAAAGAAAGAAAATCAGGCGGAAGCAGTCCGCCTCTCTGGCAAGAGAACTTAAGCTACTTGTTCCTCTTGTCTTATGTTCTTGTCGTGCTCCTTACCTAAGCTCATCTTAACTTTGCGTTTCTTGGCCATCCCTCAAACACCTCCACTAATTGTCTAGAAACACCATATGTCGTTCAAGTATTTAACGCGGCTTGGAGAGAAAGTCCTAAAGAGTAATTATGCCCAATTTCCACTCGGTAGAAATTAAGCCAGCATAGGCCTTAGCTTACATGGTGATTACGGTCTTCACGGCTTCTCCCTTCCTGTTTAGAGTGAAGGCTTTGTCGATTTCCTTCAAGGGAATTTCGTGGGTGACGATTACGTCAACCGGGACGAAGCCCGCGTCCAGCATCTCAATGGCGGGCCTAAAGCTTGCGACTTGGGTATGGGTTCCGAGTATGTCCTTCTCGTAGCGCATGATGTCGAAGGGGCTGAATTTCGCCTCCGCCTCGGGTCTGCATGTCCCCATTATAACCACCCTTCCTCCATACGCGGATGATTGAAGCGCGGCTTCCACCGTCTCAATCTTCCCGATAACTTCAACCGCAACATCCGCGCCCTGACCCCCAGTTTCTTCCTTAACCCGTTTCACCGGGTTCTCGGAGGATGGGTCGATTGTTACGTTTGCTCCGACGTTGAGGGCTGCTTCTCTTCTCTTAGGCGCGATCTCTACGGCGATTATTTTGCGGGCCCCAGCTTTACCTAACAAGCTCACCCAGAACAACCCCATAGGCCCAGCCCCATAAACCACGGCAGTGTCGGATGGTTTCACTCTTGCGCGGAGGAAACCGTTGACGACGCACGAGAAGGGTTCCGTCATGGCGGCTGTCTTCCAATTCATTTGCTTAGGCACCTTGAAGACAAATCCTTCGGGCGCGCGCATGTAATTGGCGAACCCTCCGTCTATGTCCTCGCCAATGCTGACAAGGTTCTCACAAAGGTTAGGCCTATCCGACCTGCAATACCTGCAAACCCCACATCTCAGGTTTGGGTCGACAACAACATGATCCCCAACCGCCACACTCTTCACATCCTTCCCTACCTCAAAAACCTCTCCAGCGCACTCGTGGCCGAGAATCACCGGAGGCTTCGCGGGGTGGCGCCCTTCTAGAACGGCGAGATCGGTTCCGCACATTCCACATGCTCGCATACGGATGATAACATCATTCCTTCCTGACGCGACCGGAGCCTCTACCTCGACAACTTTAACGCCGCCCTCGATTCCTTCGAAACGAGCACCGAACATCTTCCCCAATCAAAACTCAACTCAATGCTCTCGGTGCACCCTTTGCTCTTATAAAATTCAGCTTCACCGAGAAAAAGGGGCCCTATCACGGGGGAGTACCGTTACTTTTTCGGGGTTACCACAACTTTCATCGAGTCCGGCGCGATGGATTTCTTCAACGCTTCCTCTGCTGATCCGACTCCGAATTGGTGGGTGACTGCCTTAGAGAATTGAATCGCTCCACGATTGTTCTCGATCATTTTGAGGACTCGGCCGTACGCTTGGTATGGCATCCCTGCCGCCCCAATGATTCTTGCATTCTTTGCTACGATCTGGCGAGAAGCCGAAATTTGTGTGGGCGCCTCCTCTACGAACGCCCCCTCTACCAAATAAGTGCCCCCAAGCCGAAGCATATCCAGGCCCTCCGACAGAATTCCAGGATCTCCAGTGCACTCAACGACTAGGTCGGCCCCGAGGCCGTCGGTGAGTTCCATGACACGCGCCGTCCGTTCCTCTTCTCTCGGATAATCGTTCAGGCTGATCGTTTCGTTTACGCAGAGTTCCTTGGCGAGCTTAAGACGGTATTCGGATTTGTCTACAGCTATTATTTTCCCTGCCCCTAGCATCTTGGCCATGAAAGCGTTACAGATTCCCAGTGGACCGATTCCCTGAACGACTACAGCGTCTGCCGGAGCATAACCTTCTTTCGAGTTCGGCCCTTGGAAAGCTCGCCCAAAGGCGCCATAAGCGACCGCTAGCTGTTCAGCCAAAACCGCCTCCTCATCCGAAAGCTGAGAGGGGACTCGGAACATGAAAGTTCCAGGGAGGATGTACATCATCTCTGCCCACCCCCCGAACAGGTGCGGGGGCTGTTCGCAACTGATCACGTCTCCGTAGCTTCGGTGGTTCAGACACCAAGGATACCCGTACACGTTTCTGCAGTAGTAGCAATGGCCGCAAACGATATCGGCTGAGATGACTACGCGTTCACCTGCCTTAAGCGGTGAACCATCAGTGCTCATGTCTCTTGAAGCGTTTCTCCCAATCTTCTCTATGACTCCTAAGTTCTCGTGACCGGGAATCACTGGAAAAGTTACAACGGCGCCGGGAAGCCCAAGCTTCGTCTGGCCGGAGTACATGTGCTTGTCCGTTCCACAAATCGCGGACCCGAGCATACGCACTAATGCAGAATCATCCGTAACCTCAGGAATAGGAAAACTCCTGGTAATCATCTTTCCAGGCGCAGCCATCACCGCTGCCCTAACAGATCCGGTTGACTTCAAACCACAATTCTCCAGGCTTCCTGATTGAGCGAAGATAGTTATGTTATATTCGATTGTTGTGGAAAGTTCAGCCGAGAATGTTTGGCGACCGTGAGGAAGATGATCCCCTGCATAAATCAAGCAACCGTGCTACCCGCGGATACACTCGAATTCATCGATGAAGCGAAAAAGGCAGGGTTCAGTCTCTTAGAGTTCGACATAGCAAAACTCGAAGAAACCCTCCAGAAACATGGTCTTTCCAAACTCAAAGAGGTCCTGGATCGCAACAAAATCCAAGTAGTCAGCCTGAACGCCATTGAAAACTTCCCAATCCTAACCGAGAGCGAAATGGCTTCGTCGCTCGTTCGATGTGAAAAAATTTTCAGGTTAAGCAGAGACCTGAAATGTGATCTCGTTGTTGTCAACCCCAATGAGTTCGAAGAAGGGAAGAGGGCGGAGACGCAGAGCGCGTTCGACCTGTTCGTTGACCGAGCTGCGGAAATCGCCGCCAGATTTTCGGTGAGGTTGAGTTATGAGTTTGTTTCCTACGAAAACAGGATTTTCAACACGCTCGCCGAGAGTTTGCGGGGGCTTTCACGATGGGGATCCGGGGTGGGGCTGGTTCTGGATGTGTTCCACCTTTACCGCTCGGGAGAAAAGCTAACCCAGATCCCAGATTCTCTAATGGATCGAATGTGGGTATTTCACGTAAATGATGCACCGCAAGCGCCAATCTCGGCTTTGAGGGATACCGATCGCGTCTTTCCGGGGGAAGGAGTCGTGAACGTGCGTGAGGCGTTGGGTGTACTAGAAGCGAGGGGGTTTGCTGGGCCCGTGTCGCTGGAACTTTTCAATGCGAAAGCTTGGAAGCAGCCTGCAGCCGCCGTGCTGGGTAAGTCTTGGAACAGCTTAGAGGGTCTGCTGCGAAATTCGCGTTAGGAGTCTCGTGGGGAAAAAATTCGGTCCTATTCGGGTGGGATTTCTTTGTATGCCGCGCCGATATTCAGCCCCATTCTGCTGAGTCGGAGTCTTGCAGTTAGGTAGATTACTACGCCGATGGCTGCCAACACCACGACACTCTCGACGGCTAGAGTGATGGACGCTCCGAGGTATACGGTACCCAAGGCTCCGCTTAGCGGAAACAGGAGGGCTATTGCGTAGAAGAGGAACGCTCCGATTCCGACCAGCGAACCAATGATAATCACGGGGGCTTGGCCCATGGCTCCAACCGTCCTCTTGAAGAGATCCTTCTTCACCACTGGAAAGAGAAGCGCGGCTACGAAGGGCAGCATGTAGCCAATCGGAGGGATAATCCCGACACTCAACCAAGCGACCGCGAATCCCGCATACCAAAAGAAGGTGATGAAAATGAACCAGATAACCGAAACTAGCAAAATTGCAAGCTGAGGAGAATGGAATTTTTCATTTATCTCAGCGAACTTTGTCGGCAGTAACCGATCGAATGCCGCGGCAAAGAACATTCTGGAGATCGTTACAACGTAAGCGACACAGACAACCACCCATCCTAGTGTGAGTCCCAATCCGATGAAGAACGCGGCCGCGGGGCTGGTTAGGGAAAGCAGCATCGTCGTTGTAGGATAAGTAGGTAAGGAGCTAGGGCTATTCGCCTGAACGTAGCTTGCGGAGTTCAAGAACGTAGAGCCGAAGTCATTGTACACCATCTGAGCCATCACTAGAAGAACAATGATGGTGACCGTGACGGAGAGGAAGAGGGCCTTTGTGATTGACGACTTGACATTCTTAGTCTCCCCAGCCAAATAGGCCCCATAATTGAAACCAGTGAAAGTAAGGAATCCCCACGGAATGGCGGCTAGAGCCGTATTGGTAAAGTTGAACTGTGTTCCGGCGAACCCTGCTTGAGTAGCTTGCGAAATTATCCCGCTGTAGGTAGCCGTTGATCCGGCGACCTGCATGGCGTGGTCGAAGAGTGCGGGGAAGGTAGATGGATTAACTGTGAAGAGGAGGGCGATGAATCCGATGTTGATTATTAGAAAGAGTCCGACGCACACCCTTTGAAACGAAGCGAAAACTCGCAGGCTGAAAATAGAGACAACCGATTCCAGAACGAGCAGAAGAACGCCGATTCCCCAACCAAAGCAAAATGAGGTGAGCGTGCACCCTGCGCTCATGGTTGAGGCTAGTGAGATGAGTCCTGAGTTGCCTGTTGTGACCCCGAGTGTGAACGCCCATTGGGAAAGAGCGATAGTCACATTCGAATAGGTGGACAAACCAATCCCGATAATCACGGTCGTAACGAACAAGAAGACGAACTGAACGCTACCGAACAATGGTCCGAGAATCCTCGAGGACCATACGTAGTCTCCACCACTTCTCGGAATAGCCGCACTCAGCTTGGAGTAGACGGCGGCCATGGCGAAGGCAGGAATCGAACCAAGAAGGAACACGAGGCCAAGATGAGCCCCGGGGAAGAAGAATGGCGCGAACAGGGCGGTTAGAACGAAGCCGTTGAGCATAACAATAATGGCTTGCGAGAGTATGAACTGATCTAGGAAACCAAGTTCCCGAACAAGCCCAGTTGCGTCCCGGACGAAAACCGGTTTTGAAGCGGACATATCGGGTAGGTGCCGAGTGCTGAATATTTAACGCTTTGCGGCTAAGCGAAGGGGGTGATGGGTTTACCTTCAGCGAAGCGGCTGAGACGAAACTCACGGACATCGACCCCCTTAGTCTTACCGTCCAGGACGAACTCCGCCATCAATCGCCCCGTGCATGGCGAGAACCTGAAGCCGTGCCCACTGAAGCCCACTGCACAATAGAGGCCTTCGTAGCCTGGTAACTCGTCTAAGATGGGATGGCCATCTGGCGATACATCGTAAGGTCCCGAATAACCTCCTTTGCTCACTGCCGCGGCCACCGCTGGAAGTCGTTGTACGAGTTTGTGTGCGAGTTTTGGCATCGTGTCGGGATCGAGGCCTTCTGGAAAATTATCTGGATCGCAAGCCAAACCCGGAGTTTCTATCTCCCCAACCAAGATGTTCTCGCCTTCCGGTTTGATGTAAAGGTCATTCTCAAAATCATCGATTACGAGTCGTGGGCTCTTCGTCACATCCTCTAATCTGAACAAGCATACCTGTTTACGGGTGGGTTTTATGGGCAATTTTACGCCGAGGTCAGCTAACAGCTTCGGGGCCCACACATTCGCCGCGACAACCACCTTGTTCGCGCTGAATGTTCCTTTGTTAGTTTCAATCATCTTCTTGCCACCCTCAACTCTGATTCTAGTGACAAGCGCGTTCGTTTCGATTCGTGCGCCCAACTTTTCCGCGGCCTTTCCGTAGGCGCTTGTGGTTTCGACGGGGTTAGCATATCCGGCAAATGGTTCATGAACAGCAACTGTCAGATCATTCGTTAGTACGCCTGGCTGCAATTTTGCTACTTCTTGGGGTGAGATTAGTTGAGATTTTGCTCCAAGGCTTGTTTCGGCCGCTACGGTCTTCTTGATTCTTGCCTCGAACTTTTTCCCGGTCAGTCCCATCCAACCTGTGTGGCGGAAGCCTGAGTTGCCTCCGATTCGCTCCTCGAAATTTCTGAAAACATCGATACTCTCTAGGAGCATTTTCACGAGTGGTTCGCTAGCGTTCCATACTCCAATGTTTACTATTGCGCTTGACTTTCCGGTGGCGCCCCACGCTAAATGGCCGCGTTCTAGCAATAGCACATCTTTGCATCCCAAACGGGCCAACTGTAAAATCGTGCTGGTGCCTACACAGCCTCCCCCGACAACTGCGACTTCCGCGGTCTGATTCATAGCGATCCACGATGACGCTCTTTTGCTTCTTGACTGTAATAATTATTCTCGACTTAGTTCGAGGACAATGCAATTGCCTTCAACGATTCTTCGGCCGCCTTTAGCGTCAAGTCCACGTCACCTTCAGAATGGGCGGTGGATACGAACATGTGTTGATATTGGAGGGGATGTAATAGTACGCCTCTCTTCAGCATCTGTCTATGATAGGCATTGTACCGTGCAAAGTTGCATGTCAGAAATTCCCTATAGTTTCGAACCTTCTTTAGCGGTGTGAATAGGATTTGTATACCCAATTGCGCCATGCCTTGAACGATCGCTTCTGTTCTGGTTGACGCGACAAGGCGCGTTAGCCCTTCTTGAAGCCTCGTGCCGATCTTGTTCATGCGGCGGTAGTTATGACCGTTATTGCGTGTCAGCTCTGTTAGCGTCGCGTACGCTGCGGCGCATGAAATTGGGTTTCCATTGAACGTCCCAGCATGCATAATCTTTCCTGGCCCAACTTGCTCGAGGATGCGTCTTTTTCCGGTGATCGCCGCTATCGGAAAGCCGCCGCCCAGTGCTTTCGCGAAACAGGCTAAGTCTGGAGTGACTCCGAAATGTTGTTGGGCGCCTCCGGGCGCCAGTCGGAAGCCTGTGATGACTTCGTCAAAGATGAGCATCACGTCATGTTTCTGAGTGATCTCTCTCGCCGTCTGGAGGTATCCTTCTTCGGGCGGTGAGATTCCTATGTCCATCATTACGGGTTCCATTATTACTCCGGCAAGTTCGTTTGCATATCGCTTGACGGTTTTTTCGAGAATATCCGGGTTGTTCCAAGGGATGACTATGGTATTCCTTGTTGTATCTTCTGGAATCCCGGGGCTCGCTGGCACCTTGTAAGGAGCGATCTCCGACCCTAATGCCGCCAGAGGTGCTCCTACAATATTCAGTAGGACGTAATCGTGTGCGCCATGGTAGTGGCCCTCGAATTTGATGATCTTGTTTCGGCCAGTATAACCTCTGGCGATTCTTATTGCGCTCATAGTAGCCTCGGCCCCTGTCATGGAGAATCGGACCATCTCGGCGTTTGGAACCATCTCATGGATTTTCTCCGCGAGTTTCACCTCAAGCTCATCAAGCATAGCGAATTGTAACCCATTTTCAAGCTGGGTCCTCACCGCTCTCGTAACGCTTGGATGGCAATGTCCGAGAATCAGAGGGCCAAAGCCAAGAAGGTAATCCACGTACTCGTTGTCATCGACATCCCAGACCCTCGAACCCGCACCCTTTCGAAGCGTCAATGGATAGGGATCGTAGGTTGGGGAGCATTGCGCATTCGAACTTCCCCCACCGGGAATAAGCTTGCTCGCTCTAACGAAGAACTCCCAAGATTTTCTTGTGTTGAGACCCTTTACGTACTCCGGGTACTCAGTGGCACTGCTCAACTTCTATCACCTGCGCTCGACGATTGTATTTGATTTAAAAGCCTAGAGGTTTCCGTCGTAACGTCATCCTGTTAGTGAAAACGTTTTGTCGACATCGTTAGGCAAACCGCGTGTTGTGCCCAAGAAATAATTAATCCTAATCATGGTTCATCCGGATGAAATCGGGTAACGATGCTTTCAAATTCCGACGTTTTTTCTTTCCCAAAATGTTATATGCAAACCTCTTCCAGTAACCTTACTGGATTTCTATGAGCACTACATCTCGTGCTAAGAAACCGATTATCGCTGTTGTAATTATCATAATCGTCCTCGTTGCGGGGGTATGGTACTACACTTCGCAGACCGCACCTTCTACCTCAACCACATCCTCGCCGTTCAACACCCAATCGACAAGTGCACAAGGCGGCGCCCCCTCGACCCTTGTGATTGATGACCCATTCTGGCCTAGTGGAGACCTAAACCAATTCAACTCTATCTACGCTATACCCTACCCTGACTGGTTGACGTACACCGTCTATCAGGCACTTGTTACGCTCGATGGGAATGCGCTCTACTCTTCAGGAGATGTTAAGGTCCTACCGATGCTGGCAACCGATTGGAACGTATCCTCCGACGGTACAACCTACACATTCAACCTGAGGCAAAACGTGGCCTTCTCGAACGGCGACCCCTTCAACGCCTACCAGGTCTGGGGACAATTTTACGGCTTGTATTACTTATCTGGCAACAGCAGCGCGTGGTTCAACGCTTACCCCGTCTTCGATACATCAACAATAAAATTCGGACCAGCCACGCTGGCATTGATGGCACAGAGCGGGCTGGTAAACCCAACACCTGACTTGTTGAAGATCATGATGGATACCACACAACCAATCTACGTAACTAGTCAATACCAGATGGTATTCCATCTAAAGGCGCCATTCGGGTATTTCCCAACCGTTTTGCCTACTTATGTGGGACTGATTTTTGATACTCAGTACGTTCTTCAAAATGGTGGATTCGGCACACCGACTGCCTTCAACACCCAGTTCAACCAGCACCCCATCCCAGGAACAGGACCGTATGTTGTGACGGATGTTTCAGAGAATTCCTACGTAAAATTCGCCAAGAACCCAACCTACTGGGGAGCCAACTTAAGCGCTGCAGACATCCAAGCTAATGCTTACCTAGACCCCGGGCATGTTCAGAACGTTATCATATACTCAAAGTCTGACGACGTAGCCAGATACACTGACTTATCGACCGGAGCAGCTCAGATAGCTGCGGTCCAAACCCAGGACTGGCCGCAGATTCTAAAGAACCCTGACAAGTACGGATACTTTGTAATGCCTGATTCCTCGATGGCCTTCGTCGGCATCTCAATGAATACTCTCCGCTATCCTACAAACATCACAGCGTTTCGGAACGCAATCGTCCACGCCGTGAATGTGACTGACATTTCGCAACGAGTCTTCTTTGGCGGACTAGCTCCAATGGTTGGACCTGAGTATCCGGCCCAAAAGCAATATTACGACTTGGGAAACCTCCCACCCTACTCGTACGACCTGACGTTGGCGAAGCAGTACTTGGCTCAATCCGGGGTTGACGTCACGAAGCTAACTCCGCTGGAATTCCGAGTGGTTTCTGGGTGTGGGTACTGTTACTCTACCGCGCAAATAGTTCAGGCTGATTTGGCACAGATTGGGATCACCTTGAACATTGAGGTCACACCAGGTAACCAGTACGCATTGCCTTACGTCGCGGGTGCCGGATCATTTGCGGGGGGTGTGAACGCGTCGCAACAGGTGGCACAGCTCACTTGGTTCGGAACAGGAACTTTCGCTCCAACCGCTCCAACTCCGGCAGACGCTTGGCTGATGTTCGGTAGCGATAAAGCCCCCGCCAACAACTACGCGATCTATTCTAACCCAATAGTTCAGAAGTGTGTGGACTCTTGGACAACGGTCAGTGACCCGAATGTCCTTACGAGCGTCTGCACCGCTGCGCAAAAACAATTCTACGATGATGCACCCTACCTCTGGCTTGGCGGAATCAAACTAGTCTTCGGCGGAGGATCAGTTGCTTGGCAGAAGAGCGTTGTTAAGGGCGCACTCCTCGACCCAATATTCACAGGCATAAGCTCAACGGTCATCTTCAACACTGTAACATTCGTTGGCAGCTAAAGCAGCTCAAACTAGCACCCACCCCGCTATTTCTGATTCGGGGTGAGGTGACACAAGCATATTTCGCGATAGAGGCTCGGTCTAAAGCGAAATGAACATAGCAACGTACATCTTACGCAGAGTAGGCTTCGGCGTTATCGTAGTACTCAGCGTCATGACGATAACATTCGTGCTATCGCATAGCCTTGGCGGGGACCCAATTTACGCCTGGTTGGGAAAAGCGGCCGGTATGCATCCCGACCTCGCTCAGGCTTACATCCAGAAGTATCATCTCCACGACCCGGTATACGTTCAGTACTACTTCTATCTGGTGAACTTGGCGCAAGGGAACATGGGATATTCGCCCTCGCGCAATTTTATTCCTGTTACTCAGGCAATTGCAGAAAGTCTTCCGTACACGATCCAAATAGCATTATTCGCAATTATCATAACACTCGCTGTGGGCGTACTCTTAGGAGTTGTATCTGCTCGGTATCATCATACACCAATTGACGCCGCGATTCGAGGCTTCTACTTGACCGGTTATGCCTCCCCGCCGTTCTTCGTGGCGTTGATATTGCTAATCATATTCACATACTTTCTTGGTATTTTGCCGAGTGGTGAAGCTTTTGATCCGAGCTTTACGAGACCATATTGGATCACTGGAATACCGGTCATTGACGGGGTGCTTGAAGGGAATTTCTCGTATAGTGCCAGCGCCTTTACCCATTTGATTCTCCCGAGCGCTGCGCTCGCGCTGGTGACTTTTGGAATCGTAACCAGAGTGCTCCGCAGCTCACTCCTCGAAATCATGCATACTAATTACATCCGAACCGCTCGAGCGAAGGGGCTTGATGAGAACACGGTATTCTATAAGCACGGTCTCCGGCACGCACTCATTCCGATAGTATCGCTCTCTTCTCTGATCGTAACATGGCTGATAACGGGAACGATTTTCGTGGAGAATGTGTTCTCGTACCCTGGACTGGGTCGTTATCTGGTTCAAGCGCTTAACGGGGAGGACTACCCGGGAATACTCGGAGCGGCCATAGTATATGCGCTTGTTATTGTCGCGGCCAACTTGGTCGCAGATATCCTGTACGCAGTCGTCGATCCTCAAGTCAGACTTGGTTGATGTCAACCTTTGGAGTCCAAGACAGTTAGCCATCGCTTTTCCGTCGCTACTCGCAACTTTTTCTCGCTAGTCTTTAGAACAAAGGAAGGCGCGATTGGATTTGGAATCGTAACCATGTATCTAGTAACTGCAGTCGTCGTTTTGTTGGCAGGACTGTTCAAATTTACGGTGACACCTTATGACCCTCTCTTGCAAAGCGTAGGTCCTTCCCTTGGACCGCCATCGACATCCCACCTGTTTGGAACAGACTTTCTCGGCCGTGACGTGTTTAGTCGGGTCATTTGGAGTCTACCCAACGATTTGTTTGTTAGCTTCGCCGTGGTAGGGATCGCTCTCGTTGCTGGCGCCATAATCGGCGCAGTCGCAGCATTCAAAGGGGGTTTGCTCGACGAGCTACTAATGCGGTTCACTGACGTGATATTTTCGCTTCCGGCGTTGGTGATAGCAATGGTAATCGCAGTCGCTCTCGGTCCGGGGCTAATCCACATGATGATTGCGTTGATGATAATATGGTGGCCACCCTACGCACGAGTCGCAAGGGGAGAGGCGTTACGAGTTTCGCACCAGAACTACATTGAAGCTGCCCGATTCGCTGGCCAGCGAACCGTTGGAATAATATTCAAACACGTACTGCCAAACATTTCGTTGACATTACTCATTTACGCGACGCTTGATGTCGCAACCGTGGTCTTGACTTATGCGGGTTTGAGCTACCTTGGATTATCAGTGAGGCCACCCCAACCTGACTTGGGTGAGATGATCAGCACATCTCAGGACTATTTGATTACAGCCCCATGGCTGCCAATCATCCCTGGTCTTGTGATCGCGCTTGCGGTCGTTGGTTTTAGTCTTCTGGGAGATGGGCTCAGAGATGCTTTGGAGGCGGGATAGTGGGGTCGCTCCTGGATATTCAGGATCTCACCGTAGCCTACGCTACAAAAACGGGGCCAATAACGGCTGTTGACCATGTCAACTTACAACTCCAGCAGGATGAATTCCTCGCCATAGTCGGGGAGTCAGGATGCGGAAAATCCACGCTTGGCCTCTCCATAATCGGCCTACTTCCAAAACCGCCAGCGAAAATCGTTGAAGGATCGATTCAATACAAGGATACGGACCTCGTCCAGCTCCCCCGGAACAAAATCAGAGAATACCGCGGGACCGAAATTGCTATGATTTTCCAGGAACCATTAACCAGCCTCAGCCCAGTCTACAGAATAGGCGATCAGATTGCTGAAGCGATCATGATTCGCGAGTCAAGGAAGGATGGAAACGCGAGTACTGACAGCGAGATCATGCAAAGAACCTACAAAAGAAACGCTCGCCTAATCAAACGTACCCTGAGGTTTAAGCGCAAAATTCCCGCCGACCTTCAAGAAGAGGTAATTCGTTACCTGACGTTGGTTAGAATCGGTGACCCCGAACAGGTTCTGGAACGCTACCCGTTTGAATTGTCCGGCGGAATGACGCAGCGCGTTATGATTGCGATGGCGCTATCCCAAGAACCTGCGTTGCTCCTTGCCGATGAACCAACGACAGCCCTCGATGTAACCACTCAGGCCCAGGTGCTCAAGCTGATGAAAGAACTCATCCGGAAGGTAAGAACAAGTATTCTACTCGTGACTCACGACTTGGCGGTTGCAAGCCAAGTTGCCGACAGAGTCGTCGTTATGTATGCGGGTCAGATAGCTGAAGACGCCGACGTAATCAGCTTATTCTCACACCCATTGCACCCCTACACTCAAGGTCTCCTTTCTTGTATCCCATCAGGCTACAAGGACGACAGCCAGCTCAAACCGATTTCGGGCTCACTTCCAGATCTGAGAAGCGTGCAAATCGGTTGCAGATTCGCACCTAGATGCCCGCACGCCATGGCGGTTTGCAATAAACAGCCCCCCCACCTGATCCAACACGGGAACACGCAGAAGGTGTCATGTTTCCTTTATGACTAGCACAACAGAAACCATACTCCGAACTGAGAATCTTAAGAAATACTTCCCTATCCGCAAGGGATTCAACCCATTCCTTCGCCGCGAACAACGCTTCGTTAGGGCTGTGGATGGAGTCTCGATCAGTGTCCAGAAAGGGAAAACCGTTGCGATAGTTGGCGAGTCTGGTTGCGGAAAAACCACCCTCGCAAGAACAATTGGACTAATGATGCAGCCTTCAGGAGGGAAACTCTACTTTGAAGAGAGGGATATTACCGAGGGTAAGATTGACCGGAACCAGATCTACCGCGACATGCAAATGGTCTACCAGGACCCCGAGTCCTCTCTGGATCCTCGGATGAAAATCGGACAGTCGATAGGCGAGCCACTCCATGGTTTAATGCGATGGGAGAAGAAAGTTGTCAACGATGCCGTGAGGAGAAGCCTCGAGCGCGTTGGCCTTTCAGCAGAGTTCGCGGAACGTTTACCCCGACAGCTCAGCGGAGGGCAAAAGCAGCGAGTTGCAATAGCGAGAGCGATTGCGATTCAACCCTCACTTGTAATCTTGGACGAACCTACGAGTGCCCTGGATGCCTCTGTTCAAGCGCAGATTCTCAAGCTACTGCTTGACATTCAGAAGGAGTTCAACCTCACGTACATTCTAATAACCCATAACATCGCGGTTGCAAAGTACATGGCCGACTTCGTTGCAGTAATGTACGCCGGCAATGTTGTGGAACACGGACCTTGCAAGACAGTGATTTCCAAGCCACGACACCCTTACACCATCGCTCTAATCTCCTCAGCCCCGGTTCCAGACCCGACCACCCGCAACCTCCTCCAAACCGAAATCAAGGGAGAAGTACCCAGCGCGATAGACCCACCATCAGGGTGTAAGTTCCACCCGCGATGCCCATTCGCCGAAGGCATCTGCACTTCGTCAGTCCCGCAGCTTGAAGAGATTTCCCCAGGCCACTTCGTCGCCTGCCACTTTGTCAATAAAACCGCGTAGTCATTACCTAACGGATTATGATTAATGCGGCAGAGAAAAGTCGTTATAGAAGCACCGTATTTCGGACAACATTCTGGTCGAATGAGCCATGCCTCAAGTTAGCATCGGTATAGTGGGCTTAGGAACACAAGCGCAGAACCACCTACTCGTGCTTTCACGCGATAACAGAGTTCGGCTAGCCGGTGTCTCAGACATCTTGACCCCAATCGCTGAATCAACGGCTAAGAAATATGGATGCAAGAGCTACAGAACCTATCAGGAATTGATCGACTCGGAGAAACTGGATGCAATTTGGGTTGTGACCCCCAACGTTTTCCATCATGAGGCATTGAAATATGCCCTGTCAAAGGGACTCAACATCTTCTGCGAGAAACCTATGGTCATTAAATTAGATCACGCCCGCGAACTAATCAAGCTGGTAGAATCCGCGGGCGTAACCTTTCAGGTAGGACACAACCGCAGATTCGCGTTGGTGTACAAGAAGACGAAACAGCTCCTAGCTTCCGGGAAGATCAAGCCATACATGGTCGTCATGAAGATGGTTACGGGAGAATTACAGCGCCCAGCGTGGGGGGCTGACCCGAAAATCTCAGGCGGTCATCTCTACGACACTACGCTCCATATGCTCGACATGGCACGATGGCTATTCGGAGAAGTCAAGGAGGTTAATTGCCGAGCCGAAGCGAACGTATACCCAGGCATCCTCAACGATTTTTGGATCAACCTGACCCATAACTCGGGACTTCACGTGCCGATATTCACGTCCGGACACGCATCGTGGATAGTTCCCTTCGAACGAGTAGAAATAATCGGCGACCACGCGACCATCATCACCGAAGAGATGAACAGAGTCAGCTACACGCTCAGCTTAGACACGCCGACAGAAGTAGAAGAGTTCCATTACCTACCCCAAACGCTCAGTTGGGGTGTTGAAGAAGAAGACAAACTGTTCATCGACGCCATCATCGGAAAACAAAAACCTCCAGTGACGGTTTATGATGGATGCAAGGCTGTCGAAATAATCGAGGCCTGTTACCGTTCAGCCGAGTCCAGAAAACCCATCTCACTCCCACTCTAAGGATTGAAGGGAATCTTGAAACCATGCCTTAACCAGGACACGCTCAAGACTACTCCTACCGACAGATTCCTCGAGATCTCGAGCAAATACGGGTTCGATGCGGTAGAGTTTACAATCGATAAAATTGAAGCCACTTTACAAAACAAGACCCTCCCCGAAGTTAAAGCCTTAGTTAACCAAAAAAGACTCTCAGTCGCGAGCATTAACGGCCCCGAAAACTTCAACTTGCTAAACGATCGGGCGTTCACGGAACTTCTCGACCGCACAGATAAGATCGTGAAAGCCGCTGGAGAACTTGATTGCCGACTACTCGTTCCGGTTCCTTCACCCGCCAGCGAAGGGATAGCTCAAGAAACTTCCGTAGCCCAAACGGCTTCGGCCCTATCGAAGATGGCTGACCGTTACGGATCTGGAGTCAGGTTGGGCCTAGAATTTCTTGGCATGAGCAATTGCAGCATAAATAACCTGCAGGCTGCGATCGAAACGATAAGACGCGTGAATAAGCCGAATGTCGGCCTCGTACTGGACTCATTCCATATGCATGTCAGCGACTCCAAATTCTCCGATATCGGCCGGTTGACGGCTGATCAGGTTTTTCTGGTGCACGTTAACGATTCTGAAAAGGGAGACAAGAAGAAACTCACGGATGCCAACCGCCTGTATCCAGGAGAAGGAGACATCAACTTGAAGGCGTTTGCCTACGCTCTGAAGGGGATCGGGTACGACTACTACCTCAGCCTAGAACTACTTCGCCCGACCTATTGGGAGCAGGAACCAGGAGAAGTCGCGAAGAAAGGGCGTAATTCTCTAAGTCACGTATTCGGTATATGAACGATGGCTTGAGTTTGGGTCAGTAATTGGCGTGAATCTGCGGCTTAACCAATCTTTCGTAAACCGATTGAATGCCCGTCATGGTTTTGCTATCTAAAGGTGGGAGTGTGCCGGCGCGGGCATTCTCCTCGATCTGTTCTATGTGTTTGGCTCCTGGGATTGCGCAAGTCACGGCGTCGAACATCCAGATCCACCTTAGAGCCATTTGGGTCAGGTTCATGCCCGGCGGGACTAACCGTTTCAATTCTTCTACCGCCGCGACTCCTCTGTCGAGGTCAACTCCCGAGAAGGTTTCACCTCTGTCGAAAGATTCGCCGTGTACGTTGTAATTTCGATGGTCGTCGCTCGGAAACTTGGTTTCAGGTCTTATTTTTCCGGTGAGCAGGCCACTTGCGAGCGGGACACGGGCCAATATCCCAACTTTCCGTTCCTTTGCCTTCGGGAAGAATTCATCTATTGGCTTTAGGCGGAACATGTTGAATATGATTTGGACACTTTGAACGTCTGGGTATTCGATTGACTTCAACGCTTCACTTACTTTCTCAACGCTTACCCCATAATTTCGGATTTTGCCTTTTGATTTCAGGTGGTCGAGAGCCTTGAAAACTTCAGGGCGGGAGTAAACTGGAGTGGGTGGACAGTGCAACTGCAATAGGTCGAGTGAGTCAACATCTAGGTACTTTAGGCTGCGATCAACGAATGCCTCGAGATTTTTCAGGTTGTAACCTTCCGGAACGTGCGGGTCGAGGCGTTGTCCGGCTTTCGTGGCCACGAAGATTTCTTCTTTGCGCTCTTTCAACAGTCGTCCAATTAGTTTCTCGCTACGGCCGTCACCATAAACGTCCGCCGTGTCGATAAAATTGACCCCTAGATCGACTGCGCGATTCAGAACAGCGTTCGACTCCTTATCATCAACATGTCCCCAGTCGCTTCCTATTGGCCACGCCCCAAAACTCACTACTGACACTCGCATGCCCGTGTGTCCCAACTCGCGGTACTCCAAATCAAACTCCGTCCAATTGTTTATTCAGATTACTAATGAAATTATGCATGTCGTGAGGCGAAGAGAAGCGGGCCTTTCCCTTTCATGGTTTGCCAAACTCATAGGCGAGTTTCGCCAGTGAAAGGGAGCCGTATTTCAGGACATCCTCGTCCACTTTGAATTTCGCGCTGTGATTTGTGTTCGTGCAACCCTTCCTCGGGTTGATGGTACCGAGAAAATAGAACGTTCCCGGCGCTTTCTGGAGGAACCGTGAGAAATCCTCAGCACCCATAATGGGCTTACAAACGATCGTTCTAGTTCCGCGGATTGTCTTCAGCAGACGCATGACTTTGTTTGTAACTGAAGGCTCATTGACAGTTACGGGGTAATCGTCCTCCTTGAACGAAACCACAGCCTTAGCTTTGAAGGCCCTACTAACCGACTTAGCGACTGAGGTAACGTACTTTTTCGCTCGAACTCTAGTTTTCTCGTTGAACGTGCGAATTGTTCCTTCAAGTAAAGCTTCGTCAGGAATTATGTTATCCTTCGTCCCAGCATGTATGTTGCAGACTGAAATTACGAACGGTTCACGTTGATCGATCATTCGGCTCGTTACTCCCTGCAGCGCCGTAATTACTTGCGCCGACACGAATATCGGGTCGACAGCATCGTGGGGTGAGGAACCGTGGCCGCCCTTCCCGATTATTCTGATTTTGAATGTATCGGGGGCAGCCATTATCGGACCGGGGCGTAAGGCGAATACATTGGAGGGCTCGGTACCGCTGATGTGTAACCCGAAAACATAATCGACCTTCGGGCTCTTCATCGCCCCGTCCTCTATCATCGGTTTAGCGCCTCCTCTTCCTCCCACCTCCTCCGCAGGTTGAAAGAGAAACTTCACTTGCCCATGCAGGTCATCGCGATGCTTTGAAAGTAACATCGCGGCCCCAAGCAGCATCGCGACATGTGTGTCATGACCGCAAGCATGCATGACTCCATTCCGTTTGGACTTGAATGGCACATCCACGTCCTCGCTAACCGGTAGCGCGTCCATGTCGGCTCGAAGCGCAACCACATTACCTTCATGCGCACCCTTCAGAAGACCAACAACCCCCGTCCCGCCTACCCCGGTCTTCACGGCAATATGTGATGCCCGAAGTTTTTGCGCAACTAACTTAGCCGTTTCATACTCCCGGTACGACAATTCGGGGTGTGCATGGATATGCCGCCGAATGTTGATGATTTCCTTCTCGATTTGAGTCACTTCGAACTTATCGAACATTTCTGGGCCAACCAATCTTGCTAATCTAACTCGTCTCGCTTACCGAATACATAAAATGCTATCTGAAACCAAGAGAAGAATTGATTAAATGCCCCAAAGAAAACTCTTCGGCACTTCGGGTATCCGGGGATCAGCGGATACTGATCTGACGCCTCAGTTTGTAAATATGCTCGGGCGGACATTTGCAGCATTTCTCAACAATCAAGGCACTGTCTTTGTCGGCCGGGATGTAAGGCTTCATTCTGAAAGGATCCAACGTGACCTGATGCTTGGTCTAAAGGAAGGGGGCATAGAAGTGGTGGATTGCGGACTTGTTCCCACGCCAGCCTTACTATGTGCGCTAAAGGAGTCGAAAGCTTCGGCGGGCGTGGTGGTGACTGGCAGCCATACTCCCGCCGACATTGGTGGAGTCTTGTTCTTCCTCTCGGACACTGGCGAGATGGGCCCTAACGAGGAAGGCATATTCGAAAAATTATACTGGTCAGAAACCGCAGGTTCTAGAGAGAGTGGTTCTCGCGGCTCTATTGCTTCGCTCGACATTCTTGACGACTATGTGCGACTAATTGAGAAACAGCTAGGAGATGTTGGTGGCTACAAGGTAGTCGTGGATTCGGGTAACGGCGCAACTTGCGCGACTCTGAGTCGTGTATTAGAGGGAATAGGGTGCAAGGTCACAACGATTAACGGGCGCCCTGACGGACGATTTCCAGCACGCTCACCAAACCCACAACCTTCCACTCTCACCCAACTCTCGAGGACGGTAAAGGAAGTCAAGGCCGATTTGGGGGTGGGAACTGATAGCGATGGCGATCGTGCCTTGTTCGCGACGGACAAGGGCCAGGTCTTATGGGCTGATCTAACCGGAGCCCTATTCGCGAAGGAACAGTTGCAGAAAAATCCTGGCGGAGTAGTCGTAAGCACCGTGAATACCTCGAACATCCTGAAAGTCCTATGCCTGAAATACGGAGGAAGTCTCAAGGTCACGAAGGTTGGGCCTCCGGCAATCGCTGAAGCGTTACGATCGACTCAGAATGCAATTTTCGCGACCGAGGAGTCTGGAAAGCACATTTGGCCGAACCTATTACTCTATGGCGACGCGGCGATGGCCTCGGGCAAACTCCTACAAATCATGAAAACCTACGGGTTGACACTAGGACAACTTCGGAATGGTCTCCCGAGGCTTCACCAGATGAAGACCGCGTTGCAATGCCCAGATCAGTTGAAAAGCAAAGCGATGGAATTTGTCAACCTCTCTTGGAAAAGCAAATGGATGATGCGAACGTCAACAATTGACGGATTAAAAGTGGAGTACCCCGACTCATCATGGTTCTTGGTGAGAGCTTCTGGCACTGAACCATTGCTCAGATGCAATGCTGAAGCGAAAACCATCGAACGGGCGCGCGAACTCCTAGGGAGAGCAACTAAACTAGCACTTCATGCCATTAAGAGCGCAAAGGATTCGCAAGGACCTTGATATCTCGAACGAAGCTAGCAGGCATGATAGATCACTCGGTGTTACGCCCCGACTCAACCGAAGAGGACGTTAAGAATGGGTGCGAATTGGCCGTTAACCTCGGATTGGCCGCTGTTGTTGTCAACCCCGCACACGTGCCGATAGTAGCAACCAGTCTCAAAGGTTCAAATGTGAAGACCTGTAGCGTTGTCGCATTCCCTTTCGGCCTCTCGACGAAGGAAGTGAAACTCGAAGAGGCAAGGAATGTTCTAACCCTTGGAGCGGAAGAGATCGATATGGTCATGAACTTCAACGCCCTTCACTCACGTCGCGAGGATTATGTTTTGAGTGAGATAAAGAGCGTCGTAGAGTTAGCAAGGGCTCAAAAAAAGAGAGTAGTCGTGAAGGTCATTCTTGAAACATGTTACCTGAATGATGTGGAAAAGAAGAGCGCGTGCCTAGTGGCAGTTGATGCGGGTGCTGATTTCGTGAAGACCTCCACCGGATTCGGTTCGGCCGGAGCCACCGTTAACGATGTTCGATTGATGAGGGAGGCTGTTGGTCTCACGTTGGGTGTGAAAGCCGCGGGTGGCATAAGGACAACGGAACAAGCGCTGGAGATGGTGAACGCGGGAGCTACCAGGATCGGTACTAGTTCAAGCGTCTCCATTCTTGAAAGAATGCCCCATTAACCTAGCCCTTGCCGGGACGTAATACTTGCAAAATGTTAAATCCGCTTCAGACCGACATTTTAGATCATGTCAAGGCCAAAGGTTTTCGTTAGGGAGGCTACGGGTCTCGTCAAGAGCGTTAGCCCGTGGACACTCTTCTTCGCTATGCTTGGCGAGATAGGATTCGGAACCGGGCTTCTGCTCATTAACATCGCAAACTCCTTCTTCTCGGATGGGAATCCGGGAGGGAACGCGGTTGATGCTACTCTGCTTTTGATGTTTTTCGTCATCTTCGAGTCTTTCATCTTCTACCATATCGTTCGTTCAGTTGGACGAACGGGTGGAGATTACGTATGGATGAGCAGGAACATCGGGCCCGTGTTGGGAGGCGCACTCGTCCTCGGCTTCGTATTCACCGGCCTACCGTTCTTGGCGGTATCAGCAAACTGGTTTGTCACACTTTCACTCGCACCGAGCTTATCCACAATCGCCGCCGTAACTGGAAACACAGGCTTAACCTCCTTCTCAGCCATGATGACGACGCCAACGGCGTTGATAGCCTTAGGATTGTTCTTGATCGCGGCGGTGACAGCGGTTGACATAGTATCACCCCGATCGGGCTTCCACCTGCTGGCCCTGCTAACGATAATTCCCCTCATAGGGACCCTCATTATGGCAGGTGTCTTCTTGAGCCTCGGCCCAACCGGTATTCAGAGCGCCGTCTCAAACTTCCTGTCCCAAAACGGCAGTTCGTACGCCCAGATAGCATCTAATTACACAGGTCCCGGCGCGTCACTTTCGGGAGTTCTGCTGCTACTTCCCTGGCTGTTCTTCACATTGCCATGGGTAAACAACGCGGCAGCGTTCTCAGGGGAAATCAAGAATCTAAAGAAGTCAGCGTGGGTGGGCACGATCCTCCCCGGCGTCTTCAGTGGGGTTTTGCTGGCTGGCTTCGTGGCGTTGTTCAATTGGGGTTTGGGTTTCAACTTCGCAATGCAAGCACCAATCTCCTGGCCCGGATCGCTATATGGCATGGGCGTCGTCCCGAACATGCTCACAATTGCCACGATTGCAATTCGCGACAATGTAGCCTTGATGTGGGTGATGAATCTAACATTCGCCGTCTGGTACTTGGCTTCACTTCAACAAACGATTCTTTCTGTCTCCCGCTATATCCTCGGAATGAGTTTCGACAGACTCATTCCCGTTCAATTGGCCCACGTCAGTGACAGATTTCACTCTCCAACCGCCGCCCTGCTACTAAGTTTCATAGTTGCGATACCGATGGTTTTCATCGCCGACTTAACGAACTGGACATCCCTCTACACAACCACCGCACTTGGAAGCGTGTTCTTCGCATTCATCGGAATAACGGCCATTATCTATGGATGGAAGAGGAAGAAGGAATTGGGAGGCACCGGTCCGGCCCTCATAGTGTCCGGCTTACTAGTCGCCCCATTCTTCCTATACGTAACATACCAGCTGCTCGCTCTCCCGTTCTACGGAATCAACTATGTCTCATGGGCAATCATGCTCTTCTTCTGGATACTCGGCGCACTGCTCTACCCCATCGGAAAATGGTACTACGGAAAGAAAGGGCTGGACATGAGTCTAGTCTTCAAAGAACTTCCACCTGAATAACCAAATCAGTCAAATCGGTCCAAGACATCAGATAGCGCGAAAACACCCGCGTTGGTCCGCCCTCAAACCTTGACTCGCTCAGACCTCCCTCCACCTTGCCTTGGTTCCTGCAACAACGAACAGAGATATAGTAACGGCAATCAAAATTGCCCAGGCTAGAACGATCGACGTAGACGTTAGAGGAAGATATCCGCCCGCATTCTGGGCAAGCTCCGCGGCGTAAGTTGTCGGGGAAAGATATGCTATGTATCTGTAAGGGAGTGGAATGAAGGTAATCGGATAATAGACGGGTGGGATCGTCGAGAAGAGCGTTGAAATCAACCTCGAGAAGGCGAAGCTTTGAACGATATCCGTGCTGAATGTTGAAAGAGTAAACCCGATCGCGATAGAAGTCAAGAACATCAATACAAGCACGCCAATAAACGTCAAGAGCCCGAAAACGTTCAAACTCATGAAGTAATACGCGAGAACTCCAAGGACCACGAGGGCTGGGAGAGAATAGACGAGTTCTGAGATCGCCATCCCGAACATGTAGGCTTGCCAAGTGGTTGGGGAGCTAACGACCATATCTTGAAGTTTGAAATCATTCTTCAAGTGGGAGAGGTCACCTTGAAGCCCGATGCCGGCGGAAAACATGCTCATTATGAATCCTCCCTGAATCGCCTCGCCAAGCAATGACCCGTGACTTACGAAAACGATCACTAATAGAAACGAGAGAGGAGAAAGAACCGTGTTGATGAGAACTACAGGAAAATTCTGCATTTCATAAATAGAATTGACGAGGATACTGGCGAGAATCTGACTGGAAACGCTCCTCCGCAACGACTGGCGGCTTGCTGAATTATTCATCTGCTTTCCGCCTTGCAAGGTAGAAGAATATGTCATCGAGGGAAATCGGGTTAACCGCAAACTTGAGGCCTTGCTTGACAAGTTCTCTAGAAATCCGGTACGCCTCGTCTTCTGTTGTCAGGATCATAACGTGGCCGTTCTGCCCGGTAATGGTCTCACCCGTTTCGGGCGCGGGGATGCCTTTCATGGACCCTGACAGAATCCTCAGGCTGTAGTTGTAACGAACACTATCCCGCAGCTCCTTCATTGTCCCCATTCGAATTAGCTTGCCTTGGTCCAGGATTCCGATTCTATCTCCCAGCTCTTCAGCCTCCTCAAGGTAGTGGGTCGTGAGGAATGTGAACCGTTCTTTTCCTATCTCTCTGAGTGTTACCCAGAACTCTCTTCGCGAAATTGGGTCCAGGCCTGTAGTTGGTTCGTCCAAGAAAATTACTTCAGCTTCCGATGAAAGAACAGTAGCAACCATTACCTTCCTCCTCATGCCACCGGATAACTTTCGATTCAAGTCATTGCAAGACTTCGACAGATCAAGCCTCTCAAGCGCTAGCAGAGCTCTTCGTTTTGCCTCGGAGTAACCGAACCCTCTCCAGAGAAGATACGCCCTAACCGTTTGCAGAGGTGTCATCCAGGGTATGGGCCTGGCTTCTTGGGGTACGATCGCAATTTTTTCTCGGAGTTTACGTGCCTCACTCATGACGTCGATTCCGTTTATCGATGCGTTTCCAGAGGTTGGTTCAAGTTCAGTCGCCAATATTCGCACGAGAGTCGTCTTACCCGATCCGTTCCTACCGATAATGACGAATATCCCGCGGGAGCTCAGGGAAAGGCTCAAGGCGTCAAGTGCTTTGGTTTCGCTCTTTCCATAGACCTTGGTCAAGTGATCGCAGACAACGGTCTGAAAACGTTCCTCCATTCTTCCACAGAATGCCTCCCGTGAAATCGTCGATAAATAGTCTGTTGATTCGCGCCCGCCCGCCTAAACGGAAAACTATCCGCAAGGTTATCTACTCTCCTCAGGCTGGCTATGTTCGAAATGCAATGGATCCAATCTTGCTGAAGGAGCTTGAGTCGATCGTTGGGGAAGACCAGATTGTTACTAAGAGGGAGAGTATGCTCAACTATCTCTCAGACGAGAGCCCAGCAGTCATGGAACCTAAACCCGCAAGCGACGTTGTCATCGTGAAACCTAAGAACGCAAACGAGGTAGCAGCCGTTGTAAAGTTCGCTAACGAGCACAGGGTTCCAATATTCCCGCGCGGCGGCGGTACGGGTCTCGTCGGAGGGGCTGTGCCGACAAGAAATGGGATAGTGTTATCGCTTGAACGATTAAACCAGATTCAGATTGACAAAGAGAACTTGATGGCCGATGTTGGAGCGGGTGTCACGCTTGGAAAGTTGATTGAAATGTCGGGAAGAGAGGGGCTATCCTTTCCCCCACATCCTGGAGACGAAAACGCGCAGGTCGGCGGACTCGTGGCTACAAACGCGGGTGGATCAAGAGCGGTTAAACACGGGGTCATGCGGAATCATGTCAGAGCTCTCGAGTTCATCCTCCCAAATGGTGAAGTGCTCCATCTTGGGGCGAAGGTGCACAAGAATAACGTTGGTTACGATCTTATGCAACTCATTATTGGAAGCGAAGGGACTCTTGGAATCGTAACGAATGCGACGATCCAACTTTACGGCAAAGAAGGCGCCTCAATCACCCTAGTAGTTCCTTTTGCCGATCGCCACGCCGCGATAGCCACCGTTCCGAACATTCTCAAACAAGGCGTGGTCCCATTGGCTATTGAGTATGTTGAAAGAGATCTAATGGAACGAACAGCGAAACATATCGGGAAGATTTGGCCCGTCACGACCGGCAAGTACTATCTACTGATTATCGTCGGCGAGGATACTAGGGATGAATTGCTCGCCAAGAGTTTGAGGATATCCGAGATTTGCAAAGCGAACACCCCTTTCGAAATTTTCGCCGCCGAATCGGCGGCCGATCAAGAAAACATTCTAACGATCAGAAGCAATCTCTACACCGTGCTCAAACCCGACGTTCTCGACATTTTGGATATCGTAGTACCAATTTCTAAGATAGAACAGATCGTAAAAACCGTCGAGGACATCTCAACGGACACGGGGGTTCCTTTACCAGTCTACGGTCACGCGGGCGATGGCAATCTGCATGTTCACATAATGCGAAAGCCGGGTGGACAAGTTCAGAATGTAAGCGAATTGACGGACAAGATCTACAAAGCCACTATGGTTCTTGGCGGAGTCATAACTGGCGAACACGGTATCGGCAAGACCAGAACGGAGAAGATCGAGCATTATCTGGACAGAGGGGAGATAGAATTGATGAAGAACCTGAAGCGGCTCTTCGACCCTAACAACATCATGAACCCAGGAACAAAAGTGACTGTCTGAGTACCCAGTCGAATTAGTTTGACTCGTTCGTTATGCTCCTGAACGGAGCAAGCACCGTTCTAAGATGAGCCTGATAACTGCGAATAGCCTAAGTCTAGATTCCTGTTAGAGTCCGCCTAGCGCCGTACCGCATCTTCCGCAGAACCGTGCAACCGGTGAGTTTCTGAAATAGCATTGAGGACAAACTCCCGTCGGTCCTGGGCCGGGTTGAGCGAGAGGCGTACCACAGCGCGGACAGAACCTGAGGCCAACTGGGTTGGTCGTGCCGCAGACGACGCAATATCCATAACGATACGATTGCAGCTTCGAAACCTCAACCACATCGAGTGTATCTATTGATTAAAAACGTTTGCCACATTTCTTCATCCCAAGGCTTTTCAGTCCCATGGAAAACCATCACGCGGCGAAGAATACGACGAGAACCTTGACTCGCCCGAGGGCCATCCTCTCTTGGTCGTCCGGCAAGGATAGTGCAATGGCCCTCCATCGCACATTGGCCGCCAAAGAACTTGAAGTGGTCTGCTTGCTTACCACGGTTAGTGATGCATTCCATCGCGTGTCGATGCACGGAGTTAGAGAAGAACTACTCGAGGTGCAGGCTAAATCAGTGGGTATTCAATTGCAGAAAGTGATTATCCCATACCCATGCCCCAACGTCGTGTATGAAGAGAAGATGCGTGAAGTTCTCTCGCTCTGGAAAGGGAAAGGCGTTACGCAAGTCATATTCGGCGATCTGTTTCTGGAAGATATCCGCAAGTACCGCGAGGAAAAAATCGCCCAGATTAATCTGACACCCATTTTCCCAGTTTGGGGAAAAGATACGGCGAACCTGGCTAGAGAAATGTTGGACACTGGCTTTCGAGCCATTATCTGCTGCGTTGACCCAAAAAAGCTTGATCCGCAGTTCGCCGGACGTGAATTCGACTCCTCCCTTCTGAAGGACTTGCCTGAAAACGTCGACCCGTGCGGTGAGAATGGTGAATTTCACACGTTCGTATATGATGGACCAATCTTCAAGAAACCCATCCCAGTTCAAGTTGGTGAGCGAGTGATGCGAGACGGATTCCAGTTTGCGGACATAACCGCCAGGGCCTAGCCTTGCTTTGCGGTTGTCCTCGTGCGGTATAGATAGATTGGGATGAGGACTAGCAGAATCACTTGGAGAACCGAACCAACGATGAACGTACTGGAAGCCAGAGAAAGCCCCGCTGAAACATACGAATAGTGTTGTGGTTGTGGCAGTGAAACCGCGAGCGTTAGGATGGAGAGTACAAAAGCTAACGGATACGCGATCCTGCGTCCAACAGTCGCCAATACCGCTACCGCAAGGTATGCGAGCCACCCGACGAGAACCGACAAAAATAGCCATGTCGGAACCAATACGTAAAGTTGTGGAAGCAGAACGATACCCACTGCAACAGACAGGTAGATCAGTAAATCAATCACTCGCCTGAGACCGACCAAGAGCGTAACCTCGCGCTTCCGCCAATCAGCATAACATTCGTCTAATATGAAGATAGAATAGAAAAAGAACGGGAGAAAGAACTAGGTTGCTCAGTGCTTTAGTTCTTCGATTCTCTCCGTAACGCCCTTGAGTTCACTCTCTAGGTTGCTCTTGTATTCTTCTAGCCATTCAACCTTCTCTTCCTTCGTCAGAAACCTACGACCTTCATGACACATCTCGCTTCAACACCTCCCTTACAATCACTTGTCAATAGTAACGAGGCTGAATTTAGCGACTGGGCGCGCCCGAACCTCGTCAGGACTGGATATTCTTGTTGAATGCTTGGGAAAGGTTAGGTCCTAGTGGATCGTTCCGGTTTCCTTGAGCACGTCCCCATGGCCGCGGGTGAAAGCGTCAGGGGTCAATTCGTTGGCTTTCACGAATTTGAGTTCAGAGAACCACTCGAGCTTTTTCACTTCTTCTTTCAGGGTTCCTTCGTAAATGAAGCATATGTCCCAATGCGCAGACTCAGGGTCATTGGGGTCCTGGGATAGGTGGGATTGAACTTGAGTCAATTTCAACTTCACGTCATCGCTCACCCCTACCTGTTCGGTGAGTATTCGTTTTGCGGAGTCGTCGGGTTTCTCGCCATACTTCAGGTGGGAGGCAGGAAGAAGCCATTTCCCGGAGGAAGCGTATTGAGGAGCATAGTTTTCGCCAACGAAGAACTTCTCAACCCATATTTCCGGTCTCGCCATCTTTCCTACAAGAATGCCACTTTTCCCGGTGAGTACTAAGAACGCGGAGATGCATGCCCCGCCTTTCGGCACGTGACCTTCCCTAAAGAGAGCTTTCTTAATCATCGGCGGCCCAACTCTAGCCCTGACAGTTCACGGCGATATAAGAAAGAGACGCAGGGAAGACTCGACCGCCATTGACATCGTTGTACTCGAAAACATTGGAAGCTAAGCCACACACGGCGGTCTACCGGATGCACAAATATTTTGCACGCCGGCCCTGGAACGTCTTCTCAGCTCTTCTATCCCAGTACTCGTCAGAGGGGGACATCGTACTCGACCCTTTTTGCGGGGGAGGGGTTACCGTTGTGGAAGCCCTGAAGCTGCGCAGGAAGGCTATCGGTGTCGACGTTAATCCGATTGCTACTTACGTAACGTCCATGGAGTGTGCCCCCGCCGATCTCCCAGAGTACCGTTCCTTATTCGCTCAACTAACCGACCGAGTCGGAAACGAACTTGCCTCACTATACAGGACAGAATGTACTAAGTGCCGAGCAGACACGGTCGCGGATTGGATGGAGTGGAACGAGAAAACAAAGCGTATCATGCGTATCAAATATGACTGCCCGACCTGCGGTTCATCCGAAAAATCCCCCGCGATAAGCGATTACCGTTTAGTGACGCGAATTGAACGACGCTTCAATAGCGTCGTGAAGGAACGTGGCTTATGGTTCCCTCGAACTCGCATTCCTAGGGGGGTTAAGACAGATTATCTTCTCGCCCAGAAGCTCGTCAGCTTCGATCAGCTCTTTACAAAGAGAAATCTTCTGGCTCTTTCAATCATTCGCAAAGAAATCTCGAAGTTCGCTAGATCCCCTGCCAGGGATCTACTCTCCTTTACGTTCAGCTGCTCCCTGAAATGGGCCAGTCGCCAGTCGCATCTCAGAGGGGCGATCGTTGAGGGGTGGGCGATGCATGCATATTGGATCTATCCGAGAAGTCTGGAACTCAATGTGTGGAATATTTTCAAACGTCGATTTGTCGCGGTTCAGAAAGGGAAGAGCTACAGCAATGAGACTATCGGAAACTTCGTGAGGTTCGCTCACGATTTTAGCCAGCTCGCGGACGGAGACGCAACGTGTCTCGTGTTAACTCGAAGCGGTGCTGATCTCCCAATCCCAGACAACTCAGTAGACACCGTGATTACCGACCCGCCCTATGGCGGAAACGTCAACTATGCCGAGCTTGCAGACTTCTGGTACACATGGATGAATGAGAATGGCAATTTAATTGAAAAGAAAGATGAAGCCATAATCAATAGATGGCAAGGAAAATCCCTCGAGGATTACGAAAGACTTCTGAAAGGGGTATTCGATGAATGCTATCGAGTGCTAAAGCCCGACGGAGATTTTGTATCAACTTTTAACAGCAAAGACTTCCGAGTCGTAGGCAGTTTCGTTACGGCTGCCGCTAAAGCTGGTTTCACTCTTGACCCCAAAGACGTACTGTATCAACCGCCGATCAGACCATACATGACCACCTTTCACGCTATGCAGATCGGGGCTTTCGTCGGTGATTTCGTTTTCAGATTCAAAAGAAGGACAACGAAGCGCATTGTCCCTGTTGATGAGGCTCAAGACCTAGAGAATTTGAAAGTCGCGATTTCCCAGATAGTTGATCTGAGCGCAAAGAACGGCCGACCTGAACCTACGATCAGAGAAAAGGCATACGCTCTCCTGATTCCTTTCCTCGCGAAACATGCGCTAACTAGGGAATCGAGTTGCAGGGACGCAGCTAACTTCTTCGAAAGCAAAGTCAAAACCTACGAGAGCTACTTCAAAAATACACGCAAGAAACTAACCGAAACGAGAAAAAGAGTGTTCACAAAGCGAGAGGCCTGAATCTGCTAGGCTGTTGGAGTCGCCATCGATTCTCCCCTTTCCTGTCGCTCAGCATCATCACGCCCGTAATCCCAAGAGAGGAGCCGGGAGGGCTGAAGCTTGAAAACGACCCTTCCATCTTGTTTCACCGCCTCACTCAACCAGCTTCGCCCTTCCTCCTCGCCATACCGGAATGAGATTCTCTCCAACCACTTGTCCCGATCTTTCTGAACGAGCTGAGCCTTTCCGAACGCACACACCGCACGGTACGGACGCTCGTCAGTCGCAACACTCAGAGCGATGTTGGGATTCTGTTGAATATGGTCGCTCTTGATTCGTCCGAGCCGCGAAGTGAAATAGAAGCAGCCTTCATCGTATACAAACCAAATCGGACTCACCCGAGGCATTCCCTTCGTAGATGACGTCGCGAGATGGGCCATCCTAGGTTCACTTAGAAGAGTGGTCAATTCAGTCTTCGTTAATGGCAAAATGATCTCCTACAACTGGTCTGGAGCCAAAGGTTTGGCGAAACGGTCAAGAAAGGCAACTTCGCTGAGTGGGCTTCTTTTCTTCTTTCCAAATATTTTCCTAGCTGGGTAGCCGAAACCAACGATAACGCTCGCATTCCGGTCCTTTGGGATGCTGAAGTCTTTCTCGAGCGCCTCTCGATTGATGCCCGTGAAGATTCTCGAGGCTACGCCGAAATTCCAGGCAGCTATCTGCATACTCGTTAGAGCTCGGCCCGCGTCGAGCAAATGGAACCCATATTTCGGGTTAGTCACAACGATCACCGCGAAATTAGCCCCTTCAACCCACTGTCCAGTCGTGCTATCATTCGCCAATGTCTTGAGACGATCGCTCCCCTGAACTAGTATGAACCTCCAGTGTTGCACATTCATTCCGCTTCCTGAGAGTCGTGCCGCTTCCAAAATCTTGAGCTTAATATCGGATGGCACATTTTTCGGAGCGAACTCAGCTACATCGAGTTTTGTTACGACTGCATCATATGCATCCAATCAAGAAACCCACGTAACAGTAGCTGTCCAAGTACTATAAGCTCGCGGAACTCGTGCGGGTATCGGCGTGGTTGGGCTAGCCTTGCGTGAGCATGTAGTTCTTAACCCCTTTCTGGTCGAGGTTAATGATCGCGCCTCGAAGAATTCCTTCTCCATATTCGCTGCCCGGGTTTATGCATAACGTGCGTCCGATCTTCACGAAACCACGGGATTCATGAATATGGCCGTGGATCCCCAGCATTGGCTTGTATTGTTCTATCAGCTGTCTCACCGTCTTACTGCCTACATGAATCATGCTCATCGCTCCGCCCTTAATCACCGGCTTCAGGTTTGCATCAAGTTCCGGCGCAAGATCGATCGGGGTCTCGTATGGGGGATTGTGCAAATTGAAAATCGAACTCTCCACATTTTGAACCTTATCGATCATGGGTTGGAATTTCTTAACCAGCTCCTCGTCCGATACTTCCCTCGGGCTCTTCCAAGGGGTTGTGCTCGCCCAACCGCTCGTAATCATTTCATGGTCGTCATCGATTGAAACCACCACATCCTCCGGATAGAGGATTCCCGTTGAGGCTCGGAGCACATCGTCGATGTCGAAGCGGTCATCATTACCGGGACTAATGTAGCATTTGACGTTCGTTCCCTTGAGGCGTTGATCGGCAATATCGACCCATCTCTTGACCCCGGCCGCCATGACTTTCGAAAAGAGTTCGTCAACCAAGCTCTTGTCCGCTTGAAGCTTCTCAAATTCGCCCATATCTGTCGAATACGGATAGTACCCACTGTTCCGAATCCTCTTCTCAAGAGCCTGCCGCTCATCGGCGGTCTTTACTACTTCACGAATTCCAAGAAAATCAGCAACCGCACTTCCATCTCCCTGGTCCACCAATGGAACAATCATCTTACCGGTAATATCCCCTCCCAAAATGAGGACATTTGCTTGGTAGAATTTAGCGGCGTTCAAGAATTTCATGAAGCAAACGTCGGAACCGTGCACGTCCGAAGTGAAGAAAATCCTGGTATTGGCCATGCGCCTTTCACCTTGGATTTCATATTAAGCTCTTACGTCCTAGAGGCGCGATTAACAGTTAACAAAACCCAAACCCAGTTAGCTATCTAAGTCGAAAGAAGGCTACCGCAGCTTATCGTCTGGATTAACTGACATCTGGGACTCTATCAACTAACTTTTCAATTGGATACTCCAACCTCTGCCCGTCGGGGTTCGAGGTCTGATGGCGGCAAAACGGTATGTTCTCGCAATAGACCAAGGGACGACTCGAACTAAGGCGGCTTTATTCGATGTACATGGTCAGGTTTGTGGATTTGGGTCTGCCGAAGTAAAGAGAATGTTCCCCCGTCCAGCTTGGGTCGAAGAAAAGCCTGATCAGATTTGGAGATCGCTTCTCCTATCTGTTCGCACTGCCATGAGGCGGGCACGATGTAGTGCGAAACAAATCGTCGGGGTAGGATTAGATAACCAAGGCGAGACTGTTATCGCCTGGAACAAGAAATCTGGTAACCCCGTCTATAACGCAATAGTCTGGCAGTGCCGACGAACCGACGAGACTTGCCTACGGCTGAAAACTCGCCCGGGACTAGCACGCATGATTCGACAGAAAACCGGACTAGTCATCGACCCATACTTTTCCGCAACGAAAATGCGTTGGATTATTGACAACGTGGAACATGCGAAGCGACTTGCGAAACTGGATGAATTAGTGTTAGGAACGTCTGATACGTGGCTCATCCGGAAAATGGCCGTACGAACCCATCCCATTACCGATTTCGCTACAGCATCACGAACGTTGCTGTTTAACATCCACAAGATGAAATGGGACGAAGACCTTCTCCGAATATTCAAAATCCCTGAAGAGTCTCTACCGGATATTATTCCGAATTCTGGCGAATTGGCTCACACAGATCCTCAATCGTTTCTTGGAATCGACGCGCCGATCTCAGGATTGATTGTTGACCAACAAGCAGCGCTCTTCGGCCATGGCTGCTTCAAACAAGGAGAAATGAAGAACACGTATGGGACGGGATGCTTCATGCTGATGAATACCGGGCGCACGCCTAAGCTGTCTAACCACGGATTACTCACTACCGTAGCTTGGGTTGTTAACGGGGTTCGGAACTATGCGCTTGACGGAGGGGTGTACACTGCGGGGTCTGCGATTGACTGGCTCGTGAAGGGTTTAGGGATCATTAGGAATCCGAGAGAGTCCGATAAACTGGCCTCGGGCCTCCAGAACAATGAAGGCGTTTTCTTCGTACCCGCATTCGTTGGCTTGGCGGCGCCGTTCTGGGACTCAACGGCAAGAGGGCTCATTGTTGGGATCACCGATGGTACAAACTCGGCGGGCATTGTTAGAGCCACATTGGAGTCAATAGCATATCAAGTTGATGAGGTTCGGCATTGCATGGAGGCGGATTCAGGTCTCCTCGTGAGGAAGCTAATGGTGGATGGGGGTCCCACGGCTAATCGGTTCTTGATGCAGTTCCAAGCCAATGTTAGCGGGGTACCAGTCGAAGTCCCAAGGATCAGCGAAGTGACAGTAAGTGGGACAGCGTTCCTTGCTGGTTTAGGAGTCAACTTCTGGGACAATGTATCAGAACTCATTCGTGCTCAGAAGCACGAAGTGTACCGGCCGAAGATGCGATCGAGCGAACGTACTCGGTTGCTTGTTTCTTGGAAGCGGGCTGTCGCACGTTCCCGAGGATGGGGCGGGGAATAAAAGAATTTGAAGCCCATCCAATTAGCCGAGAACCGTGCCAACCTTGACAGCAACAAAGAATCTTTACGCCTATGTTAATGGGAACTACGTAGACAAAGACGAAGCTTCAATTTCAATTTACGACCACGGGTTCCTTTACGGGGACGGTGTCTATGAGGCAATTAGGGCTTATGACGGGCTAATTTTCAAGCTACGCGAGCACATCGACCGCCTCTACGAATCTGCGAAATCCATCAAGATCGACATACCCTTCTCAAGGGAAGAACTAGGTCGGTTGGTTGTTGCGGTCCTGAAGAAAAATGGATTGAGGAACAGTTACATACGCATCGTTATTTCGCGCGGCCGAGGCAGGATGGGCGTAGATCCCCGCAACTGCTCCACACCGACCGTAGTAATTATGACCGAACCCCGTGAACCTTTGTTCGGTGAAGGCGTTAAGGGAATTTCCGCGATCGTATCATCCATCAGGCGAACGCCTTCATGGTCTCTGGATCCGAGGATTAAGACCTTGAATTATCTCAACAATATCATGGCCAAGATCGAAGCAATCGAATCCGGCGTTGAGGAAGCGATCATGCTCAACGAACAAGGCTACGTAGCGGAAACTTCAACCGAGAACGTCTTCATAGTAAAGAACGGAGTAGTATCAACCCCACACCCATCCCAGGGCGTTCTGAAGGGGATAACGCGAGACTCGGTCATTGCAGTAACCAAGGACTCAGGTTACCCGGTGGAAGAGAGATCAATCTCGATCCATGAACTGTACAATGCAGACGAAGTCTTCGTCTCAGGAACCGCGGCAGAAATCGTTCCGATCGTGAAGATCACTGGGCGAACCATCGGCGAAGGAAAACCAGGGCCGGTCTATACGAAAATATTTTCCGGCTTCAGGCAGATGATCAAGAAATCTAAGGAAGGAACTCCGGTCGACTGAGACTATTTTATTTATGGAATGTGGAGGAAACCGTTAAGAATGGAGTATATGCGGCCCTTGTTGGGGTAAGAGTTTTGGCTAGCAAAGCCGTTTTTATGCGCGACGCAACTGGCCTCGTCAAAGCAATTGGTCCGTTCGCCGCATTCCTCTTTGGAGCACAATGTATTAGCCCGCCATCATCAGGGTTCATCACGTATGCTTGGCTTCCGTACCTTTGGCCTGGATCCGACATTCTCCTCATCTTGACTATTGGAATGATCTTTTCACTCTTTCACGCCGTAACGTACAGCCAGATTGGTAGCGTGTACCCACGAAGCGGCGCCGACTACGTTTTCGCAAGCAGGACCCTGTCACCAGTCGGGGCGTTTAGTTCGAACTTCGCCTTGAGCATCTTCAGTGGTCTAGTTGCGGGTTCACTGATCGCTTGGATTCCAAGTACTCTGATGTCTAGCTATTTCTTCGAGCTCGGTACCGTGACTGGTCAATCATATTTGCTGACGTGGTCGGGCATGCTCACGTCGGGTATCTGGGTTTTCATCATAGGTAGCATTGCAGTCCTCGTCACCCTTGTTTTGATGCTCGTTTCGCCCTCGAAGACGGTTGGCTTTCTCAAGTACTCATTTTATCTTGCCATGATTTCCTGGGCCATCATCCTAATCTCATTGGCCACGATCGACTCGAAGACTTTCATAACCAATTGGAACGCATTCATGGGCGCAGGCAACTTCGATCAAGTAATACCAGCCGCGCAAAAGAGTGGATTGGTATACCAGTACTCTCCAATCACGGCGTCTGTTGCGGGGCTGATTATGGCGTTCTGGATTTACTACGGATACTACATCCCCACATTCTTTGCAGGCGAAATTAAGCGCGCTCAGCGAACTCTGATTCTTGGAAGTATTGGATCTCTAGTCTTCATGTGGGCCCTATTCGGCGTAGGCGCTGTTTTGTTGACGAGACTTGTACCAACGACTTGGCTAGGCGCGGAAGGTTATCTTTTCTACGGTGCTCCAGGCGTGATGACGGCGATGCCGTTTATTTCCTTTTACGCTGCTGTGGCACAACCAAACCTGATTCTGGGAGCAATAGTCTTCATCGGCTTCTTCCTGTCACTGATTGGGCTGGCCGTCACTTACTTCTATTACGTCAGTAGGAACATTTTCGCATGGTCATTCGACAGACTGGCACCAGCGAAGCTAGCCGATGTTCGGCCAAACGGCGCACCATGGGTTTCGGTTATCATGATAACGGTATTGGCGGAAATTGGCCTAGCACTGAGCCAGTATACCACAATATTCGTTCAGCTCAACTTCACGTTGTTCGCCGTACTCTGCATGATGGTTCCAGTCCTGTCCGCGATCATATTGCCATGGAAGAACAAGCAAGCATTCCAACAATCTCCGGCTCTCGTAAGCAAGAGAGTTGCAGGCATCCCAATGATTACCCTGTTCGGTAGCATAACCTTCGCTTACCTCCTCTGGATGGTTTATGCAAGCTACGCATACCCCTCGGTTGGAGGATATGTTGGCCCGAACATGATCCTACTCTTCGTGAGTGTTCTTGTCGCCGGCATTGTCCTATTCTACGTCGCAAAAGCGGTGCGCGCCAGGGAAGGCCTCGACCTGAAATACATTTACAGCAGCATCCCACCCGAATGAATACAACACCTCTTCAGAATCACGACTAGACTCCCACATCGGGGAATCAACGCCTCGTCATGGTCTGTGCTGGACTAGGCGAAGACGGCATTAGAATTTCGACTTAGGATCTAAATGCGGCGATCCCAGGGAAGCGTGCACTCGATCCCAGTTCTTCCTCTATTCGCAGCAGCCGATTGTACTTGGCCGTGCGTTCGCCTCTACACGGTGCGCCTGTCTTGATCTGTCCGCAGTTCAACGCAACCGCGATATCCGATATGGTAGAGTCCTCAGTCTCTCCCGATCTGTGACTCGTCACCACGTGATAATGGCTTTTCAATGCAAGTTTAGCCGCATCAATCGCTTCCGTAAGAGATCCTATTTGGTTCACTTTCATGAGAAGCGCGTTAGCGGCTCCAACGCTGATTCCCTTCTTGAGCCTCGAGACATTGGTTACGAAAATATCATCGCCCACAATTTCGACTCTGTTCCCTATCTTCCTAGTCAGTTCCGCTGCGTGCTCGAAGTCTTCTTGCTCGAATGGGTCTTCGATGTACAGGATCGGAAAATCTTGGCTTAGTTTATTGTAGAACTGCATCAGTTCTTCTGGAGTTTTGGTTTCGCCATCGAGCTGATACGTACCATTTTCGTAGAATTCAGAAGAGGCAGCATCGAATCCCACGAATACATCTTTGCCTGCGGAGTAGCCTGCTTCAGAAATACCCTGGAGAATAAGCTCTAGTGCCTCGGTAGTCTTGCTGAGCGGAGGAGCGAAGCCTCCTTCGTCGCCTACATTGACGGCTGACTTTCCGTGCTTCGCCAAGATCACACTCTTGAGCGCGTGGTAAATCTCGGCTCCAATCCGCAGTGATTCACTGAAGCTCTTTGCTCCTGTCGGGATGACCATGAACTCCTGCATTTTCAAGCCGGTGCCCGCGTGTTTTCCTCCGTTTATGACGTTCATTACGGGAACTGGAAGCGTTCGCCCCTTACCTTTGCTCAAATAATTGAAGAGGGAAATGCCCTGCAATTGAGCTGCTAATTTGGCGACGGCTAGTGATACCGCCAGTATCGCGTTTGCTCCAAGACGAGACTTGTTAGGCGTCCCATCGAGCCTGATCATGAGCTTATCCAACTTTGATTGTTGGCGGGGGTCCAGGCCTTTCAGCTTTGGGCCGATTATTGTGTCAATGTTCTTGACAGCAGTTAACACTCCCAGCCCGTTGTAACGTTTGGAGTTTCGATCGCGGAGTTCGAGCGCCTCATGTGTGCCGGTTGATGCGCCGGATGGTACAGCAGCGGTGACAGATACGCCGCGGGCCGAAGTGGTCGCTTCAACAGTAGGGTTCCCACGAGAATCCAGAACCTCTCTTCCGATCACTTTCGTTATCGTTGTTCTATGGGGCATTTGTCGTGTCGGAGAAGTGGAAATCGAAAGTCACTTATCAATCATTGTGAGGAAACCCATCCAATTATTTTGCAATATCCTCAACCATTCTGACACAGAGAACCTCGTCCAGAGCGTGAGTAGGCTGAGTCGTTTACCTTATTTGCAAATGCATGAAACAATCAATGTCAGAGACCAATGCGTAAGAAACGCGGCTTGCTCATCGCCATTGAGGGAATCGATCAAGCGGGAAAGCGAACACAGGCTAGTCTCCTTGCCAAGAAAGTTCGAAGTCTAGGTTTGCCAGTATCCGTATGGAGCTTTCCCGATTACACAACCCCGCTGGGGAGGCAGTTGAAGGCTTACTTGGCAGGAAAGATTCGGCTCGACTTACATTCAGTTCATCTACTCTATGCGGCGAACAAATGGGAATTGGCAGGTGATCTAGGGAATAGAATCGAGCGTGGTGGGATTGTTATTGTAAATCGCTACAGCCCTTCAAACTTAGCGTATGGAGTCGCGCACGGCCTCTCCCCGGCTTGGCTTAACTCCCTCGAGGATGGTTTGCCGAAACCCGACGTAGTCATCGTCTTGGACGTATCACCGCGAACATCATTCAAACGTAAGAGTAGAGAACGTGATCTTCACGAAGGCGATCTTACCTACCTCAGGAACGTGAGCAGAGCATACCTACGACTAGCAAGGAAGTATGGTTGGAAGATCGTGGACGGTCAGCAGGATTCTGAAACTGTACGAGGATTAGTTTGGGATAGAGTTTATGAATTTCTACGATGACAACAGCGATATGAATGATCAGAACTTCTGAACTACTTCGCTCCCGAACAGTTCTAGCGCTTCGAGTTCACGCTGCGGTTCGAAGTTCACGATGAAATATTCTATTCCCGCGTCTCTGAAACCCTCCACTTGACGCTTAACTTCCTCGGGAGTTCCCGAAGTCAGCATTTCTTTAACCCTCTCTTCCGGCACACCTTTCATAGCCTTCGCGACTCTAGTCTGGAGGGCGCTCTTATCCTTGTCAATCATTACGCGGCCTAGCTTTGTTTTCAAAATGGAGTCGTAATCGCGCCCAACTGCATTGCAGTGGTCCCGTAGGACTTTCAGTTTAGTTTTCACCGTATCGGTTGAACCGAAAATATTGCATGCGTCAGCATACTTGGCTACGATCTTCAACGTTTGACGTTCACCGCTTCCACCCACCATTATTGGTGGGTGGGGTTTTTGGATTGGTTTAGGGTTGCAGTAGGCGTTCTTGATTTGGTAATATTTTCCTTGGAAGTTTGCTCGGTCCTCTGTCCACATTGCTTTAATGACTTGGATAGCCTCTTCAAGCCGACGCATACGCTCCTTCACGTCGGGGAACGGAATCCCATATGCTGAGGCCTCATCTTCATTCCAAGCAGCCCCAATTCCCATGAAGAGTCTACCTTTACTCAATACGTCCAGCGTGGCGCCGATCTTGGCTAGGACGGACGGGTGTCGGTACACATTGCCGGTCACGAGAGTTCCAACCTTGATCTTTGAAGTGAGGTCGGCGACTACCGCTTGTGTCGTCCAACCCTCAAGCATGGGCTCCTGGGGTTCACCAACGTACTGGATTTGGTGAAAGTGATCCATAACCCAGAACGAATCAAAACCAAGGCTTTCCCCACGTGTCACGAGTCTTTTCAAAGAATCCACGATGGCTGGGCCTTGGCCGTCGTAGGTAAAATTGGCGTGCTGAAAACCGAACTTCAATTCAACTACCAAAAATCTGAAGCTCTTGCGCCCTAAATAGCGTTTGTTGGAGTGTAGTCACTGCATGCAGCTTGTATAGGCGTGCTGGCTATGGTTCAGCTGAAATTCAAGAGTCAGGCGTGAGCTCGGATTGAATGAACAGGCTTTTTGGGGTTTCATTAAGGATCCACTATACGGATACATTCGTCTTACAGAAATCGAACGGAATGTCATCGACACTCTAGCAGTGCAACGGTTGCGCAGAATTAGGCAGCTTGCAGGTGCGGAGTTTGTCTACCCGGCCGCAAACCACACAAGGTTCGAGCACGTTTTGGGCACCATGTATCTCGCGGGCGTGGTCTCCGACAATCTGCCCGTTCAATTGACATCCGATGAGCGCCAGAGGGTGCGGTTGGCAGCGTTACTTCATGATGTCGGACACGCGCCTTTCTCCCATCTCTTCGAACCATTACTGTTGAAGTACATGCAGCGAAACCATGAGGACATGTCAAGGTGGATCATTGCAGACTCAAGCCTAGCGGATGTCATAACCAAACAAGGCATCGACGCAAAGAGTTGAGCGGGCTAGCGGTCGGCAAACCATCAAAGACTGAGAAACCCTTTCTAGGCCAGATAATCAGCAGTTCGTTTGACGTGGATAAGATGGATTTCGTCGTCCGCGATTCATATCACACTGGCGCGGGCTACGGTTCGGTTGACGTCTTCCGCCTCATTTACACCATGGATGTCCTCAACGGCAACTTGGCAGTGGACATAACTGCCCTACCAACTCTCGAGAGCCTAATCCTTGCACGGCTTGAATCTTTCAAAACAATCTATTTTCACAGGGCTTGCAGAGCCGTCCAAATGATGCTCGTCAAAGCCTTGGAAGCAGCTAAAGACGATCTGGCAATACTGCAAGCCAAGACTCCAGATGAATACTTGGAATGGGACGACTATACGGTTTGGTCGAAACTCAGCGCAAACAAACTCTCGCGAAATCGTGAGAGACATCTCTTCGAGGAGGCTGCTCAAATGCGCATATGAGAGAACTTTCTACGTGAGAGATGAACTCGTTTCAAGCGTCTTTACAAACGAAAATGTGCGTCTAAAACTCGAGGAAGAGATCGCCTCGAAAGCCAAAGTTCCAAGGTCCAGCGTGGGGATCGATGTACCCTCGCTGTCCTCAGTGCCCTACCACTACGCAATGGATATTGGCCCAATAGACATACCAATGTTCTCCCGAAACCGTTCTGGTGAGAAGACCCCGGAGAAGATCGGGAAGTTATCGAGAGTCGTTGATGATCTTCAGGTTTTCATGAACATAATACGCGTCTACACGAACGATCAGTATAGGGAGCAGGTCAGTGACGCAGCGGCGCAGGTCCTCGGCGAGTCACCCCTTTCAAACGTTCTGTCGTATTGAAGAATTGATCGGCCCAGTATTCTCGTCGGAAGCTTGAGCCAATTGAATTTGGTCGAGTAGTTTAGTGTATATTCTTAGAGCCTCTGCTTCGTCGAGTTCCGTGAACAAGGAAACTAGTGCGATCCGTCCGCTTTTTCCCGCAAGTTTCTCGGCTAGAGCTCGGCTCGTCATGAGGTACTTGCCCCCCACCAATACGGAAGAACGCCCGACGGCAACTTCACGTAGACCAGGCATAGCGATCGCGACCGTTCCGAGACGCATGCGATCTTCGAACAGGAAAGCTACTATGGCATTCTCCAATTGGCTGTAATTGGCTCTGAAAGTCCTTGTTCCAACTTTCAGCGTTGTTTCAGTCATTTCCATTGAGCATCATCAAGACCAGTCAAAGACAGGGTACTTAACTAGAGCGACGAAAAACACCTGAAATTGCTATGTCTAGCTTCTTTTCCACTGACGTTCCATGGCCTTTTTTGATGCTGCGAAGCAATACATCTTATCATCAAAGCTGTTCCAGACCCTACCGTTGTCTGAGGTCTGCTTGATTGGCGTCGCTTCCTGTACCAGATGACATGAGGCACCTCGTCAATTACGACGAGAAAGTCATTTGGGTTCTCAGGGGCAGCGAGACAGTAGTTGTAAGCGACCAAAGAATCATTATTCGCAAATCCGGGAGTCTAGGGCTCAAGAAGAACTTCGTAGATTACCCATACTCAAACATGGTCAACATTAGGCTTGAACGTGGAGTGGTTAAGGCTAGCGTCGAAATTCTCATGCGCTCTGGCGTTCAGAACATAAAGATCGGAAGTCTCACCAAAGCAGATGCCTACCAGCTTCACCGAGTTCTAAGAGAGAACATCATCAAGGGTTCTCCATCAGGTGTCATGCAGCCCCCTTCCGTAATCATTCAGAACCCGCTGCAATCGAAACCAGAGGAAGAGAAGAGCGGGGAGCAGATGTGTAAGGAGTGCGGCCACAAAGTTTCGGATGATTTCGCCCTATGCCCGTTCTGTAGGTATCCGCTCAAGGTAGAATGTCCCGAGTGTGGGAAGAGAGTGGACACGAAATTCAAGTCGTGCCCCTACTGTGGAGAAGATCTTTCCTACGTCCAAGAAATGAGCCAGGATCTCTAGACTCACCGCCAAGCCTTTCTCAAGGAAAACAACCCCCTTCGCAGAATCCCGAATGATAATCGCCATCATTTCCGACATACACGCGAACCTACCAGCTCTTGAAGCAGTAATCGATAAACTCCCAAAACACGACGAACTATTCTGCCTCGGCGATATCGTGGGATACGGACCCCAACCAAACGAAGTAATCGCAAGACTCCGAGAACTTCCCCCTTCAGTTACTCTACAAGGCAACCACGACGCCGCGGTCGTCAGCGGAGACGTGGAAGGATTCTCAACAAACGCAGCGACAGCCGTTGAATGGACGAGACGAATGGTGGACTCTACGAGTCGTGACTACTTAGCCACGCTGATACCATCTGCAAGACTACAGCGTGAGGGGCACACGCTCGCGCTCTATCACGGCAGCCCTCGTGATCCATTGAATGAATACGTCTTCCCAGGGGTGACTGCAAGCGATGGACGGAACCTGATGAAAGCGGCATCGGCAAGTATCGTCCTCCTTGGGCATACTCACATGCCCATGCTATACACATTCGAGAATGGTGTTCTGGCAAACCCCGGAAGCGTGGGTCAACCCAGGGATGGCGACCATCGAGCAAGTTTCGCTATTCTCACCATTTCTCAAGAGGATGTCAAGTTCGAGGTTCAGAGAGTTGAGTACACTGTCAGTCTCGTAGCAGATAGAATCCTTCGCAGTGGGCTTCCAAGTTTTCTAGCTGAACGATTGTACACGGGCATGTAGATGGCTTCGACATTATGCTGATTTGTTGAGCTACTCTTTTAAGCGACTGAGATGTCATGCGCAAAATCAACAACGGGCAGGACATGAGATAATGAGTGGTTGTAACTTCGGTGGTCACATTTACGGTGACCGCTACTGGCTTGCCCACACTAGGCTCTTCCCGAACTAGTTTTTCGCTCAACGCAACGCTGGAAACCGAGACCAAACTGAGTGCAGCTGGTGCCTTGAAGCAAGGTTCAAAGACGCTGGTCGTCAAGTTTGGGGGCTCTAGCCTTCGAGACAAGGACCGAGTAAGCAACGCGGCGACGCTAATCGCC
This sequence comes from Candidatus Bathyarchaeota archaeon, assembly GCA_963733055.1. Classification (GTDB taxonomy): domain Archaea; phylum Thermoproteota; class Bathyarchaeia; order 40CM-2-53-6; family 40CM-2-53-6; genus FEN-987. The sequence continues at coordinate 1,207,748 of CAVTBR010000001.1, forward strand.
AAGGAAAGCCAGAAGGGCACACGATTAGTCGTGGTCGTATCGGCTATGGGAAAGATGACTGATCAACTCCTAGACTTGATCCGTCAAGATTCCGCAGAGAACCTTGACAAAACCGACTCAGACGACATCCTAGCGATGGGCGAGAGGACAAGCGTCAGAGTCTTCGCAACCGCTCTCAAGGCTGTAGGAGTCGAAGCAAAGTACTTCGACCCAGGAGAATCCAATTGGCCTATCATAACCGACGATAACTTCTCCGATGCAAATCCGATTCTTGAACTATGTTTGCAGAGAGTCCGCGAACACGTAGTTCCGCTTCTTGACTGGGGTACTGTTCCGGTGATTGCGGGGTTTGTGGGGCGTTCTACGGCAGGGAAAGTTAGTACAATTGGCCGAGGGGGAAGCGACACAACTGCTTTCATAATTGCGAAAGGGATAGGGGCGGACGAGGTCGTTCTCGTCACCGACGCGGATGGTATACTTTCCGCCGATCCGAGACTAGTTCCGGACGCCCGTAAGCTAGATCGGATAGATGTCAGAATTCTCATTGGACTGGCGGATTCTGGGACGAAGTTCATCCATAGAAAGGCTCTCAGGTATAAGGACCCAGATATTCCTGTGAGAGTCATAAATCATGAGAAGCGTGATCTCGGGGCCGAGGGGACGATTATCACTGGCGGTATTGCGAGTGAGATCGAAGTTACCTTTGAAGAAAATCGGCAAACTATGGCTGTAACGATCGCCGGTAAGGGAATTTCCGAGAACCCGGAGATACTGACCGATGTAATCAAGGAAATACGCAAGCACTCAACGCTAGACGGCCTATCTGAGAACTTCGACTCATTAATCTTCTACGTTCCACAGACGGAAACGAACTCGGTTCTAGCCGCGGTACACAATGTCATTATGAAGTATGGCGAAGCGATGGCCTTGGCTGTCCAACCCAACTTAGCATTTCTCAAAGTGAAAGGAGTAGGCTTGGAGGATTCACCTGGAATAATTGGTAGAATCTCGTCCCATCTGCTTGAGAACCGAATCAACATCTATGGGATGCTTACAATTGCTTCTAGCATACTCGTATTTGTCGCCTGGGACGACAAGGAACTCGCCCTGCGATTGATGAAACAGATTGCAAAGAGAGAACTGTGATGAAAGCCGCTATACTCGGAGCGACAGGGCTAGTGGGTCAACGATTTGTACAAATGTTGAACGATCACGAGTGGTTCGAGATCGCCGTGTTAACCGGATCAGAAAGAAGTTCGGGAGTCAAATACGGAGATGTGGTGAACTGGAGAATGGAGACACCACTGAAGAAAGAAGTTGCGTCGCTTACCGTACAACCTTCGGACCCTAAATCGGTAGACGCCGACGTTGTCTTTTCCGCCCTACCCGCTGAACAGGCGCAAGGAATCGAAGTGGACTTCGCAAGAGAAGGTTTCGCAGTAGTTAGCAACGCCTCGTCCCACAGAATGGACCCAGATGTCCCACTGATGAATCCAGAGGCCAACTTCACTCACCTGTCACTGATCGATGAACAAAGGCGAAATCGAAAATGGGACGGCTCGATCGTAACCAACCCTAACTGCACGACGGCAGTACTAACTCTGCCCCTAAAACCCATCTGCGACGTGTTTGGGCTGAGGAATGTCGTCGTGTCCTCCATGCAGGCAACCTCGGGAGCAGGATATCCAGGCGTAGCTTCGTTGGACATAATCGACAACGTAATCCCATTCATTAAAGGAGAAGAGGAGAAAGTTCAACGAGAGACCGCAAAGATTCTAGGTCAAGCGGGACGTCCGGCAGAGTTCGTAGTGTCGGCAAGTTGTCATCGTGTGGCGGTGCTTGACGGACACACGGAAGCCGTTTTCGTTCAAACCGAGAAACCCGCAACGCCTGCGCAGGTGGAGCACTGCATGGAAGTATTCTCGGCGGAGCCGCAGAAACTGAAGCTCCCAACAGCCCCAGAACATCCCGTAGTTGTGAGATCGGATCAATACCGGCCGCAGCCACGGTTCGATAGAGACGAGGGGCATGGCATGTCGGTGGTAGTTGGGAGGGTTCGCAGTGACCCTGTGTTCTCTGGCGTCAAGTATGTATGCCTAGGGAACAATACAATCCGAGGAGCGGCCGGTTGCGCTCTGCTAATAGCTGAGTCGATGAAATCACAAGGATACCTCTGAGAGTGATCGAATAATGGAATCCGGCAAGACCAGAAGGTTACGAAGAATCATGAGAGCTGATTCTAAGAGTTTCATAATTGCCATGGACCACGGCGTCACGCTAGGCCCCGTCCGAGGATTAGAGAATATGCAGGAAACCGTAAAACGTGTAATCAGCGGCGGAGCGGACGCCGTGTTAGTGCACAAGGGCATAGCAAAACATGTTGACACACAAGGCTCAGGATTGATAATTCACGTCTCCGCCTCCACCAAACTAGGTGGCAAGCCCAATTTGAAGGTCGGCGTATGCACTCTCGCTGAAGCAGTTAGACTCGGGGCCGACGCAGTTTCAGCGCACATCAACATAGGGTCCGAGGACGAAGGCAAGATGCTTGAATTTCTCGGCAGCCTCTCAGAGCAATGCGATTCATTCGGCATTCCCTTACTCGCAATGATGTACCCACGGGGCCCGAACGTAAAGAACGAGAACGAATACGAAGTGGTGTCACATGCGGCTAGGATCGGAGCGGAACTTGGAGCCGACGTAGTCAAAACCGTTTACACAGGGGACACCAACAGTTTTCGACGAGTGGTGCAGAGTTGCCCGGTTCCCGTTGTCGTAGCTGGCGGGCCCAGAATGAAGACGGACATGGACATTCTTGAGCTTGGCGAGAGCTCTATGAAAGCCGGCGCGGCCGGGCTTTCATTTGGTAGGAACGTCTTCCAGCACGATAGACCTGAAGCAATGAGCAGAGCCCTAGCAGCGATCGTTCACGAGCATGCGAACGCAAAGGACGCTTCAAAGCTGCTTGAGGGGTCTTAGTGAAAGAACTCTGGCTTCGACTAGACCCCAACATAACTCAGGCTAGAAAGAAGGAACTGCTCAAAATAGCAGAAGGGCATTTCAGTGTAGCAGTGCTTTCTCCAGAAGACCTGCCACTCGCGAGCGGTCTGAAACTCAAAACCGCTTCAACGGAAGAACGAGCTGACATCAGAATTCTAGCAACTAGGACTGGAACCGGTAACGCAGTTCCCAAGAATTCCGCTGTAGAGATTGTAGTGAAAGATCGATCTGACGAGGAGAAAGTTCTGCAGCTAGCAGAAGCGGGAGTGCGATATGTGCTCGTGAAGTGTCCGAATTGGAAGGTTATTCCGCTTGAGAATCTCATTGCGAGGACTAGGAATAAGGTCAGCTTACTGGCTGACGTAGCAAACAATCGCGAAGCTCAAGTCGCTTTACAGACACTAGAACTAGGCGTGGACGGAGTAGTCCTCACTGCCGCTTTACCCTCAGACCTTGAGGGGATGAAGCAACTTGAAACCCAAGGCAATAATGTTCCCCTGATTGAGGGAAAAGTCGTTGACGTCAAGCAAATTGGCCCAGGTGCCAGGGTCTGTATCGATACGATTGAACTGCTGGAATCAGGGGAAGGCATGCTCGTTGGGTCACAATCCTCTGGCTTGTTCTTGGTGGAGGCCGAAGTTCACAGGAATCCGCACGTTGAACCTAGACCTTTCCGCGTAAATGCTGGGCCTGTATCCTCCTATGTTCTCGCGCCTGGGTTCAAGACTCGTTATCTTGCTGAACTGAAGGCGGGAGAAGAAATCCTAATCGTAAGTCGCGCTGGAACGACAAGAACAGGGCATGTTGGGCGTGTCAAAATAGAACGAAGGCCGATGATGCTCGTTGTAACCGAAGCCAACGGTCAAACCTTTTCGATCATACTCCAGAACGCAGAGACCGTTCGACTCGTATCCCACACTGCGTCGACCTCCGTCTCCGAACTAAAGGCGGGTGATGAGGTTCTGCTCAGGATAGAGGAAGGCGGGAGGCATTTCGGCACTTTGGTGGCGGACGAAATGGTGATCGAACGCTGAAGTGCAAAGTATGCCTGTCGGTAGCGATAGATGACAAAACAAATGTTGTAAGACTGATCGAACAGATCTCGACAAAGAAACCTGACCTCGTTGAGTTTCGCCTCGACAAACTACATGACCCTAGCCTCCTCGAAGAGATCGTAAACACGAAGTCCTTCCCCGCCATCGCTACTGACAAATCGAACCGTGGTTCAAACGCTACGCTAGAACTTTTGTCACAGGCTTCGGCTGCGGGGTTCGAATTGGTGGACATCAATCTTTCAGCCGCCTCATCCAACCCTATAGTGAATGAACTGAAATCCCAAGGAACCGAAGTAATCGTGTCATCTCATGACTATTCTCGCACACCTTCTCCTGAAGAGTTGAGGAAGGTTTTGCAAGCTGAGAACCATGCAGGCGGTGATGTCTGTAAGATTGTAACGACGGCAGTTAAACCGAGCGACAACCTAACCATTCTTGATTTCGTGGCGAAAGAAGCAATTAATGCCAGGTTGGTTTCTTTCGCGATGGGCCCTCGTGGTATTCCATCTAGGATTCTGTCGCCCTGGTTTGGTGCGGAGTTCACGTTCGCGGCGTTCTCAGAGGAATTGAAAACGGCGGATGGCCAATTGAGCGTAGATGCACTTCGGATGGTTTGGCAAACCCTTGAAATTCAATGAACGAGGCGTCTCGGGAGAAACCATGGTGTTTGCTCTCATCGGCGACCCGATTGACCACACGATGAGTCCCACAATCCAAAACGCTGCCTTTCGATCGACTCGCTTGAACGCGATCTACGTCCCATTTCGAGTGGAGAGAGCGAGGCTGCGGTTCGCCATTCAAGGCTTGAAATCTCTTGGAGTGAGAGGGTTCAATGTCACCACTCCACACAAGACCGCGATGTTTCAGTACCTAGACGAAGTTGAAACTAACGCAGCTGAAATCAGGTCGATAAACACCGTGAAGTGCGACCAGGGCAGGTTAACCGGATTCAACACGGACGGAGCGGGAGCAATCAGCGCCCTGATAGAAGCGGGTGTCTCACCGGCCGGCAAATCGATTTTACTCTTCGGAGCAGGAGGTGCAGCGCGAGCGATTGCACACAGCCTAGCTGGACAACGGTGTGAGATCAATTTCGTAAACCGCACGGTTTCAAGAGCTCGACGGTTAGCGAGGTTAATGCATGTGAAGTTTGGCATCAAAGCTAATTGCGTATCGCTCTCTGGCCAATCATTGCGGAGGCACGTACAGAGCGCGGACATAATCCTGAACGCGTCCGCGATGGGTATGGCCGGGAACGAGAATCTTCCCATCCACAAAAGATGGCTGCGATCTGATCAATGGGTTTTCGACATCGTATACCGACCCGTCAAAACCCTGTTGCTTCGGAATGCCGTCCTAGCGGGTGCTCGGACGATTGATGGACTCGACATGTTAGTGGGTCAAGGTGCATGCTCATTCACGATCTGGACTGGAAAGAAAGCTCCCGTTTCAGAGATGCGCCGGGCAATTGTTCGCTTCACCGGAGATTGACAATGGCTCGGGTTGCTGAGGCCGTAAGCTATGGTGCTGTAACCATCGTTAACGCCATGGCGACTGGTAAGGGGGCAGCCCTAGGCACCAAACTGTGGACCCGCCGAAAGTAACGTTGACATCTCAGGGCGGATTGATCTCGGTAAGGAACCTTACCTACCCTACAGTGAATGGTCGGTTAGTCGAGGTAACGGCGAAGCAAGTCTTCCGTCGGTTTGGCTACACCAAACGTCTGGGAGCCATAGTAGAAACCCAATCAAACATACCGATCGCCGCGGGCCTGAAGAGCAGTAGCGCCGTCAGCAACGCTGTAGCCCTCGCATGCGTAAAAGTGCTGGGCAAGAGAACTAGTGATATCGAAGTAGTCAAACTTGGGGTTGAAGCAAGCCTGCGCGCAGGAGTAACACTCACGGGCGCCTTTGATGATGCATGCGCATGCTACTTGGGCGGCGTCGTGATTACCGACAATCTGAAGCGGAGGATTCTGAAACGGTTCAAACCGGACAGTAGACTCCGAATTCTCATTCACGTGCCAAAACAGAAAAGATACACCCGTGACGTCGATCCCGAACCGCTGAAAGAAATCACTCCGATAATTCGAGTCGCCCACAGAGAAGCACTACGAGGTAACTACTGGAACTCGTTGACACTCAACGGACTAGCCTACGCAAACGCATTTGGAATTGACACGACATCTACAATGGCTGCATTGAATGCCGGCGCGGTAGCAGCCGGGTTGACGGGAAAGGGCCCCGCGGTCGTTGCGATAGTTCGACAATCACGCATGAATAACGTTCGCACCTCCTGGCGCAGACTGGGTGGTCGGATCATTGAAACCTCAATCAACTTTCAGAAAGCAAAGGGCAAGAGGCTCGCAGATTGAACGTCACGATTAAGCCGACGCCGTCTCTCTCAGGAGCCATAAGAGCACCCCCTTCGAAGGCATTGACACACCGCGCACTCTTTGGGGGATTATTATCAACCGGATTGACAACAATACACAACCCTCTCTCGTGCGACGACACGAATGCGACAGCTGGAGCTATCGTATCTCTAGGGGCCAAACTAGAGAGAAGACAAGAGGTTTGGATCGTAGAAGGTGGGGGCCGAGTCAATGCACCCCAACAAACAATTGAATGTGGAGAATCTGGAGTGACTCTTCGGTTTACAATTCCTGTTTCTTTGCTCGCAGGAAACGACCTCTATCTGAGGGGAAGCAAAACGCTCATGCGGAGACCACTTCAGCCTCTAATCGAATGCGTGAAACAGCTGGGAGCAAAGATCACCTCTCGCGGACAAGAGATTCATATAAGCGGAGGGTCGGCTAAAGGTGGAAGCGTTCATTTACCTGGCAACGTGAGTTCCCAGTTCATTTCAGGGTTGCTCCTCGCTGGTCCACTGATGCGAGATGGAATAAGGATGAAACTCATTTCACCCTTGGAATCTCGCGGGTACGTATCAATGACAATTGAAACCATGAAACGTCACAAAGTCCATGTCGAGACCAATGACGATATGTCCTTCTATCAAGTTAACCCCGATCAAGTCTACAAACCAACGGAACACAGTATACCCGGTGACTATTCTTCAGCCCGTGTTCCTCATATCTGCCGCCTCTGTGACCAGGTCGAAAATTCAGATTCTCGGTCTCTCCCTCGACCACGCTGATCCTGATTCCGCGTTGTTGGGGTTTTTGGGTCGTATGGGAATTACGACTCGGTTTGCCTCGGATGCGTTGCAAGTGGAAGGGCGACCGCTTAGGGCAGTGGACGCTGACGTCACTGATTGCCCTGATCTAGGCCCCATTATTGCTGTACTGGGTTGTTATGCTGAAGGGGAGACGAGGATTACCGGCGCCGGTAGGTTACGCTATAAAGAGTCTGACAGGCTATCCGCGATTAGTTCCGAGCTGAGAGCACTTGGAGCAGACATTGCGCAGACTGACGACGCTCTGTGTATTTCTGGGCCCGTTTCCCTACATGGAGGCACCGTTGATTCGCACGGTGATCATCGAATCGCTATGGCCCTTTCAGTCGCAGCCCTTAACGCAAGCGGGCCTGTCCTGATCAAGAATGCGGAGTGTGTGAATAAATCATACCCCACATACTTCCACGACATTCGAGCCTTGGGAGTTGGCGTGATTGAGTGATAGTTCGTTTGGAAAACAGTTCCGAGTGACAATATTCGGGGAGAGTCACGGTCCGGGAGTGGCTGCTGTCGTTGATGGTTGCCCGGCCGGGCTAAAACTTAGCCTTGAAGACGTCAACGAGGAACTCGCAAGGAGAATGCCACCCGATCCCAGCATTACATCGGCTCGACGCGAACGAGACGATGTCCAGATTCTATCAGGAGTATTCGATGGTTACACAACCGGCGCTCCAGTTGCGATGCTCACCCTAAACAAAGATGTTAGGTCGCAAGATTACGATAAGTTGGCGTCCATCGCTCGGCCGGGCCACGCAGATTATCCAGCGAGAATCAAGTACGGCGGGTTCAACGATCTACGGGGCGGAGGACGTGCCAGCGGAAGGCTAACCGCTCCAATCATCATGGCGGGTGCGATCGCAAGAAAACTGCTGAACTCGATTGGTGTGCAGGTTTTTGCGCACACGATACAGATTGATTCAATAAAAGTGGATAGGCAATTACAGCACGATGCAATAAAGCGTAACACGTATACGAACTCAGTCCGCTGCGCTGATCCTGAAATCGCCCAGAAAATGCAAGAGGCAATCCTGAAGGCAAGGAATGAGGGCGATAGCCTCGGTGGCGTTGTCGAATGCATAGCGGACGGAGTTCCACCTGGAATCGGTGAACCCTTCTTTGACAGCCTAGACGCTGATCTCGCCAAGATTGCATTTAGCATTCCCGCGGTCAAGGGCTTTGAGGTGGGGTTAGGCTTTCAAGCATCGGCGGTGGCGGGTTCAGTGAATAACGATTCCTACACAGTCAAGGATGGTAGGGTGGTTACGTTGACAAATAATGCTGGCGGGATACTGGGTGGTTTGTCAAATGGAATGCCAATCGTCGTACGTGTAGGGTTTAAACCGCCTTCTTCGATTCCGAAGGAACAGAAGACGGTGAACCTGAAGGAGATGCGGGACACGACAGTTCAAGTTACTGGTCGGCATGACCCCTGTATAGTTCCGAAGGCCGTCCCAGTTGTGGAGGCTTCAGTTGCTGTTGTCTTGGCGGACCATTGCCTTCGATCTGGAGTGATTCCGCGAACTCTGGGTAAGAAGGAAGTCTAAGGACTCATGAGCTCGATGCTTCCACGGCAGCTGTAAATCGGTCGTATGCTGTGTCGAACAGGCTGTCCTTTCGAGCATACGCTGCTTCCCCGCTTAGATTACGTATCAAATTACTTCGGGTTCCGCTCTGAATCGTGTGCAGCATAGTGTTGCTTTGTTTAAGGAATTGTTTGATGAGTTGTATTGCGTATTTGTTGTCGGCTAGAATCGAGGTTTCGTTCTCAAGTTTCTCGTGGTAGAGGGCTTCCGCCACGAGAAGCTGGAGTCTGAAGGTTGTGCCAGCCATGTTGCGTGCTTGGTTAGGGGCCAAGCCTGCGTCCTTCAGGGTCTTGATGAATGCAAAGTTAACGAAATGTGGTAGAGCCAATGTTGCGGCAACGATTCTGTCGTGGCTTTCCAGGTCACTCGCAATGATGTTGGCTCGTCTCTTTCTGAAGAGCGATAGGAAATCTCTTGCAGTTTTACTCTTCCGCGGTTGATGTGCAACAATTATTGTTTTATCTTCTAAGTTTCGTGCGGTTCCGGGCCCAAACATTGGGTGAATGCTTAGAATTTGAAAACCGCATCTTGCTAAGCGCGCAATTTCTCTCTTGAGAGGTTCCTTCACTGAAGAGATTTCTACGAGCAGAGTTTTTCGGGATAAGTGAGGCTCTAGGCGCTTGAGAATTCGCATCGTTACGTGTGTGGGCGTGGCAAGAATGACTAACTGGGACAGTTGGGCAGCGGCGGTCGCATTTTTCATAAATCTGAATCCGTTCCGATTGGCAGACCTGCGTCCGAGGCGGTTGTCTCTCTCACATATTATGATCCGGTATCCATTAGACGAGAGAAAATCTGCGAACCAGGACCCCATTCGCCCCGCGCCGCCAATGATAGTTGCTATTGCCATGCGTCAATCGCCCTACCGATGGCCTTGATTGCGCTTGGAATTTGCGCTCGCGGTAAAGATACGGCGAGCCGGAAGAATTCCGGGTAGTCACCGAACGATAGGCCGGGAGTAATGCTTACGTGATGTTCCGATAGGAGTTGTTTCGCGAACTTTACTGAGTCGAAGTTGGGTTTGTTGGCTTTAGGGAAAACGTAGAACGCACCGTCTGGCCTGTGGAATGAAACGTCGATCTTCTCGAGCTCTTGACACGTGAGGTCTACTTTTTTCATGATCGCCTTCACGTTTCGTTGTGCGTCGGGCTTGGCATGTTTGATCACGACTAGGGCGGCGTTCTGGATGAATTCCGGTATGCAGGTTATAGCTGTCTGCAGCAGTCGTCGAATTCGCATGGCGTTTGTCTTTGTGGTGACGAGGTAGGCTATTCTCCAGCCTGTCATCCCAAACTCTTTGGAGAAACTGTTGATGTAAACGAAATTATCGTAGCTGCTGTCCAATATGGTCGGGGCAGGAGAATGAACGTATCGATCGTAGACTTCGTCTGAAAGTATCATAGTATTGTATTTGGCGGCCATGGCTACGATTTGTTCGAATTTCTCTTTGGCAATGACTCCCCCCGTAGGGTTGCGTGGAGTATTGAGAACGAGGAGTTTAGTGCCCTTCTTGAGTTCCGACTCAAGCATCGCTAAGTCTACGTCCCAATGGTCTTCAAAAGTTGAGTTCAAGGGAATTACTCGGCCTTTGACGAAATTCACACATTCTTCGTACGCGGGCCAGCTCGGTTGAGGTATCACGACTCGTTCTAGGGATGAGACGAAACTGGTGATTGCCGCGAAGATGCCGAACCTGCCGCCAGGCGTGATTAAGATTTGATCAGGTTCAATCTCAGTCCCATGCAACTGGTTCAGTTCAGCTGCAAGAGCTTCTCTTAACGAGGGTAACCCTGCGGCGGGACCATAGCCGATAACCTTCTTCTTTCGGAATGTGGAGCTCAACGCGCGTATTACTTGAGGAGGGGCGGGGAAGTTTGGTTCCCCGATCTCGAATCTTGTGACCTTAGCGCCTTGCGATAAGAGTTTCTGGGTTAATTCGAAAATTTCTTTAGCCAATTGGTCTTTCGACTGTTGCGGGTGAGCCGTATCTTCTACTCGAACTGTTTCTTCGATGAGGAGTTCGCCTAGACGCCTCGTGAGGGATTGATCTAGGCCAAGTTGTGCCCCAAAACGAGTAAGGCTATCCATAGTGACCGTTTCGGCATCGGAGTCAATAGTCGGCAAGTCCTTGCTATGCTTGACTTCGGCAATTTGGCTCCCAATCGCCAACCGTTCTTTAATCAGCGAGAGGATTTGCTTGTCGGTTTCACGTATCTTTGTCCGGCAGTCTTCGAGCGTGTTCAAGTCAGACGCCACAATAATTGAGTTCACTCAACTATTCTAGGCTCGATTAAAGATAATCGTTATTCGACAATCTGCCTTTCCACGAAACCAAGTTCTCTACCGTCGGTCGCGAGTTTGAGATAGCCCAGCTCTATCGTACGGATTCCCAAAGCGGGCTTGCAGTAGACTCTTAATGCTTCAAGTTCGAAGGCGACTAGGACACCGATTTGTACCAAGTATCGGTTTTCGTCGAGAAGGCCAACGATGATGTTCCTAAATTCTTTGCGGTCTGACTTGTTCAGGAAAGAGAGGTTTTCGGGGATAGACAATTGCACGTCTGGTGGAGTGAAAGTTCTCACATTCCCGCCTTCGAGGAATCTACGATAGCCATCGGTCCTTGTCTTTCGCCTGTCGCTCCTAGACCGTGATAACACCTCCCTCGCCGGCTCTACGTTCATTGATTGTGCCCCACTTCCGGCCAGGATGGGTTGCAGTTCGTTTCCGAAGCCTAGCCCAATAACTAGGTCGGGTTTGGTTTGAGTGATCAGGTCGATCTTATGCTGAATCGCTTCGGGGTCCGTGATCCAGCCGTCAGTGTTTATGATCGTGACTGAATCTTCTAACACGGCAGATAGTCTTCGAATGCCATCAATTAGTTTCCCCTTAACTGGACCCGGGCTCGTGTCCCCGATGAAGATCCGGGCGTCAGGCTCTAATTCAGATAGAGCTGTAATTGATTTCCTTGGCTCTGCTCTAGCTATAGTAGTTGGTGGACCCAGGTCCGCCTGTCCAACGTCAGCATCGATGATGTACATCTTCTGCCCGATCAGCCTGTTAACCAAGTAGACGCAGAGAGTACTCTTTCCGACGTCGGTCGTTCCAATCACCGTCACCCTTCCTTGTTTCATTTCCTTCAGGGCTTCGGCGGCGTCGCTCCATGAAGGAGGAATGGAACTGCCCTGAATCTCGAATAATCCCCCGGATTTTCCAATAGCTATCTCTAACCCGGCCCGCTGCGCTGTTTCGATCGGAAGTTGTCTCTCGCTCATTATGATTATTCGTTGATGCGATGGAATGGTTGCTCCCAGAATTGACGCCTGTCCGTCGAGAAGATCCATGGTAGCTGGTCCGCGTACGAGTAATGTCTTGTTGGGAAATATTTCACGGAACATTATCAGTCATTCTGCGAGCTTGATGTAACATTTACGGGTATAGGAGCCAGTGAATATTGCTAAATACACTGTCGGGTCTTCTCGCTTTCTTGCCTGGCTGGTTCTCAGATGAAAGTTGACGATTATGACGTTCCCGATGGACTCCGTTACACCAAGGAGCATGAGTGGATGAAGGTGGAGAACGGGCTATGTCGTATTGGAATAACAGACTACGCTCAAAAGTCGCTACACGAGGTCGTTTACGTCGACTTGCCGCAGTTAGGTAAGAATTTAGCCCAAAACGCGGCGTTCGGTACAGTAGAGTCGGTTAAGGCGGTTTCGGAGCTTTACTCCCCAGTTTCCGGCGACGTCGCGGAGCGTAACGAGAATTTAGTCCAATCGCCTGAATCAGTGAATCAGGATCCGTATGGGACCGGCTGGATTGTCATAGTTAAGCCTTCACAGTTAGAGACGGATATGAAGACGCTCTTGAGCACCGAGAGTTACTCAGCTTTTCTGAAGGAAGTTATCAGGAAGAAGTGAAGACTCCACTCGACCTAGACGGCGATCTTCCATCGTTCATGCATTAATTTAAAAATGGGTTGGAATGGAGTAGCTGGACTGAACCCGCATGAACCTAACGCAAAATTCCAGCCTCGACGAACGTCTGCAGCAGTCGCGGGTGTTCAAGCGACTCGCTCTGAGAAAGCTACAGCAGCGAAGACTGAAGGAAGGGCCGGAGCAGAGGGACGTATACTCTACCGTCGCGTCAGAGTTCCTAAGTCTTCCCTCTCTTGATAACGTTGATCGCCTTTCAACCGTCTACGGCTACTCAAGGGTTCGCAGAGCGATTAGTCTACTCGACAACTTGGTCTTTGAGGAATTCTTTTACGGAAAGCTCTACCTTTACCCACTGTGGATCAAACAATTCGCTCGGCTACTCGACGCGGCCAGACCGCGGGCCATTGTAAAGGAATTAATGTCCAGCCAAGAATAGCTCTCCCTAGGAGTAGGGAGACTTAATCCGGACCCTGGATTAGAGACGGCGACCAGGCCGGAGGAATCCGTGTTTCATAGGGAAGGGTAGTTTGATCGTTGCCCGTAGTGGTAGAGAAGATTTCCGTTGGTTGTACTAGCCTCGATCGAATGATTCATGGAGGTTTCACTAGAGGAGAGGTGGCGCTGATTTATGGCGAAGCCGCAACAGGAAAAACTACTACTGTAATTCAAGCCGCCGCTTCCTCGGCTGAGATGAAGCTGAAAGTGATCTACATTGACTCAGATCGCTCCTTCACCCAACAGAGGTTTGGCCAAATTGCGGGAAATCAATCCAAGGAAATCAGCGAACTAATCTCGCTATTCTTTCCTGATACGTTTTCAGAGCAAAGAGCTATGATAGAATCTCTGGAGAATTATGTTACGCCCTCACTGGGAATGGTGGTAGTCGATTCTGTCAGCTCATTGTATCGCGCCGCCTTTTCCGACACGGCCAGCATCTTCAGTCTAAACCGCGACCTGGGTGGACAACTAGCGTATTTAGGTGAATTAGCTTCCTCGCACAACATCGCCTGCGTGATTACGAGCCAGGTCCATTCCCGCCTAAAGCCTCCCATGACCGATATCGAACCCGTCGCACGCAGGACTCTTTTCCATTTTCCGCGAACAATTCTCAGGACTAAAAACACTCCCAAACCAAGCGTGAGAGAATTTGTTCTGGAGCGATTCAACGGGACCGATATTCCCAGAGTTAGCTGTTTGGTGCGATTGCAGGAAAATGGGCTAGCCGACAGCGCAGCCTAGTTTTTATTTCCACAGCCCAAGCGTAATCCGTATTCCGTCTGGTGAAAGAATTGTGGCCGCAACCGCAGGATTGGCTCTCAGCTCTCTACATAATCCTGCCCACATACTGCGCGAACGCAGCCCCCGTAATCTTCGGAGGCGGACGCTCGATCGATTTTGGAAAGAAATTAACCGACGGACAAAGAGTCTTCGGAGACAACAAGACATTTCGCGGGTTCATTAGCGGAATCATCGTCGGAACATTGGTCGGCCTCCTCTGTTCCTACGTACTCTCCCGGAATCTGATTTCGATCGCGATCCTCGCTTCAGTGGGGGCTTTGCTTGGGGATTTGGCGGGGGCGTTTCTGAAGAGACGATTGCATATTAGGCCTGGAGACTCGTTGCCTGGCGTGGATCAGCTAGATTTCGTAGTAGGATCCTTGCTCTTTGTTTCGCTCTTTTCGCCAATCCCCACTACGGTCATCCTGATCCTGCTTGTTGTTACTCCACCGATTCACTTTCTAACGAATGTCGGTGCCTACCTTCTCGGTCTGAAAGAGAACTACTGGTAAACGACGTCAGCCAATCTTAGTGTTGATCAGTTGAGTGGAGTAGGCTACAACTATGAGGACGGTCACGGTTCCAAGAATCAAAAGAAGGTATGCGTTGCGCGGCCTGTAGGCATACCTCGTGCTACGAAGAAGCATGTAGAGACCGGCTAGACCGAGAAAATATAGGAACGCAGCAATCAGGCTCTCATTCAAAGTCTGTTGACCGAGAGTACCTTGGATTACCACGGAATATCCGTATGATGTGGGCAGTAGCGAGATGGGATGCTCAAGTATATCGTAAACTCCGCCGGCCAAAACGAACCCAACGAAGAGAACGACTCCCAACGCCAAAACCGTTGTCGAAGGTTTCATCCTGCGTGTGGTCGGCCCTTTCAAACCACGGAACGAGTAACCTAGGTTACCAAACAGCCGTTGCATCTTCCATGGTATTCTGCGTAGTCTGATGCGAAGACCTTCGAACATGTGATAGTTCACTACGCAGCTGGAACGACCAAGAGGCTAAAATATGTTGCCTTGCTTGTTGGTCGTCCTTAAGCGTGGTTCAATTTTGCCCCAGAAGATTTTCTGTCAGGAGTGCGGCTCAGTCCTTTATCATGGGTTGGAGCTTGAGACTCCAATGGAAATCATACAACGGCATAATGGTATATGCCCTCAATGCAAGAGGAAACTCGACTTCGAAACCGAGAAGGTCAAAATCGCCCCAAACGAGGAAGTAGCAAAGTAATCAGTGCCACATCGAATCTCCTGACGTAAGAGTACCTCAGTGAAGTGGTTTGCCTAAAAACGTGCAAATACAAGCCTTTCACGAGAACAATGGACATTTGACCGAGTTTGCTGGTTACAACCTCCCGCTTTGGTTCAAAGGAATAATCCCAGAATCACTCGCCGTCAGGAACGCCGCCGGAATCTTTGACGTTAGCCACATGGGCCGGGCGTTGGTCGAAGGTCGAGACTCGGTACGATTCCTAGATCACATTACAACAAACGATGTCGCATCTCTCGGTAAATGTGTGGGTCAGTACTCGCTGCTCTGTAATTCGGTCGGCGGAATCAAAGACGACATTCTAGTCTTCGACCTGAAGCAGGATCAATACCTGATTGTGTATAATGCCGCCAACCGTGAAAGTGACTACGAATGGTTCGACTCGAACAAGGAGGGGTTTGACGCAGAGATTCAGGACGTATCCGATGATGTCGCAATGTTCGCGGTACAAGGCCCGAAAGCCGTCCCGTTGATTACTAAACTTGCCGATGCACCTCTCGGCAATTTACCGCGCTTCGCCTGTGATTGGGCGGAGATCGCCGGGTCTAAAGTTCTGGTTTCGAGAACAGGTTACACGGGTGAAGATGGATTCGAGATATTCGTTTGGGACGCCCCTATTGGAAACGACGTGAACGCGCAGAAAGTTTGGGATAAGATACTGGAGGCGGGCAGACCGGAAGGACTTGAGCCATGCGGCCTAGGTGCGAGAGATCTATTGCGACTTGAGGCGGGACTCTGCTTGTACGGCACTGACATGGACGAAAACACGAACCCCTTCGAAGCAAAATTGGGATTCGTTGTCAAGCTGAACAAGGACTTCATTGGACGGAGCAGTCTGCAAACAATCAAGGAAAAAGGTCCCGCGAAATTGCGAGTTGGTGCTGTAACAGAAAATCGAGTGATACCGAGACACGGGTTCAGCATCCTCCTCAATGAAGAAGAAATAGGCCGAGTAACAAGTGGCACCCTCTCTCCCCTCCTCGATAGGGGGATCGCAATGGGTTACGTGACCCCGCAATATGCAAGTCAGAATAACGCTGTCAAAATCAAGATTAGGGATAGAGTTGAAGGGGCAAAATTCGTGAAGCCCCCGTTCTACGACATAAGCAAGTATGGATACTCACGGAAGACTCAGTAGCGTCGGTCGGTTCTAGTCGCGTTCCAGTTTAGATCGAAGCCACTTCAGCGGACCTTCCCCCTCAGCGCCCGCGTAAGGGACCGTTTCTCTTGTCTCAGTCATCGCGGAAGTTGGGGTAAGGACTGTAACGATCGGAGTCCAACGAAAGCCCTTCAGGCTTGGCATAGGCGCGCCGCATTCTATGCACTGCTCTAATCCATCTGGGTTGGGGGTTCCGCATTGGGAACAGTATATTGGATTTAGAATCGAACCGCAATTAATGCAGTACCTCCCATCGCTGACATTCGCCTTTCCGCAAGATGGGCAAGACAAGTAGGCATCAGGCATGGTATGATTCCCAATCCACACTGAAATCAGTCATTCGGCCTGACAAGGTTTTCGGACATTGATGACTCGAAACTCAAACCGGCTTACATTGAAATCGCAGGCACACACGTCCAGAGTGTGAATGACAAGGCGATTGAATCGGTCGTTCTGCTTCATCAACCTTTTATAACGCGCTCAAAGTGTACCTTCGAAAATCTGCGGGTGCATAAATGTCAGCTACCGGCCGAGCCCTGAGAAAAGCTCGAAGCGTGATGGGCAGGTACGTAAACCGCGAGGTCCTAGCGGAACGTGTCGACGGCATTCGCAAAGCAGCGTCAGGAGTTTCTCGCGGGACTGTTCTAGAATACATCGCCCTCGGACTGATAGTGATCATCGCCCTAGCTGTTAGATTGATGCCAATTCGCTGGGGATACTACCTCAACGAATTTGACCCATACCTCCAATGGCGAATGGCACAGTTCACAGTCGATCATGGTTTTCTCGCTTGGTTCCAATGGCATGACAGCATGAGCTGGTTCCCATACGGTGCCGACATGCCGACTTGGAACTTGTACGGTGAAGCGTTCGTTGTCGCGGCCATAGTAATGCTGCTACGCTTCATGGGGATAGGAGTTGCAGTGTTCGACGTAGCCATGGTCTTCCCTATTGTTGCAGGAACAATTACGGTGTTGATCGCATATTTCCTCGGTAAGGATTTCTGGGGAAAAGGCGCTGGAATGTTAACCGCCCTGTTCCTAGCATTGAACCCTAGCAGCATCGGACGAACTCAGCTCGGCTTCTTGCGTCACGAGCCCCTTGGGATTCTTCTAATGCTTGTGATCTTTCTCTCATTCCGTCGAGCAACGGTTGCCAGTTCCTCAACACGCAAAACTATCGCGTACTCGGCAATAACAGGCTTCTCACTTTTCTATCTCGCAGCAGAATGGGCAGGCTCCCTCTTCCCACTCGATCTGATCCCCCTATACGTCGTTGTCCTCGTCTTGGTCGGGCGCTATTCCAAGAAACTGCTTCTGAGCTATTCCCTTTCAATGGGCATCTTCCTTCTCTTCACTCCGTTCCTCGTCCCGAAACTCGGATTCGGTTCACTTACCGACCTCACATGGTTGGCTGTTCTCGGAGGAGAGCTGGTTCTCGTTGCTCGGGAAGCTTCGTCGTACCTTGAAAGTAATAGGATGCGGGTCTACACATTAGGAGCCGTCGTGCTGGGAACTGCGGCGCTCGTCGTAGTCCTCTCTTACTTCAACATCGCTGTAATACCATACGGCAAATTCTACGCCGTCATCAACCCATTCGTCCGCGGCGATGTTCCGATCATCGCTAGCGTTGCCGAACACCAACCAGCAACATGGGGGAGCTTCTTCTACGAGTTCGGCGCCATAACTTTCCTAATTCTATTCGGAATAGTCTTCGTAATCCAGAGAGGTAGAAATGAAGATATATTCACAATCCTCTGGGCAGTAACCGGGGTCTACTTCGCCGCATCATTCGTGCGACTGACACTGTTACTCGCTCCCGTCTTCTGCATTCTAGGTGCAATTGGTACTGTTGAGTTAGGGAAACCCGCGGTTGACATTGTGCGAGAGGCCGTCATCTATCCGAAACGCAAGACTCGCGTAATCTCCAGGATAGGGCGGGAGTTTGGAGTCGCCATCTTCCTCATCTTGCTAATTGCCATAATTCCAACCTTCTGGACCGCCGTGCGGGGATCATACCAGCCTGCAACCATAGTCACGTCCAGCATTCCAACGGCACCTGCAGCCGGAAATGAGCTGAAATACCAAGATTGGCTCGAAGCGTTATCGTGGATGCGTTTGAACACGCCGCCAAGCTCAGTTGTATTTGCGTGGTGGGATTACGGTTACTGGATAACGGCGCTCGGGCAACGTAGTACAATTGCGGACAACGGAACCCAAAACTCAACGCAGATAGGAATGGTCGCCCAGACTTTCCTCGATAACATCACGTTTGCACTTCCCAACCTTCAACGTTACAATGTTTCGTACGTAGCAATCTTCATCACCCCATCGAGCAGTAGCTCCGGAGGATGGCAGGGATTCGGTGAAGATGGTAAATGGTATTGGATGGCCCGCATCGGGAACAATACCATGTGGAACGACAAATACCTGGTCAACTTCTATGTGACGAGCACCAACCCTCAGACTGGAGCTAGCGATTACTCACGAGTAATCAGGGCCCCAGTAACGAAGACGATCATAAGCAACGACACGCTCACGACCAGTGCACAGCTGAACGCGAATTCGATGCTCGGTTACATGATGACTTATGTTACGTCAAGCACTCAAACTACACCATCACCGTACCTCACTCAAGTATTTCAGTCAACTAACAAGTTCGTATACTTGTTCAAAGTGAATTTGATCAAGCAAAGTTTCATCACGATGCGGCCGGTCAATTCACAAATTGTGTACGGAACTCCGGTGACCATGACGGGCAACATTACGGATACGAGTGGAAACCCACTCACCACGCAACCTGTGCAAGTCGCTTTGGAGTCGTCTGTTGATAGTGGACAGTCGTGGCAACAAATCGGAACGGTTACCGCTTCACCAAACGGTGCGTATAACTACACAGCACTTCCGAACGCGGGCACCTACGAGATTCGCGCCCACTACAGTGGCAGCTCAACATACGGCGACATCGTCTCAACGCCCCAAACAATTGTCGTTTCAAAGGCGAACGCCACCCTAACCCTATCAACTTCACCCGCCACATTCAGCCAAGGGCAAAACATCACGGTGACCGTAACACTCTCACCCTACGTGACAAACACGAACGTAACGGTCGCCTACACTTTCGACAATAAGACTTTCACCCCGGTCGATACGCTACTCATGACCTCGCCGACAATGAGTTTCACATGGAAGGCCGATGTTCCAGGCACCTTCATGTTAGTCGCTACTCTGCAGGCAGGTACGAACTACAACCCTGCAACCGCATACCTCACGATCCGCAGATCGTAAGCAAAGACTAGCGGCTCTAGAGCAGAGCCGTCAGTTTCTTATTCGCTTCCAGGTTGACGTAGCTTAGCGTACTTGTCGTGCGGAGAAAATCTGGTCGGCTGTGGGCTAACGGTTTGTGATCCGCACTTAGGACAGTTAAGCTTCATTGTGTAGGTTTTGCAGCCCGGACATTTTCTTATGAGCCACTTCAACCTAGTTTGCGTCCTTCGCCGCCGAGACCCTTGATTGCGTTTAGCGCTTCGTCCAAGGCGAGGTTCAGCGTAGCCTGAGCGTCCGTTATTTCCTTGCTTCTGACCTCAAACCGGTACTTCGGGGATCCGAGCGTGTAGACTTTGATCGTGGTCCCGCGTGATTTCTTGACTTTCTTCGCCCCATGTAATGCTTGTCGAATCGCTTCAACGCCATCAGTCTTTACGCAGGTGAGTTCTACCGTCCCCGTAACCTTAGCCTTCTCAAGCCTGATCTTGCTTCTGGCCACCTCGGTTAGTGCCTTGGCCCAATCTTCGGCTATTCCAAGCTTGGTGAAGGTCTCTTCTCCTTCATCCGTTGCTTCCTCAAACGCGTCGAAGGGATTGTCGAACTTCTCGTAAATCACGTCACTAATCTTTGCTACGTCTTCGTCGCCGACTTGCAGTCGTTCAGCCGCACCTTTGATTATAGAGTCCGCCTTCTTCACTTTCTTCCATTCAAGCATCTTCTCGGACTTTTCACGGCCAGTGACTCTGCGGAGTGAAAGGTCAACTTGGTTGCGTTGGGGGCTTACCCGTAAGACTTTCAGGGCGAGTTTTTGGCCTGGTCTTACGTGGACTCTAATGTTTTTTACGTATGTGCTTGCGATTTCTGAAATGTGGATTAAGCCTTCGACGCCGTCGTACTCGTCGAGTTTGACGTATGCCCCGTAATCCACAACGCGCGTGACAGAGGCTACGACAAGGTCGCCGACTTCGGGATATTCAACGGGGCTTGACATCGTTCTTCGCCGGTTTATCCGAGGACTTGAACTACCTCGGCCTTGAGCGTTGCCTTTCCACCAGTGGGATCAGCTAGCACTTCACTGCAAACCGAACAGTGCGGAGCGAGGGATGGCCGGTCAAATACGACTTGCTCATTCCCACATTTCGGGCACTTGACCCTGATGAAGTTGCTCTGAGGCTTCGGAATTAATTCGCCTTTAACCACTTCTCATTCCCAACCTACTGAGGAAACTGCCAGAAAGGAAGCATACAACATAAGGCTTCTGTTAGCCATCCGGTAGATGGATCGGTTCGCAGAACCGAAAATAATGATCATTGTAAGGTGATCAATGAATGGGGAGAACCGTCTAGCGGGAGGTGGATGTTGCTTAGGTGAGGTCTAGTTTGCGAAGTCGTATTCCGAGTCTAAAGACTACGGCGTCGCATGTTCGACAGGTAAGTCTGAGCAACATTTTTTTCGTTGTCTTAGCTGTCCTTTTGAGTTTTGGAAACTTTTGGCCGCCGTACCCGAGCTCGTCACGTGCGTGCCGCCTATTCCCGACGGCCATCGCTCTATCCTTGCCTTTCTTGTATATCGACACTTGATGATCAGTATGGGTTTTGCACTTAGGGCAGAAGGTCCTCATTTCTTTAGGCACTTTCATACTGATCAGCTCGAATTCGGTACTAGCCTTGCGTGTTCTATTTATTGTTGATGGCGATTTGAGCCTTCGTTCTTCGCGGTTTTGTGAAAGTTTCTTACTTCAATCTCTTTCGCGGCGCCTTGCTTAACCAAAGCCCTAGCATTTTGATCGGGAAGCGAGCCGACGTCTTCTTTCTTGTAGGGTCCGTAAATTTTCAAGTCAGTCCCAACTATTTCGGGTATGTCTTGCAGAAATCTCACGATTGACAATTCAGTTGGTTCTTCAGATGTGGCGTCTTCGGTGCGAGCGGGCTCGTTTTTTCCTTGCCCGAAGGCTTTCATGGAGTCCTCGATGCCTTTGACCAGGGTCTTTTCTTCATCCGTTAACCCTGTGGTGTCCACATCGCCTTGGCGTTTGGTGGCGCTTACGAGTTTCTGAAGCCTTGCCTCCTTCAATTCCCGTAGAAGTCTTGTTACGACTTCCTTTTCTTTTAGGGCGAGGCGGCCCTGAAGTGTGTGTGGCTCCAGAGCTGCGGAGTCTTGCTCCAAACCACTAAGGTAAGCCTGAACCTTTCGATAGAAATCGCCCGCGAGAGGTTGGGCCCTCTCAGAACTCTTCTCGGACTTCCATGCCTTGTACAGCTCGTTATACAAACTTAGTTCACCGGCGATGCAACGCCCTTTGCGATCAGCAGTATGGCGGCAGCAAGTGGCAATTCAACTTTCTCATCGGCATAGGGGCCGAAGGTTTGATCCCGAAGCCTCAGCGCGGGGGCTTCCGTAATCTCAACTTTCTGTGTTCCTTCAAAAACGACGGGTTCATAGAATGGGTCAAATTCCTCTAGGCGATCCAGTTTGACTACTATCGCTTTAAGGCCGGTCTTTCCGTTTAGCGTTCCCGGCATTCTGATCAACCTGTGAACGTCGGTTGTGACGACGGTATCTATCTTGGCGGGTAGCGCGACTAGGCTCATCGCTTTTTCGACGATGTTCCTCCAGATTTTTTCGTTGATTCTCCATTTATCTTGAAATGAGCTCCAAAGCATTTTCCTCGACCATTCAGTTTTGATTCGTTGACGGTCGTTGAGGATCTGGGCTGCCGCTCCACGCGTGAAGCCAAGTTCAACTAGTGAATTTTGATCCCATTCCGTGAGAATCTGATATACTCCTCTCGCCAGCCTGCCCCTCCATCCTAGATCAGTTAGGTCGGGTCCAACTATGATGGAGTGTTTGCTGTCGAACAGGCCCTGGTACAAACCCTGTTCCGCAGGGTCCAGCCCCAGCGCCATTACGTAATCCACTATCTCTCTCCTCTGCACGTCGTCTAATGTCTTCAAACTGTCCGAGACTACGTGTAGGTGGTAACCTCTATGGCCAGAGAAGAAAAGATGTATTTCGTTTGATTTGATTCCGAAATCCTCTCCGAGAAATTCTAGAAGCTTCAAGACCTCTTCCTTAGCCGCAACGAGGCAGCGGTCGCAGAGCCACGCTTTTTCCTCAAGCTTCTCGTTCCCACACTTAGGGCATTTCAGAGGTTTCTTTCCCCTCCTCGTTTCTTTGCAACTCGTGCAGACCCACATGTCATGAGTCTCCTTACATGGTGTATCGATGTGATCCTGCGTCGACATCGAAGACCACGTCGGAGCCTAACCACCCTTTACTTGCCATCTCAAGGTCCGGGTGCTGATAGTAAGCGGTCGAGTAGTAGACGTCGGAGGGAGCGAGTGATAGTAATGAGTTGGTAAACATGTTGAAGTCATTGAACGCCTTATGCCTCACCATCACGCGTTTGCGGAAGAGTAGAAAACCGAATTCGTAGTTCGACCATTGATGGCGGAGGGTTAAGGGACGCAACGTTTGCTTTGTAGTATTCTTGGAATTTGAGTTTGAGAAATTCGAAGCGTTGCGTTGGGGTTTTGGTTTGCAAATTATTCTCATCGATTCGTGGAGTTCCCAGATCTTTGGCAAATCTCGTTTGGGGCGCCGAGCATATAGCTTTACCATGCGCTCACTTCATAAGCGGGTTCAGAGACTGATTTGAATGGTTGATTGAGATGAGCGAAGGCTACGCAAAGGTGGGCCATGTTGCCGATTTTCCAGCAGGTTCTCTCAAGAAAGTAACGGTTGGTGTGGATGAAGTGGTCGTCGCCAACCTTGGAGGTAAGCTGTATGCGATCACGAGTAAGTGCACTCATAGGGGAGGGCCTCTAGACGAGGGTGAACTTGAGGGCAACACAATAATCTGCCCTTGGCACGGCGGCAAATTTGATGTTACTTCAGGAAAGGTCGTTAGCCCGCCCCCAATGAAGGACGAATCCTCCTTCTCCGTAAAAATCGAAGGCACCGACGTGATGCTCAAGAAGATGTAGCCGCAGAATCAGCTAAGCTTTCTTCTCGCAAATATCACGGCCGAGAGCACAACAACCGTCGAGATTACAATCACTTCAGAGAACGTTTGCTCTGAAATGGTTAGAGTGTAGACTGCGGTTATCGACTTCGGGCCATCCATCAAAATCACATTTGAGTGGGTAGCGCCGTTACTTGTAGCCCAGTAGCTTAGAACGTACGCCGAACCTAGATAACCCGGGAAGCCGGGAGCGGGCACAAGTTCGGGTGCGGATACCGTCGCGTTGCTGTTTGCGGCGTACCATCCGCTGCCGCTGGTCGGACCGAAACGGGAGTTGACTGTTAGCAAGTATTGTGGGTTGTAATTGATTATTATCAGAGGATTCGTTGTGCCGGTGGAGCTTGCATTCTGATATACATAGCGAGTATCAGGGCCTGCTTGGATTTGGTGGTCGAAAGAGACACTCGAAGTCGACCCTTTGAGATAGTAGACATCAGCCCACGATCCTCCCGACACTTGCATGATTTCATTACCATTCAGTCGGACGGGGACCTGGAGCGCAGATGGGAGTCCAATGATCACCAGGGTCTGTCTGAAGAAGCCCGTTGCGGTTCTTGCGTCTAGTATTCCGAAACCCCAGATTGCGGAACCATCCGTAACCGTACCGGTGTTCGCATCTAGCCGCGCTGTTTCACGCAGCATGCCCGGAATATCGGTTGCTTGAAGGTTCGGCGAGTATTGGAGCATCAGAGCGATGGCGCCGGCCACGTGTGGGGTAGACATGCTGGTGCCCGCCAGAATTCTGTGGTACCGGTCGGGGTCACTCTGAGTTTGGGGTACGAGGCTTGACCTTGCCGAGGCTATTACTTCGCCTGGAGCAACGATGTCGGGTTTCGTCCGGCCGTCCCTGGTTGGGCCGAGAGAGCTGAAAGACGAAATTCCTCCTATGGGAATATCCGTTCTGCCGTAGGTGTTTCCGTCCATTCCAATCCACGAAGTCTTTGTGACGTATGAGCCAACGGTTACAACGTCCCTGGCTGTGGCAGGTATACCTATAGTATCCTGAGAATCAATCACATATCCATCCCCCGGCAAGAAGACGGACCCCGGAAAAGTGCATGTTGCGGAATCGGTCCACGTGTTCCAGAATCCTTGAGAGTGAACTTGGTCCCCTACCAAACTCACTCCCCAACCATCAAGTGGTAGGGGGTTGGTCGAGTTAACCTCGATATAGAGTTCGTTGCCGTTAGGGAAGGAAGTTGCGGTTGTGTTGAGTTGGCCGAAGCCGGTAACTATTCCTCCAGGTACGGTGAGCACCGGGTAAGACCTGCCGTCGGGTGTGTGTACCGTCGCGGAAATCTGATCTTGTGAGGAGTACCAGATATCTACAGCTACGTCGACGGTTGTTTGCTTAAACTCAAGTTGGAAGGTGGTGTTTTGGCCTTGGGATATTTGTCCGTCGATGTGGTCTTGATCTTCCGCCGCGTTGCCGGCGGCGACAACGATGGGCGTGCCAGCCTTTACGAAAGCGTCGAGGGCACGTTCGAATGGGTCGGTGCCGTCGTGGGCGCCAATGTTGCCGCCTAGGCTGAGGCTGACTACCAATCGCATCTTAAGTGATGCTGCTTTCCTGACCATGTAATTTATGCCGTCGAGAATTTGGTTTGTGTTGAAGGTCCAACTTTCGCCATTACAAACTTCATAGCCGCTCTTGACGAAAATTATGTTAGCGCCCGGCGCGACGCCGGTGTAATTACCGGTCGCCATACCCGAGCTGGCTGCGATTCCGGCCACGTGTGTTCCATGTCCAAACGTGTCCTTCTCGGGGCATGTTTTCGTTTGTATGTCCGTCGCTGTGCACTCGTAGCCGTAATTGAATCCTGAAGGCGCGCGGCCGGTCGTGGTCTGATCCCATACGTATAGGATCTTGGTCGTGCCGTTGGGGAAAGTGAAATCGGGGTGGGCCGTGTCGATTCCAGTGTCCACAAACCCAACGATCACACCCGCCCCGGTCACGTTCTTTCCGAAAGGATCCTTTACCTCGTCCCAAACTTGCGGAGCACCGACGTCGGGTACGCTCTTGTCGAGTTGAACGCTGAGAGGGTACGATTTCTCGATACGGATTATGAATGGAAGTCGGGCCATCTCAGCTAACGCCGGCGAGTTGATTTGCATAACGGCCACTGGGCCGGCTACGGTTGTGACCGTGCCGTAGCTTTCAAGAAGTTGAATATCCACGGGGGAGAGGTCGAGTTGGCTCTCCACCAGTACAGAAAAATGGCTAGCCAGCGGCATTGAGCCCTGGATGATTATTGGAGCCTGGTGTGAGGGAGTTAGAGGGATCATTCCCCCAAGAATGATCAGAAAAGCCATTGAGGCAAGGATTATTGCTTTCTTGTTCACTGACTAATCCCTGTTCTTCCGGGGCTGTTCGCGAGTAGGCTTGTTTCGGTCTCGACGCATTAGGAATTGTGCCTTCCTTCGGTAGTAGGATAGAGGATGGGTTATGTTTGCGCAGAGTTCGTCGGGGTTGACGCATACGCCGTGGGTTCGCATCGTCGCGCAGTTAGGGGCTGTGTATTTTCTTCTTGAACCGCGTTTACCGGCAATGTGCTCGACCTGGTAGCGTGCTATGCGTTCATCGAAATCGCTGAACGCTTTGAACATTTTGAGTAGATCCTCCTCGTTGGTTCCTATGTTGAGAAGGAACGCGGCCATAGCGAATCGTCCCATGTGCGATATGTGCTTGCTAGTCTGGAGAAGGCTGAGCAGGTTTCTCATGCAGGGTGGCATCGCCGAAGCCATAACCGCATGAGGCATTTCATCCGCCGCCAAATGTTGAGATCGAGCCTTTAGCATAGAACGGAGGGGTTCGACTCGTCGCGCAAGCTCGTCCGGCAGAGCCACCGTCGCATCGGCGGTCTTCTCCAGAACTCGCCCCTGTACTTCCTCTTCGAGGAGCCTAGCGAAATCTTCGCGAGGCAGAAGAACGTACCCTTCCGTCAAGACCCTGTTGACTAGTTTCCATCTCAAATCGTGAATTCTAGCGGAATTTCGTACGTAGAACTTAAAGTGCAGCGCAAACTCGAAATGTGTCTCTCCCACATCCCTTTCAACGAGTTTCGCGTCCCAACCGAATGAACCCGTAGCTATCTGAAGCAATTTTTCGGGGGATTCATACCTGAGTAGCTCGTATGCCCGCTTAGCCTCGGCGAGCGCAAATCGCCGTCGAGTTCTATCGTCCCCTACCGAACTGATCAGCATTAGGGCGGTTGGGTACGCGAGGATGTCAACATCCTCTTGAGTGAGGTCCGCTGATATCCTTCCGCCGAACACCCCCTGCCTAATCCGTTCCATGGCGCGTTCAAGAATCGGGACCAGTTCCGGCCGAGTCAACTCTATCGGGTCGATGTTTCGGGACCTTATGTAACTCGACGCCTCTGACGTAAACGGGAACTTTGCAAGGTCAAGCTTCGTCAGAAGAGTCTGCAAGCTAACCGCCCCTACGTAATGGAAGGTGGATGAAAGAGTTCTTGCATTCGGGCGTTTACGCGTCTACTCCGCTTCAATCCTTGGCGCGAGGAAGTAGAGCAACTTACCCTGCTGGGGCATTTCATACTCCAATCTTACCGGCATATTTGATGAGAACTCAAGCGTCACGAGTTCCGCCGCCGATGATCCGGCTTTCGATATTTCCGCGAGGTAATTGAGGTTGAACGTTGCCTTACAAGGTTCCTTAACCTCAAGCTCCAAAAGAACATCGCTACCCTTCTCTAATTCGATCTTCGCGCCGCTCAGTTCCGTAACGGCTTCGGCGATGAATTTCTCCGGAGTGCTTTCAAACCTGACGTTGTCGCTGACGGTTTGAATTTGGTCGATTATGTCCTTGAAGCTTGAGCTAATCATCTTAATCTTCGTGTTGAAAGCTATCTTCGGGGTCGGGACCTCCTCGTCGCCCGGATCGAGGGTAGGCAGGGTGAATGTGGTCTTCCACTTACCCTTGATCACCATACTCAGTTTGCGAGTCGTTTCATCGTAGGACATTTCAAGTGGTTCTTGGCCCGCGCCCCTAAGTTTCTTGACTATGTCAGTTACGTTGAGCCTAATCTTCGTGGGTTGAAGGCAAGTATACTCTTCAAACGCTGATTTGTTCCATTCGAAGTCAACCATCGCGACATGGGATGGGTCCATGGATCGCAGCTTGATGCCTTCGGGTGAAGCGTTAACGTCCGCTTCTTCGATCAACGTTGATACGGCAGCAAGCATGTTCCTCCAGAGCCTAGCATCACTAATCGTTGCCTTGAACAATCATTAATCACCAAATATTCAGCAGTCTCCTAGTGACTCAACCCTAGGCATTTAAGAGACTTGTTTTTGATAGTTGGGGAACTTGACCTAAAGATCGTTTTCCAATAGCCAGGCAGGCATTGCCGGGCCGGAGAGGCAATAGAATTTTCTCCAGGGTAAAAGCTATAACTTAATCGCCGTTCAAGAATTCCGCTGCGCTACAACTCAAGTTCTTAGGTCAAGAAAACTCGCGCGATGGAAATCACATGCCCAGCTCAAGGAATTGCAAACCTTCACGTCTCCGGATACAAACCGCGCTCCTCATTCTATTCATCTGCTTGTTTAGTTGCATCGTTCAACTTCCCAGTGGGGTCCGAGGAACGCATACTGCTGATTCAGCGTTCGCTGTTCCAGTTAAGATCGAAACCTACGGTAACGCATGGGATGGTTATCTTGCGTTTGGACTATGGGACTTTCCATACAGCTCGACAAATTTCTCCCTCACCCCATCTAGCTACCTCGTAGTGATGACGACAAAGGGGCAGTTGCTTGATCTCCGAACGACCCCGGCTAATACTAATCCAGCGACTTCGATCCCAGGGTTTGCAGGGGTAACCAACCCCATCTACGCGCCCATCAAATACATGGGTAACGATTTGCTGATGTTCCAAGGAGAACCAGATACAGCCACACACTTTTGGAATCTGAAGACAAATCTGACAGCTGATTTTCCGAATGTCTATGGTCACCATGACATGATTTACAATCCGAACACTCGAACCTTTCTCACTTTGACAAGCTATGTGAGACAGATTGATGGCAGGAACGTGTTGATGGATGCCGTCGTCGAACTCGATAGGATGGGTACCCCAGTCTGGAGCTGGGACACGTATGCGAACGGACATTTCAGCCTGAAAGATGAGTGCCTCTGTAACGCCACAACGGTAGTTAACGGTCAGACCGTGATCGATCTGACACATGCAAACAGCCTCCAGTGGAATTTCCAAACTAACATGATTTACATGAACATGCGAGCTCTCGACACGTTCTGCAAGATCAACAAGACAACTGATCAAACCGTATGGTGTTTGGGGAGACGCGGGAA
Source organism: Candidatus Bathyarchaeota archaeon (assembly GCA_963733055.1). Lineage (GTDB taxonomy): Archaea > Thermoproteota > Bathyarchaeia > 40CM-2-53-6 > 40CM-2-53-6 > FEN-987. The sequence continues at coordinate 1,236,853 of CAVTBR010000001.1, forward strand.
TTTCACTCTGCTAGGGTCGGATGGGAAACAGGTTCCGAGCTTATGGTACCACGCCCACGATCTTCGAGAAGTACAACCAAACGTCTTCACAATGTTCGACGATGACTACGACAACACAACCAACGCCACTAACCCCTGCCCCGCGACCTTCGAAGAAACCAACGCTCACAGCAGGATGCTGCAAATTACAGCGAATGAAAACAACGAGACCGCATGGGCAAGCTGGAGCTGGACAGCGCCCAGGGAGGATTGGACTCCCTACTGGGGATCAGTTGATAGATTGCCAAATGGAGACTGGTTCGGCGACTTTGGCTCGCAAAGTCACTACCTGCCTGGAAGCGGAATAGGTTCCCCGCTTTCGAACAGCACGGGTGCGGTGTTGGTCGAGGTGAACCCGAAAGGGGAAGTGGTCAGAACCTACACATTTGCCTACGGTTGGGGAATCTACCGAGTCGTACCCATAGCCCTGCAAACAATCAATGACTACGAAGGAACCGTGCGCACGAATGCTTTCTCCATTAACCTCACTACACTCAATGACCTCGGAGGACCAACCAGCATCTACTACAGAATCAACAATGGGTCAACGAGATCCGTTGCCGCGGATGGACAGCCTTACATCACCACTCAGGGGAGCAATAATACGTTGGAGTATTGGAGTGTTGACAGCAACGGGATCGAAGAGTTGCCGCACAAGATACTAGCTGGAATAGGACTTGAGAATAGCGGTGGTTCTCCCACTCCGACGAGCGAGTTAACGCAATCGAATCTACTGCATCCCGCTTCAGGTTTCTCCACGAACGTAATAGTTGCGGTCAGCGTTGTGGTCGGAATCATAATCGCGGTATCATATGTAGCGCTAATGGTAAGAAAACGAAGGAGATGAAATCGAACCAGGAACACACTCGTGTCTAGAATGGTGCGAGACCTGAGGCGGGGCTTCCAACTAGCAATTGCCTAGCAAGCGTTACTACTACGCGGTCTAGGAATTTTCTCGCCAGGTAGATCCACAACTTGCACATCGGAAAAACTGCGTTGACGACTCATCCGCACCACGGGTTTGGACCAACCAGTAGAATGCTTCCTTATGCCCACACTTTGGACAGTCAACCTTCGTCTTCGGCAAGGTTCGAATCTTCTGCTCCTCCTTGCCGATCACCACTACGTTCTCTTTCTGCTGTTCAAGTTTCTGCACAGTGCGGTCTGAGCGCTTAGTTTCGTAACCACATTTCGGACAGCTGAGCACCACCGTCTTCTGCTTCTTAGTGGGCAGAAGCGCGAGGCCGCACTTTGGGCAAAACTGCACCTTTGATAACGACCGCGAGCAAAATCAATACGAGTTCCATTTAAGCGTTACTTGCTTTTCGACTCGTAATTCAAGAAATCGCGTCTTTCGTGTCATCCTGAGTCTTTCGTGCCGCCTCTCATCTGCACTTAACGTTGAGGTGGCGGGACAGGAGACCAGTGAGGGTTGTGAACGAAATGTTCTGCGAGTGCTAGTGGGGTGTTAGCCGTCGAATCTTGGGTTCGATTTCTTTGAAAACTGCACCAGCGTCGTCCCTGTCCGCAGAGATCGCTAGATACCCGCCCCGAAGCGGGGCTAAGAGCACGGCGTCTTTCTCCATATTTACGATCAGACTCTGCACCTTCCCCGCGCCGCCGGTCGGGGACAGTCGTTCAGCGATCCCGGTCATTAACTGCGGCCCGAACTCCATGAACGCCCTATCATCTTCTTCAGGCGTATAGCTGGTAAGGCCAGGCCGCATTTGAGAAAATGCGATTCTGCCGGACTCGGTGGAGAATGACGCCCACCTGATCTTTGCGTGCAGTTGAAAAATTTCCTCAGGAGATATGAGTTCAGTCAAAAATCCTCAAACATCTCTTCAGATATCGATCATCTGTGCGAATTTATGAGTTTTGAGCGAGTATAGTTTTTGGTAATCTTAACCTTTTGCTGTCGGTTGAGGAACTTACTCCTTGAAACTTGTTGAACCAACAAATCTGCTACCCTAACCGCTTCCGGTATCCAGCTAGTGGGAGTGCAACCTACATTGAACACTTGTTCCACGTCTTTTCCAGTTATATGAACTGCTACCACGGAAACATGACGTCCATTCACGATGATATCATAACGCTTTGGGCCACGAGAATCCACCGCGTTTCTCGGCGCCTTCGAGTCGCGTCGGTTCATGATGGCGATGACTGGAAGATTGACCAGTCGAGCCAAATCAGTTAAGTTTGTCTTCAAGCCGGGAACAGGTTCTTTTTTCACGATTATAGCATGAAGCTGTGAATACTGTTTCGATCCCTTGATCGCTTCGGATAACCTGGAATCCTGGTTTGTCGCATTCATTTCCAGGGAGCAGCTGATTACTCCATCCAACCACAGGGCGCCCCTGAAGACTACACCCACCACCAATATCGAGCGGCCCTTTCGGTGGACGCTCAAGCCCAGAATTCTAGCTTCTCTCTTAAGCAAACTCTAACCGCTACGCCCCCGGAAGACGCTCCGCCGCTAGTTTCAGCAGCTCGGATAATCCCGCTTGAGGCCCATCTGGGTTCTGGGTTAGTACGCGCACGCTTTCTTCGATCGTTAGTAGTTGTCTTCGGTAAGCTTCCATAAGCAGCGATTCGGAAGCGTTTGCAAGGTCCTTCTTAGACAATCGCGTTCCTAGATATTGCCTCAGCCCAGCTAGCTTGAACGCTTCGGATAGGATCTTGTCGCTGACCTTAACACCCTTTGGATGCCCGTTGATCTGTGTAAGAGCGAGAGAGTAAACGAAATTAACGAAGGCATCTCCTAAGCTCGCAAGCTGCCGATCGCGCACGGCACGTTGGATTGTTTCTACGTTACCCATCAGGCAGGCTCGACAGCCTTAGCGAACTTTTCGTTGAATTCCTTGTTGAGTTCCTGCACGTTCTCAAGTGCGTTTAACAGAGTCTTCTCGGGTGACACTTCACGTTTCGTTCTTACGTAAATGATGCTCGAACGAATGAGTGGGTGCGGTTGATCGTAGCCGGCCAGCTCAACGTTCTTGTCCTCTAGCAGAACATTTTGCAGTAGATTGCAGAATGTGTGGTCTTCACCGACTATCTCGAGCCTAAGCTCATTTTTCGACTTCGCTAGAACCTTAACTTCCACTTCTCTCCACCTCTCCCTCTGGTCTCATTAGATCATCCGCAAGTCTTCTCCTTTCAATGTTTCCACACGAGGGGCACTGTAATCTTCGGTTCGTAAACTCCAGTACACTACCACAGCTTGAACAGAACGCTTTGATTACCCCTAACCCGCGCCCCGCTGTTGTCAGCTGTGGGACGCGGTTGGTCATGTCTATTACTCGAGTGCGAAGGATGTCTCCAGCCTTACAAACATCTGACATGCTTCGTTCATAGCGTGGACTGGAGGAGGAGATGTGAAGTAGGGCTGTGAATGGAGGTTGGACGGCCTTATCGTCAATCTTCCAGATGTTTACGGTAGCCATCTTCTCTTGCGTATGAATGACGGAGGCTATGACTGTTGTTCCTTCCTTCGGAAGTAGGACCGTCCTTGTTGCTGGGACGACTGTGACTCGTTTGTTCTTCAGGTCGATTCGCGCGTTACCAGTGTAGTTTGCGTATATCGTGCCCTCGGTTTCGTATGTCCCAGCGCCGGGCAGAAATTGTTCTATGACACCTATTTTATCGCCCGGTAGTACGGGCTGAACCATCTCATTTTGTGGCTTACTCAAACCTCATTACCCTTTACCAGGCAATCCCCCCTCGAATTATCACACGCCGACTGGATGTCGGGTGAGCTGAGTTGGTGATTGCGCAGATTCGCGTTCGTTAGCTGCGGCCCGCTATATAAGCGCGGATTCAAATTTCCGTCAGGTTCGGACGATTCGGAACACGTCTACCTCAACAAATCGTTTCGGTTTTCTGTGGAATGAAAACTGATGCGGTATCTCCATCTTCGTACTCATAATTCGTTCCCCCTTGAGCCCTTGATTCTCCAACCAGTGTCCAAGAAAGCTGCGCGTTGAGGATTTGTGAATACTGTAGATAACGGGTGCTAGGCTTTGAGCGCATTGCAGGAATTGAATGTCTGCGTGAGGTTGTTTGGTGCCGAAAGGTGGGTTCATGAGAACCGTGTCGAAGGAACCACGAATGATACCAATATCTCCAACGACCCAGTCCGCCTCTACGCCGAGAACCCTCGCGCTTTGTGAGGCAACATGAATGCTTGGAGCGTCAATGTCTACACCAAGCACGGTCCTCGCGCCAAGAATTGAGGCGCCCAATGCCAGCCTACCGGTTCCAGTTCCAAGATCAAGCACGCGTTTCCCTTCGATGTCATCGTGCGCGTAGCAAGCGGTGAAGAGAATTTCGGCGGCGAGGTCGGCTGGGATCGTGTACTGTTCGAGGGCCGCGTCGGGTTTGGGGTGGGGTTTCACTTTCTGTAGCGCGATTGCCAAATCGTGTTTGCGGATTTTGATGGGTCGGGTTGGCAAGGCCAGCTGCCTTAGTGCCATTCTTCCAGCGTCATTCCTTTAGTGTAATCTTCCCAACTTTTCTTTCCGAGTGCTATCATGACCTCTTCAGGATTCAACATCGGCTTGCGGTAGCGTTCTTGGTCGTCGGTGCTTATGCGTGGGCAGGAGATCTCCACGTATGCCTCAAGGTCTATGAATGACTCGAGGCTTTCAGGAATAACTTCAGCGACGCATATGAGAATGGCCGATTGGCCGTTCGCTTCCAAGAGTTCTTTGAGGCGGCGCGCGAGGGCGATGTTCATCTGGCTACTTTTCATGCCTACGATGACGCCAACTCTCTTGCTCTCCTTGAACCTCTCGATGTTTATCCATCTCTTCCTGAGCAGCCTGCGACAGTCTTCGGTCATGTCTTTGGCCGTTTGTTGGAAGGGGTCGACTACGATCGTCCGTTTGCCCGTGGCTAAGGGTATCCCGAGAGCGTGAAAGTCCCCCCCGCTCAAAACCACGATGGCATCCACTTTCTCAGCAATCGCGCGCACGCTACCATAATCGCACCCCAGCACCTGGCCGGGATATCGCAGCCAACCCGACGGTCTCCCAATCATCACCTCCTTGCCACCACCCTCAAGAATTTCCTTCGCCTTGCCGAGCTGATGGATATGTTGAATGTTCGAGGCAAGACCGATCATGTGTTCTTTCGCTAGCATGTCTACCGCCAGCTTCATCGGTCCCTCTATAGTCTCGTCGGCACGCGCCTCTACGTACAGAACACTCTCTTCGGGGAATTCTCCAGGTATCTCCGCGTGGCCGATGTGCACCAGCAGATCGGCGTTAATGTGCGCTTTTGGGTTTAGTGCGAGGTCGCACGCCCCGTAGCAGGGGTCACCCGAAACAAACACTTCAACTGCACTTTCTTTTTCGAGAAGTCTCGCGAGTTTGAACCCAATTGGTTTTAGGCCCTCGGGCATTTGGAGGAGGATGCGTTTTGAGCCGCGTCTTCTAATCTCCTCGATGATCTTAGCTTCCTCGATCTGATACATGGTTAAACGGTTGTTAGCTGACTAACTGCCCAACTTAACCGTTCCCTCGCATGAAGTCTGGTCACGAGCCATGGCACCTATGGAAATCCCAACTAGGTTCGTCGAGAAAGTGAAGTTCGTTCAAACGATCTTCACCGACGTCGAAACTGAATATGATCGCCTTCTTCACTTGATGACGCTCACGTTCGACTCTGCATGGCGAGGAAGGATGCTATCTAAGATTGATTTCGGCAGCGAAATTTCAGTATTGGATCTCGCGTGCGGGACGGGACTAGTTACGTTCGAACTCGGACGCCGTGCGAGAGCTGGAGGCTTGGTTGTGGGCCTAGATCTAAGCCCTGCAATGCTTAGTGTCGCCGTACGAAAGAAAGCAATGAAGCTTAGCAATTGTTCCATACAATTCGTTAGGGCAGTAGGTGAATCCCTGCCGTTTCGCGAAGACTGCTTCAACTACGTTACTGTGGGCTTGGCATTGCGTAATTTCGCAAACAAGTTAGCCGTCTTCAAAGAGAGTCTGCGAGTCCTGACGGGATTGGGGTGGTTCTTCTCGGTTGATTTTGTTCACCCCGACAACAATACTGTGTGGTTGATCTACAGATTTCACATATTCCACGTTCTCCCAACCCTAGGCCGGATCGTGTCCAGCTACTGGAATCGAACCCTAGTCTACCTTGCAAACACAATCCTGCTCTCGACTCGGATACCTGAGTTAAGCAACCTGCTTGAAGAGGCGGGCTTTCGGAGCACATTGGTGGAGAAAATGAGTTTGGGGATTGTTGCGCTAATTGGGGGACGAAAGTAACCATGTGTTTAGAGAAGTTTTGAAATGATTAAGCCGATGGCTAATGCAATAATCGCGTAACATTCCAATTGTACGACCGTCCATACGGCCTTGCGTGCGTAACGTGAAAACTCGATTAGATCAGAGTTTGGGATGGTGCCAAGTTTCTTGGACAGCTGTTGCGGGCGAAATCTATGCGTTAGAAGAACTATGCTGATCGCGATAAATGTCGCCATAACTGAAACAATGAGAGGTTGGAGGGTAATGATTGGGGATTGAATGAAGTACCCTGCGAATGTTGTCAAGCCCCCCCAACTCACGCCAAACCAGCCTACGCGATGAAATCTGCCGCCGAAGAGTTCTGAGTTGTACGCTAGGATGAAGAAGGCCGCGACAAATGCGAGAACCCCGATTCCAACGCTGACAGTCCACGATAGGTAAATGGCCACTATTGCACCGCCAGAGATTCCGGCTATCGCTAAACAGCGAAGAGTTGAATCCCCAAATTGCGTGTGGAGGGGTCTGCCATGGAGTTCGTCGAGGCTGTACGCGCCTAAGCAGAGGGCGAGTAAGATTCCGAGGTAGGTTAGGAGCAAGCGATCCAGGTAGACCGTTTCTGAGAGTGCGGCGCCAATCGTAGCAAATGCTAAGACGCAGAAGGGGAGCGGAAGGTGCATCAGCCTAACGAAGTCCGAAGCGGCTGAGCGTTGCACGTTGGTCATAGACCAGTTTTCGGCTTGCAGCGCTAAAGAAGCTTCTTTCCCTAAATAGGCTGAGTTACTTTCCTATCTGCTTCGCGAGTAGGCCGTCGAGGCTCAGTTTTTGACTGCCGTTCATTAGTAGGACTAGGGCTCCGGCCATCAGCCCAAAATCCTTGATCAGCCCTCCCTGTCCTATCGTAAGGCCGATGGTTCCAGTAATGGCGAATTCTATGACCGCCCACACACTTACCAACCTGGTCAGAAGACCCAAAATGAGAGCGACCGCCCCCAAGATTTCCAAGAGCGAAAAGAGATAGGTTAGCGTACGACCATACCAGAACCGAAGAGACCGCGGACCATACCGTTACCTACTGGATGGCCCATAGTCAAAGCAACCCAGCGCGGAATGCTCGAATTCAACCAGAATGCTGCGATAACCATCCTCAGAACGACGAACGCATATTGCCCCCAAGGCTTGGGAGGCGCAAACATGAATGATCTTAGACTCAACGCTCTCTCAGAGAGTTTGAGGAAAAATCGGTATTTGAGGCTTCCTAGGCGCAGGGAAGTCTTTCGCGGTTGATCATGGGATGAAGATGAACATGATGAATTCTACCGCCGCCACAATCATCGTAGCTACCATTAACCATTTTGAGATTCGCATTCCATCGCCATACTTCCACATGAAACTCGCTAACAGCCCAGTTACTGCGACCACAACTCCAACTACCATTACGATGACGCCGAGTCCCAACCGATACAATTGAAGTATCCAAATAATGCCATTAACCATGAAGAGGAAGATTGCGTCGGAGTAAGTGACTTGATGAAAGTGTGGGCCTAGAAGCTTCTTCAATGTTTGAAAATGCGCACGATCAGCTTCTTGAACCTCATCATAGATAACCCTCTCAAATAGAAGGCCCCAGGCGACCGTAACGAAAAAGAACAGTGTGGGTACAAGAAGCAAAATCCGCTCTTCCAAATCCAATACTCAAACCCGCTAGCAATCAGGGTCTGTGCAGTATAATTATCATTCCTTAGACCAAGGGTATTGTCAGTGCTGTCTAGGCAAATCGCGGCAAAGATGTTGATTCGTATTCGGATCTTTATGGATGTTAGTGCTTGTGCGTGGCGATCGCGATTCCGGCGAGCAAAAAGAATCCACCGATAATGGTGAATATTGACCAAGTCTCATTTAGCAACAATATTCCTCCAACTAAACTTACGAGAGGAATTAGGTAGAGCTGCACCGAGAGCCTTGACACCGCCCTGCTGGAAATTAGAGTGTAGAGGATCATGTTCGCGATCACCGTACTCAAAATTGCGAGATACAGCACCGACACCCATCCCGTAAGAGACAGGTTGGAGACCTGAGTGAAGAAGTTCGAGGATAGCAAGGGTAGGGTGAAGGTCGTGCCAATTACAGCGACCCAGATAGCTACTGGACGGGCGCCATATGATTTCACGAGCGGCTTTGAACCGACGGAGAACACGCTATACATGAATGCTGCTAGTATCACCGCAAGAGGCCCCGTTATCTGAAGAAAGGTTAGGTCTGAACCTACGGAGAGAATGAAAGCCCCAACTACCGCCAACCCCAAGGCGAGCATCAGGCTCTTGCCGATATGTTCCTTCAAGAAAATCGCCGAAAGCAAGACAACAAAAATGGGAGCGAAAGAAATCAGGAGCCCAGCCAATCCTGAGGACACAATCGTCTCCGAATAGTTTAGCGAGAGATGATAACCGACGACGCTTGCGAAGGAGACTAGTAGTATTCGCGGGATGTCCCGCTTCTGAACAGGTGTCGCTGGCTTTCCATAGATGGGGGCAAGGACGAGGAAGCCGGCTGAAGCTATCAACCATCTGAGTATGGTCAGATTGGGCGGGCTTAGCTCAAACTCTGCTCTTCTTATTGCAACAAAAGCTAGGCCCCAGAGGACGCTGAGCACTAGGACTAACCCGTAACCCACTATGGCGATTCTTGGAGACCATCGTACCAGTGACTTCGTGTCCACTTTGAAATTGCCCTTCTTCGAGTTCTGGGTGGCTTTGGTTTTATGGGTTGGAGGGTGGAACGGTCTGTGGATCGTGTGTGCGTTCGAGTGTCAGTAAGTCTTTCTTTCTTTTTTCACCCCAACGGTAACCTCGCAGATCGCCATTCTTTCCAACCACCCTATGGCATGGTATAACAAGGGAGACGGGGTTCGTTGCGCAAGCCTTTGCCACAGCCCTCGCGGCGTTGGGTTCGCCCAATTCGGCTGCGATTTGGCCGTATGTGATGGTGCTGCCGTAGGGTATCGATTGGATCTCCTTCCAGACTCTGCGTTGGAAGGTGCTTGCTTGGATGTCGAGGGGTAGGTTGAGGTGCGTTTGTTGGCCGGTAAAATAATTCATGATCGCAGTGACCCATTTCTGAAGTCCCGAGTTTGTGCGGTAGAGGTCGGCTAGTGGATATTCTTTGGATAGTGCAGATTCGACCACGGCGTCCGTGTCCCCCATGAAGACGGCACAGACCCCTTTCGGTGTCGCCGCGACTAGGAGGCGTCCCAAGGGGCAGTTCACGATTGAGTAAGCAACCCGCAACCCTTTGGCACCCCGGCGAAATGTTCCGGCGCTCATGCCGAATTGATTCGAATTTCCGTAGAACCGACTCCTCGAACTAAACCCGGCACCGTAGAGTGCTTTCGTTACTGTTTGCCCGTTCTTCAGCAAGAATTTCATCTTCGCGAGTCGGCGGGTTTGGATGTATTCGCGAGGAGAGAGGCCGACCGCTTGCTTGAACGTTCTCTGAAGATGGTACGGACTAACTCCAGACTGAACGCTGAGGCTTGAGAGTGTCAGCTTGCGATCCAAGTTGGCTTCAATGTACTTACAAACACGATCGACCACCCCAATTCCAGGATGCGATTCGTTGTCTGTCGGGTTGCATCTGTGGCAGGGACGGAATCCAGATTGTTCCGCTTCGGCGGGTGCAAAGAAGAAGACCACCTTATCCCAACTGGGACGTTTGGCAGGGCATGATGGTTTGCAGTAGATGCCAGTCGACCGAACCGCGAAAACGAAACTACCATCGCAGCTTTTGTCCCTGGCTAGGGCAGCTGCCCACATTTGAGAGCGCGTTTGCAGACTCTCTTGAATTGATGGGATCAGTTGCGGTTCGACCTCGTTCGGGTTGATGTTTGACATGGGCGGTTATTGGGGTTGACGAAATAAGTAGTTTGACTCCGAATCTTGCGATCAAACTATGCTTTTCTATGCAATCAGTACGATGAGTTGGTACGCGCCTGGTGAGGTTCCGTTTGTTTACAATAACTGAATTGTACTCATATGCTGCCCAAGTGAGGAGAAATTTCGCTGAGAAACTCGCAGAACTGCCCGCCGAGGTCGTTGTCAAAAACAGGGAGGCCAGCTTCTACACCATGAAGAACATTCTCGTCCATATGATCGACAATGAGGATTGGATAGTTAACTGGGTGATCCACGGGAAATCGCGGGAGTACGTGCGCAAGAAATCGGAAGAATACACGAACATGACTCAGGTCCTTCGGCATCTGGACGAGGTCGAAGGTAAAACCCGCGATTTCCTGAAAACCGCAAACGAAAAGGAATTCAGTAAACGAGTTGATTTCGTTCTATCCTCAGGAACAACCTTCAACCTCTCCCTCGAGGAATGCCTCTTCCAATCATTTACGGAGCAACTCTACCACTTGGGCGAACTCATAGCCCTTCTATGGCAGGAGAACATTGAACCACCCAAGATGCAATGGTTCTGGAACAACCCCCGAGAACACCCAACCTAGCTTGCATCTCTCTACATAGTCCGATCTTCTCAACTCGAATAAGTGTGTGTGTCGGCCTTTGATACTATTAGTGGTGAACACAAAACTCATGTTGTTTTCTCAATTTTGGTGCTCGCACCCCAATACCCATACACACCGTGTCAAGCTCACGTATCGATGGCACGTGAGCGACCGGAATTCTTAACCGTCAATTTCAACGGAGCTTGGCTAGGTCTTGAGTTGTCCACAGACAGCCGTTTTACCATTCCTTTGCTCGATAAGCTGATCCCGGACGGAATCGAGGCCGGAACCGTATTCAACGTTGAATTTGACCCGGACTCTCAGTGGTTAGCTGTTGCCACAACGATTGGGGCTAGGTACCTTCAAACCGGAGGACGAGTAGGATATGTGTCCGCGATGAGGCCGCCAGAAGCGGTCAAGAAAGATTTAGCGAAATTGGACATCGACGTCTCCGCGGCCATAGCCGAACGGCGTCTTAACGTGGACGATTGGTATACTGCAACTCTCACGGGAGGTCGGATTACCACCGAGCAGGAAAAGACAGGTTTGTTGGAGCCGATTGATGGAGGTACTCGTGTGCGGTCTATAAAAGTCGCTGACTTGAGCGTTGAATGGCTTAGATTGTCAAAGGAAGGTCCACGGCCGTTTGACGTAATTGAAACTTGGCCGCCGGGGGCCTTGACGATCTTCGACTCTCTTACTGAGGTAACGCGATTTAATGAAGAAAATTCCTACTTGGAATACGCAATTACTCGAGGCTGGACGAATGAGCGTAAAGCGAAAAGAATTCGGATCGGTGGAGTTGCTCGCGGTGTTCAGGCAGAGTCATTCTATAAGCGACTCGAAGGCGCGAGCGATGGAATCATAGACCTCCGAGTGATGGAACGCGATGATGAAGCGAAAAACTTCCTCCGGGTTAGGAGCCTGAAAGGCCAGCCACATGACGCCCGCTGGCATGAGATAGAACTCAAACCAAACGGGGAAACAATGCTGGTCAGCTAGGCTCTTGGTGTGTGTGCGCACCATTAGACCCACACACACAAAACTAACTGGATGCTGATCTCACTCGAAAACAAGGATCTGGTGAAACTGCCACCAAAACTTACCTTACTTTGTGCCGAATGCAACGCCCCGTTCGAGAAGATTGGCTGGATTATTGGGACAAGAGCCGGTATCGGAGGTATCCCCGGCTACGCTTGGTACTACGTCAAGTGTCCCAACTGTGGCAAACGGCACTGGAACAAACTCATTCACCTGGAAATTGGCAAACGGCCACAATGAATGCTGAGAATGCCAAGGTCCTCCGGGTTGAGGACATCTGACACGGTGTCACCGTGAGATAAGAGAGGAAAGACCCGCTGGAAGGGTTGAGTGAATTGGTTTCTCGCGATCACGTGATGCATGAATGATTCATTCATTCTGTTTATCACCGGCCGCGACGTTTCGTCGGTCGTAAGGATGTGTGAGAAGAGTTGTACTCGCAACCGTTGAAAAGAGCTAGGAGAGTGAGTGGAATGTTTGAACGCAGGACTGCGGTTGTGGTTCTTGCCGCCCTCATCATAGTGGGTCTGCTGATAGGTACAGTGGGCACTTGGATTTACTTTGCGAACCCTGCTTCAAGCAATAACAGCCTCCTCAGTTCAACTTCATTTTCAATCTCATCCACGGCATCGCAGGAAATTGCATGTTCCAACGTCGCCCAATATGACGAGAGCATACCCCCCGCTTACCAGTCTATGTACACTACGTTGAGCCAGATTTTGGACGACTTCAACCAGACCGTAAGCGGAACCCCGCCGACGGCAAGCCATGGAGTAATCTATGCTACTGAATTGCTTCCGGCAGATTCGAACATAGGCGAAAGGCTCCTCGCGCCGCAGGTGATGCAAGGCGTTGTCAACTTTCTAAACGGAATCCAGAAACTAGGCGTTGAGGGCGTCACAATCGACGTATCCTACCCGATCCTGGTTCCGTCGTTCCCGAACTACACTCAGTACCTGAATTTCTACGAGAACGTTGTCGAGCAGGTCCGAGCTAGAGGAATGAAGATAGACATAGAGTCGGAGACTCCCCTACTGGTTGGGTACCCTGGTCTCTCACTGGGTTCTGTGAACTACGCGAACCTGAGTTACGACAACTATGTGAGTGAAGATAGGACAATGATTCAAACAGTGATAAGCGACCTACACCCCGACTACCTGAACATAGGAACCGAAACCGACACGTTACAAATACTCCTCCCCTACTCAGAGATCAGCACCCCCCAAGGATGGGGCACGTACATCAATTCCTTACTCACAGGATTGAACAAAGGTAGCACGAAAATTAATGTTGGAATCGGCACCTGGGATCCTATCAGCTACCTATATGCTACACTCAACAATTCAGCAATAGATGCCATCGACATCCACATCTACCCAGTCTACGGCAACTATCTTTCAATTCTAACCCAGATAGGCCAGCTCTCCCGACAGTACGGCAAACCAATCGTTATCGATGAAATGTGGCTCCACAAGAGCACAATGAATGAAGGCCACAACTTCGCCACGGACGCGGGAATCTCAGCCCGAAACATGTACGCTTTCTGGGCTCCCCTCGACGAGAAATTCTTGAAGGTCATGGCGACGTACTCGCAAGTCTACAATGTTGCCTTCATATCGCCCTTCGAATCCACGTACTTCTTCGCGTACCTGAACTACACCTCTAGCTCGGCCAGCGTGCCATACTATGAAGCGAGACAGGTGTCATCCCGAGCCGCCGCCTACAACCTCGCAAACGGCCTCATATCTCCCCTAGGCTGCTACTACCAAAGCATGATCAAGAACCTGACACCGCTTAGCATCTCATCTTTCGCAACCGAGACCATGCTTAGCTCCGCTGTACAATGTGAAGTTCCGTCGATCCGATGCGAAAGACGGTAAGCTTGCAGGAGGCCGTGTGCGCACCATCAGACCCACACACCTATTCAGTCCTGGATTCAGCGTTCGATCTTGAAACCGATCCTCACGACTGCCTGGAATTGACTCACTTTGTTTTCCTTGATGGTTCCCCTGAACTGGGTTGCTTCGAACCATTGCATTTGCTTGACGGTCTTCCCTGCTTCCTCAACGGCATTTCTAACTGCGTTCGCAAAGCTCTCATTTGATTCACCAATAACCTCGATAATCTTCCAAACCAAATCGCTCACCTCCCCAAACCAAACACTTGCATGATGGTTCAAAACTACTATTTGTGTGTGTTTGGTTCGGCTGGCGCTCACACACTAAAGTGAAGAGAGAGAATCCAACCTAACAGCTAATACTGTATTCTCGGAACAGATTTCGAAGAAATCTTAGGAGTGAATTATCCAAAATGCAGGGCATTCTTTACCTCTCTCGTAAGGACGTTGAGGTTCTTGATTTCAGGATGATAGACGTAATCGCTGCCGTGGAGGAAGCCTTCAAAGAGAGAGGGACAGGAGGGGCGGAAATGCCTCCCAAGCCTGGAGTTCACCCTCCTCATGATGCTTTCATCCATGCAATGCCAGCTTACCTTCCGGGTATGTCGGCTGTTGGAGTGAAATGGGTAAGCGGGTACCCGGAGAACTTCAAACAGGGACTGCCTTACATCTCGGGGTTGATAATTCTGAACGATCCGAAGACGGGTTTGCCGATTTCTGTGATGGATGCAACGTGGATAACCGCTAAGCGCACCGGAGCAGCCACAGCTTTGGCCGCCAAGTATCTTGCGAGACCAGAATCGAAGATTGTCGGAATCATTGGTTGCGGAGTTCAGGGACGGAGCAACCTGGAAGCGCTCGAGGCGCTAATGAAACTTGAAGAGGTCAGAGCCCACGATACTTCATCCGCAAACCTTCACCGGTACGTCGAAGAGATGACGACGAAATTCAGCATTAAAGTGAAACCGGTTAACAGTCCCCGAGAAGCCGTCGAGGGGTCAGATATTATTGTGACCGCTGGGCCAATCTTGAAGCACCCAAGTCCAATCATTGAGAAGTCTTGGCTGAAGGCTGGGGTATTCGCATCTCCTGTAGACTTCGATTCTTACTGGAAGCCTGAAGCTATGCGGACGATGGATAAATTCTACACCGACGATATCCAGCAGCTGGAGTACTATAGATCGACAGGATACTTCCAAAACCTTCCCAGTGTCTACGCGGAATTGGGGGAAGTAGTGGCTGGTCGCAAAGCCGGAAGAGAAAGTGCGGACGAGCGGATTATGTCGATGAATCTGGGTGTCGCAATTGAGGACGTTGCGGTCGCGGCGCAGATTTACCGAGAGGCAAGGAGAAAAGGAGTAGGGAAAGAGCTGTCCCTGTAATGGTCTTGCGAGTTCAACCTACCGTCAATATTGTCTGTGCAAAGTCTCCCTGGTTCCCCGTGACCTGAACAACATACGAGCCGGGCAGAACATTTCCGACAATGAAACCACCATAAGCGGTCCCGCCTTGGACGACGCACGCAGCCGTACCCGGTAGGATTGGGTTCGGAGAAGAGGGACTGGAGAGTTGGCAGGTTGTATCCGTTGGGAGTAGGCCAGTGGCTTGAATCGAGACTCTAGATCCGGCCTGAAGGCTAACGGGGTTGCTCATGCCAGACTGGCTGGTGCTTCCACCTACTTGGATAATGGCTTGCGCGAAGTCCCCATCATTTCCTGTGACTTGAATCACGTACGAGCCGGGTAAGACGTTTCCAACGATGAAACCACCGTCAGGCGCGCCGGTTCCGACTTGAACGACACAAGCTGAGTTAATGAAGAGTGAGTTTGACGAAGGGCTTGAAACATTGCAAGTCGTATCAGTTGGTAGGAAGCCCGTGCCGCTGAATGACACCTCGTGGTTCGAGCCGCCGCTTAACGCGATCACAGGTTCAGATTGAACGGACAGGAGTAGAGTGCTAGCTGCGGAGATCAGAAGGGCACACACTAGGATCGTTCCGATGAGTCTCAACGGTAACCCATCCATTCTCCTATCATGGAATTATTGTTTGTGATAGGGAGGCATAACTGAAATCATGATATGAGCGTCGTCTAGTGATTAGGATGGACGAATGCCTTCTGTTCTTTTCAGAACGCGGAGTGCGGTAAGAGTGATCCATTTGCTCGGCTTTCCCTCTACTTCCAACGCAAATGGTTTAGGCCGTTTTCTTAAACGATAGCTCGCACCAACGCCTAGGTCGGGGTGGATGGCGTCGAGGGCCCATCTCCCGTCAGGCCTGAGCTTGTTCTGTAAGATTTGTAGGGCTGGTTTCAAGCGTCGGTCGTCTGCGTATCCGAGACCGGTTATGATATCTAAACCGACGAGTAGGTCGTAGTAGTAGTGGACCGGGTAGTGGAACCTGAGCCAAGGCGGGTAGCTATGCCCCTCTCTGAACAGTTTCCGCTCTAAGTAGAATTCCGCACCTCGCTCAGCAGAGCGTTTGATTCCTCGGGTACGCCGATTCCTAGGCAAGGCTGCGAAAGCTGCAAGGGCTTCCCAGCAGTCAAGAGTTCCTCTGGACGATTCAAAACAGTGCCACCCTCCGTCTTCTTTTTGATCTTCAACCAGTCTATCAAATAATCTTCTCACTCTAGGATCGTCTTCGTATCCAAAACGGGTCAGCATCCGAGCCGTGTTGCCTACAATGCATACTTCATCGTTGAAAATATTCTCCGCGGAAGGTAATGGAAGCCATTGCTTGAAGAATAAATCGGCAGCCTTTCTGACCCATTTGTTTTCCTTAGTTAACCCCAGATCGGAGAGAATGAGTGCCATCCAGTTTGTCGCCCTGTACTTGGGCGTGTAGAGATTCTTACCTGACTCCCAGAACCCGCCAGCATTCTGCGCTTTGAGGATTTGATACACCCAGCCGAGTTTCGAAATATTGGAATGAGTCCTCCGAACTTCGTGGTTGTCTTTTGAATAGTCCAGTAAGTCCAGGAGCGTATAGTATCGGACGGATGGCTGATTAGGTTCCAACAGCCAATTCAAGACTTCTTGACCCGGTTTCATCAGTTAATCAGCTAGAATTCGTTTTGACGATACTTAAGCCGGATGATGACCCGTGATCCCCGTACGTGCCTTTATTCTAGGCTATTGGGCGACGCAGCCATTTACTAGAGGTTATTTTCCGGGGCATACAAGAGCCGTCTGAGTAACAATGGCTGTCTGGAACCTTGTGCTAAGCGGATACCCGGCGTCGGGGAAGTCTGTCCTAGCCAGACGGCTTGTTTCTGAAAACCCGGAATTTGTGCGCCTCAACGTAGACGATTTGAGGAAGATGTACTTCGGAGCCAGCGAACCCAAGGACGATGAGTTCGTTTACCACACAATAGCCACACTACGCGACTCAATACTTAGGAAACGGCGGAGCGTGGTGATTGACTCTACCGCCCCCCGAAACTCCACACGACATATGCTTCTTAGCACTAAAGTTTCAGGCGTCACAAGATTATTGGTCGTGATGATTGTCGGAAAGAACGAATTAGAAGTTCGAAACCGCCAACGTGGGATGGAGGGAGCCGTAGCGGCATGGGATAAGGTCTGGGAGAACCCAGTAGGACACGTGGCTATCGTGAATTTCAGAAACAACTCCCTAGCCGAATTCGAAACAAGCTACTACATTCTAACCGAGCTCCTAGCCAGTAAGGTTCATCCATTCAAACGCAAATTCCTCAAACACATCTACCCAAGAATCCTAAGGTCAACGGGTTGACCTTGTGTGCGCGTGGAATACCTACAACTGGTTGATGCCCCAGTTTGAGCATTAACCCAATTTATTTGCTTTCAGGAAAAGCGTGATGGCCGTGACGAAACTTAGAATCTTTGACGTGTCATTGAGCATTATGAACATCAAGTTGGAAGGGTATGAGAAACCGAAGAAGGCCCACACCGCGAATACAAAGAACATTCCTGCCAGCGAAAAAAGCGTGTATTTTGACACCTGAGTTAACGGCGATAATGTGAGAAGCGAGAACGTCGAAATCTCAACGAGAAACAGGGGTAAGAAGAAGAGCAGCCGGTAAAGGGTTGGAGCAGGAGGAATCGGCGGGTATGTTCTGCTCATGACAATTAAGTCAAATGGGAGTTCAAATATCATCGGCGCCGCCGCCATGCCAACGAAGGCGCTCCCCACCGCAACCTTCACCCCGTGACTTCTACCCAGATACGCGATGAACGTGAGCAGCCCAGAAATTTCCGTAACTGGGGTAATCGGGTTTGTAGGTGAAGTACTCAGCAAATGCTGTTGGCTTAATTGCACGGCATAGGTGACGATGGCAACGAGAAACGTTACCAAAGAAAGAATCCAGATTAGTATCAAGAAACCCCCAGCCGTCTTTCCAGGCCTCGTGATCTTGACTGGAGCAGTCAACCTCCTTCCAAGATACGTGAGCAAGACTGCAACGGCAAGAAGCATAACGGCCAAGAAGACTGCTTTACTGCCCAGGTATGGGGTCCACGTGCCGTATTGGGTCAAGACTCGACATCTATCCTCTCAAGCGAGGGATTCCTTTCCGTTGCTATTATGCTGACTTGCCGAAAACCCGATTGACTCATCCGACTGCACTGGCATCACTCAACGGTCTTTTGCGCAAAACAGGACTTGAACCGCAGGGTGTAGGTCATTAGCAAATGAGTGTACACACTACGGAAATCGTCTCAACATCTTATTAGCATCCCAACCCGTTGTCGTTGATGGGTTAGTAGGGGTATGCGGAGCCGTTTCATCTTATTCCTAATGCTTCTAGCACTAGTTTGCCTGGTTCTTTCACCCTCACAGGTAGCACACGCGACCACGACCATCACGCATGACAGCTCCGGATCTAATGACTGCGGGTCCTGCTCGACCCTGTCTTGGCCTATGACTGTGGGATCAGGTGCTAACGGCATCCTTCTTGTAGGCGTATCTTTGGAAGGGAGCTCATGCCACCCATTCCCAATTTGCACCGCTAACACCGTCACATATGGTGCGTCTTCGTTAACTTTAATCGGCCGGAATTTTGAAGAAAACGCCGTGAGTGAAATATGGTTTCTTCAACCCCCTACCGCGGGTACAGCCACAGTAACGGTCACCGTGAACGGTACCGCTGATTTCATGGTGGCAGGGTCGGTTTCGTTCTTCGGCGTTTCCGGATTTCATGATTTCACTCCCGGCCAGGGCCAGAGCACGAATCCGTCAGTAACGGTGAACGCCAACATGGGAGATGTGGTGTTTGATTGCGTCGTAACATTCACGGGCGAGGGCCATTATGGCAGTCTCGTTTGGAATAACCCACAATCCCCTCAGTGGGAAATCGGTTTGGGTGGCGAGGTTAGCCAATTTGATGGGGGAGGAAGCTACCAACCCGCCGATCCGACAGTAACCAACGGTTGGCACGCGACCACTCCCGGAAACATAGCGGACTGGGTAGACGTGGGGCTTGCACTGAGCCCAGTGAGTGCTCCGCCGATTCCGGAATATCCGCTTGGATTACCGCTACTCGCAATCTTCCTGATCGTAGGTTACGCAGTGATTCGACGCAACACCGCGCTGAGGAACTAGGAAAGAGAAGTTTCTGCTGGTTATTTCCTGAATATTCGAGAGTAGATTTCGCGATTCGAGACCGAGTAGCCAATGGCTTGGTTGCGGGAGGATGCCATTTTGGGGATAGTCCTTCCTGTGTGGGGGTATAGAGGTGTGGTGCGTGTGAGGCAAATGATTAGTCTCTCCTCAAGCTGAAGTTGATAAGGCAGATTTCAGTAAGATTTCCCGCCGAGTCGAAATTCTAGTTGCGCGCCGCCCTATCGATACCGATCCTGAAGCAAATGGTTCCAGGCGGTTTCCAATACGGACAGATTCTCATGGTTGTGTATGAGCCAGACTCGATCTGGTACGACACATCACTGACGATTACCGCTCTAGCGTTGAAGGAAGGAACAAGAGTCGAGTACCATACTTACGAGCACATTCCGGCCGAGGTTAGGTCATCTCTTTCGAAGCTAGGAGTGGAATTAAAGAAGCTTGAAGGGGAGGACAGACTGAGAATCCATGATAGCTACACCGGCCAAACAGGATTAGGCCAATCTGAAGCACCGACAAAAAGCAAGGTTCCGATTCAACCTCTGAAACTCTCTGACTCCAGTATAGAGTTCGCGCAACACATCAAAGCAGGAATACCTGAACGAGACAGGAGACTCCTGCACATTGATGATAATATGGGCATTCTTCTTCAGTATAACGATGAGAAAACTGTCATCAACTTCGGGCGAACTCGAATGGTGCCCTGGGTACGAGCTCGTGAGACAACATATCTCGTTTCTATTCTAAGTGGAATCGCATCGGATGCTTTCTACAAACAGATCGGGTCGTTCTTTGACGGAATAATTGACTTCAAAGGTGAAGAGAAAGAAGGTCAAATCAAGCAATACTGTAGAATTAGAAGCATACGAGGTCAATCTTGCGATTCGCGATGGAGAAGCCTGGGAGTCTTGGATAACGGGGAAGTTACACTATCGGTATAGTCCTTCCTGTGTATGGGTATAGTTGTGCGTGCATCCACATAATTTCAGTGAGGCGGCGCCAAGATTCCACATATCCTTAATATTGGTGATAGTCAACTCGACGTTTGGCGAGAGTGTTGGACCAAACTATAGTTCATTTTGAAATTCCCGCAAACAACCCCGAGAAGCTTTCTGAGTTCTACAAGAGCCTCTTCGGGTGGAAGTTTGAGAAGATGCCGATGCCTGGAGGGGCAGGGGGGGATTATTGGACGATTGAAACCAGACCCGGAACGGCCGGTAACATGGAAGAATCAATGAAAAGACCGGGTATTAATGGCGGGATGATGAAGAAAATGATGCCGAATCACGCGGTAACAAATTATGTGATGGTAGAGTCGGTAGACGAGTTTAGCAAGAAACTGGAGAAACTCGGCGGCAAGATAATCGTTCCGAAGACGCCGATTCCAGAGATGGGAGCCTTTGCCGTCGGCCTAGATCCGGAAGGCAACCCTGTAGGGTTATTCGAGGGCAGCCAATAACCGATATTTCTTCAACAGCATTTCCCCCATTACACGGGGGGATCAGCCTCACCTTTTCTGTTGTAGGCATCAGAATAACTCCGCACGCCTTCTCGGTGGAGAAAGTGCCCATCTGGCCCACGTGCTTAAGTCAACTCGAATGATGGTTAGGTTGGATATGCAATGTCAGCGGAGAATAAGCAGGCTATCAAGATCAAACCCAGTCTCGTACCGTTCACCTGGAAAGGCGCATTAGTGATTCTGCTGGGCCTTGTACTCTCTGTCGGGCTGTTCATTTTCCAATCGCTGATGCCGTTCCTCTTCGGTTTCGGCTTCCTGCTGCCCTTCGTCGGCCTTGGCTTAGTTGGTTTAGGATTCTTCATGGTCACGATTGGTTTGGTCCGTAGGAACATGTATACATATCAACTGACTGACGCTGACGTAATCATTCAGAAGCAGTTTCTTGGCCGTAGCGTTCGACGCATCCCGCTCGCTTCAATAAGTGATGTGGAAGTCTCACAAAGTTTCGTGGGACGCCTTGCGGGGTACGGCAACATTGTTCCCATATCTAAGAGCGGCTACGGCCTCGTTCGAGGTATGGAGCGAACTGAGAATATCGTTGCCGAGATGACCAACGTCCCGAACCCAGACAAGGTAGCAAACCTAATCATGACTAGAACCTCGGCTATGACAAGACTAGCGATCAATCAGTAGTACCACTATACGCACGTGAAGAGAAAGCTAAGTGTTGGATTAGCCACTATGAACTTCGACCCACATGCGATGACACTTGCGGTTTTTACGGCAACCTGAAATGAAACTTCACGCGATTATTCTATTACATTTGGATTAAGTAATTTATACGAGCAGCCCAAAGCGATCATGATCTTCATGACCGCCGTCGTCGAATTTGACAGTAGAATCCACGACCTGGTTGAACAGGAAAATCAGTGCGAAGTCCTGTTCAACGACATCAAGAATGGTAACGGAGACAACTCTCTGCGCTACCTTGCTCTCAGGGATGCCTGTAAAGAATTGAGGAAGGGGATAGTTAGAAGCGCCCTGTCGGCAGGACTAACGAGAGAGAGCATCAACATGAAGATCAAGGAAGCAAGAACCCAACCGACACCTGCTCCCTCAAAACAGTCGAAGAAGAATCAGCAGTAGACACTTGAGCTGAGATAGAAAAAAGGGACTGCGAACTACACTCGAGACCTAAGCCTATCTGGCTTTTTGAAGGCCTTTCTTAACGTCATCGACTGTCATCGCAGGATGGAACTCCACTTTCGCACCGATACCTTGGAACAGCGGTTCAGCTAGAACAGGAATCATATCAGCGCTTGCAAAATCCACTACGAATAATGCGGTCCTCTCGCCGCCTTCTTCGTAGAAGTATACGGCTTCAGGCTTTACCTTAGCTACGTAATTCTCTAAAGCCTTGAATCCGTTCGGATCCTGAAGCATTTTATTTCCCGCTTCTGTCGGAATCTTCGCACGAATTATGAATCTCGTCTTCTCTCACCTCAACCATGGTTACCAAATGTTTCTCGATAATTAGCCTTCCCTCGACGACTCGACCTACATGGATTGATGGCGATATGGGCATCGTACACACAAAGTACAAATCTAGTGGGACAGAGCCTTTCCTGTGTTCTTGTTGCCGAGGATGCCTATAATCGAAGACTTGACCAAGGGATCTGTTCCCCCCGGATCCAACATTCTCGTTGAATTTGACCCGGCCTCGCAGTGGCTCAACGCCGCGATAACGATCGCGGCAGGCTGGGGAAAGAGTGGGGGGAGCATAAGTTACATTGCTAACTCCCAACCGCCAGACGACATTCGTTCGCAACTTCGAAGATTGGGCCTTAATGTTGAGGAGCTCGAAGGGAACGATCGGTTATGGATTACCGACCTATACAGCGCCTCGATTGGGCAGAAATCTAAAGAAAAGTACGGCGTTGATTCGCTGAAGGCCGCGGACCTAAGCATTTACATAGGAAGAGAGGCGATGGGTGACTCACCAGCCCCTGAGTTTCTAGTGATATCGGATAACAATTCAATTCTCGATAGATTCAACGCCGAGAAAAATTGGGTAGAACTCTACTTAACCCGACCCATTCCGATGGCAAAACCGAGACAAATCACTCAAATCATAGGGTTCATGGCCGGCATCCACAGCCCCTGGGCCTACAAGCAACTCGAAGCCGCGGTTGACGGCGTCATCGATGTCAAGATTGATGACGTAAATGGGGAACGCAAGACATTCATTGGGATCCGAAACATGCGGAACGTTGCCTTCGATTCGAGATGGCACGCAATGAAGGCCGGAGAAAACTTCGAAATCACACTCGAGAAGTAGACGATCCACCATCGCCATCGTGTGTATCCTTATGATTCAGTAGAAGTTGAACGAGGAGTTTTTCAGTTCTTCTTCTTGGTAGGCTCCAAACTGACCGATAGATCTTCGCCCAAACGAAGAATGTGTTTTGACGTGTCCACAGGTGCTCCTTTGAAGGCTCGGGCGCGTAGGATGTTTTCCATTTGGCCTTCGATCTCCTCTGTTCTCAGTTCAAAGACTCCGTCGGCGCTTGTCATCACTGATGTGTACAAGGCATCAGAATGTATTCCGCGGACAAACCCATCAATTACAATTCTTCCTTTAGTTACAAACCTGGAGATCCATGTGCGATAGAACTTTAGGAAACTCTTCTCGTCAGAGGCCTCTACGACCTCGGAAACGTTGTCAAAAAGCCTAACGGTACCCGGCGTCCACTGGTCGAGAGACTTATTCGAGATTAGGCTAATGTCGGCTATGTTGAGGGACGGGAAGTGGTATTTTTCAGTGGATTGGCGCCCAGTTTTGAAGGTGAACGCGTCCGAGAGGACCAACCGCTCATCGGTCTCGAAAGCAGTAGCATCTAGACCTCTTGTTCGAAAATTCTCACGAATATCTGTTAATGGTCTTGAGGTGGATATGTAGAGCACCTCAGTTCCTTTACGAAGCATTTCGACTACCATATTCAAAATGAGCATCAACCATTGTGAATCCGCATCAAACAAGACCACAATCACCTGTCCAGCTTTCACAGGGCGGCGCAGCAGTTGTCCGATGACGGGCATTTCAACTAGCACCGTACTCTCAGCCTTGACTGTCAAAGAAGCTCAACTACCTCGTAAGTCTGGCATTATTTTATTTGGCTAGTGGGGTGTATTGAGTAGAAGGTTTCGCTTTCGAATTTCCTAGAGACTCAGGGCTGTTATAGAGGAAGATCTTGCCAGCGATTGTCTCTCCTATCTTCGTAGCGTGGCTAGCGGATGGTACGTTGGATTCGGCAATCTCGTTGATCAGCGTGCGGACGTGCCTTGATTTCAGATAGATGAGTCTTGCTTGGAAATTGTCTTTCATTACTCCCATTCTTCTGAATTGAGGCTCCACGTAGAGGCCGTGTGACCTTGCTATTTCGCCGACGATGGTCATCCACGCGATGCCCACGATTCTGTTTGCTATTCTGACTACGAAGCACTTGTCTCCGTTCTTGAGGGCGACTCCGACCCAGCGCCTGTTTGTTTCGGGTTGTGTAGACGCCATGAAGCGTTCTATTTCTTTCGCATCGTTGGCTATGCTCACATGATGTTTGAATCTGTGGTCTAA
This sequence comes from Candidatus Bathyarchaeota archaeon, assembly GCA_963733055.1. Lineage (GTDB taxonomy): Archaea > Thermoproteota > Bathyarchaeia > 40CM-2-53-6 > 40CM-2-53-6 > FEN-987. The sequence continues at coordinate 1,261,274 of CAVTBR010000001.1, forward strand.
GGAAGCCCTGTCGACGTCCAACTGCCAGATGTTCCAAGCTTCCTTGGGGTGCTCTTCTACCCCGAGCTCTGAGAATATGTAACTGGAAGGCTTCAGCGTGTAGAACTGGTCGAATGCTTCCCTGGATCTCGTGAAGATGGTACCTGTAGCCTCGTAGTTATCGTAAATGAACAGGCCATTCTTATCTCCCGCGGAGTTCTGAGAGATGAAAACTTCGCCTCCTGCTTCAAGAGCCTCTTTGGCCTCGTGACGGAGGATTGGGTCAAAGAACGACAGCCCTTTTGGCAAGCTACTGAGCTGCTCACCTAAGCTCTCTATCTTTGATACCTGAACGATACTGGTCATGAGCCTGTCGCCGCTACCAATCCAAGATCGTGAAGTTCTTGGTCAGGCTCTCTTCTCCGAGTATATTGCCTATGACAAGTTCAAGGCTGTTAGTGCTGCGATGAAGGTCGACAACCTCGTCGTCCTTCAGGGCATCCATAAGGATGTATTCGAACTGGGTCTTGCGGTCAGTAATGTGGCCGAACCTCCTAGTTCGTTCCCTTTCTATCTGCTCATAGGCATACATGAATTCGTACAGGGTTCTGTATATCTGATGTTCCATGTTCTCTTCGACGTTGAATTCGAGATTAGCCCTATCGTTCCCGCCGATCGTTATTGTTTGGAGTCCTTCCAAGTCCGCCCAAAAGATGGTGCCGTCGGGCGCCAACACTGCGTCCTTGTCGAGCCAAACGTCGTAGAAATCCAATCCACTGTACGTACCGTTGCCGTTGTCGCTCATCGATCTAACGAACAGGGTGAGGACTGCGATTCCACTCTTCACGAAGTTCTTCAAGAAATCCATTGCCTTGTCGTTGTTGTCTATGTTGAAGAAGTCGAAGAGCTCCCCCGTGTCGTCCCCGATAGTCCAATCCGAGTGGAAATAGATTCTGATATTGGAAGGGATCAGCCTTGTTTCCTGAACCATCTCTTGCCTGAACCTCCTATACCAGTACACTTGGGTGACTTCGTCTTGGAGTGCCCTTGGCAACTTGACGATCTTCACCAAGGGGGCGATCCTGAACCCATGAATGGATGTGGTGCTGGCGTCTGACTTTTCGGTTGCTTTCATTGCAATGGACGCGAATTCAAGTCCCTGGGATCCATAGGGACATCCTCTTGACCATAGCTCACCGGTAAGATACCTTGGAAATTCCATCTCCTCGGCGTTCATGATCCTGCCCCTTAGGGCGCTGTTCTTGAGAAGGCTGCAGATCTCCGCCTTCTTGAAGAGTTGGCGGCTGAATGGGCTGGTTGTTGATCCTATTCCTTTGACGGAGAAGTAGAAATCGACGTCGTCGATGGTCACGTAGGGGTCCCTGCTTACGGCACTCCTGTTGTCGTCGATCAGGAGTTCCTTGCTTCCTACAGGATCCGTCACAGTGAATGGTTTCACGGTATCAGGGATGTATATCCTCTCGAATTCTGGCATTTCGAAACTTTTGAAGTACTTGTTAGTTATCGTCCCTGCTCCGTCGTATGCACTTAGATTGATGGGCACTCCTCTGAGCTTGATGCGGCCGGGTTTGGCAATCTCTACGGTCAAAGCTTCTTTCGCCCTTTCGAATGCTATCGCCTGTTTCCTCCACAGTACGGGCACGTATCGGCTGTTGTTGGGATCAAGGTTCCACAGTATCTGCAATTCACCTTGGCGACATCTCTGATCACAACCTGTTCAGAAGGCCTTGAGCCTAGGTCAATCTTAGATTCCCATGGCGTCGAAGAGGGAGTAGGCGGAGGCGTGTATGGGGAGTGCTTGGGAAGAGAACCAGCCTTCCCTCTCCTTCGAATAAATGCGTAGACGGCCAATGCGACGATGAGCAGGATCGCTAGCACAATGTATGGGGATAATGCTGCGAGAGTTGCGCTGATATCGGTTGTAGCGACAGTTGTGCTACCGTTGCCATTAGAAGGAGCACTTGCCAGTGCCAAGGCGTAGCTGGTTGAGGTTACGTAAAGATCATCAGTATACGTGAAGCTTGCAGCTTGTCCTTGATATTGGCCGTTGTCCTGCTCGAGGTAGTTGTAGCCTACGATATATCCGGTGAATGAATCGAAATACGCGTACCAGGTGTACGATGCCGTGAAGACGCCGTAAGCGTCGTTCCGCTGATGTTCACCTGTCCCGTAGGCTTGAATCGTCTGAACGTATTTGTTGCCTTCAGTGGGTAGTTGCAGGCTGTAGTTCTCCGACAATACCGTGAATTGGGTATTCAGAACGTAGAAGGTTCCGCCGACCGGAAGTGATGAGTTGATGGCAAACCAGACGTATGTCGGCTTTGAGTATCCTGCCTGGTTGTCCGTTCCGTTCAGGTACGTGAAGCTACTCGATGACCACGTGTAGCTGCCGGATGATGAGCTCGAGGTAGAGTTCCCCTGGTTGTTGCTGAATTGGTAGGAGTAAGTGTAGGAGGCAGAGACGTTGCTTCCACTGGCAGAGTTCATCTGCTCCATTCCAGTTATCTGGTTTTGATCCGTGTACCCTGAGTACGAGCCTTGACCGTTGTTCACGGTGATCGTTTCAGAGTAGTTCAAGTAGTCACCCTTTCGTGGTGCATATGCTGAAACCGAATGCGCATTCGCTACAATTGCGATTGCCAGCAGGAATGATAGCAGTATTACCCCAAAGACCCTAGTCAATTGCTCCGGGCCCTCCCCAGTACAGTTCCTTCTTATTCATCAGAACCATCGTACCCGATTTTCTCATTGCGCGTGGTTGCCAACAAGAGCTCATCCCGCGAATCCTCCAACCCCATGGCTATGAGCTGGATGAAACCCGCCCATTCCACTGAATGTTGAATGGTAGGATCCATGGGCTATGATTACCGGATAGTACCAGAGAAAGAAGCCCGGATATGGTGCGTACATGAACTGTACTGGAGTTTCGGCGAGCTTAGCCATGGGGTCGATCTCCTTTACAATCTCATTTCGGACTCCGTGGATCATTCTGACTGCTAAGGCAACCAATTCGGATCGCTCTAACCCTCTAGCGTATCCTGCGAGCAGAGTGACCGCTTTTTCCATTAAATCGAGGACCTCGTGGGACTCGAAGACTGGGATAGAAGCGAGAATTGCGGCCGCTACTAACGGATACGCTAGGTAGTTGTGCAACTGCTCTATGATATACTTCAACTTCTCGAATACTTCGTTTTGGTTTAGTTCTCCAATTGCTAGGAAGGCCGATGCAATCTCGGTATCCTCGGATTCCATGTATCCCCAACCGGTGAACATAGCCCTAAATGACTGGAATTTGGCGCTCAAGTCCGCATAAGAAAGATTCATCAATGCTAGTATGGCTGCAGACTCATATGATTGAGATAGCTGATTGAACTGAACAAGTCTTTCGATCGGATAGCTTTCATCATATCTCTTACCTGCCATGATGGTCGCAGCTACGCCTGCTGATATTTCCTTAGGAACTCCCTGATCCCTTATTTGTTCGTCAAGGCTCCTTAGAGATGATTCGAGACTTTGAAGATCTTGATTGGCCGCTGTCATGATCTCAGCTGCCATTAGTTTGTTGGGGGTTGTGGAATCAAAATTCTGAAGACCATTGAAGGCCTGAATGAATCTCTCACCTATTTGGTTAGTATCACCCTGGAGCTTAGCTAACCCTATTGCTGTGCTCCACAACAATGACGGAGCTTCAACAGTAGGATGTCCTGGATCGGCATTTTCGATTTCTGTGTGTTGTTGATCTTCTATGTTGGGTACCTTGGGTTTGAGTAGAATAACATAGGAAGTCGCCTTATCAGCAATAGTTCGCAGCTCAGCATAGGTTGCTTTGATTTCTTTTATGACGTCAGGGAACTCTTGATCGGCAACCCGATAGTTCCTTACGTCCAGGTCGTTCAGTATAAGATTTCCAAGTCCAGTCAGTGACAGGTACCCGTTGTCATATGGCGTCATCCGGTCGATCGTGGACTTCTTCTGGATAAGCTCGTTAACATTGGCCTCAATCGCAGTTAGTTCGGACTCTTCCTTCGAAACAACTGCCGTTTCATTCTGAATCCTTCGACTCAACTCGTTCTTCGTTTCCTTCCCTTCAAAGTGGAATAGGAACGAGTGCTCTTTCTGCTCGTCTTTTTGTAAGGTGGTAGCTGCTTGCTTCTCATCTGCCCTCTCGGCGTTCATTTGAACAGTCAGTTGAGATAGTCTGGCGACATCGTTAACCCCTTTGTCATAGTCCTCCTTGGTTGTCTCCAAAATGTAGCCGTTGAGGGATAGGTATTGGATGTCAGCCAAGGGAATAGGAGTAAGAGTAGCTGGTCGAAATTCTTCGTGATGGTTTATCTGAGATAGGAATGCCCTTACTTCGGCACACTTCATGGTTAGCCTATCGGCACGTCTAAAGTGCTGTGGTTTTTAAGCGATTTGTAAGATCTCATTCCTGTTTCTAAAGAACCGTGAGTATGTTATCAAAACCCATGCATAACCATAATACTCAACACCTCAAAAGCGAAAGCTGAGGCTGGGCCGAATGCCGACGGTCGTCTGCAAGCAGTGCGGAGCCAAAGTCAGCGACGAATACACCTTCTGCCAGTATTGCCAAACCCCGATTAACGGAAAACCAGCAAAACCAGAGACCGGTACAGGGAAGGGAGTTTGTTCAAATTGTGGCGCAAAGGCACGTCAGGGTCAGAGATTTTGCACGAACTGCGGTCAAGCCATGACGATCGACGTCGAGGAAGTCTTGAACTCCACGTTCAAAATACTCCGCAAAGCACCTCTCATCGTCGTTCCAACGATCATAGACGTTACCTTTTCCACACTTGGTCTAGCGTGGATTGGTGGACCGTTCTTTGGGCAAAGCGTATCAGGGGAAAGCCTATCGGTTCTCTTAGCAACACTGTGGACTCCTCTGCCTAAACTCCTGGCATTATTCGTCGTTGGGATATTCCTCTTCCCAATCGTAACAGGGATGTATCCCTCCATGGTCGAAGATGCGTATGATCGAAGAAAGCTTAGATTAGCTCGCACTCTTCGCAAATCGGTTAGGAAATACCCCTCAGTATTTGCGTCGAACATACTTGTTGGTGCGTTGATTATGCTTGGGTTGTTACTATTCGTGGTTCCCGCGGTTCATTGTGGGTGCTTGGTACTATTATGTTGTACCCGCGATCATTCTTGAAGATCGTGGGACGTTAAGCGGTATGTCGGCTAGCAAGAAGTTTGCGCGTAATAAGAAATGGGCGACGTTCATCATGTTTCTGATTGTCTCGGGAATATCCGTTCTCGGGTCTTATGTTCGCGGAGGGGGGGCGATCTCAAACACTACTGGTATGGCGCTCTTCATTGTGACCGAATTAGTCTTCGGAGTATTCGCTGGGGTATTGGGGGCGATCATGCCAACGTATACTTACCTATCTTACGCCATGCGACGGTCAATGAAATGAGATATTGATCGAGAACGTAAACGACTCATCTGTGTGATTGGAAGCTTCTCGCTAACTCAGACTAAGTTTCATTTCCCACATGCGCCTGAACCCTCGTCGGAGATATACTCGTCTACCCATAGGGCTTGCATGAAGCATAATCGCGGCATACCCATTCCTTTTCGCCCATTTGACCGCCTCGTCCACGATCCCAGAAGCTAAACCACGTCCACGCCATTCAGGTTCCGTATACATGGAGAGAAGAAAGGGTTGAACCAAATGTTTTACACCCGGCCGCGAAACGGTCGGCCTCAACCACACAATTCCACCCGCCACTATACCGCTCCGTTTCGTTTCTGCGACCCATCCCACAACCCTACCAGTCTTCAACCTTGACCGCACCCAACGACGATAGAGTCGACTTTCCTCGTCGAGTTTCGCCCTGCTCTTTTCACCCATATCAGCCCACATACCTCGGCGTTGATGCACGAGTACGTTGAGATCTCGGAGGGATGCACGCCGAAGTTTGACTCGGCCTTTTGGTGGTCTGTGGGTTTTTGGGTTCACTTTGGGTTCGAACCTACGCTAAGGATGCAGATCAACTTCAGTTTTATGACGTTAGATGACTCGGCACCTTCGCTGATAGGCTCCATCCTGACGGTAGCCTCCGTAACCTGTAGCGCTGTAAAGATAACATTATATAATACCGGATAGCTCAGTAACGTGAAGGCAGATGGAAAGAAAAACGACCAGCATAAAGGTAAATCCCGAGGTGTGGAAAGAAACCAAGAAGCTGGCCATAGATCGTGGTCTAGAAGTATCGGAATTGGTCGAACAGGCGCTCAAGAAGGAGTTGCAGAGAAAATGACTTTTCCAGAAGCCAAGAGGAGAGTTCGAAAGGCTATCGATTCATTTCATGAATCGTCACAGCACCACCACAAGTCGCACGATTAGGCGCTGAAAGTATCATTCGACAGCTATCCGCCCCATGAAAGAGATTGCGCCTGCAAGACCTGCGGTGAGAACCGCGCCACTCAGATCAGTCTTGACAGCCCCTAGACCCAACGCGCTCAGGATTGCGCTGAGCGATATCAGGGAAGTCCAGACCGCGGCTATGGCCCCGTCAATTACGGCCACCCTGTAATTGGGATTCCTCCGTCTGGGCAACTTTGAATTGGCCTACCTAGGATTCCCGTCGTCGACGCATCAAGCCGAGAACCAATAGCAGGGCGCCTATAGCAAATTCGAGAACCGCCGCATCGATCCCCGTTCCTTTGATCTTGAAGCCCTCTGGAGTTGCTTCTACGATCATCGAAAACGGTTTCAGAATTATCTCCACAGATTGTGAGGGAAGGAAGATAGCCGCGATTATCAGAATAACTCCGATAACTATCAAAGCAACAGTAAGCGGGTCTTCATCAGCCAATCCACATCAAATCCAGAAGCACCTATTCACGTATTTAGCTGCATATGTTACCGATTTTGCGCTCAGAGACGGTCTAATCTGACTTTGGCTTCTAGTTCGCTGTTTGTTATGTCGTAATTCCGTCATTTCATATGACTTTACTGTTTTGGTGTGCTTAGGATGGGTGCGGGAAGAGGGAATGGATCAATGTGTGTATGACGTTACCGCTGCGGCTCTGTAACTTGACTGGGGCGTTTCCCGGGGTGAGAATGTCTGGCCGCTAAACTGCCGGAACTGGAACTGCGAGCGTCTCTTGCTTGACCACGCACGCTACTGGGAGTTTCGTGGTTCCGACTTTGAGTGCGCGTTTTGCGGTTTCGAGAGCATTGCTATTCACGTAAATGTCCAATATGGATTGGCCTGCCGTGATTCTGGCGGCTCGGCCGCTTGGTTTACCAAAGGACCGACGCATGCCCTCCTGCAGCCTGTCGGCGCCTGCGGTTGCGATCATGCGGTTCTCTCGCAAGATGCAGTGCGGGTAAACCTTCAGATGAATCTTGTACCCCGTCTCGCCCAATGCATCGAAGAGCACTTTGTTGGCGGCGACACGTGCAGCTTCAAGCGCATTGTGTCTAATTTGGACCGGCGCTTGAGCGATAAGTGAGAATCTGTATTCGAATTTGGCTTTGAGATCGCCGCTCATGAACCTTGAGATCTTTGAAGGGGGAGTTCCGTGAATGTACTTCAGCCTCGTGTACGGTTGGCCTTTTGTGACCCTGTAGTTTCTACCCTTCATGACCCTTACCTTCTCTGAGAGTTTAGCGAGATTGCTTTGGCTGTTACTTAAGCTTACGTGAGCTTAGCCGATGCCTTTCTGAACACGCCGAGAAGAAGCGTCGCTTCCCTTCGAGTCATGAAAGAGCGAGAGACAATGTTACGAAAAGACCGCTGGGACAAAGGCTGCTTGTGCCTCTGCACATCGCTTCGACTTACCAAGCGACCAAACTCTAGTAGCAATCTAGCTTTCATTGCCTTGGTCGCCAATATTGGTGCTCGTCTGGCGGTCCGTGTTCTGAAGAGTTCATAGAAAATGATTGACGCGGCTGAAGCGATGTTTAGAACATTGTACTTGCGGTTCGCGGGTATCGTCACGATAAAATCGCAAGCCCTTAGCTCTTTGTTACTCAGCCCAGAGCTTTCTCGGCCAAAGAGGATTCCAACATTACCCTTGAACGCCTCGACTCGTTGCGCGAGGTCGAAGGGTGTGACGGGGATTCGTGCAAGGTTTGAGCTGCTGGTTGCGGGTATGGCGCTTGTTCCGACCACGAGGTCTAAGCCTCTTAGTCCCTGTTTCAGCTTCTTGACTTTCTTTGCTCGGGTGAGCACGTCGTAGCCGTGCATCGCGAACGCTCTCGCTTCCACCGTCAGCGGCGTCTTCGAGTTCACTATGTACAAGTCGGAGAGATTGAAATTCTTCATCGACCGCGCCACAGCGCCAATATTCCCCGCACTCTCAGGCTCAACCAAAACGACTCTCACATTCATCCAAACCAGATCCGAATCATCATTTGACAGCCTCTGCGATTATGTTGGATAACGTAATGAATTCGGTTGGGGTGAGTTCGTAGACCCTCTTCTCCGTGAACCCCACTTCAGAAAGAACCCTCTCCTTGATCGTAGGGGATTTGGCGGCTAGGTATCTGGATAGGACGCCACGTAATTTCCGGCGGCGTTGAGTGAACAAATCCCGGACGAGGTACTCGAACGTTTTAGAGTCCAGTACTGGTATGGGGGGCGGGCTTGGCTTGATTGTTACTAAGGCGGAATCAACCCTAGGCTTCGGGTAGAAAGAAGATGCCGGGACTTGGGTTACGTATTCGGCTCGGGCCTTAGTTTGTAGCATAACCGAGAGCCTCCCATACTCCCGCGAGCCATTCGGCGCGGTCAACCTCTTGACAAAATCCTCTTGCAACAGCAAGCTTGCCAATTCGAACCCACTGCCCAGGATGTGGAGCGTGAGCTTCGATGAGATATTGTAAGGCGGGCTCGAAACGACCTTGGCGCCGGACGGGATTTGAATCTCGAGCGCATCGCCCTGAATTACTTCGACATTCGGACTCTTCGCGAACTTTTCCGCCAGAAATGTCGCCAGAGTTCGATCTTTCTCGATGGCGACCAGATGACCGGCACGGGATGCTAGAATTGCGGTGAGGAAGCCGAGGCCTGAGCCCACCTCGACAACCGTATCCTTGTCCGATAACTCAGCTTTGTCAATGAGTATGTCGCGAATTTGTTTGTCTAGAAGAAAGTGTTGACCAAACCGTTTCAGCGGAGGTATGCCTAGCTCATCGAGTTCGCGACGGACCCAACCCAACACCGAATCCCTGCATTCTCAGAGAGTTGATTCAGATTTGAGGTATTAGGCGGTTAGGAATTTTGAGATATCTGTTTGTCCGGTTGGCTTCGTCAATTCTGAGACCCTGACGCCCACTCTTCGGAGTACTGCGGTAGGCGTGGATTGCATGAATTCCTCAATCAACTGCTTTGACGCGGTGCCGATTATTGAGGCGTCGGAGGTTGAGGTTTCTAGGGTTCTGGATTTGCTGTGCATGCTCAGATCGGTGAGTATGGCTATGATTGCGACGGATTTGCAGCTCATCCCGTTTGCTTTCGTCTTCTCCGCCACGCTGTTCACTAACTCTGTCAGGAGAGGAAGGATTTCCTCTGGTTTTCGCGTGTTCTGTTTGAGCGTGGCGATGCGACTGAATTGAGTTGGCTGCTCCCGCTCCTTAACCGGTTCATCATCTTCTCCCCGCGAGGCTTGGTACAGGTAGCTTCCGAGGCTTTTTCCGAATATTTCCACGAGAACGGTGGGAGAGAGCGCCGAGAGTTCAGCTACCGTCGAAACGTTCAGTTGAGTCAATCTTTCTTCGGCTTTCACTCCAACGCCTGGAATCCTACCTACCGGCAACGGAGAAAGAAAGTCTTTGACCTCTCCGGGATTCACGACCGTGAGCCCGTCCGGTTTCGTTTGATCCGAAGCTATCTTCGCCACCACCTTGTTCGGTGCAACCCCAACCGAACATGTGATGTGTTCTTCAGTTAGCAATTCATTCTTTATTTCGCGAGCCATCTCGCGAGCTGAATCGTAATTTAGCTGCGTTCTGTCTGAGATATCTAGGAAAGCTTCGTCTATGCTCATCTTTTCGTGAGCGTCGCCGTGGGCTCGAAGAATATCCATAACTCTTCCGGAGACTTGTTCATAGTAGGGGCGGTTCATTGGAAGGAAAGCGGAGTCTACGGATTCTAACAATTTCTTGGCGCGTACGATTGGGATGCCGGCTTTCACACCGTATTTTCTAGCCAGATAGTTGGAGGTGGCGACCGCGCCGCTTTCCTCTGTTCGTCCGGAGTATACGCATACGACGACGGGCTTTCCTCGAATCGCCGGGTTGGCGTTCTCTTCGCATTGGGCGTAGAAGTAGTCGAGGTCGACGTGCATGACTACCCTAGGTTGCAAGGGGGAGGATCTCTAAAGGGCTCGGGAGAAGATCCGGTACTTTTCTCCGCCGCCCAGCTCATCGAGTATTCGCTTCGCTATGACCTTGATCGGATCGCCCACGCTTGTGCGGTCTTTGAGGTCTTTGAAGCTGGCGAACGGTTTCTTTTCCCGAGCGTTGATTATCTGCCACATCGACTTCTTACCAATCCCGGGCAACAGCTCTAGGGCGTGCATGCGCGGTGTGATAGCTTGGGAATTGTTGAAGAACGCCACGAACCGCTGCTCTTGGTTTGTGATTAGTTCTTCGAGTACCGAGAGTACTTCGGCTTTGGCGTTGGCTGTGAGGTCGTTGAACCCGATTCTTCCGATGATTCGATTAATCTTCTCACGCCGGTCCTTCCCAATGTAAACGCGCTCGTGCAGGTTAACCTGCGTGCCAGCGCGAACTTCCGCTTCGAGCAGGGTGAAGTAGGTTTCACCCACAACCTGGACTGTGGGGAGTGCTAGGTGTCTCGGCTTGTCTGCGGCCGGCCTGCCATATTGTAAGTAGTCTAGGACGTAGGCGTACTCTTCGTACAGCCTGGGAGGAAGTCCGGCTTCAGATGGGCCGCTTGACCTGTATCTTGAGGCGCTTGAACTCATGCCTCCGCCGTACTCTGAGCTTCTTGTACTCTCACTCATCTTTCATGTCTCCAGAAGTAGACGCGTTTTTTCGCGTTTTATGGGAGCCAGCAGAGGGTTGGCCTATGTGCCTTCTCAGTCGTGGTGATTCGCGAAGGGTGGCCTAGTGCGGGCAAGGTTTAGCATATCCACCTAAAATGGTGTTTTCGGGGGGAAAAAAGCTTCCTGTCCCACCCCCTAACAGGGGTCAGTTGCTTAATCTTCGCTGTATCTATTCACGAGTGTCATACACGGTATGACACCAAACTGCTCGTTAGCCCAATCTTCCCTGTCTCCAACCCGTTGCTGGATAAGGCGAAAGTTTTGTGCGATGCGGTATTTTGTTTCAAGATTGAAAAAAGCGTGACAAAATACTTGCATGATTCTTGAGAGACATCGTTACCCTCCAAATAATCGGAACCTGTAAATTCTAAGGATTTGTAGTGGGCGCGAGGATGCATTAAGATGCCCGACCAGACCGAACCCACTTTCTTCGCCTACCACGTGCTTATGGATACCCTGATCTCAAGCCTGTACGAGCGTTTGGCGGGTGTAACATCGAAACGTGTTGCGGACCAATTCATGATGACTACAGCGACCAGAGTAGCGGAGAAGCTCGTTGGAGACTCGCCCGACCCCGTTGAGGCAATGCGTGCAATCCTCCTATCGAACGATTGTCAGGTTGATAAGACCAAAACTGATGACTCGACGGACTGGAATGTCATATGCCCGTTCGCCCAAACCGTACATCCTAAGATACCCAGCGACACAATCTGCCCGCTCGCCCTACTATTCTTGGGCGCGGTTCAGCTAAAAGAAACGCAATCAGAGCTGGTCGTAAACAGCCTTACCGCAGAAGGTAGCAAGTTCACGATCAAACACAAAACCTAGCATGAACACTAGGTTTCTCGGCGAGCGCAGGGTGACGGAGACTTAGTTACCGTTCGGTAACCTAGTCTTCCCGATATCCCTTGACGAGTTTGAGAATATCCTCTAACTGAGTAGCGCTGATTATTCTGCCCTTGACGGTGAGTATTGTGCGAAGTTCTTCCACGTACTGCGGCATCGTGTTAACGATCTGAATAGCGTCCTTCCGATCCAGCTGAAACTTCTCACCCAACTCCCGAACCAGCTTCTCCGCCTTTGGGGCTGGGACTTTGGCAAACTTGGAAGCGTAGTCGAGCGTGCGCCTTTGGAACTCCCCGAGCTCGTCTTCCTTCGCCTTTTCCAATGTCTTCCTAGCTTCAGCCGTGGTAGTGGGTTTTGAATCGATAATTTTTCTTGGCATGGGGGTTCACTTAGCGTAGGGGTGTTATGTGTTCTGGGCGGGCGATGATCTGCTTGGTCTGCTTCCCCATCTCAACATGAACAACGTACGACTTGCCCCGTTTCTCATGAATCACACCAACCCTACCGTGGTACCGCCTATGCGGCATACCTTTGTGAACGGAAGAATCCAGCATAATCGTCACCTTCTCCCCCGGCTCGTACACCCTCAAGATTCTGCTCAGCCCGAGCTTTCCTCTCTCGCGAGGATGCTTATGGAAAAGGGACCTTGTCCTTGACCGGTAACCCTTCGAACGCCTAACCATACGGCATAACCTTGAATTTTGTTAGCAAATTACCCGCGGCTAATTAACTTACGGGAGCTGAATCTGTGGAGGCTCTCACCGAAGGTCGGTAGTAACTAATTTCTCAACGCAATAAACAGGGATAACATGTTCTAGACATCTTTCTTGTCGTTGCACTCATCAGGTGAGTCAAGGGATAATCCTCGTTAGCGTGTGATGATTACCTTTCTCTTTAGCGGAACCGCATTCGACTCACCTGGTAACTTACCGGGTATTAATAGTTCGTAGACTCCCGGGAGAGTAGGAAGGCCTTCTGCTTTCCATAGCCAGGTATGACTATTTTCAGGTTTGACGACTATTGCTTCCTTGAGGTCCGGAGTGGACTTGTTCAAATCCTCCCGCTTAGGGTCCTGACATCGGATTTTCCACAAAAATTCTCCCGGCACGAATGTAATACATTCTTTGTCATCCAAGTTGGTAACTGTGATCGTTACCCACTCATCCTCCTTGCACTCAAGTGGATAAATGGTCCAATCTACTGGAACGCTCTTCTGACCGTGAATAATACTATGACTAAAAGTGAGCCTTATCTTACCTATCAGATACAGGATCGCGATTGTGATTGCGACAGACAGGAAGAGAACTCTCGTTCGTAGCATCGCGAGACTTGGGACAAGTATCGAAATTTGAAAAGTTGGGATTACAACAAAATACCCGACAGTCCCTGCCGTTATTGCGAAAAAGGCATAGGCGGCCGTTACATACCAGGAGAAATGATCACTACGTGCTCTGTCTGAAATGATTTCTGTCAGTTCCAAGTTCAGCCGTCTTTCAATAACAAGACCTCTAGTCACAGCGGCTCTCTCAAAGAGGTCATAGTTCCTTTCAATCAATCGCAATGCAACGATGAGACAAAGAGTGACCATAATCACCATCAGTTTAATGGGTGTTGGAAGGGGCGTAGTGCTAGAACTGGAGAATTTTGAGGAATCAGGTAACAAAAGAGACTGTGCAGTCAAGAGAGCCGTTATGAAGGTAAAGCCGAGCTTTCGTAAGTCTTGTATTCGATCATCAAATTTCTCAAGAAGAGTTCTAATCGTATCCCACTCATCTAGAGTGTTGTCGTCTTTGGAAGGCTTACTGGCTGCTGTCGGTTGGGTCAACTGTTGTTTCAATCAAGTACTGAGGGAAAGGCACTAAAAAATCAAGTGTTATCTTGTTGGGAAGGGCAGTTTGCCTCCTCTTCCTAGGGCTCCGCCCCTACGTTTCATGGTTTTCATCATTTTTTTCATCATGTGATATTGGTTGATCATTTCCTTCACATCTCTATCAGTTGTTCCTGAGCCTCGGGCAATTCTTCTGGCTCTGGATGAGTCGATGAGTTTGGGGTCTTCAATCTCATCCCTGGTCATCGACTGTATAATCACCTTCCACGCGTCTAGTCTCTTTTCGGCGGTTTCCATCGCGTCATCAGGGATGTTCATCCCTCCAGGTACCATCCCCACCAGTTTCTTCAGCGGCCCCATCTTCCTAACCGCCACCATTTGCTCGTACATGTCTTTCAAGGTGAACTTTCCCTCCAGAAAGGCCCTAGCTTTCTTCTGGGGAATCTCGACCTGTGCCTCTCGTACCTTCTCGACTAGGGATTTGATGTCGCCCATGCCGAGGAGTCGGCCGACGAAGGTGGCGGGTATGAATTGTTCTATGTCGTCGATCTTCTCACCGGTCCCAATGAATTTGATCTTCGCATGCGTCGCCGCAACCGCCGACAAGGCGCCTCCTCCCTTCGCCGTCCCATCCAACTTCGTCACCAAGATCGACCCAATCCTAGTGCTGTCGTTGAACGCCGCAGCCTGCGACGTCGCGGCTTGCCCAATCGAAGCGTCTATGGCTAAGATGATTTCATCAGGTTGAATTTGCTTCGCCAGGTCCCTCATTTCGCTCATGAGTTCCGCCTCGTCCTTGTGCCTCCCCGCCGTATCGACGATGATCAAGTCATACTTCTCGCCCGCAAACTGCTCCATCCCCTTCCGAACAATCTTCAAAGGATCCTTCGAACCCGGTTCCCCGTACACTGGGACGGTAACCCTGTCCGCGAGCTGCTTCAACTGCTCAAACGCCCCCGGCCGATACGTATCAGCGCAGATGATCGCCGGTCGTAAACCACGCTTCTGGTAAAACCGAGCCAGTTTAACTGACGCGGTCGTCTTCCCGGTTCCTTGAATCCCAACGAGCATAACCACCTGTCGCTTACCCAGCTCGATAACCAGTTTCGCAGGTTCCTCCCCAAGGAATCGCGTCAGTTCCTCATACAGCACCTTCACAACGTGATCGTGGCGGGAAATTCCCGGAGGTAGCTTCTCTTCCAGCGATCGCTTCTCGACTGCCTGGGAGATTTGCAGAACGAGGTTTACGTTGACGTCGGATTGAAGCAGTGCTCGTTGAAGGTCGCGTACGAGTTCCTTGACGGCTTTCTCGTCGACCACGGCCAGCCTGAGCAGTTTCTTAACCGCGTCCCTAAGCGATCTACCCAGACCTTCAGGCGCACTCATTCAAAACCCGCTCTCGAATCAAGTTCATGCGTTGTTACCCGTAACCTAAAAGTTCTCTCGGCCCGGCTGATACTCGGTTTAAGAAGACGGGTGGAATGTGTAGAGCTAAGATTTTCCCTGCCGTGCCCCAATGACTGGTTTGCATTAGAGATCTGTTAGAGGTGAGTTGTGATTGAGCAAGGAAACTTGGGTTGCGTATCCGCCATATTACGTCGCGCCACAGTTCTACGCGTACTACACACCCACCCCGGTCGCGTTTGCCGCGGTCCGGCCTAAAGCATACGGCCCATACGGACCCTACACATACGGCCCCTACTAGACCCACCGAACACGTTACGACCGCGCAGCGTAGCGCGAGCCGTCCGGCGGGAGAAGATCACCTAAAATTTTCTTATCTAGGTTTTCCATATCAGCTGAAAGTTCTGCCGACTCCAACTACGAAGAACCATTATGTGCCTTGACGCAGCCTTCAGCACATCGATGACGGAGATACGAAAACGGCACCTTTTTCCCGGAAAGCGGTGCCGCTTTCAACGGTTTCCATTCACACATGGGTACGGAAAAACGGGGAAAGATTGTATGGGACGGGATCCACCTTTGACTAAGGGGTGTGGTCCACCCTACGTCAGACCCATTCCTACGGGAAACGAGGGTGTAGCACACGGTGTGCTACGCCGTGATTTTCGCCTGAGAAACGCCCTGAAAACAGGGGTGTAAGTCACAGTGACTTACACCATGATTTCGGCAGGAGGGGGGGTTTCTGCTGGTGAAACGCGCACCGATCGAAGCAAGCAGGGAACGAACTGGGACACAGTTCGGCGGAACTGTGGCGCAGTTGAACCATCAAGTGAGAGTACGGGGAAAAACGAGGGTGAAGGTCACCTGATTTTCCCGCAGAGACACCTCGAAAACACAGCGGTGGACACAGTGTGGGACACCTTCTTCTTCCTCCCGTGTAGCACATCATGTGCTACACCCTGATTTTTCTCTCATTTGTCCTTGGCCGGAAACGCCCTTTTCCAGAAAAGTGATCCCGGAAAAGGTGTCTGGCGTATGCGCTCATGCCATCAGTATAAGTGACGAACAATGGTTAACTCTAATACAGAATGCCTCGAAAAGAGAAGCCCGAAGATAACATAAATGCCTCTCATTTCTTGCAAAAAATGCGGTTCGAAAGTAAGCGACCAGTATAGCTATTGTACCAACTGCCAATCCCCGCTTAACGCAGCTCCTGAAAGCAAGCGAGAATTAACGCACAGACCGCCTGGTGATACTCGTCAAGGAGCGCTAGTTGGAGCGCTTGTCGGCCTCATTTACGGAATTGTCGGCGCAACCACCGCCTATTTCATTTTTCTTCCCATGATATGGCCCGTTCTTACTTCGCGCTTGACGCAATCGTCTCAGGCTCTAGCAATTCTCCCAATGATATGGAACATCGTCATGGTGATAGTCATTGTCGGTCTACCGATCATAAGCGTAATCATTGGAGCGGTACTCGGTTTCCTGTTTGTTGTCTTTCAGAAAAAACTTCCCGGCAGCACGATTATTCGTAAGTCGGTCGCCTTCTCTTTGATTCTGCTAGCGATTGATTTCCTCATAGGAATATCGAGTTTCTTTGTTCCCAATAGGACGGGTACCCTCAGCGAGGTCGCTGTAGCTAAATTATATTCGCTACGGTTGGTGTCTTACGGGGAGATTCTGGTTGAGTTCCCACTTCTAGGTTACCTTTTCGGCTACCTTCTATCACGAAGACTCGCACACCAGAAGAAGACCCCTGAAGCGTAAAACGGGCACGAGATAGAACTGTGTTACGTCATCTTCTTGCGAACCGTTTAATTAGCGGCCAGAAGTTGCTTTCGAGTGTCTTTTGTCGGAAGGGGTTCATTGATGCCTGATAACCTGTCTGCGAATGGCGGGTTAAGAATCATCGAAACCGGCACGGTCCCGAAAGGCGCAGTTCTCATTAACGGTCTACCAGACGTAGGCCTTGTAGGGCTACTGGCCGCGTCCCACATAATCAGTGATCTGAAGCTTAGGGAAGTGGGCGCGGTAGAATCAGACCTCCTCCCTCCCATGATCGTGCTTCACGGAGGGTTACCCAAAGCACCGTTCCGCATCTTCGCGGGAAATGGACTAGTCGTCATCATATCTGAAACCGTAATCCCAAGCCCCCTCATTCGCCCCCTCGCCAACGGCCTCGTCGACTGGGCTCACAGCAAAAATGCGAAACTAATGCTCTCGTTAGGCGGCATGGCTGTTGCTAATCGTCAGGACATAGACGTACCCAAAGTATTCGCCGCCCTCTCCGCCAAAGACTTGGAGCCTCAACTGCACGGATCCGCCGAGGTCCTAGAGGAAGGGTACATCGTCGGGGCCTATGGCCTTCTCCTTCGGAAGTGTGCCGAAACCAACCTACCCGCCATCACCCTACTCACCCAATCCCATTACAACTACCCCGACCCCGAAGCCGCAGGAGCAGCCCTCGCCGCCGTTAACAAGATTCTAGACTTGAAGGTGGACGTTTCAGAGCTTCTGAAGAACGGAGAGGAGCTTCGCTTGCGGAGTAAGGATATGATGCATCGGACGCACGAGGAGATGAATAAGATGAACAAGTCCCACGAATACGACCTACCCCCACTCTACGGGTAAGCTTCCATGAGTACAGAAACCAGAGTCAACACCTCCCCGCCTCACGGCTCGGGATGGAACACCGCAACGTCCGCCATCCAACCATTATACAACCTATTCGTAGCCGCCGAAGAAGTCGTCCTAACCGTCGACCTCCCCTACGCCAACCAAAAGTCCGTGAAACTAAAACTACCCACCAAAGACTCCATCGAACTGTTCGCCGCGACAACGAAAAGAATCACGTTCCATGACCTCGGGGCAAAACACAGGCACGGAGAATTCACCTCCTATCACGCAATCATCCGCATGCCCGTCCCAGTAAACGAGAAACGAGCCACAAAGAAATTCAAACGAGGCCTACTAGAAGTACATCTCCCTAGAACGAAATGAGCAACTGCATCGCAGTTCGCCGCAGCTGCAATGCAGTTCGCGTCAATCTTACTCCGATTCGTTCCGAAGTCTTGGCCTGTGCACTTCTAGTAGAAGCATGTTCTTGGGCCGAGGTCGGGTGTCTAGACCCATCGGGTACGCAATTCCTTCATCTTAACGAAGTGTGAGTCGTTAGAGACGCAGCTTGCCTTCAGTTGCAGTGCCGTTGCCGCGATTACGGCGTCAGCCATTGGGACGCGATATCTCTTCCACAAGAGAGCTGCTTCTTTGGCGATCTTCCAGTCAAGATTTGCAATCGTGAAGTCACGCTTCAGGAGTTCAGTCCGAAGGTCGGCAGTTGCACGGTCCTCCGACTCTAAGCTTAGTTTGTAGAGTTCATAAACGGTAACGCTGGAGACATACTTGGACAAGTTGGTGGTAAGTTCTCTTCGAATCCTCGATGCCTCATCGTCGTCACTAGGGTAATAGATTGCGGCAATGAACCGCGTGTCATAGAGGACGCGTTTTCTACCGCTCATTTTCCGCTCTCATTTTGTCTAGCCGTGCGAAGATGTCGCGTTGTGATGCCTTCCCAGTGCCAACTAGGTCGATTGTCGAGATCATTTTCTTTATCAACAATCCTTCACCGGTATCCTCAATTTCCAAGGTCGTACCTTCTTCAATCCTGTATTTCTTCCTGAACTCCGCCGGGATGGTGGTTTGACCCCTTCTGGTTACACTCACGGTTGCCATAGGAACATCCAAATTCCTACTCCTCAGAATCCTATTAAACGTTATTCACCCCTCAGCGTTACCCTCAAACATCTGACGCGTTCTCGTTTTGGTCTTATTATTAGGTCGGTTAAGCATGTGTACATTAGGTAATCGCGTTGGCGAAACAGATTGCAGCCAAGCTGGCGTTAGTGCCGGGTAAGCGGCAGGTGGTTGTGCGGTGAGACGTCGCGTAGCCGAGATTCACGCGATAGCAAAACCCAGCTCTGGGAAACTAAAGGATGAGCTGTTCCGCTACATGAAGGAACGCGGCGGACTCATCTGGCCAGACGAAGCCGCAACCGAACTCAGGTATTCAGTTCTAGACGTACTTGAAGCCCTACGCAAGTTGGAGAAGGAAGGCCGAGCAGTAGAATCGCAAGACCTCCACTGAGGCCTAGTTCATGACATCTCCAAAACAGAACTGTGGCAAATGCTGAAGAGAAAATGGGCAGTCCATTTCCCAAGAGCGACTTGCGTAGATTGCGCAAATTGTTATATACAAACGAAGCCGTTCCTGATTAAGCAGTGATAGTTGTAATGTGTTATTTACCGTATTTCGGAGCCTATTGTTATGCGGCACCTATCTGGTACACGTACCCGGCTGTCTACTACGTGGCTTACCCGTACTACTACAGCTACCCTCCGGTCTATCCAGCACGAGTCTGCTATTGTTACTGAGACAATCAAACGTAATATCCGGCAGAGAGAAGGGCTTTCAAACGGGACCTGTTCGAGGCCCATATAGCTAGAGTGAAATGAATAGGATTCCAATAGCTCAGAGAGCTTTCGGCTGCTACGGTCTCGACTTGTTCGTTGCCTTGGCGACGATCAGTGGCGCGTCTTTCTTGAGGTGTCGCTTCGCTTGGAAGATTTCGACACCGATGATCTCTCCGTCATTCGAGAGGTCTATTACAACATTCCTTGAAACCTCCACGCTCTTCCAATACTTTCCATTTGCCACTTGTATGCCCAGAACATCTTCCTCGTTATCGTACCAGATCTCGCTCATGGCTAAATCAATCCAACCAGTAGGCCGTTATTATCCTATACCTTTTTCGCCCTAAAATTTTGTAAACAATCTTCAATCTTCTTCCAGATGGAGAAACTCTACCCACGGAATTGAGAACACCAACCCATTGTGAATCTCTCATTTTCCTACCACGAATGATTACCGTGAGAAGCATATCGTCAGAAATATCCGGCCTATACTTCCTCTTGTGTCTCCAATGATTCGAGGACTCATGTGCGCTTCCCAACTCGGACCTCTTCCTTGTACGCCTCTGTTCGAGATAAGAGAATGCTCTCCGGGAGGATGTTCTCGATGAAACCCACTTCGGACTGTCGCTTGATTCCCCTGAAATGATTCGATGTTTATCGTTTATTCCACCAGGTGGAACAAGGCTCAAGTCTTGCGAAACCAATTACCAAGATTCGATGAAAATGAAAGTCTCATTGCCCACGAGCTCTGCCGAAATCAGGGGTAGAGGCAAACAATTCAAAGGAAAACTTCGGGTACATGTAGGTAAGTTGAGAAACGACAGGTTTGCGCAACTCAAAGGTGAGGTTGAGCAAGCTGAAGGAAGAGTCGGAATGAAACTAGGAAGACTCGTGAGAAAAGCCAAGATGAGAATAAGCTAAGCTCGATGAGCTTCGAATTATGCGTCAGGGCTTAGACTCATTCGCTTACTTGTGACTGAGGGTTCAGTCTATTAGTCAACTTAGCCCCCTCGGACCTAGACGCCGGAGGATAGGCGTCGAAGAATCCGAGTGAAGGTTGTGGGCATGAAGAAAACGGAAAGCGTCGCGAGCACATTTCACGCTCGGCTGATTCTCGCTCTCATCATCGCGGCCGGATTCCTGGATGTCGTTGATTTCTCCATAGTCCAAGTTGCACTACCCACAATACGAACTGAACTCGCGATCTCCTTCGCCGAGAGCCAATGGGTCATCGGAGCTTACGGGCTCACGTTGGCGGGGTTCCTGATGCTGAGCGGACGAGCGGGAGACGTGTACGGCCAGAAGAAGCTATTCATCTTCGGAATCGTCCTGTTCACGGCCTCCTCGTTCATCGGAGGCATAGCTCCGTCCTTCCTACTCCTAGTCGCTGCCAGAGGAGTCCAAGGCATTGGGGCCGCTATCTCAACTGCAACGGCCTTGTCTATTCTCGTGGCTACCTTTGCTGAGGGAAGAGAGAGGAATCGTGCTATCGGCGTTTTCGTTGCCGTTCTTTCAGCCGGCTTCGCCGCGGGATCAATTTCCGGAGGCGTCTTAGTCGCTGCGTTTGGGTGGAGGTCGGTTCTGTTCGTGAACGTTCCGATTGGTATTGGGGCGGCTGTTCTATCTCAGAAGTTTCTGATGAATAACCCTGGTCGAGCGTTGGACCGGCATTTGGATTTGCCGGGCGCGCTGTCGGTGACGGGCGGGCAAATTCTGCTCGTATATGCATTAACGAATGCTGCCGTTGACGGCTTCACATCTCTCCAAACTCTCTTGCCCCTTGGCGTGTCGGTTCTAGTACTGGCTTTGTTCCTGGCGATTGAGTATCGATCCAAGTCGCCGTTGATGCCTTTAGGTTTCCTTCGCCGAGGCACAGTGCTAACCGCAAATGTGCTTGCTCTAATACTCACGGCATCAGCTGGAGGACTCACTTTCCTACTGACCACCTATCTTCAACAAGTCTCGGGATATTCACCATTATACGCAGGCCTCGATTTCCTTCCACCCGCGCTAATCTTCTTCTTAGCAGGAGGTTGGGGCTCGTCGTGGTTGGTGGATCGGGTTGGGCTGAAACCGGTTTTGGTGGGGTCCATGGCCCTCGTCACATTGGGCACTGCTCTGCTCACTCAGATTTCCGTCTCTAGCGGTTATCTCGGGATACTGCCCGGGCTGCTCGTCTGGGCGTTTGGGGCAAGCATTGGATTTCCAGCGTTGAACATTGCTGCACTCGCCGGGACGGAGCCCGGGGAAGAAGGCCTTGCGTCAGGGATCATAAACACCTCACAGCGTATCGGCCTCCCGCTAGGATTGGCCATGCTGGTAAGTATCGCATCCGCCACAGACCCAGCGGCCGGGCCATTGAATCTAGCAACGTCGCTACCCGGGATCGTCACCGGGTTTCAATATGCCTTCTTGGCTTCGACAATACTGAGTGGAATTGGGCTAATAATTGCCCTTCTCATCAAGAGCTCAATGACAACAAAGCTGTCTGTAACTTACGCCATCTAAGCCGCAATAAGCCACGAGTCTCCTTAGGGTCTATCCAAGGCCTGCATTACCAACTTCGCGACCTCATTTCCGGAATGTTGTTGCTGGCCCGTAATGAGATTTCCATCGCAGACCGCGTGTGGCTGAAAGGCTGGTTTCGTAACGAAATTGGCGCCGAGTTTCCGGGCTTCATCTTCAATGCGAAAGGGCATGACCTTCTTTCCAACAACCTTGTCCGCATAATCCTCCTCACTATTCGCGAACCCAGTCATAGTCTTCCCTCGAATGAGCGCCTGCCCATCCGGTAATTTCGTATCTAGCAACAGGCTTGTACCGTGACAGAGTGCTGAGCTCACTTTGTTGGCGTTGTAAAACTCCATGAATAGCGTGGCCAACGCTGGGTCTTTGCGGAAAGTGAACATGGGCGACTGCCCGCCGCAAACAATGATTGCATTGAAATCGGCGCTGTTCAAGTTCGAGATCGAAGGCGTGTGCTCAAGAAGTGCCATGAATTCAGGCCGCTGTATGTAGCTGAGTGACAACGTGTCGTCTTTCGAATAGCCGGATGCATCTCGCGGATCGCTTAAGGAATCAAACTCGACCTTGCCTCCCTTTGGGCTGGCGATAGTGACTGTATAGCCCGCCTTGGTCAACGCATCGTAGGGATGAATCAACTCAGACGCCCAGAATCCAACAGGCCAGCCGAGAGTGGTGGAGACTGTCGGATTGGCCACAATCATCAGAACTTTCTTACTCAAAGGCTCACACCGTTCGTCTTGGCAGGTCATTCATATATTATGACTAGCTTCTTGGATTCCGATTCCCGCCCTGAAGAGGAGCCGGTGATGGGTTCTAATTTTTCGTTCGGTCGAGGGCTGCCGCCGTAAGTAGGGGAAACAGAACGGTGGAGTCTCCGACCACGGTAACGAGCTTTTTCGGGCTTTTGATCTTACCCCAGCTTATCGCTTCCTCAAGGGGTGCACCACTGAACCCGCCACCATCCGCTCGATCGAGAGTGATCTGTATCGCGGCGTCTACGCCGCCCCTATAGGTGTTGGCGATTAGCGCCTGGTGTTTCGGCATGCCTCCTCCCAGAATTATCACGCCAACCTTCCTCCTTTCGTACGTCATGTCAACGAGTTTTGAAAAGTCTCTGAAGGGGTTGACGACGAGTGTGTGGAGTCGGCTGTAGGTCCAGAGGTGGAGGCCGAGCATTGAATCGAAGATGCCGGGACAAAAGATCGGCGCTCCACGAGCCTGAGCGGTATGGAGAAGCGAGTTCCTATCCCGAATCTGTTCTCCGAATTCCCATAACAGTTCGTAGCTTCCGATGTTCTTCCGTTTCGCTTCGGGGATGCGGTTCAGCATCCGGTAGGTAGCTTTCTCGAGGGCTTCGATTCCCTCTTGAGTCACTAACAGGTCGTAGATTCTTGATAGGCCGCGTTTGCGAAGTTTCGTATCGTCCGCTGTTTCGGATCCCACGATATGCCTATGTCCCAACGCTTCGAGAAAATCATGCGTAACGTTTGCACCGGTCGGAACAACCGCATTGACATACTCACCGTCCACCAGATCTCTGATTACTGTTCTAAGGCCGCCCGGGATCAGTGGTCCGGCTACGGAGAGAATGATTGTGTAGTTTCTGTCTTGAAACATTTCACTGAGTATTCTCGCGGCTTTGCCGAACCTTCCCATGCCAAGAACTTTCACGGCCTCCATTCGTTCGGCTATGTTGGAGACCGTCATTCGTTTCTTGATTTTGATCTGGGACACTAACGGCATGGCAGGGGCACCGCGGGATAGGGGTTGGTGGAGGGGGATTAACCCTTGGTTCGCATTATCTTGTTCTGGCCCATCATTTGCCAATACTCAACCTCAACGCCTGGCGCCAACTTAGACTTGATCTCCTCATCCTCAGGCGCGGGGGTCTCGAAGGTTTCGTAGCTTTCCATATCCATCACCTGCACATTATTACCCACTAAAGCTAAGATTTGTCCCGTTTTCTTTTCGATCATGGGAACCTCCGCGCGGCCGTCCACGCCGCCGATCAGATTCTTCTTCGTTCCAGTTGTTACGCTGATGGCTACAATTCTAGCCTTAGCGGCCCCATGCTTTCCCGGCTTTGACTTTTCGAACTCCACTATCTTGCAAGGTTCCCCATCGATAATCACGTAATGCCCGATCTTCAGGGACCCAATGTCAACTGGTTTGCTCAGTGTTCTTCGCCCGTAAGCCTAAACTCGAAAGCAGTTTAGGTCCAGTCTTCGTCTAAAAGGTTAACTCGTCCCGATTCTCCGGGCAAACTAGACAGTGGCCTTTGGCGGATTAGCGATTGATAGGTCGAACTTAGTCTTTGATGGAAACTGTTGCCCAGCGATTTAGGAAACCCTCGCCGTTTTCACTAATTCTGAAACTCTCCAGCATTCGCCCCCATTCTTCCTTGGTGACCGCCTTTGGATCTGTCTTCCTGTACAATTTGGTGACACTGAGGTAGGCTAGTCCTTCGGGCTTCAGAATACGCTTGATCTCCCCGATTGCACCTGCATGGTCTACCATGCAACAAAGAACGCCGTTTGCGAACACAAAGTCAACCGACCGATCAGGTATCGCTCCCAAGCTGGCGGCAGAAGTGGTATGCGCCTCGATGATGTTTCCAAGCCCCTGAGCGTCTGATTTCGCTTTCAGCATCTTGATTGATTTCGGATCCGAATCCGCTGCGTATACTTTCCCTGTTGATCCGACCAGTTCGGCTATTGGGATGGTGAAGTAACCCGGTCCGCAGCCGACATCCGCGACAACACTTCCCGCTGAGAGGAATCTTGATACTTTCTTCTTCGGAGGAGAGAACCGACGCCGTAGAAAATTATCCATGACAAATGTGGGAAGATGCCTATCATTCGTTTTGCAACATGCGGCTTGCATCACTAGATTCCAGACCCTCCTCCCGTTATCCTATCGCTTAGAATACATCCGGTATCCAAGATTCACACCAATTTAGACTAGACGGGAATCCGGTCTGTTACCTCTCCCTCTGGGCACTTTACCATCCAGTGCCCAATAGGGTAAGGTCCGAAGACTTGACCGCTCCTAGGATCGGTGGATTGTTCATGTCTGTCAACGATTGTAGGTACTGCAACAATTGTGGCGGCAAATGGATTCGGATTACTGTGCTCCACAAGCGTACGTTCATTTTCAAACGTTGCCCACACTGCCAGAAAGATGTGGGGCGGAAGACGGGGCAACTGACTCTACTCGACTTGCAACATCATGGCGAAAATCCATAATCAAGTGTAACTTCTTCGTTCTGTTCAATATCGCGTATTGCAACTAGAATCGCCATATCGCCGTCCCAAACGATTTTGCTATTCGGATTGCTCGAGTGATTGATGAAAGATTCTGGATAATCTCCTCCGAAGCCTACGAGGTATACGTGTGGTCTAACGTACAGGTAGTATTTCGCTGAGGCGTCATTCGGTAATTCGTGAGTATACGGTCCATCCCAAATCGCAATTTGAGAATCCTTCTCAATTCGGCGAGAGGCAAAGGCTCCGAACCCTTCGATTTTTGATAGAGCCTTATACAACGGAACTTGCGACAATATACTCGATAACCCGATGCTCAGTCTGCATGACCGCAGCATTATCTGGGAAAGAACCTTCGATCAGTTTTCCGAAGAAGAGGTTGCTAATTGAATGGCGATGGGCGCGGGTTAAACTACTTGTTTCTTCGACCGCTTGACCACCAAGAATACGAGCGCAACAAAAACACCTAGAAGAATTGACTCAATTGGAAAGCCCGGGATATTCGTCAAACCCCCTGCTGAGGACGACAGAGATGACAGCACGCTTGAGACCTGCGTGACTACGTTAGTCTGTGTTTGAAGCGCGTAACTCGTAGTCACCGGATTCGCTGTGAGTTGTGTAGTGTTGGCTGTCTGGGTAGGGCTAGGCGACGCGTACAATGCTGTCGAGAATGCAACTGACAACAAAACGACGCAGATTAACAGCTTTCCAAACAAGAATCCTTACACATAATTCGGGATACCGTCTGCGATATAAAAGACCTTGTTGAGGACTCTAAACGACCAGGTTCTCGGGGTAAAGCAAAGTTGACCGCGGCTGTGAAGGATTCGTTGCGCTAAATCATAATACGCGTAGACTGTTCTTGTACGCTTTGCTAGTACTTGACGGAACGGTTCGAAATGCGCTCGCAACTAATGATTCGGTCAATTGCTTGGGTGAAGCGATGTGTTCGATTGCTGAGGCCTTATTCGAAAATTATCGTAGTGGGATTGTTACTGCGTCTTCTGCTCATGCCGTTTGCGATCCAAGGGGATATTGTATTTCATACTTGGATTGCCAACTTCATTATCCATGGGCATCTGAACGTATACAATTACTACTTTCAACGATTTCAATCAGTCAACTATCCGCCAGGTGTTATCATTACGCCGTTCCCGCCGTTGTTCTACGTTCTCGATGGAGCCTATCTCTTCATTTTGGAAAAGCTTGGAGTCTTCAGCTTTCTAGGCGTTTGGACCACTTGGAATATTCCCAGCGCAATCTCAGAGACTCTAAGCAACCCGGCATACAGTATAGGCAGCGGAGCGTACAACACGCAGAACAGAGTCTTCTTCTTCCTAAAGCTACCTTACTTGTTATTCGACATTTTTGGGCTCGTAGCACTTTTGGGTGTCTTAGAAAAAAAAGACCGTGCGGCTGGGGCTGCGGCGTGGATGCTCAACCCCTTCATACTGTATATCACATACGGCTGGGGTCAAACTGACATCTTGGCCGCCTCATTTACCGTGGCTGCCCTCTATTTCGCGAAGATGATGATGGCGACTAAACGGGCCAAGTTTGGGATTCTTGCTTGTCTTTCATTGGGGTTTGCGGCTTCATTCAAGCCTTTCGCCTTGGCTCTTCTTCCGATCTTCTCGCTTTTCGCATCAAAGAACACGAAGACATCTTGGTTCCAGTATTTTGCTGCCGGATTATCGCCATTCATTCTCGCGATCCCGTTTATCTCACGGCCCTTCCTTCAGATGATTTTTGCCTACGGTGGGTACTTTACCGCACGCAACTTCAACCTACCCTGGGGCTCGCAGTTCACGATTTATGTCGCATTCGCCGTCTACCTCGCTTTGATCTACTATCTCCTTGTCGTGGAGGATTTCGGTTTCGATAACCTGCTCACAGCATGTTTGATTGTATTCTCAGCGTTGTATGGTCTAACGGTTTGGCTTCCTAACTGGATCCTATGGGGGATACCGTTCGTATTGCTTGCGCTTTTGCGACGGCCAAAACTATTCGGAGTCTACCTGCTGACGACCATATTCTATTTCGTGTTTGTTCAAGCTTGGGGTAACGCTCTCTGGTTGCGCTTGTTCTTCCCATTGACAGATAGGACGATAGTATCTGGTCCACTTGGAATGTTTCCCAATCTGTGGGAGGTTCTTCCGAACTACTTCACTCTCCTTGTTGGGTTGGCATATACTGGGATTGGCACTAGCATGGTCTTCATCACTTACTACACAGCAAAATATGGGCAAGCGACGAAGCGCGGAGGGATTCGCCCAATCCAGTGGAGCATTGTGTTGCTCATTCCGATCTTGATGGGTGGTCTAAGCCTTTTCCTTGACCGGGCCCGACTCGTAGGGCAAAACATCACGGGCACCTTTTTGTCAAAGGTATTTCGCGACCCTGTCTTCTTTGGTTTCTACTTCGCACTCATCGGCTTATGTTTGGTCTGGCTCGTAATCAACATTCTACGCAAGCCTAAACCGGAATACACGCCCAACTCGGAACACGTGATCTGTGAAGCTTCATGAATTCGTTCTCGCAACTCATTCACGTTAATTCGGCTCAGGGAGATTGATCATGAAACTATCGGTCATCATCAGTCCTTGGCGGCGTGAGGAGAGTGTCATACGAGTGATACACCGTGGCGCTCAACAGAGTCTTCAAAGAGAGGATTATGAGATGATAATTGTCGACAGGACCCCTGAGGGGTTCTACCGTGAGGCGGTTGAGATTCTCAAGGCCTCATCAAAAGTCAGTCTAGATTATTGCTTGCTAAACGACATGAGTAGAGCCCGAGCTAACAACACCGGTCTACGACGGGCTTCGAATGAAGTAACCCTCTTCTTAGCAGATGATTTCGTTCCCTCCTTCAATCTATTTGAGGAGCACCTCGCTTTTCACAGAGCCTCTCCTGCGGCTTCAACGGCGGTCAGTGGAGTGATGAGGTGGGATCCAGGCTTGCCCTTCACAGATCTGAGAAGGTGGGTGGAACTCAACATAACCACCGTGCCCCAACTGCTCCAAAATGAGCATCTTCACCCTCTTAACACGAGCTGCGCTAACTTCTCCGTGAAGAAGAGGTTCCTAGAGGAGAACGGCCTTTTCGATGAGGATTACCATGAGGAGGGTTATGATGACATAGACCTTATCGTCCGACTAAACGCGGCAGGACTTACAGTAACCCTCGATCGTGAATTGATAACTTATCATGATGACCCGCTCGACTTACGAGAGCTGGCAAGGCGTTGGCGTTGCGTCGGACGGGGTGCAAGAGTCTTTGACATTAAACATCCAAACCTACGCCCGAACACGGAGCCACAAGACGCGACACAGCCAATTCCGACGCTCTTTCTACAATGCGCCATTAGCGGTTCCTTATCGACGGTAACCAGACTTCGCGCCATGAGAGAATATCATTATCTGAAGCGACTCGAGCTCGCGTTCAAAAGAGGATACAACGATCCAATTGATGTTCACACACCTCAGCGACCACCCAGTCAAGGAGAGGCTCAGATTGGAAAATCATCCAAAGAAATGCTGCACTCAGTAGTCGAAGAGAGTCGAAAAACACATCTCTAATCTGTAGGGCTGCTCGATTGTTCAAGCGAACCCCAACCGTTTCTCCTATAGGAATCTAGTTCGATGGCGACGCTGAGCGCTCGCGATGAAGCAGAGCCGTGGATAAGTAGTATGACCAAATCCGAAGCAGATGCTTCCATCAGCGAGCTAGAGCTCAGATACCGAAATTTCCCGAAAGCTTTCCTGTTTTTTTCAAGCATTATTTTGGCTGTCTTCTTAGCGGTCGCTCTTCCCAGAAGGGTGGTAACCAACTTCGTGAGATCTCAAGCTTCGAGAATTGACCAGCTAACTCCACTCAACACTCCCCTCGGGGTGATTAGAAGGATGGTCGGCAACTGCCTTCTTCAAATCATGATCAAAGGCACAAGAGGATTTCTCAAGGAGGCCACCGGTAGGCTGCTGCGGAAGGACTTACTTATCGAGACAATGACGACTATGGACGATGAATACCGGGTATGGCTTAAGCGTCACGCCTTCACACCGTCAAGGCTCAGGATGTTAGAGAACGACACATTGAGCCTCAGACGGTTACCGAGAATCTCCATCATAATGCCAGTCTACAAGACTAATATTGCAATCCTACGACGAGCTATCAATTCTGTTCTTAGCCAAGTCTATCCGCACTGGCAGCTATGCATAGTCGACGATGGATCCCACAGTCCCAAGCTCAAGAAGATACTCTCAGCTTATGCTTCCAAGGACCGACGCATAACCTTGAGCGAGTTGGAAAAGAATAACGGCATCGCCGCTGCTTCCAATCACGCTCTCCACATGGCCACGGGAGAATTCGTGGGGCTCCTAGATCATGATGATGAATTGACACCTGACGCATGTCTAGAAGTCGTGAGGGCCTTAAACAACGGTCCCGACATCGACTTACTATATAGCGACGAGGACAAGCTAGATGAGTCTGGGAAGAGGGTTGAAGCATTCTTCAAGCCTGACTGGTCTCCTGACCTGATTCTTTCAGAGAACTACGTAAGCCACTTCTCAGTCTTCAGAAAAGTTGTGGTTGAGAGGATAGGAGGTTTCAGGAATGGGTTTGAAGGAAGCCAAGACTATGATCTAATTCTTCGGGTGGCAGAAACGACGAATAGGATTCACCATGTGCCAAAACCGCTATACAGTTGGAGGAAGTTTCCGGGTTCCGCGGCTCACTCGCCAGATTCAAAACCTTACGCGTATAAATCAGCCAAGAGAGCGTTGCGCTCAGCTCTGGTAGCTCAAGGCATTGCCGCCGAAGTCACCGATGGTCGTCTCCTTGGTCAATATAGAGTCTCGTATCGGATTCATGGGAATCCATCCGTAAGCGTGATAGTGCTGGCGAGTGATGGCGGGTCATTGTATCGTTGCGTACGTAGCATCAGGTCGAAATCAACCTACCCGCACCTTGACGTCGTCGTTTTACTCAACCACCGAGCCGAAGGGAACGAACAGGAAACCCTACGGAAGCTGGGATGCAGGATAGTGGAATCCGATCGTGGCATCAGTTATTCGAGCATAAATGAAGTTGTCAAGACCCACGCGCTTGGCGATCACCTAGTCTTCTTGAGTGGCCGCATAGAGGTAGTCGCTCGTAACTGGGTTGAAAGCATGCTGCAACACAGTCAACGCGAAGAGGTGGGAGCAGTGGGCGGAAGACTGGTTCTTCCTAACGGCAACGTTCTCTTAGGCTTCTCAGGCTCAGGCGAGCACGCGTTTCGCATGGTTACCGCCGACTGGCCAGGCTACTTCGGGCTACAGGATGTTGTTCGTAATTGTTCTGCGGTTACGCTGCACTGCATGATGACAAAGAAGACCGTCTTTGAACATCTCCAGGGCTTCGACTCAGCTTTCAAAAGGGAACTAGCAGATGTTGACTTTTGCTTTAGAGCTAGAAAGAACGGTCTTAACATCGTCTACGAGCCCGACTCAGAAGTAAATTATCGATCGCCACCGGCTTCAATCACGTCCAGCTATTGTGAGTCAGATCACAAACGCTTCAGCAGGCGGTGGCATGGTCTTCTACGGCACGGAGACCCATATTACAACCCCAACTTGGATCCTAACCGACTCTACCACATTGCACGTTAAGCCATGTTCCGCAGTCAATTGGGAAACTTTCTCGGTTCGGTGAAATGAATTGAATAAGAAAGTTTTGAAAGGCGTTGGGTTCGACCAAGTTTTTCGTTAATGCATACCTGATTTGGGTCTAACTATTGGCCAGCGTCCGTTAATCCGACATTCTGTAGCACCCGCATCGCTGCCAACGTGGACCAACGGCTCGGCACGATGGGGGGCTCGACCTCGAGTCTAACAGTTTCAGCCATCATCTTCGCATAGATCGGCTTGTAGGGTGGGTCACCTTCAGGGTCGACATCGGGGTGAGTGGCATCGAGTGCCCAACGACCGTCCACGGATCTTTTAGAAAGGAGCAAGTCGAGTGCGGGTTTGAGGCGCGCGTCCTTCGGGTCGCCTAGGGTTGTGGCCAGCTCAAGGCCTTGGAGGAAATCGTAGTAGTAATGTCTAGGGAAGTGGATGCGGCGCCAAGGCTCGTACCCCGCGTCGACGCCGAGATGTTGTTCGAGGAAAAATACAACGCCACGATTGATAGCATGTTCAACGTCAGTCGAGCGCTGTGACGAGGGGATCGTGCCTAGTGCGGCGAGCGGCTCCCATGAGTCGACCGTGCTACCGGGCTCATCTTCGGGGAAGCAGTTCCAACCACCATCCGCGCGCTGATGCGCGAGGAGCCACTCGACACCTTTCTTCACGCGTGGGTCGCCGCCACGGTCGAAGTGCGTAGCTGTACGCACCATGTTTCCGGTGACACAGAGGTGGCTGTCGCTTCGTCCGAAACCTCCATCGGGTTTTGCGAAGGTTGCGAGGCATGCGTCCAGGGTTTTCGTGATGCGCTCATCGTTACTAGGCGCATTCATTTGGGCGAGGGCTATGAGTCGATGATAGGGCGCGCCGTACTTGGGCTCCCAAAGGTCGGTAGCGTTAGAGGTAACGGTCAAGCCGTTGAGGATTCTAGCAATTGAGCCATGGATGAGAGATTCTTTCTGTGCCGCCATCACTGCAGGGTCGTCGCGTGCGCGGCCGTCGAAATACATCAGAGCCTGTGCTCGCACACCAGGTTCAGTTGCATCTACGAGCCAGGCTGTGGTTGCATCCATGCGGCTTCAGGGTTGGAGATGCCTGGAGGTTCTTTCAAAGTTTTTGAAATTTCAAGAACACATATTATGAGAGATTCATCAGATTGATGGTGCAACAACTAGGCGGGCAGTTGTCCAATAGGAGGCGAGGTTAGATTCAGAATAAGATCGTAGAGAACAAACGTCCACGTACTAAGCTCCCTCTATTCCAAGGGTTACTGCCTTTAGGCAAAGCCGAGATCCCGAAGGACATTCTTGCAGGAGTTACGCTGGCCACTCTCGCTATCCCCGAGGTTATGGGGTACGCGAGAATCGCAGGCACTCCGATAATTACCGGTCTCTTTACGATACTTGTTCCGATGGCCTTGTACGCCCTGTTCGGGTCGTCGCGTCACTTGGTGGTCGGGGCGGATTCTGCAACTGCCGCTGTTTTGGCCGCGGGCTTGGTTGGCATCGCCACGATTGGTTCTCCTGAATACTTGGCCTACGCGGGGTTGCTGGCGTTGATGGTTGGGATTATGCTGATTGGCGCGCGTTTGGTAAGGTTGGGGTTTCTCGCGGATTTTCTCTCACGAACCGTGTTAGTCGGTTTCCTCGCGGGTGTTGGGGTTCAGGTCGCCATTAGGCAGATTCCTGATATGCTCGGAATCCCTCCTCACGGTACTGGACCAGTACAGGAACTAGTCACTGATCTCGCGCAGCTATCCAAGCTGAATGCATACGCGTTAGCAATCTCCCTTGCCGTATTGGTAATGATACTTACCATCCGGAGAATTTCGAGAAAGATTCCGATCGCTTTGATCGCAGTAATTGGCCTAATCGTTGCGAGCTATACCCTCAACTTAGCCTCCTACGGCGTTGATATGGTTGGGCGAATTCCCGGTGGTCTACCTCAGGTAGGTTTTCCGAATGCACCGATAAGTTGGAACATACTTCAACAACTCTTTCCCGCCGCCCTTGCGATGTTCATAATAGTCGTGACCCAAAGTGCGGCCACGTCCCAGGCCTACGCCACTCGTTACAATGAACAGTTCGACGAGAACGCCGACCTGATCGGGCTGGCCGTCGCCAACATAGGCGCTGGACTATCTGGAACATTCGTAGTGAATGGCAGCCCAACCAAAACCGAGATGGTTGACAGCGCCGGCGGTCGCAGC
This sequence comes from Candidatus Bathyarchaeota archaeon, assembly GCA_963733055.1. GTDB lineage: Archaea > Thermoproteota > Bathyarchaeia > 40CM-2-53-6 > 40CM-2-53-6 > FEN-987. The sequence continues at coordinate 1,294,531 of CAVTBR010000001.1, forward strand.
CAACTTGCGCAGCTCACAACAGTTGGCATCGTCGTGGCTGTTCTACTCTTCATAACCGCCCCGCTCTCATACATGCCAATCGCCGTTCTCGCTGCCATCGTTTTCATCATAGCCGCTGAATTGGTTAACGTTAAGGAAATGCGGGAGATCTTCGTGCAGCGCCCAAGTGAATTCTGGGTGGCGGTTGCAACTGCCGCAACTGTTGTCCTCGTCGGTGTCGAGCAAGGAATACTCCTCGCAATCGCATTATCCCTCCTCGACCACACCCGGAGAGGGTATAGGCCTAGCAATAGCTTACTCTCAATTGACGACCGCGAGCACTGGCGATGGGTTCCTACTACGTCGCCCGTCCAATTCCTTCCAGGCGTTATTGTGTACCGATTCAACCATAGCATGTACTACGCAAATTGCCAAGGCTTCAAAGAAGAGGTCCTCCGATTAGTGACGGACGCAAATCCACAGGTCTCTTGTTTCTGCTTGGATGGGTCCGCGATGGATGATGTTGACTTTTCCGCGGCTGCGGCGTTGCGTGAGGTCTACGGAATGTTGAAACAAAGAAGAATCACCCTCGTCTTGGTCGAGATTCAGGAGAAGGTTTGGACCGAGTTTGGCCGGTACAAGATCACGGAATTGATTGGAAAAGAAAATTCATTCAAGACGATCTACGATTTTGCGGGCTCCTTCAAGCAGCGAGGAGGTGCCGTCGACAAACCTAATTACGGAACAGAGAATCAATCTTCCAAACCTAGCTTACCCTAGGATCCTTTGCGCCAATCCTCGTAATCCTCGTGAACTGCCTCGGTCATCTTGACCATTGCTGAATGTAACCAATCATGTTTTCTTCTCGCGAGATCTTGCCGTATATCATTTACCGCAGACTTGCTTCCTAAGTGAATGTTTGCAGTTTCAAATCCCATCGCCCCCAGAAGGTGTTCTTCACCAACTCTCTTGGGCAATTCAGTAAGTTCGATTCTCGAACAATCTGGGGCAAGCCGGCGAACGAGCCAGCGTCCTCTTACTCGTACGAGTGGATCCGCGGCCCGGCTCGCGGAGTCGAGAATTTCTCCGTAGAGAATCCTCTTTGAGCCTTTTTGGTCATTGGCCCAAACGAATGCTGACGGAGCCAAAGCTTTCGCTTCACGAGCTATTCGGCCTCCTTCCCACTTGGCAAGGGCAACAAATCGCTCGCCACCAAGGCTTCCAACTCCTGCCACACGGTGCACGGTCCGGTACGGGTCTTCCGGAAGTAAGCTCTGGAGTGCCTTCCTAGCGCTCTTGGGAACGTCGCGCACATTAGCTAACTTATCCAGTTTGGCCCAGAAGCGAAAGGCATTTCGAAGCTCCCCCATTGCTGCCTCTCGCAGCCACCTATGATGTTCTTCAAGAACGAACGGCACTCCGCCCGCCTTCAAGCCTGCTGTATAACCACCGAGGATTGCCCTGGAGGCACGTGCATTGCTGAGCTTGAGATGGCCGGCTTTGATGGCAAGGTTCGCGCTGACCGCCAAGCGGACCAAATCATTGGCATATGACATGAAGTGGGTTTCATCGAAGTCGTTGACTCCCCATATCAAACGGCCTTCGCCGTCGCGCCAAGTTCCAAAGTTTTCAACGTGCAGATCGCCCACCGCGAGCACGATCGGCGCTCTCGCTAACTCGGGACAAACGGCGGGCCAGATTTGAGCCCAACGATAGAAAGTAGCGCGTAGGAATGTGAAGGGGTGTTCCGTCATCAGGACATGCTTTAGGTCCAAATCCGCTTGGACGATAGGGATTCGTTTCCCAAGCCAATTCTCAAATTTCCTAGTAGCCTTAGAAATCTTCATCCCGCATTCATCGCCAACACTATTACGTATCTGTAAACTAGGTGAATTCCTTAATTATCCTAGCAATAAGTACCCAGTTTCGTCGGTCGGTAGAAGAAAATTGGCTTTCACGGTCGCCCTCGTCTCACGCTTAGATGAACCACGGGCACTCGAGATCGCAGCGGATCTGGCACGTCAGTTGAGGAAGCGTCGCATTTCGGTGATTGCCGAATCGGAATTGGCTAAGAGAGGCCGGCTGGGCGGCGGGAAAGATCTAAGCGACCTCAAGGCTGACTTGATGGTTACTGTGGGAGGTGACGGAACCGTTCTGAAGACTGCCATGACGATTCCCGACAAGGAGACGCCCATCCTAGCTGTGAACATGGGACGGCGAGGCTACCTCACCGAAGTTGAACCCAACAAGGCAGTCTGGGCCGTTCAACAATTCAGTAAAGGCAAGTATCGGCTTGAGAAACGCGCCAAACTGGCGATTGACATGAACGGTATGAATGTGGTTGATGCGCTTAACGAGCTCGTTGTATCCTCGGGAAGCCCATCCAAGATGCTTGAACTCATGCTGGGGGTTGATTCTCAACCCCTGTTACAATTCAGAGGAGACGGCGTAATTGTCTCAACTGCAACCGGTTCAACTGCCTACGCGATGTCAGCCGGTGGGCCTATCGTCGATTCATCCGTCGACGCCTTCGTGATCACCTTCATCTGTCCGCTCGACCTGGTAAGACCAACAGTCTTGTCAATGGAGAGAAAACTGTCGGTTCAGATGGTTGATCCGAAGTTGAAAGCCCTAGTTGTGGCTGATGGCCGCTTCCAGAGGGAGCTTACGCGCGACGTGAAATTGACCCTCACGAAATCGAAGCACTACACAGCTTTCGTTCGACTGGGTCAGGAAACCCCAATGGGAAGTCTAACGCGCCTGCACGAAATGGAGCGCACAAGTTCCTGAAAGTTCTCGTTCTGGATACGTCCGCCCTCATCATGGGACTCGATCCGCTCGGCCTAGAATTCGATAGTTATTCAGTGCCTGAGGTTGCTGAGGAACTCCGCCAGCAGACCGGACCATCGTACAGGTTAACGGTATCAAGCTCTTCAGGGAAAATGAAAATCAAAGCCCCCACCTCTACTTCCCTAACCGAAGTCTTCGCCAGAGCAACAAAGCTCGGCGACAAAGTTGTCCTCTCCAAGACAGATACAAGCATCCTTGCCTTGGCCCTGGACCTCAGCAAGGAGGGCTTGGCCCCCGTAATTGTGAGCGACGATTACGCCGTTCAGAACGTTGCGGAATCTCTCAGCCTAGCCTACCAGTCATTAGCTACCATTGGTATTCGCCAGAAATTCAACTGGGTTCTCTATTGCCCAGCCTGCTACAGAAAATATCCAACTGGCGATACCGAGGTCTGCTTGGTCTGCGGCACGAGACTGAAACGGAAACCGCTCACGAAAGAGCCGACCAAGCAGCGAAGCAGCTAACGGTTTAGGACTCCTGCTGTGGTTGCATTTTCGGGTTTATTCTCCGAGCGTAGTCAAATAGATACAACTGCGCGTAACCCGCCCACTCTCGATAACGCTCACGCAGAAATCTAGCAGTCTTTAACCTGCTGACCTTTCTACCGCGGAAGTATAACTTCGTAACAACTCTGTGAATCCACACGTCCACTGGCGCGGCCTCAAGACTCCCAGCCCCATAGAGTAGAAAACAGTCGGCAACCTTTGGGCCAACGCCCGGGAGTTCAAGAAGGGAGGTCATCGCATCTTCATAGGTCTGCTTCGTTAACTCGGTCAAATCGAGTTCACCGTTAACCACCATTCGCGAAACCTGCACAACAGGCTTGGCTCGATACCCCATCGACGTTTTTGATCTGAGCGTCCTCGGATTCAACTTAGCAAGCACTTCTACTTCTGGGAAGAGAAACGATGAAGAACCGTCCGGGAAGCTTACTCGCGGACCAAAGTATTGCATCATAAGGCGAGCCGTCCGATTCCATAACCTTACAGAATTATTCTGTGAGAGAATTGAACAGATCAAGGCCTCATAGAGATCTGCGCCACGCATCAAACGTAGGCCCCGTAGTTTCTTGAAGGTTGAAGACAACGGTTCATTTTCATCGGCGAATTTCTGGTAGAACGAGGTCACATCATCTTTCAGGCCGAGAACGTGTTCGAGATGTTTCTTCAAATCCTCAACGATTCTATCGTCCCAAGAAGTTGCCATCGCTTGAACCTTCAGAACGAAGGCGTCCACGTCACCGGATTGGTTCACAGTGTACTTCACTGGGATGCCGTTCAGGACTTCAACATCAGTGAAGGATGTGCCTTCCTTGAGCCACTCTGGTTCACAAGTTTGCGCGCTGAGCTCGGTCTCCGCAAGGTTCAGGGGACCATTGATTTCGCCGGATGGAATCTCAAATGAGTACGCTGGGGGAAGCATTGCGGAGCGGCCACTCGTGTCATTTGCGCCCTTTGGGGCATTGAGCCGCTGCAAGCGAACCTACGTCTTATAAGAGATCGTAAAATCATAAGAATCATCGGGTTGTAGGTTGTCGAATGATTCCGCATGAATTAGTGAAGAAGGCTCAGGAGCTTAAGTCGAAAGGTCTCTCAAACTATGACATAGCCGATGAATTGAAAGTTCAACCGGATACGGTCGTCTGGTTGCTACTCAAGGGGAAGGAACGAGCGGCGATACATCCCCCCCACGATGTATTTGTCGACTGGAGTTCTCTCGCATCGCACGCGAAACGTATGTCGGCGGTCGCCGAGGCATTGGCTAATTTGGCGAAGGAATCCGTTCGTGCATCGGAGTTCAGTGAGCCGGATGTGGTTGCCGCGATTGAGGGGAGCGGGATGGTTTTGGGTGTCGAAATCGCAAAAGAGCTCGATAAGCCATTCGCAGTTGTGAGACCGCACCGAGTTGCTCAAAGAAAACTCCCGGGCCTGGTTAATCCCTCATTTCACAGTGTTGCGGGAAAGAAAGTTCTGATTGCGGATGCCGTGTTGCGAGCGGGTGAAACTCACAAGGCGGCCATCCAAACCCTGCGGAAGGCTAAGGCGAAACCCGTGGGCATTCTCGTTTTGGTAAATAAGAGCGGAAAGACCAGGATCGAGGGAGTTCCGTTGAAGTCCTTGCTGCAAATCCTACCCGTCACTATGCCTTGAATCTTCGTCGCTCGCGTTTCAGACAATTATTCGGAAGGCACCGATTGAGGGCTTTCCGAGTTAGATCTTCGCGTGACCCCGCCGAACTTCGCTAAGTGGATGATCCTGTTACTGGCAGTGCACCTACTAGTCCCTAGCATCCATTACTTTGGGTCAAACCCAAGCCTAGTACTGTCATGGTTCGCGTTCGATTGGTATGCGGGGCAGGGATGGATAGTGTTCATCCAATACGCCTTCGTCGGAGTCCCTGCCTTCGTCTTCATAGGGCTTGCAGCCATACTGCCGATACTCCTGCTAGGTGTACTCATTCTTCGGTCTAAGATAGGTCGCCGAGACCACGCGATAGCATGTTTAGTCTTGGGAAGTCTGCTGTTAGCGATTTACCTCAACGGTTGGTTCTTCTACACGTGGCCAATCCCGTATCAGCCAGTCCAAACCGTCTCGATAGCGCTTGTAACCCTTCTCGCGTTCAAGTACTGGCGGCGATCTCTACCGGGTTAGTTTTCTGCCGAACCTCATCAGGCTTCTGCCAACGCTCCGGCGAGCGGCACGTGCGCCCTTCTTCAATTTCTTTTGTGTCTTTGAAGTCCTGCTACCCTTTCTTCTCTTCCGTCTGCGTCTGGCCATAGCAAATACCCGGATAGAACATGTCACGTTCTAGTAATTAACAGCTACCAGATGGGGTGTGCGTTCGGGCTAATTCTTCATCGAAAGATACGGGTCTCAATTAGTTGTAAGAGTTTTCGAGATGTGAGTACGGCCGCGAGTAGTAGGGTTGAGAGGGCTGTTGTTGCGCTCGCCACTATCATGAGCGGAGAGGAGGTTGCGAGCTCAGCAATAGCAACCGCAGAGAGTGACACCACTAAAATTATCCCAAGAACCCTCTGGGCGTTCTTCGAGTTTCTCCTCAGCTTCGGAGCGTATCTAAACAGCAATGCCAGCGGCAACGCGAGATATGCGACACCGATTAGCGAGCTGACGAGTAGGCCTGAGAGGACGCCTGCAATTTCTTGGTGGGCAGGTAGCACGCTGAAAGGTAGCGCGCCGAACCTGAGAATTGCAATTAGCGGGTAGAGGAATAACCTCATGCCGTATTGGAATGTTGGGTGTTGGGTTATGGATTGTGCGACGGTTGGGCTGAACGAATAGTACCAGGCGTTGAAGGCGATCATGAAGTTCCACCCAACGAATGTGTTCATGATTTGTCGGTCTCGGAAACTTCTGAGGAATTGAACGTCGGGAGCCATCGTAGATCCGTAGGTGGCCGTGGCGATGAGGCATGTCGGTGCGGGTGGACTCGTTGATGTTGAGCTTGAGCTGGAGCTCGTGCTCGTTGTTACTGCAGAACCTGAGATTTGCACTGTGATTGGCGTTTTGTGAATAAGCGCTCCGCTGCTTCCTATCAAGTCGAGTGTGTATGTTCCAGTTGAGGCTCCGGGTGATGCGGTTACTGTTAGTGTTGATGTGGCAACGGTGTTTGGTTGGGGTGTTATGGGGCTTGGTAGGTTGAAGCTTACTCCGGCGGGGCCTGGAAGAAGCCAAGAAGCCGACAACGCCACTGTAGAGCTGAACCCACTCTGTGAAAGGACGGCGATTACCGAGGTTCCGGTTGCTCCTTGACCGATTGAGATCGCGTTAGGCCCAGCTACTACTGTGAAGTCTGATGTCTCCGCTTCGTTAACCGTTACCGTAATGCTAGTCGTGTGAGATAACGATCCACCGGTTCCAATTATCGGAACTGTATATGTTCCTGTCCCGACGGTTCCCGCCGCTGTAATCGTTACTTGAGTGGTTGTCCGCCCAGCGACCGGTGGTGTTAGGGGGTTTGTTGCGAAGCTAACACTCAACCCGCTCGCGGCTGAGGCTGAAAGGGTTACCGGTGACGAGAACGTTCCGGAAGATTGTATGGTGAGGGTTGAGCTTGCGGCCGAGCCTTGGATCATTGTCAGAGTTGTTGGTGAAAGGGAGAGGCTGAAGTCGCCCGCGCCTGTGAGGATCTGTACCCCAATGTTCGTGCTAGTACTCAGCGAGCCGCTGGTACCCACCAGGCTCAACAGGTAGTTGCCGACGGACGCGCTCGACGAGGCTGTCAGAGTAAGTGTTCCAGATGCTGCACCGTTCGGGGGCGGCGTCAACGTCCCAGGCCCTGTAACGGTGATACCTGTCGGAGTCGGACCGACCCAAGATGCATATGTGTTAACAGGCGACGAGAAACCGTTGACCGAGGACACACCCATCTTAACCGACCCAGACCCAGCTTGAGAAAGCGCGATTGATCCCGAAGAGGATGAAAGCGAGAAGCCTGGCTGTGCCGCTTGGGAAATTGTTATCGTGAATGTTGTGCCGTGGCTTAGGCTACCGCTTGTACCCAATACCTGGAAATTGAACGTTCCAGCGCCTGCTGAGGCTGCGACATTGATGGACATTGTCGAACTTCCAGGAGCGATGGGGTTCGGGGAGAAACCGACCTGAACACCTGAAGGCACGCCGTTACTCGTGGAAAGACCGACAGGTGCGGAAAACCCGCCAATCGCGCTCACGATCACGGTAGCGGTCGTAGAACCGCCCTGCTGTATATTGATGCTCGATGGGTTAACGGTTATCGTGAAGTCCTGGGGAGAAGACACTTGGAGGTTCAGTTGGGTGGAGTGTTGGATTATGTAGCTGCTGCTTCCGGACCCACTTATCGTAAGCGGGTAAGATCCAGCTTGGACGGAGTTCGCTACAGAGATGCTCACTGAAGAATCCGCTGAACCGCCAGCAGGTGGGGTGGGGGTGCTGGGGGAGAAACTGACACTGACTCCCGACGGCTGGCCGCTTGACGAAAGGGTTACTGGGCCGGCGAAACCGTTGATCGAGGTTATGGTGACGGTGGCTGTTCCCATGCCACCCGCTTGAGCGGTAACAGACTGCGGAGAGACTGAAATTCCGAAATCTCCTGGCACGATTATAGCCGTGACCTGTAGGCTGAAATCGTAATTCTTAACGTCAGAACCGCTTGAGCCAACCAACGTCATTTGATAAGTGGAAGCGGGCACGCTGGGGTCGACGCTCACGTAGGCCGTGCTGGAGTCGCCACCGCCCGGAGGAGGTGTCACCGGGTTATTACTGAAATTAATTGAAACTCCAATCGGCGCCCCGGAGAAGGATAGGGAAACGGGTGCGCTGAAGTTGTTTATCGAAGTCACCGTGATCTCAACTGTGCCGGAATCGCCTTGCGCGACACTTAGGGTCGTGGGGGAGTAGTTCATGGTGAATGTGTCAAGCAGCTGCGCTTTCACTGCAACGTGAGGCGTGGTTGACAAGACAAGTAACAGGCCGATTATGAGGAGGAAACTTTTCGTGAGCTTGCTCATATCAAACCGCTTTACGCCATCATTACCGCAAAGCTCAGTATATGACCATTGTCATATTACATCTATTCATCGCATGAATTTCGCAATGAAATATCCAATCTCGTCCACGTCTGGGCGAAACCGCTGACAGCGAGTAGCAGTGCCTCCAATCTTCCCCAAACCCCTCGAACCCAAGAAAGGCGTCTGATCCACCGCCTCCAGCCCACACTCTTCTTCAGCGAACTCAGCGACTTCCTCGCATTCTTTCGCGGTGAAGGTGCAAACGCTATACACAACCACCCCACCACGCTTCACAACACGACTCGCCGCCCTAACGAATTGCTTCTGGTATGCGGCCAGATCGTCTACTCTTTCCCGCTTAGTGTGATCGTAGATTTTCGGCCTGAGACCCAGGGCGCTGCACGGAGGATCAATCAGTACTCGATCGGGTTTCAAATCAGCGAAGTCTGCGTCGACATACCTGGAGTCATGGATCGCGAGAGTAACGTTCGAGCAGCCCAGCTTCGTCATCGTGCTGCGGGTTTGCGCTATCTTGTCGGCGTTTCTGTCCAAGCCAACTACCTTTCCGGACCCTTCCGTTAACTGGCTCAGGTGAGACAACTTCCCGCCCGGAGCACAGTTCATGTCCAAAATGGTCTCCCCCTTCTGTGGGTCGAGAACATGAGCCGTAATCATCGCAGCGAGTGATTGTGGATAGAGTAAGCCCTCGGAAAATTCAGGTAACTCCCTTATCTGAGGAGACTTGTACCGTCGATTCTCGACCTTGACAGCTAGCCCTTTCTTGAATGTGAGAATGTCAGTCGTGTTCATCGCTGCCGTCCCATTCCCGAGAATGTCCCCAAGCTCGGAGACGACGGTGACGTGATCTCCGGTGTGTATGGACGGGCAATTCTTGACTCCTGGCGCGTAGACGTTTGCTCCTTGCAGGACAGATTCCGCTGTGAATTTGTCAACCACTATCCGCAGTTTGGTTGAAGAAACCTCAAACGGCCCCTCAACTTGCATCCCCAAAGCTTCGGGTAGGACGGGGTGTGCGTGAACTTTGAGGCCTCTGGCCTCGAGCTTCTTTCGTAGTTCTGTGGGCGATATTTTGTGAGTGTTGCATCTGACATAGTACGTGTTGACGGGTTTTGAGAGGGCCTCAAGTACCGCAGGCGTATCAGATCCGTACACTTCTTCTGACAGATCTACCACGTCAGAGGAGAATCTGTTTAGAGAGGTGACAGCTAGTTTGGTCAATTTGATCCTAACGAATGGTTTTGGAATAATGCACACTTGCAGTAGATCGAATTAGATGTTCCTGAGCCCGGAAAGTCAGATTTATGATGTAATGCAGAATTCGCCAAAGAGGAACAAAGATATACACGGGCATGCGAATCCTGAATCAGTCCACGCAGAGGCCGCGCTTGACTTGAATGAACAGCAAAGGGTAGCCTTCATCAACGTTGTAGGGCTCGCTTCGCTTGCAACATTTACTGGGCTTGTTTACCTCCGCACCCAAGAACCGTTGATCCTAATTGTTGGCGGGTTGATATCGGTCGTAGGCGTACTGGGCATGATGACAGGCAAAACCTGAGTTCCCATTCGCGACTCCGGAGTTTCTAGTATGGTTCAGCTATATCCCGAAGCAACAGTCGGCGCTTTGATCGTCAACGAGAAGGGTGAAGTTCTACTAGTTCACTCCAAGAAATGGGGCGAGAAATACACCGTACCCGGAGGGCATATCGAGCTCGGTGAGCAGGCGGAGGACGCGATCGTCAGGGAGGTGAAGGAGGAAACGGGCTTGGATTCGGAGGTTGTTGAGTTGCTGATCCTGCAACAAGCAATCTATCCTAAAGACTTCCACAAGCATGAACACTACATTTTCATGGACTACGTGTGTAAAGCAAAGAGTTCGGACGTGAAACTGGACGGGCGAGAGCTCCAAAGCTACGTCTGGGTTAAGCCTGAGGATGCCGTCAAATTAGACCTGGAGCAGTACACCCGAAACTTTATTCTCAAATATCTTGAAAAATTCGGAAGTTAATTAGCCTCCGCGTTTACGCCGAGCGTTTTCAAAAGTCTAGCGTGGTCTTTCCTCGTGATCCATTCAACGTAAAGATATTCCGCGATCTCGTCTTCAGGCATGCCAATTTTACGCCCTTCCTCGACGCAGCAACGGTAGGCCTCAATCTCCGTCGGCCTGTCTACGTAACTGTAAGCGTCATCGAACAGATTCTTCCCTTGAAAGAATTGCTTTACGTGAACCAATTCATGAATCACGTCGAGGTACAAGTGCCTGGCATCTCCGGTTCTCAAATACTCCAAACCCACGACTAAGCTGCCGTCTTCATCGTTAACGTACATGTACCCGTCTTCGTCTGTCAACGTCACCTGGGTTTCCTTTAAGATTCGCCCCAACACGGCAGTGTTGCCAACACAGTTCTTCAGGGGTTCAACACCCTCGAGGCCAGCGAAGATTTCCTGAAGTCTATACCTTCCTTCTGGGAGGGCTCTGTTAACGCTGAAGCGCAGTTCAGTCAACCCCGTTCTTCCAAAACCTGAAGGTATCCAATCTACATGAGTTTACATAATTACTGGCATGAACCGTTCTTCGTTAACCGACTTACTCAGACGGCCAACGATCGGAATCTCATTCCCACAATAATTGCAACGGTTCTGATCGTCAAGGTTCCAGCTCGATATGTCGAAACCCATGCGTTCGACAACGATATGCCCGCACTCGGGGCAGTAGGTGTGCTCAAGAGGGTGTCCTGGAACGTTGCCTAAGTACACGTAATTCAAACCAACCTGCTTCGCAATTTCATGGTGCTTCTCTAAAGTCTCGATGGGAGTTGGGGGGAGGTTCATCATCTTATAGTCAGGGTGGAATCTGAGGAAGTGGATCGGCGTGTCGGGGCCTAAGTTGTCGTATACCCATGAAGAAAATTTCTTTGCTGCCCCCAAGTCGTCTCCAACCTCCGGAACGATGAGGTCTGTAATCTCAATGTGCACTTTCGTCTTATCTCGAATGTCGAGTAGGGTCTGAAATATCGGTTCGGAGTTCGCTATGCCAATGTACTTGCGGACGAACGCGGTCTCTCCGCTGCCTTTGAAATCGACCGTGATGCAGTCAAGGAAGTCTGGCATCAACGAAACCGTCTCGGGAGTATCGTACCCGTTCGACACGAAAATATTGATCAAGCCCGCCTTCCTCGCCTGGACACCAATGTCGTGGGCGAACTCCATGAAGATCGTTGGTTGGTTGTAGGTATACGCCAAGCCTTGGCAGCGGTAACGTTTAGTCATCTCCACCACTTTCTCCGGCGTCACATCCAGCCCCTCAATCTTACGCCGCTGACTAATGTCCGAGTTCTGGCAGTATGAGCAGAGCCAGTTACAACCCGTGGTTGCGACTGAGAATATCTTTGTTCCTGGCATGTAGTGGGTTACGGGTTTCTTTTCTATCGGGTCGATGTGGCCTGCGATAATCTTCCCGTAAACGTAGAGCCACAACTTACCGTTCAGATTGCCCCGGATTCCACAGAGCCCGACCTTTCCTTCCGGAATATTGCAGTACCGAGCGCAGGCGGTGCATCTGACCCTGCCGCCAGGAACTTGTTGGTATAGAGTGGCCTCTTTACCCGTCAAGGCAGCCACCGCAAGGACTGATGTTTGGCCGATTTGAAAACCATCTGAACGATTCTCACTGAAACTATGGCAATGGCCGTGGAATAAACTGTTCTCTTAACATTGAGAACAAGTCTGTAGCCGCCGCTAGATCCGCAGACCATATCGTTCAAGCTATGGATAATTTGGATGCAAGGACGTGAATGAAGATCACGTCGACCCACTTATACGGGCTGAACTCTCAGAAGGTCTGTGGTTCCTCCCGGTGATGAGGGGTCTCCGCAGACAACCACGATCTTGTCTCCTTCTCTCGCCATTCCGCTATTCCTAGCTGCGGCCTTCGCGGCCGTGAATATTTCAGCCGTGGTATCGAATTTCTTCACCCGGTATGCGTACACACCCCAAAGCAATGAAAGCCTATTCATGACTGGGACATTGTGTGTGAGTGCGATTATCGGCACGGATGAACGGTATTTTGAGACCCGGTGCGCGGTCAGGCCAGTTCTGGTGTTTGCGACGATGCAACCTGCCTTTAGTGCAAAGGCTACTTCGCATGCCGAGAAGCTGATTGATTCCTGAATGATCGGCCTTACGCTAGGTCGCCGTGCGTCTAAGAGCGTTCCGTAGGCTAGGTTCTTCTCCGTCTCGGCAGCTACTCTCTTCATTACATTAACTGCTTCAACCGGATACTTGCCCACAGCGGTTTCCTCAGAGAGCATCACGGCGTCTGTACCGTCGAATATGGCGTTGGCGATATCTGTTACCTCTGCGCGCGTGGGGGTGGGGTTGTTTACCATCGATTCGAGCATCTGAGTAGCAGTAATGACCGGTTTTCCTGCAGCGTTCGACTTTCTGATAATCTCTTTCTGAAGGATTGGAATGTCTTCTACATTCATCTCTACACCCAGATCGCCTCGGGCAACCATGACACCATCCGCATGCCTCACAATATTTTCCATATTCTCTACCGCCATCCTAGTTTCGATCTTCGCGATTATCCAAGCGTTCGAATTCGCTGCCTTCACGAGCCGTTTGCCCCGGAGAAGGTCCTTGCTTGAAGTCACGAATGATATCCCAACAAAATCCACGCCCTTCGACAAGGCGAACTTGAGAAGGTCAACGTCTCTCTTCGTCAACGCTCCAGGCTTCAACCCTTTGTCCGGTAGGTTAACTCCCTTCCCCGACGAGAGCGCCCCGCCCGTAACGATTCGGCAGACCGCCGAATCCCCTCGCGAAGAAATGACCTCCAGCCTTACGGTCCCGTCCTCAAGGAAAACTCGATCGCCTTTCCTCAAATGTTTGAGAATTGAGGGGTGGCTTATGGAAACGATTCTCTGGTTTCCTATGACGTGACGAGCTGTAAGAATCAGTTGCGAGCCGCTTTTCAGATCAACTGGTTCAGGTGAGACTCGGCCAACTCTGATCTTTGGGCCAGGCAGATCGGCGAGAATTCCTATAGCTGCCTTCCTCTCGCGTGCTAGAGTCCGAATTAGTCTAATTTGCGCAGCGTGTTCTTGGACTGTTCCATGGGAAAAGTTGAGCCTCGCAACATTCATTCCAGCATCAATCAATCTGCGAAGTACATCTCTTGATGAAGTCGCGGGACCGATTGTGCAAACAATCTTTGTCTTGGTCTTCTGTGAAGCCATCGGGGTGTTCATCTTCTAGGCCCCCTAACAGGCCTCAACTCTATCAATATATTGAGCGCCAAAACTAACGCGGAAGCGATGGCAAACTTGGCGTCTCCCATACTATTTGTAGTCTTAGATGGCGTCGGTGACAGGCCCACGCCGGAATACGAGAATAAGACCCCACTGGAAGCCGCACTGACACCAAACCTAGACAAGCTCACAGCCAAAGGAAAGACTGGAATAGTCTACACAGTCAAACGAGGCGTGGCCCCGGAAAGTGATGCGGGGGTTTTTTCACTCCTCAGCTACGACCCCACACGTTTGGAGTTATCCAGGGGCGTTGTAGAAGCAATCGGGTCTGGTATCGAATTCAACCCCGGCGACTTGGCGCTGAGGTGCAACTTCGCAACGGCTCGGGGCGGCCAAATTGTGGATCGGAGGGCAGGAAGGAATGTTTCAGCAGGGGAGGCCGCTCAACTTGTTGAAGCGGTTAATCAGAATGAGAAGTTGAGGAGCCTTATCGACTTCGAACTTAAGGCGACGATTGGACACCGATGTGCTCTTGTCTTCCGAGGCAAAGGCCCACGCCTGTCAGCTGCCATCTCGAACCTCGACCCCGCGTACGAGCGTCGTGGAAAAATAACCATCGCCAAAACAGACGTCAAACTCCCGACTCCAATTCCCATTTGCGTCCCACTCAACAAGACCACAGTAGCCCGCCGCACGGCGGACATGCTGAACCAGTTTGCCGCTCAAGTCAATTCGGTGCTGGAAAACCATACAGTGAATGGTAATCGAATAGCCCGGGGTGATCAACCCGCCAACTTTCTGCTGATGAGAGACGCTGGAACGAAGACTCCCAAGGTTAGGACTTTCATCCAGAAATTTGGATTCAGAGGCGTTGCCGTGGCCGACATGCCTGTTGAACTAGGTATTGCAAAAGTCATCGGGATCGACACCCGAATCTTTCCGCCTGACAGATCACGCGAAGGATACTCAGAGCGTGGCGTGGAAGCGTTGCGACTCATGAGGGAATACGATTTCGTCTACGTTCACCTGAAAGGTCCTGATGAACCTGGCCACGACGGGGACTTTGAAGGAAAGAAGAAAGCTATCGAAGACATTGATGCGGCTTTCTTTTCGAGGCTTGGAGATTTAAGTTCAAACTTTCTTTGTGTGACTGCGGATCATTCAACTCCCTGCCTTGCGAAAGGCCACACAGACGACCCCGTTCCCTTGCTTGTCTCCGGGCCGGGGGTCCGGGGGGATGGATCGATGCGATTCACTGAGGCTTATGCCATGAAAGGGAAATTGGGGACGATAAAGCATGGTTACGAGATCATGGGAATACTGCGGAAGTTGGTTACATCAAGCGTTTAGCTGGCCGGCGCGTTCGGCGCTAGGAATGACCATTGATCTAAGTCCTTGAGTATCTCTTTGAGGATCTCTGTGGCCCTTCCCTCGTCCAATGTTAGCAGAAACTTTCCTAAATGTTTGCACATGTTCTTGGAGGCAACGTTGTTGCTCCAGTCTTGGCAGTCGTGGAAAATTGTGTGATTGGTGAGGTCAATTCGAATTGAGTAATCCTTGACCTTGCCCTCGATCATCTTCGAGTTCTCTTGCGATATGGTGACGAGCGAATCGTCGATTTCCCTGGCACGTTGAAGCCTAGGAGCCCCCAAGAATAATCTCAAGAGCTGTTCCAGTGAGCGTTCCTCGTTCCCGGCTGACGCAGCGGGAGAAGGGCGTTTGCGTCGTACCGCGGTCCCGGTTTTCGTGCCTAGTTTCTGTAGAGCTTGGTCGATTCGTGAATCGATGTACTGTTGCTCTTCGGGTGAGTACTTGTTCCGGTTAGAGAGGTCGTCAAAATAACGGCGTGCTGCCCGTGCATGCCAAGAAGTATGTAGCGGGTACCGCCAATTCTCTGGATCGGCGTACATTGCCTGGTCCTTCGGGTAACCTGCTGGGGGGCCGTCACGTCCGAATGGCTTCCTTTCAGGCTTCTTTCCCGACAAGCGTCTAATCTCCCAATCAATACGTAGTCTGGAGTACGTGGCCTATAGAGCAATTATAATACATGCCAAGAATCTTTCTGCGAATAGGCTCATTCTGGTGTACGATACATAAAAGTCGAAAGTGCTTACCATGAGCCATGAATTTTTCACAGCACCCGAAATGTACCTAAAAACAATCTACAACCTAGAAACCAAAACAGGAGCGGCACGGACTGGAGACATCGCCAAAGTACTCAAGATAACCCCAGGCAGCGTAACAAACACCCTAGAAGTTCTCGAAGGCAAAGGCCTAGTGGAAAGGGAACCATACAAGGGCGTCAAACTGACAGAAAACGGACGGAAAATGGCGCTGTCCGTATTCAGGCGTCATAGGCTTGCGGAGCGATTGCTCATCGACGTCCTGCATCTTGGTTGGACCGAGTCGCATGATGAAGCATGCAGGTTAGAGCATTCCATAAGCGAACAGCTCGCCAACTCAATCCAAAAGACCCTTGGAGATCCACAAACCTGCCCTCACGGCAACCCAATCCCAGACGAAAGAGGAGCCATAGCTCCCATCAAGAGCGAAGCCCTCTCAAATCTTCAAACCGGCCAAAACGCGGTAGTAGCACAGATTCCTGACGAAAGCAGTGAGCTGCTCCACTACCTCGCCACCTTGGGAATGTTCCCTGGCGTGAAGATTTCAGTTGAAGAGAAGGCGCCATTTGAAGGACCGATGATGGTGAAAGTAGGAGACAACTCCTACCCACTCAGCCTAGACGTCGCCTCCGGAATCTTCGTGACTAGGGACAAGTAAACAAGGCTCACACCGAAGCCCCAACGCCGCCGAGGACTACCGACGACAGGCCAGTGTAAACCCTATCTCCCATCAAGCCTCCCCCCAAACTTCCCAAAACCAAAACAAAGACTGGAAACTGAAAGCCAAACGACCAAGGGAACAAGTAAAGTGTGAAAGGGTAGTAGGTCGCCCAGAAAAACACGCCAAATACTAGAGATGAAAAGATCATCGTCCGCCGGAAGAGAACGATCGGAGCTAACACATAGAAGATCAACTCGAACAATGCGATCGGAAGAAGTCCCCAGGGTATGTACAAAGAAGATCCGACATAGACCACTAGAAGGAGATAGGTCACAGCATTGAAAGCAAGTCCGATGGCGATGCCTGACCCGAGATCCGGCATTACTCTCTTCACGGGGATGAGGACGAATGTAGCGATAAACGCGAGCAAAAACGCCATCAACCAGTTCACAGGGAATGAGCGAAACGCTCCTCCGAGGTAAACGAAAGAGCCAGAAGCTGCAATCCATATCGCGGAGAAACTCAACAAAACGAACAGAGCGACCGTCCGTCGCCTTGCAGCCGACACAATTACCAAGCCATGATTAACCATCCCATGCTCAATCACCAACCCAATCACCATGCCAAGGTTCACAGTCAACATCCCAACTATGAGGAGAGCATGCGCGGGAGCGATTCTAGGTTCGTTCAGGAAGACCCGATGAACAAGTTCATTCCAAATACCCGCTATGATCTCGATCAAGCAACCGAGCCCCGCGAGCTTCAGCCCTGCGACGTTCGCAAATCGGATCGGGTTGAGCGAAACGTAAGGTTGTTTCGAAGAGTATCGGAGACCTCGCCAAACTCCGATTATCGTTATCGCGATTGCCGCGTAGAGTGTCAGGTGTGCTGGGTTCCACCAAGGGTCCACGTTTCCAAACAGAATGTGCGAGAATACATCCCACCATCCCGCCAATACCTGAATAACTGCACCGAAACTCGCGATTAGATAGCTCGATTGACGAGATGCATAAGCCAACTCATCCTATCCTCGCATTAGAGGAGCCGTAGATCCTCCTTAACGGTGGTCAGAACCACGTGTGTGTTGCTTCGGTCGACAAACGGCATGCTGAGGAGACTCTTAGTGAACTTGCTCAATTCCTCGCGACTCCGGAATTTTGCGAGGACAACGGCGTCAGTTAAACCAGTTACGTCGTACACGGCGCAAGTGTTCGGTAGTTTTCCGATCGCTTCCTCCATTTCGAGCAACTTACCTTTAGAAACCGTGATCTCTGCTAGAACAGTCAATTGGTAACCAAGCTTATCGTGATCGAGAACAGCCGAGTAACCTTTGATTACGCCCGACTTCTCGAGCCTACGAATTCGCGTTAAGACGGTTCCTACCGAAACCCCTGATCTGCGTGCTATGGATCGGTAAGATCGCCTGCAGTCACGAAGAAGTTCATTCAGTATCTTCCTGTCAACCTCATCTATGTCCAAACGTCCAATTGCTGGCAAGATTGAGCCTCCTTTCTGAACATTCATCCACAAATATAAGGTTAGAAGATACGAACGTCTAGTAAATTCCACAGAATAGTTATATTCGTTCAGGCGCGTTTGTGCGGTTTCGTTACAGATGGCGGGGATGGAGCGCTCAGTTTGTTAGATGACCCCGAAACAACCCGCCAAAATAGTACCATTGACCCGGCCCGTAGCACCGCCTATCAACGGTACAAGATCGTCACCAAACCTACTCCGCCCCGAAAAAAACTGCCCCCACCATTCGATCCACGAGTAAACAAGATAGGGCTTGCGAGAATCATCTTGAAGGAAGCATTCACGTATGGATTGAAGCTGCGTGAGAAAGAGTACAGGCAGGCTCTTGTGAGTAGGCCATGCATTTACGGAACATTCAGCGGCCCGCTCGGCGGATTCCATCCCATTAAGGAAAAATGTACTGGGTGCATGCGATGCGTACAAGAGTATCCCAGCGTTTGCACGGTCGGCCGTAACCCCGAATTCTACCGGTTCGCTGACTCTTACTGGGCTTCGGAGGGCGCTGCAACAACCAGCGGTTCACCAGTCGCCACGGTTCTGTATGAGGCCGAGACTGGGAAGATACCGATCAAGGGGATGGGATACAAGGGGCCATTCTCCGGTCCAGGTTGGGATTCGATCTGGACTGATATGTCTGAAATTGTCAGGCCAACTAGGGATGGGGTCTATGGTCGAGAATTCATCTCAACACTAGTAGATGTCGGCAGCAAGAGGAAGTCCATCCAATTCAACAATAAAGATAACCCCTTTTCCAAAACCATTGAAGTATCTTTACCGATAATTTTCGACTATCTACCCCCCAACCTCAACAGTCAGACAATACTGGAATCAATCGCAGGCGCGTCCGTTCGAACCGGCACGATCTACATAGCAACACCGGCTCAGGCAAACCAACTCCGCGCAACCGATAGCGACCAATTGGCCCCACTAATTTCCTGTGATGAGGTGGCCGATTCACCGGTGCTCCGTGATGCGCGCCTGATTGAACTCGCAAGTTACGACGTCTCAATCGTTGAGAAGGTTCGGAGCTTTAATCCCAACGCCCCAATCTCAGTTCGCTTGCCACTAACTGTTAACTCTGCCAAAACGGCAGCCGATCTGGTTCGAAATGGGATCGATATCATACATCTCGTAGCCAACTACCACGGACAATCATGGGACAAAGTTGAACCGTCGCATGTTAAGGACATGATTCGGAAAATCCATACCACACTCGTAACTGAATCACTCAGAGACGATGTCACGCTTATCGCGAGTGGGGGAATCACTAGAGCTGAGCATGTGCCGAAAGCAATAATCTGCGGGGCCGACCTTGTTGCCATCGATACAACAGTTCTCGTAGCGTTGCAGTCAACATTTCTAGGCGAATGCGTCTCGGCTGAATCAGGGCGCATCTCTCCGGAGAAGTTTGATTTGAAGTGGGGTGAGCAGCGGCTCGTCAACTTGCTTTCTTCGTGGCACGATCAACTCATCGAAATACTCAGCGCTATGGGAATACGTGATGTGAGAAGGCTCCGTGGGGACGTCGGTAGGGCCATGTTCAACGAGGAACTTGAGAAGGAGGCGTTCGGAGATATCACTCGCAGAAACTGAATCCATCGAGAAACACAGGAAACTAATCCACCAAGGCCTGCAACTTCTACCCACCCTCAAATATGGCATGCCTGGAGGCTTCGGTAACAAACGTTGGACACCTGAACTACTCTTCGCAACTTACGAACAGGCCACAACGGGGAAACCGCCGCAATCCATTGAGTATAAAGTAGGGGACTCGGGAGGCGGGTTCGACCGGCTCGACTTCAAGAACATTCATCCCAACACCCGCCTCCCTGATGAGGAAGTCGATCTCTCGATTGACTTGAACCGCCGAAGTCACGGCCCAAAGATTTCCATCCCTATCCCGATCTACGGGGCTGGGATGTCTTTCGGTTCCATCAGCCTCAGCTTCATGCTCTCTCGAGCCCTGGCAGCGAAACGACTTGGAACCTTCACCTCAACCGGTGAGGGGGGCTATCCTCCTCCACTCTTGGAGTACAAAGATAACGTGATCACGCAGGTCGCGACCGGGATGTTCGGTGTACGTGAGGATACGATTCAGGCCGCGAGGATTGTTGAGTTCAAGTATGCTCAGGGGGCGAAACCTGGGCTGGGCGGGCACCTGCTCGCTGACAAAGTGACCTCCGAAGTGGCGAATATGAGGGAATCCTTGCCCTTCACCTCACTCTACTCCCCGTTCCCCTTCCACAGCGTCTACTCTGTTGAGGACCATAGGAAGCACGTGGATTGGATACGCGCCGTAAACCCAGGCTGCTTAGTCTCAGTCAAAGTCTCGACCCCGGTCGACGTCGACATGGTTGCAATCGGGAGTTACTACGCAGACGCGAACATTCTACACGTAGACGGTGGATATGGGGGCACCGGGGCGGCGCCCGAGATCGCTAAGAAGAACATTGCGATGCCAATCGAATATGCAATCCCGAAAGTTCACCGCTACCTGGTCGGCGAAGGGGTTAGGGATGAAATTGTGGTGATGGCGAGCGGAGGAATACGAACCGCCTACGATGTTGCAAAGGCCATCGCACTTGGGGCCGATGGCTGCGTCATCGGATCTGCTGAGGCGGTAGCTGTGGGTTGTACTCAATGCGGAAACTGCGAACACGGCAGAGGTTGCCAAGTTGGAATCACTACCACCGACCCTGAACTCAGCCAACTCATAACCGTCGAATGGGGCGCACAAAGAATCATCAACATGTACTCCTCCTGGGCTAAGCAATGGCGGACGATTCTCGCAAACCTCGGACTGCGTTCAATCAAAGAGCTCAGGGGACGAACAGACCTCCTGGTCTACGGGTGACACGTATGGACATGGCATCAAGAATCGTAGCTTCCAGAAAACACATGGTAGAAGGCCTAACCCTTGCCCGCAAGTTGGAGGCGGAGGGAGGTTGCGGCGTCGTCGGCGCTGCCTGCTCCGTTCCAATCGCTGGAAAACATTTCCTCACTTCGCTTCTACAAATGAAGAATCGTGGTAACGGTAAGGGTGGAGGAATAGCGGTACTCGGGCTTTCCCCCGAACGACTCGGAGTCTCCAAGGAAATTCTGCAACAAGATTACCTAATCCAGATTGCTTACCTAGACGAGTCAGCGAGCAAAGCAGTAGAAGAGGATTTCATCTACCCGAACCTGAATGTGGACTCAGCCGAGTGGGTTGAAACGGTTGAGGATTATAGGACGATTCCGCGGTTAGAGGTCAAGCCACCGGAAGTGCGCCGATATTTCTGCAGAGTTAAGGAAGATGTTCTTGGGCGCTTCATGCAGAGTTCCGGAATAACCAACCGAACCGTGGCCGAAGATGAGTTCATCTATCAAAACAGTTACGCTCTAAACAAAAAGTACTACGCTTCCCTTGGCGAAAAGAAGGCGTTCGTTCTTTCACATGGAAAGGACATGATGGTGCTGAAGATCGTCGGTTGGGGGGACCAAGTCATACGCTACTATAAGTTGGAAGATTTCGAAGCCCTCGTCTGGATAGGGCATCACCGTTACCCCACGAAGGGAAAGGTGTGGCATCCGGGGGGCGCACACCCATTCGTTGGGTTGCACGAGGCGTTGGTTCACAACGGAGATTTCTCAAACTATCACTCAATCACCGAATACCTAGCACAACGAAACATCTACCCCCTCTTCCTAACCGACACGGAAGTAGCCGTCTACCTGTTCGACCTCTGGAGCCGAGTCTACGGGTACCCGATGGAATATTTGATCGAGGCTATGGCGCCAACGACCGAGCGAGACTTCTACATGCTGCCCGAAGAGAAGAGGCGAATTTATCGTGAAATACAAACAACCCACATTCACGGATCCCCTGACGGGCCGTGGTTTTTCATCGTCGGCAGAAGCGAAAACGGAGGTGAACAGCTTCACCTACTGGGCATAACTGACACGTCAATGTTGCGGCCTCAAGTATTTGCTCTCCAAGACGGTGAGGTGAAGGTTGGGTTGATAGCTTCTGAGCGTCAAGCAATCGACGCTTGCCTAGGGAGCTTGGCCGCAGAAGATTCTAGGTTCGCGGGTAAGGCGGATCTCTACTGGAACGCGCGCGGCGGCAGCTACACTGACGGTGGCGCTTTTCGTTTTACCGTAGACCGTACTTCGGGGAGCCCGCAGGTCAAGTGTCTCGACAAGTTTGGCCGAGAAGTGTCGATTACAAGAGATTCCGATGGCAACTTTCTGGATCGCGTCAAAGCGTTGACGCCGCAGATTCTCTCAGAAAAATTCAGTTCAGATGAACTGACCACGGGTTCACTGGAGAGTTTGCTAGAGAACTTGGAAGAGAAGGCGAGCAGGAGCGATGTTGACAGAGTTCATTCATTTCAGTATTTGACTTGGTTGCTCGACAACTTGCACCGGATTCCAGATGGCCAGCAGGGATGGATCAAGGCGAAGATTGAGTCGAGTTTGTTTTCCGTTCTTCGCGGCTTCCATCCGCTTTCGGCCGCGAATCGTTCAGGCTGGGTATTAACAGATTACGCGACGAAAGCTGAACTTAGAGCGCCCAAGTCTGGAGAGGAGGTTTTGGCGTTGGATGTTTCGGGTTTCGCAGCAGAAGGCGATGACTCGGCGTCCTCCGCTGTTGTTGCGTCCTACAAGTTGGGTTGGAAACACGTCGTTTCCTTCGATTGGCGTGGGCAACGGTTTTGCGGAGCGGGGTTGGGTGCGCAGAGCGAAGGTTTCAGATTGGACGTGCTCGGAAACCCCGGCGACTACTTGGGATCGGGGCTGGATGGAGCGGAAATCTACGTTCACTCAGCCGCCCAGGACCAAGTCGCGCAGATAATGAAGAGCGGAAAGCTTGTGATATACGGAGACGTGGGACAGACGTTCATGTACGCGGCGAAAGGCGGCGAGGTTTATGTGCTTGGGAATGCCGCGGGTCGGCCGCTCATCAACGCCGTAGGTCGACCACGAGTCGTTATCAACGGTACCTGCCTAGACTACCTAGCCGAATCCTTCATGGCTGGTGATCCCTTGAATGGGGGAGGATTCGTTGTAGTCAACGGAATAGGGTTTGATGGTGGTCGGATCCGCCCTCTTGAGGCGCCATATCCAGGGGGGAACCTCTTCTCCCTAGCATCTGGAGGCGCGGTCTACATTCGCGATCCAGCGGCTAAGGTGGGGGTTGATCAACTCAACGGAGGGCAGCTGGGGAGATTGAACCAAGAGGATTGGCAACTAATCCTCCCCTACCTTCTCGACAATCAAGAACTGTTCGGAGTTAACGTCGACGACCTGCTAAGCATTGATTCAGAGCCTAACGCTCCCGAGCGGGTGTACCGAAAAATCGAAGCTATTCCCCTGAAAACTCTCTCAACCGCGCATGGCTGAAGGATCTGCTCCGATGGAGCGGTGATAACGTTGCGAAGAAAGGTTCGGTAAATAGAAGAAAAAAGGATGATGTGGCGGTGTATTGGTACTTTGGTTACTTTGCTACTGCGGGTACTGCGGGTACGGGTGCTATGTCTTTGCCACATTTATCACAGAAGGTCGCGTAGCCTGGGACTTGTGTCTTGCAGTTTGGACATGCCTTTAGTCGGAGCTGTTTGGATCGGATATACTGGTGCATACTCTTAGTGAGTTCGGTGTAGCTCAGTAGAGCTCCTTTTGGTTGACCGGTGAGCAACGAGAGCGTGTCGTCTGCCATAATCGACTTCTGTGTAAGCATACTCTCTCTAGCCATCAAATCACCTCCACGCAATCAAGCGACCTTTAATGCGGAGCCAACACGGTCTTCGTGTAACGGCTTCGTTACCCTCACCCGCTCTGGAGCCAATTTTTCGATTGGACACTAGCACATGCCCAGCTTGCGGGCAGAGTAACCCTGAATTTCACATGTTTGAGAGCTCATTAGCGGCTTAGAGAAGCGTATTTCGGCTTAAATCGAGCCGGATACGGGGCGAAACCCTCGGACCATATAAGACGGGGAACGCCTGAGAGAGGGTTTCAACCCTAGTTTTCAGATAGGGCGGCTTATACTTGAGAAGCCTCAAAATGAGGCGATACGGCTAACGGATCGGTCCTCAAGATTCCAGTCTCATGGAAAGCAGACGATGAGCCCAGAGCATTGCTCAGGCTCTTGATGTTAGCGTTCAGTCGAATGTTATCGTTAGGCTTCGTGTTCTCGTCTGCGTCTGATTACCCCGTACCCGATGAGCATCAGGATTGCGAGTATTGGTAATCCAAGCGGATACTCAGGGATTGGAGGAGGAGTTGCGACTGGTATGAGTGGTACAGCAACCAACGACCACGAGCTGGACGAAGGCTCCTGTGTTACGAGGGACCAAGACATGGTTACCGATGAGCCGGAAGCGGGCTGGTCGCTACCACCACCTGCAAAGGTCTCGCCGGAGGCGTCATTCAGCGAACCTGCGTTCCAGTGCTGCGTTTGCCCTGATCCGCTCGCCGTAACCGTAGTAGGTGGTGAAGCGGAACCCGTACAATCACAAAAAGCGACTGTATCCACAACGACATCATTCGGACTAGTGGCCACAGATTCCGAGGCCGATAGTCCCGTGAAGAAGGTTTGACCATCGCTGCCGACCGGTGTTCCCGTGCTAGCCACGTTAGAGTAAGATACAGAGCCGGCAACGGCAAACAGAAGTACATTTGGATAGGTACCGCCACCGAACGTTACCGTGATCGTCGCAGTTCCGGTTGGAGGGTTTTGAAGCGCCCACAACTCCGCGTGGACGTCGTTGGTGGGCTGTACATGCGTTGCCCCCGGGATAAGGGTCAATGAAAGACATGACGGGCCGGGACAAGGGGTGCCATATGTGACGCTGGCCACGCTCGCGGGTCCAACGTAGAAAACGTACGAGATGCCGACGAGGAGAATCCTATTACTCCCGGGCCCAACCGTGTGAAACCATGTAAGCTTCGTGGGAGAAGATAGCTCACATGAAGGGTAAGCGCAGCTTGTGCTGGCTGAATGATCAAAGATGATTGGCGAAGTCGCCCTGACGGGTGCGGGCGGAAGCAGATAGAGTAAAGCTATGCTCATGATGAGTAGAGCGAGAACAACGCCTCGGCGACCCGCAGTTCGCAAAACACCATCAACCAAATTACACCGGTGCCCATCTCTATATAAAACAGCAGCTAAACAGCGCATAATGAACGGCAACCATTCCTACAACTAACCTAACCCACTCGCGTCCTCGCAAATCGAACATCGTCCCGTCGCATTGTGCCATCCCAGAGTGAACTAATGAGTTCGACCGTTATTGTGCGGGTATCTCTTGGTTCGACCATTTTAGTTCGCGCACAGACACATGAAATGACGAAGCGGAGAGAAAGCAACACTATCTCAAAAGTACCTTCATGAACTTGAGGATTGTTGAACGAGTCTGGCGCTACCATCTTCAGTTAGGCTGTTTGTTGTCCGAGTTGTGTTGCGAAGTAGGCGATGAGGCATAGGTAGAGGGCGAGTTCGAGGGAGTCGGGGAGTAAGTAACTGAACGGTCTAACGTTCTCAATTAGCCAATCAAATGCCGCACGGAGAATGTGCTGGAGATTTGGCATTCAGCTTCGACCATCCTTCCCGTTTCGTATTGTGGAAATAATGGTTTGAGGATGATTCATCCACTTCCACCTTTACCACCTCTCTTATCCTTCTATCCATCAAGCCGTCCATGGCGACCGCGTCCGGCAGCTTGCCACTGTAGATTTTGATCCACTCAACTGAAATGATTCAGTCTCCGAAACTGCTAAAGGGTATATGTTCAAGTGGGCGGGTACGTGCAGGTTTGGAAAATGCGACTCACCACCCCCGCATTCATGGTGCTCAGTCTTCTCCTCGCCATGCTCCTCTTCAGCTCCGCTCATGCGGTTGCTCCGTTTGCGTCGACGACGGATAATCTGAATGGGGTTGCGTTGGTGAGTGGGAGTGAAGGTTGGGCGGTTGGTGCGGCGGGCACGATTCAACATTTCGACGGTTCCTCCTGGACTTTAATCGCGTCGGGTACAACCTCCGATCTGTTCTCAGTGTCCTTCGGTCCACCAACAAATCCTAACTCGGCTGCGGGGTTTGCGGTTGGCGGAAGCGGCGGGACCGCGGTGGCACTCTACTGGGGCGGCGTGTCATGGTTTCAAATTACTAGCGGCCTTTCCGGGGCTCAGAGACTTTCGTCGGTTTCAGCTACGAGTTCCACGGATGCATGGGCTGTTGATGGTGTTACTGGTGGGTTCTGGCATTGGTCGGGTCAGGCGGGGTTGGGCGGGGGTTGGAATATGGTGGGGTCCGCGGCTGCGGGGCTGAACTCTCTCTTCATGACGGGGCCGACGGATGGTTGGGCGGTCGGTTCGGGTGGCGTAATCTACCATTACACTGGCGGCGCTTGGAGCCTGTATACTAGTGTCGGTCAGACTCTCAACTCCGTCTTCTTCGTTAACCAAAATGAGGGATGGGCTGTGGGAACGGGTGGAGTTCTCTACCACTACCTGTCAGGTACGTGGACGGGACCGATAGCACCAGCCCCAACTAACCAGAACCTAAACTCGGTCTTCATGATCAGCGCCGCGGAAGGGTGGGCGGTTGGCGCCGCTGGCACAATCCTCCACTACTCCGGCGGCGTCTGGACGCTTCTACAAAACCTCTCAGGAACAACCCAAGACCTGAATTCCCTCTCCCTCGCCGGATCGAGCGGTTGGGCCGTGGGAAACGCCGGAAACCTAATTTCGTTAACCGGTCAAACGCCACAAGGCTTACCGTCCGCAACATTCACGTCAGTATACCTCTCCAGCTCGGGGGATGGTTGGATTGTTGGTTGCTCGTCCGGAGGCTGTGGTTCGGGGACAGGTGAACCGGTACTCGTTCATTGGAATGGGAATTCGTTCACGTGCGGAACCTCCTCCGCCATAACCTCCGACCTGTTCTCAGTCTACATGCTCACCGGGTCCGAGGGTTGGGCTGTGGGCGGAATCGGCACTACACCGGTGATTCTACGCTTCACTGGTGGAAGTTGGGTTCAGGTTCCAGTCCCGTCAATCGGCGGAGTTCTCAGATCGGTCTTCATGATTGATGCTGGGAACGGTTGGGCGGTGGGAGACCATGGAGCGATCCTTCACTACTCTGGTGGCGGATGGGGCGTGGTAGCCTCACCGACTATGGACACTCTGCGTAGTATCTTCATGGTTGGGGGTTCGGATGGGTGGGCAGTGGGGGATGCGGGAACGATACTTCGCTATCAGGCCATTAATGGGCAGTGGATTACTTACCCCAGCCCCACCACCAGCCAACTCAACTCCATCTCCCTCTTCGACACGTCGCATGGTTGGGCGGTTGGTGCGGGTGGAACGATCCTACATTTCGATGGGTCCATCTGGTTGAGTGTGGCCGACCCGGTGGCATCAAACCTGAACGGGGTCGTTCAGGTTAGCAGCCAGTTGGCTTGGGCGGTCGGCGACTCCGCCACAATCCTACAATGGACCGGGTTCACCTGGAACCAGTTCACCCCCGCCCCGCCCCTCTCGGGAAACCCGAACCTTAACGCAATCTACATCACGAACAACGGGTTTGGTTTCGTCGTCGGCGCACCCGCCGCCCCCGGAAGCCAAGGAACAGTTCTCCAGACCCCCAATATGACCCCAATCCCAGAATTCCCACAAACCCAACTTCTGTTTTGGGTCGGACTCGTCGCCGTCTTTGCATTTGCTACAAGTTTGCGTCGAAAAATTCATTCACCAAAACGACCGCACTATTTTCAGACGAATAACGATTAGCCGCACCCTTTTTCTCGGTCAAAGATTCCATTGCGGTCGCTGCGTGGTTTACTGGATGCAACGGTGGGTTCGCAACCTCCTGATCCTGTTGGTGGTGGTTTTCCCAATCGTTTTCATCCTAACGAATTACCTTGAAGACCTCACTGAAACCGGGAATCAGCCTCGTGCGTTGGAAGGTCTCATTCCTCTGCTCACAAACCTCCCAACCCACATAATCCAACTCGCCTCAACCGCAGGCTACCTGGGAATCTTCTCCCTGATGCTGCTTGAAGCAGCTGCGTTTCCAGTCCCCAGCGAAATCATTCTCCCCCTCGCGGGTTACCTCGTCTCACGTGGACTCTTGCAGTTCTGGCCCGTAATCCTCTATAGCACCGTTGCCGCGCTCATAGGCTCATTCATCGACTACTACGTTGGATTGAGGCTTGGAAGCCCGCTAATCACGGGGCAGGTGAAGATCCCCTACCTCCGACCTCTACACCTTCAGAGGGTACAGAAGTGGTTTGACCTTTATGGGCCCCTAGCGGTGGCGGGACTTCGGGTCGTTCCAGGGGCCCGGGTCTTGATCTCCTTTCCTGCGGGAGCCTACCGCATGAATAAATGGAAATTCCTACTCTGCACCCTCATCGGATGCTTGCCTTGGAACATTACCCTAGTCTACTTGGGTTGGTTGCTGGGGTCGTCTTGGGAGGCGATCGTTGCAACCTTCACCTACATCAACATAGCCGTCTTCGGCGCGATCATACTGCTAGCCGCGTGGCTCTTATGGCGAGCTAGCCAAAAGAAACATGTGAGCTAGGTCTTCCTGAACGCTCTGTGAAGTTCCTCGACGTGTCGCCTGGTGACCCAGTCTTTATGGTGCCTAAAGCCGCCGCCAAAACTCTTCGGTATGTGTAAGAGTTCATGGATCAAGGTTTTCTCCTTCTCATCGTATGGGAGGCGATCGTACTGCTCAGCCAAGACTTCAACCGCATAATACGCTGGCTCGCTCAGCGCCTGCTGCCAAATCTTTGGCAGGGAGTGGACGCGGGCTATGGTGTTGGTCGCCTTCGACCCATAACTTCGGTAACAATAAACCCGATTCCTCGGAACATGCGTGAACTCCAACTTGTCAACAATCTTCAGCAGGAGTTCGGAAACGTCCGGAGCACGCTCGTAATGAAATCCCATAGAACCAGCAGTGGACTCGGGGTCTAAAATAGGATTCCCCAACAACGAATGAATTCTCTTAACAAGCGTGCGATGGCGTTACAATCATGGAGAAGTAAACGGGTTTACAAGAATTGCCTAGCCGGTTACGGGTCCGTTCGCCTCAAGCCGATTACGGATCTCCGCCACCAACGCCTTGACGCTCGATAGCTGGATCTGGTCGAGTTTCTGGAGAATATCCTCAACAATCAATGCCTGCCGCACATTCACGTTTCCTAAGAGGTACTCCTCGTATGCCCAGAGGAGTGCTTCAATCTTATCCGACGCCTTCAAAATAATCGCCTCCATGGAACCCGTATCCCTGACCGCCTTCCGCAATTTCACATACTCTCCAACCACACCCTGCGGTAACCCCCCAAGCAACTTACCAAACCACTCCAATCCTCGCGAGTCCAATATTTCCGCGAAGGCGCTATCCTCATGTTTGAACCGGTGATGAATATCACCTGTCCTCGCCTCCTCCGCATCGTGCAGTAACGCCATCCTCAACAACCGCTCACAATCAACATCCACACCCTGCCCCCGTTCCAAATCGGCGAGGACCATGGCGTACAGGGCGGTGTAGTAGGAGTGCTGCGCAACATCCTCGCGAAAATGACATTTGTACACGCTAAACCGACCAACAGTCATAAGCGATCTGATACTCAACAGAAAATCCAAGACGCCTGTTTCTTTCAACAATCCTCAGCTCATGAAGACACGCTTGAGATAATGTAGCTTTCTGAAGTCACCCCGAATTTTGGTACCATGGAGATTCTTGAAGAATCTGTACATGTTCATTGCGTCATTTTGTTCGGATTAGGAGGTAAAGATCTCCGACGTTGGTTCCGGTTGGTCCCGTGCGGATACTGTCGTTTAGTTTTCTGAAGAAATTGTAGGAATCGTTTCTTTCCGCGAAGTCGTGCACACGGAGATGTCGTAGGTTCGCGCGTACAATGGTTTGGGGGTCTGCGATTGCGCCTGCTGCTGGGCTGCTTCCGTCAACTCCATCCGTTCCGAGGGCGGCTACCGCGACTCCATTCAAACCTTCGATCCCTTCTACCGATGAGAGGACCAGTTCCTGATTTCTTCCTCCTTTGCCGTTTCCTTTCACCTCAACTGTCGTCTCGCCGCCTACGACGAGTGCATTGAGGGCCTTGAGTGGTTGGTGGAATTGTTCGCTATCCCTGGCGACCGACGCTAGTAAACTTCCTAGGCTTCTCGCTTCCATGTCGGCTAAAGATGTCAGGATCGTGGCTGGAACGTGCTTTGTTCGGAGAGCCATTCTCGCGGCTTCGCACGCGGTCCGGTTGTCCGCTACAACGAAGTTGTGTACTTTCCTGAAAATGGGATTACCTGCCTTCGGAGTTTCAGGGATTCCTCCCGTTAACCCTCGGCGCAAGTGGTTCCTTACCCTTTGTGGGGCTGAGTTCCACAGATTGAACTCTTCCAACACGCGGACGGCGTCTTGGAAGGTCGTTGGGTCGGTTGCGGTCATTCCAGATGCGATGTCTGAGAGGACATTGCCTGAGACGTCGGAGATGATTAGTGAGATTATCGTTCCTGCTTTGCAATGCTCTGCGAGTCTTCCGCCTTTGAGTTCTGACAAATGCCTTCGCACGGTGTTGATCTGATGAATGGACGCTCGGCTGTGAATCAATTGCCGTGTAATCGTTCGTTTGTCCTCGAGGGTGATATCCGCCGGCGGTGCAGGCAGCATGGCCGAAGCGCCGCCGGAGATCAAACACAGCAACACTTCATTTGCTCGCATCGCGGTGATCGTTGCTAAGACGCGCCTCGAAGCTCTAACTCCTTCTTGGTTCGGTGTGGGATGGTTTGGGTGGAATGTTGCGATTCGCTTGTCGTTGATCTTCAAGTCTGAATTTCTAGGTGAGGCGAGAATTCCGGAGACGACATGTCCACCTAGAATCCGCAACGAAGTCTTCAACATTGGCGCGCTTGCTTTGCCAACCGCGATTACTCGAATCTTAGAATTAACCGGCGTTTGAACGTTGCCAATGTGAACCCTCCCGCTCTCTATGCGAAGCCACTTTTCCACGGCCCTCGCCGGATCGGTAGCCCGCAGCGCCGCCTCAAACGCTTCTAGGCAGAGTCTCCTCGCCCGCTGGTTTGCAGGCGAACCTCCATTTCGAATCAACACTCCTCTACGAGCAATTCGAGGCATGTGCAACGGCATTCTACCTATCAAGTGGAAACATTTGATCCACTATACTAAAACTTCTAATTATCTCAACGATGATTGACATTTTCGTTTGGCTTAATCGCGAAATCCACATCGACGTAGACCTATCGAGTTCCGACTATGCCTTTTATACGTGTACATGCGAGCCAAACAGCCATTCAGGTTTCTGTTACCAAATTGCGGGGCAATGATAATTGAGCAAGAAATTAGCTGCAACCCTAACGATCGCAATCTTTCTAATCAGTACATTCGTGATCATAATCCCGACCCAAGCGCACTTCACCTTGGGCAACCTGTCCGGAACGAACCCGTACGACATTAACAATTTCGATGCACATGTTGCTGGGCCTATTGGTTATGTTTGGCCTGGTAGCGGTCAATGTGCGTATCAGGGTATGCCGAACACGGTGAGCGCAAGTTGCTCACCAGGTTATCAGTCACCTTACCCGCAGGGTAATCCGCCGGGTGCACCGAGCAACTCTTGGTACCAGCTCCAAGGCGACACTTACGCGCCGTTCGGTGCGGTGCTGACGAATTCGACGGGCGATTTAATCTTTGGACTGAACGCCACATGCGCCTCTCGCTCTCTCCACCCCAATCAACATCCGGCCGTAGTATCTCTTTGGGATAATCCATCCGCTTGTGCGACGCAGGACGGTACCCGCCCGAGCGACGGAGTGACGAAGTCGGAAATCCAGACACCGCTCCTTGGCGTGGGTTGGATTACGTGGATGATCCTGATCCCGCCTGAATTCACTGTGCCGGGCGCGGCAACCTTCGATAGTTCACAAATCGTTTCGACGCTAACGAACAGTTATGACCATGTCTACGTTGCTAAGCTCAGTCCGTACGACAGGTACGCGCCAAACTGGACCCTGGTCGCGATAACCGCAGACGATAACGCTCAATTCACGCACTCTGGGGGGGTCTACAACCATCAGCTCGTCCAGTTCACAAGGGCGGGCGAATGGTATTACGTCAGAATCAACGGCGTAACCGCGCCATCCGTCGCGGGACGGTACTTCTTCAAAATGGCCCTTTCCGGCCAAATTTTCATCCGCTACGCTTCCCTCTTTGGCCAGAATATTTTCGGCGTCGGCCCAACCCTTGCTGGCCCCCAACCCTCTACGATATTGAATCCATTCGTTTGGGTTCCACCACAAAACTGGCCAGTCATGTTGGTGAAGGGTGAGACCGATCCGGCTATCATTACCGGGACTCTCCGGTATGCGGGCTACAACTCAACCTTATACCAAACACCGATCGCTGAGGCTGGTAAGGTTTGGGCGCACATGACTATGCGCATCGACCCCTACACGGGTCAGAACAGACCGGACCTAGGCACGATCGACAGCCAAGCATTCGTGAACGCAACCGCGAACGGCCACTATGAATTAGAAGGCCTCGCGCCAGGCGTTTACGACATCTACGCTGAAGCTGCTGGTTATCCTCAGGTGTTGTGCAATAGTGGAGTAACCGTCCTGAAGGGTCAATCCCTTCACTTCGATTGCTTCCTACAACCAGGGCCCGTGGTTCACGGTAACGTGTTCACGAAGCACCAGTTCGGTGACGAACCCTGGCCAGGAAATTCCACCTCAGGCCAATACATGAAGATCGAGTTGTACAGCAACGCAACACTCAGCAACCAAGTCGATCCAAGCGCTGGTCCACCAGTCTCATGGTCTCCGTTGCCCTGTACCGCGGGAGGCCAGGAAGATTACTACGGCGAAGGCGCTGCTGGGTTGTGCGGTGACCCACGCGATGGGAGCGCGATTGCGTTTCCATGGCATGAGTACAGCACAGTCAACGGCGCAGCCTACGGTGACGTGCCGAACCCCTTCACGGGTGCAACGAATGGTTACACGCGTGATGTATCCCAGAGCAGTTTCTTCGGAAACACGGTTCTGACCTCCGATCCTGAAGGTGTTGGTCCGCCACAACAATGGTTTGTGAGTGGTGGTACTACGACTCCGTTCCATTTTGAGATGGGTTTGAAGGGTGAGTACGGTGCTCCAAGAGACCTGAGCGGCGAGGTGCCGCAGGTTTACGCTACTTGGATCAACGGGCTTACCGCGGGCCGCTATTACGTGCGTGCCTGGACCTTCCGTTACGTTCAAACCGCTCTGGACGGTTCCACCTTCCAGGAATACTACTTTGACGTAACACCTAACGAGTGGGCAGGAGACGTTACCCTACCAATCGACATACGCTTGAGCAGCTGGGTGAACAAGACCGTCTACTTCCACGACACACCCAACACAATCGTAACAAGCCCAATCCACACCGTCTCAGGCTACCTATGGGGTAATCTGGTGGGTGCTGACGGGCACATATACGCGTCCAACGTTACAGGGCTCGGCTACAACAGCAACTACTACTACAGTCAAGGCTTCGGTCCTGGATCGTCCAACGGATGCGATTCGTACGACCAGTTTGCTTTCTCAGCGGTTGCATCCAACACAGGTACATTCTCGAGCTATGGGCCTTTCTTAGGGTCCGGTGAGGACGGCGCCCCAAGCCAATCCTGCGTTCCAACCGGCCCTGGAGGATTCTTCAGTGCCTTGGACAAAGCTGGTTTGAATAGGGATTCTATTGCTTCGGGTCGTGCGGCGATTCAGTTCTGGGGTATTAACGATACTTGGGGTGGGGAGAATTACGGTATCCCCTCGGGTACGTACACTCCGAACGTCGCTGCGAACGGCTACTACAGCCCACCCCCGCTAGAACAGGTATCAGTCACCCTTAGCGGTAATCCAACTGCCATCAGTGACCACCTATTCCTCGGCCCAGGCTTCAACGTATCAGTGTACAGCATCGACTGGGAACGACCACGCGTCAGCCGTAACTGGGTATGGTCCGGATGCCAAACCGCGCCAGATGCCATTTTCGCTGACACTTGCGTTGGTTCCGAGATTGACGTCGGGTTCTACCCCGTAACCAACAGCACAGGAGGTGCCTTAGCCGATTACTTCGGCTTCGAACCATCCGAACTACCCGTCAGCATTCCAGTACACCATCCCGACTATGGCGGTCTCTTCCAGGGGCCGGGAGGAGTCGACTGCCTCACGGGCACGTCACCCTCCTTCAACTGCGCTGAGATGGATGGCGGGGGACGTGACGTCCTTCAAGGGTTCTCTAATTCGCATGATGTTTACTACGGACAATCAGCAGAGTACGCTTTCGTGGGCGGCTACACACTCGGAGCAGGCTACTTCGGCTTCCTTATTGCACCAAAGCTCCTGACTGATTACATGTTCACAACCCCATACCTCACGTGGCCGCTTCACTTCAAGGAAGGCCAGTACAACTTGGCAGCCTACACGTACGGCTACATCCAGGACAAAGAGTTCACAGTCTTTGTTCAGAACGGGCAGGTTGCGGACATGAAGATCAACCTGATTATCGGTGTGAACGTGACGCTAGATATTCTCTTCAAGAAAGAGAGCATCATCACACCGACAACGATGAACATGTCTGCACGTGTCCGCCTATTCAACGATCAAGGGCAGCTCGTGGCTGAATGGATGTCGAGCGAAGGCACGTTCGTGGACCGGACGGGCCATGCGATCGCAGCAAACGGCGTACTACCTGCAACCGGTGGAATAGACGCGGTTGGCACGGGCGTCAATCCGCTCTACCCATTTGCTGACAACACTGATCCATTTGCCGGTTTCTTCCAGACGCCAGCATCTGGCCTGATCAGCTACAACTTTTTGCCGGGTGGAACGACACTTCTTCATGTTCTGATGGCTGGCCTCCCACAACATCCACCGCTTGGCAACAGCGTTGTTTTCGGATCGTATTTCGCCGACCCATTAATGAGCGGATGGCCAGAACGAGTGAAACCCTCCCCATTGAAGAACTTGCTTGGGGCTTGCGACTTCGACCTTAGCTGCTATCCCGCCCCGTACGGGCAGTACCCGTTCCCCTACAGTGGTATTGCGGGTGGACCCGACTATACCGGTGGTTGGACAGCTGAAGCCGACTTCGTTCCATGGTACGCCAACAACACTAGCACGATGGAGGCTGCGAGCGGCGGCGGACAAGCACCAACGCAGGACAGCACCTTCGCACAATACTATCCACCCGTCAACGGACTACTAATGGGTGAATCTTACCACATAATCCCGGGAACCACGGCCACATCAGGCATCAGCCTAACCGAAGACACAGCCTTGAACAGCAACTTCGTCGGCCACACGATGGCCCCGAACCACCTAGGCCCATATTCACAGGAAGGTGTCTGGCAGATTGCCGGCGCACACAACACCGGTGAGGCAAGTGCAATCTTTGAAGTTGACCTCAACGGTTTCGTTAGTGGGAACGTTCTTGCGTTCACGTGGAGTAATGAGTTCCGCACTCTCAGCTGGGGCACGGTCAGCGTGACTGGGGCTTCGGGTGCGTCGTGGAACTTCTACACGTATGATGGGGTTTACCAGGCGTTCCTGCCCACGGGCAACTACAAGTTCAGCATAAGCCAACCAGGATATGCGCCTCAAACTTGGTCCGTCGCGGTCTCACCAGGCCAATCCGGATCGGGTCAGAACGTGTACCTGGAGCAGAGTAACATCCCTGTACCTGAATTCAGCGCGGTTGCGGTTGTCGCGTTCTCGGCGTTAGCAGCATCACTATACCTGCTCAAACGAAAACGCAGTTAAACGAACGAGCGCCGAAAGGGCGCTCGCCCAACACTTCGCGTCTTCGATATTACTGTATGGTGCGGGGAAGGGGATTCTGACCCCAATTTACTGGTACGGATAACCCGGTTCAAATTTGATTGCCCGCACCACTAGACCCACACACACGAAAAATCTAGTTACATAGTCACACTAGCATTCTCTGTCTGTCACGAATTTATTATGCGATTTATGACCTTTCTCTTGAATTCCCCACGTCTTGTGTTGTCCGGTAAGGCTTGCTCAATTATGGAGCTGTAAAATCGCATGAACTTGTAACCGAAGCACTTCTTGATGCCTATAAGTTCACTTTTGGTGCCCATAAGTTCAGTCCTAAGCGCATCTCTCTCCTTCTCCAACTCGAAGTAAAGGTCCGTGAGCGCCGCGCTTCCACCACAAAGCCTTCGTCTCACCAGACGCGCATCTTCCAAAACCTCAGCATAACGCTCAACAGTAATCTGATGCCTGTGAATTCTACGCCAATAGGTTACCTTAGGAATATGGAGAATATCGCAACCGGTCTTTCCAATAAGTAATGCAAGCTGCATGTCTTCCGCGTATTTTATTGACGTATCCAATCCTTCAGACTGCAAATAGAATTCTTTCCTGAAAAATAGCTGCGCTGAACCTGGCCACCATCCTGAAATTATAGCCTCAACTAATGTCTTCCCGTAAGGAAGAAACTCATTCGGCCCCTTATCACCAGTTGAATCAACCCAGTTCGTCCAAACGTAACCGAGACGAGGATTCTCTTCAAATGCCGTCATCACAACAGAAAGCGAATCAGGCATAAGCTTATCGTCACTGCCTAAACATGTTATTACAGGTCCGCGTGAATGCTCAATGCCCATTGCAGTAGCCGCGGCGCAACCTTCATGCTTCATCTGAACTAACGCGATTCGGTCATCTGACATCCTCGACTTGACGACTTCTACTGTTCGATCAATTGAGCCATCGTCAACAACCAAAACATCCCAATCACCATAATCCTGCGCAATCACCGAATCAATTGCGTCTCCAATGAAACGTTCACGATCGTAAACAGGAATCAGAACGGTAACATGCAAAATGTAACCACCCACGCACGAAAGAATTCTGCCACGTAGTTACGGTGGTGCTACTCTGCTCGGTACGAGTCTCTTATGCAATCCTTGACATTTCTCTTGAGCTTTCCTCGTCTCGTGCCGTCCGGCAGTGCTGCGTCGATTATGGGGCCATACAGTTGCATGAGTTTGTAGCCGAAAGATCGCTTGATGCCCACAAGTTCGTTTCTGAGTACATCTCTCTGATTCTTGACACTCATAAGTTCACTCCTAAGCGCATTTCTCTCCTTCTCCAATTCGACAAAGTAGAGGTCTGTTAGTGCGGCACTCCCCTCGATGAACCTTCGCCTTACCAGATGCAATGCTTTTACCTGCTCATCATATGAAAGTTCATTTTGAATTCTGTGAGGATGAATTCTACGCCAGTAAGTTATCTTAGGAATATGGAGTGTGTCGCAGCCGGTCTTGGCGATCAACAAAGCTAGTTGCAAATCCTCACCATATTGGATCGATTTGTCTAATCTTTCGGATTGCATGTAGAAATCTTTTCTGTAGAATCGCTGTGCTGAACCTTTCCACCATCCTGAGATTAAAGCCTCAACTAATGTCTTCCCGTAAGGAGGAAAATCACTTGTACCCTTATCGCCAGTTGAATCAATCCAGTTCGTCCAAACGTAACCGAGACGAGGATTATCTTCAAATGATGGCAATACGGCGGAAAGTGAGCCAGGCATTAGCTTATCGTCGCTATCTAAATTTGTCACTATAGGTCCGCGTGCATGCTCTATACCCATCGCAGTAGCTGCCGTAATGCCCGAATGCTTCATTTGAAATAGTTGAATCCGATCATCTGACATTCTAGACTTGACGACTTCTACTGTTCGATCAGTTGAACCGTCATCGACAACCAACAGGTCCCAATCATAATAATCCTGGCCAATCACCGAGTCAATGGCGTCCCCGATGAAATTTTCACGATTGTAAACAGGTATTAGAACAGTAACATGCAAAGTGTAACCTCAAACATTGATCTAAACTACATTTATGCCCTTCGGCAACATTACGTAAATATCTTCTGGGGGGCCTGGTGGTGCACACACTCAACCACCCCTGCCCACTGTGCGCGTGTCATAAGTTGAAGCGTCGTCATTCTAAAAGTGAGTGTGGGGCTGCTGGTGCGAGGACCCAAATTTGAACCGTCATCGTTCGTCGTAAAAAGCGTGTGTGCGCACCACGGGTACCGGTAAAATGGTGCGGGGAAGGGGATTCGAACCCCTGAAAGCTTACGTGCCCTGTGCGGGCTCTACGCTACAGGATCCCTTATCCAAGTCAACTCTTCGATCTTAAGTTTAACACCGCGATTTTCGCGGTCCTGCCCCTTTGACCTGGCTCGGGTATCCCCGCACAAGGACGAGACAAAGATGGTTCAATTGATTAAGCTTCTTCCAGAAGTCGGCCCTTAATCCTTTTAGTTTGGCCGCAGCCACGTTTCTATCGGGCCCGTAGCTCAGGTTGGATAGAGCGGCAGAACGGTTGCCGAACCCCCTAAGGAACACCGGAAAAAGCTGTAGAACCCAGTGAGTGGAACTGGGTGCAGAGGTCCGGGGTTCAAATCCCCGCGGGCCCGCCAAAAATTCTGGGTAAATCTAGTAATGAATTCTGATTGGTTTCTCGAGTACGAAGGGTTGTGGGCGCCCGAACTTTGAGGATCTGTTTGGGGGAAGATGAGATTTGCTTTCTAACCTGGTAATTGGGTTTCCGGCGTTGTCTACGTACGCGTACTGGTTTTGTAAATGGTCTAGGACGCGGGCTTCGAGTCTGTGGCCGGCCATGTCTTCTGTTGCGCTGTATTCGATGATGACGTCGGCGAACCGTTTGAGTACGGCTGTTTTCTTTGAGTCATGCATGTCTTCTGTGGCCAGGAGGAAGGCGGTTTGTTCGTTTGTCCTAATTCTGGTGAAGAGGCGGCATAAGAATGAATAGAGGCCTGCTGGGGCTGTGGAGACCGATAGCACGTTATCGAGAAAGTCACCTATTATCAATGGGACGCGGCCGTTTCGAGTCTTGGAAAGCCGTTCGAGGTTTAGGCTGAGGTCTGTTAGGTGGTTTGGTTGGACGATCGTAACGCGTTGGCCGTTTGCAGGGTTGAAGTTGTCGGTGAATGTAGCCCACAGAATTCTTGACGCTGGTGGGAGTTGGAGGGAAAGTGGGGTCGTTGGTCCGAGGGCCAGGAGTGGATTGTTAAGTTTGAGATCGCTTGAGACGCATAATGCGTCTTTGAGTATGTTTACCGCGCCGACGTCTCCTTTGACGACGGCGATGATGATTCGGTAGTCGAGCAATGGTCGGGGGAGCTGCATGAGAATTGGTGTTGCCGACGAGGTTTCGATATCTTCGCTGTTTGGTGGTGCTTTGAAGGACATGTCGGGCGCCGAAACGCCAGTGTACCATAATCAGTATATTAATGTTTCAAGACGTTTTGACCGACAACCTAACTCAGATGGACGCGCATAGTTCATGGATGATTATCTTGGCAACGATACGCAAACGCATCAAGTACTTTGCCGGTTTAGTCTGCACTTTCGGAGGAGTATATCTCGGGAAAGCCTACTGTGCATCATACTGGCCCACTAAACCTAGCATGTGACACGATCGTTCGAGGAGGCCTCCTCGTTGTCATCGGGCTGCTACTAATTCATTTCAGCAAATGACCACTCGCACATGAACTCTTCAATCGCTCGCGCCGTTGCATTAACGGGTCTGCATCAAAAAATGGTCAGAGGTTGAGTAAGGGTCCA
This sequence comes from Candidatus Bathyarchaeota archaeon, assembly GCA_963733055.1. Lineage (GTDB taxonomy): Archaea > Thermoproteota > Bathyarchaeia > 40CM-2-53-6 > 40CM-2-53-6 > FEN-987. Next base: position 1,334,135 of record CAVTBR010000001.1, read on the forward strand.
TACATATTGTAGTGTACTGCGTCCATGGGCACGTGGTATTCTTACTTTAATTTTTGAGAAATTATTCCTTTAGTTTTCACTCGCGCTTGTCACTGCGGTAGGATATTCTTTATTTCCTAGACTCCTTAGCGGCCTCGAAGGTTTGAAAATTTGCGAAAGATCTTTGCCGCACTCCTCATGGTCCTGGTAACTATACCGATAGCAAGCAGCCCAGTGTTCGCGTCGAATCCCCCGATGGTTGCGCCGCCTCTACACGCATCGTCACAAAAGTCCGCAGTAATTCTCTCGTCCTTAGACGCGGTCGCCCCATTGGGACAATATGACCACATGATAACCTACTACCTACAGCACGCCGGGTACCAAGTTACGACCCTAAGAAACACGCAAGTCACAGTAGATTTCTTGCTGACTCAACTCAACAACTACAACATCGTGATCTGGAGAACGAACACCTACACCTGGAAACACATCGAATACTGGTACGTCGGAGAGCTGGCTAGTTCAGGAGTCGAAACGAAATACCAAAACGACTTCGCTCTAGGATATATGAACGGCAACGCGGGCATAGTTGGGATAAGCCTCAACTTCTTCGCCAACCACTTCACCACCTCAGGCATGCTCTCCAACGTGAAGCTGATGATGGTGATCTCATCTGACTCGGAGTCGTTCGCTGGCTACCTCATGACTGCAGGCGCTTCAACCGTCGTCTTCTGCAACGGACCGATCTCTCTCGTATTCGGCCAGATGGACGACCTGACGAACCAAGTCATGGCCAGCTTGTCAATGGGAAAGACGATATACACCGCTGTCTACGGAGTCGTATCACCTTTCATTCAGAACACGAACAACGAAGACCCACTCGACGCAAGCTATACGCCGCCTTTCTGGTATCAGGGCGACGGCACACTAACAATAACATAAACACCCCCTCACCCGGGGACAGTTCCGGGATCACACCTTTTTTTGTATTAGGCAATTGGTAAATAGCTTATCAAACAAATTAAGCGCTAATTGAATTTAATTTGTGCGCCTTCAAAGAATCCGTCGTCATCCATAAGGGACTGGACAACGTCTACGTGAAAGAGAGTAGAATCTGTTTCATTGACGGCGAGATGAGTAAACTATTCTACAGAGGCTACAGCATAGAAGACCTCGCAGACCATTCCACATTCGAAGAAACCGCATATCTTCTAATCTTTGGCTGGCTACCCACGAGTACCCAACTTCAGAAATTCAAAGATCAGCTCGAATCCTACCGACCCCTCGATCCAGACGCCTTGCAACTCCTCCGCAGTTTTCCCGCCCACAGCGACCCAATGGACGTACTACGCACCGCAGGTCTCCGCGTTAGGACTCTATGATCCACAACCAATGTCCGATGACATTGAAGTTAGACGAGACAAAGGACTAAAGATCCTAGCCAAAGTTCCAACAATTATCACCGCATTCGACCGCCTCCGGAACGATAAGGAACCAGTCCCCCCGAAACCAGGGTTAGGCCACGCGGCTGATTTTCTCTACATGCTAACCGGGAAAGAACCCGATTTGTCTGATGCTCACGCAATGGACGTCGCCCTGATCTTACATGCCGAACACGAGATGAATGCCTCCACTTTCGCCTGCACCGTAACCGCATCCACCCTAGCCGACATGTATTCCATCCTAACCTCTGGAATCGGAACATTACGAGGCCCGTTGCACGGCGGCGCGAATGAGGTTGCATTACGGGCTGTTCTGGAAGTTGGAGACGCAAGCCGGGCTGAGAGTTACGTGGTTGAAGCGTTGGCGCAGAAGAAGAAGATTATGGGGTTCGGTCATAGAGTATACAAGAGCTGGGATCCCCGATACTTGATCATTAAGAAACTCGGCGGAGAGCTTGCCGTCAAGAAGGGGCAATCCAAGCTATTCGACACGGCGGTCGCGATTGAGATGAGCGCGCGAAAGCATTTGGAGGGAACTACGATTTTTCCGAATGTCGACTCCTACTCAGGCGTCCTATTCCATATTCTCGGCATTCAGACAGATCTATTCACTCCGATCTTCGCAATGAGTAGAATTGCAGGATGGATAGCCCATTCAATCGAATACCTGCAGGCAAACCGCTTGATTAGGCCAAAAGCCCTGTACGTCGGAAAGATCGGGGTCCCGTACCTACCATTAGGGTCGAGAAGCGGCAGGGCAGAGGAGGAGAAGGAGTAGGCAAGAATGAGAGTGAGCCACATAGTAACCCGACCGTTGATCACGATCACCACAGGCAGCACAGTATTGGACGCGGCAAAACTAATGGTTGAAAAAAACATTGGCCTATTAGTAATAGTTGAGGGCACGAAGCTAGTCGGCGTAATCTCTGAGAGGGACATCATCAGGACGATCTCTTCGGGTCAACCCCTCAGCGTACCAGTCGACGGGGTGTGCACGAAGCAAGTCGTCACGGTGCAAGGGAACTCCGATGTTGCGGAAGCCGCGAAGGCCATGAACAAGAACCGGATCAGACATGTTGTCGTGGTCGACGATAAAGGACAACTCATGGGAGTTGTTTCGATGAGAGATCTTGTGGGAGAACGTGGTACCCTCACCGCGATCCTCCAATCCGATGAGAAAGAGGTTTTTCACGGGGGAGACTAATTCATTTCCCGAAGTTTCTGAACAAGCCCGTCGAGACGCACTTCGGTTTCTGTCCTCGTCGCCATCTCTTTCACCTTGACCACTCTGGACTGAATCTCTTGTGGCCCCAAGACTATCAGGTATGGAATCTTAGCCGCGTTCGCGTATTCCAGCTGCTTACTCAGAGATCTTCCCATTAGATCAAATTCCGCTGCGATTCCGCCATCGCGAAGACTCTCCGCAACCCGAACTGATTCCAGCCGTGATTCTTCCTTTACCGTTGCTACAAACACCTTTGAACCGAGCGGCATCTTGGGATAAAGGTTAGCCCGCTCGAGGGATATCATTAGGCGTTCGATTCCTCCTGCGATGCCGGTGGCGGGTATGTCGCGTTTGCCGTAGATCCTGCAAAGCTTGTCATACCTTCCTCCTCCGAAGATTGATCCCACATCTTCGCCCCCCTTGTCAAAGCCTTCGAACACGATCCCATCATAGTACCCGATGCCACGTACGATGCTCATGTCATACACGCAACGATCCAATCGTCCGTATGCAGCGAGTCCGTCTGAAAGTGTTTCCAACTCTTCTAACCCCTTCTTCGCCTCGGGTTCTGTGAATTTGAAACCGGAAAGCTTGGTGAGGGCGGCCTTGGGGGATCCGTTGATTGAGATGTAATCGAAAATCTTCCCTACAATGTTTTCCTCAATCTCGAGGGCCATGAAATCTTTGATCAATCGTTCGCGGTTTTCCTTCCGCATTTTGTCTATGATCCTCAAACATTGTTCAAGTTTCTCGCCGGAACGGATTCCAAGTTGCTTCAGATATGCTTCGGCGAGTTTTCGGTTGCTTATTCGGATGAGGAAGTCTTTCAATCCGGCGTTAACTAGAATGTCGGCACCGACACAGATCACTTCGGCATCCGCGAGTGGGCTCTCGGAGCCGAAAATTTCTACGTCCCATTGAGTGAAGTATCGGTATCTTGCAAATTGTGGTTCGTCGTAGCGCCAGTTTCCTCCGATTGTGGCGAATTTAATCGGCGCAGGCAGGTCGGAACGGTTCGCGATCATACGGGCGAGGCCAACCGTCAGATCGAACCTTAAGCCGAGGCTTCGATCGGCCTTGTCCTTGAACCAGTAGATTTCGTCACGTATTCCCGTGCCGCTCTTGGCTTCAAGTGTCTTTAAGTTCTCAATCGTTGTGGGCTCTACCATCCGGAACCCGTACCGAGAGACGACCTCACGAATCCTATCGTACAACCATAATCTGCGAGCCATCTCTTCAGCTTCTATGTCCCGCATTCCTCGAGGCAAAGTGAAGGCGTCTGAGGACAACTCGTTTCACATCTGCGTGACTTCTGTGGAACCCATCCTATAACGTAGTAAGTCGAAGCGCATCCGAGATTGTGCAAGGCTTATAGTGAAGTATAGGTTATCCAACCTCGAATCTTCATGCCCGTCAAAAGCCGAGATCTTTGGACCGCAGTACTGGCAGGCACCGTTGTTACCGGCGTACTCACCGCCATTCTGGAAGCAGCGACCCTAACACCGCCCTATTCAGACGCGGTCGGGGCTTTCGTCGGGGGTGCAGTAGCAGCATTGGTACTGTACGGAAAGGTTGGGCAAGCTACGGCGGCTGGCGCGCTGTCGGGCGCTCTCGGAACGCCATTCTACCTTGGAGTTTCAGAAATCCTATTCATCTTCGGCGTAATCCCGACACCCTCAGGTCCGTCGCCACCTATGTCGGAATTGCAGGTGGCTGTCGTCATAATACTGGGAATAAACGTGGTTACAGGAACGATTGGTGGAAGTCTGTTGGGAGCAATTCGCCATCCACCCGCTGAAGCGGTCATGCCACCTGCGCAGGTGACCCCAGGGACCGTGTCTCAGGTTAGGTACTGTGTTCAGTGCGGTGCCGCACTACCAACCGGCGCGGTCGTTTGCCCGCAATGTAACGCACGGCAGCCTCAGTAGTCGGCAGAGTCTGGGGCTCTCTAAACTTTGAGTGAACTTAGCGTATAGTATACGATATCTGTTCGCCGGTCCACAACGGCAAGTATCAGTTCTTTCTTTTCCTTATCTGAGTACTTGAGAAGTTTTCCCAGTTTCTTCAAGCTAGCTTCTCCTCCTTCGTAGACGATGGAGATTAGTCGCCTCAAGGGGCCCTTTCCGTAAATGTCGAAGTCGAAGGCCTTCGTTGATTCGCGCACAATGTATCCTCTATCCCGAAGGTCCCTGTAAACCAGATACTTTATCCAAATTTCCGGTTTCCCAACTGAGAACTTGCGGACCAAGTCTCGCAGTTCTAGTTCGTGCTCGCTGCGTTTGTCGAAGATGCGTATCTTCTGCTTCTCTAGGAGGTAGAAGGACTCGTACGCGGTAAACAGGAGTTTGTCTCCTCTAAGATCTCCGAATCCTCGATCCCTGAGCTCCATTAGTTCAGGTTTGTATGGTATGTAGACGCGCTTTGCGTCCGCCATTGTGTTCCATGGAGTGAACTGAGGTTTTTCTTCGGCCTGCGCTGGGGGGGTGATTGCGGGTTGGTTGGCGGTGTTCTCCAAGTTTTTGCACTTGGTGACCCGCAGGCGTGTCGTTCAATTAATGCTTTTGCGCCGAGTTGACATGCCGCGAGCTTGTGAGGAAAGCTAATTCTAGATGCGTGGCGGTGTTGTGACTGATTCGCTTTGCGCCCTATGTCGGAAGTTAGGACGGTTGAGTGGGTTAGTGGCCACGTTAGAATGATTGATCAAACTAAGTTACCCTACAAATTCGTCTATGTTCACCTGAAGAACTACCGCGAGGTAGCCAAGGCCATCCGAGACATGACCGTTCGTGGAGCACCCGCTATTGGTGTAGCCGCCGGCATGGGGATGGCACTGGCGGCAAACGCAAACCGGACCAAGACCAGGGAACGACTCATGGCAGAACTTGGCACGGCCGCCGAGACGCTCAAGCAGAGTCGCCCGACCGCTCGAAATCTCTTCTGGGCCGTTGAACGGGTTCTTCGGTGCGCTGAAACAACTGTGGGCGACGCTAGCAAAGTGGCAGCAGATGTCGTGAAGGAAGCCCGGGAAATGGCTGACGAAGATGTTCAATCGAGTCTGAAGATGGGCGAATACGGATCACGTTTGATAGACGGTGGTGATCAGATTCTCACACATTGCAATACCGGTACACTCGCCACGGTGAACTACGGGACGGCCTTAGCGCCGATTCGATCCGCCTTTCGGCAAGGAAAGAAGGTGAAGGTGATCGCGACTGAAACCCGGCCTCGCTTGCAGGGAGCGAAACTAACAACTTACGAGCTACTAAGCGACAAAATTCCAGTGACACTCATTGTGGACGGAGCAGTTGGTTATGTTATGAGGCAAGGCATGGTCCAGAAGGCGATAGTTGGAGCTGACCGGATTACAAGAAAATTCGTAGCCAACAAGGTGGGAACCTACCTAATCGCGCTAGCCGCTCAAGCGAATCACGTTCCATTCTACGTCGCTGCCCCGAGCTCCACGTTTGACCTAAAGGGCGAAGGGTCAGAGGTGAAGATCGAAGAGCGAAGTGCGGAGGAGATTACGCATATTCTGGGAAAACGAATTGCGCCAGTCGGTGTGCCGGTCTACAACCCTGCGTTCGATCTAACACCCGTGGAATTAGTACGGGGGTTCATAACGGAGAAAGGAGTGATAGCCCCAGATAGGCTTGGGGCTGACGCTTCTTTGCTACAGGCCTAAGAAGTCGCTTAGGCTTCTTGCAGAGGTTTCTTGCCTACTTGCAATACGATTTCTACTGGGCAGTGGGTGACCGATTCGATTCGGCTCTTCCACTCCGATCCCATGCTTATCAAGGCGTACATACCCGTAACTTCGCCCTTCGCTTTCTGAACAATTCTGGTCAAGGCGATTTGTGTCTCGCCGCTGTCGATGACGTCGTCAACGATGAGCACGCAATCTCCTTTCCTCAATGCATCCCTTGGCACATAGAGGCTAACCATCATGGCAGTTTTGGCTGGGATGTAGATTTCCTCAATAAACTCTCGCACTCCGACCTCTCTGCTCTTCTTTGCGATGATTAGGCCAACGCCTAGTCTGTGCGCGAGCAGAGCGGCAAGTGGAATGCCATCGACTGCTGCGGCTAGGATTTTCGTGATGCGCATGCCGGCGAACGCGTTTACTGCATGTTGAACGGCGCGTTCGAGAAGAAGCGTATCGGAGATCAGTTTGGTGTTGTCGAAGTATCCCGCTTCGTCAAAGCGTATCCGCTGCTGAATCTCGCCCTCAAGGCGCATTATTTTCTGGAGGGTTCGGTTGATGTTCTGTGCTCGGTCGATAGTTGGTAGAACGTGACCTTTGACGTACCTGCTGAGCACTGTCTCAGGGAGGCCGATGATCTGGGCCAATTCCCTATAAGTGTAATAATTCTTGGCTAGGTTTAGGAGCTCTATCGTCATCAGTTTGTACTTTAGGTCGGATATACGGGAACCTGCTCTCAAGACATTGCCTTCTCTAATTGGTTTGACACGTTAGGATATGCACATGCCCATGGGTCAGCGGTAATAACAGTTTCGACACGAATTGACAGAAAGAGTAGAGTGGCTATTGACCGGTATTTACAACTCCTTGGCTATCTTGGTACTTGCCCGCGTAGGGACGTTGCGTCTTGGTGCCAAGGTGGTGCAAGACGAGCTGCAAGAACCTATCATTCTTCGCCATTCTGAATTGTGTCGCGGATGCGTTGAAGAGGGAAACCGTTAGTTGACCGCGAAATCCCGGATCCACTAACGCCAAACTGGCGAAGATCCCCGACCGGGCAAGTGTTGATCGAATATGCAACGTCCCTGCCAGGCTCTCCCCCATCTCGATTTTTTCCAGCGTAGCCACGAGGCGGTGTTCGCGTGGCTGAATTGCCAATTCTCTATCTAAACGGAGATCATACCCCGCGCCGTTTAGGCAAGACTGTTCGAACGGTTCGATAACGAGCGAGCCGTCCTGGAGGCATTTCTCAATCTCTACGTCGGACAACACCGTCAAAGGGTTACACGGAGACTTGCAGAACTCTTCCCTAGTTAAGACCTCTTGAACCGATGCCTAGAGAAAGGGGTCTTGCCTAGATTGTCCAAGGCATTGGCCGAGCTTACCAGCTCTGCTGTGCTGCCAGCCCCCCGCAGAATATGTACCTATTCCAGTCGGATCATGGCCATATCCCGAGCGCCCGAACTCGAAAAAGCCCAAGCCGTCTCAAAATACAACGAGCATTGTCACGTCAGAAGGGAGTCGAACAATTGAGTTTCCTTCAGGTTCGCACATATCCAAACCCCGCGGCGCCATATCGACTTATCACCCTGGTTCCGGTAATTGCGAAGACGCGTGCTCACGCTTCAGAAGGCTTCCATTATGTTGAAAGTTGTTCGATTCAAGAAGACTGTTGCGGATAGCATTCTTAGCTATTCCATACACGCGTACCCGAAAGAGGGGATTCTGCTCTTGCGCGGGAAAGTTATGAAGGATGAAGTTCTGATAACGGAAGTGTTGATCCCTCCCCTCGCCACGCATGGTCACGGTTTTTCCGGCTTCTCGGGCTTCATGCTTCCGATGGACCTGAGTGTGATTGGCGTCTCGCACTCTCATCCCTCGGGAATTCTGAGGCCTTCAATTCGCGACTTGAACCACTTTTACGGGAAGATCATGGTGATCGTAGCTCATCCGTTTCAATCTTACAATGACATCGGTGTCTTCAACAGCAACGGCGACAGGCTTCCACATGAGGTTCTCCCCGATTCTCAGGATTCTGGAACAGAAGTGGCTAATCGATGGTAGCTCGTAACCCTCAGAATTTTCTTTTCTTTGTACAACCCAGTTCAGCCGTAAGCTTGCCCTTTCTCGAGGCGAGGGGTACATTTTAGAAGGTAGCCCTCTAAGGAAAAGATGGGCCCGTAGTCGAGCTAGGATTAAGACACAGAGACACAGCGAAGTCGTGCAAGCCTTCGGAGTTTCGACAGAGAAAGCCTGGGATCCGGGGTTCGAATCCCCGCGGGCCCGCCAATTTGCTTAGTCCTATTTGCGAATTCGATGTTCGCGGCTTTTTCCTCCGTGAGGATTTTCTTTGGATACGTTCCTGATAGCTTGGCTTAGGGCCGGCATTCAGATCGAGAGCAGAATCAATACTTTACTTCGTCACTGACTCCCGCCAATATTTCTCTATATACCGTTCCCTAAAATTCAGCACAATTGGGCTCTGTGTCAGTGTTTCAGTAGTCGAGGTTTGAGTGTCGTGGTCGCAACTTCACTGTTGCTCCCAATAAGTGCTCTAGGGATTTTCATTCACGCGTTCTTCCTCACGATTTCCTTGGGCTTTCCGTGGGTGATAGGAGGATTACTTTTCCAGTGGTGGAGAACTAGAGATCAGGATTACTACGAAGCTGCACGCAACGTTACCGCTGTTCTCGGCCTGAACTTTGCGCTTGGCGCAATAACGGGAACTTTGGTTGAATTTGGGCTTGTTCAAGCATGGCCTGGTACAATCTTCGTGATCGCAACCTTCGGCCTCATGCCCCTGACGTTTGAGCTTGTGGCGTTTATTGGGGAAATCGTAATGCTTGTCTTGTTTGTTGTTACGCTGGGCAAGGTTCGGCCCCTTGCAAGTCTAGGTGTCATGGTGTTCTATGGTGCCTTGGCCATTCTATCCGGCGCCCTGATAGTGACGGTGAACAGCTGGCTGGGCGTCCCATGGGGGACTGGCAACCTAGCATCAAATCTCTATCCGTTTCTGCCGCAGTACGGTCCGAGTGCAGCCGACCCGTCGGCCCTGGTCAAGCTGAAACTGGAGCTCATTAAGAATCTGCTCACTACTGGGACCGCATCCCAGGTTTTAGAAAACCCTAACCTGGTAAAGGCCGTTGGATTAACGCTGAACGACCCATTCGTTGCATTTTCCTCTCCCTACGCATTCGCAAGCGCCCTCCACGCTGTGAACGCGGGCATAATCGTTGGCATGTCGTTCGCCCTAATCGGCTACGCTTACAAGATTTTGAAAACTGGGCAAGCTAAGTATGTGAAAATTGTGAAGGCTTTCCTTCCCATACTGCTCATCCTACTCATACTTCAACCGACGGTGTTCGGCGACGTGATGGGTAAGGCCGTTGCCGCTCAGCAACCTACTAAATTCGCCCTGATGGAAGGTGCCTTCAACACGACTCAAAATCCTCTGATTGCTTTCCTAGCTTACGGTGATCCGCATCACTCGATAGTTGGTTTCGATTCGCTGAGCAGGCAATGTGATTCGCTGGGGCGGACGACTCTCGGAAACCTAGCTGCCTCTACGGCTTCGAACATCACTTTGGGTTCCGCTTCGGCGGTGAGCCTAAAGTCCGTTTGTCTATCTGACTTATCCAAGTCCGAGTCACAGCTGTTGATGATTTATTCGCTGTACTACGTGAAAATAGTATTCGGGATCTTGGACTTGGTGGCCGTTGTAGGGTTGGTTGCCTTCAACTTCAACCTCGGTCCCCTGTCAAGGTTGACGAGGCGTATTCTCAATCGTTTCGGCGAACAGAAGGCTGTGTTCATGCTCTCAACAGTCGTCGTCTTGGCATCGATATTTGCGAGTGGCCTGGGTTGGTTCGTGCGCGAGGTTGGGCGAAAGCCTTGGACTGTGTATGGGTTGATTTACCCGGAGGAAGTCATAACATCGGTTACCATCAGCCCGCTTGTTTTCGTGGCCTTCGCTCTTTTCTTTGTGGTGGTGGCTGCGGTAGGGATCTACGGTATCTACATTGTCTCGACAAGGCGTTTGAAGTTCCTCGAACTCTTGAAGAAGGGAGCAGGGGTGAACTAGATTGGCGAGCGCTGAGGTACTCGGTTTCGCTATCCTCGGAGTCGCCATCATAGTTCACATCATACTAGTCAACATCACCCTTGGAACGGGCTGGATCTCCGCCATGGCAAGATTTCTCGCATGGCGCGAGCACAAGCCAGACCTCGAGGTCATGTCAAGGAAAGTCTTCAAGATTCTGATAATTCACGAGCTTTTCAGCGGAGTCTGGGGCACGATCATAACGGTGGTGTTGGCGGGTTTCTTTCCTACGCTCATGGCTACGGCGACGGACATAATCTTCCTGCCCATTCTCATCGCCCTATCATCCATACTGATTCGAATTCCAACAATTGCCCTATTCTGGTATACTTGGGGAAAGATTCGGCCGGGACTGCACACTCTTGTTGGCTTGGTGATGGCTGTGTCAGGGTTTGGAGTACCGTTCGGGTTCAGGTACATTTTCGCTGAGCTAACCTACCCGTACGCGTTGGCAATGGCCATGCAAGGATTGAAAGATGTTGCACGGATGGCGGTTTTCTTCAACCCACTCTATCCTTGGTTGTTACTACATACGTGGTTTGGTGCCCTTTCGATAGGCGGTTTCCTTGTCGCATCATTCTTCGCGATTAAGGGTAACGTGAACGTGAGATTCGCTTGGGTGGGACTCTGGCACGGCGTGATCTTCCTTGTGCTGCAGGGAGTCTTGGGGCCATCCTACCTGATCAACCTAAGCAGTAGAGCTCCTCTCCTCTATTCCAACATCCTTGGTCAGGCTGGATCGACATTTGATCTGGTACCACTATTCGCATTGAAACTATCGTTGATCGCATTCCTGGTCGTAGCATCCGTCAAGGTGTGGAGCAAGATTAAACGGGGATACGGAGTTGTGCCGAGGTACACACTTCTTCTCGGCCCGGTTGCTATCGTGGTGGCGATGATCGGGGAATTCATGAACGATGGCGGCAGATATCCCTACTTGGTTCTGCTGGGGAACTCAGGTGTTGAGCCATCTACCTTCATGAACGCCTATGTTCAAATTCCATGGACTACCGTCTTCGCGGTCGTCGGTGTGTTGCTCGCTTTCGTCGGAATCTTCATGGTCACAGCCTACTACGCTTTGAATAAGCGCTTCCTCGCCGACATGCCCTTCCACGCCCAGTGATCTTTCGAAGAACCGTTCATCAGAATCCTGTAGAAACGTAAGTCTACTGAAGGTTTATCCGCGAACGCATCCTGCTAGAAGATGATTGGCATGCGAAGGAAGACCTTGACCGTTGGCATATTTCTCATCCTAGTTGGGGTTTTGTTGTTCGAGCAAGGCACGCAGCTGTTGACACCACTTGCAGACATCGCGGGGCAAACTTCGCGCTATACTCAGGAGACCGTTATCCTGTCTCCCACGCTGTATAGCGTGCCCGCGTCGAATTACACCTTCGTCTCCGAGGATTTGACTGGCGGAAGTCAGGTAGTCGGCTCGATTCAAGTTGAAGAGAACCTTCAGGTGGCTTTCTATGTGATGAATGAAGGAAACTTTTCACTATACAGCACGAGACAACCGAGCAAACCGGTCCTTGCCGAGCCTACAGCCATTTTATACAACTTCACCTTCTCGCCGAGCGTCTCAGGCACCTACTACTTCGTTTTCCACAACCAGGACAATAGCCCGCGTACGATAATCTTCAGTTTGAGTTCAGTCCAAAGCGTTACGGCGCTCAATCCCTTACTTCAATACGCCGACTTTGAACTAATCTTCCTCGGTGTGATCCTCTCGTTTCTGGGACTGAGGGGAGGTAAGAAGAAACCAAAACCGAGCCCCGTCACAGAATCGGGTTGGAAATGTAAGTTCTGCGGGACGATGAATGGGGAGGAGCGAGCGTTTTGTGTCAAGTGTGATCGATCACGGAGCTAGGTGACGCTCCACTGCTCTGAACTGTTCGCTCAGCTCTTCTGAATATAGTATAGAATGCGACGATAGATGAAACGTACAGGCCTCCACACAAGTAGAACGGGAGGCTCAAGTTTCCGCCACTTAGCATCGAACCGCCAACAACTGTACTTGCTGCATTGGGTAGGTTCCATAGAACAACGTTGAACGAAGACGCGATTGCGCGTTCGTCTTCAGCAATCATATTCATGAGGAACGTGTCTGAGAGCGGGCTTGCCATATTCATGAGAACTGCGCGAATTACGTAGAATACCCCAGCAATGAGCGCCGTTGGGCAGAAGGGAATGAGGAGCAGAAAAACGGTTGACATTGATTGGGTCATCACAATTCCCTTGACCAAACCGATAGTCCTCGCAACGCGGGGAGCGGCTACCGCAGTTAATCCCATTATGATGTTTGACGATGCGATGAGAGGTCCTGAGAAAACATCGGTCTCGTTGAAGCGCAGGTAGAACCATGTTGGTATGAGCGGGATGATTAGGCCCGCTCCGAGACCTATGAGCATGTTCGCGGCGGAGAATTTCATGATGACCCCAAGAGATTTTCGGGGCAGTATTCCCTCGCGCGATACGCTAGGCCTAGTGTTTACCGCCCATTTTTGAACCGTGAAGGCGGTTATCAAAGCGAAAAGACCCAGCGCCACGAAAGAAATTTTGTGCGCCGTGAGCAGGTCGACCCTAAAGAGCGGGAAAAATCCGGGGAGAAAGGTGCCTATTCCCGAAGCGATCGTGAATGTCATGAATGATAAGCTGAAGGTTTCCGCGCGAACGCTCACCGTGGTCGTGTCTGCGAGGTAGGCGTTCCTTGTTGAAAGGTACATCGCGGTACCTGCACCTCCGAATACAGCTGAGATCTCCAGAAGGAGAAAGTTCGAAGTAAGACCCGGAACGACGATCACAATTCCACCGAGAAAAGACCCCGCCAGCATTATCTCCTTTCGCCCATAGCGATCTGAGAGGACGGCGAAAGGAATACTGAGAACCACGGCAGTTAGGGCGAGTGTACTGAAGAGAATTCCGAGGTTCGTAACCGAGATGCCTTCTAAGGGTAGGAAGACCGCCATGGCGACTTCGTAGAACCCAAGCCCCGCGGCTAACGGTGCAGCACCGATGACTACGTTTCTAGTGTCTCTTGGAATGTCTCCGAAACTCATTCTGCACCATCACACGAGAGGCTGGATTTCGATTAGCTTCCGTTTTTGCGAACAGCCTCAGCTACTTCTGCCGGTAGTTCTACTGCTTTCCATTCGGAGTTTACCGCGATACATTTGACGTATCCTTCAGCAGCCACCTTACCGTCGTGTTGCCGGATGGCTTGAAAGTCATAGGTGATTGTTTTCTCGGCAACATCCTTGACCCGCATTACAACATCAAAGATGTCGTCGAAGTGACAAGCCGCCTTATACTGACAATGGGCTTCGACTCTTGGGAATGTGATTCCATATTTTGCGCGAATATCGTTGAATGGTAGGGATATTGATCTATAGAATTCTTCTTCGCAGGCTTCGAAGTATCGGAGGTAATTCGTGAAGTGCATCACGCCGGCTACGTCGGTGTCAACCCAATGGACGCGAAACGTGCTCTTGAATGGCATCCGAACCAACTTTGCCTCAAGGAACTGCTTCATGAATTTAACCCGCCCGCTTAACTGAGAGGGATACCCTTCAGGAAACGCGGAAAATCTCAGTGAATGCTTATAGGATACGGACCTGAGCCTTTGATTCGGTCCCGCGGTAGCTCAGCCTGGTAGAGCTTCCGAGTCCCTCTTCACAAGGAGTGACGGAGACGCTGTAGGTGTGCGCCCAAGGCGCATCCACGTCAGCCTGCTAGGCTAACAACGGATACCGGAGTGTCGCTGGAGAACCTCGCTGCAAGGTTCGGCGAATTCAAAATAGAGTTCAGAACTCTATGAAACTCCGGCCCGCGGGACCAATATCACACTCGTTTGCGTATGGTTGCTACCCGAGCTAGCTTTGATAACTCGGATAGGTTTTGTTTCAGATCGAAGCTCCAACCCTGGTCTTGGTCGAAGAGCTCGTAGGAGATCGTTTGACTTGCTCTCTCGATAAAGTCCTGCCTAACAGCCGAATACGATTCCAACGACCCTTCTTGAGCCATTTGAGAGAGGAAAGCGAATAGGGAGGGGACCTGTGTCTGGAGAGTGTACGTTCTGACAAGCAACGAGTTCTGGTGAAGAATCTTTGAGATGCCAAGAACGAAGAAGAATTCGTTCATGGATGAATAGAATCTATTCATGTCTCGAGAGTTTCTGAATTTGAGCAATATTTCATGGTAGGCTGAGACTGTTTCAGGGTACGGCAACACGTCGAAACCGAAGTAATTCACAATCCCAGTAGGAACGAGTTTCTTATCGTAATGGTACTTTACCCCTTGCAATGAAATGCCTAGCAGGGGCGCGAGTTCAGCGAAGCTCTTGCGACCGTTCTTCTCAAGCTCTTTCACAATCAACATGTCTTTCTTGTCCGAGAATAGGGTAGTTGGCTGGGTCTTCGATCGTTTGAGACGGTTTCTTCTTGAACGAGGCTAGCCAGCGTCCCCATTGAAACGTCCATTCATTGGTTGCCGGGTTGTAGTAGTCGAAGTTTGGGAAGTTTGGAATGTATTCGCCTGTGAGCATTATGTTAGACTGCGAGATGAGGCCCAATTCGACAATTCGTTTCATGTAGCTTCTGAACTGCTTCAGAAATTTGAATGGAATTAGGTGGACTGAAAAGTGTGTGAAGGTCCCTTCGCAACGGTTCACAGACCTCCAGTAATTTGGCACCTTAAGCGCCATAGTCACCCTGTCTTCAGAGCCAAGGTTAGCGGTGGCTAGGACAACAACACGCATTAAGCCAAGTTTTGAAACCTGGGGAACAAGGGAAACGAGCCGCTTTGATTTCGCTTCAAGTCTAGCTACTCTGTGGTAGACTGATGTGAAAGGTATGCCCGTTCTCCTAGAAACTTCGAGTAAGTTACGTGGGCCGTATTTCCACATGGCGGATAGTATCTTTATGTTGGTTCGGTCGAGCTGCTTGATTATTTCTCTGATTCCTTTGTGCCAGTCTGCTAACCGCACTTTTTCGGTCTTCAGCATTGTTTGCGTGCCTGGAAACAGCCCACGGTGGCTAAGATATAACCTGTTAGTTTTCGTACAAAAAACATGGGAAATTTGTAAGGGGTGCACCGCAGGAGTTTAGAATAGTGCTGTTATGATGCCGTGTGGGCCGCCGGTCGGATCTCCGGCGCTGACATTGCGCGTCATCAGGACTACGGCAACGAGGGCCAGAACTACAACCGCGGCGAGCAGGAGCCTAAACTTTGACATTGACTCACCTCCGCCGCGGTAAGGTTGCGCGGTGTGACTTTATTTATTTACAAAATATGACGCGGAAATCGGCAACTTATATATGCGGCTTTCAGGTTGGCTCGCTAACCCGGGATATGATTTGTGCGACCACTGCGACGCCTTAGCGAGTATTCTCTCGGACCTTGTAGGGCCTAAAGCGTCGGAAGTGGTTATGAAAAGAGTAAGGGCAAGAATGCACGGGACCAGCGAACTGAGTCCCCAAAGGGATTCACTAAAGCCAGCTAGTCAGCCACATTGACGGTCTTCGCATTAATCGAGCGCTAGGATCCGACTCTTACGTTATCTTGTACAGGTACAGTCTACGTGTAATTCCGCTCGTGTTAACCTCTAGCTCCCGATCTGCCACCCATCCGGGGAGCTTGTAGTCTAATGAGACGACCCGCGCCCCCGCTTTCAGTTTCGTCTTCAATTTTGGCGCGAGCTTGACGTTCGCCGAATCTGAGAGATAAATGGCGATTACGTCGGCGGATGACAGGTCGACTTGGAAGAGGTCTCCTTCAATCAAATCAGCCTCCGTCCCTGTAGCTGCTAATCGTTCCCTAGTTCGACTGATCCGTTCTGGGTCGATCTCAACGCCTACCGCTTTAGCCCCAAACCGCCGCACCGCCTCAATCATTATCCGCCCGTCCCCGGCGCCCAGATCGAACAGAGTTTCCCCACGCCGTAAGGATGCTAGTTGAAGCATCTGGCGAACTATGTCCTTGGGGGTAGGAACGTAGGCGACATCGAGGTCAACCACAATCTACTACCTCAGTCAATATCGGCAGATTGCCAAGAAACGAACGAGAATCTCCTCATGAGAATCAATCTTGACGAGAGTTGGCGATTTTCTGGTGGTCAGCAAGGCTTTAAACTGGCTTCGAGGGGTGTGAGTTGCAAACGCCCTGGTCGTTCAGTGGTCTAGGATGACGGCCTGTCACGTCGTCGACGCGGGTTCGAATCCCGCCCAAAGGAGCAGCCTGAAACTCTCCTGGCGAGGGGCGCCAACCCGCGGTTCAGATCACTCATCGAAACCGACAAGCTTCTTGACATCCTTCTTCTCCATTTTATCGCCCTTGCAACGCGGGCAGGTTGGCGTATTGGAGGCGGAAAGAAACTCGTAACCGCACCCTGCGCATTTCCAGTAAATAACATCCTGCAAAGCAATCTCCGACCTACATTTCGTTACTTAGTCAATAAGTAACGCCCTACTTCTTATTTTGAGAGGACGTGTTAAATTTGATTCCAGGCACTGAAACAGATGTAGTTGCAGCAATTGAGAAAGTAAGCCCCGCAGTTGTCTCAGTCGCTACGTTGCGGGTTATTCAAGAAAGCATGTT
Organism: Candidatus Bathyarchaeota archaeon; assembly: GCA_963733055.1. Lineage (GTDB taxonomy): Archaea > Thermoproteota > Bathyarchaeia > 40CM-2-53-6 > 40CM-2-53-6 > FEN-987. The sequence continues at coordinate 1,351,174 of CAVTBR010000001.1, forward strand.
CGACGCCATCCCAGTTTGCGGAATGGGGTCGGGAATAATTTTCGATTCAAACGGTGGAATCCTCACCAACCACCATATCGTTGAAGATGCGGAAAGGGTCGAGGTTCTTACGCCGGATGGTAAGAAGTTCCGCGGAGAGGTGTTGGGATCCGATTCGATGTCTGACGTGGCTGTGGTGCGAGTTGATGGAGAAAACTTACCCGCGGTTAAGCTTGGTGACTCTGACAAGTTGAAGGTGGGGCAGGTCTCAATCGCCATCGGAAACCCCTACGGGTTCATGTTGCCGGGGCCGGCGGCGACGGTTGGAGTGATCAGTGCGTTGAAGCGGCATATTCACGTTGAGGAGCGCATGTACGAGGACCTGATTCAGACGGACGCTTCCATCAACCCTGGTAACAGTGGTGGCCCGCTCGTAGACAGTTCGGGGATGGTGGTTGGAGTTAACACCGCCAACATTCCGTTCGCGCAAGGCATCGGATTCGCCATACCCATCAACGCCGCGAAGAGGATAGCGAAAGAAATCATTGAGCATGGTCGTGTGATTCGACCGTACGTTGGCATAGCCGGTTTGACCCTGACACGAGAGATTGCGGAATCATACAATCTCCCCTACGAACAGGGAGCTCTTGTTGTGAGGGTAGGGAGAGGAAGCCCAGCGAAGAGGGCCGGGGTGGCGGCGGGAGATGTGATCCTGGAAGCCGACGGTAAGGCTCTCAAGGGTTGGGAAGACCTACAACACATACTCCAAGATAAGAAGGTGGACGACACCCTCGAGTTACTCATCGGCCGCGACCGAGAACAGGGAAAAGTACACGTAAGGCTGGAAGAAGCCAGCAAGGTCATCGCTTAACCGGCCAATCGCACGCACGCGCCCCTAAGAGGGTGGGGGGGATGTGTAGTTTTCTGGGGCCAACATGTTACTTCGGCAGGAACGGTCCAAGCCTAGGCTAATACCAGTGACTTCGACTTCGGGTGTGGCCATTCCGTTTAGGGTTAACATTACGTTTGAAGAAATGTTCGATTGCTATCGAAGTACACATGGCCGCGCCGACCCCGAAAAGGACGCCGAACGGTCCGCCGAGAATGAAGCCTAAGAAAACGAAGAGAATTCCAAGAAGGGTGAATCTTGCAATTCTTGACAACGTGTACTTAGTTTCACCAATTTTGGGTTCCTTTCCGGTGATTAGCGTGTGCGTTACGAAGGCTAGCGATTGGATTGCTAACGCCAGAATCCAAAACGCCGGATCCCTAGTTTCTGCAGTGACGATTCCTTGAGGAATGAGCCACAGATATTCGATGATTAATGCAATCGCACCACTAAGAAGCAGCTCACTAAAGAAACCAAGACCAACGAAGGTGGCCAGATTCCCTCCTCCCATACTCACGCTTTGTTCCGAATTGAGCGAGGCTAGGCAATTTGGGCAGAAGCTATACGCTTCACTTACTTTCATTCGGCACTTCTTACATTGGATTAGCCGCATCCGGTGACCTTCCCTTCAAGTTTCTTCTGAGACGTTCTGAATTAAGGCTAGCCGCACGTTCAGATCCTCAACCTCACGACGCCTGAAAACAGTTAGGGAAACTGCAGATATTTTCCAAGCAAAGAGAACTTGCAAAATGCTTTTGATAGCGTCCGGGAGTCTCAGGAGCTAGGGCCCGTAGCTCAGTCAGGTAGAGCATCGGTGACGCCGTGTGGCGTTGGTGAGGCTTTTACCTCTGGGCGATTCGAACCCATGGGAAGCCACCCGAAAAGCTCGGCTTAGAAGCCTTCTTGGGGAAGGGTCCCGGGTTCAAATCCCGGCGGGCCCGCCACGACCGTGTCGCTGAACCGGACCCACGGCGTGAAGCTGAAACTAAAGTTAGCCTCTCTACTCCGCTCTGAGCAACAGGCGACAGTAGGTGTCGGACCATTGTTACAAAGTGTAAGGCTAAGATTCGTTGAAACGAGAAGCGGATAGTCTAGAGGTCTTCAGGCCTCAGGGTCTTCCTGCCATTTGCTTTCGCTCTGGCTACTGCTTTTGCCAATTCATCGGCAAGATGTTTGTCCAATGCTTTGAAGAAATCTCCAGAAGCCCTCATACCTTTCAATCGACTTCGTACTGCTGATTTTACGACTAATGCCATTTCATCTTACTCCTTATCTTATGAAAATGAGGAGAAAGACGCTGTATAAAGGCGATTTGGACAGTTCCACATTACAACTGGCCCTGGCGTAAGAGATTGCTTTATTCTAAGTAATTAGTGGTGTAAAGAGGGACAGGGCATGATCTTCAACGAGGAAGCAGTCGAAATAATTGAAGGAAAGAATTTTGCATACCTGGCTACGTCGATGCCTGATGGCTCTCCGCACGTATCCCCAGTATGGATTGATCGCGATGGAGACACGCTTTTGGTAAACACTGTTCCTGGAAGGATTAAACAGAAGAATATTTCAAGAGACCCAAGAGTGGCAATCAGCATGACCCAAGAAAAAAACCCCTACAGACATCTGTTCATAAGAGGAAAAGTCATCGAACAAACGAAGCAAGGAGCCTTAGACCACATTAATCGCTTGGCCAGAAAATACCTCGGCAAAGACTACCCGTGGAACGATAGAAACAGAATCATACTCAAAATCGAGTCAAAATCCGTAACCATCGTTTCATGACCAACCCCGCCTCCATCTCTGGCCGTAAATCAAAACGAACCCTTATCCTCACCCCTAAGGAAGGATGCCTAAATGAAAGCTGTCGTGTACACAAGCTACGGGTCTCCGGATGTTCTTCAGCTCAAGGAGATAGAGAAACCGACATCCAAGGACGATGAAGTACTGGTCAAAGTTCACGCGGCGTCCGTGAACGCAGCTGACCTGCATTTCCTGAGAGGTAAGCCGTTCTTGATACGGCTAATGGGCTTTGGGCTTCTAAGACCAAAAGGCAAGATACTCGGATCTGACATTGCGGGGCGAGTTGAAGCGGTTGGCAGAAACGTAAAACAGTTTCAGCCGGGTGATGAGGTGTTCGGGGACTTGTTCGAGTGTGGTAGGGGAGGCTTCGCCGAGTACGTATGTGCCCGTGAAAATGCGTTGGCATTGAAACCGACGAACATATCGTTCGAGGAAGCGGCGGCTGTACCTATGGCGGCAGTCACCGCCCTGCATGGTCTTCGCGATAAAGGGCAGATTCAGCAGGGGCAGAAGGTTTTGATTAATGGCGCTTCTGGCGGTGTTGGTACGTTTGCGGTGCAGATCGCCAAATCGTTCGGGGCTGAAGTGACTGGTGTGTGCAGCACGAGGAATTTGGACATGGTGCGTTCGTTCGGCGCGGACCAGGTGATTGATTACAGCAGGGAAGATTTCACAAAGAATGGGCAGCGTTATGACCTGATTCTTGCTGCTAACGGGTATCATTTGATTTTCGATTACCAGCGTGCGTTAAGTCCCAAGGGAACTTATGTCGCGACCGGAGGTTCGATGCCTCAACTGTTCCAAGCAATGCTCCTGGGACCGTGTATTTCAATGACCGGGAGTAAGAAAATGGGCAACCTGATTTCGAAACCAAACCAGAAAGATTTGATTTTCATGAAAGGGCTTCTTGAAACCGGCAAAGTAAAACCCGTTATAGAAAGACGTTACAAGTTAAGTGAGGCTGCTGAAGCTCTCCGGTATCTCGAAGAAGGACACGCCCAAGGAAAAGTCGTCATCACTATGTGAGTCGTTTCCGGGTATGTCCTGCTAGATAATTTATTATGAAAAGCGGCACACGTGCGGTACTTCGGCAAAACGTGGCAAGGTATCTGTTCGAATCTCTAGGTTTATCGTAACCGGCTTCCATGCAACCGCGACCAACATTGCTCAAGCCAGCCGTCATTGTCGCAGTTCTCCTCATAGCCAGCCTCGTGGTCGGCTGGACCTTAGTAGAACCCATTTTCGACCATCGTTCGAACCAAATAACGGTGGCAGGGAGCCTGTTGCCAGGAGTTGAGGCTGGTTGCGTACTCCTTCAAACCGACGATGGGACACAGTACCTACTAACTGGTTCAACCAACTACCCTCTCTTCGGCACGAGAGTTTCTGTGACGGGTTACTTTGAGAACGATGTAGCGAGTTACTGTATGCAGGGTAAAGAAACGATCCACGTTCTCTCGATTTCCACACTATCGCCAACCACGATGCCTTCCATCAGTTATGGCACGGGAACGCAGTCAAGCGTAACCGTAATCAGCGTTTCCACGCAACAGTCAACAACGATTAGCGGCGTACCAACCACGGTCGCTGGGTACATTTACACCGTCGTGGAAAATCCGCAGTGCTACCCGCAATGTGGCGCCCCTTCATTCCTTCTCACCTATCTTTACGTTCCACCCGGAACCGGGTGCACGGGCGGTATGGGGTGTTACCCTGCTCCAGAATACTATAAGCTCCTAAACAGTGACGGCAGGCCATTCGTGCCAATCGCCCCGAACGGGACCCGCGTCAGCCGACTAACGGGCCTCCTGGTCACGCCGTCATCTTGGACCTGCGGAGCGTTCTACGTTCCCAAAATCTGTATGCTCGGCGACATATACGTCCAAAGCCTACAGTACTAGTGATTCATAGGGACACTCTCGTCTGTAGCTCTCACTCTATTTGCGGGTCTTTCCACTCCGAGTATGTTCTATAGAATATGGGCGGTAAATGCCGCAGGCTTAAGAGAACTCGCAACCTCATCCTCGCGTTTAACATTGCACTATCTCGTGGTTGACTACAGCAAATGCGACGGGGACGGAGCATGCATCAACAGTTGCCCCGGTTCAGTCTTTGAGCACTCAAAGAACGGGGGGTGGTGCAAGCCAATGGACGGTTTTGTGAAGAACACCCCAGCGCTCGAAAGCTTCCATGAACGTGTTATGTCGTCTCCCAAGCCAGTCAACCTCACGATCAGGTACCACGTACCCGAATGCTTCCTTTGCTGGCAGTGCATCGGCGCCTGCCCAAGGCAAGCTATCGATGTGGAATACGACGACCTCGACGTTCGAGAATACATCCTGCCAGTAACGACCAAGGATCCATGTCTGGTGGTGTCACCTTGACGGATACTAGGATCTCACAACACCCAGTACTCAAGTTCGACCGCGGAAACAAAGTTACATTCTCCTTTGAAGGCAAACCAATAGAAGCGTATGCCAATGAAACTGTGGCCGCTGCACTTTACGCAAAAGGATTGCGAATCTTCAGCCGCAGCATGAAATACCATCGCCCAAGAGGATTCTTCTGCGCCATCGGACGCTGCTCAGCGTGCATGATGACGATCGACGGCGTCCCGAACGTTCGTACGTGCATGGTCAACGTGAAGGAGGGCATGAAAATCTCGCGCCAGAACGGTTTCCCAAACGCCGACCACGACCTCCTATCCTTGATGGACAAGATGGGTTTCTACTTCTCATTGGCGTCGGGGTTCTACCACCGAAAAATGATCCACCCCTCCTTCCTAAGAGAAACCTACCTCAGAATCCTAACGAGGTTCGTTGGACTAGGCCACCTACCATCCAAAGGCTCGGTCGGGAAACCTGAGAACTCAAAGGTTTCAGTGAACGCGGATGTTGTCGTAATCGGAGGAGGCCCCGCCGGCCTAACGGCCACACTTGAGGCGGCTAAGAGGTGCGGAAAAGTCGTCCTTATTGACGATAAGAGAATGCTCGGCGGACAACTGGTCAAGCAGACTCATCGGTTCTTCGGAGACGCACGACACTACGCAGGCGTCAGAGGGATACGGATAGCCGGGAAGTTGACGGAACGGATCCGCGGAGACCAGAAGATCACAACCTACCTCGGCTGCGACGTATTCGGCATTTACACTGGCCACGTTGTGGCGGCTGCGCAGGAAAACCGATTACTGAAGATTCACGCCAAGAAGATCATCATAGCTACTGGCGCGTATGAGAGAACACTGCTCTTCGAGAACAACGATTTGCCGGGAGTATACGGAGCCGGCGGGGTTCAAACCCTGATGAATACTTACTCCGTCAAACCAGGCGAGAAAGCGCTTGTTGTCGGTGCGGGAAACGTCGGTCTCATCCTATCCTATCAACTGCTACAAGCGGGAGTAAACGTCGTTGCGATCGTAGAGGCCCTTCCCAAAATCGGCGGGTACCTAGTTCACGCATCCAAAGTCCGACGTCAAGGAGTTGAGATCCTCACCTCGCACACAGTCGTGAAAGCGATTGGACGGAAAAAAGTTCAGGGAGCAATGATCGCCCGGATTGACAAATCATTCAACCCAATTCCTGGAACCGAACGGAAGATCGATTGCGACATCATCTGCATAGCAGTCGGCCTCACGCCCACCTACGAGCTCGCCTCCCACGCAGGCGCGCAGCTACAACTTGTTCCGGAACTTGGAGGGTTCGTGGCGCGCAGGACGAAGTACATGGAAGTGTCTGATGGAGTCTACGTGGCGGGTGACGTTTCGGGGATCGAGGAAGCCACCACCGCTATGCTCGAAGGACAGATCGTCGGGGTACACGCATCTCTCACAGCCGGACTCGGACTTCCGGGAGATGAGGAACAGTTGGAGGCCTGGATCAAGAGGTTGGATGATGATCGGTCGGGCCCATTCGGCGAGAAGATTCGCAAAGGATTAGAGAACATCAAGCTACCAGAGGTTATGAAAATTGGAGAAGCAGTACCTTAACGACGGCATCGTTGGGCTAGACGATCTAGCCACTTTCAACTTAGTACCTCCCACTGAACGGCTGAGGGAGAAGAGGCCAGTAGCAATGATCGAGTGCATTCAGGAAATTCCATGCAATTCCTGTGTCATGGCATGCAAGCTTGGCGCTATACAAATGGCGAAGATCAACGACATTCCACGAGTCGATTACAACAAATGCACAGGATGCATGGCCTGCGCGATGGTATGCCCCGGCCTCGCCGCATTTCTCCTGAGGGAGGGGGATGGCGTTGGGCAGGTTACCTTGCCCTACGAATTTCTACCGGTCCCGAAAACCGGAGACCAAGTCACGGCTCTGAACAGAAAAGGGACAGTTCTCGGGCCGAGTAAGGTGGCACGAGTACTTCCACCCGAACGCAACGACGGGACGGCGTTGGTCACGATTGAGGTTCCAAATGAATGGGTCCTTGAGGCTAGGGCGATTAGGGCAGGTGTGTAAGCGATGGGAAAGAAGTTCGTTTGTTTCTGTGAAGACCTGACGGAGGAAGACGTGCTGGAAGCCATACACCTGGGCTACGATGACATTGAGAGCCTGAAGAGATACGCCGGATTCTCCACAGGCCCATGCCAAGGCAAAACATGCATGCTCCAAGTCCTTAGACTACTCGCTTCCCAGAAGCACTTGAAACCCTCCGACCAACACCTGACAACTCAAAGACCATTGCTCGACCCGATTCGGCTCGGTGTCTTAGCGGGGAGTGGTGGAAAGTGAAGGTCGTAGTCGTTGGCGCGGGAATACTGGGCCTGAGTATTGCCTACAACCTCGCCAAACGCGGCGCCGACGCAACCGTCATCGAAAAGCAGTATCCAGGAAGTGGGCTGAGCGTAAGGGCGATTGGCGCGGTCCACTCACAATGGAAGAACGAGCCCGACATCAGACTTGCCAAGAAAAACCGGGAATTACTGAATCATCTCTCGGCCGAACTCAACTTCAACATTCCATTCCGCCGTGACGGACACCTCATGGTTGCAACCGACAAAGAACAGCTTGGGGAACTTGAGTACGGCGCGAAGCTTCAACGCTCACTAGGCGTTGACACACGTGTTCTGACGGCTGAGGAGATTGGAAGTCATTACCCATTTCTGGACGTATCCTCTATCATTGGAGGTACTTTCTCGAAGGGGGACGGCCCCGTGCACCCCTTCTCGATTGTGGACGGATTCTGGAACGGCCTTGAAAGGCACAAAGGCAGATTGACCAAGCCCACAACCGTAACTGCACTCCACGCCAAAGATCACCGAATCTCTTCGGCTGAAACCAGCAATGGCCCGGTCGAGGCGGATGCCTATGTGGTTGCGGCTGGTACAGGGTCTCGGGAAATACTTCGAACCGTCGGACTTGACGTTCCTACGGAACTCATGAAGCAAGAGATGCTTGCAACCGAACCCCTAAGATTCTTCCTAGGCCCCATGATCCAAGAATACCCTGACGGGATCTGTTTCACGCAAAGCCTTCGCGGAGAAATAGTCTGCGAACTCCCCACGACCTGGGAGGGCGTACGCAAGGACAATTCAACCACCCTCGAATTCCTAGAAAAGGTCGCGGCCGAACTCATCCGCTTCATGCCCGCCTTGCGGGACGTGAAAGTGCTTAGGCCTTGGGCGGGACTAGTCGAGACAACCCGCGACTCCGAACCTGTCGTGGGGAGACATGGCTATGATAATCTCTGGGTTGCCTTTGCAGATTCAGGCAAGGCTGTAATGTTCGCGCCTGTGATCGGGGAATTGATGGCTGAACAGATCATGTCCGGGCGTACAAATGCTGATCTGGAAACCTATTCGCCAGACAGATTGCTTCACTAGCTCCGTGTACTCCACCAACAAAACTTAGCTAACGACCCTGAAGATGCACTCAACGGGCGAACCGAGGACTTTAGGCCCTCAGCCGCGTTTTCAATTTAGGCAACTTCCCTAATTGCTTGGTTCTCCACAGCTGGCATACAAAGAGCAAGACATACAGGATCACTGACACTATCATCAGATCAAATACCGGTTTTGAGAGAAATATCGCAGCGCTGATTGAAGTGAGTGCAAAATATGGAAAGGGCAGGACATAGTCAAAAACGACTGGTGCCCCAAATCTAAGATTGACATACGCCATGAACAATGAACCGAACACCCCCAAACCTAACCCAGCGTATACGCCTGAAAGATCTCCTCTGAGTTCAAGAAGAAGGGCGACTATTGTCATGAGGGTTAAGATCACAACCCATTTCCTTTCAGAATTTGGAAACCCCGTCGTGAGTTTCAACTCTGCCCAGAAAAAGTACCAAGCGATGAGACTGAGTGACGTGAACAAAACCAATAGTGAGAGAGGAGTTGGTAGGAAATATCCGATGGCAAGGCCCAACAGGATGCTGACCGCCATGAAGGTCGGAGGCAACATGCAGTTACGAACCAATCAGTAACGCCTCGCTGGATAGCAATTATGGTTGTCAAGAATTCACCTTTAATCCATTCTCACTTAACTTCAAAAATGACCTCTAATGGAGTTCGTTGAAGTTCTAACTCAGAGACGTTCCATCCGCGCCTACAAGTCTCAGACTGTTGAAGAAAGCAAGCTGAAACGTATCTTTGATGCGGTGAATCTTGCTCCTTCCGCAGGAAACCTGCAAGCATTTCAAGTTAAGGTGGTTCGAGATCAAGCTAAGATAACCGCTCTGGCCAAGGCGGCCTATGATCAAGGGTTCATAGTGCAGGCGCCCATCTGCTTGGTCTTCTGTGCGGACCCGGAACGCTCCGCAGAGCGATATGGTGAGAGAGGTTCGGAGCTTTACAGTGTGCAGGATGCGACGATTGCTGGGACATTCGCCATGCTGGCAGCGGTAGACCTCGGCTTGGCGACTGTCTGGGTTGGGGACTTTGACGAGGAGAGAGTGCAACAGATTTTGGGTCTTAAGTCGCTACGCCCCGTGGCTATGTTCTCGCTAGGGTACGCGGCTGAGCAGCCGCCGGCCGCGCCGAGAAGAGCTCTTGAGGAAATTTTTTCGGGAGACTTTCCACAAACCGACTAGCGATCCTGCGACTTGAGGAATGTTGTGGCTGGGCGGAGAGGGTTCTAACATGTTGGGATAGCTTATTCGCGGCTGCCTCGTTCTGAATATACTCAGGTCGTTGATGTTCGTGGTGTTCTACCAATGGATGAGATGCGTAATCCCCTGAGTGGCAAGATCAGAGAGAGTGGCATGCCCTCAGAGAAGATTTGGGGCGCCTTCTTCGATGTTGAAGAAATCTTGAATCAAATGCAGATGAACTCTCAGGTGGTTGATGCGGCCGACTTCGCCTGTGGCTATGGTACATTCTCGATTCCAACCGCTCAACGAATAGCGGGAATACTCTACGCGGTAGACATCGACCCTGCGGAGACACATGCGGTTGAGGATAAATCACGTAGTTTGAAGTTGAGTAACGTGCGTACTATAGTCAGAGACCTATTGCGTGACGGTTCAGGCTTGGAGGACGTGAGTGTGGATTATGTGATGCTATTCAACATACTCCACTTCGAAGAACCTCTTGTTCTACTACGGGAAGCGTTTCGGGTTCTCAGGCAGAACGGACGAGTCGGCATTATCCACTGGATACGTAATGCTAACACACCTCGGGGTCCTCCGTTAGAAATGCGCCCCACAGCGAAACAATGCAAAGACTGGTGCCGTCAGGTAGGCTTCGTGGGTTCAGCCGTGTCTATCGAACTACCCCCATATCACTTCGGGTTCATAATGAGCAAGTGAGGCCTAGTCTCACGGAATTTTCTGATCTGCAAAAGAGGTTGGTATGGTCATCGCCAACGGCCGTAGGCCGGATGGCCTTCTTTAACGGCCACGAAGGTTCCCTTGAACCTCGCTGTAATCTTCCCCGCGGCCTCAAGCGTAGTTTCGACAATGGCCTTGTTGTCTGACAATTCAACTACCTTAGACACAAAATGTAAGGTACTAGCACTCGGGGTTGGGCTAAGGTGGCTAACACAGTACTCCGCGGTAACCGTTCCCGGCGCAGTTGCAAGACCTTTCCTCTTCATGAGGCTGTAGGCTGCCGCCCAATTGCTGTGGCAATCGAACAATACGCCGATGATTCCACCATTCACGTATCCTTCGAACGCCTCGTAGTACGCTTCAGGTTTCCAATCCGCAACTATTACGCCATCCGCTACGTAGCTGCGAATATGCAGCCCACGGGGGTTCGCGGGACCGCATCCAAAGCACCGTCCATTGGGTGCATAGATCTCCTGAAGACTTCGCTCACTCCCTGACCTATTCACGATCGGAGACTTCCGTAGCTGCAAACGGCTAGGTGATCGCTTTCTTGTAAAAGAGAAGGTAACTGATGATAATGAAATCTGCAACAATGGCAACGTGCATCATGGTGCAGTAAATGCAAATGGCCCTTACAAGAAACAGTTCGACGAAGATCAAGTACGGAACTATTGCAATGCCTATGAATCTCCATCCGAACAGGGTTTTCAGTGAGGCCTTGAATACGAGGTCGCTCCCAAAAGCAATCAAGTAGACCAGTATGAGATTTACTATGAAGTACCCGACCGCGAGCAGTTCGAGAGGGATGCCGAAAACCTGGCTGTACCTACTGCTCAATACAGCGTAGCAGTTGAGCGCTATCCCGGGGCCTCCCTGGTATGGACAGAAGGGGAGTTCCTGATTCAATGTGTAGTAGACGATTACTACCATAGAAGAGGCCCAAAGCCCGAATACGGACATGGCCATAAGCAGGACGAGCTTAAGCCAACTAATTCTCATCTCTAGTATGTCTCCTTCCAACTCATTTCTCGTGAAATGCCGTGATGTTTCCTGATCAATTCCCATATACCCGCTGGAGCTGACATTCCAACCTGTGAATGAACCATTATCCTAATCTTGGATATCCAGCCTCACAGCGTCTTCGTCCGGTGAGTTTGGTGTCATCAAAGAGGCCCATGGAAAAGAAAAGAAATCTGAGTAGATGGGAAAAGGCGGGTATTCCATTCATAATCTTGATTGTTGTTTGGGGTGTCTACTCGGTTACGCAACCATCTACGAGTATTCAGCCACATACCACGAGTTCGATAGCAGTATCCAGCGGTTCTTACGCACCGGATTTCACGTTGCCTATGGTCGGACCTAGCGGCCCGACGGGTGGATCTGTTTCATTATCTTCGCTTCGGGGAAGGGTTGTGTTCTTGGAGTTCATGGAACCTTGGTGCCCACACTGCCAATCGATGGCTCCAGTTCTTGAGCAACTGCACCAGAGGTATGGAGGTAATGTCTCATTCATCAGTGTCGCAGGCCCGTGGAACGGCGCAAACCAGAATGACGTGGCTAGTTTCGAAAGACAGTACGGATCGAGTTGGTCATATCTATACGATTCAAGCGGTTCGATTATGAATATGTATGGCGTTAGTGGGACGCCGACATTCTTTATTATCAACAGAAACGGATCGATCGCAGCATCACTCCAGGGAGACCAAAACTATGCTTCGCTTGAGAATCTAATCCTTCAGTCCTTGCGAAGCTAACTTAGGGGTTGACTCGACATCAGGTTCATGACATTCTCCGACTGTTATCCGCGCGACCAATGCATGGATTTGAAATCATGGAAGAAATTTTCGAAAGAACTGGCAGGGTGTGGAGACAAGGACTCGGTGCTATCGATCCGACTCTCTCGGTTGCTGTGATCTGTCCCGTGGATCTCTCCGCCTCATCATCGCATACTCAGAGGACTGACTTCCCAACTTGCGAATGGATCATTATCCTAATCTTGCATATCCTAGGCGACTAGACGTTTTCGTGCGGTGAGTTCGGTGTCATCAAAGAAGTCGGTAGACAGGAGAAGAGGTCTGAGTAAGTGGGAAAAGGCGGGTATTCCATTCATAATCTTGATTGTGGCTTGGGTGGTCTATTCAGTTGCGCAACCTTCAGTTAGTATTCAGCCACAGACCACGACTTCCTCCAGTGCAATATCAGGCGGACAGCAACTCGGCTATACGACTATTTCCGTATCGGATGCAAGTGCCATGATACACTCAACTTCCAACTTACTGGTTGTCGATGTGAGAACCCCTCAGGAGTATGCGCTAGGACATCTGAAAGGCGCGATCAATATTCCATTGTCTGATCTGCCACTTCAAATTGGTGGACTTGACCGGAATAGGCCAATACTTGTATACTGTCAGACGGGACACAGAAGCGCCCAGGCCAGCGTCATTCTGGTGAAAGCAGGCTTCACGCAGGTGTACAATATGGATGGAGGTATGACTGCATGGGTCGGCTCGGGTTACGCAACTGTAACCTCACGAGACACAACTCTTGTTTGTTCCGCGCAATGGCCTAATAGTTGCTAGTCATTTTTCGGTTCATCGTTCCTCACTGCATTGCCTCGATCAAGTACCAGTAACGTCGAATGCGGCTTCTCGTAAGATAACCTAATCGTTTGAGTTGTGCGTTGACGAACCTCGGCGATGGAATATCGCTCCGCGCGTGGAGCATCAAAGGTCTTCCTGCTGCAGGTGTCCAGTCAGCGATAATGAGTTTTCCTGTTTGTGATAGGGTGCGTCTCATTTCAAATAATCCGCGCTTAGGGTTTGAGAGATGATGAAGTGAGAACAATGAAACAACCAGGTCGAAGTGGTTGCTCTTGAAAGGTAACCGCTCCGCATTAGCTTCTTTGACCAAGACATGCCGCGAATATTGATGCTTTCTCATTATCGTCTTAATATGATGGACTACTGCTGGCGAAGCATCGACCGACCAAATGCGAGACTCTTTTCCGAAGCGGCGTGTTAGGAATTTAAGATTCATACCGTACCCTGTCCCAACATCCAGAATCCTCCTTGGCTGAAGTCCCTTCACTGAAACTGCTACGCTCTTCAGGACATGCTCATGCACTCGGTCTCTCCGACGTGCGATCCTCGACGAGATCGCCCCAGAGCTTTCTTTCATACTCTTGCCCTTGTGGAGAAAATGTTTCCGCAAATCACGAATAGTGCTCGTCTTTCTCAAACTAACCTTTCCGTCCATTCTTGACTCTACCGGCTAAGAGACATAAGAATAGTGAAATACAAAATGGGAAGAGAGAGCGATCCGCGCTCTCAGTTTCTTAGATGTCTTTGATTGCCGCGGTGATCTTGGTCATGATGTCCTTCGAGATTTCACTCAGATGCCCATAACTTGACCATTCGCCTTCACATTTGAATGAGGATTAAGGAAGGGATATCAGTTCAAGAGAGGTAGAGTGCGGTATGGAAGAACGTCGTTTCGGTCGCACTGGCCACATGAGCTCCGTAGCCATCTTCGGAGCGGCGGCTCTTGCGAAAGCAACGCAAGATCAAGCCGACGAGACGATGAAGAAAGTCATCGCTGCCGGCGTCAACCACATTGATGTGGCTCCCTCGTACGGGGACGCGGAGGAACGCGTACGACCGTGTCTTGCCAAAGAACGAAAACGTTTCTTCCTAGGATGCAAAACCCTGGAACGTACTTCGTCGAAGGCGGAGGCTGAACTGCATCGTTCCCTAGAGCGTTTGGGCGTGAATTCTTTCGACTTGTACCAGGTTCATGCCGTAACTACTATGGAGGAGCTTGACCAGGTGACGGGCCCGGGTGGTGCCTTGGAGGCGATTAAGAACGCTCGGGAAGAGAGGTTAACACGATACATCGGCATCACCGGCCATGGGGTAAGCGCGCCAAGAATTTTTCTAGAAGCGTTACGCCGATTCGATTTCGATTCCGTGCTCTTCCCAATTAACTTCATACAATACGCAAACAAAGAGTATCGGCGCTACGCACAGGAGTTGTTGCGCGAATGTCGGACTCGCGACGTCGGCACGATGATCATCAAATCAATTGCGCGAGGGCCGTGGGAGTATCAAGCAAGAGCATACGACCCTTGGTACGAGCCATTCTCTGATGCTACAATGATTCAGCAGTGTGTCAATTTCGTACTATCACAGGACGTAACCGGACTTTGCACAGTCAGCGATATGAAGCTCCTACCCCTAGTCCTGAACGCATGCGAGCACTATGCGCAAATCAGTCCGCTTGAACAAGAGCGATTGATTGAGACCGCAGCCCAATACAAGCCCCTATTTGCCTAAGAAAAATGGGGAGGATGTGAATATCTCAGCACTCCTAACTCCGCTCACTTCTTAATTTCAAGAGCCACACTGGGGCAAATCAGTATACGCGATTTAGAGGAAAGTTGAGGCAGAGCAGTCTTAACTTGTTTACCTTGGCAAATGTGGAGAGGATGTCTGTGTCCACGACAATGTGCATTATCTCATCTTTTCATGAGTGCGTCAGCCCTTTTGACGCCGGTCCTACTCACAGAGATTACTCTCTTATGGCCAAGACTTGCTAGTACTTCCTTGAACTCGACTATCCCTACATCCGCAATCTCTGCGGCCTTACCCAAGGTGACTTCGCCGTCTTTGTACAACTCTGCTGCTGCCGCCAACCTCAGGCTTCGCTTAGAGTAGAGGAAAGTCCTGAGCGCGTCCTTTACAACGTCGGACTTACTTGAGTAGTATCCGGCCTTGACTAACGCATCTATTTCCTTCTTGACCAATTCTGGCAGATTGTAACCTGAGGGCATGATTCCGCCAATTAATTGTTGATGACTGTTATCATAAATACTCATCATCTCTCGCAAATCTCGGAGAAGGGTGACGGCCTACACGGACTGAAACCAGGGGTTTTGTCTTAGTCTAGACCAAAGCTTGTCTTGCGTTTGGGGGCTATGCGAATATAGGTTGCTTCTCCGAGGTAGCCATTCCGAGTCACAAGATCAGCGGCCCCGAAGATCTTCAACATCCTCGGACGCCAAGGTTCGACGCTAATCAAATCGTCGACTACTAGTGAAACTTGCGGGTTCTGAAGAGCATTCTTGTACTTGTGGGTCGCGGTTAGGTGCATTCCGCCGACGTAGAAGTACTTCCCGTCGAAATCGAACCCAACTGGAGCCACATCGGGGACCCCGTCCTTGGAGGCTGTTCCTATTCGGGCTAGATGTTGCGATTTTAGATATTCAACCTCTTTCTCAGAGAACATTTCAGTCATCTAGAATCCACCTCTCTTGAACCTAACTTAAGTCTGCACCGCTGGCTTGCTAGCTTCTCGTCGAGCCAGATGGCCTTCGATGATTCTCTTCGCCCTGGTATAAGCCAGCTGAATGACCTCTCTCGCATTATCCAAGTCTCTTTTCGATCGAATCCTCATTGTTACCCAACCGGCGTCAGGGGCAAACTGATGGCGCTCCGCATTGCCCGCCTCGAGAACCTTTGCCTGGTCCTCTTTCGAAAGGCGAATGTCTAGGTAGGTGTCGCTGTGAGAATGCATGAATTCCAATCCATCAACCTGAAACTCGACCCCGCCAAACCTATGCGGAGCCTTCCCTACCCCCGGGAGATTCTCAACCCAATCTCGAAGCGCTTGCAGCTCGGAGCGGAGGTCGGACAAATGGGAATCGCCAATCTAGGGTGAAATCCGCAATATATTGACTACCGACAAAATCAGACAGACGGCTTCTCTAAACTAACCTATGAAAAGATCATCTCTGAAAGTCGATGGAAGCGAGTTAACAAGTTAAGGCCCCATGAGCCAACAAGTTAACAGAACCATAACATATATGGGAGCTGCGGGTAGGATTTGTTTTGATAATTCATGTTATCCAAAGCATCTCTCGCGACCTTGGTTCCAATAAAGAACATGGACCGAGCCATCAGGTTCTACACTAAAGCCCTCGGAGGTTCCCTGAATATGCGAGCACCAGGGGATATGAAGAATTTCTGGGCCTCCGTAGACGTCGGCAAGACGGAGTTCTGGATGATCCACCCTTCCAAGCGTGAGAAAAGAGACCTCGCTTACTCCACATTTGTCGTCAAGGACATCAAGAAGACCGTAGCCGGACTGAAAAAGAAAGGAGTAAGGTTCCTTCACGGTGAGAAAATGGGCCCTGACTCAAGGGTGAAGGGACCGATAACTTATGACTCATACGGGGCGGGTGCATTATTCAAAGACTCCGAAGGCAACCTGCTGATGTTATGGGAAAATGCACGAATGTAGGATGCCCCTGATAGATAGCAAAAATCTTCCCTGAAAGTCATATTAGCGGGGCCCGGGGTCGAATCCCGGCGTGCTTGCCAAATTCATCTTTTTCGAGATGGTCTCGAAGTCCTCTCTTGGTACCTCGACAAACCCGAAACGGAAAACAATTCCCCAGCTTTTCTTATTTCTAATGAAGGCCAATTTTGGAATGAGCGTGAGGATGTCTGCCTCTCCGCAGGAGATGAACTCAACGTCTCTGCGGTATGGGACAAAACCGCCACCCATATCGCCCTGATAGATTTCGCCTTCCTTGACGCGCGCAATGGCCGTGAATTTCTTCAACTGTTCTTTACCTTGAAAGTGAAGTTTCGGAGAATAGAAAACAATCATATCTCCGGCTTTCATCCGCTTCAGCGGGGCGGCTTTGCCGTGGTTCGCTTGAACAACGCCCAATTTCTTACCTATTTCCACATGGTCCTTTGAAGCGACAACGACCCAGTATTTTGTAGGCCGCTCATCTATCATGGGTGGACCTTGTTCCATTGTTTCTGGAAGAGTTCTCAAGAGTGGACTGCGTCGTTGCGTGAGGTGAACACTTCGAATGTAACTGTTCTATCGTAGTTGATTTCTTTTAGGAGTTTGATGACTTTTCGAAAGTCAATATTCCCCCTGCCGAGAGGTAGGTGCTCGTCCCATTTTCCGTGATTATCATGTATGTGTACGTGAGCCAACCTGTCGCCAAACGCATCCATGTAATCTCCCACTCCCTTCATACGATTTTCAATGAAAGCGTGAGCGATGTCGAAGTGAAATTTCAAGGCGGGGACAGCGTTCATTACCTGTGAAAAGCAATCGATGGATTCTAGTACAGACCCATTTGCAGGAGGGACGTTCTCCAGCATTAAATCAACTTTCTTCGTTGCCGCGAATTCTGTCAACTCCTTCATAGCGTCGATGAAATTTCGAAGGAAAGCATTTCTCGATTCCTCCGTGGTGCCGACCCTACCCAGCCTGCCGTAAAAGTGAAAGTTCAGTAGCTCAAGGTTCAGCTGTGATGCGACGAGTATCATGTCCTTCCCCTCCTCTACCCATCCCAGCCTGGCCTTCTCATGAGATGAGCCAAAGCCCACCCAGTACGCAGTGTGACCCAGCGCGGGCATTTCTTTCGCAGACAGTAATCTCAATATTTCGTCCGTCTGGCGCATCAAGATGCGTGGGGTCGCGTTGGGCTCTTCGATCCCAATCTCCACGTAATCAAACCCGAGCTTGTGAAACCTAGTGATCTCATCGGGTACAAACTCGATAGGGTCTGTTAGAAGCCCAAACTTTGGAAACGCATGGTTTTGTGCGCGTGCCATGACTGGTTTGGTGAGAAATGCCCATTTAACAATTCAATTTTCGGCTTTAAATCCGCGAAATCATTGACTCACGCGATCATTAGTCCCACGAATTGTGGAATCAGGTTCACGGTGTGGAATTCGCACCCCAAAACCTAATTTCTCGACTTTCTTAACCCTGAGCAAAATCTTCAGGTAGTGTGCAGAATGAGTGTCAAGACAGTTCGTGTTGCTGAAGCCCGGGCGAGGGATGCGAATCGGGGAATCGCGAGGCTCGATTCGGATGTGATGAAAGAACTCGGCCTAACTTCGGGTGACGCGGTTGAGATTACTGGGACTAAGAAGACCGTAGCCCTCGTTTGGCCTGGCTATGAAACGGACGTAGGGAAGGGGCTGATACGAATTGATGGTTATACAAGAAACAACGCCGGCGTGAGCATTGACGATCAAGTGACCCTGAAGAAGATACAGGTGAAGAACGCCGAGCGAATAGTGTTGGGTTTTACGGAACCAATCAGGGTCATGGGGATTGAAGAATATTTGCTCGAATTTCTACAAGGGCGAGTGCTAACTCGCGGCGACTCCATCCCCCTCAACATAATGGGCACACGAGTCGAACTCGTCGTAACTGACGTAAAACCATCCGCGCAGGCCGTGATCGTCGGTGCCGAGACCGATGTTCAGGTTAGCGAAGAGGTTGTCAAAGAGGTCCCGAAGGGCATTCAGCGAGTAACTTACGAAGATATCGGAGGTCTCCGCGAGGAGATTCAGAAGGTTCGCGAGATAATCGAACTACCCCTCCGACATCCCGAACTGTTCGTGAGGCTCGGCGTAGAAGCTCCGAAAGGGGTTCTACTTCATGGCCCACCGGGAACTGGCAAGACGCTTCTGGCCAAGGCCGTAGCCAACGAAAGCAGCGCTAACTTCTACACCATAGGGGGGCCTGAGATAATGAGCAAATTCTATGGCGAGAGTGAGGAACGTCTGCGTGAAATCTTCAAGCAAGCTCAGGAAAACGCTCCAAGCATTATCATGATCGATGAGATCGATTCCATAGCGCCGAAACGTGAGGAAGTTACCGGCGACGTGGAGAAACGAGTCGTCGCCCAACTCCTTTCACTCATGGATGGTATGCAAGCACGCGGCAAGGTAGTCGTGATTGGGATAACAAACAGAGTCAATGCGCTCGACCCTGCACTTCGAAGACCTGGCAGGTTTGATAGGGAGATAGAGATCGGAGTTCCGGGTAGAGCCGGGAGACTTGAGGTACTTCAAATTCATACCCGAGGGATGCCTCTTGAGAAAAAGGTTAACCTGGAAAGTCTAGCGGACAGAACTCACGGGTTCGTTGGAGCCGACCTCGAGGCGTTGTGCAAGGAGGCGGCGATGCGTGCTCTTCGGCGCATATTGCCTGAGGTAGATTTGGAGGCGGAGAGTATACCCGCGAAGGTTCTCACCAAGCTAGTTGTTGAGATGGCGGACTTTGAGGAGGCGCTGAAGGACATACAACCATCCGCGCTGCGAGAGGTCTTTGTCGAGGTTCCGGATGCCAAGTGGAGCGATATCGGAGGGTTAGATGAGGTTAAGAGTGAACTTCAGCAAGCCGTCGAGTGGCCCTTGAAATACGCTGACCTGTTTGAAAAGAGCGGGGCGAAACCCCCGAAAGGAATCCTGTTGTATGGCCCCCCTGGAACCGGTAAGACGTTGCTGGCGAAGGCCCTGGCGAACGAAAGTGAAGCCAACTTCATCAGTATCAAGGGGCCCGAACTTCTCTCGAAATGGGTAGGCGAATCCGAAAGCGGGGTTAGGGAAATCTTCAGAAAAGCCAAGCAGGCCGCGCCTACAGTGGTCTTCTTTGACGAGATCGACTCCATTGCTCCAGTGCGAGGAGCCGGATCTTCTGATTCAAACGTCACGGAAAGGGTAGTGAGTCAACTTCTAACCGAGTTAGACGGTCTGGAAGAACTTCAAAAGGTGGTTGTTCTCGCAGCCACAAATAGACCCGATATCGTTGACCCAGCCCTCTTGCGGCCAGGAAGGTTTGATCGGGTTCTCAAAGTCCCCGCACCAGATAAGAAGGCCCGCTTAGAAATCCTGAAACTACATACAGCTAAGAACCCTCTCGCACCCGACGTAGATCTAACAAGAGTTGCGGAAAAGACTGAAGGCTACACGGGAGCGGATTTAGCAGGATTAGCCTCAACGGCTGTAATGATAGCGCTAGAAGAGCTCGTTACGAAATACAAAACCGTCGAGGAGGTCAGAAAACACTCAGCTGAAGTCAAAGTTACAGCGAAACATTTCGACAAGGCGATGGAGAAAATAAAACCCTCAAGCCACGACGGAAAGGACTTAGGCAAATTCATTTAACTGTAAACATTCGTCCCAATTTGGCCTCAGCCGACTGACAGTCTATGGCATGGGTACTGTAATCGCGCCATCAAGCACTACCAGAACACGGGACTTGTTTCCCTTAATCCTGGTTGCATCTGCAAACGCTTTTTGCAAATCTTGGTGCGGTGTTAGACCGATCGCCTTCGGAACCGACTCGGGCAGGCTTGTGACGGCGAAGATGCTTGTTCTTTTGAGCAGGTTTTGCAGCTTCACAACCTTATGATAACCAAATTTACGTGAGTTTTCTTTGCCGGCTCCTCCGTCCTTGGAGGTTAGGAGTTTGTAGAAGTTGCTATCCCCTATACCCTCAGGACAACTAGAGACCAGGATGATTATTCCACCTTCCTTAACGGAGAGTTCGACGTTTTGGAGTGCTTTTTGGGATTGGTAGAGGTCGATGTCTAAGGGTGGTTTGTTTACTGAGATTACGATGTCGGCTTTCTCCTGAATCTTCGGTACGTAAATTTGATTTGCAAACTCAACGGCCCGTTTGAAGGATTGGACAATGTGTCCCGAGCAAGAGTAGCTTGTTTGCGATTTGACGTTGAGAACGAGTTGTATGGAGAACATGTCTTCGAATCTTCCAAACCTCTCCAAAGCTTCCATAAAATCGTCATGAACCGGGTTTCCCTCCAACCTCAGAACCTTCGAATCATCCTCGGCAGCCAAACAATGGTTATTGGTAATGGAATCAATATCTGCGAGTGCGGGTAGGAGGAATTTTCTGCCCCCGGTGTAACCTGCGAAATAGTGCGGCTCCACCGAGGCAACCGGAATGATGGCGTCCGCGTCAAAGAGTAGGGAGTTGAAGGATAGTTCGGTTCCTCTGCTGGTCTTTCCTATTGGCGTCAGAGAGGTCGGATCCTTGCTATCATGAACGACGACTCTGCCTCCATAGGGAGGTGTCTTGCTTCCAAGAATTCCCTCAAGCTCCCTCTGATCTGGGGACCTGTGCGATCCTGTCGCGATAACTGTTGTAACCTCTTTACCCCGCAAATCAAGCGAGTTCAAAACTTCCGCAGTGGGTGTCGATCGCGTATGGTCGTTTACAACGACGAGAATCTTCTTCTTATCCGAAATGAACGTCGCGAAATCCTTGGAATCAATAGGATTTGCAATAGAGCGTCGGATCGACTCAGGGTCAGGAGGAGTATCGGCGGGTGAAACTATCTCGACCGGCCTGCCCTCTTCGAACTTCAGCCTCATCGAGCCATGTCCGAAGGGTACCTGCATGCTTCTCGCTGCAGGTCAAAACGTTGCCTGACCCAAATAGGTTATTTTGCGGAATTACTATACTCCGAAGTCTGATGGAATTTGTGTTCGTAAGATTGCTTTGGGTACTGATTGTCTGTCTCATAATAAGGCCCATTACTCGGACCAGAAGTTCGTTCCTGCGAGAGTTGAACGCCTGATTTTTGCAAGCTTTTCCAGTCGTTCGAGTTCTGTGAGAGCATCCTTTGGCGAAAGGTCGAAGACGCGTTCGATCTCCAGGAGGGGTGTCGGTCCTTGGGTTTTGATGTATTCGAGCACGTCGGTGGGCTTTGCCTTTCTTAGCTGTCCTGCTGACAAGTAGTCGATCGCTCCTTCAACGGCTGATGGTTGGAAGGTTTGATCCAAAGTGACGATCCGACCACGCCGGTCGCTTACAGCAACATTGTAGAATCCAACGTGAACTTGCGGCGCGTCCTCACCTTGATTTTCCAGAGCTTGCTTGAGCCCGGTTTGGTCCGCCCAGTCGCGTTTGAATCTTGCCTCGTCTAGCCCAGCCTCTGTTACTCCTTCAAGGATCGTCGTTTCACTGGTTACGTCTTGGTTTTCGACGATGTTGCGTCTCAGGAGTGAACGGTAAAATCGGTGGCCCTTTTCGTGGCCTTGGCGTTCTGCCGCCATAACGGCGAGTGAGGCGGGGAGGAGGTTCTTGGGCATTAGGTCAAACCGGTAGTTGAGGTGCATCGGTACGCCCATGATTTCTTGTGATTCCTTCGCCCATTTGGCCAGGCCTGCGTCGTCGAGTTCGTAATTCTTCTTGTACTCCTCAATATCCTCGTACACGGTTCCATAAAGGGTAACAATGTTGATTTGTTCTCCGTACACGAGCTTCAAACGATTGAAGACGGGCTCGTATCCCCACGACCACCAGCAGGTGGGTGCCGTGAAGTGGACAACGGCGATACGTTGGTCATGTTCATGACTCATTCCAGATCCGCTCAAAGTAAACTGATTTTGATTCAACCACTATAACGGATTCTGCTAGGGTCCTCCCTCTTCGGTCTCATTCACGGGCGGGCTTCGAAGATTCTGTTGAAGGGTGTCTGAGTTGCTCTCCTAAACCGTTTGAATCCTCCAAGCGAAGCTATCTCTTGCATTTTCGAATCGCTTCCTTGGGCACCTACTGCAAGCCCGACTTCCTGCGCTAGGGACGAGGGGACGCAGACTAACGACGACGCGTTGTAGAATATGCGGCCAACAGGGTTGAGATTCTCCTCTACGCGCTCATTTGCATAGGGCTCAACGATCATCCACGTCCCATCCGGCTTAAGCGAGTCATGAACATGCTTTGCCGCGCCTACAGGGTCGCCCATATCGTGAAGGCAATCGAAGAAGGTGACGAGGTCGAAGTCCTTCCCTGGATATTGCTTAGCAAGCGCTACTTCGAAAGTTGTGTTGCCTGATACGCCTTCGGTGACTGCCACGTTCTTAGCCCACTCGATCGATTCCAAATGGTAATCGTACCCTATGAACCGCGATTTGGGAAACGCCTTTGCCATTATGGCCGTAGATGAGCCGTATCCGCATCCGACGTCTGCGACACGAGCCCCAACCTTCAGTTTCTCAACAACGCCGTCAAGGCTTGGGAGCCACGAACTAACCAGGTTGGCAAGGTAGCCGGGACGGAAGAATTTCTGGGTGCCAAGGAACAGGTCATTATGATGTTCATGCCAACCAAACCCTTTCCCTGTACGGAACACGTCGGCGAGTTTCCCGCGATCCTTGTAGACTGAGGAGACTATGTAGAAGGCTCCTGGGATGTAGACTGGGCTGTCCTCATTGGCGAGGGTAAATGTCTGCTCGGGAGTCATCACGTACTTTCCAGTTGCCGAATCATAGTTAACGTAGCCCCCTGCAGCTTGACCGGCTAGCCATTCGCGCACGTAACGCTCAGATGTGCCTGTCTTCTTCGCAAGTTCCTCGGGTGTCAACGGGCCGTTGGCTGATAGCGCTTTGTAGAGGCCCAGCTGTTCTCCGATTAGTATTGCGGGTCCCTGCATTGACGCGCCTAATTCCGTCACGAACTTTCCTATAATTTCATTCAACTTATCCTGATTGACACTCAAAAGCTCCACATAACGTCGAATTGTGCGAAGAAAAATTAAGGTTTTCTTATCCTTTGGGCGTATTCTCCATGTGTCACACACCTGTCAGACACCCTGTTTTCTAGCGTCCGTGTACTCGCTGGTGAGTACGTTTTCCGGAAGGTACTCGCCCGTGAGTACGTTAGCTGGCGTGCGCTTGCAATCGTGTTTCTCCGACGTAGGGAAACCGCGAGACTCAAGGAGAGCGGTAGGTCGCAAGGTCTTTCGTGTCTACATGCCAAAGAGTAAGTAGTTGAGGGAGAAGGCGCCGGCTCCAAGAGCCGCTAAGGCTAGGGATGCGACTAGGAGGATGACGTCTACTTCGTAGCCGCCAACGAACTTCTTCTTCATCTTGACCTTTGAAAGCCAAGTTGTGGAGAGCATCCAGAGCGCGAATAGGACGGCGATGATTTGCGTAAATATTCCTAGCACTAGGGCTATGCCGCCGAAGAACTCAACCACCCCACCGAACAGTATGAAGCCGGCTGGCAAACCCAGACTCTTCATCCACTCCCCGCCCTGCTTCCTTTGCGTGGCACTGAATTTCGGATATCCATGAATTATGAATACGGCGCCGATTATCAGCCTCAGGAGTAGCGCTGCGACGCTTACGTGAACCCCGAACAAACTCATCATTTCTTATCCTCACCGAGCTAATTGGGTCCTTCCAGAAAGACGGAATCGCCCTTGATCCCTACCTTGTACGTTTTCAATGGTTCTACTTGAATCTCGGAAATTATATCCGCGGTATTCTTCATCATCGCGAGCATTTCCTGGGGCAGTTTTTGCATCACTTCCGGTGGCATGGTCATTTGGGGGCCCGAGAGATTCTTTCCGGTTGTAACATCGAATTTTGCGTGGTGGAGGGGACAGGTGACCTCCTTTCCTTGAAGTGTACCTCTGGCTAGGCTTGCGCTCGAATGGCCGCATCTATTCGACGTAGCGTAGACCTTTCCGTCAACGTTCGAAAGCAGAATGTCCTGATCATACGCTCTGACTCGTTTCATACTGCCCGGCGGTATTTCGGAAACCTTAGCCACTTCAACTTCCATATGCATTACCTCACTTGACTTTAGTAAGCTACTGTAGTAAGGTAAGTATATTAACCTACCACTAACCCTAAGGTAACTAGGTTACGACAAAAATGCCAGCCCACTTGAAACTGAGAACAATAGATCCGGACGCCGACCATTGCCCCGCCGTCGGTGCAATAAAGGCGATCGTTACAGAGTCAAGGCTCTTAGTGGTTAGGCATCTGTTTACAGGACCGAAACGTTTCAACGAACTCGTGCGGGTATCTGGAATAAATTCGAAGACATTGGCTGCGACGTTGAAGTTCCTGGAAGAAAAACAAGTCATACAGCGAGAGGTTCTCAGTACTAGGCCGTTTACAGTTGAGTACTCGCTCACTGCCTCGGGCCAAGAACTCAAACCAGTACTCGAAGGCTTAGGTAATTGGGGCAGCCGATGGTTGCCCGAGTTCAAGGGCAAGGCCACCGTTCAGCCCTTAATACACAAACCATGAGAGGCAATGGCGGTAGCCATCTAACACTCAAGGAATGGCTAAACATTAAGGCGCGATCATCATTAGGTATAGTGTGTTGGATTATGGTGAAGAAATCGTTCAAGGGCTCGTATCATAGTTCAGAAGGAAAGTTATGACTAGTGGACCGATTCGTGATCAGGTGAAAGATCCTCTTCTTACACCCAAGAACTCAGCTCTAATCATCATCGACTACCAGCCCGTCCAAGTGAATTCGATCGAGTCGATGGACCGTAAACTTCTCGTCGAGAACATTGTCCACATCGCGAGGATAGCGAAAACGTATGAATTACCGACTGTACTTTCAACTGTGAACGTGAAGACTGGCGTCAACAAACCCACGATACGCGAGTTGCAAGAAGTGTTTCCTGGGATCGAGCCGCTGGATCGCACGGCGATCAATGCATGGGAAGACGTGGAATTCGTCAAGGCTGTTAAGGCGA
This sequence comes from Candidatus Bathyarchaeota archaeon, assembly GCA_963733055.1. Lineage (GTDB taxonomy): Archaea > Thermoproteota > Bathyarchaeia > 40CM-2-53-6 > 40CM-2-53-6 > FEN-987. The sequence goes on from CAVTBR010000001.1 coordinate 1,376,964, forward strand.
CGGGCCGCAAGAAGCTCATCATGGCCGCGCTGTGGACGGAGGCATGTCTGACTTTTCCATCACTCGACGCGATTCGTGAGGGTTACGAAGTTTACCCAATCGTGGACGCGGTCGGCGGCACCTCGGTGGAAGCGCATCGGGCGGGTCTTGAGCGAATCGTTCAAGCAGGCGCGAAGCCCGTTAGCTGGGTGCAATTAATCTGTGAGCTTCAACACAACTGGGGGCGCAAAGAAACCGTGCCGCCATTCGTGGATATTCTGTTTCGCTCACGAGGCATAGAACCCGGCCACGAGGAATAGAAATCCTGTGCCTAAGCAGATACTCGGCATACACCATGTCACAGCCATCGCTGGGGAACCGCAGAAGAACATCGATTTCTACGCGGGCTTTCTAGGGCTTCGACTGATCAAGCTAACCGTAAACTACGACGACCCAGAAACCTACCACCTGTACTACGGCGATGAAAACGGCAACCCCGGCACGATTCTCACATTCTTCCCATGGCCCGGCGCTCCAGAGGGGAGAAAGGGAGCAGGACAGCTTACAACCACGTCTTTCTCGATACCTCAGGCGAGCGTGGGTTTCTGGAGCGAGCGTCTAAAGCAGCGCGGAATAAGCTTCGAAGGACCAGTTGATCGTTTCGAGGAACAGGTAATTTCTTTCTCAGATCCCGACGATTTGAAACTCGAACTGGTCGCACAAGAAGGAGCGGAGAGTAGGAGTGGTTGGAAACACGGACCGGTACCGCAAGAGCATGCGATTCGGGGCTTCTTCGGCGTCACACTCTCCGAGGGGGGTTACGAGAGAACCGCGTCCCTCCTAACCGAAATAATGGGGTTCCGCCTCACGAAGGAGAATGGAAACCGCTTCAGGTACGAGGCCGGGAACGGCGGACCGGGCGCGATGGTTGATGTCCTCTGCCAGCCGGACGCGCCAACGGGGCTCGTGAGTGTGGGAACCGTGCACCACGTGGCATGGCGTACCCCAAACGACGAACAGCAGAAAGAATGGAGAAGTGAGCTAGTTAAAGCTCGAATGAACGTTACGCCCATAATAGATCGCAAATACTTCCACTCAATCTATTTCCGGGAGCCGGGAGGTGTTCTGTTCGAGATAGCAACAGACCCACCCGGCTTCACTGTCGACGAAAGATTGGAAGAGCTAGGAACTAAACTCGTACTGCCACCCTGGCTAGAGCCACTCAGAGCACACCTCAATCAAGTACTTCCCAAGGTCAAATTGCCAAGCACACCCCAAGCCTGAGGTCGCTGTGAAGGTCAGGAGAAATGAAACAGTCAGCACCTGATCTGAACTTCGTTCATCGCTTCGAACCCGGCAACCGTAGGGACCTCACGCTGCTTCTCCTCCACGGCACAGGGGGCAACGAAGACGATCTCGTCCCATTGGGCAAGACCCTCGCCCCCGGAGCTACGGTGCTCAGCCCGCGAGGGAAGGTGCTGGAAAACGGCATGCCCAGGTTCTTTCGGCGATTGAGCGAGGGCATATTCGACATTGAAGATCTGAAGTTCCGCTCCAAGGAACTCGCAGATTTTGTGAAGAACGCCTCGGCCAAGTACGGGTTCGACATGAATTCAGTCGTATTGGTTGGATATTCGAACGGCGCGAATATCGCCGCGAGCATGCTGCTACTGGGATCCATTCTTCCCGCCGGGGCGGTATTGTTCCGCGCCATGGTACCACTCATACCCGACCAGTTGCCCAACTTGCACAAAATTGTCGTCTTCATCTCTGCGGGAACATCCGACCCGATTGTCCCGAGAGAGGAGGTTCAGAGGCTTGCTAAACTGCTTGGGGACGCCCGAGCAGAGGTGACGCTCAACTGGGAGAACACTACGCATGCATTGACCGGGGAAGAAATGAAGAAGGCTGCGAGCTGGTTGCTCCAGAACTTCAGAAGTTGATACATGAATGCAAGCCAATCCTCTCTGGCCAGTCGGCATTCGGTTTCCAGTCCTCGACGAGGACCTCAAAGTCGACATCGCAATCGTTGGAGCTGGAATTGCAGGTATTTCATGCGGCTTTCACTTGCAGAACGCGGGTTACCGGGTCGCCGTCATTGAGAAAGAAGAAGTTGGGTCGGCTGCTACGGGCGCAAGCTCTGGGATCCTGTACTACGGTTCGGGTGGCAATTTCGTAGAGGCTGTGCAACGGTATGGGAAGGATGACGCGACCACGCTTTGGAAGGAAACGGAGAAGACAATCAACAATCTCGTCGCATTAATAGAAAAACATCGAATACCATGTGGGTTCCGACACACCGGCGCGATCATGGTTGCAAAAAACAAGCAGGAGGAAACCCGAATTGAGAAGGAGCACACAGCGCTTCGAGACATCGGGATACAGACCCAACAATACTCCAGCGATGAGATTCAGAAATCATTTACGGGGACAAAATTCACTTCGGGGCTCTCATTTGATATCTGTTGCGTGATTCACCCCGCGCAGTTCGTTGCAGAATTGGCGAGGAAGTTCAACGTACCAGTCTACGAAAAATCGCCAATGCTGAAATTCACCGAAGAGCCGGATGGCGTAACGCTCGAGTCATCTAAGGCTCGAATACGATGCGACCGCCTAGTGCTTGCGACGGATCTTGAACCATTCTATGGTTTGGAGAAGCACTTCGAGCAGGAAACCACCGTCGTTCTAGCCAGCCCTGAGATGGCGGCTACCAAGCAGATTTGGCCTCAAGACAAAGTGATCTGGACCATGGAAGACAAATACGACATACTGTACCCGTTGGGACAGCGTCTAGCTTTGGAACTGTATCGCGCACGAAATATCAAACAGAAACTAGCACAATACTATAGCGGAATAAAATTCGAAGTTCAGTACCGCTGGGGAGAGTCTTGGTCGAAGACTACAGACTTACTCCCCATCGCGGGTCCATTGACCGATCGCGTTTACGCGGCCGTTGCCATGGGCGACGAAGGAATCGTTATGGGATTCACGATTGGCGCGAGAATGCCGATGGCATTCGAGAGTCGCGATGACCCCATTTTGAGGATGACGGCTCCAAACCGCTTCCCTCATTCATGAGTATTCGTTCAGTCTGATTCGGTTTGTGTGCGGGTCTAGTGGCTCGCACACACACTCTTAGACCGTACGACGCTTCAAATCCGAATCCACAACATATTGAAATATATGGCACCGAAAAAAGTTCGGGATGAAAACCTACGAGGTTCGGATCAATTCTCGCTCTGACCTTTCGCACGCCGAAGATGTAGTGGAAGAGTGTTGCCGAAAAGCAGGATTGAAAATAACGATAAAGAGGACCTTGCGTTCTTACCCCCACAGCATCCACTGGCACTTCAGGAAACTAGGGGAATTGCGCGGCACACTGGAATTTACTCTTTGGAAAGAAAAACGCAAGGCCTGGTTCTCTGTGCATGACAATAGGAAAGCGGTATGGGTCGATGGTCTCATCGATTCGCTGAGAAAATCGATTGAATCGAAGATCACGGCGTCATAATTTGAACCCTCGTGGCGGTCGTTCATAAAGTGCGTGTTGGGTTAGTTGGTGCGCCCGCCGGGATTCGGACTCGAGTCGTTGGCTTGGAGGTCATTGGGTGCGGGCTACAATTCAATACAATCTGAGAAATGGGAATCAGTCTAGTGAATGAGTAGGCTGGTTTATTGTGTACGTTCCAGGTCCGGTGGAGCCGCTGCAGGAGTGATCGGTTGCATTGCCGGCAAAGTTCAGTAACACTGGGATAAATGTCTCCGACTTTGAGAAGTCGATCGCTTTCTACCGAAAAGTGTTAGGCATGAAGCTAATCTTCAAAGAAAGCATTAAGGAAACCGGAGGACGCGTCGCATGGCTAAAGTCAAAAGGCTCCAGCCAAATCCTCGTACTGAATTGGTATCCAAGAAAATACAAGCATGGAGCTAGAACCGGACTTGACTTTCTCGCCTTCAAAGTTCACGACGCAATCCGCGAATATGAAAGACTGTCGAGAGATCACCGAGGAGCCCTAGCCCCCTTCCGGGAAGGAAACATGATGCTTGCCTACGTTAAGGACCCGAACGGAAACTGGATAGAACTAGGGTCGAAGCTCAGAAAGAACAGGCGTCGAAAGCACCGCCCCTCTTCATAGCGAGGTTTGAATGACGGTACGCATCACAGCCGAACAACACGCCCCCGATACGATCCGTGTTAAACGCGGATTTTTTTTGGAGGGATTGGTGCGCACACACATACTTTTCAAACGACGAACGTCGGTGATTCAAATCCTGTCGCCCGCTAGACCGTGCGCGTACACACACATAGAGGAACCGAAAACCACAACTTGACCCAGTTCGTATCCTAATCCGTGCCTATGCTATGCCTCGACTTCCATTAATCGAAGACTTAACTACGGAACCTATTCCTGCTGGTTCGAATATTCTTGTTGAATTTGACCCTGCCTCCCAATGGTACAACGCGTCCCTAACAATAGCCGCCGGTTGGATAAGGAGTGGAGGCGTATCTAGTTACAACACCTATGACCACGCTCCTGAAAGAGTAAGATTACAGCTCAATAACCTTGGACTCGATGTCGAGGCATTAGAAAGCGACGAGAAACTGAGAATCATAGACTGGTACATGATACAGCTAGGTCAGAAGTCGAGAGAGAAATACGCTACGCCAGTGACATCGCTGAAACTTGCGGAGCTGAGCATACTACAATCGAGAGGGTTGATGGGAAGTAAAGGCACACTTTTCCCTGGAACAGCGTGGCGCCTAGGCCCTGATGTACTTAGAATCATTGACGATGACCTGGTTATTGCAAGGTTCAACGACGAGAAGAACTTCGTTGACTTCTGGCGCTCACGGGAAATTCCGAGTGCGCCATCAACAAATTCGACGACCATTTTCGGCGCAGTTAAAGGAGTCTTTTCTGACTTCCTTTACAGATCTTTGGAAGCTTCAGTTGACGCCATTCTAGATTTCAAACTCGAAGAAGAAGGCAGTACTACCAGAGACCTTATGCGAATCAGGAGCATGCGAAACGTACACTTCGACCGGGAATGGCATGAACTTAAGATAGGCGAGAACTTCGAAGTCACCCTAGAGAAGTAATCCTGAAAAGTCGTCGTTCGTCGTGTCAACTGTGTGTGCGCACCATTGATCCCACACACACAAAAGGAAATAACGAACGGTTCGATGCTCACGATTGTGGATTGAACTCTACTTTGCTTTCGCTACTGTCCAGAAGTCCACCCACTCGGTAATTGGGGGATCGATGTCGATTTGCCAGAGTAATGCGTTGAGTTCCCCTCTATGCTGGAGTTCTTCCCCCACCAGCTGCCAAAGCATGTCTCGCATCGTTATCTTAATCGTCCATCTCTTGCCCTTGGGGTCGACTTCGTGCCAGACAACGGCTTTTGCAAGGTCTTTTGTTGAGAGTTTCTGCAGGAATCTATTGACAAAGGAGTCGATCTTGTGCTCCTCTTGTTCTATCTCGTCGAGTCTGAGACCTGTGCCTCCAATCCTCTTCCTTTCACGGACTTTGTCTGTGTAGACGTAGAGAAACCACCATCGATAGGCATCTAGTACGTGGGTGAAGATATCGAGGATTGAAGGGAATGATGCGCCCCGATCTTTTGTGAGCTCCGCCTCTGGCAGCTTAGAGATGACTTGGAAGTATCTCTTTCGTACAGTGGAGTTGTAATGATACCATTCGCGTATGAGATTGAGTTCGTTTCTGTTGGATCTTCGCATCTTGCCCTCTGCCATTAGTTTCATCTCCCCTTCTCTGCTAGTCGCTTTGGTGTGTGTGGGCGATCACTCAATCATCGTGCTTCATTGCGTGTTGTAGTTGGTGGCGGTATTGGGCTGGTGTCATGAACGCTTCGCAAGCGCGCTGAACGACCTCGCTGAGCGCAGGGTGTATGTGCATTGCGTCTAGAAGTGGGCGTGCGCTTTGCTCGGGGGTATACATGAGGTTTATGATCTCTTGGATCAGAACTGAAGATTGTGGTCCAATTATGTGGGCGCCGATTATTCTGAGGCTATCCTTTTCAACTAACACCTTCGCGAAGTAATTCTTCACAGCCATCGCTTCCCCCTTAGCCGTATCCTCGTAACGCTCGAAACCGATCAGAATATTCTCCTCGCCGAATTTCTCAATTGCCTCCTTTTCTCTGAGTCCCACGCTAGCAATCTCGGGGTCTGAAAAGACAGCGTGCGGGACAGCGTGATAGTCGACAGGAACTTTCTGTTTGAGCACAGCGTTGTAGTAAACCACGGTGACCTCGTAGTTGGCCTTGTGCTTGAACAGATACTTTCCATTCGCATCGCCGAATCCCCACACATTTGGCGACGAAGTCTCAAGAAACTCGTTGACCACAACCCAACCGTGGGTGTCGGTTTTGATTCCCGCACGTTCAGGATGAAGAATGTCGGTTGTGGGTCCTCGTCCTGCGGCGACCATGATCTCATCCACCAAAAGACTTGTACTCTTCCCAGTCTGCCGATTTATGGAAACAATCTTCTTCTTACCCTCGGCACGCGTCGCTTCCAGGACCTCGTAACCCGTCAAGATCGTAGCCCGCTGACCAAGTTCCTGCGTCGCTAAGGCAGCTATCTCGGGTTCCTCTTGAGGGAGAAATTGCGTGTTCCTACCGATTATCGTGACCTTCGAGCCCATCGCCGAGAAAAAGTGTCCGTACTCTGCGGCTATGTACCCCCCACCAACAATCGCCAAACTCTCCGGCAGCTTCGTCAGGTAAAGTATCGAGTCGCTTGTGTGGTAACCCACCTCCTTCAATCCTTTGATTGGTGGGATGGTTGCCTTCGAACCTATCGAGAGAAGAATCATATTCGATTTAATCGTCTCATTTTCGACTTTCAGCGTGTAGGGTGCAGTGAATTCAGCTGGGGCGTGGAAGTAGTCGAGGTTCGGTGAACTTGAGAGACCCTCTCTAATCGAATCGATGTCATGGTCGATTATCGTCCGCATCCGTTTCATGACCTTCTCAAAACTGACTTTCTTGAGGTCAACCTCGATTCCGAAAACCCCCGCATTTTGGATCGTCCGAACAACTTCTGCTGGGTACAGCAAGATTTTCGAGGGAATGCAACCCCGTGTTAAGCATATGCCGCCCGGTTCGTCCTTGTCGATAATGGCCGCCTTGATGTTCGGGTTCCTTTGCATCATGTCATTTACAACGTAGATTCCTGACCCCGTCCCAATCGCGATGACGTCGTATTCCTTCAACTGCTTATCATCATGGGAAGCGCTTGGCCGACTGATAATCGCTTTGGACTATGAGTATCAGGCTTGAAACGTGCTTCGATGCTAAACGCTTAATCAAAACCCCATCTCTTCCTTGAAATGTCATGTCAACCGAAACACGTGTTACGCGTAATTTCTTCGATGCTTCACGCATATGGGCGACTGAAAGCGGGGGGAAGATTGAGGACTTTTCCGGAGTGAGGTGCATCAGAAGCCCCATCCCACACGCCGACTTCAACTGTGCCATGGTATGGGATAAGGCCGGGCTGCGACCCGAAACTCTGGAGAGGGTAAGGACCTTCTTTGAAGGACAAAGGTCTGAATGGGAGATCGTTGCGCCCCCATCTGTTGGGGAAGAATTCTACGAGGTACCTCGGCGCATCTCCGTCACGCGGTTTTTGAGGGAGCCTGAGATGATTTTGCATAAGGAATCAGCCACTCTCCGACCTCCGCCTTCGGACTTGGAAATTCACCGAGTTCATGATCTGAGCGAACGCCTTTCTTGGGAGCGGACTGCAGCTCTCGGCTTCCAGATGCCTGACCCAAAATTCTTCGATCAGTTAGCAACCCCTCAGAGCCTTGCAATAGAAGGGTTGACGTACTACTTGGGAATCTGTGCTAGTAAACCGGTAGCAACCGCAATTCTGTATGAATCCGAGAATGTTGCGGGAATTTACGGTGTGAGCACCATCCCAGAATTCAGGGGTAGAGGTTTCGGTGCAGCTATGACTGCGTTTGCGGTGATGGATGGATTTCAAAGGGAGTGTGATCTCTCGTCTTTGCAGGCGGGACCCATGGGATTTCCGGTGTATCTGAAAATGGGGTTTCGTCACATTCTAGATTACCTGGTCTGGGTCGTTTCCCCTCGAGCGTAATACCACTTCGGCCCGATGTTCGGCCAAACCCACAAGAGATATTTCGTATAATCCTGACTATCGATTGTGGTGACGCGTGATGAGCGAGGGCGATCTTTCTACTGCCGGGTTAGGGAAGGGTAGGATCGAGGCTCTTAGTGACGGTATCTTCGCTACCGTCATGACCGTCCTAGTGCTCAGCCTCAGCGTCCCAGTGGTTTCAGGGGCCCCACGGCCGTCGGAACTCATGAGCGACTTAGTATCATTGTTGCCCAATATTGCTGGGTATATTGTTAGTTTCGTGGTGATCGGCGTATACTGGGTGGGACACCACGCCCTCTTCCATTTCGTGAAGCGGACCAACCGTTTCCTACTTTGGTTGAATATGATGTTCCTGCTCTGCGTGGGGTTCATCCCATTCTCAACCGCTTTGATTGGAAGGTATCCGTTCCTGCAAATTCCTGTAATGATCTATGGCGGGAATCTGATCGCCGCGGGTCTCGCACTCTACACTACATCTTGGTATTGTATGAAGAACCGTCGGATGGTCGACAAGGACCTACCGGAGCACGTTGTGAAGTTAGGAGGCAGGCGGATCCTAGTAGGGCCCATTGTCTACGCGGTAGCGGTGCTTCTCTCATTCGTGGATACGAGAATTAGTCTCGCCCTTTACGCCATCACGCCGATCTACTATATCCTACCTGGAAAAATCGATGTACACTTGTCTCGCTAACCCCTGCCCCTTACTGGTTCTTCCTCTCCCTAACTCGACGACTTACGCTCTGAGGAATCGGCCTGCACGCGCAGTTCTTTTGATGGGCTAGGTGCCAATTGATTCGTTGTTCCATGCTTGGTTTCTTGGGCATCCGATGTTTTTGATGCCAAGTCCGGTTGATTGTCGTATTCCTTCCCCCGAAGAGCTACTCGGAGCTTTCGACCTCGTCACCAATCGCTGAGGTCATCGAAGCGGCAAGAGCTAACCACAATGCTGCCGCAATGAAAGTCGCATAGTATCCAACGTAGAAGGATAGTAGACCGGAGATGAACGATCCGACCATCGTTGCCTGCCCTACGACCGCGCTGTAAACACCCAACGCCGATCCTTGGTTTGTCTTGCCTAAAGTGTTGAAGACCATCACGTTCGAGGCCGCGTAGTAGTACGCGTAGGCTATGCCGGCGCCAAGCGGGTACAGAATTAATGCGGCGCTCAGGTATGGTAATCCGACCAAGTACAAGACAGCGATAGCGAAACCTGCGTAACTGATTGCTCTAAGCAAAAGACCCTGAACAGCTGTGCGCCTAATCCCCGTTACCCGGATCCGTTTACCTAGGTAACTGAACGCGAGAGTTTGCACAAATATGCCAACTAACGAAACCGAGAACACCTCGCTCTTGGATACTCTCGCCGCAAAGAGTGACGGAACGAGTGAGGTGTTGAAGAGTCCGCTGGCAAAGTAGAATGCGCCGATTGAGAGGTAGATGAGGGCGGGTTCCCTCGTCAACCCGAACTTTACACCGCGAAATATCCGGCGGAAGTCCATCAGTTTCGGGATTTTCAAAAACAGCATCGGTATTGCTAGGATCAGTTGATAGAAGCTCTGACTAACCATCACAATCATTGAACGTTCGAATACGGTGACAGGTTCCTTGATCATCTGTACCGAGAGCCCGGCCGAAACCAACGACAGCGCGCCGAGGGCTATGACGAGCAAGTGGAAGGGGAGAAAGTCAGCCCAGCCTACGCTTAGTAGCAGGCCCATGGTGACGCCTACGCTTGTAATCATTGAGAAACGCGCGAACGCTGATGCCCAACTAGCTTTGGGTTGGGTTTCCATTATGAGCAGGTTAAGTGGTGTGGCAAATGCTGATGAGAGAAATGAGAAAGCGGAATACACAACTATGATTCCGTAAACCGATCGGACGAAGATAAATGAAAACAGGATTCCAGCTATGAGAACATAACTCCAAACCACCAGGGCCTTTCTCGTATGGATTCGGTCTGTTACGAAACCCCAGAAGATCGCGGCTGGTATGCTGGCGGCGGCGAAGAGAGTCGAAGCCACACCAATATCCAGCACTGAACCGTGCAATTCAAGAATGTAGAGTTGGGCGAAAGTGCTTACCGGGCCTATGGCCATGTTAATCGGCAGGATCGAGTAGATCCAATTTCCGGAACGCGCTCTACTTGCGGACTCCAACTGCCATCCCTGTTCCGATTCACAACTCGACGGCCAAGCTGGGACGAGACACTGCAACTAATGAATATGAACCTTCGATTTAGTCAAAGAAATAGAAAGTACACGTTGCCTCGTTGCCGAATTTACCTGCTTCGGCGCGGGTGTGAAGCTAGGTTCCAACCGTAGCCGAGTCTTTCCTACGATATGTAGTAGGCGAGATAAATAGTCAAAGCGATTGGGATCGTTGCAAAATACCACGTGGGCACCATAACTCCGAATAGGTTCACTAACCCGAGAAATGAATCCTCGCCACCCGTAATCCAAAGGCCTGCCAACGGATCGGTGCTCATCGGAGCGAAAAGTCTCAACGTGTAATACACCGCGTCATAAATCGTGACCGCACAGAGAAAATTCGCCAAGGATATTGCAAGTCTTCTGTTCAGTCGCGACAGGTCCTCTCGGTGCAGAAGGAGATTATCGAGAATCGGTAGAAATGTTACTAATGCTATCGCGGGGAACAGTGGAAATAGGACGTATGGTGGCATGCCAAGTACTGTGCTGTGTCCGATCTCCCTGTACGGAACTCCGTCAAGTGTTACATAGTAATATTCGAAGTACGCGAGCAGGAAGGCGAGAGCCGAAGAGAGCACGAGGCTTACAGGCATTTCTTTCCGCATCAATCGTGTCCTCCAAAGATCTTCCTTGCAAACGGGTACGATGTGCATGTTGCGACGGCGGTAATGGAGAGGCCCCAGATAAACGACAACTGCCCAAGCCCAATGTTCGGTTGCCCGAATCCAACAACTATAGTGTTCACATCTTGCAGGAGAGGAGGCAGCATGATGTAGTTCCCCTTGAATACTGGCCACTGTTTACCGTTTACCTGCACCCAACTGATCGGACTCTCCCCTGCAACTCTGATGGTTAGTTCGTTCTCGGTGAACCGGCCTAGGTTGATGGTAATCTGAGAACCGATGGAAACATTATAATGTGCATAGCTGATCGCCCGCGCCGATTCGAATCGCCCAATCGCATCGATCGTCGGTGTCCATGGTTGGGTGTGTTGCAGAATGTAATGGAGTGTATCTGAGCCGATAGTATATTCCAAGTCATCATAAAGGTGGTCGTACTGGAGAAGTATCCCGTTAATGCTGAGTAGCTGATTCACGTTTGCCTTTATCCAATTCTCGTATTCCATCGTGACGCCTAGCGGTATGTAGCTGAGGGTTTCAGGAATTAGCACGAGCGCGGGTTGAGTGCTGTTCGGGGGATACCAAATGTCGAAGAAGGGGCTGTTCGGGTCCGCGAACAGGTACTTGAAACCCAGCGTGGTAATCGCCGTCATCGTATCGCTATCGGAGGCATAGTGGGGGGCTTCAAAGGTAAGCAGCTTCGTATTGAGTGTCTTCTCGATCTCATTCTTGCCTAATGAAATTCGCTGAAACTGCTCGCTATAGCTCATCCAGGTCCCGTTCACCAGAAACTCGGTTTCGACTCCTGTCTGAGCAGATCCAAATTGGTGAGTGTATCCGTGCTCCGCAATCGTTCCACCACCTACGATTACAGCGTGAAGCCAATCACGCAAAGGCGACGCGGAATCGGCGTTTAGGGGAATCTCGATTTGTTTGGGTGGGTTCACGTATACCGGAATGAGCGCCACCGCAAGAGGAACGTTGTTTGCTCTGAACTCTTGGAGGAAATTGTTTGCTCTTGTAAGCCAGGCATAATCGGTGTGTAAGGGGTCGACGTCCTCTATTCTCTCGATGAATACGGAATCCAAGTTACGTGGATATGGCCGCAGCATGACGCTAGGGGCTCCAGAAAGAAGGTTAGTTATCACTGAGACCAGAATCGCCGGCCGCGACCACGGCAAATTCGCATCGGCCTTCCACCAATCAGAGACATCATATGCGAAGAAATACGAACTGGCTCCTGAACCTCTTTGGAAGTGTGTCTCCGAAGGGAAGAGATTCTGAGATGAGTTGCCACGGAAGTAGCCTTCTGCCGAGGCGCCCACTAATTCAACCTGTGACACGTTTTCCTGAAAGACTCCGGTGTTTGTTGTCAATTGAGAAGAAGTAGATACTACTCCCATATTCTGAGCAGAGTCTTCAGATACGAAGTGTACCCCGAACAGTAGCTCCAAAGTTCGTTCACTCATCGCATCAACATCTGGTCCAATGTACACAAGACCGCCGTTGTACGACGTCAACGCCGCGATGGCCCCCTGCCCTTGTTCTGTAAGTTGACGAAAGCCGGAGTCGTAGATTATGATTAACGTGTACTTTGTGAAATCTGAGCTCTGGTTTCCTTTGAGAATGTCATACGGGTATCCAAGTTGGCGCAGTAAATCGCTTAAGTGAACAACGTTTGTTCCTAGTCCTTCATTCTCGACCACTCCGACTCTGAACGAATGGGACGGTGTTTGGGCCTGTGCGTACGCGAAAAATGAAGAGGCGGGCGCAAGAGCGAAGAGCACCAACAGTAGCGCTAAGAAGGTTGTTGCTCTCGCCTTCAAGGAGTTTTCAGCTCTCTGATATGATCGCGGGGATCTCCGAGGGTTTCTCCTTTTCGGCGACTCTCGCCGTCTGAACCCATTTCGGCTTGTCTCTCATCAAAACGTGGGTTACAGCTCTCAGGCAGCACGGTATCCAGTGGTACGTGTACGCCGACGTTACGATTAGTAGTGGAACAAATCCTCTCTTCGACAGCCAGGGAGATCGTCTGGTATCACCCGCCTTCTTGTCCTCCCTGATGCTCATCATGAGGCCATACGTCATTAGAGGAAAGAAACTGACGCCGTTTGCGATCATGAAGTACATTGGAAACGGATTGTATGTGGTTATCAAAGCCGCGACCCCGAGCAGTGAGATCACCCAAGTTACTAGCATGACGGGTGGAATGATTATGAATGATATGTAGTAGGCGATGTCCACTTTCTTGATCAGTTTTACTTTCGATGACACAATGGATCCGGTCAGCACATATTCCTGAAGCGCTTGGTAAGTTCCCCATGCCCATCGTGTCCGCTGCTTGTACAGGGCACCCCAACTATCAACCCCTTGTTGCTCCACGTGGGTTGTGGAAAGGAATTCGTTCTCCCAACCTTTGAGTAGAAGCCTCGTGCCTATGTCTAGGTCTTCCGTAAGCGCTCCTCTCTTCCACCATTCCCCATTCTCTAGGATAATGGACTCCAGAGCAGTGCTTCGAATAAACTGACCATTTCCGCCAAGCGCTACTGCGCCTTTGAATATATTTCTGACAAACTGTGTGACCCGGGCAAAGGTTGAGAACTCCACTTCTTGAAGTAGACCTAAGAAATTGTCGTACCTATTGCCGATCCTGACAAGTGTCTGAACGGCCCCGACTTCCGCTTTGGTGAACTGAAATGAGGTCTTCTTCAGCATATCTTCTTTGGGTCGTCCGTCTGCGTCGAAAACTCCTATTACCCAATCGTTTCCGGTGTGTTGACCTCTCTGAAGGAGATACTTGTATGCCGTGTTTAGGGCTTGGCTCTTTCCGTGGCCAGACTCTTCGGGAGGGATCGTTAGAATACCGAGGTTAGGGAACTCATTTTGTAAGTTGACCGCAATGTGCCTGGTATGGTCTGTGCTTCCGTCGTCGACCAGTAGTACTTCGAAAAGTTCCTTTGGATAGTCGAGTGTTAGAATCTTCCTGAGTGTTCTCTCTATGACTGATTCCTCATTTCTGGCTGGAACCATTATGCTGAAGTAGTGACTGGTCGATTCCTTTTCCACTTTCAACCTTCTTCGGTCATGAACGGCCACTACGGATATCAGGGTCAGGTTGTATAGGGTGCAGAATACGAAGAAGAATATTGTCAGTAAGGTAGTGTCTATACCCGGATTAGCCGACGTGGCCGCATGCGTGATGAGTATTGGACCCAGCAAGGTGAGAAAGAATAGGAGTAGGGCGAGGCCTAAACCGACCGCGACGAATCCCGCCAAGTTCTATAACCTCAAGAGATTCCCAGGATGGGAATTGGGCTAAGTTGTCCTGCGGATTCTAAGATGTCAGCCACATAGCTCGTGATTCTGCTGCCCGCCAACCCGTCTCCAAAGGGAGACATTGACGGTAGCCTTTCCGGGTTGTCCAACCCCTCATTTACGCAGCGTAGGATGTTGTCTCTTCGAGTGCCAGCCAATTCTGCAAAGCCCGAATCCACGGCTTCTGGTCTCTCCGTTGAGGTCCGCATAACTACGACGCGCTTGCGAATTTCCGGGGCTGTCGCTTCCTCTTGCAATCCGCCCGAGTCCGTCAGCACAAGCGAACAATTTTTCATTAGAACCAATAGGTCATAGTACCCTACGGGCGGCAGCAGTTGGATGTTTTGACTCTCCAACAGCTTGTCCAGCAAGCCGGCTCGTTTGAGGCGTTCGACTGTCCGTGGGTGGACGGGGAATACTATTGGAAGGGGCGAGTCGAGGAAGGCACCGACGAATTCTTTCAGGACGTTCGGGTCGTCGACATTCTCTGCCCTGTGCGCCGTTGCTAATATGAACTCACTGAAGCGTAACTGCTCTAGAATAAGCGAGTTGGCTTCTGCTATTGGGAGGTTACGCATTATGGCATCGATGACTGTATTTCCAGTGAGCCGCTTGATTCCCGGAGCCTTTTCGGCGACTACGTTTCTCAAGGCAGTTTCGGTTGGGGCGAAAAGATAGTTTGAGGAATGGTCAACCATCCTCCTATTGTGCTCCTCGGGCATTCTCCAATCGTAACTCCTCAAGCCCGATTCTACGTGGCCGACTGGGATTCCCTCTTTGAGAGCTGCAATGGTGGCTGCCAGAGTCGTGTTAGTGTCGCCTTGGACAAGAACGAGCGACGGCGTGAGCTGTCTCAGGGCTGCGGCTACTCCCATTATGATTTGCCCGGTCAAGTCGGCCGGATTGTTCGCTCTATCATTGAGTTCGTATTCGGGCTTTGGATAACCTAGATCCTTGATGAATGATCCTGAGAGTTCTTGATCGTAGTGCTGCCCGGTGTTTATGAAACTGAAAGGAGTGCGGCGCCGTTCGAGGGACTGGACGATGGGTGCCATCTTGACCAGTTCGGGCCGTGTTCCTGCTATGATTGTGGCTGAGTTCAAAACTGGACCTCGGCCGGTCATCTCGCTGGCACGGTATATCAGTGTATTGTTACAGGTACAGTGGCGTTCCATCGTTCACATTATGGTAGACGATTCGCATGATGAAAGGAGTATGTTCCTCCATCCTTTCTACTGTAAAGAGACATCTACCTTCTCCACAAAATATCATGAGTTATTCAAGCCGGCAACGAACTGTAGCGGCTAGTTATCTCTCGAATCGATATGGAACACATATCCCCTCCACATACTCGCAACCATACTCTTTTTGTGGCAACTATGGGACGGACTCATTCGAGGTCCGACAATTTCGCAACAAAACTAGGCCGCTCGAGAGTTGAAGAAGTTGCTTGCCAATCTTGTGGATCACGATTACGGTCGAGGCTTCGAAGCGAACTCAGTGAAGACAAGCTAGCATTCTTGGGTCTAGCAAACGTAAAATATCAATTCAGCCTTTTTGCGAGAGGGTTCTACTTCCCTCCCCAGTGCGCATGGGAGGAAAAATCAAAACTGCTACGGTCTGTTGAAGCAACATCGCCTCGATCAACATCGAGTCCCAAGAACCTCAATCCAGCCTCGCTCATGTTGGAAGACGGGACCGTTTTCAGCGGCTATTCTTTCGGCGCACTAAAATCCGCCACAGGGGAAGCCGTCTTCTCAACCTCAATGGTCGGCTACCCCGAAGCCCTAACCGACCCTTCATACCGTGGACAGATACTCTGCCTCACCTACCCACTTGTAGGCAACTACGGCGTCCCAAGTTTTGAAACCGTTGCCGACAATTTACCCGTCTTCTTTGAATCCAACGGAATCCAAACTCGCGGACTCATCGTGCATGAAGCCTGCGAACATCCAAGCCACTATCAAAGCGTCCGCACACTTGACCAATGGCTTCGGGACGAGAGGATTCCGGGGATATTCGGCATTGACACTAGAAGACTGGCCAGGGTTCTTCGTGAGAGGGGCGTGATGCGTGCTGCTATCGCGCCCGGGGACAAAGTCAACGCTGTTGATTTGACGGAGATACCGGACCCAAATGAAACCGATCTCGTCAAGGAAGTGTCCGTTCGCGAGCCTGTAGTGTATCATCCGGAAAGCAAGGAGACGATTGTGCTCTTGGATTGCGGCACAAAACTGAGCATAATCAGGAATTTACTCAAGCGCGACGTATCAGTTGAACGCGTCCCTTACGATACTCCCGCCGACTCAATCATCGAGCATGATCCGATCGGCGTCGTTGTGAGCAATGGACCGGGTGACCCTAAGATATGCAAGCAAACAATTCAAACCCTGCGCGATCTCACGGAATCGGAGATCCCCACGCTTGGTATCTGCCTCGGTAACCAGCTAATCGCGCTGGCGTCTGGAGCCGACACTTACAAGATGAAATACGGGCATCGGTCACAAAATCAACCCGTACTGGATCTTGACACCGGCCGATGCTATATCACCACCCAGAATCACGGGTTTGCAGTCGACCGCGCGGCTTTGGAGAAGGCCGGCCTCGAAGTCTGGTTTGTGAACGCAAACGATCGATCAGTTGAGGGATTGAGGGATCCAAAGCGACCATGTTGGGCTGTACAATGGCATCCTGAAGCATGTCCCGGACCGACGGATACGGAGTTCATCTTCGATTTCTTCCTAAAGGAGGCACGCAAACATGCCACGGCATGATTGGATTCGGAAGACACTCGTTCTCGGGAGCGGTGCGATCAAGATTGGCGAAGCGGCCGAGTTCGACTACAGTGGCTCCCAATGTTTGAAAGCACTTCGCGAAGAAGAAATTGAAACAGTCCTCGTCAATCCTAACATTGCCACAATTCAAACGGACCCAAAGCCCGGAACCAGAGTCTACCTTCTACCCGTCACGCCGGAATATGTGGAGAGGGTGATTCAGAAGGAGAAGCCTGACAGCATACTGCTAAGCTTCGGCGGGCAGACGGCGCTAAACTGCGGAGTCGAACTCGCCAAGCGGGGCATCCTAGAAAAGTACGGAGTGCGAGTCCTGGGCACACCGATTCAAACGATTCGCGATACGGAGGACCGGGAACTCTTCAAACAAGCTATGCTTCGATCCTCGACACCCATCCCAAGAAGCGCCACCGCCGACTCTGTCGCCAAATGCCTAGCTGAGGCCAGCAAGATTGGCTATCCGGTGATACTCAGAGTCGCTTATGCTCTGGGCGGGAAGGGTTCGGCGGTTGTATGGAATGAAGAAGAGATGAAGAAAGCTGCCGAGCCAGCGCTCGCACAGAGCATCATCAAACAGGTGCTAGTGGAGGAATTCCTCTACCACTGGAAGGAGATTGAGTATGAGGTTGTGAGGGACAGCGCGGACAATTGCATTACCGTCTGCAATATGGAAAACTTTGATCCGATGGGCATTCACACGGGAGATTCCATCGTGGTCGCACCTTCTCAGACACTCACGAACCGCGAATATCACCTGCTTCGTTCAGCTTCAATCAAAGCTATTCGAAGCCTAGGGGTGGTAGGGGAATGTAACATCCAGTGGGCCCTTGACCCCGACAGCGATGCCATCAGGGCTATCGAGGTCAACGCTCGAATGTCCCGAAGTTCAGCCCTTGCAAGCAAAGCCACAGGCTACCCCCTCGCCTACATCGCAACCAAACTCGCGATAGGATACACGCTGCCTGAATTATGGAATAAGATCACAAACGTTACCACAGCTTGCTTCGAACCCGCGCTCGACTACGTTGTCGTCAAGATACCGAGATGGGATCTCGCCAAGTTCCGAAGGGTTGACCCACACCTCGGCCCACAAATGAAGTCCGTAGGAGAGGTGATGGGTATTGGAAGGTGCTTCGAGGAAGCAATCCAAAAGGCCGTTAGAATGCTCGACGTCGGAAAACTCGGAATAGCATGCTACAACGAAAATGCTGACTATTCGAAGGATGAGATACGTGAGCGCCTCAGTCGACCAGCCGATGAACGACTCTTAGTTATCGTAAACGCACTCAAGAACGGTTTCAGTATCGAAGAGATCCGTGAACTCACCGGAATTGACCCATGGTTCCTGAACAAAATTCTCAACATAATGGAAACCGAAGACGAGTTGAGGGCTAGTTCACTCGAGAACGAGCATGGGGCTCAACTTGTTAGGCGTGCGAAGGTGCTCGGCTTCTCTGACGTGCAAGTTGCAAACTGTTTGAATTCAGACGAGTTTACCGTGCGGGAATATCGCATCAAGAACAGCATAAACCCAGTCGTCAAACAAATCGACACGCTTGCCGCAGAATGGCCAGCCAGGACAAACTACCTCTACCTCACATACGGAGGGGAGGATGACGAGATTGAATTTCAGCTAAGAAAGAAAGCCATCGTTCTAGGCGCCGGCGTCTTCAGAATCGGTTCAAGTGTCGAATTTGACTGGAGTGCCGTCACAGCAATACAGGCGCTTAAAGAGAATGGCATCGAAGAAACAATAATGATCAACTGCAACCCCGAAACCGTCTCCACCGACTACGACAGCTGCGACAAACTGTATTTCGAGGAAATAACCCTCGAACACGTCCTAGACATATACGAGAAAGAGATGCCTGAAGGGGTCTTAGTCAGCGTTGGTGGTCAAATCGCCAACAACCTCGCACCCAAGCTAGCAAAACACGGCGTGCGAATCTTAGGGTCAGGCAGCCGGACGATAGATCGAGCCGAAGACCGTGCAAAGTTCAGCAGCCTCCTGGATCGGCTCGGAATCCCTCAACCCAGTTGGAAAAAGGCTACCACGGTACTGGCTTGCAAGAGATTCGCAAAGGAATTTGGATACCCCGTCATAGTCAGGCCCAGCTACGTTCTCTCCGGCTCCGCCATGAGAATCGCCGACGATGAGAAACAGCTCGAGGCCTACCTGCAGCTCGCTGCTAGCGTATCACCGGAACATCCCGTCGTCATCTCAAAGTTCGTTTCAGATGCGCGAGAGGTTGAGGTTGATGGAGTCTGTGATGGAACGAACGTTCTGCTCAGCCCCGTCATGGAGCATATCGAAAACGCGGGGATCCACAGCGGGGACGCGACAATTAGCATACCCGCGAAAACGCTACTGCCTAACATCGTAGACAAGGTCTATGATTACAGCCAGAAAATTGCCGAAGGCCTAGGAATCCGCGGCCCATTCAACATTCAGTATCTCGCGAAAGGCGACACGGTCTATGTGATCGAATGTAATGCGAGGGCATCAAGATCAATGCCCTACGTCAGTAAATCAACCGGAACGAACCTAATCCGAGAAGCCGTCCCGCTAATGCTCGGCAAGAAGAAACTCGCCAACTCTACTGGAATCGCTAAGGCAGGGTTCCAATACTATAGCGTAAAAGTGCCACAGTTCAGCTTCGTACGGTTGACCGGAGCGGATCCGGTTACGGGTGTGGAGATGATGAGCACGGGAGAGGTGGCATGTATCGGCAGGAACTTTCCGGACGCGTTAACAAAGGCACTAGAGTCAAGCGAAATCTCACTTCCAAAGAGCGGCGGCGTGTTGATAACGGTGGGAGGGGCGGAGTTGAAAAACCGCATCCTTCCTCTCTCCATTGCGCTCGCATCATTAGGCTTCGAGCTTTACGCGACCGAGCACACCGCCATGACATTGCACGAGGCTGGGCTTAGGAAAGTCACTTCTTTACACAAAGTTGGTGAACCCAAGGAGAAACCAAACATCTTAGATTACTTGCTTGAGGGTAAGATCAAACTTGTCATCAACATACCGAGCAACAGTGAAGGTGTGCTTAACGAAGGCATCCGAGAGGACGAATATGCGATTCGGCGTTTGGCCGTAGAACATAACATTCCCGTCGTAACAACGTTCGAGCTTGCGACCGCTATAGTTGAGGCATTGCAGTATTCGAAGTTCCAAGAACCTGAAGTCTTAGCCTTGACCGACTATGTTAACGAGAGCGTGACCAAAGATCGCGCGAAGACCGCAGTTCTTGGAATGACTTGAGTGAGCTTCGTCAGCTAGTTTCATTTTTCTTCCATTCCTCCGCTAATCGCACACGTTTGGAGGATGGAGGATGAGTATAGAAGAATAGTTCAACGAGTCGGCTCGGTGAGTCAACGGAGAGGCTCATGTCAGCGAGTCGCCTCTCTGATGATGCTTGGGCTTCAGAGTCATTAGCTGCCTTGAGTGCGAACTCATCCGCTTTGCGCTCCACGATTCGAGACAACCAGTTAGTCAGAGGTTGAAGTACGAAGCCAACTCCTATCAAGGCTGCGAAGACTATCGGAACGCCCGCCGGGTCCAGGATACTGGGTAAGCCGTGGGTGGCTACCGCGGATTTGAGTACATAGTCGGCAACGTAGAACGGTGGAATAACGGCGAGGCCTGAGACTAGCGCCTCTTTCCAAATATCTTTGTTCACGTAATGCCCAAGCTCGTGCGCCACAACTGTGGTGATTTCTCGGTGTGTGAAATTATTCAGGAGGGTATCGAAGAGTACTATGGATCTGCTTTTTCCAACGCCTGAGAAGAACGCGTTTGCTCTTATCGACCTCCGACTCTCATCTGCTACGAGCACACGGTCGACGTTATGAGCTCCAAATTTCTTGCTCATTTGGAGTAAGCTCTCTTTCAAGTCCATGTCAGAGAGGGGACTGACTTTGTAGAAGATTGGTAGGATAACAAACGGAAGGATGATGGAGAGTAGGATGGAGAAGATGGCAAAGATTGCGGCTGCAGCAATCCACCATAGCTGTAGGTTTCCGATTAGGTAGTAGAGAACCGACCCCGCCAATATTCCGAAAACCAGTTCGACTCCGAGCCCCTTCAACTCATCAACAACCCAACCTTGTAGATTCTGAGTTGACAACTTGAACCTGTGATCTATGATGTATCCCGAGTAGAAGGAAAGCGGCATTGCTATGAGCTGAAGCATGATGAAAAAGAAGAGAAGATACAACCATAGAGAGATCCAGTAAGAGCCGGTCACAGAATTCAGCCACCCGCTCAGTAGATACGAGCCACCGGTCAAGAATAGGATAGCACAGAACGCGAGCGAAAATAGAGCGCCGTTTACTAAGTCTAGTATCAGTTTTACACTTTCATAATTCTTTGCAATGGACCGCTTCGTTGCGTCGTATTGGTAATTCTCTTGAGGTTCTGTCCTTTGCAACTGGGTCCACCTTGTGATTTGATGAGAAGCCAGGAGGGAGCCTATCGTACATAAATGCAGGCCTCTAAGCCCGAGAAAATCAGGAGCGTGCCGTTGTTAGGTTTATCCTGTCTGGGCGTGACCGCCAGGAGGAGGCTTCTCTACTTTCTTCTTTGGCTTACGGACCATCTTAGGGTTGCCCATTCTAATCTATCAGTACATTGTGACAGAGCACATAAAAAACGAATTGGCCTTCATGAGCTGGATGGGGGTGGGCTTGGGGCAGGCTCTGGCACCTGAGGATGAGTGTGGAACTATGGAGTGGTTGGCGTGGGGGTGAATGTGTATTCTTGTGCGGGTTGATTTCCGCTCGAAATCGTGTAAGTTATCTTCAGCTTGACATCGTCCTTCATCATTGCGTGCACAGGACAGTACTTCTCCTGCGACAACCGTATGGCTCGTTCCACAGCATCCTTTCTTAACTCAGGGCCGGAAAGAGAGTATCTCATGTCGATACTCTCGTAATACCTCGGATCTTCGTCGCGCCGAACACCGCTGACGGCCATATCGAATTTGTCCACCTTCTGACGTTGCCTATCCAAGATCCACTGTACGTCCATCGCGGTGCAGCCCGCTAGCGCAACCAGGAAGAGTTCCATCGGCTTGAATGCTTGTCCCATCTCATCAGAAGAGTCTAGTTGAATTGTCCGGCCGTCCACTTTCACGTTGAACTTCAATGCTTCAGAATGATGGAGTTCCGCTGAGACTTGATCGCTTGTCACGGCTTATCTACGTTGCATGTTTCCACGACGTAGGCTTTTATTCCTCGCTATCGTTGATTCGGCGCTACCAGAGAGAGTTGTTTCTTGAAAGGCGATGATCTGGAAAGGTTTAGCGTTTACCGCTTCTACATAGACTACCCGCCAGTCTGTCGATTCGAATTCAACCCGAAGACCCGCCGCGAAAAAGGGGACATAGTCATACACTTCCCGGATAAGCAGAAGGTATTTCTCTCTTGGGGAGACCTCGCGGTCGTGAAGAAGAAATTCCAAACCGCCAACGAGTTTGCCGCCCATAGCATCAAATCAATGGCGAAGAGCCGCAACGTATCAAAGACGGATAAGATGGAGGAGAAAACGCTACGCGTCAGTGGGCACGAGGCGTTCTATAACAAGGTGCGATTTCACGAAACCCCCATGGGGATCTTTGCCAGGGGCAAAGGAGTCGCTCGCGTGACCTGCTCCGTCCACCTCTTCTGCGAACAATCCTCACATTACTTCGTTATCTACGCGCTCCTCACACCTAGCGCCCCCGAAGATTTCCCCGAACTATTCCTAACCATGGTGGACTCGTTCCACTGCCACTAAGCCTTCAGCGAATTAGTACGCGATCAAACTCGGGCCGGATGATTTGGTAGAGGCAGTTTGGTAAGCTAGAACAGTGGTTGGGTTAGCATCAAATGAACTTATTAGGCCCAGCAGACGTAACTTACATGTAGGGCGCCTTCCGGCTGAATAGGCGTCGATCGCGTTCGGGTCGTATTTAGCGGAGCCTTTAGCTCGCTCTGAAACTTTATTAGCGTGGCTCCGAATGTTTGCTGGGAAAGTTTCTGAAGCTCCGGGTCCGGGCGGAATGAACCTTTTCTCCGTGGAGAAATCCTCGTTTGAAGAAGAAAGAAGAAAAAGAGAGATCATACAATATTTTGCGCACCAATTCGTCCCCAAACATGAACTGCTTTCAAAGAAGGATGCGGAGGAATTGATGCACGAGTTCCATATTCGTCCTCATCAACTCCCATACATCAAGACCAACGACCCCGCGGCGGAGACGCTTGGTGCAAAGATGGGAGACATTCTCCGAATAACGCGCAAGAGCGCTACAGCCGGGGAAGTTATCGTTTACCGTTACGTTGTCGATTAAGGTGGAATTTTGTCACAACAAGCAACCGCAACCGTGAGCCCTGCGATCTGGGAGCTGATCAAGCACTTCCTAGACGAGAAGGGGCTGGTCAGACAGCATGTCGACTCCTACAACGAGTTTATTGAAAGTGGCTTGCAAGCCATAGTCGACGAAACCGGCGAGATACCGATTGAGATTGAAGACTACCCGCTGAAAATCAAGCTCGGCAAAATAGAAATCGGAACACCCCGCGTAACCGAAGTAGACGGATCCGAACGCCAAATCTTTCCAACAGAAGCTAGGATACGGAACCTAACCTACGCCGCCCCACTCCACGTGGAAATGACCCCTATAATCGGGGAGAGGGAAGGGCAAACAGAGATCGTTTACATCGGCGACTTTCCAGTCATGCTTCGCTCCAAGATCTGCCCCCTGTCACGCATGACCGCCGAGGAACTCATCAGCATAGGAGAGGACCCGATCGATCCAGGTGGATATTTCATAGTCAACGGCGCCGAGCGAGTCGTGGTCGCGCTCGAAGACCTCGCCGCCAACAGGATTCTGGTCGACAAAGAACAGACCGGCGTTCATCCAACCTACAAGGCGAAAATCTTCTCAACGACCGTAGGCTTCAGGGCACGCACAGAAGTGACGCTGAAGACTGATGGAGCCATTTACATAACAATGCCAGGCGTACCCTCAGACGTCCCCCTAGTCGTCATGATGAAGGCGCTCGGGTACGAAGAGGACGCGAAGATCGCTGAAATGATTTCCAGCGACGAGCTACTACAAAACCAACTCGCCAACACATTCGAGAAGTCAGTCGGCGTAGTAACCCAAAGGGACGCGTTACTGTACATTGGTAACAGACTGGCACCAGGCCAGGTTGAAGAGTACAGGCTCAAGAAGGCTGAGGCATCGGTAGATAGAAACTTCTTACCCCACATAGGCCGCAACCCCGAAGAGAGGAAAGAGAAAGCCGCTTGCCTCGCCGAGGTTGGCGTTAGAGTTATTGAGCTTAAGCTCGGTATGCGTGAACCCGACGACAAGGACCATTACGCTAACAAGAGGCTGAAGCTCGCAGGGTCTCTCCTCGCCGAACTCTTTCGAATTTCATTCAGAAACCTAATTCGCGACCTCAAGTACCAACTCAAGCGAATAACGATCCGCAGACACGCTGAACTCTCAATCAGTAACGCAATTCGGCCGGGAATTATTACCGAACGCATTCAGCATGCCATCGCAACCGGCAATTGGGTCCGCGGACGTGTCGGAGTAACTCAACTTCTTGACAGGACTAACTATTCTTCAACGCTCAGCCATTTACGCAGGCTTCAATCGCCACTTAGCAGGAGCCAGCCGAACCTCGAAGCCCGCGACCTTCACCCAACCCACTGGGGACGGCTATGCCCAAGCGAAACCCCTGAAGGGTCGAACTGCGGCTTAGTCAAGAACCTAGCTTTGAGCGCGGTCATCTCCGTTGGAGTTGATTCGCGGGAATTCGTTTCCAAGCTGCGGCGGATGGGTGTGGTTGGTGTTGATGAAGCTGATGGCAAACTCCGTGCGGCGGGAGCGAAAGTCTTCGTTGACGGGTTGATTGCTGGTTATGTTCGTGAAGCGGACAAGATGGCGCAAGAACTCATTCGATTGCGGCGCACCGGCGAGATCAGCTCCGAGGTTAACATAGCGTTCACCTTGCCCCAAGTTGAGAATGGAAGATCTGAGCTGTACGTTAACTGCGACCAGGGCCGTGTGCGGCGTCCCGCAATAGTTATTGAAAACTCGAAACCAAAACTCACCCGTGAACAGGTTGAAGCGATTCAACGGGGTGAGATGCGGTGGAGTGACCTAATCGAACGAGGCGTTGTCGAATACTTGGACGCGGAGGAGGAAGAGAACGCGCTTATCGCGCCGTCCCCAAGCCGCATCAATGAAAAGACAACGCACGTTGAAATTGCCCCATATACAATCCTCGGAATCGCCGCCTCCCTAATCCCCTACCCAGAACACAACCAATCCCCACGCAATGCCTACGAATCCGCCATGGCCAAGCAGGCACTAGGCGTGTACGCGGTCAACTACGCGAACCGAACCGACTCGCGAGCCCACATCCTACACTATCCACAAGTCCCCGTAGTTCGAACCAAACCCATGGACATCATAAAATATGATACCAGGCCCGCCGGCCAAAACTGCGTCCTCGCGGTCCTGTGCTACCAAGGATACAACATGGAAGACGCGATCATAATTAACAAATCATCCGTCGACCACGGCCTCTTCAGATCCAGCTTCTACCGAGTCTACGAAGGCGAATGCAGACAATATCTCGGAGGTCTTCGCGACAAGTTCGAAGTACCCGAGGCAGGAATACGCGGCTACCGCGGCGACCGATATTACCGGCTTCTTGAAGAGGATGGAGTCATCTCGGTCGAGTCGGAAGTTACTGGTAACAGCGTTCTGATTGGGCGGACCAGCCCACCAAGATTTCTCGAAGAATATCGTGAATTCGAAGTTAAAGGCCCCACGAAACGGGATTCATCCGTAGGAATGCGTCCCTCAGAGGAAGGAATCATTGACGCCGTCTTTCTCAGCGAATCGATCGAAGGCAACCGCCTCGTCAAAGTCAGGGTCCGAGACACGCGAATACCCGAGCTCGGGGACAAGTTCGCTTCCAGGCACGGACAGAAAGGCGTCATCGGCACTTTGATTCCGCAAGAGAACATGCCGTTCACAGAACAGGGAATCGTCCCCGACGTCATCATCAACCCTCACGCAATCCCATCACGCATGACCATCGGCCAATTCGTTGAAGCGGTTGCGGGCAAGGTAGCAAGTTTGCGCGGCGAACCGGTAGACGGAACCGCATTCAGTAACGAAGGGCCGGGAGTTTTGCGCGAGTCATTACTTGAGCTCGGCTTCCAGCACAGCGGACGGGAAGTAATGTACAACGGGGTAGACGGAAGAAAACTGGTAGCTGACATTTTCATCGGCGTCGTCTACTACCAGAAACTCCACCACATGGTAGCAGACAAAATGCACGCACGGGCCCGCGGCCAAGTTCAGATGCTAACCCGCCAACCAACCGAAGGGCGCGCAAGGGGCGGGGGTCTGAGGTTCGGCGAAATGGAGCGCGACTGCCTCATCGGCCACGGCGCATCGGCGCTATTGAGAGATAGGCTGCTCGAGGAGTCGGACAAGTACATGGTAATGGTCTGCGAAACCTGCGGCCTACTCGCGTACCACGACGTGAAACAGAACAAGTACATCTGCCGAATCGATGGGGACAAAGCTGTAGTCTCGCCAGTTCAACTCTCATACGCATTCAAACTTCTATTACAAGAACTGATGGCGCTGGGAATCGCGCCGCGACTAGAAGTTTCGGAGCGCGCATAAAATGGCAATAGCGGAAGAAGCGACTAAAGTAATCGGCAGCATACACTTCACCCTCATCTCCCCAAGCGACATCAGGAAACTATCAGCGGTAGAAATTCAGACGGCAGACACCTACGATGAAGACGGCGTCCCAATCGTATCCGGGTTGATGGATGGGCGACTGGGAACTCTGGAACCTCGCCAGAAATGCAAGACCTGCGGCAACACCGCATCCGCCTGCCCAGGACACTTTGGCCACATCGAACTCGCCGAACCCGTAGTTCACGTAGCCTTCGCAAAGCTACTTCACAAACTTCTACAAGTAACATGCCGAAATTGCGGCCGCGTCCTCCTCTCCCGGAAAAGATCAAAGCGTACAACGAACGAATGCAGCGAGAGCAGAGGCAACTGGACGAGATCCCTCACACATTCTACGAAGCCGTCATTAAAGATGCGAAGAAGAGCCAGGAATGTCCACACTGCGGCGCAAGACAAAACCCGATCGAACACGCCAAACCCACTACATTCCACGAAATGGTAGAAGGCGGCGCAGCGAGGCTCAACCCAAGCCAGATCAGAGAACGCCTTGAACGCATCCCCGACGACGACCTAAGACTAGTCGGAATGGAACCAACCGCAGCACGCCCCGAGTGGATGATCCTTCAAGTTCTCCCAGTCCCAGCCGTAACCGTCCGGCCGTCAATCACACTCGAATCCGGCATCAGATCCGAAGACGACCTCACCCACAAACTCGTTGACATAATCCGAATCAACCAAAAGTTGAAAGAAGCATTAGAGTCCGGCGTACCGGTCAACATAATTCAGGAACTCCACGAACTCCTGCAATACCACGTAACCACCTACTTCGATAACGAAGTCTCAGGCCTACCCCCAGCCCGCCACAGATCAGGCCGCACCCTGAAAACCCTGAGCCAGCGGCTCAAGGGCAAGGAGGGCAGGTTCAGGGGCAACCTCTCAGGAAAACGCGTCGACTTCTCAGCGAGGACCGTCATCTCCCCCGACCCCAACATCGACATAAACGAAGTCGGCGTCCCACTCGACGTGGCTCAACGCCTCACAATCCCTGAACGAGTAACCCCCTGGAACATAGAAGAACTCAAGCAGTTGATCAGAAACGGCCCTGACCAATACCCGGGCGCTCTGTACATCGTTAGGCCCGACGGGCGAAGAGTGCGACTAGAATTCGTAACCGAACGAGAAGGCCTAGCCGACGGGATTCAGGCGGGCTTCATTGTTGAGCGGCACATCAGGGACGGAGACATCGTCCTCTTCAACCGCCAACCATCCCTCCACCGAATGTCCATAATGGCCCACACCGTGAAAGTACTCCCATACAAGACCTTCAGACTCAACCCATGCGTCTGCCCACCATACAACGCAGACTTCGACGGAGACGAAATGAACCTCCACGTACCACAGGGCGAAGAAGCCAGAACCGAAGCAAAACTGCTCATGCAAGTGCAAGACCAGATCCTGTCCCCACGCTACGGCGGACCAATCATCGGTGCGAAAACCGACCTTCTCACCGCAGCCTACCTCCTAACCAGAAAGTCAACGTTTCTCGACAAAGATGAAGTTGGAAAACTGTGTGTCGCCGCAGGCTTCCGCGGCGAGCTACCGCCTCCGGAAATCAAACGCCCAACTGAGCTGTGGAGTGGAAAGCAAATCTTCAGTCTCTTCCTTCCCGAAGGTTTCAGCTTCGTGGCCAAATCAAGCATGGTCACTCAGGAAGATGGCGCTTCGGTTGTCGTTAGGGATGGGGAGCTGGTTGAAGGGGTCATTGACAAGAATACGATCGGTGCAGAACGCTCCGAAACGCTCTTTCACCGCATCGTCAAGGACAGCGGCTCCGAGCCAGGCCGCATCTTTCTGAACGGGCTCATCAAACTACTGGACCGTTTCATAACCCTCAGAGGGTTCACGTACGGAATCGACGAGCTTGACCTCTCAGAGAGCGTCCGGGACAAGATAGCCAAGTCCATCAAACGAGCCGAAGAACGTGTTCAAGAGCTCATAGCTCACTACAAGAAAGGAACCCTCGACCGACTACCGGGACGGTCAATGGAAGAGTCACTAGAACTTCGCATCATGGACGAACTCTCCAAAGCACGCGACCAAGCCGGGGAACTGGCTGAGCAATACCTGAAAACAGAAACCGACAACGCAGGTGTTATCATGACCAAGACCGGTGCTCGCGGGTCGATGCTGAACATCGCCCAGATGGTTGCAAGTGTGGGACAGC
This sequence comes from Candidatus Bathyarchaeota archaeon, assembly GCA_963733055.1. Taxonomy (GTDB): domain Archaea; phylum Thermoproteota; class Bathyarchaeia; order 40CM-2-53-6; family 40CM-2-53-6; genus FEN-987. The sequence goes on from CAVTBR010000001.1 coordinate 1,405,978, forward strand.
AATCTATTCGCGGCCAACGAATTAGGCGAGGGTACCGGGATCGTGCCTTATCCTTCTTCGAGAGGGGAGACGTAGGCGCGGAAGCACGCGGTTTCGTTTACAATGCATACCAAGACGGCCTCACCCCAGTCGAATTCTTCTTCCACTCCATGGGAGGACGGGAAGGCCTCGTAGACACAGCCGTCCGAACACAACAGAGCGGCTACATGCAAAGACGCCTAATCAACGCCCTCGAACATATCCGCGTAGAATACGACGGCACCGTACGCGACTCGAGGGGAGACATTATACAATTCCGCTACGGCGAAGACGGAGTCGACACAGCAAAAAGCGACCACGGCAAAGCCGTCAACACGGAACGCCTGGTCGAGCGCGTCGAACTCACGGCCGAGAAAGGAGCTAAAGCTAGCAAGCCTTACGTCGAGAAGAAAGTTTCCGACGTAAGAAAAGACCTCACTCCAAGCCTCACGGCCCAACTCAAGTCTAGTTTGCTGGAACGTAAGCTAACCAAGAAGGGCGTCGATGCGGCTGTTAAGGAGGCGGTTAAGAACTACCGCAAATCCATGATTGAACCAGGTGAAGCCGCCGGCATCGTCTCAGCCCAATCCATCGGCGAACCAGGCACACAGATGACACTAAGAACATTCCACTTCGCAGGCGTCAGGGAACAAAACGTCACTCTCGGACTCCCACGCCTAATCGAGATCGTGGACGCAAGAAAAATCCCATCCACACCCATGATGGTCGTCTTCCTAGACAAGAAACACCGAACTAGCCGCGAAAAGGCTCAGGAGGTCGCGACCAACATCACTCACACGACTTTGGGTGATATCGCTTCAAGCCTCGAATCCGACATCACCAAGATGCGAATAGTGGTTACGTTAAACAATGAAGCGATGAGAGAGCGAGAGGTAAATCTCAAGGACATCAAGGAAGCAGTGACACCGGGTGGTTGCAAGGTCGAAGTCGAAAGGAACACGGTGCACATAACGCCCCAGGAAATGGAGATCGCACAATTCAACCGCCTAGTTCTCCGCCTCCCACTCATGCACGTGAAAGGCATCCCACAAGTGAAACGAGCACTCGTCATGGAAGAGAAAACCGCAGACAAAAGCGAGTGGGTAATCAGAACCGAAGGTTCCAACCTAGAACTAACGCTTGAAACAGAAGGCGTAGACCCCGCCCGAACCACAACAAACAACATGCATGAAGTAGCCGAAGTACTCGGAATCGAAGCGGCAAGAAACGTCATCATGAAAGAAGCCACGGCGGTACTCAAGGAACAGGGGTTGGACGTAGACGTACGCCACGTAATGCTCGTAGCCGACGCCATGACAGCCTCGGGAGAAGTTTTGCAGGTAGGAAGACATGGGGTCAGCGGCGAGAAAGCAAGCACCCTAGCCAAAGCAGCATTCGAGATCACCATCCCAACCATAGTTGACGCAGCAATCAAGGGAACACGCGACACACTCCGAGGCGTTGCGGAAAATGTTATAGTAGGACAACAAGTGCCCATGGGAACAGGCCTCATCGAAGTCTACATGGCAATGCCAGAGAAGGGCAAGAAGTAATGCAATCCTCAAAGATAGACGTGAACAAACAACTCCAGATAGTCGTAAGATCCGGCAAAGTCGCGTTAGGCATCAAGGAAGCCCTAGACGCGGCACGATTCGCAAAAGCCAAACTCCTGATCCTAGCCTCCAACTGCCCTTCTCGAAACAGGATGGAGATCGTTAACTACGCGAAACAGTCGGGGGTTCCAATCTTCGAATACCCAGGAACAAGCGTAGACCTGGGTGGCGCGTGCCTGAAACGCTTCGTCGTAGCCGCGCTAACCATAAAGGAACCTGGAGACTCTGAGATACTCAAACTAGCCGAGCGCTAACCCATGGCCACGTCAGGAATAAAGCTCACCGGCGAAACAATGCGGCTGATCGCACTCTTCGAAAACATAACCGGCGCGACAGCCAACGACTGCATAGTTGACACCGAAGGCGACAGGATAATTTTCATGGCGAAGCAAGGCGAGATGGGCTTAGCGATTGGGAAAGGCGGAAAGAACATCAACATGCTTCGCAAAATGACCGGAAAGCCAATTGAAGTCGTCGAATTCTCCGACAATGTCGAAGGCCTAATCCGAAACTGCCTATCCCCAGCTAAAGTAAAGGAAGTCCGAATAACCGAACGACCCGACAAGAAGATCGTGGTTGTCGAAGTGGAACCGAAGGACAAGGCGCTAGCGATAGGTAAGAACGGTCGGACGATCGACAAAACCCGCATGCTAGCAAAACGGTACTACCAAATCGACCACGTACAAGTCACTTAACCAATCAAAGCCGTAGCGCAGGCCTCAGGCGACCGACCAGCGCGCCGATCGCAGAGAGTGATAGAGCGCGTAACGATGGCGTTTGGGAAATTTCCGAACGAACTGTTAGCTAGTTAGTTTTGTCTGCCGATTCGATTGTAGCGGCCGTACCAGGTGACCGTTCCCTTAGTCCAATAAACGGGTGGTTTGGGTTTTGGTTTTGATCGCATTTTCTGCATTTTTCTTCTGACTCCTTTCGCTCCCGCCAGCGCTATTGGCGCACCCATACGGCGAATTGGTGTTATCTGTACTTAAGTGATGGGTCGGGGTTCATTTACGGCGTTTTGGAGGGGGGGTTACCTTAGTTTCCGGAGCCGGGGGGTGTGCAATGATGACCTCGCCGCGGGAAGTGATGGACGCGACAAATTGCTCTTTTCCGCCTTCTTCCGTAACGAACATCCCTGCCACGCTCCATGTACCATTAGCGTCAGGGCCTTTCGCTTCCTCGTCCATTGTGATTGAAACTATTTTTCCATGGCGCGACCTCGTACCGACAACGTACTTTCTCGCCATGCTTTTCGCGTCATCCGCGGATGCTATTCTCAATCCACATCAAATCCAAGGGTGTCGAGGTCGCTTATCTGACTCTACCGGTCGTCTCTCCACTTCGTTTACGTCGGAATAGGTTAGAGGATGGCATAACAAAGGATTCTGCGGTGCATTGATATTCAAGGCTTATCCTCCGGCTCATTTATTGAGGAAGAAATGTGTTATTCTGCGGCGGTGAGAGTGTTTGAAGAGTAGTTACTGGTATTGGCGACGTACCGCCGAATCCTCAGCGAAGGAAGTAGCCGACCGCCGCGAACAGGCCAATCGCGATGAAGCCTATAACAATAATCGTAGCAGGAATCGGAGGTAGTCCGTGGCCCGCCATTCTTTTTCCCGTTCGAACACCTAGCGACAGTTCGGGTTACGGCGGATATGGACATGATCCGCCGGGAACAGGTACATGTCCTGCAAACGGCCCAGTCTTCTGCCATCGAAGTTTTTGGGTTCAACATTGAACATCTGGCTGTACCTTATTACGGGCTGTGCGGTTACTGATTGTTGAAGGCTATTCTTGAGATGCCGCTTCGGAACTGTCAGAATTGTGGTGACCTAATCTTTTCCGAGGGGCCTCATACAGGAAGCTATCTATGTGTCAGATGCCACAGGTTGGAAACCGCCAAGAAAATGGGTTTCAGGTTTGATTAAATGATGCCTCCCGCTCAAAGCTTGTGCCGAACCTGAAAACGCTCCTCATAGAATGCCTCACCCCCAAAAGTAAACCTCGAACCGACGAAATGAGTGACATCGCGAAAGCGGCTGGATACAACGTCGTCGGGGAAGTAATACAACATCGCGAGGCCGTCGACGGCGCATATTGCGTTGGTGCAGGAAAACTCGACGAGATCTCCAAGCGCGTCGGAAAAGACTCAATCGAAGCCCTGATTTTTACCCGCCAGCTATCTGCCGGCCAACTGTTTCGCATTAAAAAGAAAGTCGGCGAGGAAATCCGCGTTCTCGACAGAAACCTACTCATCTTGGAAGTGTTCGAAAAACGCGCTACGACAACAGAGTCCAAACTCCAGATCGCACTAGCTAAGCTGCGCTACACGTTTTCCTGGGGCAGAGAATCAATCAGGATGCGTGGATTTGCAAGTGAGCAGATGGGGCGGGGTGGGCCTGGACAATACCCTTACGAAGTCTACGAGGCAATGTCCCGCAAACGCATAAGCAAGATCGAGCGGGAACTCAAAGAGGCAAGGTCGAAACACAGGAGCCTTCGCGAAGAAAGAGGAAGGGCCGGCTTCCGAACAGTAGCTTTGACGGGCTATACTCAAAGCGGGAAAACCACACTATTCAACAAAATCGCCTCAGAATCAAAAGAAACGGGAATGGGACCCTTTACGACGCTATCCACGCTCGCCCGAAAGGTCTCGACGGCTTCGAAAGATGTATCGACGAAGTCGTTCATCCTCATAGACTCCATTGGATTCATCGAGGACCTCAACCCAATTCTACTGAATGCGTTCCACACAACGCTCAACGAACTAGCAAATTCAGACCTAATCCTTCTTTTCGTAGACGGCAGTGAGGATATCCAAACCTCAAAGCGAAAACTTGAAGCCTCGCATGAGGCCATCGAGAAAGAAATCGCTGGCGTTCCAATTCTAATCTGCATCAATAAAATGGATATCGCGCCGCGTGAACATCTGGACAAAGTGAGCGAGGAAACCCGCAAGGTATTCGGCGCGGCGGAAATAGTGGAGATTAGCTCCAAGACTGGGGAAAATGTGCCTAATCTGCTGTGGAAGATTGCGGAAAGACTCAGCGCGTAATTTTTAGACGGAATTTCTTAGTGTTGTTGAAGTGGTAATTCGAAGTAGTGCCGTTTTCCTTTGTTGTCCTCTTCGTAATCGTACTTCTTCATTGTTCGGCGATCAATGTAGAGGCCGGAGCCGAGGTGGTCTATTTGCATACCTTTGATCCGGGCCGTAAGTGAATCCATTATGTCCACGTAATTCCTGCCCTCAGTCGGTTTCCACTCAAGAACAGCCGTCGGCTCGCTCATTGTAACAATTTTAACAAAAGCGCGAGGAGAACGGATTTCGGTATGACCCCCGATACATGCAAATGTCTTCGAGTCTAGGAATTCGCGAAACTTCTCGTAGTTTCCCGTGAAATCAAATTCGGTTCCGCACTTTTGACAGGTACACAGAAAAACGCGCATTGACATAGGATACAATAGACATCGCCGCTTATAGAGCATGCCTAGTGTTTCGATGGTGGGACGCGCTCGTAACGTTGCTGGAGGTCTCACATGGGTAATGGCGTGTATTATTCGCCGAATTTGACGCCTTGGGCGTGGGGAAGCTTGTCGCTCCAATTGATTGTGGTTGTTTGGCGGCGCATGTATTGTTTCCACGCATCAGATCCAGACTCTCGACCCCCACCCGTATCCTTCTCCCCTCCAAAAGCGCCGCCTATCTCGGCACCTGAGGTGCCAATGTTAACATTGGCTATGCCGCAGTCACTTCCGATGGCTGAAAGAAACTTCTCCGCCTTCGATACGGACTCGGTGAATATTGCGGAGGAGAGTCCTTGTGGAACTTCGTTGTGCAGTTGGATGGCGTCGTCGATTGTGTCGTAGGGCATCACGTACAAAATCGGCGCGAATGTTTCTTCACACACCAACGCAGTATTCCCTGGAACTCTCACAATTGCGGGCGTTACGTAGAACCCGGCCCTATCGAGTTTCTTCCCACCAACCACAATTTTGCCGCCCTGCTTCGGAAGCGCCTCAAGCACATTCATCATCGCCTTCACCGCTTCCTCCTCAACCAAGGGTCCCATCAACGTTTCAGGTTGAAGCGGGTCGCCAATGCGCACTTGCTCGTAGGCCTTCACAAGCCGCGTGGTTAGTTCTTCAATGATTTTCTTTTGAGCGATAATCCTTCTTGTCGTCGTGCAACGCTGGCCTGCGGTGCCTACTGCGCCGAACAGGATTGCTCTAATGGCCAATTCGAGGTTGGCGTCTTCGGCGACGATTATTCCGTTATTTCCTCCAAGCTCCAGGATGGTTCGTCCCAGCTTCTTCGCGGCTGCTTCGGCAACCCTCAGGCCCATCGTGGTTGAGCCGGTCGAGGAGATTAGTGGGATTCTCTTGTCGTTGATCATGCGTTCGCCGATCGTCGACCCTTTCCCTATCACGATCGTGAATATCCCGGTTAGATCGTGGCGCTTCATGATTCGGTTGACTAGGTGCTGGACTGCTATGGCGCAGAGGGGTGTTTTGGAGGAGGGTTTCCATACCATCGTGTCCCCGCAGACGGCGGCGATCATAGAGTTCCAAGACCAGACCGCGACGGGGAAGTTGAACGCCGTAATTACTCCAACCACGCCGAGTGGATGCCATTGCTCATACATCCTGTGCATCGGGCGCTCTGATTGCATCGTCAGCCCATACAGCTGACGGGACAGGCCGACCGCGAAGTCGGCTATATCAACGGCCTCCTGCACCTCACCCACTCCTTCGGCAACGATCTTTCCCATCTCTAAAGTAACCAGCTTTCCGAGCGGTTCCTTGAACTTCCTCAGCTCGTCACCAATCTCGCGAACAATTTGGCCACGAACGGGCGCCGGGGTCATGCGCCAGTTCAGAAAACTTTCCTGGGCGACTTTGACGACATGTTCGTAATCACTTTCGGACGCGAGTGCGACTCTCGCTATCACTGAACCGTCGATCGGGGTTAGAACGGGTAGAAGTTCACGGCCTTCGACGCTGCTCCAGTCGTCTGGACCAGTGCATGCGCCAGAGTTTGTGTCTTGGATGCCTAACTGTCGCAGAAACGGGAACCTATCTTGGTTTGAGACTAGAGCCGTCTTCATGATCAGCCAGACTCCTGTACCGGGACATTGCGCCCGGCTTTATCCTTGCCTCCCAGTTACACCGCCGAGTAAGCTGGTCGCTGACACGTGCGGTTATGTTTTCTTCTCATGCCCTATTCAGGGGGGACTTCGATGTCGCTTTCCTTACCCCCGGTTCCACCACATGCCTCACACACCAATCTGCCTCCACCGAAGCATTCGTTGCACTTTATGGAAACGACGCCGCTACCGTTGCAAATATCGCACTCAACCACACCCTTCTCGGTAGTCAGCTTTCCCGTGCCTTTACATTCGTCACATTTAGTGGGGACGGAACCGGTGCCCTTGCATTTTCCGCAACTAACTTCGCCCGTACCATTACATGTCGTGCATACCAAAATGGAAAACCTCATTCTGACTTAAACGGTCAGTAGGCTTACAGGAGCTAAGCAGTCAATGCTTTTGAATCTTACGCCGATCTACCGTATAGAGTTCAGCGGCGGATAGAGGATAGCTTCCAGCACAGCAATATGCGAACGCCGCGCCGGAGTTTCTAATCACTAATCTTGTATCTCAATTTTGTCGACGCTTAACCGTACCGAGGAGCCGTAGCTTTAGGGGTAAACACGAGGGTTAGACGAGACGAATCATGCCTGCTACCCGCCGGCGACGGCCGCTATGACGAGGAATGGTTCCTCGCCGTTTTGGACGGCCTTCGGTAGGGGTGCCTCAGGCGCCTCGTTTGACAGGTCCTCTTGGCAAGCGTAGAACCGCAAGAAATCTCGGCGTTTTTGTGTTGCGTAGTCGCGGATCGTTCCGCGGAGCGTGGGATAGTTGGCCTCGAGGGCATCAATTACTGAGCGTTGGGTAGCTTGGCCTTTGGTCTCGATATTTACCTCGCCTTCGATGTGTGCCAGTACCCGGAGGTGTGGGGGAAGGAGAACTCTGATCATGGAATTGTTTGTGCCTCGACGGAGACTACGGGTGGTAGGTCGCGGACGATTGGGTTCCAACTATCCCCGTCATCTGTGGAGCTGTAAACTTGGCCTCCGGTGGTCCCAAAATACACACCGCAAGGGTCGAGGGTGTCGACGGACATCGCGTCCCGTAGTATGTCAACGTAGCAGTCGCGTTGCGGGAGGCCTTTAGTGAGTGCTTCCCATTCGTTTCCTCCTTTTCGACTGCGGTAGACTCGGAGTTTCCCCTCGGGCGGGTAATGCTCCCCATCGCTCTTGATGGGGACGACGTAGATCGTCTCCGGATCATGCGCGTTAACTGCGATCGGAAATCCAAAATCGCTTGGCAAGTTGCCGCTCACTTCCTGCCAGGATTCGCCTGCATCAATGCTCCGCATCACATCCCAATGCTTCTGCATGTAGAGTACATTGGGTCGTGAGGGGTGTATGGCAATTTTATGCACACAATGGCCTACCTCCGCGTCCGGCTTGGGAATGGTTTTCGAGATTAAGCCGCGGTTGATAGGTTTCCATGATGCTCCCGCGTCATCGCTCCGAAATGCTCCGGCGGCAGAGATTGCTGTGTATATTCTTCTCGGGTTTGTAGGGTCTAGAATGATTGTGTGCAAACACATGCCGCCGGCACCTGGTGCCCATTGGGAACCGGAGGGGTGGCCTCGGAGGCCGGGGAGTTCATGCCATGTCTTTCCCCCGTCCATTGTCCGGAAGAGCGCGGCATCCTCAACTCCAGCATAGACCGTGTCCGGATCGGTCAGCGACGGTTCGAGATGCCAGACGCGCTTGAATTCCCACGGGTGCTGTGTGCCATCGTACCATTGGTGTGTCGTGAGTGGTTTTCCGGTGGTTGGGGAAGTGTCATACGTGAACTTGTTGCTTTCCGTAAGTGGAAACCCCTGCTCGTTCTTGGTTGGTTCCCCAGGCTTCAACCCTGGTTGATGCCAAGTTTCCCCTCCGTCATCGGATCGCTGGATGATTTGACCAAAGAAACCGCTACTCTGGGACGCGTAGATGCGGTTCGGGTCGGCGGGGGATCCTTTCATGTGGTAGATCTCCCAACCGCCAAACTGCGGGCCTTTCACGTCCCACCGTTCACGTTTCTCGTCTGATGTCAGGATGAAGGCGCCTTTTCGGGTACCGGCCAGAACTCTTACGCGACTCAACTGAAATCACACCTGCGAGCTTCAACCCCAAATGTTTTGCAGGGCTCGTAAATAAAGTCAAAGGGTTCCCTTAATAGGAAATGTTTTGGCCCCTACTTCAGCTACCACCGGATTCGGCGTTCCTTCTTCGCAACGACGAGGACCACTTGATTTCGTAGGGTGCTCGTTTCACGTCAGTTGCAAGGCAATTGCCATGTAAGTTGCAAATTAGTACGATTCGCGTGGGCGAGAATCAGTTCTTTCTTGTCTACGACCAAGGGACCGTAAAGGAGGAAGGCCCTTTTTGTACTCACGGAGAGCCCGTCATGTGCTTACTCGAAGATGGAATCGATGGTGTGTGGCTGTTTTGTGTTAGCGTGGTCCGCCCGGGCTAAGCGCGGGTGAGTGCAAGCGTGTGCTAGGAGCACGGGACATTGCGTTAACAGTTTACAGGAACCCTTGGTTACGGGTTGGTCCGTCATTTGCAATGTGGGTGTCCTCGCGGAATGAAGAGGAACACGGTTACGTGGTTAAGCCTGTTTTCATGTTTCGTTGCAGTCTGCTTCCTGTTGAATCCCGCCCTCTCGAGTGAGTCCGTCGCGTTGCCTGTAGTTATGAATGATCAGGGTTTTGTGATCACAATCACGGACTACTATGTCAGCTCCGCGAATACGATTGTTATGGTTGGGACCGTGATGTCGCCGCAGGCGATGGTATTGAAGTCGTTAACTGGCTTAGCGTTCATTAACGGGATGGCCGTGGGTCGGGGCACATTAGACGAATCTCCGCTGCAACTGATGCCTGGAGTGCCCACTCCCGTGTCGGCAACGGTTACAACCAATTTCAACATCTACTATGCGCTTTGGTTCGGGCAAATTAGGGTAGGAGATGGTAGAATAGTTCCGTTCCGTTATGAATCCACGCCGATCACCGTCATACTCACCGGTCAACTGTGCGCTCTGCCGGCCGGTGACAATTGTTTCCCTTGGCCTGACTTCAACCAGACAAGCACACTGCAGCTACTCTGAAGTCAAGAAGGTTGGTGCTGAAATACTTCCGCGAATTCACCGCTGGTTAACTCTTTCAATTCTTTCGGGTTGATTCCGAAGACAGTGTTGGGCGTTCCGGCCGCCAGCGTACACCACCTCGAAACGCATGAGGCTAGGGTCCAAAATCGTTCTCAATTGACTGTGGTGAGCTACTGGTGGGACGCCGCCTACGGGGAAACCTGTCACCTGTTTCACCGTCTTCGCGTCTGCAATCTGCATCTCCCTCTTTCCCACGTGCTTGGCTAGCTTTTCCGTGTCGACTCGGTTCGGTCCGCTCGCGATGACCAAGATCGGTTGTTTGTCATCTGCGATGAAGACGAGTGATTTGGCGATTTGTGCGACCTCGCATCCGATCGCCGCAGCAGCCAACTCGGAGGTTCGGGTAGACTCATCGAACGTGACTATCTCGACCTCAACGCCACGGGAACTCATGAACTCCTTAACACGCAAAGTATTATCGTTCATTGCCATTCTCGCACCTTCTCCTATGCGACTATTCCTCTGCGCGTCCCGATACGCACGCTCAACAGAGAACTCTTCTGTTTGTAGAAAAATATGAGTGGGCCTGACTCGAGCCAGGCCTCTCGTTTGAGGTAATTCCCTAAACGGGTCTCTAGTGCTTTACTTTGGAGAAGCGCTGGTCAACATCAGACCAATTCACGACGTCCCACCACTTGTCGACGTAAGCGCCTCTGTCGTTTTTGTACTGGAGATAGTACGCATGTTCCCAGACGTCAATTCCTAGGAGGATTGGGAGTTGGGCGAGGTGCATGAAGTTCTGTTTCTCGATCTGAGTGAGGACGAGTTGGTCGGTGGTGTTGTCGTAGAGAAGTAAGGCCCAGCCTGAGCCTTCTACCGCTTTGGCCGCGTCGCCGAATTGTTGTTTGAATTTGTCGAAGCCGCCGAAGTCTGTTTTGATCTTGTCGCCGACCGCGCCGCCTGGTGTCCCTCCGCCTTTGCCTGGTGAGGCCATGTTGGGCCAGAAGATGCTGTGAAGGATGTGGCCTCCAAAGTGGAAGCTGTAATCCCTCAGGACTGCCTTGATGTCAATCTGGGCTTCGCCTTTGCGGGCCTTGTCGAGTTTGTCCAGTGCGGCGTTCGCACCGTTGACGTAAGCTGCATGGTGCTTGTCATGATGAAGCGTCATTATTTCCTGTGAAATCACTGGTTCGAGCGCATTGGGTTTGTAGGGTAATTCCGGAAGAGTGTATTTATTTGGCATAAACCCAGCCAGTCTGCGGCAAGAAACATAAACCTTTCACCGAACAGGAATAGGCTTGCCCGATGCGTTAGCCGTTCGTAGTTTAGACGAGCTGCTTGACTTCTTCTGTGATAGCCTGTCCGAGGTGTCCGTATACCGCCAGTTTTAGGACTTTCAAGCCAAGTAGGGCGCATTTTATTCGTGTCGGGCCGGGGTCGATGCCTAGAAATTCCAGAACATTTGGCTTACCCATCGCCTTGACTTCGTCCAGCGTCTTTCCCTTGACAACTTCGGTAAGCATCGAGGCTGAGGCTTGGCTGATCGCGCACCCCTTCCCCTTGAAACGTATGTCATCAATCTTGTTATCCTTGATCTTCAGCTGCATTTCAATTATGTCGCCGCAGAGTGGGTTCGAGTCCTTAGCCCGCACGTCGGGTTCGGGTAGGTCGCCGAAGTTGCGCGGGTTCCTGTAGTAGTCTAGGATAATGTCCTTGTAGATGTCAGAACTCATCGCGCAAATAGCTTCCTAGCTTTCTCCAAAGCGTCAATGAACACGTCAACCTCTTCCTTCATATTGTAGATATAGAAACTTGCCCTTGAAGTGGCGGGTAGTTCCAGGAATTCCATTAGGGGTTGCGCGCAGTGGTGGCCGGACCTGATGGCTACGCCCTCCTCATCGAGGATTGAAGCCAGATCGTGGGGGTGTATGTCTCCTAAATTGAATGAGACTACTCCCACCCTGCGTTCAACATCCATGGGCCCGTAAATCGTTAGGCCTTCGACCCGCTTCATTCGTTCAAGTGCGTAGCTAGTGATCTCCTTTTCGTAGTCGTGGACATTTCGCATTCCGATTCCGCAGAAGGTAGTCGACCGCGGCCCCTAGTCCGATGGCCCCTGAGACGTTCGGCGTCCCCGCTTCATACTTGTAGGGCAGGTCCTTCCATAATGCGCCGGTCGTATGCACCTCTCGTATCATCTCGCCCCCACCAAGAAATGGGGGCATCTTCTCAAGTTGCTCACTCTTTCCGTAAAGAACTCCAATCCCCGTAGGCCCGAGCATCTTATGGCCCGAAAACGCTGCGAAGTCACAGTCGATCTCTCTCACGTCAACGGTCATGTGGGGTACCGATTGGGCGGCATCGATCAAGAACATAGCACCGTAGCGGTGAGCTACGCGCCCAATGTCCTTGACCGGGTTTATTGTCCCAAGCACGTTCGACGCATGCGTCACGCAGACGAGCTTCGTCTTCTCATCAATCAGTTCTTGAACTTCATCCTCGCGAAGTTCGCCGTTTTCATCGATCTTCACGAACTCAATCTTAGCATCCTTCTCCTCCGCCAGCAACTGCCATGGAACGATGTTGCTGTGATGTTCCATTATGGTTAGAACGATCTTATCCCCACTCCGAATATTTGCTCGACCCCAGGAATAGGCTACGAGGTTTATCGCTTCGGTCGCATTTCGCGTGAATATGATCTCCTGGGTTCCCTTGGCGTTGACAAACTTAGCAACCTTCTCCCTCGCCTCCTCATGAGCAAGCGTTGCCTCTTCCGCTAGTTTGTGGATACCGCGGTGAATGTTCGCATTGTACTCCCGATAATACCTGACAATCGCATCAATCACAACTTGCGGTTTCTGCGAAGTGGCCGCATTATCAAAATACACAAGCGGCTTATCGTTAACCTGCCGTTTCAGTACTGGGAAATCCTCACGGATTCTTGCGGCATTGATAGTCGCGAGTTTTTCGACCAACATTCAGGCCTGCGGATTTGCGGTGGAGAGATTATTCGGCTTCGATCTGATATAAGCTCATCAACCGGTACCCAGCATGGATTAAACTTGAACGTATACGCTTGTCCCTTCCACCTTCAACCCATACGTCTTTAGAGGCACGGTGGCCGGTGCGTTTTGCACCTCTCCCGTTGTTACATCAAAGCGCGAGAGATGGAGGGGACAGGTTACCACGGAGCCGATTAGGAAACCGGTGGAGAGGTCCGCTGTCTCATGTGTACATACTCTGTCAGTGGCGAATAATTTCCCATCCACATTAACGATCATAATCTTCTTGTCGCCCAGATCCACGGCATGCATTGACCCTGGCGGTACGTCGGAAAGTTCACATGCCTTCACATAGCCATTCAAACTAGACAGCCCGCTCTAGTCAGAGTCGCCTGCACGGAATGTCTGCGGTATTGCGAGATTGTTGGAGAACAGGGATCGTCTCTCTCGCCTTCGCTATCAAGTCGTTATCAATTTCATAGCGTCCCATTCGGTTTCCGTATCCTAAATCGAGCACCTTAACTCCGAACGGGTTGGCTACGATGCTTCTACCAACGAAATTCTCATTGGCGTTTCCAACCCCGACTACGAAGCTTGTATTCTCGGCGGCGCGTGCCATCAGGTAGGTTTGCCATTGCTCCTCCTTTAGTGGGCCGCGGAACCAAGCGGCTGGAACTACTATTACCGTCGCGCCGGACATAGCCTCTTTCTTCACGAGTTCGGGAAAGCGAAGGTCGTAGCAAGTAATGACGCCGAATGTAGTATTGCCGACATTGGCGAGAATCAATTCCGATCCTGACGCGAAAAAGTCTGACTCCTTAAAGCCGAACACGTCGAACAAGTGGATCTTCCTATAGCCGCCCAATACCTTTCCGCGGTCAATGATGACCGCCGTGTTGAATATCGATGCGCTTGCCTTCTCAAAGGTCGGCAACACGACAGCGACTTGGTTTTCCTTACTCTTCTCCGCGACGCTCTTGACGAATTCTCCATCTAACGGTTCGGCAAGGTCGGCTACGTAGTTTCGGGTTAGGGTTCCCTTCGGGTAACCCATACTGTATTCCGGGAAGACCACTAAATCGCAATCTTTCCCAATTTCCTCAAGAGAACGAATTACGTGAGCGAGGTTCTCGGTCTTCGAAGACGTTACCTCCAGCTGTACGAGCCCGACTCTAAGCGATCGCGTACCCACGAGTAGCACCAAGAGCGCATTAGCTGATTAATCCGCATAAGTCTTTAACTCAATCAACTCGCTTGCACCAGATTCTACCTTCGCTTGTCTGGACGTGACGGGTAATCGGTTAACTGGTTGGGTATCAAGAATCGACGGTCAAGAGCCGGTCTGGAGAACCGGCTCCAGCATCATATGATCGAATCCTCTCGCTCTCACAAAGCAATGCTATGACGGCTCCAGTAATCGCGTCGGAATGAGGTTCGGTTCCGAAATCCGCGAATCACACGTAACCAGAGTCGCTCGCCCAACCATTGCCACACCTAAAATGTTTGCTTCAACAAGAGATCGATTCGGCTTATTTCAAGTCAGTGACGCTTTCGCTCATTTTGGGTAGAAAGAGAGCTAGGAAGCCTCCGATAAGCGCGAATCCCGCGACGATCTCGAACGCGTGGGTTAAACCGAGACTATCAGCTAACGCTCCGAAGCCCAGGGCGGCTATGCCTCCGATTCCCACGTAAAAGCCGAGCATGAACCCCGAAACGGCTCCAATGTTGCTTGGGGCGGCCTCTGAAGCCATCACCACAATCACTGACCAGCTGGCGTACAATACGGCGCCGGACAGGGCTAGGAGAATTAGCGATGTGACTCCGTTCGTTAGAAGAAAACCGTAGAACATTATCGCGCCGAGCAGGAGGGAGACTACTATTATTGGCTTCCTACCGACACGGTCAGAAAGGTAACCGCCTCCAAGTTGCCCCAGTACCCCCACCCCAAGCCAGACCGACGCAATCGTAGTTGCTAGCAGGAGCGAGTCACCTCGTACCACAAAGTACAGTGGAAGGAAAGTGACCACGGTTTGCAGAGTTACGGAGCGAAGGGCAGTAATGCTAGCTAGTAGGCTCAGCATCCGCCTATCCGCAGGAGACCGCTGCCTCAAACTCTTCTCTTCAACCTTCCTAGGGTTGATCTTCGCTTTGAAGAGAACAAATGCAACTACCAAACCAACCGGAAGCAATAGCACCATCCCCCGCAGACCGAACGCAGTGCCCAATGCGCCGGCGACGAAGGGGCCGAGAAAGAAGCCGGTGTTTCCCGCTGAGAGAAAGATGCCCATGTCCTTACCCCGCGATGAGCTGCCCGACTTCACGACAGCTGAAAACGCTGGAGGGTGGAACGACGCCGTCCCGAGCCCGGCGGATCCAACGAAAAATAGCAGCAGGACGTAGCTTGAAGAAAAACCGAGCAAGCTCATACCTACGCAGTTCAATGCCAACCCCGCCTCCATGAGCCATGCGATGTGAGAGCGGTCGAACCAGTGACCGAACAGGGGCTGCATTATGGAGGAGGTGACGTTGAAGACCATCGCGACAACCCCCGCGAGCAGATACGAGAGACCGAACAGGCTAGTGATTATTGGTAGCAGGCCCGAGAGGCTGTTGGAGAAGAGATCATTAACTCCATGACCCAACGCCAATAGGGATGAAGTTGAAAGTTTCAAGACTCTAAACCTACGACCTGAATCGCGAACCGTAAACCGTTACCGGGAAGTGAAGCTTGCAACTCACCAGCAGATATAAGTGGCGAGGTCCAGCAGACCTGCTGAACGACCAGATCAAGACAACGCTCACGGGTTAGCCATGCGAAAAGTGCTCTTTGTTTGTACAGCAAATCTCCAGCGTAGCCCGACGGGCGAGAAAATCCTTCCAAGGCTGGAAAGGAGTTTGGGAAGCAAAATCTGCTGGAATTACACCAGAATCTTCAGGAAAGCTGTTGACGCAGGAGCTTGTGGATTGGGCTGATCTAATCTTAGTCATGGAATCGATCCACGGCGACTACATACGCTCGCACTTTCAATGCAACCAAGACAAGATACGCACCCTGAACATACCGGATAGATACTTCCGGGACGACCCCGAACTCATAGCTGTACTACGGAAGAAGGTCCCACCACTTCTAGACGAAATCTAACGCCCGACGATGATTTATCATTCTTTGTAGGGTCAAGTGGATCGAATTGTCAACGCGTAGCGATAGAAGACCTCATCACGCTTGTACCCCAATTTCTCGTATAACTTCTGGGCGGTGAAGTTGTCCGTAGCTGTCTCGAGGAGAAGAGCATCGGCGTCTGTTTCCTCCGCGAGCTGACGTGCACGATTCATTAAAGCCTCACCGACTCCTTGGCGGCGGGCTTCGGGAACCACGAAGAGATCGGACAGTATCCATTGCCGCCGAAGGGTTAGGGATGAGAAAGTTGGGTATAGATGCACCAAACCCACCAGTTTCCCCTGTCGCTCGCCGTCCGAGATAGCCAAGAAAAGCACAGACTCATTATTCTTTAGCCGTCGCTTCAAGAAGGTACGGGCACCTTTCGGGTCAGGTTTTTTCTTGTAAAACTGTCTATAAGCATCAAAGAGGGGAGCGGCCAGTGGTGAGAGTCTCGCGTTTGCTTTAATGATTCTCAGGTTTTCGTTGGGCATGGACTGGTCTAGGGGGTTGGAGATAGAAAAGGTCACACTTCGGAAGTTGTCATCAACCATTTTTGGTGCGTTCGGGTTGGTCTGAGTGTTTCTGGTCTGCAGTAAGGAATAAGGCAGATGCGGAGTCATGCTAGGTTAGTTTAGTTCCGGATGCTTCTTCGTGTATCGGCAACCGCAGACTGCACATCGCTGAAATCTTGAGTGAAATTGCAGCAAATGATGACAAACATCACAGCACGATTCTCGATGAACCGTCCAATGATGCTCATGCAGCTGACCGTTTGAAGGAAATACCTTAACGGGTTCGCACAGCTTACAATAGTGGCTCATTGAGTGACTACAACATGCAATACACGTCGTTACGGGGTCAAGGGTTTAAGTTTCGTAATGACAAACCGGCCAGTCCGGACACCTGTAACCCTCATAGTGACGACAAGAATCACAAACGGAACAATCAGTGCACTCATACCTTTGAATTTCAGACTCGCCAACTCCCAGCACGTCTAACAGTTCAATTGCACCGCAACGCCAGCACTCAACCTGTTCTATACCCAACGGTCTTTCCCTCGAACCCATAGGCAGTATTCTTGAACGTTGATGGTATTCGTTTTCAGTGCTTACCGAGAGCGATAACCACCTATATCGTTTCAAGTCCAATTAGCCGCCCTTTGCCTTTTGGGATGCTAGGGGTGCTTCATGACGAGAATGATACGCGCAAACAGAAAGCAAATGGTACGGTCGCTTGATGTCTAGGGATATTTGGCTTTGGCATCGATCTATTTCTTCCTCGGTTACTATTCAGGTATGCGCATAGCGTTAACAGTATGAAGCCTCTTGATTGGACGAATCAGCAGGTATGCGTTCAATGATCGAACTGCTGCCGGGTGAAGTCACAGCGTTAAGACTGGTGTTCATCCAGAGCAAAATGGTGCGGGGGAGGGGATTCGAACCCCTGAACTGAAGCGTCCTTCGGGCGCCCCTGCGGGACAGATTCTTTGCTAATTTCTGCCATTGTGTTGTCACCGCTTTTTGCCGAAGAAAAATTGTTTATCGT
Organism: Candidatus Bathyarchaeota archaeon; assembly: GCA_963733055.1. Taxonomy (GTDB): domain Archaea; phylum Thermoproteota; class Bathyarchaeia; order 40CM-2-53-6; family 40CM-2-53-6; genus FEN-987. The sequence continues at coordinate 1,423,544 of CAVTBR010000001.1, forward strand.
ATTGCGGTTCAATGTCTGGATATTTTTCCTTGTAGAAATCTAGACAAGATTTCATAACGGCTTCTTTTGAATTTGGAGTCTGCGCTTTTTTCCCCATACTATTCATGCGGCCCACCTGATAGTGGGCCCTGAACATGTTCTGTTGAATATCGCCTCGTGGGATGTGTTTGAGTTCCTCACGAACTGTTTCTCTCATTCTCGTCAACTTTTCTTGAGCTTCGAACATGGGCTTCCATTCCTTAATGTAGGTATGTATGTGGGTATGTACCATTTAAGGATTCCGTCGGGGGTCGCTAATACCCTGTAGGAGAGCCCAATTGTAATCGAGTGGACCTCTCTTCTTGATTTCAATGACAATGTTTCGAAACCCAATTGAAAAATAAGTGAGGTTACCGATAGGGCAACTAGCGAATTCCTTGGACTGTATATTTCATCAAAACATGGTCATTTGGCGACATGGGGCAGTCTGGAACGGTTTCGGTGTCTTCGGTCAAGGACGGAGGGGTAAGACAACAGTGACTTTCGAGTTTGCGCTTCAACTTCTGAAAAACGATATGCTTGATTTTAGAATATTTGACGACAACTTTCTTCTTTTCAATTCTATCATGAAACGCCCCTCAACGAGTCCCTACGGAGATTGGGGATGCGACCGAGTAGGAAGGATTACTGACTTTGAGCGGGAAGCCCGAACTAAGGGTAAGAAACTTACTGACTTCAAGCCAATAGACCAACCACAATACCCTGTGAACGACGCAACGATATGGTTCTTGTCTCCCAGACTTGACCTACAAGAGGTTGTGCGGAATCCCTGCGGGTTTGATGCGTTCCTCGAATTGTTGGCAGCGAACCATCCCTGTCATAATGAAGAATGGCAGCCAACTTCGGAGAAACTACTTCCAAGCTTCAACGCTAGCTGGCGATATGAGCAGGTCTACTTGCAGACTTCAATTGAGATGCTAACTCTAGCTGCAAGAATGGCTTACCAAACAGTTTTTGGTAGCTCTAAAAGCTAAACATAGAGGTTGTCATGGGTTAGGTAAGGTTTCTAAGAAATTTTGGATTTAACGGAGAATTATAGGTTAGGTATTTTGGGCCTTTCGGCCCAACGGGTTTAGGTGTAGTCGTTTCGAGTTCTGCGTCTGATTACGCCGTACCCGATTATCATGAGGATTGCCAGGACCGCTAACCCGAATGGGTATTCAGCGATTGGAGTTGAACTGACAGTGAGGTTTTCGCAGGGACTAAAGGGAGTCGCAGGTCCAGAATAGGTTCCGTCTTGGTCGAAGGCGCTATACGTGCCCTGAGAGAGTGTGGTTGATGTACTGTAGGAGCCTGCGCTGTTAGCTGTTGTCGTAAGGATTTTCAAGACGGTTGGAGAAGCGCATGATGATGGACCGTTAATGATGTCTATGATTATGGTATCTCCAGAAGTTAATGGTGGTGTGACTTGGCCAGAGAATGTTATAGTCTGTCCAGAGAGTGCAGGGTTGGGCGAAATATTAAGCGTAATTGTAGCGACAGGAGCGTATACGGGTGAAAGGAAAGTTGCTCCCATAACTGTAAGCACCAGAATTGAAACCACCGCAACTCCAATCAACCTTAATCTCTGAACCATAAGCTCCCCAAACCACTCAACAGTGTGAGGAAGTCATATCTATTTAACGTAACGTGTCGAGAAGCCTTATCGTGAATGTCCTGGAACGATTGGGCCTCGACGGCCCAACGAAGTTAATGGATGTTATTTCTGGTTCGACGTCTAACTAAACCGTACCCGACTATCATGAGGATTGCTAGGATTGGTAGCCCAAGCGGATACTCAGGTATGGAAGAAGTAGGGTTGAGGGCTATACCAGCCTCAACCCACCCAGTATAGAACGTGCTGAAGAGGGTCGCTGGAAAATTTGTTGGAGAAGATACAGGGTCGGAATACTCGGCATTTGAAGGGTAGCCCGTTATATGGAGGGGAGGAGGGGGCTGGGGGGAGAGCGTAAACCCAGCTCCAGGTGTTAACCCAGTTAGAGCCGAGCAGTTACAACCTGCTATAATTCCAAGTAGAAACGCCCCAGGCTGGAAGCTGACCATAGTGGATGTGGAGACCGAATTACCACTCCCCACTCCACCGGTGGCCGTCGCCGCCCCGGTGGTCGTCACACCAGCCACCTCATAAACATAGACAGCGTCTTCGGCAGCACATATACCCCCGCAAGAAGGCGACGGGGGAGGTATGCTAAACTTCGCTGTAACTGTATCTGCTCCGCTCGAAGAAAGAGTAGCGATGTAAATCGCCGCATTCGCATCTTCCCCACCAGTCATCGATGCTGCTAAACTAAAAGACGAACTCAAGGTGTCAGTGATAGAAGTGACCGTGTCCTTCCATGCTACGCCTACGATTAACACGTCTCCGCTTGCAACGCTGCTTAAGGCAACCGTGACCACAGGACTTGGGGTAGGAGGATTAAAGAACGCATTACCGTTAAAGTTGAACTGAACGAGGGTGGCTGCGGCGTGAACAGGCAGCGGCGCCAAGACGAACAGAGACATGAACATAACTACCAGTACGCCAAACCCAGCGGTTCTACGCATCACGAACACGAACCCAAGCGTAGGAGTCTGTTCCTGAAGATAATAAGACTGCTATAGTTTTCGACTGACTTGAGAAATGGGGCAGGAGTGTTCCCTTAACAAGGCGAACTTGACCATGACGTCATCAAGAATCTAATAGAATAAAGAAAAGAAAATTAGGGCGATTATCTCGCCCAAGGTTAGTAGCCTTACGCTACAAATTTCCTCTTGTCTAACGTTCTTGTCGTGCTCGATAGATTGGGCCTGGGAGGGTTAGACCAGGTGAACCGGCCCAACGACGCCTCCTGCACAATATACCTACGGCCACCAGAGTCAACGTTCAAAATTACTGAACAGCCTAACCCCCCGTGCGCCTGCGCCTTGTTTTCTGGTCGCCTACGTAGGGGTGAATACGTTGCTAACATCCCCATCTAGAACACGTCGCTAAACAACTCCACTAACTCATCGTTAACAGAGCCCTAGGAGAGTCAACTGCCAGAAATACTGAATATCACAGGATACTAGACGGTAGCATTTTTCATCTCACCAACAGTTTTCACCACCCACCGTTACCCTCATGAGTTCATGTCGAAGAAAAGCTGGAAAGTTTGGGCCTAGCGGCCCAGCGTCAGTCGTTAATGGATTCCGAATAGGCCTCTTCTTGAAAGACGCTTCTTGGATAGTCTTGTTGCAGCAACAACTCCCACCAGGGAGCTCAGAATAACGGCAGTGTCGGAATCAAATTCTGGAAGGACCTGCTGTTTGAAAATCATCGGAAGATATGCGGAACCATTTAAGAAAGAGGTTCCATCGAAACCACCAATCCCGGCGGCGAATCCTATTTTATCTTCAATTGCGTTTTTCAACAATATTTCGTTCTTGTATTTGAATTCAAACTGCAGATGGTCACTTGCATTAATTGGGGATGGACCGAGGAAACTAACCCAATCATAATCCTGTCCCTTAGTAAACAGTTTGAAAAATGGCGTTCCGGGTAACTGAACTTTTCCAGTAAGGTCGGTACTTTCTTCAATCCAACTGCTAAGGGATGGGCTCAGTGTTAGATTGTAAACTCCGTCAGCTCCACCCTCAAAACTTCCAACGTTTTTTGTGTCAAATTCAAGCCCTATTAATGGAAGGTCACCAAACTTTGAATTGGGAATATCAACTGCTTGATAGGTAAATTTTGCATCTCGCTTAGTTCGAAAATGAAAAATAGGCTGAATCTGTTGATTCCATACCATAGAAGGAATTGACTGATAATCCTTCGAATCAGAGTACCATTCGTCCTTCTGAACCTGACCATCAAAAGTAACTGGGACTCGAAGCTGACCAACGTCGATTTCTGTAATTGCTGGCGATTGTCCAAGCACGTTCGGAAGCTTTGAAAACAGAAACATGCCACCCCCCGCAAAAGCCAGTTTCGATAGAGCCCGAAACGTCTCTCTTCGAGAATAGTCCATAAACTGAGATTCGATAATCACTACTTATGGTTTAGCGAACAATATACCGGCAGCATACCGTCCAATCGCCTAACGGTGGATAGCTACGTAGCCCTCTGGAACGTTGGGGCGGCGGCCCTGTCGGCTCTTACGCTGGTGAATCCCCAGTTAACCAAGTGCGTGTACATGAGAGTATTCCGAATATTCTTGTGACCCAGAATTTCCATGACGTGAAGAATATCCTTGGTCCGATGGTACTCCATTGTCGCTTTGAAATGCCTTAGAGTTTTGATACTGATGCTTCTCAGTCTCGGATTCTGCAGCTTGACGGCGATTCTTGTTCGCTGTTTGGCGTAGTTCCGAAAGAAGTGTTGGTAACTTATCTCTGGGTCCGCCTCTGCTCGATGGAACACAAAGGGGCTGGCTCGTGGGAGAGCCAATACAGACGCCATTGCGCTACCCGAGATTTTAGGTCTCCTAGGCCTACTGCCTTTTTCAGGATTAATTGTAATTGTGCTAGTGTTTGGGTCAAGGTCCGTCCACTGCAACTGCCACACCTCGCCAGCTCTTGCCCCCGTTTCCTTTACGAGTCGCATGTATGCAGAGAGTTTCGGGCCGACCGCACTCGTTAAAGCGTTAACTTCGGCTTCGGTTGGAATGAAAGGGAACTTCTGAACCCTGCGACTCATAGGTTTGGCAAACCCTACCCCTAACTAGGAATAGAACCGCTTAGCATCATCGAGTATGTGGTCCCTGCGATTCTCCCTGTACTCTGCCTTGGCCACGTAGTCTTTGAATGCATTAGGGTCGAGAAGATTACAGCGCCGACCAATAGACCTGAGCGCTTTGACTGCCGCCCTTATGGTTGAGTCTCGGTAACCCTCACGTTTCATCCAGTAAGCATGTTCAGCTATCTTCGCTGCTATGATTGGGGAGAGAGTTCTGGGAGCTTCAAAATGGTGCGGGGGAGGGGATTCGAACCCCTGAACCCCTACGGGACAGGGTCCTAAGCCCTCCGCGCAAACGATTGCTCTGCGCCTTTGACCTGGCTTCACCCCTCCAGTATGGGCTGGAGGTTTGGCAACCCCCGCAAACAAGCCACTCCGAATATCAACCCAATAGATTAGCGTAACGCCAGTTCGGTTAGAGGATTACGAAGAAGAAAAACACGATAACCAATAGGATTCTGTAGACGCCGAAAGGAATGAAGTTATGCTTTTTGACGTAACCTAGGAATAGTTTGATTGCAGGTATGGCGACGAGGAAGGAAGCGACGAATCCAACGAGCAGCAGATCAACTTGGCCGGACGAGAATTCGTTGTAGGACATTAGCAGATCAAAACCCGAAGCCGCTGCCATAGTTGGTACTGCGAGAAGGAAAGAGAATAGGACGATCGTTTGACGCTTCATACCCAACGCCAAACCACCCATAATCGTGGGTGCTGACCTGGAAACGCCGGGTATCACGGACACCGCTTGAAACAGGCCAATGAGGAGGCAGTCTCGGTATGGAATCTTGGATATGTCATCGACCTTTGCACGTTCCTTGTACCGCCACTCGAACAAAATAATGAATACGCCGCCCAAAAGTAAGGCCCACAAGACGATTTGTTCGTTCCCGAAGAGCACGTCTTTGAATAGCCTGTAGATCAGCAGCCCCACTATGCCCGTTGGAATGAACGCGACCAACAAGCGCTTGAGAACTTCGACATCAAGAAAATACCTCCAATAAAGTACCACCACCGCTAAAATTGACCCAAACTCGAGAGCGAGCTCGAAACTTTTGACAAATGGTGTCTGGGCGATGTTCAGCAGAACCGCGGCAAGTATCGTGTGGCCTGTTGACGAAACGGGTAGGAACTCGGTCAGCCCCTCAACTACCGCTAGTATAATCGCGTCAAACAAGTCCAAACTAGACACGACGTTTCTTAGAGATTCTCGTCGTGAACCATTTGACGGTAGATTAGCATTACGGTTCCCGAGGCGTCAATTCAGGGAATCGTTTTTCAAGGATGGATCACACGAAGCAACGTGACAAAGTTGACAATTAACATCGACAAACATTCGGCACTAGTCGTCGTCGACATCCAGAACGATTTCTGCCCAGGCGGGGCCCTCGCCGTCACAGATGGCGACAAGGTAGTTCCCGTCCTCAACAAATACATCCAACTATTCCGAAACGCAGACGCGCCAATCATCTACACTCGGGATTGGCATCCACCTGACCATAGCTCATTCAAGTCGCAAGGCGGACAGTGGCCACCGCACTGCGTTCAAGGTAGCGAGGGCGCGAAATTTCGCTCAGATCTTCTTCCCCCCACAGAAGGAGAGATTATTTCCAAGGCGGATCGAAATGATGAAGCGTATTCATTTTTCAAGGGCACGGATCTAGCGCATCGGCTGAAGCGGCTGAAGCTCCGGCTTGGATTGAGAGGTGGAATCAGGGCCCTCTTTGTTGGAGGGCTCGCGACAGATTACTGTGTTAGGGAGACGGTTTTGGACGTGTTGAAGCTCGGCTTTCAGGTTTACTACTTAGACGATGCTTCGAGAGGGGTGAATGTGAAACCTGAAGATTCGAAACTTGCGGTGCAGGATATGATTTCGAAAGGGGCAACGCAAGTTACTTTAGCAGACCTATCCTCCGATTCGTCTCAGCCGGGGAAGAAGTAGGGCAGGCTTTGGGAAGGAGGTGGCGCAGCGCCTCCAGGTTCTGCATAGTGCGTTTTCGCCTCAATCTTGACGATCCGGACTAGATGATGCTCCGTTAGGACCCTGTATTGGTCCGAGAAACCGAGTTGATGTAATGCGTGTTTTACATGAAGCTTGACGTCCTTTACACCGCAGCTTCTGCCGTTAACTGTGTCGGGAATGAGGAGCATCTTCCCTTTCACCTGGACTTCCGTCTTCAATCTCTTGCCTAGAATTTCCGCGATATCCTTACCGACCTTTTTGAGGTCGCCCAAATCGACCTCTACCATGAACCATTGCCCAGAACTAGCGTCTCATTATGCTCTTTTACACGTTACTCTTCGCAAACCAAGCAGGGTCCCGCAAAAAAACGGGTGAATCCATGCCAACCTTTGGGGTCGGGTTTAGGGTTCTGATCCTCTAGAGAGGCAGGCGGACGATCTGTCCGCATCCTTCACACCTGAGAAATTCGTAGAGGTCATTCCTGAAAAGGAACCGGATCTTCTTGGGGTGCGTGCACATCTTTACGACATCGAACTTTTTCAAATCATTCACCAAACTAACCATACAGCTCCGTTGACGATATTCTGGAGACGTGTGTGAAAGTGTTCGACTTGAGAGAGAATTTAGCAGAATGCGACAACTTGAGTCGATGGTTAGTGCATGTTTAGGGTTAGTCCAACCATGTGGGTTTCTTCGAGGGTCTCGGAAATGCTTCATAGATGTCAAGGATTGACCGTAGGCGTCCTTGCTTAGGTTGCTAGCTTAGGGTGACAAAATGAATGCGAAAGTATTGAGCAAGTACTCACGATAACCTTGCCTACACCTACCTATTCTCCACGCACTGGGTTGCGGAGGGTTCCGATTCGGCTTATGGTTCCCTCGAGACTGTCTCCGTCTTTAAGGTAAGGGCCGCCGGTAAACGCTGCAACTCCTTCGGGGGTTCCGGTTGAGATTATGTCGCCCGGCGTTAGAGTCATGCCTTTCGAAGCGTATTCAATTATTGAGTCAATACGGAAGACCATCTCTCCGGTAGTCGATTGCTGCCTCGTTTTCCCGTTGACCGCGAGAGAGATTTCCAGGTTGTGAGGGTCGGGTATTTCGTCGGCGGTTACCAGCCATGGTCCTAGGGGGAATGAGGAGTCAAGCCCTTTCCCCTTTACCCAATTCAACCCAAGGGTGGTAGTTCCGTCCGGTTGGCGGGTGGAGAATTGCCAGTCCCTGAAGCTAATATCGTTTGAGATCGTGTAGCCCGCAACGTAACTCATCGCGTCCTTCTTGGGAATGTTCTTGCCCACTTTACCTATGATAACCGCGAGTTCAACCTCCCAATCGGCTTTCTGAGAAACGCTCGGAATTAGAATCGGATCGCCTGGTCCGATTAGGCAGTTTCTGAATTTCGTAAAGAGATACGGTTCCGTCGGGGAAGTCTCCTTCGATTCCTTACCATGGGAATAATAATTAATGGCCATGAGAAGGATCTTCTCCGGGTTAAGGATCGGGCTGCGGAGCCTCACCGATGCAACAGGTAACCCCTCCACTTTCTCGGTAAAATCGTCCCAGCCAATCAGCGAAGAAAGCCCACCGCTCGCGAGAAGCGAGTCGATGGTAATTATTTCACTGAGGTCGGGCACCTGCAACTTCTTGGCAACTTCCTGCAAGTCGAAAATGCGATCGCCTTGAACTAATCCGACCCGAGTTAAGTTGTCTCTAACGTAGTGCGCAAGTTTCAAGTTAATTCATCCACTCAAGGACCCGATCGAGCTGAATCTGTCGGATTTGGGACAGGCAATTAAGTGTGTGGTTTGCTGAATTAGAAATTCGGGAAATTCGGCGCTTACTCTCCGCACTGTCTTTTCTCCAACCAGCCTTAACTACGTGAACGACACAAACATTCTCCGATTGGGAGGCTACTCCCTTGACTCGACGAAAGCTGAAAGGAAAGCTCCGAACGAATAGGCAACATGAGCAACCCATCCCGCCGCCGCAAGAAACCGTAGCGTGAACGCGAACTAAGCGCAGCTGTCTGCAGGGCTGGCAATCTTAATATCCGCTCGGCCGCTTACCGCGCTTAGCTAGCTACGCGTGATTGTTCTTGGAGCAGACTTTGATCCTTGTGGACAACAATGACAGGATACTGGGGTATGCCCCACGAACGATCTGCCATACAGGAAAGGGAAAACGACATAGGGCCTTTGTGGTTGCACTATACAACAGCACAGGCGAGCTGCTTCTGCAACGAAGAAAACATGATTTATTCTCAAATAGGTGGGACCTAACCGGCGCAAGCCACCCCTTACGATTGACGTCGAGGAATGAGTCCTATTCGGAAGCCGCCGCCCGTTGCGTGAGACGAGAGTTCGGAGTCGGTGGGATATCGTTCAGAAAGATTGGCGCATTCAACTACTTCGACCAACAGGGAAGGAAGTGTGAAAACGAACACTGCGCACTAATAGTTGGCAAATACGATGGCAAAGTGAAACCAAATCCAAAAGTTGCTTACGGGTACAAGTGGACCCCGCTCCGTGAAACCTTGAAGGAGATCCGCAAGAATCCGGAGGCATTCGTCATGTGGGCAAGGCTAGGTGCTAAGGTCCTTCGAAACAATAATCTTGGCAAGCGTCTCCTGACGACGAAGCAGAATTAACTTACTTCTTTCCCGTTTTTCAAGGCAATAGGCATTTATTCTCTCAACAAGCTTGCATCAACGATTCCAATGGTCCTCGTAGAAGATTTGTTTAACGTCGGCACAGGAGCAATCATTCTCGTCCTGGTCGTTCTTGCAAACTTTTACCAGTTCCGGGTGAGACGCCGCTTTAGCGGGGTAATTGGAAAGATAATGTTTTGGTATTCCATGGGCCTCGGTTCAATGTTAGCCGCGACGATATTCTACTGGATCGCATTCCCTCTTCGAATGGACCTCCTCACCATAAACCTTGCCGGCCGCGTATTCGACATCGCGGCCATCGCATGCTTCTTGAAGGGTGCGATGGTCATACGGTGAACCATCACGGCACAACAGGTTACGATTGATGAGGTGGTGCAGCTAGGCCTCGTCGGCCTTCCTTCAAATTACTTGATCATGGTGACCAGCCCACCGGAGGACTATGTGGGGACTATACTCTCGGTCCTCCGACACGTCGTGACTCCGGAAACGATAGGAGTTTACATTTCCGTGAACAAACCATACTTCTCTTTAACGGAGATAATGCAGGCACAAGAAATTCCAACTCAAAACATGTACTTTATCGATTGCGCATCTGGCCTGATGGGGAAGGAACCCCAAGAGCTTGAAAAGACCTACATCCTCAGCGGCCCAACAAATCTCACTGAACTCAGCATCACCCTCTCAACGCTGCTATCTTCCGACAAGCTGAAGGGCAAAGAGTCACAGACTATTCTATTCCTAGACTCAATCTCCACATTTCTGATCTATAATGACGCTAACGTAGTCGCGAGATTCCTCCACACAATCGCGGGACGAGTGCGAACACACAACATCCGAGGCGTATTCTTCTCACTCCACGACGACATAACAAAAGGTGCGATAGCGAGCACAGTACAATTTCACGACAAAGTCCTACGTATCGACTAACCCAGCACTCCGAGTAACACCTCTCCACCAAGAGTGGAACTTCGAAGCTGAAGCTCCGCGAGCTACATTCCATCCTATCATCGTTTCGACTTGGTTGACGCCGCTGGAGTTTAGCCGCCGAGTAAATTCAGTAGTGAAAATTACCAAGTGTCCTAGGCAAGGTTTATTGACTGATGGGTAAGTGGTTGCGGAAAAAGTCTGGTCAGATATGCAGTATAAGTGGACAGTGCTCACAAACACGACAATGGGTATCGTGCTTGCCTCAGTGGACATTAACATCCTCATCATAGCACTGCCCGCTATCTTCCGCGGAATCAATCTGGACCCGCTGTCGCCCGGCGCATTCGACTACTTGCTGTGGATTATCTTCGGTTATGATGTCGTAACGGCCACTTTGCTCGTTACGTTCGGTCGGCTTTCAGATATGTTCGGACGTGTTCGATTGTATAATATGGGGTTCGCAATCTACACATTCGGTTCAATTCTGCTTTATTTGGTTCCGGATAAGGGGCAGATGGGGGCGCTTGAATTACTCACCTTCCGCCTCGTTCAAGGGGTCGGAGGCGCGTTGATATTTTCAAACAGTGCAGCTCTGATAACTGACGCATTCCCAACAGCTGAACGTGGAAGGGCACTTGGAATCAATCAAGTAGCGGTACTCGTTGGAAGCCTTCTCGGCCTGGTTCTTGGTGGAGTGTTGGCCGTCTATGATTGGCGCTATGTCTTCCTGATCAGCGTACCCTTCGGACTCTTTGGAACAGGCTGGTCTTACTTGAGGTTACGCGAACTTGCTGTGATCAAGAAAGGACAGAAAATCGATGTTTGGGGAAACATAACGTTCGCCGCAGGCCTCACAATCCTCCTGGTTGGAATGACTTATGGGCTGTTGCCCTTCGGGAATTCTGCGATGGGATGGGGCAACCCCTTCGTAATTAGTTGCCTAGGCTTGGGTACTGGTCTGCTGATCATATTTCCGTACGTCGAGAGCCGAGTTGAAGACCCGATGTTTAGGATGGAGTTCTTCAGGAACCGTGGGTTCACTGCCGGAAGCCTTGCTGCATTCATCGCCTCCCTCTCAAGAGGCGGAGTTATGCTGATGCTCGTAATTCTTTTGCAAGCTGTTTGGCTGCCGCTTCATGGGTTCAGTTACCAGGACACACCATTCTGGGCCGGAATTTACATGGTGCCAATGAGCCTCGGTTTCGTTTCCGCGGGTCCGGTTAGTGGATGGATGTCGGATAAGAAAGGAGCTCGAGGACTAGCTTCGGGTGGAATGTTCTTCCTGTGTGCGATTTTCTTATTCCTGTCGATGCTCCCATACGACTTTGCGTATCCAACATTCGCTGGTTCCCTGTACGTTATGGGGATCGCCTTCGGAATGTTTGCTTCACCAAACACATCATCAATAATGGGGACCGTCCCGCCTGAACGACGGAGCTCGGCGGCGGGTATGCTCTTCACATTGCAGAACACGGGCGGTACCGTGGGCCTAACAGTACTGTTCACGGAAGTCGTGGTCGCGCTAAGTGGAACGCTTCCGAAAGCCATGTCCGCGGCGGTAACGGCAGCTGGCGCTCCGCAACTCGGCCCACTCCTCGCGGGAATCCCACCCACAATCGCACTCTTCGCAGCATTCTTAGGATACAACCCAATGCAAACAATAATCTCGCAGACTCCCAGGCAGCTCCAGCGCCCATCTAAGTTCACAAGCTATCTCAACAATCACGTCGGCGACTTGGTTCCCGAACGCCATCGCTGAATCATTCATTGGAGCGCTCCATACAGCATTCTACTTCAACGCTGGTTTGGCCATCGTTGCGGCACTAGCTTCCCTCATGCGCGGGAAGAAACTGGCCCACGAGCATCAAGGAAACCTGCATCAAGTGAACACACCCATTAGGACCAGGACGAGGCACGTCACAAGCCCGCTCAGCGGTTCTCATGATAAACGTCAAGCGACGAAGACCTCTCGCCGCTCAAATAGTCCCGTGCACGGGAAGAATTTAGCGATCTAAAGTTCCAGAACTTACCCGCTGAAATCAGTGGGATTCTACTGGGAATGCTGAGGTTCCTGGGTTTGTGGCGGCACGTAATTTGCCGCGTAAGGGTTGACCGATTGAGTCTTCTTCGGCCGACCGCTACGCTGACCCAGAGCGAGCGCGGCAACCGCGATTATGCCGAAAGCAATTACGAGGTAGGTCAGGTAACGGTTGGTTGAGTTTGCGCTGTTGAGTTGAGAGGTTAGGTTCGAATTGTCGGAGCTTGCCTGTGAAATTGATCCTTGAGCGTTTTGGAGGTTATTTTGAAGTTGTTGGTTTTGTTGATTTTGTTGATTTACTTGCTGTTGCAAATTCTGAATTTGTGCTTGCTGTTGGCTCAGTTGTTGTTGCTGGGCTTGATATTGTGAGAGGAGCGAGGTGTATTCTGGTGTTGTTGCGTTAACATATGAGAGGGGCGAGATTCCGGTGTATGTTAGCGTCACGTAGGAATATTGTGGGTATGAGTAGGAGTTGTAGTTAGGGTAGTATGAGCATTGGTTGTCGTAGGAATATGATGGGTATGAGCTGCAATCGTAATAATTCCCGTAGTAATTAGAGGAGTAAGAGTATGAGTTAACGTAGCCGTATTTTACGGATTCAGTGAATGTGGCAAAAAGCGATGTTCTCGGCATTCCTTGTGGAAGGGAGATCGGGATATTGCTAGTGAAGCTATTGCCAGAGGAAACACTCTGAGCGCCGACGATGGTAGCCGACGCTAACTGGTGAAGGGTATTGCCGTCGACGTAGTAAACGTAGGCGGTCAGGCCGTAGAGGGTAACGGAGGATTTGGCCGTTGCCACAATCTGGATTTGAGTGTTCGTGCCCGGTAAAACAACGGACGGATATTGTACCTGAATGGTGAAGTCTTGTAGACTAACGGATGCGTTAATCTGCGTCGAATTGGCATGCGCAGGTCGCGCAATCACCATCATAACCACTACTGCGAGAGTTAACGATAGAGAGAGAATCGGAGCACGTTTACGCCACAAACTACCGAACATGGGCTGCACTATAGATCGCAGATACTTCATTCGGGCTCTTATTACTAAGGAGAAGATGTGTCTCCCTATACTAAGTCGTTGATTCGACCAGAATTTGCATACCCAAAATTTGAGAGACAGTCACAAAATGGATGGAGACAGTCTAATTCGTGGTAAGGTCATGGGTTCGAGGTTGTCGGGAAGGCTATGCCTTGGAAGATTCCGTGTCCGTGGCACTTCAACACTTGGGTCAAGTCTTCAAGTTGTTGCTCCTTCAACCATTCCTGGCAATCATAAGCGCAGATTGCTGACAACGGAATATTGAACCGTATTCCAGCCAATCGCTCATATTCGAGTATGCCAGCGCGGTCCGTGTATTTTGTCAGCATCCCTGTAATATCGAGTATTCTCAGCCCGACAAAGCCAGACCGACGTCTATCCTCGATAAGACTTGCTGCATACTCTAGCGCACGTTTAGTGTTTACTTGACCTCGATGGAGGTAGAAGTCCTCTATCTCAATCTGAGCAATCTGTCCAGGTTTCGTAATGGAGCTTTCCTCTATGCTCGGCGATTCGAGAAGCTGGTTATAGATTTGAGAAGGGCCGACGAAGAGAGTTGCTTCATTTGCTTCCACTCCTCCATTGAAATATGCTGCGAAAACCCTAGCGAGAGTATTAGTGTCATCATAGAAGAGGACGGCGTGATCCCCAAGGGATAAACGCCGCACGTACCCCTCGACATCCGCTGATGCCAGTTTACTCACCAACACCTGCTTTCGTTGCGATCCTGATCGCATCGGAGTGAACGGACCTTTGTTTCATTAGAAGTTTTCAGCTTATTGAACCGACTTGTATCGGTGAATATAACAATTGAAATCTTGATATAAAATAGATTGGTGCTCCGGGCGGGACTTCCGTGGCACTTAGGTGCCATTTCGAACCCGCGATCACTGACTTTCCCTGCCCTTTAGGCTCGAAAGGCCAGTATGCTCTCGGTCTCGCTAATAGCTAGCTAACCGGGCTACACTCGGCAGACATTGGCTTCCACCGGAGCACTAAGCACTCGGAGCGTCCTTTCGTTTGGGGGTCGTCTCAATTAACGCTTTTCCGGCAGAACGCCGCGGGACAATAAGAGGGACTGTCAGGGATGGCGATGCCGTATTTGGATTTTAGCTGCTGCTCCCAAGCCCCATACAGAGTTCGAAGTCTCTCTTGACCGCTCTCCAATCAATTTGCACTCGCATCGATACCATCTGAACCGGCGTTGCGAAGCTCGTTGACCTGTGAGCCCGCAAGGCCGGGTCCCCCTATTAGAATCGCCGACAGGGCGATCAGTGGAAGCACCCCGGTGATGGGGAAGATGAGCCCCGCTATTCCGCTTCCGGCCGGAGAGGCGGCCTGCATGAGAGTGCGTAGCAGCGCAAAAGTCCTACCACGTAACTCGGAGGGGATTATTCTCATTCTCAGGGTCTGCGCCCAGGCGGTCAGCGGAGCGCTCAGGAATCCAAGCGAGGCTAACGCAATGCCGACAATCCATGCCTGTGCGCCTGCGAAGATTAGGAGGAGCGAGACTCCCGAAAGCGACTGAGCTGTAATAATGAGCTTGCCGATGGACCGTTGAGTCGAAAAGTGTCCAGCCACAGCTGCACCCGCAACTTCTCCGATGGCCATCGAGCCGAGAAGAATGCCGTAGAGCTCGGGTCCCCCCGCAAGTACAGTCTTCGTTAGAACCGGGAGCCAAAGCGAGAGAACACCTGCTCCTAGGTTGAAGAACATAAACATGAGAGTGGTCGAGAGCAGAATCTTGTTCGATGAGAGGAGCATGAAGGCATCTTTCAAGGTCGAGGCGTGAGTCGGTATTGAATTCTGCTCAGCCTTCGATCGCAGTCGGAAGCTTGCAAGAGCGATTACGAGAGCAGCGTAGGAAATGGCATCGACGACCATAACGTTCGGGGCGCCGAAGCCCACTATGATGAGGCCGGCAAGGGGAGGCCCCACGACCCCGCTAAGAGTGAACGTGATTGTTTCCAGGGAGTTTGCAGTCGTAAGTTGGCTTTCTTCCACCAGGTCGGGGATAATTGATGGCGCCCCCGCTAGCGTGATCATGTAGAAGAAACCGTAGACGAGGGCCACCACGTAAACTTCCCATAACGCGAACACCCCTAAGGCGTAAAGGAGAGGGACCGCTGCAATCGTTGCGCCTCGAATGACGTTGTCTACTATCATCACCTTACGGCGGTCGAACTTATCGAGCAGAGAACCCGCGACCATCCCCCCGACGACCACCGGGGCGGTGTAGCAGACGAGCATGAGGGCAACGGCACCAGGTGAACCTGTGTATGAGTACACCAGCCATACTAGGGCAACCCTTGTCATCGCGTCCCCGACGTACGAGAACGTAGAGCCTAGCCAGAAGTTGCGGTAAGGGACGTTCTTGAATGCGCTTAGATATGACACGGCTCCCAGTGGAGGTCCGAAAATTATTATAATTGTGTAACTGGTCAGCGTAACAACCGGATTTGTCTGAGCTCATCAGCGGCAAACGAGAATTCGTGACGAATCTTTGCAGGTCGCTAGACCTGACCAAGTATGAATCGTCCGCATACGTCGCTCTGTTGACGAAGGAGGAAATCTCTCCAAGCGAATTGGCGAAAGCCAGTGGGGTTCCTCGGTCCAGAGCGTATGACGTGTTGAGGACGCTTGTGAGGAAGGGCCTGGCGACCGAGCGCTTGCAGAAGCCTTTGCGATATGCGGCTGTGGATCCGAGGATCGGACTGTATTCGCTTTCGGCCCAAATTGAAGAGGATGCGAAGAGCAATTTCGCGAAAAAACGTGCTGTAGTTGGTGTCCTCACGGACGAACTGGGGACGATTTACGAGAACTTCAGATACATGACCGGGAGCGAGCAAAAAGTATCCGTTGGGACTACGTCCTCATGGAAGCAGCTTGAGTCCCTGAAGGCGCAGACCCAGAATGAGTATGTCGGGGTGTCGCTTTCGGCGACAGTTCCACCTTACAGCATATTTGCCCAAGAGGAAAAGATGCTGGAGCGTGGAATTAAGATGAAGCTGATAAGGCCGTTTCCGGCGGAGATCCGACGAAGGCACATCGATTGGTACCTTCGTCTAATGAGAAAGGGATTCGAAATCAGAAGCTCAGAGGATATCGAGTTCTCATTCGATATCTCTGATGCGACGAGCTCGATTATCTGGTTGAACGATCGAGCGGATCATCCTCCCACTGAAGCGGTTTGGTTCCAGCATGTTCCGCTGGCAAGAATACTCAGGGAGAATTTCGAAATGCTTTGGCGGAGCGCAACCCCTGCGCAAAACATTTTGCGCAAGAGGATCGCCTAGGCATGGAGCTTCTTTCCTGTCAGTACATCACTTTGAAGTCTGTGTATTCCCCTCTCCAATCTTCCCATTCGATCTCAACATTCTGCACAGAAGCTCCCCGTGGCCCCCTCCGACAGAAATCGACCTCTTCTTCAACGTGCTCTTTCTCACCTTCGAACAAAGCCTCTACGCGGCCGTCAGATAGGTTCCGGACCCACCCGGTGATCCCAAGCCTTCGGGCATGTTCTGCGGTTTCAGACCTGAAGAAGACCCCTTGAACGTTTCCGCTCACGTACACATGCGCTCGGACTTTCATGTTTCCGGTGCCCATCTATGTCTAAATAATGCTTTCAGAAAGCTATGATCTGGTACCGAAAGGGTTAGAGTGAATCTGTTAGGTTTGCGAGCAGTAATCGCGGAACTCAAAGTTCCCGCTTTCCCGTCGTTGGCGGATGAGACGCGGCTTATGGCGGAGAGCATTGGCTATCAAGTGGTTGGGGTGCTCATTCAGAGGCGCAAGAGCGTCCACCACACCTACACCATCGGGCCCGGCCGATTGAAGGATCTTAAGCACCTAGTTGAGGACGAGCATGCGGACACGGTCATTTTCGCTAACCCCCTCACCAGCAGTCACGTGTTCAAATTGACGCAGTATCTTGGTGGAGAGATCAGGGTAATTGACCGAAACCTACTGATCCTCGAAGTCTTCGACAAGAGGGCGTTCACGAATGAGGCTAAACTTCAGATTCGCCTTGCCAAATTGAAGTACACCTTGTCTTGGGGTAGGGAATTCATCAAACTCCGCGGTATCATGGGTGAACAGCTTGGCTGGATGGGCCCCGGAGATTACCCATACCAAGAATACTACCGAGCCGCTAGAAACCGCATCAGCCGAATCGAAGCAGAGCTCGAGGATATTTACAAGAAAAAAATGTTAAAACGAGACCACAGACGCGAGCTCGGCTTCCCGATCGTCGCCCTCGCAGGTTATACCCAAGCTGGGAAGACCAGCTTCTTCAACTTGGTAGCTCATGAAGAGAAGACGGTCGGACTCGGCCCGTTTACGACACTCACCACATTCGCACGCAGGGCGAGTACAGACCCCGAGGACAGCTCCTCTGACTTCATAATCGTCGATTCTATTGGGTTCATTGAAGACATGCACCCCATCATCCTGAAAGCCTTCCACGCAACCCTAGGCGAGTTGGCGACTGCCGACCTTCTCCTGCTCTTTATCGACGCAACAGACGATGAATTTCCTCTGGAGAGGAAAGTTAGGTCATGCAGTCAAATTCTCCGCGAGGTGGACATCTCGTCGCCGATCATTATTTGCGCCAACAAGATAGACGAGGTATCAGACGAACAACTGGAAGTGTCAACGGCAATCATACGCAAGTATTTCGCTGAGGAAGAGATCGTCCCAGTAAGCGTCAAATCGGGACAGAACGTCGATAGGCTTCTAGCAGCGATTAAAGCGAGACTTGCGCATGTTCTCACAGTGAAGCAACGAAACCCTCAAGCGCCCGATTGAATTCGCGATGCTTCTCAAGCATCACGCTGTGGCCGGCTCCAGGGATTATCTCAAGCTTTGAACCCCTTATCTTCTCATGAAGATACATAGAGTACTTCTTCGGAGTCATCTTATCATCCTCGCCGCAAACGACCAGGGTTGGGCATGTCACTTTTTCGAGGTCGTTCATGCGGTCAAACTTGTCGCAAGCCAAGTAGTCGGCCAAGGTGACTTCGGGACTCAGTTGAAGGAGGCTTTCGGTGAACCTGTCGATAATTACTGGATCAGCGCTCGGGGATACGGACCAAGATGCGATATGCTTGGCGGCCTGTTCATAGTTCTCTCTAAGTTCTGAAAGTAACTCTGGGTTAACTCGTAGTCGCCCTCCGGTCCCGACGAGCACGAGCCCCCGAAGAGCTTGGTTGCCGAGGGCGAGTTCTATTGCGATCGCTCCACCCATCGAATGCCCCACCAATACTATGTCACGCCACTCGTGGTGGCCGATTTGATCGCGAACTGATTGAGCATAGTCCGCGATACTAGTCAAACTGGTTCCAGTGGGGTGTCCTGGAAGTTCAACTGCAACGGAGTCCTTGAAATGCAGGGTTTGCAGGCGCCACACTGCTGGTGTTTCGCCCGCACCATGAATGAAAAAGAGCGCCAATTCAAGCGTCTCCGATGCGCACAGACGAGCTTGGAAACAATATAGAATAACCCCAATTAAGCCGAGAGGTATAGCGGGCCATTTGACACATCGCTTCACGTTTTTTCGAGGAATTCTCCTAGCCGCCCTAGTTCTGGTCCTGCTCTCACCCCACCCTGCCTTCGCTAACAAAACGATGTTCATGCAAGCAACACTCAACCCAACACAGATCAACCAAGGCATCTCGGTAGCTGTTGCGGGGGAAGTATTCGATACCAACGGAATACCCATCTCCAACGCCATTGTCTCAATTCAAGTAACAAACCCCCAGGCAACGAGTATACACCTTGCCGTAGCCTACTCCGCGAAAGACGGAACCTTTCAGGATAGTTTCCTGATTGCATCCAACTCTCTCGGCGGCAACTACACGGCTTACATGGTCACGGATAAACCGGGGTACGACACAGCCCGAGTTACATTGACTTTCAACTACTCATCCCCTGACTTTTCAATGCAATCCTCGTCCGCTCTGCTAACCCTTCGCCAAGGCGATTCGGGCAAGGTCACGGTTACGTTGCTTTCGCTGAGAAACTTCAAAGAACCGGTGAATCTAACGGCCCTCAACTTGCCCCCTGGGGTAAGTGTGCAGTTTAATCCGGAATCTATCACGCCAAGTGGAAATGCGGAAGTGACAGTTCTTGCTTCTCGGTCTGCTCAGATCGGTAATTTCACGATAACTCTGCTTGGTGTATCCGGGCCGCTTATTCACACGGTGTCATTCCAGCTTGAAGTCACGCCAGGTCCAATTCAAGTAACTTTCGTGTTAATACCTGCGGTTGTAGTCATCGCTCTCATCGCTGGAGTTCTGATTCAGAGGCGGCAGCGGCGTTCGCATAGGAGGGCTGCGATTGAGGAATTGTTGAAAGCGAGCGAAGCCGACATGGGTTATGTTTCCACCGCTCGGGTGATTGCGCGCCTTGAAGAATTGCGGGCTACAAATGAAGTTGATGAATCAACGTACCAGAGACTGAAGAGGGAGTACGAGAAGCGGCTAGAGAAATCTAAGTGAATCCTACATCTTCTTGAGAGTCTCAGCGATCTCGCCCACCGACCTGGAGAATATGTGGTCGGGTTTGTCGATGGTGTAGATTGATTTGCCGCCGAACGCCATCAGCTCGCACAGGCATGGTATCATTCCGACCAATGGCAATCCAACCTCTTCCTCAATCTGGCGGGTGAATTTTTCCTTGCCCCCTGCTGCGGCAACTTGTTCGAGCGGTATCTTGTTCAGGACGATGCCAGACTTTCTCCCGAGGGCCTCGTAGACCCCCTTCGCCAGCTCCTTTGTACCCTCCAAGTCGAACTCATCTGCTTTCATAACCAATGAAACCAGATCCGCCCCTGCGAGCGCGGTTTATCGATGAGTATTGTGCTCCGGGGCTAGTGTCGTAGATCAGGTAGTCAATTTGTTTCTCTTGCAGAATCTCCTTCTTCCCGGCGAGGGTCTTCGATAACGCCTTGACCTCCCATTTCCTGTCTTTACTCATTATGTCCTTGAGCGCCTCGAGCGAGGGGTTCGCGAAGCCAACCCAGATTTTGCCTGGTAGTTTGAATTTGTCGGATTGGTCGACGAGGGTATCGATGATGCCGCATTTGTCTTCGAGGTAGTCGTTCAACCAAAACTCCGGCCTTCCCTTGAAGAGCACGTTGAGGCTGGGGGCACGAAAGTCAAAGTCCAGAAGGCACACGTTAGCGCCCTGCCTAGCATAGACCGCCCCCAGGTTGGTTACCAGTGAGGTTTTTCCTGTTCCGCCTTTGTAGGAGTGAAACGCAAATGTCTTACCCATTTCTAATTCATCTCATGTCTCCACGAAGAAGTATACATCGCGACCTTTCCGTTTCTTCTTTACTAACCCCATCGATACGAGCTGGTTTAGGTAGTCACTTTCAACCGCCCGCACCCTCCCCGTCTCCTTCGAGAGGTCAGTTGCCGTCGCCTCTCGAAGCGTAGCTAAGGCCAGCGCTGACTTGCGAAGATGGTCCGGGAGTGAAAGAAGAGTAGTCACGTCGAGTGGCATGTCTTCGGGTAGGGAGACGCCTGGGCGAATCATCTGCCCGGCGGGGGTCCGTTGTACTTCAATGAGCCTGTCGAGTTTCCTCGAGATGATTTCCATATTTCGGTTCATCTTCTTCAGCAGATCTATGAGAACAGTGTCCGTGCCCCTAGAACTCACGGGAAGACCACGCGTAGATGATTCATTTACAGGCTATATGAAAGTTTGTGAGCGCTACACAAACACAGTTTTTTGTTGTAGATGTGTAGTACGTAAAAACACTTAAATACTCTTCACTGAACTATTCTTTCAATCCATGGAGCCCCCAAAATGACCATCCCAACACGTTCCCGAACCAACACCGCCATACTCTTGCTTCTCTTAGCCACACTAACAAGCCTCCAAACAGGGGCCATGATCGCAAACGCCTACGCAGACAATACGTTGACGATTCAGCTAACCCGCACTACATTAAGCACGGACCCTCTTTCGGCCTCAGGAACCGTCCAAATTAACCTCAACACTGGCCAACTTACCGTTCAACTGAACCAGGCCACACCCGGTTCCGCCTATACCGCAATCTTCGTATCCCCTCCTCCCTCGGCAACACTACAGCTAGGATCCTTCGTCACTAGCTCAGGAGGCAGCGGGAGCGTCCAGGCGAACCTAAGCGGGGGCACCTACACGGGAGTCTTCGAGTTAACGAAGCTGACCCTCGCGCAATACTCCTCAACCACTACATCTTTCACGATAGGAGCCAGCGGTTCGACTTCCACAAGCGTGACCACAGCCTCCATCCAGACCTCGAGTCAAACTTCCCAATCCGGAAACGCGGTTACCGCTAACAATACTGGATCGTTTACTTTTCAAATTCAACCGCCCTCAAACACGATCACTGCGGGTGCGTTTGCCAAATTCGACATACACATAGCCGGGAACTCGACAGCGGATGTGTTCCTAGTCGCCAAGGGCGTTCCTCCCGATAGCGTCGCAATCTTCACGCCAAACGTGGGCGTTGCCTCGCCCAATTTCAGTTCAAGCCTCACCATAGTCACCTCAGCGGACACCCCGGCCGGCAACTACACGGTGACAGCTGTGGCGATAATCAACGGAAAGGAGTTGACGAGCCAGGTGGCTCTACAGATCTTACCACCGTCCATCATAACTACCAGCGGCAACACTACAACCAGCGTTTCATTCGGAACCACACTCACAATGACTGTTACAACCGACCAACCCCAATACCAACCCAACGCTACGGTCACCATCCAAGGTCAGGTCAGGGATTCGACCGGAAGCGCAGCCTCCGGAGTTACCATCTCAGTGCAAGTCGACGCTCCAACCGGCAGTGAACTATTCTCTACAAACAGCATCGACACGGACGCGGCGGGCATATTCCAAGTACAAGTCAACCTCCCGGCAAGCTCACCGACGGGAACTTACACTGTGTTTACCTCAGCTGCAAAGTCGGGTTACTCAAGCGTGACCACGCGCACCACGTTCGTGGTGGGAACGTCCACAACGCCCAGCGTGATAATCAAAGCAGTCTACGCAGGGGATAGCGCCGGGAATCCAACTACAACGTTTACATCGGGACAGACTATTTGGGTCTGGGTCGTTATCGAAAACATCGGAGGCACATTCCAGGGGGTAGTCTGGATTCAGGTGCGTGACCCGAACGGTGTGCCCGTTCAAATTCAGATACATATATCCAGGTTAGACGCTGGTGAAACCATCAAGGATGGGCTTGGGTTCACATTGCTAAACCACCCAACTATTGGCGTTTACACGGTCAACGCCTTGGTCTCCGACAAGCTGATTTCTCAGGGCGGAACCTTCCTAGCCAGCGCAGACGCACAGTTTGCTCTGATAAGTTGAGATGTACATGTCAGACTCCAAGGGCAATAGCTTAGACGATGTCATCTCGAACCTTAGCGGAGGTCATCCGGGCTTGGACCGCACTAACGAGAACGGAGAACGTGGCGAGGACCCGAATACGCTTGCCCTCGAAGAATACTTGGCCAGTAGACTGCAACAGATTGGTGAAGTTACTGCAGAGAAAAGAGAGATCAAAGCGCTGAAGACCGGGAACGGCTGGGACCCTAACCAAGTAGTTGAACAAGTCTACAAGATTGAACCAATCTCGATCAAGAGAGCAATTGAAATCGCTGTCTCCTCAAACAGGACACTCGGAGAGCGCCTCTCCTTCAGAAACAGGAAACGGGACTTCGAATTAGTCGGAACACCGACCGTTGATTATGTTCCAATCTGGAAAGTGAGAGGT
Source organism: Candidatus Bathyarchaeota archaeon (assembly GCA_963733055.1). Lineage (GTDB taxonomy): Archaea > Thermoproteota > Bathyarchaeia > 40CM-2-53-6 > 40CM-2-53-6 > FEN-987. The sequence continues at coordinate 1,446,676 of CAVTBR010000001.1, forward strand.
TTCCACGAATGTTACTACATCCGCGGCAGCTCATACAAAGTGAGCCTGAAGGATGATGTTGTCGCAGTTGAGATGGAGGGGCAGAGTCGAGATCTTATGCTGGAACGCAAGCACAGCCGCCTGATTCCGATAGCAATCATGGACCGGCTCCAGAGGATAAGCTCATTTCTGTCAAACGAATCGAAGTACTTCGTAATCACGAACGCCCTCGAGCTGGCCGTAAAATCGTCCGAAGCGGAACTTGTGATAAGCGGAGCAGGCCGCTCGGTGACTCCTGACGACGAAGCTGAATTAACTTCCTGGAAATCTAAGAGGATTTTCGACGAGGAAGATATGAAGGTTCGCGGAGCCAAAGTGGAGATCCGCGACCCAGCATTACCAAAGGACGTGCTACTCGCGAAGTTCAGAGAACACGTAATACGTATGCCCGAACACTTCAAGCAGATCCTGAGCAACAAATTACAGATAACGGAGCTCAAACGCATATACGTGCCCCTGATCAGAGTGCCCACGCAGAAAGGACTCGTACCACACGAAACCATCGTGAACGGTACGACCGGGGAACTTGCAGATGCGAAACTACTCGCTCTCTTCGAGTGAACATCCATTCCGGGCAGCGTATAGCGGGATAAACTAAATCTAATCCATTGACGTGCAGCTCTCCATAGGTGGGTTCACTGCATACTCCGAGAAGACTACTACTGCTCACAGCAATATTCGCAATGATTCTGGTTCTGCCACAAGTCTTCTCGCAAGCCTCTTTGACCGTCACGGTATCGACCAACCAAACTCAGTATGCGCCGGGTGCCTTGGTTACAATTTTCGGTAAGGTCGTGGACAACCAGAGCAACCCTGTTGTTGGGGCCGCGGTTTCGATCGAAGTAAACGAACCGCCAATCTATGTGCAGCTCGTTTCCTCAGACCAATCTGGATCCTTCTCAGACCAATTCGCCTTATCCAGCGAGTTTCCACAAGGGCAGTACACGATCTACGTCACTGCGCACAAGGGCAATTTCACTGCGGCGCAACAAACGCAGTTTACCGTTCTACCACAAACAGCCTCAACCACAGCATCGTCATCAACATCAAGTTCACAAACGACTCCCCCAAGCCAATGCTTCATCGCAACCGCAACATACGGCTCCGAACTCTCACCAGAAGTCTCACTCCTCCGGAACCTCAGAGACAAGAAGATCAGTCAAACCGTTGCGGGAAGGAATTTCATGCTTCTCTTCAACTCATTCTACTATAGCTTCAGTCCTCAGGTAGCTTCCGTTATATCATCCCACCCGCTGGTGAGGTCCGCCGCGAAACTTCTACTCTACCCCCTCATTGGGCTTCTTTACGTCTCGGATAGAGTCTTCACAGCGCTTTCATTCAATGGCGAACTGGCCGTAACGGCAGCCGGAGTATTCGCTGCGATAGGCATCGGTGCCATTTACGTCGGACCGGTTGCCATGGTCTTCTGCAAGATCTCCAAGCAAGGTAAACGTGCAATCTACAGCGGAGGCTGGAAGGTGTCTATCTCATCGTGTATTCTCGCAGCCCTGATCCTAAGTCTAGGAGAAGCTGTAGGAGTCCCAATACTGCTCTCCGTTGGGATAGTTTCGATTCTTCTCAGTTTCATTTTGCTCGGCGCGTTATCGGCCCTGCGCCTATGGGGATTAGTTGAGAATTGGAAGAGAACTGACTTTCCAGGAAAGTAGTCTAGCGTCTTGGCTTCTCTTTCTTGCCCTTCATGAGGGCATCTAGGGAGACGGAGTTGATGGCGTACACTTTGTAGCGTATGCCCGGAATGTCGCCCATAGCTTTGCCTTCCGCACCGCCAATCCCTTCGATCAGAACCTCGTCATGTTCGTCGATGAAGTTGAGCGCGCCGTCACCTGGGACGAAGGCGGTTATGACTTTACCATTCTTGATTAGTTGAACCCGCACGGCTTTCCTCACAGCGCTGTTAGGTTGTCGCGACTCCACCCCAACCTTTTCGAGAACGATCCCGCGTCCCTGCGGCGCACCCTGTAGCGGATCCGCCTTAAAGTCAAGGCCAAGCATTCTTCGTTTGAAGGGTCTATAGTGCCATCTAAAGCGACGCCTATCCTTCTTCGCCTTCCTCGCAGCGAGAATACCTCCGGCACCACTTCCCATGTGCTTGCACTTTCCTTGATGATGAATGAGGCAAAACCGAACTTGCGCTATAAGTGCTTATCGTAGCTAGAGGAAAGACACGGATCGGGAAAAGTTGAATCTAATATTAGTTTCAGAGCATTACCGACGGGATGACAATGACAGAGAAGCCTGAGTTCCTAAGGATCGATCATGTTCAACTAGCCGCGCCTACCGGTTCCGAGGAAAAGGCACGTGAGTTTTTCGGCGCAATTCTCGGTATGACGGAGATTCCGAAATCGGAGAATCTTCAAAGACGTGGTGGTGTGTGGTTTCAAGTCGGTTTAAACCAATTACACATCGGTATGCAGAATGCGATGAACTTTCACCCAAATAAGAAGGCCCATCCGGCGTTCGAGGTAAACGACTTGCAAATACTACGTCAGCGATTACGGTCCGCGGGAATCCCCGTTAACTGTGACGAACCGATGGAAGGCGCAGATCGTCTCTATACAGAAGACCCTTACGGTAACCGGTTAGAGTTCATTCAGTGGAAACGAAGAGATCGTCCACCAACAGAAACCTAAACCTCATCCGATGGAGACTTGACGTTACCGACCTCCTCCAGGTGTCTAATTTGCAATTTGGTGTGAAGACGGGACAGGGTGGATATTCGTACGATGAATTGTTGAAAGTCTGGACCGCGGCAGAAGAGCTTGGGTACGAATCGGCCTGGTTGTATGACCACTTCTACGCGCTCGGTGACAAGACACAACCCTGCCTAGAAGCTTGGACGACCCTTGCTGCGCTGGCCGCTATGACAAAGAGTCTGAAAATTGGAACGATGGTCACTTGCGTCAATTACAGGCATCCTTCTTTGCTGGCGAAAATGGCCACAACGGTCGACCTACTGAGTCACGGACGATTAATCCTTGGAATAGGTGCCGGATGGAACGAGGAAGAATACCGAAGTTATGGATACGATTTCCCCGACCAAGCCACAAGAATGAAGCAACTGAAAGAAGCGCTGATAATAATTCAGAAACTATGGACCGAAGAGAACACGTCCTTCGAGGGGAAGTTTTACACAATTCGAAATGCCATAAGCTCCCCCAAACCCATACAGAAACCGCGACCTAAGATCCTAGTTGGCATCGCTAGTGGCCGGAGAACTTTGCCGTTTCTCGCGATCCGATACGCCGACGGCCTCAATGCAACCTCTAGTTCGTTGAGCGAGGTCGACGCCATTATCCAATCCGCCCTTCGCTACTGCGAAAAACTCGGTAAGAAGAAGGATGAATTGATCATATCTTGGCAGGGTTTTCTCCTGATCGGAGAAAACGAGTCCGAGGTCGAAGCGTATGTCGAGAAAGGAGCAAAGGAAAGAGGGAAGTCGGTGTCGGAATTCAGGAAGTCCCTGCTCGATAGGGGGGTTATTGTTGGGCCTCCGGATGTTTGCGTGAATCAGTTGAGAAGATTCAAAGATTTGGGGGTGAAGACCTTCGTCCTTGGCTTTACGGGGGACACCGAGATCCGGCCCCTAGAAACCTTTAGGGACAGGGTGATTCCTCAGTTAAGGTGAGCGCCATGAGCGATGAAGTAGTTGCACCGATCGATGCCCCGCCGACCAACCGTAAACCGAAGAAGCGTTCAAAGCCAAAGCGCAAGCGGTAGGCATCCCAGTTGAGACTCACCTTTCTGGGCTCAGGAGGGTCGGCCGTCAGTGCGAAGCGAGCCTGCCCTTCCATGCTTGTGGATGACTCAATCGTCTTTGACCTTGGGCCGGGAGCGCTTGGGAACATACGCCGATCTAGACTCGAGACCGAGCGCATATCATCCATCTTCATCTCCCACTGCCATGCAGATCACATATCGGACCTCATCCCGTTCCTGTGGGCCATTCAGATCGACGGGCGCAAGAACCCACTACAAATCACCGGACCGCCGGGATTCAAACTAATCTTACAGAAACTGCGAGAGTGCACGAATACACCGGACACATTCTTCACGTTCCCCTTGACAATTACCGAGATACAGTTCGGCGACAGAGTTGGCGACATTCAAACCTGCCTAACAGACCACAGTGTCCCCACCTTAGCATTCAGGCTTGATTCACAAGGAAAATCGATCTGCTACGGCGCTGACACAATCTATTCACCCGTACTCATCCGATTGGCACGGGATGTAGACCTCCTAGTCCACGAAGCAACATTCCTCGAGGACCAGGCTCCGATCGCGGAATTAACCAAGCACTCCACCGCACGAATGGCCGGAAGGACTGGAAAAGAAGCGGGTGCAGGGAAGTTGGCGTTGTTCCATATTCCTCCCCCTAACGATCACAGGGAGGACGAATTCATGCATGAGGCCACTCAGGAATATGGAAGCGAGGTGACGCTCGCAACGGATTTGGCCCAAATCGAGATTTGAGCGTTGTCGGAATTATAGCTTAAATTCCGAATCATCATAGTTGCAATGACAAGGAGTCAAACCAATGAAAGCCGAGGAGACCTCCAGGCAATCATTTCTATCGAAGTTCAGGGACATACAAGTTGCGTTAACATTTCGCGATGTAGTAATTCTTCCCGGAAGAGCTGAAGTTGAGCCTAGCGAAGTCGACGTGCACACGCGTGTAACAAAGACGCATGCACTCAATATTCCGTTTGTGTCGTCGCCGATGGACACGGTCACGGAGAGCGACATGGCGATCGCGATTGCGCGGCAAGGTGGGCTGGGTGTTGTTCACAGAAACTGCTCTACAGAAGAGCAGGTGCAGATGGTAAAGCGAGTCAAAAGAGCAGAGGCACTCGTAATACGGGACGTGGTAACGGTCACGCCTACCAACACAGTCGGGCAAACGTTAGCGCTCATGGAGCAACACAACATCTCGGGTTTTCCTGTGGTTGATGGGACGAAGCTCGTTGGCATAGTGACGGGTCGTGACCTACGATTTTCACAGCCCGCCCTACTTGTGAAGCAGGTTATGACTAAGGATGTCGTAAAAGCAGAGGAGGGAACGACGTTGGAGGAGGCCCAACGTCTGCTTCACGATAATAAGATCGAGAAATTGCCAATCGTTAACGAGGTCGGCGAACTTTCAGGCCTAATGACCTTCAAAGACATACTCTTGAGGGGGAAATACCCCGACGCTGCACGGGACGAGACCGGCCATCTCTTATGCGCCGCAGCCGTGTCGCCCTTCGACTTGGATAGGGCGAAGAAGCTCGACGAATACGCTGACATTCTAATCACGGACGTTTCACATTTCCATAATGAAAACGTCTTCAGAGCCACCAAGAAAATCCTGGCGGAAGTTTCAGCCGACGTCATTGTTGGAAACATAGGAACCTTCGAAGCGGCTGAAGACGTGATCACGGAATTGGAACATGTAAGCGGCTTCAGGGTGGGTATTGGATCGGGGTCAATCTGTACGACGGCAGAGATAACAAAAGCTGGATCACCAACCCTGTTCGCAACCGCTCAGGTTTCGGATGCGGTGGAGAAATATGCGGCTAAGATACCGATAATCGCTGATGGGGGCATCCGAACTCCTGGTGATGTGGCAATCGCTCTGACCGCTGGCGCGTCTGCTGTAATGATTGGAAACCTCTTTGCCAGGTGTAAGGAATCCCCTGGAACTCTGATTACGATCGGAGGCCGATACTACAAACAATACCGGGGCATGGGAAGTCCAACTGCACGTGCGAAGAGGTACTCGCTCGACCGCTACAGCATGCCCTCCAAAGGCGTCCCAGAAGGAGTTGAGGGTTGGGTTCCCTACAAGGGCGAAGTCACGAATGCTCTCGACGAATTAGTCTCGGGCCTCCGCGCATCAATGGGATACGCCGGCGCACGGAATATCGAGGAACTTTGGAGCAAGGCAAAGTTAGCCGCGCTAAGCCCATCAGGCGCTCAAGAAGCAGGACCCCACGACATACTGCTACCCAGCGAATCACAAGATAGATTGTAGATTGGAAGACCGACATACACTGTTTATATAACCTCTGTCATACTCGGAATCGTGGAACTATTCTATGCCTATGATTCTCCCTGAAGAGCTAGCTTCGAAATCCGTAATCCCAGCTATCCGGGCGTTGGTTGTGAAGCGCCTCGTCGAGGAGCATGGGATGACTCAACAGGAGGCGGCGAAACTTCTTGGAGTAACGCAACCAGCCGTCAGCAAATACCTTCACGAAAAGCGCGGCGCAGCGATCAAGCTCAAGGGAATAAAGGAGGTTGACCAAGCAACGGGAGAGATCGCGCAGCTTGTATCGACGCAAAAGGTCCCCCAGATTGAGGTCATGAGTAAGATCGAGGCAGCATGCGACTACGTTCGGAGAAACAGGTACATGTGCGACCTTCACAAGAAACTCGAACCAACCATGGACGTAGACTCCTGCCACGTATGCGAACAGTGATCAAAGCGGTTAACGCGATTACAGAATCGCCGGTGTTTTGATTAATGGACATAAAAGTGAAAGCGGGAGACCCAGCTCCTGATTTTGAAGGCCCAACATCAGATGGAAGTAAGCTGGGGCTGAAGGACTTTGTAGGAAAGAAGAACGTAGTACTCTACTTCTACCCCAAGGATGACACACCCGGGTGCACAAGGGAAGCGTGCAGCTTCAGGGACAACCTGCAACCGATCAGGGACATGGGTGCGGAAATTATTGGAGTCAGCTTGGACAGCATCCAGTCTCACGGTAGGTTCGCTTCAAAATATGGGCTAAAGTTTCCACTCATCAGCGATAAGGAGAAACGAATCGCCAACGCGTATGGAGTCCTTAAGGACACGGGAACGGGCGCAAGCCGCGTAACATTCATCATCGACAAGTCAGGTAAGATTGCGAAAGTGTTCCCGAAAGTCGACGTAACGAAGCACACCGAGGAAGTTGTGTCCGCTCTGAAAGAGCTGGCTTCGTAGCCCGTGCAGTCATGTCTGTCATTGATGCGACATGTCCCAATAAGTCGACAAAGTTTTTCAATGGTGTAGGCACCCCCGTGTGCGTAGCCTAACGGTCGGGATAGAATGAGCCAGGAAACTCTCCAGGACTTCGCTGGGGTTTGGATTGGGAAGATAAGCGAAGTTGTTAGGTCGATAACTGGCTCGGGCCCGATCAAGTTCATGATCAACTGGAGCCGCATGTACGCCCTCTGGCCAGTTCACATCACAACCGCTTGTTGCAGCGCTGAGTTTGGCGCGATGATGGGCCCACGCTTGGACCCCGAGAGGTTCGGATTTCAAGCGGTAGCCGGTGGGCTGAGGCAGTGCGATCTCATCATCGTCGAAGGTACAGTCACGAAGAAGATGGCGAAGCGGTTGAAGATAGTTTACGAGCAGATGGCGAAACCACGGTACGTAATCGCGATGGGAGACTGCGCGTGTTCCGGTGGACTGTTTCACGATTCATACAGCATAGTAAACGACGTCCACAAAATCTTCCCAGTAGACGTATACATCCCCGGATGCCCCCCAAGGCCCGAAGCGCTCCTCAGCGCAATCGTGAAGCTACGCGAGAAGATCCGCAGAGAAGAGGTATTCGCCTAGTGGCCACCCAAACCCCTACTAGAGAAGAAGACTTAGTGAACAAGCTGAAGACACATTTCCCGGACGCGATCAAAGATTCGAAGATCGAAGGAAAGCATCGCATAACAATCCACTTCGACAAGGATAAGCTGCTTGACATCGCGCGGTACATGTGCGACGAACTTGGCTTCGACCACGTCAAGGGAGTGGCTGGCGTCGACGACCCAACACACAAGAAGATCGAGGTCCTCTACTTCACGGGTTCGTTCTCAAAACCAGAGATAGAAGATCTAATCGTGATTCTACAAGCTGACCTACCTCGCGACAACCCGACGATCGCCTCAGCCACCTCCGTATGGGAGAGCACTCATTTTCACGAACGGGAGACTTTCGAAATGTTCGGTGTAAAGTTCGAAGGACACCCGGACCTTAGAAAACTGTTGACTCTAGATAACTGGGAAGGACCACCGCCGATGCTGAAGGATATCAAATTCCCAGAGATGGGACAGCGATGACCACAAACCCGGCCCCGGACCAAATGAAGCCTCCTCCCTCGCAAATCACTATGACGGCCGCGAAGGAACCTGGAACGCTGGATGTGTCGGTTGGGCCGCAACACCCGGGCTCAGGCCACTTACGAATGCTCATGCGCGTTGACGGCGATTACATAGTCGGCGTCGACCCAGATATTGGATATGTTCACCGTGGCTGTGAGAAGATCGCCGAATACCGAACCGCAGTGAGCAACATCCCACATTTAGAGAGGCCTTGCATCATCGATGCAATCCACCTCAACTGGGGCTATGTTATGCCAATCGAGGAAATGCAGGGGGTGGTGGTTCCTCCACGCGGGCAGTACATCTCTACGATAGCCGCGGAGATGAACCGTATCATGAGCCACCTGTACTGGTTGGCAATCAACGCCGGCGTATTCTCAGGCCACACAACGATCTTCATGTACGCTTTCGGGGACCGGGACCTGTTCATAGAATTGGCTGAGATGTTGACCGGTGCCAGGTTAACCTACTCGTTCCTTGCACCCGGAGGACCGAGACGTGACCTTCCCGCAGAATTCCAAGACCGCCTCCTCAAACTGCTCGACTATTTCGAGAGGCGGCTCGTCGAATACGACCGCATATTCTTCAGCAACCCACTCGTCATCGCCCGAGCGAAAGGCATAGGCACACTCAAGCGCGAAGAGGCCATAAAGCTCGGCCTCACGGGCCCTGTTCTCCGCGGGTCGGGCGTCAAATACGATGTTCGTAAGGTGGAGCCATACGGCGCCTACGCTGACCTAGATTTTGAAATCCCGGTTTTCGAAGAAGGCGACTCCTACGCGCGATTCCTAGTTCGATTCGAAGAGATGAAACAGAGCATCAAGATAATTCGCCAAGCACTGGAGAAGATGCCAAAGGGACCGATCGCACGAAAAGCTCCTCTGATTATACCGGAGGGGGAAGCGGTCGGCCGCGTTGAATCCTCCCGCGGTGAACTAACTTACATGGTCAAGGGCGACAACAGCGATAAACCGAGCAGAGTGAAAATCATGAACGGTTCGTTTCGAACCCTCATCGCATTGCCCTACCTAATTCGAAACGTCCACGTCGCAGACATGCCAATAATTTACGGCAGCTTAGACTACTGGCCCGTAGAGGCGGACCGCTAAAGAGGTTTCCCCCCATGGTTTTCGCGGCTATGTACGAAGGAATCAAGCACATCTTCAAACGAACATTCACAATGAAATACCCCTACCAGAAAATACAGCTACCCAAGGGGTACAGGGGAAGACACATCCTATACATGGAGAAGTGCACCGGATGCGGAATCTGCGCCTGGATCTGTCCCGAGAGGTGCATATCATTCGTCCCACCTGCAGATGGGAATGAACACCCGCAGAACCCTGAGAATAGATTTCCACAGTACTGGTACGCACGCTGCTGTTTTTGTCATTTCTGCACAGATTATTGTCCCACTGGAGCATTGGATTACTCGCCAGACTACGAACTTGCGGAATACGATCGTGAACTTCTCGTCTGGAGCCCCGAACGCCTTGCAAAGTTACCTACGAACAACGGCAATTACCGGTCGGAGTTTCATGGAGACAAGGGGCGCATGGGAGTCACTTACGAACGTGTGGACCCGCAACCTAAAGCTGCTGAGGCTCAGTGAGAACTCTTAGGAGCCGGTTCGCGATTTACGTCGAAGATGTTGAGTAACTATGTCGGATGTTACGGATCACATTCAACGTAATATTGAGAAGAGGACGAAGGCGCGGAAGCGGAAGCGCGGCCCTTATCGGAAGTCGTCGCCGCTGCCGATTGGGCTCTGAGCTTTTCATAACGTACGTCATATTTAATAGCGCCAAATTCCTCTACCCGAACAAAACCTGTACGGAATGAAAACGAATGCCAACAACACTCGAAATCAAAGACCTTCATGCTAGCATCGAAGGCAAACAGATTCTGAAAGGAGTCAACCTGAAAGTTGCGCAAGGAGAAATTCATGCGATCATGGGCCCAAACGGCTCGGGAAAGAGCACGTTAGCAAACACGCTGATGGGCCACCCGAAGTACAAAGTTGACAGCGGAGACATCCTGGTAGACGGGGAGAGTATCGTGGGCATGGCACCGGACCTTCGCGCGAAGAAAGGTCTCTTCTTAGCGTTCCAGTACCCTCTAGAAATTTCCGGCGTCCCACTCGCACAATTCCTCCGCTCAGCCTACAGATCGCTTCATGGCGAAGCGAAGAGCGACACCAAGGGCGTCGGGGGTGAGATGATCTCGGCTCTTGCATTCAAGAAGAAGCTGGAGGAGAAATTGAAAGAGGTTGATATGGACCCCGCATTTACGAAGCGGTACTTGAACGAAGGATTCTCGGGCGGCGAGAAGAAAAGGGCCGAGGTTCTTCAGATGGCAATTCTCCAACCCGCGATTGCGATTATGGATGAGACTGATTCGGGTTTGGATATTGATGCGGTTAGGAAGGTTGCTGAGGTTGTTGCGGGAATGGCTGGGCCGCAGATGGGCGTGCTATTGATCACGCATTATCAACGCATTCTTGAGTACATCAGGCCTCAGTTCGTGCACGTGATGGTGAATGGCCGAATATTCAGGTCCGGCGGACCGGAATTGTCGAAGTTGCTTGAGGAGAAAGGGTATACGTGGATCGAGGAGGAGGCTGCTGCAACGGTTTGAAGGGAACCCTTATTACGTATGTCATGCGAGGGGCTCAGTGATTAACGATGGCGACCAAGCAGACCCTCGACATTGACTATACTAAGTACAACTTCCGAGACTCCACCGAAGATTACGAGTACAAGTTTCCACCTGGATTGACCAGGGAAGTTGTCGAGAGAATTTCTAAGATAAAGAAGGAACCTGACTGGATGCTCCAGTTCAGGCTGCGCGCTTATGATCACTACTTGAAGAGGCCCTTGCCCATGTGGGGCGGGGACCTTACCACTCTCAAGTTCGACGAAATGCTATACTACGCAAGCCCCACCGAGAAGAAAAGCCGCTCATGGGAAGACGTCCCCCCGTACATCAAGAACACCTTCGACAAACTGGGAATACCAGAAGCCGAACAGAAGTTCTTGGGTGGCGTTGGAGCTCAATACGAATCCGAAGTCGTATACCACAGCCTCAGAGACGACCTCGCGAAGAAAGGAATCATCTTCAAGGACACCGACACGGCTCTACGTGAAAACCCGGACATATTCAAGAAATATTTCGGGACCGTAGTTCCACCTGAGGATAACAAGTTCGCTGCGTTGAATAGCGCTGTTTGGAGTGGTGGAAGTTTCATCTATGTGCCACCGGGAGTCACGGTTGATGTGCCGCTTCAGGCATATTTCAGAATCAACACGCAGAACATGGGACAGTTTGAGCGAACGCTCATCATAGCCGACGAGAACAGCCGAGTCCACTACATAGAAGGTTGCACAGCCCCAATCTACTCAACCGATTCACTGCACTCGGCGGTGGTTGAGATTATTGCTAGACCCGGCGCGCAGGTGCGTTACACTACTATCCAGAATTGGTCTGGAGACGTTTACAACTTGGTCACGAAGCGAGCCTACGCATACGCCAACGCGACTGTTGAATGGGTGGACGGAAACCTCGGCAGCAAACTCACAATGAAATATCCATCAATCTACTTGCTCGGACCGGGAGCGAAGGGAGAGATTCTCTCAGTAGCATTCGCCGGCAAAGGCCAACACCAAGATGCAGGCGGAAAGATTGTACACATAGCCCCACGCACCACGTCCCGAATCACTTCCAAATCAGTCTCAAAGGATGGGGGAAGGACAACGTACAGAGGCCTCCTACACGTAGCCAAAGGAGCTAAGCAGGTTAGATCAACCGTCAGATGCGACGCCCTACTGCTCGACGAATATTCAAGGACGGATACTTACCCGTACAACGAGATCAACGAAGACGACGCAACAACAACCCACGAGGCTTCAGTAGGCAAGGTCGGCGAAGACCAACTGTTCTACCTAATGTCCCGCGGACTCTCAGAGCAGGAAGCACTCAGCATGATCGTTATGGGATTCATGGAACCATTCACAAAGGAACTACCAATGGAATACGCCATCGAACTAAACAGACTCATACAAATGGAAATGGCCGGCTCAGTCGGCTAAACCAACCCACCTTTAACTTGTACCGAACCCTACCGTCCGAGGCAGTGCATACTAATGTCGACGTTAACGCTAACCCAAGCAACCGACCAATACATCCGCTCACTTGCAGAATCTAGGAAGGAACCGGATTGGTTGCGAGAATTCCGTCTCAAGTCACTCGACCTCTTCCGAAAGCTACCGGCTGAAACTTCCAACCTTTACACCAAGTACGTGGACTTGGCTGGAGTAGATTTCGAATCTACAACGCTAACTCCTACCGAGCCTTCGAAAGCCCAAATCGAAACAGTCATGGACAAGCTGAAATCCGACAGAGCTCTCACCATATTTCAGATCGAATCGAAAACCTTCCCCGCCGACATACCCGAAGCCCTCCGAAAGGAAGGCGTAACATTCACCGACATAGGCACCGCGATTCGCAACGAACCCGAACTCTTCCGCCGCTACTTCCTTGAGAAAGCAATACTACCAGAGGAAGACAAGTTCGCCGCGTTGAATAATGCCCTCTTCACATCCGGGTTCTACCTGCGCGTGCCTAAGGGCATTGAGGTAACCGTCCCATTCAGATGCGTAACCATACTTGACGCTGAACGACACGGGACTTTCGCCCAGAACCTTGTAATGGCGGAAAACCGGAGCAAGTTCACGGTTCTCGAAGAATTATACTCAACGCGTCTGACCGCCCAATCGGAGAAATCAACCTACAGCGGCCTCTCGGAAGTGCACCTCCACGAAGGGGCAGAGGTTACTTACGGGAGCATCATGAATCTCGGCCAAAGCGTAAACGTGTTCTCGAACAAGAAGTCGATCGGGAAACAGGACAGCAAGATGGTGTGGTCCTCAGGGCTGTTGGGTGGTGCGTTTACACGTTCTCGAGTTGAGAGCGTAATGAAGGAATCGGGCGCGTCGTCTGAGAATGTTGAGGTTGTGTTTGGTGCTGGGACGCAGCGGTTCGATACGGTTTCGAACATAACGCATAGCGGACCAAACACGAGCGGCCACGCCATCTCGAAAGGAGTGGTGAAGGATAAGTCTAGGGCGATCTTCAAGGGCATGATTAGGATAAACAACAACGCCAAGAACTCTCGGGCCTACCTCGCGGAACACGCAATGATACTCGGCAAAGACGCTCTCGCTGATGCCATACCCGGGCTTGAAATTGACACTAATGACGTGAAGGCCACACACTCGGCGTCGGTTGCGCAGATCAATGAGGAAGAAATCTTCTACCTCATGTCCCGAGGCCTATCGGAAGATGACTCGAAGAAACTCATCATAGTTGGATTCTTCGAACCAATAGTCGAACGAATCCCCGTACCCGAAATCGCAAAACGCATCCGCCGCATCCTCGACCTAAAGTGGTCCGGAATCTACGACTTCGCCTCCTCCCTGAACGTACCGCCGTTCGACGACGAATACTACGAAGAAGGACACAAAACCAGAGACATATTCGAAGGACACTACAAATACCGCTAGTGGGTTAAGAGCGGCGAAACCCCGGAAGCCTGTACGGGCCGAAACGTAGGTTCCTACCAACAAGTTCGATCGATTAATCGATCGATCTCTGGTCATGTTTCGTTTTAGTGTGTGTGCGGTCTAGTGGTGTCCGGATGTGACTGTCCAAAGAGGAGAACTGTTGCTCGAAACGTTGGAGCGAATTGAAAATGATCACCGGACTGAGGCTACGTCGTCCCTTGCCTTTTGAACCAGAACAATGTGACCAACAGGCACATTAATGCTAGAAACGTAAGTTCTGTTGGGAATCCTCCACTGACTATCCACATAACTACGTAAACGAGGATTTCTGTGATGATTAGTGCCGCGATGAATATAGTTCCTGTTGCGAAGAACGTTTTGCCGAGACGTCTACAAAACTTGGCAATCACGGGCCCGTAGATATCTTCCGATAGCCCTATCGCCATCACTACTACGTACAGAATCCAGAAGGCCAAAAGAAAATCCAGAAGACTAAGTATCGGAAATCCGAATAGCGTTGCTGTTTCTAGTTGGGCTCTTACCGCAACAAGAGCGGCTATTGCGCCAATCGCAAAAATGCCGCGCACCTCTTCGCTTCGCGACCGCACTTCGCTCCGGAGCCTCTCGACTTCGCGACTGAGATCTCGAAGCTCTTTCTCTTCTAGGGTAGCATGCCTTCTAATGCGCTGCCCGATCGAGTAGCCCCGAGCCCTAGCTGGCAAACGCAACTAGCCTTGCATTTTCTTGAAAATTATAGAGATTAAGAGTAACACCACAACAACAAAGGCTATCGTAATCAGACTAGCAGATGTTGTAATCTGCTGCCACAAGGAAGGGTTTACGGTCAAAGCTTGTGCGCTAGTCGCTGTTTTTTGGTTGGATGATGACACCTGAAGAAAGATTGAGTAGGAGCCCGCTGTTTGCGGTACAAATGTCCAACTCACCGTTGCAGATTGACCGCGAGGGATGTCCCCAAGAAGCTGCGAAGCTTGGCCATTAGTAATCGTAACACTCGGAGGCACTTGTATGGTTGCGTTGACGTTAACGACCGGCGCGGTACCCTGGTTGTTGATAACGGCTGTGGCGGTAACAGTATCCCCAACGGTTGGGTTCGAGGTGCTAAGCATGAAGCTTGAGATCATCAGAAGCGGCTGTGCGACTACTTTCACTTGCATCGCGTTTTCGGGTTTCAGGGTCGTATCAAACACAATATCTGGCGACTGCCCGAGTCTGCCCCAAAATGGGGCTGGATCTGAAAAACTCAGCGCGAGGAGATTGACAACGTACACTTCTCCCTCTTGGACAGATGATGGTGCATTGATCGTAAAGTTCTCGTCCCGGACATCCCCCGGACTTAATGAATTGATATGAATATGACCGCCACTGACGGTCAGCGGCGTTCCCGGTTCAACCTGCAAGTCGAAATCGTAGACTTGTTTTTGAACCGTTATTTCGATGGACAAACTGATCTGGCCTCCGGGCTGGATGGAATTTGCAGACAGATAGTAGTTGAGAGTCCAAGCTGGAGTGGTAGCCGTATTTGCTTTGGCCACAGCAACCACATATCTGCTGTTGCAGAGCATAACTAGGAGAAGACATATCGGCAGAGCCCTCAAAGTAGGGCTGCTCATCCCACTTTCATGATGTGTTTTCAATTGGAATCACGTACATTATGATCCTAAATGTATACAACGATGTTTCGGAACTCTTTTCAGAAACAAGTTCCGGAACATTATTCCGGAAACTTTGACTAAGCATAGTCGTTCGGAGAAGCTAAGGAACATTTTGGATTTATTTCGGCTAGACGAGACCGATTTCAACGATTTCAGAAGGAGAGCTCTTGACGGACGCCTAACCGAATCTGATTGGAATAGAGTGAAAGAATATCTCCCAACATACAGAGAAGAACCACTTCCCCTGAGTGATAACCTGGTGAGGGATAAGGCAAAACTCGGAAGCAAGGAGGCGAAAAAGTACATCGAGTATCTGCTTCGTCAGCAGTACTTACAACGCAATGCAGAAGAAGAGCTTGAAATAACGTCTCAAGGAATAGTCTTCCATGATCAGTTGGTTAAGCACCTTAGCACCGACGTGGCCCTAAAACTAAGGCAACTAGACGAATATCTGAGTATGAAGAATACTGGAGCGTCCGACAGCCATGACTGAATTCGAAACAGTGGCTAAATTGCTCAGTCAAGTAACGCGTAGCCTGAGAGTTGGCATTCTCGTTGCAGGCGCGATCGTTGGCTCATCATTGTTCGCCGTTCTGACCGACTTTATCGATCAGATCGACATCGCACAGATCACTCTGCGAAACCCCAGATGTTGCGAATTCGTTGGAGCGGGACCTGAGCGTTATGTCTCAGCGGCTATCGTAGGTGTTGCCTTAATTGTCTTACTAATTATTGGCTACACGGTATGTTCATCCTTTCTCAAGGAAATCAGGCTACTCTTGAGAATTAACAATAGACTCACCCGCGACATGGAAAACACGCAATATCCCGGAAAAACCTCTCGTCGACATATTTCGAGCGAAGAGATGCTATATCGATCCTATCAATCACAAGTAGTATACAAGCTCAGGGATTTCTCACTAATATTGATCTGCTCATTTCTACTCGTGGCCGTTCCTGCTCTTGTATGGGTATTCATTCCAGTCTATCAAGGCATAGTTACTGCTCAACAGCTGCAACGCTTTGGTTTGCTAGGGAGCACTGCGATTTTGGACCCGATTCTGTTCGAAGGCACGATCAGATTTTACGTGTTTCAACTGGTAAACTACGGACTGGCCGTGTTTCTCAATACCTTGTTGGTCGTTTGGTCAATGCAGAATATTGTTAAGGCTTTTAGAATTAACAATATCGTCTCTCCAGCAGAAGATACGAGCATTCAACCAGTCTCGGAACTCGATGCTCACTTCCGAGTGCTTCGAAGACATGCAAGGAAGACCGTCTGAAGTGTGGTATCATTGGTGCGGCTGTTCAGAATCGGACCACCGTCTCCTCCTTTGAAGGTGTGTGCGCACACCAAGGGATACTAAGGATACCACATTTTCTCAGCTTCACTAGCTTAATCTATACTGCAAGCGCTAAATCATGGCATGCGACTAGAATCAATTCGGACGCAAAACTACAAATCCATAATTGATTCAGGGACAGTTGAAATCGAGTCAGATATTACAGCCCTCGTTGGAATGACCGGATCTGGGAAGACGTCATTTTTGGAGATGACCTCCGGGCTCGCTCCCGAAAAAGTCTTCCACGAGACTGAACTCCCCAATGGATCGGATACAAAACAAAAATTTTCGAACGGCGAGTTAAGAGCCAGCGACATTCTTCAGCTATCTGCTATTTTTAGGATCGAGACTACGGATGGAATGCTGTTGCCGGAAGAATTTCGAGGCGTAGATAAAATTGAGATTAACCGGTACTTTGATGGACACTTCGAAATCAAGACAATGAAGGGTTCCATCAAGCAAGGATCGATAACTCTAGAGCCTTTCAACACCAGAATTAGTACTATTCTTCAAAACACCAAGAACGACTTTACCAGCGCAGCCCCCAGGGTGCCGAATCTAGCACAACAACAGGCCACATACTTCAAAGCAATTGATGATTTCTCTCAGACCAATCTAGCGAACCTCAAGGAACTTGATCTATCGTTGCAAACGGTGAGGAATGCAATGAACGGGATACCGAAGGATGGACCTTACCAGAACGAACTTAACCAAAGATTGTCTGAATTGCAAGCCCTACGCAACGAGATCTCTACCGCACTTGAACAAGATCCCGTAAAAAAGCTACTAGATGTTATCCCAAAACCTGCCTACAAACGAGATGTCTTCGAGCTTGCTGACAAAATGTCATTAGACGAGTTTATCAGCAAACCAGAGAGTTCGAAGACTTTCCATTGTCTCGCCATAATTAGCGGTTTGAAGCCTAGTGGGGTGCAAAGAATTCGGAACGCTCCCAAGGCAGATCAGGAGGCTTACCTCCGAGTGATATCGAAGAGCCTGAGCGACCAGTTAAACAGTTTTTGGACCCAAGAGGAATATGATTTCCAAGTCGGTATAGGCGGTGATCAACTGACTTTAACCGTAGCCGATCGAACAACACACAAGATTACTTCTGTTCTTGACGGAAGCGACGGATTCAAATGGTTTACATCATTCTTCTTAGAAATGTCCGCTGACCTATCACTGAAATCGACTGCCGGCATCGTGCTGCTTGATAATCCCGCCACAAGTCTACACGACGAAGGTAAGGCGGATGTTCTGCGATTCCTTAACAGCATGGCGGAGTCGGGAAAAATTCAGATTCTATACGCTACTCATGAGCGTCCGTTGGTAGACCCTTGGAGAATAGACCGCATTAGAGTTGTCGAAAAGAAAGAAGCAGGAACGAAGGTAGAAAGAGTAAGGGGCGACTCGAGATCGGATCTACTTGAGAGAGTAAGGCGAAATATAGGTTCACCCGCCAAGTACTCTTTGTTTGGGGCCCCCCGGACCGTCGCATTCGAAGGCATTAGCGACATGGATACCATCTCAGCCTTTAATGAATACTTGGAGCAACGAGGTTTGGCGCACTTACACAAGGATCTATTTTCAATTAATTGTATAAACGGAATAGACGGTGCTCCCGATTTTTGCAGGCTGTTCAAAACTCTAGGAATCGACTTTGTGATAGTGGTAGATAGCGGTCAGAAGACGCAGGACATCAGACAAAAGGTCCCTGACGAAGATTACAGCAGGCACTTCGTAGAGATCAAAGAGGTGATCGACAGGGATGGGGACACCGAGGATCTCCTTGATCCGAACCTATACTATAGAGCGTTCAGGATGGCTTACGAGGACATCCTTGAACAAGTTCCAGAAGTTGAAGAACTAGATACGCTCGGTAGAAACCGGAAGACAGTAAACAAATACGACGATTGGTTCAGGAATAAGGGGAAGGAATTCAACAAGACCCTGGTCTCTCGACAAATGTTCAAGCTGCTTATGATGAATTCCAATCGCGATAAATCGGAGCAGGAACTCGTCGATAAATCAGTTGAAAATGTAGTCAAACTGTTTGATATCATAACCGGAAGATTCGCACAGTAACCTCTGTTGTCGTGAAACCTTGCGTAGCTGGGACAGGCGAAATGTATGTGACATCAATGGTGCTGGCAACTGAATTTGAACCCGATTTCTTGCGTGGTCTTCACTTCTGCACTCGAACTGCGCCCTACGATGGTGCGCATAGTCGTCGACCTATTACCGCGGGGAGATTAACCCAGACTATTTGGACGATTTCGGAGTCTGGGTTAAGCCCATTTTCGAATCCCGTTCAACATGCTTGAGTAGAAAAACTGTAGCTTGATTAGTCTTCTCACGAGACTAGAAACGCGATACCACGTATGATTCTTATCTATGCAGATGCATGAGAACAACTAGATCTTTGAGGACTTAACATGTCGTCCCTATGGGACTATTTACTTCAAGCAATTTTGTCGTATGTCCCGCTAACTGTTGCTCTAATCACAATCCCATTTGCATATCAATACATTCGTGAGTTGCGCGCAAGAAAATCTCTCGAACAAGAAGTGAACCGTCTTAAATCGTTGGCAGAATTCAGCGAGCCAGCATCAACTCGAACTTATGGAAAACCGGTAGTGCCCTCTGTTCCTCGGGGGCTAGCTGTCGTATGTGCAGAGGGTGAATGTGTGCTATTCGCAGGCAGTAAGTTGGGTGCACTGGCAGGTTTGCCCACCTTGCGTGACGTGCTAGCACGAATTGTTGAGAGGGAGGAAGATGCCGGAGCAGAACGAGATTGGGATACCGTCAGACTGGCGCTCCAAACGGGCGACTTGATAGCGGCTGCTGAACTTATTTCAAACAGAGTCCCACGGAGTCGCGTCCTTCAAACAGTTAGAGACTTGTACGAACAGCGTGTGGCTGGAATACCGCCTACGTACAGGTCGCTCCAGCGGATTCCGTTTGCTGCTATTCTCACGACAGCGTGGGATAATCTCCTAGAGCAGGCGTTCCTCGACCGAAAGCCGGTCGTTCTTACAACCAGCGACGCTCCAACGTTCGCTCAACTGCTTCGCCAGAATGAATTCATTATTCTGAAGTTGTATGGGGATCTGAAGAATGTGGAGAGTTTCAGTCTTTTTTCTGACGAATTTCGGCAGGGTATTCTCCGAAAGGAGCCACGGCTCCTTGAGTTCTTGAATTCAATCTGTCGATCCAAGACAATTCTGTTCCTCGGTGCGACATTACAGGAAGTTCGAGATTTTCTTACCAATTTCACGATTGAGGGGTCTGATCGGAGGCACTTCGCACTGGTTGAAGACCAAGCCGATATTGAAATGCAAAAGAGGCGTTTTCTCTCTAGATACAATGTTCAACTCATGAGTTACCGGCCGTCGAGAGGTTCCCCGGAAGTCTCAGAGTTCATTGAGAAACTCGCTTTCGAGGTGCAAGCGAAATTCACGGAAACCAAACCACGTGTCAAAATGCGTCCAGCCACACTGGATGAGCTTTCTCTGGAAAACATAGGGCCGTTTGAGAAACTCCAACTCAACCTAAACAGATCGTGGAATGTAATACTAGGGAATAACGGGTGTGGCAAATCTACATTGCTGAGGGCAATTGCTCTAGGGCTCTGCGGCAACGATGATAGGGCTAGGAGTGCGGCAGTGCAGCTGTTACGTTCAGGTGCGCAACGAGGATCAATTGAACTAGTCGTTGGAGGAGCAAAGTACAGGACAGAGCTGCTGCGCGAAGGCAACGAAGTACGTGTCCGAAGTGACCGGCTGACTCCCCTCCAAACAGGAACGTGGCTTGTTCTCGGATTTCCTGCACTTCGCGGAGTTACAATCCAGGACCCCCGAGGACCAACGGGTGATACGCCACGGAATCCAAATGCTGATGACGTGCTTCCGCTGGTTGGGGGAGTTCTTGACACTCGTCTTGATAGCCTCAAACAGTGGCTCGTGAATGTTCTGTTGCGTTCTGAAGCAGGGGAAGGAATTAGTCGATCCCAAGCTAGGACATACGCGAAATTACGAAGCGCATTCTTTGATCTCTTGAATGAACTTACTCCTGGCATTAAGTTGGAGTTCAGCCGGGTTGACCGAAAATCGTGGCAAGTAATGGTCGAAACCATCGACGGAACTGTGCCCATTGACCTAGTAAGTCTAGGAACGAGCGCTATTATGAGTTGGATAGGGACATGGCTCCAGCGAGTGTACGAAATTTATCCTTCATCAGAAAACCCGACCATGGAACCGGCTCTTGTAATGATCGACGAGATTGATGCACATATGCATCCAGAGTGGCAGTATCACTTAGCTCCTAAACTAAAACAACTGTTCCCCAATTTGCAGGTTGTTGCAACTACTCATTCACCGCTGATAGTTGGAAACCTCGAATCAAACGAAGTTTTCCGTCTCAGCAGGGAACAAACAAACCACCATCTCATACTGGAGAAAATGCCAGAATCTTTCGAAGGTTGGAGAGCGGATCAGATTCTGACAGGTCCAGCCTTCGGACTAGACACCACTATAGGACAGAGGACGGTGAAGCTAATTGATGAATATTCGAGCTTACTTGGAAAGACCAAACGGTCTCCTCAAGAGGACGATAGAGTCAGAACTCTCGAATCGAAACTTGAGAAATCAATTCCGCTGCACCCTGAAACTGAGGAGGAGAGAGATATCGTCAGGATGATGGAGCAGTGGATGCTTCAGAGACTTCAGGCGGTGCCCGAGGAAAGAAGAAGAAAAATGCTGAAGGAAATCGAAAGATACCTGCCGCAGATTGGAACCGAAAAGGGGACAGGATGAAGCACATATCTTTTGATCCGAACGCTCTAGTAGGCGCAGAACGTGATTGGTGGAGCAAGTGGGTTGAGAAAGCCAAAACAGCTAGATCACAGATACTCAAGGAAGCCAAAGCGGGCAAGATCCTTCATTACGACAATGAGGTTTGGAGCGAGCTCAAGTCTTGGCTGCTTGACAAGGTCTTCAATGGAAAGTGCGCCTACTGCGAATCAAAGTTCTCCGGGGTTTCGAGTTTCGGGGCTGCAGATCATTACCGCCCGAAAGGGAAAGTGACTATCAGAGTTGCGGACAAGCAGGAGACGGTCATTTACCGCGGTCGTCCTCATCCGGGCTATTACTGGCTGGCTTACGATTGGAGGAATATTCTCCCCGCATGCCCACCTTGCAACAGCGCGAAAGGGAAAGGAAGCCAGTTCCCCATTGCTGGAAGGTATGTGTTTGACCCTGGGAAAGGGCAAGATCCTGATGCTTTGGATAGAATAGAGAAACCTTTGCTATTGCATCCATGTCGAGATGATCCAGGCGAATACATCAGATTTGGAATCAAAGGTGCGGTAGCTGCGATCGATGGAAATGCAAGAGGCGATCAATCTATCTTGGTCTACAATCTGAGCCGCGATCGGCTCAGACAGAAAAGACAGCGTGCGCAAGAGGACGCGAGGCGCGCGTTTCTGTTCGCGGTAGAAAGCGGCACTTTGAAGAAGATGCTCGAGCCATATGAGCAGGGCGTCGAAGAGTACTCAGTCGCAGCTTTGGATTTTCTTCGCAACCATGTTTTCGAGAACATCGCTCTCGCGCTGCGACCGACTGAGAAAGAAACTTGAAAAGGACACTTGGCATATCACAACACACGTTAGCAACGGGACCGACGGTCAAGGTTGCCCATTGCATACGTTTACTCTTGCTGCTTCAATGTGACCGCTTTGCGAGGCCGGTCTCATTCCGAGATGTATCTCCGGATCCTCCTGCCGTCTCATAACATCACGTAACCACGATCTCCGAAGGAGACTAAGGTATGTGGGCTGGTGATGCGGGCGACGGAATTTGAACAAGCCAGGTGACAGTCTCTCCGCTTAGATTTCTCTATGATTATCAGCCGGTGACATTTGAATATCGAAAATGCGCTTTAATGGACACATTGCTCATATGGACAACTATTTTTCGTCATATACTTCAGAGTCGGAAATAGTGGGGGTTCTACGTCTTCACTGTCTCAATTGACAACCTTGCTGAGTCTTCTTGCTCCTTATTCTGGAGGAATTTCCTTGAAAGCCAATGACAGATCGAGGCCTCTGTGTTTATTGTAGACTTTTGCCACGTAGAAGAGTACTAGGCCGGAGAGACCAACCCCGGCTACCGTCGCCATCGAAGCAGCTGAGTTCACTCCATATGCAGAATAGGCACCATACGCGTATGCGAGGAGGCCGAGGAAGATCACTGAGAGTATGCCGGCCAATGTGATTACCGGTACCCCAGCAATTTTGCCCTTGTGAGGAGACTGATCGAACAGACTTTTCCTGCGGTAGGGGAAAGCAACGCCGCTGATGGCAACGAGAATGAACGACATAATGATCTGTCCAAACACGAAACTTAGACCCAACAAAATCCCACCCACATAAGTGTACAGCAGAAGGACGACCTCAGCTCCAACACACGAGACCGCAATCGCGAACAAGGGCGTGTTCGTTCTGTCATTCACCTTTGAGAGGGCCATTGGTAAAGTGCGATCAAAGGACATCGCGAGGAACCATCTTGAGATTCCAAGAATGCACAGCGGTAGTTCAGCGAACAAGTAGAGGGTTACACCAACTCCGATTATGAGCATGACCCACGGAGCGTTGCTCACCATTACGCTGGCCAAAGTATTGTAGAATGGTGGTACGGGTAAGGTGTACGAGCTAGGCGCGTTATAGTAAGCGTAGCTTACCGCGTTCACGAAATCAACCGTACCGCTTCCGAGGTAGGATACTACCGCCGCGATCATCAAGACACCCGCGATTCCTAATGCGCCCAGAAGCCCGAACATAGAGTTCTTAGAAGCGGACTTAATTTCTCCGCTAACGACCTGCTGAAGCGAAATGTATGTGAACGCATAGGCTGCAAGCGGAACGATACCTAGTGTATTTGACCAGCTAAAGCCGGGGTTCGGTTCGAAACCTGACTTGCGCACCGTGTTGATGATTGTGTGGTAATAGTCAGGGTCCTTCGTGAACGGCAGACTAAAACGCGTTGAAACGAGAAATGAACACATCAACCGGCGTAGAGACAAATACAACAACGATGATGAGAATACTAAGCAACCCCAAAACAACACCGATCCGGAGAACCAGAAAAGACCATTTTGTTCTCCACGCTGTAAGCAAACCTGCGGCAATCAGCAGTATTGTGCCAACTCCCGCCACCCAGTTTGGATCGAGCGCAGCTGTAGCCATACTCGAGAGCACTGGCGTGTTTGTTACTGCACCCATTACTCCGAAGCTTTCCGAAAATGCGATTGTCAAGACCCAGTTAGCACCGACGCCAAGGTAAAAGATGTACCAGATCGAATTTGTCCAACCATCCACGAACCCAAGCCATGGATGAACAACTCGGCTTACGAAGACATAATCGCCTCCAGAACGAGGCATCGCAGCAGACAGCATCGCGTACACGCATGCAAGTGGAACAGTAGCAAGAGCAGTGATGAGTGTCGCCATTCCCATGTCGCCGCCTGGGAACGACCACGCGAAAGCAGTAACGTAAAAGACGCCAAGCACAATGTTGAAGTTGACCATATTGAGGGACATCGCGTCCCAAACACTTAGGTTTCGAACGAGCCCGGTTGCTTCACGAACGAAAATTCTGGGATTAGCCAAACCGAATCTTATCGCAACAGCTCCTGATTCTCAGTATATATGGCAACTCATAGGTGACATACAACCCACGAGTCTATGAGTGATTTGCAAGTCTTAGCACAGTCTGAAGCAGGACGTTGGCTCCATTCTCCAGATGCTTCGGCCCAGTGGATTCGGTGGGAGAATGGCTGACCCCTTCATGGCTTGGTACGAAGATCATCCCGGTTTCCGTTACCCTGGCCATGTTCTGACAGTCATGTCCAGCTCCGCTAGGCATACGCCTGTGACTAAGCCTCAACGATTCAGCAGCCCTGGTCACAGTCGCGACGACGTTCTCTGACATCAATGCTGGCCTAGAGAAACTCACAGCGCCCACCCGAACCTGCAATCGATGAACTCTGCCAATTCTGCGAGCCGCGCGCCCAATTCGGTTCTGCAGTAAACGGACTTTATCACTCGTTTGGGCCCGAACGTCTATACCAAGCACCACCCAATTCGGAATCACGTTTGAAGCATTCGGCAATACCCTGACAGACCCAACTGTTACAACTGAACCTCGAGTAGCCCGCACGATCTGGTTTGTCGTGGCTATGAACTCAGCTGCGCCCAAGAGCGCATCGCGGCGCATACTCATCGGTGTAGTCCCCGCGTGTCCCGCAACACCGTGGATTGTCACTTTTAACTCCGCTAATCCGACAATTTTGGTGACCACCCCAATCTCGGTGTGCGCGAGCTCCAAAGTTGGCCCCTGTTCGATGTGGGCCTCTACGTAAGACTTGATCGCGGTTCTTGGATTTCGATGATAAGGTCGAAGTTCCGCCGGATTAAACCCTGCGCTCTTCAACGCCTGTTTGAAAGTCATACCCTGTCCGTCCATCAACCGGTGGGCCGCTTGGGGAACAAGCGTGCCCGAGAACCCTAAGCTACCTGTGAATGAAGGAAACCTTACCCCCTCTTCTTCCGTGAACATGACAACCTCCAGAGGACGCTCAAGCGCAATCCCTTCCTGGTTAATTGTCTTCGCGACCTCGATAGCGGCAAGCACGCCGTAGGCACCGTCTAAGTGACCGCCATTTGGTACGGTATCAATGTGAGACCCGCATACAACCGCGGCCTTCTTTCCCGAACGGGCTTCAAGGCGACCGATTATGTTCGCGAAAGCGTCGATCGAGATTTGCATGCCCGAATTGACCAGTAGCTTAGTAACGTAGGCTCGGGCCTTTAGATCCGATTCTGAAAACGTGAACCTTGAGATTCCACCACTCGGCGTACGCCCGATCTTGGAAAGACTCTCGATTGAATGTCTTAGACGACCTCCATTGACCCGTAACGACGTGAATGGTTCCAACTTCACTCACCGCAAATCAAGCACGTTTCCGGCCTTTCTAGATTTTCATTGACTACCTTGAGAACCATTAAATAGAATTTCGAAACTTGGCATCTTCATGGACCTTGATTTTTCCGGCATAGAGCTTATCGACTTTCATGCACATGCTCTTCGGGAGTTCAATGTTTCGCAATGGTTGGAATCGTTCGCACTAACAATGCTCGAGTCTGCGATTCCTCAAGAAGCCCTCAAGACACTGATGATTGCGAAGGGTGACCTCTTCGGTGTCAAGATTACTCCAGAAAGACAACGAAGCTGCATCAAGAAAGCCGCTGAGTATGAAAGGACTCTCAACATCGTCGCTCTTCTTGAGAGACAGAGACAGGAAATCACCCGACTATCGTCATTCGATGATCTTCGACTATACTTGGCCCACGTCTACGATTGTCAACCCGTTATCTCTGAATTAGATAAGAAGATAGACGAGGCTCTTCATCGAGATCCCACCCAGTACGTAGATTCAGTGCTGGAACGGGAAAACATCAAATTGGCTCTTCTGGACTTGATAGGTTCCACGGAGCTAGAGCCTCCCTTTCCAAGAGAGAAGTTCGGTTTAGTGTTTTGCCCGACCAAGAACCTACTGAACCCTCTCTGGGCTGCAAGACACGGGGCGCGTACCTTAGGCGACGCAGTCGAGCTATGCGAGAAGAAGATAGAAGAGCTTCAACGGATCAGATTCAGCGGTTTCAAATTTGACATAGCATATTTCCGAACTCTGGAGATAGAAAATATACGAACGGCAACCGCCAACAAGGCCTTCAGGGCGCTCCGTAGAAGAAAACCGAGCGGTATGGACCTATGGGAGACGGTTCCTACCTACGCAAGAGGTTCTGACAGACGCAATCTAGCTGCCTTCCAGGATTACATGATTAGATACCTAATGTCAAGAGCGGGAGAGCTTAAGGTTCATGCCCAATTTCACACGGGATGTGGTGGACCTGGGCCGCATCCTGACCTACTGAACGCAAATCCTGCGCTACTCTATGATTTCTTGACGGATGAGCAGATTAAAGGTACGAACGTCGTCCTACTTCACACCGGTTATCCGTACGTCGAGGAAACTGCGCTCATGGCAGCGCAATTCGTAAACGTGTACGTGGATATTTCGATCGGGCTACTATTTCACGGAGCCTACGAAAGATCTCTTAGAACCATTCTGGAATTTGCTCCCCCTCAGAAAGTGATATTCGGAACTGATGCGGTGGAATTTGCAGAACTATTCGGTTACCATAGCTGGTTCATCAAGGAGACATTGAGAAGACTGCTAGAGGAGTTTACCCAAACCCATGGGTGGAGTTCAGACAAGTGCATGGAAGTCGCTGGGATGATTCTGAACAAGAACGCGAAAGCGCTGGGAGCCAGAAAGACCGCCGGTTAGATGTCTCTGAGAAGTTGGCCGGCGCATGAACACGACTGAGGAATTGGCACGTTACGTTAGGGACACAGACTACCAAGACCTCCCGAAGGAAGCAGTCACGAAGGCGAAAACTCTCATTCTTGATTCTCTAGGCTGCGCTTTGGGCGGATGCAAGACCGAGATTGCTACTTCAATTCTGGGTGCAATCGCGGACTCGCATGGAGGAGAAGCCACGCTAATTGGAGGTGATAGGAAGTATCCATGCAGAGACGCCGCTTTTGCGAACGCGACGCTGATCAATGCGTTGGATTTTGACGATGACAATTGGGTAGGTCATCCGTCAGCAACCATACTTCCGGCGGCGATGGCTGTCGCGGAACGTGTGGGTGCCTCTGGGCGAGACCTCCTAACCTCCTTCGTCCTCGCCTTCGAGGTTGTAACTCGTATCGGTTGGGCCATCTGGCCTTCTAAGGCTAGATATGACAAGGTTTGGGGTGTTGGGACTCACCAAGTGTTCGGGGCGGTCTCGGCGGCGGCTAAGATTCTAGCCTTGAATGAGTTTGAGAGCTTGAATGCCTTTGGAATTGCCGGAGCGGTTGCGCCTCTCCCTTCGGCCATGAAATGGGGTTTTGGAAATCGACCTCTAACTTGGGTGAAGGATAGCGTTGCGTATGCAACAGTTGCGGGCCTTAATGGCGCACTCCTGGCAAAGCAGGGGTTTCTAGGGTGCAGAGACATTCTAGATGGGGAAACAGGTTTCTGGATAATGGCTGGTTCGGACAGATGCGACTTCGGCCGAATGGTTCGAGGATTGAGAAGTGAGTATCTCATTATGAAGGACTCGATAAAACCTTGGCCGGCGTGCAGATTCATTCACGCAACTCTTGATGCGGTCAGTGAAATCGTAAAACAACATAGCTTGAAGCCTGAAGAGATCGAAGAGGTTCGAGTGCGATCCATCTGGGACCTAGCCCAGTTCTTCGTAGACTACCAACCTTTCGCGATCGTTGACGCGCAGTTCAGTGTCCCATACACAATAGCTATGGTCATCATGGGCGAGAAAGCAGGCGCGAATTGGTTCGACAAATCTAGCCTACGGAGTGCAAAATTGTTAGCACTTGCTAAAAGAGTGGTAGTCGAAACCGACCAAAAGGCGGATGACCTCTATCACAGCGACGTACCAAAAATAACGTCGAACGTTACGATAACCACCAAGAACGGAAACGAATTTGGCGCATCGATTGAGTTCGCGAAGGGAGAGCCAGAGAACCCACTTAGCCCCGACGAAGTGGAGGAGAAATTCATGAGGCTCGCCACAGTCACGGTTGATCACCACCGTGCTAAGGATATTTTCGATATTG
Organism: Candidatus Bathyarchaeota archaeon; assembly: GCA_963733055.1. Lineage (GTDB taxonomy): Archaea > Thermoproteota > Bathyarchaeia > 40CM-2-53-6 > 40CM-2-53-6 > FEN-987. The sequence continues at coordinate 1,475,187 of CAVTBR010000001.1, forward strand.
TAGACGACCTGGATCGACTCAAGAAAATAACCGACCTCACAGAGCTCTTGCGTAAGTAGAAACGAAATTCTTAGACAGGTGGAAAATTGGGCGGATTCCATCAAACACTGGCTAGCTCTCGCGAACTGATTCAGTTACTTTGATTCCTCTTTCATCGAGAGCCCTCAGAAACTCTCGGTGAGGTACGACATTTTCAGGTGCATGTACGCCCGGTTCCGAGATTTTGCCGCGGCCAATCATCTGAGCTACAATGCTGCACGGAAAACCAGTGGTCCGTTCCATTGCGGTCAATGCAGCTCGATTATCGTACATGTCGACGAGATCGAATGTGACATCCATCTGCTTCCCGGACTTCAGACCTTTCAAGAAGACTCGCATCACAACGACATCTCCTTCTCCCGGTCGATACCGCATTGTCCGTGACATTTGCTCGATCAGGAAAGCCCTTGGCGTGGTGCGCACTCCGTTAACTGTAATGGGTTGTGTGCTTGTTAAACCGAGTTCAATCAATGTCTTGAACTGCTCGAAGTGGCCCGGCCAGCGGACGGTCTTGGACCAACACTCCCGCACACCTTTCAACCCTAGGTTTTCCACAACGTCTAACGGAGAATGAGTGAACACGCATTCGCACTCGCCAATGGGCTCCTGAAATCTGGCTTTTTCTAAGCCCGATAGCTTTTCGACCTGAATTTTCTTTCCGTCTTTAAGTATCGTGACTCGCCGCGGATGTTTAGGCGTCTCGAAGAGCTCATCCCAATCGACATAGCTCGCAATCACTCCTTCAATCGACCAAGTGATTTTGTAGGAGAGAGGGCAGGGTAGCACGCTCTTTTGGGGAAAGCCGCCACATAACACTGTCACCCGCTCAACGGAATCGAGCTTGGAAGCTCCATAGGAGATTAGCACGCGGTCGATGCCTGGGTCGAGGCCGCAGTTTACCACCACAGAGACACCAGCGGCTTTGGCGGTTTTGTCAAGTTTGTAGATTGCCGACGGCGAGCCGATGTCCACTATACTCGCTCCAGCACTCACTGCGGTTCTGGTTACCTTCTCGTTCCAGTACCAAGGTAACGCGTTTGTGACGATGTCGACCGCTCTAATTCGCCGTGCGAGAGCGTTGCGATCGGTTGCGTCAAGCCGAACGGTGCGCAGTTTCTCGTTAACGAGCTTAGTACTGATGTGGTTGAGGCGATGCCTATCCACATCTGCGATGGAGACTTCTTCGATGTCCGGAGCACGTAGCAGGTCCCACGCCATTGCGTATCCTTGGTTCCCGCCGCCCAAGACTAGAGCTTTCATTCGAAACTCATCCTCGTATTCCCACGTGGGAAACTCCCAATAGACATCTCAGCTCAGCGAAATTCGTTCAAATCTCTTGGAGAGGTCAACCGAGTTTGGGGCCGGGTTGTCTGATTAGCGGTCCGGTTGCGCAGTGTGCACCGCCCCCAGCATCTGTTACGTTGGCCCATTCGAAATTAACCACGTCAACTCCTTCCCTGGTCAACTGGCGTTGGGTTTCCGGGAAACCATTGGCCATCATGATTTTGCCCGGTTCAAGAGCGACAGTATTGCATGCGAGATACCTAGCCTCTTCGGGAAGGACCTCTATGAGGTTGATGCCCTTTCCTTGGAGGTATTCGATGAAATCATAGGGCACGGCGGGTGGATATATGATGCCGAGTCCATCGTCGACGTACCCAAAGACGCAATCCAGATGAGCAAAACCACCCGCAGGCCACTGGAGGTTGTTAAGCCATCCCGGAATTGGTACGACTTTGATCTCTTCAACGCCGTTCGCTCTCAGGACAGTGGAGACCTGATCGATGCCGTCCTGGTTCGTGCGTGCACTGCGGCCAATGCAAACATGTTCTGGGTCGAGCCAGACAACATTTCCACCTTCAAAGGTTCCAGTACCGCGCACAGTGTAGAGGATCGGACAACCCATGTCCACCACTTTTCTGGTCCACCAATACTCCTCACCCTTTCTGTACGGCAGGGACATTCTACCGATTATGGCGCCACCATTGACTACGAAACCCGGATCCCTCGAACCCCCACCATACCTTGCATGCATCACACCAAAGGGTTCTTTCATCAACCACTCCATAGGGGGCGTAATATCATGCACTTTGACGCCTTCATTTCTCAGTAACTCGACAAAGCCATCATGTTCCTTTCTCGCCTTGGCTACGTCGACTCTCTTGACGAACTGATAATAGGCAAGATCGCTCTCAGGGACCGCAGCCTCGTCACCGATACTTACTACGGTCACCTCTTCCAGTTTGCCTATTTCTGACTGTGCGCCCCATTTCTTTCCCCATATGATTTCAAGCTCATCCATGTATGACAGAGGAAGCGGAACGGATGGAATGCTTCTATTCTCAAGATACCGGTCCAGTTTCTTCAGAAGTTCCTGTTTGCTATTCAACGCTAGTCAGCCAATGAAATTAACTGGGGCTTATAATTCGCCATAAGAGGCTTCTCATATGGCCCGAAATTCTTGTCTTCTCAATTCAGCTAGGAATACCGGTAAGTTTTCTTTACATTAGTCATACTAAGAACATAAACTGAAAAGCGTAACGGCAATGTCTGAAGATAGTATCTCCGATCTGGTTGAGCTCGGACTGACATCCCTCCAAGCCAGGGTCTACGTTGCCCTGCTTGCCTCAGGGAGAAGACCAGTACGCCAGCTTGTCGAACATGTGGGAATCGTACGTCCAGAGGTGTACCGGGTCCTAAGGGAATTGGCGTCAAAGGGATTGGTTCAGCGAGTACCCAGTTCACCTTCGTCATACGTGGCCACGCCGCCCTCTCAAGCAGTGTCGTTGCTGGTGACGAATTTTAGGCAGCGGTTAGCTTCGTTGGAAAGGAAAAACGAGAGGTTGGTGAAGTCACTGTCGTCCGTGACCTCGAACCCTGAAAACGGCCTCGAATACCACTTCTCAGTTATCAGAGGCGGTGCAAATGCCTTGCAACAGGCGCGACGACTGATCGCTGAAGCGAAATTAGATTATTCGGGGATCCTCAGCAAAATTGGGCTCAAACGCATTCGCGAAGACGGATTAGCGACCTCCCTGATTCATGCAAAGAAACGCGGGGTCAAGGTTCGGTTGATCACCGAGATCGACAGCTCCAACATCGACTGCGCCCGCTATATTTCGAGACACGTCGAGGTTAGAAGAGCGAGTAAACTTCCATTCTACCTAGACATCATGGACAAGAAAAAATTGCAGATGGGCCCCGCGATAACTATTGAAGAAGAAGTCGACAAATCATCTAGAGAAATGGACCTCTGGACAGATAACCCGAGATTTGTAGATGGAATGTATATGCTGTTCGACCAATTATGGCACAGATGCAAACGGTTCAGATCGTAACGGCCTTGCTCCTCGCTGAGTGCTTTCTCACGCGGGACCTCAAGTTCAAGATCGGACATCATACTTGAATATGAGTAGATGCGGTTGTAAGTCTTCCTACCTACACCTCCTTTTATCGAAACTTCGCGTCTGTATGAAGTGAAAGTTTCAACCTTGTCAGCTACTCAAGCGTCATTGGTTGGGACAGGCGTTACCCCCTACCACTCAAATGAATCAATTGTGAGACTCCCACTAGACATGTTGTCGACGGCATCCTGGATGCTCCGCCCCATAAGTAATGAGTTAGTAGAGGAACTTGAAAGATCGATAAAGAACATCGGCCTTCTTCAACCAATTGTTGTTCGCGAAATCGGCGAAGGATATGAAATTGTTTTCGGAAATCACAGGCTCCGGCATGCCGACGTCTTGGGATGGAGTACATTAGCGCTATAATCAAACCCTTTGCCGAGGAAGACAGCTTCCTAGCCCGGGTTTCAGAGAATCTGTTGCGGAACTCCTACATTGATACCATCGAGGAAGCGGAAGGGTACAAGATGCTTGTGGAAAAAGGGTGGACTCTGAACGCAATCGCGCAGAAGGTTGGCAAGTCAGACAGCTACGTATGCGAACGGTTAGGTTTACTTACCAATCTCTCCCCGCACGTTCGCTCGTTGGTCCCCCGCGGCAAATTGACCGCAAGCCATGCAGAAATAATCTCCCGAATACGTGACCCCGTAATGCAAAAAGAGATTGCAGAACTAGTCAGAAGGAAGAGACTTAGCGTAAGAAGCTTAGAGGCCATGCTGAAACACATGCCCACACCAGTATGGCTCGAAATTCAAAGCAACGTTGGAGAGGCTTCCGTCCGTATCCCTCATGGGTTCATGAAGGCAATGGGTTTCAAGACAGGGCAACGCATATTCATGTACGCCCGAGGGCGTAAACTGATACTAGAAGACGTAGCGAAGTCTACATCTCCCAGCAAGGCGTAGGCGTCATTCGTTCCGATCTATAGGTGTGCTCGCACCCTCAGAATTGAACCGTCGCACGGCGCAAAAGTGCGTGGTGCGTCTAGTAGTGCGGGCAACGGAATTTCGAATGCAGCTCATATGGAAACGGATCCGAGGCCCCGCAGAGCCAATTCGTGTGTGGAGCACTGATGGGTACTGGTCCGCCTTCTTCGGGAAGAGAATCAATGTGGAGGAAACGCGATGCGTTGCGAAAGGTGATGCGGCCCGTGAGTTCCTGCTCACCCAGATAGGTTCAAATCCGTGAGCTCGCGCCACATGTATGTGCAAATAATCGTAGAAATTCTTAACGACAGTAGAATTGATTGGTAATTAACCGTCGAGATTGTTGTCTACTCAACATCCTGACTGTTCTATAGGTTACCACAATGGTGAGTCAGTCTGTATCAAATTTATGTGGAAACTTCACGAGCCAATGACGGCCTTTTGCGCGGTAGTGTCATGAAAAGTTCGCATGGTAGACTCGACATATACTTGCTGACGCTCACTTGTCGGAATCTTTTCTCTCAAGAATGGAGGATAAACTCGGTATCCACCAGCAGCCGCTCAAAGAACGGCTAGCCTTGGCATCCTACAGGCTCAGAACGCTTCGAAATAGGATGGAATCCAAACACCTGATGCTTCAAGCGCGTGACAAGGAACTATTCGACAAATGCCTGGCAGCGAAGACCTCAGGCGACTCCGCACGCGCCAGCCTGTACGCTGAGGAATGCGCGGAGACCAGGAAGATTGCGAAAGTTATCCTTCAATGCGAATTAGCTGTTGAGCAGGTTACCTTCAAGCTTGAAACTGCTGAAATGGTTGGAGACTTGGCGTTCATGATGCACCCCATCAAGAATGTGGTTAGCATGGTGGGGCAACAGATTCAACACATAATGCCAGAAGTATCTTTCGAACTCAACCAGATCAACGAAAGCCTCGATGGCGTAGTAACCAGCGCAGGCGAAGTAACCGAAACAGTATCCCCTGCAGGGTCATTCTCAGGTGAAGCCGAGAGCATACTAAGGGAAGCAGATGCGCTAGCCGAGCAGAAGATCAAATCTAGATTCCCTGAACTTCATCCGATTCCAACCGCCGAATCCACAAAAAACTGACGCGAAAGCGTTTTGCTAGGTCTAGGCTTAACAGACCTTTTGCTGATCGGACAAGAACTTACGGGAGTAGCGGATTCATGTTCCTGTTGCTTTCTTGATGTTAGTTGGAGCCGGTATTTGCAATCGATTCAGGATAGGGCAGTCTACGTATAGGTCACACTGCGAACAAATCTTCGGGTCCGGCCCTTGTCCAGTGAATTCATTGGTGAGAGGCCAAGGCACGACTCCGGGACATTTTCCTGTCGTTTCGATGTACTGTAGAGCTTCTGCTCGTTGCTTCAGCCTAGTAAGGTATCGATCCTCTCTCAGCCGCTTGGTCGCTTCAAACCTAGATTGCATAGGAACCTGGACATTCTCGAAGCCTACCCTTAGTCCTATGAGACAAATTCAGCGAAATCCACGACCACTTCCGCTTCAAACCTCACGCAAACCTCTGTGTTCACACGCCTTGCATTCCACTGGAAGATCGAGAAAGAATGGGAGGCGCCCAGACGGACCCCCACCTAGAATCTGAATCCCTAGGGTTCCCATTGCTTAAATGACCTCAAACGGTCGCGATCTCTCAGTTTTCCGAACTCAAAACTTTAACCTCAAATTTCGAACGCTCCAATACCAAAGAAATTGCCATGGCTTACACTCAAGTGAACCATCTCTGTTGCTTTCGCACATTGAGCAGACCAAGTTTCCTGACAATTACGATCGCCAGGAAAAATAGGGGAGTTTGCGGAAACTTTCGAAGATAGGCTCTTTTCAACCGCCTGAACCGACCCCACCGTCCACGAATGCCTTTACGAACTGGACTACTGGGTTGAAATCCCAAAGCGCCATCTTTGCGACTGTTGCAACTTCATCAACCATTACGATCACCCCCATCCATTTTGTGTCAAAGAGGTCAGGAAGCATGTCAGGCACTGTCTTAACTCGAGGATGGATAACAGGACTGAGAGACCCACGATGAGCTCGATCACTTGCATGCTTCTCTCACCAACACCGAATAATGCAGAGATCGAATTAGCTCAGTAGTCGCAGTATAGTTGCAACTTATGCATCAGACCTGTCGATTTGGGAAGTCACGAATTACTCTAGAACTAGAAAGCGAGCAAGTCTTTGGGAAGCCTTTACTGATCTTGCAACAGGATTGCAACGTCCACTGTAGATGTCTGGTGACATTAATCTCTGACAAGAATGGTTGGAGGTGAAAGGGAGCTATGACTTATGATGAGTACCGAAATCCTCTCAGACTTCGAACGCCGCTAGTGAGCCAAGATTACATCGATCTGCATCACGGTCAGTACAAAGGACCGTTCTATGTAAAGACCGATCCCAGACGCATCTAGAACACGAGCCTAAACCTTTCTAGAATCTCCACATTTTTCTTAACGAATCCTATGTCAGTTTGTGTCGGATCAATGCTAATCGAATTAGGTGCATTTGATGGCGCTGCATTCTACCAGGTTTGGAGCTAACCTTTCTTATTGCAGAGCATGCATTCATATTTGCCTAAAGAATCCCTGGCGTGGGGAATGTTCCCTCTATGTTGCTTGCAGGTCATATACTTGATTGACTTATTGATTATCTTCTCAAGCCAATCCTTAATTTCTGCTGATTTGGGGCTCAAGCGCGATACAATTCTATGAAGGTCTCTAGCTCCTAGATCGGTAATCGTATACTGCGTATAGAATTTGGTTTCTTCATTTCGGATAGATGCAATGAACTTTTTCTTCACAAGGCGGTTGTAGTACGTTTTAGATGTCTTCGTGCGATCAAAGGAGTAACTTAACCGAGGTTCTGATGCGATTCTCCATAATTGATATCTGTTGAAAGTAACTCCGAATGTCGGATCGGTCTGAACGGATTTGGGTAGAGTTCCCATGTTCGAGTAGGGTCCGTGCTGGGCATAGAACAGAACAGCGAGATAACGCACTTCCTCAAGTTTAGGATCCTTGTTAAGCACGTAGATGAAATCAGCTCTCTCCAAGACGTTCAGCACAAACTCTATTTCTTCAGTGGAAAGAGGTTGCGCATCGTCGTCATTGCCCTGCCCGGTGTCTGCAGGCATGTCAGGCATTTCTCCTGTCAAGCTTACCTTCGCAAATACTTCTTGCTCAGTTTTCTAATAGCCGCCTTTAGTGACCGTTGTCTTGAGTCAGTTACTATCATTTCTACAAGACCTTCGACTTCCTTCCAGGTGGCTTTTTTTCCCAAGCCGAGTCGAGACGAGAGCTTGGGTATCTCCTCTCTATCCACATTGAACAGTTGATCGATCAGGCTGAAAATCAAGATGGCTCTGGCTTGGAGAGTAATTCCTTTTGGTACGTACTGATCCATAGAATCCAGGTGCGTCTCAACGCTGCGTATATCTTGCACCATGATACTTGATTGACTTAGGTCGGTTCCTCCTCGCAACATTCGATCATGCAACCTCCAAACCCGTAAAATGCTGGAGGCCTCATCAAGCATGCTCACGACTCAGAAACCTCAAGGCAATAGGGGAGATGGACGCCAATTAAGACATTCGGTGTCAGGAATCTCTCTACCTGCAACGTTGCGACCATCATTGGGGGGCAATTATGCGAAATGTGTTCTAGACAGAACACGCAACCGCACCCTAGGCAGTCCACTTTGCCCTTTCTGCCGCACATTACACAAGCAGATTCCTTGAGCACCATCTTGTATCACCAAAAAATCAATTAGACTTCAGAAAATCTATACCCATAGTCGCAGAAACGTTGCAAGGGCGTTGCACCACGAAAGAACACGCGCTATGGTCGATCCTTTCAAATGATGAGTTCCTACGAACTGAACACAGCTAAATGGGAGAAGATGAGCTCATCTACGCGATTCTGAGTAATCACTAGAGTTGTGATAGTTTTCGTCCTGCACTAACTAATCCTTGTACTGGTAACAGCGCTATTCCGGAGGTATGTTCAGCAGTTTAATTCTCTTCCATAGGGGAAGCAGGCACTTCACGCACTCGTTGCTCCAGTTAAGTGCAAGGTTATTTCGCTTTCCTTCAACACGCCAGATGATTAATTCAGATTGGTTGAGTTGCTCAAGAAGTCTCTTGAATTTGGGTCTGCGTATGGTCGTAAGTGGAATACCCGCTAAGTAAGCTAGTTCTGTGAGGTTTGTATATTGTGTAGGATCTCTCCTTAGCTGGGCCAGAGCCATGCCCAGCCTATGCATTTGAGCATGGCCATACCATTGTGAGATAGCCATTGCAAGCTTTCTTGTTTCGACCTCATACTTCTTACGAGAGGCTACTTCGAGTAGAAGTGCATTCAATTCTTCTTTTACGATTTTTCGCAGAAGTCCCTTGACTATGATTGCGGACCGGAATTGCTTGTCAATTATCAAAGTTGAGCTGGATTTGGAATTATTGGAATCATTTTGCCCTGCATCTTGTTTGTCAATGGGATCCGATGGTCGATTTCTGTATCTGTCCCGGGTCGCAGCTTGCAATTTAGCCACCTTTACAATTATGTGGCTATTGGCGAGTTTACCATGAATGTTGCAGATTGGTTGCACAGCGCCCTTCGGCACACTTAGTTTTTGGCAAGACGACTTTGCGTCATACATCCATACATCTTTGCAACTAAACAGCAACATCCCTTCTAGATACTAGAATCAACTTAGCTTGCTCACGAGCGGAGGTGAAATTTGTCATGCTCTATTGCCCCGTTGACCCATTGTGCGTAGGTCTCATCTACCGGAAACGTCATTTCGTCCGGCAGTCCTACATGGATAATCGTGCACCGTACTCAGGCGAGACCGACTAGGTTCTCAGGTCATCTCGCAAGACACAAATCGCATAGTGGACTAGGCTGAGTATATGTGAAATAGCTGATAGCAGAATGCTTGCTAACTGAATGAAATGGTTGAATCCGGTTGCCCAAAGAGAACGTAGGCCGCCCAAGTCACGAGGTCAGTGGTCTTTGTCCCTTCTAGACGAGCAAGTTGAAGCGCTGTTCCAACAGACGTTCCCGAACATAGTCTTCTGTAAAAAGCGATAGCTATCTTTCTTGCCAAATCGTCAAAGACTGGCCATAGTGTTCCAACATAGGCTCTAGCCCCTGCCGACGTGAATGCCGAGGCTAAGCCTTCAATACGTGGCGTTACCATGAATTCGCTCACATGGATCTCTTGATCTTCGATCCCCGTTTCGCACGCGTTCACGAAGACGACGGGAGAACCACCCAGAAGATTGTATATCTCATTGGCGCTCATGGGAATTGTTCCTCCAGAGCCATTATTTAGAAGTAGAAAAGCCTCCTTATGCTCCTTCAGATATCCAGCATGTCCAGAGTAGTGCACTATATCGTAGGCCTGAGCTAATAACCGAGCCACAGTTTCCGGGGTGACCTTTTTCCCAGTGACAATATCGACCTCGATCTTGTCCGCCATCTCAGAAGTTTCGACATTGCGAGCTATTTCCTCTGCTTCTTCGCGAGCCTCGGGCAACGCTTTTCCAGTCACATTTTCGAGAGGATCCGCAAGGATTAGCATTTTCAGCTTCGCAGGCATCGTGGCTGGTACTAAGTGCCTTTGTGGGAAAAACGGTCTGATGATAGTTCTACCCATGGAATACTGTCGGCACAGGAAATCCCGTCCGTCATGCAACAACTCCCAAGGAATCTTAGAATCATCGGTCGAGATGACCAGGTAGCCATCATGGGATCGCAAGTCAGCCCCTATATCCTTCGGAATCAAAGAAGCAAACAGCCCTTTCCCAAGTTCTTCTAGATTGGGAGGAGGGCCTTCGGATTCAAGCATCAGTTCACGATGGATACTTCGGTTTGCGAGTGAATCATGTAACGAAAGATCATATGTGATCCTGCCTTGTAGATTTTTAGCGAAGTGAGAGAGAAGTCTTCTGTTCAAACGCTTATGGAATGGTCCAACTGGGTTGGGAAGATCGCTTCTCTCATAAACGATAGCGAATCCATCTCGCGAGCTTTGCATTAGCAATTTTGTCATGAAAGCTCTCTCATGGACTCGATTCTGAATTCGTCGAGGTTTCCATTTTTCGCGATATGTCACGACGGTTTGAAACTGTTCTTTCGAAAGTCGCGAAAGTTCAGGGGCGCCTTTGGTAATCATCTGGCAAGCGCGGTCTCCGCGGTCTATTAGCTCGTCAGCCTCCCTCGCAGCTTTCCTCTCGACGTCGAGTAGAAGTGCAGTTAGGCCAACTAGCCCGGTAGCCTCGACGTCAAGAGTGCCCTGGACCGAAGTCTGGTTATCGCCAGTTCGACAATAAGTGAGTGTTGCAAGAGCCTGCTGAGACAATCCGAACTTATGCGCTGAGACGAGATACTTGGCTACGCCTTTTTCAGAGTCGCCCTCGATAATAATCAGTTGAACGGAGCCACGCCCTTTGAATCTCTTTTTTCCAACAAGCGGATTGACTATACTCCAGAATCCGTCCCGCTCCTTTACCACATTCCACCTGTGATCCATCATTGTGTCAAGGATATCCCAGTTCTCACAAAAACAGCGAACAACATCGGGAGTCGTCTGGATGATTCTGCCACGTTCGATATGGAGATGCAATCTCAACACTAGAGTTAACTCAATTACCGAGTAGGAATCCTATAAGTAAAGCGCCGCGGAGCCTCCACGACCGTTTCAAGAGTTACCTAGTTGTTGGACGGAAAGTGGACCGCTTTCCATAGCTCATCTGAAAGGAAAGAAAGGGGAAGGGATGGAAGAGGGCAGTTATCAGGTCAGTAACGAATGGTCCTTGGGACGTAGTGGTTAGAAATATCTGGCACAGAAATCGTAGCGGTGTGGGTAGCTAGATCTATGTCCGCAAGTTGTCCTCCGATCATCCCTATTGTTCTAGACGGTAAGGGTCTGAACCGGTCCAACGGGTCGTACAAGTCATTTTCACTTCGCTTGGCAGTAACGGCGTATCCAAAGGACTAACCTTCTGTCGCAATCTAGATGCAAAGCAGTTGCTGAGCCGTTAGTTACCCTCCACTCAGCCATCATTCATAATTATGGTGCAACTTGAGCAACTAGATTCCTCAAAACGGACTCTTGTATCTAAGAGAATGTCACTTCCATACAGATGTCAATGGGAGATGTTCACATGTTTGAACACAATTTGTTGACACTTGGAGCAGCATCATTTGGAGTCATTCAGTTTCTAGGTCAAACTCTCTTAGCCATCATTGTCTGCGCGGCTGTTATCGCGTTCGCGATTCTCTTTGCTGGGAAATTGGGGATCTTTGCGCGGAAAAGAGTTGAGGATTGGACAAGGGAGTTCACACCAAGGATTTCAAGAAGCCGTTCCACTGTTGGGAAAGCTACGAGAACTCATGCACAAACTTTCACATATGATCCTGATGCCAAAGAGGCAAATGCTTACAGTTCTGATAGAAATTTCAAAGTTTGGTCAAAGGCATTCCCTATAGAGAAACGAGTGTACGAAGAGTTCGATGGACTGTTAAGGTCAAATTCGCCAACACGATTTCTTCTTTTGAGTACTGATCCACCAACCCTCAAGATGACTCAATGGGGGCCGATGCCGATCGTAACCGCACTGTATCAAGTTGAAGATCTCGATAAGTTTCCAGAATACTATACAACGCTGCCCAAGAACGTTGTCGCTACAGCTCACAACCATCTGAAAGACGCGAGTATTGCTGAGCATGATATCGAGATTTTCGAAAGCATTGATCGGCTCATAGGAATGAAGGTACATGTGATCGGCACGAAGATTGAACGCCGGATGTATTGCACGGGTGATGGTCCTGTTTTCACAGGACATGCGGCGGTTGGAGGTGAAAAGTGAACCTTGGGAAATTGGCATGATGGAGAAGTCCCTCAACCTAGAGCGGAAACAAGTGGAATGAAATCAAGTGAACCACCAGATCTGGAGTATGCGTAACAATGCGATACCAGTATCGGTATATTGCCGGACGTCGTTTCATCTACCTAGAAGACTATCACCTGCCATCTACATGTCAGTGCGACTTCACCCACTCCACCATTTCGCTTCTGGTTGATGTTGATGGTGACAAGCCGCTCTTGTACGTTCCAACCATGTTGCAGTGCTTTCGTGGCACTTCATTCCATCTCAATCAACCTGCTCCAAGCTATCTCGGCCGTGGTTGGAAGTGGGCGTGCTGGGAGATTGAGGATTGGAGCTACAATAGGTACGGGGGAGAGGCGCTGGTCAACCTCATAGACAACTACTTCACAAACTATTGGAGAACATGAATTTGGAATCGAGAGTAAGTTATGAGTCATGGGCATTGCCTGTATACTTAGAGATAGTAGACCATTTCGAGAGAAACAAACCAAACGAATCATTTGGCGTAGGCTTAGCGGAGGAATACCCAGACCCATACAGACCTGGCTGGGTTTGGCACAAAGTAAGGAAAGTCGTAATTCCCGCAGATGAGGACTATCAGGCTCAGAACGGAGTATACATCAAACTGAAACGCAGCTTCATCGACAGGCTGATCGAAACTGCCGAAGAGACTAAGCTTCAACCGAAAGTATTTGATCACTGCCAACCCATCGATGTTCTAAGTCAGACAGATTTTGATACAATGAGGAAAGTCGAAGCTTATTACAAGAACACGGTGACAGGATCTTACAACAGATACCACCGATTCTTTAGACTCACCGAAACTGGAACAGAAATTGTGCCATGGAGCGTTGATGACGGAACTAACAATAGGCAGATTCTTGCGTACGGGGAGGAAACCCAACACCGAATTAGAACCTCATCAGTTCTTATCGCCGGCGTAGGGGGAATCGGCTGGAAGTGCGGCACCGATTCGCTACTCAAGGGAATCAGCAAGTTTGGCTTAGTTGATCCGGACACGATTGAGAGATCAAACCTCTCAAGAATCCCATTACCTGAAACGCAGACTGGACAATACAAGGTAACACAATTGAAGAGAATAATGGAAGACCTACGGCCAAATGTAATATGCGACACGTGGTCCTCGAAGGTTCAGGACATCCCCAAAGATCAGCTGTCAAATTACGATGTCTGGATTGTCACTACTGACAACGTCAAATCACGCGAGTATCTCAATCGAACGTCATTTGAGCTAGGAATTCCGACAATACAGGTCGGAGCCAGCCTCGAGAATGGCAACAGGGCTGTAAGTTGTCGAACAGTAGTCCCTGGACGTACGCCTCAATGCTACTCGTGTTGGAAGGACTACACGCTCGAACAAATGCAGCGTGACTACTATACCCCGGAACAACTGGCCAGGATAAAGCAATCAAACCATCCGTACAATCTTCCAAGCCCAGTTCCCAGCATCGTAGACGTCAACTCGCTCGCTGCTGGACTCACTGGCGAAGCATTATTCAGAGTGCTGACAAACCAGAAGATAATCCCGAAAATATACGTGGACCTCAAGACAATGGAAACAAACATTTACGAGGGTAAGCAAGATCCCAATTGCAAAGTTTGCTCTGATTCCAATTTTTTCCTATCGAATGAACCCAACTGATCGACTAAGTGCTTCTTGGCCGAGATACTAGATTGTGGTGTCTCCTCTTTCAGTAACTTCATTCTCTTTACGTTATCGGTACTACTATCCTCTGATGATTCGACTGCCTGCAGAGGTGACCAGTAACTTCAGTGGCTCTGATAAGCGCCCGCCTGTTTCTCGATTCGAATCCATGTCACCTGAATCTCCTGCTGAGAGTGAATATGCGAGTCAAAACGGGGATAGTTATCAGCTCGGTGTGTACGAAGGGGATTAGTAGCGGGAATAGGTTGCTGTAGCCTAGGGTCCTAGCTAAGGCATATGATGTTAGAGGATCAATAACTATCTCGTTTGCAACCCAGACCGCTAATGCCACCAAGCCTAATTTCTTGTGTGTTTTGAGTTCGTTCAGCAGTTTTCGTGGATCTAATCTTGAGGTCACGCAATCCAAAATGACGTCTTTTCTCGAGTTCATGAATGCGTGATTGGGTGAAAGACGAATTGGGTCAAACGTCGCAGTCGTGGAGCACGCGTGTTGCATTCACGTTGCGTTAGAGCAATTTGGTTAACGAAACTTGCCATATTGAACTCTTGAAACTAAGAGAATGTGGCGTCCATAGCACTCTACGGAGAAGTTTGCATGTCCGGATTCGGACCTTTTGGAGAACGTGAGAATGAACCGCTCGATAGCAACTGCTACACTCTTTGTCGGTGGGGCATAGGTTGGACGGAATCCATCAGGTCACGAAGCGTTCTGGAAGAACCCGTCTATCCCCTCTCGCGTAAAAACGAAGATGGAGGGAATCATAATGTTTGAAGATGTGATTCCTTACAACTTGATTGGAATTGCGATTATCGTCACTTTCTGTTACTTGGGAATGAAGACAAGGAACGCACTCATGCAGCTTCTCAGTTTCATTATTGTCATCTTGGTTGGAGCCTCACTTGCAGGTTTCTTTGATCTCGTTCAGTCCGTTGTTGCTATAGGATTCGCAGGTGTTGCACTGGTGATACTGTTGGCGTTAGTCCTCGTCTACATGCTCGTGTCCAAGATTGGTAGTTGGATGAGAAGTGCACCACCTTGAACGAAGAAGAGAGAAAACGCAGATTGCTCTGGATCATGATTGGCTTCTTAGTGCTAGTTGCAGGTGTTCTCATCTACGTCGCTAGGAGACTTCGTAGGCAGTCTGCTCAAAGATATGATTAACTTAAACGGTAACCGTTGAACGTCCTCACAGATCGCAGAATTCTAGATTCCCTCCTTGGAAGATGTGAGTCGTTTTCAGGCGGTCATCGATGCGGGGGGTGAGAGATTATGGTAAAGTCACTGGTGAGAAAGACAAGGCGGGGTCCCCATAGAGGATCATTGCGGCCCACGAAACGTCTCCCTCTCTTTTGCTTTCATTGAAAACCTTCTCTCTCGCAGCGCGCATTGCCTCCCCGACTGATACTCCTTCAATGATGTTCTCATAGAAGGTTGATGCTAACATGGCGGCCCGCGAATCCCGGACCTCCCACAGAGAACCGACGAAGCACATCACTCCTCCATCAATCAGAGTCTTGGCGAAATCCGCTTCGGATTTCTCAGATTTCTTGGATTTCTTAAGTTCTTGGCTTCCTTCACGTGCAGAGGAGCACGCGTTTCGCGAAAAATATCACTGGTGGATTCTCGCCGAGAGATTGCGCGATTTCGCTCCGGTAGCATGGAATCCAGCCCTCTCCGAACTCTTTGGGAAACATCAAGTAGCTATTCTCTGGCTTGTGAGCGTCAAAGTGGCCGTGACCTGCAAAGTGAACGACGTCAAAAACCCCAGTATCCAATGCTGAGAGGAATCTCATCTTCGTCGCTTCAGACTGTTCCCAGACTGTGATATCTATCTTCGACCTCGTTCGACCACTCTTCAATGCACTTTCTATCAACTTGACCTCCGTGAGCGCCTCTGGGAGATTACTGGTAGGGTCGGCGATGAATAGGAGTTTGACTCTGTCTCTTTGAACTCTGGGTTTGGTCTTCTTAGCACCCTTGCCTAAAATTAGTCGGCCAATAGCATATCTAGTCCCAAGAAAATGTTCACCGTCGTTAAGCAGTTCCCAGGGCAAATGGAACAACTCTGGTGTCGCTGTTACGCGCAAGTGACCACTGCCTTGCTTGAGCTCTTCTCTGACTGTCTTCGGAAGAAGGAGGAACATGTCTTTGCCTACCTTTTCTAATCGCGAGAGCGCGTGGGGGTGAATTTGAGCATCGTGAAGACTTCGCACACCAGGATCAGAATAAGTGTGCAAGTGCAAATCTTGGAGTAGGACCTGCCATGTCTGTGGTTCAAGTCTGACATCTGCGGTGAATTGGTTGACCACGACATCAATTGTAGCAGTGGCTTCTGATCTCTGCAGCACTAGTGCGAAATTGTAGAGGGGCGCTTTTGCGGCAGGAGTGAGTGTGATATTTGTGACACTCAACGGTTGATGATCTGCTCCTAGCACGGTTATATCGGGGCGCGTTACCATGCTGCCAAGGTAATTCTGCGGGTTCTTTGAGACCTCTTCTAGCGCTTTGCAGAACCAATCCATTGTAGTTTGAACTGCTCGATCAATTCTGGCACGAAGTTTCTTGATCACCGTCTCAATGACAGGATTGGCATCCACTCTGGCGATTCCTCTGAGGATCATGTCACCACTCGCCATTTTCATCACGATATGGTCGACCTCCACCGCCCGAACGCTCCAAAGTCCGAGTTTTGCGTTTACAAGCCACTTAACAGTAAACTCACTCTCGGATTCCTCCGTAGCCAAATATCGAAAATCTACATGTATTCCTTCGAGTTCACACTCGAATCGTTTATCCTCAGGAGAGCCAATCGGCTTGAATCCTTTCGCTTCGCCGCAAGCGACGCCCGCCTTGTCCAAAATATCTAAACGACCGCGTCCCAGCACTTGCTTTGTAATGTCAAAATCTGCCTTCAGTTTGCGTGGTGTGTCAACTAACGGGTACTTAGATCCCAAGAGTGTGAGCCTGAACTATCCTAGCGATAGTTTGTATCCGGTTAGAAAGCTTTCTTTCCGTCATCCGCTTTCGGTTGTTTCAAGCTAGTCTCGTCTCTGAAAGAGAATAGATGCGACATTGAGGAGACAACGGCGAACACTATCAAAAACACTGCATCCCCAATACCAACTAAGGGATTTCGAGTGGGAACTCTCGGAGGTAAACGAATCGGAGTGAGTGGTCGGTTGGTCTTGGATTATGGCTATGGACTCTGGCCTGGCTCTTCAACGTCAGAGAGGGTTTCTCCAAGAAAAGACGACATAATCCCACCACGAATGCACCTAGACCCTCTGCCCGACGGCAACTCGAAAGGGAAGGTAGTCACCACGGCAGACTTTGAGCAGATGCTCACAGAATACTACAACGTCTGGGGATGGGACGACCAAGGAAGCCCAAGGCGTCGACAATTCACGAACTCGGGCTAACCGGATTGGTAACATAACACTAGGTACGCTAATAACTGCAAGTCACTATCGCTAACTCCGCCTAGACGTCGATTCTTCATCCGCATTAGTAGTTCTTGGGCACTCCGTACAACTTACCCAGGAAGCTGGTGTCGATTGTTCGACTGGCGTACACGGCGAGGGCGAGGGACCAGAGTCGGTCGTCGTGGGTTCCGTCCGGGTGGCTGAATTGTAACTGGCCGGTTTTTGTTGTTTGGAAGGTTTCTACGTTGATTTCTGCGATTAGATCTGCGTCATAATATAGAGCGAGGCCTTTGGTCTGCATGAGTTGTTTCATGTGGCTGAGCATCTCCTGCTTGGACGGCAGGGTCAAGGTAATCCCTTCGATGGTAGATCGTATTCGGGCTTCTTTCATATCTTCGACTATATATTCTCCGACGCCAGTTTGATCGCAAAACGTCTTCTCGACTCTATTCAGTTTGTCGCAGATGATCTTCACATATCCGATTACGCTAGCGTAGGGTGTCTCGAGATCAAAGCGGACTATTCCCGCTACCTTGACAAGGTCTTGGTCTAGCTGAACGACTGCGACCACCGAGTGGTCGTTGTGTTTGCCGAAATCGAGGCCGACGAAGTATCGGCCCATCTTTGCCCTAATAGTCTTGGTCCAGTCGTCGGTTAAGGGGCTCAGGTCGCTGTCGATGCATTGGGTGATTAGTTTCATGGGGAAGTAGGATGTTTGGTCGTCGACGAATTCGGCTAAGTATTCGCGTCGGTAGCGTTCAGCTGGCGTTCGTTTCTCCATCTCTTGAATGAACTCGCGCGTGGTCAGCCCAGCCTTGATTACGTCATCAATCGTCACCCTGTGCACTCTGAAGGTGGAATCTCGCGTGAACTTGTAGAAGACCGAGTCTTTGCTCCAGGGGGTTGAGCTTGCGATCAGCGTCCCATTGGTTGTTTGGAGCATAGGGAAGAGGACGTTGTAGAAGACGGTTTGGTCGTCGGCGAAGAATGAGGCTTCATCGGCGACGAGTAAGTTTGCCGCGTACCCCCGAAGCAAATTTACTGAGCAGGGTAGCGCGACGAGCTTCGAACCGTTCTTCAGGCTAATGGTGGTGCGTTTGATTTGTTGAAATCGTTCGCGGCGTCGTCGGGTGGGTATGAGTGAGATTTGTTCTTGGATGCGGTCCATTACGATCATTGATTGTCGGAGGCCGGGGGCGACTATGAGGCTGGTTGTGTTTGGGTTCGTGAGGGCGTAGTGGATCATGCGTATGGCGAGGGTGGTTGTCTTGCCGGATTGGCGGGGGAAGACGACGACGATTCGTTTGCTGGGGTCGGTTAGTAGTTTGGCTTGGTAGGGGGTCGGCTGGAAGCTTAGCCATTCGGTCGCGAATTTGACAGGGTCGGAGGGAACGGTTTCGGGTTTTGCGGCCGGTAGGTGACGGCTACGTTTCTCTGCTTCCTGAAGCGTTTTCTTGCCCTTTCTGATCAGTTTGTTTAAGCTGTTCTTTGAGCTGCTCAATTAGTTGATTCAACTCGTCCACGTGGGGTTGGATGTAGGCTCGTTCGTAACCCGCTAAGATCGCTTCCCCTGCTCGCGATAGGGCGCTGGCGGCTTTCATGGCGTCTATTCGGGACCCAGCCTTCTCCGCCAACGCCTCGTTCTCACTCAACTCCTGAGCCTCCTTCAACATGCCAACCACAATCCAGTACAGCCCCTCGCAGTTCCTTCACCGAGTCAACCCGTCGCGGCCGCGGGGGCTCCTTTTCCTCCTCTTCACGCCTCTCCTCCCGTTCCCCCGGGATTCGCACGGACCCCGCAATCCGCACCCCACCCTCCGACCCTGGCATGGTCCCTTCCGCCGGAAGCACCGCTACCCTGAGCTGAAGCTGCTTCGACAACAAATCCAGCCGCCCAAGGGTGTGGCTCACCCTTTGAGAGGGGGTGTGGCTCACCCTCTCAAACATCCACTCAGCCAAAACCTCACGCACAAGCTTCGCGACCGTGGTTCGGCGGGCCACAGCATACGCCTCAAGAAACCGTTTCAGCACCGGATCCATACGGGTTCTAACAAGCGGGTTACCCTTACCCGGCAGAGCAAGCCACCTCCAAACCTTCCGAAAGCACATCAATCAGCATAAGACTGGAGGAATCGAGGGATTAGATGGTGACGAGTTCCTCCCTGTTAGAGAGTGGTGAGGAAAACTATGCGACTAGAATGTGGGGGTTCTAGGGGTGGGGAATAATTATGGGATAGTACGCAGGTGCTGTTTCGTGTAGGGGATGCTGCGTAAGCATTTTGTTTTGATGGTTGCTACATTATCTTTTGTCATGCTTGGTCTGGGGCTGTTTGGTTATCCGCCAATATCCAGGTACGTCATCCTGGATCTCAATCTCTCGCATACTGAGTCTGGGTATATCACTTCGGTCTTCGCGCTCACGTTCGCTTTGATGCAGGTGCCTGGCGGGTACTTGGCTGATAGGTTTGGGGGAGCCAAGACTCTCATGGTCTTCGCGGCGGTGGTGGGTGTGTCTCCCTTCATCTTCATCGTAGGGGATAGTTTTGTGATGGCCCTGGTCTTTCGTGCTCTGGCTGGCGGTGCGTGTGGTGTAACGTTTCCTTCCGCAGTTCGTGTCCTCTCATCCTGGTTCTCGGAGAGGGAGGTGGGTTCGGCTATGAGCGTTTTTGGGTTGGGTTATGGGATGTCCCAGATCGTTTCTTCCGCGTTCTTACCCTTACTGATTCTGGGCGCAGGATTGGAGGCCTCCCCTCATCTTTACCGCGCTGTTTTCTCTTCTCGTGATGGCGTTAGCCGTCTTTCCTGCTCGGTGGTCTTCTCCGATTGAGTCTTCGGTAAGTGTGAAGGTTGATGTTAGGGGGTTATTTACGCGTAATATGGTCGCTCTGGTTCTTCCTAATTTTGCCTCGCTCGCAGTAGTGGTGGGTATCTTTGCGTGGACGCCAGCATTTCTTACTTCGATTTTACATCTGTCGGATGAGTATGCTGGAATCATTCTGGGGTCGATCGGTGTGGCTAACATGTTGGGCGCCTATGCGGGCGGCTTGGCGAATAAGTGGTTGGGAAAGCGTCGGACCATTGCCCTGTCCATGATCCTAATGACGGGTTTCGCTGTGTTGTTGGGTACGGCAAATTCAGGTTTGGTTGCCGCGGTGTGGATTTCAGGCATTGGTTTCACGAGCATGTTGTATTTCGCAGCGGTCTTTGGCTTGATTCCTTACGCAGCGAAGCAGGGTCGTTCAGTAGCCGGCATAAGTTTTGGTGTCTTCAACATGTTGAGCAACATCGGGACCTTTGTCTCGCCAATTATCGGGGGGTATATCTTAGACTCGACCGGGAATTTCTTCTTAGGATTTGCCTCAATAGGAAGCATCGGGGTTCTCGGAGTGCTCGGAGCAATAGTTCTCCGCACAGACTAGATTTCTCGCTGTTGGAAGCCTTGCCTCTACGTAGTCTTGTCTGATTCGTATGTTATCAGGGTCTTTTCTTCAAGTGTGTCTTGCAGTTTTGAGATAGCTCTGTGAACCTCCGCCTCTTTCTTGGCGCCGGTACAAACGAGTTTTCCGCTTGAGAAGATTAGTATGACTGTTTTGGGGTCGTCCATTCGGTAGATAAGGCCGGGGAATTGTTCGGGTTCATACATGGTGCGTTTCAGTGAGTAGGTTGCCTTTTCCAAATCAATATGGCCGCCTAAACCTACCGACGCTACCATATTCTGAATCTGAATCTCAGGCTTACCCAGAATGACGATCCCGTTACGGTTGAGCTCGTCCACAACCTTCATGACGGCCTTGCGAGCCTGCCGCTCCGACTTCGCCCCCGTGCAGACCATTTTACCCGAGCTGAAGATCAAGGTGGTGGCCTTCGGCTTCTTCAATCGATATACTAAACCAGGAAATTGTTCAGGCCGATACTCAACGCCAGGGAACACGCGCACAATAGAGTTCAGGTCAATATTCTGATGGAGCGTACCTGTCGCGACCACATTCTCGATGTTGATGAACGTTCTCCTTCCGACGCGAGATGCCACTCCAAAAACCCTTGATAAATGCCTGAAGGCTTACCACATATAAGCCCTAAGCCTAGAGAAGCCGAAGTCTTTGAATTCAGAATCCTCAACTAGACCGTCCATTAGATAATCGGTCTTTGTCTCCTCCTCGAGCAGTCGCATGGCGGTTCTGATGTCCAGCGGACAGCCGCACCGCGAGCAGAAAACACTAGCAAATGAATTTGACTCTTGACGAGGTTCCCGTCGTCGTGGTCTAATGGCGCGGGGACCTGAAACCGAACCATCCTCTTTGAGGCGTTTTAATGCTGACTTCCGGTTAGCCCATATTGGCGGAGTGGTATACGACCGGTGCTGATTTTCTTGGAGATTCCAGTTACAATCTACACGCTAAATCATCGATTGATTTACGATTTACTTGGAGAGAGTAGGGGGAGGCTGGGGACGAGGAAGCAATTGACAGGTGACTTGGCTGTTAGGTACGACGGCGCCAAAATTAGAACAGCTTTCGGACTCGCTGAAATGGTTCAGATAACGTTGATCGTTGCCGAGGATATCACTGATAGAGTTGGGGCGAGTCTTATCGTCGATTGGTTGCTCAAGAATCTTAACACGAAGGAAGCTCAAGTAACCAAATTAGAAATCGACAAGGTTGCCGTGGAACTTGACGAAGACGAGATCAAGAAAGTCGTGTTGGAGAAAATCACAAAGACAAGCCAGTAAACTTTCTGCCTCTGACAACCGAGCAAAAGTAGATTAGTTTCTTCAGGAAATTGGGTTTGGTTCTCAGCTTGTTTGTTGCTGTCTTCCTCATATCGATTGGCATCTACCCGTCCGCTGAAGGATTTTTGAACATCCTGTATTGGCGTCCTTCCCATCCGCCCTGGCTGTTCCAGGCCGGGAGAGTCCTGCGCGGGTTAATCGGCGTTAGCATGATGATTGTAGGTCTTATGCACTAAGGCGTCATCTAGTGGACAACGTCAAGGTTGGACTCGAGCGGTTCTATGAAGCAAATTATTTCGTGCGAAACGCGTTTGTGCGAATCGTAAGATTCCATGAGTACGGACCGTGCTACTTGGTTTCTGCCTTGGCTTGTGCATTCGTGGCCAGATTTCCTGTCGATAGCAAAATTCTGCCCGTGCTTTTCTTCGTTGCAGCCTCTTCCATTTTTGGTTTTGTGATTAACGACATTGCCGATGCAGGACTTGACAAAAGAGCTGGCAAACCAAGGAACCCTGTAGCCTCGGGTGAATTGTCGGCGGCTGCGGCTTGGGCCTTCGTAGTAGTTCTCTTGGGCGTGGCGACTCTATCCATCTATCTGCTTAATTTTCTGAATAGGTTGCTTGGGATCCTGGTGATTTTGCTGTTTGGTGGCTATTCTTTCGGTCTAAGGATAAAGGCTAGGCCTGGTCTTGATGTTGTCTCCCACGCTTCCTGGAATGCAACATATGGAGTAATGGCTTACTCCGTTTATCGTCCGCTTGATTTCGTGGGAGCGGGGCTGACGGGTATCCTCTTCCTATTGTCCATGTTGGCAGAGCTTGTCAATCAGATTAGAGATCATGATTCGGACAGAGACATGATAAGGACAACCGTGACGTTGATTGGCAAGAAGAGAGCGCTGAAGGGATGTGTTGTACTCCTTTTCTTGGTCCTCGCGTTATTTGTCAGCGTTGTGTTAATTAGCGGACTTCCTTGGATTCTCCTCGCTTTCTCGCCCTCCATCATATTCCTTCTCGTGCCCATATTCGACGCACTGCGGTGTGAGCAAAAGGAGCAGGCACTAATGCCCTCGTTCGTGATGAGGGGCACTGTAATCGGACTGCTCTTGTTCGTCACCTATGTCGCTGTAAAGATCGCCGGTGCCGGCTGATTAGGTCAAATCGTCAAAATTGTGTGTGTGGTATAGTTGGTGCGCGTACACACACTTCGCCGCGCCCCTTCGTGGCGAAATGGTAGGATGTGTTTGCTCATTTTATGGTAGTATAGAAGTATAGGATACTGGTCGCTACAGTATTTCATGAATGCGCGGCGTCAGCGGCGCGAATGTCGATAGTTTGAAGGGCGGTGGTGCCTTGGGTATCGTGATCTTCCCGCAAATTCGCGACGAGTTTCACCAACAGATATCCATGGTTCCTCTCTCCCACCAGTGAATACGCCTGGGCCAGAGGTGAAGCTAAGTTGCTCAATGCGGTCGTCTGCCATTGATTGTATTGCTCGAAAGTCGCTATTTTGCTCGGCGGATACTATCGTCACTGCGGTTCCCGTCTTGCCCGCTCGTCCAGTTCGGCCAATCCTGTGGAAGTAGGTATACGGGTTCTCAGGAACATCATAGTTGATAATGTGTGTAACTCCGTCAATATCCAAGCCTCTTCCAGCTAGGTCGGTGGCAACTAGGATACGGCTTTGACCGCTTCGAAACGCCTTCATTGCTCCATCGCGTTGATGTTGCGAGAGGTCACCGTTCAGCGCTGTTGCATCCTGATTTCTTCTCCGGAGTGAATGGTTCAACCAAAATGTGTTCCGTTTGGTTCGACAGAAAACTATGGCACGATGCACTTCTTTGTCCTGCAGAATTCTCAGCAGCGCATCAAGTTTTCTTTCCCGGTCCACATGGTAATAGTATTGGCTGATCTCCCTGACGTTGAGATCCTCCGGTTCGATCAGAACTTCGCGAGGATTCTTCATATGTCTACGGGCAAGTTTCAGTACATCCTTGGGCATCGTTGCGGAGAAGAACGCGATTTGACGTTTACTTCTAGTCTTAGTTAGAATATGCTCAACGTCACGAATGAAACCCATGTCCAGCAACCTGTCAGCCTCATCCAAAACAACGTACTGGACTTTGTCAAGGTGAATGGATCCGCGTTCCATATGATCGATGACTCGCCCGGGAGTTCCAACTATAATCTGTGGGCAATCCTCCAACGCGCGGATTTGAACATTAATTGATTGGCCACCATAGATCGCGAGGGCACGCTTGCGGGTGAATCTGCCATACGAGTTAATGTCGCGTGCTACTTGTACCGCAAGCTCGCGGGTTGGAACTAGCACCAGCGCCTGAATATTCAGATTCTTTTCGTCAACGATCTCTAGGAGCGGTAGCCCGAAGGCTGCGGTCTTTCCAGTTCCGGTATGGGCTTGACCAATCACATCGATTCCGTGCTGCAGAAGCGGAATCGTTGCTTCTTGGATCGGAAACTGTCGCTCGAACCCAAGTGCCTTGATAGCATCCAATATTTCTGGGCTTAAACCCAGTTTCTCGAAAGTACTCGTAGGTTTTTTCTCCTCATCTTCCACGTCGCGGGTCCAAGATCTAGACCGAAGACTGGTTCCGTCATTCACTTATCGTCGGAACGAGATTTCGGTTGTTTCCTCAGACTTCGGCGACTTCGATCAGTTGCAGCAAGAAGAAGAACATGCGGTCAATCGTTGCAAATGACTCGTACCTCTCGTTCTCGACAACCAACTTTGTGCATTCTCGCCTTGGTTCAATATAAGGATGGATTGGGATAGAAAGTAATGCCTTCTCTATGTCTCAGCCAGTACCACGGTAACATGTTCAAACGCTGGTGACGCTCGAATAAATTGAGTCCTCCTTGTTCACGGCCCCGCTATTCCAACGCATAGGTTAATCCATCTTAGCAGGGTTCGAATCGACGAGTAGGATCGGATCAGAATTGCAAAACGGAACCACCGACTTGGCCCCGGGTCGTTTTAATTCTTCTGAATTCGGTCCCGGCAAGAACCTCGCGCAATTCGTACTCAAACTTAGGAATGAACCTGGAATTCTAGAATCGCTATCGGCGATCGCTACAAGAAACAGGGTCAACGTCCTCTCCGGCTCCCACACCGCACCCCCAAATTCAGACCACGCTTCCTGGAGCTTCTTCGCCGACATGACCAATTCGAAACAGTCAGCTGAAGGGCTTGCGAAGGAATTCTCTTCGCTCCCAGGTACGTTGGATGTGAGATTCAAAACTGCAACGACGCTTATCGTCGACACGTTTCATTTCCCCCTCTATGCTGGCGGCCAACAGGTCATGGTATTGGCGACTCGTTCACTCGCGGCCATATTCCAACGAGTAAAGGACTTGCTGGGAGCAGGGCCGGCTACGAGCGTATTATTGCATCAGATTGGCCAAGCAACCGGAAAGACAAATTACGAAATAATGCTGTCCAAGCTCGGTCGAGAGAATTTGTTGGGTTCCACTTCAGAGGTCGCGGGCCTATGGTCCGCGGCAGGCTGGGGAAGGCAACGAATACTAGACCTGGACTTAGAGGGGATGACGGCAAGAATCGAGATTCAAGGTAACTTCGAATGCAGCTCATACGGAAACGGATCCGAAACCCCACAAAGCCAATTCGTACGTGGATGCCTCGACGGGTATTGGTCAGCCTTCTTCGGGAAGAGAATCAATGTGGAGGAAACGCGATGCGTTGCGAAAGGTGACGCAGCCTGTGAGTTCCTCCTCACCCCCACATGACCCGGGCATCTGCATCGGGGTGTGCGCTAGAACCAGCGTGTCTTCAATCCGGTGATCGATTTCATGTGGTCGTCGTCGGTGAAGCAAACCAATTTCTTGAGTTTGGCGCTTGCAGTGATTATCGCGTCTGCGATGGGAAAGTCTCTGCCTTGAGAGACTTTGATCTCCGCTGATTCTGCGGCTATGTCAGAGTCAACGTTGATTAGTTCGAAGTCTCTCTCGATAGCGGATTTTCTTATCTTCGCCACGTCTCGGCCTTCGCCGTCGAGGCTTATTCGATATATTTCGTGAATGGTGATCGCTGATACGTATCTGCGTGTTCGGGTCTGTAATTCGGACCTGATTTTCGATTTTGGGCCGCGCTCTGCGGAGTAGGTTGCTAGGAACCTTGTGTCGTAGAGTGTGTCAGGCATCTTCTCGCCTAATCTCTTCTAGCCTTCGCTTCATTTCATCGAAGCTTCTTTTGCTGGTGCCAGTCAAGGACCCTATCGCAGACTCTAGGAGAACTACTTGTGGCAGTCTTGCTTCTCGGTATGGAAGGGGTTGGCGTCTCTTCAGTCTGTGTAGCCTGGCTTCAAGGTTTTCTTTCTTGAGTTCGAATTCGTTGGCCAATCCCTTATCGAGGGTCACCATCTTCTCACAGCCGACGAAAGTCCCTGACAGGTTTGTTCCGAAGGTTGCATATGCGAGCACTTTCGCGTCCTCACCAGTCAGTGCGGTGGCTTTCCTTAAGATTCTGAGCCACTCGTTGAATGGATTTGAACGATACAGCGTGTCACTGTTGGCGATGATTGCCTTCGAGATTTGCGGATTTCTCAGAATTCTCGTGAGTATGTTGTAGGTTTCGAGGGTAACGTAGACTTCAACGTTCTGGGACTTTGCGGTTGCGAGAATCGATACAACTAACTCTTGCTCATTTGTAAGTGGGTGGCCTAAATTTGATCTGATGATGGATTCAAACCATCGACGCACGATGTTCTTATCGACGAGAACCCGCAATCGTTTTCACGACGACTTCGGATTTCTTAGAGTAGGCTTCTGCCTCTCGGTACCAGTTCTCCCACAACTCTGTTCGGTCTCTTTCAGACATGGCCATGTACCTCGATACGGTGAGGTCTCTTGTCAAGGGTTCCTCTCCCGTAAGGACGCGATGTGTCATTTCTAGCCGGGTGAAAGCAAGCATCAGGCTCCTCAAAGTCTCGCTGGGTTTCAACCCCAGGGTCTCACACTGCTTCTCGAAAGCCTTCTTCAACTTCGGTGCTACTCGTACGACGACCTGACTCTGCGTCAACTCCCAGATTCACGATTGCAATGCAAAGGCAATGCAACCTTAAAAATCTGACCCACGGTGAGACGCCGTCGCATTATCGAAGTTCGTACTACGGTTAGGCGTGGTTCTTGAGTTTCTGCATGTAGTGTTCTCGGAATTTTCTGACTTTCGGCGCGATAACCATTTGGCAGTAAGGTTGGCGGGGGTTGTTCTCGAAGTAATCATGATGATAGGTTTCGGCTCGGTAGAAGGCCTGGAGCGGTTGAATTTGTGTCACTATGGGCGCGTTCCATAGTTTTGCCGCCGTCACCTCCGCCACGACTCTTTGTGCTGTGGACTTCTGTTGGTCGCTGTGGTAGAAGATTGCTGACCGGTACTGGGTCCCCGCATCTGCTCCCTGTCTGTTCAGGGTGGTTGGGTCGTGGACTGTGAAGAAGATTTTCAGAAGTTCTTCGTAGGAGATTATTGCCGGATCGAAGGTTACCTGAACCGCTTCCGCGTGCCCCGTTCTACCAGTGCAGACATGCTCATAGGTGGGGTTTGGCACGGTACCTCCCGCGTACCCCGGCTCAACCTTCTCTACACCCTTCAACTCCTTGAATACCGCTTCCGTGCACCAGAAACATCCCCCAGCGAACGTAGCAACCTCCATGACCCAAATCACACGCCCCTATTGCTCAAGCCGCCAAATAAGCGAAGGATTGAACAGATCAAGCGAAACGTAGAATCCAATTCAGCAAGTTTGGCTGTTCTAACGAATCTCTCTGTCTGGGTGGCGGAATCGTGCTCCCTCTCGCCTGCCGAATATTGTGTGAATATTGTGTGGCCGGGGGATTTGGACCCACCAAACATCGTGGGGATAAGTTACCTCGGTTGCGATTCTCTTCGCATTCTTTTGGACTTAATCGAACCTGCTTGGGTCCATTCTCGGAATTTCACGATCGTCGAAGTCTTTATCGAGTGAGATCACGGCCCTGACGCCAAGTCTCCTCGCACTTGCATACTGAACTGCGTCGTCCACGTCGAACTCACCGTTGGCGGCGAGCTCGACGGCGTCTACCTTGTCCTCAAGAGATGTTGCGTAGACCGTGAGACCCTTGTAAGCAGATAGGCTGCGAAGAAATCGATCGAGCTCTCGAAGCTTCCCGCGGCCGTCCAGAATGATCATAATCGAGTAGATTGTGAAGTCTGTAACCGCGGCCCTTTGTCTCCCTGCCCTCACGGCATTAAGAACCTCCATGCATGCCTTACGCTTGGTTTGCGCCAGCATAACCTCTAGGAAAATGTTCGTGTCAATCAGCAGCATTCGGAGAGACCTTCTCCCGCCAACCTCTCCTGACGGAATGCTGCAGCTCGACCGAACTCAACTTCATTCCGACAAGGATTCCGTCTATGACCTTGACAGGGTCACCCTCAAACCGAACATTCTCCTTTGCCGTGCTGAGCCACCTTTCGAATGCCTGCTCCGCAGCTCGTGTAAGGGAACCCTTACCAAACCCGAAACGCTTCATAGCGGTCTCCCGAAACCGCCTCTCAAGATCTCCTCTGACCTGCAGCCTTAACCCTGCCATACGGATTCAAGTGACAAATGTACATATGGGCTTATAGCAGTATCCTTAGACAAGAGGTTAATCAATCGTACTCAAAGCCCGTACTGTCCCGAATACGCGACCGTATAGTGCAGAAACAAGTTGCAGAATTAGTAAAGAGAAAGAGGCTCGGCGCTCGTAGCTTGGAAGACAAGGCGAAACATGCGCCAACGCCCGCTTTGATAGACATCTAAAACACGGATGGGGGCGGATCGATCCCGATCTCTTCTCCTTTACTTCGGAGAAGACCCGCGCGTCAAGAAACTACTAGACGAAGTGAAACTTGGCAAAGCTGCTGGATCTACTTGTGAACTAAATCTTACGGAATTGTATTACAGGCCTGCGAGAAGCTTGGGCGCGAAACTGCTCGAATAGGGAACCTGGCTCTTAGGCGCTATGAACTTTCAATTGCTTCGCCGAATGAATCTTCATCTCGTCTTGCGGGGGATCTCAAATGTCAGCATAGAGGTAAGCTCTCTGACGTGTCATGATCGCCACATACTCTAGCCCTGATCTTCGAAGAGTGGAGACGGCATCTTCTGGCGAATCACAGTCTCAATATGGTCAAGTTGTCGCTCATCGAGTATTGCCGCTGCAGGGCTAAGATGCCCGGTTCACTGGACGCCGTGCGAATAGATAGTTCCCTCTCTCCCGACTCAGACGTTCGCTCACAACGAACCCATTATCCGCGAGAAACTCGACCAGTTCGTGTGGGTGATGATCATTGATCTCATGAGTCTCCATCGCTAACCGATCGATTTTAGCAAGCAAGTCTTTGGGCAAATTAACTAATCCGTATTCGCACCCTTCGCAGTCCATTTTGAGGAAATCGATAGTTCGCTCTTTGCGACAGATCGAAGTCAATAAGGCCTTACCGAATGGTTGATTGTAGCAAACGACCATTTTCAGTCCATTAGCTGCTACGTTGTGGAGCAGCCAACTGTAACTCACGTAATCAGGTTCAACTCCACGTACGGTACGGTAACGAAACCGCCACAGTCAAGATATGAGGGTAATGCATGAAATACGTGGCTTCCGCAGCGAAGCCTGATGCGATGAGGAAATGATACCGCACTGGTCCATCTATACCACGAACGAATCCGATCACAGTCCACCCAGTGTCCACTCACAGTCCAGTCAACGCGCAGTGGAAGTCCAATGGAAGCCCAATGAAGGCTCGATGGAAGTCCAATGGTGGTCCAATAACGTCTCAAAACGATGCGATGAGGTTTTGACGGCGTAACCATACGCTTTGATAACGTTTTGACAACGTTTCGAAACGAAACACAACGCACGGACACGTGTTTGATGTGTTTGGAAGCGTACTGAAGACCTATCGAACGCATCTGGGAGCAATTGGCAGGCATTGAGCGCATTGGAAGCCAAAATGCAATGAAGCCAGCAGCGGAACCATGGAAAAATAGTTTCAGCAATGAAGAATCACGTACCTAGACACAGATCGCACAGATTAGTCCGCTTTTGGTCAACGTGGAACGGCGTGCCCCAGCACAATTCAACAGTGGAGCGGAATTTTAACAACCCGTCACGGAACGGTAACGAACTGCCACGTAGGTGCTACAAAACCGCCCGAGAATGCGACGTAACGCAGAAAGGAGCGGACAAACGCGAAGACACGCAGAACTCTACGACAAAACACGACGAAACAAGCCTAGAAATGTCGAGAGCGCAGGCTCAATGAGGTCAAATCGAGTACAGTGACAACAGACAAGGACGTAGTGAGGGTGCGATGGGGTCTGAGGAGTATCCGATCGGGCTGTAAGGTCACTGTGAGGGCATCTTCACTCATTATGAGACCATCTGTAGGACATTCCGAGATCCGAGAATATCCGGAAACATTCCGGAAGAATCCGAGAACATTGCGAGAGAATCCGGAAAGAATCCGAGAGAATCCGGAAAGAGCCTAGAATATCCGGAAAAATCCGAGAAGAGGCAGGAATGAGGCAGATCGACGAAGCCCAAAGGTCGAGTTGCCCGGTAAATGAGCTCTCGGTACGGTCCCTTGAGGCCTCACGATCCAGATATCAGTAGATATCGGGAAGCGAGCGTGTTCCGGAAGGAACCCTGCGACGTTTCAAAATCGCTATTGCAAAGTTCCCGAAACCTAAAGCCAGACTAGTCTGGTCAACCTCACCCAACAGCTTAGATGGAACTCCGAACAAGAGTCTAGTCGACAGACCATGCCGCGGAAGAGAAGATCAACCTACACCGAAGGAGAAGTGAACAAGCTAATAGACGGTTTCCTCCACCCAATCGCCCGCCAAGACCCATACTATTGGGTGGTTGACACGGTGTTGCACGGACTGGTTGAACAGGACCCAGCAGTAACGCTGGACAAATTCATCCGCTACAACCTACCCAAAATCCTAGACCAAGCGATGAAAAACCAACGCCGAAAAACAGGAAGAAAAACCTCATACAGCTACTAGCCCAAGAGCCATCCAGTCTTGGTTTCGACACAATACTAAACGAGAATCATGATGGTTCAAATCTGCTTGCCCGCACCATTTGACCCCGCCCCCGCCGCTTTTGACTAGATTAACTTTACTACGCTAACACGCTAATACGTTGGTACGAACGACGATAGGAACGACGGTGGGAACGCCGATAGGAACGACGACGAACCACGGATGAATCATAAAATTATAAGACTTGAAGAACGAAAAGCATGTTCTATGAAATTATAAAAGATGAAGGCGCGGAAGAAATAGAACGGCGAACCGATGGGTAGAATAGAAAAAATCTACCCACTAATCCCGTCCAACCCACTATCATAGATTCTATGAACGCCTATTCCTCCGTCACTCACTGCACGAATTGTATACCGTAAAGGTCGCATGTCATAAATTAGGTAGGAAGTCCACGTTTACGATGAACAAACTTTGACGATTGTTCCAAGGCGCCTGAAAAGCTGAAAACCAAAGCATGGCTAGCAACTTTGACTCTCCATGAAAGTTGAGATTCCCAATCAAATCCGCAGGTGCTTCAAGCTTGAAGCCTGAGACCTCAATTTGTGCGATCTCGCTAAACGGCTGGCTCGAAGATATGGGGACTCCTCCTTGAACAGGTGAACTAACCTGAGGTAATGGTGACATGGAAATCGTTATGTTTCCTATCGTCACTGTTCCTCCGTCGAAATAGTGGACTGGATGCGGAGAAAAGGGCCCCGTTCCGATGACGCCAAGGACTGTTACGTTGAAAGTGCCAGCTTGAGGGGCAATAATCGTGAAGCTAACATTGAATGTGCCCCCGAAACTACACGATACATTCGAGGAGGAACCAATCGGTACGCAGTCTTGCGGTCGAAGTTCAAGCGGGGTGACGCTGGTGACCTGCACGTATGAATAGTTGTTCGCGATTTCAAAGCTGCGCTTTTGCAACCCCAACGCGTCGTTCGCTGTACTCTGGGCTTGAGTACTCTCGTATACTCCGATTAAACTAACAATCAAAGCCAGAATTGCTATCCCAAGCGTTATTTTTTCGAATCGGTTCATCCTAGAATCCCCTTGCGCATGTGGAATTTCCGGCTATAACATTTATGATTATGAGGCCGAATTTTGGTTAATGCACAATTTCAACCTGAAATGGAAAGTCATAAAGCGAGCTACACAAGTAGTCTTCTGAGGACGTCTGAGTAATGTCAAATCCAATAGGGATGGACCAAGCGAAAGCGATTGCTTTGGAAAGAGTGAAGAAAGACCATCCTGAGGCTCCGAATCCAGAGGTCAGTTCTACAGAACTCAAACCTCCTAACTGGGTAGTTAAGGGAAGTTGGACACAGAGCACAACAAATTCAGTAAGTTCGACAAATTTCGACATATGGGTCGATGCCGCAAGCGGTGAAGTAA
Organism: Candidatus Bathyarchaeota archaeon; assembly: GCA_963733055.1. Taxonomy (GTDB): domain Archaea; phylum Thermoproteota; class Bathyarchaeia; order 40CM-2-53-6; family 40CM-2-53-6; genus FEN-987. Next base: position 1,507,810 of record CAVTBR010000001.1, read on the forward strand.
TCAAAGCCGATTACAGCGGGGGCATGTTTGTTGGTGTGGGTTGAAACCTAACCATTCCCAGCGCCGCGAATGATAGGATGAACCGTGAAACCCAGCTTCTTGATATGCGTTAAATACTTACGACGCGATTCTAAGTAGCATGAAACTTCGAACCGCGGCAGCTCTAATTTTAACCGGAGTCGCCGTCATTTTTCTTACGATATTCTTCGCTACGATAGGCTTTGTTACATTCGTAAGTCAGCAAATCTCCATGCGGATAGACGCGGTAGCTCTCTCTCAGATAATTGTAGGTATTGCAGAGGTCATCATAGCTTGCGCTATAGGTGCGGAGGTCGCCATAGAGGGCTCTGATTTTTTATTAAGCGTCAGGACCAGCATTACCGTTACTTGAATGCCGAAGTGTTCAGACCCCTTTCTGAAACGACTGTGGCGAATCAGGGCTACCAACTTTACGTATCTTTCCCTAAGGACGCTTACCTGTGGTCCTCTGCTATCAAGCACATGCTTAGAGGTGATGAGGTTCGACGTAGTGTACCTGACCTGCTTGATGAAATTGAGCGAAAGGTCACCGTGCATAACAGGTGGGTGAATGAAGCAGTAGCGCTCGGTGCACTTATCGGGGTTCCCGAGCTGGACTTGGATGAAGTCCCCGAGGCTCTTCGAGCAGTTGACGAATCTGCAGAAAGCATTGGCACTGATGTTGAGAAGGTTCGGTCGGCATTTCGCAGTTGGTCGAAAGCTATCGAAGTTGGTCAGTATTATGGAATCGTTCCTAAGGCGGATTGTTGTCCAACGGTATTGTCTATTATGAAACAGTATTGGCTAGGCTAATGTCCGGTTTGACTTTGAAGCAGGTCCCTGTTAAGCGGGCTTCGACATGTTCTTTGCAAATCCCATTGCAGTTTTGCTTTTAATTGGTTCACCGCTCAGGGTTCTTGCTGTTCATAGACGACTTCGGGCATAGGCGGTAATGGGCGGTAGGTTACTTTCACAACCATTTCGTAGACATCGCCGCGCTGCTGCATCTCAATCTCGATTGGGCAGATTCCTACCTTAGCCCTCAACCATGCGGCTGCTCCGTTGAGGCCTTTGGTGATGCGGCGTTCCGCGAGTTCCCTGAACTGTATCTTCGAAATCTACGCATCTCTTCGTCGTGATTCCCCCTGAAGAAAGTAATTTCATGGTTTCCTGCATGCCTGCTCTAAGAAGTGAAGATGCCGTCGATTTGTATTGTCATGGTCCACGAGTTGTCCAGTGCGTAGAGTGTTAGCGTTATGATCGTCAGGCCAGAGCCGGGGAAGTGAGGGAGGTTATTTCCATAAACCCAGGCTTGGGTGGTTAAATTGTCTGGTACGAGGTGAATTTCGTGGTAAGAGTTGAGGCTAGAATTTGAGTGCAGACTATTGGGAATGTACCGTATGTTTACGTTGCAGCACCAGAAATCTAGTTCGAAGTCAGCATTGTTCTTGAAATGGATTTGGAATGTTACCGACTGGTTGTCCGGAATAATTGCGAGCCGGCCATTCGTGGATGGAAGCCATCCGTAGTCCGCGTCGACTTCAATTGCTAAACTTGGTTTTTGGTATATTGTGGTGAGGCTTGTCGTAGTTGAGGTTACGCTTGTTGAGTACTCCGTGGTTGAATATGTCGTCGAGGCGGAATATGTTGTTGAGGTTGACAGGGTTGTTGTCTGCTCGAAAGTGAGCGTTGTGGATTGAGTCACGAGAGCCACGAACGCCGCATTATATCCGGTGAGATGCGCTATCCATGGAGCAAAGAAAGGCGAGCTGAGAATCAGAACCAAACTAAGCACCGTGGTAAGCAACACGCCTAGCCGTGTAAGTTTACCCCAGAATCCATTCTCTCGCTTTTCAGGCATAGTCAAGCATTCCCAAAGATCGCTTGGTTGCATCAAGCCTTTAGAATTTACGTCATTCTATCAATTGCTGCACAATCGGTGATTTCCTCCTAGTTCAACACGGCTTCCCATTGAATGTCCTGTCAGGGGGCTGGTGGTGCGCACGCACAGGAAAATCCCTGAACGATCTCTCCGAAGGCGCTGAGAACGCACCAACTAGTTTGCGTTAGGAAACTCCTAGTGAACGATGGAGCTGACCTTTCGCGTGTGGACGGGTTCGAACATTTACTTTTTGGGCGCGTGATCTTTACAATAGTGCTTCTTGGATATGATCCCCTTGGTTACGACGCAGCTAGAACACATGATCCTGCCGCATGTCGAGCAGTTCTTTGAATGTTCTGTCGCGCAAACTGCCTTTCCGCATTCTGAGCAGATCCATGAAGGAGTGTTACTGCACATGGAACACTTGGCCAGATCGTCGTGAATGAAGGCTCCAGTCGACGCCAGAAGTGTTCTGATGTAATTGAAGCTTTTCACCTGATACAGGCCGATCAGCGTCGGAATCTTAAGGTGTTTGAAGTCAAGGATTTCGATATCCCGTTTCTTGGGTTGAATGACCTTTACTCTTCTGCTGTAGGTTGAGGGCGTCGTATATCGATAGTTAATTGAAAGCCGGTTAACCAGTTCCTCTTTTGCAGACTCCTTTGCAAGGCTAGAATCTAGTTTCGGAGGAATCACCGAAGTCCGCATCTTGTCCGGTGGTTGCATAGAATCCATCGGTTGCAGACTTAACAATTCGGCGAATGCCGCGTTGCTCGACGCTGGCTGAACACCCTCTCTTGCCCTGCTAGCAACAACATGACCATTAACGGCATCAAGCAAGAGAATTCCTTTGCTCTCGATAACTACCGCATTGCCTACGACTGAATGTTGCGAGAAACATCCATATTCCATGAGATAGAAAGGCCTCAGAGAGAGGTTAACGGACTCCTTTAGGGCCTGCCAATTCTTCAAGTGGCCGGGCCTAATTTCAGAGAAACCCGCTCTTACCGGGAGAACGTCATGAATCGCTCCGGTGTCCGGAATCCTTACTTTTGCTATCTTCTGTTCGAGTATTCTTTCGTCCCACAACTCCATGCCCAGCGCGGCTGCGTGCGATTGTGCATCAGATGTGAAACCACCCGTTGAGACGAAAATCCCCTTTGTAAAACCCAGCGCGGTAAGCTTGTCATGGAAATTCCTAATCTCCTTGATATCCATAGGACCGCTAACAAACTTGCACTCTACTGCGATTACTATCTTTCCAAACTCCTCTTGCTTCGACGCCACGACGTCAATCTCGTGATGTACATCGGAACGGTCCTTCATCTTGACTCTAACTTCTGTGTCAAACCCAATCTCACGAAAGTATTTTGCGACGGTGTCCTCTAGTTCGCTGCCCTTCTCTCTCATTGAAACTGTTTGCACTTGAACCGTGCCTACTCTCGTCCCACAACTCGGGCAGAAGGAGAGAGTGGATTCTAATTGAGTACCACAAGCCGGGCAATAGGGCATACGAATTCAGCTTCAGATCACTAATGGGCTGATGAAATTATGCCTTTGCAGCCGAGAACCTGCGACGTGGATTTCAAGGTGGTGTATTCGATCACTCCGTCCGATAAATCGCCACAGGTCTTCACCTTTTCCGCCCTTCTATTGCTAATTGTCCGGCAAGTGAGTCTAGGAAACCTTTGACCAAGCTAGTCGCTTCGCAATCTTCTTTGTTATACTGTTCTATCTTTAGCTTCTCATTTTGGTCTTGGTTCTTAAGGTAACTCAAATAGTGTGCGATCGAAAGGAATCCGTCCATGCCCTGCTCACTCCAACTAAACCCCAATCTTTTCGCCACGTCCTTTAGTCCGAAGCTATAGGTAGGGAAAACTGCCGAATGTTTCAAGACTTGATTGAGGTCAAGCATCTTGCCAGTGATATCATCTTTAATCCCGTACTTCACTAGCATCTGGTTGACGTGAGTCTTCTCATAATTGCCGTAGTGGTAGATTACGAAATTGTGCTTGGATCTTAGTAAGGAAATGAATCGTAGGAGTATTGACTTTTCGTCCTCGATGGTTTCTGCAAAATATGGAACGTATTCGCTTTTCCCATTTTCGACTACTAGAGTCCCTATCAAATAGATAGTGTTGACCCATCGCTCGCTTGAATCAACTCCAAGTTGTTCAAGAAATAGGTTTGAAAGATCATAAGTGCCCTCAAAATCTAGAAAGATTTCAGTTTCACAGCGTGGGATGGGCGCAGTACCGATTGTGATTATCCTGTCTTGTAAAATTGCTTCAGCATGGGTTCGCCATTTGGCCAAGCTCTCGGGGCCAATTCCCTTTGTCTTGACTATGCTTAGGTTCGCGTTCTTCAAATCAGAAATTGTTCTTATCCTCACCCTTGCCAAAAGTTCTTTCTTTTGTGGGCCTATTCCTGAGATCAGTGATATGTCGCCAATCTCCTTGGCTCTTCTTAGACCGTAGGACTTCCACGGATCCTGAAGTGCGCCTTTGGTTGGTGTAACGATTTGACCCCCAACTATGTTTCTTACCCCCGCGATCGAATCCTGCAATTGGCTTGCAAAATCGTCGAAAGGAAAGCTGAACTCTTCGTTGTCTCTGTTCAGGATGATGAATGCTGGTGGGGTGTAGTCTTGTATTTTGCCTAATATGTAATTGTTCAGTGCTGTTTGTAGAACATGTTTCCTTTGAGGCTGTTTTGTGGTCTTCTTTTCCTTCACGATATAATGATAGTTTCCAAAAATACTCTTGTGACCACTCGTTCTTTCCAATACATCTGGAATTCCCATCAGGCCTTCAGGCAAGTAGATTAACGAAGCCGAATGGAACGCCGATATTCCTTCAAAACAACCTTTCAATACTTCGAAGAACGCTTCCTCACGCGTTTCGACTTCGATAGTCTGCATTTGAGGATAGGTTTCCTGTATGTACTTCGCTTCTTCTATGTTTCCAATCTTCGCTAGAATCTTCATGGATTCTGGTATCGGATCTTTCTCAGTTTCAGGAGCAAAAAGATCACACCAAAGATTGAACGGTGACACCGTGTAAAGCAGAACCATCGACGGATTTACGACAGACTTGGAATCTAGTGATTCGCGAGACAAGCACTTCTCGAAAAGGAGATTTAGTTTGGTGCTATCCTTCGAAGTAGGACGCGCCTTCTCTACATCAAGCAAACTCTGACTGACCAATAGGTAGAGTTGCTTTCCCTTTCGATAGGTCCAGTGTCACGTAGATTGGAAAAGGTTGGTTACATGAGCAGTCAAGAAGACTGTGAACTACCCATAATAGCGCGTATTACCTAGGAACATTGAGGTTTTCAGTACTGCAAACTGCACCAGGGTCTGTAAACTCTAAAGTGACATGTGTGTGGGGCTCGTAGTGCGCACACAATCTATAGCAATTTCTTCACTGCGGATCTAACATCTTTCACCAAGAATCTCAAATTCTAAGTGCTTGCTTGTTCTAACGGCCTGTCATTAAGTTGAATCCGGAGTTCTATCTTTGTTCTTCTCCGCAGTAAGGACAGTACACGTCGCGTGTCGTAATCCCCTCACGACATCTATTGCATCTCTTTGCCGTTCGATACGGCTCTAAACCTCGATAGGATTCTTCTCGGTGTCCGCAAACCGGACAAACGTAGTACGAAACGTGTCGATCCAATATGGAACCGCATTTGGAGCAAAACCTGTCAGCCATATTCTTCTCCCCCAACGATTCTGGGGAATGCACCTAAATGAATTGTGTTACCAAATTGGTGTTGCAAATTGTGTTCCGGAAACCGGCTTTAGCGTTACTCGGATTGTGGCACCAATACGGGACACCACAATGCTACAGGGCAAAGGCCGATTCCTGAACCGTCCGACCAAAACTGGCAAGCATGAATATGACAAATTCTTCGTATACATACCCACGGAGATCGCGAGAGACGGACTCTTTCCCTTCCACGAAGGTGATGCAGTAACTGTAACGGTTGATGCTAAGAGCAAGCGAGTTATTCTGGCGAAATCATCTTAGAGAAGTGTTAGTGTTAACTTTGCGCTCCTCTATATTGTGGGTTGAGACTTATTCGCTTAGGATTGCCCGTATAGTTTCCGGAATCGTCCGTAGGCACCGGCGCTGTCGCTCCGCCTCTAATCGCTTCTCCATCTCACCGGTTAACATCAAAGTATGTTTGTAGGCGAAAAATGTCAGAGCGCTCACCCTACTCGCTGCCTATAGCCGCATTCTTGTAGACGTCTTCAGAAGGCCGGTTAGGTGCAGCCAGAACCTTTCCGCCCAAGAGTCCTTTTCCAGACTTGTCACACATGTGACATACTCGCTTCTCATTATTGTCAGGTTGAAGGTTATAGCCACCGATCCCCCCTCGTTGTCACACGTGCGACATGTCAAGTGGGCCGACGTGGGGTTCAGGAAGGGTCTGCTAGGCCGGGTGTTTGCATCCTGACTACTTCTTGCTTTTGATCCAAAGTTCGATTGCTTCTTCAATTGCAAGTTGTAGGTTGCCCTTTTTCATACCTAACCGCTTGAATACTTCGTCCCTGAATCGTTTCTCCAGTTCGTCGCTAAGTGTGAGAGTTAATTTGCCCATTTGCTGAGCCTCAACTTAGTTGGGCCATCTAGCTGGTTATATGGTTTACCATCTATCAGGTAGCTTTAACTGGACGGATAACATGATAGCCTGTTAGATGGCTATGATGGTTGACCAACAACCTCAACCAGTGTCACAGTTGCGACCGATGGCCGGTTTGCTTTGGGTTGTAGACTACGACATACCTGTGGACAGTGTATCGGAGAGACGAGCTTTCTATCGTGCTCTGCACGAAGTATTGAGGTCTCATGATATTGTTGCTGATCGGAGTACGCAGAGTGTCTGGATTCTCGACAATGAAGCGATCGCTAACGAAATTCACGTCTTAGCTTGCAAATTTGGGAAAAGCCACTTGTATTCGGCGTCTAGGCTCGACTGAGCTTCCGAGCGCACGAGACACAGATCAACCGACCCCTAACGCGCTTGGCGTTCTCTTGCTTGGTGATGATCGCTTTGCAGTCGGGACATTGGAACGGTTTCAATTCCTTATCCGCTCTCTCGATTGCCTCTCTCAAGCCTAATATCATGTATGGCCGCCGAATCTCACCTTCCATACCGACAACCTGGTGTTTTTCGCATATATGCAACTCACGATCAGACTGTAATCTTCCGACCTCCCTCGTTAATGATTGGCTGATGTTTGGGAAACGCCTAATGTTCCCAAGGTTCCCGAAGCGTAGTAACACGTGGCTTCTAGGGAGCCTCGTGTATCTGTAAAGCTTGATTCAATTGAAGCTTCCAGCTCGTCACTTAGGATTGACTACGTTACTAATTGCTATGGTTCTAGTAGCCGCTTGCATCACAATCAAACAGGTCGCTGCTGCGCCTAGGGCCGTGATCCAGCATGATGCTGGTTACGTAGACATTTCCGGATTCTATCATGTCGCGGGCGAAGTGAAGAATACTGGTAATGTCTGGTTGCAATTCATTGAAGTCTCAGCAAGCTTCAAAGACGAGAACGGAGTCGTCGTGGACATCAAACCTGCGCCTCCTTGGCTGCTTCACTTACCACCCAACGCGTCTGCGGGTTTCGACGCAATAGAATTGAACACCACTCTGGCAGCCACTATTCGCAGTTATACGCTAACCCTCACTTATCAGATGTCGCAACCGATGTCTGCAAAGCTCGTCATTACCGGTCTTACTTCCTCGAAGAATAGCTTCGGTATGTTTCAAGTTCAAGGACAAGTAACAAACACCGGAGACTCGGTAAGCGAAAATACCTTCGTCACGGGAACTTTCTATGGCACGGATGGAAAAGTTGTCTATGTTGCCATTACGTCGCCTACCCAATCGACAATTCAACCGGGTACTAGCCAACCGTTCACGCTCACGGTTTTCGACTCAACAAGGGTCAGCTTAATTGGCAATTATTCCATTGCTGCCGAGAGTCTACAATATACTAGTGTAAGCTAATCAGTCAAAGGGATAGCTCTAATCAAATCCTTGCCGTCCTTAATCCAGACTTGATGACAGTAGGCGCACGAGTAGCTTGATCTGGTTATCATTTGTTCTCCGTGCCAGCGATATTCGAGGGAATCGAGTTCAAGCATGCAACTACAGTTGGGGCAGTTCATAGTACGTGTACTCATGGCAGAACGCCAACGGCAACTGAATGGTCAACGACCCGACCGTAGACGTGTACACTCTAATCGCAAGCGGTTAACTGCGATTCCACTCGACCCTGGCGACTTAACAGAAGCGGGGATTGAATGAGGCGAGTCGGTCAGGTTTCGGTTATTCGAGAGGCAGCCGCCGCCAGTTTCTTCATGGCGTCACTTAAGATGCCGCGTATGTCGGGGGGCAGATTGCTGAGTTCTTCTCGCTTCGTTCTTGTAGCGCTTATGAGTTCAATTCCAATGATCTTTCCTTGCTCATCCAGCTTTGCGATTACGCCGTCTCCAACCTCCTCACTTTCCGCTTCCTTCTCCTGATCCCCAAACCAGACATCTAGAGTGTCATATTCCGAAACATAGTACGTGCGCACTAGCTTTTCCATATGGTTTCGCCCTTGCCCTTCTTGCGCGTTAGATACGGGGCTTATGTCTTTCGAAAAATCAATCGGCTTCTTCCAGCGAGCGAACTTCCTCTACTTGAAGATTTAGCGTCGTACTTCTCGAATTGCTCCGCTGCCGTTTCCTTGAGAACGGGTATTGGTTCTGGCAGCATTGCCCTTCCACCACACATGAGACAGGCTTGTTGCGCACTTATGTTTTAACTGTGCAACCGATACGATATCTATTGTAAACGGGGATAAAATGACGCTACCCAAACGTCCCCTAGAGGCTTCGGGTAATTGGCTGCGAACCAAGCTGAGCAGGAAGGAGCTGAAGGCCATGGCTGAGAAGGCGGCGCGCAAGGATGCGGTCAAGAGGGCGAAGAGAAGAAGGCAGCTATGATGATCGAGACAGACGTGCTTTTCAATCAACGTTCCTTACAATTTCGCTGATTAAATCGACAGGGACCGTGGGGTATTGTTCGTGGATCTTTTGTGCGTCATACCCCATTTTCCATAACTCTAAGATGTAATGAACGGGCGCGCGTAAGCGGGTCGGCGTTTTGGTGGTAACCCACCTTCTGTTTTAGGCGACATTTATCTGATCGGGATACCCGCGCCTCGGGCGGGGGTTCATTGGCGCCTATTATCCCTTTCACGGCGTGGGCGGGCATTTCACCCTTACCCCCAGCCTCATCAACGCAAGCGCATCATATTCCACGACTGGGGGAGGTTTCTTTCTGCGCCCTAACCCGGCCTCTCAGCCGACACCTCACGATGCCACGCGTCCGCCACGTGGGTGGAGTTTCCTCAGGCTCATCACATACCGAGCCCGGAGTCGCTCGCCAACTCGCCAACCCAAGAGATAGCGGTCGCCCGCCATAAACAAGGATTATGGAACTCGGCACCAAGCAGAATGTTGAGGAGAGAAGAAAAGGGAGGGCGGGGATTTACTTCGATCGCATCGCGAGAATATACCCGACACCGCCGAGCGTAAATCCGATTAGAGCTAGAAGGATAAGGTAAGCTATTGGTGTCGAGTAGTACTGGAGTACGTGTATGTGCACTTGATATGTTGTCCATCCTTGTCCGCCACTGCTGACTGGTTGCATGCCTGCACCGCCAAGGTAGCCTCCTATCATAGTCAGGATAGCAGCGCCAGCTACACCGATGTTTCCGAGGACTAGGTGTGCCCATGCAAATGCCTTCGCTGTTCCTGTGTATGTCTTGCCGAGTACGGTTTCAATGTAGAAGTAGAATAGTGAAGTGACAGCCATGGCGACAACGCCTACAATAAGGTACGTCAGATACCCCATGATGAACCATGTTCCAGCTTCACCCCCAGCGATCACGTGTCCCACGCCGACTGGATATAGGCCCAACTGATCGCCGAAAGCGCCAAGGAAAGTAACGAACGCTGCGATAGCACCTTGAATTATTGCCGCGTAAAGGAAGAACCCCGCCATTTTGCTTGTTTTACCTTTGAGTTCCATTTTTCATCTACTGAAGTTATGTAAGTACCATGAATTTGATTTAAGCCCCTTGTATATGCTTTTCATAGATTATGGCTGGAAAATGGATTGCGTTGAAAACGTTCCCTTAGAATCGAACTTCAACGCTGATTCGAAGAGCAAGAAGTAGTTATTATGGTTCCAGTGAAGGAAACTCCCTGTCGACAAACGGTTCTACACAGAGGAAAAACGAAAGCTTTGGGCCGTCGCCGACGGGATACCCGCTGAAATCTACTTTTCACTGCGTTGCCCTCGTGAAGTTTTCACTTAATAATATCCCTGTTCAAAACGGTTTAGCCATGGGTTTCATGCCAATACGTTACGGGCAACAGCGCAGCCCCCTATCCTCGCCCACAACGTTACTGATCCTCGCCAACGTGATAGTCTTCTTGGTAATGTTGGTGAGTGGGGATTTTGGCGATTGCAGCTCCTTGACATGCCACGTGCTTGCGCAGGAGAACGATCTGGTCTGGGCAGGGGCGTATTGGCAGTTGTTCACCTCAATGTTCGTACACTTCGGCCCCGTCCATTTGCTGTTCAACATGTTCGGGCTCTACTTCTTCGGCCGCATCAATGAATCCACGTTCTCGCCCCCGAAATTTCTAACAATCTACTTGGGATCCGGGTTGCTGGGCAGCGTCATGTCTCTTGTTCTCTTGGCGCCGTCTACGGTCTCTGGGGGGGCGTCTGGCGCGATCTTCGGCTTGGTGGGTTCGTATGTGGCTATTGAGCGAAGTACGCAACGTATGGGTTTCGCACTGATCTACGCCGTCATCATATTTGTCGAAAGCAGCTTCTTGCCCGGCGTGAACATTTTCGCGCATCTGTTCGGGTTGGTGGGTGGTTTTGCTCTGGGTCTAATTTTCATTTCTAGGCGAAAGCCGATCGGCTACTCCGAAGGGTACACGTACTCAACATAGTTGCAAACCAACGGTTACGTTCGTTATGGTGGGAGCGGGTTGTCTCCTCGCAGGGCGGAGATTGGTTTCTGATTAGATAGCGAGTGTGATGATGCCGCTAGGACCGTTGTAAACGAGAATGACGCTGCTCAATGCGTCACGACCAATCAGGGCGATGATTCCTTGGGCCTGAAGCACGCTGCCAATCGCTTGTTGAACGGTGAGTTCCGGAAGACTCGAACCAGGAAAACCGAACCTAACCGGGTACTGATTTTGAAGAGCTGAACCGGATGGCGTGTGAACCTCGATGAGGCCTACCGGCTGAACTTCCAACGAAGTGATTATGGAATTATCAACGGCTGAGATTGAAGCACCTGTATCGATAAGAGCCCGCCCACTAACCGGTTTGGGAATAGGTTTCCGTTGCTTAACCAGCAGGTCCTCGAATGCTTTGGGAACCCGGACTTCGACATCTAGCCATGGCCCCTCTAGCATGAGTGGGTCCGAATCGATTATTTGGCCTGTAGGTTGTTGCAGAAGATAGAAGCGGTTACAGACTGGCATGCAAGATACCCAAGCTCAGCGCAGGAATCTGATGAACCTGCTCCTCTCTGAGGACTTGCTTTATGAGAAACGGCGTGTTTCCGAAACGTTGCAGGCCTGCCTCATACGCCGCTTCAGCGTTCTCGAAGCTTCCGATGAGTTCGGAGCCTTTGATGAGGACGAACTTGCCTTCATACTTTGAAAGCAGCTCCGATCGATGCTGATTGTAATACGACAGTTCATCTTCCAGGAGCGGCATTGCGATCGCATTAAAGTAGCCACATAGTTCAGTTAAGGATTCCGTTCAACACATGACAAAGAGGGCCGCGAGCCATGAGCCTCCATAATACGGTATCAACGATTCTGACGTTGATGAGGCCAGAGAGTCTAGCTCAAGATTCCGTTATGGAAGTTTGATTGATTGTACAATTGATGTTTGGCCTCAGCGTAGCATGGGCATCTTGATTCCTTTCTCTCGTGCAACCTTAATCGCGGAATCGTAGCCGGCGTCGGCGTGCCTGACGACCCCTAGGCCTGGGTCGGTGGTGAGAACATGTTCCGCCCGCTTCTCGATCTCCTTACTCCCATCCAAGACGAGGCACATGCCCGCGTGAATACTATACCCTATCCCTACCCCTCCGCCGTGGTGGACTGATACCCACGTCGCACCCGCGACTGCGTTCAGTAATGCGTTTAGGATCGGCCAGTCGGCGATGGCATCTGAGCCATCCTTCATGTTCTCAGTCTCCCTCCTCGGTGAAGCCACGCTTCCAGTATCCAGATGATCTCTGCCGACCCAGATCGGGCCGGAAAGTTCCCCAGAAGCAACCATGTCGTTCACAATTTTCCCGAACCTCGCCCTCTCACCATAACCCAACCAGCAAACCCTAGCCGGCAACCCTTGAAACTTCACCTTCTCGCGCGCCTTCTCAATCCAGCGTACGAGTTCCTTGTTGTAGCCAAACTCCTTAATGATCATCTGATCGATCTTGAAGATGTCGTCTGGTTCGCCTACGAGCGAAGTCCAGCGGAAAGGCCCACGCCCTTCGCAGAACATTGGCCGAATGTATTCCGGAACGAAACCTGAGAACGCGAACGCGTCCTTCAGTCCCGTATCGAAAGCCTGCTGCCGAATATTATTCCCATACTCGAAGGTAATCGCGCCCTTCTTCATCATTTGCACCATCGCCTTCACATGCACGACCAGGCTTTCCTTCGCCCTACGAACGTACTCCTTAGGGTTGGATTCGCGGAGCTTGTCCGCCTCCTCCTTACTCAGGCCGGCGGGGTAGTATCGCAAAGGGTCGTGGGCTGAGGTCTGATCCGTGACGACGTCGGGTACTAGGGCGCGTTCTACGAGGGCGGGATAAACATCGGCGGCGTTACCGAAGAGACCGACGCTGAGGCTTCGCTTCGACTTGCGCGCCTCCTCCACCATCCGCAAGGCCTCGTCCAGGTCGTCGGTCGACTGCATCAGGTAGCCGTGCTTAAGCCGACGATCAATCGCGGCCCTGCTCACCTCCACAACCAAAGCGACGCCGTCGTTCATTGTTACCGCGAGTGGTTGGGCTCCGCCCATCTCACCCAACCCAGCAGTAAGAACAAGTCTGCCTTTGAGTGAGCCATCGAAATGCTTCTTGGATACGGAGGCCAAGGTCTCGTAGGTGCCCTGGAGTATTCCCTGCGTACCGATGAAAGCCCACGAGCCCGCGGTCATTTGGCCGTACATGATGAGCCCTTTCTGTTCTAGTTCGTAGAAGTAATCCCACGTGGCCCATTTCGGGACGAGCATCGCGTTGGAGATTAGAACGCGCGGCGCCCACTCGAAGGTTTCGAAAACAGCGACAGGTTTTCCGCTTTGTATGAGCAGCGTTTCGTTCGGATTCAGTTCAAGCAGAGACTTGGTAATTTGTTCAAAGCACTCCCAGTTACGAGCGGCTTTTCCGGTTCCCCCATAGATGATCAGGTTATCAGGATCCTTCGCCACCTCCGGATCCAAGACGCTGTGAAGCATCCTGTAAGGCCCCTCAATCTGCCAATTCTTGCAGTGTAACCTCTTACCCATCACAGCTGCGGCGGAAGGTTTGAACTTTAACAAAATCAGTCACTCATTCATCGTCGGTTTGTGATTTTAAGTTTCGGAACAAAAGTCAAGCGAGGTGCCCATCATCCACGACAACCCTTCCATTCTTGATGACCGTCTCAACCATGTTCCCTCCCAAACGATACCCCAAGAATCGATAATCCTTGGCATCGAGAATCGTGAGGTCTGCCCTCTTACCCGCCTCGATACTTCCGATCTCTTTCGCTTCTTGGATTGAATGCGCTGCGTTGATTGTTGCCGCGATAATTGCCTCGGCGGGTGTCATCTTCAACTTGTAGCAAGCCAACGCTATAACCAACTGCTCATCCTCAACCCAACAGCTTGGGCTCAGGTCGCTCCCAAGCGCGACGGGCACACCGTGCGCTATGAATTTCCGCGCATCCGCATACCTATCAAGCATTAGCGTTAACGGCGCGGCCGGTAGCAGTGTCGCTATGACGCCCGCTTGCTTCATCCGGTCAACCCCCAAATCCGAGGCGAACAGAAGATGATCCGCTGAAACCGCTCCCACCTCCGCGGCCAGCTCAGCGCCCCCCAACGAGTACAATTCGTCCGCGTGAACCCTCGGCATCAGCCCTAGTCGCTTACCGGCAAGAAGAAGTCGCCGTGACTCGTCAATCTCGAACACGCCTTTTTCGCAGAACACGTCACAGAAACGTGCCAAGTGCCGTTCAGATATTTTCGGCAACCAATCGGCAATGATCAGGTCGATGTAGTCATCAGCCCTCCGATCAAATTCTGGGGGTATCGCGTGTGCTCCTAGAAATGTCGGGATTAGCGTGAGAGGTCCTTCGTCGTTTAGGGAGTTTATGACTTCAAGCGATTTGATTTCGTCTTGGAGTGATAAGCCGTAGCCGCTTTTCGCTTCAATCGTCGTTGTCCCATGTACGAGCAAACTCTTGGCTCGCTCCCTGCATGTTTGAAGCAGCCCTTCCTTGCTCGCTGCGCGTGTATCGCGAACCGTTCTGAGAATTCCGCCACCCTTCGCCAGGATTTCGAGGTAGCTCGCCCCTTTGATCTTCTGCTCCAATTCTGACTCGCGAGAGCCTGCGAAAACGAAGTGAGTGTGCGCGTCTATGAAACCTGGAGTTACAACCTTGCCGGCGGCATCTATCCTCTCACTTGCCACATATTTGCTGAGCATTTCATCGGTTTTTGAGGCTGCTACGATTCTTCCATCTTGAATGGCGACGGCGCCATCACTTATGATTCCCAGCTCCTCCATCTCGGGGCCCTTGGCCGGTTGTTGGGTGAATCCTTTGGCGGTGATCAGTTGGTGAGCGTGTTCAACGATGAGGTCTACGTTGGTTTTTGACAAAGGGGACCGGTTTTCTTTTTGCGGCTTCCGCAGCTATAATATGCGCCTTCGGATGAACGGGTTGGAACGTATTCTCAATTCTTTACCGTCGGCATGCTTATATTAACGCCGAAGCCTAAGCAATAATTTGTCAACTCGTCCGTCCGACGCGTTGGCTTCCCGCGATTACCCGGCGGCGGCGTCAACTTGACTTGTAGGGCTTTGGCCCTTGGATGACATGTTGACCTCCAATTGCGGGAACAATGATGAAGGCCTGAACAAACTTGGGGCTGTCCTCACGGCACCCATGAAAATTTAGGTCCAAGATAGGCTTACAGTCAAAACACTCTGCAAAATTCCAGTCCGTTCAATTTCCTTAAACGGTCGTAAATCCGAAACGAATCGTCCTAACTGCAAGGTTTAGCTTGCTAACTCCGCTTGATCCTGGCGGACCCAACTGCTATCGGGGTGGGACTAAGCCATGCGAGTTGTGCGTTTCCTAGCCACGGTGGAGACGCAGCGCACGGCTCAGTAACACGTGGCTAACTTACCCTCAAGACGGGAACAACCTCGGGAAACTGAGGCTAATGCCCGATAGGTGGGGAGACCTGGAATGGTCCCTCACCCAAAAGGAACTAGTGGCATGCTTGCTAGTTTCGCTAGAGGATAGGGCCGCGTCCGATCAGGTCGCTGGTGAGGTAACGGCTCACCAGGCCTATAACCGGTACGGGCCGTGAGAGCGGTAGCCCGGAGATGGGCACTGAGATAAGGGCCCAGGCCCTACGGGGCGCAGCAGGCGCGAAAACTTCGCAATGCGCGAAAGCGTGACGAGGTCACTCCGAGTGCCGTCCGCTGAGGATGGCTTTTGCCCGGTTTAACTAGCCAGGTGAATAAGGGGAGGGCAAGTCTGGTGTCAGCCGCCGCGGTAATACCAGCTCCCCGAGTGGTTGGGACGATTATTGGGTCTGAAGCGTCCGTAGCCGGCCGAAAAAGTTCCCCGTTAAATCTGACGATCCAATCGTTGGGCTGCGGGGAATACTCTTCGGCTTGGGGGCGAGGGAGGTCGGCGGTAGTCCCGGGGTAGGGGCGAAATCCTATAATCCCGGGAGGACCACCAGTGGCGAAGGCGGCCGACTAAAAACGCGCCCGACGGTGAGGGACGAAAGCTGGGGGAGCGAACGGGATTAGATACCCCGGTAGTCCCAGCTGTAAACGATGCAGGCTAGGTGTTGGGACGGCTACGAGCTGTCCCAGTGCCGCAGGGAAGCCATTAAGCCTGCCACCTGGGAAGTACGGCCGCAAGGCTGAATTCTCATGCAGATTATTCGCGGAGAAATTTTTCGCGACGTGAGACAGTTCACTTAAAGGAATTGGCGGGGGAGCACCACAAGGGGTGAAGCTTGCGGTTTAATTGGAGTCAACTCCGGGAACCTTACCAAGGGCGACAGCTGGATGAAGGTCAGATTAAAGGTCTTACCGGACTAGCTGAGAGGAGGTGCATGGCCGTCGCCAGTTCGTGCCGTGAGGTGTTCTCTTAAGTGAGACAACGAACGAGACCCGCGCCTCTAGTTGCTACCGGATTCCTTCGGGATTCCGAGCACACTAAAGGGACTGCCCTCGCTAAGAGGGAGGAAGGAGCGGGCCACGGCAGGTCAGTATGCCCCAAATCCCTTGGGCCACACGCGAGCTGCAATGGATGGTACAATGGGCTCCGACCCCGAGAGGGGAAGGCAATCTTCAAACCCATCCTCAGTTGGGATCGAGGGCTGCAACCCGCCCTCGTGAACATGGAATCCCTAGTAAGCGCGTGTCATCATCGCGCGCTGAATACGTCCCTGCTCCTTGCACACACCGCCCGTCGCTCCATCCGAGTCTGGCTCTGGTGAGGCGTGGTCTCATTGGTCATGTCGAGCCTAGGTTAGACAAGGAGGGAGAAGTCGTAACAAGGTGGCCGTAGGGGAACCTGCGGCCGGATCACCTCCTTAGAAAACTATGAGCGGACTGGAATGCAAATGAGTAACGACTGTAAGCCTAACCGAACGATAATGCGGCTGCTGAGCTTCGCTCAGTGGCTAAGGGTGTAGTGGTCATTCGCTAGAGTGATCATGATGAACACCGTGCATAGGCCTCTAACGTTAGACGAATGTGGGTTCCATAGTAAGTTCGACATGATAAGCCACCTGAAGAATGGCTTGGCTTGGGCACTGAAGAAGGGCGTGGCAAGCTGCGATATGCTCCGGGTAGCCGCATGCAGGCTTCGATCCGGAGATACCCGAATAGGACTTCCTGCCGCGGGCGATACCTGCGGCGCTCCGACAAGGAGCGGGAACCTCCCGAACGGAAGCATCCAAGTAGGGAGAGGAAGAGATACCAATTGGTATTCCCTTAGTAGCAGCGAGCGAAGAGGGAAGAGCTCAAACTGAACCTGCATAGGAAACTATGCGGGGTTGTGGGGTTATAGGGCCCGACCGCGCCCTAACCAGAGAAGTTGAAGTGGCCTGGAACGGCCCACCGAAGAGGGTGAAAGTCCCGTAGACGCAATCTGGAAGGGTTTGGGTTGGGATCCCTGAGTACTACGCCCCGGATTGGGCGTAGGAAGTTGGGAGGAAACAACTTCCAAAGCTAAACATGTCCCAAGACCGATAGCGCACTAGTACCGCGAGGGAAAGCTGAAAAGTACCCCGGAAGGGGGGCGAAAAGAGCCTGAAATCAGGTGGTCACAGTCAGTGCACGGCCCGAAAGGGTAGATCCCCTCCGAAGGAAACTGCGGCAACGCGGCTGTACGAGGAGGGGGGACCAGGGTCGTGCGTTCCGTTTTGTACCACGGGCCGGGGAGTTCATTCTTGTGGTGAGGCTAAGAGTTTGAAGCTCGAAGCCGCAGGGAAACCAACAAGTTCGCAACGTCGCAAGACGCGAGGAACGAGATCTGAAAGGGTCTGAAATCACAGGGATGAAACTCGAAACCGAGTGATCTAGCCTTGGGCAGGGCGAAGCCGGGCGAAAGCCCGGTGGAGGTCCGAATGGGTGATGACGTGCAACTCTCTCCAATGACCTGGGGCTAGGAGTAAAAGGCCAATCTAACTCGGTGATAGCTAGTTCCCGCCGAAATATCTCTCAGGATAGCCTGGCTGGAGGTGGCTAACGGGGTAGAGTACTGATTGAAAAACAAGGACTCGAAAGGGTCCACTTTTCATTCAAACTCCGAATCCGTTAGCGCCGTAGAAGGCTGGAGACGGATGTAGGGCGTAAGGTCCTATGTCGCGAGGGGAACAACCCAGACTAGGGTTAAGGTCCCAAAATCCTGGCTAAGTGTAGAAATAGAAAGCGGTCCTCAACCACAGACAGCTGGAAGGTAGGCTTAGAAGCAGCCATCCTCCAAGCAGTGCGTAACAGCTGACCAGCCGAGGTTGGGGGCGCTGAAAACGAACGGGGCTAAGCCAGGTACCGTTACCCTAGAACACGGTGCATAATCGTGTTGGTAGGCGGGCGTTGTGTCTGGGCGGAAGCTGGGTTTTGAGATCCAGTGGACCGGTCACAAGTGTAGATCCCGGTGGTAGTAACAGCCATAGAGGGGTGAGAATCCCCTCCGTCGAAGGGGCAAGGGTTCCCCGGCAATGCGTCGTCAGCCGGGGGTAAGTCGGTCCTAAGGCTACCCTTAGCCGGATAAGCCGAAAGGGAAACCGGTTAAAATTCCGGTACCACGGAGATACGTGCGGCAACGCAAGTTCATGATCTGACGTTCAGGGATAGGTCGAGTGGGGCCGTCGCCCCATTTAACCCGTTAAGACCGGGGAGTACCGTAATGGTGAGAACCGGTCGAAGCGGGGAATAGCCGCCCGTCTTAGGGTGGTTCAGCTGATTCCTCGAGCCACTGAAAAGGAGCATGAAATGGATTCTCCGTGCCCGTACCTAGATCCGACACAGGTGCCCCTAGGTGAGAAGCCTTAGACGTATCGGGTTGAACTTAGGCGAGGGAACTCGGCAAATTAGCCCCGTAACTTCGGAAAAAGGGGTGCCTGAAGTTTTGGCGCAAGCTGGAACATCAGGTCGCAGTGACTCGGGTGAAGCGACTGTTTAATAAAAACATAGGGAACCGCCAGCGCGAAAGCGTGTGAACGGTTCCTGAGTCCTGGCCAGTGGCGGTATCTGAAATTTGGGTTCAACCAAACCAAGGACCGCTAAACGCCGGGAGTAACTCTGACTCTCTTAAGGTGAACATGGTTTGCCTTAACCCAATCCGGCCAAATGCTGGAACACCTGAGAATGTCACGCTACCCCAACAAAACCTTCAAGGAAAATAAGGAAACTTGGAGGAAGAGTTGGAGTGACAAAGCGTTGACTGCAGGCAATCAGCAGGAAAGACTGGAATGAAATATTCCAGAATCCTCAGAGACTTTACGCCGGAAATCGCAGATCAGCGATTAAGATAAAGTCCGACCCCTTCAGCGATGTAGGGAGGCTTGCAATTTGCAGGTCCGCCTCGAATTTTCTTGCGAGGTCAAATCAAAGTAACAGATGTGAGCCAAATGCCTTGTCGGGTAAGTTCCGACGTGCATGAATGGATTAACGACTTCACCGCTGTCCCCGCCTAGGGCCCGGTGAACCCACAACCTGGACGAACAGTCCAAGGTCTTCCAGCGGGGCGAGAAGTCCCCGTGGAGTTTTACTGCAACCTGTCGCTGGGATGTGATTGCGGGTACAGAGCGTAGGTGGGAGCCTTCGAAGTCAACTCTTTGGGGTTGATGGAGGCGCCAATGTAACACCACCTATCTGCGGTCGCATCTCTAACTGTACCTTGACGTACAGAACAACGGCTGGCGGGCAGTTCGGCTGGGGCGGCACCCCCTTGAAAAAATATCAAGGGGGCCCAAAGCTTGGCTCATCCCGGACAGAAACCGGGAGTAGAGGGCAAGACCAAAAGCCAGGCTGACTGGATGCTCATCAGCAAGGCATCCAGACGCGAAAGCGGGGTCTAGCGATCATTCATGTCCCCATTGTTGGGGGCTGGATGTGACAGAAAAATTACCCCGGGAGTAATTGGCTCGTCTCCTCTGAGAGTCCCCATCGACGAGGAGGATTGGTTCTCCGCCGTCGTCCCTTCCCATCCTGGGCCCGCAGCAGGGTCCAAGGGCGCGGCTGTTCGCCGATTAAAGGGGAATGCGAGATGGGTTTAGACCGTCGCGAGACAGGTCGGCCTCTACCTGCTGGAAGTGCTGGTTGCCTGAGGGGAAGGCGCCCCTAGTACGAGAGGAACGGGGTATCGCAGCCTCTAGTTTACCGGTTGTCCGACAGGGCACTGCCGGGCAGCCACGCTGTCGAGGATAAGGGCTGAAAGCATCTAAGCCCGAAGCCTCTCCCGAAAAAAGGCAGCCATTCTAACCCACGACACTCGGTAACGGGCGTCAGGGTTGGACGAGGGCTCCCAAAGAAGATGGGTTTGATGGAGCAGGCGTGTACGCACGAAGACTTCGGTCGACGTGTTTAGCGCGCTGCCCCCAATCGCTCAAGGTGTTGAATTGAAAATGGAATCCACCGTCTGATAACGCAAAACGGAGGCCTATGCACGGTGCGAACCTAACACCACACCACCACCGTGCCACAGTTACATTGACTCAGCGGAGCGTCCGCGGCTACTCCGAATCAAGATTGAGGTTGTACGCGTGGCTTAAGTACTACTATTTACCTGAGTTGTACCTGGTCACCCCATTGGCAGAGGAGACGGTTCTGGTCACAAGGAAGGGCCAAGTCACGATTCCAGTTGAGCATAGAAAGAAATTCGGAATCAGGGAAGGCATGCGTGTCGCAGTCAAGGATACGGGCGATGGGATACTGATCAGACCAATTACCCCACTCGAAGACTTGGCTGGAATTGACGCGGGGAAAATGGCCATAACCGAAATGCGCAAGAAACTTGACGCGATGAGGGCTCACGACCGGTACTGAATATGACACGAACAATCGACACACGCTTCTTTCTTACACATTACATTGCTGATACAGTTGAACTGAAAGCCAAGACCTCTCGCCGACTTGTAGAACTCCAACGGGAAGCCGCGATAGTACCCACTATCGTCCTTCACGAGATTTACAAATTCATGCACGACAACGTCGGCAGAGACGTTGCACAGCTTCGCGTCGACTCCGTACTGAACTCAAATTTCGAAATTGTCGACCTTACTCCGAAAATTGCTATTACCTCGGCAGCGTTGAGGTGCAGGTACAGACATCTCCCAACGGCCGATTCAATAGTTGCAGCAACCAGCATAGAAACCAAATCCCGTACGGTGCTTTCCGACGACCCACATTTCGAACAAATTCACGAAGTAAGACGTGAATGGCTCTAACGCCGACCATGCGAGATAGCCTCGCGAAACAGAAGAGAGAAGAATAAAGAGTAAGACGGGCCTTTGCGGCTTGCTGTTGTGACATGCCCATAGTCACGTCTCCAATGTCTCTCATGTTGTTTGTGATTGTGCTCTCTTTCGTGGCGGCCATCATCAGTTCCAAGTTGGGGGCATCCTACACGACGGTAATAATTGCTATCGGCCTTGTCCTCTCGCTCCTCAGGCTGGAAGTCGGGTTCGGTAGCATATCCATTGACAGTAATTTGATACTGGGAATTGTTGTTCCCCCATTGATATTTGAAGCGGCTATGCGAACCCGCTTTGAAATTTTCAGAACTGTTCAGAAGACGGTCATAGGGTTAGCGATATTTGGGGTTGTGATTTCCGCCTTCGTGAGCGCGTTTGTACTCAACATCACACTAGGACTGCCTCTGGCAGTTGCACTCCTGTTCGGCGTAATAGTTTCGCCCACTGACCCAGTGACCGTGGTGAGCGTTTTGAGGAGGGTTCACGCACCAGAGAGGCTGACGGCAATTCTGGAATCGGAAGCCTACCTTAACAACGCGACACCCGTCATCTTGTTTCCGATTGCTCTTTCCTTGTCCTTCAATGCTATGCGGAGCCTAACCCAGTTCGGCTTAATCTTGCTGGGAGGAATTGCCGTCGGTCTCCTTGTCTCAGGCATCGCCGAATTGCTGCACAGATTAGTCACAGAGCCCTTGGCTGAAACTTCCTTCACGATAGCCGTCATGTATGGGTCCTACGCTCTTGCAGAGAGTTTGGGTGTGTCGGGGTTGATGGCAGTACCAATTGCCGGCTTGTACATGGGTAATCGTACGATGCGAACCGCCATGTCTGAAGAAACCCGTTTGACTATGACAAAGTTCTGGGAGGTGGTGACTTTTCTCGCTACGTCGTTCGCGTTTTTACTTATCGGGCTGAAGACAGACTTCAAACTGCTGGTCGCTTTCGCTCCGTTCATAATCGTGGCTTTTGTCGCTATACTCGTTGCCAGGATCGTTAGCGTCTATCCGATCCTTTGGTTGGCGCAGCTGCTCGGAGAGAAGATCCCGAATTCATGGAGGAAGCTAGTGGCCTTTGCCGGTCTGCGAGGGGCAGTCTCAGTTGCTCTGGTACTGTCGTTGCCCCTAAGCAGTTCAGGAGGCATCATAACGGCTATGGTATTCGGAGTCGCCCTCATCTCGCTGATTATCCAGGCAGAAATCTTACAAACCTACATCAAGAATGAATCTCTAAAGTTGAGCCTAGACACCACAGTAGACGGAGCGGCACGAGAAACCGCCCTCCCCAAGGGGAACCTGATGTCGAAATCTTCAGCTTGAAACTTGCTCTCTTTCGCTATCCACTTGCTTGACCATGCCCTTCGCTGTCAAGCTGTACGTGTGAGGCGCTATGAAGTCCCTATCAAGGAGGTAGCGAATCGCGTCTTGAATCATATTGTGCGAACACTGGGCTTCGAACGTTTTGTACAGAGATGTTGCGGAAATCTCTGCCGCACCCTTGCTCTTGGCTGTTTCCCGAAATACATCTAAGATTCGTGCCGCTATCTCCTTCACAGTTGCCAAATTACTACCCATCCGAACGTTCTTTCAATAAGGAACGATCGGGTATTTACGAAATTGGCTTGCCGCAGTGCGAGCAGAATTCTTCGCTCGCCTGGGCGGGAGCTCCACAATTTGAGCAGAATCGAGTTGCTGTAGCCGGGATGGTTGTTCCGGTTGCGGGAATGCTCTCTGGCGGGGTCTTCTGCTCGCCGAAGAAAGCCCGAACGTTGGGTCTGAAGAGGTAGTAAATGATTATCGCGTCAAGAGCCAATACCACGATCGCACCAACGTCGGCCTCTTGCAAGCGAGATCAGAGAAATAATGAGACCCAACGCGGCCACTACCAGCGACAGAATCCAGGCCCATCCCTTACCCGTCCACAACCCCCACGCCAATACCAACGAAACCAACCCGATGACCACAACGACGACACCAATCAGAGATACGACTCCATTCAGGAATCGAGGAAGACCGAACAGGCCTCTACCGATGAACGCGCCGAGGACAACCAGTACAATGCCACCGAGGAAAAAGACGACTGCCTGAAGGATGTGAAGCACAGCAAGGAGTGTAACCCCGAGAGGGCGTGTACGAGTGTTCATTTCAGAATCGGATTCGGCAGTGACTCGCGGCATAAATAAACATTGAACACAATCATCATGGATCAGGAAAATCGATCGGCGGTTTTATCCTCTTGCTCGATCAAACATGTCGCCAGATGTGACTCACTTGTCGGACGATGTAATCTCGCTTCTTGCAGACCTAGTGAGGATTCCAAGCGTATGTGGAGAAGAAGGTAAAATCGCGGAATTCATTGCGAATTGGCTTACGGAAAATGGACTACCTTCCGAGATTCTTCAAGTAAAGCCAGGTAGACCCAACGTGCTTAGCAGAGTAAAGGCCGAGCGGGAAGGGCCTTGCCTGATGCTCAACGGCCACATGGACACAGTTGCACCCGGCATCGGATGGGAACATGATCCGTTCGGTGCAGAAATCGAGAGTGGCCGAATGTATGGTCGCGGCACAGTTGACATGAAGTCGGGCTTGGCCTCCATGCTCTCCGCAGTGGCAGAGTGCAATCGTGAAGGCTTACCGAAGAAGGGGGAAGTAATCTTGGCTGCCGTCGTGGATGAAGAGGCGTTCGATTTGGGGTCCTATGCGCTGGTTCAGAGGGGTATAACGAAAGGCGTAGATTTGGCGATGGTCTCCGAAGCAAGCGACCTCAATGTTGTTACCGCACATCGCGGTAGAACTGTAATGCAAGTGGTAATTCATGGCAAACCCGCCCACTCAATGTGGCCCAGACATGGCGTCAGCGCAATAGCCGGCGGAGCAACCATCGTCAACGCCATATCAGAACTCAGTAGCCCTACTCATCCAAAGATGGGACATTCAACCGTCAACGTCTTGAAGATTGAGGGAGGGCAGGAGGAAGTGATGCTCGTGCCAGACCGCTGCAGAATTGTAATTGATCGATGCCTAGTCCCAGGTCACAATTCAAAAGACGCCCTTGAAGATCTCAACACGATGATCAAAAAACTCGGAATAGATGCTGAAGCGACTTTCATTGACCGCGAGACTCCATTCTGCGAACCCTTCGAGATACCGAACGACAACAAGTATGTACAGTTGGTCGTTGGCGCCGCAGCCAGAGTTCTTGGAAAAACGCCGGAAATAGATTTCCACGAAGGTCCCTGCGACTCATGCATTCTGGTAAACCAAGGAAAAGTGCCGACTTTGGAGTTCGGGCCATCAGGCGGACGGCTGCATGAATCCGACGAATTCGTTAACCTTGAATCTGTAAGAAAAACCACCAAGGTCTACAAGGAAGTCATCAGGACACTGCTCTCTTGAACCGGCATAACTCGACCACCGTTAACGGGTAGAACCCTTAGGAGTCGAGGTCGAATCGAGTTCCGACACCTAACCTGCAGGCTTTCTTGAACACAACCGCCGCGACGGCGGCGTCCTGGATTCCTAAGCCCACTGCCTTGAAAAGTGTCTTTTCCTCCTGTGATGTTCGGCCTGCTTTCTTTCCCGATACTATCTCTCCGAGTTGTGCCCAAATGTTCTCGCGCTGAATTACCCCTTCTTTCATGGGGATGATTATGTCCCCCGCTTCCGCTAGGGCTGCGTCCAGGGAATCAACCACGATCTTGGAGCTGGCAATTGTCTCGCTGTCGACTTCTCGTGATGAAGGCGTGAAAGCTCCAATCGCGTTGACATGCGTCCCAGGCCCTATGCTGTGGCCATTGAAGACAGGTGTTGCAGAGGTTGTGGCCGTGACGATGATATCGGATCCTTGAACAACTTCTTCCGGAGTGTTTGCGGCAGAGGCGCTAATGTCGCCTTGGGCAGTTGCTTCTGTGATGAATTCTCTCATCACCTCATTTCTCGTATCGAACACCAACACGGATTGGATCTCTCTAACTTCCTTGATGGCTTGAAATTGTTTCCTGGCTTGAACTCCCGCTCCAAAAATGCCCAGTCTATGTGCGTTACTGCGGGCAAGGTATTTCGTTGCGACTCCTGAGACTGCTCCAGTTCTCATCGCTGTAATCTGTGAACCTTCCATTACTGCCTCTACCCGACCGGTCTCTACATCGTTTAGAACTACTGCGGCCAGCACGTTTGGGATTCCGTATCTTGTGGCGTTGTTTTGATAGACGGTAACTATTTTCGATGTCAACGATCCGGCTTTTGCGAGGTATGCGGGCATAACTCCTAGCCAACCTTGCTTTTCTGATATCGACATGCTGAGTCTTGTCGGCACCGTGGCGGTTCCCAGAGCAAGTTCCCTGAACGCTTTTTCAACCGCCTCAATGCTCTCGGCCATCGATAGCAGCGAGCTTACTTGGCTCTTGGAGAGGAGAAGAACCATCGCTTGCATCTCTCAAGTGAGTAGACAGATTCGATTGGAGTGTTTTTAGTGGTTTACTCCATGAACTTTGACGGGCGTGGTTTCTTTTTCTTGCGTGAAAGGAGAACAACGGTAACGAGGGCGACGACTGCCGCGGCTAAAGTGAATGTGAATGACGGTTGATTCCAGAAGTGATTTTGTGATAGACAATTATTGTTCGGTACCACGTTTTGAGGCGCTATCCCTGTTGCCTGTTTAATGGCAGGGTACCATTCAAGGTATGGAATCTGCGAGGGCAACGTTGCGGGTTCGTCGACCGAGAATTTGCATCCTTCTCCTAGAAGGTAGACGCCGTAAAGGTTGAGTGTTGACGGGTGCGAGAGTTCTCCGCCCGTGTAGGCGTCCTGCGACGGGGACATAAGGTCCGTAAGAATTTGTGTGTGATCCAAACCCAGTACATGTCCGAGCTCATGTTCCAACACCTGAACCAGATCATTAGGAGTTTGAAGCCTGCTTATGACTAACAATATTGTCTCATTCGAGATCGATCCAGATGTCGGTGTCTCAGTAATCCCCGACCAAATTTGGCCCGAGTCCGCGACGTAAACGATCGTAACTTGGGGGTTGGCGTTGTTCTTGCTATCTACAAGTGAGAATTCCGCATTGGTTTGATTTGGGAAGTATGTGTGAATAAACCAATCCTGTGCATTGTTCCAGTCAGCCATGGCTGTGTCGATTGCAGCTGGCGCCCAGGCGGGTGAAGAGGGAATACTAACGAGTATTTCATGTGTGCTCCAACTCACACCCAGCATCGGCTGAGAGTATGTTTGCGCTTGGACGACCGGTAACGTTGCGAAAATGAACACGAGTGCTAGAGCTTGGGCCTTCAACCGCTTCACTTCTGAGGCACAAGTGAAAGCGACCATGAAATAATGTCCAATCACTTGACCAACGGTTTGGCGGGAGCGACCTACTTTTATTCTGACATCAAACCAAGATAAAGACGTGCGATTTCTTTGTGAGCAAGTAAGTCCTTAGCAGGTCCTTCAAAGTTTCTCTTGCCACTCACTAGCAGGTATGCTTGGTCTCCTATCTCTAGAGCTCTCTTTGCGTTTTGCTCGACCAGCAGTACCGTCATGTTCATTGTGTCAGCTAACGATGAGATTGTCGTCAGAACCTGTGTTGCGATTCTTGGGGCGAGGTTGGCCGTGGGCTCATCGAACATCATGATGGTGGGTTTTCGCAGGAGTGCCATCGCCATCGCGAGCATCTGCCGTTCCCCTCCGCTCAGGTTTGTAGCTTTCGTGGAAAGATACTTCCTAAGCTGAGGGAAGACCTCCAGCACCTCATTCTCGCGGCCTTCGGCTTGCTCGCGGTTGAGCGTGTAGGCGGCCAAAGTGATGTTCTCTTGGGTCGTTAGATTTGTGAAAACGTTTTCAGTTTGAGGGAGATACGCGACACCCATTCGTGCAATAACATGTGGAGGAAGATTAGTTAGCTCCTTTTCCCCATCCATTTTGATGGCGCCGCCGAAGATCGTGGTAAGTCCAGAGATACTTTTCAGGAGGGTGCTCTTTCCGGATCCGTTAGGCCCTACGATCACTGTCACTTCACTGGGTTTAGCTTCCATTGAAATGCCATTTAGCACCTGTAGTTTTCCGTAGCCGGCGAGTAGGTCCTTGACTTGCAGCATTTTTCTAAACTCCCAGATATGATTCCACAACCTTCTTGTCGCTAACGACTTCGTTAGGCGGTCCGGCGGCGATGACTCTGCCCAGTGCCATTGCTGTCATGTGGTCGACATACCTCATCGCAATGTCTAGTCTATGCTCTACTATGAAGAATGATAATCCAGATTCGTCCCTTAATTTCAGGATCTTGGAAAAGATATCATGGGCTAAAGTTGGGTTGACCCCAGAGACAGGCTCATCGAGGAGAATGAGCTTCGAATCGCTCATAAGTGCTCGGCCCATCTCAAGGAGTTTCATCTGCCCTCCGCTGAGGAGATAGGACGGCGTGTCAGCTTGCCCCATCAAGCCTAAGGTTTGTAGAATTCGCCCTGCCTTCTCAACCGCTGCCTCCTCATTTCGCACCCAGAACTTCTTGAACAGAGCTTTGTTGAAAGAGTCGCCCGGGTTTCCCTTCTCCGCCACGAGGAGATTCTCAAGGACCGTTAGCTTCGAAAACAATGCAGGTATCTGGAAGGTTCTCGCGATCCCCATTCTATACAGGGAGTGGGGAGTCATGCCCGTAATGTCCATCGAATTGTACTTGACGTTGCCCGAATCGGGTTTGTAGAATCCTGTTATTACATTGATTAGGGTCGTCTTTCCCGATCCGTTCGGCCCGATTAGAATACTTACGGTTTTCTCGCCCACATTTAACGTTACGCCATCGAGCGCGGCGAGTCGGCCAAATGATTTCCGTAGATCAGTTACTTGAAGTATAGTTGACAGATTACATCACAAAAAAGGGAGGTTAGCTGGAGTTAATCCAGCTCGTTTAAGTGCTCATTGTGTAGGCTGCTGCGTCGGCGGATGAACTCCAGGTGCCAACATTCACCCATGTGTAGGACGTGGCGTTGACACTTTGGACTTCCCAAATGTCGTAGTCGGATATTGCCCTGTCTCCGTTTGCATTGAGGTCTGGCCAACCTGCGACTCCGTAGTAGTTGTTCGCGACACCAGCGATGTTCTTCTGAACTGCAACTCCATCATTCTTGCCAACGGACAAGATTGTGAGCGCTGCAACCCAGGCGGCATCGTACGCTGAATATGCGTATGCGTCTGGTTGTCCGCCGTACGTGGATACGTAGCGGCTGGTAAATGCTGCGTACTTGTCGCCCCTAGTGGGTGCGTAGATTGTACTTAGTGATTTGACTTGGGTGGCTGTACTGCCTGCGGTCGAAGAGACGGTCGAACTTTGGGCTGTTCCGTCCGTTCCGAACCAAACTGCTTTGGTCAGGTCTGGGTAGCTTGATAGCTGTTGGTAGATTACTGACAGTTCGTCGAAAGCTACTGCGATGATTGCGACTTTGCTAGCGCCGTATTTGGCGACTGCAGCGGTGTAGTCGCTCTTTGCGGTAGTTAGTTGGGCCGAAAAGTCATAGGTTCCGGATGAGATCGGGGTATACTGGATTGTATCGACGACGGTTCCACCGAGCGCTTGGTACCTTGATTCAATGGCGCCGCTGAGGCCGTCACCCCATGTATCATGGCGGGCGATGACTATGGCGTCTTGAATGCCGTATTCCCAAACTACACGTGCGACTGCTTTGCTTTGCGCGAAATCGGTTGGGACCAACCTAAAGAGGAAATCATTCGGGATTCCTAAGTTCTCAGCAGTCGAGGATTGGCTGATGAGGACTAGGTGGTTGGTGTTGGCGTAGGGTAGCACGTTTCTTACCTCGGCGCTTGTCATTGGGCCAATGTAGACCTGAATTCCTTGGGCGGCTAGGGTTTGAAGTTTCGACAAACATGTAGCTGGGTCTGTCGCGGTGTCTTCGTGGGTTACCGCGAACTGGACGCTCATGCCCGTTGTCGACAACCAGGAGTTGATGTCTGTTATGGCCATGTCAACAGAGTTCTTGCTTCTTTGACCATACGCTGACAAGTCTCCGGTTAGTGCAACAAGGTCACCGATCGTGATGGTGCCAGAGAGTCCTGGTGCCACTGTTGCCGTCATGCTTGTGCTGGATGTTCCTGTCAGCCCCAACGAGGGAGCTGCCGCGTACATTACGACCATGCCGACTAGTAGACCGACGATTAGAGTAGCAATTGCCATTTTCGAGGATGATTTCTTGCTTTCTGACATAGAAATTCCTTAAACCTAAACCGGGCGTTGGAAAGATATTTAACACTTCCCACAGAGTACTACTAAGCCCTTTCAGGCTAAGCTGAGTGAACATATCTCTGGCCTAGAGCCGTTTATGGCAGACGCGTTAGTCTACGGTTGTCTATTTGCCCTGATGGCTATGGGCCTGACGCTAACGTACATGACCACGAAGGTCCCGAATTTCGCACACGGGTCTTTCGTTACGGTCGGGGTTTATCTCACTTTCACGCTTTTTCATTTTGATAATTTGTCAGCCTACTACTCCATCCCATTCTCATTCCTGCTCGTAGGGGCGACGGGAGCTGCCATGTATCGCATGGTTCTAAAGCCATTGTCCGCAAGAGGCGCCTCTTTGGTTTCATTGATGATAGCAACGCTCGCAATTGACATTGCGTTCATAGGAATCTTCGGTATCTTCTCGGACATGCTTTCCAATGTGTACAAGGTCTTCAACAGCAAATTCTTCCTTCTAGCAAATACGGACATCAGCATCTTCGGTTTGAGAGGCTTGACGTTGGTAGCGCCGATTTTTGTTGTGTTGGTCACGATAATTCTATGGCTATCATTAACCAAGACTAAGTTCGGAATTGCGATGCGCACCGCGGTTGAGAATCCAAGCCTAGCTGGGGTTCTCGGGATTAATATTGAACGTGTGTACCTTGTTTCTTGGTTTGTTGCTGGCGGATTAGCGGGGCTCGCTGGGTCCCTTATGGTTCTGTGGCTTCCTGGGAATCCTCACGTTGGGTCAGATTTCATCGTAGCGATTTTCGCGTCTAGCATTCTCGGCGGTCTTCTGAGTGTGTACGGGGCAGTAATCGGGGGGCTGATGGTGGGAGGGTTAACGGTGCTTCTTACCGTCTATGCCGGTGAGCTTCTGGGGTCGTGGGTTTCGGCTTGGGAGGTCGCGATGCCGATGTTGATCATGGCGGTGTCGCTTTTGGTAGTCCCGCAGGGTGTCACGGGAGTAAACTGGAAACGCTTGCTTGCAGCTATCCGGAAGCGATGAATACTATGTCGCTCCCAAGCATAATATTTCTTGGCATTAACGTCGTGCTCTTCGGCCTGGATTTGCTCGCGTTCTTCGCCCTCTATTTAGCCATCAGTCTAACTTTGAACTTAGAATTTGGTTATACTGGCATTGCGAATTTCGGTAAAGTATTGTTCATAGCGGCAGGTGCCGCCATTGGCGGATCGTTTGCTGGTAGATTCGCTGCATGGATCTTCAACGTAAGTACGCAGGGCGATTTCATAACCAACAACGCGAGTATTATGCCGCAAGTCGATGCGGCCTTAAGCAGAAGCATTCCCGCATCGATTGGGCTTCTACTTGTTTCCGTACTCGTGGCAGCGGGAGTTGGTGCCTTGTTCGGTTTCCTGTTCTCGTACCCCGCTATCAGGCTCAAGCAGGATTACTTGGCGATGACGCTGCTAGCTATGGCGCAGTTCTTCCAGATCTTTCTTAACAATTATTACCCGTTGATCGGTGGGAGTTTGGGGTTGGAGCTCCCGGATCCGTATGTTTGGGCTGGGGACCTTAGGTATGTCGTTGCGACGGGAGTGCTGGTGTTATTCGCCGCGCTCGTCTACATCTATTGCGAAAGGATAGCGCATGCTCCGCTTGCGAGAACATTGAGGGCGGTGCGGGACAATGAATCTGCATCGGAAGCGTTGGGTAAGGACGATGTTGCTATTCGACGAAAGACTTTGATGGTTGCATCGGCCATTAGCGCAATCGCTGGGCTGCTATACTCATTCTATACCGTAGACGTGCTTCCCGCAACTTTCGGCCGTGTAGTTTGGACTTTCTGGCCGTGGGTGATGGTAATCATGGGTGGGGCGGCGAACAATTTAGGCGTAGGGATCGGTGTCTTCGTCTTCTGGTTTATGATCAAGGCCATCGATTCAGGAAAATTCATCTTCTCGCGCTACATTCCGTTTGACGTCACTTGGCTCGAATACTTGCTGATAGGTGGAATTCTAGTCGTAATTTTGCTGCTAAGACCAGAAGGTATTCTGCCCGAGAAATCTACTCCGACTCTGCCTAAATCGAGACTTCGAGCGATCTTAGCGAAGTATGGGAAAAAGCCCGAGGATATTCCGAAAGCCAGCACCGCATGATGAAATCTTCGGTTACAGTCCTCTCCGGCGAGCCTTCAGGTTAGCTCTTTCTCTTATTCCTGCGTTTCACGATTGAGTACGTCGCGAAAGAAAGAAGCAAGGCTGCGAGGAGGAGTAGAACGGGTGCGAGTGGTCTGCAGGAACTCGGTGGAGAATTCAACGGGTAGTCCATGCACTCGGAAAATGGGGATGGTTGCGATGGGCCTGAAGCAAGGAATGCTATCAGCAAACCGACAGATACTGAAAGAACAATGGTGATCATGACTCCGACGGCTAGCCGCAAATCCCACACTCGACAACTCAGGCTTTTCCTTGGATAGCATATAACCGAATCGGGTCCTCGCTCATGATAGTCGGAATCTTAAACGATCCCCTAAGTTAGGAGAAGCCGAATGCAACCCCTATTCGTGGAGCTGCTGTGTTGAGCGGAATTAGACGAACTTTAGATTCACGTTTACCGCCCAAACACGATGAAAGTCGAAAAGTGACTAAACTCGAGGGACTCGCCGCATTTTCTCCTGATGCACTTTCATCTATTGGATATGCTAATCAGGAGATCTATCTGGGGCTGGTTGTCGCTGGGAGCGTTGGGCTCGCTCTAGCATTTCCCATTGCTCTGACGATTACCGTGCTTCTGTCACTTCTGGCCGTATCTTACTACCAGATTACGCAAGCATTCCCTTCTGGGGGAGGATCGTATACAGTCGCCCGCACAAACTTCGGAACGGTCCCCGGCTTAGTGGCTGCAGCTGCGCTGATTGTCGACTATTTACTGAACGTTGCGGTGAGTCTGACAACAGGCGTTGACGCTATTACTTCAGCTTTCCCGCAACTGTTGTCCGACAAAGTCGTCTTATCCTTGCTACTTCTGGCCGCCATAACACTCCTGAATCTGAGAGGTATGCGTGAAACCGGTATTGTGATGGCCATCCCTGTGTATCTATTCATTCTAGCCTACCTGTCTATGCTGACTTATGGTGGAATACGTCTCGCGATTCAGGGACCAGTATCAGTCGCCCCTACTACACTTCCAGCCATAGAACCCCTAACCACACTCCTCCTGCTGCGCACCTTTTCTACTGGGTGCACCGCGGTGACCGGGATTGAGGCTATCAGTAACGGTGTTCGGTCTTTCCGTTCTCCCTCGGCGAAGAATGCGGGGGAGACGATGATGATTATGCCCCTCCTAATGGGCACCCTATTTCTAGGAAGCGTTGGGCTTACGCAAATTCTCGGAGTCACCGCCGGCCCCCAGGAAACGATTCTATCCGCCTTAACTCGACACCTGCTGGGAAGCGGCCCGGCATATCTGATAATACAAGCTGTTACACTGATAATGCTCACTGTCGGAGCAAACACCAGTTTTGTCGGCTTACCACGTCTCTTAAGCGTCATGGCAAAAGACAATTTTCTTCCCAAGCCAATGGCCAAAGTCAACTCTCGCGGAGTATTCGGTTATGGAATTTTGTTATTGGCATTGGCAGCGGGAATTTTGATCGTAGCGTTCTCGGGAAGCAGCCATGAGTTGGTTCCTTTGTTTGCCGTAGGCGTGTTTCTTGCCTACACCCTTTCACAGACTGGCATGGTGCGGCACTGGTACCGCCAACGGGGTAGAAGATGGAAATTGAAGGCGGTCTTGAATGGTGTTGGAGCTCTCGTGACTGGAGTGACTTTCATTATAGTTGGCTTCACGAAATTCGCTGGCGGAGCTTGGATTGCTCTTCTTCTGATACCGATGCTCGTCCTTCTCTTCATGCAGATTCACAGCCGTCGCAAAGAAAATCTCGGGCCAACAGTTTCACAATAACGTACTAGCCATACGCTTCGCTTTCTTTTGCAAGGTTTTCGCGCCATGTTAATGCTGTTTTGATCTAGAACTTCTCTGACAGAGCAACTTTATATCGACCAGGTTATCGTTGAACGGTGTGGTCAACGATGGAGACTGTGACCGTATCCAAGAAATTCCAGGTTGTGATACCCGAGAGGTTGCGTAAGGAAGCGGGGATCAGGCCAGGCGATAAGATGCTTGCAATCGCCAAGCATGGTGTTCTACAGTATGTTCCTGTGCGTTCGCTAAAGGATACCAAGGGCATGGTACCCGGGCTTAATCCGAGAGGTCTGCGCGACGAGTCAGACAGAATTTGATCGGCATAGATAGCTACGGCTGGATAGAACGGTTTACAAATGGGCCAAAAGCGGAGCAGTACAATAGAATCATCGACAAAGTTCGGCCTGAAGAAATCGTTACCTCCGTCGTCGTCATCTATGAAGTGTACAGGAAGGTGAAGCAATTCAAAGGGGAGGAAGTAGCCTTGGAGGCGGTTGCAAGCTTGAGTCAAACAAAAGTCGTGGAGGTTGACCAAACGCTATCCCTCGAGGCTGCGGATTACAGCCTGTCACACGGACTCCACTTTGCGGACGCACTCATCTTTGCGACTGCTCAACATTTTGGTGCTGAACTGCACACGAGCGACCCGGATCTCAGAGGGTTGAAGTCAGTTACGTTCATCTAGCGCTTTGTTCTGCGCAAATCCAAGCGAGTAATGTACCCGCGGGGAATTCAAATCTCTACCCCCGGCGTCTATACCGACCCAACATACTGTGCAAGTGCTTGGAAACTTTCTGACAACTCACCAAAGGAGAAGAACTGCTCATTTCCTTTGTCATGGAAAATGGTGGGCCTGGCCGGCCATGATTCTGCGCTGGGTCATGTCCGACTCCCCTATGGCCATGTCGGACAACCGTTCTACCCTTTGACTGGGCAGGATATGGGTTTGTCGGCACGACCGAATTGGAACTTTTTCCGTTTTTTGCCCCGGTTTAAATGCGTTTCAACACAGACTTGTTGTGGGCGTGACGGCCCACTGACAGGGAGCAAGAGCTGGAAGAACATGGCAATCGCGGAGACAGTGTGTTATCGGGTTTGGTAAGTTTTATGGGGTGATTCCGCAGCGGCGGCTCGAAGCTTACTGCCAGACGGGTTTGGAAGCGTTCATCAGTTAGACTTTCCAACAACTTTCTTTCAGGATGCGAGCCGTTGGAGACCGGAGCACTGGATGCGTACCTTCTCTGGGAAGCCGCCAGCAAAACCATTCACGACAATCGACTTCTGGAACACTCGCCAGTCGACCAAGGTCGCATATCCGCCACGCTGGCTTCAGCCACAGAGCAGATCACCAGACTCCCCACCGAAACGAAACTGAACGCCGTTGCGGTGCAGGCCCCGCACCGGGCCAACCTGCTTCGGGCCAAGCGTTGGGCGCTCGAACAGTACCCCGTTCGCCGCCTCGGCACGGTGCTCCCCTACATGGGCGACGTGCCGATCGAGGAGATCGTGAAGAGCTTCGTTGAAGTTGCGGGGTTCGTGGAACGGCAGCCGGCGAACAGCGCAGGGAGCGTCCACTACATCCGTGCCCTCGCAACAATCCCCGACATCCTTGAAAAGATTCCAATCATGGTCATCGAGCCTGGAAGCCAGCAGCGGCGACCCGAAGTGCTGAGGGAGCGTGGCAGAGAAGACCTGGCGATCACGCCGACCGACGCCTACATCGAGGACGGAAACCACAGAGCACTGGCGCTGATGATCGCAAACCCCGACCGAACCACAATCCCGGGTTGGGTCGGTCGAAACTCGGACGGGGCGGCGTTGTCGCAGGTTTAGTGCGGCCAGCCTCGCTCCAGTTCGTCCATCAGTCTTCTCGTCTCGCTGACGGTGTGTTCCGCAGCGTTTCTCATGTCATCCGCCTGTGGCGTGAGCCATTTTCCTCCGTAGTAGTTCACGTACAAGCCCCGCTCCTTCAGGGATTGAAGGTTCCCGCCGATCTCCGTGATCCGCTGCTTCAGTTCCTCGGTCATCGTCTGCCCCCTGACCGAGAGCAGCCCGGTCAGTGCGACCATGAACTTGGAGACGTGATCCCTGTTTGCGATCCTCTCGGACAACTGGTCTCTGAGTGCGGGGTCGAATTTCATCGCCCTGAAGACGCCCGACTTTGCGTACTCCTCGAACGCCAGCATCGCCAGTGCGATTGCGTGCCCGTGGCTGCCACGTGAGGACAGGTGCTCGGCGTCCTCCAGGAACTGCCACGCATTGGCACGGGCCACCTCGGCGCCCTCGTCCAGCTTGTCCACCGGGATTCTCATCGTCTGCATTCTTCCCGCCCGAGCGTCCTATTTGGAATCGCCACGTCTGATCTTGCCCTCAATCGTTTTCGTGAACTCATCCCGCGTCGGCTCCCGCTTCTCGGCGGTCACCAGCTCGTCGAGACCGGTCATAATCGTGAGTGGGTTGATTAGCATCTGGCGTTGGTTTGCGAGTTTCACCTGCATTCCCAGGACGTCGAGCAGCATCTCGTCCGTGATGTGCAGGACTTCGGGGGAGGCTGTTTCTCGACCACTCGAATCGTAGAGGGCGTCCCTCCCAGAGACCACGATCGTGTGGAGAGCGTAGTTCGGGTAGACTTCTTCGATCTTCACCTTCAGGTTTCTCGCCTGGGAGACGGCGCGGCTTCCTATTGCACCGCCGGTTGCTTTCGCCTCGCAAGCGATGGCACACCCCGACTTTGTCTTCCCGCCCGCCACCGTTGGGAAGTGGCAGAACACTCCCACGTCACCCCCACCCTTCCGCTGGAAGGTCAGGTTCAGCTTCTGCTCCCTCGACCCGTCCCTCGTCCTCGATGAGAACCCCAGGCGGGAGAACGCTGCGGCGATGAATTTCTCGAACGCCTCTCCTTTCTCTTCGTCGTTCGTTTCCGTGCTGACGGTCTTTAGGAGGCGGTTGGGTTCGTCGAGGAGGTTGTGGTACGTTTGGAATGATTCGGTCAGGTAGTCGTAGGTAGCCCTGTCGAGGAGGTCTTCAGCCTCCTTCACAGCAAGAATCTCTAGCCCCTCAACCCGCCCCGCTGTGTAGTTGAGACCTTTTCCGTCAGGCTTTGCGACTCGCAGAGTTTCCAACCAAGCGCCGTACGTCTTCGCATAGGTGGTCTGATCGCTTACGGAAGTGACACTGAACTTGGTCTGGAATAGTTTGCGGAATCTTTCCCAAGAGATCGTGCCCTGGTCTTTCAGTTGCTGTCTCAGGAAGTCGAAGGGCTCCTTCTCGGCTAGCCTTACGCTCAGAACGAGGAAATCGATCCGAGCGTTGCCGGAGAACCTGAGCAACCTATCGCCCAGCGGTTCGAGCCGAAAACCTCCACTCGCAGAAACCACAAAGCCGTGGCTGGTTGCGAATGCGATTGCCGACCTCACTGCGCCGACGTTTGGAGCCTTCACCACCGTTGAGAGGTCTGAGCATAGTTGTTTGAGCGTTGCGGGCTGGAGCCGCTTCACGCTTTCGAGGAATGCGAAGAAGATCTCGGGCGGAGTTTTTGTCAACTGCAAAATTTCTCTCATCCGGCTACTATAACCACAAATGATTTAGTGCCCTTTAGTCGTTGTTATGCCACTGGTAAGAGTTTGTCAAAGCAGACGGAAACCAGAGTCCAAGTCCCCCACTTCCAAATCCCAAAGGACATCAGCGGATACTTCGACAGCGTCATAGAGACCTACTACAAACTGGGAAGACCATCAACCCCCAAAGAGTACTACGCGGCTAACAAAACAGCCCTGAAAGGCGACCACCCAACCCAGCGAGCACTACTCTACCTCAAGTATCTGGGAGTCATGGAGAGCGGCGAACGGGGCAAGTACGTACTTAGCGAAAAGGGAACGGTAATAGGAAATCAACTCAAAAGCAAACATGCTGACGAAGCACATCGGAGCTGGCAGAAGCTACTGAGCGAACACCCCCTCTACGGGATGCTGAAGACCTACTACAAAGAATCACGAGAGGCAGGAACAGGCGGAGGATTCGGCGACTACCTCTCCAAACACGGAGCAACGATAACTCAAAGGTATGTGAAAACGAGCGGACAGAAACTCTGCAGGCTCTTCAACTCAAAAGGACTCATCAAGTACAAGGAGGACGATGACACCTTCACATTTGAAGAAGTGAAAACCCCCCCACCGACCCCACACGCAGGGGCCACCACGCCTCAAGGCCCCCCAGCGCCTGGCACCGCCATGACCTACCACATCGAGATCAACGTCAACGTCGACGCCAACACACCACCCGAACTAGCTGCGAAGCTCTTCGAGTTCTACTGGACAACAACGCAGAAGAAACCAGAACCCGAGAAGAAAGCAACTAAATAATTCCGACTGACGACGGTTCGCTAGCTCTCAACTGATGCCCACAGGTCTCACAGACTCCCGGCAACTCAGCCTCGGGGTAGCGGCGACCACACTGCTCGCAGATACGATCATAGTGGTTTGTGTCAAACACTCTTTGCGTCAACGCTCAACGGCTACTTCTATTTGCGTCCGCACCAAAGAATTCTGTGATCTTTCCCTTTGATCGAACAGAATGCCAGACATCTTTCTGCCAACAGCCTCAACCACGTTGACAGTTACCGCGTTCCCCATCTGCCGATAACTCTGTGTATCCGAGCAGGGCAGAACGAAACTGTCGGGGAATCCTTGGAGTCGAGCGCATTCTCTTGGAGTGAGCCGACGCAATCGCCCGCACCCAATCATCTTCTCAAACGCCCCCGCGATCGTGTTCATCGTGTCCGGCTCGGCAACGGCTTGTTGGCGGTCGCTCATCGGGTTGGCGGGAATAGTGTTGGCGATTTCTCTAACCGAAACCCCGGGGCTGTCACGGTCGCCTGTGAGCTGCACAACCTTCGGTTCAAAGACCGCCTGCGCCTTCCCCTGAGCATTCGCCTGCACCGTGTTCGCCTCATCCCTGACGCTGACGGAGCGGTTGTCGCGGTCGCCGACAAGCTGAACCACCACGGGAACATTCTGTCCTCCTGTGCCCATTTTGCCGGTTAGGGTTGGAGAAAATCCCTTTGAAATCTGCGGTGCGCTCCCGCCTCCCTTTCGATAGTGTGGAAGCGTGTATGAGGTTGTATCTTCCGTTTTCGGCTCAAGCACATCAACTGTTGAGACGCCTCGCTTGCCACCCCTCGTCTTCTTTCCGTTGGCTTGCTTCTCTGCCAGATGCTGCATTAAGGATTGGACGAGCTTGTCGCTCAGATAGTATTTCTCAACAACGTTTTCTTCAAGGATGTCTGCCAGTCTTCCTCCGTCGGGAAACTTGAAGGGCTTGCTTGGCGGATCTCTGAAGCCGACGATGAAGATGCGCCGCCTGTTCTGCGGCACACCAAAATCCTTCGAGTTCAGAACCTTCCAGTGGACGTGGTAGCCGAGGCTCTCGTGACCGTACTCAATTCGAGCCTGACCGTTCACGTCAGCCGCCAGCAAATCCAAGATCGTGCTCAACGTCTTTCCCTTGTCATGGAAGACGAGACCCTGAACATTCTCAAACAAGAAGGCTCGCGGTTTCCTGTCACGCAGGATTCGAACAAGCTCGAAGAACAGCGTACCACGAGCATCGTTGAAGCCGAGCCGGTGACCCGCTAATGAAAATGACTGGCATGGGAACCCT
This sequence comes from Candidatus Bathyarchaeota archaeon, assembly GCA_963733055.1. Lineage (GTDB taxonomy): Archaea > Thermoproteota > Bathyarchaeia > 40CM-2-53-6 > 40CM-2-53-6 > FEN-987. Next base: position 1,546,872 of record CAVTBR010000001.1, read on the forward strand.
CCAACGAGAACATCAAAGTCAGGCATCGTTGAAGTGTCAAGGCTCGTTGCATCTGGCCAGAAAAACTCCCCCGCCGTTTCAAAGTTGGCTTGGTAGGTCTGGCGAGCATACTTGTCAATCTCGCACGATCCAACACACTTCCAACCCAGCCTCTGCAACCCGAGGCGAAACCCGCCCACGCCGGCGAAGGTGTCGAAGAATGTTACGGGCTTTGCTGGAAGTTGTTGGAGAACTTCTTTGGCGTCTCCCTGAACGATCCGGTTCTCATGCTCTTCCAGCTCTTGCTCCCTGTCAGTGGGCCGTCACGCCCACAACAAGTCTGTGTTGAAACGCATTTAAACCGGGGCAAAAACCGGGTTAGACATGTCAGTGTCACGGAGCGGAAGAGGACTGAAAAGTAGTGGCTGTCGGCGGATTACTGCTTCTTTGCTGGGTAGTGTTTGGACGAAGAGCCATCCTTGAGTTATCCACTTCTTGACCTCGTCCATCGGCACTATCTTTTGGAGGCTCTCGGCTGATTTCTCGTTAATCAACTCCTGCACTTGCTGCTCCGTCAGGTTTGAGAGATCGCCTTGTTTTTCGATTTCTTCATCCGAGTAACCTGCCCAGGATAGGAATCGCCGATTGATTACGGCGAGGACTTGGTCGTTTGCCTCTTGTTTCCTGGTTCGTGTTGTGAGATATTTCTCAGCGGCTTTTCGGTATCCTTCCCGCATCCTCTCGATGTTCTCTTCGAGCATGCCCTTTGCGAAGGTGTAGGTGAATTCGATGTGGCCCTTGTGGCCCATCCAGTAGGTTCGCCAGTCGGGTTCGATGAGGTGATCAGCGAGAGCTGATTCTAGTCGGACGTCCGTAAACCTTCGCATCACATACGGCCGCCACATGAACCCTGCTGCTCGGATGGGTTTGCGCATCATGTCGCCGATGTTCGTCGTTCTCACATACTTTCCTTGGTGATGAGGATGGAAGATGTCGGCTGTGATAATTGGCGAGTCGGGGGTCAGTATTTCCTGAAGTCTGCGCATCCTCCACTCAAGGTAGCTCTTCAATAAATCGCAGGCTTCAGCGCACAAGAAGCTCGTGTACTTGCGGCGGATCTTCGAGATGGGCTTGCGGACGATCAGTAGTGTCGGCACGGTCTGAAATTCAACCGTCTTGCCGTCATTGTTGATGGACATTTCTGGAAGGTCTTCGGCTTTCAGCCCGTCATACCCTTGACGTGTCTTCTTTCCCAACACTTCCAAGCGTACCCCGCTGAATGCGACGATGGCTAGTGCTGCCCTGGCTCTGAGGTCTGCGTGTTCGAGTATGGTTTTGAGTTGGGCGGGTGTTGGTGGTACCTCGTTCTCGTAGAGCGCGGACTGGTCGGCTCCCTCTGCGAAGACTTTTCGGGGTGGGGGTATGTCGTTGTATTCGAGCCAGCGGTTGACCACCTTCACGTATCCTTGGATGTAGCTCCCTGCCAGGCCGCTTCCGTCCTCTCCCCCTTTCGTCTCGAAGTCATCAATGACTGTGAGTAGGAATCTCTTCGCGCGTTTCGTCGTCATCCTGGCGAACTGCCTTGGAAGTTTGTGGAACCGTTTGTGTAGGATTCCAAACCTGCGTAGAATCCCGAGGGCTGAATCTTCGCTGCGCCGTCGCACGCTTTGGATGAACAGGTTGAAGTCCGGATCGTCGAGGAGATAGTGGTAGTTAGAGGCTGCGGCGAAGTCCTCTTTGTCGCTCAACCCGGTATGGGATCGGAAAACAGGTTTTCCGATGAAGCGCGTATTCGGACCTGAACCAGCGCAATGGTGGGCCTGGCCGGATTCGAACCGGCGACCCCACGATCTCAAAGCTGTGCTTATCAGTCGTGTGCTCCAGTTGCACTCCCACGTCTAAAGATCCATGCTGAGCTACAGGCCCTCGGGTTCGCTCGTACTCTCGGTTTTGTTTAAGGGTTTTTAACGTCCCGGTTCCATGCCTTGTTTTCGGCCTGAATTGGCCCGTAGTATATGCCATCTATAGAAATGATGCGGCACTATAATTAGCATTTACTCACCAAACGCATCCAATTACCGGAGCTATGTGAAGATGCAGGAGATCCGATTTCACGGACGCGCTGGGCAAGGCATCTTAACCGCCAGCCGCCTGTTCGCGCAAGCCGCCATTACCGACGGCAAATACGCGCAAGCGTTTCCCGACTTCGGCCCCGAAAGGTTAGGATCGCCAGTTGCAGCGTTCGCGCGCCTTGATGACGAAACCATCGAAATCCGAAGCCAAGTCTACACACCGAATGCAGTAGTTGTCTTCGAGGAAAGCCTTCTGGAAACCGTCCCAGTCACAAAAGGAATGCCGTCCAAGGCTTTCTTTGTTGTGAACTCTCCTGACCCCAAACTCGCGGATGTCAAGAAACGAGGTGAGGAGGCGGGGGTTGTTCCCTATACTATCGATGCGTCGAAGATCGCGATTGACCTCATCGGCAAACCCACTGTGAGTACGATTATGCTCGGCGCCTTGGCCGGAGCATCAGGTTTTGTTACAGTAGATGCGTTGGAATCAGTCGTCAAACAGCGTTTCCATGGGGCCATGGGTGAGACCAACGCGAAAATGGTTAGGTCAGGGTTCAAGGAGGTTCATGAGATTTGAGTCAAGAAACGAAGCCCGGTTGGCGGCATCTCCCGCGCGGAGCCGTAATCGTCGAACCGGGGTCAGCCAAGAAATTTCTGACGGGCGATTGGCGAACAAAGAGACCCATACTACAAGAATCAAAGTGCACCAACTGCCTCTTCTGTTGGATCTGGTGCCCCGAACCCGCGATAATGCGTGGCCCTAAGGTAGTCTCATTCGACTATGACCATTGCAAAGGGTGCGGCATCTGCGCCGTAGAATGCCCAGTTCACCGATCACAATGGTAGAGGAGCGATGAACTCGATGAGCATCAAGAAGACCCAAGTAGTTCCGATGAGCGGTTCTGAAGCAGTAGCCAAAGCAGCGATACAATCAGGCATAGACTTCATTTCCGCATACCCAATCACGCCACAAACAATAATCGTAGAACGCCTAAGCGACCTTGTCGCCGAAGGAGAGACGAAAGCAAAGTTCGTGAACGTTGAATCCGAACACTCAGCGATGTCGGCTTGCGTCGGCGCAAGCCTAGCCGGCGGCCGACGCCTTCACAGCAACATCAAGCCAAGGCCTCGCCCTCATGCATGAGGTTCTATACTTGGCATCGGGGTTGCGGTGCCCAATCACAATGGCTGTAGCCAACAGAGCACTCTCGGCGCCAATCAACATTCACGGCGACCACTCCGACATGATGGGGTCGAGGGACTGTGGTTGGATTCAGTTGTACGTAGAGAACGGTCAAGAAGCCTACGATTGGGTCCTACAAGCGTACCGGATCGCGGAAGACGAACGAGTCTCCTTACCCTTTTCGGTTAACATGGACGGGTACGTAATCACTCACTCCGTAGAACCAATCGCGTTGATCGATCGAGATGCTACCAGCAAGTTTCTGCCCCCAAGACAGGCGTTGCTTAAACTTGATACCGAGAAACCCATCACCATCGGGACCCTTACGCTTCCGGACTATTACACGGAATTCAAACGACAGCAAGAGGAAGCGATGCGAAACGTTCCTCAAGCGTTCGCCGAGGTAACAAGTGACTTCACGAAGCTGAGCGGGCGAAGCTACGATCGGTATCTACCGTATGAACTCGAAGACGCGAAAGTCGCTATCGTTTCGCTCGGAAGCGCAAGTGGTACGGTCAGATATGTTGCGAGAAACCTGCGCAAGAAGGGCCTGCCCGTTGGGGCATTGAAGATTGCGCTCTACAGGCCATTCCCACACGAGGAAGTCGGGAAAATGTTGGAAGGACTTGACGTTGTAATAGTGCTTGAACGCGCCCTTAGTTTAGGCTCTCATTGCGGACCACTCGGGAGCGACATAGTCTGTTCACTCTACAACCGCTCAGAACAACCGAAAGTTTTGGACGTGGTCGCGGGACTAGGTGGACGTGACCTCTCACCCGACAGCATCGAACAAATATTTCGAACCGGCCTAGGAACAACCAAGCCTAGTGGGTTGGAGATGGAGTTTGTGGGGGTGCGTGAATAAATGGTAACGCTAAAGGAATTACAGGTCGAAGAACTCTACGGCCCAGGCCATCGTATGTGCGCTGGCTGCGGCGGCGCCGTCACCGCAAGAATGACCATGAAAGCGTTGAACCGGCCAACATACGTCGTAAACGCAACCGGCTGCATGGAAGTTGCCACCACCATTTACCCCTTCACCGCATGGCGAGTCCCATGGGTCCACGGCCTGTTCGAGAACGCCCCCGCCATCGCAAGCGGAATGGAAACCTACCTCAAGGCAAAGAACGACGGCAATCTCCAAGCCGACATCATAATCTTCGGAGGCGACGGCGGAACATTCGACATCGGCCTCCAAGCGCTCTCAGGCGCATTTGAAAGAAGACACGACTTCGTATATGTGTGCTACGACAACGAAGCTTATATGAACACTGGAGTGCAACGGTCGAGCGCAACTCCTGAAGGGGCGTGGACGACTACGACTCCCGTTGGTGTTGCGTCTCCGGGTAAGATCGGGCCGAAGAAGGATCTAGTTGCCTTCTCCTTAGCTCATCGCGTCGACTATGTGGCCACCGCCTGCACAACGTACTGGAGTGATTTCATCACCAAGGTTCGGAAGGCCGCGGAAGTCGATGGCCCCGCCCTGATTCATGCAATTGCCCCGTGCCCTCTGGGATGGCGCTTCCCGACCGACCAAACGATTCAGATGGGACGACTAGCCGTGCAAAGCCGATACTTCCCGCTCTACGAAGTTGAGAGGGGCAAATATAAGATGAGCATCAACCCACACCAAGTCCCGGTTGAAGACTTCCTGCGCCTGCAAGGCCGCTTCAACCACCTCTTCCAACCACAATACGCCCAGGAGCTTACGGCGTTGAAGACCCAAGTTGAACAGCGTTGGGCAGCGTTACAGGATCTCTGCCAGGGAAAGCATCCCACGTGGTAAAGTTACAGGGAATGGTTCGATGAGTGGAGGTGATGGATTCTTGGGTACGATCGGCAGGTGCGCCGAATGCCGGGATTGTTACGGGGACGACTGCGCAGTATGCACGATTTGCGGAGCCGGTCTTCACGAAGTGTGCCTGCACTGCCCTCCTAGCCTAACGCTCAGCGGATAAATCGTTCTCCGCTGGGATTGAGGGTCGGATAAACCGTTTAAGGTAGAGTAGGTTTTGTACGTCTTTAGGGCCGGTAGTTCAGCCTGGTATGCCCATATCCCGTAAGGGGCCAAAGAACGTCCGGTTCGCATCCACGCTAAGAAAAACCGGAAGGCCGCGGGTTCAAATCCCGCCCGGTCCACTATCAACTGAATATAGGCTGTCGGAAAATTATTCCGGAGGATGAACTCTTAGGCCATAAGACGAGTTCTTCTTAGGCCCGCAGAATCCGTCATGGTTTATGAATATGTGATATGCGGCCTTAATGTGTCGAAAGGCGGCTCGCGCCGTGCGTTCGTTACGCATCGCGGGTACCTGAGACTAAAGGAAGACCCAGTATTCATCCGGGCCCCTAGTGGCTTAGTGGATCGCTCTGCTGTCGTCTCCTGAGCAACGTGCGTCCCGTTTCCGGGCAGGGTTTCGGGCGCGAAGCTTCAGGAGATGGTACGAATGGTAGAGACAAGCACAAGTGAAAATAGAAAACTAGATGATCACCAGGCCGTTGCGGTTGGGGCAAGGAATCCGTATCCCGTTCTCAGTTGCTTGCCTCAAAGAGTGGTTACTGGGCTAATTCCCTCGATTATGGGGTCACATGGAAATCATTTTATAGTCATATCACATAGTTACCATGTGACCATCAAATGGGCGGGCAGGGTTGCACCCCTACCCACCCTGAAAGGAGGTCGAAACCATGGAAGGAAACGACTCCTCAAGGAAAAAATGCGGGAAGATTAGCCTCTCCGACCCCTCCATAGGGCTCCTGTTCACCAGCATCGATCTAGAATGGGCTGAGGTTGTCGTAGCGACCAAGTATTCACTTCTCAAACGGCGACCCCGAGTCGAAGCGAAACCACAGATTCTTGCGCACCTCTTCAAGGCACTCCGCCAGATCAAATCGTTTAGGAAGCTGGAGGAAGAACTCGGTGAAAATGATGGACTTTGGGCCCATATGCTCGGCTTCGAGAAGCCGCCTAAGCACCAAAGTTTTTCAGATTTTCGGAGAAGAGTAGGTTCAGTACTTTTCATCGAAATCCTCCGAGAACTGCGCACACGTCTCGTTGAGCTGAAACCAGATCTAGCGGAAATTGTGGTCTTAGATTCAACCAATATTCCAGCATACGCGAAGCCTGGAAGAGGCCGAAGAAAGTCGTCTGACAAAGACGCCAAGTGGGGAATCCGCATCAATCCGAAGACGGGTAAGAAGGAATACTTCTTCGGACACAAGCTTCACATGGCTCTCTCTGCCAAATATGGTGCGCCTCTCGAAGTTCGAGTGACGCCTGGCAAATGTGCTGACAGCCCAGAATTTCCCAAACTCCTTCAATCTCTCTCCGAGGCAAACGTGCATTTTGGTGTGGCCGTGGCTGACGCGGGTTACGATGCCCGAACTAACTACTACGCGGCGATTAGGCACAAAGCGAAACCAATAATCGCATTCAATCGCCGAGGTAAACCCGCAGGCACAACAGGAAGATCGCTCGACCACGAAATGCCAGTTCTGCGTCACTCCAAAGAGTGGAAACAATTCTATGCAATGAGAGGAGCCATTGAGCGACAATTCTCCGAACTCAAAGAACAGCTAGGAATGAGGCTCCTGACGCTACGAGGCCTAGAGCGCGTCACAATCCACCTCTACCTCTCTCTAATCGTTCTGCTTGCAATCAATCTTGTCGCTCACCTAACAGGGAATCCAGAACTCCTGCGTTCAATCGAACCGTGGAGGTACAGCGATGTCTGATCGAGAATGCCGCTGGACATTAGGCGTCCAGGTGAACAGAAAGATCGGAGAGAAAGTCTACCCGAGCCTCAGAATTTACGTACCCAGCGCCGACAGCGAGCTACTCCTCAAGCGGCTGCAAGCCGAAGGAGGCGAAGCCGCAAAACTATACTTCAACGCCAAGATCAACGGCTCAACAATCACGCTACGACAAGTTAAACTCCAAACACAAACGAAGGCCGCCCGTCCCAGCCTGACAGAGCGAGCGGACCAAATAATCACGATCATCGCTCAACAAGGAGGAACCACAACCTGGCCCGCCGTGCGAGAAAAACTCGGATTACCCCCTGAAAGCATGCCTGGCCCATTCCTCGTCAAACAACTCAGAGACAGAGGACTCCTAACAATTAAGAACCCGAAGACATCAACAATGACCTGGAAGCTCATAAACAGGCAAAAACTGAACGGATGGACAAGTATTCAAACGACTAAGCATGAAGTGCAAGAAAGGTAACTCGCCCACCATCATCTGGGAAGTGAATGAACTCTGGCTACGAATATTGAGCAACGGAGCAAACGCGAAACCGAAACAGTAACCAGACTTAAGATCGCAAATACGCGAACCTGTGATTGCCCAGACAATCACATAAACTGCATGACCGCAAAGGAATGGATTAAAGCACAGATTGGCGTCTGGCAGGTTTTTTACGAGACACGGGACACACGTGACAAAGATATCCATCCAGCCGTAATGCCCATTTCACTTGCAAAACGTGCCATCGGGCTATTCACTCACAAGGGCGAACTCGTGGTCGACCCATTCAATGGGATAGGCACAACTCTTCTAGCGGCCAAGGACTTAGACAGAAATGCTGTCGGTTTCGACATCAATTCACGCTATTGCAAAGTCTCCGAAGAACGCTTAGCCCAGACTAAGCTGACGGCATCAGCGATGCAAATAGTTGTTTGCGACGATGCCCGCAATATTCCGCATTATTTCGAAAATGAAAGCATCCAACTGCTTTTCACTTCTCCTCCTTATGCAAACCTGTTGAATCGTCGTCGTCTTAACAAGAGTAGGAGAGGTGATTTGCGGAAGAACGATCAGTTTCTACGAGTTGAACAATACAGTCAAGATGAACGCGACTTGGGAACATTAACGATTGAACGGTATGCAGAACAGATTAAGGAAATCTACGGAGAATTGTTTCCACTTCTTGTGCCAGGCGGGCATAGTGTTATCAACGTTCCTGACATGTGGTGGAGCGACGGAAAATTCGGAAAGAGAATACCGATACACATCTATGTCTACCACGCAATGCTGGATACTGGTTATGAACTGCGCAACACGATAATCTGGGACCGAACCAACATAGTTAATCGAGTTGGCATATTCGGATGGCCATCGAACTACATCACGATGGGTACAACATTCGAATACCTCTTGGACTTCTGGAAGCCGCTCTAAAGAGTCAGAATATTTGCTGCACGATTCCATAGAAATCATTCCACATGTTCCTTCTCATTCGGAACTTTGTTCCGTGATTATGAGAACTACTTGCATCGAAGTCTACCAACACTGTTCCTTTTTCGATAGCTTCTAAGAAGTTACTAAAGCCAAAATGCCCTAACATAACGCAGCTATCGTACTTGAACTCCTCTTTCTCGTCTGTTGTTCTGCTCGCGGCTTCGATGTAGAATGAATTAGTCAGCTTCTTCCGAGTAATTCCATCTAGAAGATCGAAGGACCATTGAGGTTCCGGATTAATCGATCCTAATCCCACCCTACGCCTCACAGTCTCTAGCCACTGGGCATGTTTAGGGTCAGTTTGCTCATGTTCGAAATCTATTCGGACGAGCTTTTGGTCACGATCAACGACGACCTTGAATCCACGGTCGGTGTAATTGACGGCGGATATGGTTTGGCGGAAACTGTTTTCTTTGGGTTTCGTAGCGTGGGGCCAGCCGTACTTTGGCAGAAGGACTCTCTCAACAATTTTCTCCCTCGGATACGGCTCGAAGTGAAAAAGTGTCGTTAGCGAACCGGATTCGCGACGTTGAGCCTTAAGTTCCCAAGCGCCTGCGTTTGCGATGGGCAGATTGTTTTCTTTTATGCCTAGTAAGTCTTCCAGCGTGTTGCCCACGGAACCTACGTTAGTTTTTGCGCGATGGCTCGGAATCCAACCCATATCTTTGATCTTGCGTAGTTCTGAGATGAACTCGGCCTTGGAATATTTTCGACTTGCTAACAAGAGCGTGATTTAGGGCGGTTGTATCAAATTTAACAGTATGGAATTTCTCCTCATTGACCTCTCCACTTTGTTAGTCTGGATTGGAATTCGTTAACTGCCTGTGGGTTTATCGGCGTAAATTGACCTTGTAATCTTCCTTTGGAGGTTCTGGAAACAATGAAATCTCCCAGTAGTGCATTTCGGAACGAAATCTCTCTGAGTTCCCCGTCTTTCATTTCGTGCAGCAGGGAAACAAGGTCAATTGTGAAAGCGTCAAAACGCTGGACAAATAATCTCTTCTTGGTTCTGGTGTTGGTGGTGATGTGAATGTCTTTGGAGGTTAAAATATATGGCAGCGCGTTTACCTCGGACTCGGAAAGCACAATCGATTCGGGTGCGGGAGCCAAATGAATACCCATCTCAAAGCAAATAGGTTAGGGTGAATAGATTAACTTCATTGGATTTGGGTTCGGTAGACTTAGGAGATTGAACGAAGCATGTCCCTGGTCGATAGTCTGAATTTCTATCCCTATTATGAACATCTCTTGAAAGAGAGACGAAAAACCAAGACCGTTCGGTTGGGAGACCAGGTATCGAAATATCACAACGGCGCGATAGTCAAGCTGACATGTGGCTGGAACCCTACCGACGCCGTCGTGCTAGCTAAAATCAAAATAATGGATGTTTTTTCAGCGCCAATAGCCTCTCTGAAAGATGAGGATTTACTAGGCGAGAGTCCTGACTGCTTGACTGTTGTCGCGGTACCATATGTCTTGTCGGCAATCTACAGAAAGGTTGTGAACGAGAGCGATGTCGTCACTGTGATTCGGTGGGCGTATGTCGACTGATACTCCGCTTGTACTTATCACATCAACTCGATGGCCATACCTCCGAGATATACTGGACATAATGTTTCTTCCTTCGCATCTCACCTACCGTTTCAGATACTCGCCCTCCTATGTTCCACCTCAAATTTTCACAAACCCTGCTAGTCTCACCAAGCGGAAGGGCTACATCGTTCACGCTAATACACGACAAAGACCACATCTGAAAGATGCACTTCTGGAATTTCTTCCTATCAGAGAAGTCACAATTAGAGACGCGAAACAATTTGGGCAGTTCTTGTGGATCCATTTCGAGCTGGGCAATTGGGTAATTTACAAAGCGCCTAGTAGTTCACAACCCAATGAATACGATAAAACGTTACGCGGCGTCACCCCTAAAGGCTCTCGCAATATCGTGACTCTTACACTCTATGAAGCCCCGTCTCTGAAATTAGAAACACTTCCAGATGATCCATCTGGACGTTCAGAGCAAGTCGCGAGCAACTGGATGCAAATTGTGAAACGGATGAAAGAGTTCGAAGGGCATAAGAACTATGAACCAACCTACTTGAAACTCTTAGCCCTGAAAAATATAACATGTGAAAATGCTGTTGTCCCTGGCTTAATTTCGGGTCTAGATAGCGGGTACAAGCTACAATCCGGTAATGATTATCGTTTGGAAGTCTTGGAGTACAATCCGTATCGCGTTCCGGACGAACCGTTTCCTTTGAAACTGAAGTTTGACGAAAATAGAATCGTCCCGCTGGTGAATGAAGCCACAATTCTGGGTGGTTACGACTTTCTCATCACATCCTTTCGACCGACAGCTACACTGAGTCCGTATCGGACAATCCTACATGTCCAAGTTGAATCTGCAAACAAAATGAAGGTAGCAGTGAGTTTACACGCAAAGATATTGAGGAGCAGTAGTCGAATGATCTCTGCGGTATGTGTAGCGGTTGGTATTGGCCTATCAACCGTTGCACCAAGCATAGCGGAAGGCCACCTTACCATCGACTATGCACTCGTGGGCACGCTCGTCGCGGTTGCTGGGTTCATTTCCCTCTTATGGAGCGGTGAACGACCCTAAACGTTCGAACAGTCGCTCGATCTAAATGGACCTCATAGCCCTACTAATGAAACTCCGAGAACTGAACATCTGCCAATCTGACGTTCTCTGGGACCTCGGAATACACCATCTCGTTTTCCAGTATTCGAACAATCTCTGGAAGGGATGAGAAATCCATTCAGGTCTACTATTTTCATGTATAACCTGCTCTAGGTTCTTGACATGCGGGAACAAGTAGAATCCTCTCCGAATATTGTTCTCGCAATACCCACGCAGGTTGAGAAGCTGAAACGCTTGATGAATTAGAACCCGCTTACGTGAAGGTCCCGATCCGTAACCCCTGGTTGTATCAATCTCTTTTGACTCTAAGAACGCTACTATATCCTTGAAATGTTTATCCGAGACATGAAACGTCCCAGACCCCGCTGTGTAACCTAAGAATGAGCAGACTTTTTGTTCTTGGAGTCTGAGTCTTTCGTAGACGCTACTCTTGCCGTATGCACCTGTCGTGGAGACGAAAAGAAGACGTGGCGGTATGCTTCGGCTGCGGATGATGGTTTTGCTTCCATAATATTTTCGTCTGTAGCTGTTGCGTAACTCTTCGGTCACGAGAGAAAGTGCCATCATTTTGGCTCCTAGAAGTCTGTTGTATGGTGGTAGCGCCCCGACTCTCTGGGCGTATAGAGATTGGTTGATCCAATAGTCAAGATCTTCTTTCTCTATCCCGAGATATTTGTCGCGCACTCCCATTCTCAAAGGGGGACTTTGCAGCAGGAGTAGACCAAAGGGGGCGTCGTGATATGTATCCCACGCCAAGAATCGCATCTGGCGTCCTACGGGTTGCTCAAAGGGGAGACTCCACCACATCAAGTTCCACCAGAAAAAGATCCTGGAAGTAATAGCACTGGAACTTGGTTTTTCGATTTCTAGAAGTTGCAGTCTGATTTTCTCTGGTTGAACATCTCGCCCATCAATTGCGTATTCTTTTACAGCTGGAAGTGACTCTTCAAGCAATTTCCTGTGTTGTTTCAGCCTCTCAAGTCTACGTGTAGCATGGACACTCTTTAGGTAGGTCTTGGAGACATGTGCAGGTCTAAGATGAGGATTGTAGAGGAATCCCTGGGAGACGACGCTCCTGACGAGCCTCCGTCGGAGTAGCCGCGCTTCCCGGTTCAATTCAATTCAACAGAAAAATGTCATTTCTCGTCGAAAGAATTTGCTTTCATGAAATCAGTCGGATAATCTAACGCTGTAAAGAACAATGGCGCACCTGAGAACGAAAGGGGCGAGATGGGGCCCCATGTCATGAAGCTGTATTCTCGGTTGCCTAGTGCCGCTTGTGGATCTTTGAAGAGTTGATAGAGTTTAATTGCTTCTTCGTTTCCCCCGATTAAGTCCGTCAACGCCCTGAGTTCTGCTCCCCATCCCAATCCAAAACCGAATATGTAGATTCGAAGTTGGCGAATGATTTCCACTTCTAGAGCCGAGAGGGACTGGCTTATGAAGAGCCATCCAAGGCCATACTTCCTCGTTGTTCGGCATGCATCGACAAGCGTTCTTTTGACTTCTCCAAGTTCCAGATCCTCTCCGGTATCACGAGGAGCGAGGCGGTGCGCTTCGTCGATGACTACTAAAGTATTCAGTAGCCTGCCACCTTTGTATGTCTGCTCTGCTAGCGTTGTCAGTTCCAGCAAGAGATGATTTATCACGATTAGTCTAATTGAGTCGTTCCATAGTATAGACTCGGGCACTTGGGTTTCAGATAAGTCGATGATGGCGATATTGCTCTTGGTACCAATTCCTTTACCAACAAAATCCTTTGACTTAACGGCTTTCGTTTTTCCATCGTACGCAAATAATCGAGCAACTCGTGACCAAACAAGAGTGTAAGCTTCATCCGCAGGCCAATCGCGATGTGCGTTTCTAACTCGGTCTTGATACTCCTGGCCAGAGTAAATGTTGGCTAGTACCTGAGGCGTCACTAGCTGGTCCCACACGTAATCAAAGACTGCTTGTCGATAGAGGTCCCAAGGTTTAGCCGGGAGAGTTACTCCCGTCAGCAGCTGCTGTTTGCGCTTTAGAATCGACCGTATTTGCGATTCCGCTCTGTCTTTGTTTTCGTCCGCATAAATGGCCAACTTTGTGTAGAATTCTGTTGTGCGAAGTATTCTCAGGAACAATGTAAAATTCGAGTCATCATTGACAACCAGGTCATGAAGGTCGTGAAAACTCACCTCTCTTTGGCCACCTCGGTTCAGTATCGCCACAACTTTAGAGTCTTCCTTCAGCTTGGAAAACTCCCCTTGCGGATCGAGTACAATTAGAGACATTTCAGGATGCAGAGAATAGCCGACCATCATCATTTTCGAAAGAACTGACTTTCCGGAACCAGTTTTGCCGAAAATGCCAATGTGATATGCTTCATCGGCACCCCCTTTGCCGAAGTGTTTCAACCACAAGGGAAGTAGTAGTTCTGTACCATATGCATAGCCCAGACAGAATAGTTGAGAGAGATAGTCCTTCAACAGAACATTCATGAGTTCAGCAGTGATCAGGCGAACTGATGTTCCAGTTGCCGGAACAGTTCCTAGGACACTACCTTCGGTGCTGGTGCTCAGCGCAAGAACCGTGCTGACCGTCATACTCGCGGTATGCGTGTCTTGGCGTTCTGTTACCGGATCAACCCGCCCCTTCTGGCGAATCAACCCACGCATCGTTGGATCTTCACTCCAGACATTTCTCAACTTAATTTCCGTGATTTGACCAAGCGTGTACGTGTCTTTGCCATCTTGGTGGAATTTGAAGACGGAGAGTGTACCAACAAGTCGTTTGTCAACGGCTGTGCCGAGAATGTCTATTGTGAGCTGACTCGTAGAAGACGGCGACCCTATTACGCCGATCCTTTCCGACCCATCGAAGGCTTTCGAGATCTCAGACATCTAATAGTCGCTCCGATATGCATGCATTGCCATGTAGACATCACCAATATTGCCATCCCAGTTACTTGCGATCTCCTGTGTCGCCGTTTGGGTCAACGCTGGAAGAGCAACGGCCAGGTGCTTTACCATGCGGTCGGCTAAGTAGAGAGGATATGGTTCCATCATCGAAGGCGACCCGCATTGGAGTTTCAAAGCCTCAAGGATAATGGCTATTCTCTGTTTATTCTTTGCAATAGACTCGGGGACTTCGATCCTGAACGCGGGAAGATGCATAAACGGTCTGTAATAGAAGATATGGAGTCGAGAAAGGGACCTACTTATTTTGTCAGCAATCTGGCCCTCGATTGGCAAATGATAGGGACTCTCTGGTTCCGTCATCTTGAGTGGAGGTGTCAATTCGCCGGGTTCAAGAATTAGTGTCAACAGTGCACGGTCCTCATATCCCTTCACGTTCAAACGAGAGCAAATCTCGTTCTTGCTTGTGTATTTTGGGACTCCGGCAAATGCCCTATCGGTACGTGTACTTGCCGCAATTTCGTCGTAATATTTCAGAGTCTCATCAAGTCTCGCAGAGAGAACGCTTTTGATATTCGCAGGGGCTTCATTGATTTTTGAGAGTCCTTGATTTAGGTATATCAGAGGTGTTACCAATGAATTGTCTATGAAAATGACATCATGTGGGGCCTTGCCTGCCAGTTCGATTTCCATTGCCACCATGATGGCTCGTGAAACCACTCCGGTTGCTTCACTATGAGGCGCGGTTTCTGTAAGAACACGATGATGCGGTCTAGGCCAGTGTCGTATTTCTGAGGGTGGAGTCAAACCTTCGACTGCCAGTCCCGCAACTGCTGCGATGTCTGTGGTAAGCAATCTCTCTATGGTGTAGCTACCATCGACGCCACACGTCGTTGGATAGGTAGGCGTGGACGCGAAGTCAGATTCCCTGGCCAGCAGGTTTTGATTCTTGAGCGAGTCTCTGAGTTCCTTCTTGCGTTTTACCACTCCTCTCAACGCAATGAGTAATTCCTGTCCCAACTTGATCGAATTGCCGAGCATTTCCTCCACAAGAGCTTCCGGTAGCTCAGCGAATGGCGATTGTAAGCTTTCCAAGTCCTTTCCTACACCATTGCAAATCATCAAGTTGGAAATATCACTTTCGATTGAGTCAGCGTCGAGATTCGGTGTCTACAAGTAGGTCGCTCATGACGAATTATGCAATATAGCGCTTATCGCTCAAAGTGCCTCAATACGCTCCACTTTTCACGCTTACTTACTGATTTCTCTGTGCCAGGTTCGCGACTACATTTGACCAAAACAATCCTATTTTTCTTTTGAACACAAATGATTGTGGAACTCGCAGAACGAGTGCAGACAACAACTAACCACAATTACGCATGGTTCGGTGAACTTTGGCCTTGGTTCCTACTCGTTTCATTTTTTGGATTATTGATTGTCGACGGTCCATTAACCCCCACCATCATTGGCGACTTCTTTAGAAGTAGTATTCTAGTTTGGCAATTGCTTCTAGTTATTTCGACATTCTCAAGTGCCTTAGCTATCCCATCTGTGCTTCTTGATGAAACGCTGGCAGCCTAACCAGACTTCACATCAGTACAAACTGGTACTGTAGTCAAGGAGGAAACATACAGTTCAGGATAAACGGGAAAATGTTCAATCCCAACTTGGCCGCCTTCAATAGATACATAGACAGTCAAAAGGGCACCAGTTACGAGTGCGTGCGGATAATGGAATAGGCTTCCGTTCACTGGCAGGTAGATATAGAATGTTAGATTCGCTCCGTGAAGTACCCACCATGAGAATGGGATATGTAGCGGGGCTGTTGGATCTAGCGGGCTGTATCCCATTCCATTGGAAAAAGTAGTGCTATTCATTGCAACTGAGACATCCACAAAAGTTACAGGCCAGTTAAGACGATTCGTTACATTGATGTAGACTCGATAAAGGCTTGTTAGCGTTGTCATGTTTCGAACTAGACATGCCTTGCCAAGTCTATCGTAGAAATCGGAGGGTTGAGGTGGTCTGGATGTTGGCGTCGGATGGTAGTAAAAATAGGTTATCAGCGAACCGAACATTATGACTGCAATAAGGACGATGGCTGAAACATATCGTCCCTTGTGAGACTTACGAGGTTCAATTTCTATGTCAGTAGGTTTATGGTGTGGCATACATCATGCATCCTTTACATTATGGTTTCCCAGTCGACTGCAAGTATGGGAAGGTATCGTAATTCCGTCTATAGTCTCAATGCGATTGACGTCTAAGAATTCCGAAAGGCTTGTTGTTTTTTGACCGGAATTAATTCTCTTCAGGAGCAGTACGGCTGGCCGACAAACGAGTTGATTGTCATATCTGCGGAACTCAAGAGCGATTGGTCCAGCCGATACGTAGCCTTCTATTGTACCGGCTGAATCATGAAATCGGTTCCTGTATTTCGAAATCGATTGGAGAAGGTTTTCACGATAAGGCTCGCTGATTCTGTGTGAATGTTCATAATAGCGTGGCCAGAGCTTTACGCTATCATTGGACCCAATCTCGACGAAGATTATGCCATAAATGTCGTGTAAGCGTCGGTAGAAAGTCGTTCGAGAGACTCTGAACACACTGGATCCACTGAAGACGACCCTTGAGTCTCCCAGTTGTGTGTATTGTCCAACAAAACGATAGATCCACGAAGTAGGGAGCAACAAGGATGCTGCAAACCGGTTGCACCATGATTCGATGTTACTTGTTTTGCTGCTTCGACAAGCACATTTCTCCATGGATCTGTTTACGACCCAATGACCCAGCTCATGAGCTATTGTAAACCTCCTTCTAGTTGATTCCGCATCGGCTTTTACAAGGATTTCAGCACAGCTTCGTCCGAACTCGATAAGATAACCGTCGCCGTCAATCTTATCAAGAATTATTGACATTCCAAGTGCTTCGGCAATCTCGGTCAACATCAGGTGAGGAAACACTTGCTTTGAGAAGACGATTAGGCTGTTCGCTATTGTGTCCGGGTTTAGAGTTCTTAACCGATCCCAGGACGGAATCGCATCGTGAACAAAACTAGCGGCGGTTTCACTCACGTTCAAATTCCTCTGCCGCTTTTCGCATTATTCTCGCCCAGATATGCTTCCTGTCTTTAGGAGTGACCTCACGGCCTCTCATTTGGGCGGGGGTCGACTTGGAGTGATACAGTATCTCCGCAACTTTCGCGGCAATATCCTCCTCATAGTCAGCCACTAAGATGTTTTGAAGGTTCGTGTGGAGTGATTTCGCTACTTGTTTTAGTTGTAGAATACTGAAGTTAGTCAAGTAGTCTGGACATTCTTCCAGTAGCTTAACCTCATCTTCAGGGACGCCAAGGTTAGCGGCAAGATCCGCGGCTGATAGGCCAGTCTGAAGTCTGAGTCGGTGAATGTTTCGACCGATTGAGAGATTTGAGTTTTCCCGCATATTCCTCTTTCTTTCCAACATTGCTGGCAATAGAATATCTATCGCTTGCGACAATTTGTCAGACAAATCAGCGCCGCTTTCATACCGAACAGAGTACATCCTCCCGGGTATGCCGCGCACCATTCTACTGATTGATTTTTCGCCCAGCGCTACGCTTAGAATCGGCAGTAATGCGGTTCCGGCAATCTCAAGTTCTTGACCTACTCCGAAGCTTGGCTCGTTAGCCAAGAATATGAAAACGTCTGATGATAGGACATTCCTCCTGTCCATTCGATAGACCTGTTCAGGGGTTAGAGACGGATTTAGAAGCGGGTCCGAGATCTTTCGTGGTTCATAGAATTCCACTCCCTTAGCTTTACAAGTCATCTCGATTACGTTTAGCGTTTCGTCGATGCTGACCCTTTGAGACTCTGATAACCCAGTCAAGGCACAAGCAATGTAGGCGCGAACTGGAACTGGTGTATGCTCCTCGATAGGCTGTTCCGGTTGCGCAGGAAGCTGAACATTTAAGGTTGCCATTCTAGTGTCCTTCCTCTTCGAAGGGGAACTCTATGGTAAGCGGCGCTACGATGGCATTGAGATTCCTGACCGCAATCTGCACGTGGGTTAGGTTTGAGAAGGAACCTTCAGGGAAAATAGAGTCGCCTTCCAGAAACGGCCCTCGGACCGTGTCTATTTCGTAGAGATTCTCGCATACGTGGTTTATAACGGCTCGGTCAAGCGCATGATTTCCGCGGTGGTTTGCCGGGGGCGAAGCGCCTCTTATCGTATAGGTGTTCAGAAGTTGCTTATGGGCGGCGCGGACAACTGTGACCCACTTGGTATCGAATAGGTCTAAACATCGACCCAATCGAACTTCGGTCACTATAACCGCAGCGGAACTCCCATTTTTCTTCTGTGCCCAGGCGATCGCTCGATCAGGGCTCTCCTCCCAGAAGTAGATCCCGTCTCCCAGCCAATCCCACTCGTTGTGGCTAGATACTAGCTCCTGACATGCGATTGCAAGAGTAGCTCTCTCGATAGAAGTACCGTGATAAACGGTTACAATTCTCATGTCTGGTGCCAGAGATATCCTGGGGCAAACGACAGCTGACATCATGCCATCACCTGGATTCTTTCCATCACCCAGTAGCCCTTTGTGCTACACACTTTGCAGATCCAGCACATTCGTTCGCCCGTCTTTGTTGAATAGTACACACTGGTCTCACCAGAACATTTTGGGCATGGAAATTCGTTTTCGATACTTGCCGAGATCATTGCAGGTCAACCTCGTCTTACTCGGCGCCTCTTATAATCTCTGACTTTCTCATTAATTCAGGAAATAAACAGTTAACAGATTCCGTTAGTGTTATTAACTAATTACCAATTTGCAGTAAATTCGTAGAACAGAAGTTGTCAGACGAATCGGAGATGTTATGGAAACGGGTAAGACTGCTCACAAATTCATCGGTTCGCGAAATTGTCTGTGCATTGATACAGACTCTAGACGGTATCCCGACCGATTTTAGACCCTTAGCAAAAAAGCTCCTTGAACAGAAGAAGATTCCTTACTCAACAGCTAACCAGTTGATAAGACAGATGGCCACGCTAAAGATGGTAGATCTAACTGGGGGCCCAAGAACGGGTCTAGAGGTTCGCCTGAATCAGTTCGACATTCCTGCTCTCAATCCTAAGACAGTTTACAGACTAGAGAGAGGGAGGAGCGTTCTTCCCTCAAGCTAGGTGGTTCAGATGAAACAGGCCGATGGTAAGCCCGTCGTGATTGAAGGAGACGGATTCGAAAACACTTGGCTGAAGTTGCTCGTGTATGTATTGCAAGGTCAGACGGTAAATGATGTACGAAGCAAGGAAACGACAGAGGTATTGAACTGCATCACTTACATAGCGAACCCCCAATCGAAGAAGTACCCACAACGATTCGTCGAGCAGGCAAATAGAACCGAATACAAAGTTGCCTTACTCGAAGCGCTTGCCGAGCCCAGCCTAGATTGGAAGCCATGCCTCAGGCTGAAGGAATATCCCGCCCCTAAGTCTGGGACGATAAATCAACTTGAGCATCTTGTTAAGATGATTAAGAAGTGGCCGACTACTAGAAGGGCCGTCGCTTCGACATACTATCCTGCCGAAGATTGCTACGGCTCCCTTGAGGTGGTAAGCTATGATCTACCCGCAATTCAGGTAATTGACATGAAGCCCAGAGATGGACGACTGAACCTGACTTGCTACTTCCGCTCGTCAGAAGTCTTCTTTTGGTGGCCCATCAACGCGTACCAATTAACCAAACTTATGGAGGAAACCGCGCTAGAATGTCACCTTTCAAATGGCAGTCTGACAATGGTACTGTCAAGTGCGCACATAGTTGAGAAGAACTTGAAAGAAGCCCAGTCAGCCGTTAATCAGCTAACCAAACTAGCGACCAAGTCTACTTCTAAATAGACTTCTCGATAATCTCCGCGATTGTTTCCTTAATGTCCAAACCGTCAAGCACGCATTTTTCAACTAATTTGTTGAAAGTCGCAAGCTTGACTGAAATCGTCATATTGATTTGGCTAGGAGGCTCGTGAAATCCCGCAGCGATTTCCATTTCGGTTAGGCCCATAGTTGCTCTGCTCCTTCGGTCGAAATGAACCACTTTAGTTCCCTGTATTTAACACGCGTGGTAGGACATGTACCTGGAAAAGTGGAAGTGAATCTTAACATATTGACAACTTGGCGCTTCGAGAAGAAGCACTGGTGTTTCATCCGCGAAGGATGCAAATCAATTATTGGAAGCGATTGAGACGGTCTGGTCGAGTTTAGAGTTCAGTTCACTGAGCAGGTCATTCAATCTTGTTATCAGCATTCCGACTTCGTTGATCAACCAGACTATCTCCGCGGGTTTTGATTCTGTACGATTCTGAACATGTGGAATTGAGAATTTTCTCTGGCAGTCATTGCATCGGAACCGTCTTGCAATACCCCTCGCATTGTACCGGAATCCGCATCTCGCGATATCAATTGAGCCGCAATATCTGCATTTGAGATGCGCTTCGTCAAAGTCTTCTTGCTTGTCCTGTGACGCGTAGCGATGGAATTGGGTTGCATACAAATGGGAACATGCAGGTCCGTCGGACTGGCAATCAC
Source organism: Candidatus Bathyarchaeota archaeon (assembly GCA_963733055.1). Classification (GTDB taxonomy): domain Archaea; phylum Thermoproteota; class Bathyarchaeia; order 40CM-2-53-6; family 40CM-2-53-6; genus FEN-987. The sequence continues at coordinate 1,567,465 of CAVTBR010000001.1, forward strand.
ACCCCCATTTTCCATCCTTGAGTTCGATTAGATGCCAGCCGTTACTTCCTTGAGATTTTACGACGTAATGAGTTGGAGCAAGTCTTCTCACCATTCCGTTCTTGAAGATGGCGAATCCCTCCTCTCGGAGGGTATCCTCGTTCAACGTATTGCCTCTTTCAGAGTTACCGTAGTCGTCTTACTGGGGCACTGGTCGAGGTACGGACAGTAGTGGCACATGGGTCCAGGTTCAGCTGCGGGCAGAACGGAATCTTTCGTTGATTGGTGTAATGCGGTGGCTCTTTGAATCATCCACTCCTTCCGGTACCCGAGTGGGACTTCTTTAGGGATGATCTCTTTGTCATCCACGTAAATTAGCACAAGTCGGGTAACTGCGATTCCATATTCGCCGAGTAATGTGGCGTAACATTGAACCTGAGCGGTATGGTTTTCGCGTGGGATGTGCCCCTTCTCTGCTTGCCAGTTTGCAAATCGCGTCGTCTTTAGATCGTAAAGAGTCGAAGTCTCAATGTCAAGAGCATCAACATATCCAACAATCGTTATTGTCTCATCACCGAGCGGGAATGTCATTTTGACTCGCAGTTCGCTCCAGCCGAGAGATCTGACCATGTAGTGGAGTAAGGTTCCCCGAAGTTTAGCCCACGCAGACCCTACGGGCTCGTCCACGGGCGAAGTTCTTTCGAAGTATGCTTTCGCTAAGCAATTTGTGAGGGTTGAAACATGGTAGGTGTTGGGTTCTGGTTGGAACCTTTGCCATGTCATTCTGCTCCAGAACGAACTTGGTAGAAGCGAGTTACATTCCGAACAATCCTGAACTCTCTGGTTATGGTTGCAGATCAGAGATTTCCGAACGGCAGGCATATATTCCGTCATGTGAGAATCACTTTACAGAGTCGAATCGTGTTGACCCTAAAGGCGGAGGTTCGGGTCGTACAGAATCCGGATGCCAAGACTCAGTACATTGCAATACCGTCCGCGGTCGTTCAGGACTCATTGTATCCATTTCACAAGAACGAGATCTTAGACCTGGAAATTGATCCAAAGACACAGACCGCAACGCTTCGGCCGCATGATTCCACGGGTAAGAAACATTAGCCATTTCTGAATCATGTGATACTCACGTGGTACACGGTTAAGGTTTGCGCCTCAACCGGAGCTTAATCTCTTATGGCCTAAGACAAACTCCTCTTATGGCAACAGCCAAAACCTAGCTACCCAAAGGTTGGGAATTTTCCGACAACCTAACTGAATAGGCTGTTGAAAAATTGACCTTTCAGCCTTATCCAATCATCGAGCAAACTTCGACTAACGAGACAGTCCTTATCAATTTTCAACGTGTCGATCCTACTGAGACGCTTACTCATACTCGTATTCTCCGTACTCGTCCTCATCTGACTCGTCGTCTTCCTCTTCATCGTCGTCCTGCTCATCGAATTCTTCGATTCGTCAAATCCACTGGCATATCATTCTGAGGATACGCGTAAAGTGAAAGTGTAGCCTCCGTGTAAATAGAATCTTAGACTAAGTTTTGATGGCCTTTGTTCAACAATCCAGAAATTGAATTGTCCTTCCGTCGTTCCGTGTGTGCGCACCAGGCTACCACACATTACCATCGATCGTAATGAGTACACTGCACTACCGGTAATCGTCTTGTTCTAACGAATGGCTCGGCAGCATACCCCAAGTAAATGATCGCTACTGGTTCAACATGTTTGGGAATTCCTAGAATTGACTCGACCTTGCCTTTGGAGACAAATGACCACATGCTGAGCCGAGTGGCCAATCCTAGCCCTCTCGCAGCCAAGAATAGCTACGGCGGACAAGATTGAGAACATCGAACGATTCCTTAAGGTCGAGATCTTCTCTCGTCTCCTCTAGAAGGAGTTAGGAAGCAAGCAGTCGTATCAAAGCCGAAAAAGCAGACTATTGTCGACTAGACTTTCGGCGTCCAAACGCAACAGCTGCTAAAACGACGCTGACTAATCCGATCAATGCTAGGTAAGGTGACAGTATGGCTAACTTGTTTGATACGATGCGTCTCATGCTTTCTTTAGAGGTAACTTCATGACGTGGAGTTCTGTCTTGGAGTCTCGGTAACACGGCATGCAATATGTCATCCCAATTCTCTAACCTTGCCATGTCTGCAACTGCGCGAACTTCTGTGAGGTTGACGTCGCGTCCAATATAGCGGGGGAGCACCCATTCTTTCCCTCCATCCACTCTCTCCATAACCAAGTACGATTGGCGACTCGTAAATGTTTCTGAAGGCGGCGAAAAATGTAGTCCGTGCAGAGTTGCGGTTGCATATCTCCATGAACACTCGTTAAATCTCTTGATGATACCTTCCATGTTTTCGTCGAATCTGTTGGCCCACGGTAATTGTAGGTGGAAGTGTGTGTGTGCGCACCACTAATACCGGCGACGATCCGTATTCTCCGCGCTGGTGTGCCATGGGCTATTAAGTAGATAACGATAATTCAGAACGCAAGAGCTAGGTCAAGTCGTTAAGCCCTTTCCTACATTCACCCACAGCTGTCTTTGGATTGTCAACGATCTTGTAACAAAACGTGTATTGTCCATGTTTTCCTAGATCGTTATGGCTATGTTCAACTTCGATCAGCCATGCGTTTTCGATCTTCTTGCTTAACGGATGGGGATGTGGAATAATGGCGTGAGTGCACTCATGACCCATTCTCAAAAGCGCATAGAAGAGGGCATCGTCTTTCTCCAAAGGAGACCACTATTACGAGTGCTTGCTATATCTAATGATGCAGGACTCACTTGCGGAAGAAGTCAATCGGTCTTGGAATTTCCAGAAACCGGTCGCAATCCGGGCAGATGTAATGTTCCGAATACGCGTCACTAGAATAGAAAATCATTTTTCGACCGCAGCCTGGACACCCAGGAACAACTCTCTCCATTCTTACATGCGCCCACCAGCTACTTGCGGTTCCCGAGAGATGGACCTTTTGCTTGACTATCTCGTATGCGTGGCCTACGATCAACGTAACAGATTCAGCACTCCGAACCGCACGTTCGAGGAGAAGCGGATCGAAAATCAAATTCAATGCTTGGTATGGTTTGATTGATGATTGTTGTGGCGGTTTGATGTTGGGGGTCGCTTTAATACTCATGGCGTCGTATTGATTGAGAGTCGAAATATCTTAACTGCGCTGAGGAACCTAACAGGGATACGTGGTCTCGACAAGGACTTCATCTACCTACTTCAGATCGCAAAGAAACATAATCTAAAGCCCAATCTTCTTCGCGCCTCGATTCTAGTTGCTCGAAACCGCGGTAACTCTCGGTGTGGAAAGGTTTCTATTCAAACGCGTCGACACGGTGAAGCTTCTTCAACGTACATGTTCTCGGCTGAGGGCGAGTGGTGGGCGCAAGCGGACATCCCTAATGTTTCGGTTGAAATGTTGAGGAATCCGCCGGAACGATTTTCACGCTACATTGATGTCATTCAAGAACGCGAACCAAGCAAACTTGACGCGAAGGGCGAGAGAAGCATTAGAGATCTGAGGCTAGGTTGGAAGAATGTATGTTTCAAGGCGGTTGTGGTCAAGAAATCAGAAGCGAGAGCTGTTACCTCAAGGGATGGAGTCCCTCTCTTGGTCTGTTCCGTTACGCTCTCCGACGGTACCGGAGAAATACCTCTCTCTATATGGAACAATCAGATAGCAACAATCTCTAAGGGCGACCGAGTCGAGGTTCACGATGCCATAGTTAGAAGTTTCAGAGGCCAAATCCAACTCTCACTTAGGAAGACAGGCAGACTTACCGTCCTCGAAGGGGCGAAGAAACCTCCAATCACAGGAATCCTCTCCCACCTCATTGCCACCTAGTTTTCATGCGGAAGTTCGATGGCTCCACATTTCAGGATAAAGCATAGTGTGGGTTGATGAAAAAAATGAGTGCGAGTACGACAACCAGAAAGATAGGGAAAGTCAGGAACTGTCCCGAGTGCGGTAGCGCAAACCTCGTTGAAGATTATGATCTAGGGGAGATGATTTGCCATGATTGTGGCCTTGTTCTGAGCGAACACGCGTTGAACCAAGGACCTGAGTGGCGTGCCTTCACAAAGGAGGAAAAAGATGAACGTGGTCGAGTTGGCTTGCCGACGACCTTCTCCATTCACGACAAAGGTCTCTCCACTGTAATTGATAGTGTGAATCGTGATGCTTCCGGTCGCCAACTTCCACTTGCCACAAGGTTAGAGATGCTCCGCTTAAGGAAATGGCAGATCAGGACCAGGGTCCATTCGTCAGCTGAACGGAATTTGGCTCAAGCTATGGCTGAACTTGACCGACTCACGGATATGCTTCACATTCCAGCCTCAATCAAAGAACGTGCTGCAATGGTTTATCGTAAGACTCTGGACAAAGCGCTCGTGCGAGGACGACCTATAGCCACAATGACCGCAGCCTCGTTGTATGCCGCTTGCAGAATGTCTGAAACTCCAAGGACTCTGAAAGATGTCTCGGCTGCAAGCAGGATTCGTAAAAAAGATGTGGCAAGATGCTACAGATTGCTTGTAAGAGAGCTCGACTTGCGCATGCCTGTTCTGGACCCTGTGAAGTGCATCTCGAAGATCGCTACGAAAGTGGAAATCTCTATGCTAACTCAACACAGAGCAATACGAATCATCAACGAAGCGAAGAAGAAAGGAATAGTCACGGGCAAAGATCCGATGGGGCTTGCAGCTGCCTCGCTATACGTTGCATGCGTCTTGGAAGGAGAAAAGAAGACACAGAAGGAAATCGCTGAAGTTGCGGACGTAACCGAGGTCACTGTTCGAAACAGATACAAGGGGCTTAGGGAAGCACTGAACATTCTTTTTACTGACACGGTCAGACAGGTCCCATGAGCCCCCACCAGCCAGTCCGCATCCATCACGTCCAACACGGCTTTTTTCCTCTAATGAAAGGTAACTAATCAGGAAACGGTGTGACGTGGAACATTATTCTGCTAACTGATGTACTATTTCCTGTTACTGAGAAGATAGGCGATTTCCTCTTCTAACTAAGATTGCTAACGAAACTTGTCTTTCTATCCTTATATGGAACCAAGGCCGGAATACACAAAGTTAGTTGTCGAGAACGAGAGACACGAGTCATTCACAACGATTGCCCGCATGTTCTTCTTCTTGCTGCAACTGATCGAAGTCGCCGACGTCTGAGGAACGAACCGAAGTCTCGTTTCCGCAATGAGACAAAGACGGAACCAGTCCTCGGCCTTCATCTCAGACCTGCGACGTGATTGGAAGATAAGGAGAAAAAAATCAATGAGTACTTTCGAGAAACTGAGCTCTTATTCTGAGAGAATGAGAGAATGAGTA
>CAVTBR010000002.1:0-535070 GCA_963733055.1 Candidatus Bathyarchaeota archaeon
TCGTGCGGTCCGGTAGACGATGACGCGTTTGGTGCGGTGCCACTGAAGGATGCGGGCAGAACAAAAGCGTCATATGTGGGCCCACCGAAATCGGGGACGACGTACAAGTAAACGACGTTCGATTGCGTCGTCGGACTGTTCTGCGTGGTCATGAGGGACGATACGATTCCTGCAAGGTCTCCAAATTGTGAAGCCAACTGATCGATGTGCCCACTTTGATCGGTCACCGCGGCAGTTAGGAGAAAAGTTTGTGTCAGGGACGTGCCTGCGATGACCAAGGTCAGTATTACGACGCCTAAGAGAACCCTATCGTTCATGCATCGTCGGAGAGAGAAACGCACTATTAAGCAGGAATACGTTTTCCAACATTGGAAAGCTGGTACTTCAAACATTTGTCTTTCCGCCGGATTGAACACCTACGCCTACTGCAAACTTCGAAAAAACACATGTAGGTCGTACCCGCGACATGGCGGGGACAGTGGGATAGGTAACCCAACATTACCATGCTCGAAGCGTCTAGGATCGAAGATGCTTTCAAACGTCCTTCAGCTATACGAGAAATCCTAACCGAAGAGGTATTGGTGTGGGTTGCCACACTCAAACACAACGACTGAGCAACGCTATGTGTGAGTCTCGCCGTGCCTACTGCGATCAGAAAGATGGCGGTTCGAATCAGCCGATCAAGTAGAAGTTGACGAGTGGCAATCGATAGGTATCGAATCCTACCTCGCAGAGAATCCCGACCTAACCCACTGCGTATGATTGCGGAGGCTTGGGACTGACTGTATTGTATTGTGACTATGCTGCCCATATGTTGCCGTTGGAATCGACGGTCAAGGTGACTGAGGGTAATGGGAATTGAGCCGGGCCTTGGAGGACCGCCTCGGCGTGGGACGGGTCGAACGCTGCACCGTGACAAGGGCATCTTATCGTGGAGGATGAGCTATCGTAACCTACAGTGCAAGGCCTGTGGGTGCAGGTTGAAGAATACGCAACTACGCTTCCGTTCTGAAGCCTGACCAATATGTCCGGATTTCCTTGTTGGTCCGTAAAATAGATGGAAGAATTCACCGGAATGTTGGCGATATTACCGATTTTGACTCCCGCAGGAATGGGATCCTGTGAATTAGTGGCCGTCTGTGGTTGAACCACGGGCTGCTGGACTTGGGACTGTGTCTGTGAGGGAGCTTGAATTGAAGGGGCCATTTCTGCTGCCCACGTAGCCACTCCACCGAATGTTACTGCAACGGCGGTCCCTGCAGCCAACATGGCAATCTTTTGCAGCGCCCCTCGGCGTGGGAGATCGATTCTTCCGCTAATGCCGATGACTTCCGGTTTCAAGAAGCGTTTTAGGGATTTGAGGACGGCGTACTCCGAACCAGCTCCTATCAGCCCAAGGGTCCCGAACAACAGCCAGATGGAAACAGTCGGGCCCAGTGGAGCAATAGTCGAGCCTACAGTGAGTGTATGGACTTCAGCCAGAATAAGCGCCCCCACCATCAACCAAAGGTGTAGCTTCTTGATGGACCCGAAGGCCTTCAGCTTGCGCTTCGACTCCAAGAAGATACCGGAAAGGCCAAGAGTTAAGAGAACCAGGAAAGCTGCAATTCCGAGTAAAGTGCCTGCGAATGAGTAAGTGATGCTTGAGAGGAGAAATAGGCCGTGAATCGCAGCAAAGACGGTTACGAGGATGGAGAGCGCGACATGCATTTCCCGCCAACCGTAAACGCGATTCTCCGTGTAGAGCTCCGAAATAACTCGACCCCCTTCGTGCCCTAACGTGTTCGCTCGCAATCGGGACATGTACCGCTTATCCGCCCAAGCCTTCCAGAAGCCTTGAATTACGAGGCCTCCAGAGGCTGCCAGAGCGCCCCATCCCAGCAGTTGGGCGTAATTGTAAGTTCCGAGGATTGCCGTTTGTTGCGTGGCGAGACTCAATCCGAAACCTGCTACTGCGGCGAGAACCGCGATAACTAACCATATCGTTGAACGCACTGCCAACACCGAACGATGTGTTGTGTGCTAATCGTCGCCGCTCGAACAGCCGTCGTCATTGTTGCAAGTCTGTTTCTGTTGGGGCGGTGGGGGAGCGTTGACCGTGCCCGAAGCTGGCGAATTAGTTGGTGAATTTCCCGAGATCGGTTGGTTTTGTTGATTAACTTGGCTAAGTGTGGGCGCATGCATTTTGATTATTGCAAGTCCGCCGACTGCCGTTATCGCTAGTATAGCAATCAAAAGTGCAACCACAACGGGCGTTGTCGTTCTCATTCGTCGAACAACTCAATCGAGGATATGTGTGAGACTCCAGTTCGCGGAGGAGACGTTATAGATTCGATGATCGGTCGGAAGAAAACTGATCCCTCGCTTCTATAATCTTGCGATGTTCGCCTCAACGAACTCACCTTACGATTTGCGTAAATCCAGTAGAGTCCCTTATAATCCGGATTCATCTTCGGTGCACACCAAAGAGTATTCAATCGATCTTTAGAGAGGTCGCCGCATTCGTGAAAAGTCGCTCCAAGTATTGGGTTTAGGATTCCGAACGCCGAAAGTGCTACGCCTAACCCGGTAACATTTTCCGTGTTGAGCGGAAATCTGTAATTAATCTACTATGTTAATTTGCAACCTAGCTGTTTCAATTGTCTGTGACATCAATGCTCCCACCATCGACCCAGAGAATCTCCAAGGGACGTTGTATCTAGAATGCCGAATGCCGGTGGTTATCAATGGCTCCCCTCAACCCTCCTCCTTCCTCTCAGGGTTTTCTTGGGTGCCACGTTCCTTTATGCAGGCGTTCAACACCTGACAGACCCTTCTTACTTCGACCCGTCCAGGCCGGGTTTCATTGGTCGTCTTGTAACTCAGTACGCAGTCGGTTCGCCTCTCCATGATTTTCTCCGGGGCGTCGTGCAACCGCACGCGGTCGGCTTCGGGTATCTTGTCGCAACTGGAGAGATTCTCATTGGCTTGGCAGTTCTTGTGGGGTTACTATTTCGCGTTGCTTGTATCGCGGGTCTAGCGCTTAACCTTACATTCTTTCTTTCGGCCACTTGGACTGTCTTCCCATTTTACTTCGGGTCGGACATAGTTTTCGCGGTGGGTTGGTTGACCTTACTCTTGACTGGGCCTCAGGCAAATATGAGTATAGATGGCGCGCTCTCGCGACGATTTAGCTCGTTGGGCTGGCTGTTATCTGGATCGTCTGCGATTCCGAGAGCGGAAACAACGCAACCTGAAAAAACCTCGGTGCCCATGGAGACTCTGCAGGCTCCGTCAAAGGCGGGCTTGTATCCTAAACAAGTTAGGGAAGTAAACAGCTCCTTTAACAGAATTAAGGAACAATTTCTGGGCAATGAGGAGACACAGTCGGTGCTTGAGATGCTCCGCGTTTTTGTGATCAGCCTAGGAGTTGATAGGAAAGATTCGGTCAAAGTGCTTGATGGGATCACGAATACTTTGAGAAGAGATGCATGGCAGCTGGATACAGAGGGAGGGTCTGAATAATTGCCTGAGTCAGAGGAATTATACGAACGATTACGTAGTCAATGCGGTTTGACGCTTTCAAAGGATACCTTCGTTTCATTATATTCCGATAAGCCGAGCGTTCCTGTACCGATGACTCGCGCTGCTTTCCGACCGACTGGAGCTTTCATGAGTCATGAGCAGGCTAAACGGGTCAGCGTTCAGAGGGGTAGACGTAGTTTTCTGCGTAGCTTCATGGTGTTAGGGTTGGCGGGTGTGCTGGGTTTAATCTCGTGGAGCGCCTTATCGCAACCGCAGCCTCAAGCGCCTACCTATGTTTCAAATCCAGGCGCATCTGCCGGTCAGGTGCTTGCAACAGCGCAGAGTGTTCCCTCGGATTCATCGTTACTACTTAACGATCCGACATGGGGGCCTATGCTGTTGATTCATCTGGATAACGGGCATTTTATCGCCTACAGCGACGTTTGCACTCATGCGGGCTGCCAGGTGAATTTCAACCCATCCGACAAACTCATCGAATGCCCATGCCACGGAGCAGTCTATGACCCTTACCACGGTGCCCAGGTTCTGGCTGGACCAGCACCAAGCCCGCTAACGCAGATCCCGATCAGGTACGATCAAGCTAGCGGAAACATATACCTACAATCGTAAAATCAAGTGTTCTCAGCAGCTATCGGGAGAAGAAACTACAAGTCAGGTCTTCTTTTGCGCTCTGCAATGTTCCCCGACGATCAACCGGTCAGGTAGATGTTGCCTGTTGACCCTTCATATTGTACTGGTACACTCTGAAGCGGGTATGGCGCTGGTCCACCTAAAACTTGGGCGTTGTTGTTTGGATCGTATACCGCACCATGGCAAGGACAGACAATGTCCTTCATGGATGGGTCGTACTGAACTTGGCACCCTGCATGCGTGCAGATTGAGCTGTAAGCAACGAATTTTCCATTACCTAAGTGGATCAGAATTACGGGGCCATATGTTGAGTCGTTGAGAGTCAATGATTGGTCTACTGGAATGTTCGATGCGTTAGCTACCAACCTTGCCCCCTGTGACGCGGGATTCGTCGCGACGGTTTGGGGCAGGGTCTGGAGCTGAGTATTGGTTGGGAAATAGTTTACCTGCTGGGCAGCAGTGTTAGGATTGTACGCTTGAGTGAGCGTTGGTTGGTTTAGAGCAGACATGATCTCATATAATGCTAATCCTGAGAACGAGAGCGCTGCAAGGCCTAGCATGGTTCGAAGGAAGTTTCTACGTTCTCGTTGGACACGAGATCGCTGTTGCGTTCGAACATCGACGTCGTGCCGAAATGATGCATGGGAAAGCAGTATGGGGAGTTTGGGTCGACCGTTCAGGCTTGAAACTATCACGTCATTTGGAACTCGCAACCCATAGACGGACACTAATCTCTTTGCAATTTGTTCGCTTTCCCCAACGTTTGTCATTGTGTAAGAACATCTCCTAGTTTTGTCGTTGCTCCCTCGGTAGGATGCCGGGTGAGGATGCTCTGAAGAGCGGTTAGGATTCGTATGGCGTCGTTTCGATCGACGCCTAGGCTTATGACGAATGCTCGCACGAACTCAAGCATGGTCTGGGTCTCTCGGTGCAAAATGTATTGTCGCTTGATTCGGTCGAATGCATTGTTTATTTCACGCACCTGGTTCGGGTATAGGGTCGCCTTGCTCGGAATTGGAACGTGAACCTCAGGCGTTTCGGCCTTGATCGGTTTTACGGCATCATTCGTTTGAGGGCTTCCCCGATAGGTTTTGGGCAATAACCACCCCAAAGAACGATGACGCGTTGCCAAGGCGCTATCGATACTGTACTTCAGTTGCGGCCCGGTTAACAGTAGGGTTAACCAGCACATGACGAAGACGATGTCCGAACCGAAGTAGAATGGAAACGCGTTCCATGTGGCAGATAGATAGAACGTGAAGTTGAGTACTAGTCCAGCGAACGCTGCGATCCTGTATAGGAAACCGGTTAGGACCGCGATTCCTATCAGACACTCTCCGATTGCAACCGAGTATCCGAACGCAACAGCGTTTGGCTCAACTACACCGGTGAGGAATGCGTGAATCGGCGATCCGATTGAATACCCTACAACAAGTCTTCCGATGTACCCCGCCATGGAGGGGTTGAAGTAGGCAGGATCAGATAGGTGCTGTAATCCTGCGTAAAGGAACGTGAGACCCATGAATATTCGTAACGGCCAAAGCAGACTCGCAGGACGCATTGGGTTAGCTGAGATTTTGACAGGCCCCGTTGTGTCCATCGAGATTTCACAGAACGAACCTCAACTGCAGGTTGACATTTAAGTGGACGCCACTTTCGGTGTACACCGAAGATGAATCGGGTTCCGCACGCTACTCTTTGTCGTCAGGGAGTAATTGCCTCTCTAACGAATCGAGTTTCTCAAATCTTTCTCCCCATCTCGAGACGAAATTTCGTTGCTTGATCCAGACACCCAGCGACCACAAGACCGCTACTAACGAGGCGAACAGAAGGAACCAATCTGCGTACTCGAAATCAAAACCCCTCTCATCATGAAAAGGGCGAAGGTTGAACGGAGCGGGGCCAATGTTCACGAAGAAGATAAGGAAGCGTGAAAGGAAGATTAACAGTATAATCGAACCGATCAAGTTAACTTTGGCCTGAGTGCGAAAGCGATTGAACTCCGTCGAGGCCTCCTGCAAGAACCTATGAAGGGTCGCTATCGGGTATTCATCTTCCTTCTCGGACAAAGCCATTTACCACCAAATTGGGTTTATGCACTTGAGTATAGGGCTAGTTCACCAGTGGTGTAGTCACTAAAGAATTGAAGGTAGGATCTCCCTGAGTTTAAGGTAAACATTTCTTCCCTCGGTCGACAGCCGAATGCCTTCCTCCGACTCCTCAATGAAACTCTTACCTCTAAGGTAATCCAAGTACTTCTGAAAGTCGTCGTACGAGAGTTGAGTGGCATGGCGCCATAGTGAGGATTTAGAATGCGCACCGACGTTATAAAACAGGAATTCCAGAATCTCAAACCGTATCTGCACGGGCGATTTCCTGGCAGATCGCGTTGGCTTCACAGCAGCACTCATCGGCTTCGCCCCCTGCACGCGACTCCTTCTAATATTCTAATTTGACTATTTCTCGGTGAGCCACCTTTACCGTTTTCGGTGTGCACCGAAGGTGAATCTGAATTATAAGGCACCGAACTACATGCTGTCGTTCAGTAGGTGTATGAATTGCAAACATTTCAAGAATCTCACGACAGGAACTCAGACGATTTTCGGCCAATCATCGGAGTCTACACGTGCGTCCTCTGCGACCAAATCTTCAGCACCAAATCCAGGCTGAAACGGCACTACTGCAAGGGGCATCAAGATAGCATGCCGAACTACGAAGGAACACTGACAAAGCAGCTTTCCAAATTGACTTACGCGGGGTCAAATTGAGATAGAGGTGGCCACAAGTTAACATAGAATCTGCTTGAACCAAATTAAGAAATCGTGACGCTTGAATACCGCTAGAAAATGGTTCCCTAAAGTGCAAATGGGAACTCAGCCTGATCCCGCACTGTTGGGCTTATAATCTCGTGTAGTTCTCAGAAGGACTATGGCAACCTCAAGCGGTAACGTCCCGCCTCCGACGCCGGAACGTACCAGGCACCCATTCCTGACTTACGACATGATCCAAGAGATCCCAGAGTCGATTCAAAAAACGTTGGAGACATCCATCCAACTCTGGCGCGCCTCTCGGATTCCGAAGGACAGAGTCGATTTTTACTATACTGGTTGCGGAACTGCGTTCTTCTCGGCAATGTTGGGCTCAAGCATATTGTCCTTAATGGAGGGCGACCGGTTCAGGTACGAGTGTGTTCAGGCGCTTGAGTTATCCCACTACCACCCTCCAGTGAGCAGGGTTAGCGTCACCTTTGGTGTGTCGCATAGCGGAATCACAAAAACCACTCTCGACGCTTTGACTTCTGCGAAAGCGCAAGGCTCGTACTGCTTCGGAATCACGCATTTCCCAAACAGGCCAATAACTTCAGTGGTGGACGAAACGCTAGTCGTTGGAAATGGGCCGGATAGATCCCGTTGCCACACCAAATGCTACCTCGCCGGCGCAACCGCCCTAACCTACGTAGGCCTTGTACTTCTCGAAGAACGATTAGCCGCCCGATCTGCAGATCTGCAAGGAATCCGGGCGAGTCTCTCAGAGTTACCGCCATTGGCCTCGAAGGTTCTAGGCTCAACTGACAATTGGATGAGGGAGTTGGCAGAGAAGTATGAGAGTAGAACGACGATTTATTTCGCTGGAACCGGCGCGAACTATCCGAACGCCCTTGAGGCCGCGTTGAAGGTTATGGAATCCAGTTATGTTCCCGCTCAAGGGTTTGAGACTGAGCAGCTTCTGCATGGCCCCTGGGTTTCCTTGGACGCAGATAGTCTGGTGTTCGTGATGGCCACCGAGGGACGAACGTATGAGAGAAGTATGGATTTGGCCCAAGCTGCGACGAGCTTGGGAGCAACCGTGATTCCTATCGTGTATGAGGACGATCGGGACATGGCCTCTGTCTGTGAGCATGTTGTTCGGATTCCACCGGTTGACGAGCAAATTGCACCGTTCCTCAGCATTATCCCCCTCTACTTGTTCGCGTACTACCTCTCCTTGCAACGCGGATTCAATCCCGACTACATACACTACACCACCCCCGCCTACTGGAAAGCCCGACAAATCATATTCCCACCAGGAACGCACTGAGCACCCCCGGCAGCTCGATTTACCTCGTATAACTATGGATCCTGAAAGCGGCACCGCAATCCCGGAAAAAGGTGCCGTTTTCGGTCGCGCCATGCAGGAAAATCATGGGTGAGGGCTTACCCGTCTTCGTTAGGTCATTGACTCGACGTTGATTTTATGGTACACCGTTGTGCTGAGAACAGAGCACTAGCTTTTCATAGGACTATTTAGACTTAGGTGGAAAATTCAACGGATGCATATACCGCTTGCGTGCTGCCCGGCTCTCACTTTGCGTCGCGATGATGGCCCTCTTCCTCTCTGTCAGCATGTTCACCCCTCACGGTCTCGTGAGTCACGCGAACGAATCTTCCCGGCCACCAACCTTTCCCCAGCCGTTGCTCTCCGTAAACGATTCACAAACCAGCGGGCATCACGTTCAGATTGGCGCATGGGGAAATGAAGATTCAGTGGGCAATGCGGGAGTTCAAGTTGAGATTCAGACCAATTCCTACAACGTGTCCGGTCAAGATGCTTTCTGGGTTGGAGATGTCCTGAACAATGGCGCGTTCGTTCAATTCGGTTACTCGATTCTCCCGCCAGGATACTACTGTTTATCGGGCATCGTAGCCTATAACGGAACGGGTTGCACGGGGACCACCGATAACGTGGGGTTCTCGGATGCGCGTTGGTTTTGGGAGTATTTCCCTAACATGCAGACGGTAGGTGATTGGTACTACGGATTCGGGCCCGCCAACTCTGTCGGTACGAATGGTACTTGGCACCTCTACTCGATTCTACCTAGCTCTTCAGGTGATTGGAGTTTTCAGCTCGATGGCGTGACAGTGTATTCCTCTAGCTTCCCATCCGCGACCTCTTCAGCTGCCGCCCATGTCGTGGCGGAGAAAGCTGCGGGCTCATACCTAACCCAATTGGGTCCCGTGGAATTTCGCAACCTTGCTTACCTTGGCAATGACACTCTCTGGCACGGCACATCCTCGTTGAACCCCATCGACGGATGCGGGTATGGGGACAGCTTGCCTTGCAACATGATTACTCCTTACGGAGTTGCGGCGGTTGGAGCGAATGACATCGTCGCCGGGTCTAACGTATCAGCTCCGGTGGTCGATCAACCTATTTGGACTCGTCAGTCTTCCTGTTCGATGTACACTACCTTGACCGGCGCTGCGGCGGTTGGCACGGCTCCGATGAACGTTACGTTCACTGAATCTGTCTCTGCGCCGGCGTGGAAACGTGAGTACGGATTGGTGGTTCGGGGACGGGTCGTATCAACATGGGAACTCTAGTCAGACAGTCACTTACCGTACCCCAGGAAACTATACTCCCCTCGTCCGCGTCCTAGATTCTGCGGGTTGTTTGAGCGAGGCAACGGGCAGCGTGTCCGTCGCCCCAAGCACCGGAACGTCAGTCGGAACTATTGCATTCTCACCCTTCTGGATTCCTGTCAAGGTGAGCGCAATGGCTGCGGTCGCGGCGACGTTAGTGCTCCGGAAAGCGCCGGTATAGGCGCTTCAAAAGCACTCGATCAGTTTAGTTGAACTCGCCGCGTGCGAGCACCGGCGCGATTTTGTTGGAAGTGACGGTTGCTGATAGCATCATTGTTGACAGCACGAGCGCTGCAGATGAGATCATTAGTACTGGCGATGAGCCTGCGAATTCACCGATGGCTAACCCCAGACCGCTCGAGAGGACTGCGGCCAGAAGCAACCTCGCTAGGTGTCTTCCGACGGAAGCTCCTCTGAAACGTTTGACTTTCGCTCGTACGAGGCTTATGGGTAGGCCTAGGTAGAAGGCTCCAATCAACCCGCTCGCGAGGAGGCCAGCGAAGGTGATCGCTAGTTCGGGTGAGGCGCTGGTGGCTTGGAAGGTTCTGTATGACAGGGTTAGGATTCCGACCAGTGGGTATAGCAGGGCTTGCATGAATGTGCGTTCGACCCAGTGGCTGGCGATGTAGTTCGCGACGGGTGGGCTGAAGGAGTAGTACCACGCGATTGAACGCGAGCATGAAGCTCGATCCTGCGCTAGTTCTCATGATTGAATTATCGCGGAAGTTGCGGAGCACTTGGACTTGTGATGCAACCGCCGAGCCGTAGGTGGCTGTGGCGATTATGCATGATGGGCCCTGGGTGTTTACTTGTAGTGTTATGTCGGTGCTATGGCTTGCGGATCCGCTTGTGCCCGTCACTTGGAGTACGAAGGTTCCAGTCGACCCTGTCGAGGAAGTTGCGAAGCTAACAGGCGAGCTGCCTTGACCGCTGGGTGGGGGTGTTACTGTTTGCGGGATAGTGACTGCGATGCCTGTGGGGGCGTTTCCGACCCAGGACGTGGAGAAGGCTACGGGTGAACTGAACCCTCCAACCGAATTAACAATAACGTTCGTTGAGGCACTGAGGCCCGGTATGACGGAAACCGTTGCCGAACTTGGTGCGATGTTGAAGTCCGGAGCGGCGGCTGCGACTGGGGCGAAGACGGAGGGTGTACCCGCGATTGCGACATTGATATCGGTTGTGTGCGAGACCGCACCATCCGTGGCGGTCACTGCGAGAGTGTAGCTGCCGGTTGAAGGGGCGTTGTCAGCGTTGATAGTTAGCGTTGAAGTTGCTGTGCCGCCCGTCGGGACAGTTACGGGGCTAGGCAGACTGAAACTAACTCCACCCGGGGCTGCTCCAACCCACGCGGTGGCCAAGCTCACTTGGCCATTGAATCCATTTATCGATGAAATGGTTACCGTCGAGTATTTTGTACCGTCCGGCGTTAGGGTAATTGTATTAGGGGTTGGCTGGAATCCGAAGTCGGCTGCAACTCCGCTCGTTATCAGAGTGCCGCTCCCCGATACGATCACTTGGAGGGTGGCTGCGTGCGCTATTGCGCCGCTTGTAGCGGTCACTTTGAATGGATACGTTCCAGGTGCTACGGTTCCTGAGACGAAGATGGTGAGCGTGGGTGACGACGTGCCTCCGGCTGAGGTCTCAACCTTGCTCGGCCCGTTGAAGGAAGCCGTCACACCAGGTGGCGCAGAAAAGGTGAGCGCGACAGGGGAAGCGAAGTTGTCTAGCGAAGCCACGAATACGTTAAGACTGCCAGATGCTCCCTGTGCGATTCCAATGCCTGTTGTTGAGAAGGCTATTGAGAAATCACCGTTGTATTCGATGAATCCCCAAGAGTTAGCCTGGCATTGGCCCGCTGCGTAACCGCACCCATTCGTGTATGGTGATGAGCATGCGTCCCATTTGATTAGAGACGATCCAGAATTATCTTTCAGGTCAAGTGCGTAGACCGCGCCTGGAGTTACAGGTATGCCGCTCGGAAATTGTACTTGGAGCCAGTCACCAGTCGGTTGGCCGAATTGAGCTGGCACAGTAAAGTCAACGGAACCCACTAAAGTCCCCTCGATTCCATTCACGCCGGCTACTCCATTGGAGATTATGTTCGCGGTCATCGGTGTGGGGACAGCATTGTCTGATCGTAAGTGAAGCGCGAACCCTACAATCGATGATTGGGTTGGAATGAACGTTTGGCCAGCGGGTGAGTGTACGCCGACGCCGTCAAGGTAGGAACCCCCAATCGAAGAACATTGCTGGTCGGCAGCGGGGGCCGCATTCACAGTGGACACAGTCAGGAACAATGAGGCTACAATTAGAAGTAAGGCTACTGTCGCTAACGTCGGTCTTGCATATCCAAGTTTCGACATCTGAATCAACAGATACCATAATGTCGCCTCCTGAATTATTCCTGATTACACCATTTCCACTTCCAGGCTCAAATTTCCACCAAGGTACATTAAGGAACCCACCCGGAAATCGCCCTCACCCCAGAACGAAAATCGGCGGGTTCTCGTGAAGATGGATGTGTTACAGCGTAGGTGTGGCTAGATGGCCTCTACCACTTCTGCGCGCTTATCGTATCCCTTAACGTATCCTATGATTTCCTTGAATGCCTCTAAGTGATCCTCGATCTCTTCCTTGGTATGGACGACCGACACAGTCCACTGTTCATCTGGTGATGGGCCGGCCGGGATTATTCCACGGTTCATCATTGCGAAGCAGTAGGCGAACCATTTCCCGGTATCGCACGCCTGGAAACTTCGCCAGTCCGTTACTGGTTTCGTGGAAAAGGCGATCGCCCCGCTCAGGCCTGCTTGGGACATTTGGGCGGTAAGGCCGTCGTCGTCGATGACGTCCTGGTATCCCTTAGCCAGGGTTTGACTAAGCCTAGCGGCCCTCTGCATCGCGTTCTTCGTTAGCACTTTCGATAAGGTCGCAATCCCCGCAGCAACACATAACGGGTTCGAATTGAAGGTCCCCGCATGACTGACTACCCCAGGGACTATGGTTTCCATTATCTTCCGCTTCCCAGCCACCCCTGCTATAGGAACCCCGCCGCCTATCGCCTTGCCCAACGTAATCAGGTCAGGCTGGACGTTGACGAAGTCTCGCATCCCTCCGTAGAACTTTCCACAAGTCTTGATCTCGTCAAAGATCAGCACGAATCCGTAATCGTCAGCGAGCTTTCTCAATCCCTCGAGAAAGCCCGGTTTCGGTAGAATGAAGCCCATATTCATTGGGATGGGTTCAAGAATCATTCCGGCAACGTTCGCTCTATTGTTTCGCACTATCTCTTCGACCGCCGCTAAATCGTTGAATGGTGCAACCAGCGTGTTCTTGTAGACACCTTCTGGCAGTCCCGTTGAAGAGGGCACGATGTTGGGCGCTCTGGGGTCGCCTTCCTTAGCTTGTGATGGTTTTACGCTGACTATGAGCGTCTCGTTTCCGCCGTGGTAGCAACCCTCAAACTTGATGATCTTATCCCTCCCCGTGAAACTTCTCGCAAACCTCGTAGCGTACATAGTCGCCTCGGCCCCGGTGTTCGCCAACTTGAGCTGGTCAACACCGAACCGATCGCAAATCATTCGGGCAAACTTGGGGGTCTCTTCCCATTCGAATCCAAAGTCCGTTCCCCTCGCCGCTTGTTCCTTGATCGCCTTAACGACGAGCGGATGAGCGTGGCCAGCGACTAGCACGCCGAAACCCATGTTGTAGTCGGTGTACTCGTTCCCATCTACGTCCCATAGCCTGGTTCCTTTGGCACGGGCGAAATAGAGGGGGTAAGGGTCGGAAAACCTGTAATTGCTGTGAACTCCGAAGGGCACGTCGTTCTTCGCCTTCTGGTAGATTACTTTCGACTTGGGCGTTCGCTTCTCAAACGTTCTGGTTTCTTGATCTTCCACCGCGGCCATGAATAACTCCGCCTCCAATCCTCACGCATCATCTATAAGTTGTCTGCAAAGTTTGTAATTGCCAGTCTAGAAAGCAATTACAGCATACGCTTTCGAAGACCACCGCACCAGACCAACGATTGAGGCTGGTATCGAACATTGGTTCGTGTCCGGTTACTCTGGCGGGATCTCTTTGAAGACCAAGTCCAAAGGTAGACCTTTGCTTCGCGCTCTGAGGTAGCCCACGACCAGAACTATAGCGCCCAGCAGGTAAATTGTCCCATACATTGTCTCAGAGAACGAATCAATAGGTAGCGTTCCTGACTGGCTTGCAAGGTATGTTGAATAGATTAAGTAAATGGCCGAGCCGAGCCCCAGCCAGCTGATCAGCGGAATGATGAATTTTTTCTTCGCTACGAAACTGTTCTCGTATACCGCCTTCTTTCTGTAGGGGAAAACGATCGCCGCGATGGCGGGGATTATAAAACCGAACGAGAACATTGTGAAAGCCAACGTGGCGAATTCCCCGGAGTTCGGTAGATAAGCCATCAACCCCGCGGCTATCAGTCCTCCGATCGTGACGATGATCGTGGCGACGATGGGCGTGTGGAATCTTTCGTTCACCGATGCAATCTTCTCCGGAAGGATCCTATCGAACGCCCACGCAAACAAATACCTGGTCTGCGCGATTATGAGAGGTGGGAACTCGAAGAAGATTGGCAACCACAAAGCCAGGAACATTGTCACGTAAAGCGCCGGGTTGTTGTAGACAATCAACGCGAAGAAGGGTATGAAGCCCCCAACCCCCGGGATTGGCGATGCGCCTGTTGCAGCAAGGCTGCTCCAATTATCGAGGAATGGTTGTCCGAAGGCGTGTGTTACTAGTATCGAGAATGCTATGTAGTAAACAGCGATGGCGGCGATCGCAACAAGGATTGCGATGGGCATTGATTTCTTGACGTTCTTCATTTCTCCGCTCCAGGTTGTGGGGAGGTTGTACCATGTGTATGCGAACCACACGAACGGAAGCGCAGCCAGCGGTTGCGAGCATGGTATTAGGTGGGGGCGTGAGTCCGCCTTGTTGAATTACGCTCTGATAAGCTGTTGAGTTACTCATGAATGAATTGTACGAGGCGGCAAACGTATCCTGATTGATCATCGCTAAGGCCCCGAACATTACAACCGTAGCGACTAGAGACACAACGCCCGCCCAGAAGACCATCGTCCAAGTGTAGCGTGGCCTAATCATCGACAATACGCTTGAAATCAGAATAACCGAAGCAGCCAAGGCGAATGACGGACCTGAAGAGGCCAGAAACGCCCCCACGTTGGCAGCGCCCACGGAATGATAGAAGGCCCCAACGCCTGCAAGCACATATCCAAAATAGGTTCCCGTGTAGTACGAAAAGATGCCGAGGTTAAGTACGAAGGCAATTGCAACCCCCCAATAATTGAGGAAGCCCACGTAAGGATTCAAACCCCTTGTCGTGAACACGTAGTCTCCACCGGACCTTGGCATCGAGATCCCAATTATCGTAAAAAGGCCAGCCATCAAGAAGCTTGGAAGGACTGCGATCAAGTAGGCTAAAGGCCAGTTGGCGCCGGGGGCAGTGTACATTATCGCAACCCACAGGACAGGCACCCCTCCAGTAACAAGCGCAAGAACGGCCATGAAGGATGACCACGCGCCTACTTCACGAACTAGACCTGTTGCTTCTCGCACAAAGACAGGTGGTTTTTCCAAATTCGAAATCTCCTAAGATAAAACCTAACAAGTTGAGCTGGTTTTCGATATTTATCACTATGGAAAATTCAACGCCAAACGTGACTTACGGTAAGTACTTACAGGGACTCCTTGCGGACGGAATTTCTGAGACAGGAAATATATTCCCGAAATCTGCGCAAAATAGCGTAAGGCGAATTAAGTCATCCTTGAGTGAGGAGATGACTCTTCACTCCCTTCTCGTCGAAGTTCAGAAGGGCACCCCGCAAGATTCCCTCTCCATACTCGCTTCCCGGGTTTATGCACAGTGTACGCCCGATCCGGGTAAACCCCCGTGCTTCGTGAATGTGCCCATGCAATCCTAATAGGGGCTGATGCTTGGCGATCACCTCCCTCACTGCTTTGCTGCCGACATGAATCATACTAACTGCTCCTCCGCTCTTGACAACTGGTTTCAGCGTCTTGTCTAATTCGGGGGCCTCATCAAGCGGGGTATCATATGGCGGACAATGCAGGTTGAAGATGCAGGAATCCATGCGAGTAACTTTCGAGATCATCTTGCCGAAGATGTCGCCCAGCTTTTCCTCGGTCGTCTCTCGGGGACTGTTCCAAGGTGTAACGTTTGTCCATCCACTCGTGATCATCTCATGGTGCGGGTCAACCCAGACAACCTCGTCCTCGGGGTTGAGCACTATTGACGACGACTTCAAAACCTCATCAATGTTGAATCGATCATCGTTACCAGGGCTGATGTAACACTTGACCCCCGTTCCCTTGAGCCGTTCTTCCGCGATGGAAATCCATCGCTTTATCCCATCCGCCATCAGGCTAGAGAACAGTTCGTCCAGCTTCTTCTTGTCTGCTTGAAGTTCCACCACCTCGGACGAAGTTGTCCGATAAGGGTAGTACCCGGTGTAGCGAATCGTCTTCTCCAACTCCTGTCTCTCGGAATCTGTCTTCATAATACGAGACGTTCCAAGAAACGTTGCCGCAAAAGTTCCATCGGGTTGGTCGACAATGGGAACTATCATCTTCCCAGTTATGTCACCCCCCAAGATGAGCACATTCGCACGATAGGCTTTCGCGGAATTAACGAACTTCATGAAACAAGTGTCGGAACCGTGAACGTCAGAAGTAAAGTAGACCCTAGTCAGTGCCATATTTTTGCAGCCTGCGCCTTCACGCTTTTAACTGATTGGCCCAAGCTCGGACAAGGTTTTTACTTGCTCAAGATTTGAACGGCGAATTTATCACCAATCAAACACGTCAGTAGGCAAGGCGCTTTCAATGACAATTTTGTCCGAGGTTTCCTACCGGCCAAGCCAGCTACCATTACTGATCGATGGCCAGTGGATCGAATCTAATTCAACCGAACATATGCCAGTCATGAATCCGGCAACCGGGCAGGTTCTCACTCAGGTTCCTTTGACTCCAAAAGAGGAAGTTGATAGGGCTGTAGTTTCAGCCCAGACGGCTTTTGAGAAGTGGAGAAATATCTCCGTTCCTGAGAGAGCTCAGTATCTATTTCGAATAAAGCAGGTCTTCGAAGAACACCTAGAAGATTTTGCCAGGGTTAACACGCAAAACCACGGGAAGACAATCGTTGAAAGTCGTGGCGACGTCAGGCGCACGATTGAGAATATTGAGGCTGCGATAGGCGCGGCTTACACGCTCGCGAAAGGCGAGAAACTTGACCAGGTTGCCAATGGGGTGGATGAGGAGACCGTTAAGGAACCTCTCGGAGTTTTCGGAATAATCTGCCCGTTCAACTTCCCCGTGATGGTACCCTTCTGGTTCATGCCGTATGCGATCGTGCTGGGTTGCACAGTCGTCGTGAAACCCAGCGAAATCACGCCCCTGCCCATGGCCTACATTGCAGAAACGCTCCAACGCGAAGCGAAACTACCCCCCGGAGTGCTCAATTTGGTGCATGGGAGCAAGGAAACAACTGAGGCACTCATCTCTCATCAATTGGTAAAGGGAGTGACTTTCGTAGGTTCGACACCCGTTGGCCGATACGTGTACAAGCTTGCCGGCGAATACGGAAAGAGAGCCATCGTTCAAGCAGGCGCAAAGAATCCCATCGTCGTGATGCCTGACGCGGACCTCCCCCACGCCGTCGAAGCCTGTAATTCCTCATTCTTCGGAAACACGGGCCAAAGATGCTTAGCCGGAGCCAACCTGATCGCTATTGGTCCGATTCACGACACCTTTCTCAAGAAATTCGTGGGTACAGCAGAAAAGATACGGTTGGGCTACGGGTTAGATGAGTCTACGCAAATGGGACCGATGGTGTCCGCGAAGTCGAAGGAACGAGTTCTCAAGTATATTGACATCGGAACATCAGAAGGAGCTACTGTCGCGCTGGACGGAAGAAAGGCTCGCGTCCCGGGTTATGAGAGAGGATTCTTCATCGGACCTTCGATATTCGATGACGTGAGTAACGAGATGAAAATCGCCAGGGAGGAGATCTTTGGTCCCGTCGCCAGCGTTGTGGAAGTTGAAAACTTGGACGAAGCGATAAAGTGGATCAACACTAACGCTGAATTCGGAAACGCAGCCAGCATCTTCACGCGTGATGGCGCAAACGCTAGGGAATTTCGGCGAAGGGTTCAAGCGGGGAACATTGGCATAAATGTAGGAGTGGCTGCCCCGGTCGGATACTTCCCGTTCGGAGGGATGAGAGATTCATTCTTCGGAGTCTTGCACGGCCAGATGGAGTCCGTCGATTTCTTCACCGACCGGAAAGTCGTCATTAGCAGATGGTGATAATCATTGGAGAAAATCCGACCTGCAGCATCTAGCCGTCAGCGTACCGGTCGTCAGGCCTACGCCTTAGAAAGTAGGTGTTGCAGGTAGGTCACTGCGACGTGAACGAAATTCGAAAGCGTATTCCAAATCATGTTCAGTGCACTAAGGATCGTGGTAGTCCAATCCATTCACTTCACCTCCACTTGACCTATGGAGGGGTTTTTCATAGGGCAAAAATAAGACTAATTCTACTAAGTAGAATGGAGCAAGCCCTCGTTGCTCTGCCCGTTTAAGTGGGTTTCGAAGCGCACTCTATTGTTCTATTCGAAGTGGACGTAGTGACAGTTGCAGAAACACAGCGCCCATGTGCACGCATCATGGTCGTTCTCACCACATTGGTTACTCATGTGTTTTCAAATGTATAGTGTTGTCTTTAGCTAAAAGTAACTTTTGGCCGTCGCAAATGCAAGATGAGAGCCGACTGTTCCAATCCAATTTAACCGCCCCATCCAAAGACCGATTTTCCAAGCAGATATCCATTCACATGAAAATCACGGGCAGGAAAGGCGTGTTTAAATCCGCGAAAACCACTGATTTTGGTTGATGAAAAATGGTACACGTATCAGATGAAGGCATGTTCGACGCACCCGTAGAAAAGATTTGGCGCTTTCTCAACGACGACAACAGCCACCAACACAGTTCCCTCAAATTCTCAAAAGTACTAGAACAGAATGACAAGGGCATGACCACTGAGGTTGATATCATGAGACCCGGCGAGCCATCGCACAAGGAAACCTGGAAAATGAGCTTCAATCCCCCGAAGGGATTTAGCCTAGAAATTACTAGCGGCCCAATGAAGGGCACAAAACACAGCCACACATACACCCCGATGGGAAACAAGACAAAGGTTGTTGTCGAGGGCGAATTCGTCGCTCAAGGTATGGATGATGCATCACTCAAGAAAGCCGTCCTTGGGATGTTTGAACAAGTCTTCAACGAAGACTCTGCGAGCCTGAAAAACTTCAAGTAAATCACGAACGCACGAACCAGGCATACCTCTAACTTCCCCAATCTTTCTTACAAACTTCTACTCGCTAGAAATTCTGACACTTCGACGAGTCTCGGCAATCGTCTGGTTCTACTTTTGAGGTATAGGTACGCACAGGCATTCGCAAAGATCAACCTATCTTGAGCTTGGAAATCGAGAAGGTGTCCGACGATGTCTCCCGCATCCCAGATGTCTCCTGCCCCCGTAACGAAACCCGGTACCTTGCCAAACACCCCAACCCAAGTTTGGCCCCGATCGGTTGAGGACACAGAGCCAATCGGAGTGTGTACGTCCAAAGTGACCCCAAGCATATTCTGGAGGTCGTCTGCGACTTTCAGTAAATCCTGCCTCTTGTAGTTCCACGCTAACCGACCAGCGGAAAGGACACGAGCCATAACCCGGGTTTCGTTCTCATTTAGGCTTACCACGTCAACCCGACCTCGTTCAATAATTTCCTTCGCAAGTATCTTGACGCGCCTTTCAGCTCCGTCGAGATCTGCGGGGTCAAGGAAATTGAGTCTCCCCTTCCGGCCATCCAACTCGAACATCTTCCTGGCGAGCGTGTTCCCCTTCCTGTTGGCCGACCAGTTCACGAGGGCTATGCAATTCGACCTCTTCAAACCTACCAAGTCGCCGTGACTGAGCCTTCGCCCGTCAAATTCTCTTATGCCACCAACGTCACTTATCATCACGTTCACCGGTTTGCGCTTCAAACTGAATTCGAGAGCCGTTGTGTGGCCTGGCTTGCCTGGAATAACTCTCACACGACAGTTGCAGGGATGGTTTGAGAGCACGGTTTGGGTGTGTTCATCTCCGACACAGTAGAGGGTCGTTTTGACGGACAATGATGCTAGAGCAAAGGCGAGATTCGCGGCGTTCCCGCCTCTGACATCAGTCTGCGCGAAACCCCGCAAATTTCCACCGCCCGACTGGGCTTTCAGTTTCGCTTGGCGGAATAGCTTGTCGAGAGAGGGCACCGAGATGATCCTGTCAAAGAAGAAGTCTGGTAAGACCGACACTTTGAATTTCGAAATCTCGCTCCCGACGTTCATCTTGTCCACTTCAGGGTTGAAAGCGGTTTAGTAGCATCTCCGTCAGCCGTTACTTGACTGAAATGGTCGTCTTCCGTTTTCTCTTAGGCTTTCTTGTCCGCTCCAAAAGGTAGCCGAATAGACGACTCACCATCCCACATCGCTCGCCAGAGTTCGAATGCTCTCTTCGAGTTACCTTCGGACTTCTTCTACATCTCTATACCATTTCTTACTAGGTCCGACCCTCGCGCGCAATTTCCAGCTCATTGATTTCGGTTGATTGTCGACGATCGTCTGAAGTTTATCGACCTTACCCATCACATCGTCCCGGTCTTCTTTAGTGAGTTCTTGGTAGGTCACCAGTTTATCGCGGACTTTCTTCAGGTTGGTTGTGAACGTGTAGTAGAATCCCCAGTCATCAGATAGCCGTTTGGCGATGTAGCGGGCATCGATGGTTTCCGGACCGCTATCACCGATCTCATGTTCACGCAGAAGCATAGTTGTGTCCACCGTGTCTTTCTCTTCAAGGTGAACGATCTGCATTTTTTCTAGCAACATATCGGGGAGGGAGATCGTAAGCGGGTCGATCTCTAGTCGGTTCCGGAACTCTATGTCATGATTCATTTCCAATTTATCGAGGAAAATGTCCACATGCAACCCGTTTGACTTGTTGTCCCAAATAGTTCTTCTATGCCCCCAAAGCGCCGTGACCATGGGTTGGTCCTCATACCCAAGTTCCCTCATCATCGCATTGACGCGAGAGGATTCCGAAAAGTATGCCGCGAAATCCACATCGGATAGGACTCGATTAAGGCGCTCTGTAAGGAAGTTGAATTTCGGGCAATGGGCTTGGAACGCAATTGCGCCGAGCAGTCTTAGGTGAAGGTTTCGTTTTGTTCCTTCGGCTACGATTCGTGCGCCCTCAGCTCGCATTATTTTCTCGCGTTCAGCAACCTCTTGGTTGTTCAAACTTGGAACCGCGCTGATTTGAGTTTAGACGAGGACATTTTGTCGGGCTATTAAGCGTTTCAACTCCGTTATCCAAGCAGTCCTTCCAAGTGAAACCTGAAGATGACTGAAAGAAGAACCTTTAACCTGCAATTATCCAGAAAAATCCAAACTCTGAGATGTGGCTTGCTTGCGCAAGGAACCTACCCTTTCACATGATGACCATGAGGTTGCTGGGAAGGGTTTCAAGCATTTGACGCCCACAAACGAGGCGCTTGAGACAGTCATCGGACGTGTTCCAAAGCGCGACATGGAGGTTGAGAACGTTTCAGTGTTGTCTGCTCTCGGCAGGATTCTCAGCCATGACCTGATATCCCCATCGGATATTCCCCCTTTTGATCGTGCAGCCATGGATGGTTTCGCGGTCAGAGCGGAGGACACGTACGGCGTGTCGGCCAGCTCACCAATATTACTGAATTCCCTCGGCGGCGTAGCGATTGGCACCCAACCTACTGTGAGCGTTAGAAAAGGCGAGGCCGCGTTCGTCGTTACGGGTGGTCAGATGCCGCAAGGCGCAAACGCCGTGGTCATGGTCGAGTACACAAGACACGCTGGGGATAGTGGCGTGGAGGTTTCTGGGGAAGTGCATCCGGCGGAGAACGTTTCGAGAATCGGAGAGGACGTTAGAAAAGGAAGTGTGGTTTTGAGAGCGGGGACACGACTGCTACCGCAAGATATTGGCATGCTAGCATACCTTAGATTCCTAAAAGTCGCTGTAAGGCGGAAGCTCAAAATCGCTGTGCTCTCGACGGGGAATGAAATCCAAGAAGAACCTGAGGCGAAATCAGGCAAAATTCCCGATGTCAACCGTCCCACCTTGTTAAGTGCTGTTCGCGAACTAGGCTGCGAACCCATCGACATGGGCATTGTACCGGACGAGTTTAGTGAGATACAGGAAAAGCTGCAAGAGGCGTTTGATGCGAGCGACCTTATTCTCGTTACGGCAGGTACGTCGGTCGGACCCGGCGACATGGTGCCCAGAGTGATTGACTCTCTGGGCAAACCGGGAATGTTGGTGCATGGGGTTGCGATGCGGCCTTCGATGCCCACTGGTTTGGGAGTCGTGAACGGAAAACCAATCGTGTCACTACCAGGCTATCCCGTTTCAGCTTATCTCGCCTTCCTCGAATTCGTCCCGACATTAGTCAATCACCTTCTCGGAACGAACTCGCTACCCAGGCCCACGGTTAGGGTTAAGCTCCGTAGGCGTGTTGCGGGAGTGTTGGGTTCCAGAACCTACGTGCGTATTCAGGTTGCGGAAAGCGGAGGCAGCCTGTTTGCCGATCCAGTCAGAACCTCGGGCGCCGGAATCCTCAGTAGCTTGGTTCAAGCTAACGGTTTTCTCATCGTGCCCGAACACGTCGAGGGTTATGAAGAGGGTGAAATGGTCGAAGTTGAACTCTTCAGAGCAGTGGAGCGAGAGCAAGCTGACAAGTGATAGAAAGGTCTTCCGCGACCTCCAAAGCCTAGAGGATGCAAATTCCAAATTCTGGGCGACATATCACGAAAGTACCCGGAGCGTTGAGAAGGTTCCGCTTGAGCATGCCCTTGGGAGGGTACTCGCGGAAGACGTTTTTTCCGGAATAGATGTACCTGGTTTTGATCGTGCTGCGATGGACGGCTTCGCAGTTACGGCTGCAAACACTTTTGCAGCGGACGAGCAAAACCCCGTAAAGTTGAAGGTACTGGCCGACGTCGAAGCCGGGGACTCGGGGGGATATTCGACCTCGTCTAAGGAATCGTTGGAGATAGCTACTGGTGCGCCGATGCCGAAAGGTACCGACGCCGTGGTAATGGTAGAATATACGAAGAAAACTGGATCTGAGGTTCTCGTTTACAGACCAGTTTCCCCTGGCGAGAACGTGACCGGGGCGGGTAGCGATATTATGACGGGGGAGCTTTTGCTTCGCAAATTCGAGCGAATAACTCCGCGCGAGATAGGACTACTTGCAGCTATTGGCTTGTCCTCAGTTTCAGTATATCGAAAACCACGCGTCGCGATATTCTCAAGCGGAAACGAACTCATTAAGCCCGGCGACTCGCTTCGGTTCGCGAAGATCTACGACATCAACGGCCCAGCGGTCTCTGCCGCCGTTGCCGAGTGCGGAGGCGAGCCTCAATTCTTGGGCATCCTACCGGACAATTACTCCGCCGTCAAAGACAGCCTCGAATCAGCCCTGAAGGAGGCGGACATAGTCATCTCTTCAGGAAGCACATCCTCGGGCCCGGGTGACCTATTCTACCGAGCCGTAGACGACCTTGGAGAACCGGGCGTGATCGTGCACGGCTTGACTCTGAAACCCGGGAAACCAGCACTGCTCGGGATGGTCAGAGGTAAACCGATTTTCGGATTGCCAGGCTACCCCACATCCGCACTAATGATCTTCCATATGCTCGTCGCCCCGATAATTCGCAAGCTCGCGAATGCACCAGAAGTTGCCCCCGTCAAGGTTACCGCTGTTTCGCCGATGAAATTCTTCAAAGCCCGCGGACGCCGAGAGCTACTCCCAGTCCAGCTGATAACCACGCCCAACGGCGCACTGATCGCATACCCGATGCAAAGCGGATCCGGGGCTGTAAGCTCATTCTCCATGGCGGATGGCTTTGCGGACCTTCCCGAGACGCAAGAGTACGTGGACGAAGGTGAGAGGATGGAAATCCAACTGTTTGGAAGAGAGCTATCGCCTGCGTCGCTGGTCGTGATAGGTAGTAACTGCGTCGGATCGGATATCGCGTTCAGTATGCTGAAGGAGCATGATCCGAATTTTCTTGGAAGAACCATAAACGTTGGCTCCGTCGGCGGCTTCCACGCCATCAAGCGCGGTGAGGCTGATATGGCCGGAGTTCACCTTCAGGATGAAGCAAGCGGAGAATACAATCTGCCCTTCCTCTCGTCCTACGGCCTCAAACAATCAGCCATCTTGGTACGAGGTTACGACCGTGAACAAGGCTTGATCGTTAAAGATGGAAACCCGAAGAAAATCTTGGAAATCCGGGACCTCCTCCGACCTGACGTTCGCTTCATCAACCGTAACAAAGGGTCCGGGACGAGGCTTCTCATCGACCGCCACCTAACCACTCTCGCCTCATCCATAGGGACCGACCTCGACGGTCTCTCGATCAAGATTCAGGGATACGGCTATGAGGTAAAGTCACATTCAGCCGTAGCGGCAGCGGTGAAGAACGACCGCGCAGACGTAGGGTTCGGCATCAGAACCGTCGCCGAAGTGCCCGGTCTAGACTTCATCAAGCTAGACGACGAAAAATATGACTTCCTGATTGGAAAGGACCGTATGACCAAGAAACAGGTACAAGCATTCGTCGATCTGTTAGCATCTAAGGAATTCTCTACGGCCCTTCGAACTCGCGCCCCTGGACTCAGTAGCAATCAACAATCTGGGACAATATTGTTTCAGCCGTAATTTGCGTGTTCAAAGAACCTCTACCGACGTCGCCTTGAAGAAAGCGTGCACGTCAGACCCAATGTTGAGCTGCATCTCAAAGAATGATCGCCGCGTAACGATTGCCGTTATTCGTGCGTCCCCTGAGATTCTGAGCCTGATTGTTGGGCCGAGATCGGTCACTTCGGTCACTTTTCCATGGAATCTATTTCGCGCGCTAGAGTCCACACTGTGTTTGGATACGATAATGTTCTCGGGTTTAACGTGAACCATAACCTCACCCGTCCGATCGGTTATTGCTTCAATTATCCTACCAGCGCCCGTATCGATCAGAGCTAGGTCTTCCTCTCTTCGGACTATGTTTCCTCGAATCAAATTATCTGACCTGAAGATAGATTCTGCTTCCGGCGATGCTTTCTCAGCAAAGTCCGCGGGCGTTCCGACCTCAAGCATTCTACCGCTTCTCATCACACCAATTCTCTCCGCCACCGATGCAGCTTCTAATTGATCGTGGGTCACGTGGATGACTGTCACTCCAGTCTCTTTGTGAACGCGCCGTAGGTAATCTAGAATCGAACTCTTAGTTTCAGCATCAACCGCCGATAGCGGTTCATCGAGCAACACCGCGCGGGGTTCTACGGCGAGCGCACGAGCGAGAGAGACTCTTTGTCTTTCGCCGCCGCTTAGGTTTCGCGGAAATCGATTGACGAGTTGTGAGATTCCGAGTAGCTCCATCAGATGATTCGATTTGGATTTGCGTTCTTGTTCAGGGATTCCTTTGGCTTGTAAACCAAATTCAATATTCTTCCGTACCGTCATGTTGTTGAAGAGCAGCTGGTTTTGCGGGGCGTAGCTGATCCTGCGCTTCTCGGGAGGAAGTTTGGAAACGTCTTCTCCACCCACAATTATGCGTCCTTCGCTGGGAGAGTAGGCGCCGGCGATTGCTTCCAGAAGCAGCGTCTTTCCTGAGCCTGTCGGGCCGAGTAAAACAAAGTAGCTTCCCTGAGGGATCGATAGGTTGATGTTTTTTAGCGCAAATTGCTCCCATTTGTGGGATAGGCTCTGGACTACGACTCCGTCGCTCATCATTTGTCCCTCTTTCTCTGAACCAGCTTAAACATGATGAAGATCGCCAGGTTGATGAAGATCATGAGGGCCGCGACGTTGACGGACCCAGGGCTGAGGACTACGCCGTTTGAGATGGATTCGTGTAACCCATAACCCGCGTACAGGTTCCAAATCAGGATTGAAGCGACGGCCGGGTAGTAGGCCATTATGAAAAGGGCGCCGACCTCGCTCGACGCTCTCGCCCAAGTCAATATTGCGCCCGTAACTACTGAGCGCCAAATGTTTGGAAGAGTTACCTTAAGGAAAGTGAAGGTTGAGGATGCGCCTAGGCTTCGGGAAACGAGTTCCAGTTTGGGGTCTAGGGATTTGATGGCCTCTTCCACTTGCTTGACCGTATATGTGGCGCTGACGAAGATGAGGGTTAGGACGATTGCTGCGACGTTATTTGTTAGCTTGATTCCGTATCCGTTAAAGGCTGCGCCCACAAGCTCGGCTGAACCGAAGATGGTGATAAGTGCGATTCCCGCAACTGTGTGAGGGATCATCAGAGGAATCTCGATCACAGAATCAATCAGAGACCTCCCAGGGAACCGGTACTTGCCGAGCAGATAACCCAAAGGCACACCCAAGACCACCGCCACTAATGCTGTCAACCCGGAAGTGTAGATAGTCAGTGCGATCGCAGATACCGCTTCTGAGTTATTGAGGGCCAGCAGCAATCCAGGGAGACTGCTAGTTCCGATGAGGCTGAGAACGGGCGAGAACAGGAGGAAGAACAGGATTCCGCTTAGAAGAGAGAGAACAAAGACGAATCTAATTGGAAAACCGGGCGACATACGCAAAGCAATACCCTCAAGGAATCAATAGCCATGGATGACCATTTCAATGTAGCCCGTCATGGCGACCTACGCCTTGGGCGAGGAGACTCAAGGGGAACGGTGGGTTCAGGAGGCTTCTTTGATGGTAATGCCGGCTTGGGTTATCGCCTGGATAATGTCAGTTGGAACGGCGCTCTGATTGTAGATGTAGACCGGATTCAAGGGCTTGAGACCGCTTGCGCTGAGAATTTGTTGTCCCTGAGAACTGAATAGAGCTTTGACGAAGGCTATCGCCATGGACGTATCAGGACTGTTATTCGGAATCGTGAGGGCATAGAGGATCGGCGCCCCTGTAACCTGCTTCCCACTAACAGTCACATTCGCCGTCGCATACCAGTCCGCCTGCGACAGATCCGATAGGTCTACCTTAGGGTCGAGGGTAAGGTACTGAAACTTGTGCGAGATCGCTTCAGAGGAATAGGTAAGGACGTAGTCCACCGCGCCTGTCTCTAGCTGTGCGTCCAGGGTTGTTTCTGTTGGGACGATTACGAGTTGATGTTGCGCCGCCTTGGTGACGTATAGCTGGTCGTACAAGTAGCTTGAGTTTTGGTAGTACAACAGGCCTGCGAGTTGAAGCATTATGATTGCCTGTGAGCCACTAGGGTCCGTATCTTTGTTAGAGACACCTACGACAACCCCCGGCTGCGTTATCACTTGGTACCAGTTTTGTGGAGTTATCTCGCCTGCAGATTTGCTATGATTAGTGTAAACGACACTCATCGCGTTAGATGCGAAGATAATGTACCATGAGGCATGTGAAGGGATCAGTTGCTCTGGGATGATGCGGTAGTCGGCTGATGCGAAGATGTCAAATGACTTGTTGGCTTGGGTGATTTCGTTCGCTGCTAATCGACTGCCCTCGAAAATGTAATTGTAGCTGAGAGTTGAGTATTGGGAACGCACGACATTGTTAACGATCCCATTGAAAGGCACCTGGAGCGTTCCAGCAGCATCTATCAGCAGAGTTGTGGACGGGTGAGTAGAACTCAGCCCCGAGTAATATCCGACCACATAACCGACTCCTAATCCTAACGCCAGGGACAGTATAAGGGCGACTTTGCCATATTTCACAATCAAACTCATCGATATCCAAGCCCCACGTTTTCCGATAGTAGTGGGCGTACTTTACGGTGTCATTGATATGTATTACCATACACTTCAATTGTCGATTCCAGCCTGTCGTGTCGAGGCGAGGAGAATTCCGGGACGTTGGTTTGGCTTAACTGGTCTTGGTGATTCGGTTTTCGATCGTTCTCAGACTCTTGTGTGATAGTGTTCGATGGATGTGGGCTTCGGTGGACTTGAAGTCTTGCAGCAGCATTTTTGCTACGGGAGTGAGGACGGTCCCTCCTCCACCCTTTTTCCTCGTGTGGGGCGTTCCCCCTCGGTGTGTCGTAATCAATGGTCGCCCGAGTCTCTGTTTCATTCTGCCGAGGTAGTCCCAGACGAACTTATAGGACATGTCAAGCTCTTCAGCGGCCATTGCTATCGATCCGTGCTCGTCGATAGATTCCAAGATTTGCGCCCCTCCTTTTCCCAAGATCCTTTCTCCGTCTGCATTGAGATATAGCCTAAAGTCGTAGTGTAGGAGCGTTTTGCGTCTCTTCACGGTCTACCACAGAGCTGAGTCTGTTGTAGGCGCTTCTTTACTGTTCCTTCTCATGGTAACGTAATGTTTTCGTCTGATACAGCCCCAAACGCAAGCCGATTGAAATCAAAATAAAAGCGACTGAGGGTAACCGTAACTCCTTTTGGTAAGCTTACACGTTCCGCACTCGTGCCAATTTGTCCTCTGAGAACACAATCAACATCCCCATCCTAACCGAACTCATCCCAGATGGACTCAAACCCGGAACACTATTCCTTGTTGAATTTGACCCGGAATCCCAATGGCTAGCTATCGCAGCGACGATGACGGCAGGTTACCTTATGGCAGGCGGAAGAGTAGCATACATCGTTGAACTCAGGTCGCCGGAAACCCTAAGGGAGAATCTGCGTGCGTTGGGCGTTGACGTGTCGGCGGTATCTAAGGAAGGCCGTTTTTGGATGGTCGACCGGTATTCAGCAACCCTTACTGGAGGCAGACTTGAGGGAGGAAATCCCTCCGTATTCGAACCGATGGAGGGAGGAGTACGTTTCCGTTCTCTGAAACTTGCTGACCTAAGCGTTCAATGGCTAAAGGAGAAGAACCAAGGCCACGAACCTTGGGTCGTTGTTGATACTTGGCCTCCAGGCGCTCTTGCCATAGGGGAGTCGATTTCGCAACTGCTTCGATTCAATGAAGAGAAACCCTACCTAGAATTCATAATCAACAGCGGTCACCCAAACGAGCGGAAAGCCAAAAGAATAAAGCTCATGGGGATTCTCAGCGATGTTCATACGGAATCATTTTGCAGGAAGCTGGAAAACGACTACGATGGAGTAATCGACTTGCGGGTTATGGAGCGAGATAAAGAGAAGAAGAGCCTCCTCCGCGTCAGAAGCCTGAAGGGGCAGCGATATGACGATAAATGGCACGAGGTCCAGATTAGGCGAAATGGGGAAGCGACACTGGTCGCATAGACTACTATGTCATGCTAGAATGTGACAGGAACCTCCCGTTACCAAATCCAGCAGACGGTTTGTTACAACGAAACAAAACACGGGTAACACGAAGACGATAGGTTACCCTTTTCGTCATCTTCGTTTAGAGACGGCTTGTCGATAGCACATTATCTGGACGATGAGTGTTCATATGTGTTTTTCGAAGTTGAGCGCATTATGGCAGGCCGCGAAGTGGGATGGCGATTTCGCAAGTAGCGGGGGTTCGACTTCTTTGCATATTGTCGTAACGTATTTGCATCTAGGTGCGAAGACGCATCCAACACGTTCTCCTTGGCTTTCTTCAATTCCTGAGGTGTAGCCTGCGGCGGAGAGAGCTTCTCTTGCCGCTTGCGTTGTTTCAGTCAGGCGAGGTGTGGCGTTCAAGATGAGTTCGGTGTAGGGGTGATGTGGTTTTGAGAGCAGGGCGTGGGTGGGGCCTATTTCTACGAGTTTTCCTGAGTACATGACCGCTGTTCTGTCGCTCGTTATCTTCGCGCTGGCGAGGTCGTGCGTAATCAGTAACATGGTGAAATCTCTTTTAGTTTTGAGTTCGGTTAGGAGGGAGAGGATGTTCAATCTCTGTGAGGCGTCGAGCATGGTGATTGGTTCATCAGCCACGAGGAGTTTCGGGTTCGGGGCCAGTGCCCTTGCGATGTTAATCCTCTGCCTCTCTCCCCCGCTTAACTGGTGGGGCAGTTTGTGTATCGTCTCTTTGGGGTCGAGTCCTACTTCGGAAAGTAACCGGTTTACCCTCTCCAGAATTCTAGCTTCATCCGTCTCGTCTGTCAGGCGCCGTATGGGAATGGAAAGAGTGGTGTAAACGTCTAGGCGGGGGCTCAGGGATTCGAAAGGATCTTGGTAGATTACTTGGACGGAGCGCCGATAGTCTTTGAGCGCTCCTCCTTTGAGGGTCGTTACTTCGGTGCCGTTATATTTTATCGAGCCCGACGTCGGGGGAACCAAGCCCAGTATGCATTTTGCGATCGTTGTCTTTCCGGATCCGCTCTCTCCTACGACGGATAGTACTTCAGATTCGTAGAGCTGGAAGGAAACGCCGTCGACTGCATGAACTATCGATTTCGTCCTTCTCAGAGCGCTAAGTAGCTTTGTAAACTTGACTCGGAGATTCGAAACCTCCAAGAGAACCCTTGACGAATCGGTGCGGGTAATTTCGTTTGCATCTTCTAATCGTTGTATTTGTGGCAAGCAACGACCCTCCCCTGGTCCGTTTCCTTTAGAACGGGCCTTTCCACCCTGCACCTGTCGAATGCGTACTTGCACCGGTAGGCGAACTTGCACCCTACTTCTGGAATAGTTAACGTATCCTTCGTCTTTCCAGCCATTAAAGTGAGAGAACTTCGCTGCGAGTCCATCGAGAGCAGGGAATCTAGCAACATTTGGGTGTAGGGGTGCAGGGGTTCGAAGAGAACTTTTCGAATAGGCCCTCGTTCTACTATCTCCCCTGCGAACATTACGGCGATGTGATCAACAAGCCCGCCCAGGATAGCGATCTCGTGTGTGATGTAAAGAAGGGAGAGTCCGGATTCGGACACTTCCCTTGTCAGTAACCCGAGAATCTGTCGTTGAACGACAACGTCCAGAGCGGATGTTGGTTCATCGGCGATTAGTAATTTGGGCGATAGGGAAAGCGCAAGAGCAATGATTGCTCTCTGACGCATTCCTCCGCTCAGCTCATGACCAAAAGCATCAGCTCGCTCCTCTTTGATTCCAACATCACTCAGCAGCGCAAGCGCCTTATCCCTCGCGTCGGACTTCGAAATGTCGCTGTGGGTTCGAAGCACCTCGGTTATGTGGTTAGAGATTGTCTTGACGGGGTTTAGGGCGTTCATCGCGGACTGGTATACCATCGACACTTCCTGCCACCTATACGCCCTGAGCTGACTCTTGCTCATCCCAAGAACGTCTTTACCCTCGAACTTGATTTCCCCGGATAACCTTCCCGGCCGCTCGATGAGGTTCATTATGCTCAAACCCAAGGTCGTCTTCCCGCTCCCCGACTCGCCTACAATACCGAGCGTGTACCCTGTCGAAGGAATCACGAGAGACACATTGTCGGCCGCCCTTCGCGCTCCGACTCCCGACGTATACTGAACCGACACGTTGGACATCGAGAGCAGCTCGTTGGACATTTCTAGACCTCAGTTCTCAACCTTGGGTTCATTGTCTCCTCAACGGAGAACCCCAGGAGCGCGAATGCAGTCGCCACAACCGTAATGGACAAACCTGGGGCAAGAATCCACCACCAGTCGCCAGCATAGAAGGCAAACTGCTGTGCCCAGTACAGCATGCTTCCCCAGCTCACGATGTTTGGGTTTCCGACGCCGAGAAATTGCAACGCGGTCACGAGCACGATCGCCGCCGCGACGGTGAGAACGAAGTAGGCTATGGCTAGGGAGGCTATTTCTGGAATTATGATTCGGCGGATAATCTCAAGGTCGCTCATTCCGCTAGTTCTCGCCGCGTCCACGTAGGGCCTTTCCCTCAACGACAAAACCTGAGACCGAATAGCTCGGGCGCTCACCGGCCACAACACAACGATGAGGATCAAAGTGATGAGAGACGTTGTAGCGGGGTACAGAGAGCCGAGCAGCACCATCAAAGGTAACGGGGGAAAAGTAAGGACGACATCCGCTGTGCCCGTGAGTAGGCCCTCTAATCGAACGAAATAACCCGCCGTCACACCCGCGAGGAGACCGATCGTGACTGCGCCTGAGGCGGCGAGAATTCCAACCAGCATGGAAGGGTACGCTCCGTATATGACTTGGGTAAGCACGTCGTGCCCAAGGTAATCGGTACCGAGTGGATGAGAGTAATTTGGGCTGGTGTTTATGCTCGCGCTCGTTTGAGTTGGACCGTATGGCGTAAGGTACGGTCCGATTATCATGACTGCGAAAGCTGCGACGATTATGATCGCTCCTAGTTTTGCCGCTCTTGTCCTCAACAGGGAGGATGAAAGAGAATGTAGGTAGCGGTGCTTTCCGGCGAGTGATGTCTTCGTGTTGACTACCTCCTTAGCCTCGGATCAAGTTTCAACATGATGAAGTCACCAATGAGCCCCCCTATGATGACTATGAGAGTCATGTAGAAGAAAGCGCCCTCCAGAACTGGATAGTCCCTGTTGAGGATCGCGTCCACAATCAGGTCGCCAACCCCGGTGTACCCGAAGACTACTTCAACCAACACGACGGCACTCATGAGGCTGGCGAGCGAATACCCTAGGAGCGATACAACTGGCAATAGGGAATTTCGAAGAACATACCCGAACGCGATCGTCCTCTCCTTGAGCCCACGAGATTTTGCGGCTAAGACATAATCGCTCTTCAGCGCCTCTTGAGCCGCTCCTCTTAGAACAAAATAGTTCTGTCCAAACACGACGGCAGTAAGCGTAACAATGGGAAGAATGGCGTGGGTAATCACGGACCTAGCGTAGTTTAGGCCCGTTCCCGGATTGAAATCGATGTTCCCAAAAACGGGCAGCCATCTTGCAGTGACCGCGAAAATCCAAATGAGGATCATCGCGATCCAAAAGGCGGGTGTCGACCAAAACAAAATTGAAGTGTAAAGGGAAGCGATCTCGAACTTTCCCCCGCGGCGGAGGGAGCTTATCCCGGCGAGAAGGTAGCTGATTTGAAAGGAGAGAAAAAAGCTCGTGATAACGAGCAGTATCGTCCAGGGTAGACGGGCTAGAATGAGGTCGGTTACGGTAATAGGATAGTAGTTGAAGGACACGCCGAAGTACGGAGGCCACGAGAAGACTCCCTTCAGGAACAAGTAATACTGGACGTATTCCGGCTGATTAAGGCCGAATCTCGCCTCCAGAAGCAAAATCTCATTTTGAGGCAGTTTGGTTCCCGATGCAAAAATCTCCGCAGCATTTCCAGGAACAAGCCTTGGTAGTATGAAGTCTAAGTTCAGGGCGATGATGAATACTGCGATGGAGATCAGCACCCTACGTTTTAGAAAGTCCATTCAAACTACCTTTGCCTCTCCGCTAGCGAGAGGCCTTCAATTGGTTCGCTAGTCGCTAATCGCAGTTTCTATGGACTCTTGGCTTTTGATTTGCGACGCATGAAATAAGCGGCGCCGCCTACAATTACCACAATAACGACTCCTACCGCGCTGAGCGTAACATAATCGGGTCCAGCAGCTGCGGATGTTGTGGTCGTTGAACTTGTGCTCGTGGCCGCCCCTACGGGTTGGAGGTTTACGAAGGCGGTGCCATTCATGATTTGGGCGCCGTACTCTATGTAGCCGGTTGG
Organism: Candidatus Bathyarchaeota archaeon; assembly: GCA_963733055.1. Taxonomy (GTDB): domain Archaea; phylum Thermoproteota; class Bathyarchaeia; order 40CM-2-53-6; family 40CM-2-53-6; genus FEN-987. The sequence continues at coordinate 33,216 of CAVTBR010000002.1, forward strand.
CCAGTTGGTCCAGTATTGGGTGTTGTAGGCCCAGACGGCGTCTGGGTATGCCATGATAATCGTTGGAAGGTATTGGGCGTTTAGGGCCTGGATGTTGTGTAGGTATTGCTGCTCCATGGCTGGGTCAGCGGTTTGTTGGAAGGCGGTGAAGTTGCTTTGGTATTGCGCGTCGATGTTTGGAGGGTATTCCCAGTGGTGATTCGCGGTTGAAGGGAGCCAGTATACGTTCCAACCCTGGAGGCTGTCAAGGTACGGGTTGCCCCAGACGGGCGCGTTTGCGGTGAACAGAATCATTGCGCTTCTTATTCCGTTTGTGTTGCTTGCGTAGTTGCCTACAATGCTTGAAGCGGAGGTTGTCTGGAGGTTGACCTTGAATCCCAAGGTCTGTAAGTTACCTTGAATTACGCTTGCGCCGACGGTGTCGATTGTATTGTCAGTGTCCGTCCACAGACTCAATGTGATGGCTGTTCCGTTCGGGTAATGCAGAAAGCCGTCTGACGCTTTTGTAATTCCGATCTGATTTAGCAGCGCCAACGATTTCGTTTGATCAAATGAATACTGGGCAATACTTGGGTTATACCAAAACGTTGCAGACGGGGACACTACTCCCTCCGCCGAGTATCCAGTTAAGCCGTAGCCGTTCAACGCTTGGTTGACGAAGGCGTTCTGATCGATACCGAAAGCTAGCGCTTGCCTGAAGTTTGTCATATTGTAGGGGTACATGGAGTCATTGTACTCCAACGAACTGCCGTAGAGACCTTTCTCGTCCAGAATGTGCATGTTCGCATTCTGCAGCACGGCCTGTACGTTCGACGGCTCAACCAGAGCCAAATCCGTCGAACCCGACTGCAGGATACCGGTCGTGAGTGAGAGCGACTCGACGAAGTTAACGTCGATCTCGCTGATCTGAGGTTGAGTCGTGAAGTATGGGTTCCTGAGCATCACCATTTGGGTCTGCCCTGATTGATAGTTACTAACGTAGAACGGCCCGGATACCACGTCTGTTCCGAAGTTGTTTGAGGCGGCTCCCTGACTCTGAATGAATGAGGATGGATATACGGGGGTATACAGGTCCCAGTTGAACTTGTCCGGCCAATGTGCGTCGGGCGTATTCAACTCATAAACTGCTGCACTACTGTTTAGCGCAGATTGTGACTTCACTTCCGGCCCCATCGCGAGGTAGTCGTAAGTCGCGTTGAATCCGAATTTCGGTCCGAAGGTATCGAGAATGTCCTTAGAGGTTATGGCTGTGCCGTCAGACCACTTCAGGCCTGGTTTGATGTTGAACGTCCACTGAGTATAGTTGTCGTTATGGGCGATCCAATCTGTTACAGCGAGTGAATTGTCCAGAGTCCCATCGGGAGCGGCGACGGGGGAGCCGTAGTATTGCATTCCTATGAGGAGGCCACCAGACGTGCCGGAGACCAGAGTGTTGGGGTTGATGCTGCTCGGTGCTCGAATGAGTGTCAGCCTGAACGTAGTACCATTCTGAGCATTAGCTCTCGAGGCCATGAGAGGAATCATGCTGACAATAATCAGCATTGCACAAACGAACGTAATACTCCTTCTTGAGAACAAAGTCTCTCACGACACGTGTATTGCCGATCAACAAATGCGAAGTTTATTCTGGTGGAATTTGCGCCCACACTTTGGTTAGGTCTATTCCGTGAGCTTTGTTGTAGAAGTAGGAGGCCGCGAAAATTGCTATGGGTATCAGTACGACGACTACGATGATCACTTGCGCTTGAGAGCTGAATGAGGCTACTGCTGGGTTCGTCACTGCGTTAAATCCCAAGTAACCAAAGAGGATCGCGCCTATTACCCCAAGAAGGGATATGACCGGAAATCCGCCTATTCGCGCTTTCCATGATGCGGCCTCGAAAATGGCTTTCCTGCGGAACGGAAGAATGATCGCGCCCAAGGCCGTTAGGAACCAAACGACCGCGAACAGAAAGATCCCGTTTACTTGAGTCGTGATGAATGAGACGAAGAAGTACAGGTACATTGGAACGAGAGTGCAAGCTGAGGCAACGATGATCGCGACATAAGGCGTGTGGAATCTGTCGCTGACGTTGGCTAGTGCAGTGGGGACAGTTCTGTCGAATGCCCAAGACATGAAAAGTCGACTTATGAATACGATCCCGAGCCAGCCCCAACCAATGTTACCTACGAACAACCCGCCTACAATTATCCAGAGCAGCACGCTGCTTGGGTTGAATAATGTGACAAAGACCGTCGGAACAATTGAAAACCCTCCCCCTACCGTTAGCGTCCAGGCTTCAAGGAATGAGATTCCTACCAAGTTGTCAAAAATGTATGTAAGACCGAACCAGACCAGGATCGATACGATCTCTGCGAGAACCAATCCGATTAGAAGAGATCGGCGCAGGATTCTTGATCTCGCTACCCACCATCTGCATGACCGGGTAGGGTCCAATGCTAACGAATAGCAGCGGAACAACGGCGCCGAGGGCAACGAGCGACGTACCCGGCATGTAACCCTTTGCCGCCGCATCCGAGAACACCTTAGCAACGCCTCCAGGGAAGTATTGGGCGTAGGCTGCGCTAAAGTCAGCGGGTGAATGAATCATGAATGTCACGACAGTTAGAAGCAGTACGACTGCTCCGTATGCAAAAAACGCAAGTACAATTGCCCTGAACACTCTCCCTCCCGCTATGATCGCCGCTGTTCCAATAATCAGAATGACCACACTGATTGCGAAAAGGGTGATTGGGGAAGAAGTAGTCCAGGGGGTAATGAAGTTGCCCAGGTTTGTAATGTTTGGGTCATTTAATACCGAACCTGCAAACGACAATTGGGTTCCTGACTCTGCGAACGCCCAATATGAGTTGGAACCAGCTGATGTCAGAGATGCAATGAAGAACAGGAAGCTGGCGACAAAACCAAGAGGCCCAGCAATTGATCGAGAGATGAAAACGTAATCCCCTCCCGATCGAGGCATTACCACGGTCACCTGCCAATAGAGCAAGACGATAACGATGGCGATAACAGCCCACACGCCCAATGCCGCGTAATAGTTAACGTTCTGATAGTAGTCGGGCGTGAGCCAGAAGATCCCGGCCCAGCTTGTCAACCAAGGAAAGTAAATGATGCTCCAAACGAAGACGTCAAGTGAGGAAAGCTGCCGTACTAGTCCAGTAGCTTCACGAACAAACAGAGTCGGATGGGCTTTAGCCAAACCATTAACCTAGGCGTTTAGCTGAGGTTATAACAGATATAAGACCTACCATAACCCTCGATCGGATGGGTGAGTCAAGCGTGATCTTTGAAGGGATTTCCATTGTGGACGCCCATTGCCACATTGGCTATTTTGGGGGATGGGCGAATGTAGGAATTACAGCTGAGGAATTGATTGCGGTAAATAAGAAATTCAATGTAACTCACTCGATCGTTTTCACGTTACCGAACAGCCTTTCGATTGAGGCTTCGGAGAAGTACCCGAATGATATTTCCAGTTACGTTTGGCTTAACCCGTTTGAGGGAGAGAAGGCCGTAAACGAGCTGCGCACCTCTGTGAAGGAGCATGGTTGCAAGGGGGTAAAATTACATCCCTTGTTTCAGGCATTCATCGCGGACGACCCGATTGTTTACCCGATTATGGACGAGGCTAGACGGCTGAAGGTGCCTGTAGCAATTCATTCCGGTCACCCGCCCTTCTCCCTCCCCTGGAGTATTGGAGAATTAGCGGAAGTCTACCCGGACGTTACTATTGTGATGCTCCACATGGGCCACGGTCACGGACTCTACATACGAGCCGCAATCAATACAGCAAAAAGATACCCGAACATCGTACTGGAAACATCAGGCATGCCAATGCACACCAAAATCAAAGAAGCCATGGACACCGTTGGAGATGATCGCGTGATGTATGGATCAGATATGCCATTTCATCATCCTTCAGTCGAACTGCAACGCGTCAAGATGGCCGGGCTAACCGAGAGTCAGCTCAGAAGGCTACTGCACGACAATGCAGCTGAGAAATTGGGACTGACCGTATAAATTTACTCGAAAACTATCTTCCCCGGGTTCATTATGTTGTCTGGGTCTAGCGATTTCTTGATTCGTCGCATTAGTACGAGAAGGTTCTTGTCATCGAATTCATACGGGTAGAATTCTCTTTTCAGGAACCCTATTCCGTGAACCGCTGAAACGGTAGCGCCCTCTTCCGCGGCGAATTTGAGCATCTCCGCTGTCGCCGCGTTCTTCACCTTCAATCCTGTTTCACTGTTGTCGAATGCGTACATCACCCACAGTTGAGTGGGAATCAGATTGAACCCGCCCCCATGCCATTTCATTCCGTGCTTGAGCGCAATCGAGCGCCACTCATAGTACACTGAAATGATTTGGTCGAGCGGTAACGTGACGCTTTCCATTCCGTAGACTTGATTATCGGGTAGGTTTGCCGGAAAGGCTTCGTGATGGCTCTTCCAAAAATCCGTTACAGCTTGCTTGCCTGCGTCAACTCCCCCATTCGATTCACAAACTGAAAGAGCCCTGTCCCTTTGGGCTGCTACCACCTCTTTGACTCCAGCGAAACCGAGAACTAGCATCCCGAAGGAGGTAACCTCTGACCCAGAGGTCTTTGGCGCCACTTTGACTACATCTACACAGTGATGAATCCCCAAACGGAGCCCCAATCGTCCGAGTTCCATCGATGCCTTCGAAGCCTGCTTGAAATCGTCGAACACGAGAATTCGTGTTTCTGTGGCTTCCGGCATCGGGAACGTTTTCAATGTTGCCTGAGTAACCACTCCAAGAACTCCCTCAGCCGCGACAAATAAGTGGGTCAAGTTGAGCGCGGAGGTTGGTCGGTCCAACGGTCGCCCCGTACTAACAATTGTTCCATCGGCCAACACGACACGGAGGCGGAGAACTCTCTGCCTCATCGACCCCAGATTACTGTACCATCCGTCGCCGCCTATCTGGTCTGTTGAGATTGAGCCTCCAATCGAAACGACCGGCCCACTTCCCGGATCAAAACCCAGCGTAAGACCTCGCTTGTTGAGTTCATCTTCAATTGCCAGAATATTCGCGCCGGTTTCGGCCGTAACATGGTAGTTCCGCTCATCGATCTCCAGGATTTTATTCATCGCCGTGAGATCGATCATCATGCCGCCCTGGAGCGCTACTGCTCCGCCGACGAATCCTGTCCCTGCCCCTCTGGGGGTGATGGGTATCTTCTCACGGGCAGCGAGCTTCACCAGTTCCGATACTTGCTCTTCTGAAGTAGGGATCACTACGACATCCGGTGGGAAACCGTGATCGAGGTCAATGAAATCCGTCGAGTGATCTTGGAAATAGTATGCTCTTTCGGAGTAAGTAGTCCTCACGTTCTTTGGCCCGACGATGGCTTTCACTTCATCCAGCCAACCTAGCCGGGGGCAACTTCGGCTGCCTTGCTTGACGGCACCTGACTTTGATAGTATTTCACGTCACAATCGTGGTGCACTAAGCCCTTCACCGCGGAGTAATCTGGGCGTTCATCTTTCCTGATTTCTTTACCACAATGAGCACAACGTGACAACTCTCGAGCCTCTCTGTTCACGTAGAGCTAGATTTTCGGCCTTAATTCCTTTCGTCAGACTATCAGTAATCGGTCGCTGGCTAGAAGAAAGGCCATAAGAAGCACCAAGCCATTGCGAGCGGCTTGCTATGGTACGTTGCTCGACGATCATCAGATTTCTGACTTGGCTGGTAAACAGGACGCCAGAAGCAAAGGATAAAGCGGCTAACTGGAGCAAAACAATTCAGTTTACGCTAACGGGGGAAGACCCATTCTACGTGACATTCATTGACAAAAGGATGAGTTACCACCCAGGCACAGCGGGGGCTCCTGACCTAGAGTTCGTTTCCAAGTCCAAAGATTTTTTCGACATAATAACTGGAAAGGCAAGGTTTGATCAAGGCTTCTCGAATGGAACATACACGATACATGGATCAATCACGGATGCTGTTCGATTAATGAGGGTCGCCGAGCTGGCATTTGAAGCGCATCCGTTGCTCGACAGAATAGTGCGGGCCGCGATGGGAATTACCCCCCAACGGCATTCTTGAAGGGGCGGATAAGTCATAAATACGCACCTCACGAGCCTACCCCGTTTTCAATAATCTTCCAAATTAGGTGAATTCACTGCTCCTCTTTGCTCCTTTCGTGATTGAACTTCCTCCCGAGGTGCGCAAAGCAATGGCGAAGCAAGTCATCCATCCTGATCTCGATGAAGCGTTCTTTGACCTCTACGACAGCGTAGTGCGTAAGACCAGTAAGATCTACGGGACTGCGAAATGACCTATTCATTATCCCAGGAGAAGGAATGGTCGCACTTGACGCAGCAGTCGCCAACCTAGTCGAGAAGGGAGACCGAGTTCTTTCCATCTCTTCGGGATTCTATGGTGATGGACTAAGAGAGTTTGCGGTGAACTATGGTGGCGACGCGACCCTATTGCGTAGCGAGGATGGCGATATTGTCGAACCAGCCGATATCGAGAGGCAACTCGAAAAGGATCCACAGATCAAGGTTGCAACCTTTGTTCATGTCGAGACACCTTGCGGAACACTTGGCCCATTGGCTGAGGTTGGGAAGATTTGTGATGACCATGGAGTCATCTTGATAGCCGACACCATAACATCCGTGGGCGGCGTCCCAGTGAACGCAGATCGGAACCATGTCGATGTTGTCCTTGGGGCCAGCCAAAAGTGCTTCAGTGCACCACCCGGCCTAGCAATGATTTCCGTGAGCCCGAGGGCATGGGAAAAGATTGAGAGGCGAAAGGAGAAGGTCCCCTCATTCTATCTCGATCTTTTGCCCTGGAAGAATATGTGGCTTAAGAAACGCGAGTTCCCCTACACACAGTCTGTATCCGATATCTTCGCCCTCAACGCAGGTTTGGACCTCATTCTTAAGGAAGGATTGAATCGGGTTTATGCGAGGCATCGGAAGGTAGCCGATTTCGTGCGCGATTCTTGTCGAGACATTGGGCTTGAAATCTTCGCAAAACGGAGAGAAATCTCTTCCAAAACTGTGACGGCCGTTAAGGTGCCCGCGGGTATAGATGAGAAACAATTGAGAATGGTGATGGCAAAGCGTCACGGAGTCATCATATCCCACTCCTGGGGGAAGACCGCGGGCAAAGTTGTTCTTCTCGGTCACACCGGGTACAATGCCCAAGAGAAGAAGGCTCGGATCGCCATGAGCGCACTTTCAAAGTCTTTGAAAAGTCTAGGTTTCAAAAAGTAAATTCGCATTGTATGAGACTTGTTACGACTGCCATTCAATTTCCGGTTTGCCGTTGGACGGCACGGGAGGATCGCGCGAAATGCGCCGAATTTAGACAGGCGGCATTTCGGCGAAGCTTAGGGATAGGTCAATGCCCTGTTTCTTTCGTATGCCCCATGCGACTAAGTAGACTAGGATGCAGGCGAGGAAGATGCCGAAGACGAATTCTATCGAACTTCCAGTTGGAACAGAGACGTATCCCAATGCAGGGCCTGCGACGAATATCCATCCTATGAATAGGTTCACGATTAGGGAAAGTACGCCCATGATCGCGAGAACCGAGACGCCTCCAACCTTGTACTTTGCGGCTGGCGAAGCTTCGAAGATTTGCTTGTTTCGGTAGGGGAACACGATGGCTGTTACGCTGATGAGTACGTATGCGATTTGAGTGGCTAGGCCTGCGGTGGAGAAGTAGCTTGTTAGCGCGGTGTAGTAGATTATGAGGTAGAGGAATATCTCGCAACCTATTGCGGAAATTACTAATGCTACGAGCGGTGAACGCGTTTTCTGGGTTACGTAGGCGATCTTTTCCGGCAATACTCTATCCATCGCAGCCGCAAACATGATTCTTGTCGATGCAAAGTAAACAATCAGGATTACTTGGAAAAGTCCGAACGTGAGGCCTACCAAGATTAGCGTCCACACTACCGGGCTACTACTCAGTGATGCCACGAAGGCCGGGTAGTAGGGATTGTAGAAGAATGCGAGGGGGTTGGTTGAAGGGTCGAAGTTGTAGTATAGCGTATAAAATGAGTCCAGAAATTGCAAGCCCACAACAGCTTCAAGCAGATACCACAAGGCGAGAAGGAAGAGTGCGAACAGAAGGCTTGACCCAACCTGTATCCACACCTGCACCTTGAGGCTCTCGGCGCTCTTTATTTCCGATAGATTGTAGATGCTCCAGAACGCGTATCCAAATGACACCCAGATTACGCCTAAGAGAGCCAACGTTCCCGGCCAACTGAATGCGGGAGTGGTAAGGTTGGCTGTTTGGATAATGTATTGGTAGTAACCGCCGGCACTTTGGACCGCGTTCGTTACAGTTTGGTTGCCCTGCGCGTGTACTAATGGCATCGTGAATGAGTTGAAGTTCTGAACAAACGCAGCGTGGGTCGTAGTCGCTAAAACCAAAAGAATCGTCGCGGCAGAGACAACCGATCCAGCGAACAGGATGTATTGCAGACGGACGTAGAACCGCATGCCCAGTGCAGCGATTACAAGGCCAAGCAGAATGACGACGGTCGTTATGGCAAAGTTCGCAGTATTGTACCCAAAGTTTGCGGCAAGGGTGGCCGCTAGATTCGCGAAGTAGGAGTTCGACATTCCGAGGAGAGCAAAGTATGGTTGAAAGCCGACCGAGGCTATGAGCATGCCCAAGAAACTTGCGAAATACCACTGCCAGATTGTCCACGCTGAAAATGTTGATCCGAACCCTATGATTGGATGAAGTACCCGACTCTGCCAGACATAATCTCCTCCTGAACGAGGCATCGCTGATGAGAGCATGGAGGTCGCCAAATAGAACGGAATGGCGATGATCGCCATGAGTAGGATGGCCAAGCCAACGTTTGCGCCCAAGAAACTGGATGAATAGGCTATGGAGTAAAGGGTCACCCAAGTGAAGGTGCAAAGGCCGATGGCCATGAAGTTGTAGATGAACGCCTGATGAGGCGCCATCTCACGGACTAACCCGGAGGTCTTTCTAACGAAAATCTGTTTTGACGATGCCATTTGGAAGAGCACGCAACGAAAGGATGGTAGTGACCCGGTTTGTATTTAAAACTGACCGTATTCTGGAAACGAAACTCATGCGGAGATGAACTGATAGGATTTACAACCCTTCTCATCCAGGTTGACGAGGACGCCGCGAAGTATTCCTTCTCCGTACTCACTTCCCGGGTTTACGCAGACCGTGCGACCGATTTTCGCTACATTCTTGGATTCATGAATATGCCCATGCAAACCGAGCACAGGTTGTGACTTTTCGATGGCAGCGCGAATCGCAGTTGACCCTGCCCCGAAGAAAACCAATCCGCCCCCGTCCATCATTGGTTTCGGAGGAAAGACGGAAGCGTCCAATTTCACACATGTGTCCAAACCAGAGTCGACTGGTGGGCAGTGGAAGTTGAAGACTGAGTCCGCTGGATTGGTGAGCATTGAAATCTTCTTCTCAACTCTAGTCGCAATCTCTTCCTCAGTCAAGTCTCGTGGGCAGTTCCATGGTGTGATGTTCGCAAACCCCGCAGAAATCATCTCATGTTTCGAATCGAGCATGACAACTTTGTCTTCGGGTTGAACGATCTTCTTACTCTTCGCCAATTCTTCATCGACGAAAAGCTCGTCATCGTTACCGGTATTGACGTAAACGGGGCAGGTCGCGTTCGAATCGGCGTATTCAACCCATTCCCTCAATCTCGTTCGAGTGATATCCTCAAGTATCCTTTCAGATTCTTGCTTGTTCTGAGCGAGATTCTCCATCTCGCCTTTCGACGCTACGTAAATATACGAACCGGTTCTTCGAACAATTTCCTCAAACCGGGCCAAATCCTCCTTGCTCTTCATGTCGTGCATTTGCTTCTGGAATTCAGCATGATAGGACCCGTCAGCGTCTGCGATGACCGTGACGACGGCCTTGCCCGTAAGATCTCCGCCCATAACGATCACGTTCGCCTTGTAGAACTGACCGCCGCGGATGAACTTCTTCCATACACTATCGCTGCCATGCACATCGGAAGCGAAGAGAATTCGCGTGAAAGCCAAACCGAACACTACCGCACATCGAAACATTCGGCCGAATATAATTCTTGAACCATGAATTAATAAGCAAAATAACCGCATGCTGCTTGTCAGGCGTAGTTCTGTTGTGGAACAAAGCTAGAGACCCGATCCGACTTCTAATGACACCCGGCCCCGTCGAGGTATCCCCACGCGTACTATCAGCGTTAGCCAGACCACAGGTCTACCACTATTACAAGGGATTCGTCGATTTCTTCGCTGAAACGACCGAGAAGATCAGACAAATCTACCAAACCAAGAATGACGTCCTCATAATGCAAGGAGAAGGCGTGCTCGGACTCGAAGCGGCGGTGGTCAACACCGTGAACCCTGGAGACAAGGTGTTGGTGCTGGATAACGGTCCGTTTGGAAAATGGTTTGGACTCTACGTGGAAAACGCGGGCGGCAAGCCCGTCTACCTCACTTCCCCGAACAACGAGGCGTTCCATCCCGAGAAGCTCAAGGAGAAACTTGACGTCGAGAAAGACATTAAAGCCATGACGGTGGTTCATTGCGAAACGCCCGCCGGGATTCTAAACCCCGTGCAGGATCTTTGTCCGATCGCGAAGAGAAAGGGCGTTTTGACGATCGTTGACGCTGTTGCGTCTCTCGGTGGCGTTGACGTTCAACCCGATAAATGGGGAATTGACCTCTGCTGCAGCGCCTCCCAGAAGGCAATATCATCCTCGGCCGGATTGACAATGCTATCCGTCAGCAAAGATGGTTGGGAGGCCATTGACGGAAAGAAGAACCCGGTCAAGAATTCGTACCTTAGCATTTCAGATTACCGAGATACTTGGTTGAAAGAGAGGCGGTTTCCGTTCACACCGCTGGTTGCGGAGATATATGGCCTCAACGAGGCGGCCAACGAGGTTCTGGAGGAAGGTCTGCAGAATTGTTTCCAACGGCACCACACTGTTGCGAACGCTTGCAGGGATGGGGCGGAGAAAGCTGGGTTCAAGCTATGGGTTAAGGGACGAGAGGACGCATCTGACACCGTAACGGCCCTACAGATACCCCCGGGCGTCACCGATGCTGAAATCGTCCAACACATGGTCGAGAAGTATGGGATTTTGATCGGTGGAGGTTACAAGGAAACAAAAGGCGAGCTTCTGCGAATCGGCCACATGGGATACCAAGCAACGCTGACCAACATTATAACAACGCTCGCGGCTCTTGAAGGAACTTTGGCTGATCTGAGGAAGAAGAAACTGATAGCGGTCCCAGCGAAGTAGATCGCTCAGACATCCTCTTTTCACCTACCTAGCTCCGAAGTAAGAGGCGTACCGAATGTTTCTCATAGTTGACTGACCACTGACGCTCAGTTACTCTGAGATATTCAGCAGGAGGAAGCAGCTTTGAAGGTGGGCGTTAGGTTGCCAAATTCTGGTCCACTAGCCTCCGCAGAGGCAATTCTGCGCGGTGCTGAACTCGCAGAGCAACTTGGCTACGACTCCGTGTGGGTTCACGACCACATCATCTGGGGCACTGAGCAGCATAGAGATCACCTGTCATCAGGCTCCGCTGAGGCACTGAACTCATCGCAATTGCCAAACTTCTACGAATCACTTGCAACTTTAGCCACGATTGCGGGGCGGACTGATCGAGTGAAACTAGGGGTCGCGGTAGTCATACTTCCGCTACGCAACCCTGTAGTCTTCGCGAAACAGACGTCGGTTATAGACGTACTCTCGGGTGGCAGACTGATGGTAGGAGTTGCACCCGGTGCGCCCAAGATTACTGAGAAAGAGTTCGAATCGATTGGGGTTGAGTACCATAAGCGAGGAAAAATCACGGACGACTACATTAGAGCAGTCAAGAATCTCTGGACCGAGCAGTTAGCAACGTACGAGGGTAGTTTCGTCTCGTTCAATAAAGTGCAGATGTTTCCTAAACCTCTCCAGAAACCACACCCCCCGATTCTAATCGCGGGCGGAGAACGAGGGCTGAGCGAGATCGCGATACAGCGAGTCGCTGAGCTAGGTAATGGATGGATCCCTGCGTATCTCACCGAGACTGAGCTTGAGCAAGGAACTAAACAGCTTGAGCGGAGGATGAAGGAGGTCGGGAGGGGGGATGAAAAGTTAATGGTTGGGCTTGAAATGTTTACGGGCATCAGCCAATCAGAAGGCGAAGCCGAGAGGACCTACTCGGCTACGCTCATGAAAAACTTCAATTCTGCTGAGGAAGGGATGAAACGAAGCCTCGTAGGATCGACTGGATCGATTGCGAAGAGACTCGACACGCGTACGAGAGAGTGGGACTGGATTTTGTTGAATTGAAGTTCATGTACTCCACCATTCAACAGTTCCACGAGCTGATGACAAAATTTGCCAAAGATATACTTCCATCTTTCAAATAACGCAACTTAGCAAGATGCAAGAATGACAGTCCATGGCGCGATTTCTAACCAGGGAACTTGGACGACGGACATGGCCTGACTTCGTGAGGGTTATGGAGAAGCACAATGGTGTGTGGGGTGGATGCTGGTGCGTCACCTTCCACTTCAAGCCCGGAGGGTCGATCCGAGGGGCTACGCCGCGCAGAGCATACAAGGAGAGGCTCGTTCGAGCGAACAAGTCCCACGCTGCCCTCGTCTATGACGGGGCGGATGTCGTTGGGTGGTGTCAGTTCGGGTCCCCTGGCGAGCTCCCGGGCCGAATGGGAGGGTTCCGCAAGTTGGGTGTGGCTCAGCCCGACTGGAGGATTACATGCTTTTTCGTCGACCGCAGCCGGAGAGGAGAGGGAGTAGCGGAGGCAGCGTTGGGGGGCGCTCTTCGAATGATCGCCGCCAGAGGAGGCGGGACGGTCGACGGATATCCAATCGCAACCCGAGGGAAACCTTACTCGAGTTCATTCTTGTGGGGTGGAATTGAATCAATGTTCGCCGACGTCGGATTCCGCCAGCTTGGTCATCTCGGCACAAGTAAGTTAGTAATGCGAAAGAAGGTTCGTGGCCGATGATGTCATCCTCGCCCAACAAGTCTCCGTGTTAGGATAAGGGCTCAGATCTCTCTTGATCTTATGCGTTACTCGCGGTAACAGAGAGTAATAAGGTACCCATCTGAGGGTAACGGTACCTTCTCGTCAGCCCGAAAGGGCTGTTACTTTTCGTCTGCTGACTCAGCCAATGTTAACGCATAGTCTACGGTTGACCGCTGATGTGGACTCCGCCATTACGTTTGGTTGTTGGTCTTTATGGAAGTTGCTTTACGAATTAGGGCAACGATCCGTGGTTTACAACATTATCATTGACGGTAACAAATGCAAGCACTTACATCATAATTCGGATGACTCATCACAACGCAAAAGCAACTTCCGTTCCACGTTCCTCCGCAACCTACGCCTTCGAAACCTCCCATCTCTACGGGGCCTATCTCCATGAGAGGTTTCAGAGTTGCCGCTAATTCTTTACTCATTGGTACCTCGGTCTGATCTCTCCCCTTCCTCCCCGTTCGGAAGACCCAACCGGAGGGGTTCTTACCCACCATGTCCAGAAAATCATTCACCGCCTTTGTGTAATGCGTGTTTGCCTCCGTCGTTTTATCGCGTAACCTGTCAAGTTCTGAGATGGAGTTCTTGAGTGCATCTATTTTCTCACGCTTCTCATCAGTCATTTCAACATCGCCTGCGAGAAAACTGATCCAAGTAGGTTTAACCTTAGAAAAGGTATTTAACTTTTTACAGGTTCGGTAGCGCTTTTTCGTCCGCCATTTTTGCTGTAGAGCGGTTTACTCTTGGATTTCAAGAGAAAAATAGCATGCCCACCGTTTGCGTCCTCATTGTAGTTTTTCGTCTCGCATGGGTAGTGTTAAAGGTGCAAGGGGGTGATACCAAGAAAAACAGACCTCGATTGAAACCTAGACAAGTCTTGTACGCTTTAGTCGGTGTGGGCGCTTTTTATTTTGCCTACACGAACTATACTTCTGGCAATGCTCAGGTTGCGGGTTTCCTTGCTCTGATAGGACTTGTTTCGTTCTATCTGGGGTTCAAGCGATGAGCCACGTCAAACGTTATGCGCCAATTGGCATCATTCTGATTCTGGTATGTTACAACATCTATCTCGCAATTGTAAGCGATCCTGCCACGAGAGCAACCTACTTTACAACAATTGTTGTTCTAGCTATCTACCTCGCTGACCAGATCACGAAACTGCCTTCTTCAGTCGAATCGGGGAAAATGGACGAAGTGCCAACAGCGGTAGTCGATCTGGTTAGTGAAGCTCAAGAATGGGCCAAAGGGCGGTTGACTGGCATAGACATAAAACGATGGGGCCAACCTACAGTGAAAGATAATGGAAAGGGAGACATTGAGGTCTCAGGAACAATAGATCGCACTTATCCACAGGAAAGGTATACCTATCTTTACCACAAGAAAGACGGCCACATACAAACGGACTCGTATGTTGATTGGTTCAGCACATACTCGTTCTGATTTTCGTTGAGTCATTAAATGGGATTGCTTCTTCGCGTATTCTGTTTCCGTGAAGCATTTTGAATTAACGTCAACCACTTATTCTCTCCCTGAACCTCAATGCCCGCTAAGTCGGCTGGCGTTTTCCCGTTCAAACCCTCATGTGGTCGTATGAAGTTGTGGTAGATTTGCATCCCCGCTAAGATTGGAGTATCGGTTCTTTCAAGCGTCCTCATTACCCGTTCTCGGTCACGTAGTTCTCCGTTCATGCGCTCCATTTTGTTATTGTGAACTGTTCCATCCATGCGAATGTCTCGAATATGCTCAGTTCGAGTTTCTAGTCGTTGTGTGTAGAACTCTTTCTCGTATGCCTCGTGAAAGTTTGGTGCGCCGTCAGTGATGAGCGTCTTAGGATTCTTCTCTGCGATTTCCTTACCTTTCTGGAATAGCGGGCGTAGATCAGCCGTGAACTTTGTGTCGGCAACCTCTTGGGCTATCCAGAATCTGGTCTGATCGTCCATAAGAGCGTAGAGGTACTTCATGTTCCCTTTGACCTTGAGGAATAGTTCGTCAGCTCTCCACGTGTCACTGACTTGCGGTGTGATCTTGTCTAGGTACGTCTCCACCAGTTCGGTGTAGCGTTTAATCCAATAGAACACGGTCTTATGGCTAACTTGAACGCCAAGCAACCGCAGCGATCTAGCCGTATTCCGCAGGCTCTCCCCTGAGAAGTAGAGTTGCATGGCAGTTGTGATTCCTTGTGGGCTGTGCTTCATTCGCTCAAATCCAAAGTTCACCGTGAACCATTTTCGGCAAGCCTTGCAGAAGAATTTCTGAATGTCACCGTATTTGTTGTGACGTAACCCCTCTTTCTTGATATTCTCAGATTTACAATAGATACAACCGTGAATCTCGGTTACCGGTTCAATAACTCTCGCTTGAACATGCTCCCTGATTTTTTGGGATAGTTCGACCGCCCACACATGCTTGCAGCGAAGAATTTCGTGGAGTTCGCTCACGCGGTAGTGGTAGTCCAAGCAATTACAAATCCAAGAACCATTCTCGCGGCGAACCACATCATACATACCGTGTCCGTTCTGAGAAGCAACCTTGTAGGTTCGCTCGTCCATGCGCTGAATCTGGTTCGGCTTCTCAGCAATCATTCGCCCCTTTTCCTCACGGGAGAGAACGGTTCTTTGCATCGCAAATCACTACGACAATATTGTAATGCGCAAGACAAATATAGGCCTTACGACAATATTGTCGTAGGTATCTGTTGGTTAGAAAAGAGGTACTTGGAACATCCGAACGAGAAATACTCGAAGCCTACCTGAAAGGTGAACGACTCAAGAACTACACCGTACTATTACATCGCATACGTAAGATCGGATTGAAGGCAATCATCCAAGGATGCCGACGCGACTTAGTTCTTTTGGAGAAACTTTTGCAAATTGAATCGGGAAGAGAATGATTTCTCGGTCAGGTACGGGATAAGCGGCTCACTTAGGTTGAAAGGCTTTCAGTGCTTGATGCGACGAAATGTCAAGCCTAAGTCTCATATGTGGTTGCTCAGGTAATTTCTCTCCAAAGAATTGATAATCGAGATCAATGCAATTTCTCTTGAGAGTATCTCGTAGCGTACTGAGCAACTCTGGGTTTTTAATGTCCGTATTTAGAAGGAGAGTTGCCTCGTCTTTTCCCTTGTAGGCAACCCAGATATTCATAACCTCACTCACGCCCTTAACCAGCGTTATGAGTTGAGGTGGACTTCTAAAGGAAACATTTCCCGTAGTTCCATCAACTGTACTCTCTAGCTTCGACCAAGCGGGATGAAATTCAATTTCTCCCGTATCAATCCATAGTTTTGCACCCGCATTGGCTATTGTGCTATTGATCGCTGTAACTCTGAACTGTTGATAGAGAAAGTGCATCTTCCCTTTCGCAGGAAGTACTTGTGTCAGCGTGAATACATCAATTCCCATACTATGGGTGGTATTATCATTCCAAACGGTTGACATGGGCTGCGAAAGTTCAACAAGAAGTGTCGGTGCTTTACCGATGAACGCCATGATTTCGGGTTTGAAGGTCCATAGAACTAAACCACCAAGCCCCACAGTAGCTTCCGCGATCACTACTGTCCAGTATTCATTCCACAAAATATGTTCCTCGTAAGACACTACGCCCACGAAAACTACAACCGCTGCTATCGCGGATAGCCCTAGCCAAACTCTTCTGCGCATGAATTACTGTAAACCTCCAAGTAGCGTATTTAACAAGAGACCCTGACAGAACGCTAGCTGACGAACGGTAACAGCCTGCTGCGGCTGACGAGAAGGTAACGTTACCCATCTGAGGGTAACGCGTCGTTGTCGTTTGGTCGCTAGGGCTGTTTACTTTCGTTTGGTGGTTTTCTTCGCAAAACCATTACTGACAAGATGGCCGCTATCAACAGTAGCAAAAAGCTGCTGCCTCCGGCAATTCCAGTAATTGTTTCGTAAGGTTGAGGGTACACCGCGGAGGGTATACCGAGCGAGTTTCTAACCGACACTCCCACGGAGACGAGTACTACGACGAGAAAGCACATACCGAGGCATATTGCCGCTGTGACCCGTTCTGTGTCCAATTTAGTTCGTTGGAGGCTTTCTGCTGGCGTTCTGTATTAAGGTCATCCACTTGTCCGTACCCTTAACCTCTATTCCCGCGACCTCTGATGGAGTCTTACCCTCTAAGGCTTCGTGTGGTCGAATATAGTTGTGGAAGATTTGCATATCTGACTGAATCGACGTATCCGATTTCTCTCAGGGTGCACATTGCGCGTTCCCGATCGGTTATATGCAGTAGAGGGGTTCGCTTAGGGGAGGTTGAGGTAGCTGAGTTTTTCTTTGGTTGGGACTCCTTGTTCGTCCCATCCTCTCATTTCGTAGTAGGGGCCTAGCATTTTGCTCACGTCACACGTTTGTCCCTTGGCCGTTCCTTCTGGCATTGGTTCTAGGAACCGGTCAGGAATTACGTCATCTTTTCTCGTGTAACCTTCCCTCAGATTAAACAGTCTCTCAATGTTCACGATTCTCTCACCCACCTTAACCATCTCGGCATAACTCTGCTTCATGCCCGTAGCATCACGGATGCACCGCTCAATAACTGGGGGGCTGAAGCCGAAGTCTAAGCAGAAATCGCAGAATACAGCGGAATCAATGGGTGCCGCGGTTGAATCCTGGAAATCTATTACCCATTTTACTTTGCTGCGGTCCTCCGAGAATCGATCAACTTTCTCCGGCATCCCGAAGAGTTCCACCGCTATCGTCCAGCCGTCATTGTGATCGGCGCCGCGAGATGCGGTTGCATAGTTCAACCCGATGCCCTTCGCGCCCCTAGGGTCGTAGCCCGGCATCTCAAGCCCCTTGACATGCATCGCGAACTTCCAAGCGTCGCTACCCAATTTCTCTGCGGCAACCTTGACTCCATCCGCAAGCGTATTTCCTATCCCTTCCCTTCGTGCGATTTTCTCCACTAGCCATAGTAGGGCGTCATCGTTTCCGAAGTTCAACTTCACACCCTCAGTTTGTTGGTCGGTTATGATGCCCCGTTCGTAGCATTCCATGGCGAATCCCGTGACCACGCCGGTGGAAATCGTGTCCATGCCGTATTGATCGCATAGAAGGTTGGCGTGGGCTATGGTTTCGAATGAGGGGATCCCGCAGTTCGCTCCCAACGCGAAAATGTTCTCATGCTCTGGCCTGTCGGTTCTGACGCCCGCGTGAGGGCCATCTTTTATGTCGATCCACTTTGAGCAAAGAACCCTGCAACCCCAGCAATGGACGAAGCCTCGGTTCGGGTAATGGGATTTTATGTAGGTGGCGTCGATCTTGTCAACCATATCGAAGTAGCCGCTCTGGAAGTTTCGGGTCGGCATAAGCCCCATCTCGTTGACGAATGAAACCGACCCCGTGGTCCCATCCTCCTTGAACGCCTTCACAACATCGTTGTTGTCCACGATCTTTCCTATCCAAAGTAATGTCTCGCGCCAATGATCCCTGTCCAAAAATGTCTCGGCCTTTCCCGATCCTTCGACTGCAAAGGCTTTCAGATTCTTTGAACCCATTACGGCTCCCGGCCCACATCTGGCGGCGGCCGCGTGTTTGTCGCTCATTATCGCCGCGATCTTGACCAAGTGCTCGCCTGCGGGCCCGATCGAAGCAACTCTAATCGTCGGCTTCGAACCTAGCTCGGTGCTGACAGCAGCTTCGGTGTCGTGGGTGGTTTTGCCCCACAGGTGAGACGCGTCCCTGAGCTCAAACTGACCATTGTGAAGGTACCCGTAGACTTTCTTCTCGGATTTTCCTTGGATTATTACGCCATCATAGCCCGCGAATTTGATGTTCGGCCCAAGGTGCCCTCCACAGAAACCGACCGAGATCGTGCCGGTTGAGGGAGATTTCATTCCAACCGTATATTTCCCGGTTAACGGAACGTTGGTGCCCGCGAGCGGGCCCGTCATGAAAATTAATCTATTATCAGGACCAAGTGGGTCTGCGTGTGGCGGAAGTTCGTCGTACAGGATTTTTGCGATGAACCCCCTGCCGCCCATCCAAGTCTCAGCGAAATCATTGTCAATTACTTTCTCTGACGTCTTGCCGGTTGTGAGGTCGACCCGAAGAAGCTTGCCCACGTAACCTTTGTAATCAGTCAAAGGTACCGCGTAGCAGCGAAATCAAAACCACCCTATATGACTTATGCCATGCTTCTCCTACAAAACTGGAGTGCAGCGCACCTATCCATTCTACAAGACGCAGGCCGATTTCTGGAAATTCCCGAAGAAGATGCTGGTTGAGTTATCGCTCTACCCGTTTTTTGTGGGAGGGTATGCTGGGTGCGAGAAAGTGTACACCATCACCACGTCTTCGGGCCCGTCATTCTTCACACCGTGCGCGGTGCCCGGCGGAATGTACACTGCCGAGTTGGGTCCGAACTCAACCTCACCGTCCGTCAACGTGATTTTTCCCTTGCCGGAAATTATGAAGGCACACTCCTCTTCCGTGTGAATCTTCTTCTCTGTGTTTGCTCCCGGTTTGAACGTTGAGAAGCCCAGCATCATTTTCTTTGTGCCGATGGTGTTCTTGGAGAGTAATTCGACGAGCCAGCTTCCGTCAGGGAGGGTGGACCGTACTCCCTGGTCTTGCCGCACGACTTTAACTTCCATAAAACTTTCCGCCTCGTGAGTTAACCGAACT
This sequence comes from Candidatus Bathyarchaeota archaeon, assembly GCA_963733055.1. Classification (GTDB taxonomy): domain Archaea; phylum Thermoproteota; class Bathyarchaeia; order 40CM-2-53-6; family 40CM-2-53-6; genus FEN-987. The sequence continues at coordinate 52,931 of CAVTBR010000002.1, forward strand.
TGTTTATGCTCTCCGAACCCTTGACCTCGGCGGTCCAATGGAATTCCTCGCCTCGATTGACCTTCTCCTGCTCGTCCTCAGCCGCTTTCACGGCTTCGCTTCCTCCATCTACCCAGGTCGACCAACCCGCAAGCCAGATACACAATGAAACTGCCTCTTGGACTTCCCTGGGCGTTGCTCCTAGGCGCACGGCTTTTCGAGCGTGGCTTCGGCCCTTTTCACCACGACCAGTTGCCACCTCAATCGCGGTGATGATTAGCTCCTTGTATTTCTCGGGCACAGCACCCTCGACGCCCTTTGGGGGTAACGTTGCTTTTCGAATCTTGATGAAACCTTCAACGATTTCCGGACTATACTTGTCCATGTGTTCGAAGACGGGGTGCATTCGTCCGAACTTTTCGAGAATGTACTTCTTCGTCTCTTCGTTCAACGCAGATCGATACCGTATCAACGTTCAATAACTTAGGCTTTCGCAGTAATCGTTTCTATGAACGCATCATATGCGGTGGGCTTAAATAATCTCAGTCAACGCGGACACTGTGAGTCCTTATGGTTTCATTCGAAGCTGCGATCAAGGAAGCGAAACTAGCAATCGAACACTGTTATTCAGTCAAGAAAGGGGAGAACGTAGCGATTCTGACCGACCAAGATCATATGGTTGAAGCAAAAGCCTTGGCCTCCGTAGCTGGGCAAGTGGGGGCAAACGTAGTACTTCTCGACGCCTCTGCCTACGTTCAAGCCGGGATGCTCATCGCGGGCATACCAGAACCCCCAACCCACATCTCCTCCCTGATGGAGAAGACTCAGGTCTTCATTATCAAAACCGAAATGGATTTCGCACACAGGTTCGCACACACCGAAGCCGCGAGAATTGTCGAACGCAACAAGGGAAGAATCGCTTCGGTTGAGGAAGACATGGGCACCTGGGGTATCGAGTACGATTACCTAGTTGAGACAAAGGAACGTACAGCCAAACTTGGGGCAATCACGGGTAAGGCCGACAGGATTCGGGTAACCTCGGGCAAGGGCACAGATGTGACGTTCTCAATAAAGAACCGCCCAGCCCTTGTAATCGTGCCGCAACGTGTGCCCGGCGACATAATGTCACCCCTCCCACTATGGGGCGAGGTTGCACATTCGATAATCGAAGATACGGGAAATGGGACCGTGGTCGCGGACGGCATTGCAAACGCAGTCGCGAACAACGGACTCAAAGAACCAATCACGTACAAGGTCAAGAATGGACGCGCATACGACTATCAAGGAGGCGACGAGGCAAAACGATGGGAAGCGATCATAAAGTCCGCGGACGAGAACGCGAATATTCTATGTGAGTTTGCTGTCGGAACAGGCAGGAGGGAACGATGGAACACCGTCTCGGAGAAAGGTGCCCTCGGAACCATGCACTTAGCTCTAGGTGAAAATGCTGGACCGTATCCGGGCGGAAAGAGCCACAGCAAAGTGCACTTGGACGTGACGATTCGATTTCCAACCATCGAAGCCGACGGCAAGGCCATAGTGGAGAAAGGCGTTTTCAAACTAGACTAGCCACTCACATTTCTTGAGGGCAATAGCTTCTTTCGTTAACCACGCGTGGTCGATTCCGCGTTAACGCCACACTTTACTATGCCAAACCGCGTGTCCCATTTGGTGACTTAGGTGAAGGTTGAGGATGTCAGGACGGTTTCCGTGATCGGTGCGGGACTCATGGGACACGGTATCGCCCAAGTGTTTGCCCTAGCCGGATACGATGTCATGCTTAGAGACATTAAACAAGAAATTCTGGAAACCGCGCTTGACAGAGTCAAAAATAACCTTCAGAAAATGTCAACAGCCGGTCTCGTTCGCGAACAAGACATTACTGGGGTCCTCTCAAGGTTGAAGACCACGGTGGAAATGGAGAAGGCAGTAGGGAACGCCGATTTCGTTATAGAGGCGGCGACTGAGAATATTGAACTCAAGAAACAGATTTTCAAGGAACTTGACAAACTCAGCATTGAGCGAACAATTCTCGCCACGAATACTTCCGGGTTGCCAATAGCTGAGGTTGCAGCGGCGACCAGCCGGCCTGGGAAGGTTGTTGGGACACACTTCTGGAATCCACCGTACCTACTGCGTGCGGTGGAAGTTGTCAAAGGAGCTGGAACGACTGACGAAACCGTTAACGTGACTCGTGACCTGCTCTCGAAGGTGGGGAAGAAACCCGTCGTCGTAAACAAGGACGTCCCCGGCCAGATAGGGATTCGAATCCTTTACGCAATGATCCGAGAGGCTTCATCTCTGGTAGAGAAAGGGGTAGCTTCGCCTGAGGATATAGACATGGTTGTGAAAGAAGCGCTCGGAACGCGCCTCCCCGTTGTCGGCGTTTTGGAATTGGCCGACCTGTCCGGTGTCGACCTCGTCCTCATGGTATCAAAACGTTTGTTCAAGGATTTGGACAACGATCCTCAACCATCCGCCTTCCTTGAAACCATGGTAGCCCAAGGTAAGACCGGGATCAAGAGTGGAAAAGGATTCTACAACTGGACCCCCGACAGCATCGCCTCCACAATCAAGAAACGGGACGAGCACCTTCTGAAGATTCTGCAAGAGAAAAAGGGGTCGTGAACGAACCCTCGTTTCCATCGCCGAGAAACCCGGACTAACGCTTAATTACGGTCCGAACGTCTTGAACGCTTCGAACCCCGATTGTATAAGTTATTCATTAACGGAGAAAACGTGGACGCCGGCAACGCAGACTCCTACGAAATCCGCAACCCAGCAAATTCCGAGCTCGTCGATACGGTTGCGAAGGGGAACGCCAGCGACGCTAAGAAAGCCATCGACGCCGCGCAAGACGCATACGAAAAGTGGTCAGAAGCAGCACCCACGCAAGCAACCGGGGTCCTCAGCAAGGCAGCACAGTTAGTTAGAGCGAAGGAACAGGAACTCGCGACTCTCCTAACAAAGGAACAAGGCAAGACCTTACCTGAATCCCTTGGAGAGATTAGGTTCTTCGCGAAAACCCTTGAATACTATTCTGGAGCGAAGATAACTGGCTCGTACATTACACTGACCGACAAAGTATCAGCCGAAATCGTGAAAGAACCAGTAGGGGTTGTCGGCGGCATCGTCCCATGGAATAACCCTGTCATGTTGATGGGAGCCAAGGTGGTATCGTCAATCAAATCGGGTGATGCAATAGTAATCAAACCCGCCAGCACTACTCCCCTCACGACCATCAGGTGTGCGCAGATTCTACTCGAGGCAGGAGTACCCAAAGGTGTGTTCAACGTCGTCCCAGGACCCGGAGGAATCGTTGGAGAGGAAATTCTTCGAAACCCGAAGGTAAGGAAAGTATCCTTCACAGGCGAGAGCGAGACGGGGAAACATGTGATGGAGGTAGCGGCTCGTGACTTGAAGAGGGTCACGTTAGAACTGGGTGGAAGCAACCCCGTAATTGTGGCGGATGATGCTGACATTGAGGCGGCTGTCGACAACACCCTGTTCGGCCGCTTCCGCAACTGCGGGCAAGGATGCATGTGCATCAAGCGCGCGTACGTGTTCGAGAAGATCGCGGACCAGTTCACCAAACAACTGGTCGAGAAGGTTAACGGGATTAAGGTTGGTAACGGGCTTGTTCAGGGCGTGAGCATGGGCCCCATACACTCCGCGTCCCAGCGGGAAGCGTTCGAAGCACAAGTGAAAGACGGAATCAGTAAAGGGGCTAAGATTCTCACAGGAGGCAAACGGCCAGCGGGTTCCGAGTTTGACAAAGGCTTCTTCTACCTACCAACTCTGCTCTAGAACGCCGATCCAACCTCGAAGGTTCTTACGGAGGAAGTGTTCGGACCTGCCCTCCCGATTGCTCGCGTCAAGGATATGGATGAGGCGGTGAGGCTTGGTAATGATTCGATCTATGGTTTAGGCGCGCACATTTGGACGAGGGACATCCAGAAGGCTCTCAAGGCGTCTAAGAAATTGAAAGCGGGCACGATACTCGTGAACACCGCATACGGTGCGGGTGGCTGGGAGATCGAGGTCCCTATGGGAGGCTTCAAACAGAGCGGCATCGGCCGCGAATACGGAATCGAAGGCATGGGTCAATACCAAGAAACAAAAACAATCGTTTATGGAACCTAAAGAAGAGAGGATTAAGGAATGGTCTTCAAACCCACCGCCTTCTTAGAGCCCACAACTGTTGATGAAGCGTGTGATCTTCTCTTACAATACGGTAAGCATGCGAGAATCCTGGCGGGCGGGACGGCGATCTACGAGCTAGCGAAAAGAGGTTTGGCGGATGAAGTCAGACAACTCATCAGCCTCAGAAGTGTTCCCGTCAAGTATGTGCGGCGAGATGAACTGGGCCTACACGTCGGGGCTACCACTACTCTGGCAGAGTTGATGGCAGCTCCAGAAGTACTCTCCGACGCTTCGTTGCGGGCGGTGTCCGAGGCTCTTCACGAAATCAGGCCAATGCAGGTTCAGTCGGTTGCAACCGTAGGAGGTGAAATCTGCACATCACTCCCATTATTGGATTTGCCCCCGGCTCTACTGGCCGTTGATGCGGCTGTTGTGATTCAAGGGACGAAGGGCCGAAGAACCATTCCCCTCAGCGAATTCTTAGTGGATTTCTTCCTCAACGCGCTGGGGAAAGGGGAGCTTATGGTTGAAGCGCTCATTCCAAAGCAACCCGAACGTTCCAACTCAGCATTTCTGAAGTTCGGGCGAACTGCCTACGACTTCAACCTAGTCAACGTTGCATGCCGTCTGGCGTTCGCTCGGAACGGATCCTGTTCGGATGCAAGAATCTTCCTTGGAGGTGTTGGCAGAGTGCCCTTACGCGCGGTGAAATCTGAAGAAAAGTTGAAGGGAGAGCGAGTTGACGAGCAGTCCATTTCCAGAGCCGTTGACTCGCTGGAAAAGTTCAGGGCGATTCCGCAAATTCATGGAGATTCCGAATACAAACGAGACGTAGCCCTCGTACTCATGCGCGAATGCCTCAAGCTGGTGGCGGAACCCGCGAAGGTGGCGGTTCATCCATGAAAGAGACAGTTTCATTGCGAGTGAACGGTAGAGTGCACGAGTTGAAACTGGGAGCCTACGCGTTGCTGTCTGACGTGATCCGCGAAGACCTCGGAATGAAAGGGACGAAGCGGGGATGCGATTTCGGTGGCTGCGGAGCATGTACCGTTCTCTTGGACGGCCAACCAATTTATTCGTGCATGATGCCCGCTCGTCACGCGGAAGGGCATGAGATAACGACGGTTGAGGGACTGGCTGAGGGTGGAAAACTTTCTCGAGTCCAGGAGTCTTTCGTCAAGAACATGGGTTTCCAGTGTGGGTACTGCACGCCCGGAATAATCATGTCGGCCACGGCCCTGCTCAAACGAAATCCACATCCATCAGAGGACGATATCCGCGAGGCATTAGCCGGAAACTTGTGCAGGTGCACTGGGTACACGAGCATTTTCAAATCCATTATGGAAGCCGCTAAAATGCAGGCCTGAAGGAATTACTTAGTCTACTAGAATTTCTTTCTCCGCAGTCTTCTTTTTGATCGCTTTCAGAATCCGTTCGCCAGTCACAGGGAGCGACCGAAATCTAATGCCCGTCGAGTTGTAGATTGCGCTGGTTACTGCAGGTGCCGTTGGTGTGATTGGAGCTTCTCCGCATCCCTTGGCGCCAAAGGGGCCTTCTTCGAAGTGGTTTTCGAGAATTATCGATTGGATTGGCACGTAGTCCATGGAGGTCCAGATTTTGTAGTCTTTGAGGTCGCCGTTGATCACGAGCCCGTCTTGGATGATGAGTTCCTCTGGAATTGTGGTGCTGACGCCCATGATGATGCCGCCCTCGTTTTGGCCGGAGACGTTCATGGGGTTAATGACCTGGCCCACATCCAATACACCGATAATATTGAGTAGCTTGATTTGCCCGGTTTCTTTGTTGACGGCAAGGTCGACGACCTGTACGGCTGGTGTGTAGTAGGCGACGGCTCGATCGGTGGAACACTGCCCAGTCTCGGGATCGATCTCGCCAGTTTCAGGATACCAAACCGCCCTTGATGCGAACTCTCCGATTCCTTCCACAAAACCGCCGCCCATGGGGCCAGGCCTGAACAAGTCCTGTACCCTGACCTCTTTGTCAGGTGATGCTTTGCTGTACACCTTACCGTCTGCTAGCTCCAAATTGTCGACGGGAGAGTTCAGTTTGCGGGACGCGACGTTGAAAATCTGCGCCTTGACTTCCCGACACGCGAGACTAACCGCCTTTCCGAGTTGTGATGTCTGTCTGCTGCCACTAGCCCCTGGCCCTACGGGGGCGTTTGAGGAATCGGATTCTCGGATGACGATGTTTTCCATGGGGAGCTTGAATTCTTCCGCGGCGATCTGTGCCAATCCCGTTATGATCCCCTCTCCGGGGTCGGCTACGACTGTGGATATTTCTACTGTGTTGTCTTCGTGGTATTTTGCGTAGGCCATGCTGGGGAAGCTTATGTCACACATTTCCTGAGCCACAGCGATGCCGCGCCCGAACGCCCAGTTGTTTTCGAGTTTTGGAATTGGAATCTTCTTCGCTTCCTGTTGTGCGTTTTCTATGCATTCCTGCAGGGTGAATTTCCGCATTCTTTCGCCCATCGCGTTTTTTGCGTCGGTTTTCAACATATTCCCGAGTCGAAGCTCGATTGGGTCGATCTTGAGTTTGGAGGCGATTATGTCCATTTGAGATTCTATGGCGAAGTGTGTTTGCGGTGTGCCGAAACCTCTGAAAGCACCCCCCTGAACTTGGTTGGTATAGACTCGGAAAACGTCTAGCTTGAAGTTTGGAATATCGTAGACGCAGACAGATGCGTAGACGCAGTCTCGGACGGCTACGTTGCCGGCGAGTGAGTATGCGCCTCCATTGTAAATGGCCTCAATCTCCCTCGCTACGATACGCCCATCTGATTTCACACCGTCCTTGATCCTGATGACCGACGGATGCCTAATCGATGTGGCTTCGAACACTTCTTCCCGAGTGAAGATGACTTTGACTGGCCTACGAGTTTTCAGGGTTAAACAGGCGCATATGAGCTCCGAGTGAGTCTGGCCTTTGTTTCCGAACCCTCCGCCCACATACGCTGGGACGATTACTCGGATTCTAGATTGGGGTATCCCTAGGCCGTCGCTAAGCTCCTTCCGGGCGCGGTAAACGTTCTGCCCCGCTGTCCATACAACCAGCGTCCCATCTGGTTCGGCTGAGGCGATGGTAGCGATTGGTTCAATGTGCATGTGCTGTACAGCGTGAGTTCGAAACGTATTCTCCACAATGAGATCGGCTTCTTTGAAACCCTGATCAACGTCCCCCTGCCTCACCTTGAATCGATTGCTCACGTTTGGTCTAGTAGGATCGAGTGCAGCGCGGTAAATTTGGGATTGAAAACGTTTGTAGTTAGGAAGGTCGGGATGAATTATTACGGACGGGTTTTCCTTCACCGCCTCAACTGGGTCAAAGATTGGGTCCAATTCTTTGTATCTTACTTCGATTAACTCGGCGGCTTCTCTAGCCAGTTCCCGTGTCTCCGCGGCAACGGCTGCGATTGGTTCCCCAACGTATCGGACTCTGCCCTGGGCAAGTGTGGGCGTATCATAGAGGCCCCGCCCTCTTCGCCCGGTGGGGACATCTTCGCTAGTGATTACTGCGAGAACACCCGGTAGAGCCTTAGCTCGGGATTTGTCGATGGATATGATTTCTGCGTGAGGAAGATTGCTGCGTTTAATCGCGCCGTGCAACATTCGCGGTAATTCCATGTCGTAAACGTAAATGGCGCTCCCTGTGACTACCTCCTCAGCCCCTAAGCGGGGTAGCGGTTTTCCGATCGCCCTGTACTTGTCTGAAGGCTCTTCGTTCGCCATTGTAAACTGCAAGGGTTGGCGAGATTCGTCTTTAATCTTTATCTACGCGCTAGCGAGCCAAAGACCCTTGGTACTAAATGACCGGAAAGTGCGGTCGATCAATTCAAGCCTTATCAAAATTCATCGGACCATCGAACGAGACCAAGGCAATTCTCGACGATTGGAATTCAGTCATCCAATTCGACTTGATCGAAGAAGACCCATTCTATCTCCAAATATCAAACGCTGCCGCAACCTTCCACAACGGCAAGAACGAGAACCCGGATGTTGTATTATCGGGCCGATCAGACGCGTTCTTCGACGTCATAACCGGAAGACTCGACCCAGATGAAGCATACGTTATGAAGAAGTACGACGTGAAAGGATCGGTCGTTGATGCGATGAAGTTCCGACGAATCAGCGAACTAACCGAGGCTAAACACAAGACCGCATTCTCACTGTTGAAGACGGTCGGAAAAATCGCGGTCAGAAAGTAAAATCGAACTTCCTCAAACATGACCCCTCGAGAAAGCCGCCACTCCGATTCTTTCACGTATGCACATTCTCTATAATTACATCGGCCGCATCTGGCCTCAGAAGAAGGACACCCGCAGAAGCGGCAGGAATCAAGTTTCAGGGCCACAACAAGTGGTTGCCTCTGAATCAGAACGCCAACGCAAAGAAAGGGTTTGAGGAACAGCGTTGTTCCGACCTAACCGCTGTTACGGATTTCTAGTGAACTCTTATTAGGATTAGAAACCGTTGGTTGCACGTGGGCTAATTCATGGGTCGCGGCCCAGTTGGGGTCATCTTAGTTGTATTCGTGTTCGTGTCTCTTCTTCTCTATCAAGCTCATCCCGTTCACGCCTCAGGTTTCGTTCAGGAGAAGGAGGGTACCTCATTTACGTTCGGTGTTTCTGTGCCTGTAATGATTTCTTTCTCATCGTCTGTTACTAAGGGAGATGTGGTGGTTGTGGCTCTTGAATGGGATAACAGTCGTCCTCTGCTTTCAGTTAGTGATTCGTTAGGTTCCGCCTTTGCTTCCACCTCGGAAGCTCACAATACTGCGCTTCGCCATTCTACTCAAGTCTATTATGCGACACTTACTTCTGGCGGGTCGGATACGGTGACGGTGACTGAGGGAACAGGTCTGCTTCAGTATAATGACATATTCATCTTTGAGGTTTCAGGGGTGATGACGGCGGGAGCCGCATCAGGTCAAGGTCAGGATTCTTCTGGCACTAGTTTTGCGTTTGCCACGAGTCCAGTCGCGTTCCAGAGCGGAGCGTTTCTGGTTGGAGTGGTCACGAGCGGGTGTACTTGCAGTATTGTGAATGGACCGAGTTTCACTTTGATTACTGCTGGTCAGGGTGGAGCAGTGGAGTATGCGGACCCCGTTTCTTCACCCACTACATTCCCAATGACAACTACCATTGATAATGGAGATTGGGTGGAAAGCGGGTTAGCTCTTCAACCAGCACCAGCACCACCGATTCCAGAATATCCGTTCGGCCTCGCGATGCTAGCAATCCTAATGATAATCATGTACGGGCTAATCAAACGCACAACCGCAAAGAAGCCCAACTAGATCGCATCGACCGAGAGTAACGCCCGATTTCCTTTTTCAAATATGCAAATCTTCCACAACTACGTACGACTACACCAAGCATTAAACGGTAAAAGCCCGGCTGAGGTCGTGGGAAACGGGATTCGAGGTGAGAATGAATGGTTGACTCTGATTCAGAACGCCAGCAAAAGGCGTGAAGAGAAAGCATAAGAATCAACCCAAGGGTTGTCCACCTTTGGGCCTGGTGGGTTTGGCTTCAAGGCGACTGACCGCGTTATTGTTAGCTCTTGTCGCATTCGCCCTTTTCATTAATGTGCCTCTTCCTACTTTCGCAATTGCGTTGAGCCCAAATCAGTCCTGCACCGTCACTCTGTCAACATCTGGGGATATAACGGTCGTAGCAGGTTCATCTGGTTCCAATACCATAACCATAACTCTCTCCCAAGGTTCCTGTGGTGGCCCTCTTGACTTAGCAGGGTGCACCCCGCCGCCGCCGAGCGGAGCGTCATGTGGTTTCGTTCCATCCTCTGGGAACCCTACCTTTTCGACCATCCTCACCATAAGCACTTCACCCTCAACTCCACCGGGAACTTACTCTCTTGACATTTCACTCAGTGTCGCTCAGTGCAATTGTGAGCTTACCCAGTTAGATGGTACTAATGCTCCATTCAATCTAATCGTCCAACCAGCTACTACTGCGACAACTACTATCCCCGAATATCCACTCGGCCTGCCAATTCTCGCAATCTTCATGATACTCGGATATGCCGTAATCAAACGCAGAACACATCTTGGTAATGTGAAGGCGTTGAAAGGAAAACACAGGGGACTCCTGAAGGAACCGTGGTCAAAACTTGAGGAGAAAGCAGACCGCTACGTCCGAGAAGGAAAGCGCTGAAACAATACCCAACAGAGCGCTGATAGACGCTGATGTATTCATTTCATACCTCACCTCCGATAAACTGTCCGACCATGCGGAACGGCTTGTGGACAAAGCGGACGCGTCACAGGTGAAACTCTACGCCGCTTCGGAGATGTATGACGGATATCATCACCGCTTTGCGTACGCAAGACGTGAAATTAGAGAAGGCGATTCAAGTTCTAGCGGATATCCGTAGGATACCACATGAAACCCTGCCCACCACTCCAGAAATTGTGGAGCAAGCGATGTCGCTATACTCAAAATTCGGGGGCCCGAAGAGACTGCATTACTTTGATGCATTTCATGTAACAACCGCGAAGAACTTTGAACTTCCCCTAATCACGAGCGATAGGTTCATCCTACAAAACTCCCGCAGCCTCGAGATTTCAGCTATCGACCTTCGCAAGCTTAATTGAACTCTAAGAAAGATAACGTTACTTCCTACTTCTACTTCTAATTCACCGAGTGAAGCTGCGGGTATCAAAGTTGAGGGAGACAACAACTGGCTTACCTTGATTCAGAATGCAAGTCGAAAAGACGGAAATAGCAACTAGCTAGTTTCGATTCGTGAAAACAAGGGGAACCCGTAAGACCGGAATGCAGCATATTGGATGGTAGGTGGAATATGATGACAGAAGTGGGCGGTGTGGACAAGTGGCGTTCGACATACGCCAAGCTCGTAGTGCTTGAGTTTGTCCTGAGCGTGATTTTTATTCCACTCGGACACATTCTGGGGAACCCATATTTCCGCGGTGTGGGTGTTGGCTTACTGATTGCTTGGGTTACGGGTGCCTTAGCATATTTTGTCGTGCGGAAGAAGGCTTGAAAGATGAAGTTAGGCCCATACGGTTACAGACATCTCCTTGCGAGGACGCTTGCAATTGTCGCTATAGTGAATGCGATCATCTTGATTCGTATGTGGTACTTCTACCTGACGTGGCAAATAGTCTTCGGAATAACAGTGATGGAGTTGCTTGCAATGTTTCTAAATGTGCAATTTTGGTGGAGTCATAGGGATAAAATCTCCTGACGGACACATACATCTATCTTGGTGATGAATTGTGTTCTCGCGACTCTACGACCTGCGAAAGCCCACTCTACGAAATTTTATTGTAAGGTATTGTGTCGGATTGACTTTTGTTGCAGGCGTATCCGCGCTCGATTGTGTACGCGAATCAAGGATGGACTTGGCCTACGGAGATTAACGGAGTTACCTTGGGTCTGCCTGAGTTTCTAGCCGTCATAGTACTCGTTACACTACCCGTTGCCATATGTATTGACGTGTGGAGAAGCTGGAATCCAACCAAACGAAAGTAAACAGTCCCAAGCACCAAACGACAACGACGCGTTACCCTAAGTAGATAATAACTTGACAGTTCCCTAAGAAGACTTAGTTAAATGGGTTAGTTACGTGAGGTAATGACGGAAATGGGATCTGCTTAGCCGCCGCCTACTGGTGGCAGGAGCGTGACTCGGTCCCCATCTTTCAATTCCTCGTTCTCCTTTGCCCAGCGGCCGTTAACGAGAAGTTTGAGCGTCTCCTTCAGCTCGGAGAGTTTAGGGTGAGCCGTCATAGCCTGAGAAACCGCTTGTTCAATCTTCGCGGGTTCAGGCAGAACGAACTCTTCTTCCTTTGTACCGACGGCCTCGCGGGCTGCGCCGAGGTAGACAAGTGCGACTTTCACGTTACTCAATGGGATCTGAAACGGTTGTTCGAGTGAAGCGACACTAAAATCTTATGTTGAATTGAACGTTCGATTCACAAGCCCCTTTTTCTTCTCCCATGAATTGTGCACTCACTCCGAGCAGCCACCGAGAAGGCTAATCATCCCAGCGGAAATCATGGTGACCGTCACCCTCACGCGGACCCACCCATCAATAGGTCCACCGGTAATTTTTCGGGTGGTGGATTGCCATGCGATGTACCCAAGACTAACTCAATCAGACAAGTCGCAAGAAACCGAAACTAGGTGGCTAACTGCGCTCGTTGCGCTGATACTTCCACCAAAAGAGTAGGTTCACTGTAAGGGCGAAGAGGGTAACCGTAGTTGCCAGTACGGTAAATTCGGCAAATTGCTATGCTACAGTTACAACTTGGGGATTCAAGAAGAGATTGTAGAAAATTACCGCATTTGCAAGGCTGATTACGAGAACTACCCGCAAGAATAGATGTTGCTTGCTCGTGAATCCCATCACATTTCCCTCACTTTGCTTCAGCAAGCGATTCTGGTAAGCAATGTTTGGCTCTGTTAACATTTCGAGACGGGCAGTGCGGCGCTAAAATCTTATGCTGAAGAGAATTGATGGTGGGTTCAGCAATATTCCCGCTTGAAGTGTTCTAAGCCGTTTTCTGATGAACACTTCGCCGCCGAGAAGCCGCAAATCAGCGTGTATAGACGATGCTTCTGTGACCTACGGCTCGAAGAGTGATGGTCTGGCTGCCTTCTTCAATGCTGTAGATTACTCTGAACTCACCGACTCTTAATGACCAGAGACCTTCTAGCTGTCCGCGGAGTATCTTACCCGAGCGTGGCTCCTCTTTGAGAATCTCAATTGATTGCAGAATGCGTCTATTGGACATGCGGTCGAGTTTGCGCAAATCCTTGAGAAAGCTATTGGTGGAGATTAGGCTATAGTTTTCCTTGTCTTCTGAGTTTCTGCTTGAGTTGTGCAACGGGGTAGACCTTGCCGGCTTTTGTGTCTCTTCGGGACTGCAGGATTGATCTCATTAGCGCCTTGTCTCTGAGTACCTCTTCGGTCTCAAGTAGTTCCTCGAGAATATTTCTTGTCTTAAGCAGCAACTGCCGATCCTGCTGGGTTAGGAGCGACTTCGCCAAGATGACAACCTCGATAGACCCATTATCCTAGGTCGTATTTTAGAACGATGACAGCGACTCTAGCAAGAATGTCACTATGACCGCCACCCTCGCGATAACCCACTTGGGGCGGCTGCATCGTGTCAGCCTGTTACCGTCAGCTGAAGCTCCGCTACAGGCGTGGATTATGGACATAATCCCGCGGGAACAGGTACATATTCTGCGAGCAGGGTTAGTTGGGGAGCTTGTGCATCCGCTCGAGCTGGTCCGCTACGTCCCTGAGCCCGACGGCGTCAAGTTTGGCTCGTGTAGGCATCCCGCTTTTCTTGTCCCAGCCGCGGAGTTCGTAGTAGTTGTCGAGCATAGTGTCGAGTATGTCTTGGCCGAAGGGTTTGCCAGCGAACGCTCCGTCAGGGAGCGGCTCCATGAGCCTTTTTGGCAGGGTGTCGTCCTTCCTAGTTAGGCCCTCTCGTGCGTTAAAGGCTCTCGAAAGGTCGATCGCTCTTTCGCCGGCTTGCATGTACTCCTTCATGGTCATGTCCCAGCCCGTCGCGGCATTCAATATTCCTAGTAGGGTGGAGTGTTCGATTCCCCCTCCGGGGTATATGTCGAATACGCATACGACGAGGCTGTTGCACATCGACCAGAGATCGGCCAGAATCTTCGCGAGCTTCGTCTTGCTCGGCCCATAATCCAGCAGGGTACGATTGGGCAGCTCTGAGGCTACCATCCCAAGTTCCGGTTTGAGGTAAGTATCGGCCTCCCAGTAGTCGTCATGTTCCCATTCCATGTGGCAAGCTCCACGATCTGCCACTGCATACATCAAGCCCACGTTCCGTTTACCGCGGTGCTCGTGCATCGGTACCTCGCGGCCTTTCACGTGGATTGCGAAATCTTCTGCGCCTTTTCCTAACTTTTGTGCAGCCCTCCAAACACCTTCGCCCAAGAGGTCTCCGATGCCTTCTCGGTTTCCGATTAGCTCAACCAGTTTGATAATGGCGTCGGGGCTTCCCCACTTGATCTCAAGCCCTCCGGTCTGCTCCTTCGTGATAATTCCCTTCTCGTACGCTTCCATAGCGAAGCCAACGACGACCCCAGTGGAGATTGTATCCATACCGTACAGGTTGCAGAGTTGGTTTGCCTTTGCAACTGCGTACATGTCGCTGTTCAAGCAATAAGAGCCGAACGCGGTTGAGGTTTCGTACTCCTGGCCGCCAACCTCCTTGTCGAGTTGGTATGGTTCCTTCCCGTCAACAACCCGTTTGCAGTTTGTCGAGCATGCCCAGCACGTGTCTCTCCCGACCAACAATCCGCTACTAACCATCGTTTCCCCGGTGAGTTTATCCGCTCCTTCGAAAGTTCCTCGCGAAAAGTTCTTTGTCGGAAGCCTTCCCGAGGCGTTCAAGTCGTCCGTGTCCCCATTCGTACCGTAATCGCGGAGCGGTTTTATGTACGGACCTTTCTTAACTTCAGACACGCATTGTCTCACATACTCATTCAGCTTCTTATCGTCATGTACGGGGACCTTCTGGCTTCCCTTGCAACCCCAAGCTTTCAGTTTCTTCGATCCCATAACCGCGCCCATGCCCGATCGGCCGGCCGCTTCGCGTAGGTCGTTCATGATTGCGGCGAAGCGCACTTTCTTCTCGCCTGCCTGGCCAATCGTGGCGACGCTTGTCTGCCGCTTGTCCGTGTCACCTAACTCTTTCTTGATTCCATTCTCAGCCTCCTCGGTGGACTTTCCCCAGTATTTCGATGCGTCTCGAAGCTCGGCTTTTCCTTCGTTCACATAGAGCCAGACCGGGTTCTTTGAAACTCCTTCAATTATGAAAGCGTCGAAACCAGCCTGCTTGATCTTCGGGGACATGTACCCGCCACTATATGATTCGCCCCATCCTATCCCGAGTGGAGACTTGGCGCAGATGCTGAATCGGCTGTTCCCCGAGAAGGGAATAGCTCCCATTGGGCCTGATGCAATGACCATCTTGTTGTCTGGTCCGAGGGGGTCAATTCCCGGTTTGAGTTCGTCAAACAGAATCTTCGCGGATAGTCCTCTGCCGCCGATATACTTCCGTGCGACATCGTCTCGCAGGGGTTCGGCGGTAATCTTTCCGGTTGAGAGGTTGACTCGAAGAATCTTACCCATGTATCCTTTCGGCATAGGTTACACTCAGTAATCAAATGCAGTGATTCTTCTATTATAACTCTCTCTGCCCCAACCAGGTTCCATAAGATCTCCATGGATACTGGACCGCTGTTGGCCCTTACACCGTAGCTCGGTTTACCGTTTCCTATTTGACGCGGCTGAAGATCGCGGTTCCGATGCAGATCATGCCAAGGTCGAAGGCGACAAGAACTAAGAGATCATAGTATAATGGGTAGATTGGTACCCAAGCAGATTTGAGAACCATAACCCTCAGCGCGTCGACGCCGTAGGTCAATGGATCGACTACACTTACCCATCGTAGCCACTGGGGTACGTATGTGAGGGGAAAGAGGGCTCCGCTTAAGAAGAAAAGTGGCAGGTTGACGAAAGTCTGTATCACGCCGAAGCTTTCCAAGCTTCCCATCAACGAAGCCAACGTCAGCCCAATTGATACTAGCCCGAACGTAATCAGCAACATCACTGGGAGGGATAAGAGGAAGGATTCGGGGTCGAATCTGATTCCGACTATGAAGCTGAAGACGAAAACGAAACTGCCTTGCATTACCGCGTCGGTGCTGCCGCCCAGCATTTTGCCGACGAAGACTGATATTCTTGAGATTGGTGCGACTAGAATCTCTTTCATGAAGCCGAATTCTCGGTCCCAGATTACCGATATGCCCATGAACATTGAGGTGAACAAGAGGGTTTGGCCGACGATGCCTGGGAAGATGAATTGTTGGTAATCGATCCCCACCAACCCCGCGGCGGCGAATCGCATTCCGGACCCGAAGATGACGAGCCAGAGTAGTGGTTGGATGAAGGAGCTGATTAGCCTAGTCTTCTCTCGAGCGTATCGTTTTACTTCTCTAAGCCATAGGGTGTAGATGCCACGTAATTCACTCATTTGATGCCCATCCTTCTGATTTGGTCAAGTCCGTGGTATCCGTCGGAGCCTTCTGATCGCATCTCTTTGCCCGTGTAATGCAGAAACACGTCGTCCAACGTCGGCTCATGGATTGACATGGACTCGATGCGTATTCCAGCTTTAGCGGCGGCTTCGACTATTCGCGGCAGAACCGTCTCTCCATCCCGCACCACCAATTTCAACGCCCCATCTTCCTCCTTCACTTCCTTCGCAAGCTTCAGCTCTCCCAAGATCTCAGAGAGCTCATTGACTGAGCTGGATTTCACGGTGATTATGTCTCCTTCGAGTTTGTCCTTAAGCCGTTCAGGTTCGTCTAGTGCGATGATCTTGCCCTGGTCTATGATTGCGATGCGGTCGCAAAGGCGATCAGCTTCTTCCATGTAGTGGGTTGTGAGTATCGTTGTTATGCTCTCTCGTTTGCTCAACTCGGCGACATACTTCCAGATGTGTTCTCTCGTTTGCGGGTCGAGGCCGATTGTCGGTTCGTCCAGGAAGAGTACCTTAGGGTAGTGGATTAGCCCCCTCGCGATTTCTAACCGCCGGCGCATGCCTCCCGAATATGTTCTCATTAGTGCGTCGGCTCGCTGCTCAAGCTCCACGAGTTCGAGCACCTCGTTAATCCGTTTCTTCTGATCCGCGCGGGGCACGCCGTAGAGGTCTGCGTGCATCTCCAAGTTCTCCCGGCCCGTCAATCTGTCATCGATGCTTGGCTCTTGGAATACGATGCCGATCGACCGTCTAACCTTCGATGCGTTCCTGGTTACGTCAAAGCCGTTCACGATCGCGGTTCCTTCGGTTGGTTTGAGGATTGTGCAAAGGATGGAGATTGTGGTGGTCTTGCCTGCTCCGTTCGGTCCCAGAAGCCCGAAGACCTCGCCCTGGTTGACGCTAAAGTCCACGTTGTCAACGGCTCTAAGTTCGCCGAAGACCTTGGTCAACTTCCTGACTTGTATTGCCTCATCCAAGTGAACGGTCGCCTCGCGTCATCCACCTGTGCAAAGGGGCTTCGGTATGAACTCAACGGATGGGCCGAAAATCTGAAATTAGCTAAACCACATCTAACAAGTGGCGGAATCATGGTCAACTACGTCTACCTAGCAGCCATCCTGACCGTCGCCTGGGTCCTCTACGCCGCCTTCCGCGTCGCACCAACCTTAGCCAAACGCTGGAAGGCGTGGGGAGAAGTAGGAGCCCTCCTTGTCTTCACAATAATCGAACTGGGAATCCTCGTCGCCTTCCTGAAACCATCCTAGATCGGCCGATTGGCTACAATCTCAACCCGCAACCGAGCCGAACTGCGCGCCATAGAAAACTATGCCCCCCCAGGGGTCGCAGGTAGAAAAAGAAACATACGGGAACGCTTCCAACCATTTAGAGAACCATTTATCCTCAAGGCAGCTAACCTGGCGAATATGCAATACGCTCGTTTAGGGAAAGCCGGAGTCAAAGTTTCACGAATCTGTATCGGCTGCATGTCGTTCGGCAACGAGAAACCTTGGCAACTAGAACTCGATAAGGCTCGTCCCATCGTAAAACGCGCCATCGAACTAGGCATCAACTTCTTCGACACCGCCAACTATTACTCAGGAGGCCGATCCGAAGAGATAACGGGCGAACTGCTGAAACAAAACCGGGACGACGTAGTACTAGCCACGAAAGTCTACTTCCCAATGGGCGAAAAGCCGAACCAGCACGGACTCTCACGATATCATATACTCGCACAAATCGACGAATCCCTCAAACGACTCCAAACGAACCACGTAGACCTGTACCAGATTCATAGGTGGGATTACGAGACACCGATCGAAGAAACCCTCCGCACCCTCGACGACTTAATCCACCAAGGAAAAGTGCGCTACATTGGGGCTTCAAGCATGTGGGCGTGGCAGTTCGCAAAAGCGCTCTCAACAAGCGACCGACTCGGTCTGGAAAGGTTCGTGAGCATGCAGAACCACTACAACTTATGCTACCGGGAAGAGGAACGCGAAATGAATGCCCTCTGCAAAGAGGAGGGTGTAGGACTCCTACCCTGGAGCCCTCTAGGGAAGGGGTTCTTGTCGGGCAAATACAAGCGGGGGCAGAGTTCGGACGCGGTGCGGTACAAGTCAGACGAACTTCTCACCACACGTTTCTTCCGACCCGAAGACTTTGACGTCCTAGAAAACGCGGCAGCGATTGCTCAGGAAAAAGGCGTTTCCGTGGCTCAAGTGGCTATTTCCTGGCTACTCCACAAAGGCGTGACCGCGCCGATCGTCGGGGTCTCGAAAATCGAACATGTGGAGGAGGCTGTGCAGGCGGTCGAACTCCAGTTGAGCAAGGATGACATGGCGAGGCTTGAGGAGCCGTACAAACCTCACCGGGTCCTGGGTCACGAATAGTTTGTGAGGGCCCTAGGGTATCAGAACTATCTTTCCGTAAGCACCCGAGCTTAGGATATCCTCATGCGCCTTGGGCGCCTCTGCCAACGGCATCTCCCTGCCCACCACGGGCCTGAGGGAGCCATTCTCTAATCCCGCGAAGAGAGCGCTGTGAATTGACTTCAAATCCCGTTCGCCAGCATTGGACAAGAGCATACCTAGGACCACGGCATCACGGATCATAGTCTCGCGCGGGTCAATCTCAACCGGGCCTCTACTCCCAACAACCACTACACGCCCTCCAGGAGCGAGAATTTTCAGATCTCTTCCCAAGTTCAGGTTTGCCAGCATCTCCAAGACAATATCCACTCCTCTCCCGTCAGTTAGCGCTAAAGCCTGATCAAAATGGTCAGGAGCCTTGTGGTCCAGCGCGAAGTGCGCACCTTCGCGTAGCACGAGTTCAATTCCCTTCGGTGATCCAGCGGTCCCTAACACTCGCAACCCTGCGGCACGTGCGATCTGAACCGCTGCAATTCCAACTCCCCCACTCGCGCCATGAACAAGAACAACTTCCCCGGCGGCCGCATGTGCCCGTTGACAGAGAGCCCGGTAAGCGGTGGCGTAGGGAACATTGATCGCTGCGCCCTGAGTAAAGCTCAGTTTTGATGGCAGTTCGTGTACATCCGTCCCCTTGCAAAGTGCCTTCTCAGCATAAGTGCCACTCACCGACCCTGAAACGTACACGTGAGTCCCAACTTTCAACGTCACATTCTTGCCTACAGATTCAACCACGCCTCCCGCGTCACTACCAGGAGTATAAGGCAAGGACGGTTTTCGTGCATAAGCGCCCGCACGAACATACGCATCAACCGGGTTCACACCAGCCGCGCGAATGCTGACAACAACTTCTCCATCCCCGGCCTCTGGGTCTCCAACCTCTTCGAGCCGCATTACTTCCGGAGGACCGAACTCGTGAACTCGGATGGCTTTCACAACTCTCCCCTCTCAACCCACATTATTCTTCTGACTTGAATATCTCCGCAATCGTGGAGCCATTCGTATTGGTGGTGATTTCGCTGATCGGATCTCCGGCCGCGACCTGTCCCTCCTTCAAGACGGCAAGGTAGAAACCGCTTCGTCCACTTAGCTGGAAACGTTTCACCATCTCCATCGAATTGAACTTCATTCCAAGCTTGTAGCAAGGAAACCTTGGTTGGGTTACGATCAGTTCCGCGGATCCAAACTGAAAGGAGTCGCCCGTATGCACCGCCTCCTCAAGAAGCCCCTGAGTCGTCAGGTTTTCTCCAAACATTCCCAACGGTAAGTCAACGTGCAACTGATCTTCCCAATACTCGTAATGTTCGGAAGGATATGCGTATACTGCCTTCTCCTTGCCCCCGTGCACCGCAAGGTCAGCCTGTACGTCTCCCTGCAAACCAAGCGTTTCTACACGAAGTGGGCCTTTAACAGGGGTCTTGAATATGCCCGTGGAAAACTTTTGGCCCTGCCATTCTACAGCTCGAATTTGGCCCACGTTGACCGACACAACGCTAGCACACATTCCATTGAAGCTCCTAGCCCACTTAGGCGATGTACTCCGATCTTCGGATGAAGTTGTCGGATATCGCCCGTAAACTCTCCACTTGATCGGCGAGTGTCGTCATTCCGCTCGGGCTGGGGGTTACGAGGACGGAGGATACGCCGAGTTTCGAAAGTTCTGAGATCGTGTTCTTGTTTTCCGGCATGTTTCCCGATAGGATTAGTCGGCGGTCCCCCTGAGGTCCCACGAATATTGTATCCTTGGTCTTGATATTAACCGGTATTCTGACGGCGATGGGTTTCTCCTTTCCGCCAGACAGGTTTCTGAATTGTGAGACGAGATCCTTGAACGTTGGCAGCGGGGTGACGTTTGGGTGCCATGCATCTCCGAGCGATATTGCTCGCTTCATCGCTGCTTTGCTGGCGCCCGCGATCCAGATTTCCAAATGATTCTTGATTGGCTTAGGCCGGAACACTGCACTGCTGATCTTGTGGGGGATGTTTCGGCCCTGAAAGTCGACGGTCCCTTCTTCAGCCCACAATTTCCGAGCGAGTTTGATGGACTCGTTTAGCCTCTTGCCTCGCGTGTGGAAATCTGAGCCAAGGTGGGCGAACTCTTTTTCATTCCACCCTGAACTAGTTGCAAGCATTACTCTCCCTCCGCTTAGGTGATCTACGCTCGCAAGTTGCTTGATGGCGACGACTGGATTTCGCATTGCCAAGATCAGGGAGGAGATGCCGAGCTTCACTGTGGTGGTGTGTGCCGCAAGGTACGCGAGTGAGGTTATGCTTTCCAAGATAGTCTCGTACGGTGTGCCGCTATTGAGGGGCATGAGAAGGTGGTCTGTTGTCCAAATTGACTCATAGCCCATCTTCTCCGCTTCAACCGCGACCGTTCGCATCGCGTCAACCGAGAATGTTTCGCCGTAGTTAGGTATGCAAACACCAAACTTCATTCGAAAACCAGTTCCCCGGTTATGGGGAGAATTAGTAAACCTTACTCCGAAACCACGCTCGGGGCTAATCTTGGCGGTCAAGTTCTCCGCTAAGTTGAACTCTGGGTTGAGTACGCTTCGGTTTGCCGACTACGAACACTTTCACGCCGTCCACTCTCACTCTTGGCGCAAAACCAAGGTTCTCGCTTTCGTCAATTCGATTGGCTCGAATCCTGAGGCTGTATGCCAGATTTCTCGCGGCGTTCTCTGTGCCGCATTTCACTTTGAAGCCACGCAGAATGCCTCTCGCGACAAGCATGAGCTTTCGTTCCCTCTGACCGTATGCTACACGTTTGTCGAAGGTCCCCGGCCGGTATTCTCTGATTTTCTTGCTCCCTTGCCCCGCCGGCTTTCGGCGGCTTCTCCCCCTTCTTAAGTGTCTTAACGTAGACCCGTCCAAAGCATGACACCGAGTGCCGCCGTTTGAACCACCGTTATCGCCAATACAATTCCCTCCACTCCAGCTGCGTAATACATGAACATAGATAGGAAGGAGTAGAGCGCGATCAGATTCTGGACGAGGAACAGCCCCGCGAAGAAAACCAAACCTAACGTGAATTGCGCACGCACTTTCCTAAAGCTGCTCAGGTAGATCCAAATCAACCCAATCAGCAATACCACATTCAGGAAGGAGAAGAAGGCAACTACCGCCATAGTTTCGTCCAAATCAATTCAACCCATTCAGATAAATCAAATCAATGAGGTCAATAAGTGATACGACAAGAAATCGTAGCACTGGGAGGCGTGAACTCCATTAGCTAACGCTGTTCAACTCCAATTCACGTTGACTCAGATTAGACGGGGCTTCGTGCAACTTACTTCTAACCCTTTTCATGAGAATCTCGATGACCTTCGGCCCAACTACTTCCTTGAGCACGTTCTCCAACGAGTTGCAGTGTTCGCACGTATTTTCACAGTTCTTCGCATGGGCGAGTTATCTAGGTTCCCCCAATTTTAGCCCTAATTCCTGCCCTTAGCTCGAATTGTTCCACCAGTGTATTCAGTTCTCGTAAGCTCGGTTGTTACCAAACGTTGCTGTTGGAGGTTACACAGAGCCTATGGCGCACGTATTCCATGATTCCATTAAGGCGTGATTCCATGGAGGTCGTGGGTAAGTCGACTGTTACGGGAAAGTATCAATTGACGCTCCCGAAATTTGTGAGAGAGTTCCTCGGGGCCGACAACGGTGATCTGATTGTGTTCATCAAAGACCACGATAGGATTCTGGTGAAGCGAGGCACGGTGAAGATCGAAGAATGAATCCTTCGCAAGCTGACGCATGGAAGCCTTCAAAATCCGCTGGTTGAATTGCGACAACCACAACTCGGCTTAGAGGTCAACAATGCTTTGGTTGAATCCATAGACGAAACCATTACGGCAGTACTTAGCCGAGCCGTGGTTGATGCCCTATATACTCATCTGCAGACATTTCACTCTGTCTCGAGAGATCAAGTGCCTTACAGACTTGACACTCTACTCACTACTCTAGAGAAGACTTTTGGCGTTCCCAGTTCACTGGTCATATCCAAATCCATCGCAAGGAAATTCTACTTTAAGTTAGGACTTGAATTTACAGCGGATCCGCATCGCACTCTGCTCGAATACGTTGACGAAGCGAAAATTGAAGCTGCAAATGTAATGATCGAAGTAATTTGGTGAATGCGTTGACCAGGAAAAAGAGGGTGAAAGTGAGGAAACGAAACCTAACGAAGGGCGGGTCAATTAAGGCGCACCGGTCGCTACGGAAAACTGTACAGAAGCACACAACTGAACGCACTAGGCATGAAGAGGAGCTGGAGAGTATAGCGAGACTTCTCTCCGAGAGTCCTAGTCTTGTGTTCAGGCTGAACGGCAATGGGACAATTCTCTACGCCAATCAAGCCAGCAACGCGTTACTGCAAATATGGAGGTGCAAGGTTGGAGACATATGCCCCAAGTTCTGGCAGGACTTGGTCAAAGAGTTACTCACGCACCATACCAGTAGACTAGTTGATATCGACATTCAGGAACGAACTTACTCATTTCAATTGGTACCCGTTCCGGTCGCTGGCTACGTCAATGCATATGGAAGGAACATCACGGAACGCAAACAGATGGAGGAGAAGCTAATCGAAAGCGAGGAGAAGTATCGGGCGTTAGTTGAGAATTCGCCAAACCTGATCGGTATTTTTCAGGATGGAAGACTGAAGTACGTCAACAGTGCCACAACCATCAGGATAGGTTGGACTTACGAAGAGCTCGTATCGCCCTCATTTGACCCAATGGAGAAAGCCGTGTCGCAGAAATCTAGGAGTTTGCTTAAGGAAAACGTTTCCAAGAGACTACGCGGCGAAGACGCCGGTAGTTATGAGATAAGTCTGATCAGGAAAGACGGTTCAGAAGTCCCGGTCTTGGTTAGGGGAGCGAAAATCACTTACGAAGGAAAGCCCGCAATCCAATTCTCATTCGGAGACATAACCGAACGCAAACGAATGGAAGATGCGTTGACGCATGAACGAACCATATTGCGTACGCTGATAGACAACCTCCCCGACAACATTTTTGTCAAAAACACTGAGAGTAGATTTGTGATTTGCAACCTTGCGGATGCCCGCCTCTTGCGAGCCAAGACACCGGACGATGTGATTGGGAAGACGGACTTCGAGTTTTTTCCGCGAGAACTGGCAACAAGCTACTACGACGACGAACAGGAGGTAATACGTTCAGGACAGCCTCTCCTTAACAGAGAAGAACGCACGATAGACCCAGACGGCAAAACACGATGGCTCCTGACAACTAAGGTACCATTGCGCGACGATAACGGAAAGGTCATCGGTCTTGCAGGTATAAACCGCGACATCACCGAACGTAAACGGTTGGAAGAAGAATTGAAGAACTATTCGCTGCACCTCGAGGAGTTGGTGGCTCAAAGAACGAGAGAACTACGGGAAAGCGAGGAGAAGTATCGCGAGCTGTTCGAAGCCTCCCCGGTATCGCTGTGGGAGGACGACCTCTCTGAAATGAAACAGTTCTTAGATGAATTACGCCAAGGAGGGATTTCGGATTTCGACGCATACTTCGCCACCCACCCAGAGGATCTCGCCAAATGCGCTGCACTGGTGAGAGTCGTCAATGTGAACAAGGCTACGTTGGATCTCTACGGCGCGAAGTCGGTGGACGAGATTATTGGAGGCAAACGAGCAAGACGCCTCTTCTCAGAATCGAGTCAAGAATTTGTGGGGGATATAGTTGCTTTGGCTCAAGGCAAGCAGCACTATGAAGCAGAGATCGAAAATAGAAGTTTGCTCGGGGAAATGAAGCATTGGAATCTGATATGTGCTGTAGTTCCCGGTTACGAGCAATCACTTGCTAAGGTTCTGTATTGCTTGGTCGATTTGACTCCCCAGAAGAAGTTGGAGCAAGAACTTCGAGCGTCCAGAGAACAGCTTGAGTATGTTGTTGCATCGAACCCCGCGGTGCTCGTTCTTGAAAAACCTCTCCCTGACCTCTCCAACACATTTTCGGCGTTTGTGAGTGAAAGCACTAAATCTATATTCGGATTCGAGTCGAAGAACTTTCTAGGCAAGTCTGGGTCAGAATTCTTCAACAGTCGAGTACCTCCTGATGATCTGGCCAAATATTTGGCGGAGGTCCCGTTGCTCTGGAGAGATGGGCATCATACGTTCGAGTTCAGGTTTCTTCACCGGGACGGAGGATACCGCTGGTTCCGCGAGGAAATGAAAGTCACTCGTGACGCCGAAGGACACGTTCTGGACGTGCTGGGCGTGTGCATCGATGTAACCGAACGAAAGAAGCTGGAGGAAAAGCTTGTAAAAGCCGAAAGACTTGCCGTCATCGGCGAGACTGCGGCAATGGTTGGTCATGACCTTCGTAACCCATTGCAGGGAATAATAGGAGCTCTACACCTCTTGAAACAAGAGTCATTGACGACGGAGGAGCGAAACGAAATGCTGCAAGTAATTGAGAAGAGCGTCCATTATTCTGACGCTATCGTAAAAGACCTCCTGGACTACTCGGCGGAGATCAAATTGAAACGGGCGGAGGCAACGCCGAAGTCCATTACAAGGGATGCATTAGGAGCCGTCAGCATTCCAAGGAATGTCATGGTACAGGATTTGTCCGAAGACCAACCGGCACTGAGCGTTGACCCAGACATGATGAAGAGGGTGTTCATCAACCTCATCCAGAACGCAATCGACGCCATGCCACAAGGCGGCACCCTCACCATAAACAGCAAGAAATCCAATGGGAATGTCGAAATCGCCTTGGCAGATACTGGGTCCGGTATGGCGGAAAAAATTATGGCGAATCTCTGGAAGCCACTCCAAACGACAAAGGCGAAGGGAATGGGTTTAGGGTTGGCGATCTGCAAACGTATTGTGGATGCTCATGGAGGAAGTATGTCAGTGAAAAGTGAAGGTGGACGGGGGGCGTCTTTTGCAATACAACTTCCCCTCAGGCCTGAGGAGGTTAAGCTGGAGGTTAGTCCGGAATGAGCGAATCAGCCAGAATCTTAGTGATCGATGACGACGAAAACATTAGGAAAACCGTTTCAATGACCTTGAAGCATGCAGGCTATTCCGTGGACACAGCAGAAAACGGGAAACAGGCCATCGAGAAGTCCGAGGCAAACTTCTACAATCTCGCTCTGATAGACATTCGCCTCCCAGACATGGATGGCACCGAACTCTTAACGGGTCTGAGAGAAACAACTCCAAGAATGGTCAAGATCATACTCACCGGTTACCCAGCCCTACAAAACACAGTTAAAGCCATCAACAAAGGCGTCGACGGCTACTTGATCAAACCAGTGAACAGCGAGGAACTGCTGAGGCTCATCAAGGAGAACCTCGATAAACAGAAACGTGAGAGCGAATACAGCCAAGAAAAGTTAACTCAATTCATAGAAACACGTTTAAAGAAATTAGGTGCAGAAGAAGGTGACCCCTCAAAGACGACAAAGAAAGAGTGACATACAACGTCGCGTAACTCCAAAAGAAATCCTGAATTCAATTAGATGGGCTGGATTCTTGCTTAATTTTCATCCAAATCCGAAGGAATTCATCATAATTCTGTTCTAGGTCAGGTGAAACGAAGTACATAGCGCCGTAACCTTCACCGGCTCCTACAATTAGATGATTCTTCTGGAGTACATGCAGGTGATGCTTCACGGTCTTGTAATCCATGCCGAGATGGGTTGCAATTTGATTCGCATTCATAGGGTTCTCCTTGACGGCCACGACTAATCTGGCGCGGTTTGGCCCTCCTCGACTCCCGGTGAAGACCCACCAAATGAGTCGCCTAACCGCGCTTGACAAATCGCACCTTCCACCTCAACAGAAAGTGAATTACTCCGACGAATCACGTTGTTTAACATCGCCTAATATCAGATTCGGCTTTGAAACAGGTGACATTTGGTTTACACACCGGTAAACCTCTAAAACTTGCTAAGAACTCGCCATTCCTAGATGGCCAATGATTATGCAGTTCGTCGGCACTTATGTTTGTCCAGCGTGTGAACAATTCCTCAAGAATAGGCGAGAGCTTGATGATCGGACTGAGTTTTCTGCGTAGCTAATGCAGACCTCTGGAAAAGGAGCGCTAAAGAACGACAGATTCACCTCGTCATCGTATTTGGGCATAAATTGGGCGTTATCTTGGTCTATCGCTATATCGAGTTTCCATGCCCTCTACTCTCGAAGAGCATTGATTTCACGAAGAATCATCTGCAACGCAGAGAATCCCGTCATTTTGAGCATTATGTTTCCTGAACCTTTTTCAACGTGCGCATTCACAGATATGAAGGGAACGACTTGAGTTCTGTTCATTCAACCAAACGATGTTTTCTGATAGGCCTATTCGCCGGGGCAATTGCAACTCTCGTATTCTATGTGGGCACTGAACTTCTTGGCTTACCGTACCCGCCCGAAGCGATTTTCCAAGTGCTAATCAACCCCGTGCCAGGGTCAATCCAATCAGTTGTCGTCGACAATCTTCGCCAATACGCGAAATACGGCGCCCTGACCTTCGCCTCGGTCATCTTCGTAATCGTATACGGTGCAATCGGAATTCTAATCGGACTACTCTCGAGGCGCAAGATTTCCAAATGGGGGCTGGTTGGCATAGGAACTGTAATCACAACCGCTCTTAGCCTAGGCCTCGAAGCTGGATTCGCTTCGAGCGTATCAGTGCTCGCCTCTACAACAGGCATGGCGCTTGTCGCCGCGCTTGCAGTTGTGATCAACCTTGGGTTTGCCGCTTTCGTAGTCTCGAGCTTGAAGATTGGCCTTCCCGCCGTGGCACAACCAACTGTTAGATTGGCCCCCGAACGCCGCAAACTGTTAAAACGGGTGGGGTTGGGCGCGTTGGCGATAGCAATCGTATACTTTGCTGCCAGAGTGGGGCTATCACTGTTTTCGGGCCAACCCGTTATCCAAAGCAACACTCCGATCCCAGTCAACAGCGCACAAACCACTATGAGCCCGACCGGGAGTGTGACGGGAGCAGCCGATATCTTCAGCGACCCGCGCATTGCCAACCTAATCGCTTCCGAGGTCACCGATACGCGAATTTTCTACCGCGTTGATATCGATCCATTCCCGCCGCAACTCGACTTCAATACGTGGACGCTGAATGTCACTGGAAAAGTGAACAAAGCACTCACAATATCGAAGAACGACCTTCTAGCCATGCCAACCAAGGATCAGTACGCAACCCTGGAATGCGTGAGCAACACTGTCAATCCCGCCGGTGCTCTGATTAGCAACGCAAAATGGACTGGGGTGCCTCTCGCAACAATTCTGAACCAAGCGGGCCTCAACTCCGACGCGGTCTACGTTGTCTTCCACTGTGCCGAAGGGTATTCGGTGGGTATACCTATGCAAAGGGCGCTTGAGCCCGGCGCGTTACTAGCGTACAAGATGAACGACGAACTACTCCCAACGGAACATGGTTCTCCGCTGCGTG
This sequence comes from Candidatus Bathyarchaeota archaeon, assembly GCA_963733055.1. Taxonomy (GTDB): domain Archaea; phylum Thermoproteota; class Bathyarchaeia; order 40CM-2-53-6; family 40CM-2-53-6; genus FEN-987. The sequence continues at coordinate 81,017 of CAVTBR010000002.1, forward strand.
CGATCATACCCGGTCTGTATGGGATGATGAATGCTAAGTGGATCACTGGAATCGAGGTGTCGGACAACGTGTACCTCGGATACTGGCAAGAACGTGGTTGGACTAATGATGCCCAAATACACACAACCTCAATCCTCTACTACCCAGGGGATGGAGCCCAAGTTAACGGGTCGTTACCAATCGCGGGCGTGGCCTTCGCTGGGGACAGAGGCATCAGCAAGGTCGAGGTTAGCACCGACGGCGGATCCACCTGGAACCTGGCCGAATTGAAAGCACCCAAGTCACCATATTCCTGGGTCTTATGGGCGTACAGTTGGACTCCAATGACAAAGGGAACCCAAACCATTACCGCTAGAGCAACCGATGGCACCGGACAGGTACAGGATTCTACTAATGCGCAATCATTTCCCAACGGCGCGACCGGTTATAACTCGATCCAGGTCAACGTCACCTAGCGGTGCCCCAGCAAACCATCTAGGGCATGTCGACTTAGGTCATTTGAGGTGGTTCATTCTATCTATTCGCAGGTTTTTGCTATAATACTGTGAAAGAACACCGTTGATTCCGCTGGATATTGATTCCACGGCAGCGTAAATCAACATATTACCTACCCATAGTTAGGCCAACGATCCGGAGGCTAAGATTATCACGGTTACCGAGAAACTTCAACAACAGAAACGGTTCTTCTGCGAGAATTGCAAGCGCGAGGTCTTCCTAGAAAGCAAGTACTGCGACAAGTGCGGAGGAGAGATCCAGTGGCCAGAACAGATCAACAAAGTCCTCTCCTCGTGGACCAAGCAAACAAAGACTCGCAAGTTTTCCTTATTCAGTTTTCCAAAACGTCAAAAGTCCTAGGCAATCGGAGCGCCCCGATAACTTGGGGCACGCGATTTGATTATGCTACTCACGTGCTGCTAGCCTCAAATTGGGGCCTGGCCGATTTGGTCGAGAACGATGATCCGACAGGCCCAATTCCGGGTTTGACAAAGTTTATTCAAGCCGCGGGCAACTAGCGTCCGTTGAAGTATCACTCGGCTGAATCGGAGAACCGCGACTTGGAAGCATATTTCGTCGAAACGCCAGTAGGCATATTCATTCTAAATGAGAAGGAGGAGGTTATCGATAACGTCCTTTTCTCTCAAGATCCGAAAAAAGCGGCGGTGGAGCTAAAGGACATCCAAGACGGGAAGCTTACCCCACCAATCCTAGAGACGCTGAAGCGGGTCGCTGAGAAATATTCTCCGATCGTATTCGAAAGTAGACAACTCGCCAGAACGGCCGAGACGGAAGGAAAAGTCACAGTAGCCGCCAAAGGGATTCCTCTCGCCGAGCACTTCCGGACTCGCCTGGCGACGGAAGAGAAGAGTCGAGACAAGTGGTTGAGCCAACAGACCCTCGTCTCGCCTTCCCTGAAGACACCACGGGCATACAATGATTTCGCGCGAAAAGTAACTCTGGAGTTAGCGAGGTTAGGAATCGCCAGCGCCGCTGCGAAGCGCGACTTGAGTGCAGTGCAGGCTGTTCGCGCGATGGACGACTTGGACAAGGTTCTCAACCTCCTCGCAGGTCGCGTTCGAGAGTGGTATGGCCTTCATTTTCCGGAAATGGATAGGCTCGTTGAGAAGCATGACATGGTCGCTAGGCTTGTGGCGAAGCTGGGGAACAGGCGTAACTTCACTTCTGAAGCGCTAATAGGTGAGGGTCTGCCGAACGAGAAGGCGGAGGAACTTGCTAAGGCCGCGTCGAAGTCGATGGGCGCGAACATAGATGATTCAGATTTGTTGGTTCTCCAAGCATTCTGTGGGCTCATGTTAGACTTGTATAAGTTTAGGGAGAAGAGCGAAAGCTTCGTTGAGGACTCCCTCAAACAAATCGCCCCCAACATGACGGCGATCGTAGGAGCTTCCCTCTCAGCTAGACTGATCTCGATTGCGGGAAGCCTTGAGAATTTAGCGAAGATGCCGGCAAGTACCTTGCAGGTTCTCGGTGCCGAGAAAGCATTGTTCCGTTCACTGAAAACGGGTGCGAGGCCTCCCAAGCACGGGGTCATATTCCAAAACACCGCCATCCACCAGTCCCCGCGCTGGCAGAGGGGTAAGATCGCTAGAGCGCTGTCAGGAAAGCTCAGCATAGCATCAAGGGTCGATGCTTTCGGAGGAGACTTCGTCGGGGAGAAACTTAGGCAAGACGTCAGCAAGAAGGTTGACGAAATAAAAGAGAGGTACAAGGTAGCCCCCTCACCGTCCACGAAGAAGAAACAATATGCACGCAGACGTTAAACCACATGAGAGGTTTGAGGGCGTCTACTGGGTCACCCTTGAAGACCATAGTAGGCGTTTGGCGACAAAGAACCTAGCGCCAACAGTTAGTGTTTATGGCGAGAGGCTAGTGAGCGACGGTGAATCGGAGTACCGTACGTGGGATGCCTACAGGAGTAAACTCTCAGCCGCGATACTTCGGCACCTAGACACTTTACCGATTCGGTTCGGCACGACGGTGCTATACTTAGGATCCGCTTCTGGAACGACCGCCAGCCACGTGAGCGACATTGTTGGAAACAATGGGCGGGTTTACTGTGTGGAGTTTGCTCAGAGAAGCATGCGCGAGCTAATCGACACCCTATGTGAACATCGCTCAAACGTCTACCCTGTTCTAGCCGACGCTCGACTCCCCGAAAAATACAAGTCCATTGTAGGTCAGGTTGAGGTGATCTATTCCGACGTCGCTCAACCGGAACAGGCGAAAATCCTTGCGGACAACGCGGATCTTTTTCTGAAACCGAGTGGAGCGGCCCTTATTGCAATCAAGTCGAGAAGCGTCGACGTCACAATGGAACCGACCGACGTTTTCAAACAGGAAATAGAAATTCTTCGTCACAGACATTTCAACATGATTCAAACAGTTCGCCTTGAACCTTACGAGAAAGACCACGCCTTAGTCTATCTGACCAAAGGGTAAGTTAGATGTTCAACTCAAAGAGCACGTTAGAAAGGACATTCGACGCCCTCCTAGGCCGCGAACTCAGAAAACTCAACACCCATCTACCGAAACAACGGAGAACCCTGAAGGAACTACTAGCCGAAGAGAACCCAACGATTCCTACGGTGGACGGCTCTTCCATCGTCTTGAACAAATCGGAGATAGAAGAATTATCGAAGATCGTTCCCACGGCGTATCACGGAAACCTGAAACTGCCCTTCATCGTTCTGCGAAGAATGGAGCTCGGGAAGTCCGTGTACACGATCTCAGGCGACAGGGTTGAAGAATTCACTATGAAGAAAATCTTAGGCAGAACAACTGAAGGCTATCATTCCATGTATTCGGATCATGATCCACTCTTCCTTTACAGGCCTGACGTCAGCGAGCTGATTCGAAGATTCCACACCCTAGTAGTCATAGGGTTCGGAGTGCCCAAGGAACTGTCCGACTACGGGCCGAACCGAGTCTGACCAATTTCAGCCTCAATCTCCTTTATCGTCTTCCAGGATTGACGAACGATTGGTGGGTAGTCGGCATGAGTTCGTCGCCATTCTCGAAGGAAAGCCATCGTTTTGGGGTCGGTCATGTACCCGGAGCCAAAGTCGCCGTAACGGCTACGGAGATCTTCGATAGCGGCATCTCTCCTCACCTTGGCTATGATACTCGAAGCTGAAACTACGGGGTACGTCCTGTCAGCGTGGTGTTCGGAGAAGATCTTTATTCCCTTCAAGTTCACAGGAAGGAATTCACGAATGTTCTCTGCGTACCTCGCTTCGTTTACATCCGATGCGTCTACGAATGCTTCCTCAGGCTCTAATTGACCAATAACCTGAGCCATCATTCTTGCCTCAAGAAAATTCAGTCTCCTAAGTCGCCCCCCGTGCAAGACGAAATCATCTATCTCGTTTGGCTGCGCCTCGACAAAAGTGATCTTGGTCGCGAAGCTTCGGATCTTCGCATCCAGCTTGGTCCGGGATTCGGGCGTAAGTAATTTCGAATCTCTAACGCCCATAGCCCTAAGTTCTTGTTGAGCATCATCCGGGATCAGTACTGCGGCGATAACAAGTGGGCCTATGATTGGGCCTCGCCCGGCATCGTCAACACCAGCTATGAGTTTGGCCACGGTGTGTACGACCTGTGGGAGTAAGCACGCAGTCCAGAAGTTAATAGTTGCGACACCTGCGCTACTATCATGGAGCCTCAGCGTCTGTTTCTCACTGGGGAGCCTGGATCTGGGAAAACAACCACAGTGACGAAGACGGTGGGGCTGCTAATCCAGCGCGGTGTTAGTGTAGGCGGCGTGGTATCGGGAGAGTTACGCGAGGCGGGTATACGTGTCGGCTTCAGCCTAGAGGATTTAGCAATGCATGAAAAGGGAACCCTCGCACATGTTGACATGAGGGAAGGGCCGCGAATTGGCAAATATCGAGTAAATCTTGAGGATATTGAACGAATTGGAGTCGGATCTATTGAGACTGCAGTTAGGGATTCGGAGGTCATAGTAGTTGACGAGTTGGGTCCGATGGAACTTTTCAGCGTCCCATTAGTCCGAGCGGTTGAAAAGGGCTTGGCGTCCCGGAAGCATTTTCTCGGAACTATTCATAAACGAGTCTCACACCCGCTTACCTCGTCCATAAGGTCAAAATTCACGATCCTAGAAATCACCCCAGAAAATCGGGATAGGATGCCAACGGAGATTGCGGAAAGAATTACCTCTAACAGGTAAAACCCCTACACCCTCGCCCACGGGCCATCCTGATGTGGTGGTGGAAGGAAAGGCGCGTGTGCAGTTCTCCTCTCGCTATAGTAACGTGTTCTACAATCCTAAGATGAGTTTTAACCGCGACCTCGCAATTCTATTTGTTATCTCATACTTCCCGAAAGAGAGGTTGCTTCGGCTATGCGATCCTATGGCCGGCTCCGGCGTTAGGGCGGTCCGTTACGCATTAGAAGCCTCCAATGTTGCTAGCGTCGTCGCTGTCGACAGGCAACCGGAAGCGGCGGAATTGGCTCGGGAAACTGTTCGCTTGAACAACGTGGAGAACAAAATATCCGTCATCGAAGCCGACGCATTCACGCTGCTTGCAGAGAATCCGCGCGAGAGGTTCGACCTCATCGACTTGGACCCTTTCGGTTCTCCGTCCCCGTTCCTCGAATCCGCTCTACGAGCAACCGAGAACGGTGGAGTTTTGACGGCCACGGCAACAGATATGGGACCTCTTTGTGGAGCTCGGCCACGTGCCTGCAAACGCAAATACGGTGTCGACTCGATCAGGGTTGAGTTTGAGAAGGAAGTCGCTCTCAGAGCTTTGGCTAGCGCTGTGGCGACCACTGCGGCCAAACTGGAGCTTGGTGTTCGCCTCGCATTCTCGCACGCAACCGACCACTACGGGCGTTTGTATGCTACTGTGATTAAGGGAAGGAAAGCAGCGAATGAATCCCTAGCTAACCTAGGGTTTGTCACTCATTGTTCCGCCTGCCTAACCCGAACTACTACGTCATTCCTCTCTTCAATCCATGGGGAATGCGGGAGCTGTGGATCCCGGACCTCAGTTGGTGGGCCATTCTGGCTTGGCCCACTCTGGGACCGAGAGACGGTTGAAAGAATGATTCAACACACACCCCTCCTCCTTTCGACGCGATTTTCAGAAATCCAGAAAACGCTCAGCTATATAGAGGGTGAACTTGACTTCCCACCGTTCTACTACACGACAGATTCGGCTGCCGCCGCTTTTCGAACGAAACCTCCTCCAATCTCGACCCTCCTCTCTTCGCTTCGTGAGAACGGGTATCGGGCGTCGAGAACACATTTCAACCCTTGCGGCTTTCGCACCGATGCCCCAATCCCACAAATAGCTTCCTTATTCCGCCCGTTCACCGATGAACCCAAGTCCTAGAAAGTATAGCTCCGCACTCTCCGCCCGACTTGCCGGAGGTTTTACAATCCTAAACTCATCAAACAGGGACCGCATGTGATCTCGGAACTCCCTTACCTCCGACCCCTGGAATACCTTAACGAGCATGTTTCCCCCGATTCGAAGCAACGCACCCCCCACCCTAACCGCACACCTAGCCAACTCAATCTGCCTGGCGTGATCTACGTCCCAAACCCCAGAAACATTTGGGGCGAGGTCGGAGAGAACCGCGTCAAAGCTTGGACCGGCTTCTTTCCTGATCTCGTCGACGATCTCAGACTTGGTTATGTCGCCGACCATAGTCGAAACATTCCTAAACGGCAAGGTGGCGATGTCTTGTATGTCGACTCCGAATACGAACCCGCCGTTACCGACCACCTGGTGAGCTGCCTGCAACCACCCACCGGGTGCAGCACCAAAATCCAGAACCCAGTCCCCGGCTTTGATGAAACGGTATTTCTTGGTTATCTGCAGTAGCTTGAACGAAGCTCTACTACGGAAACCCCTGGCCTTGGCGAGGCGGTGAAATTGGTCCCTTTTATGCTGACGTAACCATTCACTCGGCACTTTTTGCTACCGCTTTGGCAGATTCTGCGACGCTGTGCATCCACTTGGTAAGGTTCTCGCATTTGTTTGCGTTCATTATCCACGACTGAGGGCAGTTTCCAACGAGGTCACAGAACGCGCAAGGAATGTCAACTATCGAATCGATCGTTGAGTAGCGCCTTTTCGCGAAAACCCTGTAAGTCCATCGACCATCGTGAAGTTCCTTCTTCCTTGCAATCAGCCCTTTCTTCTCAAGCCGCAGGATTGCCCTCGATCCTTCGCGGCTGTCCGCTGTTAGTTTCCTCCATAAGTCGGATTGAAGGATGCCCATATCGCCGAGTTCCATGACTATTCGTAGAACGTCCTGTTCGGTGGGTCCTTTCCTCGGCATCAAAAACCTTCCAGAATTAAACTAACTATTCAGAATTCTTTGAAATTGCGCATCATTCCATTTAAAGGTTGAATATCATTCCCAAAATTGGCTCGTTAACCCGGCCGCCACTCAACGCGAAAGCAGAGTCAGGTAATCCGTGCGCCGTTTGCTATCTCGCGGTCGGTTGTGAGAAGCGCGAGCTTAGATTCGTGTTCCGCTGCGAGCAACATGCCTTGGGAAACTTCGCCTGAAAATTTTGTGGGTTTAAGGTTGTAGAGAAAGACCACTTTTCGTCCAAGCAGTTCGTTTGGCTCGTAGTATCCTACGAGGCTTGACAGGGTCTGTCGAACGCCTAAAGGGCCTAGGTCCACGAGTATTCGGTAGAGTTTCTCAGTTCTTGGGACGCGGTCTACTTGGGTTACCGTGCCGACCCTCGCGTCGACCTTCTTGAATTCGTCAAAACTGATTTCGACGGTTGGCTCATCGCTCATAACAAATCACCCAATCACTTCAAACATGATCCAGTCCTTCGGATAAGTCAGTAATCAGATCTTCGATGTCTTCGAGACCCACTGACAATCTAATCAACGAGTCGGTTACTCCGATCCGTTCCCTCTCTTCTTTCGGCACGGAGGCATGGGTCATCGAACTAGGATGCTCGATTAGTGATTCGACTCCGCCCAAGCTTTCCGCGACCGTGAAAACCTTCACGTTCTTCAGCAGTTTCTTGCAGGCCTCGAAATCCCCCTTCAAACGGAAGCTGACCATCCCGCCGGGCCCGCTCATCTGTTTCTCAGCAAGAGAATGTTGCGGATGCGACGCGAGGCCGGGATAAATGACGGTTTCGACCTTCAGATGTCTCTCCAGAAACTCCGCGATCTTCTGGGCGTTTGCACAGTGCCTATCCATTCTCAGTGAAAGCGTCTTGATGCCTCGCAACGCGAGCCAACAATCGAACGGCCCCGGGATTGCTCCGGCGGCATTTTGAGCAAAGTGCACCTTCTCATAGAGCGCGGGATCCGATAGCGCGGCCGCACCACCAACCAGGTCGCTGTGTCCGCCAAGATATTTGGTAGTGCTGTGAAGAACTATGTCGGCTCCAAGCCTCAGGGGCTGTTGAAGGTAAGGGCTCATGAACGTGTTATCGACGACAAGCACTGCATTGTGCTCATGAGCGGATTTGGCTGCTGCTTGTATGTCGATGATTTGTAATAGCGGATTAGTTGGCGTCTCGACCCACACGATCTTTGTCTTGGGCCTAATTGCGTCATGGAAATCCTTGGCATCGGAGCCCTTAACGTATGTGAACTGAACTCCGAAGTTCTTCATTATGCGGTCGAAAAAGCGTCGCGTGCCCCCGTAAAGGTCCTGAACGGCTACAACATGATCCCCCTCGTTAAGCAAGCTCAGAGATACCGTCGTTATCGCTGCCATGCCTGAACCGAACGCCAGCCCATACGCTCCCTCTTCAAGAGATGCGAGAGCTTTCTCGAGTGCATCGCGGGTTGGATTGCCAGTTCTGGCATAAACGTACTCTCCTTCGACTCCGGGCTCCCTTTGACGAAAGGTGGACACTTGATAGATTGGAACCGTAACTGCCCCAGCTTCATCTTCCAAGCGATCCCCAGCATGAATCGACCTAGTAGAAAACCTCAAGACACCACATCTCAACTCGGAAAGTACCTTAACGGTGCATAAACCTTCCACCATTGGCTGAGTTTCACGGGTGTGGTCCACCCTGTCATCAGGAGGCCACATCAGACACATGCTAACTACTGCACCACTAGATCTAGAAGGCAGCCGACCTGCTTCAAAGGGAAACCTCGCCCTTCTAGGTTGCTGTCTAGAGTCCGTTCAAATTGATTTGTACGATTCCCGCCCGAAAAACAACCTGACTGCAAGTTCACATTCCGATTGGCATTATCGACGATTTTGGTTCTTGGATCGACGTGAACAGTCAACTGGCATCGAAATTTCATGGAAGCTTTATTACCGGTACGGCTTCGACATTAGGGCGGTGGGATTGTTTGGCGATTAAACGAAAAGCGAAGAAAGGTCCGAAGAAGAAAGCGAAACGAACCGGCAAGAAGAAGACCAAAGCAAGAAAGAAGACTTCCAAACCAGCTCCTATGATGAGACCGGAGCCAATGCCCGAACCCGTGGTCCAGCCGCCACCTGTGCCTGAAGTTCAACCCCCAACCGAGACACCACCGACCCCCGAGTCGACGCAACCCAGCACTTCCCAAAGCGAAACAACACCCAGTCAATAACCCCCGATCGAAGCGGACCTCGTCTAAAGAGGCGTAGCTATGCTTCGCAACCATTCTAACTATTGCGGGGCGTAGAAGAGACGCCAGCCTGTAACCGTCAGCCCAGCGATGATCTGAATTTTGTATTGGCCAAGATTGTCATTTGACAACAAGCGTGGCACATTTTGCGTGATGGCAGATTTTATCCGAAACACTACCCAGCAGAAAAGCACGCACCTCAGTCAGTCCTCTGCTGCCCACGACAATTAGATCTGAACCCTCAGCGTGTGCGCATTTGACGATCTCGTCGGCTGGGACGCCCTGCACGATTTTGCATTCGCACTTAATCCCTTGTTGCTTCGCATAGTCCTCAGCCTTCCTGATTATCTGTTCACCCTCGGTTTCCATCTCTTTCACAAATACTGTAGTCGCCAAGACTCCCGCCTCAGACGGAGTGACGGCATAGAATCGGCGAAGGACGACATGAATGATGGTCAATCTCGCGCCGTATTTTTTCGTCAAATCCGAGGCGTAGCTCAGAGCTTTTTCCGCAAAAGGTGAACCGTCGACAGCGACAAGAATCCTCGAGAACATACCGGTCTGAGGGAGAATGGATTCCAAGTTAGCTATAACGTATTCTAAACCAATCTTGACGCAGGCCCAGTCAGGTTGTGTCGAGTCCGCCTAGCCGTTGCTCAATCATCGTTTGGTCACAGGTTCGACTATGATCTTCGTTCCTTCTAGGGAGATGAAGAGCGGCTGACCTTTCTGCCATTTCAGTCTTTCAACCATCTCTCGTGGAATGGTTATCCTGAACTGCTCTCTGAATCCTTGCAAACGCACAATTTCTAGGTTCTGCGACAACGCTGTGACCTTTAAGAGGCTTGAGGAGGCATTATATGCCTAATGAGGCTTACGAAAGCTTATATATACTAAGAATACTAATCAGTACTCTTGAGGACTAAATTCTTGGACACTTCAGAGTATTACAGAGACGCATCAGGATTCTGGAAGATGAAATCACCCAAACGCAGACGTATTGTGCATCTTTAGCACCCTGCGCAGCAGGTATTTTGACCTATTCCGTGTAGGGGCTACGCTTCTGTTTCTATTCTCTTGAGCTGTTTCTTGTACATTCCAAGCGCTTCGTCGGTGCTCGTCGCGTCTTCCGGATTCTTGTCCTTTCTCCACTTCCCGGTAAACCTCGGAAACCTCAATGCCAGTCCGCTCTCGGGCCTAATCGCCCCCCTGGCACACGTGTGAAGTGGCGAGAGAGTGATTTCATCCGTGGCTACCTCAAGAACTAGGGAGGGTGTGAACCAGACATCGGGGTTCATCAGTGAGTTGACGCGCGGATTTCTGTGGGTTGACAGGGTCCCCTCCGTAATCTTCGGTAAAGTGACAAGATCCTCGTCCGTGAATCCTGATCCCAACTTGCAAATCGTTTCGAAAGCTTCTTCCTTCGGATTGTACACGGCCATTAGTAATGCGCCGTACCAGCCCGCTCGCCTTCCTCTTCCAGCATAGGCGCCAACGGGAACTAGATCGAAGGTGTCCTGTACCTCGGCTTTGTAGGAGCGCTTGTATTTTATCCAGAGCCATCCCCGAGCTCCCGCTTGGTAGACGGACTGTTGCGAGGTACTCTTCACGACGAGTCCCTCGCATCCAGCGGCAACGGCTTCGTCCATTAGCCGCTCTAACTTGCGCCCATCGTTGACCAAAGTTTGTTGGGCGATGAATACTCTATCCGAAGCCTTGACAGTTTCAACGAGTTCTTTGCGCCTGTCGAGGTAGGGTAGTTGCGTAAGGTCTCGTCCATCTCGGTAGAGGATATCAAATAGGAAGACGCTTACCGGGATTTCGCCGGCCATTTTGCTGATCTCGTATTTTCTTCCGTGACGTTGGGAGATCACTTGAAATGGTAGAAGGTCGCCCGTGTTAGGATCCGCGGCCACACATTCGCCTTCAACGATGGCTTCCTCGGTGCGGATACTCTTGCGAAGGTTTTCCGCCACGTCGGGGAACTGTTCGGTAATGTTCTCTAAACGCCTTGAGAAAAGATGGAAGCCTTTGGCAGATAGGTGTGCTTGGATTCGGAGTCCGTCGTATTTGTACTCAGCGGCCCCTTCCCCTCCGAGTTTTGCAAGTATGCCCTGCGCGTCCGGTAGGCGTTCGCACAACATCGGCCTAATCGGTCGCCCGACGCTGATTTTGAAACTAGCGAGGCCACTTAACCCGTTCCTTGCTAGAACTTCAGCCACGTAACCCAAGTCCGATGAAAGGTTGTAGGCTCGCTCAAGGGGCTCCCTCGCCGTTTTATCGCCGCCATACGCGACGGCGAGCGCGTCGAGAACCGTCATGTCGGCAACACCCAGGCGGAGTTTGCCCACGGCCATTCGCCCGATGTACTTTGCTTCCGTTGGTTTGGCCTCGTTCAGAATGCTTGTCAAGAGGCGTACCTTCATTTCAACGGAACCCGAACCTCCCGCGTGCGCGATCTTGTCGAACGTGCCGTAGACCGATTCCACCGTCAGCAGCCGTTTGGATAGAGTGGTTTGCGATCGTTTCTGGACAAGTTTCTCGATCGTGCTACCAAGATCGCCAGTTTTCTTGAAGTCCGCTTCAATTGCTTTCTCGGTGCGCCCTGTAACCTGAGCGACCGATTTCATGAGGAGTTTCTCAGCCAGGCCAAGTTCGACGCCTTCATAGTCCGGATACAACTTGCCTTGGATGAGGTAAACTACCTTGCTCAGCTCCTCCTTCGGAGTCTTCTTGATAAGATCAACGAGGAAGCTAGTCATCTCCAACCGTTTTGTGGTAGAGTCAATCTTCTCAAACGCATTCGCGAGTTCAATGAACTTCAACTAAGCCACCCCCACTACCAAACTGAAAGATTGAGACAAAGGCATGAGTGAAATCACGGATATTAGCCGTTTGCGTAAGCAAGTAGGGTTTTGATCTCACGGCCAACCAAGGGAACGGAAATCCCGCAATCGTGAAATAAACGACTCCGTCACTTCCTGCTAACCATAGTTTGACTTCAATGGCGAGATTAGAATGACCGCAAAACTACCGGCTCGGCTGTATTTTGGCTGCGCCGGCTGGTCGTACAAGGAATGGGTCGGGCCATTGTATAATGGCGAAAAATCCATGCTTCAACAGTACGCGTCAGTCTTCGACACTGTCGAATTGAATTCTTCATTCTACAGGGCGCCGAGCGAGGGGACGATATTAGGCTTGACCAAGTATACGAAGCGTGGTTTCATGTTTAGCGCCAAAATCAATCAAAAGTACACCCACGATCTCGCCCTGAAGCTCGACAAAGCCAGCACTTCGGAGTTGGAGGACTTCGTGCAACTGTTTGACCCCCTTCTCACCCAAGACCGCCTTGGTTGTTTCCTTGTACAGTTACCTCCATCCCTCAAAAGAGACGACCGACTCTTGGAAGACTTCTTAGCCGCTCTTCCGCACCGATACAACTACGTGGTGGAATTTCGAAACAAGTCCTGGATGGATGACCCGACATGGAGGATTCTAGCGAAATACCAGGCTGCATACTGTATCGTAGATGAGCCTCTTCTGCCTCCGGAGATCCATGTTACATCAGACATAGGGTACATCCGGTGGCATGGGCATGGCGAGAGACCGTGGTATGATTATCGGTACACGCAAGGTCAGCTTCAGGAATGGATCCCGAAGATCAAAGAGGTACAAGAGAACACGAAGAAGACTTTCGCCATATTCAACAACCATTTCCATGGGTACGCACCCGAGAACTGCCTTCAAACCATGCAGATGCTTGGAATCGCTAGTCCTACTCAGCTTAAGACAATGAAGCGGGTACAAAGTCACATTGAAAGGGGATTGGCTGGGCTACCCCCAGCTGGCACGCTAGACGAGTACGCTTAGGCCTGTTTGGCATGAAACTCAGATTGCGATGAGGCAGCCCGTGGATTGTTTTTGAGAGATTGGATCGATCGATTCCGTGAAGAGATCTTAATAGTTTGAAGTTGAATATTCCGTTCCGGATAACTGCGACCGTGCAAGGCTGGTTTAGGTTTTGAAATGCCCTCTTTGCGGTAAGAAGATGTCAAGCACGAGAGAGGGCCCGCCGGACAATTCGGCCGAAGGGGCCGATCGGCAAGAATTAATTTACTATTGCGAGCAGCACGGCGCAATGAACAAGCTGACCGACCTGAAAGATAAAGTGGATCAAGTAGCCAAGAAAGTCTAGAGTATTCTTTACCTAATCCATTCACGTTTGTTGACGTTCCGATCACGTAGAAATTTCCTTGGCTAGGCAAAGAGATTAAGGCGAGCTCGTCCATGCTTGGCAAATCACACTGAGTGTAAGGATCATGCCATCTGAGAAATCGTGTGGAGCGGTAATCTTCAAGGAAGGAAAGGAGAGGAAGTACTTGCTCCTGCATTATGAGGGAGGCCATTGGGATTTCGTTAAGGGTCATGTCGAACGAGGTGAGACGGAGAAGGAAACAGTATTACGGGAAACTCAAGAGGAAGTTGGAACGACGGAAGTATCTTTCATCGAGGGTTTCCGACACCGGATCGGCTACTACTACAGGCGGGCTGGGGCTACAGTCTTCAAGGAAGTAATCTTCTACCTATTAGAGTCAAAAACTGACGCCGTCAGACTCTCACGAGAACACGTAGGGTTCGATTGGATGTCATATGCTAGAGCGTACGACCGACTCACGTACAAGAATGCCAAGGAGACCATAAGTAAGGCACGTGAGTACCTCGAAGGCCTGGATCAGGGAAAGCAGTTAGGGGCCGCCAAGGAAAGCAGCTAGCACGGCCCGAGCTCCGTGAAGTTTGTTCTCCCCTTGTTGCCAGACAATGCTTTGGGGACCTTCAAGTACGTCGTCGGTTATCTCTAAGCCGCGGTGCGCTGGCAGACAATGCATGACGGCAACGTCCGGTTTGGCTTTTGAGGCCAGCTTCGAATTAATCTGATATGACTTGAACGCACGCGCCTTCTGCTTTGCTTCCTTATCCTGACCCATACTAACCCAAACATCCGTATAGATCACATCTGCCCCATCCACGGCTTTTACTGGATCCCGAACAAAACTTACGCTGCCGCCAGAACCCTTCGCGAGAGCCCTAGCCTCCTCGATGATCCGTTTGTTTGGATCGTAGCCTTTCGGGCATGAGACAACCATGTTCATTCCCATTGTGGCCGCTCCAAGTAACCAAGAATTGCACACATTGTTCCCATCCCCAACCCAGACAAACTTGACTCCTTGAAGAACCCCTTTCGCTTCGAGCACGGTCAGCATGTCTGCAATAATCTGCGTGGGGTGCTCTAGATCGCTCAGAGCGTTGATAATGGGTACAGGGGCGTATTCAGCAAACTCAACTAGGTTCTGGTGAGCGTACGTCCGGATTACTAACCCGTTGAGGTACGAGCCGAGAATTCTCGCAGTATCCTTCAGGGGTTCTCCACGCGATAGCTGTAGCTCATCAGCCCGCAGATACATCGCTTGCCCACCCAACTGGTATACTGCCGCTTCGAAGCTCGCACGAGTTCGAGTAGAGGGTTTCTCGAATAGAAGGCCGACAACCTTCTCGGCAAGACGGTGCTCTACCGGTCCCTGCTTTGAGTCAGACTTTAGCCTCACGGCCAGGTCCATCAACGATTGAACTTCGTCGCGGGATAGGTCGCTTATGGATAGGAAGTCTCTACCGGCAAGCAATGCATGTTACCGACTCGAAGTGAATCGGGGTTATTGAAAAATGCTTGCGACGATTTCAAGTTCCGCGCGGAATCACTTTCTGGGTCTTCGCGGCGTACTTCGGGGCCCTTCTTGTGGGGTCTATCAGGAACCTTCCTGACTTGAGAATATCCATTCCGATGAGGACTGGGTATCGCATGTCTGAACGATCATTCACTGTTACGGGTAAGGCGAACCTTACTCCGGCAATCTCTATGATCCCTCTGACTAGAGGCCGTGTCCGAACCTCATCTAAGAAGGCTGACTTGACCTTCGCTACATCCACGGTAGGTCCGAGGCCAATGTTTGCTGCGAGCCAGACATCTACCGAGGTCCTGCTGGCGCCTGTGTCCACCTTGCCCTTGACGCGTGCTTCACCGTGATGGCCCATGACTTTCACGTACTCTATCGGGCCGATTACAATCGGCTCTTTCTTCTTCACTGCCATCACTGCCACACCATTTATCAGAACCATGTATTAAGCAGCCGTCAAGGCTTTTTCTATGCAGATTGGAGTTCTCTCAAAGAACCGGGAGTTCTGGGCTACAACAGAGATCATCAACGCTTTGACAAAGAAGGGTGTAGAACCGGCGTACATCAAGACGCCAGAAATCCATCTTATGCTAGGGGAGAAGGTCGACGCAATCTACGAAAAGAAATCACTTTCCACATTAGCTGCTGCGATACCGCGCATCGGCCGCAGTTTAACGCAACTTGGAGTAATGATCCTGAAACACTTCGAATTAATGCGCATCCCATCCACACTCTCGATCGAAGGCCTCACCACAGCCAGGAACAAGTATCTCACCCTCCAATCCCTTCACGCTGCGAAAGTTAGGATTCCTGAAAGCGTTCTCATCGCGTCGAGGATCAAGACCGAGGAGCCTACTGAGTACCTCTCTCCTCCGTTGGTGATGAAGTTGCTTAGCGGGACGCAGGGAATCGGAGTTATGCGTGTTCGGGACGTGAAGGAGGCGGGTCCGATTATTGATACGCTGTCTGAACTCGACCAAATGATCTGCCTGCAGAAATTCCTACCGAACCCCGGCGAAGACATACGCGTCTTCCTGGTTGCCGGCGAGGTGGTTGCTGCGATGAAACGCAAGGCCGCCCCTAACGAGTGGAGAAGCAACATCCACATTGGCGGGCACGGAATCGCCCACAAACCCAGTAAGGAGGAGGCCGAAGCGGCCACCAAGGCCGCGGAAGCAGTAGGAGTAGAGATTGCTGGGGTCGACCTCATCTCCGTCGAGAATGAGCCGTACGTTATCGAAGTAAACGCTTCCCCAGGCTTTCATGGGTTACTTGAGGCGACGGGGATAAACGCGGCCGATAGCATCGCGGGCTACGCAATAAGAAAGGCGAAACGCTAAACTAAGTTTCAGGTCGTCGTGCCGTAACGCTCATTGGATTCAACCGCCTTACCTGCCTTGCTGTCCGCAATGAAGACAGTCACAAATATGATGCTCAAATGAACTGAACCTGGGGTATCTGAGCGGACAGCGCTAATCCCAAGATCCTGCCCACACAGTTTCTCAACGACCAAGCCAGCAGAAGTCTAGGTCTGGCTCACGACCTGAGCACCCGCCACTCGACTCGGACCATTCTGTGCCTTGACCCCACTTTCTCGGCACCAGAGTAGGGGAGCACGCAAGTCGGCTTTGGTCGGGCGTGGCGGGCGTAGTCCGCCCTTTCAAGAGGGGTGTAGGCCCTTCCTCAGGCACATTCCACGCAAGAGCCATTCGCTACCTGAAACGGCTAACCCGTGCATAATCACTAGCAGCACCACCTCCACGGGTCTAAATCAGAGTGAAGGTCACATTGACTGTCACCCTTGTTTTCGGTGTCCTTTCTCGGTGGTGCAATCCACATTCGTCTTCCGGCGGCCACGTCTACTACCAAGCTGAAGTTTGTTACCCGGGGAACAAATTCAGAGTTCAAGTGCGAAAGCTTTGATCCTGAGCAATTTCCTGCCTTGTTATTGGTAGAGTTTGGCTTTACCTTAACTTGCACAACCAGGGCTTATTGAAACCCTCTTCAGCAAGAATCTTAATTCCAAAGTCGAATGGACGTGAGCCAGGAGGAAAAAATGGACAGGTTGTTCGACTCCGTGTTTGTGAGGCCGCCGCCTAACAGTTATAGTAGATGCATCTCGGCGAATCCGCGTAGCGCCGAAATCGATGTAGCTCTCGCCAAAACACAACACCAACAATATTGCTCAATCCTGAAGGAATCGGGCATCGAGGTCATCACTTTGCAGGTTCTAGATGACTTCCCTGACTCAGTCTTCATGCAAGACCCCGCACTCCTAGGATCGCCGAACCTCATTCATTGGAAGGTTTGGCGTAGAAAGCCGACGAGGGGAAGAGAAGGCTCTTGTGGATGATCTAAGTAAATCCGCAGGTAGAGGCAGGTTGAACTGGATAATTGAGCCCGGTACTTTGGAGGGAGGCGATGTGGTGATGACGGAGAAGGATTTGTTCGTCGGAGAATCCAAGCGCACGAACGCCTCAGGAATCCAGCAACTTGCAGACGTATTGATCGGTGTGAATGTCACGCCAGTTAAGACCGAGCTAATGCATCTGTTGTGCGGTTGCTCTTATCTAAACAACAAGACAATGATCGTTGCACCTGAACTAGTTGATACGAAATCATTTCCAGGTTTCAAATTCATCGTCATCCCCAAGGACGAAGCATACGCAACGGACGCTTTGTACTTAGGTGAGAGGAAAGTCCTCATCCCCTCAGGTTTCCCGACAACAAGCATCAGGTTGAAAGAGGCCGGGTATAAATCAATCGAACTCGACATGTCGGAGTTTTGGAAGGGGGATGGTGGTGTGACCTGCCTCAGTTCACCCATTTACAAACTGCTGTAGAGTCAGCGTGGACTTGCCTTGACCTCCTTAGGCCGTTACGTGACCTGGGCGGGATAGAGTTCGGCCAGCCTTACCTTAACGTGCTTGCTGCCTAGTTTTAGGATGACGTATGGGTTCCCGAACTCTCTTAGCAGCTGTCTGCAATTTCCGCAAGGAGGCAACACAACATTCTTCTTTCCATTGACAGCGACTATCGTCAGAATCTGGGACTGCGCCATCGGAAACCATGGCCCCGACGGCTGCGTACTCGGCGCAGAATGAACTTGGCGCGGAGCCGCTCACCTCGATGTTCACGCCTTGAAAGATTCTCTTGTCTTTGGTCTTGAGTACGGCTGCGACGGAGGTTCGTTCAGACCTCCTTTTCTTAGCAAGGTCCGTGGCTTTGTCAATTAACTTCTGATCTTCGGCGGAGAGAGTGTGTACACGCATCATCTATCCGAGAGGAATGCAACATCTTCTCTGGGATAAGTGAGGCGGTGTCGGTCGGGCGTTTGTAACCGGCGGCGTTTATTGTCCTGACGCTATTTGTTCGCGCATAGATATGGGCGCCCGAGGAAGCACTGAATCCCGGAGCACGTAAGAAATTGCTCCCGCAATTAGGATGAGAATTGCGCTGGCCGTGCCGAGAGTAGTGTTGAAGTCCCGGTTCGTTCCACCGATGCCTACGCTGAAGGCTAGCAGGATTGCGCCGAAAATAATACCCCTCATTCCGGCATCATGCAACAACCGCTTGGTTGCCAACGTGAAGCAGTGGATTGCGCCGAGAGAGCAAATCACCCCGACAATCACGACTACTGCGAGGACGAAGCTGAAGAATTGCATCTGGAAGGGGTACAGGCTGTAAATGGGGATAGCGACTAAGCTAACGACTAAACTCACGACGCCGCCAATCACGAAGAGTGCAGCGGCGATGTCGATGAAACCCGTTTTCAAACTTGATTTGCTCAATACACTAACCGAAGGTGACTTCTCGCCATTCCTTTAAAGTCTGACTTCACCACGGACACAAATTCCACTTTGGGAGCTGAGACAAGCGAAAGTCTCGGTTCTAAACGTAGATCTTACAGAATAAGCAGAACCATCGATTGTTCGTTCTCTGCGTGCACCCACCGCATGCGGGGCACTTGGGACAGGTGTGAATGTGTGGCGATTGTAGCAAGCTCTGTCACCAAAATTTGGAAGGGAGGGCAGCGGAAAAAGCTTGTTGATTGTGCCTAACGATAATGAAGCAATTCGTGACGACTTAGCGAGAGGTATTTTCGTGAAAGGCGGCAACCCCGCTGCCACCGGTATCGACCAAAGTCCCTGAGTAACTAGTCTTTGTCCGAAACGCCATCACGGTGCCCTTTATCGCATTGAAACAGGAGCTCATTCCAGTGGAGGTTAGTGCGGCCGACAGAGAGAGGGAAGCAAGCACGACTGCAACGGAGGCGACCATAAGCAGGCTCACTGAATCCACCAGATCGCCGAGCATGAGGAGCCCAATTGCGGCTAACAGTATCGCTCCGAGTGGTTTTACGAAGGATCTCCTGGTTGCTCGATTTCTCAAGCGCGGAAATGCAAGTCTCACTATGGCAAAGGGTAAGCCGAGGTACACCACTCCAATTAATCCACTGACCAGCAAACCAGAGAAAAGAATTGCAATCTCCGACTGGGAGTGGACGAGGCTGAACATTTTGTAAGAAAGCGATAGTATCCCGACGAGTGGGTAAAGTACCGCCCTCATGATACCGGATTCCGCGGATTATGCGCTATCTGATTCGCAACTTGCGGGCTGAACGAATAGTACCAGGTGTTGAAGGCGATCATGAAAGCTGACCCGGCTTTGGTCTTCAATATCGCGGCGTCACGGAAGTTGCGAAGGGTTTGAACTTGAGGGGCGAGTTCGGAACCGTAGGCGGCGGTCGCGATGATGCAACGTGGGCCTGAGGCGGTTATTTGTACGGTTATGTCTGTACTGTGTTGAAAAGTGCCACTTATTCCCGCGATTCGTAGGTCGTAAGTTCCGGTGGACGCGGTTGAAGTCGTGGTGATACCCATTGGTGAACTGCCCGCCCCGCCGGGTGGTGGGGTTATGGGTGCGGGTAGCGTGAACCCTACGCCAGCCGGAGAACTACCGACCCATGAAGCAGAGAATGTGACTGGTGCACTAAAGCCTCCCAAGGAGGTCACAACAATGTTCGTTGATCCGCTCAGTCCTTGAACTATCGACACGGTTGACGACGACGAAGCGATTGAGAAGTCAGGGGCACTGGGGCTGGTGCTGGTCGTCGTGATTGTTGCGACGGGCGCGATGATGACCGTGACATCGACACTATGCATTGAGGACCCGCTCGCCGCCGTAACTCTGAGGGTATACGTACCAGGGGCAGCCGTGGGACCTGCTATGATCGTTAGAGTGGAAGTTGCTGTACCCCCTACGGTCGGGGTTATTGGGCTGGGTAGGTTGAAGGTAACGTCAGCCGGTGCGGCGTTCACCCAAGATGCGGCGAGACCTACTTGAGAGTTGAACCCATCAAATGCTGTGATGTATATCGTTGCAGTCGCGGTTGATCCTGCGGGCAAGATCACCGTCGGCCCTGAGGTAACCGCAAAATCAGAAACACCCGTGGCGACGACGCTCAACGCAAGGGGGGTTGAGTGAGATAATGAGCCGCTTGTCCCGGTTACGGTGATAGTATAGTTTCCAACTGGGATATTACCCGGGACGAAGATGTCAACGGTGGAGCTGGCGGTACCTCCCGGGGCTGGTGTGATCGGGTTGTCGCTGAATGAACCGCCAACGCCGCTGACACCAGAAATGGAAAGTGTGACAGGCGAATCGAAATTGCTTAGAGAACTAACAATCACACCGAGACTGGCAGACGACCCTTGAACAAGAACTAGATTCGAAGAGGTTAATGCTACCGAGAAATCGCCTGAGTATTCGATGAACGCCCATGAGTTTGCTTGGCATGAACTGTTAGCGTAACCACAGCCTCCACTGTAAGCTGTGGAACACGCACTCCACTTGATAGACGATGAGCCTGACTGATCTATCAGATCGATAGCATAGCTCGACCCGGGGGTTAGTTGGACTCCGCTGGGAAACTGAACCTGGAACCAATTACCTGTGGGAGCGCCAAAACCGCCCGGAATGGAAAACGTGAATGCGCCCAATACGGCTCCTCCAATCCCTCCGAGTCGAATATTCGCTGTCATGGGCGTTGGAGCGCTGTTCGTAGAGTATACGTAAATGGAAAAACCTACGACAGATGACTGTGTTGGAGTGAATGTCTGGCCTGCGGGCTCGTGGGTGCCTATGCCGTCAAGGTATGACCCTCCGACCGCTGAACACTGCTGGTCAGCGACGAGTGAAGCAGCATTAACTTTCGCAGCGTTCGCGGATAAAGCGATGAACACAAGCATAACGACGAGAGCTAGGCTACTTAGTCGTAGATCCTGAAATTTTCCCAACTTCAAATGCATCCATGTGTAGGTTGGACGGACTCGTTATTATAGGAAGCGGCACTTTCTCCACCGAATCCCCAACGATACTAAGGGGAAAGCTAATTCGAAAGTCTCTGGCTACCTCGAAGGCACGTTGATCAGTCGAAATCTACGATCCTGCCTCGTCAGACTAGTTGGGGTCCTGAAAGTTCACGAGTAGCATGTTGGAAATAGTAGAAGCAGGAATATTGACATCGCAAGCAAGGTCAACTGAGTCAGGGCGGCTAAAATTGAGACCTCAACCTACGCCAATGTGCAGAGTTAGTCTCCTCAAACCGATTGACCAAACCATTCCTCGTAGTCGTCTACGTGAGTGTTAGTTATGTCCTCTAGAATTGACTCATCGCTATCCGAGAGGTTTCTGATTCTAATCGTTTCGGTCGTTGCTATTTTTCTTTCGTGGAGCGTGATCCGGTACTGGTTGATCTCAGTCTCGTTCCCGGACAGGCTCATACACTTCGTCGATTTTGGAGTGATTGTAGCGATTGGTATCGGTGCGACGATAACCCTCGTGAGGTTAATTGCTCCCACTATCGCGGCCCGAGCAGGTCCTACCCAGAGAAACACAGTCAAGATGCTTTTTGAGCTGTTAGGACTTGGAACAATCATTGTTGCAGCCATTTTTCTTTCAGGCCCCACGGGAAGCAATTTCGTTAGCGCGCTAGTGGGAATAGGATTCTTCGGTATAGTGGTAGGGCTGGCTGCACAGGCGGTGTTAGGCAATCTAATCTCAGGGTTAATGCTTCTCGCCGCCAGGCCGTTCAATATCAACGACCGTATCGCGCTGATCACTTGGCAATATGGCAAGTTCCCCCCCTCCCTCACTCATGGATGGATGGAACCGAGCTACACGGGAGTAGTGAAGGGGATCAGTCTTGCGTATACGAGGATTCTGACCGACTCAAACGCTCTGCTAAAGATTCCTAACAGCATAGTAACTCAATCATTGGTCATGAATCTTAGCCACGGAAGACAGGGGGTGATCGGGATTCAATTCGAGGCACCGATACAACTTGACCCAGGAGACTTGCGCAAGAACCTAAATTCACATCTGTCAAAGAATCACGAGTTCAAGGGTGAAGAGGACAGTTTTGAGATCCTTGAAGCTTCCCCGGGGGCTTACCTTGTCGGGGTGAGCTACAAGGTTGAGAGGCAGACCGAGAGACAGATGAAAAGCCTCTTACTCAGTGGAGTCCGCGAGGCTCTCAACGAGGCTAGAGAGCAAAAAACAAAGTAATTCGGCAAATTCGTGTTATCAATTTAAACCGCGCTCCACTTGGTCTACTTAGTGTAGCTGCATACATCTTCCCCCAATCCTAATGGGTTTGGGTGGGCTAATATCTGGTTGAGGAGAATGAAAAACTATGGTCTCTGAGCTTAAGTTCCAAAGCAGCAGCGTGTACCTCTGCGAGTTCTGTGGGTATGGTTATCAAGCCATTGGCACGGCGGAACGGTGCGAGCTGCATTGCGATACGCAAATGCGATCTTCGGCGAAGATAAGGGAACGGGCAGTGTACCAGCCCACAGTGGAAGTCCTGGCCGCCAAACGGTAGGCTACACTCACAACACACCCATTGAATGACTAGATGCTGCGCACGAGTCGGCAATAATAGAATTCGATGGAGGTGAGCGGTGTTATGATGAGAGCTCCAGTAATGTATCCCTCTTACGTATACCCACCAGCCTATCCATACGGATACTACTACTACAACCCTTGGTCAGGGTACTACGTCTGGGAATGGTAGTGTTCGTGAGAGAATCCGGATGGTGGCACGCCTTCCCTAACGCCTCTTTTCTCCATTGCTCTTCGTAGCGGGATTATGCGTAAAGCAAATATTCCTTTCGACCCTGCGCTCCCGCGTACGGGTGAAGTACAATATTTGCTGAAGCTAACTCGATTCAAAGGAAACCCCATAATTGCCCCAAGAAAGGAAAAATCATGGGAACTTAACGGCACATTCAACCCAGGAACGATTGTTGAAAACGGAACTATCCACATACTCTACCGCGCCGTAGCTGAAAACAGAGTTTCTAGGTTAGGCTACGCACGAAGCAATAACGGGACCGAGATTCATGATCGCTCCGAAAAACCCATTTTTGCGCCTTCTTCGGGCTGGGAGGAGTTTGGATGTGAAGATCCTCGGATTACTCGACTCGATGGCCGATTTTACATTACGTACACCGCGTATTCTCGGCGCGGTCCCCGCATAGCTCTCGCCTCAACCGTTGATTTCGAGAATTTTGAGAAGCTTGGTTTGATAGGGCCGGATCGCGATGACAAGGACGGCGTGATTTTTCCGGAACGCATCGCTGGCAAAATTGCACTGCTGCACCGATTGGAGTCAAAGATTCAGATCGCTTACTTTGACAGCATCTTTGATATGCAAAAGTCTAGTGATTTTTGGAGAAGTTACGGGGAGCACCTGGATGATTACGAGGTAATTAGGTCGAAGTTCCCGTGGGAACAGAGAAAGGTAGGCGTCGGACCGCCACCGATCAAGACAGATCGTGGATGGTTGGTCCTCTACCATGGCGTGAGCATAGACCACATTTACCGGGCGGGAGCAATGCTTCTAGACCCTGAAAATCCCGCAAGGGTTCTGAGACGCGCTAAGGAACCGATTTTGGAGCCGGAAATGGAGTTTGAGAAGCTTGGGGTGGTTTCGAATGTTGTGTTTCCTGACGGAATTGCGGTGGTTAACGGAACATTATCCGTGTATTACGGTGGAGCGGATAATGTTTGCTGCGTTGCCCAGACGCCTCTGAAACGACTTCTCGACGAACTTGAAGACTCGAACTGAGTCCATTAATCCGTGTGGCCGAAACATCTCAGGAATTCTTCTGCACCAAGTAGGAATGCGATTGTGGATTCTGCACCTTGGTTCTGGTTGATTCCGCGCTCCCCGACCCCATCATAGCATCCTCCTGATTCCGCATCGTAAACGACCGCGTCTTTCGTATTCATGCCGAAAAACCATCCCAGTGCCTGCCGAGCCATACTCTCATACGATCTATCACCGGTCAATCGGTAGGCGTAAGCAGCGGCTTCGATCATTGCCGCCGGTTCCATGGGTTGTTGGTCGTACAGAGCCTTCGCTTTACCCTTGGTGTACCAGCCGTTGTTACCAATAGGAGTGCACACGCCATTCAGAGTCTCCGCGTTATTTAGGAAGCTCATCGTTTCTTCGCCCGCCTTTAGCAGCGCTTCGTCACGAAGAAGTTCGTAGGCGACTAGCATCGCTTGACTCAACCGCGCATTATCATATGTAAGAGTGTTCTCATACCACCGCCACTCACCATCTCTGTTCAGCTGGTAGGCTTTGAGTAGGTCGGCTGAGATTTCCTTCAAGTCGGTTCTTAGATTTTTGTCGTCAGGCTCTGAGAGCATCCGTTCATGTATTGCAAGACACGCAAAGGCCTTCGTACGAAGTGATTCTGAGACGCACGCCCATGGAAGTGCGCGATCGAAGATCAGCCTTGCAGACCCCTTCAGTCCTTCCGGCATGTCTGAATTCAATATTGCGCCCGTTGCCCAAAGCGCTCTTCCCAAATGGTCACCTATCGACGGCTTGTCGATGAGGTCAAGGGAAAAGTCCATGAAGTTATGGAATACTCCACCGTCGTCTTGCATTAGCAACAGGAAACTCAGGAGCTTCTTCTGAAGTTTGGGTAGGCGGTTGTCAGGCCAATATCGAGGCGCCTTGACACTGAACACAAGGGCCCGTGCACTGTCATCTACCGCGTAACCCTCTTTCTTGTATGGCACTGAGAACCTTGCGTGCTGGATTACAGCGGTAGCATCGGTAAGTGCGAACAGGTGGTCCAGCTTAACTGAGTTGACGAGTTTCCCGCACAACGTGAGCAGATCTTGTTGCAAGTCTGAAGGTTTCAGCATATCCATCAGCTACCCTTGTCCATCCCATCTGTCGGCCGTACTTGAATGCATTTGCTTCCAATTGACGTTTAAGCACCGGATCACCCATTATCCGATCTACGCACTCAGCCAGGGAGCGCCCATCCGCAAATTTGCAAAGTAGGCCTCTGTTACCTGACAATACTTCCTTTGAGAAAGTTGATGGTGTTGAGACCACCGCCTTTCCGTGGCTAAGGGCTAGGGTCAATGTTCCGCTCGAAACCTGATCCCTCCCGAGATAGGGCGCTACGTATACGTCCACAGCTTGGAGGTATCTTGACAGCCTGTCTTCAGGTAGAAAGTTGTCTATGAATCTTACGTGGTTTTCGACTCCCAGCCGCTTGGTAAGCGCGACGAGCTTATCGCGGTAGGCCTCCCCTTCGTGCTTACGGACTTCCGGGTGGGTTTCTCCTATTACCAAATAGAGAAGATCCGGCCGTTCTTTGATGAGCCGAGGTATCGCTCTTATTGCGTACTCGATTCCTTTTCCTTCACTGATTAGGCCCAGAGTAGCGAGAACGAAATGTTTCTGTAACCCTAATTCGCGCTTTGCGTACTGGTCCCGCGGGCGTTCCGGTAGTGCCGCTCCGTGTCCGACCACTCTAATTCGATTGGGTGAAAGTCCCGTCTGATCCTCGAGAAGTTTTGCGGCGGATTCTATAGTCACCACAACTGCCTCACTCATCTCCGCGAGCTCAGTCAAAACCCGGCGTGCCTTCTCTGGCGGCTTGGCCATGACCGTGTGAAGAGTTGTTACGATCGGTTTCTCAAGATTCGAATAGAGATCTAGAACATACTCTCCCCATTCGCCGCCGAATATTCCATACTCATGCTGTATACTGACAACAGAGACATTGGACTTGTTGAGAAATTCCGCCGCAGCTAGGTAGCTATCGCGATCGTGTTGATCTATTGTGCTTCTCACGTTCTTGTCGAGGTAACGGTTTCCCCCTTCCTCGTTAATGGCGACAATTATATTCTCGCGGGCGTGGCCCGCCATCAGTAATGCTAGTGAGAGGTTTCGTGTGTAACTCGCTATGCCACATTCTCTGGGTGGGTATGTGCTGACAAAACCTACGCGCAGTTGAGTATCTAATCTACTCCCCTCTTGCAATTGTATCCCAAAGTGTCGCTCAGTTTCGGGCCCCGATGGAACGGGCTCTACGCAAAACACACACGACAACTATTACCTAGGTCATGGATGGTTAAAAAGGTAGGTGGCACAGCAACCATTGACGAAACGACTCGCCATACCTCCATCGCCGATGGAAAGCAAGAGCGACTCGTTGTGCTGAAAAACACGGTCCATTAATCATATGTGTTGAGTAGACGAAGTCACTTCGTCAATGGAAAATTCCATTTCCATTCCGTGCTGCATCGATGCAGCAACCAGAGAGTTGTATAACAGCATTGACACCGTTAGCGGCCCGACACCACCGGGTACAGGGGTAATGAAAGACGCTACACGAATTGCACCGTCAAAGTCAACATCGCCCACTAGTTTACCGTCGACACTGCTCGTTCCGATGTCCACGACGGCCGCTCCAGGCTTTATCATTGAGGGACCGACGGTAAATTCGGAACGGCGCCCGATCGCTGTGAGAAGAATATCCGCCTGCCTCGCGACGTCAGCTAGGTTCTTCGTTTTCGAGTGGCAAATCGTTACGGTCGCATCCTCGTTCAATAGAAGTTGTGTCAAGGATCTCCCGATGAGCTTAGTCCTGTTGATCACGACTGCGTGCTTTCCGGCGATTCCAACCTGATAATACTTTAGGAGGATAATTACTCCCTTTGGAGTGCACGGGACGAGTTTCGCATCTTTTTCCGACAAACGCCCAAGGTTGCAAGGATTCAACCCGTCTACGTCTTTTTCTTCGGCAATTGACGAGACCGCCGCGGCCTCATCAAGAGCATCCGGCAGCGGAAGCTGCACGAGGATCCCCGTTACTGCCTCATCTTGATTCAGATCATGAATTGCCTTCTCAAGCGCTGACTGCGATATATTCCCCTGCAATTCAATATTACGCGATTTAATCCCGGCAGCGGTACACGCTGCCTGCTTGGCCTTGAGGTACGCTTGCGAAGCCGGATCACTTCCGACGATTACCGTTACGAGACTGGGTTCAACGTCCGACTTCCTGAGCGAAACAACCGCATCCCTAACCTTCGATCTAATGGTCCGGGCCACAGGGTTGCCGTCCATTATTCTCGCGCTCACCATGCTTCCCTCTACGATTGGAGTATGAATGTCACGCCTTATTGAAGAGTCGATTCCATTCGGGAATTGACCGAAACAAAATTAGCCTTGGCGCTCATCGTCGCAAGTGACCATTTTTGAAACTCATAGAGTGCGTCCCCAATTTTAGCGAAGGAAGGAGGAAAGAAGTGATAGATGCCATTACCAACGAAGCGCGAGCTAGGAACGTTAAGGTTCTCGATATCGAATCCGACGCCAACCACAATCGATCCGTTCTAACGTTCGTCGGAGACCCCGACGGCGTAAAGGACGCCGCTTTAGCGGTAAGTGCGAAAGCGATCGAACTCATCGACCTAAACAAGCACAGTGGCGAACATCCTAGGATGGGAGCCGTCGACGTCATCCCCTTCATCCCAATATCCGACATCACAATGGAAGAATGTATCCAGCTAGCACGAGATTTTGCAAAGGAATTCGCTACTCGATTCAAAGTCCCCGTCTACCTATACGAGGCAGCGGCGACGCGGCGCGAAAGGAAGAACCTGGCCGACGTCAGAAAAGGCGAATTCGAGGGATTGCGAGAGCAAATTGGCAAAAACCCCGATAAAACACCGGACTTTGGACCTAACGCAATTCACCCAACCGCAGGAGCTACAGCAATTGGCGCGAGACAGATCCTCATCGCGTACAACGTGAACTTAGCCACAACCGACCTTGACGTGGCGAAGAAAATCGCTAAGCATGTAAGGGGAAAGGACGGAGGACTCTCAGCAGTAAAGGCGTTAGGCTTCGAATTGAAGGACCGCGGCATCGTCCAGGTTTCAATGAACATGGTTGACTACAAGGCCAGCCAGCTCTTCAAAGCCTTCGAGCTAATCCGGACACTCGCCGAGGAACAAGGCGTACAGATTGTCGAAAGCGAAGTCGTTGGCCTCGTTCCCCAAGAAGCCCTAATCGACAGCGCTGAGTTCTACCTCAGGCTCCACGGTTTCAAGAAGGACCAAATTCTAGAACGCAAGCTCGCCGATTCAGGATCCGGGCAACTCGTGTCAATGAGCCTAGCCGCTTTCAGCTCGGAAGTTGCCTCCGAAAAACCCGTCCCAGGGGGAGGGAGCACATCTGCCTACGCCGTTACTTTGGCTGCAAGCCTAGTGAGCATGGTCTGCAGGCTTACCCTGAAGAGAACTGAATATGAACAATACTGGGGGGCCGTAAAGGAAATTCTTGCAGAGAGCGAAAAGCTTCGGATACAATCCCTCACATTTGTGGACAGCGACGCACAAAGCTTCGCTTCTCTAATGAAGGTGTATCATCTGCCGAAAGAAACCGACGCCGATAAACAGGCAAGATCCAAGGCAATACAGCTTGGGCTCAAAGACGCCGCTCAGGTGCCACTTCAAACGGCAGTGTTTGCCGCACAAACCGTCCACGCCGCAAAGAGACTTGCTGAGTTTGCGAACACCAATGCGCTCTCGGACATTAGAACCGCCATCTTCCTAGCCAAAGCCGGACTGCAGGGCGCTGGCGCTAACGTCTTAACGAATCTTAGCGGAATCAAGGAAGCGGACTACCGTAAAGAAATGGAGCAGAAGCTCAACGCCTTGGAGAATCAAATTGAGAAGGACGCGTCTGAGACACTAAGGATCCTTACTACGCGGTGCAAAGATGGCGGTTAGCTGTCGTCTGACGAATTCATCTCGTTCCGGTTTTCTCATACATTCTTCGAAACGTCCATCTGATCGCGTTCTTCAGTTCTAGCAGCCTCCGGTCGTCACCATAGTTCTGTACATGAATCGACTTGAGGCGGCCTTCCTCTTGCTCAACGTCGTAGGTCAGCATGTTGTCTGGTTGTAAAGCTCCCGCAGTCGCGGCCTCCCTGTCCTTACTCTGCATGGGTTCCAAGACTTTCGCTAAGAGAAACGAACGAAGAGGTGGTGAATTCGGATCTAGGTTGACGCCAGGATCGGGTAGAACACGGAGATCATGAGCCTCGATGGCTATCGAAGCAATCCGCACACCGTCCGTAGTCATGATTGGCACATTGTCGGATGGGACTTTCTCCAACGCTTCAGGTTTAGGTTTACTTGGCAGCGCGGTAGTGGCCGATCCGATGTCAACCGGCCGGAAGCTCCTCTCGGCAAGAAGTGTATCGACAACTCCGAGAAATGATCTCAGGTACGCTACTTCTTCCTCTTGCTGCTTCAAGCGACGCTCCAGAAACGTCTTCATCTCAGCCAATTTCTTTGTTAGTTGGGGATCTGGTGCGCCCAAGGAACTTCACATTGTATGGGCAGAGCTTGACGGCATTAAATAGTTCGTCGATCGGCGCAACTTGCTATGGCAGTCATGCAATGCAGCTACCTGGTTATGGTTTTGGGTTCGGCGAGAACCCTCTTCAATTCTTTTTCTGAGTTGTCCGCGGTTATGAATATGGGAACGTTCTCCATACCCGTCGCGATGTAACTCGATAGCAGCCATTGGCCTGGGGCGAATTCTAGGGTTTTCTCAAGAATTCCTTGGTCGATTGTGAACGTGCTGCTCACGAGGCTGCGATCGTATGGTCGGGGTAGGGGGCCTACGAAGTAGGTGTGTAGTTGTTGCAGTGCGTTTGTGTTGAGGTAAGCGATTCTCTGCGTCGCCACGCAACCCCCAAGTCCGTACTTCCTTCCTTGCCGGAGCAAGGTTTCGATTCGATATGTGCAGGTGAGGTCTATTCCTCTTGCTTTGTCGTAGGCGGGGATGAATTCTTGGGCCTCGTCGAAGACGAAAAGGATCTGTGGTTCGACTTGGAATTCTCGTTTCCTTCGTCTGAGCATCTCGGAGGTTAGGTCTATGGCGAGTTTCTTGATGATACTTGGTTCTGCAACGGATAGGCAAAGCAGCCGTGTATCGCCCTCCAAGAGCCCGAGTAATTTCTCTGTCGTGTACTGCGCTCTTGTCGACGGTCTTCGTCGCTCGACTGAGCGATGACTTGAGTTCAGATCGTGTACCCGCCCAAGCAGCGAGCGAGCCGCTCTTCCAAACCTTGAATTTCTCAACAGCGGTTGTAGCAACCGCCTGTAGGTAATCGAGAAATTCCGGTGTTACAACGCCAAACCGATCTGCCCTGTTATCCCTTAACCAATCATGGACTTTGTCTTCAATTGCATGTATGGCGTCGAGGTTTACCTGTTTGTCACCTTCTCCTTTCTCGAGAAGCCTGATTTGTTCGAGGATATTCTCGAATGTGGGCGGGGGCCTTCCTGCCTCTGCATAGTGTCCCAACTTTCCTTGGGAGAAGATATTCTCAAGGTTCTGGGTTAGGTCGTATCTTTCGAAACCCCTTGGGGTTACTATGACTTTCCGGAGGTGGTCGGCGTCCGCGACTGGCACCTCGGTGATAATCTTGCTCTCAATTGTCTTATCCACGAATATGTCTTGTAGAAGGAACGGGTACTCCATCGAAATGTCAAAGATTACGGTCTTTGTATTTTTGGAATGATAGATTATTCGTCGAAGGATGTTGGATAGCAGGTTGCTTTTGCCGCCGCCGGTGAAGGAGAATACGCCAAAGTGGTAGCGTACGAGTCGCTCGAAGCTAACGTAGATCGGAACTGCTCCATCTTCTTCCTGAAACATTTTGATGGTACCCACGCGTGGGTCTTTTCTGGCCTCGTAGGTTGTGGCTATCTTATCATTCCACACTAGCCCCAGTTCATCCAGGAGCTTTCGGTTGTACATTCGGTGGATTGTGGATTTGTTTAGGATGAAAGCGCGTTCCCCTACTACAGGATAGGTGAAGCCTTTGACGTACTTTTGCTCAGACCCTTCTAAAATCAGATCGTAGTTAAGTGGTATTGCGCTTAGCTGGATTATCATTGTTGCCTTATCGTCTGTGTCCCAATCCGCAACGCTCTGTTCAATTATCTCAAATTGATAGGGATAGTAGCTTTGATCTGAAAGACCTCGGAGGCCGAAATGTTCCGGCCCAATTCGCGAGACTTCAAGAAGAGTGAACCTCTTTCCACCGTATTTCTTGGCCTTGAAGTTACGTACCGCTAGAAGCATTCCCTCTTCAAGCATGCCCATGAGGTCTTTCTGGTATTGGGCTTTGACGCGGCATTCATATTTGGCAGAAAAGCCGGTGGTCTCAGCTGAGACATCTGCTCGCCTGACGGCGTAGACGGCAGCAAGTCTTCCTTCGAATCGGCCATCGAAGTCGGTGAACTGTGCGTTAAGTTCGGTTTCTAGCATTTTCCACTTCACTCCTTCTTGATCGGAACGTGTTCATGTAGAATGAGTATTTCCTCAGTTTCGGATGCGAGACGAGCCAATGCCCCATTCCTTTGATCATTTGGGATGCGTTGCTTCGCTGGGCTTTGGCGATCTTGTCCGCGATGTATAGGGGTTCATTGTGCCCGAAGATTTCGGGAATACTATCATGAGTCATGGCTTTCAGCGTAATCATCACGAGTTCTTGAACATGATTCTCGGAGTTGGCTCCTTGCCATAGAACCGGTTCTACATCCTCCACGGCCCCTCCATACTCGTGCTTCAAGTCGAGAGTTGGCGCGTTCTCCGATGGTAGGTAGAGTCGATCAATGAACAGTACGTTGCTTCTGAACTGGTCATCGGACTTGGCCTTGTCCAGTTGAATATACGATTTGACGAAGAGCTGTTCCTGAATTATTCGATTCTTTACGGCACCCGATATGTCACCTTTCACATCGCTGAACCGTCCAATGATGGTTTGGAATGACGTGTCATATTCGACCGTAGCCCAGGGAACTGGGACCTGGTCATGGTGGAACATGCTCATTGCTTGGAGTAGCATACGATCCGTAGTCGCTACGTGTTCGGAATTTCCCGCCCAAATGTGGCGTTCGACACACAACGGGACGAGATGCGTAATCATGTCCCGTGCCGTTGTGTCTTTGGTTATTCCTATGAGCAGAACCTTGTTGACTCGACAGGTTTCAACAAGCATGTTCAAGGCAAACAGGCAGAGGAAAGCCAAGTCGAGGGTGGTTAACCATCTTGATTCTCCGCCATCGGTGATCTGAAGTGGGTTTCCTAGGTCGCTCGCGAAAAAGCGCTGACCGACGTATTCCACCATCTTTTGAGTTCGATCCCATGCCGTGAATAGGTTCGGCATAAGCGAGAATTTGCCGTTGGACTCGAGGAAGTACTTCCCTTCCTTAGCAGCCCTCGTCAAATACCTATTCAGCTTTTCAACTCTCAATGGATCCGACTTAATGTTCAATCGGCCTGCGAGCTCGTCCGCGGTGGAGGCCGTTTGTAGTTGTTCCATTAGAAACATTGCTGCGTGACGGAGGTAGTCGCCTCGCGGAGGCAGTAATCCGTTAATGTCTCGGGTGCGGTATCTGCTGAACGCGAGATCTTGCTCATCAAGCCTCAAGCCATCGCTAGTAATACGGAGGGTGGCGCATTCACGTTTCCAGAGTGCTCGTTTAGAGGTGTCATGTAACAGACTGGACTGGGTGCCGGAAAGTGAGCGGTCCAGCAAGATGATTTGGAACTCTTTGGTTTTTGCCATCGTGTAGGCCAGGTAAAGCTCCGAAAACAACATGATCCAGTTGGCGATGGTTGAGTTGTCTACCGTGGATTGATCAGTAAGTGGACCTGAAATCGTCTCGCCCCCGGATTGGTTGAACGTGCTTTGAGGCTCAACTTCAGGAATGGAATCAATGTAAATTGGGATGCAGCTCGCAAGCCCATGCCCTTTCTCAACAAAATGTGCGTCGTATGTCACGGCAGGCCTTTCGTTCTTCATGTAGGTGATCGACCCAGTTGCCGCATATGCTCCTGCCCAAAACACGGCTAGCCCACCCAATAGATTCTGATCCATCGAACCGTCAATCGCGGCAAACCTAGCGGAGGGTTTCTTGAATAACTCTTGAGCGGTTCCGTACGACCGGTCGTACCTGAAGTCTGAAACTAACAATTTGCTGATCAGGGGCCAGTAAGTGGTGCTTGCGCCCTCGAGTCGCAACCCGCTTTCGCCAACCTGACCCTCGGCACCCTCCTTCAGAATTCTCCCTAGCCTCTTGACATTCATGCTTAGTATCGAAGACATACGGATCAGAACACCCGAATAGATAACCCTCATTTACATAAATGCTGAAGTGTGATCGAGCACAAGAGACGGTGTACTATCTCACGGATAGTCTACAGCGGTTTCTGTCCACCGAATCTCATTACTTGATTATGTCGACCACGCAGAAGAGATTTCCATCCGGATCCTCAAGAACAATAAAGTCCTCATCCGGTTCGTATTCTTGAGGATGACGTGTGGCTCCTAACTTGAGCAACCGTTCAACTTCATGCTTCTGGTCCGCTGTGTAGAGATCGAAGTGAAGCCAGTTTCTGCCGGTGAGCTTCTCTGAAGGCTGAGCCTGATTCAAAGACACGTTCGTGTTTCTTCCTGCAGGGTCTCGCAGAATCACCCAGCCCCCTTTAGCAGGCCGCGTAGTAATGTAGTGGAGCGCCTCTTGCCAAAACGCAAACATCTTGTCGAAGTTAATGCAATCAATCACTACAGAGCCAATCCTCAATTCAGATTCCTGTTGCAATTCAGATCGCGCGTTTTGGAGGTTAACTTGAATTTACGGGTTTGTGAATCAGCCTTGTTTCGGAGTCCTCGATTGTCGGTTTTCTGAAGTCAACTTAAATACGGATTCGCGACTTGCTTTGTTAAGGTGCCCGTACCATGGGTGACCGATTTAATTCCCGAACCTAGACTGTTTAACATCAACCCTCGTATGTATCAGGCACCAAGGATTTTTCGAGGTTGACTGTTGTTGGATAGTGTTCAGACTATTGGAGAAATCTTTGAGGGCAAGTTCGACGGCAGCCACGTTGTATTGAGAGGGTGGCTGCACCATATCCGTAGCAGCGGAGGAATACTGTTCCTACAACTCCGCGATGGTTCAGGCGTTATCCAATGTACACTCAAGAAGGACAAGATTGACCCGGAAACCTTCGAAAAACTCAGCGCCACACCAATCGAGAGCACCATTGAAGTTACGGGTGAAGTCAAGAAGGACCCAAGGGCACCACGAGGATATGAAATCCAAGCACAGAGAGTGAGTGTCCTCTTCCCCGCGGAGGATGGCTATCCTATCGCGAAAAAATACCACGGGCCGGACTTCCTGCTCGATTATCGACATTTGTGGATCCGTAACGAGAAGATGCAAGCGACCATACGTTTGAGAAGCCAATTGATTGAGGAAGCAAGAAGATGGTTGATGGGTCACGGCTACCTCGAAGTTCAGGTGCCCATACTCGTAAATGCCGCTGTAGAAGGTGGCTCAACTCTCTTCCCTGTCAAATACTTCGATCAGAAGGCCTACCTTTCGCAAAGCTGGCAGCTTTACGCAGAAGCCATGATCGCTAGCGTCGGCAAGATCTTCACTTTCGCACCTTCCTTCAGAGCTGAAAAGTCCAGGACCAGGAGGCATCTGACAGAATATTGGCATTTGGAAGTTGAAGCGCCCTGGCTTGAACTTGACGGGTTAATGCAACTCGAGGAGGAACTGGTCGCTCACATGTGCCAGCAGATCGCGCAGAGAATGCCGGAGGAACTGAAGCTCCTAGGCCGCGACCCAAGCAAACTTGCGAAAATCCAGTCGCCCTTCCCAAGGATCACTTACGACCAAGCAGTTGAGAAGATCCAAAAATCGATGCCCGCTCTCGAGTGGGGCAAGGACCTCGGCTACGAGGAAGAAAAAATTCTCACCCAAGGCTTTGAATCGCCGTTTTTTGTCACCCGGTTTCCGAAGGGAATTAAGGCGTTCTACCACATGCCCGACCCACAAAACCCGAAGGTCACCCTCTCAGTAGACCTGCTCGCTCCGGAAGGGTACGGCGAGATTACCGGAGGCGGCCAACGCATTCACGTCCTCGAACAGCTTTTAGCTAGAATAAAGGAGGAACAATTGAATCCTGACGATTACAAATGGTACACAGAACTTCGCCGTTACGGAACTGTGCCGCACGCCGGATTTGGGATGGGAGTTGAGAGAATCATAGCTTGGGTCTGTGGCCTTGAACACATCCGAGACGCAATAGCGTTTCCACGATTAATCAACCGCATCTATCCCTAGATTGACGCTGAAGCTGCTGCCACAAGATGTTACGAATTAGGACAATGCGGCGCCACGACATTAGCTTCGCAGTGCGATTAGCAGAACAAGAAGATTGGGGAATTCCCGCCCGAGATTTCAAGCGAATCCTACTCCTCGACGCGCACGGCAGTTTCGTGGCGATGGAGAACGGGAAACGTGTCGGCCTTGCAACTACGACAAGTTACGGGACGGAAATCGCTTGGATTGGAAATGTCGTTGTCGCGGAATCGCGTAGGGGAAGACACATTGGTCAAGGTCTTGTCAAGCACGCAATAGGTTACCTAGGAAAGAAACGAGTTGCGCGCGTAGTCCTGTACTCTTTCGATGAGAATATCGAGTTCTACCGCAGACTCGGCTTCAAGATGGGCGAACGATTCGCTCGTTTCCGACGCAAGGTGCGACCAGCCATGAGGTTAGGCTCTGAACCTCGTGATCGACGGACGATGCGGCGGGGTGCAATGTTGGCGATGGATAGGAAGGCTTTCGGGGCAAACAGGTCTCAGCTCCTGGCCAATGTGCTCGATTCAGGTGCCGGGCGGTATCTCGGTTACGCGGCTGGGTTGAGACGGTCCTACATACTCGTAAAAGATTATGCGGATATGTGTGAACTCGGGCCATGGATATCATTCGGCCTCCGACAAACGGAGTTGGAGGCTATGCTGTGGCATGTTCTGAATACGACGAAAAGGAAACCGGTTGAGATCGCCTGCCCCCTCACGAATCGCAGAATCATAGCTGTGTTGTCGCGGTTTGATTTCGATAAGGTGACTCAAGGGCATATGATGTGCTACAGGAGACTGTCCAAATTGGGAAAGCCGAAGGCAGTGGTTGCCTACGGTTTTCTCGATAAAGGTTGAATCAGCTGCGGTAGTTCCTGACTACTTTGCTGTCTCTCGGATGAGGGGGGTTAATTCCGGCGCTGGTTTCCCGAGTTTCTTGTCAAGTGATGCTTTGATCAGGCCATAGTATGGTGGCGAAGGCCTGACCGGTCTTGACTTGAATTCGGCATGGAACTGCGTGCCCACGTAGAAGTATTTGTTCGGTAGCTCGAAAATTTCCATTCTTCGCCCATCCATGCTTCTTCCCGAGAACACTCCTCCGGCTTTTTCGATCTGGGGTATGAATTCTGGGTTCACTTCGTACCTGTGTCTGTGGCGTTCTGAAATGATGTCGCGCCCGTAGAGGTAGCCTGCTAGGGTGTTGGGCGTGAGGCGAATTTCATGCGCGCCTAGCCGCATCGTAGCACCCTTATCTTCGACACCTATTTGCTCGGGCATTAGGTCAATGACGGGGTAGGGTGTCTTGGGGTCTATTTCGGTGCTGTTTGCGTTCTTCAGTCCCAAGTGGCGGCTGAATTCTAGGATGGCCATCTGGAATCCGAAACATATTCCTAGGGTTGGAATATTCTTCTCGCACGCATAAGCCAACGCCGCAATCTTCCCTTCGGTGCCCCTCGAACCGAAACCCCCCGGCACAAGTACCCCATCGAATCGTGATAGTATGGAGCAGTTGGAGGGTTCGTTCTCGAACATTTCCGTCTCGATCCAGTCTATTTCAACTCGGGCATCGCATGCTCCGCCCGCGTGTTTCAGTGCCTCGTTAACGCTAACGTAGGAGTCCGCGAGCTCCGCGTACTTACCGCAGAGCGCGATTCGAACGACCTGATGCGGGTTAGCTATCGAAGCGACTACTTTGTTCCACGCGCCCCAGTCAGCGTCATGCTTGTCCAAAGCAAATCGGTCGAGCAGGAAGTTCCCCATTCCCTGCGAATCAAGTTCAACCGGCCCTTGGTAAATCGTCGGCAGGTCGGCGGAGGAGAATACACCACGTTCCTCGACGTTGCAAAACAGGGCTATTTTTCGGCGGGGCCCTGTCAAAAGGGGTCCATTTGTTCTCGCAACTATAACGTCAGGTTGAATACCGATCCTTCGTAGCTCCTGAACACTATGCTGAGTCGGTTTCGTTTTTTGCTCTCCAACCACATCCAAGGCCGGGACCAGAGTGACATGGACAAACAAGACGTTTCGTTGGCCTTCCTCAAGCTTCAGTTCGCGTGCAGCTTCTAAGTAGGGAAGGCTTTCAATGTCACCAACCGTCCCTCCGATTTCTACGAGAAGCACGTCGGGGTTGTTTTTTGTCGCGATCCCTCTAATGACGGATTTGATTTCATCGGTGATGTGTGGAATTATTTGTACGCATTGCCCGAGAAAGTCACCTCGACGTTCCTTGTTTATGACGGATGTGTAGATTTGACCGGTAGTGGTGTTGTGGCTTCGGGAGAGGTTGATGTCTAAGAAACGTTCGTATGTTCCCAGGTCCATATCAATCTCCCCACCGTCATCAGTAACGAACACCTCGCCGTGCGCGACTGGGTTCATTGTTCCCGCGTCAACATTGAGGTAAGGGTCTATCTTCATCGCTGAGATTTTGAAACCCCTAATTTGAAGAATTTTCGCGATCGAGGCGGTGGTGATTCCTTTACCGATACCGGACATTACACCGCCGGTGATGAACAAATACCGCGTATCTATCGGCATACTTCACACGAAGTGAGGGCCCAACTTAAAGTTTCTCCGATACGAAATCGGAGACGAGAGGAAAGAAAACTCGGATTAGGTTACTTGACTTGGCCCTTGAGCTTCCTGATCTCTTGGTTGATCAGGTTCAGCGCGACTCGTGCAGTCGAAATGGCTTGATCTACTGACTGTGAACTTTCGGAAGACCAAATCTTAGCTGCTCCCTGCGCGGTTTGGTTTCCAAGTTGAGTTAGATAGTAGCCTCCATCGTTATTGAACACCAACCCAGCGCTCATGAGACCCTTCAACCCCTCCGCCTCGGGTGAAGACAGTTGAAGACTTGACTTCGTTCTTGCGGTTTCGGGTGAAATCGCGGCAGCGTGAAGAAGCTTTACCAAGACGCTGGGGCCAGCGGGTATCGCGTCTCCGAACTCGCTTTTTGCGGAGTCCTGAAGCTTGCGGAGTTGCTCTATCCGAGCGACGGCGTCGGTTACGGTGGTAAGGCTCCTGGTGATGTTGAGGAAGGATTGTACTACTGGGCTCTGTGAGTTCATGCGATAAAGAGTAACGGCACCTACATGCCGTGAGGGGGATATTGCCTTCATTCTTTCAAGGTCGTCCCAGACCCGGTATAGGGTTGTGCGGCCGATGCCGGCTTTTTGAGCTATCTCAGTCTTAGTAAGATCCTCTTGCGGGCGTTGGGAGAGTATCGTGAGTACCTTGAATTGGGGGCTTTTCGACAATACTTCCATGAAAGCGGTGGCTTCGTCTACTGCCATGTAACGTTCAACGAGGTTATGGCACGGCGGATGGTATATTAATGTTCCCTTTCCCACACACCGAAGTTTCATATCGAAGATGGATATACCCCGATAGAAACGGGTGAAAACCATGCCCCCAGACGATAGCCTTCCCGAGCTTCAGGCAACTACACTGCTGACCATTTGGAAGCTCAAAGGCATCGGGGGGAACGCCGTAGACGAGGACCAGTTGAAAGCTGAACTGACCAACGAACCTACCGAAGACGTACCTTCAGCGATTCAACTGCTCGAAGCTCAGGGCTTCATCGAAATCAGGGACCTCGAAGGCCGAAAAGCGATCTCAATAACCCCCCTCGGCCTAGCCATCCTCCGCAAGATCGAGGAAGACAGGCTGCAGGAACTAAAGTGAACCCGTACCCGAACCATGCAAAACCATCCCGTCCAGCGCTCAGAATGTACGTACACTGCTCAGTCCTCTTTGTGCCAATTCTCGCCGAAGTTTTCTCTAGAAGCACCACCGTGATTGCGCTCGTCATTATCAGCGTCATCTATACAGGCTGCGAGTTTCTTCGATTACGTGGAAGAGTCGTTCCAGTCATCACTAGATTCACCCTGCGAATGAATCCAAGTCTCGAGGAGGGGCATTTCATTTCACAGCCGATTTATCTGGCTGCCGGAGTAGCCCTTGCATTGCTACTGTTCCCGAAGGAAGTGGCCTACGCTTCAATAATCATAGTCGCGGTAGGCGATCCTGTAGCCGGTTATGTTGGAGCGAGATTTGCACAGCTGCGCTGTGGAGTGAAATCGCTTGAGGGATTCGTTGCCGGGCTCGTAGCTGCAACTCTCGTTGCCTCGCTTGTTGTCTTACCTCCCGTGAGTTTGATTGGAGCGACCGGTGGAATGACCATTGAATTGTGGGATGGTTTGGAAGATAACTTGACAATCCCCCTAGCGGCTGGCGGCTTGATGGTCTTGGCTCAACTCTTCATGCCTACTCGGTAATTGTTGTAATGTCACGCCGAGACGACTCCGCTCCCGTTGATGTCGACCTTACACCTGGACAGGTGTTTGATACGCTAATTGGTGAGCGCGACTCAGGTACTGGAGCCGATTCGCCAAACCCAAGATAGACCCACGGGAACGAACCAGATGAGGAATCTTAATGGTACCCCCCAAAGGGTAAGCGACCAGAATTGCGGCAGGATGCTTACCATGAAGATGCAGGCAGAGACGATGAGGGTATTCCTGAATTTCCTGTACCTTCTTAGGGAACTGGGTGGAACGAGTTTCTTCTCTTCAAAACTCAGTTGATGAGCGAAGAGGGCTATTATGACCATCAAACCCGCCATGTCGATCGCATAGAAAGACGAGGCAGATGCCAGGAGCGTGGCGTCTTTGAGTACGTCCGCGATGTATGTGGCATTCAGCCAGAAGAGGTACGGCTCAATTGAGACAAGGAATAGAAGCACAATGTTCAGCATTATCGTGGTCTGATCCTCGAGGGGAAGGACCGAGATTATGCTCGAGTAACTCATCCATACAGAGATTAAGATCAGAAAGCTGAACCCAAATTGGAGAAGATCTTCTGCGATATCGTAGGGGTTTTTCGGTACGCCTGCAATGAGGGATATCGTTCCTATCGATAACGCAAGCCCGAAAATAAGATCCGATAAAGATTTGATGGGCGCTTTCGGGCGCGATGGGTTAGATTCTCTTGGCAATCGGACCACCGGAAAAGGACCTGCAAAATCTACCGAATTGCGCTCTAAGTAGGATTTGAGTTTTGTTGAGCACGCATAACACAAGACCATTTGCTGTCGAGAACACCAACGTGATTGGCTTTCGAAGTTCATACCGCCAGACCGAGTGTCTTTGAGACAGACGATCCACGTCAAGGAGCCTTGGCCCGAAAGCGTTATGGGCAGCTTCGCTAATTTGCGAGTCTTGGATGATGAATCCTTTAAGTACGGAGTGCCATTCAGCCGGCACGATGACGCTTTCGACGGGCAGACTGAACTTTCATTTCTCCCGTCGAAATATTCGATGCAACCGCCTCTTGTTTCCAAACATCCTAGCCGCTACCAAAGCTTAAATTCCGTTTTAGCCGGCATTGAGGGGGAAACTGAGTGGGCGCACCGCGTACTCCGAATTTCTTAGCTGCGCCAAGACTAACGCACGTAACTACAACCGCCTTCGATTCACCCTCAAAAGAAGGAGGTTTGGAATTTACCTAGCCTAATCGTAGTTGGCTGTCAGTGGGGCGATGAGGGTAAGGGGAAGATTGTTGACTACCTGTCGTCGCAAGCGGATTATGTGACCCGATATCAGGGTGGCAGCAACGCGGGGCACACGATCAATGTTGGAAAGGAAACCTACAGGCTAAGGCTTCTGCCCTCGGGCGTGTTGCATCACAAGAAATTGGTAATCGCCAACGGGGTGGTCGTCGACCCCTCTGTACTGCTGAAAGAAATCTCCGATCTAACTGCCAAGGGGTTCAAGCCGGACTTGGCGCTAAGTGATCGAGCTCACATAACTCTCAGTTACCACCAAATGTTGGATGCAGCTGAGGAGAAATTCAAGGGAACCCTCCGATCCGGAACGACCTTGCGCGGGATCGGCCCCACCTACACGGACAAGGTGGCGCGATATGGAATCAGAACGGTGGACCTCCTCGACGTGGAGCTCCTGAAACAGAAGCTCTCACAGAACACGGTCCTGAAGCAGCGAACGCTGAAATCCGTTTACGAATCAGATGCCCAAATCAACGAGAAAGAACTACTCGACGGTTGCGTAAAGTTCGGTCAGGACCTACGCCCATACATAGCCGACACTTCAGTGCTGCTAAACGACGCATTGGACGAGGGTAAACGGGTTCTTTTCGAAGGTGCCCAGGGGCTCTTGCTGGATATCGACCACGGAGTGTACCCCTTCGGGACATCATCAAACACGGTTGCAGGAGGTGTCTGTACGGGAGCGGGAGTAGGGCCGACCAAGATCAACGATACGTTAGGGGTAGTCAAGGCGTATACTTCGCAGCGTCGGATCGGGACCCGTGCCAACCGAGCTCACGGACGACGTGGGGTCGAGGCTCCAAGAGAAAGGAAAGGAATTCGGGACGGTGACGGGCCGTAAACGGAGGTGTGGATGGATCGACGCAGTAGCGCTGAGATTAGCTGCTCGAGTGAACGGGCTGACAGGGATAGCTCTTACAAAGATGGATACGCTCGGCGGATTCGACCCTGTGAAGATTTGCATCGAATACAAAGTGGATGGAAGAACGATCCGTGATCAACCAGCAGGCCTACACGAATACTCGAATTGCAAGCCAGTTTACGAAGAGATGCGAGGATGGCCTGACCTGCCTAACGCTGAGTGGGCGACCATCGCGAACAAAGGCTACGATTCACTACCGTCGCAAGCGCGAGACTACATCCATAAAATCGAAGAAATCACAAAAACGCCAGTGAAAATAATTTCAGTAGGGGAAGCACGAGAAGCGACGATATACCGATCCGAAGTCTGGGCAAGCTAACCGGAAGACTTACCCCTTACATTCCTCATTAACCAGGTTTCAACCGAAGTTATGTGCCTGAACGAATTCGTCAATGGAGAGATCACTAGCCCCGGGGAATCGCGGCCGCCAAGAGGTTAACCACATTATACAAGGCTGTGAACACAAGTACCCAGAAGAGTAAGATGGCGTCTCCGCTGAACTGCCACCCGGTCGTCTGAACGAGCGTAATTCTCGCGAACGCCATATAGTTAAGCCCGAAAATCACTGGCCCGACGTAGAGGAGGACAACGTAGTTGACAATAGTCATCGCGAAAACCCGAAGTAACATTCCGCCCCCGAACATGAGTGAGAGTGCGACCGCGGGGCGACCCCGTCCCCCCGCTAGACGAGAGTAGACAACACTGCCCGCCCAAAAGCCCCCAAGCGTCGACAAGACTGCGACTAATTTTATCGCCGGACCCAAAGGTGCGTCAGATCCGGTTATGTTGAGAAACAGCCAATGCACTAGTTCCGTTATGATGGCGGCTAGGGGACCGAATAGGAAGAATGCGATGTAGATGGGAAGCTCTGCGAAGTCTATCTGGAGGTAGGGGATGAGTGGGAACGGAATTGCAGCTCTAGAGAGAGTCAGCAGCGCGGCAAGTGCCGAGAATACGGCCGCGCCGGCGAGAGTGACAGTGAACTTTTGACGATTGTTCTTCAACCGTGTTCAGTGACGCCTAAGGATCTACCAAGAAAAGTGTTTCTACTCCTTTTTTGGTGATGATTCTCGGCGAGTTTGTAGACTCCTCGTAGCGGGTCTAGACAGTTTCCTCAGGATCTCGACAGCTTCGCGGATGTTCTTGTAGGCTCCGCGCAGGTCAGAGTCTAGCATAGTTTCAGCTTTGTCGATCAAGTCACGGACATAATCTGCAGACGGTGTGTGGGCCGTATTTGTTGTAGGATCGTAATCACCCAAGTTGTTGATGATCGCTATTCTAAACGCTAGATACTCAACCTCGGCCGTACACTTCCAAAGAAGCAAATCTAGACTCGGATCAGGTGTCGCCCCCGTTGATTTGCGAAACTGATCAATGAGCTCTAGCGCTTTAGAAAAAGACTGAATGGTTTGTTGATCACGTGTTTTACTTTGGGCCGTTCGCTTAGCCGCCCCTCTGTGTCTCTTAGTGTACTGTCACGGATTTCGCTAGGTTCCTTGGGAAGTCAGGGTTGTATCCCTTTCTTACGGACACGTAGTAGGCAAAGAGCTGGAGAGGAAGAATGAAGACGATGGGCGTGAGTGGCCAAGGAATCCCGGTGGGCAAGGTAATCGTTTGATCCGACAGAGCCGAAACTTGGGTATCCCCCCGTTCAACCAAACCAACAACCTCCGCGTGCCTGGCCTTCATCTCCATCACATTGCCCACGATTTTAGAGTAAACCTCGTCCATCGGTGCGATGAAGATTACTGGGTATCCAGCCTCAACGACCGAGATGAAGCCGTGTTTTGATTCGCCCGCCGGATACGAGATTGCGGGTAGGTATGAAAGTTCTAAGAGCTTCAGTCGTCCCTCAAGGGCGGTCGCGACGCTAATCCCTCTACCGAGAAAGCA
Organism: Candidatus Bathyarchaeota archaeon; assembly: GCA_963733055.1. GTDB lineage: Archaea > Thermoproteota > Bathyarchaeia > 40CM-2-53-6 > 40CM-2-53-6 > FEN-987. Next base: position 124,798 of record CAVTBR010000002.1, read on the forward strand.
GAAGCTAACGCTGTCACTGAATTTTTCAGCAAGGCGTTTCACCTGATCCTCCTGGGTTGATACAGTCGTTGAAACCCATTCGGGAAGCTGATCGAACCCCGCTTCTAACGACTTCAATTCTTTTGCACCCACTGTTTTTCGTTTGCCAGCGAGAGCCACAGCAATTTTGACGAGAACAGCAAACTGTGCAGTGAAAGTCTTTGTTGCCGCCACTCCCATCTCTGGGCCAGAGTTTTGACCGATGTAAACGTCCGACAGCCTAGTCAGCGTCGAGCCCATTACGTTGGTTACTCCGAGAATTGCGGCTCCGCGATCCTTTGCCCCTCTGACCGCGGTTAGGGTGTCTGCAGTCTCTCCCGATTGGCTGATGGTCAGGATAACGGTGTCTTGGTCAATTAACGAGCCGTAACCATCTATGAATTCCGAAGCGACGACCGGTGTGACTTCAATTTTGGCTAGGTTTGCGAAAACATATGTCGCGGCGACGCAGGCGTGATATGAAGTTCCGCATGCGAGCAGGAATATTCTCTTTGCTCGGTTCATTGCCGAGGCCATCAGATCAAGGTAGATTGGATGAGTTCTCAACGCGTTGCGAATGGAGAGCGGTTGTTCATGAATTTCCTTCAACATGAAGTGTGGAAACCCACCCTTACTCGCAGTCTCCACGCTCCACTCCACAGTGAAAGGTTGGCGAGATACTACTTCCCCACTTTCCACCTTCAACAAGCGAACGCTTCCAGCCTCCAAAACCGCCATCTCGTCATCTTCTAGGAGAATAGCCTGTTTGGTTCGTGATAGGAAAGCGGGAATGTCTGAGGCAAGATAGTTTGCGTTCGTCCCCGTGCCAATTACGAGTGGACTCTCCCGCCTCACGCAAACAATTTTGTCAGGCTCGTTCGCGCATATGATAGCTAGTGCGTAAGCACCTTTGAGCCTCCGCGCGGCCGATCGCACTGCCTCAACGAAGTCCATTCCCGACTTCAAGTTCTCTTCGACAAGATGTGCGACTATTTCGGTGTCAGTTCTTGACTTGAACTTGTGCCCTGCAGCTTCCAACTCCTGCTTGAGTTCCATGAAATTCTCGATGATACCATTGTGAACAACCGCAACTCTGCCCAAGCAGTCCGTGTGAGGGTGGGCGTTTTCTTGCGACGGAGCGCCGTGAGTCGCCCACCGAGTGTGGCCGATTCCAACGACTCCGCCCAGATCACTGATGTGGAGCTCGCTTTCGACCTCGTCGATCTTTCCCTTGTCCTTCTTTACGACTATCGTTCCGTTGATAATCGCAGCCTCGCCCACCGAATCGTAACCGCGGTACTCGAGTCGTTTCAGAGAGTCGTGTAGTATCGGGCCTACATCGCCGGATTTCTGCACGACACCCGAAATTCCACACATGAGTACCAATTTCCTAATAGAATTCGCCGAGGTAACCTAGCACTTGTCTTAAGGTTTCCTCAGGTTGATTTTTGATGAATCAACCCTTTTTCCATTAGTCCAAGTTCGGGATGCATGGAGATTAATCAAAAACGTGTTTAATAGTCAAATCTCCACTTTATCAATTCAATACCGAGGCCCATGGGCAATGCCATATTTACTGTTGAAGGAAAGACGCAGCAACCAACTCCTCCCGGCACGAATTCTCTCCGACCCCAAAGTTGCGCAACTCCTACTCCAGCCCACGCGTTGGAAAATCCTAAGCGACCTATCCGATGGTGAGAAATGTGCCAAAGACCTAGCGGAAGCATTCCACACCAGCGAGCAAGTAATCTGCTATCATTTGAGGGAACTTGAGAAGGCGGGTTTGATTGCGTTAGAGAGAACCGAGAAGAAGAGGGGCGCGACCGCCAAGTATTACCGAGCAGAGGAGAAGGCGATCGCTATCATACCCCGACGAGGAGCGCCCGGCGCTACCTCGCGAGACATGGTGGAGGAACCATTGTCGGACGCTGCCTCGAAAATGCTCGACCCGTTCCTCTCACAAGGCCACTTCAACGGCCACATTGTCCTCGGAAGCCCCGACGCACACGGCATCTTCAGCAGCCGAGCCCGCTGCGGGGACAGAGCCACCGACCTAGCACTATTCATAGGATCACTCCTCCCCGTCACACGCGAAAGTGTCGTGCGCTTGGATACGGAACTATCCCAACAGGAATCAGCCCGAAACCTCATAGTCGTTGGAGGGCCGAGGGTAAACACAGTTACGATGACCGCGAACGAATACCTCTCCATAACCTACGAGCTAACTGGCCACAACATGATGATCTCCCGCCTCTCAGGACGAAGCTACGCCGGCGAAGAGGAAGGAGCCGTGCAACTGATCGACAACCCCACCAATCAAGCCTCGAAAATGCTCGTCATAGCAGGGAACAGCTACCTCGGCACAAGGGCCGCCGTTCTCGCATTCATCAAATACACTAACGAAATCGCCAAAGGCAACACCTCGAACAGGAAGACCATCGCTCGGGTCGTAACGGGGATAGATTTGAACAGCGACGGGCTAGTCGACGACGTCCAATTCCTCGAATAAGTCACCCAAAACCCGTTTCCGGGGCAACGATACCGCTTTCGAACCCCATGCCATGAGGGTGAGCGTGGCGAGGTGGGGTGTGCCACACCCCTAGTGAAGGGTGAGCCACACCCGGGAAAAGTAAACAGGGGACTTGACTTAACCGAGCCTTGTCCAGCGCTGCTAGGGCTTGGGTGAGGCTGCATCGGTTCTAGGTGGTCCTGGCCAGTTTCTTCTTGAGTGTCTCCGTTACTAACTTAGGGTCAGTTCGCCCCCTAACTTCGGACATGATCGATCCCATGATCGAAGGAAAAGCACCCTCGCCTTTCGTCTCGATTAGATTCCTGTTCTTCTCGATGTGGCGATCGATAATCTGTTCCAACTCTGCTTGCGATATCATCTGGAGTCCAAGATGTTGAATGCCTTCCGAAGGTTCCGAGGTGGGGTTTTAAGCCTGCCACCTCAACAAATCTGGCATGGCTTCTTTGGCGAATGCGCCTTTGGCTAGGAGCTGGAACATGGACTCTATCTTAGCGTCTGGGACGGTGCGAACCGCGACCCCCTCTCGTTCAAGGCTCTTGCATGTTTCCGTTAGAAACGTCGCAGCAAATGTAGGTTGAACCGCCTTATTCGAAACGACGCGTTCGAATAGGCTTAGATAATCAGAATCAACGATCTGTTTTGCTAATTTCTGATTAAGCGAGAACTGATCCATCAACCGCTTCCCGAGTTTCTCGGAGGTCTCCGGTAGTTGCGCCTTGAGCGTGGATACGTACTCGTCAGGTATGGGAGTCTCCGGGACGTCGGTTTCAGGGTACATTCGGGCCGCACCTGGGCGAGGTCGCATGTACCTGGTAGTCCCGTCGGGCATAGCAGTACGAGTTTCTTCGGGAACCCCAACTAGTGCTTCGGTTGCTCGATCAACGACCGCGTCCAGCGCATCCTTTGCCTTCGCACTATCGTCTGCAACGAGAACGAACGCATCTTCGTCTGCCAGACCGAGTCGATCCCTCATCGGGCCAACATCGGCTTCTGAAATTCCGTAGGCAGGTAACTCATCCGAATGAAATATTCCTCCCACCCCTGCCCAGAAGGATGCCCGATTGGAGAGCTCGGTGCCCAATCGTAGCCCTGGTTCAAGCTCTCTTCCCAGTAGGCCTTTGAACTTGGGCAGTCTGACCCCCAAGACCACTCCCCCCTTGCTCAGTGCTGTCTTGATGACTCTCGCTTCTGATTTCAAGAAAAGTTCGGATAGGTTGAGGTACTTTCTCTCTATCTGGTTAGGCTTCAGGTTTCTGGAGGATAATTCTTTGCGAATGGCTAGCAGGGTTTGCTGGCGGTTCACCTCTAGCTCGACGGCTTTGCCTAGAATCTCCAATTCCTGAACGCCTTTGATTTCAATGAGGGCTCCGTCTGGAATGGATACATTCAGATCCTGCCTAATACTTCCAAGCCCTCGCTTCACCTTGCGTGTTGCTCTCAGAACGGTACCGATTGCGTATGCGACTTTCTCGACCTCGTCGGGCGATTCCAACACGGGGCCGGTGGTGACTTCGATTAGTGGAACGCCTAGCCGATCGATTAGGTATCCAGCCGCAGTCTGGGACTGCGAGGCTTTCCGTGCCGCGTCCTCCTCTAACGAGATCTGTGTAATCGGAATCGTCTTCTCGTCAACTTTCAACTCACCATTTAATGCCACGACCGCGGTTCGTTGGAAACCCGTCGTGTTCGACCCGTCTATGACCACCTTACGCATTACATGAATCTCGTCCACGGGTTTCGCGCCCATCAACAAGGCCGCTGTAAGACAGACATCGACGGCCTCCCGGTTTAGTCTGGCCGGCGGTTCCTCGTCCATCTCGACCAGGCATGAGGTTTGGTGATCAGACTCGTATAGGATGCTTCTACCGCGATGAAATTCGAACATCGCAGCTTGATCAATCTGCCCAAGCTCGCTCTGAGTTGGCCTGAGCCGGCGCAGAAACTTAACTTCCGGTTCGGATTCCTGCGAACTCGGTTGGGCAGCTGCAGAAGAGCTTACGTTCCGTGTCTAGCTGACGGTGAATCTCTATTCCCACTTTGAGCTTGGGTTTCGCGATCTCCCCGCCACTCATTCGATTTCCGCCTCTAGTTCGCGTCTATCCGAGAGTTCGTTTGCTAGATTTGTCGTCATAATCTTCTTGACTTTCTCAGGATCCTTCTCCTGGCCGAAGGCCCACATCATTTTCACTAGGGCCGTTTCCGAGAGCATATCCCCTAATGGGAGAACTCCCATCCTCAGTAGGTCCCGGCCAGTTGAGTAGACGTTCATGTGAACCCGGCCCCAGATGCATTGCGAACACATTCCAACCACAACCCCGTCATTCACCGCCCGTTCGATGGACGAGAACAACGCGTCGCCCACGTGTCCCAATCCCGATCCTTCCAGGACAATTCCCTTGAACCCAGTCGCCGTCGCCCAGTCGACAATTCCCACGGAAATTCCGGGGTGGAATTTGATGAGAGCAACGTTAGGGTCGAATTGTGATTTGACGGTGAGGGCTGTGCCCTTCCTTCTCTCCCGATAACTCGTGGCATTGAGACTTAGCGTGCGATGAATGAGGTCGTAATATGCGATTGGCTTTTGGTTTACGCTCCTGAAACGCGTCCCTTCTGCTCGTATGGCATTTTCGGACCTTTGTGCCTCTATGTACCGCAACCCTCTCGTCCGATATCCAATCATGCATTGCAACCACGACCTCAGCGAACGGCGCCTGCCCCGCAACTGCAGTTGCGGCCAACAGGTTCGAGGCGGCATCCGAACTCGGGCGATCCGATGAGCGTTGTGAACCAACTAATACGACTGGGATTGGCAAGTCGGGTAGCGCGAAGCTGAGGGCCGCCGCCGTATAACCAAGAGTGTCCGTTCCATGCGCGATTACAACTCCATCAGCTCCCTTTCGGGCCTGCTCTGCAACGAATTCTGCTATCTTCGGCCAATTTTGTGGGCCTATGTTTTCGCTAAACAGGGAGTAGAGCACCTTTGCTTCAATCTCGGCTATGCCCGCTAACTCTGGGACGACGCTGTAGAGATCCTCTGCGTCAAGGGCGGGTTTCACGGCTCCGGTCCTATAGTCAACTTTGCTCGCAATTGTGCCGCCTGTGCTCACGATCGAAACCTTGGGAAGACCAAGCTTCTGGGAGGGCGGAGGCGGACGCGGTAAACTGGGGCTGTTGTCCTTTGCCAAGCTGAGTGATCTTAGTTGATGAATCGACCCTGACTCCTACGTTATACCCGGTTTTGAGTTTAACCACGACATAGTTCTCTTCGGATTCGGTACGGTACCGAGGCATAAGCAGGCCCTCAACCACTTCTTCCCCCGCTGCGCGTTTGAGTTCCAACCGTATTCGGTCACCAATTCGGACTCCAGCCTTCGCGAGTAATTCATGTGCCAGTCCGATGTAGCCACTCAATTCTTCTTGCGGCAATGTTCTCCCCAGTTGGTCTGAGGAAAGAAAACCTGTGCGCCTTAAGATGGTTGCGACGTGAGCTAGTCAGTTCATCTCTTTGCCCATGTAAGGGCCGACGTGCGAGTACCCCAATCGTTCATAGTACTGTTTCGTTCCGAGACCACTCAAAACAAGGACCTTGCTCGCACCAGCCTCACCAGCCTTTCTCTCTGCCTCAGCCAAGAGCCGTCGCCCGTAACCAGCGTGTTGCCACGCTCCAGACCTGTGTTGTCCTACGGGAACCTCGGGGCCGTAGACGTGAAGCTCACGTACCAGTGCTGATGAACCGTCAACTTCCTGCCTAGTAGCATTCTTCGACGGAATTCTGAGGCGCACATATCCGATGAGAACGTCGGTTTCTGAATCTTCCATCGAGATGAAGAATTCTTTCCCGTTTGATGCGTCGTATTCCATAACCTTCATCTCAATTTGGCCAGGGTTTAGGAGTAATCCTTCCTTCAGCGCTCTATGGCCGACTTCTCGGCATCGTATACACCTGCATCTCTTCCCTCTCTCCCGAATGCGAGCAAGTGCAAGCTCACGCAAATTGCCGCTCTTCACACCTGCTTGAATGAGGTGTACTGGGAACTCCCGATGAACGCGCATAATCCTAACCCACGGGGGCACGAACTCCTTCACCTGAGCTATGAGCTCAACCGCCTGTGCCGTATCAAAAGCCTGGTACTCACCTCGTTTCCACCACTCGTACAACTCAGTTCCTTCCATGACGAGACAAGGGTAAATCTTCATCATGTCCGGGCGAAAACGCGAGTCCGAGAACAGAGTCCTGAACGACGCCAGATCTTTCTCAAAATCAGACCCAGGCAAACCGGGCATCATATGGGCGACGATTTTGAATCCGGCGTCTCTAGATATTTGGAAGGCTTCAACAACATCTTGAACCGAGTGGCCACGATTCGTGAGAGTATAGACGGCGTCGTCGATTATCTGTACGCCGATCTCTACGCGGGTACAACCGAAACGCAGCATTTGGTCTACGTGTGGGTGCTTGCACCAGTCTGGTTTCGTTTCAATCGTTAGGCCAACGTTTCTGATTTCTCCCGTCTCAGCGTGAAGTTTAGCCTCGTTGAGGGTCGGGGAGTTGATGCCGGTTATGGCGTCGAGGCAACGCTTCACGAATTCCTCCTGATAGTCGTTCGGTGCGGCTAGGAAGGTGCCGCCCTGGATTACGAGTTCCACTTTCGACGGTTCATGCCCGATTGCTTTCAGCTGCTCGACACGGCCCGTTATTTGTACGAATGGATCGTAGTCTGATTGCAAGCCACGCATCGCGGCCGGTTCTCCGGATGTGTAGCTCATTGGGAACCCTTTCTCCATCGGGCAAAACACGCACCTACCATGTGGACAACCGCGAGGTGAACTCATGACGCCGATCACGTTGACTCCTGAAACACTTCGCACCTTCTTTATGCGAAGATGTTCCGAAAACTTCTGCCGAATGTCAGGAGGGAGCGCGTTTAGGATGTCTGAATTCCGCGGCATCCAACTCAGTCGATGTTCACGACAAAACTCTAGCTTGGCTTTGTTTAGGTCGTCTTGATAGATAATATGACGTTCCGTTATCTTGGAGACGAGTTCAGAAAGCGGGAAGTCTTGAAGTTGCGAACTCAATTGCGCGCACATTTCAACGACCCCGTCAACAGAAGCCCAAACACGGCCAGTTCGGCGTCGCGGTCTGGGACGCGTTTAGGCGGGTTGCTTGGTCGCGTCGACGCAGATGTAGAGTATGTTGCTTCCTCGCAGGATTACGTTCCCGTAGTTTGCCGTCGGCGAGTTACCACGATACTCGGTGGCCCCTTCAAGTATAATGTTCATGTGGCTATCGGCATCAATCATCTTGCCGCGGTATTCTACGTCGTTCTTCAGCCGAATGTTGACATCGCCGTTTAGCTTCTTCACGAGTAAGTTGAGAGGTTTTCTCGAAGGTTCCAAGGGCTTCCCACTGATTCTTCTGGCAAGTCACGATCCTACGGTAAATAAGCTTGCCCCCTCCACATCGGCTTACTCTACACCTAGCGATTTGCACTGTAAAAATCCGGACAGTTACGAGAGGAACTGGCTTAGTTTTGTATCCTTCCGACTCTTCAAGACCGTGAAACACTTTTCCGGGGCGAGCCGGACAAACTCTAATTTCAATGTGTTCAAGGAGGGTTGCGCGTTCTTCCGGAGCTCCGGAGCAACTACGAGGCCTCTGATTGGTCGGCTGATTCGTTTTCGGAGCGTGTCGAGGTATCTCTGCAGCTGCATTACCGCATCCTTAGAGGCCGGAACCCGCTTAATCTCTACCACCACAAGGTTACCTTGTTTGTCCTCGGCGAAGATGTCAGTAAACCCTGCCTCGCCCAAGCTCTTCTCTTGCTGAAGAGGTTTCAGACCCACCTCCACAAGGTCGGGCGCAACAAGTATGGCCTGTTTCATTTGCTCCTCCGTAACGTGAAGTGCAAATTCACCTGAGTCTGCGAGTTTCCCGGTGGCGACCAAAGTGATTGCTTTGAATTCGATGGAAACTGTTTCTTTAGGCTGAGGTCGGGACAGCGTTGACTACTAAGGCGCCGTCGTCAAGCTTTACGCTCATCATGCATTTTGGTGGTTGCCAGTTTACTGGTTCGTATCCAGTCGGCCGATGAACCAGCACGGATCCATCTTCTTTGATCATGACAATTCTTTCGCCCCATTCCAATGTTGATGACGCGCGACCTTCGTAGTCGACTCTGCAATTGCCAACGATGATGACCAGACTTCTTGCACGAAACGCTTTCTCGAGAATTTCCGCCGCCTCCGGAAGCGGTGGATTACTCTTAACCGTGATGGTCATTGGCGTCCGTTCCCGAGGGTTCTGTGCGATTGTTTCAAGGGTTTCGTCGGTACTTTCATCCTCCTCTCTCCGTTATATCAAGCAACGCAGCTATGAAATCTAGCCAATCTTGAAATACGCAGGGTGTTAGTGTTGTCAACGACTCAAGTCTTGAAAGAGAAAGCTAAGGGAAAGGAGACTAAGGAGAAGGCGGAGAAAGAGACCCGGGAGGAAATTCCCGAGGAAAAACGAGAGGAACCCTTACCCTTAGAAGAAGAAAAAACTGAGGCGGCTGTCGAAGAACCGAAAAAGAAGAAGTTCGAGTTCATAGAAGACATACCGGGCGTTGGCCCCGCAACAGCTGAAAAACTTAGAGAGATGGGCTTTCACACCGTCGAATCACTCGCCACAGCCACGATCAAAGAATTGACCACAGCGGGGGTCGGCGAAAAACAGGCGGCTAAAGTAGTCTCAGAGGCGAGAGATAGTATCGCGCTTAGCTTCATCAGAGCAGACGAACTAATCAAGATGAGGCAGAACGTACGACGCCTCACAACCATCAGCAGGCAAGTTGATGAACTTCTGGGCGGAGGATTAGAAACCCAAACGATCACAGAATTTTATGGCGAATACGGCGTTGGCAAAAGTATACTCTGCCACCAACTCGCAGTAAACGTCCAACTACCCGAAGAAAAAGGCGGCCTGAATGGCTCAGCTCTCTACATTGATACGGAAAACACGTTCCGCCCCGAATGGATAGTCCGCATGGCCAAAGCACTCGGACTCGACCCCACCGAGACCGCGAAGAGGATTATCTATTCGGAAGCGTTTAACAGCGATCATCAAATCCTTCTTCTTGAGAAAGCGGATCAGGTTATACAAGAAAACAATGTGAAGCTAATCATAGTGGATTCCCTCACCGCACACTTCCGGAGTGAGTACCTTGGCCGAGAGATGCTTGCTGAGAGGCAGCAGAAGCTTAACAGTCATTTGCACCGTTTGGTTAGGCTTTCTCGGGCCTTCAATGCGTGTGCTGTGGTTACGAATCAGGTTATGTCTAAACCCGACGCGTTCTTCGCTATGGTTGTGGAGCCGGTCGGAGGACATATAGTATCCCACACCAGCCATACTAGGGTGTTCCTGAGGCGCACGGCAAGTGGCCCGGTTAGGATATGTAGGCTCATCTCCAGCCCGTACCTACCCGAAGGGGAACGCATATTCAAGGTAACTGAGGAAGGTATCAAAGATATCACCGAAGAAGACGAAGTCAAACGCAGACGCTGAGAAACCCACACCCAAACCAGAACCTACCCCGACCTTCAATACGGACAGACTCCTCCAAGCACTCATCGAGAGAAGAATCGCTGACGCAGAGAAAGAATTGGATACAATCCGAGCAACTCTTCCCTCCACGGAATCCGCGAAGGGCTACCTAAAGGCGCTTGAAGGCCTGCTCCTAACCGCAAAATCCAACGAAGACAAGTACCTTTACCTTTCGAAGATCGAGAAGACGCCCAAGAACCTCAAGAACCTTCGCAGAGAATTCACCCAACAAACAAAGAATGCGTTGCACGGAGACTTCGACCGTGGATACTTCCAAGCCCTGGAAAGTTACCTGAGAAAACTGGAACATGCCGGACCCGCCGCAGAGCCCGCTACGCCAAAGAAGGCGGATTGATTTCCCTTAGTGTGCGATCGTGTAGAAGAGCACGGTCACCATGATCCATACGAAAATGAAAGTGCCGCCGCCCAAGGTTATGTCGCGATTTTTACCCCTGAGCTCAGCCGCGCCGTAGTGAAGCATATGACGTATGATTAAGACAGAGAGAAGATAGAACGCGACGCCTAGCCCGATCCCAACATAGGTCGCAGCGTCGCCGAAATTGGTTGAATTGATATGGAGTATTTGGTTGGATAGGCCCGCGAGGATGGCTAGGACGAAACGCATCCAATAGACGACCGACGAGGGTTTGAGGAAAGGCTTTGGTTGATCCTGAGTAGTGAGTGTAGGTGTAGTCAACTCTCTCCCGTTCCAACTTACCCTTTGCGCCCCCTATCACGCGTCTCTAGATAATACTTACCTGTCGCTCCCAGATGGCCAGCAAAGTCCTTAAGACCTCGCAAAAGATTCCATTTGTGACTCGAATTGACAACCGCTGCCACTGCCCCGGACGTGAAGGTAGAGGATTTGATGTCAAGCCCAGTCATAACCATCAACGACACGGATACAGCACTCACTGCAACTAAACTCATGAAGAAACATGGAATAGGCTGCGTCGTCGTAGTCGACAAAACAGGCAAACCCCTAGGCCTAATGACGGAGCGAGATGTCGTAAGAAGAGTAGCAGCCCTCGACCTACTCCCAAGTAAGGTGAAGGCAAGTAAATCCATGACCAAACCAGCATCGACAGTAGACGCCACCGCAAACGTAACCGATGCCGCAACAAAGATGCGACAGTTGAAAATCCGGAGATTGGTTGTTGTTCAAGGTGGCAAGCTAACTGGCATCATTACCAGTAACGATATTGTAGACATCACCCCTGCGTTGATCGATGTTATGGCGGAGAAATCGCAGGTCTCACCAGTTCAGAAAACCAAAGAGCCAGCCACGCTGAGCGGATACTGCGACAAGTGTGGTTCGTGGGCCGAAGAAATGAAGTCGCAAGATGGCCAATTCCTATGCGACGACTGCGCGGCGGAAGTTGAAGGCCCGGCAGAAGAGGAAGACTGAGCCAAGGCATTAATCTGCTGGATTCGGTGGTAGGACGGCAGATGGTGCGTAGAGATACTTGGCATCGACCCTAATCGAATCTGCCCAAATCCCAATAGGTGATGAACTTACCCGGGGAAACATTCTGATCGAAGGCGACAAGATCAGAAAAATCACAAAACTGAAACCAACATCTCCAACAGACCTGACCATAAATGCCGAAGGCCTGCTGGCCCTACCTGGCATGATAGACGTCCACGTCCACCTCCGTGACCTAGAGCTTTCCTATAAGGAAACATTCGAAACAGGCACCCAGGCCGCGGCGGTCGGAGGATTCACCACAGTTCTGGATATGCCTAACACCAAGCCCCCGACCAGTTCCACTTCGAACCTGAAGGAGAAAATGTCGCGCGCTGACGGGCGCATTTACTCGAACGTGGCTTTCCAAGGCTCCCTTCTCACTAACCCAGCCGAACTGAAAACCATGGTTCAGGCGGGAGCGATCGCATTCAAACTCTACCTGAACAAGTCCCTCGAAATATTCGATTCAAGTGACCAGATCAACCTGACCAACGCCCTTCAAGCCGCGAAAGACAACAACGCTCTCGTAACTGTTCACGCGGAAGACGGAGATTTGATTCGGAAGGTCCAGCAGCAGAGCCTAGCACAAGGCAAGGACGCTGTTCGAGACTTTCTGAAAGCGCATCCGGACAGGATTGAGGTTTCCGCGGTTAGGCGAATATTGGGCTTGAGTCAACAAATTGGAGCGAGAGTCCACATCTGTCACATCACCATCCCGGAATCTGTGAAACTCGTTAAGAAGACGCCTAACGCGACATGCGAGGCTAGCGCCCACCATCTATTGCTCAACCAATCCGTATTTCGCGAGTTCGGGACACTAGCGATTTGTGTACCCCCGATTAGAACCGAGAAAGACAGGAGTGGACTTTGGAAACTGTTCAGTCGGGGGGAAGTGGACATTCTCGCAAGCGACCACGCCCCGCATAGGCTCGAAGAGAAGATTACGTCTAACGCATGGCAAGCCGCCTCTGGAGTTCCAGGATTAGAAACCTCCCTACCGCTCATGTTCACGCAACTCGCGAATCGGAAACTTACCTTGAGAAGACTCATTGAAGCGACCGCTAGCCTCCCAGCAAGAATTTTCAACCTCCCCAGAAAAGGTGTTCTCAAGGAAGGTTACGACGCGGACATTGTGCTCGTAGATCCTAAGGAGAAGTTTCGAGTTGACCCGGAAGGTTTCCTGAGCAAAGCAAGATACTCGCCCTTCAAGGGCGTTGAGTGCGTAGGAAGAGCCGTGTATACGATCGTGAATGGGACGGTCGTCGCGGAGAAAGGGAAGATTGTAGGCCCGCCCGCGGGGCGGATAACCAAGCGTGAACCTGCTTGAAGTTTCTGCTAGATGGCATGCTAGGAAAGCTGTCGAGATGGCTTCGCATGCTCGGATACGAAACAGAGTATCAAAATGACCAGTCGGATAGGGACCTTCTCGCCGAAGCGAAACAGAATTCTTTCATCCTGCTAACCTCTGACGAAGAACTTTATCGTATAGCGTCTATCCGCGGCCTTGAAGCGTTCCTTGTACAAGGACGCACCGAACCGGAAAGGTTGGCGAATCTCGCAAAACGTTACAAACTCAGACTTGAAATCAATCCTAAAGATTCGAGGTGCCCAACCTGCGGCTCACAGATCAAGGAAACACCTAAGCAAGAAGTAGAAAACGCGGTGCCCCCAGCAACTTTTAAAGTGTACTCGACTTTTTGGGTCTGCACGAACCCAAAGTGCGCCAAAGTCTACTGGCAAGGAAGCCACTGGAAGAAGATCGAGCAAACGCTCGTGACGGCGAAAAACATTCTTGACGCCAACCCAAGCCCCTCAACTGGCCCAAAGCAAGCTAAACCTTGAGGAAGGCACGCTCCTTGTCCGAACGGCACGGACCGCGATCACAAAATACCTAGAATCGAAGCAGACCATCAAGGTACCGAACGAAGTCCCGGGGAAGTTACGAAGGAAATCGGGCGTATTCGTGACCCTTAACAAGATTAAACCCGTTCGCGAGTTGCGCGGATGTATCGGTTTCCCTTACCCAGAAGACACGCTCATCAACTCCACGATTAGGGCCGCCATATTCGCCGCGACAGAGGATCCGAGGTTCCCGCCAGTGTCACCTCCAGAATTCAAGACATCAATTACAATCGAACTTACCGCACTCACTCAACCGCAGGTCTTGAAAGCGCCGGACAGGAAAACACTCCCCAACATGATTCAAGTTGGACGACACGGTTTGATAGTTGAAGGTCTGGGGACTTCGGGCTTGCTTTTACCTCAGGTCGCTACTGAGTGGAAGTGGGATGCTTCTGAGTTTCTCATGAATTGTTGTCTAAAGGCGGGCCTAACACCGGACTCATGGCTCCTCCCAGGAGTTGAGGTAAAAGTTTTCGAAGGAGAAATTTTCGAAGAACTCGAACCCGCCGGGCAAGGTCAGGAGAAAGGCATCCGGTGAAGACTGAGAATGCGCGTCTACATGGCACCATGCGGAATCGGCCTAGGCCACATAACGCGATTGCACCCGATCGCGGAAGAACTCAATAAACGCGGAATCTCAACTGCCTTCTCCACATATCTAGATGGCTTAGATTATGCGAAGCACAATAGGCTGAATACCTTCGAAGCGGTTCCGCTAAACTTCCGGGTTACACCCGACGGAACAATAGATTTCAAGATGACGGCAGCAACCGCAGGCTTCTCTTTAGGAATCAGAACCTTTCTAAGGCAAGTCACACGGGAAATACAGTTTCTGAAGCAATTTAGGCCTGACGTGGTGGTTTCCGACTCCCGAGCCTCATCCCTCGTCGCAGCCCGCCTACTCCGAATCCCAGTAGCCCTGGTCCTCAACCAATTCCGCGTAGAAATAATGAGACGCCCTACCGGACGAAAGTTGAGCTTGCATGATAGGTTGTTTTTCTTTATTGCAAATATTGGTTGGCTTTTCATTCGTACTGCGATTCAACTAGTCTGGGGCACTAGCCAAGTCATACTGATCCCAGACCTCCCCGCGCCGTACACAATCTCACTCGGAAACTTGGCGATTCCTAATCGGTACAATGGAAAAGTGAAATTGATTGGGCCGACGATTGTGAGTCGTGATGGTTCTGCTAACGCGAAGAAACTAGCTAGACGCGTTCTCGGTTTCGACAATAGTGAGCCTGTAATCTACGGGGCGGTCAGCGGGCCGAAAATTGAGCGTGGAGTGTTAGCGCGAATACTCCTGGAATCCTTTGAGCAGCTACCCCGCGGCCTCCAAATAGTACTCTCGCGTGGAGCCGCCAACGGCTCAAAGAAGAGTTACCGGGAAGGAGGTGTGAAGGTTTTCGATTGGTTGGAGAACCAAGATGATTTCATCAGTGCAAGCGATATCGTGGTGAGTAGGGCGGGCCACGGAACCATCATGAAGTCTCTCCTCTACGGCAAACCCATGATTCTCATACCTATCCCAGACCATACGGAACAAATCGGCAACGCGAGCCGGGCCCTCCAACTCCACGTCGCTAGAGTGATCGACCAAAACGCATTGAACGGAGAAAACTTGGAATTGAACATCGAGGAGATCCTAAACTCTGAAGAGTATCGTACGAAGGCTGCAGAAATCAGCCGAATAGCCAAATCCATGGATGCGATCCCCACAGCCTGCGACATTATCGAAAAACTAGGCAGTCGAAACTAAAACTTCAGTTCACGCACTAGATGGCCGAACTCCGTAGTGAACCCAATATCCCTACCCTGGAGGTTCGACAGACTGTACTTCAATTCTTCATTGAGCATTAACTCATCGTTGCTCACCCTAGCTAGGCTAGATAACTCGGCTAGATCCTCCGCGTCTAAGCCCAACAAAGGGGAGAAGACGGGCAGCTCAGCTTTCGTCACAGTCGATGCTTCCAGGTTGCCAGATACGTCTCCAAGCACGATCGCCTTGAACCTCTTTTCCTTTGCAAATCTCGCTGCAAGGGATCTAACCAATGGCTTCCACGCCCCTGTTAGGAGATGACTTCGATCGGAGTTTTTCTCAAGTAACTGGTCGATTTCTAGAGTGAACGCCTTGTGGTTTGGTCGTGTCACAAGCTGATCCAGCCGCCGTGCTAGCGCCAGCTGAGTTTGAGCCGCAAGTCCTTCTACTGTTCCTGAGGTTGGGATGAATAGCTCCACCACGCATCCCCGCCGCATCATCGCGTAAGCCGCAAGAACCGAAAGTGGACCAGAATCGAGGACCGCGAGCATTTTCCATTGCGAAGATAATGGTAGTCCCCCAGGACCCGGCAGCCTTTCACAATACACGTAAGCGTCATCCCCCACCAGATCAACGTAGAAAGTTAGATCTGGATCATCTAGATCGACTGTAACACCCTGCTGTTTCATAGATTGCAGAACCTCCGCGCCGCCGTTTATCTCCACATCACGCCGTGAGATATTGCCCGGGGTCGAGCGATGTGCGCGAACTGCGAACGATTGACCAGCTCCTAGGCGCTGTTCGGCCACGGCTCTGATCGTTCCGGTAACATCCGCGAGGGAGACATTCATGAGCAGTTGTGCTGGAGCCGCGTAAGCGACTCCGAATACACTACTACAGTGGATCGCAGGATTCCCCGGTCCCTTCGCGCCAATGACCACCAGCCTCGCCGCATTCTTCTCGATCCTGAAACCATCGAAACCTGCACGCGTGAGCGCGAATTTCAAGTCGTCAATAAGGCGCTGCTCCAAAGTCCGCCTGACCGGGTAACTCTTCAAGGTGAACTCTGCGGATGCAACCAGTACAACTGGTTGAGCGGCGCCGGGCAACTGGAACTCCCTATGGAGGGATTGGGGATGGGGCTACATTAGGATGGGTAAGGAAGAGAAAAGCAGGGTGTCATACAGGGTATGACACATTACGGGTGTCTTACACCCCAGGTGTTGGGTGCTGTTTTAGTAGTCTTCTCCGCCCGGCATTCCGCCCATGCCGCCTGGTCCACCTGGGGGCATTCCGCCTGGTGGTCCGCCGCCTTTGCCTCCCTTGGAGGCTACTACGTCGTCGATTCGGAGAATCATTGATGCGGCTTCAGTGGCAGACTTCACTACCTGTAGCTTCACTCGAAGAGGCTCTAGGACATTTATGGTTCGCATGTCCCTGACCTTTCCTGAAAACACGTTTACACCGAACCATCGGTTTGCAGGGTCTTCGTGCTTGGCGCGTAGTTCGACCATGATGTCGATTGGGTCTAGGCCGGCGTTTTCCGCGAGTGCGAGTGGAATGCTCTCCATGGCGTCGGCGAAAGCCTCGATGGCCAATTGCTCACGTCCGCCCACCTTGACGGCATATTCTCTAAGTTGCTTCGACGTCTCTGCTTCAGGCGCACCGCCGCCGGCAACCATCTTGCCATCCTCGATAGCGTCACGGACAACGCACAGCGCGTCATGTAGCGATCTGTCGGCTTCGTCTACGACGTGTTCTGTTCCGCCCCGTATCACGACGGTGACGGCCATCGGGTTTTTGGCGTCGCGTACGTAGGTTAGTTTGTCGTCGCCGATTTTTGTTTCTTCGATGAGCTTTGCCTCTCCGAGAGATGCTGAGTCTAGGTCTTTGACGCTGGCGACGATCTTGGCTCCGGTTGCTTTGGCGAGCTTCTCCATATCCCCGCTGCTCATGTTCTTGACCGCGGAGATCCCTTTCTTGGATAGGAAGTGTAGGGCTATGTCGTCGATTGATTTTTCGCAGAAGACGAAGTTAGTGCCGCTCTTGACGACATCGTCAACCATTTCTTTGAGCATTCTTTCCTCTTCGTCGAGGAACATTTTCATTTGGTCTGGGCTGTTGATGTTGATTTTTGCGTCGAACTCGGTCTTCTCTATTTCGAGTTTGGCGTTTAGGAGTGCGATCTTGGCGTTGTCGATGCGTTTTGGCATCTGCGGGTGAGCAATCTCCTTGTCCACCACGATGCCACGTACGAGTTCCGTTTCTTCAAGGCTCCTGCCGTGTTTCTTGAGCACCTTGACGAGGTCTACGTCGACCTTTGTCTTGCCGTCCCTTGTCTCCTTGACAAGGAGAGCTGCATCGACTGCAATCTTGGCTAGGTGGTCCTTTGCGCCGGTAACGCCCTTCGTGCTCATGGCGGTCATGGCGATTTTTCCGAGGGTGTCGGCGTCGTTGGGGTCTATTTTTTCGCTCAGGCTGTCGAGAATTTCCCGGGCCTTATCAGCCGCCTTCCGGTACCCTTCAACGATAACGGTTGGGTGAACATCCTTGTCGAGAAGCGCCTCCGCCTTGTCCAATAATTCGCCAGTTAGAATTACTGCGGTAGTAGTTCCGTCGCCCACTTCGTTGTCTTGCGTCTTGGCGACTTCGACAAGCATCTTAGCCGCAGGATGCTGAACATCCAGTTCCTTCATGATCGTGGCGCCGTCGTTCGTGATCACCACGTCCCCTATCGTACTGACAAGCATCTTGTCCATACCCCGTGGGCCGAGTGTAGTTTTAACGGTCTCGGCAACAACCTTCGCCGCAAGTATGTTATTGCGTTGCGCATCCTTGCCGGTAGATCGTTGAGTTCCTTCCTTCAAAATTACTACGGGAATTGACTGTTGGTTAGACATGTGAAACAATCACTTTTGTTACTGCAGGTAAAAAATCCTATATAAAAATTTCGGGCGCGGGTTGTGTTGCGTCCTTGGGACATGTTGGGACGCTCAAAGGGGTGTTGCGAGGCGGGACACGACAGCCATCTCTTATACTCAAGTCACAGAGCAAAGGCGCGGTTGACGACACTTGGATTTTGACCTCAGAAGTAGCCTCGTCGGCACCATTCCAACCTACATTGTTTGGAAGGTGCTAGATTATTTGTGGCCTTGGTTTCTGTCGAATGTTCCAAGTCTATCGGGCGTGAACCCGAGTCTTCAAAGTTTCCTAAATCTAGTCATATCTTTCCTCGTCGTATTCGGCCTATTCACACTTGTAACCATGAAGCGCGGCTCAACTGAGGGTCTGCGTGCTCACTTGTTCTTTCCAAAAGGAACACAAGAAAACAACAAAACCCCTGATTATCACGAATCCCATCTCAACCATCGGCTCATAGTCAACCACAAAACATCTCCGCCAATCGCCTACATACTATCACCCGGCTCTTACGGTTGGTCGCTCGTCAAGAAGCACAAAGGAATGTTAGTCAATGAAACCGATTCTGACCCAGATGACCCGAAGTTCTCGCAGGAATGGTGCAAGGAAAGGGACTATGTTCTAAGTCCAGAAGTTCCAGAGCGTAAATATCTGCTGTTCAGAGGGCGAATCACTAAGCGGCATAGTCTTGACCCTAAGTACAAGCATATGCGGTACGAGGGTTTCTTTCCATTCTATTGCTATGTGCTTCCGATGATGATTAAAGGTGTGCCACATAGACGCATATTGATGAATGTTGCCACCAAGAAGGCGTTTCCGATGGACGCCGAACAATGGTATTGGGCAATTAGCGGTAGGATTGACGGACATATGGGGATAGCCAGTCCAAGGCTTCACCATGCACAGAAGTGGGCGGAAGAGCAGAAGCCGCCTTTCAAATGGGTACAATTTCCAAAGAAAGACGAAGTGTTCTCCAAGAAGACCGAGAACGGGGCGAACATTGAGAAATGAGAGAGTTACGCTATTATCTAGACTTGAAGTATTCTCCGAGGACGGCTCTCACTGCTTCCGGTATTGATTCAAGCTTCCTTGCCTTCCGTTCCTGTTCTAGTGCTTTTACCATGTCGTCGGACATGGCGACCATTATTTTGTTCATTGCCAAGTTGGACACGCTACCATTGTATAGCGATAGCAACCTTTATAGCTTTTGGCTGTGTATTGCTATGTGTAGCGATTGGAACATGGCAACTGTCACAATAACCCGTGAAGAACGGGGAAGAATGATTGCCCAACAACCAAATCAGATTCAGCGGTTAGATGAACGTGCGTACAAAGTGGCTTCCCAGTCAAGGGATTGCAGTTATGATGTGGTCAGAAGTGAGAAGTTCGCAATGCGTTGGATATGCAACTGCCCCGACTGGACCCATCGCCAAGTCAAATGCAAGCACATCTGGGCGGTTGAGTTCTCACTAGCTTTGAGGAACAAAGTCAAGCAGAGCGTCGTGATTGAGCCACTTAGTCCTAGCGTTTGCCTCTACTGCGCGGGAACTAAGCTAGTTCGACATGGCCTAAGACACAACAAGTACGGAAACCTACAACGCTTCTCATGCCGAAGTTGTGGTAAGCGGTTCTCGCAGAACTTGGGCTTCGAGGGCATGAAAGCGAATCCGCAATCAATCACTTCTGCTATGCAACTCTACTTCACGGGAGAATCACTGCGGAATGTTCAGAAGTTTCTAAGGTTGCAAGGCGTTGAAGTTCACCATACGACTGTTTATCGTTGGATTGAGAAGTACACGGAAATTATGGAACGCTACTTAGAACAAATGCAACCCCAAGTCGGCAACACATGGCGAGCAGACGAATTATTCCTCAAGGTCAAGGGCAACATGAAGTACCTTTACGCTCTCATGGACGATGAAACACGGTTCTGGATTGCGAAAGAAGTTTCCGACACCAAGTATCATGCTGACGTTCACGACTTATTCAAGCAAGGTCGAGTGATAACGGGCAAAGCCCCGTCCCACATCATAACGGATGGTGCACCGAACTTTCACGCAGGGATTGAAGCTGAGTTCTACCGCGAGAAGAAACAGCTTGCGTTAGCGCATGAGCGTGATATTCGGTTTGGTGGGGAGATTCACAACAATAAGATGGAACGCATGAACGGGGAGATTCGGGATAGGGAGAAGGTGGTTAGGGGCGTTAAGAAGTCTGATAGCCCACTGATTGCAGGGCTTCAAATCTACCACAACTACGTTAGGCCACATATGGGGCTAGATGGTAAAACTCCAGCCGACTTAGCGGGTATCGATGTGCGGGGAGAGAACAAGTGGGTTACGATAATTCAGAATGCTCGCAAGAGGGATGATTCATGTTCTCAAAAGTAGCGCGACAGGATGCGTTTAACCCCGAGCCTTGGGTGGACACAAAGCAAGAACCTAATCCATCAATGCTGATTTTGGCTTGGGGCGTATTCCTCTTGATTGTTGGGTTCATTTTGCTTCTTGTTTCGGCTGTGTACGGTAGCACAATCGGGATTCTTGGGCTTGCATCGATGGTATTGGGCTTGTTAGTGGCTATTTACGGAGTAAGGACGTTTCGTCACCCTGTCCCGAAAAGCAACACGAAAACCGAGGAAAATGGTGTCCCATGAACGCAACAGTACCCGGGCGCGGGTTCTGTTACCTTGTAGGGGCTTGTTTTGTGGTGTTACCTGTCGGGACTTTAGGTTAGTCTCGGGTTTTGTGTCTGATAACACCGTAGGCGAGTACCGTAAGGATTGCAAGTAAGGGCAACCCGTAGGGATATTCAGGTATAACTGCTCCGCATGCCGCGCCACCATTCATGACGGGGTTTCCGGTGACGGTGCCGATTATAGTGCCACCGCAGTTGGTGATTGTGCCAGAGTTCTGGATTGATTTTCCTGCAACAACGGATATGGTGCCGAAGTTCACGATGGTGCCAGAGTTAATGAGGTTGCCAGTGCCCGGTGCGAGTGTTCCACCGCTTTTGACTGTGATGCTTCCAGAATTAGTTATGTCACCTGTTCCGCTGGTGAATGATCCTCCGTTGTTGACAGTGACACTTCCACCGTTACTTATTCCAGTGTCGCCAAAGATAAGGCCAGAAGGTCCAGTAATAGTGACAACGCCGCCAACACCAATGCCAATAACGGTACTAAAAGTGAGATCACACGAGTTACAGACTACTGTTCCTCCAACCGTGAGGCTCCTTGCAATTTGTGACGTACTTGCCGTGGCGGTATCCCCCGAAGGAACGGCAGCATCATCTAAAGCAAAAAGCGTCGGCACATGGCCGCAACTCCAGTTGGCTGCTGTCTCCCAAGTACCGCTGCTTACCTGAAAGGTGCAAGTGCCTGCATGAGCTTGTGGGATTGGAACGAGAACTACAGCTGCCAGATACAAAATAGCCACAAAAGCAATTGTCGTCGGCTTTAACCATCGATTTTGCAACGTAATCAATCAGCAAGTGAGCACCAGTGTTCATTCATTATATAATACATATTGCGGGAAAGGGAGAGTTACAGTAACGTTTCGATTAAGAAACACTCAATACCTATACCTACTTTTCTTAGCACTCGCATTCTGAATCAGAGTCAACCACTTATCCTCTCCCTCGACTTCGATTCCCGCCAAGTCTGCGGTGAACCGTTAAGAAGGAATTTTGTTGCCACCACTGCGGGCCAGGCATTGAGGCTCTTATTGCTGCTCTATTCTGCGATAGAGTTGGAGCGCTTCGGTCAGCCGCTTGCGCGATTCGGGGCTGTAGGGCTCGCATTGAAACATGATATGCTGCACGCCGAGTTCCGCATACCCACGCATTGCCGCCGCAATCTCCTCCACCGTACCCGTCAGGGGATTGTCGAAGAACTTCGGTTTCTTTTCTTGGAGGTCGGGGAACCAGAGGCCGATGAGCGCCGTGATTCCAATCGTCGCCGGGTCGCGTCCGACCTCGCGGCATGCGGCTTCGATTTTGGCGAACCGTTCGGACATTGTTTCAGGTTTGCCCATATAGCCAGTGTTCCAGAGGTCGGCATACTGTGCGGTCAGCTTGAGCATGCGCGGACCTTCGCTTCCCACCAACAACGGCGGCCCCTCTGACCGCGGGCCGCGCGGCACGTTATCGCAGTTTCGCGCTTGGTAATACTGTCCCGCGAAATCGACATGCCCTTCACGCAGCAGTGGCTTGAGGATCTGCAATGCTTCTTCGAACCGGTCCACGCGACGATCGAAGGGCAACCCGAACGCCTGATACTCCGGCTCGTTCCATCCCGCGCCAACACCAAGGACCAAGCGCCCGTGGCTCACCTCATCGACGGTCGTCGCCATTTTCGCCAGGAGCGCCGGATTGCGGAAGGAACTGCACGTCACCATGGTGCCGATCTCCACGCGGTGTGTCGCTTCGGCCAGCGCCGCCAGCATCGTCCAGCACTCCCAAACTCCCCTGGTCGGCTCACCAGGATTGCGATAGAGGAAGTGGTCAGCGAGCCAGATGCTGTCAAAGCCATCCGTCTCCGCCTGTTGCACGACTGAGCGGATCGAATCATAAGGACGCTTGCTGTTATTTTCACGGTCGTTCGCCGTAAAGACCATCAGCCCAATCTTCACTTCTTGCTCACTCGAACCTTCTCTTTGGGCATCGGTGCTCTCGCACGGAACCTTCAAACCTGAACCCACGATCGGCAAATCCACGAGGCCGCCTTTTTAAGCGATGAAGGGGCAACCGTGCTAGTTATCTGCTAAACGCGCCAGCAGCGCGCAACGGTGTCTAGACACTTGGCTCGAGCGTGAATCTAAGCCTGATTAGAGGAGAAGAAAATATGATGGGTGGGAATGCTCCGCATGCCTTTCCGGGAGATCAGGATTTTGCGGTTTCAGGTTTGTGAACTGTGTAGGCGTGCCCCGTAATTCCCATACCGAGTCTCTCTACGCCGAGAAGGATCATAGCGAAGGCCAGGATGTAAACCACAACGAGTAACCCGAATCCTGGGAAGACGAGCACCAGTATCCCTGCTACGAGTGTCACCAACCCTACTACGACGGCGAGAGCTCGCGCCCAACCCGGCAACTTTTGACTTTGCATTTCCATTTCCAACTCACCCCCTCCACACTCTAAAGGCGAGACCTGCGGTCCAGTGCATATAAGACCTAACGAACTTTCGGATCGTTCAGAACAGAATTAGCAAGGTTGATTCAGCGAATCCCTCCTTTGTACAATGAAGTTCAGCGAAGAATTTTGCAAATCACTTGGGGACTATGCAGATGAACTTGAGAGTGTCCGTGCCTGCTTGGAACTGATGCTTCTTGTCGGGTGGGATTAGGATGGCGTCCCCGGGTTGGATTACTTCCTCACGGTCCTCGTACCGAACCTTTCCTCGCCCCTCAAGGATGTAGACTTCGTGCTCCCAATGATGGTTATGAAACGGCGTGAAGCCACCGGCTTCGAGCGTGAAATGGCGCATGAGAACGGTGGGTGCTCCATCCTTTTCATTGATGAGCCACTTTATCCTCGCCCCTTTAGATCCCTCTTCCGTAACAGGAGCATCGGCCACCGCGGTCACGTTTACCTTATGCAACCCTGACCTTAATGGTTCGACTCGAGCGGGAAAATAAAGGTGCGGCTTGAGGCTCACAGCACTCTTTCGACCTTATCGGAATCCGCGGTTAGAGGATGACTTGGATGTATCGGAAGAATGCTGTGTAATCGCCTGTGATGACGAAGATTGCGGCGATTCCTAAGGGTAGGTATTTGGCGATATTCGAGCGTCCCATGGATAGCACAGTAACGTACCACAGAATTCGTGTAGTACACTCAGACACATATAAAGGTCAACTCAAAGATCGACATACATCGAAAAGACGAATGGTCGATAACCGACCCATCCAATTTGGAGTTAACATAAACGTACGAATAACCATGCGAATCAATGGACAACGAGAGACCAAACCATATCCCGAACCCGTCCCGTTCTCCACTGAACTGCCTTACCTCGTGAAATCGAGCAAGCTTCGGTCATCGCTCTTGCCCCCGGCCTCGGGAGCACTCTTAGCCTTCCCTCCCTCGCCGCGCGTCTCAGCCAGCAGTACCAGGGATTCCCCCTTCGGAATGTTCAACCGTACAGCCAGTTCGTCGGGGGATATGTCCGGCATCTCCTTGAGCATCACATCCTGAACGTACCGCTTATGGCTCTTGTACATGAGAAGGGCATGTGCGGTGTCAACCAGCGCCTTCCACAACTCTTCTTTCTCAACAGCATTCGGAGCGTTTGACATTCAATTCCCCTATGCCCAAGTCACTGATGCGCGAAATACACAGTTATCCCACTCGCCGTAGAAGCGTCAACCCTTCCAAACCCAAACCTAACAAACTGAATAACGGATCCGACCGATTCTGCTCGCAGGCCCTCCTCCGCAAAACCGTGCGTACTGGTTGCGTCTGGCATCACGACCGTTACAGGAATCTTTTGTTCGCTCGGAACCCATTGTATGATCGGAATGTTGTCGGCCTTTGCAGTGGAATCCCCTTGATATACGCCCTTCAGTTCTCCATTCGAAAAGCCTTCTAGGCGCATGGTAAGTAGCCCCATCAACCTTACCGTTTTGTCAGTTACCAGCAGTGCCCTATCGGTCCCGGCCAGAAGTAGCTTTACGCTTCCATTGAGGGTTTGCAATCTTAGAGTTCTGGCGCCCATTTCTGGGTGTTGTGGATGCAGCGGAGCTTGTACTTCCAGGTTCTTCTCGACGCCACTCACGACCGTTGTGATCGGGTCTGGAGCGAAGTAGAATCGGTGCGAGGTAGGGTCGATGAGTTTACGATTCATGGCGTTGATGTTGTCCCAGCTTATGGTCACGTCCACGGGCTTCGGCCCCACGTCCCACATCAGCTGCCTAATCGTCTCCGCCCGGTACCCCCGCCTTCTGAGCGCCGCCAGCGTCCCAAGTCTAGGATCGTCAACCGTTTTGTATTCTCCCTCGTCAAGTGCTCTCATCATCTTCGATTTGCTCAGGTTCATTCCTTCGACCTTCAACCTGCCGAAGTGAATTGCATCTGGATAATGCCAGCCTAGGTGATGGTACATGTACAGTTGCCGAGCCATGTTGGTCAAATGCTCTTTGCCTCGAATCACGTGGGTTATTCCGAGTTCGTGGTCGTCCACTCCCGACGCCATGTTATACAGGGGCCAGACTCTAAATTTCGAACCTACGCGCGGGTGAGGGTTCTTGAGTGTGTCGACGATTCGGAATCCGGGCCAGTCTCGGACGGCGGGGTTCGGATGGTTCAGATCAGTTTTCACTCTATAGACTGCCTGCCCTTCACCATATCCTCCATTCAGCATCTTCTCCCATCTTTCGATTTGTTTCTTCACTCCCAACTCCCTGTGCGGGCACGCGGTTTTGCTGCTCACTAGTGCGCGCCATTGCTCTTGGGGGCATTCGCACACGTAGGCCACATCCTTAGTCAGGAGAGTTCTACCGACTTCGTAGTAGTTCGGAAGACGATCACTTTGGATGTATTCTTCGTCCCAACTGCAGCCTAGCCATTTCAGGTCCTCGCGAATAATGTCGTAGTATTGGAGCTGCGCTTTCTTGAGACGGGGGTCAGTGTCCTCGAATCTAACTATGAATTTCCCGTTGTACATTCTAGCGTAGTCGTGGCTGAGGACCGCGGCTCGCGCGTTGCCGATGTGAAGCACAAAGTCGGGGTTGGGTGCGACCCGAGTTACGATTGTTGAATATTTGTTCGCGTTTGGGAGCGGTGGGAGCTTTCGTTCTTCTTCCGGCTTTTCCTTCGCCAGTTCCTCAGGCCATTTCTCGGACGCCTCTCGATTCAACTGCTCTAGCGCAATTGAGTTAACTTCTTGGACAATGCGCCGGACGGATGCCATGAGTTCCTTAGCTTTCGGCTTCAGGTCGCTGTTTTCCCCGAGCAGATTCCCTAGCACAGCGCCAGGATCCGCGTTGCCATTGTGTTTGATCGCGTTTAGAGCCGCGGCTTTCCGGATTTTCTCGTCGATGCTGGGGTTTGGCATGGGCTTGTTCTCGGTAAATCTACTGCGGCTTACTCGATCACACCTGTGATCGTTGCGACTTTCTGGGCAGCATCTTGGGTCAGGCCACTTTCTCCTAGAATCGTGTAACGTTCGGGCCTTATGGAGTGTGCCATGGTTAGCGCCTTGAGAATGTACTCGGATTCAATTTGCAATTCCTTCGCCGTCGTCGGCGCGTTGATTTTGTGGAGGAACTCTTTGATCAGTTGCCAATTTGCTCCATGCAAATACGCACACATGATCGTGCCTACGCCACATTGCTCACCGTGCAATGCTGGTTTCGGAGCGATCATGGCGAGGGAATGGCTGAAGAGGTGTTCCGCTCCGCTGCAAGGCCGGCTTGTACCTGCGATGCTCATCGCTACGCCACAACTGATCAGCGCCTCCACCAAGGTTCTCACTCCTGAATCGGACATCGCCCGAATGCTGCTCGCGTTCTTAATCACGACGCGGGAACTCATTAGAGCAAGTTCGGCTGCATAGTCACCATAGTATTCGTTCTTTATTCGATGAGCCAGCTTCCAGTCCCGTACGGCCGTATACTTTGCAACCACGTCACCGCAGCCGCTGGCGATTAGACGGTATGGTGACTTGGCTATGATACTGGTGTCTGCGACGATCGCGATTGGAGAATGCGCGACGTAGGAATAGGGACGGTCCATGCCCTTCATCGAGACGAGCGGGCTGGCGATGCCGTCGTGTGATGCCGCGGTTGGAACGCTTAGGAATCGCGTGCCTGCCCTCATGCTGCTGAGCTTGGCTACGTCAATATCCTTGCCGCCCCCAACACCGACGACTACGTCGGGTTTCATGTCACGGATTCTGTTTTCTACCCTGGCAACTTCCTCAGTCGTGGAACTGTTAACAGTCATAGTTTCCGTTTTGAAGCCACGAAGTTTCAACGATTCAAGGACGATATCTCCTGCAATCGAGATGACCTTCTCACCGGTAACGACAAGCGCCGGGCCATGAAACCCGAGCCGGGTTAGCGTCTCGCCTACCAACGGCGCAACATTGTTTCCAATTAGAACTTCCCGCGGAAGCTGCATGTAATGTGAATCGCGAGGTATGGAAGGGATCATACTTACACCAGAAAGAGCAGAGACAAGATTGTGATTGCTACTACCATTGGGAATAGCGTGAGGGCGGTCATTTTCGAAACTCGGTAAACCATGCCCATTACGCGCCTTAGTGATTTCTGGCCGAGCGTTGTAACCGGAATTTGACCGGAGACCACACCGACTTCTGCCTCCTCTAAGTTGCTTAATGCCTCTCGGCATTCGGCGGTGATTTCTTCTATGATTGGACCATGCGGAGCAACTTCGCCTACGGGGTGGTAGCCCATTCGCGCGGATACAATCCCATTAACCATGTGAGTGTCCGTTGTCATGACCTCTCCATCTTCAAACCCTAATCCCTTCACGCTCTTTAGAATCTCCTCCCTCAGCCCTCTAATCATGTTGTTCCCGTCGATCGTTATGTAAGCGAACCTCTGACCCTCGACTTCGACAGCAATTACCGAAATTCCGCCCGGCCCGAACCCATCCTTTAACGAAAAGTGCTCCGGTTTCTTATGCGCAACTCCGACCTGGAAGTTCGTTGGCTTTCGCTCTGAAGAAATCTGTAACGAAGCCAATGCCGCTTCCTGCAGCGCCCCCACTTTCTGAGGGGTCATAGTTGTGGGGCCGGTGAGGCAATTGTGGGCGTCAATCAATGCTAAGCTTCGAAACTTGCCGTGAGTGAGGCCGGAGAGGTTCTTTGCAAGTTCAGACGGGACATCCTCCATGTCGAGGGGAGAGGTGGTCATCGTTACCAGGGCGCAGCCGTCGAAGATTTGCGACGTTGCGGTAGCTACTTCGTTGGCCGTTCTTTCAACCGGTGTCGCCTCCTTGTAATATTCGGTTTTTCCGAGGTTAGTGAACACCCAGTTGAGAATTCTTTCATTCTGCTCTTGGGACACTAAGTTCAGCTCATGTCCGGACACGCCGTGCGGAACCATAGCGACCGCATTCAATTCCCTCTGCATGACAGATTCGAATAGAAATGGCAAGACGCTGCTACCGACGTTCAGGAATGGACCTGGGTGTACGGTGGATACTAGAATTACACCCTTAACGTTCTGACTTCCTTTCTTGCGAAACGCAAATGCGGCCGCATCTATTTCCGTTTCCACTCCCAGCTCGTGAAGGTACGATTCTAGCTCAACGTTCTCCGTCTCTAGCCAATCAGTCAGAAAGGCACGAAACATACGGATAGGAGAGAACCCGATCGCCTTGCGGCCCGTTGACTCGATCGTAGAGATCAGCGCAAAGGCGAACGACAAACCCACAGTGGAGGCGAGCAAAAGACCCGTTATCATTCGCCCGGCGGGAAGCCCGAACACAAGTACTGAAGTCAACGCGACGAGGCAGGGCTCGAGTAAGGCGAAAACCAATCTCCGGGCGAAGCTGGTCCGTGACATTGAAAACACGGCTAAGGCCCTAGGCGGGATAACAGCGAACAGCCCGACGATAATCGCGAAGTCGGGAAAGATAAACCTCGGATCGATAACGGCGATGACCGCGGTGATCAAGAACACTGCGACCATCGTGATCGTCATAAAGAATGAAAGAGCGAGGCAGCGCCTGAGGTAGAATAAGGGGTCTTTCTTCATTATGGTAAAGTAGAGAACAATGTCCGAGGTGAAAGCCGGTATGGTGAGCGCCATTACTCCCCATGCCATGCCGTAGAGGAAAGACCCTAGGGTACCTTTGGTGATTAAGAATGAAAAGCCGATTCCGAATGTTGTGAAGAGAATCGAATTGAGAAGGATCGACCTAGTGGACGGAAACGCTATGCGCCTAATCATATTGTAGTATGGCGTCGTGCCAATTATGCGTCTTGAGGAAGAATGCGCCAAGCGCTAGCCTCGCCAACTGTCACTGTATGGCTCGGATAATCTCGTGCAGTTTCCTCACAGACGCATTTTCCGCAATAGTACCGGTAACAATTAGATCCACGCCCGCCTTCACGAGTTTTACGGCTTGGGGTGGAGACCTGATTCCTCCGCCTGCTATGATGTGCATCCGGCACGTTTTCCGCACCGCTGAAACCATTTCCGAGGAAACGATCTGTCTCGCTCCTGAACCTGCCTCAAGGTACACGAATCTCATCCCGAGGTATTCAGCGGCTAGTGCATAGATCGCCGCTAGCTCGGGCTTGTCGTAGGGGATCGGGTTTGCGTTACCCACAAACCCCGCAGCGCCAGCATGTTCCCCGATAATCAAGTAGGCCAGCGGAATCGGTTCGATGCCGTATCGCTTCACTAGCGGAGCGCCGAGTGCCTGCGCTCCCGAGAGGTAGTAGGGGTTTATCGAATTCAGGAGGGACATGAAGAAGACGGCGTCGGCATGTCGACTCAATCCGGCAACGTCGTTTGGAAAAAGAATGACCTTGAGGCCTGATGTTCTGATCGCCTTAACGATTGCATCGAGTTCATAGACTGAGGTGGAGGTGGAACCTCCGACCATAGCCGCGGCGGTACCGGCCTTCTTGGCCTCGGATGCCAATCTCTTGGCGGCAAACGGCGTTAGTTTTTCTGGATCGAAAAGGGTTAGGTGGGCAACTCCTTTTTCCTTAATCACAGTCAGTAGATGATTCTCTACGGTCCCGATTTTGATTTCGGACAAGGAATGAGGCACCCAACATCTTGGAGTGTTGATGAGATTGATTGTTGCTGAAACTGGGCGTGATACTATTAAAATGGTGGGTTGGAGAGTGGTCACGCAGCACGAAGTAGGCCCGAAAGCGTTGCAGTCGAACTCGAATTCCTCCGCGGTCCAGAAAATCGTTGCGCTCCTAACAATGATGCGCTTGCCCAACTGCGCGATGATAGGTTTCGCGGTCATCGTCGGAGAGATCATATCCTCTTCAATTGTTCCTGTTAGGGCGTTGTTCTACGGATTCGGGGCCGGGTTCTTCCTTTTGGCCGCGTCAATGGTAGTGAACGATTATTTTGACCGCGAGATCGATTCGATCAATGAACCAAAACGACCTCTCCCGTCGGGCGTAGTTAGTTCGAAGGAGGCGCTGTCGTTTGCTGCGATTCTGGGATCCCTCGGACTTCTCTCAGCGTCCTACACTGGAATTCCAACTCTAGTAATCGCTTTGCTGAGCCTTGTGATTATGATGTCGTACAATGCTAGGTTGAAGAAGACGGGTCTTCTTGGCAACGTGTTAGTGAGCACAAATGTTGCGATACCGTTCGTCTATGGCGGATTCGCCGTTGCTAGCTTGAACTGGTCCTTGGGGATATTCGCATTGCTTGCTTTTCTCTCAAGCGTAGGAAGGGAGATTGTGAAAGGGATCGTTGATGTTCCCGGCGATACTTCGAGAGGAGTTCGGTCGATCGCCACAACTAAGGGGAATGCGGTAGCCGGGAAATATGGCGCGTCGCTCTTCTTGGCCGCAGTTGCGCTGAGCGCTGTTCCATTGTTATTCGGTTTGGTTACATACTACTACATACCATTGGTTGCGATATGCGACATTGGATTCGTGCTGACAGCATACTCTATTTTGAGTAATGCCAGCCCCAGAAACGCCAAGCGTAACAAGAAGTACATCCTCCTATGGATGACCTTCGGTCTGCTAGCATTCGTAGTTGGATCAGTGTAACCCAGCGCCACGTATGGGAGAGAAAACAGAGTGTACAAAGCCTTTTATGAGATAAAATCCGTAAGGCATCTTGGAAGGGTATGGTTTGAAAGTGAATGATACCCGTATAACACGAATTCGCGGGATTGAATCTCGCGGAAAACGAAAACTTTCCAAAGAGTCCCTGACTGCCTTTCCGAAAGAAATTGTTGGAACATTTGCCCACCTACCCAAGGTCTTCAAGAAAGTAGACATCGACCGCTTAATGGGAGACCAGATCTCGCGCAGCATGAAGTGGCGCTATATTCGCCGTATGGAGCGCCTCGGAATCGTAAAGCATGCAACCAAGAAATATTACAGAAAGATGTACGATACGATTTCCGAATGGATGGAGAAAGACGCGATTCCGAAGGTACGCCGGCTCGAAATGCTCGTCGAAGTCGAGACACCGTCTTCCGCGACTACCGTTTAGTCAGCTCTTCGAGTAATTCCTTCGCACGATCCACCCTTACTTTTCTTTCCGCCACCATACGTGCCGAAATCTTATCGATCAAATCGCCTTTCGCACCAACACTGATCGCTACGTTCCGCGCATGCAGGCCCATATGGCCACGTTGGATACCCTCACTTGCGAGAGCGCGCAAGGCCGCCAGATTTTGAGCCAAGCCAACCGAGACCATCACTTCCGCTAGATCCCTTGCGGTTTTTATCCCAAGAATCTTCACAGCGATCTTCGCAATTGGATTCGATGCGGTCGCTCCCCCAACGATTCCGACGGCCATCGGCATTTCCAGGGTTCCCACTAGGTCACCGTTAGCGTCTCTCTCCCACGATGTAAGAGAGGTATAGTGCCCCGACCTAGAGGCGTAGGAGTGGGCGCCGGCTTCGATCGCCCGTGTATCATTACCTGTCGCAAGTACGACAGCGGTGACCCCGTTCATGATACCCTTGTTATGAGTTGCGCATCGGTAAGGGTCTGCGGCAGCAAAAGCGTACGCGTTCACGATCCCGTCAACAACCTCCGCTCCACCAAGCGCATCCTTCGGAAAGGTTGCTTTGGCACGGGCAAGTCTCTTCACCGCTAGGTTGGAGATAATACGTAGAAGAACCCGTCCACCCGAGATCTTCTCAATGAGGGGAGCAACCGCCTCAGTCATCGTATTGACCGCATTCGCTCCCATCGCATCTCGACAATCAACTAACAGTTCAGCGATAACCATCTTTCCTTGAAAAGTGTCGATAATCCGGACTTCTAGGTCTCGAGCCCCTCCGCCCAGGGATACGAGTACAGGGTCTTGTGCGTTGGCATGCTTCAAAAGTTCCGTTTTTTGAGCTAGAATTTCGAATCTAGCCCTATGCGCGTCG
This sequence comes from Candidatus Bathyarchaeota archaeon, assembly GCA_963733055.1. Taxonomy (GTDB): domain Archaea; phylum Thermoproteota; class Bathyarchaeia; order 40CM-2-53-6; family 40CM-2-53-6; genus FEN-987. The sequence goes on from CAVTBR010000002.1 coordinate 157,047, forward strand.
TGAACGCCCACGACCTGAATTTGTCCAATCATAACGGGGTCCGTCGTTGTGGCTTGGAATCCCCCTTTCGCCCGAGTCATCTTAGCCGCGTTACTCGCCGCAGCAATAACAGAAGGTTCCTCAATCGCCATCGGGATCATCACCTCTCTTCCGTTTATGAGAAAGTTCATTGCTACACCCATCGGAACCGGCATTACGCCGATAACATTCTCAACCATGCGATTCGCAACATCAAACCCTAGAGCCCCGGGGGTCTGAAGCGAAGCAGTTTCTTCCTCGTTAAGGCCAGCGAAATCCTTCACTGCCTTTACGCGATCGGCAACGGAGAGCTTGTAGAATCCTGAGAGTTCGGAACTCTTGGCCATAGGGACATCAATTGAATCCCAAGTAGCTACTTACCTTTAGAACTTGGGATTGGAGACTACGCAAATTTTTTCTTCAAAGTGGATAACTCTTATAACGCGAATAGTTCGCTCGAACCTTGTGCTAGCAGTAGGCGTTGAGAGCCCAACCAACATTGCGCTCGTAAAATATTGGGGCAAACACCCGAAATACGAACATCTTCTCATACCCACCAAGAGCTCTGTCTCCTTCACAATTGCGGGGCTCCACGCAAAGACCCTCCTCAAGGTTGAGAGCGGAAAAAGAGAAATCACATTTCACTTGAATGGAAAGAAGATAAACGAAACACAAAGCGAATACGATTACGTCAGGGACTTCTTTGACAAAATTACGAGAACATACAAGTTCGCCAATGATTATCGGTACGAAATATCCTCTCAAAATGACTTCCCGACCGCATCAGGGTTTGCATCATCTGCCGCGGGGTTTTCCGCGCTAGCGCTCGCATTCGCAAAGGCCATGACTAAACTAGACCGCTTGCCCCAGCTGAATGAAAGACAACTTTCAGTACTGGCGAGACTAGGATCCGGCTCCGCAGCCCGTTCAGTCCCTCCTCGAGGCGGATTGGTTATCTGGCACAGAGGTTTTGACAACGCAACCTCAGAGTCTGAGGTCTCCGACCTATCCTATGCCGAAACGCTCTACGAACCATCATATTTCGCTGACCTGTCCGTAATCTACGCCAAAGTCGAATCGGAAAAAGAGAAGAAAACAAAAAGCCGAGCAGGCATGAAGGAAAGCGTCCGAAGCGTATACGACTACTGGCAATGGGTAGAATACGAAGAAAAAACGCTCCTCCCGACCATTCTCAAAGCGGTTAAGGAAAGGGATTGGGCTCAAATGTTCCAGCTGACCAAGCAGGCCTCGAACAACTTTCACGCGGTGTGTTGGAGGACAGACCCGCCCATCATCTACCTAAACGACAAGAGCACCGAAATCATAAACACCATCCAACCATTACCTCATGCCGCCTACACATTTGACGCGGGCCCCAACGCAGTCGTATTTTCACTAAGAAAACACGCGGAGGAAGTGGAGGACAGTTTGAAGGCCATTGTTGGGAAGGGAAATACGTACAGAACTGAAGTTGGCGGCGGGCCCAAGGACGCTGAATCGTAATTGCCCGCTCAGCCCAAGGCAGACACCATAAACGTTCCCGGGAAGGTCCTCTTCTTCGGCGGATACTCCGTCCTAGAACTAGGTCACATTTCCCTCTCCTTGGCAGTGGTCGACGATAAAGGAGAGGGGGTAACCGGTGCAGTCGAACAGGCGAACTCAGATGTGCTAGTCGCCAAACAATTTGGGCTTGACATGAAGATCGATTCTCCCGAGCTAACCAGAAAGAACATCGCTGCCTCAACATTCTTCCTAACCAAACTTTACCTGAAATCCAAGGGAGCTTCCAGCAGTCAGATCGTTTCCCTCACGAATAGTTCAATCTTTGGAATAGAGCACAAATCTGGGCTTGGAAGTTCAGCGGCCGCGACGGTCGCTGTCGTCAAAGCTCTATTCTTCGCAAACGGAATGAAAGACATCGCTCACAGCGATATTATCCATAAGCTATCTCAATACTGCGGCGCTGCTTTCACAAACAAGATCGGCTCCGGCTTTGATATCGCCACTTGCGCAGCCGGCCACAGCATAATCTACAAGCGATTCAACCCCAGCTCAATCAACTTACCCTCAGACTTCAACAACGTAACAGAAACGACCGAAAGGATTCTCTCTTCGATCGAAAGGCCGTGGCCAGATTTGCAAACGCAGCCGGTCTCATTGCCCTCGAAATACGGCTTGCTCTTCTTCAACATCGAGGGAGGAAAGACCTCAACCGTTAGCAACGTACGGACAGTCGGCGAATGGAAACGTCAACACCCAACCGAATACGCTGAACTCATGGAGAATCAAAATGCGGATGAAATCGAGGCTACCGGGAGGCTGCTAGACGGCGACAACGATGGGCTAAGACGCTACACACACTCAGCGAGGGATATTCATAGAAAACTGCAGCAAGTGGTCGCGCAATCCTATGCACTCCTGGACCCGATAGAACCCGAACCGCTCACGAAGCTGATAGAGTTTGCAGAGAAGATTCACGGTGTCATCGCAGGACGGTGTCCCGGCGCGGGCGGATGGGATGGGCTGGCGTTCATAATAGACAAAGACCGATTCGACAAAAACGGAATCATTGCGATCGTTGCCAAGGCGAAGGAGTACAATCTCGCGTTGACACACCTTCCCTTGCAGCTGTTATGAGAGGCGTGAACTGTGGCGAGGGGCAGTTGTCTATATGCCGATCATGGTTCGAAGCGTTTGGGAACCTTGCCGTTCGATTTCCTTCGCCACGCGATCCTGAAGTTCTCGCCCTGGCGTTAGTGCAACCATGTAGCCTCCCCTTCCCCCTCCGGTAAGTTTCGCGCCAACTGCCCCAGCGTCCCGAGCCAGCTTCACGAGCGCGTCCAACTCTGGGGAGGACACTCCTATCTCCTGGAGCAACTTGTGGTTTTCGTTCATGTACGCGCCCACCCTTTCGAGGTTGAAAGCCTCAAGCTCCTTCCTCGCATTCCGTACTAATTGGTCAGCGTTTTGAAAGAGACGCCCGTATTTTTCAGGCTCCTTTTCTTTCCGTTCCCTTACTCCCGCTACGACAACCTTCGTGTCCGCGACTTTCCCGGTATTCCCCATTACGATCTCCACGGGCTTTCGGAGTCGCATGCGTTCCATCAATTGCGCTGCACCCTCTCGTCTGTACCAAATCAAACCGCCGTACGTTGCGGCCGTGTTATCAATCCCAGACGGAGTTCCGTGGTACCCCTTTTCTCCCTCGTAAGCTACTTCATTCACTCTTTCGTCTGGGAAGTTGAGGTTGAGTTCTTCTGAAATTGCGCGGGCGATTGCAGCGCATGAGGCCGCGCTCGCTCCCACACCACTCGCAGCAAGCAAGTCGCCGCCCAGCGTGACCGTATAGTGATGGAGCTGTGTGTCAATCTTCATGAATTTCAGCATGATACCTAATGATTCATTTTGCTGCTCAAATTTCTCAGCCTTGTATCCCGGCGTCTCAGGCCTTTCATCCTTGAGCTCCACCCCGGTCCCGGCATTCCGCTCGACCGTGGCGGTTGTTTTGGCTCCGATGGCTGAGGCGATTGCGGGAATTCCGTATACGACGAAGTGCTCGTTGAAGAGAATCACTTTACCGAACCCAACACCTTGGCCCAAGGAAATTCTCCCATCAATAGGTTCCTGTGTCCGCTACAAAAATCAAACGGCCTGTCGTGCTACCTTAGTTACGAGTAAAAACCAGCGACGAGTACCCGACCACTGCCGACTTATCACCGGTGATGTCGCCGCTCGTCTTGTACGCTAATAGATCGGCTCTCGTGTTCCCGACCATTTTTGCCGCCGCAATCAACGTCGTTATCGGGCCGTAGCCACACATCGTAACGCGGTTACTGTCGCCTAGCTCGTTCAATTGCTTATCATCTAGCTTCAGGATCGCGCCGATCGCTTCCTTATCCTTCCTGTTCGCGATGGCTTGGGGTTCGTAGTGGGTGAAATCACTGGACGACGATTATCGCAACGCTCTTTCCTTTCGTGCTTTCAACGATGGCCCTCGCAACTTCTATGGATGTTGTGAGGTCTTGCATCATCATGCATATGGGAACGAATTCTATGGCGTCCTTGAATAGGAACTGGAGGAACGGAAGTTGGACCTCGATTGAGTGTTCGCTTTCGTGTGCCGTTTCGTCGATGTCGATTATGCTACTTGACTGTTGGATTCTCTTGGCCAAGTCTGAGTTGATTCGGGTGATACCGACCGGCGTTTCCCACGCTCCTTCCGTCTCAATGGAGAGCCCGCTGCCGAGTCCGCTGTGGTTTGGTCCGAGAATTATGCAGACATCGGGTGGGCCGTCCGCAGCTAACTTAGCGTATCCATTAGCCGCCACTGGCCCCGAGTACATGTAGCCCGCGTGTGGGCAGACTAGTCCTAGGATCCGTCGTGGGCCTTGCTGGTTTGCTTTTGGGACCTGCCCGGGCCCGAAGGGGTGGTTGAAGCAGTCGGTTATTTGTTTGGTGAGTGAGGTTTTGGTTCCTGCGTAGAATGCGTTTGCGACATATGGCTTGCGTATTTTCAAAGCTCACCGCCCGATCTTGGGGCGATAGCTGCCAGTTTTGTTTCGAAGTCGTCGACGGTGGCGGTTATGGTTCCGTCGGCGGGTAGTTCTCCTCGGTCACGTAGAACTTGTCTGGCTAAGAGCCAGTATAGCATCGCTAGTGCGCGGCGGCCTTTGTTGTTCACGGGTATGGCGAGGTCGACGCCGCTGAATACGTTGTCAGTGTCGCAGAGTGCAATGACTGGAACGCCTGCGGTTGAGGCTTCCTTGATCGATTGCCAGTCCGCTCTAGGATCGGTTACCATGATGACTTGCGGGTCGGCGTGGTATGGTTGCAGCGGGTTTGAGATTAGGCCAGGCATGAAACGCCCAACCATCGGAACGGTCCTCGTTATCTCACAGAATTTCTCAACGGGAGTCTTCCCGTAGAGCCTCGAGGAAATTATGAGGGTTCGTTCCGGCTCGAACCTAGCTATGAACCGTGAGGTCGTTCGGATCTTCTCGTCTGTCTTTCCAATGTTCAGGATGAATAGGCCGTCGGGTCTGACGCGGTAGATGTAGGGTTCCATGTCACCAGTTTTGATTCTGGTTCCGATATGGAGGCCTGCTGCCAGAAGATCCTCTAGGGGGATCAGTAGGTCCTCTGACTTCGGCATCCCCTCTTTTTCTTCGACTTCTGACATTCTGCTTGATTCCTATTCGAATTGTGCCCGGCGTTTCGCTGTAACCTGGGTGTAGCGTAGGAGGTCGTCGATGACGTCCGCCTGTGATATGAACATGCGCCGGCAGCAGTATCGGTTCATTCCCATGTCATCCAGAACCTTCTTCGGTCTCTCTCCCGCTTTAACGCACCTCGCGAACTCTTCCCAGTGGTCGGCGACGAGTTTTCCACATGTGAAGCAGCGGACGGGGATTATCATGTCATTCTACCTGTATGATTTCTGTTCTCGTCTTCGGGCTCCGGGTCCGCCGAATTTCTTGGGTTCTTTTCTTCGCGGGTCTCCAGCGAGCATGGTTCGGTCGTAGTTTGTCATCGCCTTCCTAAGTTCGGAGCTGCGTGTCCACTGTACCAAGCCTTTTGCAACGGCCATCCGTGACGCTTCAGCTTGACCCATGAAGCCCCCTCCTGCGACCTTCACATTGATGTCAACGTTCTTCGACCTCTCTCCTGAGAGCACGAGGGCTTCGTTGATCTTCATCCTCGCAATTTCCGGGGTGAAGGTGGCTAGCGGGATGCCGTTTATGAAAACGTTACCCGACCCGTTTCTGATTATTGCTCTTGCGATCGCGGTCTTTCTTTTCCCTGTAATCAGTATCAACCGCTTTCTTTCGAGTTTCTCGGCCTTCTGAGCCTTCTCGGGCTTTTCCAATTTTTCGAGTGTTTCGCTCAACTCGTATCAGGTCTCCATATCTCTTTCGCCAAGTCTTCGAGCGTCATGTACGCTGTCCTAAGTTTAATTGCATCCGCTCCAGGGACTCTCGCTGCTTTCTTCTTGGAATATTCTTCGGGTACGCCCATGTATACGAAGACCCGATGAAACGCGGCTTTGCCCTTCGCCTTCTTCCAAGGCAGCATACCGCGGACAACCCTTCTGAAGTATAAGTCGGGGCGGCGTTGGTGCATTGGTGCCGTGGTTTGGTTAGCGAGTGTTCTGGTCTTGAGTCGGCGCATAGCCTCTTCGACAATGTTGCTCTTCCTTCCCGAGATGACGGCCTTCTCTGCGTTGAGTACGATTACCATGTTTCCGCTAAGCGCGCTCTTGGCGGCGTAACTGGCCAATCTGCCCATGACTTGGTCTGTAGCGTCCAATAGAATTGGTTCTGTAGACATTCTTCTATCACCTGAGAATTTGAACGTTCGACCCCTTAGGATGCTTTCCGACGAAGTCCTTGATTCCGATACATTTGCCGCCAGCCTGTTCGATCTTCAACTTGGCGTCGTGCGTGAATTGGAAGGCCCCGATGGTAACGGGATGTTTGATGCGACCCGAAGCTAGCACCTTGCCGGGTACGAGAAGGAGCGAATCGGGTTTGGAGGCCCGGGATATATGGTTCAAGTCAAGTTCTGCCCGGCCTCTCCTTGCCTTGGATAGTTGTTCGGCCGCGTCCGTCCATATTTCGGCTTCGTTCTCCCTTGCCTTCACTTTGAGAAAGCGAATTGTTTCGAGTAATTCGGGGTTTGTTATATGGCGCCGCAACTTTAGTCCTCTCTTATTCAAGTCCTTTCTTTACAAGGTCTGCGAGGTTGGTTGATTTCTTGTCTAGAACCTTCGACGCCTCGCTCACGATCCTCTTGGGAGGAAGAGCGCCGGTCGTTTCAACGTAGAATATGAATGCCGTATCGTCCTCTTCAACTTTGACGGGGAAAGGTTTCTTGGAATCTATCGGAGTGGCTTTCTCAACGCAATCCATGCATAGCGTACACGCCAGCTCATCGCGTATCGCAATTTTATTCTCAGGATCGCTCACGTATACGTCGGTGGGGCAGACTTGAATTACCTCGGCCGGATTCGCTAGATTGTCAGCGTTCAATGTTACTTTTGGGAGATATTTGTATGCGCAAGCCGTGGTAGGTTGCCATTTGGCATGCTCGAGACCTCGACCGAGCTTCGCGTACAATTCGAGTTTCAGCTTCTGTGACGGACCAAGTTTCACGATAGGAATGCTACCGCTTACAGGGGTTACGTCGCTGTCCCCTTTCAAGTCGGATGAATAAACCATCACGGGTTCATCAACCGATTCGACTTCGAGAGTGAATGAGGCCCTGCACTTGCTGCAGCCCAGTTCGCTCTTGCAGTCACATTCTTCAGGAAGAACGAATGTGTCCAGATCTGTTTTAAGCGGGATCAGTCCGAGCCTGTGTGCGATGACTTCGTCGTAGAGAACTGACGTGTTCTCAATAATGATGACGTCCTCAATGGCCATCGCCGGAACTTCCGCCATCATTGCACGCCGCAAGGCATTGGCGTGGGCGTGGCTGGTTCCTTTCAATAGGAACCGAAGCGAGTTATCTTTCTCTTCAAGAATCTTAATTTCCAAGGCCTACGGACCCCGCAGGTAGAACGGCAACTCTCGTGGGCCGTTTACGGCAAGTTTTCGGCCTGAATCCTGATTTTCGGGTCCGAAGTCCACGACAATTCACTTCTACGTAAAGAGAATTTTCAGGTAGGCTCTGGTGCTTATAAACTATTACGACCCTCAACGGGATTTGAAGAGAAAAAATCTGGAAGAGTTAAAGTCCGCGACTCACCCGAGTTATTTTGAATAAGTGATACCCTTTGGACGCGCCCTCGGTCACTGAGGTCGGTTTCATTCTGATCATTTTCGGATTTGTTCTGGCCTTCGCAGCAATGATTCTTCTAGCGTTTCGTTCTCCTCGTGGCTCGGGCAAAACTCGGGCTGCCGGAGTCCTCCTCATTGGTCCTATTCCCATAATATTTGGTACAGACAAGGATTCGGTGAAGGGACTGATGATTCTGGCGATTGTGTTAGTGCTCGTTGTTCTCCTCTTTATGCTTCTGCCATACCTTTTCGGAAGGTGAATGACCTGCCAGCCCCACTCTGTGCTGTTTGCGGGAAGGCATCCGCGACTTACGTTTGTCAAAACTGCGGTAGGCCAACATGCATCAACTGCTTCGATGCGACCAGTTGGACCTGTAGAGACTGTGGCGAGAAAGTTTCAGTTGCTCGCGGTCAAGCGAACTATTCTCAGCAATTCCAATTTTCTTGGATAAGCATGTTGTTTCTGGTGGCTTTCGCGGCCATATTTGTTGGGACGTTGCTGATTGCTTTAGGTTCGATCTCGAATTTGGGCTCCGGCAGCGCGGGTGCGGTCATTCTGATTGGGCCGATTCCGATAATTCTTGGATCGGGACCGTATTCCTTCCCGCTCATTGCATTATCCGTGGGCGTAACGATAGTGGCGATAGTCTTCTTTCTTGTGCTGAGAAGACGGGTTTTCTGACTAGGACTCAGCGACGGCCTGGCCAGCCGCGGTTGCCGTGATGACCTTCCTCGCCGAGTGGTCCGCCTTCGCTAGCGGGCTTTGCGAGAAGTACTTGAGCTTCCCTTCCTCTTCGCGTTTAACCATGTAGCCTGGGACGGAGATTATCTTGCCACCGACCGTTATGTGGCCATGCGAAACGAATTGTCTCGCCTGGAACAGCGTCTTCGCCAATCCTCTTCTGAATACCATTGTCTGCAATCGACGTTCGAGAAGGTCCCGTATGTCAAGGTCGAGAACGTTGTCGATCGTTGCGGATTCAGATAGCACTCCCATCCTACCCAGCTTAGAGAGGTATTCCTGCTCAAGGCGTGCGCGCTGCTCTTCCGTTGCACCGAGTAGTGACCGCGCGATACCTCTGACCTCAGAGAGCATTGTCTTGTAACGCCACAGCTCCCTCTTATTGCGCAGCCCGAAATCTCCCATCAGGTGAAGTTCCACTTCCAGTTGGTCTCTACGCCAAGGATGTCTTGGCGTCTCGTAGCTCTTTCTAGTTCTCTTTGGATCGCCCGTAGCGCGTCACCTACTTCTTCTCTTCCTTCTCGCCGGCTGCGGCCGCAGCTCGAGCTGCTTCCATTATTACTTTCTTGGCAACCCCAACCGCTCTACCTTTGCGGCCGGTCGTGCGTGTTCGTTGCCCGCGAACCTTCAAGCCCAGAGAGTGCCTTACCCCCTTCCAGCTCCGGATGTCGGTCATGAAATCGATATCGCTCTTCGTGCTCAGCGCGAGGTCGGCCCCTATCAAATGCATATCCCGACCTGAATCGAGGCCTTTGCGGTGGTTGAAAAGTCGTGGTGGCAGACCATACTTTGCCGGGTCCCGCATCGCGTCTTCGAGCTTCTGCACTTCAGCTTCAGATAAGTCGCCCATTCTACCCTCAGGCTTGATCTCCGTGGCTTTCACTATGGCCGCTGCGTAGCTTGGCCCTACACCCCTAATGTGGCCTATTCCATAGGCGATCTTCTTAGTGCCGTCGATGTTTGCGCCGGCAACGCGTAGGACAAGCCTGAATTCCTTGGACATGGTTCGTTCACTGAATTTTACGTTAGCGAACAGGCAGAACGATATTAAACTTTGCCGGAGTCCGGACCTGGAATAAACCCAGAACCTTCTATTGCTCGCTCGAATGCCTATTGTATCCATAGCTGGCGCAGCTTTTCTCTACGGTGCCTGCAATCGTCACGGCTCTGCCCACGGCGGTGGGATGGTGTAGGCTGGCTTGGACAGCCCGCAATTGACTTACAATTTCCGCGTAATTGACATCCAACTGCGCCTAAGGTAGAGCAGATAGTTGTAGACCTCGATAGCGCTCGCCGGCTTGTTCAGCAGGATTGCTGCGGACCCACCCAATCTTTCCACCGTCATCGGCTCTCGGTACCATGAATTATGTGGAATCATGTTACTGCAATGAATTACATGGAAATCTGCTAAATTCATGCAGTAGGCAATTTACAGTGACGAAAATGACACGGACAAAGAAAAAACACGCGAACTCAGTGCACGAATTTGCGCCTTCTGAGGGCGACGCGTGGTTCGCGGAGTAAGTAGGATACCACAATCGGGTGGTTGGCCGATGGAGAAGGAAATCGGAGACGAGTGCCCGAACTGCGGACTCCTAAGTCTCACATCGTACTATGACGATGGGGATTCACCGATAGGTGCGAAGTGCGACAATTGCGGGTTCAAGGGATTCTACATGAAGAAGAATCTCGTTCCGCTAGCCGCGGTTTGACAGCTTGGTGAAATGCTTTGGTTGAGCGAAGACAGAGCAGATATGGGATGATATACGTTTGCGAGCTGTGCGGCTTCGGGTATACAGATGTCGAAGTCGCCGAATCCTGCGAGGAGTTTTGTGGGCTGCACGGAGGTTATGCGGTCAACATCACTGCTAGGGCTGTCTTCCGGCCCCGAATCCACGTCGTCTCGGTTTCCGAATAGCGCGCAGATCCTGCTCTATGGTTCGGCCTCGATACCATCCGATTGGTCCAACATTTTTTGAATAGTTGAGTTAAGGACTACTTCCGCAACATCAGTCGCGTACTCGCCGATTCTTCTCAGGCTCTCCGAGATTAAGCGGATCGCCGAGAGGTCACCCGCGGGAAGCTTCTCCTTGAGCAACCTCTCAACCAGTTTCGATTCGAGGTCGGTAACTTTGTTCCCTTCAAATAGTACGGTCTCCGCGAGTTTGTAATCGTAGGCGAAGAGAGCTCGCAGGGAGGTTTCCATCATTTTGGAGGATTGCATGCTCAGCGCGTTCGCGTCCTTGAACAAAGATGCTGAGGGAGCCTGTTGCAGGAGTAGCACGTTCACTCCGATTCTTGCGGCGTGATCCGCAGACCTCTCAACGCTCTTGCTAATGATACGATATCCCAGGCATTCGACGGGGGAGGTTAAACCTATTCTCGAAAGCAGCGTGGGATGTTTTACGGCCCACTTAAGTTGCCTAATCACATACAAGCTGAACCTGTCGATCTCATCGTCAATCTTCACAACCTGATTTGCCAATTCTTTGTCTAGTCTCGAAAATGCCTGCATGGAATCCTGCTGCATTGCGTTCAGAATTGATAGCATCCTTCTCAGAGCATCCGGTACAAGCAGCTGTGGGTAACTTAACAGAACTTGCAAAGTTGCGCTCTGGGCAGACTCCGTAACTAACTCCGTGCCCACCAGCTTACCCCTCGCGACATCACGAATGGTATCCCGAATGGGGGCGGCGAGGTTTCCGGACTTAGACCTAATTTCAATAGTCGAGTAACCCGCAACGTAGAGCGAGATGATCATTCTAGTTAGAGCGTCGGGGTCAATGTTGGGGTTAAGAGACATTGTGCATCGGGTGCGTTCGTCGTCGTACTTCGTGCTGCCGAATGGAGTGAGAGTGAGTCCCCAGTTTTCCTGCTTGCTAAACTCGACGCGGCCTCCCTTTCTGAGACCTGCTTCCTGAACCCAAGGCTTGGGGAGTGACACTATGTAGGATCCGCGGCCCGTCACCTGGACGCGTCGTACATATCGATCCTCAGCGGCTGATGGTTCTTCTCCTGTCTCCTTCTTTGGATCCGGGGGATTTGCTTTCATGATCTCAAGTCTTCGATCCGGTTACGATGTAAACTACTGAGTCTCCGATGTAACATGCGTGATCAGCAATTCTCTCCAGATACCTCAACACCAAGGTTGACGCGAGAGCGCATCTGACTGTGAGTGTCTTATCATTGGCCATCGCGGCGGCGTACTTGTAGTATACCTTGTCAACCTCATCGTCGTCTTTCCTTAGCGAGCGCGCAAGTTCCGTGTCGCGAGTCTTGAACGATTGAATACTTCTCTCAATCATGCTTGTAACTTTCTCACTTAACTCGTGAATTACAGACTTGTCGCAAGCTGACAAATCTCCGTAGGTCTTGAGAACCAGTGCGATGTCGTAGGCGTATCGTCCGAATCTGGAAAAACCATACGCGATTTCTAGACATGATTTGATGAAGCGTAAATCCGTTGCTACGGGTTGATAACGTGCTAAGAGGTCGACGCCGAGCTCCTCAACTTCCGCGGTTAGCTGCGCCAGCTGAGCTGCTCTCTTCCGCGCAGCATCGGTCGCCTTCTGCCCCTTTTCGTAGGCTTCGAGGGCCTTGACTACGGAATCTTGAGCTAGGTTGGACATGTCGACGATTGCGCTGGAGAGTCTTTCCTCACCCATGTCCATTAGCCGCGGCATCGAGATTCACCCGAACTTTCCACTGATGTATCGTTCCGTGAGTTCGTTGTGTGGGTTCTGGAAGATTTCTGTCGTCGGCCCATACTCGATGAGCCTACCGAGGTAAAGGAATCCGGTAAGGTCGGAGATGCGCGCTGCCTGTTGCATATTGTGTGTTACAACGATTACTGTGTAGGTCGCCTTCAGTTTTGTTATGAGTTCCTCAATCTTTGCGGTCGCAATGGGGTCGAGTGCTGAGCAGGGTTCGTCCATGAGGATAACTTCAGGTTCCACGGCTAGGGTGCGTGCGATGCACAGTCTCTGCTGTTGTCCACCAGATATACTCGCCCCGGATTCCTTTATTCTGTCACCGATCTCGTCCCAAAGGAATGATTTCTTGAGGTTCTCCTCAACTCTTTCTGCGATGACCTTCCGATCGTGAACTCCATTAAGCCGAAGGCCTGCCGCGACATTGTCGTATATTGACATTGTTGGGAATGGGTTTGGTTTTTGGAATACCATTCCTATCCTTCGACGCACGACGACAGGATCCATTGACGAGGAAAGAATGTCTTCGCCGTCAAGTATTATGTGACCATTGGTCCACGCGTCAGGGGTGACCTCATGCATTCTATTTAGGCAGCGGATGAATGTGGATTTGCCGCACCCTGAGGGACCAATTATGGCGGTGACTGTATTTTCCTTGAATGAGATGGATATGTCATCTAGGACTTTTTTTCGGCCGAATCCAGCGTTTAGGCCTGTTACCTGCATTTTCTCCTTTAAATTGGACAAATCGAGGACTCTCTTGTCGGCTTCCGGAGTACTATCTAACTGTGTTACGAGTTCTGAACTCATGGTTAGCTACCGACCATGGCTTACTGTGAGGATTGGGTAATTGAATGCGAGTTATATGAATCATATAGATAACAGTGCTGACACATGTGCACGCATGTTCACAATGCGTTTTCGCTAAATAAGAATCGGCGTCTACGTGCCTCCGATGATTCGTATGTCTAGCAAGACCTCGAAACGTAATGTCGGAATAGTTGCTCTTGTTGTCGTCATCCTGGCGGCAGTTGCAGGAGGATACTACTTCACGACAATGAACAACAGTCAAAGCACGTCAGCAACATCCATGATGACCTCTGATACCTCGATGATATCTTCAGAGTCATCGATAATGACTTCAGCAACCATGACTGAAACCTCCATGGCCTCGTCAACATCTTCTGTCGCAGGATACCAACCAACCACGCCCGTCTCGCTTCTTGGAGCGGGGGCAACGTTTCCCGCCCCGTTACTTCAGAAATGGACGGTCACATACAACCAGCTATACCCCGCAGTCACCATAAGCTACAACCCGATCGGCAGTGGGGGCGGAATACAACAGATATCAGCAAAGACGGTGGACTTCGGAGCCTCGGACGCTCCGCTAAATAGCGCACAGTTCGCGGCGGCGCCAGGTCTATCTCTCTTCCCTGAGACACTTGGTGGCGTAGCTATAACCTACAATCTGGCGGCATGGGGCGTCGGCAATAACGTTACGTTGAACTTCACGCCGGAAGTCATCGTTGGCATCTACTTGGGGAACATACTCAAATGGAATGACCCAGCTCTCGTAGCACTCAACCCTGGAGTGAATCTACCGAACGGCTTCATCACCACAGTGCACAGGTCAGATGGCAGCGGAACCACATATGCATTCACGAACTACCTTTCCGTTGTCAGCCCAAACTGGGCATCGCAAGTAGGCTACAGCACGTCCGTTACTTGGCCTGCTGACACGAAACTTGGGGCCATCGGTGTTGGTTCAAAGGGTAATTCCGGAGTTGCAGGCACAGTCGCGAACACCAATGGGGCAATAGGATATGTTGACCTCATCTACGCAGTCCAGAACAATCTTGGAGTAGGAGCCGTCAAGAATGCAGCAGGCAATTTCGTTGTACCGACTCTACAAACGATTCTCTACGCAGCCCAGAACGCAACCGGCACCCCCAACCCCGCAGACCTTCGAGTGCACATAGTTAACGCCGCAGGAGCACAATCCTATCCGATCGCAACCTACACCTACATACTCGTCTACAAAGACCTGTCAGCAAACCCTAGCACGACTCACGACAAAGCAGTAGCGCTAGTTCACTTCCTTTGGTGGGCGATCCACGATGGACAGCAGTATTCATCGCCCTTGGACTACGTGCCACTCCCTGCCAATGTCGTTGCAGCGGATGAACAATTCCTGATGACTCTGAACTATCAAGGCACAGTCCTCCTAACCGGATAGAAGTCAGCTACGCAATGCAAGAGCAACTTGAGAAAAGCCGTGTTCCGAAAAGGACACGGCGCCACGATTTTTTGCACTTTGCCCTAATTATCGCCGCGGTAGCAATTCCAGTTGTCGCGGCTCTTACCGTGTACTCGCTTTACAATGGAAGTTTAGACTCTATTCAAGCCCTAGGCTTCAGCTTTTTGACCGGTACCCTATGGGTTCCAAATCCTCCCAACGGTGGGGCTCCAATCTTGGGAGCAGTCCCCGCAATGTATGGGTCAATAGTCACGACGTTAATTGCGCTGCTATTTGCGGTTCCAATTAGCTTGGGTGTCGCTCTATTTCAATCAGAGTTGGCTCCCAGCAAAATACGACTCCCTTCAATCTTTCTAGTTGAATTACTTGCTGCCGTGCCGAGCGTAGTGTATGGACTCTGGGGACTCTTCTACCTCGTTCCATTCATGAGCAATTACATAGATCCAGGACTCCTCGGCTCACTCGGGTTCATCCCACTATTCCAGGGCGAAACAAATGGGCTCGGAATGCTGACGGCCGGTCTCATTTTGGCGATCATGATCACCCCCTACGCGTCCGCAGTTATGCGAGAGGTTGTCGCAGCAGTCCCACGTAGTCAACGAGAGGCTTGCATCGCGTTGGGCGGAACAAGGCTAGAGACAATCCGAATGGCAGTCGTTCCTTATGCCAGCACGGGCATAATCGCGGCCATCGTCCTAGCAATGGGCAGGGCAATCGGAGAAACCATGGCGGTCATCATGGTCATCGGCAACGTCGCAAGAATCAGCCCTTCATTGTTCCTTCCTGCAGAAACCATTCCAAGCGTGATCGCCAATGAGTTCACAGAAGTAGCGGGAAACAACATTTATCTCGCCGCGCTATTCGAGCTCGGTTTGATTCTTTTCGTGATCGCTTTTCTAATGAATCTAGTGGGTAGGGTACTAATTTCGAGACTGAGTTTCCATCCCGGAAGGTCAACAGATGTTTAGATCCCTGAGTAGACGAAGGTTCAACGATAGGTTGTTTACGGCTCTAGCTACAGTTGCTTTCCTAATTCCCATAATCCCACTCGCCTCAATCCTCTACGAAACCGCCTCCCTAGGCCATAGCGTGCTGAATCTCAACTTTTTCACACAGGTCACTCCTCCGATTGGTGGAAGTGGCGGTGGCATATTGAATGCGGTAGAGGGTAGCTTGGTCGTGGTCGGAATAGCGTCTATAATCGGTATACCCATAGGACTCTTCGCCGGGGCCTATCTATCCGAATACCCGGGTAGGCTCGCAAACAATATCAGGCTTGTCGCGGAGGTTCTGACGGGGGTTCCGTCCATCGTGACGGGCATCGTTGTATACGTTTTGATCGTGGCCACATTACACAGATTTTCAGCCCTCGCCGGCGGGATTGCTTTAAGTTTCATGATGATACCCATTGTGGCGATATCGACACACGAGTCCCTCAGACTTGTGCCCTCTTATATCAAGGAGGGCGGCTTGGCTCTCGGAATATCGAGGTCAAAGACGCTCCTCTACATCCTCGTGTCGAGTGCCAAGAGTGGAATCATTACGGGCATTGCTCTGGCGGTTGCTCGAATCATGGGGGAAACCGCTCCCCTGCTCTTCACCGCTCTCGGCAGCCAATTCTTGATGAACAGCGTTTTCGACCCGACAGCCACTATGACCGTGCTGATCTTTGACTTTGGAACTTCCCCGTACCCGAACGCGCATGCCTTTGCTTGGGGCGCAGCCTTCACACTACTGATGATAGTCTTGAGCCTGAATATAGTAGTCCGAGTCGCGTCAAGATTGAAACCCACGGTCCCCATTTGACTTCCGAGTTCTTCAACCTACTTCAGGTAACAAAACGCCTGAATTGTGTTTCTGCTTGAGAATTGGATCTCAGGCCATGTTGATCAGTTGCTTCGGCGTGAGCAGCCAGATCAGGGTTGCACACTTTCCCATCTGCAACTTCTCAACCTGTAGCTTGCAAACGCTTCCCTTCTTGAGTAGCGGTCTCGCGCTAGCGCTTCCGGTCGTCAGGGTTGAGATCAAAGCGCTCAGTTGGGGTTCGTGTCCCACCATGAGCAAACGCCTGCATGGTGAGTATTTTTCTTGCACTGCTCTGATGGCTTCTTCCGGAAGTACTTCGGGTCTTAGCGCCTGTGAGGTTTGAATTATCTGCCCCACCCCATACTCGCGTGCAACGACGAACGCCGTCTCCAAAGCCCGCCTATACGGGCTCGTCAAGATCAAATCAAACTGAACATTTAGGCGACGTAATCCTTTGGCGATCCGACGGAGCCTTTTCATACCCTTCATCGTTAGGGGTCGATCCGAGTCCAGCGGGTAAGCCGCATCGCCCCGAGTAACTGCGATCCCATGCCTAAGGATGAACAGCGTCTTTGAAGGGGAGGATGCTACGCCGGTCTGCTCATGAATAACTGGCTTCCAGATGCTGCCGAATTTTGGAACAGACTTTAGAAAGCGTTCGGTCGCCTCAATCTTCCGCCTTTCGAGGTCCAACCATATCTCCGCAACGGCAGATGGTACATTCTCTTTCTTCCATCTGAACTCAACTAGATCTTTCATGAGGACCTCAAGGTCTTGAATTTGACCCATTAGTCGAGCGAGGAGCGTGGCGGTTCTAAGTTGCCTGCTTTCCAATCCCACTACTGGCTGTAGCATCTCGATTGTGTACCGTAGTGGTTTGAAGGCGAGTCGTACTCTATGAATCGACGCGTAATCCGCGGGGGTCAGTGCTTCAATTTTCTTGCTCAAGTTATCAAAGGAGACATCTAATGAGGCATCGACAATCCTGTGAGAGTTCTCTGATGTTGTAGTGGCGCAACGCGCGTTGAGTCTAATCCTTGCTCGGTTGACGGCGTTCTCAATGAATTTTCTATCTGATTTCCAGGGAATCTTATTGGCCGACTTGAGGTACGCGGTTTCTCTGTCCCGGAGCTCGTCATAGAATTCTTTCATCTCTGGAAGTTCTTTGAGAAAACCGCGTGTCCTTACCATTTCGATGTGTACGTCTCGAAGGACGCTTAGCTCTTTGAGTTGGTCTTTTAGTTTGACGCGGGCTTGTCTGAGGATGTTATCTGGATTGAACCTGTCAATCAAGTCGATGGTTGTGGTGAGGCGTCGAATACTGACGCGGAGGTCGTGCACGTTTTTGACCGACGCGAGTTGCTGGTAGCGCTTCAAGCTCTCTACATAATCGTTCCATCGCTTGTCCAAGGCGATGATTATGAAATTAAGGACGTCCGGCTTGGCTGATCTTCGTCGTATGGGAGCCTTCACGGCGACTCTGCGTTGTGAGACTCTCTTGGGGGCAACAGTCTTCACAGGTTTCAAAATCGGTTTTGGTTTCTGTATGGTTTTTGGTTTCGGCCGTGGTCGCGGCTTCTGTACCGCTTTCGGTTTCAGCCGTGATTGCGTACTTGGTTTCGGCGGTGGTTGCGGTTTTGATTTCTTGACCGGTTTTAACCTCTTGATGGGCTTTTGGGTAACATGCCGGGACTTGCTTCGCTGTACTTTACTTGCACGTACTCGTCTGACTTGAATTCTTTCCCTTGAACCGCTCGCTCTGCTTGGTCTCGCTCTGCTTGGTGCCCGCACCGCGACTCGGCGCTTCTTCGGGACCACTATCTTTCTTACCCTGCTCCTTCTTCTCAATTGGTGGTTGCAGGCTCCTGATCGTGATGAGTCTCAATGGGGGGTAATCTCGTTAGAACCTTTTCGACTTTGGATCTCAATTCCTTGTGGATGGCAAGCGGTGACCTGTTTCCGTTAATGGTATCGAACTTGTAGTCTAGCGTCAGGCGTTGGAATTCCGTGCGCATTCTTCGCTGATAATCGACGAAGCATTGGTACATATCTCCCGAGCGGCGAATGTCCATCCCAGATTCCCAAAAGTCGAGCATCCCGCTCTTCATCAGGTTTCGTTCGCGAGGATGCGGGGGTTGACGGCGAGGTAGAATACCGCGTCGGGGACTAAGGCGATACTGTAAACTTTCTGCACCCATTCCCTACTCATCCCCCTGACGACCTCCCGCGCCATGAGAGTGTAGATGTAGCGGTCCGCGAGCACTACGAAACCCGCTTTCAGGGCTGGGATGATGTTGTTCTCGAGCTGGTCCGCGAAGTCAGTCGCGTAGAAGATGGTCATTGTGACCGGACTTAATGTATTGCCCAGCAGAGCTTCCTGCAACTCCGCGGATACGAGACGCGACCTCTTTAGACCAACATCTATTGTCGGATAACCTAGGACTTCTAGATGCTTGTGCAGCAGATCAATTTGCGTAGACCTACCTGACCCATCCGACCCTTCGACGACCAGCAGCTTTCCCTTGAGTTGACCAAGGTTAACCTTTGGGAGCCCTCTTCCAAAGAAGTGCTTCTCAGAACCGTTATTCTGGAACGGAAATGTCACGTCTCCGGCATCCGCTAGGGTCAGTTCGTCATTAGAGGGGGTCATGGCTTGCAGCGGTTTCTCTTCAGACGCCTCCCTCAAGGCACTCCTAAATTTCTGCTCCGGGTACTGTACCCCGCGCAGACCCGGCGGAACGGGGAGCGGTCCCTTCGCTTTATGCTTCGATAGATCGATTCGCTGGTTGACAAAATCACGAATAGCCTGCTGCTGGTCATCCGGAGGCCGACTTGCGTCGATTACAATGAAGTTATACTTTCGAGCGATGTTGTGGTATTCATTGTTCAGCATGCCCGCGAATATCCGGAAGCTCTCATATGGGTCTGGGGAGAGGTTGAGGTCCATTCCAGCTTCGTGGTACTTCAGTTGCGGACGGCTTTCGAGAATTCGTGCGAGTGCCGTCTCCAATGGAACGTCAAAGAAGAATGTAGCGTCTGGGTGTCGTGCGAAACTATAGAGGTTCCTCACCCATTCCGGATCGCATCCCCGAACCACGTCACGCACGAACGCAGTGTACACGTACCGGTCAGCGAGTACCAGATAGCCAGCTCTTAGTAACGGGAGAATTTGCCTCTCATATCTATCCGCAAAGTCAGTGCAGTGAATCAGAGAGAACGTGGTCGGGGTCAGCAGGCGTTTCTTCTTTCCCCTCCGTGTTGCCTTCTTGACCAGAGAGGATGAATTCCATTCCGTGAAAATGACCTTGTACCGTTCTAGCTCAAGCCACCGGCGTAGAAGATAGATCTGAGTAGACTTCCCCGACCCGTCAATGCCTTCGACGGCGATCAGTTTTCCGGGCAAAGGGTCTTGTTCCGACGAAATCATGACGTGATCACTATCTTCTTCTTGTATGTCTTCTCGAATAGCCGCGCTCCGTAGTTCAGCGCCCACTTTTCAAGAAGCAAGTCCCCCTTCCCTTTAAGCATCAAGATTACTTTCCTCTTTCTAACAGTGACTTTCACGCTTTCCACTCTGCCGGAGTGTTCTCGGTCGAGCCCTTCCGCGAGTCGAAGCAGACTGGCTAACTTAACGACCGTTCGTCGTTGTTTCGGAGACAGATCCATGTACTCCCTGTGGCTGGCTTTGGGGAAGGAACGGCTGTGGTAGCGGGTTACTGCAGCGATAACCGCCTTATCAGAGTCATCTACACCTATCAAAGGGGACGCGTTGATCAGATACAAGGAATTCTTATGATGATTCTTCGTTCCAATGTAATATCCAATGTCATGAAGGAGCGAAGCCACTTCAAGCAAAGTTCGTTCGGTTGCGCCTAATTTGTGGAGTTTTTTCGTCCCGTCAAAGAGCGCGATGGCAAATCTTGTAACAGTTTGCGCATGCTCTGCTTCATAATCATATTTTCTCCCCAAAAGCCTCGCGGAAGTGACGAGCTGGGTTCGATCTGGTGGGCCCGAGTCGCGCCCCAATCCGCGTGCCATATCAATAAGTAAACCCTCTCTGACTCCGACACGCGGAATCTCGATTTCTTGTATCCTTGCTTCCTTGGCCACAATTTGGAGAACTATTATGGCGGGTATGATAACGTCGGCTCTATCCGGCCGAAGTCCGAAATCTCTGATCCTCTCTTCGTAGGATCTTGATTGTAATTGTTTGAGAATTGAGTCGAGGTCATCGAGTGTTATGGAGGCGTCACTGTCTGCGTCGCATAATTGCACGCGGAGGCCGCCCAGCGATTCGACGTTACCTCCCGTAGCGATACAGAGGTCTACTGCGTGTTCGCCGATTTCCTTTCTGAGCCGAGTTCCGGAAACGTTGATGTATTCTCGGGCGAGTTGACGGAAGACTCTATCTCCTCGTTTCCTTTGTTCGAGCATTTGCAGAAGCCTTACGGTACCAATACTGAAACTCTCCGTTGCGATAATCTCGTGTTCAGTTGCGAGGCTGACCTCTACGCTTCCGCCGCCAATATCGACGAGTAGGGCGACTTTACCGTTGAGGCGAATGGCCTTTGATACGGCTACGTAGATCAGGCGCGCTTCTTCCTCGGCGCTGATTATGTCTATCATTATCTCTGTGGCTTTGGAGATTTGCCTAATGCAGTACTCTCGGTTCCTGGCTTCTCTTAGAGCGCTGGTTCCTACCGCCCTCACCGATTTGACTTTGTGTTGATTGATCAATTTCCGAAACTTGAGGAACGCATTCATCGCTTCAACAAGGCGCGCATCGGTTATCTCACCGCTCGCGAAAACGTCGGCACCTAGGCGGACAGGCTCACGGTCCGTATGTATTATGTGGATTCGACCCTCATCGTCAGCTGACGCAATAGCTAGCCGCATCGCATTCGAGCCAACATCGATTGCGGCAAGCTTGGGCATACAACGAGCCTCTTTTCAATTTAGACGAGAACAATATGGCTGCCTCTCGCCTTATCAAAAGTTCGTACGCTAGGATCCGTTCGCATATCTCTATGCGAAATGTCAACATTCCGTTATCTAAGCCAATTCAAATTAGACCCCGCACCGTTAGGTCTTCCCGGAATCATAGGCAGATGCAGCTAGATCACTGGAAATAGTGCTCGTTTTCCAACGAACAATTAGGCCGTAAGGATCAACGATTCCAGTCGTGGTCGTAGAGTGGCCGCGGGTCTGAATTAATGATTCTCCAGCGTTTATCCCGTATGTACGGCTCTCCGGCGAAGCGTATAGGTAACAGTCGCCGGTCTCAGCGTTCTTCCCCAGTTCCATGATTATTGCTTTGGCGATTTCCGAGATCCTAGACCAATAGCCGTTGGGAGTTTGTTCGGGTTTGGATGTGCTACTTCGCACGTTTGTGGAGGATCTTGACGGATTAAATGGGACGCCTCGACGGACGGCCTTGGAACTTCCATGCGTCAATCCTCTGTCCCTACGCCGGAATCGAGCACATTTCTACGTGATACAAGTAGATCTCTTCATTGACGGCCCAGAATCCACAATTGTCGCAGACAAGCGCCTCATCCGAAAAGTCAAGAAAATCTCTATCCATTGAAACCCCAACGGGGCGTCGTTCTATCTCTGCTGTCTTCATTTTGCTTCAAGCCCGATATACGCGAAAGTGACTCTTAGTCGAATCCCACATAGAGCTCGCGCCACTCTGCTACAACACACGACTCACGTGACGACATGAGCGCGCATTCTTACGTAGAGTACGAAGTCTCAGTTCCTGTCGGTTTGTTCAAGGCGTCCACTATCGGGTGAAGGACGGCGCATCGTCCCAAATCGGTTAAGTACACTCGGCTCCCATAAGCGCCTGAGATTCTGCTTTGTCGCCACAAAGAACGGTCGAGGTGGAAGGTGATCAGGGTTCTCGTGAATTCCTCTGCGTCGCAACCATACTGCCGATCCGAAGTTGGCAGGACATCATTCCCTTCTTCTGGATGACCGGTAAGGTCCAGAAGCAGCTGGAGCAGTCTAAAGGCCTAGTCAGATATGGTCTGAAGACCGATTTGCCGCACAAACGTTTCTGGACGTTCTCTGTTTGGCGGGATAGAGAGTCTATGGAGAACTTCGCGGGAATGAACCCTCACACCGATGCAATATCGAAATTCTCGGACTGGGCTGGAGAGGGCGCAGCCTTCGTTGAATGGAAAGCTACGAATGGAGCGGTGGATTGGGATCTGGCGTCGAAGCAACTTGAGAACCCAACATTCCGCTACCAACGAGACGAGAACAAGTCCGCGTGACAGGCGTTTAGGTCAATTGAGAGTTAGGGAACGCAACTGTCGTAGCATTGATGTTTTCTTTCTTTGATGTGTTTCCATTCTTCGTAGTATGTCGTTGAGTGCCGTAACCGCCTTCACCATATATGGGCCTTTGTTCAGCATAACGCAATCCGCGCGGACACCCATTGCTGCATCTGTTATTTCAGCCCGAGAGGGCATGCCTTTCTTCGCTAGAGTTTCGAGAACTTCCGACGCCCATATTACCGGGGTGTGGGCCGCTTCGCAGATCCACAAAATCTCTTCCTGTACTTCAGCCAATCGTTCGTAACCGCACTCGACGGCGAGGTCCCCACGTGCTATCATCACACCGACAGCATCTGTCCACCGCATTGCTGCGAACAACATGGATGGAAGGTTTTCGAAGCCTTCTCTAGTCTCGATCTTCAGAACGATCCCTTTTCGGCGGCTCTTCAACTTCTTAAGCTGCATTATCAGCGCTTCAACATCTTCCTTATTTTTCGCAAAGGAAAGGGCCACACTATCGGCGCATTTCGTTGCAACCGAAAGAGCTTCGAAGTCTTTCTGACCGAGGGCATCTGTGTCCAACCTAGTGTCAGGTAAGTTAATTCCCCTATCAGGTCTTAGTTTGGACCCCGCCGGTTTAGCGTGTGTAATGCGGACGCGGACTTGACCCTCGGTCTTGGCTTCTATTACGCCACCGATCTTACCGTCGTCGAACCAGATCGATTGACCAGGCTTCAAACCCGCAAGTGCTTCCCGAGTGAGACCGCCAACCTTGGGCAACTCCTCTCCGCCTTGACCCTCTGACCCTGCCGCAGGGTTGCCTGTTAGAAGCAGTTTGTCGCCAATCCGAAGGAGTATGCTAGTTTCAACCGGCTTCATGTCGCCGATTCTACTTTCAGCTGGCTGAGATTCGGTTTCCGGTTTCGTCTTCAGCAGTGTGTCTGGGCCAACGTAGGCCGTGCTCTGGGATTCAGCCCAGCGTGACTCGTCGACTTCTCCAGTAATTGTTAGAAGCCGTTTTTTCCCGCGCAGATCCGTGAATCTAATCATTGAGCCAACCGCTAAGGAGGCTAACCAGTCGCCTTGAACCGGCAACCATGCATCTGCGTTTTCGTTCGGTATGGTTGGTCGCTCGTAGGGGGTTAACCAGATTCGTGCAGGGTGAATTACGTTTCCAACTTCATCTCGCTTCGGTCCCCACTTAATGACACGAGGTCCAGGTCCAATTTGTCCAGTGCGTAGTTTGCGTCCTGGCAAATCGAATTCGACTTGGCAATCCTTTTCGAGTTCCTTCGAAGCCTGACGAAGGTTACGCACCATTCGGTGCCAGATAGACGCGTCATCTCTTGCACAATTTATCCGCACACAATCAGTTCCGCAATCGATCAGATCGCGAACCAAAGTGTAATCGTCTGCGGCCTCAGTAGGGACGGTCACCATTATCCGTACGGCCCTATCGATTGGTCTCCGTCCCAAGAGTTTCCGAGTATGTTCCTCGAGAAGCCTCGCGCCTTCTTGGAACCTTAGAGCGGGATGCTTAGCCGGGCGCAAGGCTTCCTCGCCCATTAAGCGTAGGAGGATGTTGAGGACGGATTCGATAGTAATCAGAACGTGACTTTCGCTTCGTCCAAGTGAGGATAAGCCAATCTCGGCTAATTCAGCTTGTAACTCGCGCATATCGAAGCGCCTGAGCGCGAGATAGTGGACTAGATTTCGAGCACTCTCTCTCCAAGAAGGGTCTGTGGACCGGATGAGTTGAGCAAAGTGTTCCTCCGCTTCCAACAAATTCACATGAATACGCCGTAACTCATTGATGAGTTTGGTAAGGGTCTTATCGTAACTTGACCTCTGTGGGTTTTTCATTTACTCAGGCTTCTTTCAATTCGAGCGCTTGAACCGTCACTTCGAAGAATCCTATCTACAATGCCTATCATGGTAGGCTCTATTATAATGAAAAAAGAGAAAGAGGGTACGGGCGCCTTGCGGCGCTCGGACGCTTAAACGCGTCTTCGTTTGAGTATGTATACTGATGCTGCTAACGCTGCGAAAGCGACAACCGCTACTGCGCCGAATTCTGGGACAGGTATGTTGCTTTGTTCTAGGTACACGTTCTGACCCGATCCGCTCTGGCCTGGTGAGACCGAGACGGACCAAGTTTGAGGCGCATACCCTGCTTGACTGATGCTGAACTTGTAGTTGCCTGCGGGTAGGAAGGCTTGGTAAACGCCGTCGTAGGTGTAGAAGTTCCACGACGCCCCGCTAGCGCCAGTCACAGTGACTGTGCCCCAGCTGAGAGTGCGGAACTCATTACTCCACGTGAAAGCGAGTACGTTACCTGAGACGAACCCGTTCAGGTCAACCTCAAAGACTGCGCTTGCTTCACCACTGTTGTGTGTTCCAGCTATCTGCCAGACACCTTCTTGCGAGTACGGGCCTAGGTGGTTCGCGGCCATGGTGTGGCCGACGAAAGCGCTGCCTGGT
This sequence comes from Candidatus Bathyarchaeota archaeon, assembly GCA_963733055.1. GTDB lineage: Archaea > Thermoproteota > Bathyarchaeia > 40CM-2-53-6 > 40CM-2-53-6 > FEN-987. Next base: position 182,123 of record CAVTBR010000002.1, read on the forward strand.
GGCGATACGTACTCATTCAGTGCAGTGTCTTCGGTCAGGCTGATGCCTGAGAGTGCGGTCGTGCCTGGGATGATGTGATACGATTCACCCATCAACAGACCGTTGACCGGCGGATAGTACTGCGCAAAGATGTTTGTGTATGGGCTGGTTGGTGCTTGTCCGCCGCCGCTTGCGGCTTCCATTGTGCTTGTGTTGTTGGCGTACCATGGGACGAAGTCAGCCTCTGCTGTCCATCCACCCGTGTAGTCTGGAGCACCCGCGATTCCCGTGGAGGGGTACGGATACTGACCATACGGGGCAGGGAAGCACCATAGGTTGAAGTCGCAGACACCAAAGGCACCGCCACCGGTCGATAGGGGGTCGCTGAAGTATGCCGGGTTGCCGAGGAGGAATCCTGCTGGCGGTTGTTGTGGTAAGCCAGCTGTGAGGACATGCAATAGCGTTGTTCCGCCTGGTAGGAAGTTATATGCTTTCAGCCCGGAAGCGGGTTTCTGTAGGCCCGCTTGGTCGCTGAATGGGTATTGTGGGGAAGTTGGGTTCACGAACCCGCTCGCTACGGTTGCGCCGTTGGCTGCTATGGCGTGGCCAGTGCGGTCAACGTATGTGCCCTCACTGGACATCCATTCTGCTACCAACTGGCTTTGGTCGTTGAAGAAGCGGACTCGTGCGGACATGTTCATGTTTGTTGGTGTGATGATGCTCTCTTTCTTGAAGAGAATATCAACCGTTAGGTTCACGCCAATGATCAGGTTGATTTTCATGTCCGCAACCTGCCCGCATTGTGCGTAGGCTGTGAAGTCCTTGTCCTGTACGTAACCATACGTGTAGGCTGCGAGGTTGTAGGGGCCTGGGTTGAATGATAGCGGCCAGACGACTCTGGCTTGGTTGAACATAACATCCGTCAAGAGTTTCGCCTGGGTGGTGAATCCGTTCTTGCCAGCAGTATACCCGCCTACGAACGCATAACGTGCTGATGCTCCGTAGTAGACATCGTGCGAGTTAGAGAATCCTTGCAGTACGTTGCGTCCACCGCCATCCATTTCAGAGCAATTCAGTGAGTAGGTTTGTGCTCCCAATGGTTCCTTGAACCCGTCGGTCTGTGATGGGTTGAAGCAGTCTACTGCTTCCGGACCTTGGTAGAGGTGTGTGGTGTAGATGCTTGGTGGGAGGTAGAAGACGCTGGAGACATCGCCGGCCGTGTCCCAGACCTTGCCGGCAGTGCCGTTCACTACAGGGTAGAAACCGACGTCGATCTCAGACCCTAGACAGCCATTATCTTTGCCGGCGTTGCCGTTGCCGATGTTGCCTTTCCCAGTTGCGAGGCCGAACGCCATTCCGTCTTGGCATCCGGACCAGACCCAGTTTCTGCTAACTCTTGGTCGTTCCCAGTCGATGCTGAATACTGATACGTTGAAGCCTGGTGTGAGGAATAGGTGATCGCTGATGAGGGTCGGATTACCGCTCAGGGTGACTGAGACCTGTTGCGTATAGCCTGGCCCGCATGGAGCAACTTCAGTGTAGCCGTCTGTGGCTACATTCGGAGTGTATGTTCCGGATGGGATGCCGTAGTTTTCGCCACCCCACGTGTCGTTGAGGCCCCAGAATTGTATAACAGCTCTGCCGCTTGCGATGGCGTCTTTGTTGAGGTGAGCTCTGTCGAGTTGGTCAGTTGTTCCTGGGCATGATACGGTTGGTGCGCCTGTTTCGCCGGAGCCGAGGAAGCTACCATAGCTTGAGAATGTCCCTAGGTTACTTGATTGTCTGCCGTTAGAGTTAACATCGTAGGCACAGTTTGAGTAGTATTTGTCGTTGTATCCTAGGTTGGTTACGTTGTGGGCGTAAATGTGTCCGTCGGCACCTACTAAGTTACCCCAAAGGTAACCTGCGCCGCTGTGGATTGGGCTTGTTACGATTGTGTTTGGTGTGTCGTGGAAGTAGACGGTCTTGTTAACCCAGCTTGAGAGGCGTATGTCGATTGGTAATGTCACATCTCCTGCCCACTCGTTGGGTGTTACGTCAAAGTAATACTCCTGGAAGGTAGAACCGTCCAGAGCAGTTTGCACGTAACGGAAGGTCCAGGCTCGCACGTAATAGCGGCCGGCTGTGAGGCCGTTGATCCAAGTCGCGTAGACCTGCGGAACTTCTCCCGACAAGTCTCTTGGAGCACCGTACTCACCCTTCAAACCAAACTCAAAGTGGAACGGAGTCGTGGTGTTACCAGCAACGTACCATTGTTGCGGTGGGCCGACTCCTTCGGGGTCGGATGTTAGGAAGGTGCATGCGAAGTTGCCTGGCGCACATTTGTTGCTCCAGGAAACGTCGCGGCTGTAGCCGTTCGTCGCACCCGTAAAGGGGTTCGGCACGTCGCCATAGGCTGCGCCGTTGACTGTGCTGTACTCATGCCACGGAAACGCAATCGCGCTTCCGAGTCGTGGGTCACCACAGAGCCCGGCTGCACGGCGACCGTAGTACTTCTCTTGTCCTCCCGCGGTGCAGGGTAACGGGGACCAAGAGACTGGTGGACCAGCGCTCGGGTCAACTTGGTTGCTAAGAGTTGCTGCTGAGTAGAGTTCAATTTTCATGTATTGGCCTACAGTAGTTGTGACGCCGAGTCCAGAATCAATCGATGCTGGCCATGGTTGGTCACCGAACTGATGTTTCGTGTACACGTTACCGTGAACCACGGGCCCTGGTTGTAGGAAGCAATCGAAGTGAAGGGATTGACCCTTCAGAACCGTTACTCCACTATTGCACAACACCTGAGGATAACCAGCGGCTTCAGCATAAATGTCGTAAACGCCTGGCGCGAGGCCTTCTAATTCATAGTGGCCGTTTGCAGTTGCATTGATGAACGCCTGCGAGTTAATGGTTGCTAGGTCGGGCCGGTTTTGGCCGGTGTATGGATCGATGCGCATGGTCATGTTCGCCCAAACCATTCCAGCCTCCGCGATCGGTAGTTGATAGAGAGTTGAGTTGTAGCCCGCATACCGGAGAGTTCCGGTTATGATGGCCGGATCAGTCTCACCCTTCACCAACATCACTGGCCAGTTCTGTGGCGGAACCCAAACGTCTGGATTCTCTACGGTCGCGCTTGCGGCCGAGGATTGGGTTGGTCCGACGCCGTACTGGTTAGCGCCGGGCGCATTGTTTGAGTAGAGCATCATTTTGAAGAAGTATCGTCCCGCGGTGGATGGTGCGGTTACGCCGTTGATGCGGACGTAGTACCATTCACCGGCGGTTGTGAAGTTGAGGAATTGATGGTTGTAGCCCGGGTTTATGATAGCGTCTGCCTGTATCAGGACTAAGGTCCAGCCTGGCGCATATCTATCGTCAGGCCCGAGCCTACCCACATATACGTTGGCGTAGTTGTTCGTCAGGGTGGATACGATTTGAGACGCGTCCTTGACTGTGAATTCGGGGGGGATCATGATGCTTATCGTGTCCCAACCCAAATTGTTCTTCAAGGTAGATTGAATCTCAGTCTTGCTTGTAGCGGCGCATCCAGTGCTCCAATTTGCTGGCAAGCAAGTCGCGTTAATCGCGAAGATCAAGTCACCCGTTGAACTTGTTAGTACTGCTCCGAATGGGGCATACGTGTCCGATTGAAGCTGATACCAACTGTTGCTCGGTGCACCCGGCGGATTACCGTTCGGGTAAGGTGACTGATAACCTGGCGAGCAGCTGTTGCTCACCGAGTTCGGATTACCCTGATACGCACATTGACCGCTGCCAGGCCAAACATAACCAATAGGCCCAGCAACATGCGGGTCAAAATTGTTATTGTCGTACGGATTGGTTCCGGATAGGTTGCCCAAGGTAAAGTGCGCTTGGGTGGGAACCATCACCGCCAACGTGCTGATTACGAATATTGCGATTGCTAGCGTTGCAGCTAATTTCTTACGCAAATTTTCATTTCTCCTTTATTCTTTATTATGCGTAATTGTTACGCAAAAATCGCTACGGCGAGCTAGTGCTTTATTAAATGACCAGTCGAAACCCAGAAAACTCAGCTCTGAGTTACATGAAATCACGCGCCGGAATACGATGTACCGTAATTACCGGAAATTGGGGAGTCTTTGCGTTAATTGATTCGATAATCATGACGAAATCCCGCCTCCCAATTTCCAAAGGGCAGTACAGAAAATCGCGTAAAACTAATCAAAAAACAGGGTATTTAGAATGTTCCAAGTCCTGGCTTGTCATTACTTGGTAGTCAGCTTGTGGGTGTAGGCGTCGGCGAATTTCCCAAGCTTCCACGCAAGGAACACCACCGTCGCAACAATGGCCACGCCTAGGATCGCCCTGATCACCAAGCCCACAAAAAGTAGGCCAATTGGAAGAGGCATTTTTTCTTCACCTTCAACGCGAACCGAGTCATTTCTTGATAAAAGGAATTGCGTACGAATCATTCAGACCTATCAGTCATTTTTCGAAAATAGATCCACCAAACGTATCGTCAGGAAATTGACGAATGATCCGCCAACTTCCTGTAAGTGCCAATTCTTGTCGAATCTCGGCATTAGAAGTATGCAACATACTTTCGCTCGCACTTTCCGCGTGGTCAGAGGTGTTCACGAACGAGGCAGTAGATCGTTAGGAGCAAGATGCTAAACGTCTTCGCCTGCTTTTGATCGGAGTTCGCTATACCAATCTGCCAGATTGTAGCTTTCGGCCCTGTAGTCTCCTCGGTATGGTTTGATGTCTAGGATGGGGGTTCCATCGAAGAAGTCCAACCCGCGGACCACCAACTTCCCTCCATCAATCTTCATCAGCTTCACCAAGGTCAGACCAATTGGGTTAGGCCGGGTCGGGGAATCAATAGCGAATACGCCAACGAGGGGTAGCTCTTCAAGTTTGAACCCTTTCGCTAACATCCTTCGAGGTTTAACCTTCAACACCCCCTTCTGATCGGGTCTTAGTTTGTTCAAGTAGCTGAGAACGAAAATATGGGAGAACCCTTGCAAACCGTCTATCGCGTCCTGAAACTCGGGGTATATTTCAATCGTTGACTCAGCTTCCTTGCTTCGAAACCTCACGTCGTCGTCAGAACCTGTAGTGTGAACGACGCCAACGGGGCGAAAGACTACGCCGTTACTTGATACCATGCGGTCTACTTCGCTATTCATCCATTTAGAGATGATTCAATCTCATTCACGAATAGACGTTCTCAAACTCGGGTCGGAGTCTATCGTATACGTTCTTGTATGCCGAGAAAGCGTCACTATATACTGCAGCCGTGCGGGTTTGCGGCCGTTTGGTTTCTCTTACCCGCACGAGTCCTTTGACCGTGCTCGCAAGGTTAGAGAAGACGCCGGAACCATAGCCTGCCAATAGCGCAGTGCCGAAGACGGTTGCTTCCACGTGTGAAGTGAGTTCCACCGATTTCCCTGTCACGTCGGCTTTGATGCCTCTCCACAGTTCGCTTCTCGCTTGGCCGCCGGACAGTCTGATCTTATGCACTTTGATTCCTTGTCGTTCTATCATCTCGATGTTATGTCTTGTCGCGTATGCTGAGGCTTCAAGAACTGCTCGCACAAGATCCTGCCTTCGATGGGATAGGGTTAGTCCAAAAATTACGCCATGAGCATACGGATCCCATATCGGCGAGCGTTCTCCTCCAGGAGCAAAATACGGTAGCACGATCAGGCCATTTGCGCCCGGCGGTGATCTCGCCGCATCCGCGTCCATTAGCGCATAAGCGTTGCCACCTGCTTCGGAAGGGTATCCTCCCAGCAAATCTTTCAGCCACCGCAGCAATCCCCCAGTAGTGCTCGAAGCCGCAACAGCCAACCAACGGTCTGGGATGACGTGACATCTGTTAAGAGTTCCAGTTGGAAAACGCGGCTTGCTCAAACATACCGCGAGTTTTGTTGCTGTTCCGCCATCCTCCATCGCGTCTCCGTCCTCGAGCGCTCCGACCCCGAGGGCAGCACAAGCAGTATCGGCACCTCCCGCGATGACTGGGGTTCCCTTTCTTAGGCCTGTTTCGCGGGCGGCGGTTGAAGTTACTTCTCCCACGACATCCCATGGCGCCTTGAGATTGGGCAGCTTATCGACAGGGACGCCAAGTTCCTCGCAAAGTTTAGACGACCATCGCTTTCGACCCTTTGTTTCGAAGAGGAGAGTAAATGATGCGTTCGACCAATCCATAGTGAACTCATTCGTCAAATAACTCTCTAGAAAGCCGTTGCCGTGCACGAACTTGAAGGTCTTCGCATAAACTCCCGGGTGGGTTCTCTTTATCCAAAGAATTATTGGAGCCGAGTAGGCTGAGTGGGAAATCCTGTTTCCCGTTATCATAAAGAATTTCTCACTACCGATTTCTCTTTCCATCCAGTTTGCTTGCGCGATACTTCTACGATCCATGAAGAAGATTGAGTTCATGAGCGGCTTGCCGCTTCGATTGACTGGGATCAGTGACGGGCAGAGGCAGTCGACTGACGCGGCCACGATTTGTTTCGCAGAAATGCGTCCTTTTCGAATTACTCTGCGAATTACACTCCTGCATGAGGCTAACCAATTCGAGGCGCTATGTTCCCCGGCTAGGGGTTCGTTATGCAAGATGGGGTATTCATCGTACGTTAAAGCAACTTGCCGCCCTTGTGTATCGAATAGGGCTGCTTTCATTCGGGTTGAACCGATATCGACTCCCAGCAGGAGATCTTTGGGCATAGCTAGCTCTTCGGCAAGTTGGCGATGAGACCAGTGAACAGTGCGGCCCTCGCCACGTCTTCCGCCCAATCCATAAAATTGAATGCATCGAAAATCGTTTTGCCCGCGGCTACCAGCCCATGGCCTTTCATGATGACCACTCGCACCGATTCGTCCTGAAAAGCCTCGGTGACCATTTTCGCCAATTCAGCCGAACCCGACGGCGCCCTTTCAACCATGGGAATCCTCTTCAACCAAGCCTTGGAGGGCGCGGTTACAAGTGGAAAGACGGTGCCCGCTATCGCCCAAGATGTTGCGTATGGAGGATGGGCGTGCACAATGCCTCCCACATCACCGCGTTTTGAGTAGATGCCCAAGTGGAAGCCTACTTCTTTCGAAGGTCGACCCTCACCTGTAAGAATCTTGCCGACCTGGTCAATCTTGAGAAGTGCGTCTGATTTGGTCCACGTCATAGCCTCCCCAGTGGCTTTTATCAAAAAACTATTGGTGTCGGGTATTCTTACGCTTGTATTGCCACTGCTGCCGGGGGCCCAGCCTCGTTCGGCGACTTTTTTCGTAACCGCTAGAAGATCTTCTCTCAGCTTGACTTCGTCCATGCTAACCGTTCGTGGCGAATAGTTCATCGCATATTAAGCGATTTCTCGTGCGATCAATTTCAAAAGCGAAACGATTCTTGATTCTTATCGAGCACACCTCTATTGTGATTTAGTAAGCAGGAATAAATCCGTCCAGGTCAAACAAGTGCTGACGCGTCTGAAAAATGACTCAATCTAAGAAAGAAAACTTCGACTCCTCAACGTACGAACACCTCTTCCTCGATTTCATGCAAATGAAGGAATTCTCGAAGCACCCTATCGTCATGAAGAGCGCCAAAGGAGTATGGTACGAAGACGTTGACGGAAACAAGTACCTCGACGGTATATCGGGCATCTTCGTCGTGAACGTCGGCCACGGTAATTCGCGAATAATCCACGCGATGAAAGAACAGCTCGATCAAATCACATTCAATCCTCCGCTCCAATCAACAAATCTGAGAGCCCTAGAATTGGCGGAATTGATTACCTCGCTAACCCCGGGAGATCTGCGCACGGTCAAATTGTTCAGTGGTGGTTCGGAGGCAACTGAGGCAGCGATGAAGCTTGCAAGGCAGTATCACAGACAGACTGGGAACCCTGGTAAGTACAAAGTGATCTCCTTGTATGACGGTTACCACGGAGCGACCATGGGCGCCCTCGGTGCCTCAGGCGTAGCCAAGAGGAAGACATCATTCGAGCCCTTAGGCCCCGGGTACATTCACGTCTTTCCTCCCACCTGCTACCGATGCCCTTACGGGCTTGACTACCCTAACTGTGACGTTTTATGCGCCACGATTGTCGAGCAAATTGTGAGGAAAGAAGACCCGTCCACAGTCTCGGCTTTCATCGTGGAACCGATCAGCAATACGGGAGGGATAGTTACGCCCCCTAATTCGTATTTCAGAATTTTGCGTGAAATATGTGATAAGTTTGGTATCCTCCTAATCTTCGATGAGGTAATCACCGGTTTCGGCAGGACGGGAGAAATGTTCGCGGCGCAAACCTTCGGAACAACTCCTGACATTATCTGCATGGGCAAGGGAATGGCAAGCGGTTACGCCCCAATCGGTGGAATAGCTTTCAGCGACAAAATAGCTGACTCCTTCCTTGGAAGCGAAGAGGAACAGGTCCAATTCAATCACGGTCACACATTCGGAGGAAACCCACTATCCTGCGCGGCCGCAATCGCCAACATCGGCGAACTAAAGGAAAGAGACCTCCTCAAGAAGGCCCGCGAGAGCGGAACGAGAATCATCAAGAGATTGCAGGAACTGGATCATCTAGGCGTGATCGGTGACATTCGTGGAAAGGGGCTGCTTATTGGCGCTGAGTTCGTGCGAAACCGGAAAACCAAGGAGCAATTTGAGGAACGACTCCGTTTCGGCGTCGGTGTTGGGAAGACGGCCATGCAGAAAGGGCTCATTCTCAGGTACGACCCCAACTGGCTCGCTTTCGCTCCACCTCTAATCATCGAGAACAATGAAATCGACACCATGATGGACAGATTCGGCGGGAGTCTTGAGGAAATGTTGGCGGTTGCGAATCCGGGTAAATCAAATACGCCACCTTCCCGTATGTAGCATGACTTGCTCTAGCCTGGGTTAGATCGGCTTCGAATGGGGTGACAGTTCGACGTCTATGTCACACGTGAGGCTTTGGCCCGGGGTTAGGTGTGAGGTACGCCCTTCGGTTATCGCCTTCCCTAAGTCGTAGGGGTAGCTTGTGCTGGGTTCGATGACAGCAGTGTACAATGATCTATACCCTCCGTAGGCTAGGAATAGCCAAATGTTGTTTAGGATTTGCTTAGGGAAGCTCAGCTTTACGTCCACGTTGCCCTGTGGATTCACCAACTTCACGGCACCATCTTCAAGGTCGGTTACGTAATGCAAGGTGCAAGTGTGAGCAGTCGGTGGCGGCACTCTGCTCACATCAACTCGCTCGCCACCCTTGCACTGAGCAATCGGCCAGCGATATCTGTCGCTCGATTCTGAGTAAAGATGAGTGTACCGTGGGTCAACAATTCCTGTCTTAGCGGAAATCTCAATGCTGCAGGTTTCATTGATTTGGAACGCGGGGTGAATCTTCCATAAGAATTTCAGGTCATCGCGACCCAAGTTCTCGAGCAAATATCGCAGGTGAATTTTAGGTTCGCCAACACGTATTGCTAGAGACCTAGTGATTCTGCAAGGTGTAATCGGAGTGAGAACAGATGTTACCAAAGTTGCTGTTTCATGGAGGTCATCCGGTTTGACTATTGAATAACTCCACTCGGTTGACCAAGCCTCACCCATGTCAGGGTACCGCTCTTTGTTGATAGAGCACGGAGCGTCATTCGGAAAGATCTCGTCCCAACCTCCACACCAGACGTCATCGAACGCTGCACCCAGGGCAACCTTGGTTGGCCTGATTTGCGGATTATGCCAAAGCACGTTCTTTTGACTGGGCTTATAGATCAAGTCGTATATCTTAGCGCCCAATTCGGGAAAGACAAGAACTCGAACAAATTCGTTTTCCAGCACGACCGAACGAATGCCCCTATAGCTCCAGTCATCGTTTACCGTTACGTCCTCACGGCTCATGGCCAATCTCTCCCTCAGACATTTTACCGCCATTATCCTTGCAGCGGATAATGGCACGCAGCGTAATGCCCATGTCTTAGTTCCAAGAGCTTCGGCTCTTCGACACTGCACTTTTCTTTTGCGTAAGGGCAGCGAGGGTGAAACCGGCAGCCGGATGGCGGGTCAGCCAAATTCGATGCATAATCAACGTCAAGCTTAGCGGGTGCCATCTGGGAATTTTCAGATTGAGGCACCGATGCCAATAGAAGGTTTGTGTAGTGGTGCAGCGGATGGTTGATCAAGTCGTCGGTTTCGGCGACTTCGACAATCTTGCCGAAGTACATTACTGCGATCCTAGCACTTATGTACCTTGCAACTCCAAGGTCGTGCGTGATGAACAGGTAGGTCAGCCTCAGCTCTTCCTTAAGTGTCTGCAATAGATGCAGAACACCAAGCCTTATCGAAACATCGAGCATTGAAACGGGTTCATCTGCAATCAGCAGGTCCGGTTCCAGAGATAGAGCTCTGGCGATTGCGACCCTCTGCCTCTCTCCTCCGCTAAGTTGGTGAGGGTAGCGGTCCATTTTTGTTGCCGGGTCTAGCCCGACTAGCTTGAGCATTCTTTCCACGATGGCTGTACGGTCTTTCTTGGTTCGTGTGACGAGGCCGTGGATCACACTTGGTTCAACGATGCTGTCGAATACAGTTGAGTGTGGATTGAGGGATTCGTACGGGTCTTGAAATATCATTTGAACTCGTCGTCGTAATTGTTTAGTTTCTTTTCTTGTCTGTTTGAAGATGTCTTGCCCGTGGTAGAGGATTTGTCCGCTTGTCGGTTGGGTCAGTTTGACGATTGTTCGGGCTAAGGTGGATTTGCCGCTTCCGCTTTCACCTACAAGTGAAAGAATTTCGCCTGGGGCGATGGATATGGTAACGTCGTCGACGGCGTGGATTATGATCTTTCGCCCAATGATTCCTTGTCTCTTTTGGAAGTACACCTTGAGGGCGCGAACCTCTAGAATCGGCGACGCTCCGGATCCGCCTGCCATTTCTTCGCGCTGTTGATTGGACAAATGACTCGGGCTCAGAGATAGTTAGCGTTCCCTAGCGTGTGCTGAGAAGCATTAAGCGTTTTCCGAGATGAGATGACAAGCCGCTTGTGATCCCGTCTTTGATCTCAGTAATTGAGGTTCTTTTTCCTTACACAAGTCGAAAGCATACTTACACCGAGGATGGAATCTGCAGCCGGTAGGCCATACTCCACTGGGCGGGTTCCCGGGGATGGAGGTGAGAGTCTGGCGGTCTCCGAATACTCTCGGGACTGAGTTTACAAGAGCTTCTGTGTAGGGATGCGACGGATGCTTCAGGACATCGTCTTTCTTGCCAATCTCAACAATTCTACCGGCATACATTATCGCGATTCTATCTGCAATCTCGGCGATCACCGATAGGTCGTGAGTTACGAATAGGAAAGAGACGCCGAGTTTCGCCTGTAGCCCTTTCAGAAGGATGAGGAGTTGCTTCTGAACTACGACATCTAATGCCGTGGTGGGTTCGTCTGCGATAACGAGAAGCGGGTTAAGCGCGAGAGCCATAGCAATTACGGTTCGCTGTTTCATACCTCCACTGAATTCGTGCGGGTAATTTCTTGCCCGAGAGGGGTGAATGGCTACTGACGATAACAGTTGGGTTGTCATTTCCCAAGCTTGCCTTCTCGGAACTCGACCGTGTGCGGAAATCGCCTCGATTATTTGGTTTCCAATTTGCATCACGGGATCGAGCGAATTCATTGAGCCTTGGGGGATCAAGGACACCTGCTTCCATCGTAGGTTCCGAAGCTGTTCTTGGCTCATCGTTAGGATGTCTTCGCCGTTTATCAGAACCTGGCCTTCAGTTTGGGCGTTGGAGCTGAGTAGTCGAATGAGCGAGAGCGCTGTCGTGGTTTTTCCGCATGCTGACTCTCCGGCAAGCCCTAGCACCTCGCCTTTGTTTATCGTGAAGGAGATATCGTCGACGGCTTTCGTGAGACCGGCACGGGTCTTGTATGTTACGGAGAGATTCTTCACCTCAATTAATGCGGATTGGGTCAGTGGACTCTCGTTGCCTGGGGCCGTTTGAGGTGTCAAAGGCTTCTCAACCTCGGGTTGAAGACGTCTTCGATTGATACGCTGATAAGGACGAACGCGAGCCCGACTAAGATTATGCATAGACCTGGAGCGATAACCCACCACCAAGCGCCGTTGAAGAGAGCGTAAGCCTGCGCCCAGTACAGCATCGTTCCCCAGCTCACAACGGTAATGTCCCCTAAACCTATGAAATCAAGCGCGGCCTCACCTACTATGGCTGTAGTTATCATGAGAACTGCATTCGCTGCTATGATGCTTGCCAAGTTTGGGAGCATCAGCTTGGTAATTATTCTGAAGTCACTGGCACCGACGACTCTCGCAGAGTCCGTGAATGGCCGCTCGCGAAGGGATAATGTCTGGGAGCGGACTACCCGTGCCACGGCAGGCCAGGAAGTAACGGTCAAAACTAGGATTACAGTTCGAAGGCTGGGACCGAGATAAGCTGCAAGTATGATCATGAGTGGTAGCGAGGGCAAAATAAGGACGATATCGGTTCCTCTCATTAGGATCTCGTCGATTGTACGCTTGTAATAGCCCGCCAAAACACCCACAATGGTTCCGACTACTGAGGAAAGAGCGGCGACGATTAGACCAACCGCGATAGATACTCTCCCTCCGTAAATAATTTCGCTCAATATGTCCTCGCCTACGTAATCGGTGCCGAGTGGGAACCGCTGACTGGGGGGCGCGTAGGCTGGCCCTGGAGCGGGGAAGGCGTATGGAGAATATGGGGCTATGAGTGGAGCAGCTACAGCTAGGATCGCGAAGAATGCAATTATTCCGAACCCAACTTGGGCTCGCCGATGACGTAATACTTCAGAAAACATTGAGGGCCAATGGGACGCTAAACCTCGCAACCTTTTCTGCATCGTGGCTTGCTGCAAGGTTTCAGATCACGTTAGTACTTTATCCGCGGATCGAGGAATGCGTAGAAAAGGTCGGCGAGATAGTTCGCGGCGACTACCGTGAAAGATAAAATGAAGAAAAGGCCTTGCAGCAACGGATAGTCGTGAGCCAATACTGCTCTGTAGGTCAAGTACCCCACCCCAGGATAGGAGAAGACTATTTCGACCAGCAGTGCACCGCTGACGACGTAACCAAGGTTCAGTCCAATCAGGGTTATCATGGGAAGCATGGCGTTTCTGGCCGCGTGCCCAAAAAGGACGGCCCTTTCTCGCAGACCCTTTGCTCGAGCCATGAGAATGTAGTCCTGTGACAGTTCACCGACCATTGTGTTTCGCATAATCAGCGAGTAACCCGCGTACGATGCAATGACCAATGTCATCATAGGCAAGGACGCATGCCACAGAATATCACTCGCATCAGTGAGAACCAACGGGTTGCTGGCGGTTATGCCACCTGAGGCGGCTCCGGAAACCGGAAACCAATGAAGTGTGATTGCGAAGATCCATAAGAGAATGATTCCGAGCCAGAAGAAAGGCATCGTCCAGAATAGCATGGAAATTGACATGGTGGCGGTGTCAAACTTGCTTCCGGGACGAGAGCCACTCCAGACCCCCAACAAGATGCCTAGAATGGCGGTAATAACCGTAGAGACTCCGACCAGGAAAAGCGTCCAAGGCAAGTATTGCATTATTGTCGTGAACACTGGCGATGGATAGAAAAGATATGAGACTCCAAAGTTTGGCGGCCATGAGAGAGTATTTGTTAGATATAGCGTGAATTGAATCCACACTGGTTTGTCCAGTCCGAATCTTCGCGTGAGGGCCGCCATGGCTTGAGGCGATGAAATTATGTGTGGATTAGCGAAGTAAATTAACGGACTTCCAGGCATCATGCGAGGTATTAGAAAGTTGATGCAGACGACCGCGAAAAGTGTGAGCGCGGCGTAGATCGTACGCCGTAGCACATACTGGCCGCTGACTCGCAACTAGTTTCGCTTAGGCGCTTTTTCTCTTTCGCGCATATAGCCCTACGGCGATCAGTGCGATCACAACGACCAATCCGCCGACGATATAGGGCGTCATGTCAGCGCCGCCTGAGGGAGTGATACTTGAAGTGGAACTCATGCTGGTTGGCTGGGCGCTTAGGCTGTATATGCTTGCAAGCGCAGTCATGTTGAACATTCCCCCAGGCCAATCCATCGTGCTCGGGGGTGATGGCCATCCGCCGAAGCTCGCGGTGTTGTACACCCAGACTGAGTCAACGTAGAAGAGTGTCAATGATGGCAGGGTCTCGGCGACGATGCTCTGCAGCTTTTGCATGAGTTGTGCTCGTCCGGTAGCGGTTCCTTCGGAGACCAATTGCTTCAATGTAGCGTTGTATTCAGTTCCTACACTGGTGGGCCAGAAGACCGGTTGCGTTAAAGGCGGTCCTGTCCCGAACCCGTCGAACGAGTAGTCGAAGAGTAACTCCGAATTCGGGTAGCCGTAATTCTGTTCGTGGAAGTACATGTTCGTCCCCTTAGCCCAAATCGTCGACATGGAGGTAGTCGCTATCGATTGAACCTGGGCGTCGATCCCTACCGCTCTGAAGTACTGAACAAGCCTGTTGCCGGCTGTGACGATTGGCTGGGCTTCCGCGGGAGCGTAGACCGTCGGTGTGAACGTTGTTCCGTCTGGCAACTTCCAGAATCCGTCACTACCCTTGGTCCACCCGGGTAGAGAACCTAGAAGTTGTTGCGCCATCTGGGGGTTATAGTCGTACTGAGGAACGCTTGAGTTGAATTCAGGTGAGTTCTCCCAGGGGATGTAACCCGAGTTCCCGGGTGAGCCGTAACCTGCCAAGGCGGTCTGGACGAGGTCCGTCTTGTTAATAGAATATGCCATTGCCTTCCGGAAGTCACTCATGTTATACGGATAATTCCACACAGGGTATTCGAGGTTCCACGTGTCTGGCGTTGGGCCGTATGTGGCTTTGAAGTTGGGATTGGACGTTAGGCCCGCAACGTCAGAGGGTGATACGGGTGCCGCATCAATTTGACCGCCCTTCAACATGAGCGACAGGTCCGCGGTGGTGGGGACGAGTAGAACTACCACTTTGTCCAAATATGGGACGCCTTTCTCGTCGCCTCCGAACGGTGATCCGTATGTGTTTGGAAGAAGAACGACTTGGGAATCACCTTGTGTGTAATTCGAGACGTAATATGCACCCGCGCTGACGAGGGTTCCGAAGTTAGGGCCCGGCGCAGTACCGTTCATGATATAGGTGTTCCAAACATGGTAGGGCACAAGGTTTGGAGTGTTCTCAGCTCCAACGATGTCGCCAAGCGTACCGAACGGCTGGTTGAGGTCCACCTCTACGACGGTCGCGTTTACGGGTTTGATTGAACTATCAATGCTGCCCGCCAGATAGCTTGAGTAAAGCGATAAGCTACCGGCACCCCAAGTGAAGGTCGAAAACATGAGTTTGAGCGAGTAGGCTAAGTCTGTGGAGTTTACCGGGACACCGTCAGACCATGTCATACCCGAACGTAGCATGAAGAACCATGTAGTAGCCTGTGCGTTGGACCAATAATTCGACACAGCAACGTGCATGAGTCCCGTACTCACGGGGACGCCGAGGTCCGGGTAAACCATCTGGTTGAAGTACCAAGCCTGGTAGGACGACGTCAGAAACTGGGAGAAATTATCAATCGTGTTCGGCAGCGCGAGGTGAAGGGTCCCGCCGTGTTGAATCATCTGCGCATAGGCAGGCATGAAGGTGGCTGACAGCAATATCGAATTTACAAGAACAGCTACAATCAATAACCGAACTCTGGAGCCCAACAGTCTCAACCTGTACGAAAGGTCAGGTGGCTTTCTGGATGTATTTAAGACTAAGCGTTGTGAGCCCGGAGGGCATTTACCAGTTCAAACCTACCAAGGAGACTAGTTCGTCAATCAGAAATTGTATCAGCCAATTCCAAATGGTGAAATTCCTAACGAACCCTTATTTCCGAAAGGCGTTAGGGAATCAGGAAGTTGGTTTGAATGGATTCGGATTCTCTAATTAGACTAGGGCTTGAGAGTAAGGTTGTAATTGTCACAGGCGCGGCACGTGGGATCGGAGAAGCGATCGCCAGGGCTTTTGGACATTCACAATGTAACGTGGTCATTGCCGATAGAATGAGACGCACTGACGGACGCAAGAGATGCGAAGCACTCGCCGATGACATCACAAAAGCAGGCGGCTACGCGTTCGTCTTCCAGCTCGACATAAGCGATCGAGCCCAAATAGAGAAGATGCTTGAGATCACACTCCAGAAATTCGGAAGGGTCGACGTGCTAGTGTGTAACGCCTCGATAATGAAGGGAGGATCCCTGATTGATATGGATGAAAAGAATCTTCAAGAACATTTTGAAGTTAACGTAAAGGGCTGTTTCAACTGCAGCCAACTCATTGCAAAACAGATGATCAAGCAAGGTGGTGGTGGGAGGATCATCATAATCTCATCTATCGACGGAATGGGGGCGGAAGAAGGCGTCCTCGCATACTCTTCCAGCAAAGCCTCATTGATCATGATGACCAAATGCATGGCCGTGGAACTCGCGAGTCACAAAATAACCGTCAACACGATCGCGCCAGGATGGGTCGAAACTGATATGACCGTCCCTTATCTCAACGAAGCGTTGATCAAGGAACTCAGGAACCGAATACCTTTGGGATACATGGCTAAACCCGGACAAATCGCCGGAGGCGCACTCTTCTTGGCCTCACCGTTAGCAGACTACGTTACTGGGCAGGTCTTGGTTATTGACGGCGGCCTGACGTCTAACTTGACGATCAAGGCGGGGCAAGGGACGGTTCAATACTAAGGCGACCCCCTCTCCCCTCGTAACACTCGGCGGTTTCAATCGCTTAGCCGCTCACCTACAGGGCGGGATTATGGACATGATCCCGCGGGAACAGGTACATATCCTGGGATAAGGTTAGTTGGGTAGTACAGGATCCCTCAAATTCAGAACGAGCAGGGTAATCGCGAAGGCGAACACACCATCACTGAATGCTTCGAGCCGCACACAGTCTCCTTCTCTCTTAGGTTTTCAATACTCATGGACGATCACTGATTAATTGAATTCCGAATTATCGCCTTCGAGATATTCGTTTTGCAAGCTATGCAGATACCGTGAATCATCGAAAAGCGGAGTGGGTTAAATGAGAAACTTAACGACACCGATGACAGTGCCGATCAAAATTACCCACATGGAGTTCACATGGAAACGAATTAGCAGAATCGAACTCACAATGAGTATGCCAATCGTTAACACGTCGACCAGAGCAGACACAGCAAGTTCGTAAGTTACAAAAACCATCAACGCCAAAGATGCAACAATCACGCCATCAAGGAATGCTCCTGCGACCGGAGAACTCCGAATGCGTGGAATGAGCGGACCGCTAATCGCTACGGCAACAAACGCCGGAAGAAAAATACCTACCGTAGCGACTAGTCCACCTACTGGGCCTGCTAGGATAAAGCCGATGAACGTTGCCGTTGTGAAGACGGGCCCAGGAGTCACTTGACCAACAATAATCGCATCCAGAAGCTGAGAGACGGTTATCCAATGCAAGTGTGTAACCAGTTCTGCTTGTAGAAATGCTAACAGTACGTAGCCGCTTCCGAATACTACCGATCCCATTTTCAAGAAAACCAGGAACAACGACCATAAGCCGAACTTGGTAGAGGACGGTTCAATAATTGCCGCCCCGCTCGCTAACGCATAAGCTAGAACTGGAATCGAAAACAGAAGGCAAAGCGAGAGAATACTCGCCCTCTTCTTCCTTGCATTCGCAAACCATCGGCCAAGGCCGGTGACGCTTCCTAATCCGAAAATAGTTAGGATTGGGTTTACGCCTAGAGCGCTCAGAGCTAAACCTCCAGCGCCAATTATTAGCAGGTATTTCGTTTTGACCGCTGAACGCCCTAGGTTCCACAGCGCCTGCAGAATGATTGCGATGACAACCGGTTTGACGCCGTAAAGGATACTGACGACCTGCGGTAGTGAACCGTACTGAACGTAGATCCATGCGAGGGCGGTTACGATGAGTGAAGCGGGAAGAATGAAACAGACTCCCGCGAGGACAAGGCCAACCCATCCCGCCTGAACATAGCCAATATAGATTGCCAACTCTGTAGAGCTTGGACCGGGAATTAGGTTAGCTGCACCTAACAGATCTAGGAACTTCTCCCTCGACAGCCAGTGTCGGCGACGAACCGTCTCCTCCTCCATCATGGCTATGTGTGCGGCCGGTCCGCCGAAGGCTATGAATCCAAGCTTAAGAAAATAGACGGCAATGTCCCTTAGAGATGCTGACCCCTCCGCCACTTTACGCAACCCGCCTCCTTTGAAGTCCATATTCATCCTAAATTATTGACTGGTGTGAGAAGGCAGAATCCCATACTCGGAGGAGAGTGACGAACTCTGGAACTGCGGTTGACAAAGGTGAGTTTTCTGAACGAGAGAATACTGTGCTTCAGTGGCTTACCCTTGCACGGTCCACGCCGCTCGCTGGGCTGTGCTTATAGAGAGGTGGAAATTGTCGAAATATCTCTAACAGATAGTTTGGCAAAGTGCATACTGTGATTGAATATGAGCACAGCCACCGTTCTTGAATCGGAAGAAGCGCAAAATCAGCGCAACAAAATGACCGAAGATCAGTTGAGACTTATGTCCGCCGGTCATGCTGACTCCGGTGAATGCAGCTGTAGTAGATGTAATTGCCCCCATGCCGCTGAACAGAATCACTGGGTCATAGGTGAGCAAGTATTCTGTTCCGCAGTGCGATGACTTGTGCCTAGCACACCCACTAGACTGAAGTATCTTCGTAGCCCTCGACTAAGACTCGTCCAAACGTGCTTCGCAGCGCAAAAGAGCTAATCCGGATAGAATGGCGCCGGGAGAGGGATTTGAACTAAAGGTTCAAGCTCCCTACACTCTCGGACTGTTCAACATCCATACAAAGAGACCTGCACGACGCGCTCGACCAGTCTAAATCCGGTTTTCCGCATCATTAGACCCACACACACGAAAACCCTAAACCATGAAACCACATCTAATAGCCCGTGTCTTGCTGTGCCAAGGATTCCGCTCATTGACGATCTCACCGACAGTCAAATCCCGCTTGGCTCTAACATTCTAGTTGAGTTCGATCCTACGTCGCAATGGTACAATACAGCCCTCACCATAGCAGCCGGCTGGATGAAAGAGGGTGGCACCGTGTACTATCACGATTACAGCCAACCGCCAGACAAGATTCGCCTGAAGCTTCAACGATCAGGACTTCAGGTAGAAGCCCTCGAAAAGCAGGAGAAACTTCGAATATACGATTGGTACACCGGCCAACTAGGACAGAAATCCAAAGAGAAGTTCGCTGTCCCTTCAATGAAGATAGCCGACTTGAGCATATGGATCTTGAAAGACTGGATGCCTAGCACTCCAAAATCTGAAGTTCTGGAAGTCTCTGATAATACTTCGGCTGTGGCAAGGTTCAACGATGAGAAGGTTTGGGTTGAATACGTGCTCACCCGTATTCTTCCAACATCCTCCCTGACAAAGACCATTGACCTTCGCGGCATGATGAAGGGGGTTCACAGCGATTGGGCATACAAACAGCTTGAAGGCGCGCACGATGGTGTAATCGATTTCAAAGTTGAAGAAGTGTCTGGGCAATGGAGGAACTTTATCTCTGTTAGGATTTTGCGCGATGTAGGTTTCGATGGACAACGGCGTCAGCTAAGAACTCTGGAAAACCTCGAAGTCACCTTTGAGAAATAATAACGGGGCCTGCGTTCTTCGTTTAGTGTGGGCGCACCAGCCGACCCGCACACACACGAAAAATCTGTGGATACTGAAAAAATGATTGCGAATGGCGCCGGGAGAGGGATTTGAACCCTCGAGGCCCCAAAGGACCACAGGCTTACGGTTCCATGATTCCAGGCTTAGGTTTCGAGAATCTGCCCCTTACCAGGCTAGGGAACCCCGGCTCTTGAGATTTAAAAACCCCAAGCCGAATTTAAGCCTGCTCGCGCAGCTACGGAAAACTGCGCACTCCATTCCGCGACGAAGATATGGGATCTAACGTTTCCACATGGCAGGGTATGTGCCCCGGTCCATGATAACACGTTCAATCTTTACCGCCTCTCCCTTCTCTTGATCAAGCATTTCCCTGGAAGTGAGCAGCGCCCGTCCCAGGCCTACTGCCTCTCCCTTCAGAGTGAAGATGGCAACGAGTCTGTTTCGCTCGATCGCCGAATCCAATTGCAAGAGTCCTGGCAGTGCTAAGTCAGCACCATGGCAGACAGAGTCGACTGCCGAGTCGCGGATGACAACCTTAGGAAGTGAGGTTAGCGCGACTTCCATTGGTTGGATAATCTTCATCGATGCACGGTCGTCACCGGACTCAAAGTCGCTCTGGGCCGCGCTGAGCTGGTGTAAGGTGACGAGCGTCGTGTCTTCCGTAAAGGGTCCCGCACGTGTTCTCCTAAGCTCTCGCATGTGCGCTCCGCACCCCAGGACCTCGCCTACGTCCGAGCACAGTTTGCGCATGTATGTCCCCGCTTGGCATGAACATTTGAAGAGGACCTTCCGCCCATCGATCTCACACACATCGAGTTGATAGATGAAACGTCTCCTAGTATCTCTCTTCACCGACACGCACACCGGGGGTTTCTGATACATCTCGCCAACGAACTCGCTCAGGAGATCGCGAATAGTGTTTTCTGGAGTGTCGGCGTGAACCTGCATTAGGCATACGTACTCCTTGCCTGAGAAGAGGAAACCTTGAACGACTTTGGTGGCTTCCTCCAGAGCAACTGGTAGGATGCCGGTTACCTTTGGATTGCCCCGACTATGAGGTCTCTAGGGTTCCGCCGTGACCGGCGTGTGAAAGTTTCATCATGCGCTTTATCCAAGCCACCACTTCATGGCTGGATGGGCCTGGAGGTTTGTCCAGGTTAATGAGCCCGTACTTTATTCTCAGCTGTATCGGCCTGTCTTCGGGCCGACAACCGTAGGTTGGGTTCGTCGTCTCCTCAACCTTCGTAATCAACTCCCTGTTCACTGCCCAAGGCGTGACAACCTGCAAACAATTCACCTCGCAGTAGGAGGTACTGGTTTGACGCTATTAAGGAAAGGATACGGTTTGACAATCCTATGCTTGCAAGCTGATTTCGTTTCTCTAGCTTGCGGCCTGGGGCCTCGTAGGCATGGCGTCTTCTTTCATGTACTTCGTCTTCTTGCCCTTCGTAATCGCCTTCTCCACGTCGTCGTCTGCGGCGCCTTTCTTGAGTTCGACTAGTTCAGCTGTGGGTTCGAGATGGTCGACGTTCGTTCTCCTGCGTCTTACGCCCGTGACTGACTTTGGTCCAGTAACGAGCACGAAGTTCTTGTCGACAACGTCTACGACTACGCATTTCTTGCCTGTTTCACGGCCTGAGAGTTTGACGCAGACTCTTCCTACTTCCATGCTGGGCATAGATGATCACTTGGAACGATTTGTCGAAGTACTCGATGTTGGAATAAATAAGTGTACCCTAACTCGCCGACTCTTTCAGTTTCCCTCTTTCCAAGAGGAAATTGCGTACCGCGTCAATGATGTCCGTTTTCATCTTTTCGATGGAGTATTGGCTCGTGTCGATCTTAAGGTCGTAAATGGACAGATCGGTTACGTCAATTCCGTAATATTTCTTGTACCGGCTTTGTTGGATGGATTCTCGGTTCTCAGTCTCTCTCTTCGCATCTGCCACGCTGCTGCCGTCGCGTTCTGCGATCCGCTTGAATCTCACATCATCAGGTGCAGTTAGCAGTACCTTCGCGTCCGCAAGATCCCGCACCATCCACGCCCCGAGCTGCGCATCAACAACAACTCCTCCCTTCTTCGCCTCAGCTTTCGTTCGTTCATCTAGCATCCGATCTATGGTCGGGTCCTCGGCCGCACGGTGGCTGAAGGCTTCTAGAGACATCTTATGCTGTTTCGCAAGTTCCCTGAACAATTCTCCAGCAGATACATACCGGAGGTTTAGGGCTCTAGCCAGAGCTTTTGCGTAAGTCGACTTTCCCGTTCCATGGGGGCCACTCACGGTGACGACCGGCCCCGGCAAGCTACTTACCCGACTCTTGCTCCTTGTCGAACCATCTCGCGGACACAGGCGTGACAAAGTGTCCCGCCGAAAGGTCTTGATGGCCGCTTGGAGGATTTAGCTCCCCCTCTAAGGGACTTGGGTTCAACGCCGCGTAGGGGCAAGCCGCACGAAGCGCATACGCCGCGGCCGCCGCCCACTCTATGATAATGAATTGCGGTCCCTCCACCCGGGAGTCTTACATTCTTTCGTTTTATGTTTCGGTTACGAAGGGCTCGTCTTGGCAACTAACTATCACTCATCCCGATTCCGAAAACTCTCATCAGTGGAAGGTTTACCGAGAAGGAACAGAGGAGGTACCAGTAAAAGAACCTGAGAGAAGTGCCCATCATTGGAAGCGGAAACGGCGCAAATGCCACCGTGTTGGATCCTAGGACAGCGTTCAACAGGTACCATATGAGAAGAAATGGAACGAACGTCACGGCGGTAACTTTCATTTGTTCCATGCTCGCTCGAGATTGTTGCTTCATCATGCCTTGGCTTTTCTTCATGAGCTTCGCAGTTGTCTGCTCGTCCTTCGCCTTCTTTGCAGCATTCAACTCCTTCTGCCACGCTTGCACTTCTTTCATGGTTGACCTAACCATATCGTAGTCCACCAACACTTTGGCTGCTGTGGACGAAATCAGCGCCATCATCGCGGCGATTCCGATCGTAAACAGGGTGGAGAGCGGGATCTGGGGTGGGTTACCGATATAGGGGGACAGGGCTTGTTTGACCCAAGCGACAATTGGAGTAGTAATGGCTCCTAAACCGAAGGGGGCGCTTGAGTTCGTGTTTGTTGTAGTAGTACTATTTGTCGTCGCGCTCTGATAAACGTGAATTGCGCCGGGAGTTTGGACTGAGGTTTGCTGAGCCGCGGAAGGTTGCACTAGAAAGAACGTAGTTACTACCGCGATGAGACAAACGAGGATGATAATTGCTGGTCTTGGTTTCATGTTTATGCCCCGGCTAACTTGCGGACGGCTTCGAACAACTCCTGCGCTGCTTGCTTCTGCTTACCTGCATCATTTCTTATAACCTTAACAGGAGCACCGGTGGCAACCGCGGAGGCTGCCGCAGTAGCCCTCGACCACTGCAGGTCGAACGAAATATCCTCAACTAAAGCCTGTTCCCGCTTCCGATCCGAGTCAACCTTTCTCCGCCCCGCAATCTGCTCAGGATCCGCTTCGATGAGCACGAACAGTCGTGGGTTAAGTCTCTGAAGCACGTTTTGGGGGAGGCCTGCCCACATGCCCACGTTAGTCCTAACGAACATGTGCGTGTCGACGACAATTGTCCCTTGTCCCGCTCGGTTAGAGATTTCGTTGGCGGCGAGCTCCTGAACTTTCCGCTGAGTTTCGATGCCCTGCTCTCTCATCTCGTCCCTGTTCATCTCTTTCCCTAACTCGCGCATTATCTCATTCATGATCGTTCCGAAGTTCAAGACCGCTAAGTTAACCCGGTTTTGCTTCGCTAAGTCCTGCAGTTCATTGAGAACGGTGGTTTTCCCTACGCCGGGAATTCCGGTCACTACGACCGTCCTTGACAGCGCCTATTCACCCAAGAACCCTCTGGCGGCTGGGTAGAGTTCTGTAATCCGCTCTTGCACGAAGATCTGATAGTATTGCTCGATAATGCCCACTGTCAGGAGGATACCCGTCCCAGATCCAAATGCTCCAAGGAAATTCGCAACTCCAGCTATGAGGCCGATCAAGATAGCTCCTAGAATTGTAACAACCGGTATGTACCTGTCGAGAACCTGCCTTATTGGGACTTCAGATCGCCTGAATCCCTCGATCTGCATACCAGAATCCAATAACTGCCTTGCAACCGTGCGAGAATCCATGCCTCCGACCTCAACCCATGTTACTGCGAAAAACACACAGCCCATGATTAGCAGGCCCGCGTACACTACGGCTCTCAACGGGTCTGCAATCGTCAGGGTTAGGCTCTGGGGTGGGACCACGTAATAGACGAGCCCTCCGGAGGGTTGGTATTGAGTTCCTTGAACGGTGAATGTGCCGAGGAGGTTTAGCCAGAAGTTGGCGTTGAGGTTGTTGTACCTCTGCCAGATCAGCTGCGAGATGAAGTAAATGTTACCGAAGAGCGCTGCGGCAAAGATTACCGGAATGTTTGACACATAGAATAGCTTCAAGGGGAATTTCCCACGAAAACCACGGTACCTCGCATACGACACGGGGATTTCCACACGCATGCCGTTGAAGTAGATGATGATCGCGAAAACCCCTAGCGTAGTGAGAAAAGCCACCATATCGGGGAGCCCGCCGGCACGCGCGAGGACACTTCGTACAGTGCCAGTACCGACTCCCTGAGCGAAGGCGATTACTGCGCCTAAGTATTTGCCGTCTGACATTGGTCCCATTGGCGCTACTGAATCCCACCAGATTGTGGAAGCAACACCAGCGGCGATGAAGAGGCTGATTCCGCTTCCCAGTCCCCAGCCTTTCTGTAGAAGCTCGTCCAGTAAGAGTACGATGAGTCCTGCCGCGACTAGTTGAAGCATGATTACGATTTCTGTAGTCACCGGAATGGAGCCGTAGGTCCCACCGAGTATGTAGGCTGAGGCTTCGAAGACTGTCATGACGACTGAGAGGATTTTGCTCGCGCTTGTGAATAGTGACCGGTCCTCGGGATTGCTCATGTCAATGTTTACCATCTTTGACCCAGCCAACACTTGGAGAATCAGGCCTGCGGTGACTATGGGGCCGATGCCAAGTTCCATCAGCGTACCGCGGTTTGAAGCGAAGATTACTCTGAGCGAGCCTAGAGGATCGTTCAGCCCAGCGTTGCCGATTCCGTAGAGTGGGGTTTGTGACATTACGAAATAGATTATGAGTGCGATAGCGGTCCAGAAGATCTTCTCGTTGAACGCAACTTTCCTGTCGGGCGATTTAATGTCGGGGAAGAACCTAGCAATTGGTTTGAAAAGTTCGATGAAACGGACCATTCAATTTCACTTGTCGGCGGTAGCGGTAACTAATTCCCCGCCCGCATCCTTCAGCTTCTTCGCGGCGCCTTCGGAACACTCGTCTACCTTTACCTGAACGGGTCGCGATACAGAACCTGATCCTAGTAGTTTCCTGAAGCCAAGCTCCGTCAAATTCACTACCACTCTCTCTCCCGCTAACTGGGCTTTCTTCTCGGCTACAAGTCTGTCAACTAATCCCGATAATTGCCACAGGTTCATTGTCCGTCCGGGATCTTTGCTCGCGGAAACTGGCGTGAAGCCTTTCTTTCCCTTGTAGTGCATATGCGCAAATTCCCCGGTTCTGATCAGTCTCGACCGCTTGTGTCTGTATCTTCCAGATATACCGGCCCCTCCCTGCATTCCGGTGCCCCTGTGTTGGCCAGAGGTACCCCAACCGTGAGTACGCGAAGCCCTGAGACGACGACCTTTTCTCAATCTTGTGGCCAATTGGGTAACCTTCACTTAATCGTCGATCGAATGACGCGAGCTTCAGAAGTGCCTAAGATAAATGTTTCCGGCATCAGGGAGTGAGCACGATCTTGCCACAATCCCCTGAGCCAACTAGTTTCATTGCATCGTCAAGTTGGTTGAGCGACATACGATGAGTTATCAAAGGTCGCAGGTCAACTTTTCCCGATTTGAGGAGGGCCTCGAGTTTGTACCAGGTCTTGAAGATTTCGCGGCCCACAATTCCCTGAACATGTGCCTCCTTGAAGATCAGATCGTCGCCAACGTTCAGCTTCACTTCCTTCGATGGGAGTCCAAACAAAATTACGGTCCCGCCATTACGCACCGACCGAAATGCATTGCCAATGGCCGTCTCGTTTCCCGACATCTCGAGAACGACTCCTGCGCCGCGCCCTTCTGTATCCGCATGTATCTCAGCCACTGGATCTCGCTCTCTGGAGTTGATCGTCTTCGTGGCGCCCATTCGGGAAGCAAGTTTCAACCTGTAATCGTTAATGTCAACGGCGGTTACCGAAAGAGCACCAGAAACATTTGTTAAAGCTACTGCTGAGAGGCCTACTGGGCCGCAGCCGAAAATTGTGACGTCGTTTCCCGCGATGTCAGCCGCAAAGGCCGCGTGGACTGCGTTTCCCAAGGGTTCGAGGATCGAGGCGGTTTCGGTTGGTATTTCCGTTGGAATTGGCCATGCATTTTGCTCGGGGATCTTGACGTATTCGGCAAACGACCCATCCACATCGACCCCTATGATTCGCAGCCTTTCGCATATGTGCGAGTTACCGGTTCGACACTGGTAACAGGTGCCGCAAGCGATGTGGCTTTCCGCAGCGACCATGTCTCCTACTTTTCTCGTGGTCACGTCGGGTCCGGCTTCCACGACTTCGCCGGCGAATTCATGCCCGATAATGCGTGGAGGCTTAATGTGGGCTTGCGCCCATTCATCCCACTTGTAGATATGATAGTCTGTCCCACAAACTGAGGTCACTTTCACTTTGACGAGAACTTCACGGTAACCCGGCTGGGGCCGGTCGGCTTCGATTTGCTTTAGCCCAGGTTCGGGGTGAATCTTCGCGAATGCCTTCACAATCGGTTCGTCGTCTTAACGACCCGCTCGACCTTTATGTTTTGCCTGCAGATTCCAAGTGCAAACGTATTTTGGCAACTTCTTTGGATTCAAGCAACAGATGAGATTCGTATGGTGCAATCAAGTTTCAAGAGAGACGCCCGTTCTTTCCTGCGCCGGGAATATGATAGGCTGGTTTCGGAGGACCTTGATTGGAGAATCAGAATCTTAGCAAGCAGTAGCGGACCTTGGACCACGGTATCGGACAGAAAGGTCCTGATGCTCTGCTCGAATAATTATCTCAACCTAACTAACCATCCCAAAGTCAAGAAAGCAGCTCTGGAGGCAATAGAGAAGTTTGGAGCCGGTTCCGGCTCTGTTCGACCGATTGCTGGCACCATGCAAGCGCATGTTGAACTTGAGAAAGCTCTAGCCAAGTACAAACATACTGAATCATCCCTTGCGTATTCGACCGGTTTTGCCGCGAATGCGGGATTAATTCCACAACTCGCGGGTGAAGGGGATTTGATCATTAGTGACGAACTCAATCATGGGAGCATAATCGACGGCGTGCGTCTCAGTCGTGCTGAGAGAACCGTCTTCAAGCACCGAGACGCTGAGGATCTAAAGCGCGTGTTAGACGAGGCTGAACTGAAGAGTTACAAGCAAATCTTAATCGTTACCGACGGCGTCTTCAGTATGGATGGAGATATCGCACCTGCCGGCGAGATTGCTAAACTAGCAGCACAGCACGGTGCTATGACCTACATTGACGACGCCCATGGGGATGGTGTCCTTGGGGACGCGGGACGAGGAATAACTTCCCACTTCCATATCGAAGGCAAAATCGACGTGGAGATGGGAACTTTCTCGAAAGCATTCGGCGTCGTGGGCGGCTACATTGCTGGCTCGGCGGACTTGGTAAATTATGCGTTGAACAAGTCGAGAACTTGGCTTCTGAGCGGCTCTCACCCCGCGAGCGTTGTTGCGTCATGCAAAGCGGCCATCGATGTAGTTGAGCACGAGCCTGAGCATTTGAAGGCTCTCTGGGAAAATACGCGCTACTTCAAAGCTGGGCTTGCCAAACTGGGCTTTGATACGGGTGCCAGCGAGACGCCCATTACGCCAGTGATCGTTGGCCAGAGTTCTACGGCAAGGAAGATGAGTGAAATGCTATTCGAAGAAAACGTATTCGCCCTTCCAATCGTGTTCCCTATGGTCGCCTGCGATAAAGCGAGGATACGGACGATTATGAACGCTGGGCATTCGAAAGTGGACTTAGACTTCGCACTTCAGGCGTTTGCGAAGATAGGTAACGCGCTTGGGGTAATCTAGTTCAGCTATGCGACCCAGTCTTTCGGAGTGACCATTCCGTAGGTACTTCGGAGTGCCTCGTACACCGCGAAAGACATTGAGCCCAGCGTGCTCGTCGATCCGAAACTTCTAGTCCAACAGTCCTTAACACCGGCTAGTGTGAGAATGATTTTTGGTGTTTCCCCTCCGACGAGGCCTAGTCCCCTAGGTCCGGGTAGAATTTCGAGTGCCACGCTACCAGTCTTGCCTCTGACTTTGAATGGGATTGAATGTGCTTGGCCGCAGCGGCACTCCCAGCTGCCGCATCCGCGTCGAATTGGGACGACGCCTAGCTTTGCCGCTAGCGTTGCTTTGTCAATTGCACTCCGTACCTGTCTAGCCTTACCTTGGCCGACGCCGAGAAAGCCGGTACCGTTTCCAACTGCGACCACCGCTTTGAATCTTGATTTCTCGCCTGCGTCGGTTTGCTTCTGCACAAAGCCTATTCCAAGAACTTCCTGTCTCAAGCCTGGCAGAAGTACGTCGACTATCTCAGGTTCTTTTATCCTCAGTCCTTGGGTGAAGATGTCCTCGAGTGAGACGATTTCTCCGCTCTGGACCATTCTGCCGACTTTTGTCTTGGGGATCCAGCCTGCTTCGGCTCTTTGGGTTTGCGCGGTCTGCATCTTAGCGTCTCCTGGATAACTTGTGCGTGTCTATGTATTCATCCAAATGTGCTCCGCTCCGAAACGTTCCGCCTTTAGCCATGAGCGTTAGCTTCCTGTAAACCTGTGTGGTTATGAATCGTTTGTCACGCAATGTTCGAAGCCTTACCCGAATGGATCTTATTCGAACCACCCATCTTCTCTTCCGGTGGGTGGTGCTTCCCTTAATGCTCCCTGGGCCTTTGTGGCGCCCAGCCAACAATTCTTTTCGGCGGGCTCGTTTTCTTCCTCGACTGATTCCGATTTGGGGGGTTTTCTTGATGCTGCCTTCGTGAATGAGTTTGCGGATTTCTTCTCGGGTAATCGCCGATGACACCCTATCAGTGTCCTCAGGGTCAACCCAGACTCTGCTGAGGCCAACCCCTAGGATTTCGGCGGCCAACCGTCTCTGGCTTACAACGCTCATTTCTTACTCCTCTTTTTGCCACCCTTTCCGGAGCGGCGTTTCTTAGATCCTTTCTTTGCGGGTTTTTCTGTTTCCTTCGTCTCTGATCCAGTCGTGGGTTCTTCTGTAGTTTCGGTTACTGTTTCGGTGGCTGGTTCGGTCGGCGTCTCAATGGTGCCTTCGGTAGGTTCCGCGGGTATTTCGGGGACGGTTTCGGCTGGTTTCTTGAGTCCGGGGTTTAGGATTCTGATGTTGGCTTTCTTTGCTTCATCCACAATCTGTACTCGTTTGTTCTCTCCAACCGTATGAGCTATTCTTGCGGCTTGAGTCTTGGAGTCGATTCCCTCTAGGTCTTTTGGTCGCCATATCATGACTTCCTTGAGGCCTGAGGGGTGACTGCCGCGTGTTGCCTTTGGTCTAGAGTAGCCTATCTTTACTACGGGCGGCCATCCTTCTTTGCTTCTTCTGACTCGACTTGTCTTTCCATGGGGAGCGCGCCATGCTTCCTTTACTCTCTTGTAACGCCAGCTTTCCTCGCGGACGAAGCGGGGTCTCTTGTATGACATTTACATGCCCTCCTTCTTTTCGAAGATGTATATCCCGTCCAAGAACACTCGCTGATCTTTGTCAGGTATCCTTGTTCCGTCTTGAATGTTCGCGGCGGTTTGACTCACATCGCCGAGGCTGTTTCCTTGGACGTGAAGTTCGTCGCCTACGACTTTCACTTTGGCGTTTCCAACGATTCTGATGACTCGTGAGGTTTTCTCGCCCGTGAAGTTGTCTATTGTGAGTCTCTTCTCCTTCTCGTTTACCTTTACCGTCACGGGGAAGTGTGCGTAAACAATCTTGAGTTTGTAAGTATAGCCCGATGTTACGCCGCGGATCATGTTTCGAACATGCGCCAGTGCGGTACCGACGAGTGCGACTTCACGTTTTCTAGCCCATGGCGCAAAGACTGTTAGCGTCTGATCTTTCAGGGCAAATTGGACTGGTAGGTGTGCGAAGTCTTCTTCCAGAGCTCCCTTCGGGCCTGTGGCTTTGATTCTTCTTCCCTCGATACTTAGTTGAACCCCTTCGGGGATCGGAAGTGTCCTTTCTGCTAATTCTGTGAGAACCAAGGTTACCATCCTACATGTATTTCTTGAATCCTAGGCTTGGCGCGAGCTCTCGGAAACACTGTCGGCAGAGGAGGAGGTCGTACTTGCGTATGACGGGGCCGTATTGGCCGCATCGCCTGCATGGCCTGCTGCCTTTTCCGTACTTGTGGACTTTCTTTGGTTTTATCTTCGCCATTCCGCTTATGCCTCCTTAATTTGGACCCCGAAGGTCTCTGTGACGAATTTGATTGCGTCCTCGCGGGTTACTCTCTGAGATTTGCCAATCCGGGACGGCCTGATTCTCCTTCTTTTGACTCGGAAACCGGGGCGCTCTAGAGATGCCACGACGTCCATTCCGAAGATGCCTAGTTCGGGCTGGTATTTCGTGCCCGGAATCTCGATGTGCTCCTTGATTCCAAATGCGAAGTTTCCGTTCTCGTCGAAGCTAGATCGCTTGATTGAATTGCTGACGGCTTCAAGGCCGCGCTTCAAGAACGCGCTGGCCTTCTCACCCCGTAGGGTCGTTAGGCAGGAGACCGGTTCTCCTTCTCGTATACTGAACTCCTTGATCGTCATCTTGGCCTGTTTAGTGCAGGGTTTTTGGCCGGTGATGTCGGTGATTATTTTCTTTGCTTTTTCGAGCATCTCCCCCGATGACCCTACTCCAATATGGACTGTAACCTTCGCGAGTTTGATGGTCCGCATCGGGTTCTCTGGAACGGTTTCTGTGACGGTCTGCACGGCTTAGGCGGCCTCCAGCTTAATGGCGGGTTTGTCGGTACCAACGACGAAGGTGTAGTCCAGCACCGTATCGAACTTGTTTCCTGTGTCGTCTTCTATCCTCACCATAGCAGGGCGAGTGGCAGTGCCAGGTTGCGTTTCTACAATCTTGCCGCTCTTCCCGAGGTTTCGGCCAGCTGTGACCAAGGCATAGTTGCCCTTCTCGAATTTTATGTGGTTCAGTATTCGTTGGGTTGGAATGCTAATTCGTAGTGTGTCATTGGTTGAGTACCCAGTCGCTTGCGCGTCCGTTGGCTGAAAACTTAGGCTTCGCCCGTCGTGTGTTCCGTACTGTATGAGCCCTTTGGGGGCTGTTCTCTTTCGTAGTATCTTACAGAGTTTGAATTTGGCCTCCTCTTTTGAGATCTTAATGAGGCCAAGACCCTTGCCCTTGACTGGTAACATGCGGAATGTTAGGTTCGCCTCCGCGAATTCGACTACGTCCATCAGGCCGGTGGGGTGATTTTTTTCAAGCCTAGACCTTCCGTCAACCTTTACCTTTCCGTTCGCAAGCACCTTCGATACTTCTCGTCGATTCTTTGCGAGTTTTAATTCGTCTCTGACGATAAGTTCGAGCGGTAGGCAGAGTGCAGATTGGTGCGCTCCGGGGTTTGGTTTGGGCGCCCAAGGTGATTCCTTTCTATGAATGGGCCAGTAGGCCGGAGAGGCTAGTCTCTTTAGGTGCCTGAGTCCGCCTTTTCGTGCCATTACTCAGCACCTTCCTTACCCGGTTTTTCCTGGGTTAGTTTGATGGATTCCGACCGCCATTTGTCGTCAAGGTTTAGCTTGGTAATCATGACTTTCGAACTGTGAACCGATACGTTGGTTGACGTCCCCGAGGTCATCTCACGTGTGACCCCTTCGACGAACAAGCGTTGGCCGCGGGCGTCGATGTCATTTACCTTTCCTTCAACCCCCGCGTAGTCCCCTCGTACAATCTTCACGGTGTCCCCTTTCCGAACGGGATAGGATCTCCTCCCTTGGGCGGTCTGCAATTCTTCGGAGAGAGGGGCCGCGAGCAGTTTTCTGAGGCCTTGGCCCTTGGCCTTGTAGATCTTCAGTCGCTGCTTTGAGGGTCGGCGTACGCTCATCCATGTTCCCTCAAATGATTATGCTTGCAAGGTTCGCGACTCTCGGCCAACGTTCCGCGGCTTCCTTGGCTACCGGTCCACGAATTTCAGTTCCCTTCAACTCGCCTTCTGGCGTCATGATAACGCCGGCATTGTCGTGGAAGGAAAGCCTTGTTCCGTCAGGGCGCTTGAAAATTCGAACTTGGCGAACGACGACCGCCGGAAACATTTGCCTCCTCAGGTCTGGCGTTCCCTTTGATACCGAGACCATGATCATGTCCCCAACGCAGGCGGATGGGACGCGTCTAAGACGAGTGTGAGTTCCGAGGACTTGGATAACTTTGAGTTCCTTGGCGCCGGTATTATCGGCGCAGTTGATCCTGCTTCCGTTAGGCAACCCCCGTGCAATGCGCGGCCGATACTCTACCATTCCCTTAGCGCTTACAGCACGAGTCTTGGGGGCTGGCAATTTTCTTTCACGTAAGGCGCTGCTGAACGTACCTGCAACAAATTAAGCTTATGTTGGGGAGATTGTGCCGTTGACTCAAGAAATTGCCGCTATTTTCTCTACAACTACAAAGGCGACTTCTTTGCTGATTGGTCTACACTCAGCGACCTTAACCCTGTCTCCCTCATGGACTTCCAAGCAGGGCGGGCTGTGGGCCAAAATTCGACTTCGGCGTTTTTCATACCGCATATATTTCGGATCGTATTGCTGGTAGTCTCTCTCCACCGTTACCGTTTTCATCATCTTTGCACTTACTACTTTGCCGTCCAAGAATTTTCTTCGTACCGAGAGGCCTCCGTGGAACGGGCAGTTGCGGTCCTCGCAAGCTTTCTTTGGTGCATTTGCACCTATTCCGAGGTCTGACATTACCATCGCTTCACTCTGGTCTTGAGTCTGGTCTCTGGTCGAGCCACTAACCGTTCTCCGTCAACATCAACTCGAATGCCGCTTGGGAGGTTAAATCTGAAAGTTGCGATCTCCTTCGGGATCATAAGGGTCTTCTCCGACGATAATATCTTGAGCATATTCTTTGTCTCGTCCACAACCGTTCCTCGAATTCCAACGACGGAAGGGTCGGTTGCTTGGGTTACACGGACTGTCAACCCAATTAACTCGTGCCTAAGAATGTTCTGTGGGGTAATGGGGAACATGGTCAAGTTGCCTTCTGTAGCGGTTTTTCGTGTTCGATTGTTAGTAAGCGTGCGACGGTCCGTTTGAGTTGGCGAATCCTTCCAACATTTTCAATGTTGCCGCCGGACTTCACGGTCGTACGTAATTTCACTAGCTCCGTCCTGAACTCCGCCAGCCTCTTCTCGCGCTCCTCAGGAAGAAGCTGCCTGATCTCACGTTTTCGTAGTATCGGCATCTGCCGCAACCTCTTCTACTACTGCACCTTCCGCAACGACCTGGGCGACCACTGCCTTAGCTGGCTGAGCGGCCGCTGGTGCGACGTCTCGAACGACCGGTCTGTCGGGCAAACTAATGTTCGGTGGCATAAGGCGAACCCTAATCCCGAAAAGCCCCTGCTTCAATTGAGTATCAACTACCGCAGAGCGAACAATTCTGTCAATTGCTTCTCCGACAGAGGGCAGGTAACCTGCTTTGTACTTTTCGTAACGGGCTCTGTCCGTTGTTAGCTTCCCGCGAATGGAGATCTCGACGCCTAAAGCTCCGGCTTCTATCGTTCTCTGCAGAGCCCAATAGCACGCACGCCTAAAATGAATTCCACGTTGAAGCGCCATTGCAATTTGCGAAGCAACAACCTTTGGGTCAAGTTCTGGTGCTTCCAGTGTCGCCACCGAAATCTGTGGGTTCTGGACGCCGAACTTTTGCTCAAGTACCGCGGTTAAGTCCCGAATACTCTGACCTCGCCTACCTATCACTAGACCCGGTTTCGCCACGTACACTACAACCCGTGTTCCCAGCGGGGTCTTGTTCATCTCCACCTTGCTGTAACCTGCCCGTTTCAATTCCTGAGACAGAAATTCGTCGATCTCAGCCCTACGGGCGTTTTCCTTTACGAAATAACTGTGAAGTGGCAAGTCACTCAGCTACCTCATAGCCCATTAACTCAATGTGAACGAGTGTGTTTCGGTACGGCGAAGCTCTGCCATACGCTCTAGAAATGACCCTTTGAGTCTTCATTCCCCTCTGAGAGGCCGCGTGCACGATTCTTAACCGGTCAACATCCAGACCTTTGTACTCTGCGTTGGCTTCGAGTTCCTCTAGTAGGAAGAGGAACGCCTTCGCAGCCTTTACTGGGTAACGGCCAGCATACCAACCTTCATCTAAACTTCTATGTGGTACTTCCTTATGGTAGCGTCTGAATGCTATAGCGCGTTTCTTGACTACTACTCCTTCCAGAAGATCTTTCGCGGAGTCTAACCTCATTCCTCGAAGCTTTCGACAAATTTCGGTTGAGTGCTTGGGGGATATCTTCAACTCTCGCCCTGAGCATTTGACAGCTCGGTCTGGGTCGAATTCCTTGACCGAGTATCCCCACTTTGGCATTCTAATCGCACCGTGCGCAGCCGCATGTGCGCAGTACCCCTAAAAAACGTTGAGTTCACAAGACTGTGTAAACAAATAGCGAAAATCGTCTCTCAGCCCCCGCCCCCGCAGTTATTGCGATGTTGGGATCTCATTGTTGAGTTTGTTTACAAAATACTCCCTCAGGAAGCGGGAGTGCCTGTGTGAGGGTAGTTGATGAGTATGTAGATGTTCCTTATTTTCGGAACGTTCCGGTGCTCGTTACGAATGTTCTGATGAATAACTGCTTCTTACTGGACCAAGCAAAACTAGAGCGGCAACTAATGTCAAAGCCGTTGTGAGAATTGGACCTTATGTTGATGGGAATTCAGGCACTGTCACCATATTGACATTATTCTGGGTAACGCGTCGTTTGGTCTGAGAGGCTGTCTACTTTCGGTTGGTAACTAGGCTTAGTTTCGGGTTCTACGTCTGATTGTAGCGTACATGATTATGGCGAGTATGGCGAGTATTGGTAAGCCGTATGGATACTCTACTACCGCACTAGTAAATACGGTAACAGTGGTGGCTGCTGTAACAGTATTCGTAATTGTATTTGTGACGGTATTCGTGACCGTTGTTGTAGGGAGGGGGAGGATGGTGAAGGGCACGCAACCAATGGGATTGCCAATGTTCAAGTCACCATCGACTTGCATGGAGTAGGAGCCAGCAGGATAACCGCCAAACAGAATAACATACACCTGGAAACCATGGAAAACCGATGGGGT
Source organism: Candidatus Bathyarchaeota archaeon (assembly GCA_963733055.1). GTDB lineage: Archaea > Thermoproteota > Bathyarchaeia > 40CM-2-53-6 > 40CM-2-53-6 > FEN-987. The sequence goes on from CAVTBR010000002.1 coordinate 217,242, forward strand.
AGAAGTAATCAAGTTTCCCGCAACACAACCGGAACCACTATACAAATGCCCGTACGGGATAGAGACGGAGGATATCCCAAATACATCGAAGAACGTATTTGCGTAGATTAGGGAACCACTCCCAAATGCAACTGCCGACACCGACCCCACACTACTCAGAAGCGCTACTATGATTATTGTTAGGGTTAACGCTGAGGTGACCCACGCCTTCCGCATAACTTCCACTCTAACATTCCAGATAAATTTCGTTGAATATTATTCTTATTCGGGTAACCAACCTTCACGTTTGGAAGCGTTCTGAATCAGCGTCAACCGCTTGTTCTCACGCTATCCTAGTTTAGTTCCGGATGTTTCTTCGTGTATCGGCAACCGCAGACTGCACAGCGCTGAAATCTTGAGTGAAATTGCAGCAAGTGATGACAAACATCACAGCACGATTCTCGATGAGCCGTCCAATGATGCTCATGCAGCTGACCGTTTGATGAAAATATCTTAGCGGGTTCACACAGCTTACAATAGTGACTCATAGAGCGAAACCAAACCTCAATCCTAACTCAACCCGCCGCTTGCCCGAAACCATAGTAGACTTAGATTTCTTAGCTTCGGGTTTTGCATCCGATTTCGCCGTACTGGATTACTGCAAGAATTGCGAGTATCTTGCGGTTCCCTTTATTGTCTAACACCCGTTAGTTTTGGCTCTCAAGCCAGTCAAAAGCCGCATTTCTACTCCTTTTCAGTTCATTAGTTTGACCGTTTAGACGAAATAAAACCGTTGTTTACCCATCCGGCCACCACAAAAGTCGATTTACCATCGACTTGACGTGGCTTCGGATCAAGTAGCGCTCTACTCGCACCTCAAGCAAGTCCTATCTAGGTTCAAACATGATTCCTTTACGACCTAACATTGGAATCTACCAAGTCCCCATCATCCAAAGAGAGCGAGATTCATGGTACAACGCTTCGGGTTTACTGGTACCTGTTCAAGAGTTCCGGAGCCGTAGGCGTTCGCGAAACGCAGAGAGCGCTTTCTATGTCGAGTCCCAGCATCGCACTTTACCACCTTGAGAAGCTTCGCGAGCTAGGAATAGTCGACAAAGATTCGGGCGGCAATTACGTTCTAAAGCAGCAAGTTCAGATCGGATCCTTGAAGTCCTTTCTTAAAGTTGGCCATCTTATACTACCCCGATACCTGTTCTACACGATCTTCCTGACAACAGCCGTGCTGGTGTATTCTGTAGAAGCGGTTCTTCAAACTGGTACTGTCGAACCGGCCGGCATTGTGCTTGGAGCTGCTGGTGCGGGTATCTCTTGGTACGAATGCCTGCGTATGTGGAAGGACCGCGTCCTATAGAGGGAATTTGGTTGTTCGAAAACGTAGAGTTAACCAAATTGAAGGCTGAAGTCTAATTGGAGCAAATGAAGAAGGGAATCTGGCTAGCCGTTCTGCTAGGCATTCTTATCGGCGTAACACTAGGGTACACCCCATATGTTTCACCAACTGCAGCCCCGCGAACAATGTTTTTGATGCAACAGGCGGGCCAGCCGAACGTTGCGCAGGGTACCCCTCAGGCCTCCAGTGATCCTCTGTCAATTCTCATCGCCCTGGCGGCGGGCCTAGTAATCGCTATCCCCGCTTTCGCATACGCGAAAAGGCGAAGCAAGTGAAGCCTACAAGGCTCACTTAACTCGAAGGGAGTAGGCCGGGCTACTTGAGCGGGACATACATACTTGATCGGGATGCGCCAATACCCGGTGTCCCATGCTGGACTTTCTTGTTCGTGATTACGAATTCTCCGACATAGTGGCCTAACATTTCGGGTTTAATGTCGAGTGAGGTGAACTCCTTCCCACTGTGAATCAGCAGGTTCAAACCTACCATTTCTGGGATGACCACCATGTCTCTGCAGTGCGTTTTGATGGGTTTGGCATCCTTCGTCTTGGCTCTGCGGTAATTTCGGATGAGCTCCATCAGTGTTCTTTGGTCAGTGGTTAATCCTCTTGTAAGCGAACGTCTTTGCCTCGAAGGTAGAATTCTTATGAATTCGTCCATGGACATCTGTTGCAACGCTTCGAAAGTATGTCCCCTGTACAGGAATTCACGAGGCAATGCTTAGCACATCAGCGTTGGTTTGGTTCTGTTCTAATTAATGTTGCCGTAAGTCTTGTTTGATGATCGTCCCTATAGTATGCCCAACCTGACGGCTAGGTCAGATGCTTTGAAATCCTGCGTAAGTTTGACAAATGCTTTCTTGTCCCCCTCTGGGGTGATCAGAGTCTTTACGTCTCGAACCCTAACCTCATAGAGTTCTTGGATGGCCCGTTTGATGTCATGCTTGTCGGAGAGTACGTCAACGATGAAAGTTATTTTATTCTCAGCCTCGAGTAGAGTGACGGCATCTTCTGAAAGTAGCGGGTACCTAACCACATCCCTAGTCGCGATCTTCGTCAACTTGATGCTCCTCCGACGCGGGTCTCAAGCCCTTTGATAGCTGACTCGGTCCAAATGGTCAACCGGCCCGGCTGAGTCCCTGGAGCCAAATCACTGACGTTCAAGCTAGATACCTCAACTACTCGGACACCGCTAAAATTGCCGAAAGCCATTTCCGCACCCTGGCGTTTCGAAACTACAATCAACGCACTGACTCGGTTCTTGTGAGGACGGCCGCGCACACTGCCCTTGCCGCTTCTAATCTTTCGATCGGAAGCCCGTTCAACATCCTCCCACAAACCCATGTTCTTGAGGACTTTCTCTGCTTCAGAGCTCTTCGTTAGTTTCTCGGCATCATCCGAAACGACGAGTGGTAATTCTAAGTCGGCTGCGATCCTGTGTCCGCGGGCTTGAACCATTGGTCTAGATGAGGTAGCAGCGACAGCTGAGATCATTGCAAGCCTGAGCTCCTTTTTGTTAATCTTCTTACCGGACTGCTTCGCTGACGTTGGTGGAAAAGTCAACCGCCCCTTAACTGTGGAGGGCGCAAACCCGGCCAACCCACCCCTAGCGTACCTTTCTCCTTTCACGCGTGGGATTCTAGACATTCCGCAGTCCAACTCCCAAAGATTGGGCGGTTGTTCTCTTGCCCGCCATCGGATTCCGCCCTTGAGGTTGGAAGGAGTGACTTTGAATGGCTACTACGGCGCGTCGTATGAGGTCGCCCCGGACTGGGGCGTCAAAGAATCGAGGAAGAGGAACCTGGCCAGCAGATTTTCCCTCCGCGTCATAAAGTGGAACAGATTTTGGCAATACTGATCACTTTAGTTTCATTTCGTTTAGCATGCTCAACGTGATGAATAAAGCCTCTTCTGTTCGAACGGTCGCTACTTGCTGAGCAGGGACGGTGTTTACGAAGTAATGAAAGAGATCCATTGGTTTCTTGTCTTCTTCTCTGAGAATTTCCGGTAAACCCCGTCGAGGGGAGCCAAAAACGATCAGAACCGATTCAACATTATTCAGCAACTTGCTGATCTCTAACCAAACCTCCTGTGCAGGAGTCCCAAATCGGGATGTACCGATTCTTAGGTTGAATTGCTCCCGTTGAAGCATACTTGCAAGCTTGAGCTTTGATCGAGTCACTCGGTAACCCCAATACATGCCCGTCGTGGAGGCTTCGACGATTTCCCCACGCAAGCCCTTCCTTAGTTCAGTGAGTCGAAGAGTGATTCTGTCGCCGATCGGATAGCTGCCTTGACATTCGACGGTTTCTTTCAGCCCAGAATCCACCCGCACAGATGTACCGTCACGCGCCACAACGACGCCTTCCCTAAAATCCCCCGCTTTGACTTCCGACAAAGAACTCGGAACATTGTGAGGAGGAGTTTGCAGCGGGGGCAATATGCCCGTGAACTCGAACGTTGGGCTCAGCTTGAACAGTCGTCTGCGCAAATATTGCGGCGTCTCAATAAAGGTCAGAATGTCGAAGCAGAACTGAAGGTCGACCCTCTGATCGCGGTTAGGGTCGTCGGGGTAGAGGATGATCTCTGTGACGCCGAAAATTGAGCATGCACGCGCAATTGCTCCAAGTTTTGCAGTTTTCTCACGCAAATGCGGCGTGTCCGAAGCAACCGAGCCAGGAATAGCGACAGAGAACCTTTTCCACACACGCGCCTCACCTGCCAACGAGCAACACTCCCGCCAAATGTCGGTTCCCAGAAGATGAATCTAACTCATCAGAGGTCCATAGTTGAGGGACAGAAAAGCCTAGTTTTGCGCCGAAGGCGACATAGGCATGTGATCTACTAGTCGACGAACACTCTGAGAACCCTCCCATATTGAACTCTTGATGTTACCGAAGTGTCGTTTTGGTGGTGACAGTATACGTATGACCACGGATTCCATGTTTCCATGCAGGCGTGATTCCATGGAAGTCGTTGGTAAGTCAACGATTACGGGAAAATATCAATTGACGCTCCCGAAAAGTGTGAGAGAATTCCTCAGAGCCGACAACGGCGACCTAATTGTGTTCATCAGAGACCACGATAAGATTCTGGTAAAGCGAGGCACAGTGAAGATCGAGGAATGAATTTCTCGGAGCCTATGAACGCCTCCAAGACTGAATTGAATTGCGGCAACCACATCTCGAGTTCAACGATGCCCTGCTAGAATCCGTAGACGAAACCATTACGAGTCTACTTAGTCGAGGCGTGGCTGACGCGCTCTATGCTCATATCAAAACCTTTCACTCTATTTCGAGGGATGAGCTACCTTACCGACTTGACACTCTACTGACTGCGTTAGAGAAGATATTTGGCGTTCGCGGTTCACAGACCATAACAAAAGTCATCGCCAGGACGTTTTATCTCAAATTGGGGCTCGAGTTTGCAGGCAATCCGAACCGGACTTTAGCCGAGTATGTTGATGAAGCGAAAATGAAGCTGAATGTTTCACATCAGAGGTAGTTGAGTAAGTGTGTTGATAATGAAAAAGATGGAAAGAACGAGGAAACGAAACGTAACTGAGGGCAGGTCGATGAAGGTGAAACGACTGCAGCAGAACACTAAGCGGAAGTTCAAGACTGGACCCACTAAGTACGAAACGATGCTGCACGCATTACACATGCACGCGTCGCAACTCAGCGTAGCGAAGAATATCGAAACGATAATCGATCGGACTCTTGACGCGATGGAGGCTTCACTTGGATTCAAACACAACGAATTCCTGCTGGCGGAAAAGGGCGCTCTGCAAATAAAGGGAAACAGAGGCCAACCCACAGCATTCTCAGCCTACCCGCTCGACGGACGTGGGCTAGTAGTCAAAGCTGCGAATACGAGAACGACACTCATGATTCACGATACGCGAAAAGAACCCGACTATGTGGATAATAAAGGATACGACTGGACCGGACCTCACACTTACCTTTCGGAACTGATTGTACCAGTACTTGTGGGCGCTGAGACGGTTGCAGTCCTATCCGTGGACAGCGCTCAACTACACAAGTTCACTGACGATGATCAGAGACTCCTCGAAACACTAGCCGTACACGTAGGATCAGCACTCGACCGCTCGAAACAAGAAGAGCAACGTGCCAAGTATGCGACTGGGCTGTTGGCGTTACACAGGCACGCATCTCAACTTAGCATGGCGAAGAGCATAGACACTCTCGTCAAGCAAACTTTAGAGGCAATAGAGCTTACACTCGGATTCCAGTACGCCGACTTCATGTTAGTAGAAAACCGTTCTCTAGTAACCAAAAGGAGCATAGGTCAAATCCCAACCCTCCTAGTGCTACCATTGGATGGCCGTGGGTTGGCGGTTAGGGTTGCGAAGACCAAGCTGACGCTCAGAATATCAGACACCCGGAAAGAACCCGACTATGTCGACCTAAAGGGGTACGATTGGAACGGCGCGCCCAGCATGCTCTCAGAGCTGATTGTGCCCGTCCTTGTCGACGCTGAAGTACTCGCAGTCTTAGCCGTGAGCAGCATACGCCTTGACGCCTTTACCGATGACGACCAGAAACTCTTGGAGACTTTGGCCATTCATGTAGGCACGATGCTTGCGCGCCTGAGAAACGAAGAGGAACTTCAGAAAAGCGAGCAACGTTACCACTCTCTATTTCAAAATATGTTGGAGGGGTACTGCGTACTGTGAGATGATTTTCGATGCCAATAGGCGTCCGCTAGATTTTGTCTATCTTGACGTTAACAGCGCCTTTGGCAGGCTGACTGGTTTGGAAGACGTGGTCGGAAGGAGAGTAACTGAAGTGATTCCGGGGATAAGGGAAGAATATCCTGAGCTCTTTGAGAGATATGGACGAGTTGCCTTGACGGGCAAGCCCGAGAAGTTCGAAATCGATCTAAAATCGTTGGGGATTAGTCTGGCCATTTCAGTTTCTAGTTCAACGAAAGGAAAGTTCATTGCCGTTTTCGAGAACGTTACTGAAAGCAAACGTATGGACAGAGCGCTACGGGAGAGTGAGGATAAGTATCGGGCAATTGTTGAGCATTCGCCCAATATCATCGGCATCTTCCAGGACGGAGTGCTGAAGTACGTCAACACCGTCGTACTCCCTAGATTAGGTTGGACTTACCAAGAGCTTGTATCACCTTCTTTTGACGTAATAGAAAACGTTGTGGCGCCGAAATCTAGGGGTTTGCTCAAGGAAAACCTTGGCAAGAGGCTGCGTGGCGAAGAGATCGTTCCCTACGAGATCAACCTGACGAAGAAGGATGGTTCGGAGATTCCCGTCTTGGTTAGAGCAACGAGAATCATTTACAATCAGAAACCGGCAATTGAGTTCGTCTTCGACGATATTACCGAACGCAAGCGCACAGATGCGAAGCTTCGTGAATCGGAAGAGCGGTACCATTCCCTCTTTGACCTCATGCTGGACGGAGTATATCTCAGCACGCACGAGGGTCGATTTGTCGACGTTAACCCTACTTTTGTCAGAATGTTTGGGTACTCAAGCAAGGAGGAAGTATTGTCGATCAGGGACATCAAGAAGGAACTGTACTTCGCACCCGAAGAACGTGGAAGTCACATTCTAGATACAAGCAAAGACGAAGTGGAGGTGTACCAGATGCGCCGAAAGGATGGTTCCGAGATCTGGGTAGAAGACCACGGGCGTTACGTTCACGACGAACAGGGAAACATCATCTACCATGAAGGAATACTCCGCGACGTTACCGAAAGGAGGCGGTTGGAGGAGAAACTGAAGACGCAATCACTCCATTTGCAGAGTTTGGTAGAAGAGAGAACGAAGGAGTTGAGTTCAATTAATGAACGGTTGGAGTTTGTGATTCAGTCTAATCCTGCCGTAATCTTCTCGGGGAAGCCTTTGGCGGATCTCTCAGATTGGGTGTTGACCTTCGTTAGTAATAGGATAGATACAATGCTAGGCTATGAGCCAGGAGAGCTTGTTGATCATCTAGAGTTCTTCACAAGTCGCATTCACCCTGATGATCTACAAGCGGACTTGGATGGGATTCAAGCGCTCTGGAAGGATGGGCGTCGCACGTTCGAATACAGGTTTAAGCACAAAGACGGATCCTACCGATTGCTGCATGAAGAAGAATTCGTGACTCGAGACTCTGCGGGAAAGCCTATCGAGGTTAATGGGTACTGGGTGGACATCACCGAGCAGAAGCATGTGGAGGAGGCGCTGCGCGCGAGCGAGAGTAAATATCGCGAATTGTTCGACGCCTCACCCGTATCGCTATGGGAGGACGACCTCTCTGAAGTGAAACAGTTCCTAGATGCATTACGGCAGAGAGGTGTTTCAGATTTTGACGATTATTTTGCCAAAAATCCAAAAGACCTCGACAAATGCGCTGCACTCGTTAGAGTCGTTAACGTGAACAAAGCTACATTGGATCTCTACGGCGCAAAATCCGTCGATGAGATTATTGGAGGCAAACGTGAAAGCCACGTCTTCGCGTCAGAATCAAATCATGAATTCTTTGGCGATATCATTGCGTTGGCTCAAGGCAAGCTGCATTATGAAGCGGAAATCGAAATCAGAACTATGCTTGGCGAAACGAAGCACTGCAATTTAATTTGTGTCGTAGTTCCCGGTTACGAGCAATCAATCGCGAAGGTATTGTTCTGCTTAGTCGATTTGACTCCCCAAAAGCGGGCGGAAGAGGGGTTGCGGGAGAGTGAGAGTAAGTACCGCGAACTGTTCGATGCCTCCCCAGTAGCACTCTGGGAGGAAGATTTCTCTGCGGCCAAACAATTCTTCGATGAATTGCGCCAAAAAGGCTTCTCTAACGTTCGCGACTACTTCAACGAGCACCCTGAGGACATAAGTAAGTGCGCGTCAAGGGTGAAAGTGCTCAATGTGAACAGAGCCACATTGAATCTCTACGGCGCGAAATCTGTGAATGAGATTATCGGGGGTTTAGGTGGGGTCTTAACGGAAAAAGCGAACCGTCGTTCATTTTCAGGCGAACTCATAGCGTTTGCGGAGGGCAAGAAGTACTATGAAGCGGAAATGGAAAACAGGACTCTCCGCGGCGAGACCAAGCGAGTCAAAGTGATATGTGCGGTAGTCCCTGGCTACGAGAAATCGCTGGCCAAAGTTCTTGTCTGCACAGTCGATTTGACTCCCCAGAAGAAATTGGAGAGAGAGTTAGTCCGGTCGCAGCGGCTCGCCGCAATTGGCGAAACTGCGGGAATGGTTGGCCATGACCTACGTAACCCTCTTCAAGGAATAGCCGGAGCCTCATACAACATACGAAAGCACCTCCGAAACACGATCGACCCCTCTACGGAAGATATGCTAGAGGTCATAGACAATGGCGTTCAATATGCAAACGGAATCGTCAACTCCCTCTTGGAGTTTTCAAGGGAAATGCAACTCCAACTCCTACCCACCACACCAAAGTCAATCGTAAGGCAGACACTGACTGATATTAAGGTCCCAAGCAACATCACCCTAGAGGATACGACAACCAGCGAACCGGAGATTCAGGTCGATCAATCCAAGCTTAAACGTGTACTTATCAACCTCATTCAAAACGCCATAGATGCGCTGCCGGACGGCGGAAAATTAACGATCAACAGCACAAACGCACAAAAAGAGGTGACTATATCCATCAGTGACACAGGGGTTGGAATTCCCCAAGACGAGATGGAGAAAATTTGGACACCGTTATACACGACAAAGGCGAAGGGAATCGGGCTAGGAATGGCGATTTGCAAACGCATTGTGGAAGCTCATGGTGGCTCCATATCCGTTGATAGCACAGTTGGAAAGGGGACAACATTCACGCTGAAACTTCCAACACAAAACGTCCAGTCCGGAGGTGAACCAGTATGAGTGAAAGCAAGGGGGGTAGAATACTCGTCGTAGACGACGATGAGGGAATACGCAAAGTTGTCGCCGAAGCGTTACGAAGCGAAGGTTACTCAGTGGACACCGCGAGCAACGGCAAAGAAGCAATCGAGAAATCCCAAGCCAACTTCTACAACCTAGCGCTCGTAGACATACGCCTACCAGACATGGAGGGAACAAAACTCCTGACCTCCATGAAAGAAACAACTCCAGAGATGGTCAAGATCATCCTGACCGGCTACCCCGCTTTACAAAATGCCATCGACGCAGTAAACAAAGGCGCTCATGGCTACTTGGTCAAGCCGATCAAAATGGATGAACTCCTTCGAACAGTCGAACAGAGCCTGAAGAAACAGCGCGAATCGAAGAAATACGGTCAAGAGAAAGTAGCTGAATTCGTGGAAACACGTTTCAAGGAACTGCAGTCCGAAGAACAAGATAACTCAACGACGACAAAGAAGAAATGAATCCTGCTGCGGAAGGACAACCATGAACCTGGACAACCCGACCGAGATTCGAAGGGTCGACCAATCAGATATGCTGGCGGCGATGGAGAGGACCCCAGACCGTCTAGTTCCACCACCGGACGCTGATTCCACCTGCCAAGTTCGGTCTCAAAACCCTACGAATATCGTCTTTGGGGGCGTAGGAGGTTCCGGAATTGCTGGGGATATCCTCACAGACTACTTACGCAGCGAAGTCGATATTCCTGTTGCGGTTTGCAGATCTGTTGGAATGCCGCGTTATGTGGGAAAGAATACCCTATTCATTGCGATAAGTTACTCCGGAGAAACCGCAGAAACACTTGGATTGTTCGAACAAGCAAAACGTAACGGAGCAAAGGTCGCTGTGATTTGCTCCGGGGGTAAGCTTCTCGCCGCTTCACAATCCCAAGGAATTCCTTACGTGAAGGTCGATGGAGGCATGCCTCCAAGATTGGCATTACCCGAACTCGTAGCCGCACTGGCCTACGTCTTGGGTCGAGCGGGCATTTACAAGGACCGTCACAAATCGCTTGAAACGGCTTCGCGGTCGGTGGGGCAAATAATCAGTTCCGTAAAGCCATCAGCCTCGTTGGCGAAGAATCAGGCGAAGCAACTGGCTGTCGCACTCAAGGATCATCTGCCCCTCCTGTTAGGGAGCGAGAACAGCAGTAGCGTTCTACGCCGATTCAAGAACGAGCTTAACGAAAACAGCAAAGTTCCAGCATTCTACTTCACCCTCCCCGAAGCATATCACAATGACATTGAAGGGCTGAAGACGCTCAGGGAGCTCTCTCGACCCCAACCGGTTCTACTTCGTAGCCAGAACCAAACGAAGGCGGACGAGAAGACCGAAAAAAGTTTGGTTGAATTGCTTTCGCAGCTTGGATTTGCGCCAACTCTTAGTTTCGAAGGTGTGGGCGAAGATCGATTGGGGTGGTTACTTAGCGCTGTAACTTTCGGTGACTATGTTTCGACTTACCTTTCAGTGTTGAGGAATGTCGATCCTACGAAACTTTTCCTAATACCGAGCTTCAAGACGGTTAGAGGTCAAGTATGAACCTCAGAATGACAGAGTTTCCCTCTCTGACGACTTCCATCTTGTGAAGTGTCACCCCCTTCACCTCAACTTTAGAGCCATGAAGCTGTCGATTGTAACTCTCGCCGTAAGCCTTCGCGATCAGATGTAGAGTATTGGAAGCAGTCTTCAAGAGGGTGACATGAAATTTCGAGTACACCTTACCGTCGAGCTCGAATTTCAGCAGCAACGTGTCTAGCCAATCATAGAGAAGCTCTACTTCGTCACCACCGTCGGCCTCAACATCATGGACCACTTTGTGCGAAATCGACGCCAAGTTACACATCGTATCGAACAGCGCTAGTCCCGCATTTTCAAGCGCCTCTTCGAAAGTGGGACCAACGGATTGAATGTATGCGTCTGTTGTGTGTGGAAGAAACTCGTAACGCGGGACTGTCAAAGCGAACTCATCTCTGAATTTTCGAGCTCGCAAGCCAACGGGAACTTAAATAGGAATCGGCTTCAGGGATACTTTAGCCGGGATGGCCGAGTGGATTAACATCATGAAAAATGGTCCAGAGGCGCGGGCCTTGAGTGTCAAGTTCAATGCAAGCCCGTGGCCCTTATGGGCCTCGGGGGTTCGAATCCCTCTCCCGGCGCCAAATGACACCGTACTGGCCTTGAAAAAGTGAAAGCGAAAGGAAAGAACAAAATGAAACGAACCAAGATCATGCTTCTTGTTCTCGCAATCGTTCTGCTCTCGCTTCCTCTTCCGGCTAAAGCGGCACCCTCGCTCAGCACAGACAACTTCCTCTACACAACCAGAGACAAGCAAGTAACCTTAGTTGGCTCCGGACTGACTCCGGCTCAGCAATACTACCTCTGGGTGAAAGGACCGACGTCCACCAAGACACGATATGCCGGAATGTCCTTTACGCCAATCTCAGGAGGGCTCATTCCTCCAGATGTGACGTACCCGTTATCGGCCAACGCTTCATTGGGCACATACCTCATCAGCCTTTCAACTTCATCAACATCAGATAACGCGCAAGCGACGGCACATTTCGGTGTTTGGGGTTCAGCGGCACCCGTATACCAACGAACCCAATCTGTGAATATTCTTGGCGGCGGTATTTTCCCGGGCACCAGCCTGAGTTTGACGATTCAAGACCCTGCAGGCAATATCGTACACGCTACATTAGCTTCGACCACTGAGGGAGACTTCAATCACACTTGGAGAATCCCACCAGACGCGATTACGGATGTTTTTACAGCCGTGATCTATGGCACAGGCACTTTCGATAACCCGCAACAGGACTTTTCGTCCACTGCGAAATTTACCGTGACCCAGGCACTATTATCCGCAAGAATCGTAGACCAACCAAACTCAACGTATCAGCGGACACAAGTTGCTAATGTTACTATGGCACTTCAGTACCCAGACGGAAGCCCCGTACTGAGCACGAAGGCAAATGCAGGATCCGTCATACTCATGCGAGACCAGACTACACTTGGCCCTGCAAATATGACTCTTGTCGACCCCGCAAACGGAATATGGGTTGCTGGAACCAAACTCTTCACAAATGCGACGCCAGGCACGAGATATCGATTCGAGATGCCAGCCAATTCCTTTGACGATGGCTACGGAAACAGAGGTGCTGCGGTCGACACTTCGTCTAACTATTTTACGGTTACAAACGCTAGTTTGTTGATCTTTAGTCAAGTGAACGGGACACGAATCCAAATTCCCTTCGGACAGGTAAGCATCATATCGAAGGTAACATACCCCGACGGAACACCGTTGACGGCTGGGTCCGTGAACGTCGTCGTCTCTACCGGCTCATCGGTCACACCTGTAACCTCAACCTACGACCCATCCACAGGAGAATGGCGTGCGTCGTACTCGAGCACGCTCTTTGATTTGATTCGGGGTGGGAATTGGACCTTGAAGGTGAGCGCAAGTGACACGTTGGGGAACTCGGGAAAGGCTACTTACGAAGTTGTGGCTCAGCCATATCTGTTCGTCACTCTGATTGTGGGGATTGTTGCGGTCGCGTTTGTTGTTCGTTGGTCCGTGGCGCGTTATGGAAGGAAGGTTTACTTCCGGTTGCGGAGAATCCTCAAACGTCCTAGATACCGCAAATTCTCTCAGGGTTGAAAGATTCCACCAGTGAACCCATGCACCGACAGCGCTTTCTTCTGATCGTGCCATTCAAAGATGAAAGAATAGACCGGCATTAGGTATTGGGCTAGCTGAGTCACCTGAAATCGGTTACTGAGTATCTTTGAGAATGCAACCGGGGGCTTCACGACCATGGCATGAAGCTTCTGTACCAATTCCTCTTTGGTCATTGAATTTGAGTCGAATTCTACGCCGGGGTATTGTGAGAGAAGTTCTTCGTAAGTGGTTTTCTTCAGCGGTAATTTACGGTCGAAGAATGCTTCCGCCTCGAGGTCTTCCCGTCCCTGCGCGTTGAGAAAGAGAGAGTTCTCGTCATACATGTGGGCTAACTCCGTGATTTCGCTGAGCCTGAACGATTTCGCTTCCGATCCCTCCCTCCTTCCGAGCAATCGCTTGGCTAAATTCGATATCCCCTGCCCTTCGGCGGAGCCTAATTCTACCAGATCTCTAATCTTTCCTTCAACCTCGACAGCGACGACATCTGGGGGAAGATCGATTTTGTAGGTGTTTCCCCTGAAGTAGAAACATTCATGGTATCCTCGAATTCTCCAGAAGGGGATCAGTTTCAGTTTAGGATTCTCCACGGTGTGAACGTCTTGGTCCTTAGGTTTGAGCAGGGAGAGAACCCGGTTCTTGAACAGCGATGCCCTGCGGCTCTCCGCCGTCTTGAAAAGTTCCGGTAGGGGTTTGGGTTGGAGGAAGTAAATGTCAGACGTTAACTTTTCAGGAGCCCAACCGTTTCCGACCCTTGAATCCTCGAACCCGCCCGCGGATTCAAAGAGTGTTTGAAACTCGTTTATCGTTGAGTCAAGTAGATGTTTGATTTCTTCGAAGCGATCGTCTGCGCTCAAATTTTGGGCCTTAACCGGCGAAAGGAATCGAGGAATTTAGTTATGGCTGCACTGTGAGCTTTCCGTATCGGCCCACGTTCATCTGGGTCTCGCCCCGAAAACTATCCACGTATCCATTCTCGATTGTCACAGTATCGTTGGCCTTTACTTGGTCGATCTGTTCGTTCCAGAGGTTAAGTTTGACAGTACCAGAATCGTCGACGACAACCGCAGTAGCAACCCTGGATTGGTCACCCCTTCTCGTCGTTACCTCCCTTGCTGCCGAGATTTCTTGAATCTTAGCGGTTATGTCCACACGCCTCATTCCAGGCTTGAGTTCGGATACATCGAAATCAATCCGCTAGAGCAATGTTTGCGATATTAAACTATTTCACTTCAATTAGGTCAATTAGGGCTTCGTGATCAACGAGTGCATCCTAACCAAGTCGCCCTTGAACGGCGCAAGAGCTTTCGGGACCTTTACCTCGACCGGGTCTCTCAGGGCTAAGTTCTTTTCTTTCTTGATTTTCCAGACTTCCCGGTTGAACTCGAACATCTTCTGAGTGTAGCGTTTCGACGCCTTCGACCATGCGGGCTTTGGGAATTGCTCGGTGTGGATGCTTCGCTTCGAGTACAATTGCCTCCATACATGTTCTGGTATGAATGGAGTTATGGGCGCGAGTAAGAGGAGCACGCTCTTCAAGACTGTGTGAAGCGTGTACCACGCGGCCTTCTGTTGAGCTTTTGTGAATCCCTCGCCATAGGCGCGAGGCTTCACCATCTCTAGGTAGTGGGATGCAAATGTTTCCCAGACGAAATCTCGAATCGCCGTTGAGGGGAGAAAGAAATTGTATTCACGATAGCCATCCACGGATTTTTGTACTAATAGTGTAAGTTCGGAGAGAATCCACTTGTCGCTGGGCTGGAGTTGGGCAGTCTTGACTTGGGGAAAGGATGAGATGAAACGGGAGAGATTCCAGAGCTTCGTCATGAACTTGTGAGCTGCGGCTATTCTCATTTCTGAGCAGCGGAAATCAGATCCTAGAGTGGCTTCGGAAGCGTTCCAGAACCTAAAGGCGTCTGCTCCGAACTTTTCGAGTACCGGTTCAGGCTCCACGACGTTCCCCTTGCTCTTGTGCATCGCCTGTCCTTGCTCATCCATTCCAAGCCCGTTGATCCAAGCATCTGTAAATGGCGCCCGCCCAGTTAGTTGGTAGCACCTGAGAACCGAGTAATTGAGCCAGGTTCTTACAATGTCCTTGCCCTGTGGCCTTATGCTCACAGGGTATGCTCGCTTGAAGAACTTGGGGTCGAGCCAGTATTTGGAAATGTAGAGAGCGGAAATGCTCGAATCCATCCATGTATCGAAAGTGCGCGTGTCGCCCTCGAATTCTGAGTGACCGCATTTGGAACATGTCGCGGAGGGTGGTTGATCTCTCCACGGCCTATAATACTCGCCCGGAGGAGGGAGAAGCGGGGTGCTGCAGTTCTTACAGTACCAAACAGGAATCTCGGTTGCGTATACCCGGCGTCTGGATATCGGCCAATCGATTGCGATGGAGTTTATCCAATTGAGCAGTATCTGCCTGGACGCCTTGGGATGAAACTTGATCTGATTAGCAAGCCGATTGATTTTCGGAATGAAGTCTATTTGCTTTAGATAATATTCCTTCATGGGTACGATTTCGATCGGGGTGTTGCTGCGTGAGCAGACTGGCGTGCGATGCCTGATGTTCTCGGTCTTAACGAGAAGACCATGAGAGCGTAGGTCCTCAAGGATTCGTGAGCGTCCTTCCATCATTCTTAGACCTTGGTATGCTCCCGCGGCAGCGGTAAGTCGGCCATCCGGCGCCACTGCTAAGACCTCTTTGAGGCCGAGTTCCCTGAAGAGTAGAACGTCCGTGTAGTCTCCATAGCTACATATCATTACGGCCCCCGTGCCGAATTCGGGTTGGGCACTTGGATGGGGCTTAATCTCGACTGTGCGACCGTAGATGGGCAAAGTTGCGTGCATTCCGTGAAGTTTGGTGTATCTTTCGTCCATGGGGTTTACGATTACTAGTTGACATGCGCAGATGAGCTCGGGTCTTGTTGTTGCGATAACCAGCGTCTCTCCGGTTTCTTCAATTTTGAAGTTCACGTAAGCCAGGTTCGAGGGGCGATCTTCGTACTCTACTTCTGCATCGGCGATTGTTGTGCCGCATTCATGGCAGTAGTTGTTAGGGCGTGTTGTTTCGTAGATGAGTCCTCTTTTCCAGAGTTCGATAAATGTAGCCTGTGTCCGTTTTCGGTAATCTTCGCTATCAGTATGATATTTGCCATCGTAGTCCCCACTCAACCCTACACGCTTCATCATGTTCGTCATCTGCGCTTCAAGGTCGTCGAGTGCGCGGGAGCATAGGTCGATGAATTGTTGCCTTGGGGTGTCCCGCATCTTCACTTTGGAGTGCTTCTCCACGTAGATCTCGACGTTGATTCCGTTTCGGTCGAACCCGATTGGGAAGAGTACCGATCTTCCCAACATGCGTTGCGATCGAGCGATCATGTCGATCTGTGAGTAAGATGCTACTGCCCCTATGTGCCAAGTTCCTGAGGTAGTTGGCGGAGGGGTGTCGATGACGAAGGGCTTACCTACCTTTCCCGCTCTAAACCTAAACGTCCCTTCTTGCTGCCATTTATCGAAGATCGTTCTCTCAAGGTTATGGTCCCACCTTTTCTCGACGATTCGTGGAAGGAATTTCTTCGCCGTTTCAGTTTTCTCCGGAGTTGCCATCTGTTCTCACTTGCCTAGGAATCGTGTTGGGGCAGGAAAATGTTCGTTTGAGAGTTTTAGCGGACTTGAAGGTGATACGGGCCTCTGCACCAACCGGAATTGAGTTGTTTTGCCGTATAAGATTGTCGAATAACTCAGGTGGTTTTTGCTTGATATCCTACGGCCTTGGACGAAAGATAGTCGCCTAGCCTCGCTGCGGAAATCAGCAGAAAGAATACCAATACAATCCCGCCTGCCACGTAGAGGTTGATAACTTCGACAAGGTTTGCGAGAACGGTGAATGCTGTGCCATACGTTGTGCTTGCCATGTCGAGGATTGTGAAGTAGTAGTTGAAGAACCAGTGTAGGAGGATGTCGGCGTAGGCGCCGTAGCTTACGTACATGATTGCGAATACAAGGCCTGCCAGGGCAGCGGTGGAAACTTTACCGATCTCCCAACCTCCCCCGCTAATGTAGTGGGCCAGCCCGAACACTGCTGAGGTTACTAGGATAAGCGCCCACTCGAGTGGACTAATGCCATGAATGAAACCGTTTGCGGCGACGGTTTTGTAACCTAGTTTCGCCTTCGCCATTTCAGGGCTGAAAAGAACGAGGAGAAATAAACCCGCGCGCTTCTTCAGACCAGTCAATCGTGGATCGGATCGGTAAACGATGAGGAGGAATACGGCGAGAGGGATTCCGATCGTGGTTATCCTGAAAGCGAATTCTTCGTTTATTGGAGCGTAGGCAAGATTAAGGAGAATCAAATAGGGGCTCGTCTGGGCGGGGAAATTCAAGCTTCCCGTCTGAATGCCCTGCGTCGTTTGGAATTCTGAAATAATAATCGTTGCCGTAAGCAGACCAGTACCGACCAAGGGCATCAAGTATAGGAAATTCGTTTTCCCGACTGAAATCGGCTTAGAGAGTGCACCCTTAACCGATTTTAGAAAGCCTCCGGCGCTAAGAAATGCAGCCGCTACGCAGGCTACGAAAATGATCCAAATTGCCGCGAATAGAGCTCCGTGGCTCATTCCGCCGGGAAGGGGGACCGTGTACAGCATGAAGATGTCCAACGGCAGCTGATGGATTATGTGCCCAGCGTCTTTCAGGCCGTCGGAAGTTGAGAAGTATAGTACTGGGCCTAAGACTAGTGTAATTATGTAGGTGATGGCTGAGAAAACCGCCAGGATTAGGGCAAGGGCTCTACCAAGAGCAACTACGCTCTGTAGTGACTTTGTATCCACTGACAATCGCACCGTTTTAACTACGAATCCGAACTAACGGGCCTAATCAATATACTGGTGCTAATCTTCGGAACGGGCCTGAATTGGATGGATCGGGATGAATATTCTATAGCTGACTATCTGATCCCCGACAAGACCAGTCCTAAGTGTATTTTTTGAGTTCGTCCACCTTGTCGGTCCGTTCCCATGTGAAGTCGGGATCGTCTCGCCCGAAATGTCCGTAGGTTGCGGTTTTTCTGTAGATGGGCCGTCGAAGGTTTAGGTGCTCGATTATTCCCTTTGGGGTCATATCGAAAACCGTTTTCACCGCCTCCGTAATCTTCTCGTCCGGCACTCTACCTGTTCCGTAGGTGTTGACCATGACCGAGACTGGCTTCGATACCCCAATCGCATACGCGATCTGTACGTCGCATTTGTCAGCCAATCCGGCTGCTACTATATTCTTTGCGATGTACCGTGCCATGTAACTTCCGGACCGATCCACCTTCGTCGGATCCTTTCCCGAATAGCAACCACCGCCGTGGCTTCCGATTCCGCCGTACGTGTCGACGATTATCTTCCGTCCAGTGAGGCCGGAGTCGGCGAGCGTGCCGCCTATAGTGAAGCGGCCGGTTTCGTTTATGAAGAATTTGGTGTTCTTGTCGAGCATGTTCTTGGGAATGACGTGTTCGATCACTTTCTCGATTATGTCCTTCCTCATTGGTTCCCTCGGCACGTCTTCATTGTGTTGCGCCGCGATGACGACGGCGTCTATTCGTTTGGGCCTACCGTTTGAATATTCAACGGTGACTTGCGACTTTCCGTCGGGACGTAGGTAGGGCAGAATTCCCTGTTTCCTCACCTCGGCGAGGCGTTTGACTAGCTTGTGGGCTAAGACGATGGGTAGGGGCATGAGTTCGGGAGTTTCATTCGTAGCATACCCGAACACCATTCCCTGATCGCCCGCGCCAATATCCTCCTTATCGACGCCCATGGCTATGTCCGGGGACTGCTCTTCTACTGAAACAAGAACTCCGCAGGCTTCCCAATCCAAACCAACTTTCGCATTGTCGAAGCCGATATCGCGAAGGACATTACGGACAATATGGTTCATGGCCACATAGCTGGTGGTGGAGATTTGGCCAGTAATAATTATCGTTCCTTTCATTATGAGAGTCTCTATGTCGACGCGCGATTTGGGATCCTTCTGAATGATTGCATCGAGAATTGCGTCTGAGATTTGGTCCGCTACCTTGTCGGGGTGGCCTTCGGTGACGCTCTCGGAAGTGAACATGTAAGAACGAGGCTTTTGGCTCACAGCCACCGCAACGCTTGATGACCCGGTGGAAAGTTTGCTCAAGTGGTTTCACTGAAACTTGGCGGAACTCCGATATTCCTATAATATAACTTTACGATACGGAAGTATTCCAACAAGAATTATTGCGAATATGGTTATTCGTTGAATGCCTTGGCAAGTTCGAGGGTGTAGCACACCGTGTGCTACGCCGTGATTTTCGCCTGGGAAACGCCCTGAAAACAGGGGTGTAAGTCACTGTGACTTACACCATGATTTCGGCAGGAGGGGTGGCTTCTGAATGCTCAGAGGTCTAGGCAGTCAGGGAACGAACTGGGATACAGTTCGGCGGAACTGTGGCGCAGTTGAACCGTCATGTGATAGAGTACGAGGAAAAACGAGGGTGAAGGTCACCCCTGTTTTTCCGGCCGTGAGGAGCCAATCGTGGCATTTCGGCATGACCAGGTCATACCCTTATCCGCAGTTCATGCCCCTACCGGGGTCTACCTGGGCTACCAGTGTAGAACCGGCATCGGTCACTGCGAAGATTGCGTCGTCGAACATGGAATGCTTCTGCCTTTTCACCTGCATGGCCTTGGAGAGCGACATACTTGATACTAACACGCGACGGACACGTGAAACCTCAACCCTCTGCATAAAACGCCTCAAAACCGCAGATGCGTATGAGAATAATAACGCCTCCGTGAATATTCCCATAAGAATAGCCTTCGAAAACAGGTTTGAATCCCATGCTACCAGGGTTGGAGGAGATTGGAAGGCGACGCCGGCTCCTAGCGATGAGTCAGAAGAAGCTGGCCAACCTCGCAGGTATCAGCCAGTCTATGATTGCGAAAATCGAGAGTAAGAACATCAGCCCGTCATACTTGAAGACTAAGGCCATCTTTGACACGCTCGAGAGTTTGGAGCGGAGGAACGAGCTAAAGGCTAAGGAAATCTGTCACGGAAAGGTTGTGAGTGTGCAGGCGCATGAGCCAATCTCGAGGGGGGTGCATTTAATGCGGGAGACGGGTTTCTCCCAGCTACCCGTCTTCAATGGAACCCAAGTCGTGGGAAGCCTTACGGAGAAGACGATTCTTCAGAAGTTAGTGTCGTCCCCCAAACCCGAGCTAACCGCGAAAGGGGAGATTGAGACGATAATGGACGAGGCCTTCCCGCTTGTGAATGAGGTTGCACCGGTGTCGATGGTTTCTGCGCTGCTCCAGTATGAGCCTGCGGTGCTCGTTGTTCGGCGTGGACACGTGTTGGGCATAATCACGAAAGCGGATTTGCTGAAGGTAATTGGATCCTAACTTGATGTCTTTCCCTTTGCGGCCGCGACGATATTGACGACATCTCGGTCTTTCAACTTGTAATCTTTCGGAAGACGAATCTTTGTTCGTGCATCAACCGCGTAAATCATCGTCCTTGCTAACTCACTGTGAATCTGGGCGGCGAGGTCTGTTATGGAGGCGTTGTAAGGGACCAAGAAGGCGTCCGGAAGCACGGCTCCTTTTCGATCCGATAACTTCTCAGCGTCCTCAACGGGATAAACCGCGTTCATCCCGAGCAGTTTGAAGACGCATGTGTTTAGAGCGAACTGTACACCAGTCCGTATCCATTGCGAGAAAACGCGTTGCTCAACGTAGGTTAGCGCGTTTTGTTGTTCGAGCGTAAGTTTACTCTTATCTTTGACCTTGAAGGCTTCCTCACCGGGAACGTACTCAATATACCCCTGCTGTTCCGCCCTCCGAAGGGCGAGTTCAGCGTCGCTTGACGCGGGAATCACGAATGCCTGACCAAACTCTTTGATCAGCTTCTCATAGTTCTTCTCACCTAACGCGATGTCCATCTTGTTTGCCACGATCAGTGTTGGCTTTGAGATTTCGCGCACGCTCTTGGCGAAATTCCAAACATCTTGCCGGGTCCACTTCCCCAAGTCCTTGTCGGTGAGGTTCGTTGCGTTGAGTGCTTGCGTTATGTGAGTTGGAGTGATCTTCATTCCGGCTAAGTCTTGCGCGAAGAGGTGGTCTACGGTTGACCCTTTCTTTGAATGGTTCTTCACTTTTCCGAGTGTCTTCTCGACCGATTTTGAATACCAGCGTACAATTTCTTCCTCAATGTCGTAAACGTCGGCGACAGGGTTGCCCATGCCGGGCTTGGTGAGTTTTCCATCAGCGTCTAAGCTGGCTGAGGCGTCTGCGATGTGTATGAGAGCGTCCGCCTGGGATGCGACGCTTAGGAATTGCGTTCCTAAGCCCTTTCCCTCCCACGAGCCTTTGATCAGGCCGGGGAGGTCAATTAGTTGGATTGGGATGAAACGGGAGCCGTCGATGCAGGTTGAGTTTCGCGGATTGTCCTTGACGCCCAGTTCTTTGCATACGCAGATTGTCTTTGCATTGGATTGGCCGATGTTGGGTTTCTTCGTGGTGAAGGGGTATGTGGAGACTTCTGCGGTTAGGAGGGTTGCTGCGTTGAAGAACGTTGTTTTGCCGGCGTTTGTCTTACCGATGAGTCCTATCTTGAGCAAGGACCTTCAGGAGAAATTCATCTTTGGGGAGTATTATACGCGTTCCCTCATATTCAGCCATAACCGTTATAGCAACTCGTTGAGGGTCAGGTGCTGGGGCCGACCCTGTCCAACCGATGTGGGGCCGTAGTCACTCCGAGGGAGTGGCGGTGTCTAGCCAGGGATGACGACAGGGATACGTACCCGCCAAGGGCTCCAGAAGACCAAACCTTAACGGGTTTGCGGACCTGAACGGAATGACGAACTTCAGGAGCGAAGAAACCCGTAGACATGACGGTATGGCGGAAGTCGAGGGTTCAAAATGGTTCACGGCCGAACCATGAGAGTCCCTTCGGCCCCACCACATGCATCAAACGAGTCCTTATATTCATATTAGAGCACAGGCTGTAGAGGCGTCATGAGTTGCCTCGCCTCCCCAAATACGAGAAATTGAAAGAAGATCCAAACCTCAAACTTTGGTTCGATAATCACAGCAAGCAAATCACAGCAAAAGGGGACTTGCGACGTCTCGGGCTGTTTTGTGAACTGTTCAACGTTACCCCTCAAGACATCGTCGAGTTAGCCCAACCGCCAGCTTCGCCCCTTGATGCCAAGAAGTGGATCATTGGGAAAGTAGCGATACTACAGGACGAAAAACACGGTTTTAAGGGAAATTATGTTGCGAATTTTGTTAAATCTTTGGTAAGTTGGCTTGGGCATAACGGAATCACTCTACCTGAGAAACCAGAGATTCACATTAAAGGACGAGGCAAAAACAGGAAGTTTCGAGGAGAAGAACCGCCCTCACCTGATGAGCTTCAACAACTCTTAGATGTCATTTCTGACCTGCGACAAAAGGTGACAATCAGCCTAATCGCATTCAGCGGTCTCAGACCTCGCACGCTCGGCAACCATGACGGTAGCGACGGATTAAGAATTAGAGATTTGCCTGAACTGCACATCGACTACAAGGAACGAAAAGTAACCTTCTACAGAATGGACGAAAGAAAGAAGAAATTTCCTGCCATACCCACACGAATTGTCGTTAGAGAAGAAATTAACAAGGGCGAAGATAGAGAATACCAAACTTTCTTGAACCAACAGGGTTGCCAGTTTCTCGAGTTTTACCTCAAAGACCGCATGACACCTAAACCACACAGAGTTTATGACAAGAAAGGCAGACCTGTCCTAGACAAAAATGGCAAGCAGAAGGAGGAGCTTAGAGCCGAGAAGCTAACAGACGACAGCCCCATAATAGCCCATAACCACCCTTACCGTTTGCAGTATGAGAAGGTGGGCAAAATCAACTATTACACTGAAAGCTTTGTTCCCGCCCAGAACATCTCCTACGCCATAATCAGTCCGGTTTTCAAGAAGCTTGGATTGAAACAACCGAGCGGAGACGACAATCGACCTTACGTTTTGAGGTCGTACTTTGACAATCGGCTCATGAGTGCGGAATCAGACAAGAAAATAGGCGTAATCTACTCGTGGAGGCAATATTGGATGGGGCATGTTGAAGGAATTGAAGCCGTTTACACCACAAACAAAGGAATTCCGAAAGACGTCATTGAACAAATGAGAAAGGCATATGCTCAAGCATCAGACCAATACCTCACCCCACCAAAAACAGCGCTAGTCAGTGCGGACGAAGCAATTGCTAAACTACGAAGAGACATCTTATCCGGGATAATGAGTGAAGAGGAAATCGGCAATCTCGGCGACTTATCTCAATACACAATGAAGCAGATACTGGATATGACGGGCAACAAGCTTCAACCAAAACAAACCGTCCCATCAAAGCCTTCTGGAGAAATCATAGAAGTCCCACGTGAACAAGTTGTCAAGAAAATGAACGAAGGCTACAAAATAGTCCAGAAACTGGATGACCACACCTTCGCCATGGAACCCAAAATCAACGTGACCTCTTGACCTCTTTCTCAGCAAGCTCAATCAATACTTGCAACTTAATTCTTGCAATCTCCCAAGGTAAGGTGTCAAGTTCATTATCGAGAATCTGCGCCCTCACATCGCTATCCTCAGCCAGAAACTGCTTTCCCCAATTTCTTATAGCGACCAGAATCTTCTTTCGATTCTCTCCCGTGTCAATCATCCGTCGAATCTTAGCCAGATCATTGGAGGGAGCAATGACCCTCCGCACTCGCTCTCGGATAACGCTCTTACTTCGTGTCTTAGACTTCAAAACAAGACCAACAAACAAGTCTTGCTTTCAACCATATATCAACAATAAATAAGTCTCCCGAAAAGGTGTGGGAGGTAACGCCAGCGGTCTCTGACTTGAGTTACTGCCACTGGAGAGATTTTAGAAGTTACGTTGAACACTGTTTCAAAAATCAGAATAATCCGCTCTCTAAGGCTTTATGCGCACTTTTTGCTTTCTCAGGTCTGAAACTCCAAGAAACCCGGCTAACTTTAGGAGACCTCACGGAATTCACCGTCACGAATAGTCAGGTTGGTACCAGCGCAACGCCTGCCAAGATTGTCATCAGAGACAGGTCAAATATCCCAACACATTGTAGTTTCCTCAGCAGCGAAGGATGCGCCTATCTGGCAGAATATCTTCGCTACACGTGCATCGATACGCCGAAATACCATGACCTATACCTCGGTGCTCCGCACACGGGAAGGTTGGTCTTCAATCAGAAACTCATCGCGCGTCAAAAGCTATCGCATATTGCGAAGATTTCAAGAACATATTTTCTTATGTCACTCCTTAAAGCGCAGAGTGAAAGGAGGACTGACCTGACAATCGATGCAATCAAGTTCCTAGCCGGTTATCCGGAAGAATCCACCGTCCGCCTCTTCAACGAACCAGAAATTGACCAGATCAGGAACCAATACGCTTCAATCGAAGACGAATACTTCGCAACAAGACCCAGGGAAACGAGTGAGAAATTACCAGATTTGAGCTGGGCAATGCGTATAGCAGAAGAAGAACATGAAAGACGGACTGGCGCGCATAAGCGCTCGCTTTGTTGTTGAAGAATTCACTTGAAAGTAGAGAGGCGAGGAGACGCAAACATACACACCGCCCCAAGAAGCACGAATGCAAGTACCCAAACCGCAGACCATATTCTATCTGTCACCATTGGTAATACTCCGACAAGCAAGATTAGCAGGTTGAACGAATCCGCCCATGAGGGTTATCCAGAGGGTCGGTCTTTACTCTGCAATATTCAGACCTTATCTGGCTTTAATTTCGACTCATAGCATGAGTTGAAAGAGGAGTCTTTCGTTGCGCACCACGTCCTTGAAGAAATTGCTCTCCTCTCAATGTCCTCATCTTCTACAACGTGGGTGCCGACTTTCAATAGCGGTTGTGTTAATCGCTGATTATGTTCTGTTAGGTTCTCGACCTCACGGATTTGGCGTTTGGCGATAGGAATTAGAACTCGGTCTGTGCTTTCCGAGAAATCTCCCTTCGCCGCTTTTTATACCCTCACGGGAGTAATGGTAGGTGAAAATGCGTGGAATTCTGGGCGACATTACCAATCTTGATAGTGGCTGTCCTTCTCATCCCTCGCTATGTGTACGGTGAATGGTACGACAAAAGAGGACTTGCTCTCGCTGCCGTAACATGGCTCTCTCATCTTTTAATCGTCTTCACGCTGGCTGACCAATTTCCATCGGGATCGCTATGGGACTTGGCTTTCTCGCTTTCTGTTTACTCACTGATCCTTCTTACCGCTCTATTGGTTGTTTGGGTTGCCTCCAAGTTTGGTTCAATTATGCCAGCACCAGAGACCATGCGACGATACGCTCACCAAGAAGCCGCCGAACTTTCCAAAGATATATCTGCGTCGGTCGAAAGGAATGATGAAAAGCTGAACTCGAAGCTAGACTCGCTCGTTTCACGAGTCAAAAATTGTGAACGCAACTCAGCAGATCTTATCGCAAAAATTACTTCTCTGCAATTAGCATTCAACGAACACAACAATCGGTTATCAGCGCTTGAGGAAATATCTCTTTCGAAGCCAATTGGAGGATCTGCCATCATTTCTCCTTCAATTGCACAGCCAGAGATGGACTACACTTTGGAAGAGCGGGGGTTGTTAAAGGAGGCTGAAGTTGGTCTGAGTAAAGCATTCGTCTTTGATGCAAGCCTACTACCTGACCAGATTTTTCTCAGTGTCTCACCAGAAGAGGAGGCGTTCATGAGGATGATCCGGCAGAGTGAGATCAATGCTCCAAACGATCTGGTTCGGCGAACTGCGGGCGGGTTGACTGGTCGTTTTTCAGGGCAAGACGTAAGAGAGATAGCGCAAGCCCTAGAGAACAGAGGACTAATCGGTTCACGTCAAACACACTTAGAACCGGGGCGAGGAGGTCGGATGGCAACGGTCTATTCTGTCAGTCCTCGTGGTCGTAGCCTCTTCGCTCTAAACTGGAAGTTTTCGAGGGACGGAGGCGAGGAACATGGAGTGATCTTCAGGGCTGGAAGAGAGAAGGCATGGGAGATCGGACATAGAGTTATCCCCCTTCTTGACTCGCCGGCTCGAGAAAACCAACCAGATGCGCTGGAAGTCGCTCCAGACACTCTACTTCAGTGGAAATGGAGTGAGGTTGCAGCTATCGAGGTTCTGTCTTCACGGAAAATAAGGAACGAACCGAGGGGAGTCTTCGTTGATGCAGCAAAAAACTTCCAATACTCCTTCAGGTTTGTGGCATTGTGGTTTCCCGCCGAACTCACCCAGAACGTCGAAAGGCAATGGTCACGACTTCCCGCATGGCTAAAACAGAGAGTAATTCTCGTTCCGTTAGAAGTAACTGCGCCTAATGACGATGAAGATGAATTCGAGGACGCCTATCTCAATGACCAGGGCTTTCCGAATTGGTATCGTCAGCAGCTTTCGGATAACCCACGTTTGCTAACGTAGCTCCGAACATGCGAAGCGATGTTCGGAGCATGAAAATTGACCTTCAACCAACAACCGCCAACGCACCCAACATAATCAAGGTCATAAATGATATAGTCAATAATGGAATTGAGTGTCGGTTGAGCTAATCTCGCCGCTCGTCTTACTTGAGAGGGCATCATTCGAATTCTGCCCTTGCGAAAATTACTTCATTTTATGAAGTTGCACTTTTTTTCCGCTCACAACGAAGTGACACGTTTCGGTTGCGCATACGGTAAAAAAGCCTAAGAGGAGTCCCGACAGATCCTCTAAGTGAGAGAATCATTACCTTTCGAAATGATTCTGACCGTGGACGCTGACACCAAAGGGAATACCAGGGGGTTCATGGTATCAATTACCTCATCCCTACTCATCAGGTTGAAGCTATGGTAGATTTCTGATATGCACTGTTCGATATGATACCGTTTGACTGTTTTTGTATTGGTTGTTTCTTGTTGTACCGCCTTGATCGGTACGTATCAACGACTGACATGCGACTTATTGCCTCCCCCGATCTTCGAGATTCTGTTGAAATTGAAATGGGAATTATGTGTGTGTCCAGGGGGAGACGAATGGCTTACTGTAAACATTGGCTATTCCTAACGCTCTCAGGCGCTTCCGATGACAACCTGCCCATACGGTGTAGTGATAACGGCTTGGACGCTGTGTCCTGCCCCGTTAGCAGGAAAGTTGACAGAAATCTCAGTTGTGACGGAGTTGCCTGCTGTGATAACCGCTTGAGAAGATAGAGTATTGCCGGAAACTTGCGCTCCTGTGTTATCGACCACGCTGATTGTCAGTTGAGTCAATGTAACGTCGAAACTGTTACCGTTCGTAATCTTTACTTCGTACAAGGCTTCCAAGGTTCCCACGTTATAACTCGCCTGCCAGTGGACAATCTTGATAGCGGCTCCCGCATTTGCGAGGTTTTGTAGAGAGGACGCCTGATAGTAGAAATATCCCAAACCTCCAAGTGACACCGCAAGAAGGATAATCAAGACCAAGACAATCGGCGTCACGACAATCCTAGATTTACCACGCATGTTCCGGTTTGTCATGATTTTCTCATGAGAAATTCCTCGTATTTAACACCTAATGCATCAAAGAGCATGAAAAATACAAAGTCTTAAGCACCGTGAAACCGTCCTCCTAGTTCGGCTTTTGGCTTGAAAACCGCAATCATTAGTTCGATTATCGTTTTCGTCATCGCATTAGTTCTTCTAACTGCACCTTGGTACCCAGCCGTGACGAGTCGGAATGTGGCTGAGTCTTTCACGTACACATACCAAGTCCCAACCGTGACTTACCAATCCCAGAATGTTTACACGCTGGCGCAACCGATAACTCTCCAAGGATTCTTTCAAAGCGGGGCGACTGCCAGTCAAGTTTACCAAGACTTAGGAGATGTTGCGCTTCAAGCTAACTCGTCAGTGGCAGTAGAGGTTAATCAATGCCAAAACTGCGACCTAGGTATATCGAAGGATTTCGGCGATAAGGCAACTGTTTACTCTGTCTCGGGCTCTTCTTCCTTTGGAGACTTCATAGTTCCAGTCTCAGGTCAATACAGAATAGAGGTAGATAACCTTGGAACTACACCAGATGTAGTAAGCTCGATTGTGATAACCGAGAAGGTAGCGCAAGCTAGTATGCAGACGGAATTGGGTTACAACACCATAACGGTTGCTCGATACTCGGTGGTTGCGCTCGCTCCCAATCTAGTTCTTGGGCTCCTACCCTCTCTGATTATTCTCGGTGCGATCGTTCTTGTTGTGGCGATCTTGGTTCTCTTCGACAGAGGAATAATTATCATGGATTCCCGTCGCCGGTAAGGAGTTCTCTTTGTCCGGTCCGACAGAAATCAAGTCAAGAGGAAGAACCCATCCATTCAAGGTTCGCCAGGCAAAGGTTCAAGATGCCAACAAGTATTTCGTTAGACTTCGCAGCAAAGATTTCAACGTCATTCTAAAGGGGGAAGGCGTGCAAAATGTCGAAAACGTCCGGGATGCACCAGTTTGCATTCAATCGAAGGAATACCAACGATCACGTGTAGTATTGGCTAAGCGACCTCTTCACACGAAAAGTCAAGACGATCTGGACCCTGGGCAAATACGCCTCAATTGGGATCTTAGAAAAGACTTGGGGAACTTGGCGCTTGGTTCAAAGGTAGAAGTTAAGTCGCTCCTCTCCTCTTGCTCTCTCCTCTCATGTTACGGAAAATGCAGGCTCGCATGGAACCACCTCAGGCACTGCCCCATCGCCGCACACAGGTTGTTTCCGACGTTGCTCTGGGTAGTTGTGCCAACGATGCTGACATATCTCACTGTATCTGTCTTTGTGCCTTGCCTCAAGTCGCTGATGGTAGCGTTAGCGTTAGTATTCACGGTAATTGCTGTTCCTTACTCTAGCTATACTACCGTCACATCAGAATCGGGGGCAGTTTGACTTGTCTAGCCCAGACACGAAAGAAATGGGGTTCACATTACCAGACGGCTTGCGATTTACAAAACAGGCGTAGCAAAAATAGACTTGAGCTGAGCGCATTCTAGCATAAGCAGCTAAGCCGTGGTTTGCCCAACTGGTGGTGGGTGAAATATGTTACACGTGGTACAAAGCCACGCAACGCCTTGAGCTCTTTCAGGGTGATTCTTATTGTCGAGTTTGCCTTCCGGTCCCCGGAAGTCATGGTATAACTCACATTCCTTTCTGAAGGCATCTTCAGGAGAAGATGCGTATTCGAACTTAAACCGACCATATCCGCCAATGTGTTCCTTCAGTCGAGTCCTCACATCAACATCAGCCCGACCGACACAGCGAACGTAGAAAGTCTTGCCCTCCTTGCGTCCGAGAACATATACTCCAGGAATTCGTATTCAGTTTGGGGACCCACGGTTCCTTTGTGGATTTCCAAGACTCCTTTTGAATTAATCAAATTCAGTGTAACGTCACATCCCGATTGCAGGGAAGGGGATTCACAACATCGTGTGCGAATGCCTTGAATGTCATAGTGAAATTCATTGGTACCCGCTCAGTAATGGGGCAATAGTCAACACTTTTCGGTTTTGCGTTTTGAATCGAAAGCCAATGTTAAGGCAGAAATATCCCTTCATTGCACAATCAAGAAATAATGAAGCCCAGATTACCAAAGAAGCGTCCTTCGAAAACTTTCAGAGAAATACTTCGGAAGTGGAAAATTGTTTGGGAGTTGCTTACAATCATTACCACTTTGGAAGGAGTAGCCAGCTTTGTTGACAGTGTGTTAGCATGGTTAAGCCCAGTTCATACTTCAATTATTCCTCCGACATCGACTCCGATTTCTTCACCAACAACTATCTTTACTACCATATTTGCAAACACTAGTACTACGTTTGCCCAAACTACACCGGTAACATACTTCTTCCCATACTACCCAAACTACCCAGTACACTACGTACACGCAGTAGCGGTAATTCCATACGAATTGAGCTTCCCCCTAGCACTGCTTTTCGGCATTCTGTGGTTCAAATCCCGGAGGGCTTGAAAGGAGCAGATTAGTCCGATGCCCCACCATAAGTAGCTCTGCCTAACCTTTGTTGAAGCACAACTGACTTTCAATCTTGCATAGGTCTTCGAGGAAGGGCGTAATGTCATTCCCGAAACATATAGCTCCATTCATTGCAGTTAGCACATAACAGACTAGCTTTTCATAATTACGCTCAATCTGACATGGGATGCTCTGTTCAGGTACGGTATAGCGTCCCAGCAGAGTGAAACAATTCGCATACCCGAAACAGACCGTAGGTTCTTCTTTTGAATAGACTATGACTGGTACTCTCCTGATATTGTACCTCCTTTTTCGTTTCGGCTTTTTCTCTGTCTCTCCTTCTTCCTTGTCAGCCTTGATCACTCTGTACGATTCATCTAGAACTCCTTCGAATCGAAGAAAAGCAGGTAGGTCGGCTACTGGCACACTATGTATGATTCCTTCCACAGGTTCAGGGGATTCAGAGCCATTTGTCTGTTTAAGCTCATGAAGAGCATAAGCAAGTCCTCTCCTGCTTGATTTATTGTCCAGCCTTCTTTCGTAACCGCTTAGAGTACTTCTCAGGGCACAAAGCAAAGACAGGTTAGAACCATATTCCTTAATCTTGGATTCGAAATCTGGGCGGTAGAGATTGCTCCCATAACTGAACCAAGTTGAAATTGGGTTGACTTCCTCAGCTCGAATATTTTCTTCTTTAAACTCCCTTTGCAAGCATTCCAAAAAGGGACGAAATTCTACCATATCCATCGGGAAATTCAACGACTCTTTATGAAACTATGCTAATAGATCAAATATTCAATAAACGAAACTCTTATCGGCGATACATCTATTTTTGCGGTTTGTGCTCTTGGCAGTAGAAAGTCTTTGAAATAATGCCCTTTGAAGTCGCACAGCTAGTGCATAAGGGCTTTGAACAAATCGAGCAAGTCCTCGTATGAGACTCACATGCAATAGCCCCACAGTTTTCACAGACCACCACAGGTCTATCAGAACACAACTGGCACTTACTGGTCTGATCAAGCATTAACTCACCAGTCGAAGCCAAGCAAGTTCTAGTGTATGCAAAGTTTCGGAACTTGTACGTCCCTGTCAGAAGAGGAATCTTGACCGGTTCAACATTGAGGATTTCGACATCCTTCTTCTTGGGATTGAGGAGTTTTGAACGTGTTGTTGGGATCGGTATTCTCGCTATACGTACTCCTGAGGACACATGGTAGGAATATTCGCTTGAAAGACCCTTAACGAGTTCAACCTTGGCGATGGCTTTGGCACGCCCCGAGTCTATCCGAGCTCGGCTCGTTGAAACTGGCAGGTCATGTGGCAAACTCGCCGCTGTGACGGTCTGAGTTTGCATCCCTCTACACCCAGCGTAGGCCCCGTGACTAGGCAAATCAGCTTCCTGTCCGGCTGATGTTGCTGAATCAACGACTCGTCCGTCAACAGCATCTATTGTCAGGGTTCCTTTGCTTTCCATTATCGTCGAATCACCTCTGACTGTGAACTGAGAGAAGCAATGGTAATCAAGGAAATAATAGGGTCTGAAGTCGAGTTCCTTCGATTCGGAGAAGACACTATAGTTTTTCAGATGTTTTGGAGCAATCATATCAATTGAGTCGGGATTGACCGGAAGAGCATCATGGATTATGTCTCTTTCCGGTGTCTCCTGTCTTGAAATCTTTTCCTCTAACGCCTTCTCGTCCCAAAGCTCAATATTTACTGAAGCGGCATCTGCCTCCGCATCTGTCGTGAATCCCCCAGTTGAAACAAAGATGCCTTTGGTTATTCCTAGAGCCGACAGCTTGTCGTTGAAGTTCCTGATCTCTTTGATGTCTATCCGAGACCGAACATTCTTGCATTCAACAGCGATCTGTATTATTCCAAAATCCTCTCTCTTCGCTGCCAAGACATCTATTTCGTGATAAACATCTCTGCGGTCTCTCATTTTGGTTCTTATCTGAACGTCGTAACCCTTGCTCCGAAAGTAGCCTGCAACAGAATCTTCGAGTTCTCCGCCTTTCTCCTTCATGGAAATCTGTTTGGTAGCTGGAGAGGGATCCCTAGCTGCCTTCAGTTTAGTTCCACAGCTAGGGCAAAAGAATAAGCTGGAATCGACCTTTGCTCCACAGCTAGAACAAAAAGGCAAGTGCACCCTTCCAGCCATTACAGGAGATAGGTAATGTTAGAACTGCTAGGCTTTTCGACCACTACTCTCCTTGAGACAGTTTTCATACTTATCGCCATTCGGGACGCTCTTTCATGATCTTTTCGTACGCCTTCTGAATTGCGTCAAATACGTGGGCTGAGTTAGGGTTTCTGCTCATGTCTGGATGGTATATGGTTGCGAGTCTAAGTTTCGCCTTTTTCACTTCATCGTAGCTGGCTGTTGGCGAAACTCCGAGTAAGACATAAGCGTCCATGCCTTCGAGCGATTCCTTACTCAACTCTGTCAGACGCTGCTCATATGTCAGCCTTAAGCGATCGGTGCGCTCCTCCGCTTCTTGTACCCGGTGTTCCATTTCCCTAATCCTTCGAACAGTGTCATCAGTCTTCTTCAACCCTCTCAAGTTTCTCAGACGCTGCTCATTCAGCCTTACCCGTTCCGTACTCTCTTTTACCCTGCGTTCAAATCCTTCTAGCTGGCTTTGCATTTTCTTAATCCTTCGAGTGGTGTCATCAAAGTTCAAACTCTTCATATATTTGAGTACGATCCGCTTATGGTTACGATAATCCGGATCGTTAGGGTTAAGCTGAATTGCGGCATCTAACTCCTTTAGCGCCTCCTCAAACCTGTTCAACCCACCGAGTGCAGCCCCCTTACTGTCATGGAACTTTGGTTCGTCGGGGTCAAGTCGGATTGCTATACTCAACTCCTTGACAGCTTCAGCAAATCTCTCCAACCCAATGAGTTCCCCCGCCTTATTGTGATGATGAATTGGTTCGTCGGGGTCAAGTCGTATCGCTATGTCGAACTCTTTGAGAGCCTCCTCAGATCGATTCAACCCACCAAGTGCAGTCCCCTTCTTGCTATGGGGCGTTGGATTGTCCGTGTCAAGTCGAATGGCTATATCGTACTCCTTAACAGCTTTAGCGAACTTTCCAAGCTCATTGAGCGTGTGCCCCTTATTGATGTGATGAGCCGGATCGTCGGGGTCAAGTCGTATCGCTATGTCGAACTCTTTGAGAGCCTCCTCCAACCTGTTCAACCCGACAAGTGTAGCGCCCTTGTTGTTATGATAAACCGGATCGTTAGGGCTAAGTCGGATTGCTTTATCGTACTCCTTCACAGCCTCCTCTAGCTTGCCCGACTCACGGAGTGTATTCCCCTTAGCACTATGCCGGATTGGATTGTGGGGGTCGAGTTTGATTGCCATATCGTACTCCTTGACAGCTTTGGCAGTCTTTCCCAGCTCATCGAGTGCATCCCCCTTACTGTGATGATAATCCGGATCCGGATTGTTGCGATCAAGTTTGAGTGCGATATCGTATTCCGTAGTAGCCTCACCGAACCTCTTCAACCCATCGAGTGCAATCCCTTTATTGTAATGATAATCCGGTTTGTTGGGGTTAAGTCGGATAGCAGCATCATACTCCCTGACTGCGTAGTCAAGTCTGTTCAATTTACGGAGTGCGTCCCCCTTGTCCTTATGATAGATTGGATTGTGTAGGTCGAGTCGGATTGCGATATCGTATTCCGTGATAGCTTCCTCAAACTTTTCCCGATAGAAGAGGTCGTCCCCCTTGTTCTTGTGATAGCCCGGATCGTCTACATCTTTCGAAAGTGCATCTTTCAAACTGATCCACATGCCTTCGAGTCAGATATATTGTACTTGGCTATCCCTTGGAATTCTTTGTGGTCGCTGAGTGACCAGTCTATGAGCCAAGTTCTTTCGTTTTCTTTGTGTGGTTTTCGACACGGTCTCACGATGTGCCAAAAGGTTCGTAAGCCGAAATCCAAAATTAGCCGATCAGCCAAAGCCAACGTAAGAATGATGAATCCTTTAATGTTCAACACCTCAGCCAGCAGGTAGCCGCAATCAGTGATTCGTTTTCTGTCATTTACTGTTGAAGTTTCCAGTGAGGCTGGAGGATTGAGACACGAACGCCTCGAAATAACACGATATGGAAGCAACTCACTTGATGCAACAAGCTAGTCCCTTCGGCCCCACCATCATACTCTTTTTCCCTGTCCGCTGGATGACGCGCTTCTAGAGTCCGCTCCCCCTCACAAGCTCTCTGTCAGGAATTCATTTCGAGAGCGAGAGGGTCAAGCCTTCCTCGGCTATCAGAAGCTCGCCTCTGAATTCGCGAGCCGCTTCGGATCGAGAGACCTCGCGGTCGTCTCCAGGCCAGAAGTGAGTCAGCATCAAGCGCGCCGCGCCCGCCTCCCGAGCGTAGCGTCCCGCCTCACCCGCGGTTAGGAGGAAACGAACCGGGCCTTCGTGCGGCACCGCCTGGTGAGTCGCCTCGCACACGAACAAGTCAGCTCCACGTGAGAGTTCCACGATCTGTTCAGTCGGTCCGGTGTCTCCGGTATAGGCGATCACGAGTCCCTCCACTTCAACTCGGAAGCCGAGACTTGGGACGAAGTGGGGTAGTGCCACCGTCCGGACGCAAAGGGTCCGACCTCAACCGTCTGGTCGGGGCCGATCGCATGGAAATCACACCCCCGCCGCAGCCGCGCCGGCCCCTCGGCACCGTCGAGACTCCCTACCCGGTCCATCACGTCTGGGAACGCGTAGACGGAGAGGGGCGGGAACGGAGGCTCCGGAAGGGCGCGCGCCCGGTAGAGTCCGTAGAGGTCGACGCAGTGGTCTGCGTGCGCGTGAGTGACGAAGACCGCATCAACGTCCTGAGCGGGGCAGTGATCAAGGAGGCGTGGCAGCGCACCGAATCCGAGGTCGAGGACCACGCGCTGGCCGGCCGATTCGAGCAGGTAGCCGCTGCACGCACGCCCTCGTTCAGGCCAAGCGCCACTGCTGCCGAGTACGGTGAATTGCACTATCCGTCACACTCCTAGTGTGAGGTAGTATGCTGTTGTTACTGGTATTTGTTTTGGACTTCAAGGCTGTCCGGCCCAAAATCGCTTCGCTCCGGATCTGTGAAGTCTACTTTGGGCATCTCTCTCAAACCAATTACTTCACTGAAAAGAATCCATATCGCCGCTGCTCCGGATAACGCGCCGCCGATGAGTATCGTGGGTACGATTCCAATATAGAGCCCGAGGATACCCCCGATGAATGATCCCGCAGGTAAAGTTCCCCAGTTTATTGTTCGCACGGTTGCGTTCATCCGTCCTTGAAGTTTATCGGAAACTAGGGATTGTCGGAGACTGACGGTGTTGATGTTGTAAATAGGCAGCATGAGGCCCGAGACGAAGCCGACGGCGCCCATTATTGGATACGCGTAACCGTACAGTGCGAGCGGTTGCAACATCGCGACGATCGGGACGAAGATCGATATAGCAATCGACGGCCCCAATCCAACTTTCTTTGTGAAGTTCGGCGCGAGTAAAGCCCCTAGCAAGAATCCGACTGCGGTAATTGTTCCAAGAACGCCAATAGTAGCTGGCGTGAAGTGGAGCATTTTGAGTAGGAAGATGGTAAGTATAGCTTGGAATATCGAGCTGCCCAGGTTTGCTGTGGCCGTGGAAAACATCATCTTCTGATTATGTCACTATCAAATACGATGTGGATTCCTTCTTTCATTTCAGCAAAGAAATT
Source organism: Candidatus Bathyarchaeota archaeon (assembly GCA_963733055.1). Classification (GTDB taxonomy): domain Archaea; phylum Thermoproteota; class Bathyarchaeia; order 40CM-2-53-6; family 40CM-2-53-6; genus FEN-987. The sequence continues at coordinate 252,957 of CAVTBR010000002.1, forward strand.
CCTACCCCCTGACATCGGGTGGTCGGACGAAGGGGTTGGTTCAGGCTTTTGTATGGAGAGGAGCGCGAGAGCGGAAGCTAAGTAACCTATCGCGTCTACCGCTATCGTGAATGCTCCGCCTATGATTTCGTAGATGAAGCCCGCGATAGTTGGCCCCACGACCTGAGCTCCTGACCAGCTCGTCTGAAGCTTCGCGTTTCCTTCGACCAAATCTGCACGGTCTACCAATACCGGGAGATAGGATTGGTAGGATATTTCGAAGAAAACCGTGAAGATGCCATTGATCACGGCCACAGCGTAGAGTTGGTAGATTGTCAAGGCGGAAAGGGAGTAAGCGACGGGAATTGACGCGAGGGTAATCATTCGGCCAAAGTTGCATGCAATCATTATTGGCCGCTTTCGCGAACGGTCTGCGATCACGCCCACAAAGAGCCCTAGTATGGGAAAGGAGATTGTCTGCAGAGCTATTAGCAGGCCGAGTTGAAACGCGTTCACAGTGAGACTCAGAACCGCAAGAATAGGGAGAGCTAGGGACGTGAACTGGTTGCCAAATTGACTGACCGTGTCACTTAGCCACAACCGTCTGAAATCTCGATGAGACCACAGGTGACCTCTCGACGGAAATTTCAACGAAGCACCTCCCTCAATTTTGAGGGCCGTACTGCGACCGCGGTCATAAAAAGGGCGAGCCACTTGCGATGAACACAATCAGTTCTCACATAATGTTAGCACAATTAACGAAGTTATCCTCAGAGCTCAGCTATTCTCAAGCGCGAATAGCATGACGCAGATTCGCGTTCTAAGCAGGACGTGGAATGGAAATGCCATTGTCGGACTACTTTGTATTGGTGATCCCCAATTTTGCCGCAATTTCAGTTTCCGTCATCCCTACAATGAAGATTACTTTCGTGTCTGAATGAAAACCTGACACTATTTGCAACATGGACGATGGCGTTCGAAGCTTGTGTGCAAGCCATTTTGTGATTTCGCGGTTGGCTTTACCCTTAACCGGCGGGGCGGCTACATGCATCACTAATGTTCCATCGGGTTCGGATGTGAGCCTGGTTTCTCTGCTCGGAGCCTTTACGCGGATTTTCAGTTTTACTCCCGCAGAACTTGACTGCATTTGCACCCTCAGCGACCCTGAGGGCTGAAGATCATGCGGCTATTTTCTCTTCCCTTAGTTCTTCGAGCATCTTTCCGTGACGTTTCTCATCTGCAGCGATCTTTCTGAAGTTCTCGCGTATTGAACCCAGGACTTCTATGTGGCCTTTGGAATCCTCGATGAGTTTAGTGAGCGTGGATTTTACTTCGCTTCTCTCCGTCTCGCGGGCCATTCTCGTGTAGCTTTCGACGACGTCTTCCTCGACGGCTAACCAATAGGAAATGTTCTCTTCGATTACACGTTGGTATGCTGAGAGGACATCGTTTTCGATTTTGATCGCTTGATCTAGGTTCTCGATATTGGCCACGATCCGTTCGTGAAGGGGCTCCCACGCTTTCACTGTCCGCTGCTGCAATTTCAGGGCGTAATCTTTGCCTAGCTCATTCATGGCTTGAATTATTAGGTGGTCTTCGACGTTTCGCAGTTCACACTTAATCCGCGAGGCAACATTCTGGCCGCAGCAACCGACACAGAATCCCAAGTACGAGTCAATCTCTCGTGATGTCAGTTCATCAGGGTTAGGGTGAGTTTGGCATTGTGTGATCAGGATTTTTGTGCTTCTAAGCGATGTATAAATTTCCGGTGCGACGTTTACTCCCCGATTCTTGAGATCTGCACTAATCTCGTTCATTGCATCCCATGTTTTTTCTAGTAGGAAGCATTGTTCTTTTGTCTCTTCTCTCTTCTTCAATAGCGCTTGCGTCATTTCAGCATCAACCCTTTTCCTCTGAGACTAAGCTTCCATTCGAACGTCTGCCTGAGTATGCAATGTTGAGTTTTGATAACGCGATCTGACATAGTCTATACTCGGTTCACTTGGGAGTGGTGAAAATAAATGGATACGCCATAGACTTACCATAATAGAACATAGAGCATATAGTGTCTTAGTTCGTCATGGTGATTGCTTTGAAGGTACCCATCGCTGACACATACATACGCGTTTAATTCCAGACGGGGACTGAATAGTCGTCCGAGTCTACCTAAGTTAAAGACAGCAGACTTCAATCTTACGCCCGCTTGATATGCTGAGTAATCATTTCAACTAGATTTGCGGCAGCTTCCTGAATGGTTGGGCTTAATCCTTCGCGAAAGGTGAAGTCTGGGTCAATATCGATCGTGAAGATTCTAATGGTACCCGGAATCCTACTTGGTTCCAGTTTCTTGTATAGTTCCAAAGCGGTGGCGAAATTCAGGACGTGAGGCGACGGAGATGATTGTTCTGTTGCTTTGAACTGCTCCGGCGAGAACTCACGGATACGACCAACCTGTCGATTCTCCGTATCAACCGAGTCGATTATGAACACTTTCTCGTAACCCAGAATCTCCTCAACCAGTTTCAGGCCTCCGACACTCAGTTCTTTGAACTCCAAATCATCTCTCGCTGGAATCCCTTTCTTCAGCATTCTTACTACGTGAACTCCCAGTCCGTCGTCGCCCATGATTGAATTTCCAATACCCAGCAGTAGAATTGTCGTACTACCCAGCCCGCACTGAACTATTCTGAATCTCCTCTACGGTCTTCTTAGGTGGTGGGTAACAATCTGCTGCTTGTTGTAGATCTTGATGTCAAGAGGCATTTGTCCCGGAAGGGTGTGTGTAGCACAACCGTAGCAGGGGTCATAGGCTCTGAAGGCCATCTCTACCATGTTGAGAATACCGTCTGACACGTCGCCGTTCTTGATCAAGCCTTCAGCAGCTTGCTTTATCGACATGCTTATGGCAGCATGATTGTTGGTAGTCCCGACTATCAGGTTCACGTTCCTAACGAGGCCTTTTTCATCAGTCTTGTAATGATGCGTCAACGTCCCACGAGGTGCTTCCACGCAGCCAACTCCTTCATCTGGAGTAGCGGTTGGAAGTGTGCGAACGTTCGGGTTTGTGATTTCTTTGTCTCCGCTTAGTTCAAGCATACGTTCTGCTGCGTAGAGAAGTTCAACCAAGCGAGCCCAGTGAGTTGCCAGCGTTGCGTGTACAGGTTTGCCGCCGAGAGTTTCGTACATCTTCTTGTATTCTTCCTGGGCTAGGGGCGTCGCCATGCCGTCGGCAGCGTTCAAGCGTGACAACGGCGTCGCCTTGTAAACTCCGCTATCTTTTCCGCCGACGAAACCTTTCCAGCCGATGCTCTTCAGGTACGGGTACTTGAGGTAGGTCCACGGTTCCACGTGTTCCGCGATGTACTGCCGGTAGTCTTTGGGATGATATTTCGCAAACTCTTTTCCCTCAGGATCTATGACCCTGATCTTTCCGTCATAGAAATTCACCTGGTTCTCTTCGTCCACTGTGCCCATGTAGTAGGTTTTGCTGGCATATGTCTTGCCGAGTATCAGGCTTACGTATTCCTTGTTCTGAAGGACGACTTCGTCGAACAATTTGAGTGTAAATTTTGCGAACTCGACTTCTGATTCCGCTATCTTCTCGATTCTAGTTCGCTCTTCTTCCGTAATTGCTTTGGTCACACCGCCGGGGACTCCACAGGCTGGGTGAATTCTCTTTCCGCCAATAATCCCCACTACGTCGAGGGCATCTGAGCGGTGCTTGATTACGGATGCACCGATATTTAGACCGACTTTTGATATGACGCCCAGAATGTTCCGTTCCGCTTTAGGGGCGGAAGGCCCCATCACGAAGTCTGGGCCGGCTAGAATGTAGAAGTGAGTTGTGTGATCCGCTACGAAGAAAGCGCTGTAGAGTAGTTCTCTCAATTTTTTCGCGGTAGGTGGAGGGTCAACGTGAAAGACAGCGTCAAGGGCTTTGGTTGAGGCTAGGTGGTGGGCCTCAGGGCATACGCCGCAGATCCTACTGGTGATGTCCGGCATCTCCTCAACCCGTCTGCCTTCACAGAATTTTTCGAATCCCCTAAGTTCGGGCACTTGGAAGTATGCATTCTCAACATTCCCTTCGTCGTTAAGAAAGATGGAAATCTTGCCGTGCCCCTCAAGCCTGGTTACAGGGTTGATGGTAATGGTTTTCATTCTTTCGTCCTCTTCAATAGCGATCGTGCAAGGCCAAATCGATAGAAGGTTCCAATGGGGTCAACGACGCTGTCGGCCAGTTTCTGGATATCCTCTTCGCTCTCTGCATCGAAGACAGATGCAAGCGCTGAGAGCATCTTCGCACCTTGGTCTACCACGTTTGGTAATGGGCCGTAGCAACCTCTGCAAGGGCTGTTAGCGTCTAGGCAAATAGCGCCGCAGCCACCCCTTGTCGCGGGCCCCATGCATATGACCCCCTGCTCTAGCAGGCACTTCTTCGGATCTGATATCGTTTCATAAGTCCGGACAAGTTTCGATACCTTTCTGTCTGTCTTCTCACGTTTGCACTCGTGGCAAAGTGATTTGTCGGATGCGCCGAGCACAGCTCCCTTCGGTGGAAGCAAGCCGCTTAGGATGGTTCCGACTACTTTCTCGATTTGAGCTCCCATTGGTGGGCAACCTGGAACGTAATAGTCGACGTCAACAACCTGATCCAGCGTCCTAACTGTGCCATAAAATTCCGGGAGCGTGAGCTCGCCTTCCGGCGCTGCGAATTTTGTTTGAGGCGTTATGTTTTGTGGGTTGTCTGTGGTTGGGGTTTCCTTGTAGGATGAATTGAAGATCTGTTCCTTGTTCTTCGTGTTTGCTAATGCGGGTATGCCGCCCATGGTTGCGCAGGCTCCGAACGCCACGAGCAGTTTGGACTTGGCTCTGAGTAGCTGCGCTAGATGCAGGTTTTCGGAGGTTTGGATTGCTCCGTTGAAGAAGGTCACGTCGATATTTTTGTCCGACATGCTTTCTAGGTCTGAGTACTTGAAGTCTAATGCAACAGGCCAGAAGACTATGTCAATTTTATCCTGCAGTTCGACGAGCTTAGTCCCTAGCTCCAGGATGGCGATTTCGCAGCCGCCACAGCTACTTGCCCAGTTGAAGGCAATTTTGGGTTTGGTCATGCCGGTATCACTACTTCTCGCTTCCAGTTGAGTGGCCCTAAGGTTCGGATTTCTTCTGTCATGCTTTCCACGATGCTAGCGTATCTTCCACCTTCAGAGGCCGAAACCCATTCCAGCCTCACGCGCTCCTTCTCTATTCCAAATTCGCCGAGTAGGTTCTGTAGAAGTTTGAATCGTCGGATCGTCTTCACATTGCCATTTATGTAGTGGCAGTCGCCCGGATGGCATCCGGCTATCAATACACCGTCGGCGCCTGCCGCGAGAGCCTTCAGAACAAGTGTTGGGTCGATCCGGCCAGAGCAGTTTACTCGAATAGGGGTTATGTTCGGAGGATAGATGATCCTACTTAGTCCCGCAAGATCGGCTCCTGTATAGGCACACCATCTGCAGAGGAACCCTACGATCTTTGGTTCGAATCGCGTATCCAAGTCAATCACCATAATCCTACGAGCAGATCGCTTCGATTTCGGTCATTAACTGCTTGTTAGTGAAATTCTGTTGCTCAATTGCCCCTGAGGGACATGCCGCTACGCAGACTCCGCATCCCTTGCAGAGAACTGAAGTGATGGCGGCACGGTTGTTGGATTCATCAAAGCTTATGGCGAGGTAGGGGCAAAGGCCCACGCAGATTTTGCACCCGGAACAAGCCTCCTCGTTGATAATAGCAACAGTCGGTTCCAACTCGATCTCTCCCTTATCGGCAAATGAGATCACGTTCGCCGCAGCCGCGGCACCTTGGGCCACGCAGTCAGGGATATCCTTGGGGCTCTGACAGGATCCGGCGACGTAGATGCCCTGCGCTGCCGTTGAAACAGGGGCAAGCTTCGGGTGTCTCTCAAGGAAGAAACCATCTTTGCTTCTGCTGATTCCAAATATGTGCGCTAATTGTGAAGCATCCTTTCTCGGTTCTAGGCCTACGCTCAAAACGACCATATCGACCGCAACGCGACGCACGATCCCTAGGAGTGTGTCTTCAGCGACAACAATCAGCTTTCCTTTCTCAGAAGGATCCTGAGCCACATCTGTGACTTCAGCCACCCGGCCTCGGATGAACGTAACGTCTTCATGTAATACGCGTTTGTAGAATTCTTCATATCCTTTCCCAAAGGCTCGCATGTCGATATAGAACTCGTAGACTTTCGCGTCGGTCTTCTCATGCACGAGATGAGCGGTTTTCAATGAGTACATGCAGCAGACTCGAGAACAATGCTCGTTGTAGTTCTTATCGCGGCTTCCAACGCAATGTACGATTGCGACACTCTCAGGTGGCTTACCGTTTTTGAGTTGTATCTTTCCGGCAGTAGGTCCAGAGGCGTGTGTGAGCCTCTCAAATTCTATGCTAGTGATGACGTTCGGAAGCCTGCCATAACCATATTCTTTGATTCGAGTGGCGTCGAAGAGATCGAAACCAGTGGCTAGAATCGCTGAACCAACCGGAACTTCAACATATTTCTCCTTTTGTTCAAAGTCTATTGCGTGATGAGCACAGAACTTTTCGCAGACCCTGCAGACACCTTTAGTGAAGTAGAGGCAGTGTTCTCGGTCTATGACGGGTACGTTTGGCACGGCTTGTGGAAATGGTCTGTAGATCGCTTTTCTTTTTCCGAGCTTACAATCAAATTCGCTCGGGACGCTCAATGGACATTTTTCTTCGCATTGGCCGCAACCCGTGCACTTGTCCTCATCAACGTATCTCGGTCTTTTGCGGATTTTGGCTGTGAACTTTCCTACATATCCTGAGAAGTCTGTCACGTCGCTGTAAGTTAACAGTTCGATGTTTTCGTGTTGCTCAACAGATACCATCTTGGGTGTGAGAATGCATGCCGCGCAATCGAGAGTCGGGAAGGTCTTGTCAAATCGAGTCATATACCCACCTATAGTGGGCTCCTTCTCTACCAAGTAGACCTTCTTGCCGGAGTCTGCGATCTGAAGCGCCGCTTCGATTCCAGTTACTCCACCACCAACAATGAGGACGCTCGAATTGACTGCGACTTTCTGCACTTCGAGAGGCTCGTTGAAATTCACTCGCATTACGGCGGCTCTCACAATATCCTTAGCTCTTTCCGTTGCAAGAACTCTATTCTGGGTTATCCAGGAGCACTGTTCTCGAATGTTGGCCATCTGGAATAGGTACGGATTGAGCCCTGCTTTCGCAACAGCTCGCCTAAACGTTGGCTCATGCATTAGCGGTGAACAAGAGGCGACGACGACTCTAGTAAGTCCCATCTCGCGAATATCGTTTTGAATCATTTCCTGGCCAGGGTTGGAGCACATGAACTGATAGTCTCGTGCAATGGTAACGTTAGGCAGGTGGCTGGCGTACTCCGCGAGAGCTTTGCAGTCAACCGTCTTGGCTATGTTTAGCCCACAGTGACAGATGTAGACCCCTATTTTTTCACTCAACTACCCGATAACCTCCAAATGCTTCTCCAAGAGTGGCCGACTGGAAATCATTTCCTCGTCGATTCCGAGTTCTTTACGTGAGAAGCCAAAAGCCAACCCCATGAGCTGGGTGAAGTACAATGTTGGAATCTTGAAGTCTGTTCCAAACATTTTGTTGACATCGCCTTGGTATGTCTCAATGTTCATGTGGCACAGAGGACAAATTGTGACGATGCATTCTGCTCCGTTTTGTTTAGCACAGTCAAGAATATTCCTGTTCAAGCCAAGAGCGACATCCTCGTTGGTCATCATCAGAAGACCTCCACAACACTTCGTCTTGAGGGGGAAGTCGACCGGCTTTGCTCCGATCCATGCTAGCAGTTTGTCTAGGATCACGGGGAATTCTTTGTCGTCGATCTCACCGAAGGGTCGCGTCAATTGGCAGCCGTAGTAAGGGGCGACCTTAAGACCCGACAGTTTTGTCTTGATTCTGGCTTTGACCCCTTCCTCCCCTACCTCATTGACTATGACCTCAAGCAGATGCCTGACCTTGACGCTACCTCGATACTGGAGATTAGCGGCTTTTAGAGAGTTTTCGATGGTTCTCTTGAATCTCGATTCCTCGGCCAAGTAACGGTTTGTCTTGGTCAAGGTTGTAAGGCATGCGGGGCAGACCACGACAAGATCTTTTTTCTCCTTCTCAGCGAGAACAAGGTTTCTCGCCGACAGAAGATGAGCTTTCATCTCGTGAATGGACATGTAGGCCGAAGCGCCACAGCAATTCCAATCGTTCAGCTCTGAGAGGTCAATGTCGAGCGCCTTGCAAACTATCTGAGTTGACTTATCATATGCCCTGTTCATTCCCTTAACCGAGCAACCTGGATAATAGGAGAACCCAAGCCGAGCCTGCAACTCTAACTTGTCTCCTCTCTGGACGGGCCGGAGTGAAGGCCTGAGATCATAGGCTCCGTCATCAGTCCGGCGCATTTTTCCAATTCCGCAATCCCCCTAATCTTGTGTGAGGTTAGCGGCATCCTTCCGCGCATGAACAACTTCATAGCCCGTGGAATCATTTTGAAAGTTCCGAGCGGGTTTGTCTTCAACATGAACCTGCTGACAAGGGGTACCTCCGCAATCCTTCCGTTCTTGTCGACAATGTCGGCAAACAGCTTAGCCACTACTGCCGCCTTGACACCCTTCGGCGTTAGCCCGAATTCGATCGCTAGTCGTTTCAACTCATACATGATATCTGTGAGCTTGATCCCTGAAGGACAACGAACTGTGCATGAGTAACATGATGAGCAGAGCCAGATCGTGTTACTCTTGAGTACTTTCTCAAGCATTCCGGCTCTGAAAGCCGCAATGATTTCTCTTGGAGTGTAGTCCATTGCGTAGCTGGTCGGGCAGGAGGCGCTGCAAGTTCCGCACTGGATGCACTCTTTTATTTTGTCGCCACCGGGAATGCTATAGACATCGTGGAGGAAGACATCGCCTAGGGCGTGCACTCTTCGTTCAAGGCGCTCTACTTGCAAGAGATATCAAACGAGAAACATTCCCCACCATAGTGTATAGAGATGGTGCCGGTGTTCTACGTATCATTATATAGAAACACTGCAGTCGACGGTTCGGCTGGGTAGAAGTAATTTGTTATACTAACGCACTGTAACAGTAAGTGGCTTCGTAGCCTGCCAAGCTTTCATCGTCTTTTCTTGGAGCTTTAGGGCGAAGTCGCTCCCCACATCATTAATTGCCTTAAGGATAAGCAGATCCTCAACACTACGTAATTCGCATTTGATTCGACCCACAATGTCAGACCCACAGCAGGCCACACAGTAACCCTCGTGAGAGTCGATTTCAGCAGGCGTAAGATCAGTCACGGTCTGATGAGACTTGCAGAGGCTAATCAAGTCCTTCGCTCCTCTTAATGCGATATAGATGTCCGGAGGGAGAGTCACTATTCTACCCGCCAGTTCCACTGTGGCATCGTTCAAGATCGTCCATGCAGTATCAAGCTGTTCACACCGTTGTCTTGTAGTCTGATCCGTGCCCATTGATCGCGCCTAGGCATCACTGAGGCTGGTTTCCCTATAATTACTACCGTCCCAACAGTATATGTACCAATTACATAGTCCGGATTCAATATACAGAACCGACTGAACCAAGACCCCGACCAAATGTGCGAGTCCACTAATTAGAACCATAATTCATAGAGTTGTGATGGGTTCGGCTTTTCATCTGAAAGAGAAAATCCAAACGCGTCCCGCTTCAGCGCTCGTCTCACTATCCAAGTGTTGAGTTTTGGTACATCTGAACGTGCTTCCATTTCATCCACCGAGAAATATCTAAGATCTGAGATCTCGGCGTTATCCGGCTTAAGTTCGCCACCTAAGACTTTCACAAGAAATGCCATGTATACGTCGCACTTTCCTCCCTCTGCCCTACTCCTCACCGATACCAATTTGAGGGGTTCAACTTGAAGCCCCGTTTCTTCGCGCACCTCCCGTCTAACGGCCTGACCTATAGTTTCAGTCGATTTCACGTATCCGCCCGGTAGAATCCATCCCATATGGCCGTACGTTAACTTAACCAGAAGAACCTTATCGCCATCAATTACGACGCCTCCTACACCGATCGTGAAAGGACCTGGCGGAAATTCAGGCTCCGTAGTAGCTGGCAAGACTTCTCAACGGACTACAACAGTATCGGAAAATAAATCTAGGTTTCATCGGCTGAACAGCTCATTTCGGAAGAGCTTATACTAGGCTAGGGTAGGGCGCCGAGAAAGTGTCCAATTAGGAATCCTACGAATCCGGCCGTTAGACCGATAATTAGCATCAGTAAACCGCTCTTTCAGGACGAAGCTACAGTCAATTATGTTGTAACATCTAGCTTGCCGGTCGTATTGGTAGAATAAGCCTTAAGATACAAAAATTACAAGGTTGTGGCGGAGTCGAAAAACTGTGGTAATGAAGGTCTCTACAACAACCGTGCTTGGCCTACTTGCTGGTCTTGCCGTCGGAGTAATCGGTCTTGGACGAGCCAATGGCCTCAGCCCTGACTTAGCCAACGTTGCGTCCAAGATTCATCAATACGCGCTATGGATCGTGCTGTTATCTTTGCTTGTGCCGTTACTTGATTATTTTGTGTCTACAAATTTGCCTACGACGGTCATTGGTTTCGTGACACGCCAACCGTTTCGTCACATAGCCGGCTTCTTCACGGGTCTGGCCGTAGGTTTACTTGTTCTAATCATATTTGCACCTCAAATCTTTTAGATTACCCAATAGAAACTGCGTGCGAACCTAGTAGGCCGAAATTCTTGACCGGATTTCTGGAGAATTAAGCGCATTGCCAAGTGAGAAAAGGATAGTCGTATCCAAGAATGGCCCTTACCTTGTCTCGGGGGCCATTCCCCTCGCCATGCAGATAATTACACCAAACGAAGAGGGGTTCTCATGGGATTGGAAGGAAGGCAAAGCCTTCGACACAAAAGCAGAGTACAGCCTTTGTCGTTGCGGCCGTTCAAAGACCAAACCGTTCTGCGATAGCAGTCATAAGAAAATTAGATTCAACGGAAAAGAGAGCGCGAGTCGCACGCCGATTGCAAGGCAATCGGAAACATTTGATGGGCCAACCATGACTCTCGACGATGCGGAACAACTTTGTGCTTTCGCGCGGTTCTGCGATCCTGGCGGAAAGATTTGGGGTCTGATAGAACAAACGGATAACCCTGAAGCCCGCGAGTTGGCCATAAGAGAGGCCAATCACTGCCCGGCAGGCCGGCTGGTCCTACACGATAAGAAGACGGGGAAGGAAATTGAACATAAGCTTCCACCCTCCATCGGTGTGGTTGAAGATCCGGCGCTTGGGTGCAGCGGTCCCCTCTGGGTTCGTGGAGGCGTAAGAATCGAATCTGAGAACGGCACGCCATACGAGGCGCGGAATTGCGTTACGCTTTGCCGCTGTGGAGCTTCGAGCAACATGCCTTTCTGCAATGGCAGTCACGCAAGCATCAAGTTCAGAGACGGACTCATGGAATTCAAGAACGAAGACCAGTGAACTGCGATAAATGAAAAGGAAAACTGAACCGACAATTAGCGAAGATGAGAAGCGACGAGTCGCGTAGGCTTTCGATAGCGCCACCGTGACAATGCGCGAACACCGTTTTGACATAGGGGACGGAGTGGAGGTCGCGATAGAGCCCAGACTTCCCTTCATGGGTTACACAAAACCGGAGGGCAATAAATTCAGAGTAACCATTTCCGGCAATGCCGTGGAGTCCGGAATGCTCGAAGGGTTGCTAGTTCATGAAATGTCGCACATTTACCGAATGCGAACAAACCACCCATCACACAATGCACGCATCATCGATTCCGCCATCCGTGACCTCGGAGAAGCTCTGCGTTACGATTATCAACGGAAAATCGTCGGCGAACTCGTGAACAACATCGAAGACCTCTATGCGGACGACATAGCGATCAAAGTGATACGCGACGGATCTATTTCTGAAGATCAACTCAGCGATTTCCTTCAGGACTGGGTGAAGGACGAACCTGTAGAAACGAGTGATCCGGTCAGAGACAGGTGGGTCAACGCCTCAATAATGGCAAACAACGCTCGCGCAATCAGCCAAATGGCAAGGCATCAAATAGAAGACAAGGAGGGAAGGGCTGAGGCAATGAATGAAAACTTCCTCAATCTCGTATCGCCCGAGATTTCGACTCAATACGAATATTTCTTGAACACGCTGATCAATTTGAATGAAGATATAACCTCAGAACAGTACCGTAGGCTGCTCGGAGAATACTTAAACAGGTTTTTGTCGGCCACGGAAATGAATTAGCCAGTCCTTTCGAGTTATCACTCTTTGAAGATCTGTAGAGCTACGCATCTCTAGTCAGAACTCAGAAAATGGGGTGTGGGAGAAAAATCTCCCAGGGTTCTATTGTACTATTTCGCCGGTTGCGAATCTTGGTCCAACGGAATTAATTTTGACCTTCACCTTATCGCCAGGTTTGGATTGTGGGACGAAAACTACGAAACCTTCGATCCTTGCGACTCCGTCACCACGACGGCTGGTCTCTTTGATCTCAAGTTCGTATTCCTTACCTTCCTCAACTGGCTTGTTGACGGAACGATCATAGCTCATGCGTTTCACCTCGTAAGTTTGGTTCAGCTAGTTTCTCGGGAGAAATAGGACGCCGACACGGATTTACGGTAGGACGTTCGCTTCAGCCCGTATACCTAACTTGCCATCAAGCAAGCAACCGTGTCTATTAAACTGATTATCGAGCTTCGAAATCTGCTTTATGTCGCCGGGATTGAGCCATCCCGATTCATTTTTCGAGAGACACTTCGAAGTTTTCGCCTACTTTCAGTTCATGCAATTGTCGGTCGAAGTGTACATTCCTCATCGTTCTGATCTGCACCAGGTCCCTCGCTTTCTCATGTCCCTCGAGTCTGAAGTCGATGATTCCGTCGGCTGATCCCTCCAGCTGCTTGTAGGCCCATTCGCTGTGGACGCCCTTCATGATCCCAAGGACTAGGGTTGATCGTCTCACTGATGCGATCGGATAGACTCGAGTGAGCATGAATTCGATCCAAGACTTCTCGTCGTTGAACCTTGCTAGAGTCGAGAAGCTGTCCGCGATTCTGAGCGACTCAGGCCATTCAGTTTCTTCAGGGTCTTTCAGGTCGTCCTCGGTAAGACGGAATTCTATACTCTGGTCGGCGACTTTGAGCGAATCGATTCCATATTTTTCCTTCGATTTGTGCCCTAACGTGGGGGTATACCAGTCGTACACTCGCAACCTATCGCGCCTCTCCAAATCATCTACGTTCAAACCAACCCTTGCGAGTAGCATCCGGACGTAGTTGGGGGGTTTAACGAATCCGTTGTAACCGACGGTCCCTCCGTCCGTGACCCATCCCGCCGCGATTGTGACGCAGGAATTGTACCATTGGGAGTCGGGGTCAAATTCTACCAAAAGATTTGAACCCAAAGGTACAGGGCCTTTCGTCAGGTCTTCGATTAATGGAATCCTAGGCAAATCTGAAGCGCACATCTGTTCCTAACAAATCTCACCGTGTCGCGTCTAGTTAAACAGTATACCAGAGACACTAGAGACTTCTTCTGAACATGAGAGTAGCTATGACGAGCATGAGTCCGGTGAAGACGCCGAGGAAAGCAAAATCACCAATGACTCCCGCTAAGTTTGAACCCTTGTACATCAGGAGGCGCAGCGCGTGAACTGCGTATGCCTCGGGGTTAACTAATGCGAAGGTTCTCATCCGGGCCGGAAAACCTTGACTTGGGCATATGGCACAGCTTGTGAAGCGGAAGATGAAGTTTAGCGGGCCGAGCGCGAATCGAAGGATATCGGCATTAGCGGCCCAAACAGCGACGGCCGCCATCCTCGAAAGCAAGTAGGCGCTGAACTCGCTAGGATGAAAACCGACACTTCATGTGACTGTATCTATCGGTTCTCAGTCAAGTGTGTGTGACTAGTTCTCTACTATCGCTCGTCAGTAAATAGGTCGAACCACACTGTTCAGCTCGTGATGCCCAAAATGAGTAAAGGTTCTTTGCAAATACTGCAATCGTTCTCCGACGCCATGACGGAACTAGCCGACAGGGTCGGTTCGTCTGTGGTTAGGGTGAGGTCTAGGAGAGGGTTCGGTTCAGGCGTAGTCTGGAGCGAAGACGGATACATCCTCACTTGCAGCCACGTCGTCGGAAGAGCCGCAACCGTTGAAGTAGGTTTCGGAGAAGGCCCGAGACTTGAGGCCAGAGTCATTGGACACGACCCATATTCGGATATGGCGTTGTTGAAGGTCGAGCAAACCGGTTTGAAACCGGTTGAAGTTGGGGACTCGGAGGCGGTCGAGGTCGGACAGCTCGTCTTTGCTCTCGCCAACCCGTTCGGTGGAAATCCAAGCACCACATCAGGAATCGTCACCACCGCTAAGGCCTCATTGGGTTGGGGACCCGGTTCGATCGAGGACATGATTGTGACAGACGCTCCCTTGAATCCAGGCTACTCGGGAGGTCCGCTCGTCAACGCTTCAGGTGAGATGATTGGGCTCAATGTGGGCTACGCGAACTCTCGGGGGATCTCAATTCCAATTAACGCGATCAAGGGCACGATTACCGCCCTCGTCAACGAAGGGAAGGTCAGGATCGCACACCTCGGAATCAGCACTGACACTATAACTCTCTCGAAGCGCTTGGTCGATCAGGCAAAAATAGGCCAAGAAGAGGCTCTGCTGGTGCTCGAAGTAGAAACCGACAGCCCCGCAAAGAGAGCAGGCCTATTGATAGGAGACATTTTGGTAACCTTCGACAAGACACCGATCACCAGCCACAATGACCTGTACCGTCGGCTAACAAAAGACGCCATTGGAAAATCAATCGACATAGGAGTACTACGAGCAGAGAAGCTACTCAAGCTGACAATCACTCCCACTGAAGACACCCCTCAATAACCAATCCCGCCCGAGGCTCCGAACCTATGGGTTGCATCGAACCTGCAATCTAGAGACGTCGAACCGTAAGTACACAACCCATTCTCTTCTTTATTCCTCGACCCCCTCCTCACTTTGTCCCTTGCCAACCTCCTTGATCTTACTTTGAATCATGTTCGGAAGCTGATAGCCACAGATCTTGCATACCCACGACTCATCGTAATCATGGCAGCAGCCATCCTCTTTCTCTTTCAAGACTACTCAGCCTCCAACATTACCGAATTTAGACCGTGGGGCTGTTTGAACCCTATTGAAAGACACACCCAACCCCTACGTCAAATTATCAAGCCATGGGCCCGATCTGTGATTATGTTCACACGTCCATGCCCACGTGGCTGACGAAAGCCATCCCCAAGATTTACCTAGGGCCAAGGAGGAGAAGGCAATCGATTATTTCTCGATAGAGAGGACTCTCATGCAATCAAACTCCAGCTGCTCGATTTGTAAGTGCGAAGCTGAGTCATGCGAGAATTGTCTGACACCTAGCGAATGCTCGAGCAGCGCGTCTTGCTGCTGCCCAGCGACCCACACCGCTTGGAAGGTTGGAAGGATTCATCTTGGAATTATCGTAGAATACCTTAGCCTCGGGTGGATGGTTGTTGAGGTTATTGGCTCAATTGGAATCGGTTTGCTTTCGAGTAGCTTAGCTCTGATCGCGTTTGGCAGCGACAGTCTTGTGGAACTGATTTCTGGGTACGCCGTTCTAAATCATCTGAAAGATGATTCACGGGGCTCTGGCGACCTCGGTGAGAGAACCGAGAAAATCACGAAACTACTACTCGTTGCACTGATCCCGATAATCGGGTTGACCGCAATTTACTCATACTCAATGGGTATACGGCCCGAGTCTTCTCCCCTTGGTATAGCGGTGGCTGTTGGAGCGGTGTTCATCATGCCCATTCTATGGGTTCAGAAGAAGAGAATTGGAAGGGAAACAAACTGCGTCCCACTCTCAATTGATGCCGTAGAATCCGCAACCTGCTTCCTCATGGCTCTCGCCTTGCTCGGCAGTCTCCTCGTTAACTATCTCTTCAAAATATGGTGGATAGATTACGCAGCTACGGCAATCATTCTAGCGTTCGTTGGAAAAGAGTGCCTGGAAGCGTTCCGCGAATAATCCCGAAACATGCTAAAGCTGTTTGCCGGAACCGGTTCACATATCAGACATCTTCAGCGCGGCATTTGCACTCCGCGCTTTGATTGGCCTCTTTCCATCTCGTCGACCATCGTGTTTTAGTCGGGATGCACGAATTTTATGGTCGTGAATTATTCTTCTTATCAGCTGTTTTGTTTGCTTCGGGCCTGAGACTGATATGCAGTGGATGCCTGTGCTCCTCATGATGTAGTCGTTTCCACCTCTGAACAACGCATCGCCAACGTATAGCATGTCTTCCTTCTTCACACCTAGCCGTTCTCTTAGCTTCTCTACGCATAATGTCTTGTTTACCCCCTTTCTCGTGACATCAATTGATGTGGTTCCGCCGATAGAAATCTCGAAGTTGTGCAATTGGATTCTCAGGAGCCTCCTTATCCTCTGTCGCTTCTGCTGGGTTGGGTCCCACGTCCGTTTCAGCCTTAGCGGAGCTTTCTGACCCAAGGCTGAAAAAGTAACTTGGCTTCCTCTGTTCTCAAAAACGGGTCCGTATGTCCTTGCCGGTTGGGAATATCCAATTGCCTGGAAAACCTTCGCAAAAGATCTCAGAATTTTCTTGACGTCTCGAATAGACAGGACATTGGTGTAAGCCTGATAGAAACGGCGGCGTTTGCTGTCATAATAGTAACCGCGTGATGAAGAGGTTGGAAACAACAGCAGGTTGCGTAAGTTGGCGTTCTTTGGCAGCCCGCTTATGAATTGGCTGCTGAACTGCTGAAAAGACCCTCCCGATGTAATGGCAACGTACTTTACCCGAAGCAGTTCGCGAATGAGCGACGCCATTTCATGGTCGATGTGGGACTTGCTCTTTGTGAGAGTACCGTCAAGGTCAAAGATGATGATTCTTTTATGCGATAAGGAAATCTTACGGCTCATGTCCGACGGACCTAACTGTAGCTTTCTAAGGTTTCTACCAGCAATTTCATGGGGACGCTCGCGACACCGCAGGTTCTGTCCGCTCCCCCGTAAAAGACCTTGAGCTCATCCTTTACCAAGACTGCACCTTCCGGAAAGACAACGTTCGGTACCACCCCAGTCCTTTCGAAGGCTTCTTCCGGTTCAAGGATAGGTTCCGGAGTTCGCGCCATCATGCGTAGCGGGTTTTCAAGATCAAGAAGGGCTGCACCGGCACGATATACAGTGTTAGAATCCACGCCATGATAGATGACTACCCATCCGATGCCGGTTCGGATTGGGGGCGGTCCTATCCCGACCTTCCGTTCTTCCCACTTCCACTTTGGTTTCATGATAATGTTTGTTTCTATGCGTTTGAGGTAGTTCTTCGAGTATGGGTTTTGCGACACCTTTTCCATCTCTTTGATATTATGGTAGAGAGCCAGCTCGATGTTTGGCGCTATTCTATGGACAACGGCGAATTTTCCGTCGATAAGCTGAGGGAATAGGGCGGCGTCCTTGTCGTCGTAGTCAGGTCCCACTACTCCGTAGCGTTCATAATTCATGAAGTCTGTAGTCGACGCTAGAGCTACTCGCGGACCCCGTGGCGAATACGCGGTGTAGAAAACGTAGAATCCGCCATCGAATGCTGTTATGCGAGGATCTTCACAACCCAGTACTTCCCAAGAGTCAACCGGAGCGAAAACAGGTCGCGCAGATCGTTCTACGATTGCTTCGCCATCCATCGTTGTTGCGTGGCCCAGGGATGAAATCTTATTCTCATTCACAGCTCTGTATAATATATGAACAACGTCACCTTTCTTTACTGCTCCGGGGTTGAAGGCACCACCGACTTCCCAGTTTATACCGGGTCTTGGTTCAATGATGGGATTTTTGGAACTTCGGACCAGCTTGATGCTCATCAACACTTCATCTCCCTGTTGGACAGGACCCCCGCGAGGGACAAGTCGCTATGTTTTCATGTTGCAAGTAGATTAGCCAGTTTCAGCAGTCCTAGATCCAAAGTCTTCAGCGTATTGCATGACTTGTGAAGCTCGACACTTCCAATCCCGCCATCTTGCAGCCCGACTACTCTGCCGCCTTCTTCCTTCGACAATAGCTGGATGGCTTTCTGTGCGAACAAGTTCGCCAAGAGCCTACTCCTAGCCGTGGGGCTGCCGCCTCTTTGGGCATAGCCAATTATGCTTAGTCTGACATCCGCTTTTGTGTTTTGTTGAATCTCTCTCGCAAGTTGACGCGTGTCTCCTATTCCTTCCGCCGCCACGATGAGGCCTGACTTCTTTCCTTTGGCCATATTTTCCCTTACTGTCTCGAAAAGTTTCGCGCTTTGATATTTTACTTCTGGAACAAGAATTATCTCGGCGCCAACGGTGAGGCCGACCTGCAACGCGAGAAAACCACTTTCTCGCCCCATCACTTCAATGATGAAGACTCTTTCAAGGGAAACTGCAGTGTCTCGTATCTTGTCGATTTCGGCAACGGCAGTGTTTACAGCCGTATCGAAACCTATGGTTTCCTCGGTTCCAAATACATCGTTATCGATTGATGCAGGAATTCCAACTATCATCGTATCAGTATACGAACTCAGTTCAAGGGCTCCTTTGAAAGAGCCGTTACCGCCGATGACTACAAGTCCATCGACGTTGTTTAATTCGAGGGTTTCGGAAGCTTTCTCAAGTCCTTCCTTCTTCTCGAATTCCGGGCACCTGGACGTGTGCAGAATTGTTCCACCTAACTGAAGAATTCCGCTTACGGTGCGGGGCGGCAATTGCATAGACGTATTCGTAATCAAGCCTTCCCACCCTCTCCTGAACCCCAGAACTTGAAACTTCTTAGAAGAGGCGATACGGACGACACCTCTGATAGCAGTGTTCATGCCAGGCGCATCTCCACCAGTTGTAACAACGGCTATCCTCTTCATCTATCGCTCTCTCCGTTTGGGAATTTGGGATACGTCTTTCTCTCATGAACTAAGCTGACATATTTTGACCTTGATGTTGCCATTGTAAGGTCAAGAATAGCTTCGCTTGCCCACTTTGTTGGCGCGTTTACTCGCTGTTGAAGCCTTCAAGGCTATCTGTAATTAGGCGAGGCCTGAAACTTTGAGGGACAAATGACGGCGATACAATCTGACCTCGATGGTCTTGTACAAGGCCTTCACCACATTACGCTCGTAACCTCAAACGAAGAATTGAACCGGCGGTTCTACACCGAAATCCTCGGCCTACGCCGAGTAAAACTTACGGTAAACCAGGACGACATCTTTCATAGGCATCTCTTTTATGCCAATGACAAGGCCGAGACGGGTAGTGCAATTACCTTCTTCGAATGGCCCGGTTTGCCCAAAGGCGTTCCCGGACTCTCGTCTCCCCATCATCTCTCATACGCCGTGGCTACTTTGGATGCGCTTCCGAAATGGCGGGCGTGGCTACTCTCGCACGGAGTTTCCGTCAGCAACCCACTCGTCCGCGACGGTCGCATCTCCCTCTACCTGAAAGATCCAGACGGGGTTATGGTAGAGATTACCAAACCAACTGACGAAGACATCACCCAAGACTACCTACGTGAACTGAATCGTGACGCCTCCGATGTCGGAGAGATTAGCCCTGGCATGATGCTGACGTCGTTCAACCACGCTAGCCCCGTAACATTAAACCCGGAGGTTACAATTCGGTTTCTAGACAAACTACTTGGTTTGAAGTGCTTCTACAAACGAACGAATCCAGACCAGAAGGATACAGCCATAGTTGGTATTGGCAATGAGGATCGACCCGATTTTCTGCGCTACTTCACGTCTCCAAAGGCGCCCCTGGGGGAGGTGGGGACGGGGAGTGTACATCACATAGCGATGTGTGTCGAGGATGAAGCGTCGCAGCAGAGGATACTCCGTCAAATGAATACGTTGAACGTACATAACTCCGGAGTAATTGACCGGTTCTGGTTCAAATCGCTCTACTTCCGTGATCCGGATGGGAATCTTCTTGAAATCGCAACCAAAGGTCCCGGATATGGCGCTGACGAACCTGCCGAGAAGCTTGGGTCAAGATTAGTACTTGCGCCGTGGTTGGAGCCGAAGAGGCTTGAAATTGAGGGAGCGCTCAAGGAACTCGATGCGGGAAACGCGCATACCTGGCCGCCGAGCTATCCGGCCGTTCCCTCACCACCAGAAACCCTTTCCAATTAATACTACTCCGCTCCCATAAACAGTGAGTCAAGGAAACCCACAGACTCAGTTAATGAGTTTATTCGCATATCGGGTTCCACCTTCAAATCGCCATACTGTCTAGCCTTCCGCGCCAAAACGAACAATGAGTCAGGTCTCCACTTCGAAACATCCTCCGTGCCCTGTTCTAAGAGAATCGCACGCATCCCCGCATGTTTGGCTCCCGCAATATCAGTTGTGGGATCGTCGCCTACATGAACGATGTTCGACAGCTCCGTGTCGAGCAACCGAGCAGCTTCGTTGAAGATTCTCTGGTCCGGTTTGCGGCATCCCATCTCATTTGAGAAGACTGTTGCATCGAAAAATTTCAGCACATCATTAGTTTGCAGAAGTTTGCGGAGCGCTTCTCCCGGGCTTCGCCCCGTATTGCTGATGAGCCCAATCTTGTACCCTCGGTCTCGCAGCACGCGAAGAACCTTTCTTGATTGCGGCCATAGGCAAATCGATTCCGTGATTCGTGAGTTCACGTTGCAGGCCTTCGTATCTGTCTCGACCTCGGACTTCATCGCGGTCGGGTTCGTCGAAAATCAGTGTCTCCCAGAGGTCGAAGGTAACGCATCGGATACTATTCTTGACTTGCACGCCTGCGCCTCTGCGATACTGGTCTAAATTAGTTTCTCGGTGTGTCGACTCAGGCTACGTCAGCCCAGTAGCTTTGATAGATGAAGGAAAAAGAAAAGTTCAGGGGCTTTATAGGCCCGAGAACAAGTTGGGATTTTCGCGCCGATCTAGGAGACGGAGCTTACGTTGATGTAGTTCCCCGGACAGGATGCGCCGCTCGAGCTTGTGTTAGAGCCCTGAAGTAGCTGACCAGTCACAGTCGCCCATGACCCGTTGCCTGGAGCGTTTGATGGCAGATTGTGCAGCGTGTAGTATTGGTAGGTGTAGCTTTCCGAGTAGACTGCGTTGGCTATCGGTATCACTAGCACTGTGCATCCGTTCTGTGCTTGGAATATGTAACCAGAGCAACTGACCGTGTTGTTGGAAGAAGAATTGGCCTGGCATGGCGGAACGAAGTTGCCGTTGTAGTAACCAAAGTAGGCGCCCTGGTAGTAGCCCGGCACCCACGGATTGGGTGGATTGTATGGGTTATAGGTGTTGTAGCCTGGCCCCGGAGAGTACATGCATCCGTAAGGCGAGCAGTACTGGTAGTATGAGGGGTTTGTTCCTAGGCCGCTTCCGGATGAGGTCGCGCCGCCGTTCGTGACTGTTACTGCTTGGGTGACTTGATTCAAGCTTGTTACAGTTTGGACTTGTGTGCTGTAGACACTCTGGGTGTTCGTAAGAAATTGCTGCTGGGTTACTGTGTTGATGTGTGGATTCATTGCTGTGTACCCTGCAAATCCTAAGCTCAAGATTGCGACGAGGACTAGGCCGATGATGCCTGCGGTGCGGACGGAATGACCTCCCTTGGTTGTCTGTCCGGTGGGTTGATTGGTTGGTTTGGATTGTTTCGGAGTAGATTCGTTCTCGTTGTTTTCACTCAATATTCGATCGCCGTTTGCTACGTTTCCAAGAAAATTTGTTAAGCTTATTTCCACTCGGTAGAACTCTACACTGAAAAGTAGAATTTGCCGGACTCCCGGTAAAATGAGCGGCATGGAGGATGCGTTTCGTCGCCGGTTGATGACAATGCGCCAAAAGAGGGGATTCTAGGTCAACCCTTGTCCGAAACTTCGGGTGCACGTGCAAATTTTACATCGGCCAGATCGAATCCCTAGCATTTGGCGGATCAGAGCGAAGAAAGCTGACCATAACCGATGACGCCCTTTCGGACCCAATTGCGACCGAGAGCTGACAACCCTATGGTGTTCTACGCGTAGTTTCATCCTCTTAAATGGACGAATGGTTCAATCTGTTAATAACGGCGTAATGGGTTTCATATATTCGCTGGGTGCGACGTGCGGACCATCATTCGACGCAGCTACCTGCTAACGTTTCTTGCCCTCTCATTAGCAGTAGCGATGATCGGGTCCGGTTTTGTGTACGCCGATGCATGTTCGGCCCAGTTGGGGTATCCGATAATCCCGTCTGTTTACGCTAACACGATTGTAACGGTTGTTATACCCCTCTCAGCAACTTGCTCGACGCCTTACGGCAGTCAGATCTACGCTAACGCCAACGCATACGACCTGAATACCAATACGGCTGCTGATTCCGTGAATACGGTTCTTACTTCAGTTAATGGAGGGTATACCTTCACGGGACAGTTGGGGTTCAATTTACCAGCCTCAATTCAGAGCCATTGGGTGCAAATCGCGGTGACCATCTACAGCGACCAGTCTGGCAACCAATTAACCACGAGTGGCGAGGCATTCCAGGTTAACAGTGGGACGGTGCAAGTGATCACTACCACGATCACTCAGCTACCTGCGGGCCAATTCGCCCCCGGTTCGACGGGAACATACAGCGGGACATACAGCGGGCGCCGCGGGTTCATCTTCGCTTACGTTGCGATCGCGGCCATACTAGCGACGGTCATTATTGTCGTGGTCGGTCTCATCGTGTACTCACGAAGACCAACCCGCTACTACTATCCAGCTGCACCCGGCTACTGATTTCTAAAACGAGACAATGCGCGCAGAGAATCTTCTGCGCCGCCCAAGACTAGGATCTTCTCTTGAAAGCGCGGTTAGCCAAGACTGCCACAAGCGCCGCCACTACTCCGACCGCGATAAGACCCAGAACCGCTATCGGGTCCGTGACCGGTTGTGTTTCTAACTGGTTCACGGTTGACGTGACATATCCTGTAATGTATTGAGTCTGCTGTTGCGTCAAGAACTGGGTTTGCCACGTCTGAAGAGCTTGAGTTACATAATTCGTTTGAGTGACCTGCAGAGTCACGGCGTATTGTGGCGGATACGGAGGGTTCTGATAGGGAGGGTTGTAGTACTGATAGTAACTCGTGTAATAGTACGTGTAAGTCCGATAAACCGGATACGTTACAGTTGTAGTTGCCGTTTGGGTCCCGTCTACTGCGAGGACCGTACTTGTTGTCACCGTCGTTGATGGAATCGTAGTCGTATCAGTCGCCGTGCTTGTTATCGTCGCCGTAACGGTGCCCACTGTTGAGGTCGTGTCGACTGTCGACGTCGCTGTGGTGGTGATAGTCATGGGAATCGTGGTCGTATCAGTTTCTGTGTTGGTTATAGTATCCGTTACGGTGCCGGCCGTACTCGTCACAGTATTCGTCTCAGTGATCGTCGCCGTGGATTGCGTCGTTTGAGTTTCAATGGTTGTAGAAGTTACAGGTACGATCGTTGTACTCGTCACAACTGTCGTATCGGTCTCGGTTGTAGTGATAGCTTGGGCCTTGCCAAACTGGACCAGCGTACTCAACGCCACGAAACATACTGTAACTAATAGCAGGCCTAGAAGTATCCTCGTTCGATTTTCCAACAGCCATTCCTTACTGTGACAGAGCCGCTCCGTTTGTAGTAGGTGCTCGAGGATCGCTGGCATAAAAGGAAGATGGATGATACATCCATTCTCCAGGCCCGGAGAGCTCCACACGAGGTGCCTGGATGAATATTCCATGGCCTCACAGTGAATCAAACTATCCGATTCACAACGGGGTTTTGAGATTCACCCTCGTTCAAAGTTCGAGCGCTGAACCGAAACTCATAAGGACAAATCCACATTTATCCCGTCAAGGCGTTGCCATTTTGAAACCTGGCGAACAGGTCGACTCACTCAAGTCCCCGAGGTTTTCTCAGGTAACTACGTTCGCACGCCTTCCTAACATGCAAGCGTTGGATGGGGTTAAGGCAGCTTTCCTTGGAGTGCCTTTCGATGATGGAACAACTTTTCGGCCTGGTCCGCGGTTTGGTCCGAGGGCTGTGCGAGAGGCGTCTAGGTTGTTGCGCCCCTACAATCCAGTTCTGGACGTCAAGCCGTTTCAAGTGCTGGGGATGATTGATTTTGGTGACGTGGACGTGGTTCCTGGTTACATTGAGGATACCTTCGAGAAGATTGAACGCTCCACGGGAAACATTTTCGCGGCTGGAGTTATTCCCGCTGTGTGTGGCGGAGATCATTCAATCACGCTTCCGATTCTTCGTGCCGCAGCAAAAGTTCACGGTGGAGGTCTTTCTTTGATTCACTTTGATGCACACTCGGATTGTTGGGACAGTTACTTTGGCCGAAAATACAACCACGGAACAACCTTCAAGCGCGCGTTAGAGGAGAAGCTGATCGATCCAGCACGATCAATGCATCTCGGATTACGGGGCTCTGTGTATGAGAGCTCAGATTTGGCGGATCTAAGTAAGATGGGTTTCTCTGTGATTACGATGAAGGAGTTTGCCAGGCTTGGTGTCGAAGAAGCGATCAAACGAACTATAGCGCTGTCCCGTGGGAATGTCTATGTTTCGCTGGATATCGACGGTGTGGACCCGGCGTTCGCCCCGGGGACTGGTACGCCAGAGGTTGGAGGGTTCACAAGCCGGGAGATTCTCGACCTAGTTCGGGGTCTGGTTGGTGTTAACGTGATTGGATTTGATGTGGTAGAAATCTCTCCACCATACGACAGCGCCGAGGTGACTGCGCTATTGGGCTCCAACCTGTTGTATGAACTCTCATCCGTAGTCGCTAAGAACAAACAATAACCGCACGGAGAATCACTCACGAAGGTCGACTTTCATGAATCCCACCGTGGCAGTAGCGCAAATGAATTGTACGTTAGGCAATGTCAGTCGGAATCTCGACAAGATCAAAACTCTCGCACGCCGCGCCGGCCGGAGTGAAGCGGATTTCGTCTGTTTTCCCGAACTTGCCACAACAGGTTACGCACTGAACCGTTCGTGGCGCAAGCTTGCTGAAACGGTTCCGGGACCGACTTCCAATGCGCTCGGGCGGATCGCGAGTGAGCATGGTTTCTACTTAATCTGTGGAATCGACGAACTCGACCCAAAGAGCGATAGGATTTACGACTCCTCAGTCCTTATCGACCCAAACGGTAACATTGCCGGCGTTTACAGGAAGGTCCAGCTTTGGGCAAACGAACAAAAATATTTCACATCCGGAAATTCATTCCCAGTCTTCCGAACACGGTTCGGTAGGATAGGTCTTGGAATTTGTTACGACCTCGAGTTTCCTGAACCCGCACGGATAATGGCGCTAAGCGGCGCGGATATCATCTTCTTTTCCTCAGCGCAACCCAAGCCCATGCAGACAATGGTTGACACATATGTTCGAAGCCGTGCAGGAGAGAACACAATTTTCGCATGCCATTCCAATAGGATAGGACGCGAGGGCAACTTGGTCTACTTCGGCCAAAGCCAAATCGTCTCCCCAACCTGCAAACCCCTTGCAAGAATGGGCGAAACTGAGGGTCTGGTTCACGCAGAGTTGGATCTTTCGATCCTCAAGAAACTTAGAAAAAACAAGTTACCCTACTTCCGAGATAGGGCATCAAGCCTCTATTCAGCTCTTGGAAAGAAGAAACTAACCAATTCCCGATAATTGTAAGCTGCTGGAGAATAAATGGCCCAGCTGGGCCACGGGCTGTCAGACCCTGTTGTTGGTGGGAGGGAGGAGGCGTGGTCTATTCTGGTGGGATTTGGCGGAAGATGTGGGCGAAATCTACTCCTCTACTCTTGTTGATGAAGTACGAGACGTAGTAGATTATGAATAGTATGACGATTGGGCCGAATATGAATTCCAATCCCAAATTGCCCGCAAACCCGAAGATAGCTGGCACACTGATGTATTGGTAGAATGTGTACAGCGAGTAAATTACGACAACTATTGCAGTCAATAGGTATACGGGCCCGCCGAGGTAAGATTTCGAAATCGGTGAGGCCTTGTAATCAGCAGCTCTCCTAAACCTATAGACGAGAAGAGCAAGCCCGACAACAAATATCGGGAATAGCAGTATGATCGCTACGGCCGCTCCGGACATAAGAAATGCGTCACCGGCAGTGGTGGGGAGGACAAAGAGAACCCCCGCAAACAAGCCGATGATTAGCGATGCAATCATTGGTTTCACAGGGGCATGGAACCTGGTACTTACCTCACCAAATTCTGCAGGCAGGATGCGGTCCATGGAATATGAGAGAAACAGCCTGCCACCAACGAACACAGCGTTCGCTTGATACCACCAGAGTTGGATCGTTGCTACAATAATTATGAAACTTCCGAGGGCAACATTGTTACTGATTGCCGCCGCAAGGAAATCCAAGTAAGGAATGACTGGGAAAGGCGGGGCTACGAAGTTTATTGAAAGCACGTAAAGGTTGGATAGGAAGTTGTAGCCGAAGGCTTGGTAGCTAAGAATCGTGGCGCCTGCGAAGATTACGAAAGTTATGATCAGAGTTGTAATTATTGCAAGAGGCATAGTTTTCTTAACTTGACGTACTTCACCAGCAACGTAGATTGCCGAGATAATGTAGGAAAACCCTACTACGTACACAGCGTTAAGTGCAAGAGTATTTGCCCAACTGGTCGCCGCAGGGGCTGGGTTATTATTTGTTGCTCCCCAATTGTTGACGGACTGGACTAGTGTTGCGTTACCCGTTAAGGTGTTGAGTCGACTCAACGCGACGGCTTGCGGCGTCGTCCCAAGCACGATGAACATCACAGCTACCCCGATGAGAATTAGGGGTAGGATAATTTTGCCGAGCAGCTTGAAGATTCGGTAGCCGAACAAAGGCAGGAGCCCCGCAAGGACGGTCAATCCACCGCCAACAACGAGAATGTAAAATGGTTGCCCCAGGGTAGTGGCGAGACTCAGGTATCCCGGGTTATTCGTGGCGAAGCCAAGATATGCGAAGAGGGAACTCAACCCGAACGACTCTAGCGTCGTGATCGTAATTCCCATGAAGAGCGGTACAGTTGCAACAAAGTAACCTGCGTTCCCCACGAATCCGATAGCTGGGTGGAAGTATCGACTGGTGAAAACATAGTCACCAGCTGTACGGGGCGTGATAATAGAAACGATTGAGAATGCAAGTCCTACGAAGGCCATGCCCACGAGCGCGATCAGCCCGCCGGTGAGCGGGTCGCCCCCGATCAATGGTGCGGTCGACGCAACATAAACTAGAGAGAAGAAGACGCCGACAAGCGCTAGGTTAATCCAGACTGTGTCAAGGAAACCGAACTCTCTTACAAGGCCAGTTGCGTCCCGTAGGAATACTTTCTGAGTCATGAAAAACCAAGTAACGACGGCTCGTGAGTATTTAACACTAACCACACCACATAATAGACCTGAACTTTCAGGCATTTTCACGCAGTTTTGACGCTAGGCACTGCCACGGATCCTGGCGCGCCGATCGCTTCGCCGGGGTCGCTGTGTAGGCTTCACCATTGGAGACCCGCGATGGATAGCTTGTATCCAGAGAGTTTAGGGGTCATGTATCGCTCTCCGAGGGTGGAATAGCGCTTGGAGCTTGGCGAGATCCGCAAATCTGCGCGAGTCCTTCGTCAGGACCAATAGCTTTGTTCTGATGCTTCTCGTATCGGTCGGGATTAGGAACACGGAATGTGTTCTCCGCGCATTTACAAACTATTCGAAATGGTCTAACCGTGTTCCGGAGTTAGGTTTTCTCGATGTGTCTTTTGATTGCATCAAGTTCTCTGCGCATTCCGGACTCGATCCTGTCTTTTACTAATCCACCGAGCATCTTCGCAAATCCAGGGAGTACAATGTCCCCACTAAGAGATAATTGCGTTCCATCTGGGACTCTCTTGAAGATAAACGTCATTTTCGTTCCCGTACCGTCCCCGTCAATTGTCTCTGCTTCGATCCTTTCGTTCGTGTAAGTCACTCGTGTTTGAGATTTCAATGTTCGACCTTCAGCCTCAGCAACGGTCTCGTAGGTAGCTGTGTTTCCATCGCGGTTTAGCAGCTTGACAGACTTCCAGTACTCGGAGTACTCCGGAGCCCTCTCGAAATCGCTCATAACAGAAAACACCATTTCAGGTGCGGCCCTTATGACCTCCGACAGTTCTATCAGGACCATGCCATATCACAGGTCGGTATCTGCAAGCTTGAGAAAAACATTCTCTCACCCAAGTTGGCAAGAAACTTTACCCAGTCGATATATGAGTTGAAAGACTCGCCAAATGGATCCAAATCGGGGTACAGAAACATGAAACTGACTCCGCTGTACAATGTTCACGTGTCTCTCGGAGCACGAATGTTTACCACTGCCGCTGGATACCTAATGCCCGCCCACTATTCTACGATCGAACAGGAACACCGGTCGGTGAGAGAAAGGGTTGGAGTGATTGACCTTTCGCTCATGGGAAGAATTGACATCAGAGGATCGGGGGCGCTAGAACTTGTAGACCAACTCGCAGTCAACGCAGCTACCAAGCTTACCGACGGGCAGGCAATGTACACAACATTCTGCAACGAGAATGGAAATATGGTTGACGACGTCACAGTATGGCGCTTCAACCAAGAGTACTTTCGAGTTGTCACATCGTCAGTCATGCGTTACAAGACCCTGAAGTGGATCCAGGATCACCGTAGACCGGGCGCGCCAGCGTACGTGACTGATGTAAGCTCGGGCCTCGGCATGATTGCAGTTCAAGGCCCCAAGTCTCGCGATACGCTGCAAGAAATAGTTGATTCCGACCTGGGCCAGCTGAAGTTCTTCCGTTTCATGACCACGAAGTTGGCCGGCATTCCTGCCGTAATAGCTCGGCTTGGTTACAGCGGAGAACTCGGGTATGAATGCTATTTCGCAACAGAAGACACCGTTCAAGCATGGAACAGTATCACGGAAGCTGGAAAGAAATTTCAAATTACACCATACGGGCTCGATGTTCTAGACACCCTCAGGTTCGAGAAAGGATTCATCTTTTTCGGATACGAAGTAACAGACGCGAATAACCCGTACGAGTGCGGCTTAGAGAAATGGATCAGATCCGACAAACCTAGCTTCATGGGTAAAAGCGCGTTAGCGAAACTAAGTGTACAAGGCCCCAAACGGAAATTAGTTGGGCTCGAACTTTCCGACGACGAGATCACACCCATCTCTCAGCCAGTAGACGTGCAAGGCAGAAGGATTGGCGAAACGGTTGCAGGCTTCCGCGGCCTAACTGTCGGAAAGAATCTAGCTTGGGCTTTTGTCGAGTCAGATAAAGCTAAGGAAGGAATCGAAGTTACCGTAAACGTGAAGGGGAAGAATAAGCCCGCACGAATCGTGGATGTTCGTTACTATGATCCGAAGGGCGAGAGAATGCGGATGTAGGAAAACAAGTCATGTGAAGGCATGTCGGCAGTCCTAAATACGTGACACCTGGACGCTCGTATTGAGCTACATTGAGTGTAAACTATGATGTAGTCGTTATCGGCGCGGGACACAACGGGCTTGTCGCTGGCGCGTATCTTGCGCGGCAAGGGTTGAAAGTTATCATATTGGAAAAACGGCCGATTGTTGGAGGATCGGCGATAACTGAAGAACTCTGGCCAGGTTTCAAGGTCAGCCGGCTATCCTACGCGTACAGTTTGTTTCTCCCGCGAATCGTGCGCGAACTTGAACTAGAAAAGAATGGCCTGGAGCTTCTCTCGTACGATCCGGATCTATTTGTTCCGTTCCCTGATGGCAGGTACATGTTCGTTTGGAACGATGATAAGAAAACTGCGAAGGAGATTGAAAAATTCTCCAGGCATGACGCCAAAACCTACTTCGATTACCTTGAATTCTGGAAGAACATGTCATGGCTCCTTGGCCCCGCAGCCGAGCAGCCACCTCCGCCGATTCACGAGTTCGCCGCCATGTTCGATAAACCAGAAGCCCAAGATCTCCTACGCTATCTAATGTTCTCAAGCGCAAAAGAGATTCTTGACGAGTATTTCGAATCGGATGAAGTGAAAGCGGTTTTCGCGCCCCGCGGCCTCATCGGAACAATGGTGGGGCCAATGACTCCTGGAAGCGGCTATGTGCTAGGGCATCATGTGATCGGAGGCTCGACTGGCGAGCAAGGTAAATGGGGTTACCTGAAGGGAGGCATGGGTGGCCTTTCCAATGCCATAGCCAATTCAGCTAGAAAATTCGGGGCCACAATAATGACAAACGCCGACGTATCGAAGATTGTGGTGAAAGACAAGAAAGCAGTTGGAGTGGAGCTGCGCGACGGAAAGACCATAACAGCCAAGGTGGTGGTGTCTAACGCCGACCCCAAGCAAACATTCCTTGGATTTATCGGCGAAGAACATTTTGAACCGGATTTCGTCAAGATGGTGAAGAAAATCAAGGACCAAGGGTGCGTGGTAAAGATCAACGCCGCCTTGAAAGAAATACCAGAGTTCAAAGTCCTACCAGGTAAGGGTCCAGGACCCCAACACAAGGGAATAACAGGAATAGGGCCCTCAATAGATTACCTGGAAAAGGCGTTCGACGACGCGAAATACGGTCAACCCGCCAAGAACCCATTCCTAAGAGTGACGTTCCATTCCGTCACTGACCCCGATCTAGCCCCTCCGGGTAAGTATACGATGTCCGTCTACAGCCAGTACTTCCCCTACCATCTAAGAAACGGTTCGTGGGATGAGATCAGAGAGGAAGTGGGGGAGAACATCATCAATACACTTGCCGAATATGCGCCGAACGTGAAGGGCGCCATCCTGCACAAGGAAGTTCTAACTCCGCTGGACATGGAACGAATGTTCTCCCTACCCGAAGGGAACATATTCCATATGGAAATAACCCCAGACCAAATGCTTTCCTTCAGACCAGTCCCAGGCTGGGCGCACTACCGAACTCCGATTCAAGGAGTATACTTATGCGGAGCGGGAACCCACCCGGGCGGAGGAGTATTGGGAACGCCGGGCTTCAACGCGGCCCAAGCCATCATAACTGACCTCAAGCCAAACTAGGGCCCGAAGGTTTAGCGTGGGTACGCGACTGTGACTACCTGACTCCACCGATCCGATAAGGCATTACTACCTCAGTCCGCGATCGAGATGCAATACTGGACGAATCGTCCACGATGCTTTTACACCTAGCTCGACATCGTTGCGCGTCAAACAGGAGTTCCCGCATATGAAGCTAGTCTACGCAATCATATCAATCACAGTCATCATGATCATTGTTAGCGGAATGACACTCCCACTATTAGCGCCAAACCCAGCCAGCGCCTCAGGTTCGAAGATTCAGCACCTTATCTTCATCGTGCAGGAGAATCATTCCTTCGACAATTACTTCGGTACGTATCCCGGCGCCAACGGGCTGCCTATGGATGTTGCCATTCCCTTCGACCCTAACCAGACGGGTCTGGGCTACGTGAGACCGTTCCACCTGAACGTTTCTCAACCCATAATGATTGTGGGTGATGAACTCCCACCTGGCGTCGAGGATCCCGAACAACTTCAAACTCAGTCTACTTCGTCATTCCATTTCGACAGCGAGTCGATCGGTAGGGATCTGAGCCACGCGTGGTCAGTCGCCCACGAAGCCTACAATAACGGTAAGATGGATGGCTTCGTAGCCGCGGAAGGAAGCATTTTGACCATGGGGTATTATGATCGGAGCGATATTCCCTACTATTGGGATTACGCGAACCAGTATGTCTTAGATGATAATTTCTTCTCCTCTCTAATGGGCCCGAGCCTCCCGAATCACCTGTACATTGCTTCCGGAACAAACGGCCCGGTAAACCTCACCTATCATTGGATATTCAATGGTGCAGTGGTCGACAACCCCGGCTCGAACTTCAACTGGCAGGGCTTCTCATTAGACTGGTCTACACTCGCCCAAGAGATGAGTAACGCAAACGTGTCTTGGGCATGGTACGATGGGATGCGTAAACCCCTGCAACCCAACATCTGGGACGTGCTGCCACTTTTCACCTACTTCCAGAACAACCCAGGTCAACTGAGCGCCCATGTTCAGAACACACCGAACTTTATCTCAGCCATAACAAACGGGCAATTACCGGCGGTTTCATGGATCATGCCCGGCGGCTGGGTGCCTCCAAACTACCCCGCCGCTTGCAGCGGACAGTCACCCAGTGAACACCCCCCGGCTCGAAGCGATTGCGGAATGGATTACGTGTCGTACTTGGTGAATCAGGTAATGCAGAGTCAATATTGGCAATCGTCCGCGATCATTGTGACCTGGGATGATTACGGGGGTTTCTATGATCACGTCGCTCCGCCTCAAGTCGACGCCTTCGGCGAAGGCTTCCGAGTCCCAACCCTCGTCATATCACCCTGGGCCAAACATGGTTACATCGATCATACGCAGTACGAGTTCGCATCCATGCTAAAGCTGGCGGAGGACAACTTCAACCTTCCAACCCTAGGAGTAAGGGATGTGGCTGCGAATGATATGATGAACTCATTCGACTTCAACCAAACGCCCCAACTCACGCTGATGGAGCCAGCGAACTTCGTCGGCCCGGCAGCCGAAACAACTACCACAACAACGGCAATCCCAGAACTCGACCCAACCCAAACATACCTCATTCTCGCCCTCGTCGTTGCAGTCGCCGCGATCGTACCAGCCTACCTAATCGGACGGCGAACCACTCGATCGTGACAATCTAACATAAGTCAACCAACGCGACCCGAACACTCCGTGAAGAACCACCTCGATAACAGAGGACAATCGGTGAATCCGTTTGGGCTACAGTACACGCGGACTTTCAAACCGTCTTGCCTTGATTCTCAGCTGTGTTTTGTTCAATATTCTATTCGAGTACTCTGGGCGCGGCATCACCGCGTTAACAAGAACTCCAACGTTGTTTTTGTTCTTGGTTGGAATCTACTTATCATATTTCGCGATGTTCGAAGATCTATTGGTAAGGTACAGGCTGAACAATCTTCAGATAATCCTGATTGGAATGATATATGGAAACCTGGCAGCAGCTTTCCTTACAGGGAACCTCTTCAATCGCACGATAAACTGGGCCGTCATCATAGCCGGAGTCAACGTTGGTAGTCTGATCCTTATCGTTCTCTGCGCGTGGGGAGTCATGCAAGCCATCATAACATTCTACTTCGCCAACCGGATTACAGAGCGTGATTGGGGACACCCGAGAATGGGTGTCTTCGGATGGGGCGCATCAATCCTATTCCAGCTCGTAATCTTTGTCCTAGCTTCACGAAATCCAGTCACTCCCCATGGGACGGAGACGGGTTACCTCATTCTCTTCGCAATTGAGGTGGCGCTATTGGCAGTCTTTCTCTTCACGCTCAGGCGACCCAGGCGCGAGAAAGCTTCGGCATTTGTTGCCTTGCCAATAATGAACATCTTGATCGTCGTGTCAGTTGTATTGTTTCTTGTACTCGGCACGTTCTTCTCGTTCGGTGCCACGGTTGTGACTTCACATGTCCTGAACCGTGGCCCAGCTATGATTGAAGTAATGTGGACCGGCTTCGCGGCCATGGTCTTCATTCTATATCGCATTTGGCGGAGGAAGGAAATCACAGTTTAGAGAACCCAAGAAGCGTACGCAACGTTATAGTAAGCACGCGTGTCAAATGCTACATCATCAGCAGGAAAAACGGGTGTCAAGAGAGGCGAACTAATGCCAATTCCTTCAACTTATTGGCGCGAGTTATGACGGCGGCAGAAGAGAGTAAAGAGCCCTCCAGACCCAAACTGACTCCCGAATATTCTCCTAAGGGCGTATTCGTTGCTGAAGTAGCCACCCCTGAGAGTCGCTTAACACAATTCAGTATTGGGTTCACAAGCGACAAGCCAGGCAATATTAGAGCAGTGGCAGTTATTCTCGAAAAACACAAGGTGAACATTCTCTCCGGCTCTCACGAGCCAGCTCGCTGGAGTTTCTTCGCTGATCTAAGCCAATCCGACGCAGGTACGAGTCAACTAGCTCAGGAATTGAGTAATGACCCACACATAAAGACGGTCCAAACTCAAGATGGATTGAACGGCGTGATCGTGGACGCTCTTCACCACCCCCTCATGATGGGAAAAAACCGGGCGATTCTGTTTAGACTTGACACCATAGGCTCGGTGTTCTCTCGGCCTCGAGAAATTTTCGGCGCTGAGGGACAACTGGGAAAGGTACTGCTCCACCAGATGGGTCGAGCTGGCGGTCAATCGTCTACTAAGGCATTCTTGGACAGCATGGGCAAGGACAGCATCCGAGAACAGCTATCAAACATAATGAACATGTATGCCGCGGGAGGGTGGGGAATCTTCAAACTGTTGGAAGTAGATTTCGATCGCGGAGTTGCAGTTGTTCAAGCATTTGAGAACTTTGAATGCTTAACGCATCGAGGCGAGGGAGGCGAGCCGTATAGTCAGTACGTCCGGGGAGACTTAGCGGGGCTGTTCTCAGAAGTTTTCGATAGAAAAGTAGATGTCGTCGAAACCCAGTGCGTTGTGCAAGGCGCGCCCTTCTGCCGGTTCGAAATTGCACCAGCGACTAAGGGCACAACCTAGGATGCGAACCAGTGAAGCACAATTTCGGAGACTGGAATCTGGTGCTCCGAATCACCTGTCTTTCGCTCTACAGGATTATGCCCATAATTAGCTGGTCACGATATTTACCGTCATCATCCAGGAACGCCTCTTTCATTCGTCCCTCGTGTTGAAAACCCGCCCGTTCGTATGCTTTGATCGCCCCCTCATTGTCGGCAACAACTTCCAAGGTGACCCGGTGGAATCCTTTGCTTTTGGCTTCTTGCAGAATCGTTGTCGCGAGAAATGTTCCCAATCCTTTCGAATGGTAGTCTTGATGGATGTAGGTTACGAACTCGCCTATTCCCTTGAGCCTCGTGCGCCCCCTACCATATATCATCGCTACTCCCACAACTCTCGTACCCTCAAAGGCTAGGAGGAGGACTCCCCCTTCCAGGCCCGACATCCATCTTCCTAGACGCACGCGGTCGTAAGGCGGAAGCCCATACCGTAGGGCTTCTGGGCTGAGGCTTTCGAACATGACCAACATAGCTTCGAAATCCTCAGGCTCAAACGACCGAACTGTGACGATCCTGCCGTCTTTCATGCGAAAATCCATGTCAACCCGAACGAAAATTGTGTTCGCCAAGAAATAATCATATTGTAACTGACGTTTTGATTTTAGTAAAGTTACGGTGAAAGTTGGAATTCCAAGACGTCTTCCTTTCTCGATTTCAATACGACGCCAGCGCCGATCTTCACTTCGTCACTTGAGTTAGAGAGGCGGCCGATGACCCTTGGTCCCTCGTCGATATCGATGATCGCTACTACGTAGGGGGACTGATTTTCGAAACCCTGCGGGGGATATCTGATTGCGGTGAAAGTCACTACTCTTCCGCGGCCGGGAAGAAATGTCTGCTTTGTATTGCTGGAACAACGCGGGCAGGTTTGAGCGGGATAGAAATCTGCCCAACTGCATTTCTGGCAAGCGTATGAAACGAATTCTATTGGTGCGGTCACAGGTTAATCCATCCTTCGAAGAATGTGTGCGGTGACGGTGCTCCCGATTCCGCCAACGCTTTGGGCAAGGCCGATTTCTGCGCCGGGGACTTGGCATTTTCCAGCTTCGTTCTTGAGTTGAAGAGCTAGCTCCGCAACTTGGTAGACCCCGCTCGCCCCGACGGGATGGCCTCTGGCCTTGAGTCCGCCGAAGGTGTTTGTTGGGAGTCGAGCGTCACGGGCACATTCTCCTTCCTCTAGAAGTTTAGCGCCCGCACCCTTCGGTGCGAAGCCCAGGTCTTCTAGCGCCATTATTCCAAGAATGGAAAAGGCGTCGTGGACCTCAAGGAGGTCGATGTCTTCGGGTTTGATGCCTGCGAGTTTGTAGGCGCGATCTGAAGCTTTCTTGGAAGCGTCGAAGGTGGTGAGATGGGGCCTCGCGTAGAGGCTTAGGGTATCACTCGACACGCTTGAGGCTGCTACTTCCACTGGGGAGTCAGTGTATTTCTTGGCCGTCTCCGTTGGAACCATGAGAACGGCTGCGGCTCCGTCCCCTATGCCGGAACAATCCAGAAGCCTGAGCGGATCTGCCACCAAGGGAGATTCCAAAACATCTCCCACGTCTATCTTCTTGCGAAATTGCGCTTTCGGATTGTCCAGGGCGTTTTGGTGGCACAGGACTGGGAATTCAGCCAACGCCTCGTGGGAGACGCCGTATTTGTGCATGTATTCCCTTGCGATCATGGCGTTGAGGCCGACGAATGTAACACCTGTTGATGCAACTTTCACTCTGTCCTCAGCCATCATCAACCCCGCCGTAACCTCAGGGGTAGAATAACCGGACATCTTCTCAACCGCCCCCACCAACACGATATCCTCCAAACCCGAAAGCAAACCCTTCACAGCGGCGTTAGTGGCAACACCACCGGACGCGCAAGCGCCTTCAACCTTGTATGTGGGCACGCCTTGTTTGCCGAGCGCGGTAGCCATCAAGGCGCCTAGGTGTTCTTGGTTTTGGAGGAAACCAGACATCATGTTTCCTACGTATATGGAGTCGATCTTGTCAATTCCCGCGTCGTTGATCGCTTGGGTCGCAGCGTCGACGAATAGTTCAGTCAGGCTCTTTCCAGAGCCTGCCGTAACGGGCGTCGTTCCTACCCCGATTATCGCTGCTCCCCTCAAGCTTCACTCCACACGAAGGCAGTAATTGGGGTAGGCTCTACGTTTAATTATTCGCTGGACAGTGCCTGTCTTGGAGTTGGCGGCCATAGCTGAGGGCTAGGACCCGTTCCCATTCCGAACACGGAAGTGAATCTCTCAGGCGATTCGGGTAGTAGTGTGTTCCGAAAGGCCACGCGAGTCCCGGACCGCTGCCGACTCCATTTTTGTGACTTGGTTGATTGACGTGTAGTCAATTGAATGAATGTTTATTACCTGAAGGACGCGGTATCAAATAGAATTTCGAGGAATCTTATTGTTACCTTCACTTGTCAGCATCGTCTTAGAGAACGGACCCGGCCTCTTCGGACAGAACCTGTTCACTAACCTAATCAACATAATTTGGGTTGGTTCATTCATCGCCCTCTTCCTGTTCGGGCAGCAGATTCAAAGTCGCTTAGCGCTCATGCAGATTGATGGCGCCGTAAGAAAACTTGAAAATATGAAAAACGACGCGAAGTCACTCACTATCAGAACCCTTCGCGATGTTGGAAAGGCTAAGGACGATCCGACGCCGAGATTGAATACGCTACTTGAACAATTTCTAATCGAACCCGTAAGCATGGATCCAGCAGGGATCGTCAACAAGTTCGATCACCTTCTCGATGTTAGAGAAGCGAAGTTCAAGTCGGATGTGGCGAGGATAGCCCCAGAGGCTAACCCGACCCAAGTTAACAACCTCGAAAACCTTGTCGAGGCCACATGGGCTCTAAACTACATGTTCAAGATTGTTAGGCATCTCTACCTGCTCGGCAAGAAGACGTTCAGCATCCTAGTCATATTCCAACTCCAAGCCTTCCTCCCCCTAATCATGCAAGAGGCTGAAGCCTACACTGGCGCGTCCAAGGCGTTCGCCGAAGGACATCCCATTGGCGACGGAGCCGGTCCGCTTGTCGCTAACAGGCTAATGCGTGGCCACGAGAGCAGAAAGGTTCCGAAGGACATGGTCGCCGCAGAAACGACATTGGAGGGGAGAAGGGTAATCGCACTAAAGGCCGAAGGACCGGGGGGCAACGTAGGCAAACCCGGCGACGCAATTCGCCAAGTACTTGAAGAAAATAACGGGAAAGCCTCAATCATCATAATGGTAGACGCAGCCCTCAAGCTCGAGGGAGAGAAAACCGGGGAAGTAGCTGAAGGAATCGGCGCCGCGATCGGTGGCATCGGAACTGAGAGATTCAAGATAGAGGAAGAAGCCACGAAATTCGGCGTCCCCGTCTACGCCATCGTCATAAAGCAAAGTATCCTGGAGGCCGTTACCACTATGAGGAAGGAGATTGCGGAAGCCGTCGACCCCGCTATCGAGAAGATCAAACGCCTCATCCTCGAGACAACCAAAGAAGGCGAACTAGTCATAATCGCAGGCATTGGCAACACTGCGGGAATAGCACCATAGGCGATAAGATTTGAGCGCTAAGACATCAGCGATCTGGGGTTACCTCATGATGGCCTTCTCGCTAGTAATCCTAGCAATATCCATGTTCGCAATGGTCCAGGCACTGAACAACTACCAAGCAGGCCAATACACCCAGTTCATAGTTTACGCACTCATGGCCTCAGTAGGAACGGTCCTCGCAATCTCATCCATTACAAAGATGCGCCAACGAATGGTCTACCTCCAACACGTAGCGGCAAAGGTACTCAGCCAGATCATTTGCGCAAGCTGCGGGTTCAAAGTGCTCCGATCGTTCAGCACGGGAGACTACATCTCCAAGGAAGTTGGCCAATGCCAACAGTGCAAGGGGAGCATGCGCGTAGACGTGATCTACGCAGAAGACGTCAACCCTAAGAAAAACTAACCCGTCAGAATTCTGCAGCCGCCCTCAGTAACCACGACAGTATGCTCTGCCTGGGCGATGGGCTGGCCACTCGATTCCACCAGCACAGGGTACCCGACAACGCATCGCTGAGAAACCAACTCCCCGAAAGCCGCAAAATCGCCTTCCCATGAATTGTGAATCCAACAAGACGCGAAAGGCAGAGTCTTAAACGTCTCCTTAACATAGTCAACAAGCTGAACGGCTACTTTCGACTTGGCGCCCTTTGTTTTCACAAGCCGGTAAATGTACGCCGAGTCACCATCCTCTACCGCCCCCTCAGCGCTTCGCAGAGTTACAAAGGGCTCTACGGCGTAAATCTCCCCAACTTCAAATCGCCCGCTCTCAATCCCCGACACATTCGGGACAGACTTGCCCGCATGTAGATTGTACCGTTCTATCTTGTGCCCCGTCAGATTTCGTATCGGCTTGAAGCCATATCGTTCGATGCAACGTTCCACCACACCGCCAACATCTGAAAGCTTGCGTCCAGGCGCGATGGCTGATACGGCCTCTTGCAGCGCGGCTTCTGCGGCTATGATCATGGAATCGTATGCTGGATTAAGTGAGAGTGGAATAGCGGTGTCAGTCGCAAACCCATCTAACTCGACACCGAAATCAACCTTGACAATAGATCCGTCAGGAACGATGCTCACGTCGTCCCAAGGGCTGGTGTAGTGTGCGGCAACCTCATTGATGCCAACGTTGCAAGGGAAAGCCGACCTACCGCCGAACTCTCGAATCTTCCCCTCAACCTCCTCACAAACATCCAGAACCTTCCTGCCCCGAACATCCATCCCCCTCACGTACTCACGAACGCGGGAGAGGATTTTTCCTGATTCAACGAATCTCTCCAACTCTTGACTCAAACGGGGCTAAACCTTCTTTAAACAACGCCCATTTCTCTAGCCATCTAATTAGGATTCACAACCCGTATGAAATTAGGGAAATACAAGTGAAGCATGCCCCCGAATCGGTGAAATCGAAACCTTGTCAACCAGCAATGAAGAAATGGTCGTAACGCCCTGGGAAGTACGAGGCAAAATAGATTACGACAAACTAATCAGAGATTTCGGAACCCAACCCATAACTCCGGAATTACTCGAACGCATCCAGAAATTCACCGGAACCCTACATCCTCAACTGCAACGCCGCATATTCTTTTCACACCGAGACCTTGATTGGATCCTTCAACGTTACGAGGCTGGAGAGAAGTTCGTCCTCTACACAGGTAGAGGACCATCCGGACCCGTCCACATAGGCCATCTCGCACCGTGGATCTTCACCAAATACCTTCAAGACAAATTCGGGGCCAAACTGTACTTTCAAATGACCGACGACGAAAAATTCCTCTACCACGACAACTTCTCGATCGAGGAACCCCAGAAATGGGCGTACGAAAACGCACTGGACATAATCGCCCTCGGTTTTGATCCTAAGAAAACCAAGATCATCATGGACACGAAGAACATAGATTCCCTTTACCACCTAGCAATCCAGATAGCCAAACGCATGACCTACTCTACAGTCCGCGCAGTCTTCGGGTTTAAAGAAAGCACGAACATTGGCATGCTCTTCTACCCAGCAATTCAAGCCGTCCCCGCATTCCTAGAATCCTACCTGACCGGAAAGAACGTCCCTTGTCTTATCCCAGCAGCGATAGACCAAGACCCGTACTGGCGAGTAGCCCGCGACGTCGCACCAAAACTAGGTTACTACAAGCCCGCTCAAATTCACAGCAGGTTCGTGGCGGGGCTGGGACGAGGTGGGAAGATGTCCGCGTCCGAACCTGAGACATCCATTTTCACCGTAGATTCGCCGGAAGCAGCAGAGAAGAAGATCATGGGCGCGTTCACGGGAGGAAGAAGTACAATCGAAGAACAGCGCCGTCTGGGAGCGAACCCCGACATCTGCTCGGTCTTCTCCTACGACTACTTCCTCTTCATGGATCAAAAGGAAATCGAGGACCTACGATTCAACTGTCTGGCAGGAAATATCATGTGCGGGGAATGCAAGCAAACCTTAGCGGCGCGTGTGAAGAAATTCCTGACAGAACACCAAGAGAAACGCGAGAAAGCGAAGGACAGGTTCGAAGAATATCTCTTCAACCCAAAGGACGTCTAGGCAATCTAATATACACCCACCAAGCTACCTGCCAACAATCAAGGTCGAAGCCATGATTGCAGGCGACTACCTTTTCAGGCAACGGCCTACCTCACCTCGCGGCCTATGACACACTGGCGATAGCCCCGCCGAAACCGCATTCAACATCCCGAAAGGGAGAGAGATTTTCTTGATTCAGCTCCGTGAAAACGAAGCGGCAGTGCTGAAAGCCCTGCAATCGTCGGGAGGCAATTGCTCTTTCGAGGAATTGGTAACGAGCTCTCGGCAGGAAAGCGCGGCGGCAACCCGCGCCCTCGCCACGCTGCAGGAAAAGCAGCTCGTAAGCGTCCGTGAGACGGAACAGATCCTACTCAAACTTACAGCGGAAGGAGCTGAGTATGCCAAACTCGGGTTACCCGAACGAAGACTTGTCCAAGCAGTGCTGGAGTTGGGAGGCGAAGCCACGCTCGAACAAGCCTCACGACGCGCCGGAATTCAGCCAGCGATGGCATCAGTCGCTCTGGGATGGATCAAAGTCACGAAGTGGTGTGAGGTCACATCTGAACAGCAGAAAGTCGTGCTCAGAGCAGCGGGCATTCCGGATAAAACAGACCCCGAAGAGTTGCTTGAAAAATTAACAGCGAAACATGAGATCTCCTTAGACGAACTTTCCCCTAACCTGAGGAAAGAAGTGGAGACGCTCAGACGTCGTAAACTCGTTGAGACCAGAAAACGCTCACGACGTTACATCGAGCTATCGCCTCAAGGGTGGAAAGCACTCGAGGAGGGGGTAGATGTTCCAGTCGAAGTGAGCGACCTTACTCCCGACCTACTCACGTCGCAACAATGGAAGAAGGTCACATTCAGAAAATACAATATTGCCGCCTCAGTGACTCCCTCTTGGCCGGGAAAGAAACAACCATATCGTCTGTTCCTTGACGATCTGAAGAAGAAACTCGTCAACCTAGGCTTCAAGGAAATGCTCGGCCCGACGGTCGAGCTCATGTTCTTCAACTGCGACGCACTCTTCATGCCCCAAGACCACCCAGCTCGAGAAATTCACGACATATACT
Organism: Candidatus Bathyarchaeota archaeon; assembly: GCA_963733055.1. Taxonomy (GTDB): domain Archaea; phylum Thermoproteota; class Bathyarchaeia; order 40CM-2-53-6; family 40CM-2-53-6; genus FEN-987. The sequence continues at coordinate 294,775 of CAVTBR010000002.1, forward strand.
TCATCAAGACAGATCAAAAAGGCGAGTTGGCTGAAAACGCGCCGTTCATGGAACCAGTCGCGAAGACGCATGAAAACGGCTGGAAAACAGGCTCAACCGGGTGGCAATATTCCTACTCCCGAGAGGAAGCCCTGAAACTCATACTCCGAAGCCAAGGCACCGCCGAAAGCGTGCGCGCACTAGTAAGTAAAGAGCTGCAGATACCCGGGAAATACTTCTCCGTAGCCAGATGCTTTAGGCCGGATCAAGTAGACCGCACTCACCTCACCGAGTTCAACCAAGTTGAAGGAATCGTAGTGGGAGCCGGGCTGTCGCTCCGAGATCTACTCGGCGTACTTGAACGGTTCGCGATAGACATCGCCGGAGCTGAAAAGGTTCGATTCAGACCCGACTACTTCCCATTCACCGAACCGAGCATAGAGCTACAGGCGTACAAGAAGGATGTAGGTTGGCTTGAGTTCGGAGGGTCCGGCATATTTCGCCCTGAAGTCACCAAACCATTGGGCATCGACGTTCCTGTACTGGCCTGGGGTATTGGAGCTGACCGACTCTACATGATGCGGGAAGGAATCGAAGACATACGCCTACTCTTCGCCCAAGACCTCGACTGGCTACGTAAGCAGAAGGTGCCATGAAATGGTCACGATTCTCACAAAACTAGACGACCTAGAGCAGCTCTACGGCAAGAAACTCCCCCGAAACCAAAACGAACTCAACGAGTTACTCTACTCTGTCAAATGCGAGCTATCAGGCCCGACCGAAACCGGACAAATCTCCGACGATTCCGAACTACAATTGGAGAACAAGGACACCAACAGGCCGGACACGTGGAGCGCGGAGGGGGTAGCCCGTGCGTTAAGGGGTTACCAGGGACTTGAGCTTGGACTCAAGAAATACTCTGCTAGGAAGACCGCAGTCGAAATCTCAGTGGACAAGGAGCTTGCTAAAATAAGGCCGTTCATCTGCTGCGCGGTCGCCCGAAACGTCAAGGTCAACGATGCGATCATCCGCGGACTCGTACAACTCCAAGAAAAACTCGACAAGACTTACGGGAGAAACCGAAAGAGATCGTCAATCGGTTTCTACGATTTCGACCAAATCACGCCACCACTCCGTTACGGCGCGGTGGGACTAGACGAAGTGAAGTTCGTTCCCCTTGAATGGGACCACCCGCTCTCGCTCCGCGAAATCCTAGAGCAACATCCCAAGGGAATAGAATACGGTGGAATAGTCAAACCGTATCCTAAGATGCCCATAATCCTAGAAGCGAAGAACAAAGTCCTATCATTCCCACCCATCATAAACTCCAACGACCTCGGCCGCATAACACCCGAAACAAAGAGCATACTCGTTGAGATCACCGGAACGTCCGAGGAAACCGTATCGAACGCCCTAACCATCCTGACAACCTGCCTAGCCGACCGTGGAGCCGAAATCAACTCAGCGATCATACACTACTCGTATGGAAAACGGCGCCACGTAACGACGCCTAATTTTAGCGAGCGATTTGTGAAGGTGCCTGAGCAAGAGGTGGCGAGCATTATCGGCTTGAGTTTGGCCCGCCCCGAAATCGTGAAGCTTCTACGACGAGCGAGATTCGACGTCAAACCCGGGTCGGGTAAAAACTTGAATGTTCGAGTACCTTGCTACCGATTGGACATCTTACACCCCGTGGATGTGATCGAAGACATCGCGATCGCCTATGGAATTAACCGGATCGATCCCCGATGGCCACCCGATCTAACCATCGGGAGCCTCTCGACAATGGAAGAATTCTCAGATACGATTAGGGAGCTTGCAGTAGGGCTCGGTTTTCAGGAAGTGCTAAGCTTCATGATGACCAGCCCCGAGAAAGTATTTGATAAGATGAACCGACAAGTGGGACGGCGTAGTGGGGATTGCGAACCCCAAAGTAACAACACTAACCTGTCTCCGTTCCTGGTTGTTGCCCAGTCTGATGGATTTTCTATCCAACAACACCCATGTCGAGTATCCTCAGAAACTGTTCGAGGTGGGCGACTACGTAGACTGGGACCCCGCACTTCCTACACGAACGAGGGACGTACGAGGACTTGCCTGCGTATTAGCACACTCGAAAGCTAACTTCACGGAAATGAAGTCGCACCTCGAACCCCTCATGACGAACCTAGGATTACAATTCACCATCGCACCGATCGAGCACCCAAGCTTCCTGGAAGGACGAATCGGGAGCATTCATATCGGAGACGAGGAGGTTGGAATAATAGGAGAGGTACACCCTCAAGTCATCGAGAACTGGAAACTCCAGAACCCCGTTGCTGCCATGGAACTTGAAATTGACCGTCTGTTCAAGCTGCGAAGCAAAGACGCTCGGCGGCACCACAGCCTGCCCACCTCCGAGAGAGCCAACTGAGTGGGGCGACGCCCTCCAGTGAAGTTTGCGTGTTAGTGTCGTGGGCGACAAGGGCTGAAAAGTCGGCTCGTCCGATCTATCAGCCCTGCGGCGAATCCGCTCCAGCGAAGTGATATCAGGCACACAAGCAAACAAAAAGGACGGCGGAAACGTACCTTTCCTAGGGAGAATCAAGAGTGGATACAGAAGCGAAGCTAGGGCTAGTTACCCGCAACGCCGAAGAGATCATCACACGCGAAGAAATGAAGTCGCTATTGGAAACTAAGACCCGGCCGCGTGCCTACTGGGGTTTCGAGGCAAGCGGGATGATGCACATTGGCATGGGCCTCGTCTGCGGAAGAAAGATCATTGACATGATCGAGGCTGGATTCGATTACATAGTATTCCTAGCCGACTGGCATTCATGGATCAACAACAAACTCGGAGGCAAAATGGAGAACATCCAAACCTGTGGGAAATACTTGAAACAATGTTTCACCGCCCTCGGCATCCCACCCTCAAAGGCTACGTACCTATGGGCCTCGGAACTAACCTCCAAACAAGAATATTGGGAACGAGTGGTGAGGGTCGGGAAATCAGTTAGCGTGAACCGAATATGGCGAGCGCTCCCGATTATGGGTAGGGGAATGAACGCTACCGATCTAGAAGCCGCGTCAGCCTTCTACCCGTGCATGCAGGTAGCGGACATATTCGAAATGCAATTAGACGTTGCCTGTGCAGGCATGGATCAGAGAAAGGCACACGCTCTGGCAAGGGACGTCGGTGAAAAGCTTGGATGGCATAAACCGATTAGCCTTCACACACACCTCCTACCAGGCCTCGCGGGTATGAAGAGAATGGAGGCAACAAGTTTCGATGAGGATAAGCAACTCAACGCTCAGATTACAGCCAAAATGTCAAAGAGCATTGCTGAGAGCGGAGTGATAGTTCACGACGAGCCCGATATCATCAAAAAGAAACTTCGCTCCGCTTATTGTCCTGAGAAGGACGTTGAGAATAACCCAGTTATCGAGATGGCCCGCTACGCGACCTTCCCGTGGACCGGCTCACTGAACGTAGACCGGCCGAGCAAATACGGCGGCCCACTCTCCTTCGCCACTTCTAAGGAGTTGGAGGAAGAATATCGGCTAGGCAAAATACATCCACTAGATCTCAAGAACGCTGTAGCCGACAGCCTGATCAAAATCCTGGAACCCGTCAGACAGGAATTCAAAGAACACCCGGAACTGTTGCGTAAAATGGAACAAATGGAAATAACAAGGTAAAATTGCTCGATGCGCGCCCCAGCCCAGGTAAGGTTCGAAAAGCTTCAGAAGCTCATCGAAAGAGTTCACGAAGAAGCCGAACAAGGCAGAGTCATTGTGGTGGAGGGGCCTCGGGACAAAGAAGCCCTTCGAGAGATGGGTATCAAGGGCAGAATTCTATGTTTACAGAGCAGCCGTAAGAACACTTTCGGATTCGTCGAGCAACTTGACGGCGAAAGTCAGGTAGTCGTTTTGACAGACTTTGATCGTCAAGGAGTATTCCTAGCCCACAGGCTGGCCAGAGTCCTCAATTCGCAAAAGATTCATGCGAACTTAATGTTGTGGCGCGAACTTCGTGGCCTTACTAGATCGGAACTAAGAAGCATTGAAGAATTGCCTAGGCTTTACGAAAGGCTTCAAGCTGAAGTATATTTCCGCCGCGCCTTGGGTCCAGGGCTTAGACGCCATTCTTAGAAGCAGAAGGCCTCAGAGAGATTTCGCCATCGTTCGAACCATGTCAACCAACCTGTTTGAGTAACCCCATTCGTTATCGTACCAAGCGAACACTTTGACTAACCGGTTATCGAGGACCATGGTGGAGAGGGAGTCGAATATGGCCGAGTGTGGATTCCCCACAATGTCCGAGGAGACTAAGGGTTCTTCTGAGTATTCGAGGATCGCACGCATAGGCCCGCTCGCAGCAGCCTGGAAAGCCTTGTTAACGTAATCCACAGTTATGTCACGTTCGACTTCGGCTACAAAATCTACGATTGAACCGTCTGGAACTGGGACGCGGAGCGATACGCCATGCACCTTGCCTTTGAGTTCCGGGAGTACCTCAGCAATCGCAACTGCAGCGCCAGTAGACGTTGGTATTATGGAGAGCGCTGCGGCTCTGGCCCTTCGAAGGTCACTGTGCGGCGAGTCCTGCAACCGTTGATCACCGGTGTACGCGTGAGCGGTTGTCATGAATCCGTGCTTGATGGTGCACGAATCATGCAGGACCTTGACGACTGGTGTTACGCAATTGGTTGTGCAGGATGCAAGTGATACGACGTCATGCTTCTTGGGGTCGTATTTGTCTAGATTTACGCCTGGAACTATCGTTATGTCGGGGTTCTTGGCGGGTGCGGAAATCAGCACTTTCTTGGCTCCCCCTTTCATGTGTTTAGCTGCGGCGTCGCGGTTCGTGAAAAGCCCCGTTGATTCCACAACGACATCCACACCATGTTTTGACCAAGGAATTTCACCCGGGTCTTTCACAGAGAGAATCTTTACGTCTCTACCGTCAACCTTGAACCCGTCAGGCTGAACCGTGAGAGTTTTCTCGAATCTTCCGAAGACCGAGTCGTACTTGAGCAGGTGAGTAGCGGTCTTGGGATCCATTACGTCGTTTGCCGCGACAACTTCAAGCCCTGCCTCAGTAGCGGCCCTGAAGAAACAGCGACCGATTCTACCGAACCCGTTTATGCCGATTCTTGCCATGATTTTGGCACTCTGCGCTGGAAGAGGACCAAGTTGCGAATAAGATGTTTTCTTAATCTCGAATTGGAACCCTTTGAGTGCACACAGTTTATATTAGGAACTTCTGAAGGTACGGATTCGAATGCTCATGTCTCGAACTCAAACAAACGTGAGCAAAATAGGAGGTTCATTCCTAATTGGGATCAAATTCTCAATATGCAGCTACGACAAAGTATATGATTGTTGCACGGTTCGATGTGGAGGGCGTAGTAGAGAAGCCTGACGTGATAGGTGCCATCTTCGGTCAAACGGAAGGGTTGTTTGGGCCGGACCTGGACCTACGCGAGCTTCAAAAATCCGGTCGAATCGGACGCATAGAAATTCAATTGGAATCTAAACAGGACAAGACGTTCGGCGTAATCACGATTCCGTCGAGCTTGGACAAGACATCGACCGCGATCATTGCGGCCGCCGTCCAGAGCGTGGACCGGATCGGCCCTTGCATCGCCAAGGTTTCTCTGGAAAAAGTGGCGGACATAAGAGAGGATAAGCGGAAGCAGATCCTCGACAAAGCCAAAGACATCCTGAGAACGTGGGTGGTCGAGGAATCCCCAAGCACCGACGAGATGGTGAAAGACGTCTCGGGCGTGATTCGCTCATCCGACGTCGCCGAATACGGACCAGATCATCTCCCCGCCGGGCCTGATGTTGCAACGAGTGGTTCGATCATATTTGTGGAAGGACGCGCGGACATAGTCAACCTGTTGAGGTGCGGGATTAGAAACGCAGTCGCTATCGAAGGGACCAAGATCCCCAGAACAATCATCGAACTAAGCAAGAACAAGGAGACCACCGCATTTCTCGACGGAGACCGAGGAGGCGACCTCATACTGAAAGAGCTAATGCAAGTAGCGCCAGTCGACTACGTTGCCCGCGCACCGTTGGGCAAAGAAGTAGAAGACTTGGTTCCGAAGGAGATTATGAAGTGCCTTCGCGAAAAAGTGCCCGTTGAGGTCGGGAGACCCATAGCCAGGCCGGAACCCATTCAAGCCCCGCGCCCGCCGCTTGTTCAGCTTTCACCGGACATAGTCAACAAAGCCCGTGAACTCAGGGGAACGCTAGAAGGCATACTCCTAGACTCGACCGCGCATGAGATTGCCCGACTGCCCGTCAGCGAACTTGCGGGGAAGCTTGGAGACTATCAAGGCGTGGAAACTATCGTCTTCGACGGTGTCGTTACACAGCGGCTTCTTGATCTTGCCGAGGAGCGTGGAGTGAAGGTTGTGGTTGGGGATCGGATAGCCGAACTCACCCGAAGGCCTAGCGCGGTTAAGATCATGACGCTTCCGGAAGTCGCCGGACCTCCGACCGTCTAGGCAAACACCTGCTCTTCCCTAACCCCGAATCGCTCCAGAATCCGCATCGCAGCCGGCTTGACCTGATTTTCCACGTAGTATTCCACATCAACTTCGTCCAGTTTGACTTGGTTGTAGGGTTTGGCTTTCTGAAATAATCTCCCGGGCCCCTTTACGATCACGTAAGCCACTTTATCGCCGAGACTGATGTGCCACCCCTCGGCGATGAGCTTCCTTGCAACCTCCACGTGAGGAACTCTGACCTTGTATTTCTCAATAGGTTTGGTGAGCGCTTTCCGAATCGTTAGGTCTGCGATCAGAATTTCCCCTTTCCTAACGCGACGAATAGTTTCGCGCACCTTCTCAACAGCGTCTCCCGTCGATTGCCCGATCAGAATGCTTTGTAAGACCTGTTCTTGCACTTGACGGGCAATGTCTGACCAATCGCCGCGGACAACCTCCAAGCCCACAATGTCCAATTCACCGTCCTTACGCAACCCGGCGTAACGTTTCATCGCCTCGATAAACAACAATCGAACGTACTCGCGTTCAATTTTGATATCGAGCCCAATCTTGGATTTGACCCAACGGCATAGCTCGTCCACTTTGCCTTTCTCATTAGAAACGAAAATTGAATCGGTGTCCCCGTAGATTACTTTCAATCCCAATGATCGAGCCTTCGCTATGGTTTCGGTGATTGTTTGCCTTCCGAGCGCAGCTGCAGACTCAGCAACCTCTTTGACGTACCATCTTGCCCCAGCCCAAGCGGCGTAACCGTAACAGGCATTCGTAATTACCTTAAGCGCCCGCTCACGTTCCTTCAACACTCGATACAACGTAGAGTGTGAAGGGAGGTCGGCGATTTCCGTCCTGACCTTGGCTCGTTCGTCGATCAGAGTTGTTAAAGCAATTTTGTAAAACCCATCGGGTTCGCGTAGGAATCTATGCCCGAGCTCGGGAATAACATGGACCGAATCCTCAGGCATCTGTTCGTTGGTTTTGACTAATGTGTCGGGTGAGAGATTGTACTTCTTCATGAGGCTAGGGTACATGGAAGCGAAATCGAGCACGACAACATTCTCATGCAACCCAGTTTCAGGTTCCAGAACCGTAGCGCCTCGATAAGTGAACAACGATTGTTCAGTCTTCGAGGGAACGAGCTCGCCAATTGCGTGTGCTTGTCGAATAAGGTAAGAATCCACTCGGAACCCCACAGCCGCAGTCATCACCTGATCGAGCGGCAACCCAGTCACTGCGGAGAGTTGTTCGGGATAATCGATCACAGCTTGCGCTATTGCCAGGCAAACCTGAGCCTCCGCTTTTGCGTTTTGGAGGAGCCGTTCCCTACCCTCCTCGTCCATCCAAAGGTCGTATCGATTCCACTCGTCGATCGTGTGTGAATTGTCTGTGGAAGATATCTCGAGGTACTTCGCTAGACTATGTATGGTTTTGACTTTAACCTCGGGTATGCCTGATGCAAGTTCGAATAGATCCAGATTCGCGCGCCCCGTTATTGACACGTGTCCGAATAGGCTCGTGTGGGGTTCGCTCAAGTCTCGACCAAGCGTCAAACTCTTGTTGCGGCGCATCCACCGTTCTGTCAAATACCGCCAATGAGAGCGGTTACTCTCGAATCCAACGATGACGTCCGGATCATACTCATGAACCAGCTTGGAGAATGAACTAAGGACCTCGTCGTCATTCTCATTTGATGTCTTGAAAACGGATACCGTGCCTGAATCGGTGGCGGTTGCTATCGCACGCACAGGGTCCTGTTGGGACTTAGCCGACCCCCTCTTGGAGACCGTTAGAATTGTGAAGGCGAGTAAGCGAAGCTTTGGGGGCGAAACACCTCCAAAACTTGTTGGAGGCGATAGAGCTAGGTATGCTCTGTCTACCGCTGTCCCATGGACCTCGGCATCAATTACCTCGCACTCATTCCAACCACAAGTCGTCAGCGAGAGATCCGCAACATAATGCACCGAAAGTCGAAGGTCGTCGAAACTTGAGCCCCCACCCAGAGCCTTAGAGATTTCCTTTGCATAAGTAGATGCAACATTCGAGTTCGAACAGAGTATCTTGAGAGCACGTACATCTCTTCCAAGTAGCTTGCGCTTCACTATTTCCACGTCAACGATTTCACCGAACCTTTTCTTCTCAGCCAGCAATCCAGCGCGGACTTCGTCCAGGCCCTTTCCGTCATTCGGGAGAAAATGGAAGTACGGCATGATCTGGGTCGCAATGATCAACACCCTAAGTCCATTCTCGTCCACACCCCAAAGTCGAACGCAAGGTTTCTTCTCCCATTCTCCCTCGCTCAGATCAAGGAGGTAGAACCTGCACTTCATGAAGTTCTCTTCCGTGAGGGGGCGGCACCCTCTTGGGATGCACGGTTTAAGGTTAGGCGCATTCTCAATGCAGGCGAACCGTCCGAATAATAATTGTCAATGATCATGACTCCCCTGAAGCCAAATCTTTCGTAGAACCTGATAGCCTCCTGATTGGTTGTGTTCACTTCCAACCAAACCTCCTGAACTCTTGCGTTCAATTGACTGATGGATTCCTGAATGAGCGAACTCGCAACTTTCCTCCTTCGGTACTCTTGAAGCACTCCGATTGAAATTAGGTGTGCGAGTTTTCTTGCGGACGAACAAACACAATAACCCACAACTTTCTTTGAATCAGTCTCCGCGACTAAGAACTCCTTCGGATGTTCGCGAAGAAGCCGAACCATTAGGGCCTCAGGGTAAGGGTCTGGGAACGAAGTATCCTCAATTTGGCATATGGACTCCAAGTCATTTCGGGTTGCACGCCTAACTTGGACGGCAGTCATTGGTCACGAACTACGAGGAGAATGCGTTGGTTCCAAATTACTTTCGCGTAACCGATGCTTGAAGAAGGTTAAATACGGAGAATTGGCTGTGGCCTGTTTCACAAGTTCGCGAGGATGTGCAATTGTCAGAGAAGAAGGCGGTAGCTCCTCAACGATGGGGAATCGCAAACATCTACTCGTCATTCAATAACACTCTAGTTCACATCACAGACCTGAGCGGTGCCGAAACAATCTCGCGAAGTGCCGGTGGCCAGCATGTCAAGGCCGATCGACTTCAAGGTTCTCCATATGCCGCAATGCAGGCAGCTGGTGCAGCCGCTCGCGTAGCTAAGGATCGAGGCATAACCTCACTTCACATTAGAGTTCGTGCCCCAGGCGGGCACAAGGCCCGAACACCCGGCCCCGGAGCCCAAGCCGCCATCAGAATGCTCGCACGCGCCGGATTCCGAATCGGAAGAATCGAAGACGTGACCCCAGTCCCACATGATGGCACCCGTAGGCCGGGCGGCCGTCGCGGCAGGCGCGTGTAATTACCTCAGTACTCTGAGTACTACTGTTTCGGTGCTCCAGATTCGACTAGGATGCTTTAGCGCAAGATCCCGTCTGCAGAATATGTACCCAAATCCAATCGGATTATGGTCATATCCGCCACAACCAAACCTGAAAACGCTGAACCCTCTTAGGACGCTTTGTAGCGTAGGATCGCAGCGATTCCGCCGAACGAGTCCTTCAACATAACTCCTTCATCTGTCTCAGTGGAGATTATTGCGATCTTCGCATTTTGCTTCTCGGCAATGTCGATCAACTCGTCGACCAGATCCACCGAGTTTTCAACGTAGAGCGCAGTTGCGTTGCATTTCTTGCAAGGTGTCGACATGAGATCCTGTTCGAACTTGACCAAGTTTGCTTGCGGAATTAGTGAGTCGTCCAAGTTGCCGCAGTTCTTGCACTTGGTGAAGACGTGCAAGATGTTCATCTTCTCAGATACCAGAAGCAGGTCGACAACGCCTGAGTTCAGGTACTTCCGGACTTGCGTTTCCCCGTAGACGCCGATGCCCGTCTCGTGTCCGATCTCGTAAAGGAACTTCTGTACTAGCTTCTTCTCTTCTAGGTAGCGTACGCCTTTGAGAACTTCTTGGCTTTTGTTGATTATTTCTTCGACGCCCTGCTCACCGGTGTAGGATGTGTCTATCGTCGCCAGAATCTTCTCTTTGAGCTGGTATTGCAGGTAGTCGCCTTCTTCGAAGTCATACTTGGTCGGCCCCGGCCCCCCAAGAATTATTCCCTTTAATCCCTGCACTTTGCTAAGCGACTCGTACGAGTGTGTTGCTACTCGCCTGAAATAGTCGTTCATCGCTTGCTCTCTAATTCTTTCGAATCGCCTTGCCGATTGGCCCCCAGCCCTGTGTTTCCCCGGTATGCCGGAAGTAAAATTTTGGAGGATCTCCATTCTCTGGCCTCTCACGATACCTACTGTCGCCTCTTGCGAGTCGATGACTATGACGCCGAAAGCGTCGCGTTCTGTAACCATCGCCAAGAGTGGTTCGGTATGAAATTTCGCGTCGCAGCGGTAGAAGTAGACGTTTATGGGTTCGGGAGGCTCTAAGGCATAGAGCTCCATCTTCTCGGTTCCGGGCCCATCCCTTGGAATCGCCCCGCAGAAAATCACAAGCCCATTCTTGGGCGGTTCCTTGAACAATTTCAGACGTTGAGTGGTCCTATCTATCGCATCCTGAACATTCTTCCTAGTGGTGCGTGACTTGATGTTAGAGGCGGTTCCGTACTCTTCCCGCAGGTTTGCCATTACCTCGTGAATCTTCCGCCCTGGCGGCACGTAAAGCGTGATCAGTTCGGTACCGCGCCCTTCCTTGGATGCGAGCATTTCCAATGTCCTTTTGAGCCGAAATCGTGCGACGGAGTCTGCGGTGGCTGACATTGGAAATTGCGCTAAGCATGCGTTAGGTTGCGGATTTTATATACGTTGGTCAACGGGTCGGGTTCCAAGAAATCAAATAACCCTCCAAAGAGGACTTACTGGCAAGGAACGGGCGTTGAAAGCAGTCATCAAACTGGGCGGCTTTGCCTTCCCGACCGGGTTGGAGAAGCCTCTAGTCACGGAATATGTGAAATTGCTCCGAGAGTTAGTGGGAGAGCACCATCTCGTAGTTGTTACCGGCGGCGGCGGGACCGCGCGCAGCTACATCAAAGCGGCTCGGGGTATGGGCGTTTCCGAGTCACTGTGCGACCAACTCGGAATTCTCGTAAGCAGATTGAACGCACGACTACTCGTTGATGGCTTAGGAGAATATGCGTTCCCGGAGATACCTGTCAACATAGACGAACTGAGGCATAACTTCGCCTCGGGAAAAATCGTGGCGATGGGCGGCCTAACGCCGGGACACTCAACTAACGCGGTCGCCGCCATAGCCGCGGAAACAGTAGGAGCCGAACTATTCGTTAACGCCACGGACGTCGATGGCGTGTACACCAGCGACCCTGGAAAGGATAAGGATGCGAAGAAGCTGGAGAAGGTTTCCGTAACCCAGCTTACGGAAATCCTATCAAAGACAGGCATGACGGCGGGCGACTACGATCTTATGGACCCGCTCGCACTACGCATAATCGGACGCTCCAAACTCTCCACCGTAATAGTCGACGGAAGAAAAACATCGAACGTGGCGCAAGCACTACGAAATGAAAATGTCGGCACGTCGATCGTTCACGGGTAGGGGCTCTTTCCTTGTCAAAACTAAGCGACGTTTTCCAATCGAAGGCACAAGTAAAACTACTCGAGTACTTCCTAGACAACTCCGGCATGCAGAAGGTCTTCAACCAAGCAACCCTGGCGAATTTCCTCGGCCTATCGCCCTCCACCGTCGCGCGGATCGTGGAACCCCTGATCAAGGAAAAAATACTCTTGTACGACCGCTTTGACCGCGGAATGAAGATATTCACCCTGAATGAAGGTGAAGAAAAGACCAAGGCTTTGATCGAGTTTCATCGTAAACTCAAAGAACTATAGAACCAAAGCAGACTCAACTACGGGCCATATCCATGGCAAATAGAAACTCGCGGTAGAATGTTACTTTTCACGGTTAGCTATGGATTTGAACTTGTCAGCTAATGATTCACAGATTAAAGAGCAGACTCGCCATTGTCTAAGGTTGTAGTTTATTCTCAGCTCTTCGAGAGCTTCGACGACCTTGTCCTCCTCTTCTGGCGTCACTGCTAGTCCCGTCTTGGAACCGGCGGATAATTTGGCGGAACTATTAAGCATTCTCCGAATTGATCGTGTGCGTCGTGTGCTATTCTCTTTTAGGAGCGTGTTTCATTATCCAACCATTTCAGGTAAGAAGTTAAGCCGTCGTTGATCTTCAGCGAAACTATTTCCGGAACTTGAGATCGATTGAGTGCACAGATTCGTGTTTTCAGTCTTGCGAATGATTCTGATCTGGTCTTGATTATGAGAAGCCATTCGGATTCATTTTGGAGTTTATTATTCCAACGAAAGAAGGAAGTCACGGGCAGTATGTTTACGCATGCCGCGAGTCTTCTCTTCACGAGCTCTCGCGCGATCAGTCTGGCTTCCCTTTTGCTTCCACAAGTTGAGAGCACTACAACCCGGACCATGTATGTTCCAGAATGTTTTAGTTGAACACCCTAATTTCACTGCCGAAGACCTAGATTGACATCCCCACTGATCCTTCTCGCCAGCTACATCGCGGTCTGGGCGGTCATATGCATAGCATGGTGGGGCTTCAGAGCGGAGAGGTTTGGAATCAGTGGACCTCCCTACTACTTGATCTACCGAACCGCCCGCCTAAATAAGTGGATTGAAAGAATTTCCTCGTTCAGGCCAACCGCTTGGCGAACGATCTGGAACGTGGGCATCGTTACCGCATTCGGACTGATGGTGTTGGCATTCGATTTTCTCGGCAAGAATTTGACATTCCTCATAGTCAAACCCCAACAGGCAGGCGCCATTCAACCAATTATACCCATACCGGGAGTTGGCGTTTCCTTCGAAACCTTCCCATACCTAATTCTTGCGTTATCCGTGCTCCTCGCGTCCCATGAGCTGTCACACGGAATAGCAAGCCTAGGCGAACACATTCCACTCAAATCTACCGGTCTGCTTTTCGTACATGTCGTAATGGGGGGATTCGTTGAACCCGAAGAAGAGAAATTGAGCCAGGCCAGGAACATTTCGAAGCTTCGAGTCTTCGCCGCGGGATCGTACGCGAATGTTGTTCTTGGGGTTCTTTTCTTATTTCTCCTCGCGAATTTCGCTGCGACGACCGCGGTATTCTACACCAACGGCGGCGTCTCAATAAACTCAATCTCAACCACTTTGCCCGTATACAGCTCAGGGCTCCACATTGGCGATACCGTGACAAGCATAAACTCGACAAGAATCTCGGATATTGCTGAGCTGCGAAGCTACATGGGGTCAGTGACACCCGGAGAAGTAATTTTGCTTGGGACTCAGCGAGGAACATTTCAAGTCAAGACAACCGCAGACCCCAGCAATTCTAGCCATGCATTGATCGGCATTTCGTTAGGCGACGCGTACAATGCCAAGATACCGTCTCTCGCATTTATCCAACCCCAGACCGTCGGCAATGCGGAGTTCTGGCTCGCGAATGTCCTCATTAGCGTTGCTTTCATCAACATGTTACCTATGCCCATTTTTGATGGATCCAAGTTCCTTGACGTAATCTTGGATGCATTTCGGATCAAGAGAGCCAAAGAAGTTCGAATGACTATCTATGCTGTCTCCATAGCGCTACTAGCATTGAATGTGATCATATCTTGGATTAGATTCGGCTTCCTAAGGTACTGACAACGATGCCTAACACAACCTGCTCATACTGCGCAGGCCAAGCCGTATACGTGCGAGAGCATGAAGGAGTAAGATTCTGTTCCGCGTGTTTTCGGGAAGCGATCGAAGACAAGTTCCGCAAAACAGTCATCAAACACAAGATGCTAGAGTACAACGATCACGTCGCCGTTGCGGTTTCTGGGGGAAAGGACAGCCTCACGCTGTTGAACCTTCTCGTGAAGCTTGAGGGAAGGTTTCCGCGGACGAAGATTACGGCGGTAAGCGTTGATGAAGGGATTGATGGGTACAGGGATGAGGCGCTTGACCTGGCGCGGAAGGCTTGTGATAGTCTGGGGGTGAGGCAGGTGGTTGTGTCCTACCGCGAACTATTCGGAATCTCGACCGACGAGATCGCAGAGATGAAGCTGGGACAGACGCCTTGCTCCTATTGCGGTGTGTTTCGGAGGAAGGCGATCAACAAGGCGGCGGTTATGGTTGGGGCGACCAAGATTGCTACGGCCCATAACTTGGATGACGAGGTTCAGACGATTCTTCTGAACATGATGCACGGCGACCCGGTTAGAATCGTCCGGTCGGGTCCGGTTCTGCATGACCCGAGGGGCAAGTTTCTCCCTCGCATCAAACCCCTCGCTGAGATACCTGAGAAAGAGATCGTGCTCTACGCTTTCCTAAGCGGAACGGAATTTCAGACCATAACCTGCCCGCACGGCCATGAGGCGCTAAGGAACGACATTCGCAACTTTCTGAACCAGATGGACCTCAGACACCCCGGCAGCAAATTCACCCTCCAGAAGTCAGCCGAGAGGTTGCGAACCTTGCTCGCCGCTCAAGCACCGTTAGCAGACCTAAGGGAATGCGAGAAATGTGGAGATCCGACGCCTCACGATCTTTGTGAAGCATGTTTGATGCTCGGGGCAATAGCCGCATAATGCCATTCGTCTGGCCGTAGTCGCGCAACCTCCGCTGGGGAGAGGGGTGAGCCACACCCCTCGAAAAGGGTGGGCCACACCCTTCAGAGGCTGGGCTTGCATGAACGCCTTCAGCTGAAAGTTGTCATTCTGCCAATACAAGGAGGCAGACATTCGTTCGTTGTGGTTGGGGTTGGAGTGTGGTTGGGACGGTTTATATGACGACTTCAGCCCTTTTTGTTTTGGCGGTGGTAGGAGGATCGGGGAGCCAGCCGTTCCCTGTGACCCGAAATCGGCTATACGCGGGGACCCGTTAACCCGGGGGAGAGGTAGCTCTGGACTCAGGTAGGCCTTCAGGGTCAACGATGAGATTCTGCCCCACCGGGCCAGCGTAGGAAGGAACCCTTCTGAAGGGAAGCGTTTACTTCTTCATCGTCGAACCCGATGAGGCTCGGAAGAGAGCAGTCGTAAGGCGAGCGCCCAGGCGCTGATGGGATCACAGGGTTTAGGAAATTCTGAAGAAACCGCCCGAGCGAAGAATACCAATTCAACGGGGATGCTGCCACCGCCATAATCCGAATGATTGTAGGTTTTGGTTCTGACGCTCAATAGTGAAAGTGAAGTATGCTTTAGCGGCAATGTGGTGCTTTAGAGTTAGGAAATCTCTTTTTGCCAGCAGAAGAATGAAAGAACGTTCAAGCTGACATCCAACCTGCTGTACGTTACGGTCGGCTTCTCGCTCGTAGAACAGTAAGTGGTTGATGTTGATTCAGAACGTTTCTAAGCGGAGCAGCTAGGTAATCTTAAATTCTCAGCACAGAAAAGTGGGGAAGGGGTTTGGTCTGGCTTTGTGGAGTAGGCGCATTCTTTTCGGCCTCAGCCTCCTCCTAGCCCTAACGTTCATAACACCCGTCCACAGCTCCCCAACCCTATCCATAGACGGCTCCGGCTCAAACTCCTGCCCAGGACATAACTCATGCACTTCATCCGCGTTCTCAACCAGCAACCCGAATGACGTGGTAATCGTCTTCGCAGTCTCCACGGGTTCCTCTTTCAATGGCCTGCCTACGGCTAGTGGTCTAAGTTTCACGGTAAGACTGTCTACGACATTCCCACCTGGTCATTTTGTGGGTGAGTGGTGGGCCATAGCCTCCACAACCCTCGCAGCGGAAACGGTTACAGTCCACACAACATCAACATCCACAAGTATCGGGTTGGTTGTGTGGGGTATAAGCGGAGCGAATACCGCAACCCCCTTCGACCCTTCATTGCCCTCGCCAGCAACAAGCAGCGGCACAACTCCCAGCTGTTCTCCTAGTCCTCCTTGCTCGGCTTCGATTAGCGTAACGATTCCGTCAACCTCAAACGCTAACGACATGATACTCGGCATGGCAGGTAACAATCGCGGGGACACGTCTTCGGCTGGGTCGGGAGGGTTCACTCTAATAGCAGGCCCCGCCTTCGCCGGTGCTGAGTTTAAGGTCGTATCCTCCACGCAGAGCAGCCTCTCCGTCCCAATAACCCTCAACGACGACAACGGTGGAGTTTTCTGGGGTATGTTTGGGGACGCCGTACAAGCCGCGTCAGCCACTCCACCAATCCCAGAATACCCGCTAGGATTACCGATACTAGCAATCCTCACCATAATTGCATACGGCGTAATCAGACGCCGAACACGAAACTAAGCCCGAGTCATCAACCGACTGGTAACAGCCCAAAGAATTTGAAGCATCAACCGTGAAGGTAACCTTACCGAATCGAGCATCTATTAATGAAAACAGGAATAGGTGCTGCCACCGCCATACATCATGTACCGACGATATCAGTGAATTCAAAACCGATTGGTCGCACAGCTTAACGCTGTCCCATTTCATTGTACGGTTAATGTTCGCGGTGAAAGACCTGGGGTACATCCTCTAGATTGAATTTCAAGGTCTGTTTGAGGGCTGCTTTCCTTCCGTGTCTAATTCTCGAACTTTTGTTTCGATGAACTCGATGATCTTCCGTTCCCCATACTGCTTCGCGTCCTGTTGTCTGACCAAGTTTTCCCGGATGGCATCGAGAAGCACCTCTGTTTTCGCGGGCTTAATTATATAGCGATCTGCGCGTTTGTTTACGGCCTCGACAGCATTCTGCAGGCTTGGGTACCCGGTTACGATTATCTTGATCATCCTCGGCGCCGTCTCCTTGAGGGCTGTTAGCAGTTTTGTGCCTTCCATGTCCGGGAGGCGGATGTCGATTAGGGCGACATTGTAGAAGTTGTCCTCAGATTTCTCTATAGCATCGCTCCCAGTCTCTGCTGTATCTACGATGTACCCAGCCTCCTTCAATACCGTAGAGAACGTTTTCAGAATCTCTCGATCATCATCGACAATCAAAATCCTAGCCGAGTCGCTCATGTCCCTTCAGCTCCCTGTTGACCCCTTATCAGGGGAAACTTTAGCGTGAAGGTCGTGCCTATTCCTTCCCTGCTCTCCACGGATATCGAACCTTTGTGCGAATCCACGATACGCTTGCAAATAGCCAAACCCAATCCGATTCCCTTAGGTTTTGTGGTAATTAGGGGTTTCCAAAGTTCCCGCAGTACGTTTTCAGGAATACCTACTCCGGTATCTGAAAGTTTGAGTTCGACCCAGTTATTTGACTTATTGCTGGTTATTTCGAGTTTGCCGCCGTTCGGCATCGCCTCGACCGCATTCTTGATGAGGTTGACGATCACACGTCTGACCATGGCCGCGTCAACATTTAACCTCGGGTCGTCGGATGTCGAATCCATAACGGATATGTTCTCTGGAATCTTCACTTGGAGAAATGCATCACTTACCATCGATCTGGGAGTCGTTTCTGAGAGTTCCAACTGAGTGTCTTCCGAATATCCTAGGAGGTCATCTACGATTCTGTCCGAGTACTGGACACTGTTCTCGATTGCTTCAAGCATCTCTTTAATTTTCTCATCGGCTATAGGAGCTAGTTTCTTCTCTAGGACGTATAATGCTGCAGAAATCGCCTGTAATGGATTGCGAAGGTCGTGGCCGACCATCGCCGCTGTCTCTCCGATTGCTGCCAGCCGCTCAGCCTTGCGCAGCCTTTCTTCAATCTCCTTTCGTTCAGTAATGTTCGTTGTCACTCCATCGGTGTACCGTACCCCATTTATCTCGTAGGTCTTGTTCGCGCTCTCATGAAGCCAGACCCATTTACCGTCAGTTCGTTGGAATCTGTAATCCACATCGAACAATTTGCCCTCTGTGAAGAGGAGTTCATAAGCCCTTTCGATAATGGGAAGGTCGTCCGGATGAATCCTCTCCTTCCAGACGTGGTAACCGCCGGTATAGACCTGATCGAGGCTGTATCCATACACCTCCCCGACGTTTGGAGTGATGAAAATAGTATTCCATTCCTGATCTGTTGTCCATACTACAACGGGGACGTTCTGGACGACAGAACGGTATTTGGCCTCACTGTCTCTTAGAGCGCCTGTTCTTTCTTCAATCAAATTCTCCAAGGTCTCAGCGCGCCGCATGTTCTCAACGGCAATCGCAGCGTGGTTGGCGAAGAGCATCAGTAAATCAAGATCCGATTGCGTGAAGCGTCGAGTTGCAGACTTCCTTATGACTTGAATTACTCCTGTTACTTGGCCTCGCCAAATCATGGGCACGCTGATCTCAGCCCCGAGGTCTCTAGCTCCAGAAATACTTACGGCACTCTCCCATTTGTTGTAATCATCGATTATGAGAGGTTTTCCGGTCTCAGCCACGCGGCCGGAGGACCCCTCACCATACTTGAGCACAACTCCCCTGAAATCATGCGGCGTGTTGTAGCTTACCACACAACGCACCTGTCGCTTTTCAGAGTCACATAGGTCAAGTCCTCCGCCCTGTCCGTCTAATAGGCGAACAGCTCGCTCCACAATGGACTCTAGCAGGTTTGGCAAATCACCTCGCGCTCCTGTAATGTCTAGCACGATTGCCTGAAGCGCAGCCAGTTCCTCGGCATGACGCTGCAGCTGCTCCTGCGCTTGCGTGCTCTCGACTGCTATGGCGGCGTGGTTGGCGAAGAGTTCTAGCAACTTGAGATCGGATTCCGTGAAATGCCCTACCTCATCGTTTAGGACGTCGATAACCCCGATAACTTGACCCTGCCATAGCATGGGTGCGCTAAGGACAGCTCTGAAAGGTTGATCTTTCTCATAGGCCGCTGCACGCCCCTCCCATGTGCGGTAGTCTTCGATAATCAGGGGTTGCCCATTCTCTGCCACCTTCCCTGCCGCACCTTCGCCATACTTGAGCACTGTTCCGACAGCGCTTTTTCTAGTGTTGTAACTGACCGCACATCGTGCTTCCCGCCTATCAGGATCACAAATATACATTCCTCCGCTGGGAGCGCCGACCAGTCCTGCTGCTCGTTCCACGATGGCGTTAAGCAGGGTGGGCAGATCTTGTCGACGAGTAATGTCAAGGAGGGTTGCCTGAAGCGCCTGTAGCTCTTCGGCCCGGCGATGCAGAGTCTCCTCAACACGCTTTTGATCGCTCATATCAATTATGGTGACGGCGTCCGCAGGTTTTCCGTGGAATGTGATGCGCTCCGCCCGGATGACCACGGGATATTCAATCCCGTCACGGGTCAGGGCGTTGATCTCGTAGGGCTGGACATGTTCTCCGCGTAATCGTCTTGCCATGTTTTGAGTAATGAGGTCTCGGAATCTCGCCGGGACTAGTTTGTCGAACAGGTTGAATGACGGGGAGGTCATTTCTTCAAAAGTCCAACCTGTTTTTTCACACGCAGCCCTGTTGACATATTTCATGCGGCCGTCTTGTAGAATGGAGATCATGTTTGATGAATTCTCAACTATCGCGCGGTATTTCTCCTCGCTTTCGATTATATTCTCCTCCATCTGCTTGCGTTCGGTGACGTCCCGGAAACTCCACACTCTACCAAGAATATCTTCTCTCATTCGCTGTGGTTGCGAGTAACGCTCGAAGACTCTACCATCCTTGAACCTGAGAGTGTCAAACGATTCCTTTTTCGGCGTAGAATACAATTCCTGCACCTTCGCAAGAAACTGCTCCGGATGCTCGAGCTGATCCAAGACAAACTCCAGGAGCTTCGCGTCATTTTTCGTTTCCAGAAGTGGATCAGGTATACGCCACAATTCGGCGAATCTTCGATTGTAGGTTGTTACCTTCCCATTCCTATCAACCACAAGGATTCCATCGGCGGTCGAATCGAGAGTAGCGATCTGTAATGAGAGAGACGCGTGGAGGGTTTCGTCTCTTCTCAGTCTGCTCATTGCGGAACCAACGTGTGTTCCCAACGTTTCAAGCAGTTTCTGATCCTCATCTGAAAACGCTTTCAAGCGTTTACTTTCCACATTCAGGACACCTACGGCCTCCCGGTCCAAGATTACGGGTACAGCCAGCTCGGAAAGCATCGACGCTTTCCCTGTCCAATTGAAACCCATTCGATCTACGTAGGCCTTTTCCTTCCTCACATCTGAGACTCTCACCGTTGCCTTCTTCCTTGCGGCTTTGACTACCACTCCTTTTCCGTCTAATGGCATTTCAAGGAAGGTTGCCTTGATTCCCTTGCTTCCTTTGATTCGTAGGCATCCATGTTCAACGAAGAGGATATCAGCGAAATCGAAACCGAGTGCGGACCGCATTGCATTCAAAGTGTATTCTGCTATCGCCTCACGAGTTGGGGCCCCGTTCAATTGCAATGCATGACTGTGGAGTACCAGAAGCTTCTCCTGGTACCCCACGCGCCTTCGTCTCACCGGCTTCGAGACTACGGCCCTTCGTTTTCCTTGTTTCAAATTCCCGTCGACACTCTTGAACACGGATGTCTTAACACAGATGTTCCTCAATGGGCGAAGGTTATGTCGAAAACGCAGTTTTGGCTGCCCAGTGAGGCGCATTCCCTCTCGACGCTGCCGACTGACTTCTTGCCAAGATAAGCCTCAAGCCAGCCAACGACTAGCCCACGGATCAGATGGCATGTTGGTACTTTGGCCTGACGCTCATGCGATAAAATGCTGTCAGCTATGGAATATGTGTAGATACTCTTCCCATCTTCTTTCCTAGTCTCAGCCTTGATGATTCTCCCCCAACCTCGAAGTCTAAGAAACCTGTCGCCTAACCTTACAAGATCTTCCTCTGTGTGAATCTCATCTTTCGAATATGCAAACTCCGACCGCCCTATCTCGGCCCCCATTTGGCCGAGAAGGACAGCACTTACTGCCGGCCCAGCCACGACAACGAGTTTATCGACGAAGCTCTGGAAGGTCTTTGCTCTGAGAGACATTATACGGATTTTGCCCTCAAGAATCCAACCTTTCTCGACGTCTCGTTCTAGTGGAGGCGTCCCGTTAGATTCGGACACTGTACCCCTCTCTCCTTCTTCGACCTCGTGAGTTGTACAAGTGCCATAGGACCCCAGACATCAACGGCCTCATTGAGACAAAATCCACATATAAGATGGGCTTTGTGTGGAAATCGAGTTAATTAGCACAATCCCGCACCACCCCTCCTAGAGAGGTTCAGTTCTGGTGCGTATTGGAGAAATTATCGCTCTTGCTGCTGCCGTTTTTTCTGCAGCATTTTATGCGCTGGGGCAGGGCACTGAGATTCTAACGTTGTTTTCTAACTATGGTCTCATAGCCTACATGGCAAGCGCGGCGCTCATAGGACTCGTCGCATACAAGAAACTGGGCCCATCGAAGATTACCAATCTCACCCTCGGTTACGCCATTGGCCTTCTACCCTGGGCAGTTGGCCTAGCAATCTACACGTACGCCTACTACGTCTCGATGACCGGGTTGTCCTACCTTTCGATAGCCGACGTCTTCTACTTGCTTTCATACCCTCCATGGATTATCAGCGCCGTCCTCACGCTGCGAACTGTCCATCGAGCCGTCGGCCGGAATGCTTGGCTTGCCGTAATCGCAACGGGCGTTGTTCTCTATTTACTCGTCGGTGTCTTGGTCATCCCACCGTCGATTAGCGATCTTAGTTCGCTGGAAGCTTTCGTTACAGCCCTCTATCCATCATTGGATCTCGCGTTCTTTCTGCTGGTCTTGCCTCTCTTATTCGCGTTCAGAAAGGGACTGCTAGAGCGGCCCTATGCTTTCATAACGCTCGGAGCTTTGCTTCTAGCACTTGGCGACCTCGCCTACGCGGTTTTGAGTGTCGCAGGTTTATACTACGACGGACATCCGATGGATCTTCTCCTCTTCGTTGGATGCATTAGCGCCGGTTACGGATTCTGGCGTCAGCAAGCCGACCTGGCTAGGTTGAAGTGAGTCAAAGTACTTGAGTCAGTGCAGTTCACTCTAGTTGCCTTAGAATTCGAACTTCGTCTTTGGCCCTACCCAAACCGAGTTCACACTCGGGCGTAACCATTGCAAACCGCGGCCTTCCGGATATCGCATCCCGAGATCGGTCTATGCGATTATGTTTGATTCGTATTGTCCTGTTAGAGGCTTTCCTTCGGTGAACCTGCTCGCGGAAAACGGTGTCATGCTTTCAGGTTTGTTGCCGCTCAGAACGAATTGAGCCATGCGTTTTCCTACAAGCAAGCTTCTTGATGATAAACACTAGGCCGACCGCCACAATAGAAATCCCCGCATACTGAAGCGGGAATATCACCGCCATCACGACCAACGCGAAAAGCGGGTTGGGGAGAACGACCGCCAGCAACGCGGCCATCGTTCCAAGAACAGCCCCAGGCGCGGGAACCCCTGGGAACAGCACGGTAACTGCCAATCCGAGCGCTGCACTGCTGAACATTAATGGGAAGAACTGACCGCCTTTCCAGCCGCCTGCCAGCAGCACGTTGATCAGAAATAGGCGCGCCAGTGCGATGAGAAATAGCGACCAGAAACCCAGTTGAACCGCGTCGTCGTAAGCCGGCTGAAACTGATGCTGCCACCGCGTTTCCACACTTGCTAAAGCTGAAAGGTGCCCACGAAACTTGTGAAAGCAAATTGGGTATGTAATATGCTAGGGTTTCCGACAAAAGATGTCGGCGCAAATTCGCTGCGGTCATGTCAGTAAAGCTTAGGTGGGTACGGAATCAGTCTTTTGTCTCATGAGTTCGAAGCTTCCAAAGTACTCGACGAGGGAATTATCGTCGAAAACATGGAGAGATTTCGAGAGACTATTCCGGAAGCCTGGCGAATGGTGCAATTGTCAGTGTATGTACTTTCATCGACAGGGGCCCGTGCCCGATAAAGGGAGACAACGGTTGACCGCTAAGGAGAGGAACGAGAAGAACTTCAACGACAAGAGAGACCTCGTGAAAGAAGGGCTCTCTCACGGCATACTGGTCTACTCGGATGGGGAGGCGATAGGGTGGTGTCAATACGGCCTCAAGGAAGAACTGCCGCGAATCGACCATACACCCCAGTACCGCAAGGTATCCCTCGACAGAGGAGGGAGGAAACTATGGAGGATTACCTGTTTCTGCGTCGACAAAAAATATCGCAATCGCGGGGTGGCAATCGCCGGCCTACATGCCGCAATGGGCTCGATACGGAAGAAGGGAGGGGGACTGGTCGAAGCCTATCCAACCACTCGCAAAAGCGTATTGGCGGCCCACCGCGGAACGGTGCCGATGTTCAAGAACGAAGGATTCGATCTCGTGACTCCCCTCGGCAAAGGCAACGTTCTGATGCGGCGGACAATCTAGCAATTCACGGTCTGCGGAAGCGGTTTTTGGGATTCCGCCCAGGAGGCTTGTCGTTCGTTGAGTACTAAGCCTATAGAAACAAGCGGATGTACTTGCGCCGAAAGATGAATCCCTTCGAACCCTCGAGTGACCGTCCCCACGACAAAACAACCCCAAAGAGAAAGGTCGTCAGCAAATTCGTATGGAAGAACATTAGGAAGGCTATCGGAAGAGACGAAGCAAAAGAACAGATTCGTAGCGGTGTTTCGCGGTGTTGGGGGGCCTTTTGCGAAAGGCTCGCAAGTGTCGTCATCACCGGTGAATTTTCAACGGGCATGCTGCCATCGCCGTTTAATTATCCGTTGGAAGCTGTGAGATTTTGCAACGTAAGCAGTCGTGGTCGGAATGTCTGGGAAGATTTAACACTCCGGTCATGCAAAGGCGCGCGGTCGATTGAATTGGTTCTAAATCCGGTAATCGTACTGAACCTGCTGTTCGATCTGGGCATACTCCTTCTGAGCATTTTCGTTTACAAAGAGAAGAAAAGCCCGTTGGCATTGTGGGTGGCGATTGCTTTCTGCATCTTCGCCCTCTCATACACGCTGACTATTCTGGGACTCGGAAGTCAAACTATTCTGATTCCGCTCAGGTCGCTCGGTTACTTGTCCGTCATGGCCGGCCTCATTCTACAACTGAAAAAGTGACCGTGATTGGCCCATGCTCTTTCGTCTTCGAAAGAAGACCACGCTTAGCAAGCCAAAGGCGACACCCAGCCCGATGCTCACCAATGAGAACGCTGGGATGGGGAGAAACCTTGTTCCGCTCGTCGTAGTCGTCACTGTGGTTGTATTTGCTGGGAAGGGATACAACGGGAGTACGAGCGGTGCGCGGGGGCTCTGTGTGAAGTCGAAGTCTTGCATCAAATCTCCTAAGAGTGGCGAGTTTTCGCGTACATCGGGTCTCGAGTCGGGTCTTCCATCGTTATTCGGGTCCAGGCGTTGACCGTTTAGGAAGATGTCTTCAATGAATTTCAGGTAGGAGTCGAAGCTTAGGTTCTGGTGGTCAATGAAACCCTGTTTCGCGTAGGGGCTAATCACGATTGCTGGAACAGCGGAAGCCGTAGCCGTTCTGGTCCGCGACTGGTGGCACGACGTGATCGTAGAAACCGCCCCAGTCATCCCAGGTGAGGAAAATTGCGGTGGTGCCCCATTCAGGACTTTGCATTATCGCGTTCACCAGACCCGTCACGTAAGCCTGCCCGCGACTCACTAGAGACGGCGGATGCTCACTATCCCTCCCGTTTGGTATAATCCATGAAACCGACGGCAACGTCCCATTGTCCAACGCCGCGTAAAGGTTCTTGAGATTCTGAACGTTCGCCAACTGCGCGTCTTGATGTACTGTCTGAAAGTCTGGAAGCGGATTCCAGATCTCAGGAACTCCAGTAGGGTTAGTCACAGTCGCGCAATCGCCATCATAACAATCATCAGGGTCTCTAGTGGCGCCTCCATCGACGTAGTAAGCCCAGCTGACATTGTGTTTCGACAGCAGATACGTGACATCAGTCCACGCATACCCTGCCGTGTGGTTCGCGTATTTGCGATCGGGTTGATTCAGATTGCTTACACAACTCATAGGGTCTTGTGGACTGGTGCATGACGCCGACCATCCCGAGACGAGGTAGAGGTGGGAGGGCAGACTCCATGAGGCGACCGGCTCGAACATATGATCCTGCAGAACAAAGTTGTTCGCATATGCCCAGTAGTTTGGTATCTGGCTTCCATCGTGGTAACCCATAACGTCGGGCGGGACACTTGGGTTGCACTCCGGGTTGTTTGGGTGGGTGGTGCAATCCGCTATCGCCTGCCCAATGAAACCGTCAAGTTTCCCGCCGTCTAAGTCAGCGACAGAATCTGAAGCGGCATGAGGGCCGCCAATGTTGAGATCATTCGGGTCCCTGTACGGCTTAACGCAGGCTCCAGTCAAGGGGTCTGGAACGCAGACGGTTGGCACGCCATTTTGCATCGGAATCCCATCCGCTCCCGGGTAAGTGCCAAAGTAAGAATCAAAGGAGCGGTTCTCCTGCATGATAATTATAACATGTTGAATGGGATTGGTCGGGGCTGAGGCGCCTGATGAAATCGAGACACTGCTAACAAGGAGAACAGTTGCAACCAACAATGCAATCAGCTTCACAGTGTTCCACTCCGTTTAGGGTTCCCTGCAAAATAGCGGCGAGAACAAAAATCCTTGTGGACGAATCATCCATGACACTCACTCTTCCCAACCTCCGCCCAATGGAATGAGGGGCCTTCTACACTTTGCATTGCATCATGCGATTATGTTCGACTCGTAATGCCCAGCAAGCGACTTCCCTTCGATGAACCTGTTAGCGGAGAATGGAGCTAGGCTGTCAGGCTTGTTGCGGCTCAGAACGAATTGAGCCATCCGTTTTCCCACTGCGGGAGAGAGTTTGAAGCCATGGCCACTGAAGCCAGCGGCTATGTACAACCCCTCGACCTCTGAGGATTCATCAAGAATCGGGTGCCAATCAGGAGTCACATCGTAGGCTCCCGCCCAACCCCTCTCCCACCGCCCACGAGCCATCGCGGGTAAACGGTTTACGAGTTTCTTAGAGTAGATTTCGACGGTTTCGTAATCAACACCCTCGCAATTGTCTGGGTCAGCGACCTCCGGTAAGTTCGACTCCAACGACCCAGTAAGAAGCCTATCGGGCCCTTTGGGGCAGAAGTAGAAGCCGCTTGTGAAGTCGCCCCAAACGGTCAATTTCGTTGTCAAGTCAGGAGGCTTGAGGAAGATGCAACTCTGTTCCTTCAGAACACGAATTGGAAGTTTCGAGTGTTCCGGAGGCATGATCTGATTAGCCCAAGCGTTCGCAGCGTTCACGACCCGACCGGCCGCTATCTCACCCTTCTCAGTCCGAACTCCTCTGACCTTGCCTGCAGATTCCAAGATCTCCAAAACTTTCGTCTGCTCAAGGATGTTGACCCCTAGTTTCTCCGCTGCTTTAGCGAAAGATTGGGTGGTTGCGACGGGGTCGGCGTATCCTGAACGAGGTTCATACGCAGCAGCGGCTAATCCCTCAACATTAGCATCTGGCTGAAGCTTCTTCAGCTCCGCGGGCTCGAGGACGGACGTCTCAATGCCCAAGCTCCGCTGCATCTTCACATTACTGCGAAGGGCCTCCTCGTCCTTGCTTCCAACTGCCAACGTGAAACCGGTTCGCATGAAACTAGCATCTCCTCCGACGGAATCCGGAAAACTCTCGAAAACCTTCAAACTCTCCAAAGCCATCCCGGCCGTTTCCGGGTTGCTGTAATGTTGGCGAACAATAGCAGTTGATCGACCTGTAGTGCCCCACGCAATATGTTGACGTTCGATGAGAATTATCTTCAGACTAGGGTTTAGTTTCGCGGCGTGAAAAGCTGTGCTGCAGCCTATGCAGCCGCCACCTACGATTACTATGTCCGCGGAGTCGCTCATTGTCCGTACACCGATTGATTATCAGCCCGACGGTATATTTACGGTCTCTCAGTGATTCTCGACAGGTAATAGCAAATGCAATCTAAACGGGCGTAAGAGAAACGGTCAGGAGTGTTCTTTAGTTTCAATTGAAGATGCGCTCGCCATTGCGAGTTGGTCGACGCTGAAGAGTTTGATTGACCGCGATGCATACACTTCCCTCTTCTTCTCTAGAACAATTTACGCGGTCAACTGGTATAACATCGCAGCTCTTTTCACGTTCATAGCACTCGATTTCAAGCTGAATGTTTCAGGCCTGGGAGTTGTCTCAGCTTGTTTCTATATTGGCGTCGGATTATTCCAAGTTCCCGGCGGCATCGTTGCAGCCAAGTATGGCGCAAGGAACATAGCTATCGTGGGCGTGCTGATTGCATCGGTCGCGGTTCTCCTTACCGCCATCACTTCCGATTTCTATCAACTCATTCTACTCAGGTTCATAGTTGGAGTAGGTTCTGCCTTTTTCTTTGCTCCCGGAGTAACGTTGATTGCCCGAACTTTTCGGCGAGAGTCTCAGGGATTTGGGGTAGGCACTTTTCAGAGTGCCTTCTACGTTGGTGGGACTCTAGGTCTCTTCGCGTGGTCGGTTCTGGCCGAGATGGGTGGCTGGAGATTCAGCCTGATAACGAGTGGCGCGTTGAGTCTCTTGGGAGGCGTACTCATTTTCCTAAAGGTCCCGAAGGATGAGCTGCGTTCGGACTTCGTAATTAAGACTGAAGATCTGCGTAGGATTCTCTCGAACCGATGGCTAGTTCTGATCTCGATTGAATTGTTCGGGTTCGGGTCGGGCACGTTTCTCATCAACAGCTTCATGGTATACTACCTTGAACAGTCGCTTCATCTCAGCCCAAGCTTCGCGGGCATAATCGGTAGCCTCGCCCCGTTATGTGCAATAATCTCTTCGCCACTGTGCGGGATGCTTTACGCTAAGACCAAAAACGCTCGGTTGCTACTCTTCTCTTTGGGAGTGATGTTGGCAGCGGCATTGGTACTGGACGCTGTAGGCAGCGTACCATTTGCGGCAGTTTCAAGCGTTCTTGCGGGGTTCGGTAGCGGTGCATTCACGGTTGGGTATTTGGCAGCGCGTGATAGCATGGCCGCGTCAGTCGAATACGAATCCCTGGCGGTCAGCTGGGTAAACACCATTCAGATGCTAGCCGGCTTTGTCTCCCCGATAATATTCTCCTTACTGGTACTGTCGTTCGGCTACGGGTTTTCATGGTTGACTGGTGGGCTGTACACCTTAGTTCTGATTTCGACGATCCTTTACCCGGTAAGAAGTAAGCGTTAAAGCGAGAGATACCGATAGCTTTCATGTTCCCCTATCTTAACGCTTAATACGGCGAATCCGTTAGCCTATCGAAAATCAACGAACAAGGGTCTGTGCTCATGAGTAGGAAACCACCTGAGATCAAAGTGTTCGATAAATGGGAAACAGAAAACATCGAGGTCACAGATCCCGGACTGGAGAAGTATCTTTCCTCCAAACCAATTCTCTACCCTCACAGTGGTGGACGACATGAACACAAGCGCTTCCGCAAGTCCCAGCTGAACATTGTAGAACGCCTCGTCGATAACATGATGCGCCCCGGCAGGGTTGGCGGCAAGAAGGCGAAAGCGATTGGGATCGTACGAAACGCTATGGAAATCATCAACCTGAAGACCGGCAGGAACCCGATTGAAGTTTTGGTCAAAGCGGTTGAGAATACCGCGCCCGCCGAGGACGTTACACGAGTCGCCTACGGTGGAATCGTCTACCCAATCTCAGTTGACATCGCCCCTCAGAGAAGAATCGATATCGCGCTACGTTTCATGACTGATGGTGCACGCAAGGGGGCTTACAGTAACCCAAAAACTATCGACGAATGCCTCGCCGAAGAACTCGTGTACGCTTCCCAAAGGGACAATCGAAGCTTCGCGGTGAAGAAACGCGACGAGATGGAACGAGTAGCTTTAGCCTCGCGTTAAACGTGGCCTATCGCAAATTTCTTTCTCGAAGCAAGTTTCTTGAACGTTTTTCGTTATTCAATCCGTTCTAAGCCTTAAATACTGGGTGCAGGGTCTTGATTTGCGAATCAAAATCGTTGGAAAGATGAAGAATGTCTTCAGCAAAGAAACCGCACCTTAACCTGATCATCATAGGCCACGTCGACCATGGCAAGAGCACCATGACTGGCCACTTGCTATTCGACACGGGCAACGTGGACGAGAAGACCATCGCCAAGTACGCAGACGAATCAACCAAGCTTGGCAAGGGAGATACTTTCAAGTTCGCATTCGTCCTCGACACATTGAAGGAAGAGAGAGAACGTGGGGTTACGATCGACCTTCGGTTCGAGAAATTTGAAACTGACAAGGTCTTCTTCACAATCATCGACGCACCAGGCCATCGGGACTTCATCAAGAACATGATCACAGGCACGAGCCAAGCTGACGCAGCCATACTCGTTGTGTCAGGGAAGAAAGGAGAATTCGAAGTTGGCGTCGGGCCAGGAGGCCAAAGCCGAGAACACGCCTACCTAGCCAGAACCCTTGGAGTCGCACAACTCGCAGTCGCCATCAACAAGATGGATGACTCCACAGTCAACTTCTCGGAGGAGAGATTCAAGGAATGCACAAAAGAACTGGAGGCGTTGCTGAAGGTCGTTGGATACGACGTCTCCAAGATTAAATTCGTACCGGTGTCTGGCTGGAAAGGAGACAACCTGATCAAAGCGTCGCCAAACATGCCATGGTACAAGGGGCCAACTCTACTCGACGTGTTGAACACGTTCACCGAGCCGCCCAAACCAACTGACAAGCCCCTCCGCGTCCCAGTTCAAGACGTCTACTCAATCACCGGCATCGGCACAGTCCCAGTGGGCCGAGTAGAAACTGGAATCCTCAAGGTAGGTGATAGCATAGTCTTCATGCCCGCCAACGCAAGAGGCGAGTGCAAAGACATCGAAACCCACCACACTAAGATCCCGGAGGCCCTACCAGGAGACAACATAGGCTTCAACGTAAGAGGCATCGGGAAGACCGACGTCCACAGGGGCGATGTGGCGGGACACGCAGACAAACCCCCAACCGTCGCAGCCGAATTCTTGGGACAAATAATCATAGTCTTCCACCCAACCGCAATAGCGGCAGGTTACACACCAGTGCTCCACGCACACACCGCCACGACCTCGGCCACATTCACAGAACTCGTCTCTAAGATGGATGCGCGTACAGGTCAGGTGACTCAAGAGAAGCCGGACTTCCTCAAGACAGGCGATGCGGCCATGGTGAAGATCAGACCCCTCCGACCGCTTGCAATCGAAGCTTACTCAGATATTCCACAGCTAGGAAGATTCGCAATCCGCGACATGGGCAGCACGGTTGCCGTAGGCGTAGTTAAGCAGGTCACCGAAAAAGCACAGCTGTCTGAGAAGAAAGCCTAAACTTCTCAGCCCTCAAAATTTTCTTTTGACTCCTACGCTTAGCTGGGGCTAAGTTCAATCGATTCACAGGAACAAAAT
This sequence comes from Candidatus Bathyarchaeota archaeon, assembly GCA_963733055.1. Classification (GTDB taxonomy): domain Archaea; phylum Thermoproteota; class Bathyarchaeia; order 40CM-2-53-6; family 40CM-2-53-6; genus FEN-987. The sequence goes on from CAVTBR010000002.1 coordinate 325,521, forward strand.
TACCTGAAGAAATCAGAATGCACACGAGTTACCCAACCGCAATGCCAGCTAATGTCCAGCGGAAATCGTCGAAGAAATCCGTTGGCAGCCTCCGAACTCTTTTTAAACGCCACGCAGAGGTAGGGCCATGTTTCACATCTGAATAGGTCGAAGAACGTTGCCAAACAAAGCCCGGATTCGTCTGTCAAGCACTGATCCTCAGGGCTTGAACAGCATTTGCGGCGAGATCATGAAGATCGCCGAACGTACCGGTGTGAAACTCCGCGGACCGATCCCGTTGCCGACAAAAAGGCTCTGGGTCCCAACGCGAAAGAGCCCCTGTGGTGAAGGAACTCATACGTGGGATAGTTGGGAGATGCGGATCCACAAGCGACTGATCGATGTTGACCCGAACGAACGCTTTCTCAAACGCTTGATGCGCATTCAAACGCCTGAAAAAGTCTTTATCGAAATCGAACTTCTATAAACTTCTATAAACTTCCGCGTGCTTACTTCACGAGTTTGTTGATCTTACTGGCCAGCTTGAAATCCTTCATTGTTAGTCCGCCCTCATCGTGAGTCGTGAGTGCGAGCCTTACCCGATTGTAATTTATGGTGATGTCTGGGTGATGGTTGGCGGCCTCCGCTAGCCTCGCGACCCTGTTAACGAATCGGATAGCCGCTATGAAGTCAGGGAATTCGACCCTTCTTGAAATCATCTGACCCCTTAATGTCCAGTTTACCAGCTTGGCGACTTCCGCTCGGGCTCTTTTGCGGGATAATTTCACTGTGGACATCCTCATGCGTGCTCGTAAATGTTCGAGGTTTGCACTCCGCGGCTCTGAATTTCCTGATCGATCTGTCTGAGTAGGAGTAGGCGTTTGTAGGTGGGGGGATGGGTGGCGAATGCCTGGTTTACGGTTCCCCATCTTGATTTTGCCTCCTGCTCCATGGCCAACTCGAGCTCATGCTCATCCAAAACTCCGTCCTTGTTCAAGTCGTACTTGTTAACGTGTTCCATAACCTGAGCCATCTCTTGTTTCGCGAGCGCCGGGTCGGAGATGTAGAGTGCGCGGGCTCCGTGTGGTTCTTCGGGGCTAAGCGAGAGCCCATAAGTTATGCGCGCCAACGCGCTTTCCAGTTCTCTCGGCGCCGCAGTAAGATAAGCCGAGAAGGCGTCCGCGGTAAGATTCCCTCAAACGACTCAACCGGAGTACGAGTAGTTGAGCTACGAAATAGACAACGAGAGCAACTACTCCCGCGAGAATAATGTACGCCGCACCGTTGTCCTTACTGCTCCTCCGGCCTCCCATCCCACCATAATATCCGAACCCGAAAGCCATCCGAACAATCACATAGGCCACGAGCGGGACGGCCGACATGAATGTCATGATGATTGAGTCCTTGTGGCGAATGTGACCAATCTCATGACCTAGGACACCTTGAATCTCATCCTCATTCAGCTGATCGAGCAGGCCCTGGTTTACGGCGAGCGTCATGTTGTTAGAGGAATTCCCGAAAACGAATGCGTTCGGTGTCCTATCTGGAACGATTGCGAGGCGGGGTTGTTTAACTCCGGCCTGCTGAGCCAGCTTCGCTACTAAACCCTCCAGCCAAGCGTTCTCGCCCGGCTGCAGGTAACGGAGCCTAGTGCTCCACCTGACGATCGACGGGCTAATTGCAAATTGAATGAGCATGAAGAATAGAGCGAGGACGAATGCGCCAATCAAAGTTGACGCGGGGTCGAGCTGTAGATTTGTGGCGTAGCTGAAGAAGAATGACACCACAACTATGAAGCCAACGAAGATTACGAGGGTGATCAGGATCGTGAAGTACATCGTACCCTTCAACTGAGCTAGGTTACCCATTTCCGATTCGACCTACTGAAATCTCGAAGACCTAAACCACCGAGCCCATTAAAGCCTAGCTCCCCATGCTCTCCGTGCGTCGGACCCTGCATGGTAGCGGTTACGAGCCAGATCAGTTGCTCTCATTGTGGAGCTCCCTTACCGGTTCAACCCGGCGAAATACTAATCACGTGCAGCTATTGCGGCTTCACAAGCGTCGTCGAAACCGGAAAAGCGTTTGAATTCGAACACTCCTTAATCCTGAATACGCTGCCGGCGACCCAGGTTTTTGATACGATAAAGGGATGGATGAAGAACAGCTTCGTGGCACCCAAAGATTTGAGCAAGAAATCTTCGGAAATCGAGCAGAACCTGGTTTACTTGCCGTTCTGGGTTGTGAGTGGCGAGGCAACTTCGCACTACAAGGGAATCTTCGAAAGAATCTCACCCCCCGAAGAGAAAGAGGGCGACATCAGCAACCGCTACGACTGGATGGTCCTCGCTCGTACGCAGGCAGACTTTCCAACCCGATCCTACCACCTTTCCCTGGAAGGAAAGATCCCCTTCGAGGCTACCAAGATTGAGAAGGGCGCGAAGGTTTTGAATAGCGAAATGAGCGCTCAAGACGCAGGCGACCATGCCCGAGGTGAAATTAGCAACCTCCACCAGTACCTAGCTAAGGATAGGGTCGACAAAATCATAGACATCAAGACGAGTTTCGATGTCTCAGGCACATACTACCTCCACGCCCCAGTCTGGTTCCTCACATACGCCTACAAGGACAAACAGTACCAGGTCCTATTGGATGGAGCCTCCGGTCAGGTCATCAAGGGCGATATGCCGGGCGAGGACTTCAAACTCATCTAACACTTCCATCAAATGCTTAAAGGCGACAGCCCGAGACCACGTTTACGTGGTAAACTAGCCTTGACGGCGAAACCTCCACTTGAAAAAGTTCAGGAAAGCGAGAAACCCCTAGAACGCCTAATGCTCATTTTACCCGGCTTTCGCGGCTACAAGCTTAGGGAGCAGAGAAGAGAGGCGGACCGGATAGTTCGCGACTACATATACAAGGCCCTCGAACAATCCCGCGACGATCTAATGAGTTGCTTTCAATCACTGAGCGACTCGAAGGTGAGTGAACTGATGGAGCCCGTGAACCGGCTCATAGCTAAACTCGATACCGTGGCTGAGAAAATCAACCGAGCCTCCTATGGGTATAGCGGATTCTTCGACTCAATCAAGATTGAGGAAAACGAGCTTGACAACATGCTCGCCTATGATACTCAACTCATGGATTCGGTGCGGAAGGTCGGAGAGTTGACAGCGAACTTCAAAGCTGACCTAAACCAAGGAAAGTTTGAGAACGCAAGAAATGAACACCAACAACTGGATACCTCTGTCAGTAATCTCGAATCAGCGTTTGATCAACGTAAAGCGGTTATCGAAGGAGTGAAGGTGTAGCAAAATGCCTCAAGTAATCGAGTGGACTGGCGCGGGACCGGATGACATTGTATGGCGTTACCCTAACGAAGACATAACCTGGGGTGCTCAGCTCATAGTGCGTGAGTACGAGAACGCCGTATTCTTCAGGGACGGAAAGAGCTACGATACGTTTGGAGCTGGCAGACACACACTCACAACCCTAAACCTTCCACTAATCACGTCAGTTCTCTCTAGGATTGCGGGTTACCAGAAAACGCCGTTCAAGGCGAACGTAATTTTCATTTCCAACAAGCAGTTTGCCGGAAAATTCGGCAACAGGGCGCAAACCACCGAACTCGCACCCCTACTGACTTTCGGTTCGTTCTGGTTCAAAGTCGAGGATCCCTCAATCTTCGTGAATGAGGTGGTCGGGGGACAGAATGCTTACTCAACGTCAGACGTGAACAACTTTCTGCGCGGCTTCATAAACGAGAAAATGATTGACGAACTCTCAAAATACGATTTGCAGACGGTCTTCAGGAAATTAGATGATACGTCAAATCAGGTGAAGGCTAACCTGATGGACTATTTCAAACGGTTAGGCGTTCAGATGATTGACCTGAAATTCGAGGGGATAGACACAACCCCTGAATTCCGTGACCGTCTCTTCTGGCTGAAATCGGGCGGCGTATCAGGAGATGAAGTGATCAGGATGGAGACGGTGAAGGATGCGGCTGCGTCGCTCGGAAAGTCGACTGGGGGTGGAGCAGCGTTTGGCGCCGGTATGGTACTCGTCCCACCATTATTCCAGACAACCCCCTCGGGTGCGGGGATGTCGGTTGCGCTCATCGTCTGTCCCAACTGCCAAGCACACATACCGTCAACGTCCAAATTCTGCCCCAACTGTGGCCAGAATATTACCACCAGCCCAGCCCCGCCAGCTAATGCGCCCGTGAGAAAGTGCGCTAAGTGTGGAACGGTGATTCCGGGCGGAGCGAAGTTCTGCCAAAACTGCGGCGCAAAAACCGAATAGAGTTACTTCGAGCGCATGTAGGCGAGGAATACTAGCCCGAAGAAGACTAGCAGCAACGCTAGCAAATATTCGGCAATCTGGGGTCCGAGAGAGATCGAGAACCATAACACCCCTATGATCAATGCGAGTACGCCGTACGCCAACGTTGTTCTCGGCGACATCTCATACTTCTGACGCGGACTCCTGGCTTTGAAAATGGCCAGCACGGTGAAGATCACGCCCACCCCGGCAATGAAGATGGCCGGAATCTCCCTTGGCGAATTGAACCCAGACAAGTATCCCAGCAAGATAAGCCCGAGAAGCAGCAGAACCGTCCCAGCCAAGTACGTTTCAAAGCGTCGGGCAACCATCTTTCGTCGCTGTACGCTCATCCCGCACCCCGATATGTATGCTCTGGTCGCACGGAGAGCAAGTCGGAACTAAGATTGCGCGTGTGAAACTTGACGGATTGCGATTAGCTTAATTCACCATCCTATTCGTTTAGCATAATGGTGCGGGGATACCAGAGCCAGGTCAAATGGGCGGGTCGCGTGCCCTTTCATGCCTACGCTTGGCCACGCGCGCTACACTCAAGATTCACGGACGTGCAGGCTTTGTGGCGGGTGAGCTATCCCGTGGCGTAGGCCTTCGTGGGTTCGAATCCCACTCCCCGCACCACAAACGAACCCACGACATTTTCAGGGACGTTTTGAGTAACATCACTTTTTCGGGTAGAATTCTCGTCATGGCTCATAACTTGCTAACACCAAAGTAGGTTATCGCCTTGGGCCGTAATTAACGTCTGGTTGGACAGACACGTAAGGGACAGAGTGCTAATGATGGTGCTTGAGAATGGTCAGAGTCAAGTCTGACTCTATTAGGCGTCATGCGATCTGTCGAAGCTGGCATCCTTGGTCTGGACAGTTTTCCCTTTGTGACAAACTCATCAGAACTCATTGCATAACTCGAAATTCCTCAAGCTACTCTGACTGCGTGAGGCAGCGTTCCCAAAGTTGCTTATTGAAGCTGAACTAAAGGGTGATACTGCCAATTACGTTCTCTGCTAGAACCCGTTCGTTTCTGATTTTTCCTTTTGCTCAAACAATCCGCAAAAGTGTCTGGCAAACTACGCTCTTGCGTTCGCGTGGTTGGGAAAATCCAAGCCGTTCGTGAACAAAGCTATAGCGCCGTCGTGCCTATCCATTTCGGTGACCTTGCCAAGTGAAAAAGCCGTCAAGAATCGAAAGTCGGATGAAAGCCGCGTTCCCACAATTGTAGTGGTTACTCTTCTCGTGTTTTTCGTGATTCTATATTGTGTCGCTTATTTCGTTCCACAACTAAGACTCGTCGAATCGTTGCCGGACGTTATCTTTTACATTTGGCTCAACATGACTCTTGCCGTTCTTTGGTGGGGACATAAAGGGAAAGTTGTGGAAAAGCTGGAACTTTTGAGCCTAGGACAGAGCACGATGGGGGGCACGGTGCAGGCTGGGATCATAGCAACTAGCATATTCATTCCATTGTGTCTTACCGCGATTCAGATTATGGTCGGCAATAACTACTCAGCTATCCCGGCGAGCGTCAAACTTCCCGCTGCGAACCTCATCGTTGCTATCTTCTGGTTTGGTTGTTCGACAATTTTCGGCGTGACTACACTCGTATATATGAATCAGAAAATCGGCGAAAACCGAGACGTTCTGAACGAACGACTGATTGGAATCCCAACCAACCTTCAGTTCTACGCGATTGTAATGGGAACGGTAAGGGTCTTGTATGTTTTGGTCTTAATGTGGGTAGGAATGGGCCTTGCTCTCGCTTGAAGACGTCAGGCATCTCATGAGCCGTCTTGGTGTTCAAGAAGACCCCAGCGCTGAAGATTTTGCGTTTACTGCCTTTGAAATGGCAAGAGAATATGCCGCGTCGCAAAGACGGGAAGTGACCATCGATGATGTCAAAATATCTCTTGGATGGCTTTGTCAGATTCCATTGCCTGGCAAGCCGCCACAGACAGATGAGACTAAGAGAATAGTGGCCTACCTCTGTAGGCTCGGAAGAGAGAAAGGAGTAGGCGCGCTTACTTTACCTCAATCAATCGAGAGCGAAATGAGAACTCATCCACCTGCGCCTTACTACTATCAACCACCGATAAGCCCGATAGGCCCACTCGCCTTAATGGTCAAGGTTGACCTCCTTTCTAGAGCCGGAATAGACGTAACTACCACGTCCCAGGAAAGGTTTTTTGTGGCAGGCGTTCCGACAACCGTTGTACCTCTTTACCGAATCATGGACAGAATCCCAAGATCAGGCTAGAGCCTCGCCTCGGAGATTTGGTTTTGATGACACGCATCTTCCCGATCCATCTGTTTGCGGTGAAGCTGTATGTTCCCGTAATAGCCGCTTCAATTATCAGAATCGCTAGGAGAATCATGGAAGTCTGGAAGAAAACTTCGAGGCGAGGTAGAGTAATTTGAAAGAATATGTGGACGACGTTCTGCTTGTATTCGACAGATTTTGGGCCTTTCTGAGACGGAAGTACCTGAATCGAGCGTTCATTACCACGCAGGTTAAGGGCCTCGTGTATGCAATCGGATTCTTCACCGTCGTCTTCGTAATACTTGAAATTGCAAATCGAATTGTCTACTACCCATTTCCCTCAAATATCGAACTGGTCCTTGCGCTCGAGATATTAAGGGCATTAATCCAAGTCGACGCCGCCTTGATAGGCTTCTTGGGCATAATCGCCGTGTACGTCTTCTCAACCATTCAAAACCAATTCGAAAAGTCCCTATCTATGCCGGTTTCAGACGAATGGGACAACCGCCGATCAAACGCAGCCTGGTTAAGCGCTCTAACCGTTTCATCTCTCGTCGGGTCCTTGATTACGACATTGGTTTCAATCTCCAATCTCACTAATAGTATGGCGTACTCTGAACTCTACTGGCCCGTTGCGCTTATGCTGGAGGGCATAGCAGGAGTCTTCGGACTCATATTTTATGCAACGAAGCGACCGCCTAAACCCAAATTCCTATGACGCTCGGGAATCCCGGAATGATCAACCCGCGTAAGGCGAGGGAAGCCAAGGTCGATGATTTTTCCGTTCTCCCAGATTTCCTTTCTGAAAACTTGGGATGACGTGGTGAGTGAGATTGAAGCGAATAATCGACCAAATTATCATTATGCAACTCGTGAGACCATTTAGACTATTGATGGAACTTCAACAATCTAGTCACTGCTAGGCGTGGTTAGAGACCTTAGCTAAGCCTTGACGACTATTAGTTCTGGGATTTGTTGGATCAACTGATTATCCTTTGAGTAAAGTGAAATCACGTAACCATAGTTTCCTGGTGGAGCGCCATTGGACACGATGGCGAAGGCGTACTCTCCCGTTGTTCCCTGTGGGCCTATTGACTCGATCGGCAAAGATAGCGGGACTATTGAGAGATGGTCCACGCTCATGTTGAGCTTGACAGATACGACTAATCCGCTGTATATTACCGAAGAACTCATGCTTTGCACTTTGAACAACAAACTGGTGTTGTCATTCACACCAATGGTGTTCTTGTAAGGATAGAACATGTAGAACGGAAATTCTGAACGATAATCCACTGCCGTGAATTTGACGTTCGGAAGGAGATAGATCCAAGTTGCTTCATTACGAGTGACGTTCGTACCAGTTCCACTAGAAAACTGCAAATAGACACTCACTGAATAGTTCCCGTCTTGAATATCATTTCCAGTTATTATCACAGGAATCGCGGATAAGGAACCCGTGGTCAAGCTTATCGGACTGGAAACCGCACCCGATATTGCTCTGGAGACAACAACTGGCAAAACCCCACTCAAATCTGTCCCGCTATTGGTAACACTCACAGTACCAGTTGCCGAGTGCCCTGCACTAATTGACTTTGGAAAATCAACGGAGAAACTCAGACTAACTACTTGCTGTTGTTGCGGCGGCCTCTGATAGAACCAAACGAAATATACTCCGGCGAGTAAGATCATCACAATTATTGCAACGCCAAACTTATTTGGCATCTACAATCCACCATTTTGCAAACTCGACACCATGCATTTAGGCTCTTCCATCAGACATCATTCTCTAGTTGTTAATTTGTTTCCTTCGCTGGATTGAGCGATATACACTCCAGCGAGCGAGATGCCGAGAACAATCAAGGACGACAACAACACGCTATACCCAAAGATTGCCCTAGCCGGCGCGAGAACAATCATAATGGGGGTGAATATCAAGGAGAACATCATAGCGGGCAGAACCACGTACCATTGGAAATTCGCGCTCGCACCTTTCAAATACCACCAAAGATGAAAGAAAAAGAAAATTGTCAGCATCAACCCCATTGTGGCGACAATATCAATTTCGAATGAGAATTGGGAAACGACCACAACTTGGGTGCTTGTTAAGAATAGTAATATTGCATTGAAAAAGTAGTAACTTATCGCAATCTCGATGGCGAGACCTGCAATAGCGAACGGAACTCGCCCCAATCCAATCCGTTTTCTTTTTCGACACAGAAAGCAGATTTCAACAAGAGTTGCACCAGGAATACATACCAGCGCTATCAAAAAGGCTGCTCGAATGGGCAATATGAAATCCGTGTACCCTACCCAGAGAACCTGAAGGGATGACCCCACATAGAGACCGTAGACAAGCGTGGCAAATAGGAGTGAGAAATGGAAAGGGTAATCGACTCGTCTTCCTCGTAACGGAGCCAAAACGATCTGTTGCGTCTTGTCCGAGAATGCGATTTATTTTTTTCTGACAGAGTTCGAATTTCTACACAAACAGGGTAAAGCCGTTCAGTTTCATTTTGGCGCCTCTTGGAGCACCATCGTCGACCCGATACAACCGCGCACCTAGCAGATTGGACGGCAATACAAGTCCAACAAGAAACGCACGCCAATGGTCCTCTCATTTCGAAAACCTGAAGGGTTCCTCAACTAGGAACTTCAGCTTTCGGTAAAGGTGGACTTCGCCGAACTCGTCAAATTTCTGATAGCCCATTGAACCCAATTCCGTTGCTTCCTCTGGGCATTTGGCTTGCTTCACGTCATAATCGTCTTCACGGAGAAGAATTGCCTGTGCTAATTGGACGTAGACGTTCACTAGCCACGGGTTCACTATGCCCAGCAAATCCATGACGTGCCTTACGTCTTTCGTCTGGTAGTATTCCCAAGTGGCTCGCCAGGTGCGAAAGCTGTGAAAGTGGACTGCTCGGAGGCGGTAAGCGGGATATTGTTCGTCTAGCTGTTTTCGGAGCCGCTCGAATTGTCTGCGGAAATCATCCAGGCTGTCCGCGTATTTTGCGGGGTCGGTCAGCTCTCGGTGGAACACGTATGGGCTGTCCGTTTTTCGAAGCAGGTTTAACATGTCGACGAGGCGTTGGGATACGGTTCTCGTTCTTGAGCGGCTTCCTTTCTCTGGTTCGGCGATTGTTATGAGGCGCTGTTTGAATTCGATCTCGCTCCATTTCAGCATCCACGCTTCGCCAGCCCTTGCTGCGGTTTCCTTCAGCGTTTGAAGGAACACGCCCTGTTTGAAGTCAAGTTGTGTCATCATGTGAATGAGGAATAGGATGGATTGGAGCGGCGGCAGGTAGGGTTGCGTTCGCACTCTCTTCAGGTCGGGAGCGTTCCACTTGATGCCCGCCCACAAATAGAAGGCGTTGAGGTCTTGCAGCCACTTGTATTTTGTGTTGGGACTCGGTTTCTTCCCTCTCAGACCGAGGGTCTCAGGGTCTTCGAGCCAACTTGCGACATATTCGTGGTCGAGAATGTTTGATTTCCAGTTCTGCAGATTGACGGCTCTGTTGATGCGCTTCAGCACCCCGAAACGGGGCTTTAGGGTTGTTCGCTTGAGTTTCTTGTTCGCTAGCGCATACTGGAGGATGCGTGCCTCGCCGTTCTTGAGAAGTTGAGCGGACCCACTGTTTGGAGCGCCGTTTGGCGCAATGTGAGCCGCCAAATTTGTGGCGGCACTAGTGGGTTCCGCACGAGGAGCGCTGACACAGTTGCGAGTTGGCTCCAAACGACTACAACGCCTTCCTTGTTGAGTTGGCGTGCGCACGCGGACGGCAATGGGGGTGGATGAACATCACCCTGTATGTCTTGGGACTACTCCTGTCCCGGCGGCTGTCGCTGAGGATCGTGTAGCGTTCCCACCACTTCTTCCTCATGCTCTCACCTCAGTTCCTCCTTGCGGAGGAAAGTGAGCCGCATCGCTTGCCCCGTGTTGGTGCTGATCGTGTCGTTCCCGTATCCGTTAGCACCGAACTCGGCTCTGGCAGGGCCCCACATTTCCGATGCCACGAGCCGCGCAATATCTCTAGCCTCTGCCCACGCCTTCGCTAGGTTCGCCCCCGCGACGGGCACGGTCTCAAGGTCCTCTTCCTCGGCCCATTCTATTTCCTTCTTCGCTCCCTTCCTCCTCTCGGTCCCTCCTGCCTCGAACAGGAAGACGAACCTATGCTGGCGAGAGGTTGCCACGGGCATGGGCGCGTTAATGCGGTCGTTGTGCCACTGTTTCAGCTTCCACTTCGGCGTGTGTTGCTCTTCCAAGTCACTGCGCCTCCGAGCCGCCGTTTCGGGCTTCGACGGGCTTCCACCTGATTTCGTCTTCGTCCTCGGTTTCGTCCTTGACGTAGTGTCTGCCCGTCAGGCAATAGTCGAGGAGCCACTCTCTCGACCTGTGAAACTCGTTGGCGGGGCCGTCCCCATGCTCGATGGTGACCCCTACCTCCTCCAGCGCCCGCTCGATTTCGATAAGCCTGTGGTACTGCTCGTCGGTGTCGCAGGCGAAACGGATTATCAGCCCAGGGGCGTCGTCGCCGCATACACGCCAGAGATAGTCGACCCGAGTCTGCAGTGGACCGCCGCTCGCTTCGCCTTCGCGGGCGGAGCGGAGCCTCCCGCAGACGAAGCAGTGAAACGTGTTTGCGACTTCGCCAGCAGGAGACTGTTTTTCGCTCATCGCTTGCACCTCGACTCAGAGGTGACTTGGTCGGAGAACTCCTGCACGCTGATGACCACGGTGTTTGTCTCGGTGTCTTCCCTCACCGTGACTCTTTGCTGCTTGCGCAGCTTGTTCTTGCGTATCCAATTGAGGGGTAGCGTTGCCACATAGCTGCAGTTCGGGTACTTGCCGAGCGCAATCAGTCTCCGTTCTTCCTTGCTTCTCAACTTCCGTACCTCCATTTCGGCTCAAGTCGAGGGTGGCGGGGCAAGCCGTGTTTCGGAAGCCTGGTTTTGCCCGCATCCATGATGCCGTTGTGGTCGCTGCAAAGAACTGTCCGACTAGCCGGATCCCAGAAGATTGTTTGGCTGTCGTCGGCAACGGGAGAGTAGCAGGGGCAACCGCAAACCGAGCATCGATATTCATACATAGTTTTGATTTGCAGGAAGGTCACTGGAACAGCCACCTCCGAAGTGGGACGCACGACGCTTCCCACCCGTGAAGTCGGATGCTCTCAAGCGCCTGCTCCAAGGTGCTAGCGTCCTTGATTTGCCACGTCACGCCGTCAAGGCGCAGGGAAAAGATGCGCCCGGACTCTAGGTATTTGACCCGGCTGACCCGAAGAGTCCCATCGTTTCGTTCTCCGCTCTCGCTGTTTGCCATCGCATTTCACGTTAACACCGCAAAGCAGATTAGCCGTGCAAGCCGCGAACTGTTCAGAAGTTGATCTGCGCAGTGCGCGTTTCGGTAAGTTCGAAGGAGCGAACGATCCGGTCTTCGATCCTCATCTACATGGCCGGCCGACCACGGGACCAGCCCGTCGTGTGGGGTCACAGCATCGCCAAAGAATTTGCGAAAAGTAAGATCGGCGAAGTGTCCCCGAACACCGTCTACGAAGCACTGGAAGCATTCCGCGAGGAGGGCATGGCCGAACCCGCCGACCGGCCGGCTTCCGAAAAGCCGCCATTGTCACCGATTGAGGCGCTTGCGCCCGGGGTTTTGGACGAAAAGGAAATGAAGCTACAGAAAAACGTGAAGCGCTTGCTTCGGGCCGGCTACACGGAGGTCGAACTGGACCGGCTAGAGACAAATCTCCAAAAGAAACACAGTAGGCGCCGGCATTCTGGTATCGCGGGTTTACGCCCAAGAGAGATCAAAGCTCTCATCGCCGCCAAAGCGAGAGAAGGCTTCGCACCGCCGGATCCCCGCACAAAGGGCTACCACATTACGGACAAAGGGCGGAGAGTGGCGGCGCTATTGAAGGAGGAGTTCCTTACAACAAGATGGAATGATTGCATCAAGTCCCCACTAGACGACGCCAAGTTCCTCTCCGAGCTTGGCAGACACGGGTTTGAGGCACACCACGTCGTGGCGGCTGTAAACGTGCGAGCGATACGCATAGTGCCCCTAGAGCCGGAAAAGCACCCAGCAAAGTATCAGCTCGGCCGAACATATTACAAGGGCACCCAGACCCGAGACATTGAGCGACGCAGCTTCAGGTACGATATTCCCGACCTGACACAGCCGGACTTCGCAAGTTCCGAGCACAAAGAAGACGAACCCATAATCTCCAGAGAGCACGCAAGGTTTCTTGTACGAGCTATGAAACTGGGAAAGAGAAGGAAGCTTGAGTCTTGACCTCTAGTTCTTTGTGGTCTTTGAATACTTCTTGTAGAAATCCAGCAATCCGTTAACTATCGTGTCGTACGTCTCGCCCTTTCTGCCGTGGCTGAAGAGCCGCTTGCGACTGAATTTCCTGACTTTTATCGTGGTGAGGTCGCCGAAGTCCGCGAGTCCTTCGACAAGGAGATTGCTGCGCTCCAGAAGCGGACTAGGCTGTCCGAGGCGACAATCGTGACGATGCTCGCCGACAACGCGATGAAGCAGGCGGATACGGTCGCTTACAAGCGCACCAAGCAGACGATCTGCGTTGTGGCCAAGTGCCCGATATGCTACGACGACAACAGGACCTCTACCTTACGAAGAACACCAGGGAGGAGCTACAGACAGCCATAGAGCAGCACCTGCTCGTCCACTTCACGTCGCCCGAAGACGTCGCACGGGAAACCGCCGAAGCCGGTAATGGGTTGGTAATGGGTTGGTTGCTAATCATCAAATCGTGCAAAAGCGTAAATTCAGACCCGTACAAAACAGGATTCTATGAGCTGGTTTCCAATCGGTCCGAATTTAGTATTCGCCCCCCGCGATGGTAACTTCAAGCGGCTCTCACGCAGGAACGAGTTTGGAAGGCAGGGCATGGTCTCGAATATCGCGATTGACCCCACGGACCCGGGAACAATTTACGTAGTCGAGACGCCGGGCTCAGGCGGGGCTTCGGCTTTTCGAACAACGGACAATGGAAACTCTTGGGTGTGCATCACGGATACGCTTGAACAGACTTATCCCTCCGCTGGGCCACTCATCCCAACAAGCATCACGGTTAATCCATCAAACCGAGCAACGATTTACATGGGTGATAATTCGGGGAACTTCTATGTTTCAAACGATCAAGGGGATTCGTGGAGTGCGGGTACTAACGTGGGGTTTTTTGGCCTCTTCAAGCTGATTGTGGATCCACGGACGGCGAACGTTCCGGCGACAACGGTAATACTGGCAGCGAGCAACAGCGGCGTGTACTGCTCAGCTAACGGAGGCACCAGCTGGACTAACGTACTTCCGGGGGTTGCAACGTGTTTGGCCGCCTACATGCCTCCCAGCGGAACCGATCAATACTACGCAGGAGTGGCGAATGATCAGGCGCCCGGGGGTACACCGGCGGGAGTTTATGGTGCAACAAATCCAACCGGCCCTTGGACCAATTTAAACAGCCAAGGTATTGGGTTGCCGGCCTGTGTCGCGGGGAATTTCGCGGAAGTTCTCGTTGATTACTGCCCACTCAATCCGAGTCGGGTTTACGTCTGGCTTGCAAATGCAGGTAAAACAGTCGGAATATACACAACATCATCTCCCCTCACGTCGTGGACGCAGATCACGGGTGGGACGCCTCCGGACCCGGGGCAGGTCTTTTATTCCTATGTCTTTTCCGTCGCACCGAATTCGCCCGGAGATGGCCTGAACGACATCCTGTTTTTCGCCGGGGTAAACCTGTACCGCTCAACCAACGCGGGACAAACGTGGCAAGCAGAAGCTCCTGCCATCTTTCATGATGATCAACACGCCTTCGCGTTTTTTCCTTCTATTCCACTGGCCGGAGTGATCCCAACTATGTACGTCGGCTGCGACGGCGGGATCTCTATGAGCGATGGGGCGTGTGATCCCAATTTCGCTTTTGCAACTACGGCAACCTATTTCGACGAGTTGGACAACTACACAGACCTAGGCCTACGTCAAACCCTCAATCACGGAAAGCAAAGCAGTGCTGTATATCAGTATAACAGTGACTCCGGGGTCAGTGCGCTCGGTTACATCGGATGCCAAGACACAGGAGTCGCCGCCGGAGCAGGCGCTCTCGGCTGGCGGGGCATTATTGACCTAGATTTCTCTTCGATCGCCATCGCGCAGGGCTCGAATAGTGTGATCGTTTGGGCGTACTCCTTCAGCTATGCTGAAACCATGATCTTTTTCGATAAGGGTGAATACGCGCCGAATTCGAAAGCCGTCACTCTCGGGGTCGGGGGCGCCGCCCCGGTTACCGGTATGAGCAACTTTGTTGCGGGACTGGATAAGAAATGCTTGGCGGGTCTTGAAGTTCAAGAAACGACAACCTTGAGCGCAGCCATTATAGCGACTGGCTTGCAAACGGCGACACCATCGGCCATGATCAACATTGTGGCCGGCATGCAAGTGGATATTGATAGTGGAACCAGCATAGAGTCGGTCAACGTGATTTCAACCACGGCGACCACATTCAACGCCAATTTTTCTAAGACACATTTCGCTGGTGTCGCTATCCAGTTTTGGTTGAACTTCGTTGGGCGAATCGACCAGAGCGGCGTCGCATCACAAATCAGTCAACAAATGGTGGATGAGGTGAACATCGTCGCTGCGCATCCCACGAACGCGGATATTCTATATTGCGGAACCTTGCTTCAACAGCGGTTGCTTTCAACCAACAGTGGCTCGACGGCTGACGCATCGACCGTCTGGACGGAGGCCACCGCGGGCAGACCGACTAACCTTAAAATTAGTTCGATCGCAATCGACGGCCTCGGAAACGTGTTCGTTCTGCTCCAGACCCCTGTGACCGTGGTCGGATCTCCGATAACGACGCCCCTGTTTCAAATCACCGGTGGAACCAACTGGGTTCCGCTAGGCTGCTCCAATCTCCCGACAGAATCTCAAAATTACGGAAAGCTGGTCGCCGATCCCGTGCAACCGAACACCCTCTACGCGAGCTATGGGGGGCACGTGTACCAACTCACTTTGAACGCCGGAACCTGGAACTGGCAGGACATCAGCGACAATCTTCCCAGGCAGGTCATTCTGGATCTCTGGATAGGCAACATCGGTACTGGTGCTTCGCCTAAGGTTCTGCTGCGAGCGGCGATACCTACGCGCGGAGTTTGGGAGCGGGACGTCACCGCCGGAGCTACCCCGCCAGCAATCGCCCTATACGTGCGCGACAACACTCTCGACCAGGGCTGGCTTCCCCGCTCTCCCGAGGGTGTACCCGACCCCTATAATCCTGGAGACACAAAATCGATACTCTACCATTACATGTGCGCGGATATCAAGGTCGACGCCCAAGTGCCGGGAACCGCATCGGTAGCTCCATATTTCCAGACTGACCCGGAGAGTCCACCTCCGATCACGGGTGTCCTCTTCGATGAATTGAAGGACAACAGCCAGAACCTTCCCGGTTCCGACCAAGCCCTGATTCACGTTCAGGTACACAACCGTAGCATCACACCCGCTAACAATGTTTCTGTTTGGGCTATCTACTGCAGTGCGGCGGCCGGTTTGCCAGCCCTGAACAAAAGCCCGTCGATGGGAAACGCCTTCAACTTCTGGAGCCAATTCACAGGCACAGGTCAAGTTGTTCCCAACCTGCCTGCCGACAGCCCTTGGCATTCGGTCGGATCACCTCAAATACTCTCCGGGATAGCCGCCGCAGCACCGAAGGTCGCATCTTTGAACTGGACGATCCCCACGCTCGCGTCCGGCGATCCCGGACACTATTGCATCGCGGTCTTCATTCACCACGCTATCAGCCCTGTGAACGAGACTAGCATGGATGTTGATGATATCACGCCACGGAACCGGCAGGTAGGGCAGAAAAACCTCCAGATCGGCGCGCCGCTGCCGCCCGGCCCCAAACCCCTGAGTGGTCCGCCGCATCTAGGGCAGTTGGAGTTCGTCGAGTTTCACAATCCGAACGCCGCAGTGCGAGAGGCGAACCTCGTCATCGACTTGCGTGGACTACCGCCCCAACTTTCCACTTCCTTCGAACTAAGCCACATCGATTCGATGAGACCTTTGCCGCAATCGTTCACGGGAGTCGCTCGAACCCGTAAAGAGAATCCAGAGGACTTCATCGAAGGTGACGGGGAAGAGTGCCGTTGTTTTGAGAACCTTTCGCGGGAACTCGCCGGGGTAGAGAGGGTCCGCTGCGATTGCGAACAGCACGACAAGCTTCCACACCTGGAGCCGATTGTTTATGAGGCTGAACCCTCCGAGCGCGTAGAAATAAAGGGCATTCGTATTCCAGGATATGGATTCATCACCGCGGCGATCAACATTCGCAATACAGGACAACTCAAGGCAGGCATAAAATTCCAATTCCAGGTTCAGCAGATAGTGAAAGGCGCCGTGGTTGGCGGCAGTGTCTATGTGGTACGGACCGCCGGCACGCCCGAACTGAAGCCTCAAAAAGAATTGCAAGAGGAGGGCAGCCGATCTCGATTGGGATACATCCCACCCTGGGCGCAGCTGCATGTTGCGGAACGCCAGAAGCGTCTAGGGAAAAGCGAGAGGTAGGCTACAGCCGTGAAACTGAGCGACCAAAATGCTTACCATGCGATTTGGACTCCTCAGAATTCGACTTCGACATTAGAAGGGAAATAGGGGGATGGGAGATTTTCTTCCCTTGGTTGACTTGCCTTTGAAATTGATTCAAGACTACATCACAAGAATCCAAGAAGCAAAGGACAGACGCAGGGATCAAGTAGTGATCACACTAACCAAATTATTGGAACTCATACAGATTCACTGCAATGCGATTGACGACGTAGTAGCGCCACTTTTGGAAGTGCGCGATTTAATGAGCACATGTCGCAATTACCGAAGACTCGCGTATAACGCCTATTTTCCAGTGACATACGGTCTTCTGAAAGGCCAGCTCGAACGAGCACGCGAAGGGAAGCAGTTCCGGAAAGAAGAAATGCACAAGCAACTTGACGGCGTCCTTTCCTGGACCGCAGGCTTTCAGTCGAAAGCCTTTCTATTGGAAATTGACAGTTATAATATGGCAACGAACTTCAGTTGGGTAGCTCGGCACTGGGTGTCCTTACCACCCGAACCGGAGTTGGCCTCTGCGTCTACCGAACCGAAAACAACAAGATCTAATTTTCAAGGATTAGATCTTCCCGACCTTGGCACGGTATTGGCGTCTTTCAAACTCTCCTACCAAATATTTCAACCTGGAGCCGAGCTTACCAATATTGTGGCTGCATGCCAATCCCAATTGTCACAGATTGTCTCCAAGTGGTGCGAAGGATGGCAATTTGCCGTTCACCAATACGTTACAGGAGGAGGAGGACTCCCATTCATCAAAGGGATAGCGAACACAATCGGGAACCTATTGGTCAAAAGCTACGAATAGAAACAAAAGGAACAGCAATAAGCTCCAATATGCTTTGGTCAATCTGCCCAAGATCGAAGGGGCTCTTCACACTTTTAGTTCTCCTCTCCGTATGATTATGTTGCCTCTTTCGTCTTCTAGATAGGCGAGGGTGTCACCTACGGCAATCTTGAGTTTCTTCCGAACGACATCCGTCAGGGTCACTCTGCAGTGGTCTTGCACTTTGCAGTCGTCAATGATCCTGTTCGTGGTAGCGTTCAGGTCGAAAATGGAAAAGCAAGGGCCGCGCTCGTCGGAGTATTGGTGGAGAACACGATGAGCCGGGCCGCAAGAGCCAGCTACGAAGTATCGGGGACAAAATATGACACGACGAGAAAAGGCAAACGGCTCATTCTCAAAGAAACCGGACACGACTCCACAACCTGCCCGCTGTGCGAAAGCCGCAACGACATCGCCGGGGAATGCAAGCAGCAGCCGCGAACTAATCTAGAACGCCATCTGCTGACGCATTTCAATGCGAAAGAGCACGTTATTGCCGGGCAAGCGCCGGAGACCACGACCTACAAACAGACTAGGGGTGAAGGATGAGATACGATGCGACAACACCTAGGATGAAGAACAGAGTATTCAGAAAGAACGTAAGCCAGAACGACCGTTCGTCGTGCACGGCTAGTCTGATGAGTTCGAACAACGCCTGCTTCTGCTCTTTGCTAAACGGAGGGAGTTTTCCCTCGAGCTTTTCGGTTTTCCTCATCTTCTTGAAAGCCATTTTGCTGTGTTTTTCTTCGTGTCGGGAGATCAGGTATGCGGTTCCGATGTTGAGAACTAGCATGACGATCGTAGCGCCGATGATTTCAAGTAACATGAGTATTCCTTTCAGAATTAATGCTACCGCGCAGACGAACACTGCTACGACGGACACGACGGCCAGGAGCTTCCTCTGGTTTTCCTTGAACTCGCGTCCGCTCATTTCGAGTTCTCGCCTCCAGTATCACACTTTGAGCTCGGCTTTCTTGATCATGATGTTGCCCCGCTCATCCTCCACATAAGCCAAGGTGTCACCAACAGCTATCTTCAGTCTCTTCCTGACGGCATCGGTCAAGGTGACCCTGTAGTGGTCTTGAACTATGCTCGTATCCAGTATCTTCGTCATGCCGTGGTGAAGTGGGATTAACCCAGATAGGGCTGTGCGGGAAAATGGGAAAATGGGAAAGCCCTATTAGTTTTCAGATACTATAAGACCCTGACTGGAATTGGGCAAAATCGCCTTCCCGCCCCGCCGCCTGTCACACCTTGACGTCCGGCTTCCTGACAAGCACGTTTCCCTTGTCGTCGAGGACCCACGCGATCAGGTCGTTCTCCTTGACTTTCAGTATCTTCCGAACGTTTTCGGTCATCGTTATGCGGTAAGATGACTGCACTTGGGTGTAGTCAAGTATCCTATTTGCCATGCCCGCCACCAGCCCCGTCTATCCGGACCATTATATAACGGTGTTCCGGTGTTCCGGCGTTACAGCGTTACGGCTGGGTTTATACGCAACTGGCTAGGGCCCGTGGGCCCGCGAAGTGTTTCGGATGAGTAGAATTATCGTCGTGGTCTTGGTTCCGAGAACGGACTTGGAGGTTTCGGACGAGGCTCTGGAGGTGCTGGTGCGCGAGCGGCTCAGCGGATTTGCGCCGGAGTTGGAGGTCGAGCACATTGCAATCGTCGAATAGATCGAGCCTCGTGGCGGTCCTGTTCCTCGCCCTAACGCTTGCCCTGCTCTTGATGGAGATCGGGACGCTCCCGGCGGCGGGGCAGACGACGCAAATAGTGGACGTCACCATCGACAGCGCTCCCGAGCACGGGCCGGGCAACTACTTCGTTTTCGTGGACAACGTCTTCATTCCGACGCCATCCATTTACAGCTGGCACGTGGGCGAAACCCATCTGCTGACCGCCGCCATAGAGACCCGCGCTGACGTGGACTGCTCGGTCCACCAATGCGATTATTGGTTCACGAGTTGGAGCGACAACGGCTTTCGCAATCACACCATCACCGTTACCCCCACGACGACGTCCTACACGGCGTTCTTCGTCAAGCGGGACTACGTCTATGTGTCGGGGTCGCCGGCAGAACTCAGCGACATACAGGTCGACGGAGCGCCGCTCGCCAACAATCCACAATTTTTTGGCTGGATGCCCGGCAGCACCCACGACCTGACGGCGCTCAACACGCGAGGGCTCTTCGTTAACTGGTCGTCGCCGAGTCTTAACTCGGTCTATATGAACCGCATCACATACACCGCGCCAAGCGACGGTGAGAACGTCACCGCCTACTTTGTGGCGGGCAACACCACCACGACGCAGACGACCACGGTCACCACGCCGCCGCCGAACACGGAGGAAATAACGGTGACGACGAACCCGTCGAGCCAGGGCATCATCTCGGTGGACGGCACCACCATCGACACTCCGCAGATATATGATTGGCAAATCGGATCGAGCCACTACCTGGTCGCGCCGCAGATCGCGCCCGGAATGAACTGCGACGGCTGCCAGTATGATTTCCTTTATTGGTACGCATCGAGCTCGCGGGAACACGACTCCAACCTATTCTTGTATACGGTGCCGAACTGGTCTGAGACCGTAACCGCCTTCTATCAGCTTCAGACCTCGACCACGAGCGCGTCCACAACGACGACGGTCACTGTTTCTTCGACCGCGAGCTCGCAGACCGCCAGTCCCGACTTCGCCCTTTCCGCTTCGCCCTCGTCGGTCTCGCTGCCTCCGAACAACTACCTCGGCTCTGTCGGTTTCACTCTGGCACTTTCGAGCGTTTCGGGATGGACCGGCCCTGTCCAGTTAACGGCATCGGCCTTGCCGGCGGGAGTGACGCTCTCCAATCTTCCGCTGTCGTATCAGCTGGGCGCGGGCGGGGCGGCGTCATGGACCATTTTCGTCAACATTTCGCCCTCGGCCCCGGCGGGCACCTACCAGCTCGTCATCACGGGCCTGAGCGGCTCTCTGGTCCACTCCGCCGCGGTGACGATAACCGTGTCAAGCCCCAGCACCGCTGTGCCCGAGTTTCCGCAGTCCACATTAGGAGTTTTGGCGGTTTGCCTCGCCTTCGTGCCACTTCTCATTAGGCGCAGCTTCCGCCGCGCTCCCTGTCTGCGGCGCAACCCTTCCGTGATATGCGCGGTCCGCCTCCGTCGAGGTCATGCAAAGAGAGCGTTGCCCGCGCTGCGGATCGCTGCTTTACTTCGGAACAAGGATGCAGATCCCAAAGCCCGGTGGAGGCTTCAAGACGAGTGTGTTCAAACAGTGCGAATGCTGCCACTTGACGACCGACGAGGTTTTCGACGACGGGAGAGTCGTGTTCACTTGACCTTTGCCTAATTCTCTGGGCCAGAGTGAGGCTGTCCGATCTGCCTATCGTCAATCGTGCTACAACCATTTTGCGAGATCGTGAATTTTGAAGTAGTCACGAATGTAATTCTCTTTTCTCCACTTCTCCAAGTTCCTTGCAATGCCGGGAAGGACTTCTTGGGCCTTGGTCTGCCATACGAAGAGCATCAGGTAATAGATGGGGACTTTGTGCGCAATTTCCTCCACTATGGTGTAGAGAACGTTTCGATAACCGAATGCGGTAACGCGCTTCATGTAGAACTCGGCGAGGTCGCCACTGGGCCACAAACTTCTCCATTCTTCGGTTCCAAAAAACCTGTCGTTTTGTGCGAGCGCGGTCTGACCTCTTGGCGCATTCGGGTCATCAAGCCATCCGGCGTTTCTCTTGATTCTTCCGATCGGGAAGTTCACTAGAAGCTCGGGCACTCTTACCTGGCCGCTCGTCTGGTATCGGTAACTGTGTTGGGCTATGGCTTGGACTGTTTCCCAGTATAGTTCTCCCGGGTGAGTTGGATCGATAAATCCGAGGCTGTGGAAATGAGGCGGTATCTCCGGCAGGATTTCCGAAATTTTGGCGTTAGAATCGCCCGCGATGAATGTCACGTGTCCGCATGGGTTGATGTTTGATTTGACGTTACTTTCAAGCTCGGCAAGACGCTCCTTCTCGACCAGCACGCACCTGAAATGGGCGGGGCTGCTGGCGGCTATTAGAGCAGAACCAAACTGCTTCGAGCCGTCCGGAAACTCGGCGAGTCCGTCACCCGCATGGGTTTCAAAGTAGGTAAACCTGTCCGGCGCCTTCAGGTGCACCTTGCTGCAAATGGTCAGCCAATACCTGAGCATGTGCAGCTTGATCTTAGTGTGGTGTGCGAAGATCAATCATTCCGCCCACCGGTACATATGTTCCGTCGAGCAATGGCGGCCGTTGAGGCTCCAGTCGTCTCGGAAACTCGTTCCATTCTCTTCCGTCCAGACGCCGTCCGCCGGACTTCGGTTTTGTTCCACCCCATTGTTTGAAGAAGAAGGAGACTCCCGCCGCCAGGCACTGGTCACGAACTTCTCTGGCCCACTGAACATTCAACGGCCTGTGATTCCGCCCAGATTCTCCCCCGACAATTACCCAGTGAACTCCGCGGAGATTGAGAACCCCAACGGGACCTATCAAAGGCTCAATGCTGAGGAATCTCACCCTCGCCGGGGTCTGCCTCAAATGGTCTATACGAAACTTGAACCTGGAATCTTCGACACTCACGCCCAACCACGCATTGTCCGGAAAGCCCCCGATTCTCTCGCCGTAGCGCTTCATGATCCATGAGCGTTTGGTCAAGATCTGGTACGTATGCTGGGGGGTCTTTCTGATGGTCTCGACCGCTCTATCCCTGACTTGGTCGGGAATCTTCTCGTGGAAAAAGTCGCTCATAGAGCAGGTGAATATCATTCTGTGGTCACGCCATTTCAATGGCAGACTAAGCAAATCCTCGTGGACCGTCACCACATCCGGCGTGGCAGGGTACCTTCTGTTCTTCATCCGGTGGAGACGTGGATACAGCCGATACATGTAGCAATTCGCGCACCCCGGAGAGATTTTCGTGCATCCGGTCGCCCAATTCCACGTTGCGTCAGTCCATTCGATCGACGACTTGTCCGCCATGCTAGCTCCCTCCTAGCTCGTTGGAACCTTCGAGGTGGTTTTCACGGTTTGCAAGCTCCAAGAGAATGTCGGCGTGACATGGCTGGTCCATGTTGCAGAAACATGCTAAGTTCTTTCCGCGCAACGGTGCCAAAAACCCTGGCCGTTTGACGATTTCTTGCACAAGCCATGCCTTGTATTTGACGAGCACTTCGCCCTGGTCCCCGTGAACTCCGATCTTGAAAGGGTTCCCCCACTGCGTAGGGCGACCGACGTAAATCGTGTTGCGTGGCATCCGCCACCCTCTAGTTCGCTTGCGTTGGACGCGATGCAAGAGCGTCATTTCGTTGCGCTCACTTAGCGCAGCTGCGACGAATGTGGCGGAATTAAATGTTGGGACAGCTAAACCAGGGGCTGCGCCAGAGTCCAGAGGTCTTCGAACACCTTCCTGAAGAGCTGGTGACTTTCGATTTGCACCAGATAAGTCGGCTTCTTTCCCGTCCTTGAATGATTGACCCATAACCCAGCAACCATCGTCTATGAAGAACAGCCTGTCGTGGCAGTCCTTGCTAGTACGCACCTCGAAGTTGACGCCGGGATTCATCTTGAACTTCTTCGCAACAGTCACAAAGTTGCCTTTCGGCGTATTCGTAAGGATCCGAATCTTGATTCCCGTGGGTATCTTCTCAAGGTACAGGTTGAGGATCTCTTCGTCGGCATACGCATCGATCAGGAAGACCTCGCTCTTCGCCTGTGTCGTTATGTCGCGGATGTCCTTGTAAAAGTCATAGACCTGTCCTTTTTCGTAGACTTTCTCTCCCTGCCCGTAAACGATTGTCTGGGGCTTGAGGTTGGACCAAGGCAGCTCGATGCCGGCTTCGAGAAGCATCTTATCGATCTTGAGCATTTCGTCGAAGATAGCCTTCAGATTAGTCATCAACTGCTTGAATGCGCTGTGCACCGTGTCTATGCGCTGCTGATGCTGCATGAAGTTGGGGGAGACGTCTCCATTTCGGTCGACTTCCTGAACAACCCGATAGTAACAATGACCGTCGGGCATTATGTTGCATGAGTGGCAGAAGGCGAACCCGAGCCTTTCGAGGAAGTTCTCTCTCCGATCCTTTCCGCGGACATTGGAGCGTTGAAGATAGGGAGAATAATCGAAGGTGTTGGAGTAGACGTGAATCACGAAGAAAGCTGACTGCTGACTGACTTTCAGGTAGGAAAGGCGTCCGAGAAATTCGCCGCTTCCAGCTTCGTTGACCTTCTCATTTGATAGACCGACGTGCCCCTCGCCGTTCATAACAATGCTTTAGCGCCGTTCTCGGATAAATGGCTTGGAGTGAAGATTGGACTCTACCAGAATGGTCCGAAATCTCCTTGGGGAAATCACACACTCGCCTTGTGAAGTCCTTCGCCAAGTGATCTGGGTATTCACCACTGAGTGAAGGTACCATGTGTCGAGACTGTGGCTTCCAAACCGAGTTACGATCCGAATTGATCTTGAGTCGGAATCGTTGACTGCGGCGCCATCCCGAAATCACAAATAAAGCAATCATCCGTTATTTGGTATGGGATTGGGTAATATACGGTCCCTTGTGCTTAGTTCCAGGTTCGTCTTCTCTCTCTACGTTCTTCAGGCGCTTTTCCCGATAACAAGTATCCTCTTGATATTAGTGCCCAGTGTGCCCTACGTCGCCAAAGTGATGGGGTTTCCTCTCCTGTCCATTGGCTTTGGTCTATATCCTAATGGCGTGCTGGCAACCACGGCCCAGAATATCGGACTCAAAAACAAGTCTTGGTTCAAAGGAGCCTTGGACGCGGCGTGTGTCGCAGCTGCCATAGGGTTCATAGTCTCTTTTGGGTATTTGGCACGGGCCGATGAGAGCATACTAAACTCGATTTGGTTGGCTATTACAGTCGCCTACGTCTTCTCGGTTCTCATTGTGACCGCCAGCGCCCCCGATGAAGAGATTAGGCACCGACTGGTTGACCGCCTGAACGCTTACTCCGCCCGGGAGATGATAACCTTCAGAACTGGAATGGCCCGCACTAAGTTTGCTTCGCGATTATTCTTCAAGGACAACCTGAAATCCCTATTCGCACTAATTATCGGCCTGTATTTGGTTGTCTCACTAACGGACCCGCTCGTTTACCCTCACTTGTTGATTGCGACTATCGGGGGCGTCGTTTTCCTGTCAGCCCTCACAAAACTTGCCGTTTACGTGCTCTCAGGCGCCACTTTGATTTTACGTCGGGCCGACGGTGGATCTCGACCCACCAATTTGGGGACGAGATATTGGCTGTTGTACGGAGGATCGATCGGCCTCTGCTCGGTGTTGACGTACTATCAGTTTCTATTCAGTGCTCTATCCCTACCGCCGACTTATTTCTACATGCTGCGTGAAGTGGCCCTCGACGGAGCGATTGTTAACGTCCAGCTTGCGTGCCTGATTGGATTGAGCATAAACATTGTCGCAGGTCCTCGGCTCGGGGAGGGGCTCACGAAGTTCCTGAGCTACCTCTCCAGGGTCTGGAGATATTCGCAGCTTGACCGCAAGGCAACTGAAATCCATCTAGGCAGCAAGCCCAGTGTGAGCACGTTTCAAATGTTTTTTCACGGACTCCTGGAAATCTCTGCAGGCGTTGTGTGGGTGGTTGTCGTGTTTCCGGCCGCTCTTTCTCCTCTTGTGGGACTAGCTTCCCTGTCGCTTCTCGCAGCGATCGGGTGCTTATCGGTGGCGGTATACGTTTTTCTCGACCTTGGGTTCAGAGGGGTTGAACTCGATGGGACCAAGATCAGTCCGAAGCTACTTCACAAGGCTTGGACGATTCTCACCGTTGTCGCGGCCGTAAAGCAAATCATTAGTCCCAATATGTCCATCATAGTTGTCGCAATTCCGGTAGGTCTAAGCGCGATCTTGGGTTTCACCCTCGGATTCCTCGCATCATACGAATCCGCTGCAGCCAGAATACGCTTCAATTCAAGAGACTGAGAGCGTTCTATACACTCATCGCGTGCGCATACCAAGCGGGCAAGGTAACGGCTCTGCCAGACTGTTTTGCGATCTTTCTTTTCTTGTGGAACATTGACTTGGGGGCGGGGGGCGTGTCTGTTTCTTCGACCGCTTCCTGCTTTTCGTCTTCCACAGCGCGGCCGAAGACCCTGACCTCCTGCTCCTCTGTCAGAACGATTTCCTGTGTCCGCCGCACATATTCGAGTTCGCCCTCGTTCAGAAATCCCAGGTTCTTGGTGGTCTGCAAGCCATTCACCGTCTGGACCACGCGGTACGGGTAGGCCGCTTTCTGGTCGTGCAGCATCTGCTTATCCACCTCGACCTCGACGCAAGCGCGCCGGTTGCGACTGAAGGCTTTCGCCGTGAACAGTTTTTCGACGCTCAATTAACTTTCCACCTGTATCGTTGTAACCGCTACCTTGATCGTGACTTGCTGAGGGCTGACACTTTGCGGTAGCGCCGTTGTGCCGGTGAGTGTTGTGTGCGCGCCTTCGCCGGGGGCTGCCGTGAGCGTGGCTTGTATGGAGCCTGAGGTGTCTGCAGGGAGAGTCTCTGTGAATGCGCTGACCTGAACGGAGTGGTAAGTGACGGCGAGGTAGGAGCGCGAGGACACGGGGTAGGGAGCGAGGACTTGGATCAAGTCAATCGTGACAGCGAGGTGGTTTCCGGTCTTCAGAACGAACACTTCGACAGTTGGAGTCGTGTCAATTTCGGCCGTTCCGTCGTTGTATTTCCAGCTGACTGCCGGGACAGTGCTGGTCATGGACCCGCTTCCGTGAATGAACGCAGGCTGAGGCGTGAACAGCGGGTAAGGGTTCGCATATTCTACGACGGCCGTGGCGCCGCTCCACAAGGGCGCCTGGACGCCGCCGGACCCGTAGCTGACGTAGAGATCTGCGAGCCAAGTACGGACAACGCCTGACGTGAACAGGAAGCGGATCTGCGTGGGGGAGCCGCCATAGGCGGTGTTGGTGAAGGCTGCGGGGAGCTGCTGACCCATGACCACTTGAGCGTTAGGTACTTCGGCGTAGTAAAACGCGGGCAGGTAGGTCTGAACGCCCAACGCGAACAACCCCACCACCATCACTAGCATGGCTATTGTGACGAAGTTGTACTCAACCACCGTCTCCATTTCTTTCTCCCTCCTTGGGTTTGCGGTGATCGTTGATTAGCGCGTCCAACTCGTGCTGAATGAACAGGCTGCGGTTGATCCTTTTGAGCGCAGTCCATCTGAGTTGGTCAGCAAAGACGTAGATGCTTCTCACGGTCGGTGGCTGCTTGGTGTGCACGAAGGGACTGACGGCGTGCGGCTCGCCGCCCATCAAGGCGTCGAATCTCTCCCTCACAAACGCCGAGAAGTTCTTAACCAAGTCTGGGTGGGCGCGGAGAAGTTCGTGTTGGTCTCGACGTATGTGGACGGCCGCCGTTACCAGCTCGCGGCGCGACCTGATCCCCGCCCTCGCTTTCCGGTTCATGCGGCTGCCTCCTGTAGGCCGGAAGACAGCGCCCGCATGACGCTCTCAACTCGTTCCTCGTGGGTCTTTCCAAGCACGCTGACCTGTGACACGTCGCCGCAGACCAGCCACCGCTCCCCCGGCCGCTCACGCAGCATGGTCAGGTTGCTTGCGCGCACTATGCGAAGTCGAGAGCGTGCTTGGTCTCTTTCGACTCCGATCCAGTCTAGATTTTCGTTCGTTTCGCACCGGAAGTAAGCCTCGATTACTGAGACGTATTTCTCAGCAGCCTTGCGGATCTTGTCCGCCGTCTCCAGTGGTGCTTGTGCGCTCATTCGCCCTCACCTATGGCCGCTGTCGATGCCAAGGCTACGGCGTCCGGCGTCGGGTCGAGAAGGTACTGACCTGTGACCTTGACTTCGTTGAACGTGACGAGGATCGGCATTCCATTGGGATAGCGGTAGGGCATCGAGAGCCTCTGAACTCGGACCTCGTAGTTCTCGGCGGGCTGCATCTCTACGGGCGCGTGCTTGCCAACGTAGCACTCCTTGCCGCTGTGCGGAGACTGCGGATCGTAGTGAACCGCGTACCAATATTGGTAGGGTGTGCCGGCTGAAGTTCGGACGGTCTTGAACCTGAAGTTGCAGATTAGCCCGCACTTTGGACAGTACTGAGGGCTCGAGTTCTTAGGCGGTCTCTTTCGGAGTTCCGGCTTCAGAACCGGGACTCTGCCGCCGTCCACTCCGATGCTTTTTCCCATCGCTTTTCCCCTAATAATATATTGTTAGAACCCTTTTAAAGAGCCATACCCGCCCGCCAACTACTCAGCGTAGTTTGTGAAAGGTTTAGATAAGGACGGAAGACCGGATTTGGAGTCCGTTTCCTATGCTAAAGATCGGCGTTCATCATGTCGGCTTCCAATCAGACTTGACTTGGGATTTAATGGTCCGTTTGATCTCTTCGTTGTCCCAGCCCTCGAGAAACTGGTTCAGGAACGCCGGCCCCCTGCTCGACCACTCGCTCGGGTCAGTTTCTAGATCGTAAGTCGAAAAACTATTCATCGCCGTGAGAAGTTTCGAAACGAGCTCGCTCAATTCCGTGTCTAGTTCCTGAATGAGGTTCTTCCTGAAGAACGACCAACGCGACTTCAGCGACAGCGAGAGCACGAAGATCGTGAGCTGCTCCTCAAGCTCCTCCACCTTCAGAAGCTTGAAGCCGGCGTCCGCCACCGCGTCTCTCACGGTGCAGAGCCTGATTACGTCCACCAGCTCATCAAGGTCGTAGAACGAGGGCGGGTTCTGGTAGACCATCTTGGGAATTTCGTTGAGTTGCGCTGGGTCAACGGCGGGTAACGGACCGGCCGGCAGGGTGGCTGGCGACAGCAGGATCCGTATTTGATAGCCGAAGCTCGCAGGGAAGAAGTAGAAGTAGGCAGCGCAGACGGCGACCACAACCACTCCCCAGAAGATTGTCAAGCCCGGATTGGGGTTGAGCGCCTGCCCGTAGAGCGAGCTGGCAAGCATGCCGCCACCGATGCCGATGCCCACAGTCAGGATGTATGGAATGGCTATGAGACGCTTGTTATTGAGAGCCTCAAGAGCTCTTCCCAGCATGGCAGTTTGGCTTGCCGTCCATTCCAGCAGAACCTCGGGAGCGGTCGAAGGTTTGCCCCTTTGTGGCCGCTTCAACGGGCCAGAAGTACAGTACGGCCACGTGTCCACATCCCATATGCGTTTCGACAGAACCGCCTCTTTAGAAAACGGAATCAATTGAGGCAACGCCACTGCCTACACCTCCATACGCAAACCCGTTAGACAGCGGGACGTCACGCGAGGAAATATGCCCTTCCTTTTTTCGCCTCCGCCTAAAACAGAAGCGATAAATCGGTAGGAGCCGCTGCTCTCTGTCTGATCTCAGTTGGGTCGGGGAAGAAATCCAAGGAAATTCAGCGCGAGACGCAGCATTGGCCACAGCGTTCTTGACAAGAAACCCCGGCCCGAGAAGCTCACCAACAAAGAGAGTTTCAAAGTCAAGGTGTTGGGACGCGAGGTTTACGGCACCGAAGGGAAGAAGACCGTATCCCCCGTGCCCGCCAAACAAAGCACCGAGGAGTCCGGAGAAGGCGGCATCCAAGTGGACCCGACCAAGCCTTCAGTCGCTGTGGCAGGGAAGAAGACGACCAAGAAGACGCTTGAATTCAAGCAATCAGACTCGAAATCAACTCCGCCACCCTCAACAAACACCGGAAACACGGGCCAATCCCAAACCTCCTCCACAACTCAGTAAGAACGAGCCACTCTCTCGACTACTCTGAGAATCCAGTCCTCAAGACTACTAACCGTCCATTCTTAACAATCATTCAGCTGGGGAGAGTGTTCCTGGTTCTTTTGATTGCGGTAGTTCGAGAGACTATCTCTGATTTGATTTTAGAAGACTCCAAGGAATAGAGAAGGAGAACAAAGAGAGAAGAATCTTAGAAGGTTGCGGTAGTTAGTACAAGCATAATCATCAAGCAGCTTCCGGTTCCGCAGGCCGCACAGGTCCCTCGTCCTCAGAGCAACTAGGATACCGCAACAAGCATCCCACCCGGCAGCCTACGACCCCCCAAACAAGGGAGGCTTAACAAGCATAGCCCAAATCCGAGCGAAGCGAGACCGCGTATACCGCGGGGTCCTCCGAAGCCACACAAGCCAAGCCCAATTCTAGTTGATTAAGCCTCGAACGGACTTAAACGCCCCCGGACTGGCGGGGTCTTACCTTGCGTGTTACGGGTAAGAGAGCCGGATCAATTAACCCACGAGGCCCCACAACCAAGCGTCGCCCCCCTCAAACGGCCGCCCTCGACACCGTCAACTCGCCTCCGCCAACAACCTCGCCACCACTCCGACCTCTCAATCCAAACTTCGCCTCCCGCCATGACTCAACCCCGCCTATCGCCTCCACCCACGAATGCAAAGTGTGGGGAGAGTTTGAAGGGTGTTAGTCAATGACTAGGTCACGGACGGCGCTGCGAGAGTGGCGCTATTTCAGCAGGCCGACTTCTATCAGCCAGTAGAGGACCACGAGAAGCACCACGCCGACCGCCGCAACTACCGCGTACACTGACAGCCGACGCCTCGGACGCTCCAAATAAGGCGAATTCCGAGCCACACAACCCCCTCACTCTTTCCTGCTCGGCATGGACAAAATAAACCGTGCAGGCGAAAGCGCCCACCAACGTGCGGGGAGAGTCCTGCGGATTGTTAGTCAATGAGAGACGCCACACCAGCCCGCAGGCAGAGAACAACTCCAAACTGTTAGTCGCTGACAGACCACCTAGCGGAAGGCGTAGTTAGTCAAGGACAGTTAGTCAATGAAACCAACCCCCCACAACACACCAAAAGAGACCCAGGAAACCCCCAAACAAACAGGGAAAAACCAGCAGGGCTGCAACCTACCAAACCACAAACCCTCCCCACTAAGAGGCGAAATCAGGGCTGCACGAGCTCGGAGGAGGGTTGCAGCGGAAACCTAGGGCTGGACACGAAAATTGTGTTACTGTTTCGAGAGAATCTTCCAGGTGAGGTTGGCGAAGTGGCCCAGGGTGGGCAAAAGCACTACGTCGGCGATAGCGAGGCCGACAACGTCAGGACCGAACATCCTAGGATAAAACAAGAGGAGCAAGACGATCGCGGTCACCACCACGGAAATGCCGACAAGGGCCCCCAGCAGTTCCTTCAAGCGCTTCCGGCGCTTCTTGCGCAACTGCCTGCGCCTAGCCCTATCCTCCGAACGCTCCCCGAAATGCCCCCGAGCGTAAGCTGTAGTATGGACCTCCCTAGCGAACATAATTCGTTCAAGACACTCCTGCGCGAGGAGGACGACGCCGACCCCGATGAGCGCGCCCGCAATCACGGCGACGCCCACCGGGCCCAGGCTGAGGGCCGGGACCAAAGCGCCAAAAACCGTGAGCAACAAACCTCCGACCACGCACGCCACGTTGAAAGCCATCACTGGACGCCTGAGAAACTGCGATCCGCACACGCCGATCTTCCGCTCCCCGCTCATGCTGCTCGTTCCCGCGGAGCAAATCATGCCCCGGCCGTTCTAATTTCACTTGCGCACCGACCACCCCAACGCCGCAACCACTAAATCCGATCCCCCACACCTCACGCAGGATAAGGAATGGCGGAAAAAGCGGACTTGCGGGCATCCATCCGGATGATGCCCACACGCCTCTCACTGAGACTCCTTCAGCCCGTGAAGCTCGCCCCGCTGCTCGTGAGCGAACACTACATGCTCCGGCTGAAATTGGAAAACATGCGCTACCAAACCCTGAAAGACGTGAGAGTCTCAACTAAGACCTGGGTCAAGATCGCGGGGAAAAACACGCCCTTCAAAGAAACTCTCGACTTCGGCGACATCTCAGCGAGAGACACGGTCGAGCGCACCTGGGGGCCGTACCTCATGAGGGAGCAGGGCTCATCCGACGTCGTAGTCGCTTGGGCGAAGGCGAGCGGCAAGTCCCTCACAATCCTCTACGAAAACCGCCCCAGCCGAACGTGGCTTCACACCTACGACGCGGAACCCTGGAGCTCAATTGTGCAAAGGCTTGTGGGCGTCATCACCTTCATCACGCTCATGCTCACCATACTCAAGCTACTGTGGTGACAGACCCGTCGAAGCAACGGACCTAATCGCGATTAGTGAGGAAAGCAACGAACGCGCCGGCGAACATCACGACGCCTTCCATGGCGAGCAGAAAGTAGCAGGTGTTCGGATCCGTTTTGGCGATGAACACCCACGGATCCAAATTGAACCCGGCCGAGAGCGGACTGAGCGCCCTCGCATAGACCCCCCACAGAACCCACACGGCATCGCAGACAACGCCCACCAACACCCAGTAGACCGGATACCAACCCCTCACTGTCACGGCGACCACGGCGCGCCAGAGGCCAACAGTAGCGGCTCGAGAGATCAAGCGAACTGCCTCCCGTCCGGCTTCGCCAAATCTTCATGCAGGGTTGGCTGGGTCGGTGTCGATCCGTTCGAGCCAAGCAACGCCTGCTCCAACTCTAGTCTCCTAGTCTCAAGTTCAAGTCTCCTATTCTCAAGATCGATGAGCTGCTCCAACAGCCCAGCGACCTTCCTGAGTTCTCCGCTGATTCTTCCGTGCGCCCTCTCCGTCGCCTCGTTGCCGCTGATCACTTCCTTCACGAAGCGCTTGGCCCAGGGCGGCGTCGACTCCCACGTCTCCAAACTTTCCGGATGACTGCCATCGGCTCCTATAACGAGGCCCAAGGACGACTTGTAGTGCGTGTTCTTGAAGGGCGTCACGGGCCCGATGGGAAACGTGCAGTGCCTGCTGGCCGCCTCCTCCAGCATGTCCCCCACGAAACCAACGATCAGCTTATGGGACGCCAACGGCGCGTTCTGGGGGAGGAGCTGGGCGAAGGCGAGCTCCGCCGAGTTCGTGAACGCCAACATATTCATAGGCCTGGTCATGCGCACCCTGCAAGTCTCCGACTTCGGGAAAACGTAAATGACGACGTCCGACGACCGGAAACACCACTGACGATTCCGATTGACCGATCTGTACCAGACGCCGAAGCCCGACCGGCCCGCCGACACCAACCGCAACCGCTCGATAAGCTCCGCCGGGACATGGCCGACAAACTCCGCGTGATGACTTGAGGGTAGGACTGTTAGGGCGTGTCCATTTTTCGTAACGGTCGGCGGGTTCTCGACGGTTCGCAGCCATTTCGTGTAGTCGTGCTTGACCTTCCTCACCCAGCCGCCATACTCTCTGTAGGGCAGTTTCAGGTAGGAGCATGCGGATTTGGCGCTTGAGTGAGGGTATTCGCGGAAGTACCGGAGCATGGCTTCCTTAATCTGGTTGTTTTGACGTCGGCTCCGCCGGGGCGTTACATCTGTTACGTAACGGTCAGCCTTTGTTGGGTTCGGGGATGCAAACGTGTTCACCATCGCCTCCTCCTTGACCGCGCTTCCGTTCACGTCGTGCGGTTTAGAACTCAATGGCCTTCACTTCCTTCGACGGACGTCAAGATGTGCGGGATTGGAACGGCGACGCTTTCGGTGTGGTAACGGGTTAGGGGCGACGCAGCAGCGTTTTTCGCTACGACGATTTTGAAGCCACCGAAGTCAGACCGAGCTAGAGAGAGCCAGTTGTTCTTGTTCTTCAACCAGGCCCTGACGAGGGCAGGCCAAGGCAGGAGATAGCATCGCCTGCTCCCTTGGATCATGTATGCTACGTAGTCGTATGCGGTCACCGACTTTCTTATCCAGCCGGGCGTTGCAAGTTCCCGCACCGACAGGTATTCCAGAAGAACGTCGTTCCACGCGCCCTCTCGGACAATCTCATTGACCCGCAGAACGTCCCCGTCTGCGAGGCGGATATAGCGGTCAATACCCCCACTCCGTATATCTTCGTCACGGTCGTAGGGCGCCCTCACCATTCTTGTCAGCGAAGGAAACGCCTGCGTGTAGATTCTATCCCAAATCGCGTCGTCAACGAAGCGGGTACCCTTTTTGAGCGAGTTGTGGTACTCGTGAATTCTCAGTGTGGGTGCGGTCAATGCTTCTCCACCTCGTTGCCCCACGCCGCCCAGTTTTTCCGTGGACGACCGCGAGCGAATAGTTCGATTTTTTTCGCTGTTGGGTACATTGCCTCAATTAATTCGTAGACGATGGCGGGCTTCTCACTGTGATCGGTGCGTGATGACTCAAAGATTGAGGGTGGGCGAGCCGCCGGGTCGGGCGTCTGCGGATTCCCTCGGGTTCCGACCAAGAGGTATTCGTGCTGAATTCTGAAGTAATACCCCATTCCCACTTTGAGTTTGTTCCAAACAGCGCTTGTCTTGTAGGAGAAACCCCACCGTTGAAGCAGCTGTAGTCCTTCGATGAGTTTCGGGGGCGGAGTCCACAGGAACAGGACGCAGTCGTCCGCACAAATGTTCTCAACCGGTAACGCCGCGAGTTCTTCAAGTGTTTGAGTTGGATAGTGATTTTCGATCACTCTCGTATTGGACTTTCCGAACGTGTAAGCATATGGCGGATCCGCAAGTATGATGTTGAATTTGCCGTTCGGCAGTGACGGCGTCTTGTCTTTCAGTTCGTACCGAATTAATTCCTGTTTCGCAATTATGAGCTTCTTTTTGCCGGACCTGACTTCCTGCGCGAGATCCGGTCTAGCGGCTGCCAGCCGCTTGAAGTCGCTTACATAATGCTCATTCACACCGACGACTTTCGCCGCTCGATCCCTTGCCTTTCCAATCTCCTCAGGGTGTGGAACCGGTTCCCGCCCCTGCCGTTGCCTCTCTTTGGCTTCCCGTTCCAGGAGCGGAAGCATGTCGTAGGCAACCGCCGCCTTCTGGTCCGCCGTCAAATGTCTGCGTTCGAGGTTGAGAGACACGACGCGTTCAGTCAGTGACCCTGGACCACGCCACTCGACAAATTGTGGAGCTATTCCGAGTTCGGCACAGGCCCGGAGGCGGTTCTTTCCGTCAATGATTTTGCCGCCGAGCGTTTCTATCGGAACAAGCAACCCGTTCTTTTCGATACTTACCCTGAGCACTTGGTACTCGCTATCGGACATGGGCGGGAATAGCGCGCAGACCTCGTGAAGCTCCGGGGTCGGCGCACGCTTATACGAAAGTTCTGCTGATACCATTTTGGCTCACCGGCGTGGTGGGTTGGTGGCTCTGCCGCTCCGTGGTGGGTCTCAATCACACCGGGGCGGCGTCGCCATACTTCTCTTCAGCCCGCCTCCTTGAGCGGTCTCTCGCCGTTTTTCGTTCGAGTCTTCCTGACTCTTGACATGAGAAAGTACGTGTTGACTGATTTTGTGACTTCACGCAGTCGGCGCTCCAGTTGCTGTTTTTCTGCGAGCAGCTTCTCAAGCTCGGCGCGGGTGACGCCGGCCGCGTTGACCATACCGAGATACTTTTGACGAGTGATCGGCCGCTTCTTTTTCCGGTCGTAGCCCACGTATTCCACTTGGAACGCCGCCAGATACTTCTGGCCGGGTCCGACCTTTCGAACGTAAACGTATGGCATCAGTCTGTTCCCTCCGCCGCCCGGTTCTCTGGCGCTTCCATTGCACTTACACTCCGTATACCCTCCCGCGGAGCTCTTTTAAAGACCAACAATTAGACTATAGTTCTTAATGTGTTCTTAATTTTGCCAGTGTTCTTACTAAGTTCTTACCAGTATTCACCAGTGCTGGTAGTGCTGGCTCGCTAGACGCGAAAATGAAACTGTGACCGCGCGCCACCCTATGTATCTTACTTAGCCCTTAAACTCATCGAAAAATCATCGCTATGTATCTTACGCAGTGCTTAATTGAAATACGTTCGGATGTCAGCTATTCCAGTGATGGCACGTCTTCAAGCCCGATCATTCTGACGCCTTTGTAATCTGTGATAGGCGGGAAGTCCCTGATCACTATCACGCCTATCACATTCTTGACCACGTCAGAATCAAATCCGTGTTTGCTCATGTTGAGTTTAGCATACTCCATCTTCTCAAGAAGACTTGGAATTTTCTCTTCGACGAGTCGGCCGTCTTTCATCTTGTATCTCTTCCCGTCAACTACGCCTCTGAGGTCTCTGATCAGCTGGTCACGCCTATTCCTATGCTCATAGAATGTGGTTAACCCGCGAGCTTTCACCTCCACCACGAAGAGTGTGCCGTTACGGCCTGCTAGACCATCGATTTCCAAAGTCGCCTTCTTCTTGTCAGTCACGTTCGGAACCCATTTGAATCCCGCGCTTTCAAAGGCGGCCTTGGCTCTTTCCCTTTCGAGTTCCCTGGAACGCCTTACCGTTTCATCATGGAAATATTCGCTCAGAAGGAGCGGGTGCAATAGCAAGAAAATCATGAACGTCATCCTATGCGAAATGAACACGTTTCCCGCTAGCAGCGGAAACAGAGGAAACGTATCGGCATTAGTGGACGAGGACAACAGAATTGATTCCGCCTGGATTGCTTTGCCTTTGAAAATCTGCCTTAGCGCTTCCCTGAAGGTAGCCAGAGGAGTAACGGTCATGGTTTCTTGCACGGCCATGAACCCGCTAGCTATCCGCAGTATCTGCAATGGTTCACGAACGACGCCCCCGTAGTTTGCAAGGTCGAACGTGTTGGCGTAGAACACGTTCTTCAGCAGTCCACAGTAGAATGAATTTAGAAGTTCGTAGGAAGTTTTGATGAAGTTCCTTGGCCGATAGCTCCCCTGCCTGGGCGCGTTCTCAAGCTTTTGCCTGATGGTTTCCCACTCTTGGCGGTACTCTTCCGTCTTCTTTCGACCTTCTTGGTCGGTAAAGATTTCGTTATTTGCAAAGGTCCGAAGGAGAGGAACGTAATCCTCATTGTAGATCACTTTGAATATTCTCAGTTTGTCTCTCGGTGTGAGCGACGAAAGCGTGAATGATTCTGTGGCTACGAGTTCGGCATAGCCCTCCTGTAGGTAGATATGCTCCGTCAAGAGCCCTAAGTAATCTGAAAACGAACGCACCAGTGCTAACGTGTTGTGCTCGTCGGCCTCAATTGTTCCGTTGAAATCCTTTTTCATCAGAAGCGCTATCAAGTAAGTGAACACGACGGTCATGCTCAGGTCAAGTGGCTCAGGATAATTGTCGAAGTAATGTCTCGCGTACCTCTCCCTTTGCCAAACGATGTGCATGATCAACCGGGTTTTCTTGAATTGCCTCATGTATCGAAGAAATAGGTCGTATATGCGAACCAAACGTTCGGTGGAGATACTGAGCGCTAGGTCCCGATCGATTACAATTAACCCATAACACTCGGGACAGAGACTTTTCATCAGCAGCGGCTGAGTGAGCAGGAGCCTCGCACCGCACACTTGACATGGCATAGGACCGACTCGAAGTAGTTGCAAAAACCTCCTTTGTATCAGGCGACTTATTTGCCCTCTTCAGACGTGAGTTCTCACATCTCCCGAATAATACGGGAGACCCTTCGACTGAGATCATTGAGAAGTACGACAACAGGAGCATAGCTCCGAAAACCAGGCAGCACGATATTTGTACGTTAATCGTGTTCCAGCTGCTGGGGCTGGGTCGATTCGGGCGGCTTTTCCGCGGGTTGGGCTGGAACGCTGCCCGGATATTGTTTCATCCGCGTAAGTCTAAGTCCGTTTTGCACGCAGAACGTGAACAGCCGGTCTGGGAAGCACTTTCTGCACCACTGTCCAGCCTCCGTAAGCTGATACTCTTTCCTTTCAGTCTCATACCTAGTCTCTGGGGAATTGATGAGCCCCATCTTGTCCATCTTCAGTATGTATTGGCGAATTTGGGGCTGAGTTATCTCAACTCCCTTGCCCTGCGCGTAGGTTGTCATGTCTGTCTGGGACAGGGTCTCGTTGTTGTGGAAACTGCGAAGGAGAATTACGTGGATCAAATCGCCGTTGTTCGTTGTTGTCTTCAGTAGCTTTCTAACTTCGTTGGGGGCGTTCGGAATTATGACTCGACGGATGGTCCTTGCGTCGTAGCCCACTCGGCTAAGAGCGATTGCGAGGTAAAGTATGGAAAGCAAGATCGAGACGATCACTATCGATGAGTGATTCAGAAGGCTCCAGAGAAACGAGAGCACGAGAGCTATCGGCGCCACGAAGACCAGAAACGCCGATGCGATGAGTAAGAGACGCCCCAATGACTCCAACCGACTTTGAAAGTCCTTTGATACCGTCTTGCAAGCCCATTAAAGATACTTTGTACCGCCAGACCTGAAATAGCCGGTTCGCTCATCTACTCTCGGTGTGAAAGATTGGCTTCTGTCGAATCAAGAATGGGCATTGTGGTGGTACTCGTGATAGTCGTGGTCGCGGCCGGAGTCTTTGTCATGTTCAATCCATTTCCTTCAAAAACACCTCAACCTCCGTCACAACCGACCAGCGCCACGTTGAGCATTCAAACGCTCGTTCCCACAAACACGCTCTATGGAAGCCAAGTGGACGTGAAGGAGATCGCAACTAGCCAGGGGCAGGCCGCCGTCAATCCGAAGCTCACGTTGAGCGTTTCCCTGGGGAA
This sequence comes from Candidatus Bathyarchaeota archaeon, assembly GCA_963733055.1. Classification (GTDB taxonomy): domain Archaea; phylum Thermoproteota; class Bathyarchaeia; order 40CM-2-53-6; family 40CM-2-53-6; genus FEN-987. The sequence goes on from CAVTBR010000002.1 coordinate 364,048, forward strand.
CGACACGATCTACACAAACTCACAGCCGATCAATCTGGCGTCACCATTCACGCAGGATTACACTGTCACGCTAATGGATCCGAATTCCGTAATCCAACCGTCCGCGAGCGCGGCGACCATTCAGAGCACATTATCAGCTGACAACGGAAACGCCGCACTAAACACAACCTCAATACCGCTCTGGGAACCCTCGGCAACTCTAAAGGTCGACCTACCCAACAGTTGTTTCGTGGGCATATGTAATCCGACTCAACCCACACCGTTGAAAGCCGGAACTTATTTGTTCAACAGCGCAACGGTGCAATACATCGGAACCCAGACGCAAACATTCCAGGTCGCCGTAGGAGTCGTCGTCGGCGCCCAGACTACACCCTACTTCCAGATGAACAAGCAGCTCACACAAAGCTACAGCTACAATGGCAACACAGTATGGATAGCGGGCAGCGACACGATCGACTTAGCACACCCACTCTGGAACGTTCCTACCAGCCCAACAGAATTCACTGTGTTAACTGGCGGTATCGCAGGCGCGCAAATCAGCTTCAACATAGTGCTATACCTCGTGGTCGGAAACGGCCATTATCTTCCTCTGAGCACGATTCCCGAAACATATCAAGTCAACCAGAGCTAGAACCGAGATGGGTACAGGGCTTTCCTCGAAATTTCCGCCCGATACGGAGCTTGAGCAGTGGGAGAGAGACCAGTATCTCGAGCTTTTGGAGAACAGAAACGATCTGGTCGGGGGCCTGCAGCTGCAGGGTCTGTTTCTCTTGAGAAGACGACTCAATCAGCTGAGAGACTTGCTCAACCTCCTCAACACAACCGAACTGCAAGTCAAAGGAGCGACCGAATCTCTGACTTCTCAACTCAGCAAGTTGAATTCGTCAAGCAGGAGAATTGAAATCGCAACAATATTCCTGTTGGCGGCCACGCTTCTGCTAGTCATCTCGTCCTTGCTTCACGTACTGTAGCAAAGAAATCCGCTCCGCCTCGTACCACGAAGGCAGGTCTTCGTCTGGCCTTTTTATCGGTGGGTTAAGCATCCGTTTTGTCATTCGTCGAAGCGGAACTGTTGGTGAGCGGCACGGAACGATAACGATGTCGGACCACAGCCAATCCTTGAACTTTACAAGAAATTGCGCTATTGGCGGTAGCGGGTCTCTGATGAGTTGGTCGCCTGCGAAGTATGCTCTCGTGACTTTGCACCGAAACAGGAGCCACTCCGTCTCTACGAGCTCCCATATCGCACCGACCCTCGTTTGTGCGGACGAGCGAACGCGCTGTTTGATTTCCGTCAAGGTCCTACAACCCCTGCGTGAAGCGACGCGAACACCGTGCCCCACTGCCCGAACCCTGTGATGAGCCCGACCACTCCGATGAGACCGAAGAGAAAGCACACCTTCAGGTCCGTGTCTTTCCAATGAAATATGGCCAGCCGTTGCTTGCCTGTTATGCCGAAAACGCCGGCGTGAGTGGGCAGGTCGGCTACCAAGTGGCAACAACTTGCGAGCAGCCCGGCCAAGACCGTCCATTGCCAGAACACCGGAAACGAGAACCCAAGGAAAGACATGACAAACTCGAAGAGCATTCCGGCGGCCAGCCCGACGATCACGCCGACGACAGGCGCAGTGAGCACGGAGTGCGTCCTCGCTGTTCTGACCGGTATTGATTTGTTCTGTGATTGACTCCAAACCCGCCTGTGGCCGAAACCGTCGATCGCCCCATCGGTCCACACGGCGACGATCCAGAGCGGTATGAATCCGAGTATGGCTGACGAACTCACGGAACTCAGCGGTCCCGTTAGCCAACCACCCGCGAATGGAATCGGCGAGACGAACTGCGAAGCCAAGCCCACGGAGGGAAACGTTAGCCCACTGGTTGTGATCATGGTTGTCAGGCTTGGCAGGAAACAAGCAGCTACTACGCCGGCAGAAAATATGTTGTGGATGATGAGCTTCGACATTACTGGTCGTCCGTCTCGTCCTCAAGGATTTTGTTTTGTAGTAGCTTCAGTAGGTTGCCGACTGTCACGCAGAATCCCAGGCCCAGGCCGGCCCATGCGTGTTGGATTTAAACCCAGCAGGGCACCCAAGGGGTCTCCGCTGTCTCCAGCAGGAAGGTGTAGGTGACTCGAACAAGATACTGACGGCTACTACAATAGATACCAAATCCATCAGATTGACCAAGCAAACTGATGACTGGAGAGATCGGCGGAGTTGAGTTCCCGGGCACCCAGACTATTTCACTACGAGGAGGAACTTCGGAGCGCAGAAAGAGCTCTAGACACAAAGTTGTACCGGGCTTGTATACTTCACTGCGTGCTTGCCGTCGAGGCGTTTGTCTGGGACCTGCTGTGGGGAAACGATCATGTTGGTGTGGTCTTCCCACCCGGGACGAATCCCGTGCCGTACCAGACTGTTGATTTGATTTTCCAGTATGTGCGTCCCTGCGTAGACGAACATGGGAAACCCGCCCCAGTCTATCCACCTGATTATCAGGTCGGTCATCCGGAACTGAAGCCCTACATGGAGGCGTTCCGCAAAGCGAACAAGAAATTATTCAGAAACGGCTCGGACGGCTTACTCCTAGCTCAGGCCGTTCGGACCGGCGTAGTGAGCGCGGACGAAGCAGAGTCAGTGCGAAGGCTTCGCACCATACGTGATTTCTGTTGCCACTTCAACCCCTACTGCCGCACGCTGCAGAACTACAAGGAATGCCTGCGGAATTTCAGCATCGAAATCGACGCATTCAAGGAGCTACCGCAAGTCGCCTCAAAGGTCTTCGAAGAAACAAGGGGGCTGCTCGACACTTGGGTCGGGCGTAGAAGAGCGCCGACCTAGGTTCGTTTCTCAAATATCAGAGAAAGGCGATGCTCTGAACGTCCTTCTCCGAAATGAACATCTGTTTGCCGAGGCGGAGCTTCTTTGTCGCCTCGTGGTTCCCGTCGCGGATTATCATTTCGGGCTGGAGAAGACGGAGTTCCTTGGCCGTGTCGCCTGTCCCGACCGAGTCTAACTGGCCCATTATTTCTTGTCCTAGAGCCGTATGCACCAAGACGAAGTTCGGCTCGTTCCGCTTCAGGCTCTTCACAATTGCCCCCCACACGGTTCCCGGATGATAGCCTTGCCTGAACAGTCTCCTTCCTACTAGCCCGGGGAAAAGCCCGATCGCAATTGAGAGTGCTAGCAGCAGCGTGATGTTCTGCGGCATTAGCGCCGCTTCCCTGATCTTGTCGAGGCTATCGATCGAGGTCAGGTATGAGAAGGGGACGTATATCACGAGGCTGAGCGCGAAGCTGATCACCGTCATATCGAAGTCTGAGAATTTTCGGTCGTACGCGAATACCCACGCAAAAACCTTGGCCGAAACGAAACCCGGGACTAACAGTACGACCAGCACAAGAGCGTCCGCTAGCGAGGGGAGGTCGAGGACCATGTTCTCCCTCTACTGCTTCTTGTCTTCCTTCTTGATCGGCTCAGGTTGAGGAACGGGCGGAGGGGTTGCATTGACCGACGCTGCGAGATCTCGTCGTTCGCCCTGGAAGACCTGGAAGTACTCTTTGATTTTGACGTCCTTCTTTTCTTCGTCGCCCAAGGTTAACCACGATGACCCCGTTGGATCCTAGTTATTAGTTCTACAGGTTGGGACGGAACTCGTTGAGCGTTTGGTCGGTAGGCTTTTGGAAACGATTGATGGCCACATGCACGGGATAATTGTAATCCGTTTACTGCTTGTCCAAGTCTATTCCCAGTTGCTTCTTGGCCTCTTTGATTTTGTCTGTGTAGTCGAGACCCACGCCGCTGTCGGGACCACCGCACTCCTCCCACTCGCCTCCATCAAACGACTTCAGCATACCCTCGAAGTTGTAGCTGACCGAGTGGCCTGCGGCAGATTTGTTTTCGTCCTCATGCTTCTCGCTCATCAGTGTTCACCTCGCTGAATTGAAGAAGTCCGTTCCTGTGAAGTTCGGTCACGGGCGTCGGCGGTCTCTTGCGCTCGTGCCTGATGCGGTAGTCCGCCAGCCTTCGGTAATCTTCCGAGACCTCAATGCCCAACCAATCCCTTCCAAGGTTCTCGGCGACCAGCCCGCTTGTGCCCGAGCCAAAGAACATGTCCAGCAGAATCCCTGGTCTGTGGCCTGCGCCGCAGCCGCAGTCAGTCCAGCCGACCGTCTTCTTGACAGGCGTCAAGATGTCTTTCTGCGGCATCTCCCGCTTGTCGCAGAACGCCCATGGATTGGTTCTTCGCTCGCCCCACTGCTGATTGACTTTGTCGATTGTCTCCACGATGCGGACTCTCGGCTTGCCACACTTCGAGCAAACCCACGCGGGACAGCCTGCGAGGATCAGTTGTTTGACGAGATCCTTCGGGAATGTTGCCGTGTGAGTGAGCCAGTCCGTGGCTCCGCAGGCGCACCGCCTCGTGAAGTGTTTCTTGTGCGCTCTCTCGCCCACATCGCCGCGGTTGGGTCGTCTCAGTCCGCTGTAGTTCCTGGGTGGGGCTTCGACGGCTTCGAGCACGTCCCAGTCAGTCTTGGCGTAGACTTGCTTGCATCGCTTGCAGAGCTGGTAGCCGAGCAGCGTGGGATTTGCCGTGATGACGTTGCGGGCGATTCTCCACAGGTCAGATGTCTCGGAGCTTCTCTCCTGCACGGCGAAGGTATCATAGTAGTAGTGCCCGGCCTTCGTTAACATATAGACGAATTCCCAGGTGTTCGTGCGGCGGTCCTCTGCGGACTCGGGTCTAGCGTTCCGCTTGACCCACGCAATTCGGTCCCTGAGATACCACCCATCCTTTTGGAGGGCGGCGACGAGCTTCTCTGGGACGAGACAGAGATCTTTGCCCTTGAGTCCGATGCCCGCACGGCCGTAAGGTCGGAGATAGTCGTCGCCTCTCCCGCCACCTCTGAAGTCCCCGCCAGGACTCCCTGAGCCGCAGTAGCAGTCGCCTACGTTCAAGTAGCACACGCCGTCGCTGCGCAGCTTCTGCCTCGCAATGCGAAAGACTTCGACGAGGTGCTCGACATAGAGTTCGACCGACGGTTCGATCCCCAGGGCCCCACGCCAAGCGCTGCAGATGTGGCAGAATTCTCCAGCGTCATGGGCGGTCCACTCGTGGACGCAGTGTGGGTTTCCGCCGAGCGCTTGGTTCTGCTCGCCGCCTGCGTAAAGGCGCTGCGAAAGATAGGGCGGAGAAGTGACTATGCAGCTGACGGCGTTGTCGGGCAGGGTCATCATCATCGTGGCAGCGTCCCCTTGTAGAATTCGGTTGACGGCGAGGGTTGCCGTCTCCGACATCAGTTCGGCGCCCCCTGTTCGAGCCCGTTGCCGTAGGTCGCCCATCCACGGCGCTGTTTGCGTGCGAATAATTCCAACTTCTTCGAGTTCGGATACATCCTCTCGACGAGTCGGTAGGCGGCATCGGGCTTCTCGTTGCGTGTGACTCTCGGAGCTACGATTACGGAGGGCGAGCGGTTCGCTGCGTTCGGAGTCTTGGGGTCTCCTCGGGTGGCGAGAAGAAGGTGCTCGTGGCGTGTTCGGAAATACGAGCCCCCGCTTACTTTACGCTGATCCCAGACTGCACCCGTGCGGTATTGGAAGCCCCACCGTCGAATGAGTTCGAGCCCCGATGCGAGCTGCGTGGCGGAAACCCACACGAAGAGAACGCATTCGTCGCCGCAGATGTTTTGGATTGGCAGCGCTGACAGTTCCTCAAGCGTCATCGCGGTCGAGCTGGACTGCTCCGACATGCGGAACGGAGGGTCGGCGACTATCACGCCGTATTTTTCCTTGGGCAGCGGTGGCGTCTTGTTTTGCAGTTGGTGGCGGAGAAGTTCCCGCTTGGCGGCGACGATGTTCGTTTTGCCAGCTCTGACCTCCGCTGCAAGGTCTGGTCGGGAGCTCTCTATTTTCTTGAAGTCTGAAACGTAGTGGCTGTTCACGCCGACTGTCTTTGCGGCGATGTCACGGGCTTTACCCTGCTGTTCCCGTGGTGGAAGTTTTTCCACTGCGGGCGGCGTGTTTCCCTTTTTCAGCGTTGAGAGTTGGCGCTCTTTTGCTTCCCGCTCTATCAGCGGCAAGATTTCGTTTGCAATAGCTGCCTTCTGTCCATCGGTGAGGTGGCGGCGCTTCAGGTTCATGCTGACGACGTGCTCGACGAGCGAGCCCTTCGCGTCCCATTCCACGAATTTCGGAGGTATGCCTAGTTCTCGGCAGGCTCGGAGCCTGTTCTTCCCGTCGATTACTCGTCCCTCGAATTTCTCGATAGGGACTGTCAGCCCGTGCTTCCTAATGTCTTTCTTCAGCGCATGGTATTCTTCTTCGCCCATCGGTGGGAACAGAATTGTCACTGCGTCGAGGGCGGGAAGGTTCTGTTGGCTGGCGATGCGCTGGCGGAACGCTTCGAGTCGGGCTCGTTGCGTGGTGGTCGCTGGGTTGAGCAGTCCGTTCCTATTGAGCGCCGCCAGGCGGTTGATTGCGCCGTCGGGCAGCCCGTTGAAGCCGTTGGTCTTCTCGATGAACGCGACTCGGATTTGGTGTCTGCTCTTCCCGTTCGGAAGACAGTAGTTGCATTTAGTGCCGCACCAAGTGTCTTCTTTCCGACCCGTGAGCTTGACGCCTGGACGGTCTGCGGGACAGAGGAATTCATTCTCCGCCGCCTGGGCCTCGTCCTCGACAATCCGTGCGTAATTGTCTCTTGTCTTGTCAATCTTCGAGTCGTGAACGCCGCCGAACCTTTTCGTCACGGCGAAATTAGGTAAGCGTTCGAGGGGCGTGAGGTCGAGGTGCAACGACTTGGTGTAGCTGAAGAATTTTACGTCGGGTAGGCGGCGGGCGACTTCTGCCCAGCTGTCCACGTAAGTTTGCGAATAGAAGTCCCCGCCGTCGTGGACACGAACCGCAAGAACCTTCATCTTCTTCAGGGCTTCGGTCATCCGCTCCACAAAGTCTGGTCTCGTGGACGCTTTCAGGTTCTCGGCGTCGGCGGCGACCACCGAGCTGAATTCCTTTTGGACCTTGCCGTAGTAGCAGGTCAGCAGGCACGTCGCCGCTCCTGGACACGTCGAGGGAACTGGAAGGCTCCACACCGCAATCGAGGGGGCGACCTTCTTGTTTCCCTTCGATAGGCTCAAGCGGGGCGGGGTTTCGGCGACTACGTCCATAGCGTCCTCGCCTTCCGATTGCTACTGACTGCTGGTGGATTGCTCGCGCTTGCGGGTGGCGACTGTTTCCGGTTGCCGCCAGAGTTCTCTTCTCTGGGCGAGACTTGGGAGGGGCGCTGCGTGTCGCAGGGAGTGTGGACCTCTTGCAGCTTGTCCAAGATGCTCATTTGCATTTTCATGGAGGCTTGTGTGGTCAGGGACAGAACGTTGACTTCGATGAGGCAGCCGAGAACCTCCTCGCTTGTTTCGCCCGACCTCACGCCGCTATCAACTGCGGTGTCGAAGATTTCGGCGCAGAGGCTGTTTATGAGGTCGCTGAGGCGGCGGGTGTGCCACTCGTGCGGTTGCGGCTTCCGCTTCGCCTCGTGTTCCCTTGAGATGTCTGAGTGCTCGCTCACCGCTTGAACCTCCACTTCTCCTGAAGCCTCGGGTGGGCGGTCGTCCCCGCCGCCACGTCGCTGTGAGCACTGCAGAGGATTGCGTGACTTGCTGGGTCCCAGAAGACCGTCCGCTCAGGTTCGGCTTCGGTGGCGTAGCAGAGGCAGCCGCAGACGGCGCAACGGTGCTCGTGCAAGGTGGTCGTAGCTGAGAACAGCTTCACGGTCACGCCACGGGCGTCGCTGGAACGCTTCCTGTTCCAAAGAAGGCGGGTGGCTCTTGGCGTGTTTTGCCCGTCGGTGCGGGCTTCGTTCGTTCGGTTCGTAGTCGTTTGCATTTGTCATCACGGAACCCTTACCGAAAACGTGAAGTAGAATCGGTGAGCAACGTGAAACGGAAGTGTTGCATGTGAAAGGTAGCCGCACCACGCTGCTGTTTTACCTGCGGCAGCATCCGTACCACGGCGACAATGAAGGAAGCGGCGCGACGCTCTACGAGATGAAGGAGAATGAGGGATTCAGCACCGCGTTCAGCGGCAAGGTGGTGAGACAGTGGCTGCGGCGAGGCATTGTGAGGGAGTGCGGAAAACCGAAGGAGACAGCCAACGTCCTCACAACGAAGGCGACTCCGGTCGGTGGCGATAGAGTCCGCTTGAAGACGCAGCTGACAGACCTGCTGGACCGCGGGGAGGAGACAGGCCGGTCAGGTTCCGCAGAAGGCCGGTCGCCAAAAGCCTCTCACACCGCGGAAGGAGAGTGTACGAGTTGACGGAACGCGGCGTCAGAGTCGCCAAGCTGATGGGAGTCTTCGTTGAAAACAACTTCGTGGGAATGACAAGATCGGACAGGGTCGCCCGGGCCCTCGCCCAGAAAGGATTGAAGGGCGGCGACCTCGCCGCCGCCGTCGGATGTGGACTGCTCATCCCCAGAACATGGGTCGTAAAGACAATCCCCCTGCCAGGGGAGCTGGAGGAGCTTGTGGACAAGTACGCCGCAGAGACACCCTACCGAGAACTCCAGCAGTCAAAGACCGAAACAACCATGACCGGCGCGCAGTTCAAGTCGATGACGGACCTCTCCTACCTGCTCAACACGAAGACGACGCCGTTCATCGACAAGAAGGCGCTGAGAGACATGTTCGGAGGCGAACCCAACGCCAACGGCAAAGTGGTAAGCACGCCCGAGAAGACGAAAAGACTGGTAGAAGAGAAAGAGAGAAGAATGATACAGGAACCCGCGGCCCTCTCGTTCATAGACTGGGCAATCGAGTAGGCGAATTCAGTTCGTTATACTCGCGCTCAAGAGCGGTGACGGGGCGCGGATACTAAAAACCTGCTGTGTTGGGTTGGTCTTTCAAGACGCAGATTTCTCGGAACTTGTATCGCCACGGCCTCTCTTCGATGACGCCGCGGCCAAGCACCCGGACCGTTAATTGAGCAATTTCGTGTAACAATTGCTCAATTAACCCAGCTTAAGCTAATTCGAAATGTTCGGGGGAGAAGCTCGAAAGAACGGAACGGTCAGAGAACGCTCGGTGACTCGGAAATCGTATATTCTCGGTCTGAAACGATTACGCCATTGAACGAGCTTGGCTAGTTCTGTCCTAAGCGATGATGAACACATCGTAATGGAGACCGCTGCAACCGTCTATTACACGAGGTTTGAGAGTGATGAGAATGCGCGAGGCACACTCTTTTTGCTTGACGATGGAAGCGTGGTCTTTGTCACTAAACGGCTACTAGTATTCGGATACGAAAGACACCATGGATATGACAAAGGGCAGATTCTGAAGGTTGAAACCTACAGCGACGGTTTCAAAGCACATGTTCTCTTCCCTGAAAGTGGGGACGAACCCGAAGAAGTGATTTCTTACTTCTACGAAATCGAACGCGATGTAGACCGTTGGGCAGCCGCTTTGTCCAGAGCCCCTGAACAACCGAAGAGAGTGGACGCCGTTCCTGCAACAACGTCACAACCTATTGAAGTCAAACCACAAGCATTGGATTGGATCGGTGAGGTAGAACCAGAGAAAGAGTCAGGGCCAAGTGTAACCAATGCGGCAGTCTCTTCGATGAAAAGGAAGACAGGTGCCATCACTGCTGTGCAGAGCGAATTTCTGACGCAATTACGCTCAAAACTAGACGAGCATCTGATGCCCCACGCAAGAAGCGTCAGAAAACTGGCTGGCTATTTACTCGGGTTTGCGGTACTGAGCCTTCTCGCGGTTTTTGCGCTTTTGTTTTTGGCCGTGAACGAATATCTCATTGGTTTGTGGTCACTTTCCGCTCTTGTAGCACTGTTCTCTGGACTTGCGTTCGCAAACTACGGCATCGCGCAAGCAACTCCAGCAGAACAAGAGGCGGCAGAGAATTTCTGGAAGAGAAATTCTGATTTGTCGAGTATTATCTGGTACAATAAGTCGGCCTAAGCAATCTTTCTGATCGTAGTTGGGTTGATTATGTGGACCTCGGTGCTGCAAGTCGCTCAGGGAAAAGCTGCGGGCACAATAAGTCAATCCGCTCTGGTCTTCTTCGTCGGGTTAGCTTCAATAATATTGGGAGGGTCCCGAGCTAAGCAAGCGATTCGTCTATCTGCTGAGGCAGGGGGAGTTGGTAGACATTTCACTAAACGCAACTTCGGGTTTGCGCTTGTTATTCTGTGGTTACCTCTTTGGTATGTGGCGTACGAGAGGTACCTTGCCTATCAAGCCCTCATCGACATAAGCCCACAACCTGCCAGAGATGCAATGGTGCAGACTGCTGTCCTTGTCATTGGGGGATTGCTCTCGGCTGGCATGGGTTATGAGCTTATCAATCCTGTCGCATGGGTCGCAGATTGGCGGTACAAGAAATCCGCGATTAGGACGGAAACACTCTCAGAGCTAAGATCGCTGTCTCCTTCCCAATTTGAGGTAGCAGTGGCCCAGCTGTTACGCGATCTGGACTATCGAAATGTTAGCGTTGTCGGAGGCGCTGGCGATCTAGCTAGAGACATTCGTTGTAAAGATCCGGAAGGAAAAAGCGTCAGTGTTCAGTGCAAGAAATACGGTGAAGGTCATTCGGTTAGTTCGCCCGATGTTCAGCGGTTCATAGGAATGCTGATCACCGAGCATCACGCGAAGCGAGGAATCATTGTAACGACAACGGAACTCACAGAGCATGCACGAAATCTCTGCCGTAACCACGAAGTAGAAGTTTGGGACAGCGAAAAACTGCCTGACTTGCTGAACCAAGCAAAACGAAGACAAAGACCAAATGAGAAACCCATAGCCACCGCTCTCCTCATGAGTCCGCGACAAACGACGCTAAATGTAACTGAAACTAAGAAGGTAAGTCTTGAGAAACAGTTCTGTCTAGAATGTGGCACCCAACTTCCGGTTGGTTCAAAATTCTGCACGAAGTGTGGAACTAAGCAAGCCTGATCCGCTATCTTGCGAGGGCTAGTGAGTATGAGTCGCTTGAAGGTCGGGCTTCTGATTTTTGGAGTTCTCGGTGCCTTTCTGGTTGTCTTCTTCGCGACCTTTGGCGTATTGGTGCTTATCAATCGTCAAGGCTCAGTTCAGTTACAAACAGCAGTAGCGTTCTCCCAGATAGTTGTCGGTATTGCTGAAGGGCTGATTGCTCTGGGTATCGGTGCGGAGGCAGTCCTGGGAGGATATTCTTTTTTGAAAAGGGAGCGCAAGGAGCATTATGAGAAAATCAACGACAAGGTGCTGAAGCAACTCAGTGGCATACGCCCTGAGGCTATTACTTCTGCCCCAGAGGATAGACTCCGAGACTACAAGTTAGGCGTTGGCAATTTCCCCGATAACGAGTATTTGAGCAAAAACGCTTGGTTGCATATCAAACAAGAGGATGCCTCAGCATACGAAGCGCTGCGTACTCTGCGAGCGAGCATAAAAGAACACAACCAGAGGGTCGATTCTACTCAATATGAGATCATGAACTCGATACAGAGTAGGTTCCCTAGCCACGAATTCGCTACTGAGCCGCCCACGGCATGGGCTTACAATCTGCAGAATACTATCATTCCGGCTCTTTTCTCGTTCTGGAAGGAGCACCTCGAACTTGTTAGGTCTAGAGACGGAGCACAGCTTTTGGGCGCCTTCAATTCAGTTTATTCCACGTTTTATGATAGTAATGGATTATTCCTACAGAGAGAGGGCAGAGGGAACTCTGTCTGGCCCGGCACGCAGCAGAAGGGTCTCGAAATCTTCGAAATCATGAAGGGCATATTGGTTGATCCGGTAATTTTGCGTGGAATTAGTGAAGTTGAAAATTCAAAATCTACTTTGATTCATACTATCACCAAAATCAGTGAAGTGGCAACTAGAATCAGCAACGCCATCGACGCTGGCGACTATGTGACAGTGGTAGATTGTTGTCCCTCAATTTTAGGTTTCTAAGCGTAAGTCACCCACAAGACTGTATTCATGAGAGGATTAAGAAGAAGGTCACAAGGGAACCTCCGATCGGGGCATGCCGTCCATGCTTGAAGCGTGTGTCCGTTGAGGCGGAAGTTCCCGAAAGAGATCGTGTTATGAGGCTAGCGAATGAGTGATTTTCTCTCCGTTCTCGGGGTGGCGGTCGGTATTGTTGGAGGAACTGCAGGTGTCATCAGCCTCGTGGTTCAATTTGTGAGAGATAGAGCGCGTCTGCAATTGACAGTTCTTCGGAGTTCGTTCGGGAACGAACCCGGTGTCGGCTGGCTTGACATCAGATTCGAGATCAGTAACGTCGGAAACTTTCACACCTCCGTAACTCAGTTGAATGCGTGGATTATGGACGGCGCGAATCGGCTGGAAGGCGAGCTGGACAAGTTGAGACCTAACGAGACAGACACGCTGATTAGGGCAGGGTATCGGCCTGATGAGCCCCCTCGGATGACGGTTTCTCTACCTCAAGGAATCGGTGGGCATTCCAGCGAAATCTACACAGCAATCTTTCGGCTGGAGAGGAGCATTGAAACTGGGCACGAAACGGCCTGCGGATTGACAATAACGCACACGCATGGTGAAATCAGCGTCGAAGCAGTTGCTCATCCTCAGCCACTGCAGCGTGCGGTAGGCAGACAGGGAGAGCAATAGTTGGATGCTCTCTTGTCAAAGGTTTTCGTAACCTTTCTCAGCCTATTTCATTCTGTATCCTATCCTAGACTCGATCTCCGTAATTCACAAATACTTTGAGTGGGCGCGGCGTTTCTTGGTGGCGGGTACAAATGCAGCGGAGAAGGACTGGGGCAGCGCGTTGTCGTTCGTATCCGCTAGTTTTCAGGTCGCATGAGCGGTCAACTCCTCATTTAGTCGAATTAATCTTGACCGTTGTCTTCGCTATTGTGTCGATCTTCGTATCTCACGTAGAGCCCTTTCTCAGCATTCTTGCGATAATTTGCCTACTGGTGTTGACTAGCCTAGCAAGAAGAGGAGTTGGAGTTCGACGATGGGCCTCACTTGATCTGAAGGAGACTGTGAGGATTTACGGGGAGAAGAAGACAACCCGGTTGATTGCCAGATTCACTCGAGACATGCAGCGGTACGGCTCTCCGTAGGCAAAGGGTAAGTGTTCAAGAATGGAACTGCGGGGGTTCAAATCCCATTGACCCCACGTTTGATCTCATTCTATGCTTACTGGAGCGCAGAGAAACAGAAACGGCTCAAAATGCGGCGTCTAATAAGTCGCCCCACCGCACCACTACGGTGAGTTCCTCTCGCCCCACCAGATTGCGGAGAGGGCACAGGTAATCTCCCTCGGGCATGCGATTTTACCATGAGTTCTCTTATGTTGAGAAGGCATTTGGAAAATCGTGATTGGCAGAAGTTTTGTGCACTTAGACTTCCTGGCGCCCTTTCCACACCAGAAAGAGCCCTATTGTCCAACCCGCAAGTGCCGCAATGAACTTGGACTAGAAACGAAATCCCGTCAATCTTCTCAGCCAAAAGAGAACGATCGGCATGTACCATAGGTAGATTCTGACGGGGTTGCCTAGAATCACGTAGGAGAAGACAGGTGCTGCAGAGATCAGCATGATTCCAGCTAAGATGAACATTAGATTTCTACCGTTCTTGTATAGCCTTAACAGGCGTGGGGCCCGCAATTTGGATTCTTTCTGCTCCAGAATCCAGTAGAAGAGCCCGAGCACTAGCAGCAATCCAAAGAGGTCAACAGTAAACAGAGTAGCTGCATAATTGCGAATTGCAAGATTCTCCGCAACGGTAAGCGAGGAATTAGAGAGCTCGACGGCGTTCAACAGGAAGGGGATTAGCGCGACTAAAAGTAGCATTACTACATTGAGCACCATGACTAACCTCGTCTCGATGGGCAACACGGACATGGACGCCGTGTAGTTGATCCATATAGTAATCAGAATCAAGAATGCAAAGACAAACACGAGTATGTGGCTATTAATTTCCGAATTGGTGCTGGGCGGACTTACGACCAGAGATAAAGCGCCTAAAGAAAGCGAAAGCCCAAAAACCAGGTCAGCGAGCCCTTCAATCCTAGGCCGAGGAGGACGCTCTTTGAACTTCTGGGGCATGCGACCGTCATACTCTTGCCTTTCTCTAAACAGTTTCCTATTCATAGTGCTAAGCAATACAGAAATCCAAATCCTGCAAGTAGGACGTAGTTTCTGGGATGTCGGAGAGTTGACATTGTATCGAACGTTGTTTTCCGAGAGGCGGGGTCGTGATAAAAGGATGATCTCAGGGGTTTCTACGGCGTCGCGGACGAGGTTTGCTGTATTGCGAGTGTTCCGATGAAATTGCTCATGGCCTGTCTGGAGGGCTAATCGGCAGATCCTGCCGAAACTGAAGCACACTAATCATAAGTAGTGCAACGTGAAGATTCCGGGTGGAATTGAATTGAGGCATATCAAGAAGCCGTGGGGGTCGTTTGACGAGTATGCGTTGAATGAACGTTCGACGGTTAAGATACTCACAATAAACCCTGGCGCGAGGACAAGCTTACAATCACATCGACATAGGAAGGAATTGTGGGTGGCCCTTGACAAAGGCATTCGGGTTGAGGTCGGAAAAGAAAGAGTACGGTTACGGAAAGGATCGAACATCTTAGCGAAGAGCGGAACGAAACACCGACTTGAATGCGAAGGAAGGTCAGCAGTTCGGATCCTGGAAATTTCATTTGGAGTTTTCGCTGAGAAGGACATTGTAAGGTATGAAGATGATTACGGCCGCGTTACCGGAAGAGGGTCACGTAAACGCTGAATAAAACTCCTGAGTAACAGTATACTTCCAGGCAAGTTCTTCGAAAACCGCTCTCATCCTCTGACTGTGCCCACACCGCCATCAGTCAGGTTCGCCTAAAGCCCAGCCAATTCAATATTCGAATAGATTGACAAGTATCGCAATCCCGCCTCAAAACGGGAATGCTCTTCCTTTGAGGTTTGCGTGATCGTCGTATACTGGTATGACTCGTTCTGTTCAACCTCCTCGATTTGGAGGAGAATATTCCTGCCCTGGCCTCATATCAAGCGGCCTAACGTTAATTTGTGACTGACTGAAGACCAACAATTAGGGGGGTACATGTTTGAGCCAACGGCGAAAGATTCGATTAAAAATGAAGAGCCCTGTCGAATCAGATAGAGTGTTCAAGCGGATACTTATCGCAGTGGACGGATCGGAGAGCTCTTTCAGGGCAGCAAGAGTTGCGGCTAGAGTGGCAAAACGCAATGGAGCCGAATTGCTGGTTGTTTCCGTGATTCAAACACCTGCCCACCCATTCATGCCAACACAGGCTTTGACTGCTCCAGGCTGGAACATCGACGGATTGGAGGGATACTATAAGTTCGCCACGAGGGACGCTCAAGAGTGGATTGACAAAGTCGCATCTATAGCAACACCGCTAGGAGTGAAAGTTCGTGAGAACGTTCTCAAAGGCGCTACTTCGGTAGTTCAGGCTTTAACAGACTACGCATCAAGTCAGGCGGTTGATCTCATAGTTGTCGGGAGAAAAGGGTCAGGCGGCTTCAGGAGACTCTTGCTCGGCAGCGTTTCGAGCGGAGTTGTGAATCACGCGGCTAGCTCAGTGCTGGTAGTAAGATGACCGTCTCTTATTGGAGGTCAGCCTTTGGAAGGCTGAGGTAAGTCAAGGCATTCATCCACTCACCTTTTGCAAGAGCTTTTTCTGTAAGACGATGTAAGTGTTGTGTGTTCGTTTTGTCCATAAGACTCGGCAGAATTATGGGGATCCCGATCAGGATCCACTACACGTTGTGGTTTGTTTTCATTCTAATCGCGTGGTCCTTGGCTGTAGGATATATGCCTCATGAGTATCCGGGGCTTGGCGCTGTGACGTACTGGGCGATTGGTATTGCGTCGGCAATAATCCTATTCGCTTCCATCCTGGTTCACGAACTCTCCCATTCCTACATAGCTAAAAAGAATGGACTCCCGATCGCGCGAATCACACTCTTCTTCTTCGGTGGAGTCTCTGAGATTACCGAAGAGCCCCAGGATCCCAGCCTTGAGGTTCGTATGGCCGCTGCTGGTCCTCTGATGAGTTTTCTGATCGCCGGCGTCCTGGGCGCTCTCTGGTACCTATGCGAATCCATCAAG
The DNA here is from genome assembly GCA_963733055.1 of Candidatus Bathyarchaeota archaeon. GTDB lineage: Archaea > Thermoproteota > Bathyarchaeia > 40CM-2-53-6 > 40CM-2-53-6 > FEN-987. The sequence goes on from CAVTBR010000002.1 coordinate 380,159, forward strand.
GCACCGATTCCGATTGTGGCCACGCTCGGCTATGCTGCTTTGATTAATGCGTTGTTGGGGGCGTTCAACTTGGTACCAGCGTTTCCGTTGGACGGAGGTAGGGTTTTTCGAGGAAGCATCTGGAAGCATTCAAACAATCTGGTCGGTGCTACCAAAACAGCGACGCGTGTTAGCGAGGGCATATCCTTGTTAATGATGTTTGGAGGATTCGTGTTCATAATCCTCGGAGATTTCATTGATGGCATTTGGATCATCGTACTCGGTTGGTTCATCAAGTCAGGCGCAGAAACTAGCCTCCGGCAGACGCTTGTTGGGGAATCGCTAGGGGGCGTTACGGTTGCGGACATCATGACTAGGGACGTCTTGACTGTTCCACCGAATATTACGGTCCAGCAGCTCGTTTCAGATTACTTGCTAGTTCACCGCCATGGAGGCTACCCCGTCGTAAGGGATGGTGAGGTTTTGGGCTTAGTTACCTTGCAGTCCGTGCGAGCCATTCCGAAGGAGAAGAGAGACTTTGAGACCGTTCAACAGGCGATGGTTCCAGCCGAGCGAACTCTGACGGTAAAGCCATCGGCGAGCGCGCTTGACGCTATGCACAAGATGGCGAGCAATAAGGTTGGACGAGTATTAGTGGTTGATCAGGGACGACTACTAGGCGTCGTGACTCGGGAGGACGTGATGAGGACTGTTCAAACTAGACAGGAACTCGAGTTGGGCCCTAGTCGACCTTCCTTCGGTATGGGATCTGCTCAATTCCCTCGAATCCAAGCGGGACACTGCGTTCAATGTGGTGTCCTGTTGCCAGCTAATGTCAAATTCTGCCCCGAATGCGGTACCAAACAAGCACCATAACCACCACACGCCCGTGAGCCAACTCTCGTGAACCTCTTTCCCTGAAAAGGTGAAGGTTAAGTCTCCTCAAGATGATATATGGACAGACAACGGGCAACATTATTGATAACTGAACAGGATGCAATACGCAATGCTATCGCGGCCTTCACCACGCTCCATGCCGAGGCTCAATACAGGGCCGGAGTTCGTGGGTTAGACCGCGGAGAATTGAACCTGAATGATATGAAATGCGTTCAGCGCGAGGACGGTGCTTGGATATGCACGCTCCCTCACCATCACTTGCCTCTAATGAATTTGGTCTACGAATTCTCCTACACCGTCAAGGACGACTTAGGAAGAGCCGAATATTCATGCAAGAACGCCAGCCTACCGGAGTCGAGCAAGTAGACGGGTAATCCTCTGAGCGCAAGCTGGTCTTATGGCACAGCCAATATAGGATATTCTGGTTGCTGTTGCTGGATACACTGATCCAGCGACAGGCAAGAGAGACAATGTGCTTGAAACGGTTATTCGCAGTTTCGTAATACCTTTCTATGAATGTCTCAAGCTGTTAATTGAGAGCCTATGTCGAATGATCGAAGCGTGAAGGCAAACCTGGATGAGAGGGTGCCGAGTGCGAAGTTAGATGCCCTCATGAGGGCATGCAGAGAATTCAAGAGGCAAGATCTCTACAAACCGTTGAGTTATATTCTTAATCTGAACGTCAGGTGGTTGAGTAAGAATCTGGAGACATCATTGATGCAAAAACCTAGGCCACCCTTTTGAAGTCTTTTGCCTGTGCAATATGAATTGTCGGAGAGAAATTCTCTCGATCGGCACGCGGCTCTATCGGATAACGCGTCACCATCCCGGTTCTCGGGAGCACTTTCCCCTTCGTTGGGTAGCCAAAGGTATCACATTGAAACCACGCTCAAAGACCGGGTCATTCGTAATGGAGTTTCGAAGAGTAGACTAGGGGGCCGTCCCTCCAGTCTTCAACGCCTCGGGATTGCGAGGGAAGACATTTGGAACCTTACCGCCCACGGGCTCACTAACGCCCAAGTGGCGAAACGTCTCACCAACTCCAAGGGAAGAATTAGCGTTCGAACGGTGGCAAAATATCTTTCCGAAATGCCACATGATTACGCGGTTCGCCTAGATGATTTCGACGCGATGCCAGAGGTAGAGGAGTTAAGGAATTGGATTAACTCCAGGTATTCGACTGCGAACAACGCAGATAACATCATCTCACGCCTGAAGAGAATATGGAAAGCCTGCTGGCGTAAGCCCCTTGAAAGCGTAGACGAGAACGACATAGTGAAAGCCGTCGCCTGGATCAGAGAGAAGCACCCAGACGGTCAATTCGATTGGATATTGTCGATTCGCTACATGATCCGGTCCGGGATCGGACAACCTTACTGGTTAACGAAACATTTAGACACTAGGGGGAAGAAACGACCGCCCCGAACGCTCGCGATTCTGAATTCCCCAGACTTCTTTGATAAGACGCTGCCTTTGATTTACTCTGAAATAGACAAACTCACGTACCTTTCTCAAAGGCAAAGGAACGAACTACGGCTAGTTCTGCTGCTGAAAGCCACAACGGGGATTCGAACTGGAGCAATGATACGTAGGCGAAAGCTCCTTGAACTGGAGTTGTGGGGAACTAGGTTAGGAGAGGGAAAGACAAACCTGCAGATTATCAACTGCCAGTTTGTCGATTGGATCGTAAGAGCGAAGAGGAATGAGACTTGGCATATCAAGTACATGCCCTCGAAAGTGATGCGTTTGTTACTCTCGCACGTGGCTAAGTATGGGATCGGACAGGGTGAACCGCTGATTCAGGAACTCAAGACGGTTCAAGCACTCAAGGCCCTGAAATGCATCTGTCGGAATCTAGCTTTGCCCAATCTGGTTCTGCACGACTTCCGAAAGGTCTACTTGACGGGGCTCTGTCTTTCGGGCATATCTCTTGAAACGGCTGTCGATCTCAATGTGGGCTGGAAAGACCTGAACACAGCTAGAAACCATTACCTAGCTGTCAAAGCCATGAATGCCAATCAGGAATACGAGAAGTTCCAAAGGAGGTTCTTCAAATGAATTGGGAATTGCGATTTCCAGGGCTTCCTCTCCTAATTCTTCTCTTAGGCGTCTGAGGTCGCCGCTTGAATGCTGGGAGAAGAAAACGATGAAGTCAGCTTGCCCTGGCTCTATCGACTCTTTGGTGGGCTGGTGAGGTTCCCTCTCTGTTGCCTCGAAAAATAAATTGGCAGAGAGTCACCATGAGATCTTCGATTCGGTTCATGCTTTCTCATTAAGTTGGCTACTGCAAGCGAAACGAACGCGGGCAACCGACGGGCCGCATTCTTCACGCATGTACGCTCTTAAACAACAGTAACACAAACTCCGTTATTAGACCAATAATAGTCAAAGTGGTCTTTCGAAGACGCTCATGCGAAGCATAGTCAGTAAACATTCTCACTCTAAAATCATCGGGGAAATAAAAGCCAGCCGCACCACGCGAAAGTTGTTAACTAGACCGTGCCTTGCCCCGCCATTAGGATGAACGCATCTTCGAGCGTAGGCGGTAATGTCACCACATCGTCTACCTCATAGCCACGCTTTGAAAGCAACTTCAAGTCGCTATCCTTGAAACCGAATATGGGATATATTTTGTAGCCTAGTGAAGTCTCTCTGACCAGACCACGTATTGAGTAAGATCGAAGGGCCTGTCTGAAAACTCTCTGCTTTCGTCCACGGACCTCCTTAATTGCCCCTGATTCACATCTCATCTTTAGCTCGTTGACAGTTCCTTGAGCTATGAACCTACCACTGCAGATAAACCCAACCCTGTCCGCAATAGCCTCAACATCGTCGGCAATGTGGCTAGTCATAATTATTGTGCGATCTTCACCTTTCAGGTCCTCAATGATTTCTATCAGCTCACGTCTGAAAATCGGGTCGACTCCATATCCCGGCTCATCGAGGATCAGGAGTTGAGGGTCTGCAAGAAGGGTAATCATGATTTCCAGTTTCCTCCGCATGCCCGGCGAGTAATACCGAACCAGCTCTCTTGAACGCTCAAGCAATCCGATCCTCTTTAACAGTTCGCGGCCTCTTTCACGAACAAACGACCCCGGTAGTCCATAGATTCGACCGTAGAAGCTTAGATTCTCCTGAGCGGTGAGATAGAAAAGTACGCTGGACCATTGCGGCAAATAACCTATACCGCTTAGACCGGGCATAACCTCTTTGTTGTCTATGAACACCTCGCCTTTTGTTGGTCTCATAACGCCGGCTATTATTGAGGCCAAAGTTGATTTCCCTGAACCATTCGGACCCATGATCGCAAAAGTTTCTCTCTCTGCGATAGTCAGACTAACCTCATCCAGTACCAGTTTGTCGCGAAAGCTCTTCGAGACGTCGACTATCGAGAGATTCATTCGTATCTCGTCTTCATCTGGAGATGAATGAGTAGATTATATAGGGCATGAGCGAAACTCGAAACTATGAAACTGCCGGAGAGAATGAATAAAATCGAGTAGAACCAGCCGTCAATTGTCTTGAATAGGATTTCCTTCACGCCGAAAACGTAGTGTATTGTTCCAAAACTCAACGCGGACAATATCAGGGAAAGGATTGTCGGCACGTGAAGGCTTAGAAGAGCGGTGATGAACGTTCCCCTCCAGAGGAATTCCTCCATAACAGGGGTAATCATTACCGTCAATGTTTGGTTTTTCTGCGGATAGTATGTTACATGTCTGATGTTTTGTTCACAGACTGGTAATTGAGCTCGCACGACGCAATAGAGGAGAAATAACAGGGCTCCAACGATTAAGCCAACAGGTATCCAGAGAGGTAGCGTCGGCTCTAAACCAATTATTGATAGAAATTGGTTGCTGGAAAGCGCGATTGAACTCAACAGCATCAATGGAATCATCAAAATCATGTGAATTAGGACTGAATGCGTGAACAAGATCTTCAGCACTCTTGTGATAGGGAGTCCGATGAGGCTCAAGCTCAATTTGATGGATTGGAAGCTAGTCCAACTGTATGCTGGAAAAGCGAGCAAGACGAAAATTATAGTAGGATTCATGCTTGATACGACTAAGGATATGGGTGTGGCATAGTATTCTTCGATCCGCTCAGTCGAGGATTACCAAGAAACGGACTGGATGGAAGGCACAGCGACACTAGCTGTGGGCAGAAGACTTTGACGACTTTGTAGCCTGTGTCTTCGAGACCGGGAAGCGTGGAGTCGAAGACAAGTGCCTCGGTATTCGCATTCCTTAGTTGTTGAGCTACCGCCGTCAAATCGCGCTCTGCATCTCCACAACTATAAGTTTTCAGCTCGTTAAGCTCTACGCTTCTGCATGAATGCAGAAGAAATGAAAGGTGTTCAAAGTTTTGCGGTCGCGCATAGAAAACACCGTTCAACTCAAAGTCAAAGAGTCTCTCGGGGTCTATTCGCTCATTATGATGAATGAGGTTCTGTGCTTTGGCGAATGGAATACTTTGTGCAGCTTCCAGTAACGACTTGTAACAAGTCTCGATGGGATCAAGACTGGCAGAACCCGCCACTAACGCGTTTGGAAGAAGAAATTGTTCGTTCAAGACGCATGACATAGTTACATACATGTTGGGTAACGCAGAGGAAAGCAGAAATAACTTGTACTGGAACCCTTTGTTTCCAATCCGCTTCAGGATCCCGTGCAATTCCTGTGTGTGTTCAAAGTTAAGACTTGGGGGGCTCTCCTTACAATACCACGTCCTCATGACAGCATCGCGTTCAATCGCCTCACAGAGGCCCTTTAAAGTCGCCGAGGAATAGGAACGAGCTGCGGCAGCTCCAGAAGACGTCGTTGGAGAGATTAGCGGTTCTCCGGCTGCCCTTTTGTATCCCAAGTAGATTAGTTGCGCAGGAACATAGACTTCCCGCTCTGAAACCAACGATAATCCTTTAACCCAGCCTAAGAGAGTGTCGTTTCTAGCACGACGAAATGGAAAGTCAGGATAGGCGTATTGCGTTTCTGAGAACAATGGGATCATTTCGGGGGAAATTGCGTTTTCTGCTTTCTCGGTCAGTTTATCGTACGTCGAAAATAAGATGCAGTCGTGAACTGCTTCGCAGTAGTTCAAAAGGCTGTACCGCTCAAGAAGTTCGCCCATGGCTCGTCGAATGGCTTCCCGTAGTGAGACCCCCGCACCGCCACACCGTAACGATCCAGCGGCTTTCTGAGTTTCGCTCTCTTCAATAACGACATTGAAAATGTCAGGATCATCGAAGTCTAAGAGAACTTCAAATAGGCCCTTTCCTAAGCCTGTATATTCTCCAATCAGGCGGAGAAGGGGCTGACTGCGAAAATCATCATTCTTATTGATCGTTATTTGCACTCTTGTCTTCCTCAACGATATCCAAAAGTCGTCTGAGAGAGGTGTGCAGTTTATGGGTAGGCGTTTCCTGTTGAGCTTCACGACAAGCCGCGCATCGTGGAATCTTGAACACATCATCAATTTCGAAGGTTTGTGTCGGCAAGTGAATGAACAAACCCTTCCCAGCTAGTTGGCCTCCACGACCACCCATGATATTGATTGCTTCAGCACCAATGAAACCTGATACAAGGTCAACCAGTGCCGGAGGTATGTAGTTGGAGGTAGACCTCGTTGAGAGAGCCTCTTTCAGTTTAAGATACGCCGCCATTTCATGGATCGGAAGTGTGGATTCCAAACTTCCCTCGAAACAAACATAGCAAGCTGTCTCTCGTGGGATAAACGTCGTAGCAAATGCACAAGTTCCATCGAATGCTGCAAGGCTCCACATTATCCTCCTCTCGAGACATATTGCATTGATTTTCTTGTACAAGCTTGGCTGGGGCTGGTCTGAGAGCGTGAGCACATAATCTACGTCCTCCACTGAATCGGTTTCGATGCTAGATTGGGAAGCCCTAACTTTGATGTTCATCGATACGAATTGTTTTGCCACGTTTCTACTAAGCAACCCGTTCCCGATAATTAGTGGCCTAGATTGTAGTAATTTACGACTAAAGACATCAAAGAACGGAACAACACTATCATGATTAGCGTCCGTAGGCTCATTTGTTACATCGACCAACAGATTCTCCGCGCGCAGTCTTTCTACGATTTGTAGCACATCTTGGTCATTCACCTCAGCTACGATCTCCTCTATGGACTTAGTTCCATTCAAGAGCTTGATTGTTCTTGCCAGCTTCCCTTTCTTATCATCATCAACTAAGTTCACCATTCGCCCGTTCCATACGCCTTCTGCGATCAGAACCTCGTCGGGGTTGTAGTAAACTACGTTGGCCGACTTTCGTAGCATCCATTTCCCTTTCGAAATATCACTTTGGTTCACAGTCATCACTGCTTCCTACTACGACCGCATAGACAACAGCTTCCTCGACTCCATCTAAAGAAAGAATGTCATTCACTTCATCATCGTAGAACCCACCTACCGCAACAGCTCCGAGGCCTAGCGACTCACTGACGATGTAGATATTCTGAGCGAGATGCCCCGCCTCCTGCAGGACATATCGATAACCCCTTTCCCCATACTTCACTCTATTTCGAAGAAATGAGGCTGTAAGCAGCACTAAGAAACCCGCGTCGTCGATTAACGAAGACCCCGGCGGCAACGGGACAAATGACGCTATAAGTTCCCTTTGCCGCTGGTTCAAGAAGACGAGATTTGCTCTCGCCACGTCGTAGAAGTATAATCCTTGCGGAAGTCCATCGATATTGAGGACTGCGACATAAGTGTCAATAGGATAAAGCCCCCCCGCAGACGGACACGCGCGCAATGGCAAAGGTAACGTAATCTGGTTTCCTTCCCAAGGAACCGTCACGGGCAGAACCCCAGTTATGCCAGAGGTGTAGAACAACAACTTCGAAAGTTTGTCGAGTGGCACCCGAGACTTTCCAAATCGTCTCACGCTTCTTCTGGACTTCAACACATCTCCAACGCAAGCGGTTATCGTCATGTTCTGCATTGGTAGTGGGAACGATTTTCCCATTTTCCGATTTCCAGCAAAAGCCATTGAGGCCAGTCGTTCCGGTGATAAGAAGATCTGACTTGATGCTGCGAGGACATTTGCTTGATACCGCCTGAGCTTAGTGTTCTCATGATAGAATTCGGCAATACTGTCCCGAACTCGGCGATTCTGAAACTGATTTGGAGGAAGTTCGTCCTGGGACAGACTTGACCTTCTTGATGTTAGTTGGGAAAAGAAATACTGCCCGAGCCCTATTCCTTTAGCGATTTTGGCCTTTGGACCAGTCCGGCTCATTATCGGTACTCAGCTCCTTTTCGCAATACTACTAGCGTGTAGATGTATGTCCCCGTCAAAAACGTCACAACGGAAGACAGACCAACATATAGCAAGGTTTGCATATGAACGGTTGTTCTTCCTTCCACGAGCAGACTTGTCAATATATCCATGGCTACAGTAGACGGAAAGTTCGCTGAAGCTTGAAACCAGGCAGGCAGATTGGTCGTAGGTACCAGAAGCCCCGTCGAGAAGGCGATGATGACCACAAGAGCGTTGCTCAATGAGAAAGCTGACTGTCCCGTCTTGGCGAAGGAGCCGATGATTAAACCAATCCCAGAAGAAAAGACATCAACGAAAACTACTATCAGGAATACCAAAGGAAGAACAGTCCAACTGTTGACGACAAATGTGGCACCAGTGATGAGAGCGACACTAAATAGGACCGCGCTCAGAAAAGTACCAAAAATGACCCACCCAATCGTCCTTCCACATAGCTCCTGCCAAGGTCTAAGCGGCGTTGATAGGAGCTTGAAGTACAAGCCACTTTGCCTGTCTGTGGCCACGCCTCCTGAAACGCCTGAAGATCCGACAGCTAGAAATCCAAAGATGACCATAATTATGGCAAACTGCGCCTTCAACGATCCTTGTGTCTGCTTAGGAAGCTCAAGCAAATTACCGGAAGAGTAGACGACAAGAAAATAGAACATCAGAATCCAGAAGAAATTGAAGAAGAGAGCAACCCTGATCCGGAATATCTCTCTGATAGTGCGCTCTGCAAACGCCAAAATCGGCCGGAAAAGATCGCCCCTTGCTGTCCTATTCGACTTGCCAAGCAAGAATCCCACGCACACTATTCAAGGGGAATCACTATCACTTCTCATGACAGTGCAAGAGAGGACGGGAATAAGTAAGCGAGTAATGACTTTTCAGTACCTAAAAGATGTCACAGGTTACAAATATTCCCGTTTTCGGCGCGGGAAAGCACTTTAACGGTTCGGGCCCCGAATCGAGTCCGGCTGAACAGCAACTACCGATGCATCCAATGCAACAACAACACGCCGGATACGAAACATTAGCCCCACTTGGCGACTCTCTCAACGCCACTAATTTGGTTAGGATTTTCATTCTTACCGGCCATAATGGTATAGAATCACGCTTAAGAATATTGCCATAACATAAGTTATAGAGCCGAAAAGTAAATGCCACTTACGCCCCTAGACCCCGATAACCTTGACGATTGGAGCGAAGTCGTATTTCATCTTACTTGAAAGGCTTCAGATTGCTTTTTTGTTAATTACTTGTCGCAGCTGATCTGCGTTGATCAATGCAACACCGCGGCTCCTTAACGGTCGAGACTTTACCTACCAAGATTGCTGTGAGCTGCTCGACGTCTCAATTTGAAAGCCGCCACTATGATGACGGCTGCGATTGGGAAGAGAAGTAATTCAAAGTCTTGCCACCAGCCACTGAAGGGCGACGTGTGAGTCGATGATGAGGTTGACTGAGTAACTATGTGCGCTAATGGTGCCAAATGTTTAGCAAGCTTTGCAGCGTCGATGCTTCCCCATCCCGTTACGAAATCCCAACCTGCATGTGCGCAATAGCCGGGGATGATCATGCCTGGCCCAGACTGGAGGAGACTGCAGCCTGAAGTAACGTCATGAAACACTGAGGGATCTGATGAAGCCAGCGAGTATAACACCGGATTCAGGAAGCCCAATCTTCTCCCAGCCGCCTGCTCAATATCAGCCATTATTCCAGCAAACGTTGGCGCGCCAAGGCTCGTACCACAAACCCCGGTAGAGTTCCATTGGCCTACGTCCCAAGCGAACGCGTAAGGCGTAGCACAAGAGGCATCAAGCGCAACATCGGGAATATTTCTAAAACCATTTTGGGGTACTCCGGCTCCCGTCTGCCAGCTTGGTTCGGGAAAATCATTTGTTGGACCTCCACCACTCTCGTTCCATGCAGTTTCCGAACCGTAAGCTCCAGATTGCAATGTCAACTCAGTGCCCCCCACCACCGTCACGTACGGGCTGTAAACAGGTATCAAGTAAAGGTCTGGGGAACTCGCCAGCCAAGGCGGATTGACGCTATTGTTTGATCCCCAGTCCCCCGAGGCAGCTATCAAAGTAATATTCTCCGCGACAGACTTCGAGTACTCACGGTCGTGTAGTTGCAACACATCGCGTCCCTGCTGCGCCCAGAAAAATGAAGAAGGGCTTATCGTCGCAATGTCCGCCGTGTTATTGTCAATCACGTAAGAAAATCCGTCAGGTAACCTCTGCGGTTGATACCCTGTGAGTACAAGCAGTATCTTTGCGTCAGGAGCCATCGCGTGCACCCACTCTACGTCTATCGTAGTCTCACCTCTCGGAGCCTCCTGATCGACCCCAGCGGACCCAAAAGGTTCGACTAGGGAAATCGCAGCGTGAGGCAGCCCGTATTGTCCGCTGAAATTATCCACATGTGAATAGAAGGTGCTGTCGATTCCTGTGTTAACTATAGCTACGGTTACGCCCTTACCAGTATACCCTGCGTTAACTAAAGGATCCACATCGTAGGCGGCGCGGATATCCCTTGGAGTCAAGGGTTCCGCATTTTGGGCTCTCGTTGCAGTCAAGAGAGCCATGCCCATGAGAAAAAACATGACAACTATTCGGAGTTGCTTTTTTATGAGTCGGGCAGGTAATCTCAATAATATCTAACGATGGTTTGTATATCGGGACTAATTTCTATTCCGGTTCCGGGTGACGCATCATCTACGCTTGGTAACTAGCGGTGCTGCAATTCGTGTTGTCGCTGTCTACCAATGCAGAATGCCGAAGAATAGTGCGAAACAAATTAACAGAGCGACGAGTAAGGCAACTCCAATCAACGGGTTGTTTTTCTTCGAGTGGCGGTTGCTAACAGCTGGCGGACCAATAGGCTCCTCAGTGGGAGTACCCCCACCAAAGTTGGCACGACCAAAACTCTTTGTACTGAGGGCGTAAGGGTTTGTCAACCGATCGTATAGGTACTTGTTTTCTTCTTTCTCAGACAAGAAACCACTTTCTACTGCCCCAAATAGTTCTCTTTAGATTATAAAATGCTGTGATCGCATCTTCATTCACCAAAAGACTATGACACGTTATCTTTCAGACGCATCCTCACAGTCAAAGCAAAGCTCTTTACAATCTACTATTCTCTCTTATTTGCAACGATGAGTTGCCCTTGTACAAATAGAAATGGTCTGTGCGGGTTAATGCGCTGTTCTTCCTGAGATTAACCGTTCCCTTTGCTTTCAAGTCTCTGGCCGATAGCGGTTGGATCGTCTGTGCAAATTTGTGAAAAACTCCAAATTGCTTGATCCCTCTTCATCCTCCATTTCTTAATAACCTCGTGTTCGATAAATCCGAGTTTGCTTGGGTATTCGCCATGAGTATGATGGTTCTATTGGATTTGTAGATTGTAGCCTGAAGACCGTTGAAGAATCCGTAATCAGGATGCTCCGGATCTGCCCTGGTATTTTTCCGCATTTGCTCCGGGGTCAGTTGCCCCTCTGATAATTTCTTAAACGCGCGTTCAAGGTTACTTGCTGTTCCATCATCAAACCCACTTTCAATTACAAATATGTTGGTTTTGGAAAACAATTTAATGAATCCTAGAGTGAACGCCTCCTGGGTATGATGGCAGAATAAAATGCTCAAATGAGTTTCGATCATTCTATATCCGGACTGGCTAGAGATAATTAATGACCAATGAAATTGGGCAACCCCAAATGTTCTCGGAACTATTTTCGTCTTTGGTCAATCAGATTCAAGGTCTCGACTGTGGGAACTGTTAAGTTGGTACCGTCGAGTTGTCGTAAGTCTCGAAGCGGTTTGCAAAAAGTCGTCACCTAACCCTTCTAGAATCCTGACAAGCATACGTTTACCAACACTCAAGAAGCCTGTAACAAGGCGTGGCTCTTGTTCGAGCATTCTGCTGTGTTTCAGATACCATTCTTCATATTTATCGTGCAGGTCGTTAAATTCCCACTTACCGAAGGGACGGTCCCAAGCAGCGATAGACTTCTTCTCATCATATTGGTAGTGGTCTTGAATTGCTAATTCTATTGGACCGAGAACAAGCAGAAGTCGCCCTACTTCTGGTACAACGCGAAATAGGTCATCAGCTTTGAGAGAACCATTCTCAGCTAGCTGTCCCATCTTAGCCAAAAAATTGAGATGCTATTCGGCGCTGCATCCATTCTTTGTCAAGTTTCTTCCTCTCGTAAGGAGTAGCTAACTTGTATTTCTTGCCTGCATGACCGTCAACCCACCTTCGTGCAAGGTTAGACCACTGATTCGGATCAGGCTGACGACCTTTCCATTCCGACCGCAAACGGTGAATATAGCTAATTGATTTGTAGACCTTCTTGCTCCGCCATTCATCAATTAGTTTCATCAGAGTTTGAGCCTGTATGCCTTTCGCGGCGAGTCTGACTTGCCAAAGAGCAACTACTACGCCTATAGCAGCGACAAGGCTGAAGAATGTGGGCCAGTCAAAACTTTGCAAGGAAATCTGCATTGATTCTAAACTAGTTTCTTTTAGCTGCTGCGTTCTGAATGAGCGTCAACTATCTATTTTCACCTTTGACACTTACTTTCTCGGCAGGCATAACTCCAGCTAGTGACGTTTGTGGTCTAGCGGTGTTACAATTTCTCGTTTGTGTCGGTACCGAATGACTTTCTCTAGTGGTTTGTCAGACAAAAATCATTGGGACTTTAGAGAGTCTCAACTGGATTGTTGAATCTTACCCATCATCGGGCCCCTAGCTTCCCTGTGCAATTTGTCGCGCAGGGCTCTTTGCTGGGGTCCTTCTGGGAGATCGCCCGCATTCCCTGAGTAAAGTGTCGCGCCGGTCAATCAGACAATCGGTTTTTGCGTTGCGCGCGCTGCGCGCATGGGTATGCGCGCGCTGTTGCGCGTACGGGTAAATCTAGCCGAGATTAGGGAATCTCTGGGTAGACTTCAGGTATTTTCCTACAGTCAAAGGGTTATTGCATGGGTTTTCGCATGCACAAGTGGAAATAACCCGCCTTTCTCATGGGTAAAAACCTATTGAATAAGTATCTGGAACCTTTCCTTAGGGAGGGCAGGTATGTACTCGCTGCTAATGTGATGCTTTACGGATCGAAGAATGCCCTGGCTGGGAAGTATCTACGGAAAGCGCGTGCGCTGACCAAACCTGGTTCAACAAGGCGCGGACGGTTGACAATTGTCCTCAATAATCTTCCTATTGTCGCCAGAATTGCGCAGAGATTCTGGGAACTGGAAGGGAAGTATGCTGCGGGCCTTCAGGGTGTTGCGCCGGGGTATAGACGAAGCATGAGAGCTTGGAAGGCGAACATCTTCAATCGGATTCTGGTGGCTGTTGACGGTTCAAATAGCGCCAGAAAGGCCGCTGTCCTTGCCGTAAGGCTCGCCAAGCGCAACGCCTCCGAGTTAATCGTCACAGCCATAGCCCCCCGGCCAAGATATGTCTCCGCGTCAAGCTCGATGGTTGGAGGGCCACCGATAATCTTGACGGACTACTACACCATTCTGTCTAAGGACTCAGAAAGGTGGGTTAATGACATAGTGGGCATGGCCAAGAGCCATGGCGTAGACGCCAAGGGATATGTTCGAAAGTCAGACATGGTAGTTCGATCAATTACCGAGTTTGCGGCGCAACTAGGAGCGGACCTGATAGTTTTGGGCACCAGAGGGCGGAGCCGATTCAAAACCCTCCTGTTAGGAAGTGTGTCAAAGGGGGTAGTTCTTCAGGCGCCCTGTTCTGTACTCGTTGTCAGATGAGAGACATCATGATACCATTTAGTTTGTTCGGCAACAAGATTCACAAAGTTACACCCATTTCATGTAATTCTTCATTAGAGGAAGAGATGCTGGGCTACTCGCTATGAAAAATGTCTCATTCGGTTTTGACACTCTCGAACTATCACTGATCCCTGTTCCAACTCTCAAGAGAAAGGTAACTGGAAAAATCGAGAGCAAATTGCGGCAGGTTGGTTTGTGGAATCTTGATCATGGAATTATGCTTGATTACGCACGGTTGCCTGACCATATTGTTCTCATGACTCACGACAAAATTACGGTGACACTGCAACGAAGCGGAGAGATCACGATTGAAACTGATGATATTAACTCGGCCAAGACGAAGCGAGTTGAAGGCTTGGCTTCACGATTTGTTACCTTGGCAACCAAATTGGCTGGACGACAGATCTCATATGAGGCAAGGATGCTTCTTCACAAAGATGTGGAGAATGATCGTTTGAAAAGTGCTATTCAATTAACGCTCAGGAGGGCAACGTACCCACATATACGGCGTAGGATAAGTCAGAAGATAGAAGTTCAGGGTTTAACGTTAATGATTACGAAGGACACGTATCTTTCACTGTTTGGGCCAAAGGACTTTGATTATGTTACTAGAATGCGATTTACCGCCAGGGCGAAACCGAGAGGCTTTGTAGCTGACGCCTTTTCACGGGGCGTATTCGCTCAGAGGCAGATGGCGGGGATAGAGAGATGATCAAGGCTGCTGATCATGATATAGTCAAGCATGGGCTTTTCAATTGGAACATGATGTCTCTGCCTGATGAGCCGGTTCATCCTCAGGAGGTTCGCATAAAGCATAGTTTACGCAAACCTTTGAGTTGGCAATACAAATTACAACGCCAACGCTTAATTGAGCGACTATTTGAACAGTCGAATCCACCCAAGAGTGAAATCGGATTCATTGAGGATTTGGTTGAGTCATGTTTAGTAGACCTATTCGAAAGCCGAGAAATCGTCTATCCGAGTGATGTTGTGGCGGCACTAGATTTAGATTACGATTTGGTTGATAAGATATTTGCCAAATTCTTCCGACAAGGAAAACTCAAAGAGTAGAGCCTTCGTAGGCTACAAACATGGTGACCGAGTTAGAGCTGATGTAATTTACATCGAAGCCCAAAAGATTGAGATGCTGCTGCCCGCGAGCGGCGCTACAGCTCGGCATGGTGCCAACAAAGCAAGGGCTGAGACAAACGCGGAAGCAAGAATCGAAAAGCCATTTCGTAAGGGGCGGTATATTCGCTACTGAAGGTGTCAGCCGATAGTTAACAGCTCGAAAGTTCGTGAAGGCACGAGCCACAGAGTTAACATAACCGCAGAAGTCTCATGTACTTAGACTTCCTGGCGCCCTTTCCACACCAGAAAGAACCCTATTGTCCAACCGATTAGCCATAGTGGAGCCCAAATCAGGAAGAATAGGACGGGGTTGGTTGAAGTCAAGTATTGCAATCGGAGTAGGTAGATAACGCCCCAAGTTGTGGAATTGGTGATAAGTCCGCCCACGATGGCGAGAAGAAAGGTCCACCGTAACGGGGCCTTTCGTGGACCCCATAGTGGATAGGTGCGAGGCATCTAGAGATCCTTCTCGACTGCGGCGATTGTTCGCTTCGACAAGGTGGATCATCCTCACGAGGTCGACTTGGTAACGTAATAATAGTTACGATTTCTTGAGAGTCTGTGCGCGAACGGCGATAATAGGAAAACACACGCAATAGAACACGAACTATGAGATACCTGAGACCATATTGATTAGATATATCTGAGTAACCGAATTGATCCATGGCAGTGATGGAGTTGATTGAGGTCGAGCTGGACGGCATTAAGAAGGTCGAGAAGGAATTTGCTGATTTGCTAAGACAGAGACTGAAAACGGACGTGACGATGAAGGGCGGAAAGCTCTTTCTCGATCAAACCGATGGACACTTAAGTCCTAAGGACGCGAAGTTACAAGTGAAGCATGCACTTCGCCACCTGGGTCTCGCAGAAGGGTACAGAGTGCTCTCTGAGCACCACATTATTCGGATCGAAAAGTTAGTTGAGAAAAAAAGACCCAAATACAGAAAGGAAGGAGAGGCCCCAGCTCCTTCTCAGTCTATGCCCTATTTCTTTCCGTAAAGAAGTCCGCACCATTGAGACCACACACAATTTCTTGCGCTACCGATGACGAAAGAAAAACTTGGTCCTTAACTTGCTCGCGGAAGACTAGGTTGAGAATCTGAAAAATCTGGACGCCTGCATAAATTCCGTGCTAATGAACCCATTGGGTCCCAGAAAGATAGAACTATCGGCTCAGTGTCAAGTATTTTCAGAAGTTCTGAGGACAGGTACTCTTTCCTCACAACGACCTCGTAGAGGTATTGGTCGAACCATTCATCCATCATATACATGAATCCTTTATCCCCTATCGCTGATCCCCAGCTGTTTTCAACTCGCCATTTCCTCGGGTTACTCTGCTCATCGAGGTCCACCCCAGTGATCACCATGGCGTGAGTCATCTGACTGTCTCTATATTCTAATCTGGCAGCTTTGTCAAGTTTGAACTTAGCACCGTAGACCAGTTCGGTGTCATATATGCTTAGATCCATTGCTCCCATCTTCGTCTGCAGCATCTTCGCGACGTCGCATCCGAACCATACGGCATGATTGCCTTTGATCATGTCAACAGTTGCTTTCTTCAGGGTCCTCAAGTCGACATTCAGGTAACGAGTATCTTGTCCACCGACCACGTTACCGAGGTACTGGACGGTGTACAATTTGTTGAATGGTTTATCTTTTGTTGGGGCGTTGATAAGACTCACGAAATGATCCAGTTTCAATCCGATATACTCGTCGTAGAAGTCAAGCGGTGTAATGTTTCCCCTTCTATGGAAGGCACCGTCCTTATCCCGCCACTCCCAATAAAATTCCTTCGGAGGCACTCCCAGGTTGATGCACAGCAGCCTGTAGAATTCTTCCATCAATTCTCCTTTCTTCATCCTCAGCATGACATAGACGCCTACCCGCTCATCATCAAAAACCTAACCGGCGGATACGGCGGCGCACACTGCATGACATGCGCCTTGAGAAGAGGCTAGTCCCCTCGTTCACGATAATTAGGATTGGGTCTCTGACAATTGGTTCGATGTGCCTGAACAGATTGCTTATCGCATAGGCTCCATAACCGGATGTCTGGGCTGTAGCAGGCGGGGACACATGCCATGACTGATGAAATAGATACAAAAAAGGCCTCGGTTAGCGAACTCTTTCACAAATTGTCGTCAAGCGAAAGCGGACTTTCAGTTGCCGAATCAAAAAAGCGAATTCAAGAGTACGGGTTCAATGAGATTCCCGAGAAGAAGACCAATCCATTTCTCAAGTTCTTGAAATATTTCTGGGGACCGATCCCCTGGATGATAGAGGCCGCAGTCATCCTCTCTGCGTATATTCGTCACTGGGAAGATGTCTGGATCATCACGGCGTTGCTGCTGCTGAATGCTGTGGTCGGGTTTTGGCAGGAGAAGAAAGCAGACAATGCAATAGAGCTTCTGAAGCAGAAGTTGGCCCTGAAAGCGCGGGTTCTCCGCGACGGCAACTGGCAAGAAGTGTCCGCACGAGAACTCGTACCAGGCGACGTAATCCGAATTCGTCTCGGCGACATCGTTCCAGCCGACGCTAAGCTAGTGAAGGGCGATTACCTGCAAGTAGACGAATCCGCCCTGACTGGAGAATCTCTGCCAGTGGAGAAAGCGACCTCAGATGTTACGTATGCCGGTTCGATTGTGCGGCAGGGAGAAATGGACGCGTTAGTAGCTGCCACGGGCACGAATAGCTACTTTGGCAAGACTGCTAAACTCGTCGAGGGAGCTCAACAGCACAGTCACTTCCAGAAGGCAGTTATCAAGATTGGAGATTTCCTGATTCTTCTCGCAGTCTCACTGGTCGCAGCTATTTTTCTCGTAGCGCTGTTCCGCCATGAGAGCATACTCAAGACCCTTCAATTTGCACTCGTCCTCATAGTAGCCGCGATCCCGGTCACGTTGCCAGCGGTCCTAACTGTCACAATGGCCGTGGGGGCAACCGCCCTAGCCAAGAAGGAAGCGATCGTGAGCAAGCTGGTTGCAATAGAAGAAATGGCTGGCATGGATGTTCTCTGCGCCGACAAGACCGGCACGATAACTAAGAACGAGCTTTCCGTAGCTGAGGTCAATGCGTTCCACGCATTCACCGAGGACGATGTGCTCGTTTTCGGTTCGCTTGCATCAAGGAAGGAAGATCAAGATCCGATAGATAATGCGGTGATAAGCAAGGCGGAGACAACAACAAAGGCCGCCGCACGTCTAGGCTCATTTAAGGTGACTGCCTTTCATCCGTTCGACCCCGTGGCAAAGCGCACAGAAGCCACCGTTGAGGACCCGAAAGGGAACGAATTCAAGGTCTCAAAAGGCGCTCCCCAAGTCATCGTGTCGCTGGTAGCCAACAAAGAGGCGGTTGAGGCTACGGTCGACGAGAAGGTCAATTCATTTGCGAAAAAGGGCTATCGAGCTCTAGGCGTGGCTCGAACTGATTCCAAAGGAAGCTGGCAATTTGCGGGCTTAATTCCACTTTACGACCCTCCCAGGGATGACTCCGCTGCCACAATCCGAACGGCTCAATCCATGGGCGTGCGCGTCAAAATGGTCACGGGAGACCATCTAGCGATAGCGAAGGAAATCGCGTCTGAGATGAAGTTGGGAAATAACATTGTTCTAGCCTCAGCCTTCGTCGATAAACCAGACAGAGAGGCGGAGCGAGCTGTTGAGAACGCTGACGGCTTCGCACAGGTCTTCCCGGAACACAAGTACCACATCGTCGAGCTATTACAGCACAAGGGTCACATCGTTGGAATGACGGGGGACGGCGTGAACGACGCCCCGGCTCTTAAGGAGGCTGACTGCGGAATCGCAGTTGCAGGCGCAACCGACGCTGCGAAGTCTGCCGCAGACATCGTCCTCACCAGACCAGGCCTATCAGTGATTATTGACGCCATCAAGGAGAGCAGGAAAATCTTCCAGAGGATGGACAACTACTCCATCTATCGTATTACAGAGACAATTCGCGTGCTATTCTTCATCACACTATCCATTATCGCATTCGGCTTCTACCCGGTCACAGCACTGATGATAGTTCTGTTAGCCTTACTGAACGATGCTCCAATTATGACAATTGCATATGACAACGTACGATACTCTAACGAGCCGGAAAAATGGGATATGAGGCGCACGTTGGGGATAGCCGCTTTTCTTGGGTCCATTGGAGTAGTCTCCTCCTTTCTGATCCTATACATCGGCCTACGAGTATTCCTACTTACCCCCGCAGTTCTCCAATCGTTTATCTACTTGAAACTCTCCGTGGCGGGCCACTTGACCGTGTTCGTTGCTCGCACAAAGAAATCATTTTGGTCAATCAAGCCTTCAATCCAATTATTCTTGGCGGTTGTTGTGACGCAGACTATTGCAACAATCATCACCGTATACGGCATCCTACTGCCCGCAATGGGTTGGGGACTCGCCATATTCATCTGGGCGTATGCATTGATTGCATTTGTGATAACCGACTTCCTGAAACTCCTAGGATACCGTTTACTGAACCACAGAGGATTGAAATTCAGTCTTCAGCCCAAGTCAGCACTACAACGCATGCAACAGCCCATAACAAAGTGAACTTAAATGTCTAGGAAAATGGAATGGTTAAAGAAATAACTGGATTCGATAGGAGTCTCGACTGTTGCCAATGAGTCCGGATGGGATCGAATCGTTAGGCTTGAAGGAACCTCTTGACAGGAGGAAGGTAGTGGATTACATGCAGGAGTTCAAGATCACGTCATACTGGAGGGAAGATGAGGGTTTAGGGGCCTAAGTTTCCGGCCTCATATCGGTTGAAAGGCAGGCCAGAGGTTTCAGGAAACCCTGCACCTGTACAGCAGAGAAGAAGTGGAGCGCCTCAGCGCTGAATTGATGTCACAAGCTGTTCCGAGAGACCGACCTGAAAAGGATAGGTAGCCTTTTCTTTCTACACGGTTATCGTGAAACGCATGGCAATCGATCGGCATCTCCTCAAACGCATTTTGGAACATTACAAGCACTGGCTTGACGGATTCCTCCAAGACGAAAAGATAAAACCGATCGCCAACGGACACATAGCTGATCTAAAGCGAGAAGTCGACGCTTCTCTAGTCGCGTTAACGTCGCTTGAAACCGACCTCGACACCGAAACTAAGAATTGGGTACATGTTCACACAAAAATCCTGAAACCCGCAGTTACACAGTACGAGAATGACGCCAAGCAATTATTGGAACTAGCGCGCGACAAGTTGTCTGGACCTAATCTTCACGAATTGGAGATTGAATTGGCCAGAATAGCCGCTGAAATAGCCACATTGATGAATCTCTAAGCCTGCTATGGTCCGTGTTAGAATGTTCCGGAATTGCTGAGGACTGAGTCGCAATAGAACCATCGCAAGAAGGAGAAGGAAAGAAATTCGCGCCAAGTTGCGGCGATCCTCATCCTAGCATGGCTGGCGGCAATGATGTTGGGCTACATAAACGGTAGATTCATTTCAGCTGCACTAGTAGTGCTTGTCCTTCTAGCCCTGATATTCGCAATGTGGGCACTCTTGAAACTCAACCCCCGGAAGGCAAAACAGCGCAAATAGGTTACGTCCAACCCAGCGAGACGACATCTCTTCGAGCGCCAAACCGGGTATAAACAATATCTGTCTCCACGGTCTTTGAGCAAGCAATCGGGCCTGGGAGTCGATGAAATGGCGAAGCGACTAGGAGGATTTGATGCCCGAACTGGTTTTCTTTATCTACGAAAGTGGACCGTAGTTGCAATTGCCACCGGCATAGTCGCTGGCATTGGAGCATTAGCTCTAATTCAGGGCATTGACTTCTTCACGAAACTATTCCTCGTGGGAATAGTGGGATATGCACCGCCGTTACCCGGCGGCGAGTCAGCAGCGCGCCTAACAACCATAGTCATCGCGCGCCCCTGGTTAATCCCAGTCTCAACCGGTCTCGGAGGACTGGTCAGTGGCCTAATAGTTGCAAGGCTTGCACCCGAAGCCAAAGGTGTTGGAACTGATGCCGCAATAGGCGAATTTCACAAAGGTCACGCCCTTATTCGGACTCGCGTACCACTCGTTAAACTCCTCACCTCAGCCATCACGATAGGGTCAGGGGGGACCTCCGGACGTGAAGGGCCCATTGCTCAGATAGGCGCTGGTCTAGGTACGCAGATTGCAAAGGCATTCAAGCTTACAGAGCGAGAGAGGAGAATCGCTCTTGCTGCAGGGCTCGGAGCGGGTATTGCTGCAATCTTCAAAGCTCCCTTGGCTGGGGCGATTCTGAGTGGTGAGATATTCTACAGACACGATTTTGAAGCCGAAGCCATGATTCCAGGATTCATAGCCTCAACAGTCAGCTACACAATCGTAGGCTTCGTGACAGGATGGCAACCAATCTTCAGTACCGGAATCACCCCAGTAGCATTCACACATCCAGAAGCACTACTCCTCTATGGAGTGCTAGGAGTCGTATGCGCTGCGTTCGCGCACTTGCTCTTCAAAATCTACTTCACGGTTCACGACATCTTTGAGAAGATTCGAATACCCATGTTTACCAAGCCTGCGATTGGCGGGCTATTAGCAGGCGTCATAGGCATTTACGTTCCTTCCGTTCTGGGCGTAGGTTATGGTTGGGCTCAGCTTGCGCTTAATCAGAACTACCAAGTGTTACCCCCGACGATAATGATACTAGCTATTTTCGCTGAGATATTTGCTATGTCGTTTACGTTGGGTTCAGGTGGTAGTGGAGGATTATTTGGTCCCTGTGTTGTTACGGGAACGATGATTGGTGGCGCTTTCGGCTACTATGCGCATCTAGCGTTTCCTGCAACTGTGACGAATCCGTCGAACTTTGCCATTGTTGGGATGATGGCTTTCTTCGGTGGTGCTGCGAAGTCGCCCTTGGCAGTGATCGTAATGATAGCAGAGATGACTGGGGGCTATGGTTTGCTCGCGCCGTCGATGATCGCTGTGGTTGTTGCATACTTACTCACTGGAAACTTGAGCATATTCTACAATCAGGTGGACAGTGTTGAAGAATCTCCTGCACACATTGAGGAGTATGAGACGTTAGCCCTGAAGAGGATTATGGTCGCTGACATTATGACAAGAAACGTCGTATCGGTAAAGCCAACTCTCAGCGTTCAAGTAGCTCTAGACTTGATGGAGGCGAATCTTGTAGGCGGCTTGCCAGTGGTATCGAATGACAAATTGTCGGGGATGGTTACAAAGACCGACATACTGAAGGTTGAAACTTCAAAACGCGCAGAAACAGCCGTTAAGGATGTCATGACAGTGCAGTTATTGGTCGCGTCGCCTGAAGAAGACCTGTTTTTGGCTTTAACGAGAATGATGAATAGAGGCGTAGGCAGACTTCCAGTCGTTCCGAACGACAACCCAGAGGCAATGATCGGCATAATCACACGCACCGACATTGCAAAGGCAATCGAAAAACACCGTCTCACCCAATCCTCTAAGAGCAATGAGTGAGGAAGAACAATCGGATGAGCTTGTTGCCTAGAACGAGACGGGTTGAACAGGTTCGGAGGAATAGATAGCATATAGCCTTCACATACCAGAAAAGAGAGAAAAGTAAAGAGTAAGATGAACTTGTGCGGCGTGTTGTTGTGACATGCCCATCGCCACGTCTCCAATGACCCTAATGTTGCTTGTGATTGTGCTGTCTTTTGTGGCAGCTATCATAAGCTCCAAACTAAGGGCATCTTACACGACAGTCATAGTTGCTATCGGTCTTATCCTCTCTCTTCTCAGGCTGGAGGTCGGGTTCAGTAGCATATCCATCGACAGCAATCTGATACTCGGAATTGTTGTTCCTCCCCTGATATTTGAAGCAGCTATGCGAACTCGCTTTGAAGTTTTCAGAACTGTTCAGAAGACAGTCATAGGTTTAGCGATATTCGGCGTTGTGATTTCCGCTTTCGTTAGCGCCTTTGTTCTCCACGTCACCTTAGGGCTACCTCTGGCAGTTGCACTCCTGTTTGGGGTCATTGTCTCGCCTACCGACCCAGTGACTGTCGTGAGTATCTTGAAGAGAGTGCAGGTGCCGGAGAGGCTGACGACGATTCTGGAATCGGAAGCGTATCTCAATAATGCTACACCGGTCATTCTATTTCCTCTCGCTCTTTCCTTATCCTTCAACCCCATGCAGAGCCTAAGCCACTTTGCCGTCATCTTGTTGGGAGGAGTTGCGGTCGGCCTGCTTGTCTCGGGCGTTGCTGAACTGTTGCACAAGTTAATCACCGAACCGTTGGCCGAGACATCCTTCACGATAGCCGTCATGTATGGTTCCTACATCCTCGCAGAGAGTTTGGGTGTGTCGGGGTTGATGGCAGTACCGATCGCTGGCCTCTACATGGGTAACCGGACCATGCGAACCGCCATGTCTGAAGAAACTCGGGTAACCATGACGAAGTTTTGGGAAGTGGTGACTTTTCTCGCTACGTCATTCGCGTTTCTACTTATCGGGCTGAAGACGGACTTCAGCCTCCTCGTTGCTTATGCTCCGTTCATAATCGTGGCTTTTGCAGCGATACTCGTTGCTAGAATTCTTAGCGTCTATCCGATCCTGTGGTTAGCGCAGTTGCTCGGAGAGAAGATTCCTAGTTCATGGAAGAAGATAGTGGCCTTCGCAGGTCTGCGAGGAGCGGTCTCAGTTGCTCTGGTTCTGGCGTTGCCCCAAAGCAGTTCAGGAGGCATTATAACGGCGATGATATTCGGCGTGGCCCTTATCTCACTGATTATTCAAGCAGAAATTCTGCAAGCTTACATCAAGAATGAATTGGTAAAGTTGAGTCTAAACCCTGATGCAGCGCAATAGACGACCCACGGCAAATTAGTGGGGGTGGTTACTAAGACCGACATATTGAAAGTTGAACCTTCCAAGCGTGCAGAGAAAATAGTTGACGAAATCATGACAAGACAATTGGTCTTTGCATACCCGGAGGAAGACCAGTTTTCAGCATTAACGAGAATGATGGCGAGAGGAGTTAGCAGACTGCCAGACCGACCAGCAGACCGCCTCCGAGAGTGTACACGAATAAGGCCGCGCTCTGCAATGGATTGAATGAAAGCGAAATTGCGATAGGGTACAGGACGACCGCGGTTGCGTCGTTGAAATATCCCTTCAGAATCGTGGTCAGTCGCTCTGGTGCTTTGGTTCGCTTCAGCACGTTAACTATAGAGACGGGGTTGGTTGGCGCGACGATAACCCCGAACGTCAAAGCTACCGCCCCATACAATGCCGAGGCAATATTGAGTAGTAGACCCCTTAGCAGGGCAGAGATCATAACCCCGAAAATCGCAAGAGACGGTACGGTCTTCCTTACCGTTCTAAGCATCTCGTAGGTGGTACGCATTGCAACCTCAAAGATGAGCGGCGGTACGATTAGACCGAGGATCATGCTTCTGTCAAGCGGTAGGAGGCTCAACCCGCCGGCCAATTTCAGAAATGATAGAGCTAAGCCGAGGACATCATTACCGTGGTGTAAGAGATTCTCAGCTTCTCACTCAAGATCGCTCCGACGAAAGATATGGAGAAAGATCAGCCAAGATTGTCACAGCATAGGCTTCGACCGCGGCCTCAATATAGGACCATCATGGGCTACTTTGGTGGATCATCTACACGAGGCTTCGGTTCGCGGCCGTCTGATTGGGGTCGGTTCACGCCCTCTTTGACTGTTGATGTAGAGTCACGAATAGCTACATGTTGTGGGGATAGAATTTCGACCCCTGCTTCCCTAAAGGTATCCAGAATTTCTTGCATAAGTTTCGAATAAGTCGTTATGAGTTCGTTGGGTTTGTCAGTATACGCATTGATTTCGTAGGCTACGAAGTTATTATCTAGGTTTCTGATTAACACAAACGGTTCTGGTACCGCCAGTAGGTCCGGTGCTGAATGAGCTGCTTTAATGAGCAGTTTCTCCACCATTGCACGGGGTACGTCATATCCGATTGTGACTTCATAGTGGACTATTACCTGAGGCATGGCAGAATAGTTCACAATCTTGGTGGATAGAACCTGGGAGTTCGGTACGTGCACTAGTTCGTTCTTGATGGTTCGGATGCGCGTGAACATTACGTCTACTTCTACGATGTCGCCATAAACTCCTCCCGCCTCAACGCGGTCGCCTTCCTTGTAGGGGCGCCAAGACATGACCACGATGCCTGCTAGAGCGTTTCCTATCGAGCCACTAGCGGAGAACGATACGGCCAGGCCTATGAAAACAGTGAACAGCGTTACGAGAGTGCTAGCAAGAGTCTGTAGCCCAGCCATGACTAATACGTTCGTCAGAAGCAGCACCGCAACTATGGCGTACACCAAATAGCGCACGACATTCTCGAAGAGGTCCATAGTAAGCGGATGCAACTTTGAATGACGACGGTATTCGACAAACGCTATTCCGAATATCCTGATCGCCACATAGCCTCCTACGATGATGACGGACATCACAGCGAGCCTCCCGGCGTTTTGAGTCAAGAACGACGAAATCGCATCAACGATGGCACCCTGGAGGCCGAAGGTGACAGACACCTCGGCAATTACGACGATCGCCGCGACGAGCCAAACAAGGGCACGGAGGAGTGTACTAACGAACTCCGCTAGGGTCGATGAAACGTTACGTAGGGTAGCTAGCCTTCGAGTCATTCTAACAATGACGCACACCGCGAGTTTCGCAAGTACTAGCGTCACTCCCGCGTAGAACATCAACAGTAAATATGCTTCAAGTGCGATCACGCCTGCACACCGACAATTATTGTGTGAGCATGTTAGGAACTATCGCGATGATAAAACCCTTAGTCATTCATGGGTCGTGGTCAGATTGGCCTCGTGAAGGAACGTAAGCTTAGATAATCTCCTCACAACATATGGCTGGCTAGAATTGCGGTGAAAACATTTGAAATGTCCTACCTGTCCTGGCGCCCTCAACAATCATTGCTGCAGATGCGGTCGCATTATCTCGCCAGAACGCCAGTTCCTGAGAGTGGGGCCGTTCAGAAGCAAGTTCAGAGACGACACCAGCGAGCATTTGTATTGTGATCCTTGCTACGAGGAAAGAAGCAGAGAAGCCCAATAAGCTTGGACGGGTGCCTCGTTCGCGCGGCCTGAACGCCACGCAGAAGATCCAACCGAGAATCACAGACTAGATCAGACTTTTCATCTATGTAAGAGCTTCAGGTTTTCTTCTCGGGTCTGCTTGCCTTGTTGCCGTTCGATGTTCTCCAACCTGCCTTACTGTGCTGTGTGAGCCATCCGTTTAAGTTTTGATTCGTAGAGTCGCTCCTTCCTCTCGTTGTAGAGCCTATTCTCCTGCAGCATGTTCAGTGCGCCCCACCGCATTTAGTGGTTCAGTATAATGATCTGCTGCACTTGACACACCATTGCGCTGCTATAGGATTTGCAGTGCCGCAACTTGCGCAAGCCTTCATAGTTTGTGTTTGTACAGTTGGATTGAGACCGCAATACGGGCAGTTACTCTGTTCTGAGAATTTCCCGCACCTGTTACAGAATGGCATTTGTTGAAAGCCTCACTATCATTCCTCGAGTATAATGGGGATGAATTAGGTCTGTGATTTTTGGCAGGAGGGACAGAACATGGCACCTGTTTGCATCGGGCTTCCGCAGAACTTGCATTTTGGAACTGCTGACGTTTCATTTGTGGTGGTCGGTGCTGCTCGCTCAGGAACCTTTTGGATTATTATCGTTGGCGGTGGAGGTGGGGGAATTGGAGCGGGTTCATTTGGCGATATGCACAAGATGAAACCAGTCACAGCAATCATCCCGCCCAGAAGCTCAAAGATGCTGGCTCGAAGTGGAATTACCCAACCTAGCGGAATCAACCATCTAGACAGATCATCGAGGAATAAGCTCGATATGTTAGTGATACTGAATCCTAGGTAGAACAAGATGAATCCAGCATAAAGTAACACACTTCCCGTGATGAATTTTCTCAGCGTTGCCATTCGCTAAGCACGTTGGGTACTCGGTCCTTGCGGTCGGATAAAAGGGGGCCTTCCTGTTACCGCGGCGAGTATCAGCAGTGGAAGTTCGCCGTACCGCTTTGTGTGTGTGACTTTATGAAAGATGTTTGTTGCTGATGTTGTACAACCGCAGCAAAGGGTTATCGAGTCAGAAAGCCCTGGGTTTAGTATCAAGCAAGGTCTGAACCTCAACCACCACGGTAACGTTTGGGGTGCCGTGATTGGGGATTACTATTGAATCGAAGTAAATCCCTCTCGGTGCAACAATCCCGCTTTGATCCTATCGTGGTGGTTCATTGTTCACACCGCTCATGCCTGTTGGTCACTTTTGAGGTGCTTAGGTGTGCTCTCGAACCCTCAAAATTGAGAGTTCGAATCTCTCCGGGCCCACCACCTTTGGCAACTAAGACTGCGATTGACAATCTTTGCGACCTAATGGAACCCGCATGGACCCCACGATATTGGTTGATTCGTATCCTATTGACCCACGGCTGATGCGTTCTATGTTTGCCGAAACGCAGGAAACAGAAACGGCTCAAAATGTGGCACCTGAGAAGTCGCCCCACCGCATTAATACGGTGGGTTCCTTCCGCCCCACCACACTTTTCATGTAAATCCATAACTTCAGTCTCCGCACCTTGTAAACCACCTCGGTGACATCGGGGACGCCCTCCGAATTCATCGGGTTATAGAAGCAACTCCAACGAAGCATCCCCAATGGAAGGCCGGAGTAGATGCTACCACCGCCACTTGGCTGCACGAGTTTTGATTCGTCAATTACGGGTGAACTTGGCTGACGTGTGCCTTTGAATCGACGCCCAGCAACACTATGTTGTGTCTGCTGAACACTTTCGGGTTCAGCTTCTTCGCGTGTCTTAGTGATACTACTAGGGCCGCTGAGCTGTATCCGTGAGCTAGTGCCGCAGAGAGTTGCCCTAATCCACGAATCACATCGTCGTGTCCGCTCTTGATCTCTAGAGCCATCCGCCAATGCTGTCCAGTAACCTCGCCGTCTATTGCAGCGTTCCCAACCTTCACGGGGCTCATGCTAACTTTGAAGCCGCGTTGTCTGAAGTGGCGGGCGATTGCCCACCTGAGCCAGCGCTCGTTAGTCAACGTCTACTTTCGCTTCCTGAACAACTTAGTACCGTCTATCTGGGTGACGTAATCGAATCCGGCTTCCACTAGTTCGGTGGCTTCTCGAACGGTTTGTGCGGCTTTGCAGACGAATTCGTCTCCTTCGAAGCTCACTAAGTGCGTGTAGACGAGAGTGTTCGTGATGGACTTGTGACCGAGCATCTGCATTACGAATAGAATATCCTTGGTCTTGTGATACTCCATCGTTGCTTTCCAGTGTCGGAGGGTTTTGAATGAGATCTGTTTGATTCGTGGGTTCTGTAGCGTTTCGGCAACTAGGTTTCGCTGCCGTATGAATGTCCTTCGGAAGTCATCCAAGCTGTTGACCGGTTCGAGTCGGGGGTCGTGGAACACTAGGTCCCATTTGTGGGGAAGTGCGTTGAGCATGGCTTGGAGACGAGTGGAGACTTTGCGTTCTCTGGCGCAACTGCCCTTCTCGGGGGCTGAGATTCTTACGCAATTGCGTTCGTGGTCGATATCGATCCAGCGAGTTGCCCACGCTTCCCCTGGTCGTGCAGCGGTCTCCTTGATTAACTGCGTGAAGGCGGCTCTTTTCCTGTCTAGGGCTGAGATTAGTTGGTCGATCTCTGTCTCGGTTGGAATCCAGGGCAGGGTCTCCACTCTGTGCCAGCGTGGGGCGTTGAAGGGTATGCACTTCCATTTGTAGAATCGCGTTAGGTGTTCGTACACGGTTTGTTTTCTGTTCTGGGAGAATGTGCCCGATTCCATGTACATTTTCACGGTTTCTGGGCTGGAGAGGCTTGTTCTCCTGGCTATTGCTTTCAGTGAGCCTACGGCGCCTCGGATGGTTGAGGGTCTGTATCCGGATTTCTGCATCCACAGGCCGAAACTTAGGATTTCAGAGATGGACGGTGAGTTGTTTAGGGAGTTTTGTTTGTCGTGAGTCCTTAGTTCGCTGGGTGGATTTGTCTGGGGTTCGAATCCCACTCCCCGCACCAGTAAACGACACTCCTACGCTTGCCAACGGTGCGCTCACACGAAACCACCGAAAGCCACAACTTGCGGTCGACGAGACTATGTTCGGATGTCCTAACAGTGCCTCGGATTCCGTTAATTGAGGATTTGAGTGCAGGTCCGGTTCCCGCTGGATCTGTTCTCTTGGTGGAATTCGATGCAGCATCGCAATGGTACAATGCATTGACGACCATGGCCGCGGGGTGGTTGAGAACTGGTGGAAAGATCCAGTACTACGCATTCGCACAATCATCAGAAAGGATCCGAAACCAACTTGCTCGACTTGGGATAGATACAGAGGAACTTGAGAAGAATGGTGCTCTCGAAATCTGGGACTGGTACACCACTACGTTAGGACAGGTGTCGAAAGAAAGGCGCAGAGCCGATTCGCTGAAAGTAGCAGACTTGAGTATTCATGTCTCTCAAGAACGCATGAGAGGACCACCTGCTCCCGACACATTAGCGATTGGAGAAGACATTTCAAGCCTAGACAGATTCAATGATGAGAAAAACTGGGTCGAATACGAACTAGCAAGATCTATCCCCGCTTTCAGAGTCAGGAGTGTGACCTGCTTGCGCGGCGTCATCAGAGACGTCCACAGCAATTTAGTCTACAAGAGACTCGAAAACGTGAGTGATGGAATAATCGATTTCAGAATTGAGACGGAGAGTGAAGAGGTCGTCAATAAGATTAGAATTAGAACGATGCGTAATGTGGGCTTCGATTCGCGATGGCATCAGCTTAAAGTCGGCGAGAACTTCGAAGTCACTTTGAAAGAATGACCTCGACTTTCACTTTGCAGGCAGGATGTTCTGGTTTACCCTGAACAGGTTCGTGGGATCATATTTCCTCTTAATCTCTGATAGGCGCTTGTAGTTGGCACCATAGGTTGCCTCTACCCGACTTTGTCCTTCTTCCATCATGAAATTGACATACGCTCCACCTGCAGAATAGGGATGTAACGTTTCCCAGTACGCCTTCGCCCATTTTGTTATACCCTCCTTGTTCGCTGGGTCCGGATCGACCCCGGCTATTACCATAGACCAGGTAGAGTTACGATAACTGAAAGGTGTGTCACCCTTTCCGACTCGATGCACTGCGCCATCTATTGGGTAAAGGTGCATGAGTGAATCTTGCGAAGGAAGTTCAGAGCCGTATTTCAAATGCAGTTTAATCGCTGCGTCATTCAACTCGTTAACGAAATCTCCTTTCCAGTACCACTGAAGGCCCGGTTTGTATAGTGCGTCGAACAAGCCTTGCAAGGTTGGATAGGGCATGGGCCCAACGAAATCAACTACTGGTGGACCTATCTTACGAATGGGACGGAATACTTGTTCGGCCCTGTCCATCGGTCCGCAATAGCACCAAACTATCCCACACATAGTCTTGCGGTGAAGATGCTCTGGGAAGGGCGGGCCTGGCGGAACATTCAGGAAAGCAAAGAATCCGCACAATTCCTCTGGAGCCTTCCTACTAAACTCACGATACCACTGCATCACCTCAACAGCCTTATCGAGAGGCCACAGCATCGGGCCGGCGTAGACAGTGCTAACAGGATGCGCCTTGAACGTGAAAGATGTTACGACGCCGAAGTTTCCTCCGCCGCCTCGAATTGCCCAATACAGGTCCCGGTTTTCATCCGCGTTAACGGTAACGAAGCTACCATCGGCCAAGACGAGGTCCGCTTCGAGTAAATTGTCGATAGTCAATCCAAACTTTCTAGTCAGGTAACCGTGTCCCCCTCCCAAAGTGAGGCCAGCGACGCCTGTGGTAGATATGATTCCGCACGGTACGGCAAGACCAAAAACATGAGTGGCGTGATCTACTTCTCCCCAAGTACAGCCACTCTCCACTTCGACCGTACTTTTCTTAGGGCTTACGCGGATGCCTCGCCTGCGGGAAAGATCTATGACTAGCCCGCCATCGCATACTCCCAATCCTGCTCCGTTGTGACCGCCCCCACGAACAGCGAGAAGCAGATTGTTCTCCTTGGCGAACTTGACGGAGCTGACTATGTCCGTCACATCCGAACAGCGTACGATAAATTTGGGCTTGCGGTCAATCATCCCATTGTAAACCTTGCGGGCCGCATCGTAACCCCCGTCCTCTGGTTGAATCAATTCGCCGCGCAGACCAGCTCTAAAGGTGCCTACTGCAGTAGATTCCATTCTCTATCAAACTCGCTAATCCGACTTGCACACATATTACAATTTATAGTGTTCGAATACCAATTCCAAAGGTCACATCTGTTAATCAGCTTGAGTTAGGATTACTTACGCTATGGCCATTACTAGACTCTCCTGCTTGTCGGTTTTAAGTACGAATGTACCCATGGCTACCTCATGATTCCTACCCCGACGACTACACTGACTACACAAACCCCCATGAGCATCCGGAATCCACATTCGCGCCCTCTCGATCTGGATACGCTCTACTTTACGCGTTCAATCCTGTCATTTCGCTGGTCCAGTGATTGTGATCAAATCTATTTTGACACGAACATTACGGGGCGGTTCAATATCTGGCGCGTTCCTTCCGTTGGAGGTTGGCCGGTGCAGGTTACGGTGTCCGATGAGAGAACATTGTTGGAGGATCCCTCGCCCGATGGACGATTCTTGCTTTACAGTCAGGACGAAGGAGGGGATGAGAAACCCAACCTCTTCCTCATCAACCTGAAAGAGGGAGTGATCCGCAACGTCACTAACACGAAGAAGATAGGCTACAGAGATATGGAATGGTCCCCCAACGGAACGACGCTTGCGTTTGCGGCTGAACGTGAAAAACCAGGCGCATACTCAGCATTCCTCATCAATCCGCAAACTCAGGCAGTCAGCAAGATTACAGGCAACGAGACCGGAGAGTGCGGGTCTCTACAGTGGAGCCCGGATGGCAAGAAGTTAGCATTTGTGCGGACCAAGGATTACTTGCATACGGGAGTCAGCGTCATCGATTTAGAAACCAAAAAAGAAACTGTGCTCCTCCCAATCGACGAAAAATTCACTACTCTCACTCTGGGATGGACACGAAACAGTGAGAAGATCTATGTTACCTCCAACGCGAACGAGCAAGGTATCGACACAGTTGCACTTCTCAGCGTGAGGAAGAATGAGCTTGAGTGGTTGACCCTAATGGATTGGGAAAGCTTCTTCTGCGACTCCTCCCCGACCGAGGACAAGTATGTCTACGTGATTAATGAAGCGGGCAATCACCGCGTCTTTCTCAGAAGTTTGAGCGGAGATCAGATTGAGATTCCAGTGCCCAACGGTGTCCTCAGGATGGCGCGGTTTTCCCACGACGGCACCCGAATAGGGTTACTCCATGCGTCCGGCGACAGCCCCGCCGAGATCGGGGTGTACGACATCCAAAGCCACACGTTGAAACAAATTACAGAATCATTCGTGGGAGGGCTGGAACGAAAGAATTTCACACCTCCCCAACTCGCAGTCTACCCTTCTTACGATGGGACGCCAATCGCTTCGTTCCTTTACTTGCCCCCAAACATCGACCCTGACGGTTCGCATCCGGCGATCGTCTATCCCCACGGCGGCCCCACCTGGCAGCACATGAACGATTGGTACGCTAATCTACAGTACTTTGTTTCCCACGGTTTCGTAGTGATCGCGCCAAATTACCGCGGATCAACAGGTTTCGGCCGCACCTTCATCGAATCATTAAGGAATGATTGTGGCGGCGGCGATCTGCGCGATCTCATTGCTTCCTTAGATTTCTTGAAGAAGACAGGGTTTGTGGATCCAAGAAGAATGGCAATCATGGGCGCATCGTGGGGAGGCTACCTCACGCTAATGGCGCTAACGAAGTACCCCGACCTTTGGTCGGCCGGCGTTGCCATAGTACCCCTAGCGAACTGGTTCACATCATTCGAAAACGAAGACCCCGTTCTACGCGCCGGCGACTCATGGCTAATGGGTGATCCGGTTGCAAACCGGGAGCTATGGCGGGACCGTTCCCCATTCTTCTACGCGGACCATATCAAGGCGCCCCTGCTATTGTTAGCTGGGGCGAACGACATCAGATGCCCAGCTGAAGAAACTGAACAAATGACGGAGGCCGTACGAAAGAATGGCGGCGTCGTAGAGGTCAAGATTTATGAGAACGAAGGCCACGGATTCGCACGAAGAGAAAACAACTTAGACGCAATCAAGCGAGCCGCAAAATTCCTAGAAACCCACACCGCGTAGGGCCTAATATCACTGGCTCAAGGCTTGGGGGAACTTCTCGATCATTATTGTTGCCCATGGAGCGATCTTGAGCGGCTCAAGCTTGTTCGTGAACTCACTGCTGCTCACCCACATCGAAGATAGTAGTTCGATCGGGTTTAGGACGGGTTTCTCGTTTGTCGATAGGACCCCTACTCCGCATATCTCACGTTCACTCAACCTAAACGTAGGGGAGGTTTTCGGGTTGGGGTATGTTGGGT
The DNA here is from genome assembly GCA_963733055.1 of Candidatus Bathyarchaeota archaeon. GTDB lineage: Archaea > Thermoproteota > Bathyarchaeia > 40CM-2-53-6 > 40CM-2-53-6 > FEN-987. The sequence goes on from CAVTBR010000002.1 coordinate 413,767, forward strand.
CGGGGGTGTGGTATTGGAATTTGCCCAGATACTCGATCTCGCCGGCTTTAGCCTCGATCTCCAACTCCTCGTGCACTTCGTTGACCATTTGAGTAATGTAACCTGTCTGTCCCCACTTCGGATGTCCTGCGAGGGTTATGTCCCAGAAACCCGGGAAGGGCGGAGGAAAGCCCAAGTCAGGTCTTACGATAGAACGTTGAGTAAGCAGTATTCGGTCATCGTTCTTGACAACCACCACCAGCCCCCTGTGAAGAATCCCATCGCCCAAGTGAGCCTTCAGCCGCTCAACAGGGCCTATCACGTTGTCCTGCTCATCAACTTGTGTCAGTTGCTCGGTCATTTGAGAACGAACTCTTCGAGTCGAGAGTTAAGCATTTACGGGCAAGAGGAATTGTCCCGCGAACACTTGACCGAATCTAGCCTTCGCTAGATCCCTTGTTGGGTTATGTTGAAGGCGTTAATTCGGAAACATGAATCGAAGTGCTAAGCGACGATTTCGATTGGGTGTTCGAGTACCGTCATAACGCCGGTCTTTCGGCCCAGAGTAAGTTGGATTTCGCCTCTATAGCTTCTTACTCTCGCGTTCTGGATCTGCACTATATCGCCCTGGGAGACCGTGTCGATTTGGTTGTTCCATATGGCCAACGGAATTTCTCCCGTGCCGTCTGATAGGGTTACGTCACAGACTAGGAGTGGGTTTCCGTCCTTTGAGGTTACAGCCCGGACTTGGGACTTCTTTATCACCGTGGCTTTGAAGGAGACTCCGCTCAATCCAAGTTTTAGATTACCGATCGAGCTTACGGTATTCGCGTCCAACTTCTTTGCACTACGCGGCTCGCTTGCCTTCATGTATCCCTCTGGCAGCCTCTCCAGTTTCCGAATAGAATCGTTCTGCAGAGTCGCTTGCGCCAATGGCCGTCCTTTAAGGGAGAACATGTATGTGGAGGATTGTTCCCCACGTGAGCGAATTTCGATTCGAACCGTTCCGCACTGCGCGTTGCCCCTCTTCCTGGTGGCTAGTAGTGATGCGTGCAGGGTACTTGGTGTCAGGTCATGCTTCCTAGCGAATTGAATCAGATAACTGAGATCCCTATCTTGGCCATGCCCTCTCGGCCCCGATACGTATTGTAATGCTGCTATGATGGCTCAACCAGGGCCCAATAGGGCTTCATCCGTAATAAAGCCCCCCCTATTTGCTCTCAAAAAGAGCGCATTTCCTCAGGCCCCGCAGTCGCGTTTGGCAGAGAACATAGATACTAGGTACGTGAATGTGCAGGCTAGCAAATTTAGCGCAGATGATTGTTATGGCAAGTTCAGTTGGGGAGAAGAATTCATTCGACGAAGCGGCGCTGGTCGCGGCAGAGGAACTCAAGAAACTGCCCACCGAACAGGTGAAGGTTGTGGCTGATTGGTGGGCCAAGCATTACATGTCAGCCGGCCACAAGAGGCTGGGCAGACTACTCGTAGCCATATCGAAAGGCAAACAGATCTGACCCTTCAATGGGACATGTACCTGTTCCCTGCGGATCATGGACATATCCCACCACAACGCGAGTTCGAGTGAACTGAAACAGAAGTTCCGCTCGCGGAGATCCTACAACGGAGTGAGCACTGGCCTAGTTCTGTTCGTATGAAGATTTTGATTTCCAACTACGTTTATTATTCCAACCAAACCTTGCGCAGTTTGGTCCTCGAATTTGGAGGAAGAGATCGCACGTGAAGCTGTTGACCAAGCCCTCCGCTTGGGGGCAAACTATGCGGAAGCTCGAGTTCAACGCGACTTAGGCCACACGTTCACTTTGAAGAATGGCGCGGCCGAACCGATTAACGTTACGAGAAAGCTTGGTGTAGGAATCAGGGTTATCGTTGATGGGGCACTCGGTTTCGCATCAACCAACAGCCTGAACAAAGACCAAGTACGCTCCACAACCGAGTCGGCAGTTAGAACCGCCAAAGCCTCAAAACGTCTAGTAACTTCGCCCATTCGCCTTTCCCAAGAGAAAAGTTGGGAAGACAAATGGGAGGCAAAGATGAAAGTTGATGTCCGAGGAGTTTCCCCGGAAGAAAAGTACGAACTCTTATTCACAATCGAGAAGAGCCTGACTCCCGAGAACGTTCACGTGTCGCTCCCCTCCAGAATTCTAGTGTTTGATGAAGACCTGACCGAGAAATTCTACGTTAACAGTGAAGGCTCGAAGCTTCACGGTTTCATCCCCCGCCTCAGTCTACTCTTCTTCCTCACCGCCCAAGAACCTGGGAAGGGAGTAGTGCAACGCCTACACCATGAGGCTCAAAGCCGCGGCTGGGAGGTGGTTAAGGATTGGAAGCCGGAGGAAATCGCGGCTAACGATGCCAAGATGCTTGGAAGGCTTCTCAGGGAAGGAGTCCCGCCTCCAAAAGGCGAGATAGACATGGTCTTGGGGCCCGAAGTGACCGGAATCATATGCCACGAATCATGCGGCCACCCACAGGAGGCGGACCGAATCCTAGGCCGCGAAGCTGCACAGGCCGGAGAATCCTACCTCAAACCGGACATGATTGGGCATAAGGTTGGATCGGAACACGTTACAATAATCGACGACCCCACACTCCCAAACTCGTACGGATTCTACCTCTACGACGATGAGGGCGTTAAGGCACGACCGAGGGTACTGATTAACGAGGGCTTGATTGCATCTTTCCTGCAAAACCGAGAGACCGCAGCTGAACTTGGCGGGATGAGTAACGGCGCGTCACGCTCCTCCTCCTACGACCGTGAACCCATAATCCGAATGGCCAACACGTACATGAAACCCGGCAACCACAGCCTCGAGGAACTCCTCGAGGGCGTGGGGAACGGGGTTTACATGAAGAACTTCATGGAGTGGAATATTGACGACCGACGCTACAACCAACGATACGTTGGATTAGAAGCGTATCTAATCGAGAATGGGCAAATCACCACACCCCTCAGAAACCCGATTCTAGAAATCACAACCCCCGGCCTCTATGGCAGCGTCGACGCAGTAGGGAAGGAGGTGGAGTATGCGGGTGCTACTTGCGGTAAGGGTGATCCGATGCAAGGCGCTCCCGTATGGACTGGAGGCCCACCAATTCGTCTGCGTAAGATTAGGCTTGGAGGTTGAATCGACATGAACCCACACGACGCCATGAAACAGATTCTCACCACCGCGCAAAAACAAGGAGTGCAGTCAACCGCGGCGGGCTTCACTCGCATGCACAAGCGCATGGTTCGCTTCAGCAACAATACGATAACGATCACAAACAGCTGGCTTACCGAAACCCCAACGGTCTACCTCGTATCCAACAAGAGGAGAGCATCATGCATGATCGAGGAACAGAACCCCGAGAGTCTGAAGGCAGTCGTTGAAGAACTAGCGAAGACGATGAAAGTAACCCCCGAGGGCGACGTTGACTTCACCCTCCCACAGGGGCCGTTCAAGTATCAACCAATCCAGGGAACTTACGACGAGAAAATAGCCCAAGGCGAAAAGGAGCTAATCGACGCCGTGGAGACCGGAGTAAACGCCGCCAGGAAGGAAGGGGCGTTGCGGGTTTCTGGAGTAGTCACATCGAACACTCGGGAAAGGTACGTTTCCACATCGACCGGAGCCGAAGGTTCCGATAAGAGCACAGAGATTGAGATGACGATCCGCGCGTTCGCGAGTGACGACGCAAGCGGCCAGGGGATAACAGTCGCTCCGAACCTGCAGCAGTTTAACCCTGAAGAGGCCGGGAGAAGCGCGGGACGCATAGCGAAAATGGCGCTTAACTCTGAACCCGGCCAGGCTGGGAAATACAACGTCGTCTTTGCTCCCTCAATATTCGCGAACCTACTAAACCGCGTAGCTGATTCAACCTCAGCCTACACAGTAGAGTTAGGGTTCTCATTCTTCGGAGACATGCTGAAACGCAAAGTTGCTTCCGAAGCCTTCACCCTCCACGACAACAGTCGCCTTCCATTCGGCCCAGGATCTACAACCCTAGACGATGAAGGATACCCCACCCAAGACAACGCCCTGATCGAAAAGGGCGTTCTAGAAAACTACCTACACACATCCTACACGGCAACAAAACACAAAGCACCGCTCACAGGGAGCGCCCGATTTGAAGCGGGCATCGGAGGCATGGTACCCACAGCTCGCAACATCATTCTCAAATCTGGGGAGAGTTCGCTCGAAGACTTATTCGACAAAGCCCATGACGGACTTTACATCACTAACAATTGGTACACACGCTTCCAAAACTACCAGACAGGCGACTTCTCAACCATAACCCGGGACGGCGTATTTGAAATCAAGAACGGGAAACTTACCCACGCCGTGAAAGGATTGCGATTGAGCGATAACATGCTCCGCATAATCCAATCAGTCAAAGCACTCTCGAAGCAACAACATTGGATTAGATGGTGGGAGGTCGACACCCCGACCCTAACACCCTACGCCCTCGTCGAAGACGTGGGAATAACTACCGCGAAGAAGTAACTAGGCCGAAAGCCGACCTTTGGAACGTCTGGTGGGCCTCGGGACCCAATTGCATCTTCGCTTGAGCTTTGAGTTCGTACTCTATTCCCCAAGGGTACTCTAGGATCACGAGCTTGAGGTAGCCGCCGGCAATGAGTCTAGTTATGGCGGAGAGAGTCTCGTGCCGGTCGGCGTCAACAAGCCCCACAATTCGCTCTAATGTTAACTGTCCCTCGTTTAGCAACCGCAGTATTTGCTGATCAACCCGGTTGAGTTGTTCCAAACGGGTTGGAACTTCTAACTTCTGGGCCATCGACATCACCTTGCCACCGGCAACTTGAACTGAAGGTTGCTGTAGGCCTGCCGTACCGCGAAGCTCTCTTCGAAACGCCTTTCCTCAGTAGTCGATTCCCAGCGTCGGCCGAAACCAGTCTTCAGGCTCACTTCGATTGTCTTTGCTTGCACGAGCATACTGCCCACCGTGCTCGTGAAGAGGTTGAGTATTCCCGTCCAGTGGACCAATCTATCACGGAACATTTCATCATCACCGAAGCGATGATTGGGTATTTTTCCAATTAAAGGCAGGGCACGTTACTAGGATCGCATCTTGTAACTCACAAGATGTGATTACGTCAGAGGTCTGAGGCTTGGAGGGTCCAGGAAGATTGGCTCGTGAGTTCGATCATGGGTAACTCATAATCGCGCTTTCGACGTATCGGAGGAATCTTAGCGTTTCAACAATTCTAGTGTCGCTTTCATCTCATCATTGAAGACAACCCGGCGTAACCTCGTATCCGCACTCTGTCCTTTGAACGATCGTACTCTAATCGTGTTGATGATTTCGCCGTCATATTCCGCGAGCTTGATCTCCACGACCGCATCCGAGACCATTTTCATCTCCTGGTAGAAGCTCGGCGGATGAAGGTCGGTGGCAAATCCAGCGAACATTATCGCGCCTTGACTCCTCCATACGCCAATTGCCTTCCTCGAGAACTTCGCGAACACATTCTCCTGGTTGAAGGCGATTTGGGAAAGGGATTCCCAAACTACTAGGCTTCCGGCAGGCCATTGCGGAGCGGACTGTTGCATGGCTATGGATAGTTCATTTAGGTTTGCGCTCTCGGCTTGGTACCTTTCAGCCGTCTTTGCACCGGCCTGCGCCGAGTAGGTGTCGAACAATACAACCGAATCCTTCGCCTCATAATCTCTGATGCTCAACTCCAATCGGTCAAACCGCTGCCTGAGCTCAGCAACTGGTTGGTTAGTGGAAAAATAGAGCACATCTCCACCCGCCCTGAGGTATTCGGCGGATACGTTGACGAAGAGAGCCGTCGCTTGTGAATCGGGATCGTAGAGCATGAGAATCGCTCTACCGAGCGGAACCTCCCCAAGAAGCTCAGATAGAATCGGAATCTTAGCGCTTCGTGACTGCAACCGACTACTCTGTTCTTCCATGAAGAGATGACAACCTCGCGTTCTTCAACTAATTGCTTAGACGGATAGAAATGCTTAGCTGGCCGTCAATCGGGCAAACAGATGATGGTAGTTCTCTTTGATATCGAACGTTGCTCAGCGCTGACCCGGTGTATGATTCGTTCATTTTCTTTATCTTGCGCCGCGTCCCCGTTTCGTTAGCGCTTAGGTGAGAAGAGTTGAACCAACGCCTCCTCGGGGTTACCCTGTTAGTCACCAGCATTTTGTTCGGTGCGGCCTACGTACCATCCGTTCCCGCGCAGCAAACTGCGCCCCAAGTCCCAGCTGAATACGCCCAGCTTTACTCAACCCTTCAGACTCAGCTGGACAATTACTCTGCCTACCTCTCAAGCATAGACACCCACGCCCACTACCCCGTGATCTTCGGCACGGAACTCCTGGCGGCTAACGGGAACCGTGGGACGGCACTGTTAGCACCCGGAACCCTGCAGGGAGTGATCCTCTACTTGAACCGCCTCCAAGAGATGGGCATACGCGGAGTAACCGTTGAAATCGGGTACCCGCTCTACACCCCGAGCTTCCCCAACTACCAGAATTACGTGCAATTCTACAAACAGGTCGCGCAGGAGGTCAGGAACCGAGGAATGAAGCTTAACGTAGAATCATCGGTAATGTTTGCCAACACACCTTTTTCAGGAGTCACTTTCAACTACGCGAGCATACCCTGGACCCAGTTCGAAGCCGAAAGAAAGCAGATGCTTCAGACGATCATTCAAGACTTGCAGCCGGATTACCTGAACTTTGGTGCAGAACCCGACACTGAATACAAGCTCACGGGCTACACACAGTTCAACTCTCCGGACCAATACGTTGCGTACGTCAACTACATCCTCACGGGATTAAATCGTGGACAAACGTTAGTCGGGTCGGGTGTCGGAACCTGGGGCAACCTACAGTACGCTCAGGACGATGCGGCAAACACAACTCTGGATTACATTGTCACCCACGTCTACCCAATCGTGGGCCAAGCATCAATGCAACAGATCCTCACCATCGCAAACATCGCGAAGCAGCACAACAAGAGGGTAGTGCTTGACGAGGCTTGGCTGAGCAAGGCTGACACGCTTCAACCAACCAGCATAGCCGACCTAACCACCCTCTACGGCCTTGACACTTTCAGCTTCTGGGCACCCCTAGATCAGAAGTTTCTCGCAAACATCGTGAAGTCCGCACAGATCACGAACATTGAATACATCTCACCCTTCTGGTCAACCTACTTCTTCTCCTACCTAGATTACAACTCAACAACCTCCCAAGCCTCATACGATCAACTCCGGCAAATGGACAACCAACAAGCATACGCTAACGTGCTAGCCGATCAATTCTCATCAACCGGCCGATACTACGCACAACTCGCCGGAGCCTCACTGCCAGAATCCAAGATGCAGCAGGCGAGTACTAACTCAACAAGTCCGAGTACGAACAAGACATGGAGTATCCCAGGTTTCCCGTTAGAATCCATCTTAGCCGGATTGGCGGTCGGCTTCGTACTCCTTTGCGTAATTGGCCGTCGCAAGACATTCGGTAGGCCTAAGCCGACTTCTCTATCAGGTTGGTAGGAGAGACACCAAAAAAGAAAAGAAAGGAAGTTCCAGAATGCAATTGTTTGTGCTTAAGGGTAGCAGTATTGGTACATCCCTTGCATTTGCCGCTCGCCCATTTGGTTTCCTCTCATGTATTGGTTCATGTATTGGCTGAATTGTTGGTACGCTCCATACGGCATCATCTGCCGGCGATTCATCATGCCCTCACCCATCATACCCTGACCATTCCTGTGGCCGCATTGGTTTCCTGCGGACGGCTGTTGCCACCCGTTTTGTTGCGGAGCTGCTAAGGCATAACCTTGCAATGCGAGAACCGCTGAAATAAGCACAATGAGGCCGAATGTCGCGGTTCGATTGGTATTCATGTTTCAGTTCACCTCCGTCTTCTGAGAAAGGTATAGTCTTGCAGCTGATTTGGACGTTCGGTGAAACCATGATGGTTTCAAAAAGTGAAACCTTGAAACCCTGTACCGATCTGGGTAGTTCTAAGGTTTCGCGTTTGCGGAATCCTTCAGCCATGCGGGAACGGTAATTTCATTGGTCTTGCCAATCCTTCTTACCTGAATTACTCCACGTTCCGCGAGCCTAGCCACAACCCTATGGGTTCTCAATTTGCTTAGCCCCGTCTTGTATGTAATGTCCTTCTGTAAACATTTGCCGCCAGCGCTTCTTAGCACCTCGAGCGCCGCCTTTTCGTCAGCTTTCAATACTCGCATGACAACCTCTAATGCGTCTGGCTCTAGCTTAGAGGAATGAGTCTGTGTCACGTGGGACGCAGATAATTTCATCTCGTCCGGTGTTGGCGTATACTCTATCGTGGGGTAGGCGAGCACGTACACGATCACAAGGATGAGCACTATTCCCGAAAGGACGAGTGTACTGGGCCAGATCATGTAACCTCCAAACGTTGACCCCATCATACCGCCATTCATCATGGACTGACGAGGCAGCAATGTCCCTGCAATAGAAGCAACTGCGACCAGCGCTGCGATAACGACAATTATGAAAAACCTCAGTCGCATCAGAATCGCCTACCACTAATCAGTTCGTGAGCAAAGAGTCAGGACAGCGGATGAGTCTGATTTACTTTTGTAGGATGCTAGGTGGTTTCCAGGTCAAGGCTGTAACAAACTGTTTGGTGAGTCGCTGAGTTTTATCTTGGGGTTTAAGTTCAAGTTGGAATTCCCGTTCGTTTTCTCGGCGAAACCTTCACGAGACTGCTCACCAGTGCCAGTCCAATAATTAGCGTAAAAAGAGCAGATGTGAATTCAGGTACGGGAGTTGGTTCGCTTATGGTTACGGTTTGAATGTATGATCCATGCCAGCTATGATACCACACTTGACCGTTGTACCCGTTTACGCTGAGCATACCAGACGGCTTCCCGTTCGATAGTACATCCACGTTGTAGTATCCATAGAACGTATCTACATCCCCAGCCACAGTACCGCTGAAACTGCTGGCAAGATACTGTTGAGCTATGGCTTTCGCCTGTTCCCGTGTAACCGTCATGTTACTCGCGGGCGTTTGCTGATAGATCCGCATCATTCCCCCCATCACACCATACCTCGTATTCCAGATCATGTTAGGGCCGGGTTCCGGCATCACGACGCCGCTCATCATCCCATTACCCATCATTCCACCCGTCCAAATAGAACCAGGCTTCCAGATGATCATCTGAAAGGCGAAAACGCCTGTGCTCTTCTCATAATATGTGGCGTAGAAATTGTTCGTGTACTCCTCAACCTCGTGAAGAGCCAGGTTCGGATTCGCTAGTCTGGTCAAGTAGCTCTCGAACAACTGCACTGCGCTATCCATGGTCATCGTCTGGCTCTGCGCGTGTACCGCCGCGAAAAGATTGGACAGGACAATAGCCACCAACAGGACTGACAAAATATTCAGAGATTTCAAGCCTGTCACATGCTCACCGCAAGTTAGGGGTTTAGTCTCAATATAACCGAGCTACGTTTTAGGTGTAGTTGGAGGTTTCCAAGTTAATGCGAATATTCCGCCGAGAACTCCAAGAACCAACCCTACGCCGAAGCCTGCCATTGCACTTCCGAATATGCTAAGCACGGAGAAGATCAGGATTAGGAGGCCCCATTTTGAGTGTTCGATTGGTTTGTTGTAAAGCATCACGGCGCTAACTATGACTAATATTCCGAACACTATGCCTGCAAGGCCGAATATTCCCCCGAACCCGAAGCCATACCCTCCCATCATTCCGAACCCCGGACTTGACAAGTATCGGCCCATCATGCCTCCGTACGAGTCATTTCCATTGTATCCGGTATACCCACTATACCCTGAATAACCGTTCATCATCCCACTCCACCACCCGTTTCCGTTGTTTCCATAACCTGAGTAACCGTTCATCATTCCTCCAAACCCTCCATAACCGCGCATCATTCCACCGAGCCCGTAAGGGTTGAACATTGACATCATTCCTCCACCAACCAGAATGAAGACGCCCCCAATCAATGAAAGGACGAAAGCGACTATAGGTTTCTCTTCTGCTGTCATGTCTTGATTTCGTCTCTGCCTAAATGAATTCCAAACGACCAATTCATCACATTACACTTAAACCACGTGTCCACTCAGCAAGACACTGTCTTGCAATACCGCCATTCTATACGAATCCTGTCAGGAGCCGCCGTGTTTCCGTATCGCCTGAATCATTTCGGAGGCGTCAACCTTACCCTTCGCGATCAGTTTGTCATCCAAAAAGACCGCGGGAGGATAGGTGATGCCGTTTCCTATTGAGAGTTTAACACCTAGCTCGGAAGTGTATTCAACTTCCTCCACTTTCAGGTTCGGCATTTCAGCTTGCAACTCCTTCAAGATTCGCTTTACACGTAGACAAGGAGTGCAGCCGTAGCTGGTAACGAGCAAGATATTGGGCATCATCGTCTACCGTCTATGGTTTCCGAAGACGCTTGGCTCGCCAGAAATGCACGATTACTAGGGTGACAGACGCGAGCGCGACCACTCCAAATACGGTGACTGTCCCAAGCGAGATGGAGGCGAAATTTGTCAGCAGGTTCTTCTGAAGTCGTGCTTGCACAACTCCGACCAGAGAAGCTCCAGGTGCGGGAATCATCGTTCCGCTAAATCCAACTAGGATGTTTACTGCGCCCATGACGATAAAGATCAAGCCTGCGATTAGTTTTGATGAGTGGGCTGAGAATTCGTGTCCGAGAAACTTTAGATCTATAATTTTGCCCTCAAGAGGATTGGTTTCCGTCGCTTGGTATTTGTCCCAAACGAGAGCGATCAGAAACAAAGGAAACACCATTCCAACAACGTAGGTGACACCGATGAGTAACCCCTCCAGCACGCTAGCTGATAGCGCTGCGAGGATTAGGACACCCGCTAATACGGGAGCGCAACAGGAGGTTGCAGCGCCTGAGAACATACCGAGCGTGTACACCGACGCAGCACTCCCCTTCTTCAGATCAACGGGGAAGTTAATTCTCGGAAGCATACCTCGACCCCATAAGGTCCAGAATCCGATCACTATCATGAGGAAGCCTCCGGCTACAAAGATTAGCACGTGGTTTGTTCCAAGAATTCTCCCTATGTAAGTAATCCCGAATGCTAGCGGGAGCATGATGGTGGCGATACCCATTGAGAAGATCACTGTCATTCCTATGAGGTGGGTCTTCTGTTTGAAACTCTGGGCGAAGTAGGCAGGTAGGAGGACGCTGAAACAGCACGGCATGGCTAGAGCGATGACTCCAGCAATGAAAGCAGCAATCACGTAAGCAAGCAACAGCAAAGACATTAGCGATGCTCCACCGTTCAATAGTTTACGCGCAGGATCAACTTACGCGCCAAGAGCTTGTTTCACTGCTGCTAAAATCTGATCATTTGGGACACTCATGTTGTAAGGCCCGTAGTCTTGACGCCAGATGATCGCTCCTTGCTCATTTACTAGAACGAACGAATGACCGGGTGCTGACCCGGGCATCATGCTCTTGTCCGGTCCGAGCATGTCATATGCTCTGCTAACCGTTAAGCTCTGATCGGATAGGACCTTGCCATATTGGGGACCGCTCGAATGTGCCCAATCTGACAGAAGACTCAGTTGATCGCCTGTGATGCTAACCATCACTATATTCAGACTGGCGAACTGCGGATTCAACTGATCTAACTCTGTCATCTGCGTGAGACATGGAGCGCAGCTCAGTCCTTCATTGAAGAACAGCAACACGTTTGCCTTCCCTCTGTAGGAGGAGAGAGTAAACGATGCTCCGTCAACGCCAGGCAGAGTGAAGTCGGGCGCGACCGCCCCTATGACAATTGTAGTTCCGGTAGATTGTACTCGAGGCGTTACCGCTAGATATCCAATTACCCCTGAGGCGACGATTAGGATTAGTAGGAAGACTGTCAGCTTTGTCTTCGATGGCCCATGGGCATAGTGTATCTCAGCTTTGTAACTTCGTAGTTCCTTCTCGGCCGTCAGCTCTTTCTCAAGCTCCGCGGGCCTTTGGGCGTTGTGATGCTTCGTATCGAAGTGTTGTGAAAATGCAACGTAGGACGTGAATTTCTTATGGCAACGTTCGCATTCGACCATGTGAGTGTGCTCCGATCTGAGCGCACATGGTTCGAGAATCATCTTAAGTAGAGTGTACACAGTGAAGTGCAGAGTCTTGCTAATTTTCAGAAGTGAAAAACAGCGTGATGAAGACTGCCGGCATCATCCGTGTATGCGCCGAGGTCTACTTCGCGTATTTCTGTGGGTTCTTGTCGAACTGTTGTTTGCAAGCTGCTGAACAGAAGTAGATGGTCTTGCCCTCGTTCGTGCTCGTATACTTCGCGTCCTTCTCAGCTACATTCATTTTACAGATTGGATCTACGGCCATCAAACTCATTTCCAACTCTTTACTCGATATTCTTCTATCTAAGGGCTTTCCTACAACTTTAACTTGACATCCATTCCAACCATTTTCGCGAGGAACCCAGAAACGATGCCAACCCCTGGAAAAACCAGGCCGAGAACCGTACCCAAATCCTTCCGAATAGACGAATCCGCATCAGCGGCCGTCGAAAAGGAAGCAAATGCGCGAAACGTTAGCTCCAACACTCTCGTTAACCAGATTCTCAAACAATTCACGGAGTTCGATAGGTTCGCAGGACAGATCAATACTGTCAAAGTTAGTAGCTCTGTTTTCAGAAGTCTTCTCGAGCATGTAGACTCGGACAAGTTAGTTGAGGTCGCCAAAGCCGCGGGAAGTAGCATTCCCCAAGCGTTTGCAATATCGAAAAGTGGTAAAGTTGAAGTGAATTCCCTTTTGGATTATGTTCGTTGCTCAGCGATGTACGCCCACCTGTTTGAGTTCAACGAAACCGTTGACTCACGAACCCACCTAGTTACCCTCGTTCATGATTTTGGGTTGAACTGGTCCATCTTCCTCGTACATTACTTAACCGCGATGTTTCAACAAATAGGAATCTCTCCTAAACAGGAGATGAGCGACCGTTCGGTCACGTTCACATTTTGAGAGGGTGCTTGCAATACAGTGTGGTTCTCTGCGCACGCCTCCCTTAAGTCGGCCGTCGGGCTAACCCCGTACGGGTCACTTATGAGCCAAACTCAGAAGACCATGGGGGAAGCAATTTTCTCACTTGACACTCTGGGTTGCACTCATTGCGCCTCAATCATGAAAGCTGAGCTGAGACAGATGACGGGTGTACTTAGCGTTGAGCTGAATAACGTCGCAGGTACCCTTCGAGTGAACTTTGATCCCTCTGAGACTACGAGCGAGGCAATCCGCTACTCTTTGAAGGAGCTGTGTGGAGAAGTTAAGCCGACGACTCAGGTTAGCAGAAGGCATCCGAAAGCGCGGAGAGTCAGCTAAGGGAAAGTCGAATGGCTAAAGACCCCATCTGCGGCATGTTCGTAGACGACGAGACCGCAACCATTACTCGGACAATCCGTGGGACCAAGTGGTATTTCTGCAGCGAAACATGCGCCATGACTTTTGAGAAGCCCGAAGCCGAACTGAAGCGGCTCAAGCGTTTGGCAACCGTTGGCGCGATCCTTGCCGTACCGGCGCTCCTGTTCACTTGGCTGCCAATAATTCCGAACGCTTGGAACAACTACTTGCTCTTTCTTCTCGCGACACCTGTCCAGTTTGTTGTAGGTTGGCGTTTCTACAGAGGTGCTTACGACGCTCTCAGGAACAAGATGGGCAACATGGACGTTTTGATCGCCATTGGCACGAGCGCTGCTTGGGCATACAGCACCGTAGTCACCTTCCTGCCCTCCTTCTTCCATACCACTGGCGTCTATTTCGATACGGCTGCAATTATCATAACGCTAATCCTGTTAGGGAACCTGTTGGAATACCGCACCAAACGAAAAGCCTCTGAGGCAGTTCGGGTACTCCTCGACTTGCAGCCGAGGATGGCGCACGTCCTCCGCGATGGAAATGAGATTGAGGTTCCAGTTGAGTCTGTGAAGGTTGAGGATATTCTATTCGTTCGTCCCGGCGAACGAATTCCCGTCGATGGGGTGGTCGTTGAAGGCCACTCAGCCGTGGATCAATCGGCGATCACGGGAGAAAGCATTCCAGTTGAAAAGGGTCCTGGAGACGAGGTGATTGGGGCGACGATCAACACCTCCGGCTTGCTCAAGGTTCGTGCGTCGAAGGTAGGGGCCGACACTCTTCTTTCAAAGATCGTTCAATTGGTTGAAGAGGCACAGATGGCGCGGGCTCCCATCCAGCGCCTCGCGGATAGAGTTGCCGCCTACTTTGTTCCGGCAGTTATCCTGATCGCCCTCGGGGCAGGTCTCGGGTGGTTCTTTCTTGGGCAGTCATTGCTCGCCCTCCTTGTTTTCGTCTCGGTGATTGTAATCGCTTGTCCCTGCGCTCTTGGAATCGCAACTCCAGCCGCAATAATGGTGGGAACCGCCAAAGGTGCTCAAAATGGGATACTCATCAAGGGCGGTGAATACCTCGAGACAGCCCAAAAGGTAACAGCAATCGTGTTTGACAAGACCGGAACGCTGACTCGCGGTAAACCCTCAGTAACAGATGTAATACCAGTCGGAAGGCACACAAGACAAGAAATCTTTCAACTTGCGGCGTCAGCGGAGAAAGGGTCGGAACATCCACTTGGACGAGCAATAGTGAACGCTGCAATCGACGAGCACGTCAAGACCTCAGACGTTTCCTCCTTCAAAGCGGTTCCGGGAGAAGGAATCGTCGTTGAAAACGGTGGCCGTACATTGCTCGTTGGAAATCGAAAGCTAATGGCACAACACAATGTGAGACTCGATCAAATTGAGACGTCCATCTCCAAGCTGGAGGAAGAAGGAAAAACCGTCATGGTCGTGTCAACTGAGATTGAACCGCTTGGAGTAATCGGCCTTGCCGACACGCCCAAAGACGATGCTCTTGAAACGATAAGGGCGTTGCAGGACATGAAGATCCAAGTCGTGATGCTGACAGGGGACAATGCACGAACCGCGAAGGCGGTTGCCAGCCAGTTGGGAATTGATAAGGTCGTTGCGGACGTTCTCCCTGAACAAAAAGAGCAGGTGATCCGCGACCTACAAAAAGCGGGCAAAGTTGTTGGGATGGTCGGTGACGGAATAAATGATGCCCCAGCGCTGGCGGCTTCGGATATTGGAATCGCTATCGGGAGCGGGACGGATGTAGCTGTCGAAACGGGGGGTATCGTTCTAGTGAAAAGCAAGTTGACAGATGTTGTGACGGCGATTAAACTCAGCAAGGCCACGGTTAGGAAGATCAAAGAGAACCTTTTCTGGGCTTTCTGCTACAACATAGCGCTGATACCGATCGCGGCAGGCGCGCTCGTACCCTTCCTCGGACAAAACTTCTACGAGATTATGCCCATCTTTGCGGGGGCCGCTATGGCCTTCAGCTCCGTGACAGTTGTTAGCAATTCTCTTCTGTTGAACCGATTCAAACCCTAAGATGAGATTTGACTTGGTAGGCAGTCCCCACCAAGTGGGATTTACTGTGTCAAGTTCTGAAGGTGGAGCTATTTTGGTGTCTGCCTTGACAATTGGGAAATAGCGTTGCTAGTCTGCTGAATGTGCTGAACTGCTTCCTGGTTGCGTCGCATCTCTTTGAAGCGTTGGCCGTACACGATGGCAGCCACGGTACGGAAGTTAGCGAAGCTCTGTTTCAGCGCAGGGATTCTTGCGAGATGTCGGAAAACTGAGCGTGCTTCTACCCTAGAGCCCTGCATCTCACGATTCAAATCTGTATTTTGTTCACACAACGTCATATTTTTCTCACACTAACGTACAGTTCTATTTAGTATTAAAATCTTGCGTTCAGCCAACCAAACCACAATCTCATTCCCTTAACTCTATATGGAGAGAGGTGAGTGAATATTCATGACGGTGAAGGACCGATGAGAGCCTTCAAAGTAATCAGGGACCCAAAGGGTTTCGATGTCATAGGCGACAAAACGCGCAGAAGAATCGTCTACATCCTGAGGGCAAGGGATCTCTCAGTTAGCCAGATCGCTGACGAGTTGGAAGTAACACCCCAGGCAATTTATCACCACATAAAGAAACTCCTAGAAACGGGCATGGTTGAAATAGCCAAAGAAGAACGAATAGGCCACTTCATCGAGACCTACTACCGAGCCTCCGCAGAAGTCTTCGAATTCCAATACGGCGAAGCCGCCAGCCAAAAACCCGGGGAGGCACAAGCGAAAGATGCAATTAAGGCACTCGAACGTGTGGGCATAGTTCTGAAAGCAGACGACGAAACCGTCTCAAAATACGTCAGGCTCATGATGAAGGTAGAATCAACGGGGTCCAATCCCGAGATCGAAGAGAAAATAGCCGAAATGCCGGACATCGATCTTCTCTGCTCACAACACGCTAAAAAACTGGCTCGATCTCTCTCGATGACGGATAAGCAGTTCGAGGAAATGCAAGAACTAGAGAGAAAAGCAAGGGCACTGCTGAAGGCCAAACTCGTCGAACCTAAACAAGTCGCCCACAAACCATTGAACCCTGTAAACGTGTAAAATTACTATATCCTAGCCAACTCCTTTGATCTATATGATTCTGAGCGGTTTCGGAAGCGCATCCATAACGGAACCCAATATCAACCATACTCCATTAGATTTTCATTTGGACCGTGCGTTGGCCGCATTGTCCGGCTGGATAAGCTGCTTGGTTGATGTAAATTCCAAGTTAAACGCTCAAATAGATTTGACGTGTTGAGTTTAGAGTCCATTTAGCCAACCAAGCCGAAACCTCATGTCGTCGAGTGAGGTAAAAACCATGAAACGGGCTAAGTACATTCTAACAGCAGTTCTATTGATCGCTTTAACCGCGGTTGCATTTCAAATCTATTCAAGCAATTCGGTTGAACCGCAAACACTCTCAAGCCCATCCTTCGGGCCAGGACTCACTTCCCAACCAAACTATCCCAACCCATTACCTCGAAACGTGACCCTAACCGGAGTCGTTACGTCATCCGTAGAGTCTCCTGCGTGCAAGTTGTCCAGTCCTCCGTGTGCGGTTGCCGACACCCCGTTGTACTACATTACCGTGAATGGATGGAATTACCGGCTGATCTTTTCAAACTCAACCAGAGTTCCGCTGAACCACGCCCGCATTATGGTTACCGGAGTCTTCGTCACTCCCTCCACCTACCAACCAGGTCAGTGGAGTCCTCAGATGAACTTCCACGGCGACATCTACGTCACAAGCTACTACTACCCATCTCCATACTAACAACCTCCGAACCAAATTCTCGTCGATGAGCACTGTTAGCAATACGCCTGAGACTGCAACCTAACTCCGTTTCGACCCCTCGGGCCAGGGTCAGCAGCTGTATGCCGAATTCTCAGTCCCACCAAAAACCAGTAACTTAGACGTCATGGGTTTTCATTTTGCGCTTCGGCGGCATTCTGCGAGTCGCTGAAAATATAGAGCACTATTTCTACCTCAGAAGGCATCACCTCTACGGGTTGGTTGATTTTGAGGATTGAAGGGCACACGGTATTGATCACTGGCGGTGCAACTGGCATTGGCTTCGCCTTGGCTGAAGCATTTGCGCGTGCTGGAAGCGAGGTCATCCTATGTGGGCGTCGCCGAACCAAATTGAAAGAAGCAAAATCGAAGATTCCAGCTGCGCACATAAGAAAGTGCGACGTGTCGGTGGAGTCTGAGAGACAAGAACTACTCCGTTGGAGCACGTCAACTTTTCCAGGTCTCGACATCCTAGTCAACAACGCCGGAATACAAAGACAGGTCGACTTCACCTCACCCAAGATCAGCGGGAGAGTTCCTCCTGCGGACAATGAACTCGCCATAAACCTAGAATCAACCATACGGCTTTGTGCATTGTTCGCGCCAAAATTCTTAGTGAAGAAAAGTGCGGCTATCGTGAACATCTCGTCAGGCCTCGCCTTCGTACCAATCGCAGAGATGCCCATCTACTGCGCTACAAAAGCGGCAATCCATTCATTCACAACCTCCCTGCGCCACCAACTCAAGGACACGTCGGTAAGAGTGTTCGAGGCGATTCCGCCGACGACCGACACGGAACTTGATGCAAGCTTCGCCGGCGAAGAAGAGCAGGCTTACCGCGGAATCAGCCCACAGGAAGTTGCGACAGCCATCATTGATGGACTAAAGGAGGACAGACAGGAAATAGTAATCGGACAAGCCCAACGCCTCCAGAAGGCGTCTATGCAAAACCCCGAACAAATCTTCAACCAATTAAACGACTAAACCACGATCAGACTGCAGAAAGATCAGACTCCTTGTTTGAATAAAAAGCGCTTGGGATGGTCGCTCTAGGCTGATGATTTGCTGGGTTTCTTATGGCGTCGGTGTCCTCTTGTGACCTTGAGGGCCAGTAGACCCGTAGCCATTCCTATCAACACTGATTCGATGGGGAAACCGGGTACTGCGAGTTGAGGCGCATAGTTTGCCGTATACTCTGACGGTGCATTCACAGCGGTGGGCATCGCTACGTTTGAGCCGGTTGAGTTGCGCCAATTTGCGAATTGGAAGAACGACATTACGGTTTGGTTGGTGATTGGATTCAGTGTCTGACCTTGGTTGTACCAGACCGAATAAGGCTGGTTCGAGGCGATCTGATGGGTTTGGTTATTGACGTTTACCGTGACGTATGTGGAGTTCGGAAGGCCTGCAACTTTGAACGTGATCTCGTATTGTGTAATCCACATTGCTGCTAAGTTCATGGGCTTGTTGGCGGATAGGGTGAAGTTCGCGTTTTTCCCCGAATAGTCACCGGTCCAACCAGCGAGAACCCTCCGTGTTTGATTATTGTAGCTGACTTGTGGTTGAACTGAAACCCTGGCTACAGATCCAGCATCGTACCAACCTGAGCCTTGAGGCGAACCGTAAGACGATGCAACTTGGATCAAGTATTGAACCTTCCAAATCGCCTGTAGGCGCGTAGGCGAGTTGACGTGAAATTGAAAGTTTGGAGCTTGAGAGAAAGAGGCGTTATTCCAGCCTATGAAGACCTCTCTGGTACCGTTCGAGAAGTCAACGACAGGCTGAACGGTCACATTTGCGGTGGTTCCGGCATTGTACCATCCCCCGCCTGAAGGCGATCCTGCTGGGGAGACGACTGTTAGATAATATTGCCATATCCAATTAGCCTGCAGAGTGAACGGCTTAGTCATAGTGATTGAGATAGAAGGCGACGTCGAGTTGTAGTCTCCGGACCAACTCGTGAAAACCAGCCTAGACCAGTTCGGGATCACATTCGAGGTGGCGTTGGCGTAGACCGTTGCGACGCCGTTCGCGGCATACCAGCCGCCGGGCGTCGTTGTTCCTCCGTTCTGGTTTATTGAGAGAAGATATTGAGTCGCGTAAACTGCTTGAAGTGTGACGTTCGAGGTCACGGTCAGCGTTCGTGGGTTGGATGATATTCCATCCGACCAGCCGGTGAATGCGTGTCGCACGCCCAGTGACGCGTTGATCAGGGATTGGATTTGAACGGTGACTTGTCCAGTTGTAACGCTTGCCACCAATTGTGTTGAGGTGAAATTGTATCGAACCCCGTTTATCAGCACCCAGATGCTGCTAGGGGACGTGACGTTCGCTGGGATGTTGATAGAGAGAGTGGGCCCTACGTTTACATTGAACGATTCGACGTTGTTCGCTCTGCTTGGTTCATTTATCGTGTGGTTTGGGTCCAGGATTACTTGGAAGGTGTGAGTTCCGACCGTGGAAACCCACGTGAAGCTTGCCTGCGTCGATGACCCCGCAGCCACTTCCGCGACTTGTAGGTTCGTGAAGGCCTGTCCGTCGAGCGTTACTTGGACTGGGACGTTAGTTGCAGTCATGGTTCCGGTGTTTGAGATTTGTATGTTAATCGTTACCGTAGTGTTTGGGTTGATTATGACGAGTGGTTGGGTATTGATGCCGGTTATGGCGAGTTGAATGTACGCGGCGGTCTGGTTTTGGGGTGGAGGAGGAGGTTGACCACCGCCTCTATTCACCGTGACTTGGTACGAGTTTCCGTTCTCACCTGTCACCGTCACAGCCACATTGTTCGCGCTGTCGGTGAACGTTTGCCCCACCGTCCAAACAGCGTCGTTCAATTCGGCGACGCTGGGATGGCCATCTATCACGTGCACCTTGCCAACGACTACGTTCTCATTTACAAGCGTGATTAGGACACCGACGGCTGGCAGGGCGGTGTCGGATCCGATCTGGGCTCTTACTTCGACCAAGTAATACTGGTTTGTCTGGGCGAGCGGTATCTTGATCGCGTGAATGTTGCTTGACGCGATTTCCGTCGGGTCGACCGTGTAAGTGGTTGTTGTTCGATCCAGGGCGGTAGCTAGGGTGGGGCCGCTGATGTACCCAAGTTGAATTTTGTCCCACGCAGTCATATGCGCGGGGCTTGATCCCTGCGGGTTCCCGTTCCACGCTCCCTTATCCATCAACTCCCATGGGCCGAGAATCGACGCCCCCGTGTTGGTGTTGTACAAGTCTGGTAGGCCGAGGTCGTGGCCGAATTCGAGGCAGTAGACGCCCCCGGGGACGGCTCCGTGGGCTTCCAGCTCTGGGACGATGCTGAACAAATCAATGGTTTTCGCTTTGGTTAGCACGTAAACGCCGCCCATGTACGTGACTGACCAAATATCGTTCTTTACCCCGCTTGATTCTTGGCCGTAGCCGGAATGGAGGAAGATGAAGTAATCGTACTTGCTGAAATCAACGTCCTTCTGCGCCAATGCTGAGGCGTCTTGAGCAAATTGGAATGACGTGTCCTGCCCGCTGCAGTCGGCGGAGTTAATCCCGTTGCAGCTCAATCCGTAATGTGATTCCGGGTACGGAAGCTTGTACCACCCGTAAATGTCGCCTTGAACGGTCAATGCTCCATACGAAATCTCGTGGTAGTATGAAGCGACTGCTCCGAACCAATTCTGCTTTACTTGGGCGATGGTTAAGGTGGAGTTGATGTCGGGGAAGTCGGCCGCGATTACAAGGACGTGTATGACACCCGAGACTGGATGAGGCCAAGGGGCTCCGAATTGAGGTGGGGCGTAGCCGATAGCGGGATGCGGCAGTGATGGCGTCAGAGAGAGCGTAGATGTCGTCGCAGAATGAGTCGCATACACATTCACGTTCGGGAGCAGGGTTGGTATAATCAGAATTAGGAAAAACAGGATAGCGCCCGCTACTTTTGCTGCTGATCTTAACCGCATTTGCACGCGACCAATCTTTGAGGGCTTGTCGCGAATTTTGATAAAGTGTTTAGACGCTAAGTCGAGTGTACGCTCAGAGATCCTTGGCGACTCTGATTAACAACAATCCCGCAACGTAACTGAAGCAAATCTATACCAGAACATACCCTACCTACCAAGACCCTTTCTACGACCCGTCGCAATGTTCCATACGACAGCCCAAAACATAGCCGAATGTGATGTATCGTTGATACGCAGAGTTACGACACTTCATACGAACTTTGCGGGGTTTGCGGCATCATTTGGTCCAGCATGGCTTGTGATGATTGCCGACGTTGACGCGGCAAGCATCATTACAGCTGCCGAGACCGGCGCCATATTCCACTACGGCCTGATCTGGCTCCTACTTCTCCTCACCATTCCCCTCTTTTTCATCCAGGAAGCCTCAGGCAGGATAGGGGTTGTTACCCACAAGGGCCTCGGCGAGATCATAAGAGAAAATTACTCTGCAAACCTCGCGCTATTTGCAGCCCTGCCGATGGCTTTGACCGACATCCTGACGTACATTGCGGAATATTTGGGAATCGCAATTGGCCTTGGAATCTTAGGCGTGCCTCCACTACTCTCAGTATTGTTGGCATATGTGGTGCACGTTCTCGTAGTATACAGAAGAAAGTATTCGACCGCGGAGAAAATCATGTTGGCAATATCGGTGGTCATGCTTCTATCATACGTCGGTTCATTGTTAATGCAAGGAACGCTGCATTACTCTCCGTTCTACATCTCCGGGGACCCGCGCTTTCTATTTCTCGTCGCGGCCAACGTGGGGGCTGTTATAATGCCTTTCATGCTCTTCTTTCAGGCGTCGGCGACGGCTGAAAAGAAAGCTGGGAGCGTTCGGTCTTCACGACTGGAAACACTTGGAGGGGCAATTGTCAGCGAAGCGCTGATGGTGATAATCGTAATGGTGAGTGCAGGGCTTGATCCGATCGTGAATTTCACTTCCCCCGGAGAACTATCAACCGCTCTTTCAGCTGTAGCCGGGCAATACGCGCCGGTGCTATTCGGAATCGGACTTGCTGCCGCGGCCTTCCTCGCGTTAATGGCAATCTCATTCGGCAGTGCGTGGGGCGTCGTTGAAGCATTGGGTTGGGGCAGAACCCGTGCGTTCCCAGTTTATTTTCTTGAATCAATTCCTGCGGTGTTGATTGCGCTTGTGTTGACCGCGAACCTGTTGAACGCGATTCTGACGTTAATGGTGGTTTTCGTTTTTGTTCTCGTTGGACCGGCGGTTATGATGGGCAAGATTGCGTCGGATAAACGAGTGATGGGCGAATCGGCTTCCAAAGGTCTGTGGAAGTATGCTTACTGGTTTAGCCTCGCGTCCGTCGTTGGATTGGGCATCGTGTCTGTGGCATTTACCTTATGATTGCATTTGTTTATGGAGGAAGTTCAGGAGATGAGTGTTGAATGTTGTCGGGTTTTCCATATTGGTCATATGACCTGCTTGCGGTATGATGTGTAATTCTGAGTTCGGAATCAGCGACTGCATTCTCCGAGAATGTTCTGGGGGTGCGATCGTATCTTGTTCACCAACCAAGATAAGCGTCGGAACTGCTATTTTGGGAAGGAATGATGTCGTATCAGTTCTACCGGCAAGGGCAAGCAAGGTGCCGCACAGGCCTAGAACTTTATTTTGCCGAATAATTTTCGCCATCGTTTCGACAAGGGTCAGATCTCTTAATGAGCTGGGGGAGAGGGCTCCTTTCAGGAAAGCCTGCGCATACACGTCGAGCCCATTCTTCTTGATCGCTTTGATAGCGGCGCCGCGAGCCAGTTTCGTTTCATTTGAGTCTGCCTCAGGTTTGGTATCGCAGAGAACCATACCGCTTACACGTTCCGTGTTTCGGACCACTGCACGCAAGGATACGTAACCGCCCATAGAAAGCCCACAAAGAATCGTCCGGTCAATCTTCAGGTGGTCTAGTAAGGCGATGAGGTCGTCTACCAAGAACTCGAGCGTGAACTGCCCGTCGCCCACCTCACTCCTCCCCTGTCCACGCAAGTCACACGCAACCACACGGTTGACCTTCTTCAGGACCTCGATCTGATTGGCCCACATCTCATGACTCAGTGGGAAACCGTGAATCAAGACGATTGGGGGACCGGAGGTTTGACCTACGTCAATATAGTATAGCGTAGTTCCATTCGATGAAAACTGCATAAGCCCCTACCGTCTGAAGCCCTGTATCCACATGAGAACTTCTTAAGAATCACCAATCAAAGCGTTACCATACCGCTCGCTGATGCTGAGGCTCCTATCGATTAAGAAGGCTAACGAGTTAGAATGAAACCTTGAAAAAACGGCTTGTCTTCGTCGCATTGGTGATCGTTGTTCTTGCGGTTTCTGTCTCGCTTGGTTACTATCTGTATGAACAACCCAGGCCAACGAGAATCATGTTTGCGGGCGTGATCCTGACGGTAGATCTAGCAACAACCTCTCAGGAACAGCAGATGGGTCTCTCGAATCGCACTTCGATGCCTGCTGACCGCGGAATGCTCTTCGTATTCAACCAAGAAGGCCAGTGGAGTTTCTGGATGCACGAGATGAACTTCCCGTTAGACATAATCTGGTTCAATGCTAACAGACAGGTCGTCTTCATCGAGCAGAACCTGCCGCCCTGCACGCCTCAAGCGTGCCCTATCTTCACGCCGCCCGCCAACGCCATGTATGTCCTAGAAGTTAATGCGGGCTTCGTAAAAGCAAACGGCGTTTCAGTTGGAGAAAGTTTTGCTTTCGTTTAGGCCTGGCTTGTCTGGCCAGAAAAAACATACGTAGTTACAGTCGTAGTCGTTATCGGAAAACCAAGTGTAGGTTGAGATTGAGAAGGTTGGGAACAGGCCTTCTCAACGTAATCCACTAGCCCGTAGCCTGGGTAGTCGATAAATCGCTTTTCAAGCCTAGAGTAGAACCGCTTCGCGATAGCCCTCTCGATCGTTGTCCCACCCTTCCCAAAGTTGTCTTGAAGGATCTGACAGAATTCACTTAACTTCTGCGGCATCTCCTCCCTAGCCATGTAACATTTCCTCGCCAAATGGTCGTAAATTGCCTCTCTCGCACGTCGCCCAAGTAAGTCAGCGAGGGTTTGATCAATGGATTCCAAGAGCATGTGTTCGATGTCTTTTGATTTGATTTCGGAAGCGTTTATTCGGATACAAGCACCGGATTCAGCATTTGCCGGCTCTGTCTCCAAGTCGCGTTCAGTGTCTAACATGGGCGTTTCAAAGGGGGTAGGAGGAGACAGCTGATTTAAGCGGATTAGCCTATTTTCAGGTCCTAAGGGCGATATCTCTAAACTAATCAGCGTTTTACTGCATGGAAGCGCATATACCGTATATGGAGGCATGCGAGGGCAGTGAATGGCGATTTGAATCAATATTCCGTTAGACTTGCCAAATTGCAGGAGAAGGCTCGTGAAAACCTTCTCGATGGCGTAATTCTTGTTCCTGGACAAAACCTGACGTACTACACGGGAGGGAAATCTTTCCTATTTGAGAGGCCCTTCTTCATGGCAGTGCCGGCAGAGGGCGAGCCACACCTAGTAACGCCCACACTCGAATCAGGCCCATATCTGAGGTCACCCCTGAAGATTATCATCCACAGTTGGACCGATGCCGATGGCCCTTCGAAATCGATTGAAGAGACCGTGAGTCAACTCAAGCTGAACGGTAAATGGGGGCTGGAGGGGGACATGCCTTACCGGTATATCGATGAACTTCTCAAATTTGCGCAACCTCAGTTTGAAAACGCCGAACCTCTGCTGCAGAACCTTAGAGCCGTCAAAGACGCGCGGGAGGCGGAGTTGCTAACGCGCTCGGCGAAGATCATATCCAAATCATTCCTAAAGATTCCACGCATGCTGAAAGCAGGAATTAGCGAACTGGAACTCGCGCATAGGATTGCGGCTGAGATGCGGGCAAACGGCGCAGAAACTACCCCTGAAGTTCTGGTTCAATCAGGCCCGATGGCTGCCGATGGGCACCATATGGCATCTGAGCGGAAACTGAGGCGAAAGGAGAGCATAGTTATCGATGCAACCTGCACGTATGGCGGCTATTTTGCCGATATAACGCGAACGTTCATGATAGGTAAGGATCCCGCCTTCGAACGGCTATACGAGAGCGTGCTCAAAGCCCAAATCGATGCAATTCACGCGTCTCGCGCTGGAGTAACATCAGGCTCTATAGACGAAGCTGCCAGATCGGATCTTCGCAGGGAAGGCCTGGACGAATATTTCGTTCATCGAACTGGCCATGGACTGGGTCTGGAAGTTCACGAGGCCCCGTACATAGCCCCGGGCGGGACCGAGATAATCCGACCAGGCATGGCGTTTACGATTGAACCCGGAGCCTACATGCAAGGGAAGACTGGAATCAGAATTGAAGACGACCTGATATCCACCGAGCAAAGCAGTAAAGTGTTGACCAAGTCGGTTCCAAAGGGATTCGGATGGTGGAACTGACAAACAAGGCGGAGGAAAAGATCGGCAAGCGTCATTGGTCAGTCGCGGCGAGAATGCAACTGAGGCATTCCTGCCTTCCGCAGGTAAGTCCCATTGGATCTTCGTGAAGGACTTTCTCAGCGGCCTGAACCAATCCCCGCATTGAATAGAGCATAGCCGTCGCCGACCCGATCTGAGTCTCCTTGAGCTTCGCCGAGCTCAGACGTGGCGCCAGTTTGTCGAAGCCTCCAGCGCAACCCATAGCGATCACGTCAACCCATTCTTGTCCCTTCGAAGTAACTGTAAGAGAACGTTCCTTAACGAACTTCGATGGAGCAAGCCGCTGCTCTGCGATATGAATCGCAGAAACCGAATCCAGCCCGACCCCAACGGTCAGAACAGCTGGATCTTCTTTTAGAAAAGCCTTGAGAGGCCAAAGTGGATCAGCGACGGAATATTCACGAACTAACTTGTCCGAATTTTCTCCGACCGCTACAAAAGAATACGCAGGGTGTTTGCTCCTTCTCGATGAGGGCCAACTGCATAATCGATACGCAATTTCGCCCATGTCTTTGTCAGGTTGCAATTCGGAGATGAATGGTAGGTGGCGACTCTCTCGTCCTTCGCACCAACATCCCGCTTTGGTGTAATTATCGTGTGTCGATCCATGCCGAGTTAATGAAGTGAAAGTTGGCATGATCAGGATGCCATCCTTGCCAAGATTCCTCAGCAATCGGTGTAAAACCATCGCAGCCCCGCCATCAACGTCTCCCATACTCTCCAACGAGGCGTGCATCACAATGCGATCTCCTTCCCCTAATCCGAGGCGACGAAATCCATCGCTCAAGTCATCGGGTAGAACCCGCCGCCGCTCCCCCGATCCGTCACCTGTTCCATGATCACTCAATGTTTGACCCCAACCTTTTCGGTCCTGGGTAAGACCATCATTATTTCGGAAGGATCGCCAATCGCCAAGTAGTGCCCTTCTCCGTATTGTTTAGCTACCATGGCGCAGTTTATCGCGTCCAATTCATCACCCGTTAGGTTCCTAGTCAAAATATCTCCGCTGCAACCCATCTTCTTCAATGACTCCTGCAACTCTCCTAATCCGTATTGTTTTCTTGGAATCCCGAGTAGATCTTGAGCAGCACCGGGATACGTTTCGACCGCGTCAATGTGAAGTCGCTGAATTTGCCGAAAAAGCCGCATACCGCGCGCTGTAAGCGTCCTCATCGGACCGAGCGTAATTGGGAAGAACCGGATGCCCATTTCTCTTAATACGAGGTCACAGGCTCGAAAGTGTGAACGGCCTCTACAATGTTCCCCTAAACAGTGTCTGCCAAGGGGGAGAGCTAGCGGTGCATCAATCGCAACGACCTTCGTCCCACTTCTCTTAACGATGGAAAGAATCTCTGCGTCTGAGTGAACAACGGAACAGGTTACCCTTAACTTCTGGTTGATTATGCACGCCCCCGTTGGGCGAGTGTTCACACCGGCCAAATCCAAACCGAGATACTTCACGCTTCACAGACCTCGATTGAACTTTTCACAACACGTTCTGATTAAAGTGCCACCAAGATTGCGAGCCCGAGCAGAATGAGAGCAGGCAGAATACGTTGAATACGGGAAACGATCGAGCGTTTCCTAAGCGAGTCCCCCACGCGCCCTGCCAAAGTCGCCGCTAGCATGTTCACGCTCGTTCCTGACGTATCGAACATTAAACCCAACAGAACCAGTTGAAGTGTGACTTGGCCTTTGGATTGGTCGACGAACTGGGGAAGGAAGGCTAGGAAGAAAAGCGCGACCTTAGGGTTCAGCAGGTTGGTCGTTACTCCTTGACGAAAGACTGTGTGAAGAGGGATATGAACGGGCCGACCTTCCGCCACACCTTGCGTTTTCACAGCTTTTGCGAATAACATACGAAACCCGAGGTACGCGAGGTAAAGGGCTCCCGCGTACCTGATTGCGTTGAACAATACTGGCAACGAAAGCAACAGGGCAGAAAGACCTAGCGCAGTGACAAGCGTATAGACTAAAGTCCCTACGCCAATTCCCAACGCAGACACGATTCCAGCCCACCTCCCTTGCCCCAAGCTCCGAGAGATTACGTAAAGCATGTCGGGCCCGGGGGAGAGGTTCAAGGCTAATGCAGCCGCCAAGAATAGCACAAGCGGCGCCCCTGTCTGCAACACCGTAATCCCCGTCCAAGAATGACCATCAACGTCAGATTATAGATAGCATCCCATGCTGGTGTAACCATCTACCCTATGACGTTCGAGATTCCACCCGATCTGCTAATATGATTCAGAATTGACTGCTAGCCATGATCCTGACCCTATTTTTCGATGGCTGTGTTCAATTCCCGCAAAGAGGAATCGTCTTTTTGCGGGCGGTGGTGTCGAACTTTTAATGCCTGAGATTGAAGCTGCCCTTATTTGCCGTGCCCCGATTGGACAACAGTGGCTTAGCAACATTATTGGTTAGCCAAGTTGGCTTTGGGGGAACATTGGGGTTTCTGTTAGGCTACGGTTTGAAGAAAGTAGCCGCGATAGTCCTCAAGATCGTCGCCCTCATCTCAGGACTCTTCATGCTGGGCCTTACATGGCTGGCGTCGATAGGAGTCATCACGGTTAACTTTAACGTGTTTGCCAACGCCGCGGGCAACACATTTGCCAATTCGCTGACGGCAATCGTCGGTTCTGTTGCATTCATCGCCCAAGTTTTTCCAATGGGCGGTAGCTTCGGACTGGGCTTCTATCTAGGAGCGAAGAAAGGATAGTCCCCACTTCGCCCATCGAACTAACCACCCGCTAACGTCCGGACCTAGAACGTTGTTAAAGAAAGCGGCCGCTGGGTTTCAGTGTCAGGTATACGCCTCCCAATATGAGCACTGCACCTAGCCCTATGTTCGGATCCGGAACTTCTCCCAGCACCAACCATCCAAGCAATAACGCCAAAATCGGCGTGATGAACGCGAGGAGCGACGTATTGGTGGCTGTGGTTCGTGTAAGAAGCCAGTAAAGTCCGACAAATGCCAAGGCAGAACCAATGACGCCGAGGTATAGAATCGTCCCAATGGCAAGGATTGTGAAATGCATTGGGATACTCGATTCTGTTAGAAGACCTATTGCTGATAACGCTAGAGAGCAAATCGCGGATTGAACCAGTACATTCGCGGACGGGTCAATTTTGTTCGCATATCGTTTCGCCACAACATTAGCCAAAGCGGCTGATGCCGTGCTGCCTACCACCGCAACGCTCCCGAGAAAAGAGGTACCGATGGCAAAGTTTTGAATTGCAATATCTCTCCAGAAAATGACGAGTAGGCCAGCGAACGATGCTACAATCCCCACAGTCTTCACTTGAGTTAATTTCTCGTTCGCAAGAAAGTCGGCGAATATTACGACGAAAAACGTGAGCGTGGCGAATAGAATCGCGGCTAGGCCGGAAGAAATGTACTGTTCCCCCCAGAACACGAGGCCATATGGAATGGTCAACTGGAAAATGCCCAGGAAGATCATCAAATACCAAGAAGACCGCGCGTGTGGCGTTCTGGCGTGAAGAAGCTTGGCGAGGAAGAACAACACGACCGTTGCCGCCGCGAATCGAAGCCCCGCGAACGTGAACGGGGGCAGGAAGTCCAGACCGATTTTGATGCCAAGCCAAGTGGAACCCCAGATGATGCATAGAGCAGCAAACACCAAGGACGGCCCTTTGGACGACATCGATTGATTCTCGTCGGTCAGTACGGGGCCATGGATTTGACGGTTGCGTGTGCTTGGTTTAGCCGAACCAAGCGTTCATCCGTTCATCAAGGAAGCGGTGCTTCTCGCGGAACCCTTCCGCGCTTGGTGGCGCGCCTTCCCATGTTGGATTCGGTTCTGCGTAGAAGCTGGCGCGTACCGGCGCGGCCTTGCCATCCCCTACCTCCATGAAACAGACGCCGTCCCCTCGAAATTCTTCCCTTGCTTCGTCGCCTTCAATTTCATGAATCAAGTTTGCAGCGACCACCTTACCTTGTTCCTCAGCAAGGATTCCTGCGCGTGGAAGCATCGGCCCTTTCGGCGTTTTTGGGCCTGCAGAGTCGCCTATCGCGTACACTTGGGGAGTCGAGGTGGCCAACGTTCTAGCGTTGACAGGTATCCATCCTGACTGGTCAGTGAGGCCTGCCTCTCTGACGACTGACGGCGAAACATGTGTCGGGATGGCGAAGACGAAGTCATGTGAAAATTCCTTTCCACTCGCGGATAGGACTGCTTTTGATCGAATTTCTTTGACTTTCTCGGAGGGGTGATACTTTATTCCCCTTTCCTCAAGGAGACGGGTAACCATTGTTCCCGCTTCCGGGCCGAGAAGTGTTAAGGGATGAGGCTCCGGGGTGACCACTTGGAGTGTCACCTTCTCTCGCACTCCTCTCTTCCTGAGGACGTCGTCTATAATCATCGTTGACTCGTAGGGTGCGGGTGGGCATTTGAACGGCAAACCGCATACCAAGACTGTGATCGTGCCGGACGTTACTGAGCGTAGTTGATCTCTAATTTCTGCACATCCACTTTCGGTGTACAAATTCGTCGCGTACTTTGAGAACCCAGGCGTGGAATCTGGAGAATAGTCAGCGCCTAACGCGATTATTAGGTAGTCAAAGGTGAGCTTTCGTTTACCTACTGTCGCCTGCTTTGCTCCTACGTCAATCGACCTGACCTCTCCTTCGATGAAGTCTATTCCCTTCTTGGCAAGCAGTGTCCTATTTCCAGGGTTATCCCCAACCTGTCTTGTGCCGTTCAACACCCACGGCTTGGTAAGTCCCATGAAGAACAGTTGTTGTTTGTCGACGATCGTAATTCTATGCTCGGTCCCTAATCCCCTTCGAAGACCGTGCGCTGCGGTGAGGCCGCCGAACCCGGCCCCTAGGATTAGTATTTGCTTACCCAAAGCGAGTCTACGCGCTAGGTGTTCCTAGACCTTAGAAAAGTTACTCGCTCTAAGGCTGATCCTCGTCAATCTGGCGAATATCGAATACAACGACTGAGACTCTTTTCCCGCATCCTCGTCTCCCGACCTTCGGGCAGAAGATGAAGTTCTCGAGGATCTGGCCGACATTGGTAATGGCTGAAGTATCAAACGCATCATATTTGCTGTCGAATTTCGCTTTGCATTCCATGCATCTTAACCTTACATGGGCTGTCTGTTGACTCATGCTTGATACTTCGCGCTTAGAAATCAGGTAAGGTGGGGGCAATTGAAAAGCTTTGGGTCGGTTTGCCGTGCGGAAGAGCTAGCCGCGGACCTAGCGGGTTAATTGACCCTCATTTTGAGGCTCACCAGAAGCTCTCCAACGCGCGCTAACATCGCCCTCAAACGGCCTCTCGTGCATCCGAACCCTATCCGTAAGTATTCGTCCATGTGGAACTGGTCGCCGGATGAGTGGGTGTTTGGTTTAACGATGGGGATTAAGCAAGGGAAATCAATAGCGGCATCCCTTCAGCACTCAGTATTCCTATCCTCAACCACAGCCGAGAAGTATCCAACAATCATAGCAATCCACGGACGCGGAACTGACGAGAACGATCTCGTGCCGCTCGTCCTCTCACTTCCCCTTCCAAACGTACTATTGATAACACCTCGGGCCCCCTTCCCATTTCCATACGGTGGGTTCCACTGGTATGATCTAGCCGGCGAGGGCATTCCCGAACCCAACACCTTCCGCAAGAGCACTGAGATGCTTCAAAAGTTCGTCGAGGAGGTCAAGCGAGGATACCCCGTAGATGCGAAAAGATTACTCCTATTGGGGTTC
The DNA here is from genome assembly GCA_963733055.1 of Candidatus Bathyarchaeota archaeon. Taxonomy (GTDB): domain Archaea; phylum Thermoproteota; class Bathyarchaeia; order 40CM-2-53-6; family 40CM-2-53-6; genus FEN-987. The sequence goes on from CAVTBR010000002.1 coordinate 445,239, forward strand.
AGCCAGGGATCTGTGATGGCGTATACGACCGCGCTTTTGAACCCGACATCCTTCTTAGGGGTAGCTGCGTTAAGTGGTTATGTTCCGCATCGGTCGGGTTTGCCCTTGAAGCTGACCAATCTGAACGGTTTTCCAGTCTTCATATCTCACGGAAGCGAGGACCAGATCATTCCCGCACGGCTGGGACGACAATCCGCCGAACTTCTCAGACGTGCCGGCGCGAGCGTTACCTATAGAGAATATCCTATGGGGCACGAGGTAAGAGAGGAAACTATGCGTGACCTAACTGAGTGGTCACGCAAGATCTTCCCATAACAATTATGAAATCCGAGTCCAGCTGGACTTCTTCTCAGAGTCCGTTCTCTGTCCTTTCGGTCTCTTGCCGACATAGTATCCGATCAAGAGGGCTGCAGGTACGTCGACGAAAGATGGATTTGTAAAATTGTGGGTCACGATGCGCCACAGTATGTCAAGAACGACGCCCAATACTGCTAGGATCTGGCTCACTCTAACTCTCGGAACAACTGACGAAAAAGCCTCAACGAACTCATACGCCAACTTGAACCATCTCACGCCAGGTGCGAATTCGAGAAGTTCAAGCTTAGACTGGCTTTAAGCATGATGCATCATGGAAGATAAACCGTGGATTGCACTGGTCTATCTAACCGTGGGACAACTCAACGATCCCGCACACCGGGGGATTCTTTCCGAAATAGGCGTAAAGCCATAGGGGAACGATGGTGAAATCCAATCCCAGCATAATGAAGAGCATGACTATACCGGCCTCAGTTTGTTCGTAAACGGGATATGCGGCATAGATTGTGATGGGAGTTAGCACTAAGAACGCTCCGTAAAGCCCCATCACCTTTCCCACAACAACCGGCGCGATTAATTTCATTCGTTTGCTCAAGAACGTGGACCCAACGAAAATCAGCCCGCCCGCCAAGAATAGTGTGACATGCATCTCTAGGTGGCTGTTAGCAGCCACCGTAGCCGCGTCGAATTGAGCAGGCACGTACCAGTATGCAATCAAGACAGCTGCGGCAAGAAATGTCAAAAGGCCAAACTTGTTTACCCCCAGATTGACTTTCACCATTAGTGCGTGGACACGCGAAACTTTTGCGGAGAGTCGCGAGGCAACAAGAATCAAACTGCTGAGTCCGTAGGCGAGCAACACGCCCGCGGCTAGGAAAAAGAGATGTTGCACAACCATGTGAGTAACCAACGTCCCTCCGAGTACCTCTCCTAACGGACTGAGCATTGAACTGAGGATCATCAGACTGGCCGTCGGCCGCAACTAGGCCCAAACGAATCTGAGGCATGAGTACATGATTCATGTACCACGCCCTCGCTTCCCCCAACGTGAGTCCAATGGGAACTAAACGGTGCACTTCGTCTGAAGCTGACTGCTCGTTCAATACCCTACGCCTACGTTTCTCCCATGGCTGCTTATCTTCCCAGGTTCAGAAAATATGACGCGCCGCGGCGAAATGAATCTTGCCCACTACAGGGGACATCCAAACCTAAATATCAGAAGTCTAAGTTTGCAGGAACGAAAAACCGGCGTGTTGATTGTTCGTGCGGTCAAAAGCAGCGAATTTCATACTGAGGGCATTGGCAATAGTTGTTGCCTCCCTTCTGACTTTGCCCGCAGCATTCGCCCAGTCCCCGGAGGTCTCTGCCGAATGGGCGCTATTCAACCAAATTCTCATAATCGGCATCGCCACGGGACTCGTCGTTTTCGGAATCATGTTTTACGCTATCATAAGGTATAGAGAGAGACCGCAAGACGCTGGCGCGAAATAATGGTAGACAAGGGTCACGCGCTCGAACTGATCGCGGTATTAGTGACGGCTGTTGTTTTGGGTTACATCGGGGTGGTGGCAGGGGCAAATCTGATCGCCATCGACACACCCCCGCCCGGATCGCTCCACGTGAAGATTGTAGCGAGACAGTTCTATTGGACGTTTGAATACGCACCCAACAGTTCCATCACATTTCCAAACGGCACAACTCGACAATTTCCAAACGGGACCAGCTTCCAGAACACGCTTTATGTAAGCGTTGGCGAGAATGTGGACTTAGAACTCGTATCCATGGACGTCGCACATAGTTTCTTCATTCCCCAGCTCGGCATCCATATCGACGCCATCCCCGGACATGACAACCACTATTGGTTCAGGGCTGACACTCCGGGTGAGTATACGATCGAATGCACCCAATTTTGCGGCACTGGACACTACACAATGATAGCTCAACTAGTAGTGGTCGCATAGGAAGTGTCGTGCTGATGCAGGTTGTAGTACAGGAGAAAGAGAAGCCGGCGTTCTATTCAAGCCTCAAAGGAATTCTCACCACAACACATCACACGGACATAGGCATTCTCTACATCGCCACTTCATTCTTCTTCTTCCTACTCGGGGGCGTGGCAGCACTCCTGATCAGAACACAACTCGCCGAGCCGGGCAACGCCGTTGTGACCCCGGAAGTTTACGATAGCCTCTTCACGACTCACGGGACGACGATGATATTCCTCTGGGTGATACCCTGCCTGATCGGTTTTGGAAACTACCTCGTTCCGAAACTGATTGGAGCCAGGGACATGTACTTCCCGAGGCTCAACGCGTTGAGCTACTGGCTACTTCCGGTTGGGGGTGCACTGATTTGGGCTGGGCTTCCTGACGCTGGGTGGACTGGTTATGCCCCACTTTCAGCCTATTCTCCCGGCTACGGAATAGACCTCTGGCTGCTAGGGCTTATGGTTCTCGGAATCTCGTCTATACTTGGATCTGTGAACTTCGTTGTTACGATCTACAAGCTCCGTGCTCCAGGCGTATTGTTCCGGAACATGTCTCTCTTCGTGTGGATGATGCTCGTCACGGCTTTCCTAGTCATTGGCGCCACTCCAGTCCTCACCGTCGCTCTGCTTATGCTCTTTATGGACCGCAACCTGGGAACGGGTTTCTTTCTACCTAAACTAGGAGGCGACCCACTGCTCTGGCAACACATGTTCTGGTTCTTCGGGCATCCAGAGGTCTATATCATGATAATTCCCGCGTTCGGGTTGATATCCGAAATTATTCCGGTAATGTCCCATAAACAGATTTTCGGCTACGGAATGATTGCTGGCTCGGGCATAATGATCGGCGTCTTTGGATTTGGGGTATGGGCACACCACATGTTCACATCGGGTCTATCCGACATAGCAAGGCTGCCGTTCATGGCTATGACTCTGGCTATCGCCGTCCCATCGGGGGTTAAGGTGTTCAATTGGATAGGCACTATGTGGGGGGGAAGGATTAGCCTCAAGGTCCCGATGAAATACGCGATAGCGTTCATCTCCACGTTCTTCTTCGCAGGGGCTACGGGGGTTTTTCAGGCAGCCATTCCCGTCGACTACCTGTTTCATGACACATACTGGGTAGTTGGACACATACACCTAATGCTTCTCGGCGCTTCGACGCAGGCAATCTTCGCGGCGTTATACTTCTACTTCCCGTACATGACGGGGCGGATGTATAACGAGAGGTGGGGCAACATTCAGTTCTGGATTACCGAGGTCGGCATCTACATGCTCTTCTCAATGATGCTTCTCCTCGGGTTGGAAGGAATGCCTAGGCGATGGTACACGTACCCACTCCAATACGCAACCCCGAACGTTCTCGCCAGCCTCTCCGGCTTCCTCATCGGGATCGGCGTGATCATTCTGGTTCTGAATTTAGTCTTCAGCTGGCTCCGTGGGCCAAAGGTCACAGGAAACCCGTGGCCATGAAGATGAAAGCTTTCCCCCTTCTGTCCCTGGCCACCGCAGTTTCGGTATACATCCTGATTGTCATCGGAGGCCTCGTAGCATCCTACGGTTACGGTTTAGCCTGCCCAGACTGGCCACTATGCAATGGGCAAATCGTCCCAACCCTCACCACCCCCGTCATTGTGGAGTACACTCATAGACTATGGACGCTCGTCGTCACTGCCCTAGTCATTGCAACTACCGTGTTTGCGTGGAAGAAATATCACTGGGGAAGCATGGTTACCGTAATCTCAACGCTAACATTCATCTTACTACTAGGGCAGATAGTTCTCGGAATGGTTACCGTGGACACACGCACGTTACCTTTAGCGGTAACCGCCCACCTCGCCCTTGCGACGCTAGTCTTCGCAAGCGCGTTAACAGCTAGTTTTGTCTCACTCACAAAGGTAGGTCGTTGACGAGTTGACAAAAGAACAGGTCGTAATAGTCTCCTTTACGATAGCGACAGTTGTAGTGATATCAGTTATACTACGAGCAGTGCTCACGCGTTAGCTTTGACCTGGCGGACCTTGCGCCCTCGTTTTACCTTGTAGCAACAGAAGGGCCCGAACAGTATCTGTTGAAGCGAGCAAGTAGCCGATCCTTAGCTCCTGCCCTCCACTGACATGTTCTTCCAGCATTCTGCGAGTCAGTTCGTAGGGGCCGGCTAAGTAGTTGGACCGGATCCCCTTTCGATCCTCCCTCCAGGCTGTGATGACTTCAGGATCGACTCGGAACATGTCGAACGAATCTCCGGACAAATGACGCTCATATTCACCTGTCGGAGTGGGTTTGAACTCCGCGAGATTAAGTTCCATAGGTTCGCTTGTCACGGTAGAAGCGCCCGCAGATGACCCGGTTACTTGCGCCCCTCCCGTTGTTGAAACGATAGTCTCGGGTGAAATTTCCAGCGTTTCCGGCATTTTCTTCAGGCTGGCTTCCTCCTGTGCACCCAATCTACCAATTGAACCGAAGATTACGTATGACAAAACCCCGAATGTCACGAGCAATACCTCAACCCACCAACGCGCCTCGTTGTAGATTGAACGTATGAAGACTTGTAGAACAAGGTCTGCCGCGGAGATCAGGCCAAGAAACGCGAAGAAGTACCCGATGTATTCTATCGTTTTGTAGAAACCCGGTTTCGGTGGGGTGGCTTCTTCAACAATCAACTCCACCCCGACGTCAGGCCTTGCTGTTACTGGCGCAACAGTTGTAGGAGGCGTTATTGGTTTCATAAGGTAGTAGAGCGAGACGAAAACTAACACGGACCCACCCAGAAGCAGGTTCGCCGCCAAGAACTGTGAGGTGAATGCTTGCGCTCCAGGAAGCCCTGACGCAACTAGGTTGAAGCCGTAGTCGACTAAAACGAACCCTGCCGCTAACCCCAAGGCCTGAGGGAGACGACGTGAAACCAATTACCTTCGAGCCCTTCGACAATCAACAGGTGGCTAATAAAAGCTCAATTTGAGAGCACCCTAACACGCAGAGTCGAGGCCTCGTTCATGAGATCTCGAATTCATTTCCATCGAGATCCTTCAAAATGGCGTACTTGCCCCAGCTCGTAGAGGTTAGTTCCTCCGCAAACTCTACGCCCTCTTTCTTTAGTTCGAAGTAGGTCCTCTCAACATTCTCAGGATTACTCGCGGGTACAAGCCGCCCGGATTTCTCGTCTTTTCGCATATTGATTTCTCCGCATTGCAACCAGACCCCGGTTCTCCCACCCGGTTGATCCTGTCCCCATTCATCGCATCGTCCGCAAAGATGCAAGAGGGATGTCTGGGATCCCTTAGGTTTTACGAAAACCGCGTGCCCCCCATTTTCAATTACTTCGAAGCCAAGCTTGTCGCGATACCATTCCGCGGATTTTCTTGCGTCGTGGACGAGAATTGCTACAGAGCCGACTCCGGTTATCATAACTGCTTCACACCAATTGAAGGGCTGAAACGAATAAAATGGGCGCTCTTGCTTTTCTTGCTTTACCGAAACCTTATATTTCTTGGAGCTGCGCGGGGCGAAAGGTTCCGCAAAATGGGAACGGCCAGCGACACCTCGCCAGCGCACTCCGAGGATAACGCGCCTGAATACCTCGAACATTCCGCCTGGCCAGTACTCATCGCTATGGCGATAGGGGTTGCGATGGTAGGCCTGTTCTTACTACTCAAGGGCCTCGTCCTACCTGCAGCTATTCTGATGATGCTTTCGTTCGGCGCGGTATTGGGAGGATTTCTTTACAGCGACACCCGGAACTGGCGTACTTCCGTGTCGAAGTCACTCGGCAAAATTCCCCCCGGAACTGTTCTCGGGCCGTTTCCAGTCGACATTAGTCTGACTGTTCAACTGATCATTCTAACCGAGGTACTTCTCTTCGGTGGCGCGTTCGCCATGTACTTCGCGATCAGAGTACAATTTCCCTTTTGGCCTCCGGCAGGGGCCCCCATCCTAGATACTTCCATAGCACGAATACAGACTTTGATTCTGATATCAAGCAGTGTACTCGTTGAGTGGGCTATTTGGCAGCTGAAACGTGGAAATGAAAGAACATTCAAGTTCGGTCTAATCGGAACTACCATATTGGCGAGCCTGTTTCCGATTCTCCAGTTCGGTTTCGAGTGGCCTCATCTCATCCTCGGCGGTATACTCACTCCCACGAGCGGATTTTTCGGAGCGACCTTCTTCCTACTGACAGGTATTCATGGCGCGCACGTGGTAGCTGGAGTTATCGCGTACACTTACACGGACATTCGGGCGTTTATGGGCCAATATACGCCTAAGAACTACGGCTTTGCAGAAGCCACGTCCACCTACTGGCACTTCGTACACATAATCTGGCTTTTGCTCTTTGCTCTGCTCTGGCAGGGGAGTCGACTCTTACATTGAAGCTGGAGGATTTCGGAACATTCGTAATCTTCACCGCACTCTACGCGGCGGGTACCCTCGGCCTACCAACGTTCTCGCTGCTGGCCTATCAAGTGAAGGTGGGCGAATTACCCACTGCATTTGTTGCGATCTTCGGGTACCCTGCAATCCTAGGTCTAACTCTTGGACAGTTTATCGCAAACCTTGGGGTTGAAGCCTCCCCCGTCGCGATGATATCCCCGGCAGTCTCCTTCCTTGGTTATTTGATCGTCTACCGTTTACGCAAAGTAAGTACGCTCGCGGGTTGCGTCGCCTACATGGTACTCACTTCAGCCTGGTTGACGTACCTATTGCCCATAACTACAGGCGTATCCACGACCGAGGCCGCATACTCCGCGTTCCTTGGCCAAGCGATCGCAGTAATGATAGGTTACGCCGCATACCTCGGAGCGAAGAGAATGAGGTCGACTCCGGGACCGACAACGACCGATCATAACGTTCAGCACCAATGATTTTACAATCAAGGCATTGTAATCGCTTCCAACGAGGTCGGACCATTGCCAGGGCCGTTAGAAGGCATACGTATACTCGACGTGTCCCGCGTTTTGACTGGCCCCTTCTGTACCATGATCCTCGGCGATCTCGGAGCCGAAGTAATCAAGATAGAAACAACAGGCGGCGGGGACGATACTAGGCAGTGGGGTCCGCCGTTTATTGGAGGGGAGAGCGCGTATTTTCTCTCAATCAACCGCAATAAGAAAAGCCTAACCCTCGACCTCAGCAGCAATGAAGGCCGAAGCATCTTCTACGATCTCGTCGCAAAATGTGATGTAATGATCGAAAATTTTCGACCTGGCGTAACCGAAAAACTTCAGATCAATTATCCGACCATATCAAAGAAAAACCCGACCCTCATCTACTGCTCCATAACAAGTTTCGGCCCAAGGGGACCTTACAAAGACTGGCCAGCATACGATATCGTGATCCAGGGTATGGGCGGCCTGATGGGAGTAACTGGAGAACCCGAACGGCCTCCTGTGAGAATCGGCGTTGCTATCTCGGATCTAGGCGCGGGCATGTACGCTACCATCGCTATCCTCGCAGCCTTAGCAGGTAGACAACGTACTGGGAGAGGGCAGATGGTTGATGTCTCCTTGTTGGACAGTACGGTTTCGCTGATGACCTATATGGCGGGCTACTTTTTCGCGACGGGCCAAAGCCCGAAGAGAATGGGATCCGCCCACCCAACCATCGTCCCCTATCAATGCTTCAAGACTAAGGATGGGGATTTCGTCACGGTTGCGATTGGAAACGACAAGCTATTCCGCACTTTCTCAAAAACTATCGGTATGGAGAACTTGGCAGATGATCCGAAGTTCTCCTCCAACGCCCAAAGGGTAGCCAACAGGAATGAGCTGATTCCTCAACTGGAGCGAACGTTCTTACAGAAGACCAGGGAAGAATGGTTGCGCATCCTAACCGAAGCAAAGCTACCAGCCGGACCGGTCTACTCTATTGGAGAAATCCTTTCGGACCCTCAAATCAAGCAGAGAGAAATGCATGTCACCATTACCCACCCCAAAGCAGGTAAGATTAGCCAGATTGGAATTCCAATGAAATTCTCCGAGACGACGCCCGAGATCCGAAACCCACCTCCCCTACTCGGACAACACACAGATGAAATCCTCAGTAAGCTGCTCGGGTACGATTCGCACCGCATAGCGGAGTTACATGAGAAACGAATAGTGTGAGGCGATGGAAATTTTGCATCTAGAAGGAACCTATGTACTAAACTGCCCCCGAAGCGACGTGTGGAAGTTCATCTCTGACCCACAACAAATAGCCCACTGCCTTCCTGACCTCCAAAGCCTTGAGGTCAAAGATGCTAACCATTTCGTGGCCACGGTCAAGGTGGGCGTCGCGTTTGTTGCGGCACCTTCAAATTTGATTTCACGCTAATCGACCAGACACCACCATCCCATTCCTCGTTTGAAGCGGTTGGTAAGGGAGCGGGAGTATCTCTGCGGCTTAACGCAACGATGGACCTGAAGGAGATCAGCGCGGACAGCACCGAGCTCGCTTGGAAGTCTGAAGTGCAGTTAGGGGGGTTGCTTGGCGAGATTTCTCCAAGCCTAATTCAGAACAGTACAGACAAGATGACCCGCCAATTCTTTGACTGCATCAAGGCCCAACTCGAACTCCACCCTTCAGTCTGATCACTGGTACGCTTCGTACTCCTTTCCGAGCACGGCTGAGGCGATTTTGAGTTTCATTATCTCGTCCGTACCTTCATAGAGCCTACAGACCCTGACATCCTGCAGATGTCTGCCCGGCCTGAACATGTAAGAATACCCGCGCCCACCGAACACCTGAACCGCCCTATCCGCCGCATCCCAAGCAGCGTTGGACGCATACAACTTTCCCTCCGCAATCAACCGATCCGCATAGGCTCTAGCCGTGACATTCGAAGGATCGGCATCGTATGCGCTTTTTGCTCGTGCGGACTTGTAGACCAAGCAACGTGCAGCGTCCAGCTCAGTTCGGATCATCGCGATGTGTTCTTGCACGAGCTGATGTTTGGCGATTGGCTTACCATGTTGTTCTCGCTCCTTGGAATATCGAACGACCTCGGTTAGGCAGTCGGCGATTACTCCCAGGCATCCCGCCGCTACGCTTAATCTACCACTCATGAGGGTGGACATCGCGATCTTGAACCCGTCACCCTCCTTCCCGAGCATGTTCTCTTTTGGGACGGGGTAGTCGCTCAATTCGAATAGGCCGGTATTGGTGGTGGGCATGCCAAGTTTTGTCGTCAAATCCTGTTTCAGAATTCCTTCCTTGTCGGTGTCAATGATGAAAGCGCTGATTTTGTCGCCGCCTTTCGGGTATGCGAAAGTCACGATCGCGTGGGCGATGCCTGCGTTCGAGATGAGATATTTCACTCCGTTGAGAACGTAATGGCTTCCCTTATCCTCGTACGTCATCTTCATTTCAAGTGGGTTGCTGCCGGCCTCGGGCTCGGTTAGCCCGAAAGCAAGAATCTTCTCGCCCCTGGTTGACGGTGGAAGGTATTTTCGTCTTTGTTCTTCGTTTCCCCACATCTGGATTGGAACCTGACCGATAGACGTGTGACCCGAGAAGAAGGTGCGAATCCCGGTTCCCTCCATTCCAATCCGGTCCAACGCTCTAGCATACGTCAACGCATCAGCCTCTCGTCCACTATACTCTTTCCTGACCGGCATCCCAAGCAGGTTGTATTTTCTACAGAGCGGAATCAACTGATCATTGAACTTGTGCTCAACATAACAGACCTCCTCTATTGGACGAAGTTCCTTGCAGAATCCGACTACGTCATGAAAGAACGAATCCCGATCCTTAACATCCAAAGCCTGACCCTCCGAGATACCGAGGGTTCTAACATACACATGTGAATATAGCTTCTTGATCTACCTTGACGCGGCCAGATGCCGCGATAACAGAAAAGCTTCCGCCATGTAGTTTTTACCTGTGAGCGGAACATTCCCGATTCGTCATTCTAGCTCGGAGGTAAGCAAGTCGGGAAAGATTCGGGTCGCCATCGTAGGGGTAGGCAACTGTGCCTCATCACTCGTTCAAGGGATAGAGTTCTACAAGAATGCGAAAGTGGATGAATTCATCCCCGGCTTAATGCATGTGAAATTGGGAGGTTACCACATTCGAGACGTGACCTTCACTGCGGCTTTTGACGTAGACAAGAACAAGGTTGGGAAGGACCTTGGTGAAGCGATCTACGCAAAACCAAACAACACCATAAGGTTCGCAGACGTACCCAAGCTTGGGGTTCAAGTTCAAAGGGGTATGACCCACGACGGACTTGGAAAATATCTAAGTGAAATAATCGAAAAACATCCATCACACACCGTGGATGTAAGTCACGTTTTGAAAGAGACGAAAACAGACGTGCTCCTCAACTATCTACCCGTCGGAAGCGAATTCGCAACTAAATGGTATATTGAACAGGCTCTCGACGCACACTGCGCGGTCGTTAACTGCATCCCGGTATTCATCGCCCGAGAGAAGCGTTGGCAGGAGATCTTCGAAAAACGTGGCGTACCCGTGATCGGGGACGACATCAAATCGCAGGTTGGCGCTACAATAGTTCATAGGGTGTTGACCCAGCTGTTTAAGGACAGGGGGGTAAAGTTGGAACGAACTGCCCAATTAAATGTTGGCGGGAACACAGATTTCTTGAACATGCTTGAACGTGAAAGGCTAGAGAGTAAGAAGATCTCGAAGACGGGCGCGGTGACTTCGGTGCTCGACTACAAGTTGCCCCCTGAAAACGTCCACATAGGCCCAAGCGACTACGTACCTTGGCTCCACGACCGCAAATGGGCATACATCCGACTCGAAGGAACAACCTTCGGCAACGTTCCACTGAACGTTGAATTGAAACTCGAAGTGTGGGATTCACCAAACAGCGCCGGGGTCGTTATCGATGCGATCAGATGCGCTAAACTTGCCTTGGACAGAGGCATCAGCGGAGCACTCAAAGCACCATCAGCCTACTTTATGAAATCTCCACCTGAGCAATTTCCCGACGATGTCGCCAGACGAATGTTAGAGGAATTCATCAAGGAACCTCAACGGAGGCCCTGAGGAGCACGATATTGGATGGGCTGCAAATTAAACTCGGTGTTCAGCAGCGTCCGAAAGGAACCAGATTTTCGGAACCGCACTCAAACCTAAGTGCCAAGGAATCTAACATTCTATCCGAGCAGTGTTAATGCTGCGGCCATCGCAGAATGTTCTGCGAGTTCAGGACTGGGCGCACTGACAATCGTGATCACGTCATTGTTACTCGGAGAAAACGTTTTTTGTAAATCCGCGAAAAGCGACTCATGTTGGTGCAGCGTCCAGCTTTCTCGTTCGCCCATGGGCATCACTAGCTCCCCGTTCTTGTAAACGAGTGTGCACGCACCCGTCGCTCCGACTCGAATAGCCGCGTCCCTCTGTTCGATGCCCCTCTTTACGAGCGCTCCAGACCCTCTAACGAGAACCGCTGCGCTTTCCTTGTCCAGCGCCAACTGCCTCGCGTTTATCGGGCGAGTCTCAGACAACTTTGATCTCAACGACTTATAGAGCACTGTACCTCGTTGCGTGAGTACACATCCTCCCTTTGCCGTGCCGACGAGCTTCGCCTTTGTAAGATGCCTGATGATGGTTCGCCCTGCACCTTCACCCACGCCAAGTTTTCTTGAGAGTTCGAGCCTTCCGATTGGCCCTTGGTCGCCAATGTAAAGAAGTGCACGAGAAACATGGACCGCGGAGAAGGCGGGTGCAGGACCTGGGCTGTCGGCTCTTGACACCGACAGGATTGCGTTGAGCACGCTCCGAGATGACAAGAGTTAATCGCCTTCGAAAGGGATTATTTTTTCTTCACGGCCGCCTTTTCCTTCGCTGTCTCACTCATCTTTCGGAATCTTCGTCTAACTTCCTGGAGGGTGGTGTCTTTCTTGCAAAAAGCAATCCGAATCTTCCTCTCCCCCAACGCCTTGTCGTGGTAGAGGGCTTGAGCGGGCAAGACACCTACTCCGACCTTCTTCAATAGAAAGTCCGCAAATTGCATCCCATCCCTGAACCTCTCAGGGGCGTCTACCAGGATGTAGTATGCGCCCTCCGGCCGAAGGTAGGCTAGCTTTGCCTCTTCAAGAATTTCCATGATGCTTCTTCGCTTTCGTTCGTAGGCTTCAGCCAACCTCTCGTAATAGTCTGAGGGGAAATTCAAGGCTGTGACAAGGGCCTCCTGCAACGGGTTAGGAGCACAGATCGTAAGGTAGTCGTGAACTTTCCGTATGGCGTCGGTAAGGCTTCTCTCAGCTATTGCCCAACCCACTCGCCACCCAGTTACGCTGTAAGTTTTCGAGGCGGCGTTCACCGTCACGGTTTTGTCGTGCATGTTCCCGAATGAACCGAGGCTAATGTGGCGTTTGCCGTCGTAGAGTATGTGCTCGTATATCTCGTCCGTGACCACAACGGTGTCTTCGTCCTCGCAGAGATCGGCGATCAACTTCAGTTGTCCAGCCTCCAGGACGCGGCCGGTTGGATTATTCGGCGTGTTCAGCAGGAAGAGTTTCGGATGCTTTGCCATAACGCTCTTGAGAGTCTCTTCGTCAAGCTCTAGGTTTCGGCCCTTGAAAGGCACGTATAGCAACTTACAGCCCGCGAGGATTGCGTCTGGGACGTAGTTCTCGTAGAACGGATCAGTTACGACGACGTGATCGCCAGCGTTGGTTAGTGCAAAGATTGCCGCGGCGACTGCTTCAGTTGAACCGCATGTGACGGTCACGTTCTTTTCCACGTCCGAATCAATGCCGTTATACTCCTTCGCTTTCGCCGCGATAGCTTCCCTTAACCCTCGGTGGCCCCAGGTGACCGAATACTGGTTAGACCCACGCCTAATCGCTTCGACGGCGGCTTCGACTAGCTTAGGGGATGGGATGAAGTCGGGCATTCCCTGGGAAAGATTGATCGCGTCGTACTGATCGCTAAGCCGCGTCATCTCACGAATCACTGATTCCGTGAAGAAGCTGAGTTTCTGGGATGCTGCCAAAGAAATCACCTATGGCATTGTGGTTTAGGTTTAAATGAGCATCGTCACGGATGACCAGTCGTCCTTCTACCCGAACCGCTAAGACGCCGTCGCGTTACAAGAACCAGAACTAATACCGCCCCGGTTGCGACGATCATGAACCAGGCTAGATTAGACGTCGTGAACGCTACCGGCGCTTGGCCGCTCACCTGGGTTCTGACCATAGCCCATGCTCTCACTGTGCCTGCGTCGAGTCCCAGCCCGAGTACGTATTGTCCAAGCGGTGTTCTTGGAGAGACGGTAATTTCGACTTGGGCTGGATTGTTGGCGACGTCCACGAGCGACGCGCCTGGTGGAGAGAAGGTCACATTGATGTCTTGAGGGGTATATGACGGCCACGAGTAAACGTAGGTCCCGTATCCGGCGCTTTGCACATTGCTCGCCGACAAAGTCAAACTTGTTTGCCCGCCCGCTTGCAGCTGCAAGTGGTTTTCAGAGGGGCTGGCAGTGAAGGGCACCGTTTTGTTCCCGTATACCACGCCAATCTTGTTACCGCTCCATTCAGTAAACCACACGTTACCATCCGGTGCCAGGGCGATCCATAGGGCGGTGCTGATTGGACCGGTTGGAATAGCGAATTCGAACATTGTTTGGGCGGTGGGATCGAGATACCCTACGCTGTTCCCGCCATGTTCCGCGAACCATACTCTGCCGACGCCGTCTATCAAGAGGTCGTTGGGTATTGATATTGGATAGACTTGGGGTGGGGGTTCGTGGGTTGGGTAGCGGGTTATTTGCTGGGAGGTGGAGTTGAACTTCACAATCCAATTGCCACCGTGGTCAGCCACCCAAACGATTCCGTCAGGTGTAACCGCGATCCCGACGGGGGAACCAACGTACTGCGTGGGGTCTATGGAGGAAAAATGGTACTCGTTGAACACTTTCGTCTGCAGGTTGAACGTCGCGACTGACTCGTTGTAGGCTTCTGTAAACCACAAGGTTCCATGGCTGCCGAATGTTAGGTCCGCCGGGCCCGCAAACTGCGTGGGAACAACATATTCATCAAGTTTACCAGAGAGTGGGTCATACGACCCGATCCTATTCCCTAACAGTTCAGTAAACCAGAGCCGCCCTTCGGTATCTGAAATGATTCTAAACGGGAAGGATCCTGGGGTAGGAATCGGGATGACTGTGAAATTATTGTCGCTCGAGTTGAACCTTATCAGGCGTCCATTCCCGCCCGGCTCGATCGCGCCTCCGGGGGAAACGGATCCTTTGAGAGAGTACTGTGTTAACCAAACCGCCCCACTCAGATCGACGGTTATCCCCCACATGTCTCCCACTCCGGGAACCGCATACTCCGAGAATGTATCTGTTCTTGGATCAAACCGACCAAGCTTACTCGCATTCGACTCGGTAAACCAAACAACCCCTTCCCGATCTACGGTTAGGGCGAGTGGGGCAGAGTTAGGTGTCGGAACACTATACTCGTCTATGTACCGCGGCAAAGGGGTAGCCGCTAACCGCGGAGTGTTGAGCCATAACCGCGCTAGACATTGTTGACATCGCAATAACGAGAATAAAGCCAACAGCAAGAGAGTAATGATTACCGAGTTGCCGATTCCTGTTATGTTGCAACGGTTAGTTGCGCCAGGAACGGAATCTCCGATGGTTAAACAAACCTTTCTGAGCCGAGGGGTCTTAGTAGTGTAGGCCGCAGTTCTCACAGTAGAACCGGTTGTAGGTCGGAATCTCGGTGAGCGGCGTTCCGCAACTAGAGCAGACGTAAAGGTCACCTAAGGGTTCAAGCGGCGTACCAACCATGACGAGTTCAACTTCCTCGATTTGCTCTTCCGACAAACGACAACACGAACAGTTGTAACGGGTAGGAGGTTGAAAAAGCTTTGTGGAAAAATCATGCAGGTCCGCTTCAAGCCGCGGAAGTTCACGTGGAAGAGCCTCTAACTCGCAGCGTTCTGGAAAGCTTTTCTCTTCAACAAACACATAAGGAACAGCCGTATCAGGCCTCGATAGGGGCCGTAGTCTAGCATGGTTATGATACGCGGCTTGGGCCCGCGAGGTCGCTGGTTCAAATCCGGCCGGCCCCACCAATTTGGTCGATCGACACTGGATTCAGCGTAGGGCAATATTTGGAAACTCTCTTCGCAATTCTCCCAACTGTGTGAAGCCGTTCCGCCTTCCGTTTGATTTTCATGTCTACACTTCGCTCGAACCTTTGACGACAGCAGTTCCGTACGTAAATTACGTGCAAAACGCGATATTTGCGATGATAGACCTTGCCGTTTCTTGGACCTATGAGTATACCGGCCTTTTTCCATGAGTTTAATGTGTAATGAATGGCCAGTCGATCGAGAGCAAGTGTTACTAACTCAACGACCTCTTTTCGCGTGTTGAAGGCCCGAATCTTGGGGTTGGACCCAGTTATTGATATCGCGCCTTCAGCGTCCCAGAAACCACCAAGAAACCAGCCGGGGTAGCTGCCAATAATTGGTTTCAACAGGTCAGGGCACGCTCTTGAGGCTAAGAGAAAATCGTATAGCATCCTGTTGTTAGCGTAGACACTGTAACGTCCGTCCTTGCGACGGGAAAGATGCAACGGTTTTTGCCGCCGCAGAGTAATTGCCATAGACTCTGCGAACGCCTGCGCGAAGTCCACATCTTTGACAATTAGCCGCGTGTAGTGTTTCCATCTCTTTTTGTATAATACTAGCGTGCCATCACCAATCCAGGCCCCAATTCCATAAGCGAGGTGTGGACCTACAATCGGCAACACATGTCTCCGTAGCGGATCATATCGCCCCGTCAACCAATTGACGACCTCACCCTTCCCAACGCCAACTCTCCTAGCGATAGTACCGTACCCCATCCCTGTCCTCCGTAATTCCAACACCTGCCTATGCTCTCCAATCCTTCGCCAGATGCTATGATATCTATTGTATGAGCGGTCATCCAATAATCGCGCGACCAACGCGATACCGTGGCCGCCTAGCGATTCGAGAAGATTCACGAAGGGCGACGCCTCCGATTTGTTCACCGATGAGCCAAGGAATTAAGTCATGAAGGTGCTCTCGTCCCAAGAGTCGCTGGTTCTAATCCGGCCGGCCCCACCACATCACTAATTA
The DNA here is from genome assembly GCA_963733055.1 of Candidatus Bathyarchaeota archaeon. Classification (GTDB taxonomy): domain Archaea; phylum Thermoproteota; class Bathyarchaeia; order 40CM-2-53-6; family 40CM-2-53-6; genus FEN-987. The sequence continues at coordinate 461,602 of CAVTBR010000002.1, forward strand.
GTCATTGCGAATGAACCATTCACCTATTCCAAAACCTAGTTCGAGTTTTCTCGACCGGTAAGGCTGAATGTCTTGCACTCGTGTGAACCGCTCTGTCTTTCGGCATATCGTCTGGTCGTGTAGTACGCGTATCTTACTTGCCACACGCGTAGTTTGTAATGATTCGATGTGAATAATTCAAGCATACATGTTATAGGCAACTACACGTTGTAGTTAGTTGATGAAAAAAATTGGTTCGAACATTCGCGAAAACGCGTGGATATGCTATACTCGGCATTGTCCTAATCATAGCAATTATAGCGGCAGGAGCAAACAGCAACGCCGTCTTGGCTGATGCCTGCACTGCGCAATTGAGCTACCCCATCATGCCCGCAGTGTACTCTTACTCTAACGTTCCAATCGTAGTGCCCATGTCAGCAACCTGTACCACAGCTTACGGCAACCAAATATACGCAACAGGTAACGCGTACGACGCAACGTCAAACGCCGGCTTAGGCTCGGTGAGCACAGTTCTACAATCTGTCAACGGTGGAACCAACTTCAATGGACAATTAGGGTTCAACCTCCCGACAACAACGCAAGGGCACACCGTCACGATCTCCGTTTCAGTCTACAGTAACCAATACGGCAATCTGATAACCGCAACCAGCGAAACATTTCAGGTTGTGTCAGGAAGCCAACAGGTCACTACTACCACGGTAACTCAACCGTCCCCATACCCATACCCGTATCCAAACCAATACCCAACCCAGTATCAGTATCAAAACCCCTACCCGTACCAGACTCCTCCATACTCCCAGTACCCTTCACAACAGCGTCCCTACAGAAACCAATCGCAATATCAAACTCAATACCAGAACAACTCTTCCCTACTGGGTTACGTTGCGATAGCAGCAATACTCGCAGCCGTCATAATCGCAACAGCAGGACTAGTCATTTACGGGCGAAGGCAGCAACCCCCTATGCTAACGTGGGTTCCGCCACCTCCACCACCTCGTTAGACCTAGAATAAGACGGCACCCAAGAAATTCCCATTTCTTAGCTCCCTTTCGATAACAACAATTTTCAAACTGCCTGTGCAGCAAGGCTACTTGCCCTATGACTTTAGAAAGCCGCAACCGCGATGCAAATTCAAGACATGCATTCTCCACTGTGGTAACGATAAGGCTAAGCTCGGGGGAGCCGGAACCAATGCTTACTAGAGCGTAACACGTAAATTTGCCAACTATGGCGTGTAGTTATGGACAAGATGCCACCGAAACCGCCGACCGGCCCAGCAGTTCAGACCATAGACGTAACGAAAGTCTATCGAGTCGGCCATACCGATTATCCAGCCCTGAAAGGAATCAACTTGAAGATTAATAGAGGGGAGTTTGTTGCGATAATGGGCCCTTCGGGCAGCGGCAAATCCACACTCCTAAACCTGATTGGGGCACTCGACCGGCCCACTTCTGGGCGGGTAATCATTGACGGAATCGACCTTCGAAAGTTAGGCGAGGACAGCCTTGCTCTACTCCGGAATCGCAAGCTCGGATTCGTATATCAAACGTTCAACCTGATTCAAAGGCTCACAGCAATGGAGAATGTCGAGATGCCTCTCATCTCTCGTGGCATGCCAGAAAAGATTCGAAAGAACAGATCATCAAAGATGCTAAGCGCCGTGGGTCTTGGAACCAAAGGAAACAAGCGGCCAACTGAACTTAGCGGCGGAGAACAACAGCGAGTCGCCATCGCCAGGGCACTAGTAACCAACCCATCCCTAGTCATCGCCGACGAACCAACGGGAAACCTGGATTCGAAAACCACCAGCGAAGTAGTTGACCAGTTTGTCCAAGCGAACAAACAGTTTGGGACAACCATACTTGTTGTTACCCACAACCCGGACATCGCGGAAAGAACTCAACACGTGATCTCGATTCGGGACGGTCTAGTCGAAAAGGAACAGTACCTTCAAAGGTTGGATTCCTATTCCTTGGGTTGAGAAACATGCTGCTTACTGATATGTTCAAGCTGGCAGCCAAAGCGCTGCTCGACCGGAAGATACGAAGCGTCCTAACCATTCTTGGAATAACCGTAGGGTCCGCCATAATTTTGGCATTAATTGCGAGCTCAAGCGGGCTTAGCGCGGGAATTACTGCTAACATTCAGAAGACTGGGGCAAACATACTGACTATAAGAAATGCGGGAGGTTTCTTTGAAGCTGGCTCCTCAAACACCTACCAGCTCAGTCAAACAGATATTACCTACTTGAAGAGCGTACCCGGTGTGGTTGCGGCCTATCCTTACTTCAATTATGGAGCCTCTATCCAGAACGGAGGTGCAACGCTTCAAGCTTCGGTGGTCGGAATTGATCTTTCAGCCCTCCCACTCTTGTACAATGGGTTGACCGTGGCTGAGGGCAGCATTCCTCTTTCAGGAGATACTACTTCCGCCGCGATCGGTTGGTCCATTGCAAATCCCACATCAGGAACGCCGATAGGCCTTCATCAGTTGGTTTCAATGTCTCTTACCGGGATTAAGGGAGCCAAATCAGCGATCGCCTACTCGGTTCTTGCCAGCGCAATCCTCACCCAATACGGCACAGCTCTCTTCTCCAACATTGACGATACAGTCTACATTTCATTTCAAGCGGCTACAATTCTTTCGAGGACTCCATACTTCAACGGAATCTACGTGGTCGTTGACAACACTGGAGATGTCGCGAACGTTCAGAATACAATTCAAACGTATTATGGAAACAATGTTCGGGTAATAAGCCCCGGACAGATTCTATCCAGCATTCAAGGAATCACAGGGCAACTTACGCTATTCTTAGGCAGCATCGGAGCGGTGTCGTTGTTCGTGGCAACCGTTGGCATAGTCAACACAATGTACGTCTCCGTCATGGAACGCACCAGAGAAATCGGCATCCTGAAAGCATTAGGGTATCGACCAAAGCAAATCATGGGCATGTTCTTGTCAGAGGCCGCGCTAACGGGAGTAGTAGGGGGCATCTGCGGCCTAATTCTCGGATACGCACTCTCGTTCCTAATGGGCGGGTTTCTTGGAGGATTAGGAGGCGGCGGACCAAGATTTATCGGAGGCGGAGGTGGGGGAGGATCAGCACCAAGTATTCAACCAGTCTTCTCAACAGACCTCATAATCTTCGCGCTCACATTCCCGGTTCTCCTAGCGACCATTGCAGGGCTCTACCCGGCGTGGAGAGCTTCGAGAATGAACCCGGTTGTCGCACTAAAGTACGAATAGACTGACCGGTTCCCTCGATTCAATCACATCCGCGACCGGACACAGTCATCCGGAGCCAGCTCAGCGAGTACCTACGGGAAGCTTGATCCGAAGAAGGTACTGAATAGGTTTCGGAGAAAGGTCAGAATTAGCCCAATTACGCTGACGCCCTGACCTCGGCCCCCTCCAGTTTGGGACGGCTTTATCACCTGAACCTGTCCAGCGGCCCCACCCACAATTGGGATTCCTGGGCGGTTATTGTCGGTAACGGACACCTTGACGGTGACCGTGTAGTTTCCCGGCGCGAGATTCGGATTGAAGACGATCAAAATGCTGAAAGGCCTTGGAATGTTTGGATCAATCTCTCCTAGGAATACGCTGTTCTGCGGGCCTGAAACGATAGAGTCTGATTCAACGGTGACGTTGGCGTTGTAGGATGCTAGGTTTCCGCTGTTCAGCACATTGCCCGAGATCGTCGTATTGCCTCCCGGATTAACGGTAGATGGAGTAAACTGAATTCCGTAAACCACCAAACTGATGTACCCTGTAACCGACACCCCCAACGAGTGGCTCTCCTGAGTGTAGGAAACATCTCCCAGCTGCTTGTATGTTCCCGTAATCGTGCCTTGGTAGGAGCTGCCGGCGGCGGAGGATGGAGCGTAGACGGGGAAGGTTACGGTTACGCTTTGTCCATATTGGATTGAATCATAATGCCAATGGTTGTCGCCTTGTATGACTAGAGGTGCGGGCAGGGAGACAGCAATGTCGACATCATAGATGGCTATGTAGCCGCTGTAGCTGTTTGCAACTGTTACAGTCATTGTGTTGTTCAAACCCGCCACCAAAGCCTGTCCGGTCACGGAGACGGTTAGGTGGGCAGCGGTTTGGGCGTGGGCCGCGTCAGGGATTTGCGTGAGCAAAGGCAGTAGCAAAACTATGATTGACAGGACTCGGCATCGCGTGGACCTCTTCAAGTCCTTACGGCTCCTGAAGTGCATTTATTCTCTTATCGAGGGTCGGGTGCTTATCGAACAACCTGAGTAACGGGTTCGTGGCAACTGAGTCGAACAAGCAAGCGGTACCAATCGAAACGGCCGGCGCGGCGAAATAATTCTGGGATTCTCGAAGCTTCGAGAGAGCAGAGATTAGTGCGCCCCGCTCAGCAAGGTCGGCCGCCGTTCTATCCGCAAGGAACTCTCGGGCCCTGTAGACAGCAGGTTCGACTAGATGGCCGATCGGGTGTGCAAATAGTGCAACTCTGGCCGCGGTTGCGAATGATCTTACTGCAAAATCATTATTCTTCACATGTGCCAACTCGTGCGCGAGGCAAGCATTCAGCTCGTCGGAGTTCAGTGATTCCAGCAGCCCCACCGACACGGCCAACACGTATTCGCGCTTCGAGCGCGTGATGAAAGCAGCTGGGTCGCCTGAATCAATCAAGGTTACGTTTGGCGGAGCAATTCCCATGTTTTTGGAAAGCCTTTCCACGGAACTCGTTACTTCGGGCGGCGCGGTTTGAAAGGTCATTTCTGGAAATAGCCTTACGAGCGAAAGATGGGATTTTCTGAGTTCCAGAGACAAGGCGACACATACGGCCGCGACTGTGCCCACCGCAGCTAAGCCAACGTTCAGTGTGAAAAAGAAGGATACGAAATGCCGAACCTCCTCACCCTCGACGAATGAGGCATCGATCAGTTCGAGGTGTAACCAATTCGCGATTGACTGTAAGCTCTCGAAGAACATGATTCCTAGGACTGCGAGAAGAGCAGTAGACTTGAAACGATACGAACGTCTTACGATGAATGCCAGGCCGAAAGCCGCGAATGTGAGACCTGGGAGAATTAACGCCGGTAACCATACGGATTGGTGAACGTTCAGGGGTGACGGGAATGGTGGAGGTCCTATCAGAAGCCACGCGAAAAACATGAGGACCCCGGGCGCATGTATCATTTTGCTCCCTCACTTTTCAGCCTGTTCAGATACTTCGATATAATCTTGCGATCCTCAGGTTTGTCCGCCATCTTCTCAGCAAGGTATGCTACCGTCACATCGTTGAAACCTCGAAGCAAGGCGCCCATCACGTTATTCACAACAACGTGCTTGAAACCATCCTTAGTCAGGCGAGAGGCGTACAGATAATGGGGGCCTCCCTCTTTCACCAGTTTGCGCGTCACAACGCCCTTCCGGTACAATCTATCCAAAATTGTAGCAACGGTTGTGACCGCAATCGAGCGGCTGCGCGAGAGCTTCTCATGAAACTCTCTGACTGAGAGAGGCGTCGGGGACTTCCATAGTTCCTGGAGCATGGCTGCTTCAAGGTCACCCAGGGCAAAGCGTATGTCTTTGTTGTTTGGGTGAAGAACTTGCAGTTTCAAGGGTGACCAGTTCTCGACTACCGCCTGTAGTTAGCCTTATATAAATTCGTTTCAATCTCGCGTAGCATGGTTAGATTGCGATGCCAACAACCCCAATCATAATCCCCATCATAGTCGCCGGAATTGTGTTAGGTTCGCTGCTAGTATCTCAAACTCGAAAAATCACCAAAAAGAAACTTCTAATCGCTTCTCTGGTGTCGGGCCTGCTCAACACCGGATACGCCTTCGTCCTCTACCTACTCGCTCCTCCCCCAACCTTCAACCGTGGGACCTTCACAGGTGGGACGTTTACTGGCGGAGGAACATTTACTGGTAGCTTTACTGGTGGCGGAGGATTCAGAGCCGCCGCAGGAGCGAGTTCAGAGACCTCCTTCCTGCTCTCATCGTTCGTAACCGGCTTTCTCATAGTGCTTGCAATCGTCGTGGTAGCGCTCGCCTATGTTCGTTTCAAGGGCGGCAAGTCTGAGGAAGAGACTGAAGCAGATCTAACAGATAAAACTGAAGAAAGTAAGCTAGACGAAAACTAAGTTCCACCCTGGCTTTTCTAATGTCCGGCCACACTGCTGGGCGACCAAGCAACAAACAACTCGTCGCAGCAATCCTCCTACTGACACTGATTCTAGTAGAGGTCGCCGCCAACCCCGCATACTCAAGCGGCATCAACACCTCTTCAGTTGGTGTATCGCCTGGCAAGTTCGACCTGCCGCTTGGGAGCGACTTCCCAACGTTCGGCTCGGTAAAACTAAGCTACCCTGACAGCGCCATATTAAACAACAGCACGGGAGATCTTCTCTTCAACGTCACCCTGAACCCACTCATGCTCAACCCCACCTCCGCTCAGGTATGGTCCTCTGTCTTTCCACATCCTGAAGTTCAAGTGTGGGGATCGGGTTTTTCTCCCAAAGATACAAGTTGCACTCTGTCGGGCATAACATTCGCCTCCGACTTGTGTACGATTTCGGGAGGTAATCTGACTGCAGGCATGACATGGTTTGATGTCGGAAACGTCCCGGCTGGCACGTACATAATTACTGCAAAGGGCTACCCGGGAGGCGATTTCTCCTCAGCCTCCTTCACCGTCCTCCCTCCATCACTTATTCTCAACCCTTCTTCCGGCCCAAATGGTGCAATTGTAAGTGTCTCTGGGGTGGGATTTTACTCGCCACCCGCCGACACCATGTGCTCCTTAACTGGTAAGCCCGTGTCCGCGTCTAGTTGCAGCATAACGAGCGGCGTCCTAACAGGTGCATTTGCCGTTGCCTGCGTGCTGCCTACCTGTGGACCTGGAACCTATACTATTGCTGTGACAACGAACGGAGGCGATACAGGGGAGGCGTCGACTTCATTCATGGTGACAACCACATCTTCTCCTTCTCAGCAGATGATTTTGAGTTCCTCGTTCGGCATGCCTGGAACAATTGTTTCAGTGGTTTCAGGGATAGGATTTTCCTTAACTGATACGGTCTGCTCAATCTCATTCTCGGGCAAGCCCCCAATCACGGTAACTCTTACTCCACCTTGCACTATGGCTGGAGGAGTGATTGGCCCACCTCTACCAACATTTATTGTCCCTGCCATTCGGCCAGGCAGATACATCATTAATGCAACCGGAATTCCGGGGCTCGACAATGCAACGTACAACTTTCTGGTCTTGCCGGCCTCCCCTTCACCACCAATCTCGGCACCGGTTAGAATCGACATCTACATCCCTCCTGACTTCTCCGGGTTGGTAATAAGCAAAACGTGGACAAGCTTCACGAACAATTACGACCCAAACAGCATCCAAGTGTCGAGACAATCATCATCTGATCAGATCGGGCCTAGTTGGTGGAGAGTGAGCATTTACAATATCACCGTAACGCGAAGTCCCAGCTCCTACACGCCTCCCCTAGTTGGCCATCGAATATTCATCATTAACCTGAAACAATACATCAGACTCTTTCAGGTGACATCCCCAACAACAGCAGGACGATATTTCTTCAAAGCTTTCATAAACGGCGTCTCAATCGGAGCGGCAAACTTCCCAACTCTCGTAGTCAAAGCCAGTCGCGACCCTGCATACATTTCCGGCGTCCTTCGAGACTTGGGCGATCGAAACGCTTCGAGAGCGGGACAACCAATAACTTATCCTCTTCTACCGAACGGGACCGGCGCTCGCGTATTAGCTACGGGTTACGATTACCTCGGCCGATCAGTTTCAGCCCAGGCGTTTCTCAATTCGACCGCCGGCGGAAACTATACACTGTTTGGGGTCGCGCCCGGCACTTACAACATAACCGCCTACGCTGCGGGATACATCCCAACACTTCGACCGTGGACCGTAAGCGTTGCTGCCGCCCAATCGCTAGAAGGGGTTGACGTGTATCTTTCAGACAGCGTACTAATCAGCGGAACAATATTGTCCAAAGGCCCCGATGGAAACTTAATCCCCTGGGGAGGGCTTGCAGGGATAAACGGTACTTCGATACCCCGAGCAATTACCGTTGACCTTCTAGATTTGGCAGGGAACCTGGTAGCATCAACATCAGCCCCTTATGCTACAACAAGTTTTACGGACCCCACGGCAACGTCGTTTGATTTCGGCCCCGGCTTAGTCCATCCTCCGATTCAAGATCAAGTTGGTTTTGATGGACGCATTCCCCAAGACTTCGCTAATTACACTTCAGGCCTAGTGTCAGGCGACTATCTCCTCCGTGCTTACGTAACAGGTTACATCCAACTCGAAGAAGTTCGGGTTCATGTGGGCAATTTTACGACGGATACAGAGACTGTGTTACCTCTCATCCGAACGGGAAGCATTCGAGTCACTATCCACTTCAAGTACTCAAACAATACACTAGTCGCGGAACCGCTGACGGGCTTCGACAACAGCGGTCAGCCTCTTCAAATTGGAGGTACGCTGACTGTTTCAGCATACGACCAACAGGGCATACTCAGAGCACAAAACGTAACGTTCGTACCGCCAGGAAGTACGAATGAAACAGTTGACTTGCTAGGATTCAGCAACACTCGAGGTTTCGGCACTTTTTCACTACTGTCACAGAATTACGGCCTCCCGCCCGGCACATATTACATCGTTGCGCGTCTTACCTCCTCTCCAAGTTTCGCTGGGTTCGCTAACATCGGAATCCGAACTCTCTACTACCAAACAGACATCCATCAAGCCACTATCGGCCTTACCACTGAGGAAACCCTGATCAGCTTCTCAATATATCGCGCAGGAGGCGTCCTGTTGACTCTCCGTTCGATCAATTATCAAGTTCCCCCTCTCAACACAACTTGGACTTACCCTGGATCGACAATCAAGCTCTTGATCATAGACCCAAACGGAGTCATCTATCAGACAAATTCGACGCAGGTGCGGAGAGCAACGAATGTAACATTCACTTTTGATGGGCTTCTTACTGACACTTATACGATAATAATCCAAACCCACGGCTATACTCAGCAGCAGATAATCCACGTGTACGTCAGACTTGGCGCTATCTCTGACGTGGCAATTTACATGATTGCGAACCCAGTAATCGATCTAACGATATTCTACACGCATGAAGCCATCCTCAGCTCGATCAACTCCACATTGCCTTTCGCCCAACCGATCAACAACTTGACCGCCACGCCGACGCGTATCGAGGTTTTCGATGATCAAGGGAGATTCGTTGCGGCGAATGCAACTTACATTAAGAACGGAAACATGACCGCCCACTTCATCTTATCTGGATTCGACCTTTACTATGGAGATCCACGGCTTATCTGGTCGGGTTTCTATGATACGACAGATGCAGCGAGCCAAATTCCGGGTGGTTTAATTCTATACCCGTGGAATATGTCGCCTCACACGTACACGATTAGAATTTGGGTTGATGGTTACTACCAGTTAGAGCCTTTACGCGTAATTGTTACCGCGCCGCAGGATGTTTCCGTAGTTACATACATGGATCGGGCGTCCCGGATTTTCGGGACCGTAATGGGACCAGACTACTTCGACGTTGCCCGTCACTTGTCTTGGGCGACAATTACGCTTCAGCCAAACAACAGCACCCTCACAAACATCATTGATGTTCGGCCTGGAAACTACACAACGTCTAGCCTCGACGGATCTTTCCAAGTATGGGTTCCTCAGGGAACATACGGAATGGGAGTGGCCTTGGAGGGATACGCCACATATTCAGCTATGATTTCCGTCCCGCAGGGCTCGGACATGTACATGCAAATCTGGTTAGACAACTACCAACCCTCAAGCCAACTCATCTCGACCGCTACCTCAAACTCTACGAGTACCTTGAATGCCAAGGCGCACCTACGGCAAATCCCAAAAACTCTGAATAGGCTGTAGACCTTATCAATCCAATTTCTTGACAGGAATCTGAATGCCGCGTCAACTTCGCCTGTTTATTTCGGTCTTTGTCTCGGGCGCTGTAGTGATGGCGCTCGAACTCTTGGGAAGCAGGTTGCTGGCTCCGGTGTTTGGAAGCTCGATTTTCGTTTGGGGCAGTTTGATTGGTGTGGTCCTGTCAGCGCTCAGCGCGGGTTACTATCTAGGTGGGAAGCTTGCCGACATAAAACCGAACTTCAACGTGCTTTCGATCGTGATCTTCATTGCGGGTTTAGTGGTTCTATCACTTCCGGCCATCGCGCCTCCTCTCTTCGACCTTGCGATCAGGTTGAATCTTGGTGACCGTTATGCGCCTCTACTCGCCACAACCTTACTGCTGGGGCCGCCAGGCGTACTTCTGGGTATGGTGTCGCCGTATGCTATTCGGCTGGTAGCCGAGAGTTTTGAGACGTTAGGCAAAGCGTCAGGCAACCTTTACGCACTTTCAACTGTGGGGAGCATAGCAGGGGTGTTTCTGACTGTTTTCATTCTAATTCCTCTTTTTGGAGTTAACAAGATCATCTTTGTGTTGGGAGTTGTGTTGCTGGTCGTTGCTTTTCTAGGGTTGAGTTATCGGTTCAAGTTCTTAGTCATCCTCATCCTAATCGTCCTCCCGTTCGCTGCACCCTACATGGTTAACCGTCAGCTGACAATTGCCACCTACACGCTGGCTTTAGGTGATACAATCTACGAAACCGACACGCCCTACCATCATCTCATTGTAGCAGACGCGTATGACCCAGCAACCCAATCCACGACACGCTATCTCATAATGGATGACAACCTTCACAGCGCTATGGATCTTCAAGACCCTAACCGAACCGTCTTCCCCTACACCGACTACTTCCACATCGGACTCCTGCTTAACCCGAACATAACTCGCGTCCTCTTCATCGGAGGAGGCGGCTTTACCGGCCCCAAAGCCTTCCTGAGAGACTATCCAAACGTCACAGTCGACGTCGCGGAGATGGACCCGCAGGTTGTGCAAGTCGCCGAACAATACTTCGCCGTGAACGCTAGCAATCCGAAACTTCATGTCTACATCGACGACGGTCGAGTTTTTCTTCAAAACAGTCAGCAGAGATACGACCTCATCGTGCTAGACGCCTACTCCAGAAGCTACGTCCCATTCCAATTAATGACGCTAGAATTTTTCAAACTAATCGACTCCCACCTATCCACCAAAGGCATAGTGATCTCAAACCTAATCTCAGGAACAACATCCAGCAACGACCAATTACTCACCGCCGAAACCACAACGATGAGTCAAATCTTTCCAAACGTTTACACGTTCGCAGTAGACGGAGCATCAAATACGAACGCACAAAACGTGATAATCATCGCCACGCTGGCAACCAATCACTTGGGAGCCACGAATTTTGAAGAACTCGCCTCGACAAGCACAATTGTGAAGGTTCCGGGGATGAACGATTACCTAACCAACTACTTCACACCCGTCGGAAACAACCCACCAATCCTCACGGACAACTACGCACCAGTGGATACAATGCTCAGCCCAATCAGCGGACTACCAATCACCAACGATCAACCTCCGCTCCTAAGCGAACAGGAGGCGTTGCAAATCTTAGGGGGGGTCGTAATAGTCGCCGCGGTGGCGGTCATTTTGATGAAAAAGAAGTATCTCTGAGGGTTACATCTGCGAGGCGGCCCGAAGCTCATGCATGCTCTTTCGAAGTTTTGCCTGTAGTCTTGCGTTACGTGTGCGGGATCTCTTGCATGAAACAAATTCTTGTGCGATAAGCCTCTTTGTTTCTTGCGGATTAGGGCTGCCGCTAGTTCGATACAGGCGAAGGTGACGGCCGAGATCCAAAGCGTCACCGATCGACTTCATCGTGCTTGGCCGGATTGACCTTCCTAGAACCCGTTCCCAATCTGATCGCTTCATGTCTTTGAAAGTCATGCCTTGACTGAGGGCTGATCGTGCAACTGAGCCGACCAGGTGGTGAGCGGTTCTGAAGGGCAAGTCTTCCTTTCTTACTAGGAGGTTGGCAATTTCAGTTGCCGCAGTGAACTCTAGGTAACGCCTGCTCGACAATCGACGGTCAACGGTTATCCTAGGCATGATTGCGGTGAGAATTCGGAGGCAGGCTTTGAGTTCGTCAATCGACTCCCAGAGAATGGGCGTTACTTCCTGGTAGTCAAGATTGTATCCTGAGGGTAAACCGTGCATTATTGAAAGTCCAGAATTGAAATTGGCTCCGATTTTCCCGCACTTTGCACGGATTAGCTCGAGCGGGTCGGCGTTTTTCTTTTGGGGCATGATGCTGCTCGTCGAGGCGAACTCGTCGGGAATCGAAACGAGCGCGGCTTCTGCTGAGCTGTAGAAGATTAGATCTGTCGCGATTCGGGAGAGGTCGGAAGCTAAGAGGGCACAGTTTCCAAGAATCTCTAAGGCGAAGTCACGGCCGCCAACCGCGTCTAAAGAAGCGTCCACAAGCTCATCAAAGCCAAGTAGGCGCGCGATCAACCGCCGATTCAGCGGTATACTTGTTCCAGCCAACGCCGCGGCACCCATTGGCGAACGATTGACTCTCCCGTATGCTTCGGTTAGCCGATCTACATCTCGTGACAAAGAAGCACAGTTCGCAAGCAGGTAATGGGCGAAACTTATTGGTTGTGCGGGCTGAAGATGGGTATAGCCCGGGAACACGGTAGTAATATGCTTCTTCGCTAAGCTTAGGATTGAGAATTCGAGAGTAAGTATTTGGCCACTGAGTTCGATTATCTCGCTCCTGAGAGTCATTCTAATAGCTGTAACGACTTGGTCGTTCCGACTCTTGCCGAGGTGAAGTAGACCCCCCACCTCTCTACCCGTACGTTTCGTGACAGTATCCTCAATTACCACGTGAATATCTTCCGCGTTTCGTTCAGGAAAATTGTAACTTTCAAGGCTTCTCAGTGCCTTCAGAATTCTGCGGGCCTTAGGTTTCTCAATCGTCCCAGATCTAGCGAGCGCAATCACGTGCGCCTCGTTGACCAGGACTGTCGATAACGCTATTCGCTTGTCGGATTCAAGTGATGAAATAAAATCCACTACATCTTTTCGTGTTCGCCTTAACCGGCCGCCCTTCAGAACAGACGACATCTAGGGTCACTGCGTTGCAGCCGGTAGGAGTGGTGAACTGTGGGCTTTTTCAACGAACCTTGGGAGAGCGCGGGCGTAGACTTCGATGCATCCTAGGTACTCCGAGATTCTCACATGTTCAATCTCAGTATGATCAAACCTCGAATCCCCTGGACCATAAGCAAACATGGGAATATTCTGTCGTTGGACAAAGAGGTTCATGTCACTTGTGCCAGTCTTCTTGACCATGGCAACCTGGCCGCCTTTCATCTTCCTAATGGCCCACCGGAAAGCCGAGACGGCGGTGGAATTGGGAGAACCAAGGAAACCTTCGGTCGGATCTTCGAAGCCTACCTGGATCTTCACATCTTTTCGAGTTGAATTGTACCCGCTTGTAAATTCATTAATTTTGGCAACCAGATCGTTCAGCGACATCGCAGGCGGGACTCTGAGATCAACATCCAAGGTCGCGCGTGTCGGCACACTATTTCCTCCCTCACCAGCTTCCGCGCGGGTGACGCAACCGGTTACCGTATCGAACTTGGATTGAGACTTGGTCTTCAGAATTCTTTTTTCAAACGCTCTCCAGAATAGGCTTGATTCCTCGTAGCTGTTGGCTGAGAGCCAGGGTGAAGCCGAATGGCCTCCGCTGGTAGTGAAGGTCACGTGCAGTTTGAGGCTTCCCTTGTATCCGATGATCATGTTCGAGACGCCGCTCGGTTCTCCGAATACCGCCATCGCGTACTGAGTTTGATCATCGATTATCGCACGAATGCCCTTGCTGCTAGTCTCCTCCTCCACGACGGCTGCTAGGATAACTTGGAAAGGATATGAACTTCTTTCCTTAGCGAGAGCAGCGCCGACGATCATCGCTGCCAGGGACGATTTGGCGTCTACGGCGCCCCGCCCGTAGAGCAGATCGACGTCCTGTCGAATCTGTATTCGGCCCGGAACCGTATCCATATGTCCGCAGAGTAGAATCCGCGGACCTTCGTTGCCAAGAACGCCAACTACATTCCCAACCTGGTCAATCTTCGAGTCGAAGCCCCTTGATTGCATTTCTTTATGAAGGAACTCAGCTAGCTCGGCTTCGGATCCGCTCGGGCTGTAGAGTTCCAGCATTTTCTCCAGTAATTTAACCGGATAACTTTGCAAGCTCCTCCTTCTCCAAAATCTTTGGCAGGGTGTTGAGAACACGATCTACGTGCTCTGGTTGGATGCAGAGTGGTGGTAGAAATCTGAGAATGTTTCGTCCAGCATCAAGCATCAAAACTCCTTGCTGTAAAGCGTCTAGGATAATTTGATGGACCTCAAAGCGGGTCTCGACAGCCAGCATAAGGCCGAGGCCCCGAACCTCTCTGATTATCCGATGCACACTCATCAATCGCAGAAAGCCAGCCTTGAAGTATTCCCCAACTTTGGCCGCATTATCCACCAGTTTTTCATCAAACAGGACGTCGATGGTGGCGGATCCGGCTGCGCAGACGACAGGGTTTCCTCCGAACGTGCTCGAATGTTCGCCAACGGAGAGTGAACCCATTGTCTCTGAGTTAGCTGCGGTTATGCCAATTGGTAATCCGCTTGCGACGCCTTTTCCCAGGCAAAGGATGTCTGGCTGCATTTCTAAATGTTCAGAAGCGAACAATTTTCCAGTTCTGCCGAAGCCAGTCTGAATCTCGTCTGCCACGAGCAGCCCACCTGCATCATGAACCAAATCCTGCAAGAGTCCCATCCAGCTCTTGGAAGGGACACGGATTCCTCCCTCACCCTGGACTGGTTCAACGAGAACTGCTGCAGTGTCGTTCGTAATGGTTTCTTTGGCGGCCTCGAGGTTGCCGAAGGGGATATGAACGAACCCTGGGACAAGGGGTTCGAAATTCTTCCTGTACTTAGGATCCCACGTTGCCGAGAGCGCCCCATGAGTTTTGCCGTGAAATCCACCCTTGACAGCGACAATCTTTCTTTTTCCGGTGAATTTCCGTGCGACTTTGATAGCGCACTCGACTGCCTCGGTGCCGCTGTTGCTGAGGAAGATTCTATCGAGGCCCTTAGGTAGAATATTGGTCAGTTTCGAGGTGAATAGTGCTCGAGCGTCATTGTATACTGATCCGTGGCATGCGATGAGCTTCTCGGCTTGATCCGCTATTGCCTCTACAACTCGTGGGTGTGCGTGGCCTACGATGCACGCGCCATAGGCTCCGGTGCAGTCAACATATTCCTTGCCACGATCATCGTATAGCAGCGTTCCTTTTCCGCGAACTATCGTAACTGGTTTGCGTGCATAGTACTTGGCGTAATGCGTGTCTTCAATTGTACGCGCATCCGGTTCAGTCATGCGGTGATCAAAGTCCCGGTTTCTCCGTTGATTGCGTCGGTGTATGGGGCTGTGCCCTTACCTGGTGCTACCACAACTTTGCCGACGCCTTTCGAAAGGGCCTCGAGCGCAGCGTAAACTTTTGTGATCATTCCCGGTCCGAGCTTTGATAGGTCTCTCTTCGCCTCGTCGGCGTTCAGATGACGTGCGATACCGGAATCTAGAGAAACTCCTCCCACATCAGTTATGAGCAATAAAACGTCAGCTTGCAGAGTTGCAGCAACATGCGCTGCGGTTCTGTCACCGTCTATGTTCAAAGGCTCATTTTCAGCGCCGAGTCCTATTGGTGCGATAACTGGGACGTAACCACTGCTAATCAATGCTCTCAAAAGAGTTCCGTCAGTATGCGTAATCATACCGGTGTATCCTCCGTCTATGACTCTCCTCCGGCCTCGCTCATCCTTAATGATCAGTTTTCTTTTTCTTTCGGCTCGTATTAGGCTCCCATCTAATCCCGAGAGGCCGACCGCCGGTATTTTTCTGCTGAGGAGTTGCAAGACGATTTGTTTGTTGACTTTGCCCGCCATAACCATAGTATAGATTGGAATCGTCTCAGCGTCGGTGTAGCGGCTTCTGAAACCCTCAGGAGAAGTAACGAATTGCTGATGAACTCCGAGTTTTTCAGCAACACTTGTAACCGTATTCCCCCCTCCGTGGACCAAAACAGTCGCCGTCTGGTGCGTCAGAGTTGCGAAATCAGTTAGCGCAGATTCTGAGAAAGCGTCGCTCATTACTTTGTCCCCGACTTTTACAACGATAACCATGGAAATCACTACGGGTGTAAGCCTATCTGATTCAAGCCGGTTTTCTCATCGAGGCTTGACATAAGGTTGAAGCACTGAACCGCCGCTCCGGCAGCCCCCTTCGTCAGGTTGTCTAGGGCGGAGAAGAGAATCAGTCGCTTTGAGTGAGCATCTATCTCGAAGCCTATGTCACAATAGTTTGTGCCAACCGTAACCTTGGGGTTAGGTAATCCGTAAAGACCTTTCTTGTCTGAAACGATCCTGATGAAGGGTTCTGATTCGTATTTTGCGCGAATTGCCTTGAAGACATCTCGAGGTTCCAATCTACTGGTCATGAAGGTGTGGGAGGTGGAGAGGATGCCGCGGATCATGTTTACCGCGTGAGGGGTGAATGAAACATGAAGATTCTTACCGGCGAGTGGATCAAGTTCCTGTTCCACCTCTGCAATATGCCGGTGCCCTGTAACCTTGTACGGACGGACCCCTCCCGCCCGTTCGGAGTGGTGGCTTGCAATTGTTGGACTAGCCCCGGCACCCGACGAGCCGATTTTCGCATCGATCACAATTCGGTTTAGGTCAATCCATCCGCTTCCCACAATTGGAGCGAGACTTAGGATTGCCGCGGTAGCCATGCAACCTGGAACAGAAACAAGTTGCGCCGTCTTTATTTTGTCTCGGTGTAGTTCGGGTAGCCCGTATACTGATTTCATCAAGAGATCCGGTCGAGGGTGATTAAATCCGTAGTATTCCTCGTATGCTTTGGCGTCTTTCAGTCGGAAGTCTGCAGTGAGATCTATCACTTTCACGTTGCGCTCTAGGAGTTGTGGAACGACTTCGATGGATTTTCCATGTGGCAGCGCGGTGAAGACGAGGTCGCTTCTTGCAATAACGCTCTCCAAACCCTCCTCCTGGAATTTGAGCGCGGTTACGCCTCTAAGGTTGGGATGAATTCGAAATAGTGGTTCTCCGGCGTATCGCCGCGACGTGACGGCTTGGACCTCGCAGCTTGGATGGGAAAGGAGTAGCCGTAGGAGCTCGCCACCTACATATCCTGAGCCTCCCGTCACGGAGACGTTTATCATTTCTTAGCCTGCTGAATCGTGTACTCGAGTAACAGCTTCGGAATGTCAATCCCGGTCACGCGAACGGTGTTCTTGAATTCGGTAGTGTGGTTTACTTCGTGAACAACGAAGCCGCTCTCAGTTTCCATTAGGTCTACGCCGAAAGCGCCGCCCCCGACGGCTTGAGCTGCTCTTATGCTGAGTTCTGCTAGTTCAGGAGTTACCGGAAGATTCTCAGCCACGCCTCCACGCGCCGTGTTAGTTCGCCAATCGTCTGGTGGGGCGTTTCGGTAAATGGCGGCGACTGCTTGATCGCCGATCACGTAACACCGGATGTCTCGTTCGGGGCGCCTTATTTTCTCTTGCAGATAGTAGACTTGTTGGATGGGATGCATGTACTCTCTCGGTTCAAGGATTGCGGTTGCTGAATCAGGGTCTTTGATTTGCGCAACGAGCCTTCCCCAACTTCCAACAATCGGCTTTACGACTGCTGGGTAGCCTAATTGCTCTAATGCTTTGAGTGATGCTTCTTGGGTGAAGGTGAGGAATGTTCGTGGGGTCGGAATCTTCGCGTGACTGAGAGATATCGATGCGATAAGTTTGTTTCCACAGGTTGACGCTGCCTTGTAGGAGTTGACGACGGGTCTTCCTCTCGCTTCCAGTGCTGCGGTTACGTGTATACTCCTGAAGAAGGACATGCAGCGTTGGAGGAAAGCGTCCGCTAATTCGATCCCGTCTTGTTCATTTGTGATGTCCCATGCGAGTTGATTCGTGTCAAAGAGCTGCAGGTTTATGCTATCGCGTTTTGCGGCGTCTATGATGAGCCGCTCGTCGGGCCTTAACTGATCGTACAACAGGCCAACTTTGACCGTTACCTATTCACCCCAATCCTCTTTCTCAATCACTACTGGTTTGATCGAGCGGCCTTGGGGAGTTACTACCACCTCGAAGTCTAGCCCGCAATCTTGGCAGCTCACAATTTCCCCATTAACGGCATCATCCGGGACTGTGATCTGAGCCTCGCAATCAACACATTTTTCAATAGACATCCGCTCACCTCCATCAAATCGAACTAACGAGTAGTCTAGCGAACACGACCCCTGGGTGCCAGCGTTGGGGCGTTCTACTTTGCCTTACGCGCTTGCGTGGTCGCCTTCGCAGCGACTTTGTACTGCACCGGATTGTTAGAATGATCCCGCTTTCGCGCGTTCGCCACAACGGTTGGCATTGCCCAGATCTCAATGAATCCACTAGACCAAGTCTGGTCAAACGTCGTGGATGCACCGTATGTTGCCAACGCCGTATCATAGAGTGACATGGGCGAACTTCTTCCGACGACACTGACGGTGCCTTTGTAAACTTTTAGTTTGATTTCTCCCGAGACATGTTCCTGAGTTTTCTCGACGAAGGCGTCAAGATCT
Organism: Candidatus Bathyarchaeota archaeon; assembly: GCA_963733055.1. Taxonomy (GTDB): domain Archaea; phylum Thermoproteota; class Bathyarchaeia; order 40CM-2-53-6; family 40CM-2-53-6; genus FEN-987. The sequence continues at coordinate 480,261 of CAVTBR010000002.1, forward strand.
TCTTTGAGTGGGTCGTTCCAAAGTCCAGTATATGCAAGGTTGGTCCATTCTGTGTCAATTTTCTGTTTGAACCATACTTCATGCCTTGTTAAGACGAGTTTCTCCAGGTCCCTGTGGGCTTCGATTAGTATAGTCGCTGCTGGGCATTCGTAGATTTCCCGGGATTTGATTCCGACTAGACGGTCTTCGATGTGATCGATTCGGCCAACGCCGTGCTTTCCGCCGATGTAGTTCAGCTTCTTGATTAGATCGGCAGGGTTGAGGCACCTTCCATTAACGGCTACGGGAACCCCCTTCTCAAATTCAATAGTAAAGTATTCGGGTGTTGCCGGAGCGTTTTCGGGAGAATTGGTCCATTCGTATGCTTCTTGGGGTGGTTCGACGGCGGGGTTCTCGAGTATGCCACATTCGATTGAGCGACCCCAGATGTTTTGGTCTACGCTGTATGGGTTTTCGAGGTCAACCGGGACGGGTATCCCATGTTCTTCGGCGTATCGGATTTCTTGTTCCCGCGGAAGTTTCCATTCCCGGACGGGAGCTATGATCTTCAGTTTGGGGTCGAGGGCTTTGATCGTAACTTCGAATCTAACCTGGTCGTTGCCTTTTCCTGTACATCCGTGGGCGACTGCTTGGGCGTGTTCCTTGTGGGCGATCTCAACGAGTTTCTTGGCGATCAGTGGCCTTGCGAGGGCTGTGCTGATTGGATATTTGGATTCGTAGAGAGCGTTGGCTTTGATTGCCGGGAAGACATAGTCGTGAAGGAATTCTTCTTTCAAGTCTAGCGTGTAGTGTTTGATCGCTCCGATCAGTTTGGCTTTCTTCCCAACCTCGGTAAGATCATCTGCTTGTCCGACGTCTGCGGTAACGGTTATGACGTCGTATCCGTATCTTTCTTTGATCCAGCGGACCATGACGGAGGTGTCGAGGCCGCCGGAGTAGGCTAAGACGACTTTTTCAGGCATGTAGAATCGGCTCATTTTGTTAAGGAAACCTTATGAATTCGGCCCATACATTATGTTATCACTAATAAATGTTCCCTGAAGTTGTGGATTCAGTTATGACAATTCTTGCGACAGAAAAGAAGCAAATCTTGCAGAGCAGCCAAATGGAACTCGATGAGGCTGACCGCAAGATTTTGCTAGAACTCCAACGCGACGCACGAATCTCATTCAAAACAATTGCACAGAAAGTCGGAGTAAGTGAAGCAACAGTCTTCGTACGAGTGAGAAAGATGCAGGAGGGGGGGGTGATTCGAGGTTATAGCGCGATCGTCGATCCTAAAGCTGTCGGAAGGGCCCTTACCGCAATTGTACTCGTCCGAGCAACCCCCAAAGCGTTTCCAGGGACACTTGACGCATTACGAAAATTCGATGAGGTCTATGAAATCTACGATGTGACTGGGGAATATTATTCGATTCTCAAGATTCGGACTAGCGGGACGGAAGCGTTAGGAAAGATAATGGATGAAGTCGGAAAGATCGACGGCATCGCTGGAACGGAGACGATCATCGTTCTGCGAACGGTGAAGGAAGATTTTGCCGTACGGGCCTAGATTACTGAGTTCGTCTACTTCTTCATGAGGTCGTAGTCGACCCAGATCCAGACCAGGCTCGCAACGAAAATGATAATGCCCGCAGCAAGCCACGGCGGATAAGTGTAGGAGGCGCCTACGACCGACCAGTAGATGTCGGCTAGGATGATGACAATCCCCATAGCGATCGCAAGCCAGGATTTTGATTTCGAGTCCATTGAAATCAGTTAGAGGCAGCTGTTTGGCGCTTAAATGCCTTTCTTAACCAAAACGAACTGAAGGCAACTATCAGTTACCCTCCGTCGGGTAAAATCAAGTTCACGCTCGGTGCCGGTAACAAAGAAACGGTTTGTCCTGCGATTTACCTTTTTTGTGGAACGGGTTAAATAACTTCAGACTGACAGAAGTCGCTGGAATAAAGGTCGAAAAACAAGTGGTTAACTCTGATTCAGAACGCGCGTCGAAAAACTACGAACATTTCTAAGCCCGTTCTTGATTCGTGATCTATTATCGAGAGTCGAACGAGGTCTTATTAACTTCAGAAACCCCGTCTGATGTAGGGTCCGTGTTCTTGAAACGTCGGGTGGCTGGGTTTGGCTTACTCGTAGTCATGGTGATGTTTCTTCTAGCTTTGCAACCATTGCCTGTTCACAGCTCCCCAAGTCTATCCCTAGACGGGTCCGGTTCAAACTTTTGCGGTGCTGCGTCGTGTTCAGTCACGCCGTTCTCGACTAGCAACCCGAATGATGTTATAATCGTAGTTGCAAACACAATTACTGGGCCGAGTGTTACTTTCAACACGCCAACTGATAGTCAGGGACATTTGAGTTTCACGCTGAGAAGGTCTACTCCACTCCCCATTTCTGGAACGATGAGTGAATGGTGGGCTGTAGCGTCCCCAACGATTTCGGCGGACACAATACAAGTTACTACGTCAAGCTCTGCTTTCATCGGATTAGTAGTTTGGGGAATTAGCGGGGCAAATATTGCGTCTCCCTTTGATCCTTCAGTAGGGGTACCCGCAACAAACAGCGGCGTTGCAACTCCCTGCATGGTCGCTACTTGTACTACTACGGCTAGCGTAACGATTCCATCTACCTCAAACGCTAACGACATGATACTGGGTATGATCGGGTACAGTTCAGGCACTCTCGCGGCTGGTTCGGGTTTCACTCTAATAGCAAATCCCAGTACGGCCGGTGCTGAGTACAAGATCGTGTCTTCAACCCAGAGTGGCCTCGTAGTCCCACTGACTATCACCTACTCTGAGGATGAAACGACGCTTTGGAGTATGATTGGAGACGCCGTGCAAACCGCATCCACGCCACCGCCGATACCTGAATACCCACTCGGACTACCATTCCTAGTTATCCTAATGATAGTTGGGTACGGTATAGTTAAGCGCAGATCGCTAAACCGCGCATTCTAAAACTAGACGAGCCCACCAAACGGTTTGTTACAGCCCCAAGAATTTGCCCGACCCAACGTAGACGTGACGTTACCATCAGTTGCTTACGTTATTACCATCTATTACGACCAGTAACTCAGACTCAGGCCATGTTTGTCTGGAGCCTCGGGCGGGATTCGATCCCGCGACCTGCCGCTTTCCTGTCTTCTTGATTACAAGGCGGCCGCTCTCTGGTCAAATTGATCTGCCAGGCTGAGCCACCGAGGCGCAGCGCGAGTATGAACATTCATGCTTAAAATTCTCGCGACTGAACCTGACTACTTCCGTTTGTAGCGTTTTGCGGCCGCAGTGAGAGCCGTTATTGCGGGGAGTTCCTCCCCGGCGAGGAGCGAGAGCATCGCACCTCCAGCCGTGCTCACATGGGAGAGTCGTCCTGCGACTCCGAGGATTCCTGCATAGCCAGCCAAGTGACCGCCCCCGATAACCGTGAAAGCATTGGCATTCGCCATCGACTCTAGAATCGCCTTCGTCCCGCTCTCAAAACCTTCCTCTTCGAAAACCCCCATCGGTCCAGAAGCCACCACTGTTCTCGAATCCGCGACTATATCAGAGAATCTACCAGCCGTATTAGAACCAATGTCCATCGCCCTACCAACCTTCGATAATCTACGAACCGGTTCGTCCACACGCTCACGATCCTGTGAAGTTCCAAAGTCGGTTGGCAACACGATGCGTTTCTTGTACTTGGATAGGATACGATTGGCCTTGAGCACTTCGTCACTTGCTGCCCCTACTTCCTCCTCATCCGCCTCACCAAGTTTAATGTCCATGGCTTTCAGAAACACTTTCGCCACATTACCTCCCACTAGGACTCGGTCCGCTTTCCCCGTCGATAGGATGTTTTCTATTACGGGAACTTTGTCCTCTATCTTCGCGCCGCCGAGCACGTACGTGATCGGTCGAGCGGGGTTGCTCATCAGCTTCTCAATCACGGATAGCTCGCCCTCCATCAATTTTCCCGCCGCGGACGGGAGAACGTATGGAAAGCCCACGAGTGAAGCCTGCGATCTGTGCGCCGTAGCGAAAGCATCATTCACATATAGATCGAAGAGTGGAGCCAAACGTTTTACGAGGTTTGTTTTCGCGAGTTTCTCAGCCTTATCTTCGAGAATTTCCTCGGCGCAAAACCTAACATTGTCCAACACCACGACCTCACCTCTTTTCAAATCCCTCACGGCCCTCCGCGCGGCCGGCCCCATTACGTCATCTATGAAAGTTACCCGTTGAGAGCAGATCTTCTGTAGGATTTCAGCATGTAGCTCGAGCGACGTAAAATCTCCTCTTCCCGGCCGGCTCTGATGTGATAGAACGGCGACCTTAGCCTCCGACAAGGCGTCGAGCGTTGGTTTGGCGGCAACGATCCTTCCGTCATCAAGAATCTGGTTGTTGTTCGGGTCGAGGGGCGCGTTGATGTCTAACCTCAGTAGCACGGTCTTGTCTCGAAGGTCGAAGTCGTCGAGAGTTAGATATTGGTACTCCATGCCGGCGAGACCCAACCTGCATTTTCAATCATACCGTCCCTTTCACTTAATGCCTTTTCGAAGATGAGGCGGGTTCGATTGGGAACGTTTTTACATGAACCTCCGGTCCTTTGGCGCGTGCCGGGGTGGCTCAGCCTGGTAGAGCGCCAGTCAGGCTTACGGGACGAAACTCATAATCTGGAAAGCGATGGGCCCAGAAGCCGCGGGCTCGAATCCCGCCCCCGGCACCACAACGATGACGTTTCAGGCCCGAACTCCGACTTTAATTGTGCCGTCAAATTCGTTTTGCCACAAGATACCTGATGGCCTAGCTCCTGAAACCGAACCCCACTATCGTTCCACTAGGTGGAAATGGAGGATGATTACCCTTTGCGACTTCCCCTCCAACCCACGTTAAATACCTAGTCAGCACGTGCGACTATTCTAGTTGATTGATGGAGGTGTTTGAGATTGGCTAAGAAACGACCAGTTAAGATGAGATTAAGTTCTGAGCACGACAAGAACGTTAGACAGGAGGAACAAGTAGCTTAAGGCTACTAACCCTGGGCGGATATCGCCCTAATTTTCTTTCTTTGTTTTATCAGATCGTTGACGGAACATCGTTGTTCCGGATCTTAAGCCAAGATCGGGAGCCGAACTAGGACTTATTAACTTCAGAAACCCCCGTCAAAAGCAGGGTGCGTGTTAATGAGACGTGGAACGGGGCTTGGGTTACTAGTAGTCTTGCTGATCTTTCTGGTCTTTTTGGAGCCGTTGCCTGTTCACGCCGCATCAACCCTCGTTCAGCAGAAGGAGGGCGATTGTGCCCCCTGCACAACGCTACCGGTAACTTTCTCGAGCAATGTTGCGAGCGGAAACGTACTTGTAGTAACTTTACTTGTGGACCCTACGTTAACTTCTATCACTGACTCATTATCTTCATCATTTACGCAAGCCGCGACCTTTCCCTGTGATGGTGGTAGCACTATTTGCTACATCTACTACGCTACTCTGGCCTCAAGTGGGTCGGATACAATCACAATTACGATCCCCGGTACCCACATCGTCATTGAAGCGTACGCATACGAGGTTTCAGGTGTGGCGACGCCCCCAATCGTAACCGCCGTCAGCTCTGGGGCCAGTAGCTTCCCCAGTCCCACTTCGGTTTCCACGGCCTCGACCACGTTCCAAAGCGGAGCCTTCGTTCTTAGTACAATCATCGCGGGAAGCCCGGTTACAGCCGGAAGCTCTTTCACACTATCACCTAGTGGGACAAGCCTCTTTCTGTTTGAAGAATATTCCACGTCCGCTGTAACTTCTCCAACAACGTTCCCAGCGACCTATACGAGCGAATTCTCTTGGTTTGAAATTGGGTTAGTCCTCAACCCCGCACCGACCCCGCCAATCCCAGAGTATCCGTTCGGACTCCTAATCCTCGCAATCCTCATGCTCATCGGGTATGGCGTAATTAGACGCCGAACCCGAAACGATTACACCTAAGGTACCTAATTGACTGAGCAACACCAGAATTTTTGGTTTAGGCTCAATTGAGAATGTCCACGTTTCCGTCTCCTCGGCCAACGTATACGCGGTCAGCCATTTTCAAGAAGAGGCCGGTTTCTACCAAACCCGGCAGCATCTTCAGCTGACGGTCTAACCGACTCGGGTTCTCCAGCTTGCCGAAGTCAGCGTCTAGGATGAAGTTCCCATTATCAGTGATAACCGGGCCGATCTTCCCGGCGCTTTCACGGAGGCGGGCGCGAGCACCCATTGTTGTGAGCTTTGCCTGAACCGACCTGTAGGCGAAAGGAAATACTTCTAGGGGGATAAGCTGTTTCTCGCCCAGGTGCTTTGTGATCTTTCTTTCATCCACAACTATCGCGAGCTTATGGGCCGCCGAATCAACAACCTTCTCCTTCAACAAGGCCCCGCCCCCACCCTTGATCAGGTCAAGCGATGGAATTTCCACCTGGTCCGCACCGTCAATTGCGTAATCGACTGTATGGGCCTCATTCATACTCTTGATTCTCAGTCCGTGTGAGATTGCGAGATTCTCGATCTGATGCGATGTCGGAACAACGGATAACTCGAAGCCTCTAGCTCGGGATAGCCTAGCGATTTCTGCTAGCGCGTAGGCGGTGGTGGATCCGCTTCCAAGCCCGATGATCCAACCACTCCTAATGGGTTGGAGCGCCTTGAGGACCGCTCGCCGCTTAGCGTCCTCAATTGAAGCCAATTTCATCCTTCCGCTTCGATCTGTTCAAGGCGATCCATAGCCTTGAGGATTTCCTCACGGATCTGTACAATCCGCTTTTCCGAATCAGTGATCGCCTCTTCATTTTCCTTGCTCTTCGACTGTTGGCCATGATTTGACTGTTGACTTCCACCATTACCCACTGTGCCGCCGGAGCGTTCTGACTGTTTTCCGGGCGCGTTGGGAATTCCCGATTTGAGAACTTTCAGTTTCTCGTCGATCTCTGCAAGCTTGGCCTTGAAGCCTTTGACAACTTCATCCCTCTCAATTTCCAGGTCGTGAAGGTCCACGATCTGCTGGTTCTCTTGTATAGACTTCTCCAACCTCTTCAGATCGACTTTGTACTTCTCAAGCATCCGATCCCGCTCAACTTCGCTAATCGCGCCGCTCGAGTGGGATTCGTAGATTGTAGTAACAGCAGTGCCGAGAATCTGTCTTTCAAGTTTCAGTATCTTCAACGACTCCCTGGCCCGGTTCACCGCCTCAAGTGAGGTCGGTGGTTGAGGGTCTAATGTTGAACTGGGCAGGTTTGGAAGGGGGATTATTCTCTGTGCTTGGGGGGCGGCGGGAGTCTCTTTTTTCTTCCAAAAGGCCATATGGGTTACTAAGTTTACCAAAGTCCGCCCCTGAATTACCCGTGGTTTATCTTTGATTGGGTGTAATAATATGTTCTATAGAATCATCCAGTTGATGGATACTTTCATTCATCTGTCATCCTTTTGCATGGTGGGAGAATTGTTTTCTGGGTTCTTTTAGTCCTGACGGCGAAGAAGGCTATCCTGGTAACCTGTCTGCGTGTCCAAGGTCTTCCTACGATATGAGAGGGCGAGCGATTCAACCGCCCATCGTATCAGAGGGCTCCGGGTAAATCACATTCATTACTAACGTCCTGGAGCAGTCCGCGCAATGTACAACCGTCTTAGCGCAGTTAGAATGATATCTCGCCGCGCATTCGCATTGAATGTATGGTTCCGCTCTTGCACCTTCAAGTATCGATGCTATCTCCTTGCCACAATAAAGGCAGAGCCTGTTTAGGCCTAGGACATCTCTTTGAGTGAAGATTCCCACAATCTTTCCGTCCTCTGTCACTAACATCCTCCTTACTTCTCGCCTGTTCATGAGGTCGATGGCTTGATTCAAGGATCGGTCATGCTCGATAGAAACCCCAGGCGAAGACATGATATCGCTCACCTTCGTGGAACTTGGATCGCGGGCGTCAGCCAGCACTTTCTTCAACATATCCCTCTCCGTGACGATGCCTATTGGCAGACCTTTGCCCGTCACGACAAGGCTTCCCAGATTCCGATCTCTCATCAGTTTGGCTGCTGCTGCAACGGACGCGGCTTCATCGATCGTTACGAGGTCTCGCCGGGCAATGCTGTCAACCTTAACGTCCAAGACCATGCATATTCTTTGGTATTTCCAACGATTTAACAGGTGCTGAATACCCGCTAGCCGGTCGTGGCCTAACATCATCTGTTTGGGAAAGTGAAGTCTTTTACCATCCGATACATCAAAATGCGTCAACTGCCATAGGGAGCGAGGGTTATGCATCTAGAAGGTTCTTTCGAGACCCCCGCATCTCGCCAGGTTGCTTATGATTTCCTACTCAACGCTAACGATATCGCCCCATGCCTCCCAGACTTGCAGTCGGTTGAGGTTCTCGGCCCCGACAGTTTTCGGGCGAAGGTGAAGGTTGGTATTGGGTTGGTTAGGGGGAATATGGAGTTCGAATTTCGCGTTGTAGACAAGGTCCCCCCAAGTTCTGCTAAGCTCGTTGGGAATGGGCGTGGGGTTGGAAGTTCGGTTGAGATTCAAACTGGGTTCAAACTGGACGAATCTGGGTCGGGATGTAAGGTTGGTTGGATTGCCGACGTCACTATGGGTGGGATAATCGCGGGATTGGGGTCAAGGATGCTGGATTCTACTTCGAGTAAGATGGTTGAGCAGGTAGTTGAAAACTTCAAGAGTAAACTGAGCGAGAAGGCTCGCGCCTAACTGTAAGCTTCGAACCCTTTTCCGAGAACCAACGACGCAATCTTCAACTCCATAATCTCATCGGTCCCCTCGTAAATTCGAGCCACCCTAGAATCGCACAGATGCCTCGCAACGGGTGAGAGCAGTGAGTAACCGAAGCCGCCGAACACTTGCACCGCCATGTCTGCGCTCTCGTACGCCAGCCGCGACGCGACACGTTTGGCGATTGCCGATTGTAAGTCCACCTTGTTGCGGAGTTCCAGGTCGGTAGGGTTTGCATCTAGCCTTGTCTTCTCAACTGCCGCAAAGTACGTCGGCCATCGTGCCATCTCCAAATTCATGGCCATGTTTGCAATGTGGCGCTGAATCAGTTGGTGTTTTCCTATCGGTTTCCCATGCTGGACCCTTGACTTTGCCCGTTCCGTCACTGAATTTAGACAATCCCCGATGATGCCGACGCATCCTGACCCTATCCCGATCCTTCCGTTCAGTAGGGCTGAGTAAGCAACGTACAACCCCTTGCCCAACTGGCCTACAACGTTCTCCTTCGACACCTTGCAATCTGTCATCTCAAGCATCGCCGTATCGGAAGTGAAGAGGCCAATTTTCTCTTCGAGGTGCATGGCCACCGAGAAACCAGCCGTCTTCGAGTCTACTATGAAAGCGGACATCCCCTCCGTCCTACCTTTCGGATACGCGAATACGATCAGAGAATCGGCGATGCCGCCGTTCGAGATGAGATACTTCGTCCCATTCAACACGTACCCGCCATCCCGCTCTTCATAACTGGTCTTGAGTGACGTCGGCTCGCTTCCCGCCTCAGGTTCCGTTAGGCCGTACGCGAGAACCATCTCACCTTTCGCCGCAGGAATTAGATAGCGTCTCTTGAGCTCATCGCTTCCCCACTGTTGGATTGCAAGAGAAGCAAGTAAGCAGTGGACGTCGACGAACGTGACTACCCCAAGCCCCAACTGCCCATAGCGTTCCAAGGCCAGGGCCCAAGTCACAGGGTCTGCGCCCGCGCCACCCCACTCGGGGGATACGGTCAAGCCCATCAGTTGATATTTCTTCAGAATCTTTGGGAGCTCATCATTGTACTTGTGCGCGATGTAATGCTCGAATTCCGGTAAGTAGAGCTCCTTACACGCCTCATCAACCCGTTCCAGAATACCCAACTGCTCTTCACTGAGTTCGCGAAGCCGTCCCGCGAGCCTAACCGACTCGGCGAATGAACCTTCCAAGAGAACTAAACTCCCTGTAAGACCTGATTCTCATTCCTCACATTCTTTTACGTCTTGTTACATCGATAACCGAGATTTCCAAGGCGAAAGGAGGCCACACATACCGACCATCCTGAGCCCAATCAGGATCTATACGACTCGATTACCCCGCCGTGGGCGAGGATCAACGAGGGGGTCATAGCTAAGTCATATATTGTAGAATCTTCGATTGTTCCTTGGTGATATTGATGTCACAAGGAACATATGTCTGCCCAGCCTGCAAGCAATTCTTCAAGACAAAGGAAGAGCTCGAAAACCACGCAAAGACCGCTCACTGAGCCAAGTAAACGCCGACCTTAGATTCCCCAACAGGGGATCTAACAACATCCATTCTTTTGGAACATTTACGAGGAATGTGCAACAGTTAAGTCTAACGAGTTCTTATCCCTCAAACGAGATTGACCGTGAAAAGTTCGTTCGAAAATTTTAGCATCTACGGCTTCGCCGTAGACTACCCGGAAATGAGCCGGGTCGAATTCAACTCGAAAGGTCGGCGCGAATCAGGCGACGTAGTTTTCCATTTGCCGGACAAAGTTGAGCGAGTTAGAATATTCCTGTCTTGGGGAGATTTGGAAAAGGTCAAACGATTCCAATCCACCGACGAACACGCCGATTTCAGCCTTGACGCCATGAAGAAGGGGAAGAATGTGCAGAACTTCGAACGCCTATCACGAGATACAATATCCATACACACTCACAGAAGCTCTGTGAACAAGGTTAGGTTTGATGAAAGGTCGAGGGGGTTAACCGGGAGCAAGGACATTTCGAGGGAAGCATACTCTCTACACGTCCATTGCCCAACATCAAACAGATATTTCGTATTGTACACGATGACCCCGAGCCACGGCGATAGCAGATATGATAAGATCATGGAATCGATGAAGGATTCTTTCAAATGCCACTGAACGATACAGAGCGAACTGGCAGGGACCCTCCCGTATAGCCCGCATCCTCTTTGATGACAAGAATCTAGAACCAAAAGGCTCAATGGTGTTGGAGCCCCGGGCGGGAATTGAACCCACGACCTACGCCTGTTTGGTTTGTTTACCAAGGCGTCGCTTTTGGCATTGGGTGATTCTACCAGGCTGAGCCACCGGGGCGATTGTCGGCAGGCAGGCGTTGGAATATTCGCTAATTAACCTTGGCGTCTGAACCTCATTGCGTTTGGGAAATGAAACATCACGAATCTCGCTCTTGTTAGGTCGGAGACTGTACGATCAAATTCCGGCAGGCTCTAAGTTGAGCGGACATCTTCCACGGCGTGGCGGGCTATTTCGGAAGATCTCATCGAATTTGATTGTGTGATTAGACAGCCAAATGGAGCTAAGGTAGGTTGGAAAAGCGTCGATTCGAGTGAATTAGTAAAAGCGGGTTATGATAGGTCATGAAAGCGCGAAATTGGATGTGTTTGGAACGGGGGAGGCTGGCCGGGGGTGTCATATTGGGTGCACTAACTTTTTGCGTTAAAAAATGGTATAATCGGACTTTTACCATTCACCAATGTGACAATACGTGACCAAACGCTTAAGTGCATTTATTGGACCACCGTGCGTCAGAGTCAATTAACAAAAGGAGGAAAATTAGAAAAATGGTCAAGAAATGCCCATCATGCGGCTACAACAACCGTGATGACGCATCATTCTGTTCAAGCTGCGGAGCATCTCTCGCAGGCAGCGCGGTCCCCTCACTCAAACCAGTCCCATCCGTACGCGTAGTAACCCCAGTCAGCCCCGGCGGACCTATCCGCGTGCCCGCACCAGGACAATGCTATTATCACCCCAACCTCCCAGCAGTATACGTCTGCAACAGATGTGGAAGGTCGATTTGTCGCGATGATTCAAAAACATACATGGATCTCGTCCTCTGCCCGCAATGTTACGCAGGAGTCGTTCCAATGGTAGCACAACAACCACCCCAAGCCGCCTATGCCCAACGCCCACCCCAAATGGCGCCGGATTACGGTCCCCCGCCAATGGCTCAAGCCTATGGCCCGCCACCGATGGCACCGCCTATGGCTGCGCCAGCATTCGGTCCACCACCGATGGCTCCACCAGCAGCTGCTTACCCAGTCTATCCACCACCGCCACCAATGTTCGCCCCCGCATCACCGAGAGCACTCTGGGGCTTCATCCTATCAGTGATCGCTGGAATCCTAGTAATACTCAACGCAGCAGCTTTACTCGCACCAGGCTTCTACGCGATGTGGGTAGGTGTATTCTTCTGGTTGCCAGCACTCGGCCCTGCTAGCTTAGCATTCGCAATCGGTATAATCATAGGGCTCATCCTGGTAATTGGGTCAATACTGATGCTGCTCGGCTACGGAACAATCGGAAGCATCGTCGTCTTCCCGTTGGCAGTGTTAAGCCTCATAATCGGCGGAGGCTTTGTGGCCGGCTTCGTCTTAGGTGTGCTGGGCGGTATACTCGGCATGCTCGGACGGTAAGTAGCGTAGGGCACCCCCAATATTTTTTTTCTTTCTCTTTCTCTAACTTCAGTACGACGCCTAGTCGCTATTGCGCACTGGCGTGCTTCGAAGGCTGAGAAATGTATTTCTCTCCTTAATCCCCGAAGTATCGGGAGGGTTCGTTTCGTATTCGTACACCACGACGCTCGAATAAGCCCTCTGGAGCGCTCAGTCTCCATCCGACTCACCCTAACACGATGAACGCATGAGCCATCAAGTTAACTACACTCTATAAGATTAGGAGATGAAGGGGGACCAATCCATGTCCTACGTCAGCATCTCGAAACCTGTGAAGGATAGGATTGTCCAAGCTGCACGGGACACAGAGACCGAGATTATTGGGCTTCTACTCGGTAAACTCCAAGATGACACGATAATCGTCGAAGACTCGACCACCCACGAATTTTCGTCCGAACCACACCCGTCATGCTTCCGGCCAGCTCCATAGCAATCATAGCTGACCAACTCCTTACCGGACGCTTGAAGGGCAACATCGTAGGATGGTACCACTCACACACAAGCGGAGGGCTGTTCTTTTCCGAGACCGATATTTCAACCCAAAAAAAACTACAGCAATTCTCATCCTTGATTACGGGGTTGGTGGTTGATTCAAGAAACGGGGAAGTCGGATACTTCAGAGTCATCCCAAGAACTGACAAAGCCGTTCGACTCCCTGAATCAAGCATCATAGTTTATTCTGATCCGAAAGACGCCGTCCCGCCCCCTCAAAGGACAGCGACAGTTGTAACTCCCACGCCTACTGTGGAAGTTCGAAGACACCCTCCTGCACGTCAGGTGCTGACGAGGCGTGCGGCGTTGGCGGTTATTTTGATTGTCCTAGTAATTTTGGTTGCGGGATTTGCAGGTCTGATCTACAGTTACAAGTTCGCCTCCCAAACATCAGTAGCAATCATTCATAACCCCGTCTTGGCGGGGACCATTGGAACGCCAATAACGATTTTCGCCAACACAACCGGGCTTATACATAATGTGACTTTGGTTTATGGTCCGGAAAAACAGGGTCCGATTACAGACGTGGCAATGAAGACGGTGGTTCCTGGAGAATTCAGCTACGTGATTCCAGGCAATCAGGTGGCGGGGAATATGGCCTACTACATCAAAGCTTCCGATTCTGCGGGCAAGCAAGTTAACACTACCACTTATCACATCGTTATTTCTGATTTCAACATCCTACCACCAACCAGCTCGCTTACTGTATACAGAACCAAGTCTGCCGCCACAAACGTCCAAATAGCGTCCATCAACGATTTTACGCAACAGGTGCAACTCTCGGCAAACGGAAGCCCCAGCGGCATAACGATCGCATTCTCAAGAAACCCTGCCCCTACAGGAACAGTTAGCCTGAACGTGACCGCAAACTCGTCCACCCCCAACGGCACCTATCCAATAGCCCTGATTGCCACCTACCTACCACCTCAATCACCCCAAGTAGCAAGGCAAACGACTCTCAACGTAACCGTAGCCGACTTTGAGCTTCAAGCCTCAACGACCAGTGTAACGGTCCCGGCCGGCTCAAAAGCGACTTTCAGCCTGAAGTTAACCCTCCAGAAGGGGTTCGTGGACCCTGTGAACATAACCCTGCTGAACCTTCCAGAGGGAGCAAAGTACACTTTAACGGGCAACCCGACGGTTCTACCTGGAGGTCCCGGGACGGCTACCATAACGGTTCAGATAACAATACCAGCCTTTACAAAGCCGGGAACATACCCTGTCGTTGTAGAGGCAGTTGGGGGCGGGCTAGTGCACGCCTTGACTGTCGAGGTTACAGTAAGGTAGTTTAGGCTCCTATATGGAGAGACAGGCAGCATGAGTGGAGGTGAACGATAGAAGATGAAACTATTCATTCAAGCGCCTATCGGACCCCAGACGGGTTTGGCGGAGATCGACGTGATCCCCGACCACACGGTTGCTGAAATCAAGCAACAGGTGTGCACCTCATTCGGCGTTGACCCGACGACGGTTGCTCTGATGTACGGAGGCGCAATACTAGACGAAGGCTCAACTATAGCACGATCGGGCATTCCAGAAAACGCTCAACTCGCCCTCATGCCTTACAACATAATTGGCGGGTAAGGCTGAGACCGATTGGACGCTACTCTGCTATACAAGGAAAAGAGCCTCCTCAACCACCAATTCCCCACGATCACAGCCCTGAACGACCCACCTACCCAGTTCGACGGATTAATTCGATGCGAGAAAGGAGAGGTAAGACGCCTTGCTGAGAAGGGAGTATGGCCCTTCACAGAGTACGTGAACTGGAACAGATTCAAACTCGACCTGCCAAACGAATACCCACTGAAACCTCCCGTGGCGACTTGGCTGACAGATATCTCCCACCCAAATATTGTACCGAACATTCCGAATGCAGTTTGCGTGTCCGTCCTAGGTGAAAAATGGGATCCGCGACTCAAACTGATCTCGGTCGTCAATTCACTCCACTATCTCCTCACCGACCCAAACCCACAAAGCGTCTTCGACAACCCCCGTGCCTTGAAAGCTGCCGACGTTTGCCGATCACATGGGTTCCCTAGAATGACCAAGCACAAGGCGAAGGAAGAAGTGAACGATACAGTTCATTTCAACATAGTCCCCATACCAAGAACGCCAACCACACTCTCCCAACCCGGCGACATAGTGACCTTCTCAATCCCCAGGAGAGAAAACCGGACGCCGCGATAATGAAACTCGTTGCCTCCATCCCACGGTATAAGCAAATTGAGATCGACCTAGCCCCGACAAGAACCATCATGGAATTCAAACAGAAAGCCTGCGAGAAACTAGGTATAGAAGCAGACCTTACAAAATGCCTGCTCCACGGTAAGCAACTGACAGAAAACTCATCCATCGCACGGCTCAAGAACGAAAAAGACCCTGTGATTCTAGATTATCTCTGGGCACGGCAGCTTCTCGTCTGGGGCGCCGAGGGACAGCGGAAGATTCGAAACGCAACTGTACTTTTGGCGGGGGCGGGAGCGATCGGTAATGAAGCCGCGAAAAACCTCGCCATGCTTGGGGTTGGAAGAATCATAATAGTGGACCGGGACAATATCGAGCTGTCAAACGTAAGCCGAATGGTCTTCTTCCAACCTAAAGACCTGGGCAAGAACAAAGCCGAATTCTTGGCGAAGAACCTTCATCTCACGTATCCATTCGTGACGACTACCGCCTACCGGGGCGAACTTGAAGGCATGCCGTTGAAACTCTACCTTGACTCCCAAGTTGTTCTTTGTGGTTTGGATAATGTCGTTTCACGAATCTTCCTTACGCAAACATGTCGTAAGTACTCCATTCCACTAATCGATGGGGGAATTACTGGGTTGAACGGAAGGGTTCATTCCTACCTGCCCCCCGATGACCCATGCCCAATCTGCCTCTTCCCCGCGAACCAATACTCCAACATCGCGGGCCTACGTAACCCGTGCGAGGGGCCACTGGAACAAGAAACCGTTCCTTCTTTCGCCACCTCCATTTCCCTAGTGTCATCGATTCTCGCGCAGGAAACAGTCAAGGTAATCCTAGGGTTAGGAGAGTACAAGTCAACTAAGAAGTGGCCTGAGAAAACTGGCCAACCGCTCAGATCAATCCTGTTCGTTGACCTGAAGAACAATCGCTACAGCACCATGGACCTCAAAAGAAGCGAACGATGCATTGTCTGCGGGAAAGACGGAACGGGAAGAACCCTGGTTCCGCGCGGTGACATGTCGCTCGATGCCCCTCCTGGTTCCAAGGCCACGGTCGAAGAATCAATCCGGAAGGTTTCCAACCTGGCCAAGGGAGAACTCACGATTTTCGCAGAAACCTCAGAGGGTACACGGAAGATAGAGAGCAAATCGTTGCTTCGTAGCGTTGGAAAACGGGGCGATTACCTGAGAATCTTGGCGGAGGGCAAGAACAAAGAACTCCACGAATCAATACTAAGACTCACATAACCCGAATTTTGAACTATCCATGTTAGTTTCTCGCACAACCCCTCGCACCAGGCTCCAGCAACTCCATCTTCTATGGGGAAAGCAGCCATTCAAACGTCTATTTTCAATGGGTAATCGTTAAGAACGGCCTGCAAACACTTCCTTAGTGTGTTCGGAACATGATTCCCTGTCAATCATGCGGCAGACCAAACGCTGAGGACGCGAGATTTTGTTTCAGTTGCGGCGCAGCACTTTCAAGGTTTCCACCAGTCAAGGTTGAAGTCAAATCCCCATTAACAGGCCAGACAATTCCAACTCCACGAGGCGCCCCTCCGATGTATACTCCCAGACAGATTCAGACGCCGGGAAGCTGCTATTACCACCACGATCTACCATCAGCTTACGTTTGCACGCGGTGCGGCAGGTCGATTTGTGCAGGTTGCAACAAGCAATACGGAGTGCTAAACTTCTGCACCGAATGCTACTGGAACTTAGCCCCGAAGTTCAGTTATGGGCAGCAGCAGTATCAACAGCCCCAGCAATACCCTATGCCATACCCGCAACAAGAGCAAGGTATGAACCCGTTCTTCTAAGCTAAACGGCCTTCTTTCTTCAAACTCTCAGTTATTTCCTTCAACTGCTCAACAGAGATGCCAAGCTCTGTTGACGCCTCGGTCATAGATATGCTACCCTCATGTTTCACGATGTAATCATACACCCTATTCTCCGCCGAAGGCTCGACAATAGCCGCCACCGGGGTTCCGCATTTCTCGCAGAACTCGGCTCCCCTCGCTACATTGTTACCACAACTCTTGCAAACCATGAATGGCTCTAGCATTGCCTGCCCAGTTTTTTGCGGGCGAAGTCCCGCAGCCCTGCTCTCAAGCTTACTCCTCCTGTGAACTACCACTGCAGTAACTCCAACAGCAGCAAAAGCTACGGCGCTGCCCCCAAAGAGTAGGATAAGTGGTACGTAGTCTACTGCCCATTCAGCCCGCACAACGTACGGGCCATTCACCGTTAACATCCATGAGCTCCCCGTGTTATTCAGGGTCTGAGTCGCTGGATCAACACTCCATCCCGTAAGGGCATATGAAACGGGCCAGGTACCCGAAGAGGTTGGGGAAGTAATCGTTGCGGTCGTTCCTCGATCATACCAGCCCGACCCTGAAACTGTTCCGTAGGTCGAACGCACATCAACATAGTACTGTGTGGTGTAAGCTAGCGTCACGTTTGTCGGACCAGTGACCAAAACCGAGTAGGACAGATTCTTCGAAACAGAGCTGTTGTAAGACCAACCCGTGAAGCGCAAGCGTTCCACTGGGCTCAGATTAATGATGGAGGGCGCTGGCCCCATTTGCACGCTAGAATTCGCATCGTACCAACCCGCGTGCGTCTCATTGTAGGAGGAGGATACGCTCGGTGAGGAGTATGTCACGGTTAGGAGGTATTGAACGAGGTAGTTGGCGCTGACAATTTTCGGCCGATCCATTAACACCATTCCCGAAGGTTGCTGTCCAGAAGATTCCCCGCCCCAATGATCGAACTCCAGGCGCGTATTCGATGAATTAGACGCAACCATGCTAGCAGAAAAGTTAGCCTCCACGCCCGAATCGTACCACTCCGAACCTGCCAAGCCTGTGACGTTCGGAGGATTGGACTGTACGGTCAAGAAGAACTGGGTCTTCCAATTTGCGACCGCTGCCTTTGGCCCATCCATGACTATCGGGTTGGACGTCAATTGGGTCCCTGTGGCGTCGCCAGACCAACCTGTGAATATGTTCCTCGTCCCCTGGCCCTCAGCGATTTGTTGATCATTCAAAATTGCGTGCGCCGTTGAGCCAGAGTTGTACCATGCCTGGCCGGTTATTGAACTGAAGCCGCTTTCCACGGATAGGAAATATTGAGGGGTGTAGTTGAACTGATGGCTGCCTGGCGTGCTGACGCCCCACTCCGTATTATTTTCGTAATATCGTGTCCCGTTGCCGTTCCCTTGCACGTAGGCATCCACTAAGATGACGTGCGGGTTGTTGTTTGCTGAAAGAGTATACGTGGCCGAGCTCCCGCCGCTCAATGTTCCGTTAAAGCTTCCATCGACGTAGACGTGGGTTGTGAGGGAGGGCGGTAGACCCTGCACTGTGACGTTAACCGTGTAGCTGTTGTCGCCACGAACGTAAGAGGCGTTGAGAGCGATTAGGACGATGGATAAGGCAATAACCACTAGCAATCGCCCTGAAGACCCCAAAGTCAGCCGTCTCAAATCGACGTGTCGGATTTCGAACCTTAAGAATTTTACAACACTCTACGGTGTCGGTTAAATGCGGAAAGGAGCCCCATTTTAGACTGGTTCAATGAAAATTGGACCAACCCGTAACAGCAATGAGATTTAAGTTGCGTCCCACCGCCATAAGCTAACCCGTGCAAGTCGACGTTGACGACGCATTCGACACAAACAGATGAGAAACTAATTTGGGGTTAGAGGATGGATTGTAAGGAATGACGTCCACGCCATACACGCGGGGCCGTAGCCGCGAATACCAAGTTCTAAGGAAACTCAGGGAAGAGGGATGGTACTGTAGCCGTAGTGCAGCCTCACATGGCCCCGTAGACATATTCGCAGGCCGAGCTGGAAAAATCCTCATGGTACAAGTGAAGAGCGGAAAGGGGAGAGCCACCGATGCGGAGCGAAGTACGTTGAAGCTTTGGGGCGAAGCATACCGGGGAAGGGTAGAGATTTGGAAGTATCGAAAAGGCAAACCGCTCGAACGGGAACTGGTCTACGAATAGTGAGCCACGCAGATCTCTTAACTTGCTGTCGATAATAGTTTCATCTGACCTATGCTCTCGTCTATCGCCTTCTGAGAAAGTCCCCGTCCGAGACCTCCGTCCTTTCTGAATGCGGCTTTGCCGTCTTTGAATATGATAATCGTGGGAACAACTCGGATGTTGAAGACCTCCCAAAGTGGATTTTCTTCGTTGCTGATATCTACTGAGGCCCATGAAACGTGGTCCTTGTCCGCGGCGGCTTGAAAGGCTGGGTAGAATCGTGTACAGAACGGACACCAAGAGGCGAGAAAGACAGCGGCCAGTGTTCCTTGGTTGTTCAGAGTTTCGCCGTTGAAATCATCGCATTTTAGTTCCGTTTCCATTACCAAGGGGCTCTAGGCGGGACCTTACTTTCAACCTATCGTCGAATACGCCAAACCTTACTCAAAGGGTTGGGGCGCGAACCACGAAATAGCAGAACGGATCAGATTTAGCTTCACAGCTCTTCTCTACTACCTCAACCCGGCTGCCGACCAACTCTGCAAACCAGCCGGCGATGTGGCCTCGAATGAAGTTGCTTCTCGGAATGGCCGATTCCTTGTAGGACGCACATTCGAAGTTATCCCGAACCCGAAACTCAGCATTTTTCCGATCCAAGTCCACCGATACTATTTCGAATATGCCCCAGCCGTTCGATGAGTATAACCCAACTATCGACCCAAGCTCATCACGTACGACACTTCCGAGCTGAGTGAGCAGATCCTTCATGATCGCTCTGCCCGCCGCCTCCCCCATTTCAAACATCACGACCCGGGCCGCCGCTCCGTCGCCAAAGACGCCCGTGATTCGAGAGAAGATTGACGCTAGGGAGTCAGTCCTCATTAGGATGGCACGCTGCCCACCCCAACGCAACGGAAAATGGAATGAATCAATCAACAAACCCCTCCTTGGGATCTTGAAGCGAACTTCCACCGTCGACGGAAGAAATTCAAGCTCCTTAGCCAGTTCATCTGGACTGATCTCCGTTCCAGTAAAATCTGCGAAGAAACTCCAAAACGCGTGATTGGAATCGGATTTGGCGTGGTGGAAACCCGACAGGATGTTAACCTTATGCCTGGTTGCAATCGCAGAAGAGACCTCAAGCGCACCCGGCGTGTTCTTCATTCTGACCACGAAGTGTGCGAGCTTTCTATCCGGTCCAAATTCGAATGAGAGAACATCCTTAGGAACATGCTCTTCGCTATCGGAGAAAGAAGGAGTTGCGTCTGCAACGGTTTCCTGCAAGGCCTAGCTGTCATCGCGAGTGCACTCTATAAGCGCATTCAGGGCTGGGCATCGCCTTTGTTCAAATCTCTAAACTAAAATGGGACGTAATGGTCGACTTCCGGGAAAGGTTTATTATTCTCGAATCGACTTCGATTTTGTACGAATCCAATTCGATGATGATAGACATGGTGGATAAATCAAACGGGCCGTCTGATATCGATAAACTAGGAGAAGAGGTTGCGAAACTTCGCGAAGAGGTTCAGCGGATTTCAAGTGCTATTCCTCACCAGAACACCGCTCGAGGCGACGAATCCCCGAGGCGAAACTTTACGCAATCACTTTCAGAATATGTGAACGATGTCGTTGAGAGTGTCACGTCCGGTATTTCCTCGGAGATTGAAAAATCAGTTTTCGTAGATCCCACGGGGGCTTGGTTCGACCGTCACATAGCGAGAGTGCAGGCAAGAGCAATCACTCCCGCCGAAGCCGAGCGCACCGCGACATTGATGAGCGCGATGGCGAGTGAGCATCGATTAAGGATACTAAACGAACTGCTTTACGGAGGGAGATATGCCGGCGAGATCGAGTCCGTTCTCAAAGACATTTCCCCAAGCACAATCTCGAACCACCTCAAGATACTGCAGGAGGCGGGGCTCGTGATTCAGGAGGGCGACCGCGGCCGGTACCTAGTCACTCTACCGGGAAGAATTGCCCTCAAAATGGCTACTCGACTCACGCGCTTCCTGGAACGCCGCAAATCATAGCACGTACAGACCAAGTCACACGCTAAACGCGACCACCCGCTGATTTTCGCAAATCGACGGCGGGCGTATGGGATTATATGACCGTATTCCGGTCCTAAATCAAACCCTAGTGTGTCGGAGCAAAAACACGTGACCCAGGCCAGTTTGAAATTGCACGGAATCATCACCGCATTACTCACACCCTTTTCAAGTAATGGTCAAGTCGATGAGGCGGCTATTCGCGAACTTGTCCAATTTCAAATCAAGAGTGGTGTTAACGGTTTGTTCCCGCTCGGCACGACGGGTATGGGCCCTGCGATGGAACCCGGCGAAAGGAAGCAAGTCGCTGAGATCGTGGTGAACGAGGCGAATGGCAGGGTTCCGGTTATTGTTCAAGTGGGCGCAGCCGATCCTGCCGCGAGCGTTGACTTGGCGCGCCATGCTGAGAAATGTGGAGCAGACGCCGTAGCCTGCTTGACCCCTTTCTACTACCATCCAGGAACTGATGCGACCATAGAGCACTTCAAACGTATGGCTACGTCAACGAAGCTGCCAGTCTTAGTGTACAACATCCCCAGCAATACTGGAAATAATGTGGACGCGAAACTGCTCGCCCAACTTAGCCGTATTCCAAATATCGTGGGTATCAAGGATAGCAGCCGCGACTTCCCACAGTTGCTGGATTATTTGGCAAACGTGCCGCCTGGGTTCGCGGTGATAAATGGAACCGACTCATACCTCTTCTCAGCCTTCTGCGCTGGTGTGAACGCGGGCGTTTCGGCAACAGCCAACGCGGTTCCGGAACTATTCGTGGAGATGTATGGGGCTTTCAAGGCGAGCGATCTCACGAAGGGGGCGAGATTGCAGAGGAAGATACACTCACTGCGCGCCGCCATGAGCAACCCCCCTCTCACCCCGCTGCTTGAAGTACTGAAGATGCGGGGGCTTAAGTCGGGGTACGTGAGGTCGCCGTTGCGCTCAATGACGAGTGAAGAAGTTGCAGCTCTAAGATCAACCGTAGCTGGGCTTGCGCCGGAAATCGTAACGGCCGCCTAGCCCTTGGACACGAACGTATCCAAAGTCGGTTTCGTTGTAGATTTCTCGGGGTTCTCAGATAGACCAGACAATCTCACGCCCACCAGTCTTACCTTCTTTGGACGGTCCCTGAATTCTAGAAGCAGTTCCTGAATCGTAGTTTGGATTGATCGTTTATCGGTGGTTGAGAATCGCAAACTCTTCTCCCTCGTGTACGTCTCAAACCCCGTGAAGCGTATCTTCAACCCGACCGTGCGAAAACTCATGTTCGCCTCGACCAAGCGCTTGTGAACATAATCAACCAAGTTAACCAGTTCCTCGTTTACCGTCAACCAATCGTTGGTATCCATTTCGAATGTATGTTCGCCGCCAATCGACTTCATCTCATAATTCTCTTGAACCTCCACACGTTCTTCCGCATTCGCTATCGCCCAGAGCCAGACTGCTGACTTCCCGAACTGCTTGTACAGGGACCGTGCAGAGTATGAGGCTAGGTCACCTATGGTTTTGATTCCAAGCTCGTTAAGTCGCGTCTCCGTCTTCTCTCCAATTCCTGAAATCTTTGAGACCGCTAGCGGTGCTAGGAATTCATTCACTCGTTCGGGTTCGATGTAGGTGAGGCCGTCGGGTTTTTGGTAGTCCGAGGCGATTTTGGCGGCTGATTTGTTTGGGGCGATTCCGATGGAACACGTTAGTCGCTCTTTCTCTTTGAGTTCAGCCTTAATTGCCCCCGCCAACGCGACCGGCCCGCCAGATGTTTTGGACCGTTCGGTCACGTCTAGGAAGGCTTCGTCTATGCTTACTTGTTCGAACTTGTCGGCATATTTCCTGATACGTTCCATGACATCTGCGGAGACTTGGCCGTATAGCGGCAGGTTTGGTCGAACGTATGCTCCGTCGGGGCAGAGTCGGTATGCTCTTGAGATTGGCTGGCCGGAGTGAAGCCCTCGCTTCCTAGCTTCATATGAGCAGGCGACAACTACTCCCCTCCCTTTTCCCTTCTTCGGATCAGCCCCGATGATTAGGGGAACGTCACGTAGGGCTGGGTTCTCTCTCTGTTCGACTGAGGCGTAGAACGCGTCTAGATCGACGTGGAAGATGACGCGCACCAACTCCGGAACCTTCCTAGCTTCGATTTGTAGTTTGACAAATAATTCGTCGGTGTCATGTCGATTTAAGGCCTTAATTCGTCACCGAGTTAAGGAGATGAAATGGCATGATAACGTGGTTCAATCAGAGATGTGAGAGGTTGAGACGTCGGCGCAATAACAGAAGAGCAGCGGACACTAGCATCACAGCCGCTGTTAAGAGTCCTGGTGAGACAAATTCTGGAACTGGAAACTGGGAGATCGGCAGTATGGCTACCCCCAGCCCTGAAACGGATGGCGTCCATCCCTCATAGTATACATAGTATTGGTTGCCAACCGATATGACCATCGGATCACTTATCCCTTGACTGTCAAACGCAATACCGCCAAGATTCGGAGCTACTACCGGGTTGCTTGCATAAGGAGCCGAATTGATCCCGTCCGTGGAGCTTGCGAACCCGATGTAGTAGTGATTGCTTGCCTGAGTGCTATTCCCGCTGTAGGCCATTAAGTATCCTCCGTAGGTTGCAGTTACACTGTAGAGGGAGTTCCAGTTCGCGTCCCACGTTCCTTTAGGAATCGGTGGCATGAGGCCTTCTCTTGTCCAATGTATTCCGTCGGTTGATGTAGCGACCCCGGTTTGGGCTACTTGCTTTGAGTTTTCTCCTCGGTAATACATCGTGTAATTGGAACCTGTTTTAACTATGATTGGAAGATACACATATTTGCCATCCCACGATCCGTTGACGCCCGGCGTGAAGATCGGGTTGCCCGGGTATTTCGTCCAGTTTATTCCGTCAGGTGAAGTTGCGTAACCAATTTCCCATGTGAAAAGTGTCTGATTCTGTATGTCGTAGGTTTGTCCACCGTACCACATCTTGTATCCCCCGCTCTCTTGTATGACCCACGCTTGGTTAACTGAACCTGAATCCCATTGACCTGGAGCCCCGATTGAGAGGACTGGCTGTTGTCCGTACCTGCTCCACGAGATTCCGTCGTTTGACGTTGCAAGTCCAATTTGGTCAACTCCGTTGTTGGCTTCTCCGGAATACCACATCATGAACGACGAACCGGTATGGATTACAACGGGTCTCCAATCGAAGGATGCCTCCCATGTGTTCGTGGATGGAGGCAGCACTTCCTGACCAGTTACTGACGCACTTGCGTGTGGCATCAAAGTTACGGATGTTAAAAGAAGAATGCATAACCCCAACAGAATTATCCGCATAGCACAGGACCGATCAACAATAACACGTTGGTTGCTTAACACTTTCCATGACATAAGGAATTCAATTCACAGCTTCGAAAAACCTGAACACCGACAAGAAACCGGGGGCACCTCCAGAGAATTTAGTGGCATTTAAGATCTGGGAGAATTCCTTCGGAAAAGGCAGAATCACCGACATCGATCTTCGGCCTTAAATCCACGAGTTAAGGAACTAAAATCATTCAAATAATCAGTTAACTACGGGGCTTCTTGCCAAGCTATCTATTTGCGAAATCGAAGAGGGTCTTTTGATTCTTAGAGCCGCCCTTCAAGCTCGACCAATCCAACTCCACCAGCCCCATGAGACGCCTGAATTCGTTTACGGACGCTGGTCCGAAGCCGGCGAAGTGGTTGTTGAAGAAAACGAAACGGTCTTTCACCGAGTCTCCCACCTCATCAAGCGCTTTCTTCCAGGTCTGCATCGTTTGCGTTTGATCCCTCTGCGTTTCCTTGAACTCCGTTATCGCCCTGTCTCCGACGAGGCGGAGGTAGACTATGTCGGAGGTGAGGGTTGGGGGCGTTGTGAGGTATTGGTTGACGGACCAGACTTGGCAGATATTGTTGCTCTGGAGCAGCTTCTGCGTTTCGGGGTTGAACCAAGACTTGTGCCGAAACTCTACCGCATACCTAGACTTCGGGTTCAGCTCCGCGATAAAGTTCGCCAGCGCCCTCTCGTGCTTTGGAAGTTTGAATGAGGGTGGGAGTTGGATGACGAATGGCCCTAGTTTTTCTTGAAGCTGTTCCAGCGTTCTTGTGAAATGGGATAGGTACGATGAAACGTCCTCCAGGTGCTGGTCGTGTGTTATTCGTTTGGGGAGTTTCGGTGAGAAGACGAATCCGTTAGGGGTATTACTGTACCATTGCTGAATCATGGCTGGGGATGGGGCGCGGTAGAAGGTTGAATCTATCTCCACGCAATCGAAAACTTGTGAATAGAGGCTCAGGTACTGATTGGGTTCGGTTTCTTTGGGGTAAAACGGGCCTACCCAATCTGCGTACGACCAACCGCTGCACCCGATCCTAAGCGCCAAGATTGTTCCTAAGGGATATTCGTGAACTCAGTTAAGAAGAGTTTTCGAAGATTTGGGCTACCCCAGTATGGGTAACGTCAACTTGTCGGTTGATGCCAAACCGAATGATTGGCCTTAATCCAGAATGCGAGCAAGGAGCTGACTTGATTTTTTGCCGAGGCTTACATCGGGTTAGATTACTTATGGAATATTGGAAAAGCATATTTGCTCATATGTGGAAGCATGCTTGCTTCTGCTAAAATTTGAAACCGGAAGAGATTTTCGCGCTTCATCCCAAGATCAGGTGGGCTGGATTAGCGACAAACAAGGGCGCGGTCGTTTTCGCACAAATGAGAAAGGGCGTGACAAGTTTCACTCCCGATACTAACAAGTTAGCTGATTTTGAGATACGAGCCCAATACATCATTGAATCCGCAGAACTAGAAGGGAAATGGGTTGGACCATTAGACCACATAACATTCTGCTTTGAGAAATACGTTGAACTCATCGTACCGATCAAGGACGGTTACGTGGCAATCAACCTGGAAAAAGACGTACCATCCGAAGCATACCCAAGAATCTCTAAATCCATCCGCGAACTCGAATAAGAATCCGCATCAACCGATCATAGACAATGAGAAAATGTGCGCCCATTAACCGTTAACTTGACGTTACCCCAGTATGGCATCCCTCTTCCGATAGGAACCGCGAAACAGGTTGATCTAGGAGGCAGCTTGAGGTTCACGTTTGATGAAACTAGGTGTGAAATTCCGGTTGATGCAAAGGCGAAGCCATGAAGTCTTATTAACTTCTGAAACTCGACCTAGCGCCGGGTTCGTTTGATGAAGCTTGGAACGGCTTGGGTAAAGTACGCCGTGCTTTTGGCAATTGTCTTAGCCTTGGCGATGCCTACGATTCCAAGCGCTAGATCACTTGGTCCGATGCAGGCTTGCCCTGCACTCTTTACATTTACGTCTTCTTCAACGACGACAGTGGCAACATCAACTTCGAATACCCAAGTTGCTGGGTTGAGTGCCGTCTCCACACTTTCCTCTTTCCATATAACGAGTACATCAACTAGTGCAACTTGTAGTAGTATCACGAGCCCTATCGGTCTTACTATCGAGAATGACTTTGAGTTTAACTTCGTTACAATTGTAATCGTTCTCGGAATACCTCTGGCTATTCCCGAATACCCCCTCGGCCTATTCATATTGGGAATTTTCATGCTAGCCGCATACGCCTACATTAAACGCAGGGCAACACGAAAACAAGACTAGAACTAACAGGAACCAAGGTATCATCAATTCACTTTTCACAAGGGAATCCATCAACCGACAACTTCACCTTACCATCTAGGACACTCCTGACCGGCAGACTTTACTTGACGCCGCAGACAGCTTCAGAAGCGAATAGTTCGGGGAGTCATTATGGCGACTGCTGTGGGTCGACAATCCAAGAAATCTGAAGATCACGAGGAGGACTCATTCCGAAAGACATTGCAAATTGCAACCGTGGGTGAGGATTCGGAGGGAGTCCTTGCGGGCGTGAGAAACGCACCCGCTAACAAGCTTATTCTCTTGTGCTATGAGCGAGACAAGGAGGTGGCCCAACGCCTCGCGTCGACTATCAGTAATACGCTGAAGACGGAGGTGGAAGTGCACGATAAGATAAGGCCCGAACACTCATACAAGGATATCATGCAGGTATTTTCGGAGATCGTCGAAAAGAACCGCGACAACTTCGAAGACTTTCTGTTAAACGTTAGCGGAGGAGACAAAATGATCTGTATCGCGGCAGCCGTCACCTCATTCATACTCGGCTTCAAGGCGTTTTTCTGTAAAGGGGATGAGTGCGTAATGCTCCCGCCAATGAAGCTGAGCTATACGGAGTTGGTGTCCGAGGTGAAGATGAGCATACTGCGGGCTTTGGACCAGGCGGGTGGCGAAGTCGACAGCCTCGACGAACTCAGCAAACTGACCAACTACGGAAAACCACTCCTAAGCTACCACATCCACGGATCTGAAGACGCCCGAGGATTAATCGACCTAGGGCTCGCGAGAGCCACGAGGCATTCGAGAGGAAAAACCAAAGTCACCCTAACCACCCTCGGCAAGATGCTACTTGTCGAGAAAATCGAGGCGTAGAAGAGCCATGCTCACACTCTTCGAAGAACCATGGAGCCACTGGTGCGTCAAAGTCCGAAAGATAATGGATTACAAGAAGATCAAGTACAAACTCAACGCCGTAGGCGCCCATGATAAAAGAGAACTACTCACAGCCACCGGCCAGGACTACGTCCCAGCCCTAGTTGACGGCAAACAGATAATCACCTACGCTGAGATTCCCGATTTCTTGGAGATAATGACTCCAGAACCGACAATATATCCCAACCACACGAGAGGGGAAGCGAAGGCGATTGAAAATTGGGCTCACTACCGACTAGAAGAAATGGTTTGGCAGTACGCCGTCCCAGACTTTCCGAAGACATTCAAGGACGACGTTGAGCGATGGGTCTTCGTCGAGCTCCAAGAAACAAAACGTGGGCCTCTGGAACGAGTCGAAGCCAGAAGACCAGAACTGAAGACCCAGATGGAAAATCATCTTCAGATTCTTGAGGAAATGTTAGCTGAACATAGATTCCTGCTCGACGACAAGCCTAGCTTAGCGGACTTCGCCGTTCTTGGGGCCGTCAGCCCACTCAAATATTCGGGGAACAGTATTCCTGAAAGGTTCGAGAAACTGACCGCTTGGTACAGCAACGTGGACCGACTCTGACCGTCATTTAGGGCCGCTATTTCAATTGGGGAAGCGTGTAGCCGAGGAGGTTACCAATACACCGATAACGGATGCCCCCTAACTTCCACGAGGCATACGCGAGAGCTCTACAAGAATCGGTTAGGGACAAGAACGGGACACATAAGAGACATTCGGATGTTCAGCCAAGTTCGCAACAATAGGATGGACCGGATGAATGGTGAGCTGCGCGAAACTCACGGACGAATGAAACTCGTTCTAAGTAACGCGGATGTTTCTTAATTGAAACGTTTCTGTCCGAGGTTGCGGTTATCGACATGTATTCTTATATTGAGTGGAGTACGAGCAAGGTAACAAGAACGATTCACTTTGCGGATTTCAGACGTTAAACCCGTTACGTTTCTAGTTGCGACTGTTCTAATTTTGTTGGCGAGTTCTCTTCCGCAAGCCTTTGCGACGACAACGCTTGCCTATGACAATGGCACATGGAACGGTTTCGGTGGATCACCAAACACATTTGCGGCCGTAATGTTCTCACTTCCAAGTGGAGCCTCCTCAGCGAAGCTGAGGTTTATTCGATGGACTTTTGGAGAGATTGCGACTCCTTTGGAGATTCATATAACTCAAGCGGACCACATTACCGAACTAGCTGGGTCACCCATTATGCTACCGAGTGACCCATCGGCGACAGGCTGCCCTCCAGGCTGGGGTGCTACCTGTTTTGGCTTGGATGTTACCAGCTTCAATTTCGTGGTCACAGGCGACTTTTTTGTGATCATCCAGCAATCACCGGCTTCTGTCCTCAGCAGAGACAATGGTGCCTGTACTGGACGATCCTACGAAGGCTCCTCGCTGGCTGGACTGAGTGCCAATTCGCTCTCCGGCCACTGCAACGAGCTCCTTCGCGTGGATGTAGACCCTACCTCTACTCCTATCCCAGAATACCCAATTGGCCTAACGATATTGGCAATATTCATGGTCATCGGCTACGGCCTAATCAAAAGAAGGACTATCACGTATTAACGGTAAGAATCGGTGGAATCAACCGACCTTATCCACCGTAGATATCCGTTACCTTTCGGGCCTCTCCACGTTCCTACTTTGGCCTGAACACGACCGATATCTCGGTTACTGGATCGATTATTGCCGCCACTACTTCCAGTATCTTGCGACGGAGTTGTTCTGTCTCCGCGATTGTTCTGTGCCCATCGACAAGCACAGAAATGATTCCGGTCAGGTAGGGACCGGAGGGTCGCAACTTGATAGCCCTTACCTCTTCAACGCCCTCGACAGTCTTCAATGCTCCAGCTAGCACTGCGCTCATTTCTGGGCTTTCACAAGCGTCGAGCAGAATCAACGAGGATTCTCGTATTGCAACGTATGCGACTCCAAGAATGTAGATCCCGACGATCATACCACCAACAGCGTCGAGCACGTGAACCCCGAGAGAAGCACCAACAATGCTCACGAACACCACGACGGTTCCAGACGCATCCTTGATCGAATTATTTGCATTAGCCCTGAGAGAAAGAAGCCCATGCTCTTTCGCGGCCGCCCGCATTTGAAAAGCCCGATACGCGGAGATGGAACCACATATGGCTAAGGTAGCGAGGGCGAGAATTGGGTATGCGATTGTGGTCGGGTTGAGGAATGTTAGGTAGGCGGTATACATGATGTACACCGCGACTCCGACCGTCGCGAACGACACAACTAGCGCGGATAGGCTCTCTACTTTATGGTATCCGAAATGGAAACGTGCGTCGGGCCTCCGCCGGGAATAATGCAAACCAACCCACACAATTAGGGATATCACGGAGTCAGAAAGCGAGTCCACGCCATCCGCTTTCAGCCCAAGACTCCCCGTCCAAAATCCAACAATCAATTCCGCGACGCCTATTCCCAAGAGAGTTAGGACTGAGAGTTTCGCAATCTTTTCACCGATGTCGAACGCTCGCGCGGATGAGAATGTCACAAGCTGCTCTGAATATAGGTCACTTATTAAATCGAAGTGAAAGAGCACCCGACTTCAGCAAAGAGAGCGCTAGGGTATGGCGGAGAAACGAAGTTCAAGAATCAGGGACTCGCCGTCAGTGCTGATGTCATGCGTGCTGATTATTGTTTATTTGATTACGGGGATCGTAGGCGGCAACCTGCTCTCCCTCAACCTCGACGTGTTCTACCCGTTTGCTCAAGTAAATTCAGCCGTCTGGCACGGTGCGGTATGGATGCTGTTCACTTCGTTGTTCCTTCACGCGAACCCGTCACACCTTGGCGGAAACGTACTCTTTCTCTTGATCTTCGGAACATCCCTCGAAGAACAAGTCTCAACGAAGAAATGGTTGGTTACTTACTTCGTGAGTGGACTGGCGGGAAATATTGCGTTCCTCTTCCTCGGAGGAGACGCTGTAGGCGTTGGTGCATCGGGGGCAATATTCGGATTGCTAGCTGCGGCGGGAGGCTGGAAGGGGCTCGTTGGGATGGTCCTATTCATAGGATTGAACCTCTTCGGTGGCGGCGGTTTTCTTGCCCACGCAGGCGGAATCGTCGCGGGCTTAGTAATACGCCGCTATTGGCTTAGAAGGGGCATGTAGCTTTGATTATATACAGAGAAAATCGAACGGACCAGCCATGAGCTACGAACCCCGCACCCGTGGAATGCGCTCCCGTAGGGCATCCCCGAAGAAAGCTGCCCAAGAAAGAAGACCCAGCCAAGAAGACGCATTCGCATACCGAGAGGTCATTCCGGTAAACCCACAAGAGATCTTATCAAGAGTAAAGAACGAGCTCGAACACTTGGGATCCCAGCGCTTCGCGCTGCCACCATTCTACGAACATTTCCAGCGGTGGATGAGTGATGTGGAATCTGTCTTAGCCGACTTCAAGAACTCTGTGCCTGATGCCGCTGACAAAGAATACGAGGACACCGTTGGGACGCTAGTGGGTGATATTCGAAGCGAACTCACGAAGAGAATTGACGCCGAAAAAACCCTCTCCAATCAAATTGCTGAATTACAAATGCAGCTGTCGAAGTATGAAGTTGAGGTTTCCGATTTAGAGAAGGAGCAAAGAAACCGAACGCATGAAGCGAAGAGGGGCTATGAGAGATCCGTTGGCAAGATTCGCGGCGAAATCGATGCGCTCGACGCGCAGCGATTGAAACTGCTCGGTGAGAAGCCAACGCTGCTGGACAGGATTCTCGGACGATCTAGAGTCAAAATTGACGGCAGCTCACATACGCTTCAGAAGAAAAAGCATGACCTGCATGGGAAAGAAGAGAAGCTTAGGCAGCAGCTTGACGGACTGAGGTCCGACTATCAGGGAAAGAGAAAGGAGGTCAGCGTCCGCGAGGAGGAGTTGAGGCAGCAGTTGGTTGAACTGAAGAAGAGTACATTGGACGATGGGTTGGAGATTAGAAGAAATGCCTGTGAACAGATTCGCACAACAGTTGAGGCCGCTCTAAACCGGCTCATGACCCAAAACAATCAAGGTAATCAGGAACAGAGTCCATCATCGTAAACGATGAACATTAGAGCAGCGCGATGAGATTGACGGATGTTGGCGTGGATAAACTGGCCGAGTTCTGTCAATCCTTAGAACGCGACGTAATGAAGGACCATGAGAAACGCTTCTCTGAAAGAACTAGATCGGTAAAGGAAGCATGCAACGCTCTCGAAAATGCGGCTTCTAAGTTAGAGAGGGCGGTTCGGAACGCCTGGGGGACGATGGACAAGACAGCCTCGGAATACGGAACCCGCATGTCTGAAACGATCCAAGAAACTGCAAGGAGCTTATCCCGACAACAAACTTCAACAAGCTACCAGGAGTCGGAGAAGTTTCATGAGAACGCTGTTGAAGCGCTGAACAAAATCATCAAGACCGTCCGCAAATACGTCCCAAAGCTTCGCCGTGGACTCAGAGTGGAAATGGCAGCGCTCAATGTCGCCCTGGGCAGGTTGGAGTCAGCAGTTCGGTCGTTGGGCACAGCACTCGATGAATCCCCCGGAAATGGGTTCAGGTTATTGCAGAAAGACGTCGAACTCCTCCCTCAGCTGCACAGTGAGCTGCTCAAGCTTCGGGCGGAGGCTGATGAGCAGACTAAGTCACTTGAGGCCTTGGAAGGTAGAGAGAAAGAGCTACTGGTGGCTAAAGAGAAGGTTGCTTCTGAGGAAGCATTTCGTGAGTTGGATGGCTACGAGAACTCGCTAAGAACCAAGGGGGACGACATAAAGCAGTTCTTCCAGCCCGTCGTCAAACCACTTACAAAACTCGAGAGAGCGACCTCCGCCGACCGGAACAAGACGGTGGATGTTGGAACGCTGCATAGCCTGATAGATAATCCGATAGATACGGTCGCGGCGGGACAATCCTTCGCCCTCGCTAGATTGCTTGACCAGTTAGGCAATGAATTGGCGACTGGAGATCTCGATATAGAGGAACGGCGGCTACGCAGGGCAGAAGAGACGATACAACAATTCAAGGGGGGCGTTGTCGACAAGATGCGTGAAGAGTACTTGGCAATTCAAGCGAACGTACAGGAAACACGACGCCAACTGAAGGGGTCAGGGCTTTTGGATAGAATGGAACAGTTGGACCAATCTTTGGCTGGGGTTCGCCGCGAGAAGGAAAACCTAACCGCGCATAATTCAGAATTGCACCGACGAATCGATACACTAACCAAGAACGTTCTCAAACACAAAACCTCCATAGAACACCAGATCGCTGAAATCACGAAAAAGACCGTAACAATCGAAGCCAACTAGCAGCTCTGCATTGCAAACCGTCTAGAGTGATAGACTGTTTTTATGAATGCTAGACCGTTCTAGCCGTAATCGGAGGGATATACCTTGCAGGAGGGAAGAGGAGGATTTGTCGACATGCACGTACACCCTCCAACTAAGGAGTTTCTCGTAGATTCGGGCGGTCCACAAGTCGCCGCCGCTGCAAAGAAATTTGGGCACGACATAAAACTGAAGACGATTGAGGAAATGCTCGAAGAATACTCGAAATGCGGAGTTGAGAAACTCGTGCTCTTCGCATGGGACGCGGAAACTGCAAGCCACCGGCCAAGGGTTACGAATGAATTCGTGGCAAAGATCTCGGAAAAGTTTCCGGATCAGATCATAGGGTTCGCTTCAGTTGACCCGCACAAGAAGTCCGCTGTCAAAGACCTCGAGAACGCGATCCGGGACTTGAAGCTCCGCGGATTAAAATTGCATCCTCAGGCGCAGGCATTTGAACCAAATGACCGCAAGTATTATCCCATTTACTCGAAATGTGTCGAACTGAAGATTCCCGTAACTTTCCATACGGGCTCGACGTACTGGGGTGCTGGACTCGCGGGCGGTGGGGGATTAAAACTGCGTCTTTCGGATCCTATGCTTTTGGATGATGTGGCTGCTGATTTTCCAGAGCTAACCCTCATTATGGCCCATCCTGGTTGGCCGTGGCAGGATGAGCAGCTTGCGATCGCTATGCACAAGGAGAACGCGTACATCGACCTTTCAGGCTGGTCACCGAAATACTTCCAGCCGCTCCTGGTGACTTACATGTCGAAACTGATTCCGCACAAATTTCTGTTCGGAACCGATTACCCCATGTTGAGCCCGAGCAGGTGGCTTCAGGACTTCGATACTTTACCACTCAAACCTGAAGTGAAAACAATGGTTCTCTCGGGGAACGCCAGAAAATTGCTGGGCATCTAACGAGCGGGTACGTACAGCTCCGGCGTTTGGCTATCCAGTTTGAGGACGGAACGGTATGCGTCTATGTCTAAGAACCCATGCCCACTTATGTTGATCAGTATACACTTCTCTTCGCCCTTAGATTCGGCGGCCTTCGCCTCATCGATCGCGGCGCAAACCGCATGCGCGGACTCCCCTGCAATCAACCATCCTTCGGATTCGAGGAAGAGTTTGGCGGCGTTGAATACCGAGACCTCATCAGTTGGGTAAGCTACGGCCCTGATGTGCCCGCTGTGTCTCAGCGAGCTTATGATGGGGGCTGCTGCGTGGTATCTGAGGCCGTCTGATCGTATGGGCTTCATCTCTGCCGTGTGACCGAGTGTGTACATCATTAGGAGCGGTGTGTGGCCGGCCGAGTCGCCGTAATCGTATTCGTATTTTCCCTTGATCAGGTTAGGTGCGGCTTCGGATTGAGCGGCTAGGAATTCACATTTTCTCTTGCCAGCAAGTACTTCGCCCATGAATGGGAGTGCGATACCGCCGAAGTTTGATCCTCCTCCCAGGCAACCCACGATTAGGTCTGGCGAGTCGTCGATGTGCTCGAACTGTTTGATTGCTTCTAACCCTATGATTGATTGGTGGATGAGGACGTGGTTTAGGACGGAGCCAAGGCAGTAAACTCTCTCAGGTGAACCGTCTGTATACTCAAGCCCCTCCGATACTGCAATACCGAGTGATCCGGGATGTTTGGGATTCTTAGCCATCAGCTGTTTGCCAAATGCTGTTTCCGCGCTTGGTGAGGCGAACACTTTTGCCCCGTACATCTGCATAAGCGCCCTACGTTCGTTCTTCCAATCATATACAGCACGAACCCAGAAAACAACAGTCGAGAGGCCCATCAGGCATGCTGCGTAGGCTAGCGCGGTTCCCCACTGCCCCGCCCCCGTCTCCGTTACGAGAACCTTCTTCCCCTCCTTAGCCGCGTAGTAGGCTTGCGGTAACGCCGTGTTTACTTTGTGTGAACCGGTCGGGCTCAAGTCCTCTCTCTTATAGTAGATGCGAACCTTCCTCAACCCCAGCCTTCTCTCGAGCCTGTAGGCTCTGTAAAGTGGACGGGGCCTCCCGGCCTGAACGTATAGTTCTCGAACTCCGTCTGGTATGTCGATCCAACGTGCATCGGACATTTCTTGCCGAAGGCATTCTCCTACCATCCTCCGCCCCAAGGATGCCATACGCGATTCACCATCACCCGGTTCTTTGGGCGGTGGAAGTTTCACGGGAAGATCGGGCACTATGTTGTACCATTTATCTGGAAGCTCATCTATCGGGAGCCCGATTTGGGCTGGCTTCAAATCAGTTCCCTACTTTCTCTTGATGGCGTGCGAGAGAATGGGACGACGAGAGCACCGATGATGAGTGGCCAGAAGTGGGAGTGCATTTGATTCGATTTGATTTCGAGAGAAATCGAGCTTTAAGGGTTCCCGGTGAGATTCTGCCACGATAAGCGGTGAAGTTAGAGCTACAAAATTCAGCGTACAGGCGGATAGTCTGAGTGGCTCCGATTGAGCAGTAGGGTTGAGAAACCGTTCATGATGTAGAGGCCGGCGATGTAGATTCGACCGTATTTCCTAAACCTTCTCGCGGAGGTCAGCGCTGACATGTGCCGATCGAACCTGATTTTGCCATACCGACGTATTTTATGTGCCAGTTTAATGTCCTCTGACATGACGTTCTCCTCATCGAAGCCTCCGACCTGCAGAAACGGGGCGCGGCGGTAGGCGCAATTGAACCCGATCACGTGAGGCATCTCAAAGTGCAGAAGAATTCTTTGGAGATAAATCGTCCACAAACGATAGGTTATGATATCGTAAAGCTGACCATCATAAGGCAGCGTGGGCCCAGTAACTCCCACCGCCGTCGAGGACTCATGAAACGCACGTGTGATAGCTTCTAGCCAATGCGGGTTGGCGATGGTGTCCGCGTCGATAAACGCGAGTATCTCACCCCGCGCTTTTTGGGCCCCAGCGTTTCTGGCCGCCCCAACTCTCATATTCGGTTCGATCAACACCCGGTCAGCGTAACTCTCAGCGACGCTCACAGTGTGATCCGTGCTGCCTCCGTCGACAACTATGATTTCGAATGACCCCTGCCAAGACTGATTGACTAACGCGTCAAGACACTTGGCGAGGTACTTTTCTTCATTCCATGTCGGAATTATTACTGAAACGTCGGTCGTCGCAACCATGAGGAGAAACTTTAGCCTGATTCCGACCGCGATTCGGGCGCGGCCTCATCTCCCCCGTAACCCAATCACTCTTAGCAAGAATTTGAGTTGAAAAGTTCTGCAGAAGATCCAATTGACTTCGCAGAAGAACCAGGCCATCCACGCGAAGGCTCGGGTCGAGCAACTGTGGGAATCTTCCGACCACAGCGATAATGAGAGCGGAAAGGTCTGGTGACCTCAAGATC
The DNA here is from genome assembly GCA_963733055.1 of Candidatus Bathyarchaeota archaeon. Taxonomy (GTDB): domain Archaea; phylum Thermoproteota; class Bathyarchaeia; order 40CM-2-53-6; family 40CM-2-53-6; genus FEN-987. The sequence continues at coordinate 516,706 of CAVTBR010000002.1, forward strand.
CAGGCGAGAACGGCTCCTAACATTACAAACGCGAGTCCGACGGCCGGCGCGGCGGTCCGGTTCGCAGCCGAATCACTACGTCGATTGCCCATGCTATCTTTGCACCCGCGTTTTTCGGAATGGTCAACCGATGCGTGTTAGTTGGCTAAAAAGAGTTGCTGCTCCGGAAACGGGCAGCGTTGAGAGTGGATGGGTTAAGTCTAGGTCAGCTGATGTTTGAGCTAGACGATTTGCAGGTTCCCATCGCCGAGAAATGAAATTGGTGGTAAGTAGCTGTCGTCGAGTGAACTCACATACTCGTAGTTGTAGATAGTCTTTGCAATCGAGTCCCTTACGGTGCTTCTCGTCGTCAGGTAATCAACCAACGATTTTGTGACCCAGTCAAAAAGGCTGAGGGGAGCGGTTAGGGGTCTGTAAAAGTCGATGGTTGTTTTGACGCCTGCGTTTACGAGGATCTGGGCTATCGTGAAGGACATGCTTGAGATTAGAATGGCGAGTTTGAGGTGCGACAATGATTTCGGTCCGTAGTTGTTGGTGAAGAAGTTGGCGCTGACACCGAGCACGCCGGTTGACGCATCGAGCGTTCCAATGGATATCGATTTCGCGTAAGCGGCCGCGGTTGTTTGATTACCGGGTTGGCCTAGATACCAGTAAGTCGTGTTGCCGTGCACGTACATGTCCGTTCGCCAAATCAGAACGTCATATTTGTCGAGTTGAGTTGTAACGAAATTAACTGTTACTGCCGCATCTTTGAGGAATGTAACGTTGTACCCCGCCTGGGTTAGCTCCTTCGTGATATCGACCATGTACTGCATAGGGAATTGCTTCTCAACCGACGAGAGGATGAGGGCCTTCGGTTGCATTTTGGGGGCAATAGCCATGCTTCCATGCAGCGGAACGAGTACAGTCAGCGCTAGGAGTGCAAACAGCAGTACCTTTTGCATACGAACATCTTCAAACCCCATCCCAGCTCCGATGTGGAAAACCATTCATGACAAAGTAGAGTAAAACCTGACACAGAAACATGTGCAAAGTTATTTTGAAGAATGCCACGTAGCCGCAGATTAGCCAGCTAGCTTGGCGAATGACTGGGTAAGCTAGATCGTGATCTTCGCTTAATTCGAAGTCGACCCACACACAAAGGCAAGACTCAAAAGCCATACGGACTAAGGGGGCTGCATGGTCTCTGAAGTTCTTAATCTCGAATTGAGTATTCGGAAGTCTCCCGAAGCGGTTCGTGCTTGGTGGACTGATCTTCCGGAAGACTATCAAGCGAAGGACCCGCGGGAACAACCATACCGAATCGTCACTACTCGTCGCTTACCGAACGGGCGCGAGCTTCGTACTTATTGGCGAATGCCGGACGGCTCAGCATTTGATTTTCAGGAGATACTTTTCTTGAAATCGGATGGAAGTTGGACCTTCGAAATCCCAAGCGGCATGGGTTTCCACATTCTAGACGAATTCCGAACCGAATCCGTTCCAACCGGCACCAAACTCATTATTCGAAGTACTCTGACTCCGCTGGACCCTTCCGCTGCCAGGCGTATTTCTGCACAGAAGGAGCTTATGTCTCAGGGTTGGAAGGGCGCAGCAGAAATTTGCGAACATGATGCAACATAAGTTACGCGATCGGGGACATGCCGACTAGTACGACATGTACGTCCCATTCAACTTAGATCGAAGCAACCGCGCTGATATGCTTGCCAAAGCCTTCGGGATCAGAGGCTGTTGAAGTAAGAAAGCTCGATCTACCTATTCTTTCCGAGATTTTCGGCAGCATCCCTTACGGAAGAGTGATACTTGCTTTGTACGATCCTGATAGCCAGTACAGCTCATTGATGATCAACATTGCAGCAGGACATTTGAAAAGTGGTGGGGACCTACTCTACTTGCACTCATCTAGGCCCACGGTCGAAATCAGGAAGGAATTCAACGATCTTGGAGTGAACATCGCGGAATACGAGGCGAGAGACAATGCAGTTCTCTTTGACGTTTATTCCGGGCTAATGGGTGTGAAGTCATCTGAGAAATATCAATACACAACTTCGAACCTCAACGAACGATCCATTACCATAGGTCAGTCGGCACCCCAATGGCCCGCAGGAACGTTGGTGTTTGTAGAATCCTTCTCGAGCTTGGCGGTTGATCAGGATAAGGTATTTGCGAAATTCTCGAGAAAGGTCATGGGAGTATGGAGGGCTCAGGGAACCGTCATGATCCTTGGTCTGGCAGTTGACATACACACGCCCGAATTTTATCAGGAAATGAAGCTGGCGTCAGATGGAGTAATCGAAATCAAACTGAAGGAACACCGCGTAGAGGTCATCAACACAATCAGGGCAAGATCAATGAAGGGCCAGAGCTCTGACACGAGATGGAGACAGATTCTTTTCGACAGTAGAATGAAAGCTTCACTCCGATTGCTCGAATAACAACTATACGCGTTTCCTTTGTGTGTGGTCTAATGGTGCGCACCTACACCAAAACGGACCGGTACAACGCCGGGTTACTGTGTTGATCGGAACGACGACTGGCCAAGCGGAGTTGCAGTTAAAGCCGGAAGCGTTTCACCGTGTAGTTGGAGGTGGGGGTTTCCTTCTCGAAATAGCTATTGCTATTCCGCCCAGTACTACTGCTATGGCTATCACCGCATACCCGAGGTACATCGCGTTACTCGTCTGATTCTGAAGGCCGGCGAGTGAGTTCTGAAGAGCGCTTTGGGAAGCTTGCACAGTACTCATCTGGTCGCTCAATGTACTTACTGCGGTCTGGTTCTCGACTGCACCCAGCAACTGGACCTTCACGGATGAGCTTGCGGTGTTTCCCATGATCGTGGTCTGTGAAGCGTTGAACACTCCGATCCCGTAGACCTCATTCTGGATAGTATTTCCAATTACGAGAGTACCCGTCACTGGATCGTTGGTGGGTGATAGCACGGCTATTGCTGTCGGAGCCGGCTGGGGAAAGTCGTAGTCCGGTCCGTTGCCGCTCAAGACGTTTCCTATGACACCGTTACCCGCCACCGTTGTATTCGGTGAGCTGCCATCGATGTCGACGCCTTCGGTTGCGCTGTTTACGATCGTGTTATCCTTCACGGTGTTATTGACTGCGGAAGTCCCTGGTATGGGCGTCGCCACGACAATTCCTTCGGCGTTGCCTGAGACAAGGTTGTTAAGGACCACATTGTCCAGCACTCCCTGACCCGGATCATAGGCAGAAACCACAATTCCACAGCCCCCGACGTTGTTAATGACCGTGTTGTCGGCGACCAAGTTGTTGGTGGATGGGTTGTTTGTGCCTGGCGTAGCAGGATGGAACACGTTCTCGACTACTCCAGGATCGAGTGGTCCGTCATCGCTAATTCCGATTCCACCATCACCGACGCTTCCGACAACAGTGTTGCCTACAACGGTTGACTGTGAAGATCCGACGAGTTCTATTGCCTTGTCCTCAAGGATACACGGCGGAGTAGTGGCGAGGATGTTGATAGGGCAAACCTGACTCGCGTTGAGAACGTTGTTGAGCACGTAGTCAAACTGAACCGTCACGTGCGAGGCGTCCTGGACATATACCCCTTCGCCGTTGGCGTTTTCAACTGTGAGACCTTCGATCGTCGTTCCATTCGCATTTGCACCTGTGATCGCGATGCCATTGAGCGCACCGGCAGCATCTATGATTGTATTTGACGGTTGTGAGCTCTCTGATTCCAGAGTCAGCGGTTTGGTAATGGTCACAGATTCGGTATACGTCCCAGGAGCGATCATGACGATTGCGCCAACTGGTGCCACGCTTACTGCGTGAGTAATGTTCGCGTAGGGATTTGTTGACGAACCGTTACCTTTGGCGTCGCTACCGGTGGGACTTACGTAAACGATCGTCGGCTGCTGACCGTGAACCGCGATAACGGGAAGGGTTGATAGGAAACAGATAAGAAGAATTGTCAATTCAAACTTCTTGAAGATCGACATCTTTCCACCGGTACGTTCTTGCCGCACTCGTCTAAGCCTCTCTCTCGATTGGTCGGTAGCGTCCCCTAAAATAACTTACTTGCTTACACTGAGAGATACTTCGCTTTCTTGTTGCGACCTTGCATACCCAGCCGTCCGTTTTAATGTGTGTGTGTGCGCACCAAGTGATACCACACACACTTTTTGACGACGATGGACGACGGTTCAAATTTCAGTTGCCCGCATACCTAGCACCATACACAATGATCTGCCTACAATCCAAACCAGCGTCTACGGCGGCTGGATCCGAAAGCCTGTTTATCATTGGCAAGGGCGGCGGAAGGTGCCTCGAAACTCCCAGTGGGAGCAGGTCCTGAAAGGAAGTCCACGTCCACGCGCGCGACTTTACCCTCTCCAAACTCGACGTAGCAGGAACCTGCCCCGGAGTAAGGCGGGGGTTGTTTGTCGCCCTTTACATTTGCAATCAGAGCGGCTGCTACCACGCGCGCCGCTCCCTCGGAGAATACGCCCGCCTTTGGCGTTTCAACGCTCGTCACGTCACCTATTGCATACACGCCTGGAAAACGGGTTTTGAGTGTCTTGGGATCCACCGGAATCCAGCCGTCCTCGGTCATGCCGCTTTCCACAACCACATCTGGGACGCGGTGTTTGGGGATGCCAAGGAACAAGTCGTAGGGCATCTCGCTGGCATCGTCGAGTATGACAACCTTGCGCCCCGGGTCCAGAGCGCGCACAAACCGGTTGGGGATGAAGGTGATGCCCCGCTCGGCGAAAGCGCTGAGTAACGCCCGGGAAGATGCGGGCGAGGGAGGAATTGGAGCACCGAACGGCATAACAAGACTGATCTCGCAGGCGCCGCGCACTCCTTGCGCGCTAAGGAACTCGTGCAGCAATAACGCCGCTTCGCTTGGCGCGGGCGGGCACTTGAAGGGCAGTGAGGTTACCCCAACGATGGCGCGACCTTTGGTGAAGGTGGGGAGGACTTCCCGCAGGCGTTCAGCCCCGGCCATTGAGTAGAATTCGTTGCCGCCTTCCCTCAGCCCCGGTGTGGCCCCCAGATCATAATCGGCACCCAGCGCCACCACGAGCACATCGGCTTCGTGAGTCCCGCGGTCGGTCGTAACGACTCGCCTCTTGGGGTCTATAGCGGTGATCGTTTCCCGGCAGAAACGCACGCCTGGCCTGTCGATCGCACTGTAAGCGAAACGCACGGCGTCTGATGTCTTCCGTCCGAACATCACGTCAAGCTTTGAAAAGCCGAAGTAAAAGGAATCGTTCTTGTCGATCAGTGTAAGATCGAGGCGGTCGGGAAGCGCGTCTGACAACATCGCGCTCACTTCCAATCCGCCGAAACCCGCACCCAGGACAACCACGTGTAGTTTCATGTTTCTCGGATTTGCGAGGTAGGTAGTTATCACTTGCCATTCCGTAGGGTATGGTTGGCATTTGTGTGTGTGCGCTCACCAGTGATACCACACACAGACCAAACGATGACGGACGACTGGGGAGAAGTCGTTACTTTAACAGCGGTAAGTTGTGGATAAGGGCCGGTTTCCGAAAGCGTCGGAAGTTGCTTATTCGAGTGTGAGTGCTATGTTGTGTCTGAGAGATGATTGATGTATGGCAAAGCAGAGTAGGGCATCTAAGAAAGCGTGGACGGCTGCTAGAGATAAGAGGGAGTCGAAAGCACGCGAGAAGAAGAAAGATCGAAAAGCCGCCCTTTCCACGTATCACTAGGAACGCTTCACGTCACGATATATTGTCACGAAGGGGCTAAGATGGACGCAGAAGAAGCTGTATCTGTGCGCACCAGCGTACCCTCACACACTAATTGACCGACGACCGAAATCCACAACTGGCAGTTCACCCAACACAATTTTTGTGAACGCTGTGCCACGGATTCCGTTAATCGAGGACCTACTCAGCGGACCGGTCCCTTCTGGAACAAGTTTCTTGGTTGAATTTGACCCTTCTTCACAATGGTACAATGCATGCACGTCTATAGCCGCAGGTTGGCTCAACACCGGGGGAAGAGTGACCTATATTCTATCATCAAGAGCCCCCGACGATATACGCGCACAACTCACCAAACTCAGCATTGACGTGCCACGGTCTGAGGCAAGTGACAAACTTCGAATATGGGACGCATACTCGAGGATCCTCGGCCTCCAGTCACGCAAAAGTACAAAGTTGAATCGATGAACGTCGCGGACTTACGCATCTGGGCTGCGAAGGAGTTCATGCATCAACCCGCCGCTCCCGACCTCATGTTCATCACGGAGAACTCTTCCGTCGCGGCGAGGTACAACGACGAGAAGAGCTGGGTTGAGTACACACTAACCAGAGTACTTCCCGCAGCCTCGATGACCAAGGCCATGAACATTCGAGGCGTATCGCTCGGCGTTCACAGCGATTCAGCCTACAAACAACTCGAAGCGGCTGCTCAGGGGGTCATCGACCTTAAGGTCGAAGAAGTTGAAGGCGAGGCTAAGAATCGTATTCGCATCCGAAAAATGCTCAATGCCCCGTTTGACGCGCACTGGCATCAGTTAAAAGTTAGCGAGAATTTCGAAGTCACGCTTGAGAAGTAACTATTCACTGGTCCGCCGTCGTTTTCGTGTGTGCGCGCACCAGCCTACCCACACACACTTTTGCTCCGTTTGAACGAAGCAGGTTATTTGACTTGGACCGAAAGGCGAACTTGAGAATTGTCTAGGTGTATCGCACAAGAACCTTAAACCCTACGATCACAGAATGGCGTTGGTTCAGGGAGTCGCGACTTGAGGCATGCCATGATCGGGGTGCTGTTGACGATCGCCCTTTTCTTGTTTTTGATTAATGCTCGGCCTGCATATGCCTTTGCGACCCTAGTTCAACAAAGCAACTTCGGTTGTGCTTGCAATGGTTCTGGTATTGCGCATGTTTTTCTCTTTCTCTCCGGCACTGTGACGGCCGGGGACGTGTTGGTTGTCGGGTTGGCATTCTCTCATCTAGGGGGTACTTTCCTCATTGCGTGTGGGTCTCCTATAATGACGGTTGTCTGTGTGGCGGATGCCCATGGCTCACAGTTCACGCAAGCCGCAGCGACGGGTGCGACGGGTAGTTCAGCTGTGCTCGTTTACACGGCTACCATTCCGCCGTGCGGAAGTTGCATTCCCTCAGATGAGTTTAGTGTAACATTCTTGCGCGGCACGTTTATGGATGTGTACGCGTATGAAGTGTCTGGCGTAAGCACCGTCGGCCTCGCGACCGGCACGGGTTCAGGGTTGGGAACGATGGTTTCCACATCACCGGTCAGCTTCACAGCGGGTGCCTTTCTTCTCGGATTCAATATCCATGATTCCGGTGCGTCGGTTACCGCTGGGTCGGGGTTTACACTCAACAATGACGTCATCGGGATCTCAACCGCCGAGTATGCTGACCCGGTCTCTTCGCCAACAACCTTCCCAGCCATCTTAAGCGGCAACGTGAACTGGGCTGAGGCAGGAATAGCCTTGAATCCGACACTTGTTCCCCCAATATCTGAATATCCTTTGGGGCTACCCTTACTCGCTCTCCTAGCTACAGTCGCCTACGGTGTAGTCAGACGCAGAACTAGAAACCCCGCAAGTGCATAACGACCAGATTTGCGTTCCAACCGTCGTCGTTCCTTTTGCGTGTGTGCGCACCACCAGACCCACACACACCAAACGAACACCCCGCTAAACCCGGGGGGAGGGACCTGTCGAGGGACCCTCCTTCGACGGACCTCCTGATTTTAGGTTACTTCGCTCTTATACTATCATCCCTTGTACGCCTTTCTCAGCGCCGCGATGTCGATCTTTTTCATTTTGAGCATTGCGTCCATAACTCTTCCCGCTTTCTTGGCGTCCTTGTCGCCCAATAATTCGCCTAAGATGGTGGGATTGATCTGCCACGACAATCCGTATTTATCTTTCAACCAGCCGCACGGCCCTTCCTCTCCACCTTCAGAGAGCCTCTTCCAGAAACGGTCGACTTCCTCTTGGGTCTTACAGTCCACGGAGAACGATACGGCCTCGGTGAATTTGAACTGCGGCCCACCATTGAGTGCGATGAACCTTTGTCCCTCCAACTGGAACTCCACAATCATAACTGACCCAGGCTCTCGCCCATGAACTTCATTTCCCGCCTCGGTGTAGCGGGAAACATTCAGAATTTTTGAATTCTTGAAAATGGAAACGTAAAATTTCGCTGCTTCTTCGGCCTGGCCATCGAACCACAGAAATGGAGTTATTTTTTGTATCAAGTTCATTACTTCTGCAGACACGCAGGATCCTAACTCTTAGGAGGAAATATTCAACTTTGTCGTCGTCCGTCCGTCGTCGATAAAAGTGTGTGTGGGTCTAGTGGTACGCACACAAACAAAACTACTTTTCCAGCGTGACTTCGAACTTAGGACCTATCTTGAGTTTGTGCCAGCGTCCATCGAAGCCTACGTTCCGCATGCTTCTTAATCGAATTAGATTCTGGGGTGGGTCGGCGCTCTCATCGAGTCTGAAATCGATTATGCCATCGGCCGCTGTCTCCAACTGTTTGTACGCCCATTCACTATGAACGCCTTTCGCAATTCCACGGATCCCGATCAGTTTCTGCAAAGACCCGGCTGGAAGTCCTCGCGTAAGTAGAAACTCGACCCACGCCTTCTCGTCATTGAATCTTGCAATCGTCGAAGCGTTATCGGCTATCCGCAGAAGATCGGGCGTCACTGGTCCACGCATTTGGTCTCTTGCGAAAGAGATGCTTAGATCTGCAACTTTCAGCGAATCGCCCGCATACTTCTCTTTAGACTTCTGCCCAAGCGTGGCAGTGAACACATCGTAAACTCTGAGCATATCCTCCTTCTCAAGATTATCCGTGTTGGCCCCAAGGCGCTTAAATTGTAGCCGAACATTCTCGGGAGATTGAGCGTTCACAAAATACCAGACTCTTCCGCCGCTTCTCAACCATCCTTCCGCTATGCCGAGGGAAGCGTTGTACCATTGTGAAGCTGGATCAAATTCGACCAGAATGTTTGACCCAGGCGAGATTTGATTGACGGTCAGATCGTCAATCAAAGGAATCATTGGCACAATAGGACACAAATTCTATTGACCCTGTTATCAGGGTTTAGGTTTTTCGTGTGTGTGTGGGTCTAATGGTGCGAGCACCCAAATCTGAACCGGCCGTCGTTCGTAAGGCGTGTGCGTGTGCACCAGCTATGTCACACACACGAAAATGTTGTTCAAATTCTTGACTTCGAACCTCCGAGAAGACGTTCGATAGATAACGTAACGTCTACGGCTGCTACCGTTGTTTGCAGGCGATGTAACAAATCGTCTGCCGTTATGTGTCGTTTGGTGGTCTAGTTTGACAGCGCTCGACTCAGCGTTCTGCGTCTAATCAGACCGTAAGCGAGTACTATGAGGATTGCGAGGATTGGTAATCCAAGCGGGTACTCTGGGATTGGTGGAGCAGTCGTAGTTGTTGTGGTTGCGGCTGGTGTCAGTGGAACCCCAATCAAGGACCAATAGGGATCAGTGAAGGGAGGGTTAGGAGTAGGAAAATCCCAGGTCATGGTTACGGGGGGGTCGGGTTGATCGCTCTCAGCCCCAACAATATTGATGCCGAAACCACCACTAGTATATGTCGAGCTGTAACGTTGCGTCTGTTCAGCATTCGCTGTATTATAACCTACGTAGGATACCATGCATAATATGTCGACTACGAGGTCTCCGGAGCTGCTGGCCACAGACACGGAACCAGGACTACTCCTCGTGCACCCCTCATCGTTTGAGGCGACGGTTCCTGTACTTGCGACGTTGAAGTATGATACCGACCCCCCAACCAATAAGTCCGGACCAGCGTTGAACGTGATTGTGACGGTTGCGGTTCCAGTTGGTGGGTTGAGGAGAGACCACAACTGAACAACGGCTCCGCCACCGAAGCCGACCTGTTCACAGTCCGGGTGACTGCCTAGAAGTGAGAGTGACGTGGTGCCGAACTTGACGCTATCGCTAGTACTACCTAGACTTGGAACATAGGAGACTCCGACTATGAGGATCCCGTTACCGCCCGAACCAACAGTATGCGACCAAGACAGCGAGCCACACTGAGCGGGGAGAAGCCCGTTACAGTTGTTGCTGGCGAATGAATCGAAAACTATCGACGTACTCGCGTGAACAGGCAGAGGTTCCAAGAGCAACAGAAACATGAAAAGGATTACTAGTAAGCAAGCCAAGCCCTGCCGTTTCAGTCTCACGAAATCGGCACCCTAAGCTAGCGTTAGCTTCCCGAGTCTAATAGGACTTATTTCCGGTCATAATCCGGGACACGAGCAGGAACGTCAGTGTTCCCCTTGCGAGGTGAACCTGACTGGATTGGACTTCTAACCGGGTTAGGAATCCTCGTGGTTTTGCGACTAGTTCCGCATTTGACTTGAGCGCTGCAATACCAGACGGTTTGTTACAACCAACGAAAGGACCTCAGCAGACGAGGACGTTACGTTACCTTCGATGGATAACTCTTTTACAGCTTCACAGCTTTCGACACTTGATGAGATTGAACGAATCATCGGCTCGAGAGAAAGCTCTGCAAGCCTTCATTAAATATCATGAGAGGCAAGAGTTTGATAGTGTCCGCATTTTGAGTGCGGATAAAGGAAAATCGTCGGATCACGCGCATACCGGAAACAAGTTCGACGAGTTCTCTCCTAACGATTTCATAAGTGATCCAACGCCGGAGGGATGGATGTGTACTCTTTCCCATCGACATGAGCCAAGTGTGACTCCTGATGGGTCGAGGAAATATCGGCTTGAGTTAAAGGACGACTCAAGCATCATAAGAGAAAGCTGCAACTAACAACTAACGAATGGAACAGTCGTAGTGTGTGTACCAGGGTACCGACACACAAGAAAATCAGTTCCGCCCGCACCATTGGCCCCTTCGCCAAACAACCTTTTTTGTATGCGACAGGGACGTTCTGCCGGGTATGCATGCACCAAGTCTTTAGTGACATATGGAAGGCATACCCCAAGAACATGCTTGCAAACCGCACTTGGCACTGGTGGTGGTTGATCCACTTCTTTGAAAACCCAGACCGGCCCGAATTCCCCAAGCAACTCATGGTGCTTTGGGTCACCAGGAATTGCGGAAAGCTTCGCGTTAACGATTCATACGACTGGCAACCAAAATCGCTGATGGAAACGAACGAAAATCATTCCGCTTTCGACTCAATAGTTGCTTCCTGGTACTATGACGGAAACAAAATGCATGAACCCTTCATTCTCGATCACGGAAAGACTGAAACCTCATGGGAAGACAACTTTGGACGTATCAGTATGGAAAGCGAAAAAGGCGTCTATTCCTTCAGCGGAAGCCCTGCAGATCTCCAACTGAACATGCGTAGCGAGATGGTTGGAATCGAACTATCGATGCACCCGTGGAAAGATGCGATGGCGGAGCTGTTGCCGACAGGAAAGAAGCTCATCGGAAACATGGGGTATTCCATGCTAAAATACAGAGCGCTCTTGTCATCTGGAAAAATCCGAATAGGAACCACTGAGACTCCAGTAGGGGGAAGGTGTTATTTCCAGAAAGTGCGAATGTCGATAACCCCCTGCTGGTACTGGGCCACAGTACAATGGGACAACGGCGCTTACCTGCAATACTTCCTACCGCACGTCGGAATGCCAATGCTCAGACGCTCGGCATCACACGAGAGCCTAATGGACTGGGGTGAAACAATGTTTTCAAAAACCCTCAGGTTCTATGACCCTGAAGCGGAGAAGGAATATTCCATGAAGAAAATTAGAATAAGCAAACGATACGAGAATGGCCTACCGGTATTCAAGGTGAAAGCACGCTCCGATGAAGGCGACCTCAGCATAGAGCTCGCAACCTACTCAAGATGTTGCTGGAACATTTCACAACCACTAATAGGACCAATCTGGCACGGAATATTCTACAACGAATATCCAGCAAGAGTCACGAATTTCAAATTCAAAAGCGATACCCGCATAATAAACACCGACGACTTTGGCAGGAGCTATTGCAACTGCGAGCACACATGGGGAACAATCTGAACCGTCGTTCGTCGTTTGAAAAGTGTGTGTGCATTCGGCAGGATTACTTGCGTTTCCTTGACTTCGGAATCTTTCCTTTCAACCGTACTCCCGTGCCATGAAGCTCCATGTAACGGCAACTGACACATTCATAGACGTGGATAGGAACGTAGACAGTGGTAAAGAGCGGACCTTGCATACTTACTGTCCGCAATCCGTGAAAGTACCTTAGCTCTTACATTCTTCCTCTACACTTTGGACAAGTAAGTCTAGGCATCGGCATTCACTCGCTTACAACTTTCGAGTTGTACATACAGCGTTTACGTCGTCAAAGAGGCGGGGTTCTTCCAGCGACTAGTCAGATCTGTTCTAGAGAGTGGGCAGTGGTTCTGTCCTATAGTAGAGCGGTCCACTTCTCTGGTCTCTCTATGACCTTGACTTCGCTGACCGTTCGCATCATCCTTGACTTTTGAGGCCTTGTCTGGTCGATCATGTCCCAAGTCTGGCGAGTCCATTGCGCTAAAACCTCGCAGTCACGCATCTTGTCTAAGGCGGCCCAGTCGGGCGCAGCCCACCAATCCTCAGCATCATAGTCGCCAAAGCTTTGAATCGTGGTGTAGGTGTTGAGGTACTTGATGCCAGTTTGCTTCTCTATTTGAGAAGCCAATAGTTTTGCCTCGTCTGACTTCAACCATTTCACGTACTCTGCAACTTTCCCTGGTTTTCCATAATAGCTCCATACCCAATATATCGACAAATTTCTCTCTCCGATCTCCTGTAACCTGTGTATCTACTCCGGTTTAGAGTCTTGTTTTCGTGAGGTTTAGGTGGTTCCTGGCCTAGCGGGTGATAGGTTACGGTCACGATCGCTTATTGAATGAGTGGCGCTGAATTACTGGTAGTGTGGCCTGTGAGTGCACAAAGACAAGCCAAAGTCTACAGACGCAAAAGCTACCGAAGACGAAAGAAAACTCGGTCTTTAGAAGAAGAAGAGGAAAAGCAGCGTAAAGAGAGAGGATAAAGAGTAAAGACTAGAGTCGAATGAATCGCGTCCGAAACTATGACCTATGTGACTGAATAGGCTCAATCTTGACTTTCCGTTTTCGCTCCCTTTCGGCCATGCGTGTCCGCTTATCTCTTCGTGCATGTCTTCTTCGTGAGCGCTTTCTTCTTTGTCGACCACTACGTCTGGGCAATTGCGCTCCTCTGATGTTTTCTCATAGAAGCGGAGGTTTAAGCACGATGGTGACCTTCGAGATATGGTAGAAGCTCGCCACTCGTCGTGCGCGGTCGTCATTTGAATCAGGCGGTTTTCTGTGTCTGTGCGCACCAGCAGGCCCACACACACTTTACGACGGACGACGACGGTTCGAAATACGACGCTCGCGTCCTCGACGGGAATCACGGGAAGTTAAGACCAGAAACGGAAAGACTCTCAAACTCAGCTAATAGATCGGAACGTATGTTTTGGAATGCTCGAACGTCAAGAAATTAGGCGTTTGAACCACTTCCTATAGTTGACGAACTCGAAGCCGCCGCCTTTCTTTCCTCGTTTTCTTCTTCTTCCTCTTCTTGCTTTGTCTCCTGTTCTTCTCGGCTTCTTCGTCTTCGTTTTCTTCTTTTTCGTGGCCAGAAAACTCGCCTCCCGACTAGCTACTATCTTAGCGTCCGATTTCTACTTATTTGGCGTGCATTTAGAGGCCTCTTTCCATTCACCTTTAGGTTGCATGGTCAACAAAACCAGTGGGGTTCTGAATATCCTTCCGCGCGCAGACCATGCCAGTTGGGGCAGTAGTATGCCGGCCGAATTTGAATCGGCGTCATTCGTCGTCTGAAGTGTGTGTGCGCACACCAATAGACCCACACACAAGATGAGTGCAGTAGGCAGCTTGACAGATTTACCTAGGAAATTGATAACCCCCCACTGAGAGCACTTCAAGACCAAATGGACACGATTGACAAGCAACTCGCTTCTCTTGGTTACAATCACTTCCCTCAATTCGTGAATTCTGTTCGACACTCTAGATAATTGTCCCTTAGTAAGGCGGAGCCCTGCTGAGGCAATGCATCGATTTGTTATGTGTTCTCCTGCTGGTCATGGTAAGTACTCTGAGACCAGAGTATCCATACACCTAACCCCATGGCGAAAGCCGCTGCCAAAAGAAAAGTAGTGACAGCTTCCCGCAATAGCACAACCGAGAACACCGCTCCAATAAAGGGAGCCGATGAAAAATATGCCCCCGCGCGGGCGCTCCCTAAGTATCGTAAACCTAGGACCCAGAACACGTTGCTAAATCCATAACAGAATATGCCAATTATCAAGCCGGCAAAAATCGACTGCATCGTCCAGTTACCGGGAAAAAATAACGACAACAGCAAGCTGGCAGCTCCACCTAAGAAACCTCTAATGCTTACAACCTGAAACGGGTTTCTACGGGAAATCTTCCGCAGAAAATTGTTTTCAAATCCCCAACAGAGACATGCTACAACAACTAGGAAAGAAGCTCTGATATCCAATATCGCTCCAAAGCCGTTCCAAGTAATGAGCGCACTTCCTACAAGGATAGCAAAGGCACCGCTTGCGAACTTTCGATCGACCTGTTCGCGAAAAACAATCCACGCCACTAAAATAGTGAATACGGTTTCGAAATTCAGAAGTAACGAAGTATTCGAGGCGGGTAGGCTCTGCAGACCAATTAGGAGAAGTAATGGGGCGAGGATCCCGCCGAAGGCCACACAGCCTAGCATCCATGGACCATCATCTCTTGTGAGGTGCCCTTCACTGGAAATCATTGTCTTAGGGGTCAATATGCCCAGGAAAGTTGCTCCGAGACCAGAACCGAAGTACATTAACCCAGCTAATAGCGGGAATGAAATCATTCCGACCAAGGGTTTTGCTAACGGCGTACTTAGGCTGAAAAAGCCGGCAGCCAACAGAACATACCCGACACCTTTTCGAGTCCTTACATCTTTCATCTTCGAATCCTTCGATATCTTTCCGGAAAAGATTAGACCTCTCATTGTTGACTAAGGTTGAAGCGTATCTCTGCGATGCATCTTGCTATGATTGATTGCTAGTATCTTTCGGAATCTCAGAGGATATTCTTCAGGGCCTGTATGTTGAATGTTGTATTGGCGCAACCATTCCTGATTAAGGGCACATTTTGACCTGGCAGCCCCGTCTTCTCTAACAGTCCTTCAGCCAGCTTGATCTCTGCGCCGCAAGCGACTCCCACAAGTGCCTCATAACGGCCTTTTTGCAGAATCTGCTGGATACATGACCCACCCGGCAGAACATGAACATCGTATCCTCTCTCCTCCCCAGCCAGCGTAGCTTGGTTTACCAAGCAGTCGGGTGAACAATGAGAGCAGCGATATGATGGAATGTTCGAGTCGAAGACGGCCTTACACCGATTGTCCATATACTTCCTTGAGCAGTGAGGAAGCAGTAGCACTCGTCTGGAAGTTCTTGCGAATCTTTCCCGGTTCTCGAAATTCTTAGTCTGGATATCTATCAGGTCCTCGAGGAGCATCAGGGCTTGAGCAAAATCCAATCCTGTGATCTCCTGAACTCTGCATCGTTCAAGAAGGCGCAAAGTTGCCTCGCCAATTCTTCTGTGCAGCTGTCTCTTTTGGGCAGCCACCGCAATTCCTCTGAAGAACGATTGGGATAGCCGTCAGGTCGAACTTGAATTGGTAAGGCATGAGTTCCGTATTACCCCCAGGAGCAATAAGATCACAGTGTGAGTCTTGGTTTTGGTATTTGACTGGAAGTGTGTGTCTAGAGGTGTGCGCACACACACTTTACGAAAGACGGTTCAGACTGAAGGAGGGTACGATAATTCTGACCGCGACCAATACACGGGATGAGAATAGAATGCTTTTCTTTTATCCCTGATTGACGAGGGGAGCGAGTGACGGTTAGTGCTGAATGATCGCCCAAAAAACATATGCAGGTTACTAGGGGCAGCAGGATTTCAGTGCAAGAACTTCGCGGGGGCTCTAACTTACCTACTTCCCCGTTGCCGCAAAGGCAATGCTTGGTTCTTTGGTTACTTTTTCTTCTTTGTTTTCTTCTTCGCTTTAGGCACAGAAATCACGCGTAGATCTTCGCCATTACAGGTTTAACACTTCCGACCGCTACGAAGCGGCCATTTGGCCTAGGCTACCGGAATACGTGCTGCGACTCTTTCTCTTCTGAGTCTCTTGGAGAATTTCTGGTACCATGCGTCGTCTTCGGGGGCTATGCTAGGACCAACTCGTTCCATCGCTTCATCAAAGTCTCGCCTTGAGACCTCTGCGGCATCTACGTCTTCTCGTAAAGCGTTCATGGCCGCTTCTCTGCAGATTGCTTCAATGTCTGCACCCGAATAGCCTTGTGATCTACTTGCGAGTTCGTCCAATAACACATCTTTAGAGAGAGGCATTGAACCTGCGTGAATCTTGAAGATCTCCTTGAGCGAGTCGACGTCTGGCGAGGGAACGTAGATCAATCTATCGAATCTTCCCGGCCTCATCACTGCCGGATCTAGCATGTCCGGCCGATTAGTGGCTGCGATTACGAGAACGTTCTGCAATGTTTCTATGCCATCAATTTCAGTCAGAAGCTGACTTACCACCCGTTCGCTGGCTCCAGCATCACCGTATCCCAACCCACGTCTCGGCACTATGGCATCCAATTCATCGAAGAATATTATTGCAGGAGCTGCAGTTCTTCCTCTCCTGAAGACTTCGCGAATAGCCTTCTCCGACTCTCCAACCCACTTGGAGAATATTTCTGGACCTTTTATTGAAATGAAATTGGCTTCGCTTTCTGTTGCCACCGCTCGTGCCAGCAGCGTCTTACCGGAACCAGGTGGTCCGTAGAGCAGGATTCCACGCGGCGGATTGATTCCCATTCTCTTGAATACTTCAGGCTTCTTAAGCGGCCATTCAACAGATTCCATGAGTTCCTGTTTGACTTGCCTCAAACCACCAACCTGATCCCATTTCACTTGTGGGACCTCGACGTAGACTTCGCGCATTGCTGTAGGCGTGATCTCTCGGTATGCTGACGTGAAGTCCTCCATCTTGACAACCATTCTTTCGAGGATTTCAGGCGCAATACGTTCCTTCTCCAAGTTGATTTCTGGTATGTACCGTCGGAGCGCCTTCATTGCTGCTTCTCGACATAGCGAGGCAATATCGGCTCCAGTGTATCCATGCGTCACGTCTGCAAGTCGCTTCAGATCCATGTTTTCACCGAGCGGCATATTCCTCGTATGAATCTGGAGTGCTTCATATCTTCCGGCCTTGTCTGGAACTCCGATCTCGATTTCGCGATCGAATCTCCCGGGTCGACGTAGTGCTGGGTCGATTGCGTTCGGCCGGTTGGTTGCACCGATCACTATTATGTTGCCGCGAGATCCCATGCCATCCATCAAAGACAGGAGCTGTGCGACGACTCGACGTTCTACCTCGCCCGTGACTTCTTCACGTTTTGGTGCGATCGCATCCATTTCGTCAATGAAGATTATGCTAGGCGATGTCTCCTGTGCTTTTTGGAATATCTCCCGTAACCTAGCCTCCGATTCCCCATAATACTTTGACATTATCTCCGGTCCAGAGATCACGTAGAAGTTTGCGTCAGACTCGTTAGCCAAAGCTTTTGCGAGAAGCGTCTTGCCGCAACCTGGAGGCCCATACAGAAATACTCCTCTGGGTGGCTCGATACCAAGTCGCTGGAAAAGTTCCGAATGTCTGAGAGGCAGTTCCACCATCTCACGAATTCTTTGCATCTCTTCATGCAGACCGCCTATGTCTTCGTATGTTACTATCGAGATCCCTTTCTTCTCGGGCGTCGGCTCGGTCAATACTTGGACATGGGCTGTCTCCGTAATCTTCACTGGGCCACGCGGGCGTGTTCTCGCAACTATCAACGGAACGGCGCTTCCGAAGATCGAAAAAAGGGTCATGTCCCCTTCAATAAACGGCATATCCATGAATCGTCTTTTCACGAAACGCCACAAATTCCTCGTCCACACTCAGGCGTACGTCTGTTGGCGCGAAAACGATCGCTTCGGCTCCTTTCACGTCTGCCTTTCTAACATTGACGTACTCGTTTAGAGCAACACCAGCATTCCTTCGAATAAGGCCGTCCATCCTTACACTTTCTTGTCCCTGCTCTTCAGCATACGAGGGCCATGCTACAGCTACAGTCATCTTTTTCCCATGAATCTCAACAAAATTCCCCGCAGTGATCCCGAGCTTCTGCATCGTCTCGTTGTCAATGCGGACTTTGCCGTGCCCAACATCTCGCTGTCTGGCGTCAGCAACTCTCAAAGAGATTTCTCTA
>CAVTBR010000003.1:0-776459 GCA_963733055.1 Candidatus Bathyarchaeota archaeon
ATGACCGATCCCGATCGCCGTCATTCCCCAAAAAGGAATCAAAGGTCCTGAAACTAAAGTTGGAGAATGGGACCTCAGGATAGTTCACTAGTCGCGAGGTATCATTGCCTTTGATGTTGCGGAGTAAGATGAAGAGGTTCTCCGCGCGGAATCTTAAGGTTGATTCGCCAGACGATTTGGTTGCAGTTGCTTTCTGGGTCGAAGGTGCGATTGCTGCGAAGAAAAGGGCAAGCACTACGAAATCTATGAGAACGGTAATCAGGTCCACTGATTGTTGAAAATTGAATATTCGTGAAAGATCCGAAACAATTTCCTTCAGAGAGAACAACAGAAACGCTGAGGCGACGAGCGTGAGAGGGGCTTGTCCTCCGTCTGGACCAGGCGTACAGTGACAGTAGGAATAGAGCGAACGCAAAGATCGCGACCAGGGTATGTAGGTCTAGATCGATGTCTAATGTTCAAGCCCTACAATTCGATCCACCTGCAACGCCACCGCCCAAAGATAATCAATTGCCATCCTGACATCCACACCTCATTCGTCGATCTCCCGTTCCATATCCAAAATTATGTTTGCTAACCTATCCGCCCATCTTTCCCAGCGCAGGATGATAACTCCTAAGAAGCAGGAGTATCTCAGCTCGATCACCTCGAACGAGATACCGCACGTCATCCGGTCATGTTTAGCCTCGACAAGTCCAGTGTCAGATAACCTCTGCATATGCCAATTAATTGACGCAGGAGAAATTCTCACATATTCGGAAACTTCCTTCTGAGTTGCGTCAGGGTTCTGAATCAGAAAAAGCAGGATGTCTCTATCCGTTTCCTGGGACAACGTGTCAAGTATCTCCAGCTGCCTGTCTCCGAAAACATGGTCGTGTACAACCTCTTGTGCAAGCCTCTTCTGCGAGAGATTATCTTTTGTTCTCTTTCAAGTCCATATAGATGATATTGAATCACGCCTATCGCTAGGTTCAACTCTCGCTTTATCTCCCGTAGGTAGCTTCCTGGATGTGTCCGAATAAACTCGAATATTCGTATGCGTCTAGATTCATGATCTTCCTCTCTACGCACATCCAACCCTTATCATCACAATTAAGTCAGCCCACACCAAGTCTCTAACGCATACAAATGTGGGCCGGTCCAAAATTGGGTTATGAACCTTCTGGTACAAACATCATAAAGACAATGAGAATTGACAAATGCCAAGGGGTCCAAATTCCGAATCAGATTCTGCGTATTACAGACTTGTTAATGTTAATGGTATTTTGAGATTTGTACCAATCTGTTTTAATTGAAAATTACTTGATGTGTCACAGAGATGATCCAAATGCAGTCACTTACCTTGGAAAAAACCCAACACCCAAGAACCCATTCGACTTGCCAGCATGTGCAAGTGCACGAAATCGGGGAAGATTTTGACCAGGATGGGAAAATGCTGAGGCTGGCGAGGTGCATAACGTGTGGTCTCTTAATTCGAGAGTATTGTGAGCAGAGTAAACTAATCATACATATCGAACCCTGACAGAGAATGAGTTGTTGTGCCGGTCTGGGGATCAAGTTAGTCTGCGAGCAACAGGTAACGAGTCGCTAATCTTGTCCACGCCAAAAGCAGCAGCCAACTCCATCTCTGGTAAGGGACCGTCAGCCTAATCATGGGTAAGTTGTCCCGAATACTTCGGGGAAACGTTATGCCCTCCAAGCAGCCCTCAGAAAAAAAGCACAGGCTAAGCAAAGCAGAAAGAATTGCTATTCCGTTGATAGCTGTTATTGTGGTCTGGGTAGTCTATTCAATAATGCAACCGTCCGTACCGATCCAACAACAGACCCAAGTTCCGTCTAACACATCATCATCGAACGCACTTGACTTCACGTTACCCGTGATTGGAACAAACGGGCCGACGGGTGATTCGTTCTCATTATCATCACTTCAAGGGAAAATCGTATTCCTAGAGTTCATGGAACCCTGGTGTACCCATTGCCAATCGATGGCTCCAATCCTAGGGCAACTGCACCAGAAATACGGTGGCAACGTAACCTTCGTTAGCGTTTCTGGTCCGTGGAACGGGGTCACACAGTTTGACGTGGCGAAATTCATGAGGGACTACGGGTCGAATTGGACAAACGTGTATGACTCGAGCGGCTCCATCATGAGTAGGTATGGCGTTAAGGCCACGCCAACTTTCTTCATCATTGGCAGGGATGGTGGGATCGTAACATCACTTCAGGGTGAACAGACCTATTCTACGCTCGAAAGCATGATCATTCAGTCGTTGCGAAGCTAGTGGAATTCGGTTAGCACTTCTCGCAACGGCAAGTTCAGTTACAAGAATCACTAAGACTCCTTAAACCGGACATGCACCACCCGCTTTGGCGTGGTGGATTTGGCGACTGGTCAGAGCGAAGAAATCAGTTGACTGAGTCCAAAATCGCACTGCCAGTAATACTCGCCCCTATCACGATTCTAAGTTGGCTTGTCCTAGTAATCCTCAATTCAGAACAGCTGAGCGATGTGCTTGCACTATTTGTTGCCGGCGTCGGCTCGATCATAATGTTCTATCAGGCGATCAAAGAGATTAGACGTGGAAATCTGAGCATTGATCTTCTCGCCAGCATCGCTGTGGTCTCCGCAATACTAATTCATGAATTTCTCCCCGCCGCGATTGTCGTGCTCATGCTGCTCGGTGGACAAGCAATTGAAGAGTACGCGGCAGGCAGGGCTTCGAGGACAATAGATGGCTTGGTCAAGATGCGTCCGGTTACCGCGAATGTGCTGAAAGCCAATGGGGAGGTATTGACCGTGCCAATAGAGGAATTGAGAGTAAACGACATCGTCGTGGTTAAGCCAGGCGATCGAATCCCTGTAGACGGTACCGTCGTGTCAGGTTCGGCTGCGGTGGATGAGTCTTCAATAACGGGTGAGTCCGTCCCTGTCGAGAAAAAGATTGACGGAAGCGTGTTGAGCGGTACTATCTGCCTGAATGGGATCCTACAGATAGGTGCCTCCAGGGTTGGGGAGGATACAAAGTTCGCTCACATCATCAGGCTCGTAAGGGAGGCGCAAGGTAGCAAGGCTAGAATTCAACGAGTAGCCGATCAGTATGCGAAATGGTTTACGCCGATAATTCTTCTTCTCGCGGCTCTCACCTACGTAATAACAGGCCAACCAGTAAGGTCGGTCACCGTACTTATCGCTGCAAGCCCTTGTCCGTTGCTTTTGGCCACTCCTGTGGCGGTGGTGTCTGCGATTGGTCGAGCGGCCAAGTTAGGTATCCTAGTGAGAAGCGGAAGTTCTATGGAGCTGGCAGGCTCGGTTGACGCTGTCGTATTCGACAAGACTGGAACTCTAACCGAAGGAAAATTGAAGGTTGTTCGCATCCAATCGTTCACCGGCATGGAGTCTGTTCAAGTAGCTAGGTACGCTGCCATCGCCGAGAAATTCTCAACTCACCCAATCGGCAAGGCAATTGTCATGTACGCGAGTGAACACGGCATCAAGGTAAACGACCCTAAGGAGTTCAGAGAGATTCCAGGCGAAGGGGTCTTGGTAGATTTCGAAGGCGTCAAGATTTCCTTTGGAAACCTTCGATTCATCGAGAATCAACTGATTCACATACCATCAGACGCGAAAAACTTTCTACAGGACTCCAGCGGTCGAGCTGAGACAACCCTTCTGCTCGCACAGAATGGAGCGGTCTCCGGAGCGATTGGTTTGGCGGATGTTTTGAAACCGAACGCTAAGATCGCTATTGCAAATTTGAGGAACGCTGGAATAGACGATATCACAATTCTAACCGGCGACGGTAGAAGAGCGGGCGAATCGGTTGCCAAAGAATTAGGTGTGAACGTCGTTTCAGAGGTATTGCCTGACGAAAAAGCGTTGTATATCCAGAAATTAAAGCGGAATGAGCGCCACGTAGCTATGGTGGGTGATGGGATAAACGACGCGCCTGCACTAGCTACTGCCGATGTCGGCATCGCGATGGGTGCAGCGGGTTCCGATGTCGCTATTGAAACAGCGGATTTCACGATTATGGCAGACGATGTAGTCAAGGTTCCTGAAGCTATAAAGCTCAGTAGAGGTATGCTTCGGATTGCAAAGCAGAGCATCACCGTCGGGTTACTCGCAACCGGGTTAGGCGTAGCACTTTCGGCGTTTGGTATCCTAAACCCAATACTTGGAGCTACTTTTCACGAATGCGGCGACCTCTTCGTCATATTGAATTCTGCCCGCGCATTCACAACCAAAGTTACGTGACGAAACGCGCATGGTTTAGGCTAGGTCGTGGTTTTTCAAGCTTGATTCGAATAGGGTAATGAGTACTCGTGGAGAGCTTGCAAGGATGAGTCGAATTTGACAAAATTCTTTTTCTCTGCGCGAGTTCAACTCGGAAGTAGAATGTCGAGATGAAGCGAGTTACTGGTCTGCTATTTGCGTTCGTCGTAGCTTATTCGATGCTTTTCGTGCTCTCAGTTCTCTTCATCGTGCCACGGTACCTTTCGGGGAATCTCATCGGCTTCCTCCTATCAGAACTCACGGACACCGAGCCAGAGGGCAAATTCATTCTCTCATTCTCCTCTGCATTGATTTGGACAGTCGTTCCTCTCACCGCAATCGGCCTCTGCATAACCTCTATGGTAACTTACAGTACGTCAACAAGATTCACTGAGCCGTTGAGGAGGTTAAGTCAGCTCGGATCCGTCTTATTCTTCGCTGCAAGTTTCCTTCCTGCAGCGTTGGTCGTGAGGGAGCTGCTCGGGTTCAAGGTGCTCGGAGTGGCGCTTCCGGGCTTTCTGAGTGTTCTTAATGGGTTCGTTCTTATTCTGAAAGACAGCTTCAACCCTGCATCCCTAATGGGACGTAGAGGAGTATGGGTTGTGCCCATTGTTATATTCGTGGAGACTGGCCTCTTCTTCGGTTTCTTTCTTCCTGGCGATTCGCTTCTGTTGACGGTTGGGGTTCTTGCGGCTGTTGGATATGTGGACCTAACGGCTTTGATCCTTCTATCAATCCTGGGGGCCATTCTGGGAGATCAGTTAGGATATGCGATCGGGCGTTGGTCTGGTAGTGCGCTTGCGAATAAATTTCACTTCGTGAGCGAGAATTTGGAGCGGGCGTGTGAGTTCTTCGATAGGTATGGGGGTAAGGCGGTTGTATTGGCGCGGTTTGTACCGGTGGTGCGAACGTTCGCGCCGGTCGTGGCTGGGGCGGCGGGAATGAGTTATGTCAGATTCACAGTCTCCAATATTGTAGGCGCTGCGCTTTGGGTATTGAGCATTACATTAGCAGGCTATTTTGTAGGACGCCAGGTTCCCGTTGTGGCTTCTTACTTGGATCCCATAATTCTAGCCGTGGTCATCTCGTCGCCACTAGTTTGGATGTTGACGTGGATCTGGGGACGAACCAAGAAATTGAACGCAACTGGTAGCCGAGCGCTTTCTCAGCGATGAAAGTAAATCTGAGGTGTGCTGGACCCACTGCGAATCCAAGCCACCGATAGATATGGCGAGACTCACGCATAGCGTTGCTCAGTCGTTGTGTTTGAGTGTGGCATCCCACACCAATACCTCTGCAGCTTCGGGCACGGTCAACGCTCCCCCACCGCCCCAACAGAAACAGACTTGCAACAATGACGACGGCTGTTCGAGCGGCGACGATTAGACACACAACACATCGTTCGGTGTTGGCAGTGCGTTCAACGATATGGTTAGTTATCGCGGTTCTCGCTGGCGGTCGCAGGTTTCGGATTGAGTCTCGCCACGCAACAAACGGCAATCCTCGGAACTTACAATTACGCCCAACTGCTGGGATGGGGTGCTCTGGCAGCCTCTGGAGGCCTCGTAATTCAAGGCTTCTGGAAGGCTTGGGCGGATAAGCGGTACATGTCCCGATTGCGAGCGAACGTGTTAGGGCACGAAGGGGGTCGAGTTATTTCGGAGCTCTACACGGAGAATCGCGTTTACGGTTGGCGGGAAATGCATGTCGCGCTCTCCATCCTCGTAACCGTCTTTGCTGCGATTCACGGCCTATTTCTCCTCTCAAGCATCACTTACTCATTCGCAGGCACTTTACTCGGAATTGCAGCTTTCCTGGTTCTCTTAACTCTTGGCCTTTCCGGTATCTTCTTGGAGTCGAAGCGCAAGATGAAGGCCTTCGGGTCCATCAAGAAGCTACACCTTTGGTTGATGGTGGGGGCGCTTATTCTGGCTGAAGTCCATACACTCACTGTAGGCTCGACTATTGCTCCACTGGGCCCGACTGTTTCCATCTGGCTGTTGTTCGGGACCCTTGGGCTGATAGGAGCTGGTTCGGAGTACGCCGTCCTCAAGATCCCTAAAACGCTTCTTGAAACCGGAAGTCATCGGCATTAGCGGAAGAATCGATCTCCCACGCCGAGAGGGCGCTGCAAAAGATTGCCATGTTGGCTGCAGGGACCGCCGTTGCAGTAACATTCGGTGGAGTGGCTACGTGGGCAGCAGAAATGGCCCCTTCAATTCAAGCTCCCTCACAGACACAGTCCCAAGTCCAGCAGCCCGTGGTTCAACCACAGACGGCCACTAATTCACAGGATCCCATTCCTGCGGGAGTCAAAATCGGTAATATCGCCAACATTCCGGTGAATTCTTCCATCTATTTTACGGACCAACAAGGAAATCCGGACATATTGGTCAGGCTTCAGAACGGAAGCGTAGTTGCGTATTCTTCAACCTGCACCCACAGGCCTTGCACTGTAGGTTACGATAGCTCATCCTCCACGATAAGATGCCCTTGTCACGGTGCAGCGTTCGACCCGTCCCACGCCGCGGCGGTCCTCCAAGGCCCGGCTCAATTCCCATTACCCTCAGTCACCTTGACCGTCGATTCCAACGGCAACATATGGGCAGCATAGTCACAATACAATACAGTCAGTCCCAAGCCCTCCGCAATCATACGCAGTGGGTTAGGTCGGAGATTCTCTGCGAGGTAGGATTCGATACCTATCGATTGCCACTCGTCAACTTCTACTTGATCGGCTGATTCGAACCGCCATCTTTCTGATCGCAGTAGGCACGGCGAGACTCACACATAGCGTTGCTCAGTCGTTGTGTTTGAGTGTGGCAACCCACACCAATACCTCTTCGGTTAGGATTTCTCGTATAGCTGAAGGACGTTTGAAAGCATCTTCGATCCTAGACGCTTCGAGCATGGTAATGTCGGGTTACCTATCCCACTGTCCCCGCCATCTCGCGGGTACAACCTACATGTGTTTTTTCGAAGTTTGCAGTAGGCGTAGATGTTCAATCCGGCGGAAAGACAAATGTTTGAAGTACCAGCTTTCCAATGTTGGAAAACGTATTCCTGCTTAATAGTGCGTTTCTCTCTCCGACGATGCATGAACGATAGGGTTCTCTTAGGCGTCGTAATACTGACGCTTGGTCATCGCAGGCGCGTCCCTGACACAAACTTTTCTCCTAACTGCCGCGGTGTCCGATCAAAGTAGGCACATCGATCAGTTGGCCTCACAATTTGGAGACCTTGCAGGAATCGTATCGTCTCTCATGACTACGCAGAGCAGTCCGACCACGCAATCGAACGTCGTTTACTTGTACGTCGTTCCCGATTTCGGTGGGTCCACTTATGACGCTTTTGTTCTGCCCGCATCCTTCAGTGGCACCGCACCAAACGCGTCATCGACTACCGGGACCGCGCCGAACAATAACATAACTGTGACGCACGGTGTACCAATCAAATTCGTGATCAGCAACATAGATACTGCGGTGCTACAGAACTTCACTGGCCAAGTCTCAGTTCCCTTCACAATCTACAACGATACGAATTCCGGTCAAGTGGCCCTACAGTACACCCAGGGTCAGACAATATCCAACATGGCCATCAGCCACACGTTTAGCATCCCCAATCTGCAAGTGAACATCCCCATACCGCCGGACACGATGATCGTGTTCACTTACACCTTCAGCACGCCTGGTGTCTACTCCTACCTGTGTGTTACACCGTGCGGTGCGGGTATGGGATTACCGGGCTACATGCTAGGTTACATAACAGTCACTTAACCGCGGTTGGTGCTTCCCGATGGGACTCTCTAGGCGGCAATTCCTAACATTGCGGGTTCAGCCGCTGGAGGAGCAGCGTTCGTTAGCATAATGCAAAACCTTCAACCCCTAACCGCTGCAGAAACCACCCAACTTACTAGCGTCCAGGATCCAAACGTCAAGAAATGGATCTGGGTAATCGATCTGGGGAAATGTGACGGATGTAAGAAGTGTACAGAAGCTTGCACAGTTGAGATGCGAGTTCCGCCGGCTTGGGGCGAACCAGAATATGAGGGCTACCAGCCATGGATCCAAGTCTTTGGCACAGTAGGTTCGGATCAACGAGCCTTCTTCATGCCTGTTCCGTGCCAGAACTGCCAGAATGCGCCCTGCGTAAAGGTGTGCCCTGTCGGGGCCAATTACTACAGTGAAGATGGCATTGTGATGGTCGACCAGCTTCGATGCGTGGGAACCAGGATCTGTATAGGCGCCTGTCCGTATGAGAGACGATTCTTCAACTGGTTCGATCCTCCCGTTTCTAAAGAAGAGCAGAGCATACCCTACTCACCCGACTACAACATTCCTCATCGGAGAGGTGTTGTGGAGAAGTGCATTTGGTGCAGGCACCGTGTCGTGGTCGGTAAGGTTCCTGCGTGCGTAGAAGCTTGCGCGAAAGCTGGAATGAAGGTGTTATGGTTTGGAGACGCGGCTCAGGATGCGGTAAGCGACGGGGAGGAGGTGGTTAGCCTGTCCCAGATGATCAAAGATAGGGGAGCATACCGACTGAAAGAGGATCTTGGGACGGACCCGCGAGTACTCTACCTTCCGCCCCAAGGAGGCTCCACCTAGTGCAGCAGGCAAAAAACAAGACCGACAAGCTCTTAGAACCGCTCGCCCGCCATTCAATTGGCTATTACCTGTTAGTTTCTGCGCTCCTCGCCATATGTTGCTGGGGATTATACGCATATGCTGTCCAAGCTTCAAGCGGT
Organism: Candidatus Bathyarchaeota archaeon; assembly: GCA_963733055.1. Classification (GTDB taxonomy): domain Archaea; phylum Thermoproteota; class Bathyarchaeia; order 40CM-2-53-6; family 40CM-2-53-6; genus FEN-987. The sequence continues at coordinate 9,018 of CAVTBR010000003.1, forward strand.
ATCGGCGTACTAGGGGTTAGAAGCGAAGTGATGTGGGGTGTGTACATCACAAACTTCGTGTTTTTCATAGGCATCAGCCACGTCGGTGCGCTAATGTCCGCCATACTTCGACTGACAAGCGCCGATTGGAGAAAACCAATCACGAGGCTTGCTGAAGTTGTGACATTCGCATCGCTGCTCGCGGCTATTACATGGCCTATCGCTCATTTAGGAAGGCCGGATCGTTGGATCAATCTACTCATTTACCCGAAGCTCCAGTCACCGCTCGTGTGGGATCTACTTTGCATAGGAACTTACACGATAGGAAGCACCCTTTTCCTCTACCTACCATTGATACCTGATATCGCAAAGTGCAGGGACAGGCTGAAAAACGCCTCAAGATTCAGGCGATGGATATACTCTGTCCTCTCACTCGGTTGGACAGGCTCAGAATATGAACTGAAATACTTGGAGAAAGCCATCGGAATCGTAACGATCCTGATCATACCGATTGCGATCTCAGTTCATACCGTCGTATCATGGGATTTTGCGATGCAGCTGAGAACCGGATGGGACAGCACGATATTCGGACCTTACTTTGTTGCGGGAGCGCTCCTATCGGGAGTTGCTACGGTCCTGCTGGTAATGGCAGTATTAACCAAGTTCTACCATCTTGATGAGTTCATTACGCGTAAGCACTTCGATTACATGGCAACACTTCTGCTCGCGCTTGACATTGTGCTGATATACTTCACTATTAACGAGTTCATGGTTCCAGGGTACAAGATCTTAGGCCAAAGCACCTTGGAGGGGCAATGGCTCAGTAGTCTTCTTTGGGGAATGTACTGGCCCAGATTCTGGTTCCAGATAATAGCTGGATTGATTCTGCCCGCCATCATTTTGGCAGTACCCAAGACTAGGACAATTACAGGTTACTTAGTGGCTGCGCTTCTTGTTGATATTGGGATGTGGTTGGAGCGATTCAACATAGTCGTCCCAAGCCTCGCATTGCCACAGTTACCATACGCTTGGGGATTATATTCGCCCACTTGGGTAGAAATCTCAACCACGGCAGCCTCATTCGCCGGTTTCGCACTTGTCTATCTACTATTCACCAGAACCTTTCCCATAGTCTCAATCTGGGAGAATGTCGATCAGAGTGGCCCGTCAACTCACGGGAAACTGTCCACCAAAGTCCTCTCTGCACCTACAAGAACAATGATTGCTGGAGGTGATTCTGTTTCTGGCTCACGCCGGCGATTCCTGAGCTATGGCGCTATGATGATAGCAGGATTCGCGCTTGGTTCCATTACGCCAAACATTGCAACAGCTGTGGTTGGCGGCATGAAGAACAACCCAACGGAGGTCACCGTACCGATTGCGAACCTTGGCGAAAGTGTTTCCCTCAACGATGCCAGATCGATGGCGAAATTTCAGGTGGAAAAACCGTCGAGAATGCCGAGGGGAAGCAGACTCAACGACGTAAGAGTTGGAAACGACGGAGCATTAGTGACATTGCTTTACGATAACCCAGCCGTTCCAACGATCTCTATGTACGCAGCTGCCGTTGGCTTTGCAGTCCTAGAGATGGCTGATCCTAAGATTGATTCTCCACCAACCCATCTACCGAATGAGTTCAAGCCAGTCAAGGTCAACTTGAACAGTGGTTTCGCAAGAGAATCTAGTGGCGCGGAATTCGACAACAGAGACGAGCCCACCCAACTTCAATGGTGGCAAGGCGGAGTACACTTCGTCATGCTCGCGAACCTTCCAGTCGAACAACTCAGACAGATAGCTGAGTCGATGGAGCCAATCTAACAATGATCAGAAACTTCGCTCGCGTACTTGTTCTCCTTGTGCTCGCATTAATTGCCATGGGATTTTCTACAATTTCTTGTTACGCCACCGGAATCGTCCCCCAAGCCGGATCAATGGCGATAATCACCAATCAACCGACGGCGGAAGGTTCCGGGGTTGAAGTATTCACTGTGCTCGTCAGTAGCCGCGGATTCAACGGTTCATCCAACACCCTCAATCTAAATGTTCCACAAGGAGACCAGGTTGACATAACATTCGTGTACAGCGACCCGACAATCAATACGGCTCACCAGTTAGCAGTCGAAGGCTACAACATTCGGACTTCAATAATCGACCAGGCCAATCCGATTTCGAAAATTCAGTTCGTAGCCGGACAGATAGGGAGTTTCCAGGTCCATTGCATTATTCCATGCGTGGGAATGGAGAATCTTCAAAACGCTTGGCTGCTCGTCAAAGCATCACCGGGGGTGACAATAGGAACGACGTTATCGTTAAGAAATGGTCTCTCACTGGCTCTCAATGGTTCTGTGCTTAATATCATAGCACATGTGACTGACAAAGCAGGAAATCCGATAACCGGCCTTATCATTAGCTTCTATGTGAGTACCGACTTTGGCATGATGGATATCGGCAACAACGTGACCGACACAAATGGCGTGGCTCACTTTACTTACCCATTACCTTCACTTCGCAACATGACGGTTGCAGCGTACTTCCCCGGAAGCGGCATCTACCTAAGCGGAAATGCGACTGCTTCCTTCGCCCCGTCGAACTCTGGCATAGGCACAGGCTTCGTTTCCGTTGGCGGTGGGATCAACAATCCCCCCGGCGGAGAAGGTAGCTTTTTCGACCCTCGACTGGTCGGGGTCCCCACGGAAGTTAATGAAGCCTTGACTGTGATCGTGTTGATCGTCATACTCTGCGTTTGGTCAACATTTGCGTATGTTGTAAGCCTAGTCTTGAGAATAAAGAAACATAACTCTAAGAAAATTGGAGGAGGTTAGAAACATGAAGTCGAACATTTTCTCCGGTAAGAACAGGAAGTATCTTGCACTCGCACCAATCGTCGTACTCACGCTGACGATGCTGTTTACTCAAGCCTTCCTCGTGGGCCCTTGGGTTCAAGAACGGAAAATGTCCAATGAGGTTGATTTCTGCCCTCAAACTCTATGCCTGGTCGATTACAACTATAACAGGGATCAAATCCAAGCCTCGGTAACACTATACAACGCCGGCAGCAAGCCGCTGACGATAACTGATGTATTCTACGATGGGAAAAGACTTACTGAGGGTTTTGTTGGGGCGCCTAATGACCCAACAATTATGCCTCTGCCGGGGCCTGCCGTAAGCGCCGACGACATTATCTTCCCAGTGGCTAACCAGTGGAACATGAACACAGACGGTCCCACAACCCCCACAGTCTTACCCGGAGGCATCGCAACTTTGTACCTCGGCGTCGCCACTTTCAACTCGGGGTCTCCACACATCCTGAAGATCGTTGTACAAGGTGCAAGCTTTGCATTCGTCATAGTGTCCAGACCATTGGGTTGACTTTGGATTACTTGCGGGGGTCTTACACGTAGATTCAGCCCGGCATTGTCTGACGATGTGAACCTGCGATTATCCACAAAATTTGCCGACGTATGAAGAAACGCATGTTTCGCCTTTAGCAAAGGTAGCAGAACTGCAAGTCATCAAGTGACATGCGGGAAATCCGAGAGGGCACTAGCCTCCCGCAACAAGCGGTACGAAATCAACCAAGTCTCCGTCGTTCAAAGGAGAATCTAGCCCTGTAACAGGCGCATTGTTTACCATTATCAGCATCGCCGCCATCATCTGTGGCGACAGCGAAGGGTGCCTCTGCACAATGGTACTCAACAAGCTACGTAGCGAAGCGGGGGCCGGCAATTCGATATATTCATCGCTTACATTAACGAATTGCTGCATCTGAAAGTAGATGACTTTTACGTTAACAAGTGCAGGTCGTTGAAGAAAATCAATCAAGTTAACGGTAGTGAGAGCGGCTCCTCCGACCACTACGGAACCGATTGCCAAACGCAGGAAACTTCGCCTCTCCAATTCTCAACTCTCCTGGGTCCGTAGGTTAGGCTGACGCGCTCCACCGAACAATATTAAGGCAACCTATAACGATGTAGCCAAATTCCAAGTTTGGAAACCAGCGATTGAAGTGCAAATCAACGAAGACGATCGAAAAAAGGCTGTAATGCGAGCCTTGCTGGACGACCATTCAAGATTAATACTGACGGCGACGATGCTCGCTCCTAAATCAGTGATAGACATTACGCGTGAGCAAAAGATTCCGATAACGTCAGCTTATAGAAAAGTTAAGGAGCTGAAGGAATTCGGATTGTTGAAAGTTGAACGGATTGTAGTTACCCCGGACGGCAAGAAATTCGAGCTTGTGAAGAGCACGATAAGAACGGCCAGCGTTCAATTTCATGAGGGAACTTTAGATGTAGATGTGACAGCTGGCCTAGAGGCGGACGAGAAGTTCGTGAGACGATTCTTTGCACTCAGGGAGGCCAGGTGAGGTTGCAGGATATCTACATACTGCGCTTTCTGAAACTCCTCATAGTTCTACTCGGGGCCGTCCTCATCTATTTGGCACTCAAGGGTTATCGCAAGAGTCGACGGAAGGATATGATCTTCCTGGCACTCGGTTTCGCATTGATTACCGCAGGCTCAGTCGCGGCAGGCATACTATTCGAGTTCCTCGGCTTCCAGCTTGTTGATGTAGATATCGTGGAATCAGCGATGGTCATACTTGGCTTTGGGTGTTTGATATATTCCATTTTCGGGTTCGACTAACATGTATGCCTATGACCCGTTCGAACTTGCAAGCTTTCTGCTCATGATGTACACAACTGGACTAGGAGTCTACATCACTATCCGCGCAGTTCGAGTGGGCCTACCATTCCTCCTCCTTTCCCTCTTGCTATCTCTGATGACTTTCTTTCACGGATTCCATCACCTGTCAGCCTATCTTGGCTACCCTATGCTGGAGCAAACATTCGAACTCTGCGCCTCGGTTTGTACTTTGGTTTTAGGGCTTGTTTACGTTTACGTTTGGAGAAGGCCTTGAACTTGTCGCAGTTAATCGCGCAAACTACCTTTGTTCTGTTGGTGCTGGCAGCAGTGGTCTTTCTCTTTCAAGCTGTTCGTCAAAAGAAGGCGGGAGACGGTTTCGGCTCAGCTTTCCCGACAATTCTTCTGATCGTAATTGTGGGTTGGATAACCACTGAGGTCGTAAGTGATACGTTTGGAACCTCACTGGGGATAATGGGAGAATGGGCACATCTCAGCGTAATGTTCATTTTTGCTGGCTGCATAACTCTGCAGTTGAGGCAGGCAGGAAAGCATTAGATCCGTCCTGTTGGGACGAAAGAAATTGCTGAATTCTACATCTTCAAATCATCGCCGTTGATAGACAAAGGCTTACAGGAAGTTGGAACTTTGGCAGCGATAGTTGGAGTCGTTAGAGGCGGGAACGTTGTTCAAAACATCTTCACTCCCGGCTTCAAGCCGCAGGAAGGAGATACAACTCTCGTCCTAGGAGACCCATCAAATCTACAGAAGCTCGAAGAAGAAGCCCACGCTACCTAGAACATCGTGTGCCTTTCCTCATCAAACGTTCCAAAGGTTTCATTGATATTCGACGCGCAATGCGACTGCGCAGTCGGAGCACAATGACCGTACCTACCTCTCTTCATATTGCTGAAATCTGGTTGGGAATTTCAAGGCAGGTTAAATAAGAAAACCTAGCGGTAGCCAGGGCCGGTAATTCTGAGGCGTTTCGGACGAAATCAAATTCATAGATTAGCGTACGAAAAACGGTCGAACATTGATGAAATACAAGTGGGTCGTGCTTACGGTAACTTCCGTCGGCGTCTTGATGGACGGTATCGACTCACGAATTGTTATCATTGGTATTCCGCAAGTTGCGGCGGCACTTCACGCAGATATTGAGCAAGCCATCTGGTTCACGCAGTCCTATGTTCTCGTCGGCACCATTGTTCTGCTTCTCATCGGAAGAATGACCGATATGGTCGGGAGGGTAAGAATCTACACAACCGGGTTCGCGATCTTCACTATCGGTTCTGCCCTTACGAGTCTCGCTCAGAACCCCAACCAGTTCATTCTGTGGAGGGGATTGCAGGGGCTTGGAGTTGCGATGCTGTTCATCAACAGCGTGGCAATGATTGTCGACGCGACACCTAGAAAAGAGCTCGGATTCTCCCTTGGAATTAATCAGATAGCCTTTCGGTTCGGCGCGATGGCCGGATTGACTTTGAGTGGACTGATTCTCTCCTTCTTCGACTGGAGGGCGCTCTTCTACGTTAACATCCCCATCGGAATCTTCGGAACGTTCTGGGCACATCGCAGGTTGAAGGAAATAGCCAAGGTAGAGAAGAAGACTAAGGTAGATTGGTTCGGGTTCGCATCATTTTCCATTTCGATTACGACTCTTGTGCTTGCGTTGACCTATGACGCGTATGGGTTGTCTGAAGCGGCGGTTGTCTACGGGCTGTTGGTCGTTAGCGTAGTGACCCTTGCCATCTTCGTTGTGCGTGAGATGAGGGTGAAGAATCCGCTGCTCGACTTGGGTTTGTTGAAGATACGGGAATTCACTGGAGGGGTGACCGCTCAATTGCTGAACGCCATAGCTTGGGGAGCTTTTCTCCTGCTGCTCAGCCTTTACTTCCAGCTGATTCTTGACATGAGTCCTCTGGCAGCTGGAGTGGGAATAATCCCTTTTGACATTGCGTTTCTTATCTGTGGACCGTTAAGTGGAAGATTATCTGATAAATTCGGGCATCTTCCATTCACCACATCCGGACTCACCGTTTCGAGCTTTGGGCTGTACCTCTTCTCGACCGTCACAATTTCTACGCCAATTTTGTTCGTGATCGTTTACATGATATTAGTCGGAGTTGGCATGGGGTTGTTCGTTTCCCCAAACATAAGTTCTGTAATGAGCTCCGTGCCCGAGAGACGTAGAGGAATCGCATCGGCCTTTAGGGCAACCTTCTTTCAGGTTGGTTATGTGATCAGTCTCAATGCCGCTGTGCTGATAATGACCTCGGTTGTTCCGTATCAGACGATAACTCAGATAGTATCATCGATAAACCCTATTGCGATAACCGCCTCTGACAAACTCCTCTTCATGAATGGACTCAGCAGAGCTTACTTCTGGCTCGCAATCGTCAACATCGCCGCGATTCCACCTTCAGTGCTCAGAGGAAGCTCAAGGTACAAGTCAAAAGTAAGAATCATAGAGCAAAACATCCGTGAATGAAGCCCGTGTACAGACTGGGTTCTGCTCCTAGCGGAGTAGGGCACCATTCAACGGATTGAATTGAGGTGGGCCAGGTGGACAGTCGTCTACATTTGGGCTTTGAGATGCTGGGTGAAGAAGCTGGTTATCTTGCTGTAGCAGGTTATCCTGTTCTTGAGTTTGATCACGTCGTGTCCCTCGTCCTCGAACACTAGGTAATCTACGGGTACGCCGCGTGATCGCAACCTCTCGACCACATCCGCGGTTTCCCTTTCTACGACTCTCGGGTCGTTCCGGCCCTGGATCATTAGCATTGGGCACTTCACCTGGTCGATGTAAGTGTAGGGCGAACGTTCTAGGAGGAACTCCTTGTCCTTCTCGGGGTGGCCGACAGAGAGGTAGAAGTGGGTTCGCCAGGTCTCGGGGAGACGCTGGATGAAAGTGATCAAATTGTACGGACCGAACATATCCACGCCTGCCTTCCAGAGATCGGGAAATCTCGACACCAACGTCAACGTCATGTACCCACCATACGATCTCCCGATTACGGCGCGCCTGGACGAGTCGATGCGTGGATCCTTTTCGAGCATCTTCAACCCCTCGACCTGATCCAGCGCATCCTTGCCGCCCCAGTCGTGGTCGACCATCTTCATGAACCTCAAACCGTACCCTGAACTACCCCTGACGTTTGGTACGAATACCGCGAAACCATTCAAGGTCAAGTGCTGAATCAGTGGCATCGAAAACCAAGTAAAGTCCGGTTTCTCCTGGCTCTGAGGCCCGCCATGCACGTAGAGCACAAGCGGGTAGGGTCCGGTTGTTCCTATGGCTTTTGATGGCAAGTAGAGGCGGGCGCTAATTCGAAGCCCGTCCAAACTCTCGTAGCTCGCGTCTTCACCGCGGCTGAGATACCTCTCAGGAATTCCTAAAACGCGCTCGGCAGAGCGCGCAGCGTACTGGTTCGCTTTCGGTGCTCGTGACCTGTAAAGATACAACTGTGATGGTCTAGTCGCGGTCGTGAATGAGAAAGCATATCCGGCTTCACGTTTCCTGCGCGACGTGCAAACCCACGGCTCAATCCCCATGACGACTCCGTTCGAAACTGGAGGCTTTCCAACTATCGTCCGTTGAATCGTAAAACATGGTTTCTTGGCGTTGCTGAACTTTCCCTCATAGATCCAGGTGCAACCATCAATATTGTACTCCAGGATGTACTTGCCATCGACCTTACGCACATCCTCAAGCTCCCCGGAACCTTCATGTTTGATCCCTCGCACCGTTACAGATGCGAGATTGAATGAGTTGCCGAAGGGAATGTAAGCCAGCGAACCCTCGTCGCTCAGTAGTGTTGTTCTGACAAGAATTCCGCGCTCGTCTTCGGTGAAATTGCTTCGAAAAATCCCCGAGGGAGGATATTGCATGTTCTGCTCTCGCTTGTCCAGCGGCACGCCGAAGAGTAATTCACGTTGCTTCGACTTACTAGTCCAGAGATAGAGGACATTGTCGGCGGCCGTGTAACCGTCCACCAGAATTACTTTTGAGTGGTTCTTACTGGTTCCGGCGCAGTAGTTCCCATATACACTCGTCCCCAGCGAAAGTTCTTGAAGATCCTGGAGATTCGCTCGGAGGCATTCAATGTTCGGTGTCTTCCTGTCATCTCGGTAGAAGTAAACCATATTCTTCGTTCGGTCGTAGTGGATGCAGGCCAACTGTTGTTTCTGGTACTTGTTCCCGAAGATTGACTCTGGAACTCCGCCCTCTAGGGGTACAAAGCATGGCTGATAGTTCTCATCGCCATTATTGTCGATCATAACTAGCAGCTTACCTAGATCTGGAAAGACAACAAAAGATTCTCCAATCATAAGATGCGGATTCTGAAGAGCAGTGGTTGAAGGAAGCAACGGCTCGGGCATGCTCCCATCCTTGTTCATCCTGTAAAGGCTGATCAAACCGCTGGCATCACTCAAGAAATACAGGTAATCATCGACGAGCTGCGGCGAGAGAATACGTCGTGCAGAGAGAAGAGATTCCAATGGAAACTGCCTAACCATCAACCCAACACCAGTCCGACTTCTGAGTTAGTTTCATCTGTAGATTATTTACGAATATTGTATAGCTGAAACTTCGGGAAAGGAAGCACGGAGGATTTGTTGGTGCGGCCGCCGGGATTCGGACCCGGGTTCCCTCGCTGCCGGAGGGCAGCTTTGAGGCTTGGGAAGCCCCCGTCATAGACCAGGCAGTCCTCCCCTTGATCGGGGATCTGGACCACGGCTAAGCGGAGCATCGAGCGGCTCTCGCACTCGGAGGCCAGCCCAACAGCCGCAAGCTCCCGAATCCATCAACCAAATAAAAGCATCACGACGCAACCCGAACGACGAGTCTTCGGTTGTTTTCGTTTCTGGTTTCTACTGGCCGTGAACGATAAGCTCTCACTTTTCGCTCGGAGACTCTTCGAGTTCCTCAAGAAACTCTTCGAAAATCATTCGAATTTTCAAGGGCATGTCGGGTAACTTGTTCCGTGTTGCCTCTGCGAAATATGCAATCATGCTTTCAGGAGAGGTGGATGTGACTTCAAAGGTGCTGGGCTCGGTTTTAGGCGTGACTTCCACGACCACGATATGAATACTATCCGCGATATTCGCTGTGACTTTAGCGGCGGCAAGACTTTTAGTTTCTCTTTCAATTTCGTTCGCCCAATGCTGAAGGTCTTGCAAAGAGAGACTTTTCGCCTCTTTTTCCAGCTCATCTGCTAGGTCGTCAAAATCGTCAGCATCTATGCTGATTGGCATTATAACCTGCCTCTGCCAATGTTCATATGGCTCAGAGCTAAGGGAGCAAGTCATCCTCAGCCTCGATTGTCACATGCTTTTCCTGTTTGTCCAGACGAACAATCAGTTCTATGTCGTTTGTGTCATTGAGTTGGTGTCCTTCAATATCCCTTCTGCAGACTGGTTTGTTATCTGTCGTCCACCCGTAGGCCCACAAATTCCAATGCCTATCTTTTCTGTCGTGGAAAACTGCTAGAGATACTCGCGCGTGCTGACTTTCATTTGCAATGGTTAGGGCACCACTACCCATTACTGGATAACGAGAAGGCATAGATGCCCTGTCGGATTGTGGATATGGGAAACCTGGAGAATAGGCAATTGCGGCGCAACGAGTCAACTCAGCGTCTGGGGTTAGACCGACAAAAGACTTCCATTCGGATCTGTTCATATCTATCACCCAGTTCACATCCGTAGAGTTAATGCGCCACCCAATTTTAGCGTCTGCCATGTCTATTCACGAACTCAAGCACCCAAGAGAGCCGAGTTGCGGATATAACACAGAGAGGAGGGTGATAGTAATCTACCACCCGATAAGTTACCAATGTACCTAGCAAACCAGCATCAACCGAACGGTAACGGATATCAGAATTCAAAGCATCAACCGGCAACGTAACGTTACCTTGGAAAAGTTAACGGTACCTATACGTCAGTTGGGTTAGTCTGTTCCTTTTCGTCGGCTAAGGCCAAGAACCGAGAATTGGCTTTCTAAATCTCTTAACATTGATTCCAGTACTATATTGAGAAGCGGCAAGATCTTGAATCGCATTGCATCTAGTTCGACCATATCTTTGTCTTGGGTCAGAACTCCCCGAAGTTTCTCGAAGTAAGCGTCAATTGATTCTTTCCATCCGTATCTCTCGCTAATATCCTTGACCACCCACCTATTCCAATTGGTCGCAATTTGACCTTGAAGAAGAAAGTGCGTGATATCCATTGCCAGAGTATTTACATTTGAATCATTGAACGCATTGGGTTGTGTTCCTGCTGGCAGCAATTCGTTGATGTCCCTTTGAACTTGCTCCTGATACTTGCGACGAAGATTCACAGCCATCAAGCTTAGAGTTGCAAGGCATCCATAGAGTTCACGCATTTGGATTCTAAGCGTGGTAGGAACTAAATACAGCAAATGAGCCGAAGCGATCTGGTCATATTCTAAACTGTAAAAGTAATCGTAACCTTTGAGAGCCTTCTTTGCTGTTGATAACTCGTCACAAAGCGGAGCATAGATTCTCTTTCGCCTTTCGTCCGCATTCTGATGTCTCCAAGTATAACGAGCCGTGAACCACGAAGCAAACAAGCTGAGCAATGATGCAAAGACGATAAGTATTATCGTACCTACATTGCCAATTACCCAATTCGAAAAAGCTTCACTTAGTTGCACGCACCTGAAAGAATACGACTGGGTATTTGCGCTTTACGGGAACCTCGTTCGCTTCCTGAATTAGCTTTATCCATTTTTTTTATCCACTTCCGCTTTGATTCCTGCTACATCGCCCGGAGTCTTTCCGAAGCGCTTCGTGTGGCCGAATATAGTCGTGGGAGATTTGCATACCAGTTACCTTAACGATCCTGTAATCATCCCAGAGAGCCGTTCACACGCAGTCGTCACCACAGTCTTTAGCAACTGTGACAAGTCACAGTTTCGCCTAACTGTGCCCCGTATGTCGACTAGTCCTGTCAGCTGTAGAGCCAGAACTCTTTGATTATCCACCAATCTGGATTGTCCAAGGGAACGAAACCTGACTTAACGAAAAACCCCTCGCTTTCGGCTTGCACGTTATGCGCATAGAACCTTTCCACTCCCTCTGATTTGGCAAATTCTCTCATAAACCCCAGCCATTCGGACCCAATTCCTTTGCGTCTCCACTCCTCTTGGTGGATCATTATGTCCCACAACACGGCGGATTTTGCTTCGATCTTGAAATCATCTTCAGAATGTTGCTTACGGTAAATTGCCAACTGGGCTAATCCGAATTGTCCGGAATCATTTTGAATGAATAGAATGAAAGAGCCAAGATCTTCGGTGTTCTTGCGTCGTCGGTCGAAAAACTCTGCTTTGACCGTTAAGCCCGGCGGGCCTGTTTTCATTGGCATGCCTTTACGTAGGCGGCGAATTGTTTCTTTCGTAATCGGAGAACTCAAGAGTTTCATCCTGGAACAGGCTTGAGCAGAGAAGAAAGTCTTCCGGAAATTCAGAAACGAGAGAGTACGCGGTTATGTCACCGCCTCAAGGCTTGCACTCGCGGCAGCTAGTCCTTGATCCCAGAAGGAAAGGATGCTTTAGTGAGTCTTGAAAGACCGGGGCAACACTCGCAGTTCAATTACCCTTGTGGAAATTACTCCATAAAGTCTTCTGCTTTCTGTGATTCGGGTGGTAGTCCCTTTCGTTTTCGTATGTTGCTAATGACTGTATTGACTAGGGATTGTGGGACGGGGGCCCAGTGTGCGAACTCAAGCCCCCAGAACGCTCGTCCTTGGGAGGCACCGCGCATAACCTCGGATAGGTCGAAGCTTTCCGCCGTCGGCAGTTCGCCGACCACGTAAACCAAGTGTCCTCGTTGGTCTACGGATACGATCTTACCTCGCTTCTGCGAAATCACGCTCGTTGCGGCTCCTAAGAGTTCGGGTGGAACCTTGACCGTGATTCTTTGGATTGGTTCTAGGAGGACGGGGTTGTCGTTGAGGAATGCTACGAAGAATGCTCGTCTGCTCATGGGCATAATTTGGGCGGGCCCTCTGTGGACTGGGTCTTCGTGTAGGGAAATGTCGGTGATCTTCACCTTAATTCCCCTCATTTGTTCATAAGCGAGGGGTCCCTCCTTCAAGCCCCATCGGTACCCTGCTATGACCATGTCCTTCACTTCCTGAACGTACTGCGCCCCTTTCGTTACCTCCACTAGCATGTTGCTTCCTTCATCGATGCTCCAGACTCCCTTTGCCTCGTCGGGAGGCCATCCTTCGGCGCGCAGCATCTTCGCCATCTCGGCCTTGTCTTGGTATTCCCCAATCTTTCCCTCCTTGATCATATCGACAATCTTATCGGGTAGGGGTTCGACGCTGAGGTAGATCTTGTTGTGCTTATTCGGCGATTTGCCTTCAACCGGCCCAGCAGGGCCTCGTATGCTCTCACGGTAGATTACGATTGGTTCGGAGGTCACGATCTTGAGCCCCGTCTTGGTGATCAGGGTATTTGCGATTTCCAAGTGCAGCGTTCCCATTCCTGCAATAAGGTATTCACCTGTCTCCTCGTTGATCTTGGTCACGAGGTTCGGGTCTTCTAGGCTCAGCCTTCTAAGAAGTTCAACGAGTTTAGGAAGGTCTCTGCTGAATTTCGGCTCAACGGCCATGGTGACGACTGGTTCGGTCACGTAGTGAACCGCTTCGAATGGTGCGATGTCTTTGATGGTTGAAAGCGTCTCACCCGCCTTAGCTGATTCAAGCCCGAGGAGGGCTGGAATGTTACCCGCGCTTATCGTTCCCACAATCTCTCGGTAGGGCCCCATGAAAAGGCACACTTGTTGAACTCTCTGATCGACGCGAGCACCGAGAAGATGGAATGTTGATCCCTCCGTAATCGTGCCCGAAAACAATCTACCGCTCGCAACAACTCCAGCCTGTGGGTCGACGACGATGTTCGTTATGGCCATGACCACCGGTCCGTTGTCATCGCAGTTGAGCATCGCCTTGCCGACGTCACTGTCAATGTTCCCCTTCCAGACTCTGGGAACGCGGTACCTTTGTGCAACGTGTGGAGGGGGCATCGCTTCAACCGCCATGTTCAGAACGGCATCATGCAATGGTGCTTTTGTGGTCAGTTCAGTTACTTTGTCGTTCAGGTAGGCGTCTACCACGTCAGAGAATCTTACGTTCTGCTCTTTGGCGATCTCTGCGTTGAACCCCCACTTGTCCTTAGCGGACCCCATAGCAACTGTGTTGCTTGCGAAACTAACCTTCCACTTCTCTCGGTACTCGGGTTCCGCGTAGAGTTCGATGAGTCGATTGAATTCTGTGATAATCCTCCCGATTCTCTCCTGTATCTGGTCGGGAGTTAACCTCAGCTCTTTGATGAGTCGGTCGATTTTGTTAATGTAAAGCACGGGCCGAACTCGTTCTTCAAGCGCCTGCCTCGTGACGGTCTCGGTCTGAACCATAATCTCCTCCACGGAGTCAACTACAACTACTGCTCCATCGGTGGCTCTGAGGGAGCGTGTTACTCGGCCTGAGAAGTCTACGTGGCCGGGTGTGTCGATGAGGTTGATGACGTATGGGGTGTTGTTTCGTTCGTGGAGTAGGCTTACGTTGGCGGCTTTGATGGTCATTTGCCGCTTTTGCTCTTCTTCCATGTAATCGAGGGCTAGCGCTGTGCCAGCCATACCTGGTGACAGAAGACCGGCAGCGGCAAGGAGGGAATCGCTCATCGTCGTCTTACCGTGATCGACGTGGGCGATGATGCCCATATGTTCCGGACGCGGACTACTCTACGCCTTTCGGATCTGTTCCTTGTTCGCTATGATCTTCTGTATTTCAGTCGTGGACTTGTAACGGGGCACTATATCTCAACTCTGTTCTGAAATTTCGAGATGGGAACAACGCACGAAGTCATTTAATCATTTTGATTGAGTCGATCAGTCAAGAATACGTGATGCGTTTCCCGACAATTCGAGGAATTCTCTTCGTTGTCCCCTGTTTCAGCATGTAGTCAGAATTTGGGTTAAACGCGGACGCTTGGCGATTCTACACATAGGACAGCAGCCCTCCACGAGATTCCATCGCTTGTGGGAAGGTCCCGCTGAGATGTAGATTCGAAATATCCATCCGCATAATATGGGTCCTCTGGGTGGAACTGTGGGACATGCGGCATTTCGTTGCGCTTCTCCAAGTGTAATTAAATACCATGGCTCGGCTCAATTTTACAGTGAGAGCATTACATTAGGTTTGGAGGTGAATGGAGTTGGCGAAGAAAGAAAAGGCAAAGATGAGGCTTAACCCGGAACGTGACAAGAACATACAGCAAGATGAACAGGTTGCTTAGGATGTGGGGCTACCGGGCGATCGACTGCCCGGAATCACATTTTCCGTTCTCCTAGCGACACTGAGCAACATCGCTGACTGGTCCTTGGTTTAGGGCAATTATTATGGAACCGGCCCGTCTCAAAAGATGCTGGTCCTTGCATGGGATTCGACCTCTCACCACTTGTGGTCCGACAGCAGATAACGCTAGAGGATCTTAGGGGTCGAAGCTTAGCCGTTGACTCAAACAACTTGCTCTATCAGTTTCTAGCTCTTATCCGGATGCGCGACGGGAGGCCATTTACTGACGCGCATGGTAATGTGACTTCCCACTTGCTCGGACTTGTCATGCGTGCAACACGTCTCATGGGCGATTATCATGTTCGTCCTGTCTTCATCTTCGATGGGAAACCGCCGGAACTCAAGATGAAAACATTGAAGGCCAGACGAGAGTTCAGGGATAAGGCACGCAGGGAATGGGAAGACGCCGTAAAGCGCCGAGATTATTCGGCGGCGTGGAAGAAAGCCGTGAGGATGGATTCGCTTAACAAACCCATGCAGGACGACGCGAAAACTGTTCTGACTCTGTTGGGGGTTCCTCACGTTCAAGCTCCGGAGGAGGGAGAAGCCCAGGCGGCCTATATGGCGAGAAAAGGAGATGTTTGGGCCGCCAATAGTCGAGATTACGATTCAGTCCTCTTCGGGGCGCCTCGACTAGTCCGATATGTCACGATCTCAGGGCAGGAATTCCTACCCAGCAAGGGCACCTCGAGGCCACTCATCCCCGAACTCATCGAGCTGGAGCAGTTGCTGCAGAGCCTAGAAGTTTCGAGGGAACAGTTGATCGATCTAGCAATCCTAGTTGGAACCGATTTTAATCAAGGCATAAAGGGAGTCGGGCCGAAAACAGCCCTAAAACTAATCAAGAAACACGCAACTCTCGAAAAACTACCCTCCGAGTATCGAGAGCAGCTGCCCAAAGAAACTCAGGAGATTCGCAATCTATTCCTGAACCCAACCATAACCGATGACTATGACCTGAAATTCAAAGGGCTCGATGAAGACGGTCTCAAACAGTTCCTCTGCGTGGAACGTGGGTTCTCAACAGACCGCGTTGATCTCGCCATTAGACGGATGCGGGAGTTCTACTCGCAGGAAAAGTCGAGCCTAACAAGTTGGATAGACCAACGAGGAGGTTCCTAATTGTCAACCTCTTTCTCGAAATTTGCCAACCTCTGTCGCAAACTCGAATCCACAACCAAACGCACTGAGAAAGTCACATACCTGGTAGATTTCCTGAAGCAACTCGACCACGACGAGATCGCGCCGGCGGTCTCATTCGTTACGGGCCGGCCTTTCCCCGAATCTGATGAGAGAGTTCTCGAAGTCGGAGGGCAGACCGTGTGGAAAGTTCACCGAAACACAGGCCAATCCGCCCTTGTCCAATCGCCTGTGACGATCCTTGAAGTCTACCGAACCTTCGAGAAGATCGCGAACACATCAGGTGCAGGCTCAAGGCAGCGGAAAGAAATGCTCATGAACACTCTCCTCAGCCGCCTGCCGCGAAGCGACGCAGACTACTTGATGCGAATCGTATTCGGCGAGATGAGAGTCGGCGCGGTTGAAGGGGTAGTTTTGGACGCGATTGCGAAAGCCACCTCGATCAACGCCAAGCAAGTTAGGCGAGCAAACATGCTCTTGGGAAGCTTACCGAATGTCGCTGAACGAGCTCTAACCCAGGGAGGGAGCACGTTCGAAAACGTTGGAGTCAAGCTGTTTGTACCAATCAAACCCATGCTCGCCGAAATGGCTGAAGGTCCTAAGGAAGCTATCAAAGAGCACGGCGGTATCTCTGCGTTTGAGTTCAAGTACGATGGAGCGAGAATTCAGATACATCGAAAGGACGACCAAGTAAGAATCTTCAGCAGAAGACTCACAGACGTCACCACTAGCGTCCCCGACATCGTCCGTCTTGCGCGCGAACGCATTCGCGGATCCGAATACCTAGTTGAGGGGGAAATTGTAGCAATCGGCCAGGAAGGAAAACCGCTTCCATTTCAGGATCTGATGAGAAGGTTTCGTCGCGTTCACGAAATTGATGCTATGGTCACGAGCATACCGCTCAGACTGTTCCTGTTCGATGTCATCTACCTCGATGGAAAGTTACTGATCGACGAACCTTACGAGAGGAGGTGGGATACTCTTCGTGGCCTCGCTGAGGCCGAGTTGCTAGCCACAAGAATCGTGACCCGAGACGTTGGGGAGGCAGAGAAGATGATGCAGGCTTCCATCCAATCGGGGCACGAAGGACTGATGGCGAAGGATTTGAAAAGCACCTATACGCCGGGCGTTCGGGGGAAGAAATGGTTCAAGATCAAATCTGCCGAAACACTGGATGTTGTGATTGTGGCAGCGGATTGGGGATCAGGAAGGAGGAAAGGCTGGCTAAGCAACTATCACCTCGCCGTCAGAGACGACGCATCCGGGGAATTCCTTGTCGTAGGAAAGACCTTCAAGGGCCTCACCGACCAAGAATTCACGGAGATCACTCCGAAACTGCTCGGACTAAAGACGAAAGAGACAGATTACACGGTTTACGTGAAACCATCGATCGTCGTGGAGGTAGCGTTTAATGAAATCCAACACAGCCCACACTACAAATCGCGGTTCGCTCTCCGCTTCGCCAGAATCACACGGTTCAGAGAAGATAAACGACCTGAGAATGCGGATACTTTGCAACGATTAACGAAACTCTACCAAGATCAATTCAGGTTCAAATCTCCCGCAGACTTCTGAGGTTCCACCATGAAAGTTGTCTCGCTCTTCAGTGGCGGCAAAGACAGCACATACGCCCTCTGGTATGCCCAAATGCAAGGATGGGATGTTGAACGTCTAGTCACAGTCTTCCCCGAAACTCAGGATTCATGGATGTTCCACTATCCAGCCGTAAAATGGACTGGCCTGCAGGCCGAGGCTATTGGCATTCCTCAAATTCATGTCCCGACGGCTGGTGTGAAAGAGGAGGAGCTTGGAGATCTGGGAGGAGAGCTGGAGAAGCTGAAGGAATCGCTGGAGATCGAGGGGATTGTATCGGGGGCTATTGCCAGCGAATATCAACGGACTCGGCTCGATAATTTGTGCGAAAGACTCGGCCTCAGAAGCTTTGCGCCGTTATGGCACAAAAATGAAGAGCAGCTTGTGCGCGATGAAATTGAAGCTGGATTTGAAATTATCGTCACTGCGTGCAGCGCCCTTGGTCTCGACGAAAAATGGCTAGGCCAGACGCTTAGCCTAAAGGAGCTGAAGGAACTTCTACAGCTGAGAAGGAAGTACGGACTAAGCGTGGCGTTCGAAGGCGGTGAGGCTGAAACCTTCACTCTCGCGGGTCCGGTATTCAAGAAGCGACTTTTGGTAACAAAGTCGGCGCCGCATTGGGCTGGTCAATCGGGCTATTTGGAGCTTGAAGACGTGCGGTTGGATTAATGTGGATCCGGTCAGGCCAGTATTAGTTTGCTCGTAATCGCTCCTGCATTCTGAACTATCTGTTCCAGATTCAGCGTCCGCAGCTGCCTGTTCTGCATTAGCACTTTACCATCAACGATGGTTGTGTTGACGTTGCCCGCTGAGGCTGAATATACGAGGTCTGACACTATGGTTTCTTTTCCGTGAACCGGGTTCATGTTCGGCATCTTCCCATCTAGGACTATGATGTCTGCTTTCTTTCCAGCCTCGATGCTTCCCGCCTCATCCTCAATCCCAAGAGCCCTCGCACCTCCAATCGTAGCCAGGTCCAACACTTTCTGG
Source organism: Candidatus Bathyarchaeota archaeon (assembly GCA_963733055.1). GTDB lineage: Archaea > Thermoproteota > Bathyarchaeia > 40CM-2-53-6 > 40CM-2-53-6 > FEN-987. Next base: position 27,753 of record CAVTBR010000003.1, read on the forward strand.
GCGTTCAGCACCGTCGGGTCCCAGCGATGCGCCTTATGCAGTAACGCGCAGATCTTCATCGTCTCGAACATGTCCAGAGAGTTATTGCTGGCTGCCCCGTCCGTGCCTAAGCCCACTGCGATTCCCGCCTCAAACATCTCCGGAAGGGGCGCAACCCCGCCGCTTGCCAGTTTCATATTTGAGACTGGGCAGTGAGCAACGCTCACACCTGACTTCGCGAGCAGAGCGACTTCGCTTTTCGTTAACCAGACACAGTGGGCCCCAAGCATTCTATTGGATAGTGCCCCTATCTTGTCCAAGTATTCGACTACGCGTGCACCATTCTGTTTCTGGGAGTCTGCTTGTTCTTTACGGGTCTCGGCGATGTGAATGTGAAAGATCAAACCGTTGTCTTCAGCAAACTTCCTCGCCCAACGCAAGGTTTCAGCGGAACACGTGTATGGGGCGTGGGGGCCTAACGCGAACCGTATTCTTGAACTTCCGAGGTTGCGAAAGAATTCAGAAAGTTGTTTGCTCTTTTCCTGTTCCACCTTCGCCCTCGCGGGGTCGAAAAGATCTATGATACCGTAAGATAGGAATGCCCGGAGGCCAGACTCGTCGACGGCCCTTGCTACATCTTCCATGTGAAAATACATATCCATGAACGTCGTCGTGCCCGACATAATCATCTCTGCACAGCCAAGCAGTGCGCCTTGGTAACACGCTTCTCCAGTCAACTTGGCTTCGAGCGGCCAGATCTTCTTTTGCAACCAATCCTGTAACTGCATGTCATCCGCATAACCGCGGAACAATACCATTGAGAGGTGCGTATGTGTATTGATTAAGCCCGGAAGAGCGACCTTGCCCTCGCCGTCTACTTCGACATCTGCCGAATTGTGTAGCCCTTTCCCAATCTCCTCAATCTTGCCATCGCGAATCAGGACAGAGTGATCACGCAACACATCGCGGGTCTGATTTTGGGTCACGAGCCACGAACAGTTCTTGATCAAAACCGACGACATGGGACTTCGAGTCTACTGCTACGTAGTCAAGTTAAAAGCCAAACGATGCGATAGGAGGAACACGCCTGATTCAGACCTTTATGAGGTCTAAGCAGGACTCAGGGGATACAACACGGTTGAGCAAAGTCAAGGATTCGTCTCTCGCGGCTCAAGGTGAGTTGAAGATAGAGTGGGCTCGCGTCCACATGCCCGTGCTCGACATGATCCAGGCTCGATTCGAGAAAGAGCAACCCTTTCGCGGGCTTTCGATCGGGATGTGCATGCATCTAGAAATGAAGACCGCAGTTTTGGGAGAAGTTTTCCAGGCGGGTGGCGCTATCGTGGCCATCACGGGCAGCAACCCGTTATCGACACAGGACGATGTGGCGGCAGCGCTGGCAAAGTCTGGAGCCAACGTGTACGCTTGGCGGGGAGTGACTCCCGAAGAGCATCATCAGAATCTGCTCCGCGTATTGGGACATAAGCCTCGCATCGTGATCGACGATGGAGGGGAGCTCTCCGTCACTATCCACACTGAACACAAAGGGTTGCTTCCTGAGATGATCGGGGCTTGCGAAGAAACCACAACCGGCGTGCACCGCTACCGGGCGATGGAGAAGGATGGTTCCCTCAAATACCCCGTCATTGCCGTGAACGATGCTCACACGAAATTTCTCTTCGACAGCCAACACGGCACAGGCCAGTCAGCGTTGGAGGGTGTGATGCGTGCGACGAACATGCTCATTGCCGGTAAGACGATTGTAGTCGGAGGCTTCGGTTGGGTAGGCCGCGGCATAGCTCTAAGAGCAAAAGGGCTCGGGGCGAAGGTCGTAGTAACCGAAGTTGATCCGGTAAGGGCTTTGGAGGCAGTGATGGAGGGGTATTCGGTCATGCCGATGAAAGAAGCGGCCAAGGAGGGGGACATTTTCATCACCGCCACTGGCTGCAATCAAATCATAACCTCCGAACACTTCGGGGCAATGAAAGACGGCGCAATTTTGGCAAACTCCGGCCACTTCGACGTCGAGGTCGACGTCAAGGCTCTCCATGAACAAGCAGCCTCGGTTCGAACGGCGAGGTTGAATGTGGAGGAGTTCAAAATGAATGACGGGCGACGAATTTACTTACTAGCCGAAGGCCGATTAGTTAACCTGGCGGCGGCTGACGGCCACCCCGCCGAGGTCATGGACATGACCTTCGCCAATCAGGCCCTCTGCGCGGAATACCTACTGAAGAATAAAGGAAAGCTGGAGCCCAAAGTCTACGGAGTCCCAGCCGCCATCGACAAATCAGTAGCAAGGCTCTGGCTCGAAAGCCACGATATGAAAATTGACACCTCAAGCCAGGACCAGTTACGGTACCTCGATTCGTGGCGGTAGAATTTCTGAAGATCTCTTGAGAAACTAACGGGCTATGGATGGGCAGCTAATCAGGCCCGGACATTCTGTTAGCCGAGCAACATATTGTCCTCACCAACTGCTGTTGGAGAGCCCCAGAAAACTACGCTTCCCCACAGAGAGCGCGCGGGTCAGATCCAACCGCCCCGGTTACCGTTGACACTAGGCGCGGGAACAGTCGTTTCCCAAGCAGATGGGTTCTTGCCGTGCCGTCGCGTATCCGATGGAGCTCGCTGCGACCGTCGCGTTTGCGGCCGTTATCGAGAGTGTACCTGAAACGGAGCCGTAGTTGTTGTTCACGAGGACAACGACATATTCGCCCCCAGACGGGGCCGCCCAATTCGCTGAACCCAATGCACCCGAATTGGAATAGGGCCCAACCGGGCCAGAGTCACAGAACCAAATTTCATGGATCGATGAGGCAGGGGCAATGTAAAGGTCGAGTGAGGTCGGGGTGACAACGGTCTCGGTCCACTTAACCTTGAATCGTTCGCCCGGTGCGGCATCGAATAGAACTCCCCAATACCAACATGACACCATCGACACTCCCTTCAACGAGAATGAGTACGTTGGGTATGTTTGGGCAGACCCAGGGGTTGAGGCAAAGCTGCTCGCAACAGTCAAGACTAGTAGGAACGCAGTGATTGAGATTCTGAGCCGCATGAGAATCTTTACGACTCAGCTCCGAATTAAACTCTCGATTCTCGTAGTGGATGGATTAAGTCTGGACGATACGTGTATGAAGACTCGGCCAACTAATTCTTGGTAGCTGAATTGGGATTACCGGGTTCGGGAGCGGTACGTGAAGGTAGATATAGACAGCGAATCCTAGGCCGATCAGGGTCGCTATGATGACGAGGTAATCCGCCGGCCGCATCTTCAGTATGACGATGCTTGTCCGCTTCTCCGTTGCTCCAAAAGCTCGCGCCTCTAAAGCCTCGGCGAGTTCAACACTTCTCCGTATCGCTGAGATTATGAGCGGGATTAGGATTGGGACGTAGTTGCGTATGCGTTTCATGAAATTCCCCTTATCCAGCTCAAGGCCACGGGAACGTTGAGCGTCTACAACCGTCTGAGCATCTATCGCCATAGTCGGCACGAGCCTCACCGCCGTAGTGAACGTGAACGCGATTGAGTACGGAGCGTGAATCTGTTCAAGCGCCAAACCCAAGTCATCTGCTGACGTTGTCATGAAGAAGAGGGAGAAAGCTGAAACAACCGCTAGGAAACGTACCGAGAACGCTATCGCTTGAACCAGCGCCGTGCCGAAAATTATGTTCATAATGAAAATGAACCCGCCATAGATGAGTACGCCGCGCATGGACTGCAACCAACGTTTCACAGTCTTCGCGACTAACACTATCGGCACCTGCAAGAGAAAGGCGGTGAGGAGGGCGAAGATGTTTGTGAACATTAGCGCGGAAACGAAGAATCCAAGCATTAGCATGAACTTACTTCGTGGGTCGAGCCGATGCATCGGGCTATCGAGTTTTGTAAACTTGAAACCTTGAACAAACTTGAGCGACAATCAAATCAACTCTTGAAAACCATGCTCTTTCGGCGCATTTGTGCAACTACGAAGTCTTTGGCAGAATATGCATCAATGATGTCCGAGGGAGCGCCCAGGTCGCCTAGGTTTTTCATGAGAGTTGAGATCTGAGGAAGCACAAGTGATGCTTGCTGGACTAGGGATGAGTTTGTCAGAATCGTCGTGGCCGAACCGTCGCCGATAACCTTCCCATGTGAGAGCAGTACGACTCGTGGCTTGCATTCGGCAACGAACTCTACGTCATGCGTAACGATCACAACTGTCTTTCCCTGAGAAACGAGTTGCATTATGAAGTTCCTCAGCCGGTCTTTCTGAAGGTAATCTTGGCCGATTGTTGGTTCGTCCATTATCACATGCTTTGGATCCCAAACCAAGATCGCTGCTAGCGCAACACGTTTCCGTTCTCCGCCGCTCAATACGAATGGCGAAGATTTCTCGTAGCGGTCTAAATCCAAGGTATTTAGGATGGAGGTTACGCGTCTCTCAATAACGTCCTCGCTGAAGCCGAAGTTTCTGAGGGAAAACGCTAACTCTTGGGCGACCGTTTCGGCGAATAGTTGGTTGTCGGGGTTCTGGAAGATTAGGCCGACGTCTCGTGAAAGTTGAGCTACAGATTTCTTGCGGGTGTCTATCCCGTCGACCGTTATGGTTCCAGTATCTGGCTTGAGCAGGCCGTTGAACATTTTTACTAGCGTTGTTTTTCCTGCTCCGTTCTCGCCCATTATAGCGACGAACTCGCCATCTCGGATTTCGAGGTTTGCTCCTTGCAGAACCTCGGGTCCGTCTGGATAGTGGAAGGTGACGTTTTGGATGGAGATCATTTGGTTAAGAGCCTTCTAAGTTCGTCAGAGGCTTGGTCTACCGTGATTGGATTGGTTAGATTGAATCCTTCCGTGCGTAGGAGATGGAATAACATCGTAACTCTTGGAAGTCCAACTCCGATCAGTCTTGCTCGCTCATTGTACACCTCGCTCGGCGCTCCATCCAACGCAACTTTGCCATCGTCCATGACGATTACTCGGTTGGCATATCGTGAAACAATATCCAACCGGTGTTCGACAAGTAGTGTCGTCAATCCGATCTCTTTGCTCAGTTTTGCTATTGCGGCGACTATCTCTTCCGCGGATTTCGGGTCCAGGAAGGAGGTAGGTTCATCAAGAACTAATATGCTGGGACGCATCGCAAGAATCCCCGCGATAGCCGCACGTTGCTGTTGTCCTCCTGACAGCTCGTAAGGCGCTTTGCCACGCAGGTCATAGATTCCTGTAGCGCGCATGGCCCATTCAACCCGCTCTATTGCCTCCTCTCTGGGAACGCCCATGTTCTCCAGCCCGAACCCCACGTCTCTCTCAACCGATAACGAGAAGAGTTGGTTCTCGGGGTTTTGAAAGACAAAGCCTACGTGTGATGCTAGTTCCGCTGTTGTCTTCCCGTTTACGTTAACCCCGTCAACTTCTAAATTCCCTGTAAGGTCGCCGGAGTAGAAGTTTGGAATGAGCCCGTTGAGGCATCTGCACAGTGTGGTTTTCCCGCAACCACTCGGTCCAGTTAGGATTACGAACTCGCCTTTCTCTATAGAAACCGAAACGTTCTCCATCGACGGCTTCTCAGCGCCGGCGTACTTGAACGAGAGATTCCGCGCTGAGATTGCAGCCACCGTACATGCCCCTGCGGGTCTTTACTCTCATTCTTGGGTAATTACTCCAGTCTGAGATGGAGCCTGCGCATTACCCGAAGGCATAGTATTAGCCTTTGTTTGAGGGACCAAGTAATCTCTGATTAGAGACAAAACGAGTTTGAACGCTTGATTAACGTCACCGGTTACATTCGCTCCAGCGGCAGTTGCATGCCCACCCCCCATTCCGTCCATCCTTACTCCAAGCGGATTCGCCAAATCTCTTCCAACGTGAAGTCCCGTCTCTGATGCGAATTCGCGGGTCGAACGGAAACTGACGGTCAATTCATCATTTCTCTTGCCTGCCACTATTGCTAGGTGAGCGCCCAAAGCGATGAGGGCTCGCGCCGCAGATGCATGGTAGGATCCTATTTCTGAAAGTGCAATCACCCACTTGCCCACGCGCTCCATTCTCAATCGCTGCGCAGACTTCAACCGAGCAATTCGTTCTGATTCGTCCATCGAAGAACGGGTAACTGCTAATGCTGCTTCGGGGTCAGCGCCGGCTCTGATCAGGGAGCATGCTGAGTCGAAGGTTCGGCGCGTAGCGATTGCCATGTGGCCGGTCTCGACAATCAATCCGATGAAGAGTGCTTGGCTGGCGATTCGGCTTGGAGTTAGGTGAAGTTTCGCGTGCATGTCGAGAATCATTTCACAAGTCGATGTAGCCTTATCGTCACAAATCACGAATGTTGCTGTCTTTGCGTTTTCCGGATGGGGCGCGTGGTGGTCGATCATAACCAAAGGCTTTCTGGACTCGAGAACTGGGCCCTTCAGGTTGCCAAGCTGCTGCAGTGTGTTAGTGTCCACGGTCACGATCAGATCCGCCCTCGACGGATCCGGATTCTCCACGACTTCTAACGCAACTGTTTTGAGAACTTGCTTCGATAGTTTACTCACTCCGTCCGGGGAAGCGAAGCTTAGCTTAAGTTTTCTGTTAATCCGCTTGGCGAGAAGGGTGAACGCGTAAGCGGAACAAACGGCGTCTGGATCGGCGTTTTGGTGCCCGAGAACTAGTACCGAATCAACGCTGTTGAGTAGCTTGACTAGGCGGGCGTATCTAGGCATAGTTTGAGCTCCCTTGCCTTGGCTTCCGCGGCGGAGAACGCCAAATCAGTAGCCTCATCGACCAGAGGATCGACGTCCTCGTTTCCGCTTGCCAACTCGATTCCAACGTCGACAGAGAGGACTAGAGGCTTGCTACCAACCGCTTCGACCATAACATCAAGGTCACTAAGGCGCTTGAGTGGTATCTTGGACATTAGGTGTCTTCGCGCCGCGTCCTCGGCTGCGAGGCACATTTGTTCAATTTCATCATCGGTTGGTGCTCGCATTAGTTCGATAGTCATTTTCAATCCCTAGGTTGCCGAAGTGGTGTCTAACCACTGGATGGGTTTTTACTGTTGGGTGGGCGTTCTTGATCCAAGTCGTTCTTGTAGTTTTTCTTGAACTTCCTTCAGACGTTCTTTGGTTCTATCTTCCTGCTTGCCCAATACCGTAACTCGTGTTGTAAGCAGTTCCTTCCGCTCTTTCAACTCTGTCAGCAGGGTCTGTCTATTGGACTTGACAAGTATGCTGCCGACGCTCTTGTAAACGGGTGTCTCGTCAGTTGACTTTTCAAGCTCAGCCAACGCCTTCTCCGTTTCGTTGAGCTCAAGCTCCAATTGCTGTTTCTGGGATGAAACGGACTGCATGGTTTGCTGCAGCTGCTGTAACCTAACCAGTTGTTCTTGGACTTGTGGTGGCAGCTCAACTTCTTCGCCCAAGACAAATCCCTTCAGAATTCCAGAATCCGCGTACCCATAGACGGCGACCTATTAAGCATTTCAGACCTCGACCGCAACTTACCTCTCAACTTGACACTTTCTTTCAACTCTCTAACCTAAATCCAAAACATACCGAGCTGTTAGAAGACTCAGGATGATTACTAACAGCGGCAAACACATTCAAATTTCCGAAAGGCGCTACTGCAAGAAATGCAAAACCATCAGCGAACAAATCTGTCATAAAGTCAGATACGAAGACAACCCCGAACAAGAAGAAACGCTACTCAAGAAAAGCTACTGGATATGCTCAACCTGCGTAACGGAAAGCGAGGAACTCAAGGTTCAACCGATTCCCGGCGACAAAGTAAGAATCATGAATCGGCTGCTCAGAATGCAAGACGACTACGCAATTACGTCAATGAAGATCGCATCGCAATCAGACAGACTTGTGATTGAAATAGCGGTCAAGAATTAGCCACTTACTTGACCTATCTGAGTTTTAATCTAAGATCCGTTGTGAATTAGCCCAGCCTGTATGGTGGCCACTCATGCCAGACCTTCTCAAAAAGAATATAGAGAATGACGAGGAAACGGGGACGACAAGCGGGCTCCTAACCTATGCGAATGCTAAGGTAGGCCTTCCCAACAAGTTCGCCACAACAACCGAACTGAATGCAACAAAGCTAGTAGGTCTAAAACAGGAATTTCCAACCGAGATTATTGTCGCGGGCAAACTGATCTACCCTGAAACCTTGAAGCGGATTCTGAAAGAAGAAGAGTTTCTCAAGGAGTTCTCAAGGCGGCTGGCCCGCGAGACGAGCGTTCACGAAGATGCGCTCGGCATGCTGTTTCTAGTCCTGAAGGGAGAAGCGGCTCTTACCGAGTCAGCGGATTTGCGAACCGTGCTCGACCTCCAATACTTTGCCGACATGGATGTTATCACCGTGCAACAGAGCCCGGGGGTTTCTCCAGCCGACTTCCTGCGGCTGTACAAATTCGCTGAAAGATGGGTGAAAAACCGGGGGCTGGACAAACCATTGATGCCCGTGCTCTCTCCCGCGGCTACATCGGATGATTTCGAGAAGAGTCTGAAACCGTTGCTAAAAGGAGGGGTGAAGGCCCTTGGCTTCGACATGCGGGGTGGGTTTTATTATCAGGCGCTTCGTTCGCTAGAGGAAGCGAAGAAGAAGGATCCTGAGCTGTGGGTTCACGCCTTCCAGATTCCCCCTAAGATTCGATTCGCCAGAGCATATACCCGATGCTCCGAAGGAATGATGCTTCCTTTCTTTGGGGTTGACAGTTTTAACAGATGGGTTGTTCCGCCACCGCCCGTCCCACTTACCAAAGATAAGATCAACATGTTTGATTCCACGAACTGGGGTGTCTTCAAACGGAAGGAATGGACCAAGGAATACGGCGCACGGTTGAGTTGCACGTGCCCAATGTGCAACAAGCAGCGGCTACCAACATTCTTTCTCGGGCAGGTTCTGACCGTTTTGGGGCGGAGCAAGGTTCATGATCATTACGCGCAACGAGAACAGCTGTTGGCGTTGGCGGGGCACGTGAAGCGTGGGAATGTGAAGGGCTTCGTTTCTAGGAAAAAGTACCCGAACGATTTTCTCAAACAGGCTTCGGGCACGGAACCGGCGGCTGACTAAACTTTACCCTCAGTCATCTTCGTCATCAAGGCGGGAAGGTTCACTTCTGACTTGGTTCTCCAACCCAGAGCCATAACCCCCGCATCGTCTTCATCTAGGTAACCAGTCCTGAGAAAAATGTCTACCAATGTCGCCGCCTTCCAACGCCCATACTTCAACGCGATCACTTTCTCAACGTCGTCCCGTGGTGCCTTGCCTTGCTTTGCGACGAGGTATGCGATCGCGCCGCTAAGCGCTGCTAGATTATCGATGCGCCACCCAATCATCTTGGCTTCTTTCAAACCAAGCGACCCCTTCAGTGCCACGTGGTACCGAGCCTCGTCCATTGCAACAGGTGTACCCTCTTCTGTCATCTGTCCGCTGGACGGTTCTGTCACTTTCTTGACCTCCAAATCAAGTTCCGATAACATTTGGTTGAGCTGTTCAAGTACCTGCTCGTAGTTCTTGCCGACTTTTTCTTTCAGCTCCCATTCTCTCGCGCCCGGCATCTTTCCGCGGCGGAAAACTAGAAGGTGAATGGCTCGTTTCAGTTTGTCCGAATAGAAGCTCTTTGTTTCCGTTTTCTCCATGAAGCTATGCCTCCTTGGGGATGGGTATGGGGAAACTGGTGCCGCCTTCCAGTGGTTTCTCTGAGGGCGTTTCCTTGGGTATCAACGTGATCTGCTCTCCTTCAAGTAGTAACTGCGCGTAGCCGTATGTGACTAGGAAACTTACCAGGTATGCTCGTTTCACTGTCTCTTGGTGGTTTGGGCCTTTGACAAACCGCCAGTAGTCGACCGGTTTCGGTTCGGCGGTGTATATTTGGCGCAACTCATTCCATAACCCAGTCAATTGTTTTCCGATTTCTTCTCCGTGAATTCCAAGGCCGGTCAGAGTCTCGGAATCCGCTCTCCCTGGGTTCTTACCCCGCTGGTAGGCTCGTCGTTTCCACCTCTCTTGGATTGGCAAGAGGAGGTTCCAGTAGTCAAGGCCGGCGGAGACCGTTTCGTTCGTTAGTTGTTCCAATTCGGCGATTGGATGCCAACTCTGTAGGAATACTTCGGCAAGTCGCTTTTCGCTCATTCTTTGGAACTTCTTTGCCACAAACTCCGGTTCCGCGTAGAGGGCGCTCGATTGAAACTTTAGCTGGGTATTTTGCAGCCTTACGACTTCCGAGAGCCGATTCAGGGCGTGGGCATCGAGGCAGTGGTCTTCAAACCCCTCCCAATGAGGGAAGTATTCGCGCAGGGTTTCAACGCCAAGCTTGACATCTAGGAAGAACGGGTTGAATTTCCTTCGCTCGATGGCATCACAGGTTTGGATGACCTCTTTCAACTCTCTTCTCCCCGACGCCAATACTTGACGCCCGCCCTTTGCTTTCGGCTTCTCTGTCAAATCTACTTCAACTCGCTAACTACGGACGAACCACCTACGTTTTGCACCACAATCACGTGGCTCTTGTCGGTCACGTTCACTTGACCGGGAGTAATCGCCACGTACTGGCCGTCGACCATGGCCGCCGCATTCGTCATAATGAGTTGTGTAACGGATTCACGGTTCTTCGGGTCCATGTGAACATCAAACTCGTCGATCGCCCTAAAGGGGGACGTTATGTGCTGCTGCATTGCGAGTAGGAACGCCATCATCGCAATGCTCCGTTCCCCCCCGCTCTGGGTAAACGCGTCAAGGGCGGTCGGTTTGTTTCCCTTGTACCCAACCAATATCTCTAGGCCGCACTTTTCGATATCGCGTGAGGAAATGAGTCGAATGGAGCCGGTGGCACTCACTGTGCGAAGAATCTCAGAGTACCGACCAGTCAACTCTTCCAAGAAGTTTGCTAGTACCTCACGCCATCTTGACAACCGTTTATCGAGTTCAGAAAGAACCTCCTGTCGGCTAACTGCCACCTGATCAGCTTTGAGTTTCAAGTCTTCGTAGACCTTTGCATATGAGGAGTACATACGCTCGACGTCTTCAGACAACGCCGCCAGGGGTTTCATCTGTTCCTCCACTGCGCCGATTTCGATCATGATGTCGAAGATTTTTCTGGGGGGTCCTGCCTGCGCTCCTACTTTCTCGGCGGAGGCAATCATTGGGTCTAATTCTTCCTTGGCTAATCGAACCTGAGCTTGTAGGTCCGCCACATCTTCCGTCAATAGCTTCCGCTTGAACCCGGAGACTTCGTACTCGACGTTCGTATCAATTAGGCGGGTGAGAGCGTCTTCGAGGCGGCCGCTCGCGTCAACGATCTTCTCGCCGAGGGCGGTGGACTTTTCCTTTTCTCTTTGGAGGCGCTTCTGAGACTCCTCTGCGGTTTCTTTCCAAGAAACCTTCAGTTTATCCAGGTCTTGTAGTGCTGACGGCGGGGTTGGTTCTGGTCCCGTTTCTGGAGAGTGGAAGTGGCTGAGTAGGTTGGTCGTCCACTCTATGTTGAGTTCTTGTGTCGTGATCTGCTTGGCAAGCTCGACGCGCTGGTCTTCTAACCCCATTCGCCCGAGGTTGAGCTCGTCATATTTTGCTTGGCGTTTCTTCTTAGAATCTGCCAGCTCCTGAATCTTGTTGTCGATGGACTGCAGAGCTCTTGTTTTCGAATCTATCCTCTCTTCAATATGTGCCAGAGAGTCTTTCTTCTTCTGTATTCTACCCCAGAGCAACTCTTGCTTCAGCGCATTCAGCCTAGTCTCAAGCTGCCGCTTCTGCAGGTAGCGGTCGTATTCACGTTTCCAAAAGTCGTGTGTCTCTTTCGTCGATTCTAGGACTTGTACGAGTGATTGTTCTTCGCTCATTACATTTTCCAAGCGCTTTCTGGCGTCCTTTACCTCTTCGCGGTATGTTTGGAATCCCACTGCTTCCTCTAGCATCTTCAATTTGTCTTGGGGGCTTACCGCGGCGAATCGGCCGACCATGAACTGGTGCATGATGACTAGGATGTTGTCTGGGTTTAGGCCTCTAGATTGGAGGACGTCGGTGACTGCGGATTTGGGTACGGGTTTGTTTTGGAGGAGGTAGTAGTAGGTGCCATTGGCTTTGATTACTCTAGTAACCGTAACGAGATCTGTGTGGTAGTTTGGGAAAGGTCTCTTCTCGCCACTGTTGTCGAGAATTAAGGTGACTCTGGCTTCATCTGTTCCCCACTTTATGAGGTCGCTTAGTCGTTTCGACCTTTCCGTATATGCTTGTCCTAAGACTACTGAGATGGCGAGTAAGATGGATGATTTGCCGGCGCCGTTCGGTCCACAAATTAAGTTGAGTCCCGGTTCTAGTGGGACATAGGAATTTTCGTAGGACATGAAATTTGTTAGGACGACGCCTTTTATCATCGGATCTTAGCTACCGTTTGAAGTCTACGTCCCTTCGCCTCGTAAAAAACGTTCAGGGTTTCATGGTTCCGAAATTCATTTCTGGAATTGTCCGACCATTGGATGAGTCGATTGACATCTTCTTCGCCTTTCGTTGCTTGATCATTCGTGCTCGGTTCTGGCGGCGTTTTTCAAGAAAATTATGACAAGTGTCATGTCAACACTCGTTGCAAGAATTCTAGGCGAGGTTGAAGGTATGTACGTTTAAATATGCTGCGGGCTTGTCGGGGTCCACGGCGGGAGTGACGAAGGCAGTTTGCGGAGGCTCGGCAAAATTCTTCACTTATCGAATAGCCGCAGCCTCATAGTAAAATGCGAGGAACCCGTCTTCGTGAAACTTGGAACCCGAACCTGCGATAGTAAACTTAAGGAAATTGGGAAAGTGCAAGACCTCTTCGGACCAGTGTCTGCTCCATACGTCTCCATCAGGCCCGCAAGTCCTTCGCCAGCAAAATTCGTCCACCGGATCGTTTACTCCCTCGATTAGTTCAGTTTAGAGTAGATGAGATAGTGTCGGAAGAACCCGATGGTGAATTAGGGGAATCGCTGCAAGCCGCTCCCAAGATCACGGTTTGCCCAGAATGCGGCGGGCCAAAACTTATGCGCGACTACGAGGCCGCAGAAATTGTCTGCATGGCATGTGGTTGCGTGATCGACGAGAAACTGGCCGACACAAGACCCGAATGGCGAGCCTTCGACGACGATCAAAAGAAAAGCCGAACTCGCGTTGGCGCTCCGATCACTTACACGATCCACGACAAAGGTCTCTCGACTATTATCGACTGGCGTGACAGGCGCGCTCTCGGAAAACGCGCCACGGCAACTCAAAGACTCGATCTGTACAAGTTGCGTAAGTGGCAGAGCAGAGTTCGAGTCTCTGACGCCACGGAGCGAAACCTTGCGGTCGCGTTGGCCGAGCTAAGTAAACTCGCTTCTGCCCTTAACGTTCCCAAGAATATCCTTGAAACCGCTTCTGTGATTTATCGCCGCGCCATTAAGAAACGCCTCATTCGTGGGAGATCGATTCACAATGTCACGGCTGCTGCGATCTACATGAGTTGCAGACAGTGCGGCGTGCCAAGAACCCTTGATGAAATAGCGTCCTCGTCGAGTCTCAATAAGAAGGATATAGGCCGAAGTTACCGATTCATGGTCAGAGAGCTGGAAGCGTTTGTGCCTCCTTCGACCAGTAGGAATTACGCTGCACGGTTCAGTAACAAACTTGTCATCTCTGGAAAAGCTGAGGCTATAGCTATCAAGATTCTAGAGATCGCGAAAGAGATGAAGCTAACAAGCGGCAGAGGCCCAACAGGGATCGCCGCCGCAGCGACTTACATCGCAACCGTTCTGACGAATGAGAGGAAGACTCAACGAGAGATAGCGGAGATAGCTAACGTTACTGAGGTCACTATTAGAAATAGGTACAAGGAACTGCTAGAGCGCCTCTTTATCGAAGTGCCCCTCTAGAGAGTTCGTAGATCAAGCATGCTTCTTTCGGCCTAGTTTAGAAGTCTCACATAATCCGAATTCGAAGTTTAATCCGTCGATCTGCCATCTCTTGGTATAGTAGGGCTGGCTTACCTTCACCTCGCCTGCAGTTATCTTGAGTTGTTTCGCTCGGACTTCCCCTGCGATGTAGCTCCTCTTCGTTTTGAGTAGACTCGCCTCTTTCTTTGAGGGCGCGACCACGTAGGCGTGGACGAAGGAATCCACCTTCAGGTCCATCTCCTTTCGCATCTGTTGCATTCTACGAACGGCGTCTCTAGCCAATCCCTCAGCCAATTCACTCTTTGTAAGTTTGAGGTCCACTAGAACCGTACCTTCTGGGAAGTCTGCCTTCGCGAAGCGTTCTGAATCGGAGAATCCTGATACTGCGTCTTTCGAAACTGGTTTGAGACGTCTGGTGTTGGCCTGATCACGCAATAACACCGCATACGTTTTCAGCGCCTTCTTGAGGGCCTTGGATTCACTGGTTACCAAGACCTGTGGTACGGGTTGTCTCTGCTTCAAGCCCTTGCTCATTCTAGCTAGGGCAACTGTTGAGATAACGCTCTGGGCTGCTTTCATTTCCTCCTCCAGGGAGTCAACTATCCACTTTGAGTCGAACTCAGGCCATTTGAGAAGATGCACGGTTTCAGGGTTCCTTGGCTCCGCGTTCCGAAACATGTGTTGGTAGATTGATTCTGTGAGGAAGGGGGTGATTGGGGCAAGCATGATGAGGGCGGCTTCGAGGGCTGAATAAAGCGTCGCGTAGGCGATTTGTTTGTCTCGTGTTCGCTTCTCTACCCAAGTACGGCGTCTGACGTATCGTATGTAGGTGTGGCTTAGGTCCTCGACGAGAAATGCTTTGAGTTTACGTAGTGCCTCGTGAATCTTGTACTCATCCATTAGAGACGTTACTTCTTTGATCGTCCGGTGTGTCCTGCTGAGAAGCCAGCGATCCTCCGGCCGCAGGCTCTTCCCCATGCGCTTCAAAGAGAGGCCTGAGGGCGCAAATTTGTCCAAACTCATGTAGGTGCTTGCGAAGACGAACGTGTTCCATATCGTGCTAAGGTCGCCTTGGTGTTGTCGGACCGCGTCCCATGAGAACTGTAGGTCTTCCCAAAGCGTTGTCTGTAGTACGTAATATCGGAATGCGTCTCGCCCGAATTTCTCAACCACTTCTTGGGCCGAGACGAAATTCCCTAGCGACTTGTGCATCTCACGGCCTTCGGCGTCGAGTGCGAAGCCGTGCATGAGAACGGTCTTGTAGGGGCAACGGCCCATCGTAACGATCCCATGGCGCAATAGTCCAAAGAACCACGCGGTTATCTGATCGCGTCCCTCAACTATGAAGTCCGCGGGCCACCAGAATTTGGTTTCCTGCACGTTCGCGGGATGGCCCAAGCATGCTAGCGATGCCCCGCCCGATTCGAACCATACGTCAATGACATCCTGTACACGAGCCATCTCCCCGCCACAATCGCAGCGTAACCTGACTGCGTCGACCCAAGGTCTGTGTAAAGTCGGTAAATCGACTTTGGAAACTGCGTTGTCCAGAAGTTCCTGTTTTGAACCTATGATCTTGTCCTTTCCGCACGATGTGCAGCTCCATACTGGGAGTGGGGTGCCCCAGAACCGCTGTCGAGAGATCACCCAGTCCTTTAGTCCTTGAAGCCAGTTCTTGAATTGATTGGCGCCGGCCCACGCGGGAATCCAGAGCGTGGAATCGACTTCCTTGATGAACAGATCTTTGAGTTGTGCGATATGGATGAGCCACTGTTTTGTGGCGCGAATTATTAGTGGGGTTTTGCAGCGCCAGCAGACGGGGCTGCGGTGTTCAATTTCTCCGGCATATAGTAACACTCCAAGGGACTTCAGGTCGTCAATGATTTCGGGGTTGGCTTCTCTGACAGATTTTCCTGCGTATTTTCCGGCTTCTGGGACGAATTTGCCTTGATCGTTTACGAGCATGAGTACGGGTAAGTTGTTTCGCACGCCAACATCGTAATCCTCTTCCCCGTGTCCGGGTGCTGAATGAACACATCCGGTTCCTTCTGTCAAGGTGACGTATTCTTTGCTGAGCACGACGCGGTGACCGTTCTGTAGGCTGACCTGGGCAGGTACAAGGGTCTCCAGTGGACCTCTGTACGTGAGGCCTTCAAGTTTGCTTCCTGGGAAGGTGTCCAAGACTTCGAAAGACCGGCCGGTTTCATTCTGAACCGCTTCTACTCGTTCCTTTGCGAATATGTACGTCTCGCCATTAGACCTGACACGAGCATATTGGAAGTCTGGATTAACCATGACCGCGACGTTCGACGGTAAGGTCCATGGAGTGGTGGTCCAGATCAGGATGTATTCGTTTGGCTTGTCTACGACCGGGAATTTTACGTATATTGACGGATCGCGGAGCATCTTGTATTCCAAGACGACTTCGTAATCAGAGAGTACAGTTTCGCATCGGGGGCACCAGTGTACAACCCTCTGCCCATGTTCAAACAGTCCCTTCGACCACGCCTGTTTGAGCCCCCACCAGTCGCATTCAATGTAATAGTCCAGGTGAGTCATGTAGGGCTGGTTCCAATCCATCCATATTCCTAACTCCTGGAACGCCTTAGTCATCGCCGCTGCGTTCGTTTCAGCGAATCTTCTGCATTCTGAGATGAATCGTTCTAAGCCGAAGCTCTCGATCTCTTTCTTGGATTTAACACCAAACTTCTGTTCGATGGCTAATTCGATGGGAAGCCCGTGGCAATCATAGCCGGGTTGGTCCCGAACGTTGAATCCGCGTGAACGTTTGTACCGGATCACAGTATCCTTGAGAACCTTGTTCCACGAGGTGCCTATGTGTGGTGTGTCGGAGCTTGGAAATGGGGGTCCGTCAAGGAAGTAGAACTTCTTTCCGCTCGATCTAACCTTCTTTACTAATTCATAGGTACGATCGCGTTCCCAGGCTTCTTGGACCTCAGCTTCTACTGCCTTGTGATCGTATTGCTTGGTTAATTCGCCGACGTACTTGCTCTTTGCTACCAAGTCTGATTAACCGCCAGAAATTTCACTGAATGGTTTGATGAAAAGCCAGGAAGTGATTCGGAGCAGGATATTTCCTGTTTACGAGAGCTACGGTGCGATTTCCTGGTCACCTTTCACAGACGACACCATTCGCTTCCACTCCGGTCTACAACTTATTTTAATTTAGCGTCTCTGTTGCAAACCTTCGTTGCTGATTGTCGCGCTGCGGTTCAGGATTTGCGTATATGATTAGGGATCGGGCCTGACAGTTTCAAACTAAGTTGGACAAATCCGCGATATTTCTTCTTACTGTACCAGGGTGCTTGGAGTACGATTAGTCGGCCGCGTCCTTTCGTAACCGTGTACACGTTGTTCTGACGTTTTTTCATTAATCGTTTCAACTTGGTTCGAGCGGGTTCTGGATGGCAGGTCATCATGTTTGTACCAATTAGTTTCTTTCCTCCATCGGCAAGATGAGATTCGACAGCCTTCTTGTTTAATTCCAGTATAACGCCTGCTGAATCGCAGACCGTGATCGAGCCTGGAAACTCCTCAACCCAACTATGATTCTTAATGCGAGCCAAGACTGACCTGCCTAATTCGCGGGTCTTGCCAGATAAGAGAGTTGTTGCTAGTTTTCGGAAAAATGTATGCGGGTCTTGGGGGTGGCTGAAGCGTAGGATTTCAAATCTGCTATCGGCTTGCTCGCGTTAGTAAGTGCGTTCCTTCGGTTGGTAACGCGTGATTGTCACGGGGGAGTAGTCGAGCCGGGGACCGTCAGGCGTCATGTATGCGAGTGTGTGCTTCAGCCAATGTGCGTCGTCTCGTTTTGGATAGTCTAAGCGGAAGTGGGCGCCACGCGACTCGGTTCGCGCGTACGCACCAAGCAATACAACTTCGGCCACGTCGAGCATGGACTGGAGTTCCATGACATTTACGAAGTTCATGTTGTATTCTGGGGCTTTGTCTTCAACATGCTGATACGCACGTTGCTTTAGAGCCCGTATCTTTTTCAGGGCTTCTCCCAACCCTTGGCTGGTTCGAAACACGTTAGCGTGCTCGTCCATGGTTGCCTGGAGTTCCTGCTTCACGTCGTAGGGATTCTCTCTACCTTCCCCGCGAAATATGCCGTCGTAGATTCGCTTCTCTTCTAAAGCAACGGTCTGTTGCGGGAAATCCGCTGATTGGTGTTGCGTTGCGTATTCCGCCACGGCGTGCCCCGTCAGCTTTCCCCAAACTAGGCAGGTAGCCGTCGAGTTCGTTCCCAACCGGTTAGCGCCATTAACGGTAATACATGCCGCCTCTCCGGCGGCCCACAAACCTTTGACTGGAGTGGCACCGTCAATGTTGGCATGAACTCCGCCCATGGTAAAGTGGCACACATACCGGACTGGAATCAATCCTTCGATCGGATCGACTCCTCGCAACTTAATGCAGATCTCGCGGATATCCGACAATCGCTCTTTGATCTTTTCTGCGCCTAGATGACGGATGTCAAGATGCACGTATTCCAGGCCGCTTTCGTCTCGGAAGCCTCGGCCTTCTTGGATCTCACGTGCAATGGCACGTGCAACGATGTCCCGCGGACCGAGTTCGAGTTTTTCTGGTGCATACTTTTTCATGAACCTCTCGCCGTCCTTGTTGACGAGTATTCCGCCGTCGCCTCGTGCGCCTTCCGTGATTAGTACGCCTGAGGGCACGAGCCCCGTCGGGTGGAATTGCACGAACTCCATGTTCTTCAGAGGGATACCTGCGCGGTACGCCATTGCGAGGCCGTCCGGTGTGGAGGTGTGGGAGTACGTTGCGAAAGCGTACAGTCGACCTGCCCCGCCGGTGGCTATGACGCCCGCCTTTGCTTGGAATGCGTGGAAGTTGCCTGTACGGAGTTCAATGGCTGTGGCTCCATGGAATCCTTCCTTGTCAACGAGCAGGCCGGTCACGAACCATTCATGGTAAAACTCGATGTTGGAGTAGCTGAGGCATGTGTCGTAGAGGGTTTGCATCTCATAGAATCCCACTCGATCACTGGCGAAGGTCGCCCTGGGATAACTGTGTCCGCCGAACGCTCGTTGCGCGATGCGTCCGTCACCTTCGCGACTCCAGGGCATACCCAAATGTTCTAGCTGGTAGATCTCTTGGGGGGCGATGGAGGCTAGCCGCTCGACGGCGTCTTGGTCTGCGAGGTAATCGCTGCCTTTTATGGTATCAAAGATATGGCCTTCCAGAGAGTCACCCCGGTCGGAGTGAAGGACTGCGCCGGTGCCACCTTGGGCGCAGACGGAATGCGACCGCATGGCGTGTACCTTACTGATGACCCCGACACTCAGCTTCCCATTGCTGATTCGAGTGGCTTCGATAGCCGCTCGCAGGCCAGCGATCCCCGAGCCAATAATCAAGACGTCGTGCGTGATTGTATCAGTCACGGCCGAGACTCCCTTCGACCTATGAGTATTTGCGCATAACGGACTCTTCCATTTCTCAGAAGACTCGCCCTCAAACCTTCCCCAACCAATCCGGTCAGGCAGAAGGAGGAACAATCACAATCTTACGCGCCAATAATTGTGAACGATATTCATCCCTCAATCATATAACCCTCTTTGGCTAGTCCGGCCCACAGTTACTGGAGGGTCTGTTTTGATGTCTACTCAGGAATTAAGCTACGAAGAAGCTCCACGAATAGTTGTAACGCCACCCGGACCTAAATCTAAACAACTTCTCGCGAAACAAACGCAGCTAGAAACTCGCGCAGTGACCTATAGCAAAGCTTTCCCATTCGCGATAGATTTGGCTCGAGGTGCAACAATCAAAGACGTGGACGGAAACATATTCATTGACTGGATGGGCGGTATTTGTGTTCTCAACGTGGGGCACAATAACCCGTTCGTGACGACCGCTGTCAAATCTCAAATGGAAAGGATTTGGCATGCGCTTGAGATCCCGACTGAGATCCGTATGCAATTCCTTGAAAAGATTCACGCCGTTTTGCCAGGGAACCTACGAGGACACGCGAAGACTCTCTTGACGGTTACGGGAGGCGACGCTTGTGAGACCGCGATCAGCCTTGCAAAACAGGTGACGGGGAGAAGTACTATCGTCGCTTTCGGAGGATCATACCACGGAGTACACCAGGGGATTGTGAGTCTAACCGCCAGCCGATCATATTTGCGGAGTTCGGGAACAGTAAGGCACGGAGTGTTCCACCTCCCCTTCCCATACCCCTACCGATTCCCATTCCCTGTAGATAGCAAGGGAGGTGAGGGCAGGGTGATTCTCGCATACCTTGAGAATCTACTATCTGACGAACACTCAGGCCTTGATCTTCCTGCCGGCATATTAGTGGAGCCAATCCAAGGCGAAGGAGGGTACATTGTTCCACCAAATGACTTCCTTCCCGGGCTGAGGAAAATCGCTGACAAATACCAAATCCCACTGATAATCGATGAAGTCCAAACCGGATTCGCACGAACCGGAAAATTCTGGGGTTGCGAAATTACGAACACTTCACCAGACATAATGTGCATATCAAAATCCGTAGGCGCCGGACTACCACTCTCACTCGTCGCGTACCGCGAGGAATATGATCAAAAACTCCCGGACGGATTCCATCTTGGGACCTATCGCGGAAACCCACTAGCTATGGCTGCTGGGGCAGCAACCATTGATTACATCAAGCAAGAAAATCTGCTGAACAGAGCTGAGAAGCTCGGAACCACGGCTAAGTCGGAATTTGAAAGGATCGCCAAATCCAGCAAGAACGTAGGAGAAGTGAGGGGAGTGGGTTGCATGATTGGAAACGAAATTGTGGAATCAAAGGTGAGCAAGGCACCTTCAAAGGATATCGCCGTGCGACTGCGAAAGACGATGTTCGAGAACGGATTGCTAATGCATACCTGCGGCCACTTCGGCAACGTGCTAAGGTTCATGGCCCCACTGGTCATAAGCGACAACCTAATGCAGAAAGGACTAAGCGTTTACGAGAAAGCCGTCAAGTCCATCTGAACCATCCCTCGTATCCATAGTGATTGAAGATGACAGTTAAGACAATCAATCCGTACACCGAAAAAACATTGCACGAATACAGAGAAGATTCTATAGAAGACCTAAAATCCAAAATTGCGGGGTTGAGAAAGGCCCAGCAGCTTTGGAAGGTCGACCTCTCCGAGAGGCTCTCGAAGCTGCGAGAGGTTCGGAAAAGATTTGAAGCCAGCGCGAAAGAACTCGCCCAATTGATGAGCACTGAAATGGGGAAACCTGTAGCTCAAAGCGAGGCTGAGCTGAAGAAATGTATGTGGACGATCGATTACATTGCAGAGAACGCGGAGGAAATGCTCGCACCAGAGCACGTAAAAACTGAGGCTAAGAAGAGCTACGTAAGATTCGACCCCCTCGGGGTAGTTTTCCTAATCATGCCATGGAATTTCCCTGCATGGCAATTCATCCGCGCCGCCATTCCAGCAATGGCAGCGGGCAACTCCATCCTTCTCAAACATGCATCAATAGTCTCTGGAACCAGCCTTAAACTGCAAGACACAATCGGGTTGGACGTGTTCAAATCGACCGTTGCACGTGGACCCGTGGCGTTGGAGGCGATAAAATATGCCGATGGGGTCTCTCTAACTGGGTCGACTGAAGTAGGCGAAATGGTAGCCGGAGAGGCGGGAAAGCAACTCAAGAAAGTTGTGCTGGAGCTAGGCGGATCTGACCCGTACATTATCCTCGACGGCTCAACCCTTGACCAGGCGGTCAAGAACTGCGTTTACGCACGAATGCAGAACAACGGTCAGTCGTGCATAGCCTCGAAGAGATTCATCGTTCACGAAAGCGTCTTCGACCAGTTCTACAAAGGGATGAAAGAAGAGTTCTCGAAGGTGAAGATCGGCGACCCCCTCGACAATAACACATTCCTTGGTCCCCTCTCCAGCAAAGAGCAGAAGGAGATAGTAGCTGGACAAGTCAACAAGCTCAAGACCATGGGCCAGGTGGAAGAGTTAGCGCAAGGACTCAAAGGGAACTTCATACCTCCGACTATGGCGAGAGTCGAGCCGCTTTTCGATGAAGAAGTGTTCGGGCCAGTTGCAGTCCTTAAGAAATTCAAGACCACTAACGAGGCGGTTACCATAGCGAACGAAACACCATTCGGCCTAGGCGCATCCGTCTGGGGAGACGCAGAGGCAGCGGAGAAACTTGTACCCTCTATCGAAGCGGGCATGGTCTTCATAAACAAAGTCGTCGCGTCAGACCCACGCCTACCCTTTGGTGGAGTGAAAAAGAGCGGCATAGGGAGCGAACTCTCCCGCTACGGGTTACTTGAATTCACATCCAAGAGAACAATCTGGGTAAACTAGCCGAAAAAACCTCAACCCCGCTGGTTATCGGCCAACTACCCGCCCTAACTATCGGTCAATCAGCGCTGAGCATAATTTAACTAACTATCCCATTCAAACGCTGTCCACAGGTTAGTGTCGCGATCTCATTGTACTGTTTAGGGATAGAGTCGACTGCCCACACGTTTGGCGCGAGTGTCGTCACGGAGGGGGGTCAGATTCTCTCGGATGTTCGAGATGTTTACGTTTCTGCTCCTGGGACAGGAATCCATCCGCGAGAAGCCGCCGAGCACCATAGTATGGTCGCCGCGAAAGTGGTTTCAGGTGGGCTTGGCAATGCTGGCGTTAAGGCTTCCGAACTTGCCGGAGTTGCCGTGGCGTTAGGTCCTGGGCTAGGTCCGTGCTTAAGGGTTGGAGCAACGGTCGCAAGATCAATCGCCTCATTCTTCAAGATCCCTCTGATCCCTGTCAACCATGCCATCGGGCATATCGAGATCGGCACCCTGACCACGGGAGCGAAGGATCCATTGGTCGTGTTGGTCTCAGGGGGTCATACCGCGATCGCTGCCTTCTCTGGTGGGAGATGGCGGATATTCGGCGAAACGGAGGACATCACCCTCGGAAACCTGTACGACATGTTCGCGAGAGAAATCAATCTGCCCTCACCTGCTGGGCGTGAGATCGAAAAACTGGCGGCAAAATCAGAGAATTTCATTTCTCTCCCCTATGTCGTGAAAGGAAACGATGTTTCATACTCCGGTTTGTTAACGGCTTCTCTCGCGAAACTCAAGGCTGGAGCTTCTCTTGAAGATGTATGTTATTCCATGCAAGAAGTGTCATGTTCGATGCTGGCTGAAGCCGTGGAGAGAAGCCTTGCGTATACCGCCAAGAAGGAAGTACTCTTAACTGGAGGAGTTGCGGCGAATAGGACGCTTCAGAAGAAGCTTTCAGACGTTGCAGGCTTACATGAAGCTACGCCCCACGTCGTTAATCAAGCGTACACTGGAGATTGCGGACCACAAATCGCGTGGACAGGCATGCTCGCGTTGCAATCTGGTGTAACGATAGCCATTGCCGAATCGCGGGTAAGGCCCAGATGGAGGCTAGAGGACGTTGACGTCGTCTGGAGAAGAGAGGCTCCCTAAACTAATCTACAAGGGTGCCGAGGCCGAGATCTACTTGGAAAACTGGTGTGGATCCACGGCAGTCAGAAAAACTCGGATCCCGAAGCCATATCGCGTCCCCCAGTTAGACGCAACAATCCGTCGGGGTAGAACGATTCATGAAACGAACCTCATGCATGAGGTAAGGAAGCTTGGCGTCCCCGTTCCGACAATCCAGCACATCGATACAGAAAACTCCTCATTCATCATGGATTACGTAAAGGGAGACACGCTAAAGGAACAGCTGTACGCACTCTCGCCGGACATGAGACACAGACAATGCAGTCAACTGGGACGAATGGTCGCTTTAATTCATGAAGGCGGCATAGTACACGGCGACCTAACAATCTCTAACGTCTTGTGCACCGACAACAAATTATTCTTGATCGATTTTGGTCTGGGTGACTTTTCAACAGAACTTGAAGACCGTGGAGTCGATCTGCTTCTCCTCAGCCGCGCCATGAAAAGCACTCACATCAAATTTCACGAAGAAATCTTCAGCGCATTTCTACATGGCTATTCCGCAACGGCCGGAAAGAGACTGAGCATCGAATCACTTAACAAGATGCGAGAGATCGAAAGACGAGGCAGATACTTTGAGAGAGCATAAACCAACTATCTACTTTGCAACCGGAAACAAGGGTAAATTTGTTGAAGCGGCTCTTATAGCGAAAGTCTTTGGAATAACGCTCAAACAGATGAAGGACGAAAAGATCGAGATCCAATCCGACGAACTCGAGGACATAGCGTCATTCGCGGCCAAATGCGCATCCGAGACAAGGCGACGCTCCGTTGTTGCAGAAGACGCAGGCTTATTCGTAAACAGTCTACGAGGCTTCCCGGGACCATACTCCGCCTACGTGTTCAGAACCTTAGGGACTAATGGAGTGCTGAACCTTATGAAAGGTGCGAGGGACAGACGCGCTTCCTTCCGCGCTGTGGTATCATACGCTAGACCGAAGTACCCTCCCGTAAGCTTCGACGGCGAAGTAATGGGCATCATCACTCGCAAATCACGGGGTACTCTGGGATTTGGATTTGACCCCATCTTCTCTCCCGTTCAGGGCGATGGACGAACATTCGCTCAAATGGATACGCTGGAGAAGAACCTCCTGTCTCACAGAGCAAAGGCGTTCGTGAAATTCTTCACATGGCTCTCAATGAACGAAGGTTCTTCGCCTAGACAAGTTAAATAACCGAGAGCCAAAGACTAAGTCGAATTTCCAAATTGGAGCGTGCGCACTAACGGCTAGACTATACACAAGCAAGCGGGGCAAGTCAGGGTCTACGCGACCAATTAGCAAGAAAACGCCTTCGTGGGTCAAGTATACGCCAGACGAGGTTGAGTCATTAGTCCTCAAGCTTTCCCGGGAAGGCAATACAGCGAGTACGATTGGCGTTTTGATGCGTGACCGATATGGAGTACCCTTAGTGAAATCGATCACGGGAAAGAATGTTCAGGAAATACTGAAACCTGGTCGACAGGCCGGAACCCTCCCAGAAGATTTGAGCGCGCTGCTCAAGAAGGCTGACGACCTGAGACGTCACCTAGAGAAGAATCGGAAAGATCACGTAAACAAACGTTCTCTCGCAATGATCGAATCCAAGATTCACAGGCTAGAGAAGTATTACAGGGTTAAAGGGCAACTCAGCCCAGAATGGCATTACAAACATGTCGTCGCGTCAGTGGCATAATAAATGCCTGGGGACGGACAACGAGGCGCTTTCCTTGAACGCGCAAAAGAAGCCTGCGGAAGTAATTAGGAAACACCTACAAGCGGACTCAACTTTTACAGCAATATCCCATAACGATGCAGACGGCCTCTCTTCGGCCGGCATCATCGGCGCTGCTCTTACACGCGCCTCCGCTCGCTACAAGGTACGAATAGTAGAAGAGCTTCGCGAGGACATTATTGACGAAATATCCGCTGGGAAACCTGACATCGTAATCTTCACGGACATTGGTAGCGGCTATTCGGAACTCGTAAACTCACGTCTTGAGGCCAAAGAAGTAGTCATTTTAGACCACCACCCACCCGACGGCAAGGCGGGACCGAAGATTGCTCAACTAAATCCACATGAATTCGGAATCGACGGCGCAACCAAGATCAGCGCAGCGGGGGTAACATACTTGGTCGCGAGAGAGCTCGACGAAGGGAACAAAGACCTCAGCACACTCGGGATCGTAGGAGCGCTGGGTGACATGCAAGATAAGAACGAACGGAGAGCACTCGCAGGCCTCAACCAACTCCTGGTTGATGATGCCGTGTCATCCGGGAATGCGAAGGTTGACTCCGACCTCGTTGTGTATGGCAGAGAAACTCGCCCAATATACCGCGCCCTAGCCTATACGACCTCGCCCTACCTCCCAAACCTAAGCGGTCGGGAAGATAACTGCCTCCTGCTACTATCGAAGGCGGGGATTCCTGTAAAGGAAGGGGACCGCTTCAGAACCGCTGCCGACCTCTCGCAGGAAGAGAAACAGAAACTCCTCAACGGCATAATTGCCTACCTTACATCCCAAGGCTTCCCCTCAAACGTAGTGCTCGATATGGTGGGGACCGTATACACATTCATCAACGAACCGCAGGGAAGTCCGACTAGAGATGCACGAGAATTCTCCGCCCTGCTGAAACGCGTGTGGAAGAACAGGCAACCCTTCAATAGGTATTAGCATTGGACTAGGGGATCGAAATACCGCCCTAACCGAAGCCACCGAAGTCGTCGCCACCTACCGGAAGACTTTGGCCACCTACATGGAGTGGTTAACAAAATCTCCGGATGCAATCCAGAAATTCAAGATAATCTGGGCTATCCGAGGGGAGAACCAGATACAAGAGAGCATGACCGGAGCCTTCTCATCGATCATATCCTCAGCGGGTAATCTGACTCCGGATCACGCTATAATCGTCGTAACCAGAGCAAAGGATGGCGGAATCAAACTCTCAGCAAGAGCTCCCGCGAAACTGCTAGCCATGGGCATGAACCTTGGCGCAGCGCTGAACAGCACGGCGAAGAAGTACGCTGGCATCGGAGGAGGACATAACGTGGCAGCTGGCGCCCACATCAAGACAGATGACCCAGTTCCATTCCTTGAAGAACTCGATCAAGCCCTCCTCGCGCAGCTGAAGACAAATGTATGAAACAGAAATTCGCATCCAATACTCATCAGCAATCTTCGCCAAAGCCGTGAAGAAGGCGTTATCCCCTGACGACAACATACCAAACAACAAATTGATCATATCGACAAGTGCAAACGGTCCAGTGCTCTCTGTTCGAATCAAGGGATGTCAGAAAATCGAAACGATGCAACAAACCCTGCAAGATATCTTTCGCTGCATTCAAGCAACTGAGACATCACTGAAGAAAATTGGAAACCCCTAACCACCGCTCGCTAGCTATGAACGCTTTAAATAAGGCACAAACGGTACGTTGCCAAAATCTGAAGTCCGAGTGGAAGACTATTGTCCAAAGCCTCGAAAAAAGTCAGAGACAAGTGGCGATTGAAGGAATGGTACGATGTCTACACCCCACCCTACTTTGGAGAAAACGTTGTCGCCAGCATACCCTGTGAGCTCCCCACAGCTGTAATCGGCCGCGTAGTCGAAACAACGTTGTATGATATTACAAACGATTTTGCTCACCAATCGATCAAACTGTACTTTCTGGTCGTCAATACGAAGGAGCATAGGGCTGATACGATACTGAAATCGCACGAGTACGCCACCGATTATCTAAGAAGCCTTGTGAGGCGCGGAAGTACTCGAATGGACGGCATCTTCAACGCAACTACAAAGGACCAATACTCGACACGGATTTCAGTGGTTGCGTTCACGCGTGATAGAATCAATGCGTCACAGGAACACGGTGTCCGCCAAATTATGCGCCAGATTGTTGAAGAGAAGGCTAACACTCTGAATTACGATCAATTATCGCAAGAAGTCGTTCTGGGCAAACTTGGATCAGATATTTACAATCTTGCGAAGAAGATCGCCCCGCTCAGGCATGTGGGGGTAAGGAAATCAAGAGTCCTTTCGATACCGCCTGGAGTCATGGCTACCCCCGCCCAAGTCATGGAACAGGCCAAGGCTGCAGCAGCCTGATCCAAGTCGATCAATGCGTCGAGCGCTTGTACATTCGTCTGATTTCCTCATGGATCGCGTCGAGTTCGCGACGGAGCTCGACAGCTTTAGCTTTTGAACCAGGATCTTTCGCGCTATCGGGCGAAGATAGGTTGGCGCCGAAAGTGTCGATCTCCCGAGCCAGATGTCGGATGCGCTCCTGCAGATCAGCTGTCTTCTCAAGGCTGTAAAGAGTCCCGGCGAGTGCACCGGTGAGACCGCCCGCAGCAATTCCGGCAAGGAAAGAGAGAACATCAAATGCCATGCCTAGACCACAACATCCAGCAAACCTTGCCATGCATACTCCAATTTAAAACGCTCAGGAATACAATTACGAGGGATGAGGGTGTTGGTCTGGAAGATCGGTGAGAGAATGTGAAAGCGGTTGTTCTAGCGGCAGGGGAAGGAACTCGCATGTGGCCTCTTGCCACTACCAAACCCAAGCATCTTCTCTCCATAGCGGGGCGGCCGATTATCGGATTCGTTCTTAAAGCGATCTCAGAGAACCGGATTAAGGATGTCTTGTTGGTTGTCGGTTTCAAGGGAGAGTTGATGCAGGATGTTCTCGGCGACGGGGGGACCTACGGGTTAAACATCGAATACCTACGTCAACGCGATTGGACTGGGACGGCGTCGGCGTTAAGAGTTGCTCGCGACGCGGTGGGCACCGAGCCCTTTCTCGCCATATATGGAGATTTGTGGGCAAACGCAACAAGTATTGGCGGTGTTGTCGAGAAGGCTCGAGAATGCTCAAGGGTTATGGGGGTCGTGCAGATGCCGAACCCCTCGGAATACGGGGTTGTCGAGCTGAAAGGCGATAGAGTTGTAAGAGTTCAAGAGAAACCCGCGAAGAGGACAACGGTGGAGGCGTGGGTAAACGCCGGAATATACGTTCTAGACGATCAAGTATTCCGTGCGATTGAAGAAACGTCGTGGTCGAAAAGGAACGAATACGAGCTAACCACCTCGTTACAACGGTTGATCGATAATGGACAAGACATCAAGGCGGCGACAATCGATCGAGAAGATTGGATGGATGTGGGTAGGCCGTGGGATCTTCTCGAAGCGAATGAAAGAACGCTAATGAATTTCACCCCCAGAGTTCGCGGAGTTGTCGAACCAGGGTCAACGATGAAAGGGCCTATTTGCCTTGAAGAGTCGGCCACGATCAAATCAGGGTCCTACATTGAAGGGCCTGTATACATTGGCGAAAGAAGCAGGGTCGGTCCGAACGCAAGAATTAGACCTTGCACGAGCATCGGAGAGGACGTTGTAATCGGAGCCTCCTGTGAGATCAAGAATAGTGTGATCATGAACGGCACTAAGATTCCACACCTCTCCTATGTTGGCGACAGTGTGATTGGCGAGAACTGTAACATTGCCGCCGGGACGATAACAGCAAACATACGTCTGGACGAACAACCAATCATGGTGAGCGTGAAGGGACGGACGCTAAGTTCGGGGAGGAAGAAACTCGGGACGATTATGGGAGACCAGTCGCAAACCGGAATTAATACGAATATCATGCCGGGAGTCAAAATTGGCCCCTTTGCACACGTTGGTCCGGGAGTCACTGTATACGAGGACGTGCCGACGGAGCATGCGGTTTTCGTGAGGCAGACACTTATCAGTAAACTGATGAAGAAACGCGGCATAAGGAAGCGTCACGCTTAGGCGTGTCTTTTTGTGCTCGTTATCGAGACGACATCTCTATCCTTCAATACGTAGTCATCGGCGAGCCGCATCTTTGACCTTGCTTCAGTAGCGTAAAGGAAACCTTCGGCTAAGTCGGAATGTATCATTGAAGCGAATTGTTTCGCTGTCGTTCCGTAAGGAACCAGGTAGGCGTCGGGTAGGACCCTGCCCTTATGGTCAGTCAGTTTCTCGGGGTCTTCAACGGGGTATATTGTTATCATTTGCAGAAGTTTGAAGAACGCTAAGTTGAGGGATTCTTGGACTCCTGTCGAACCAAATGGAAGGAGAACTTTTTCTTTTATCCGTGTCAACGCATTCAACTGGTCTGTATTCGGCGGATTCTTTTCGTTCACTTTGAAGTTGCTGTCTCCGGGGAGGTAGGTTACGATACCTTTCTCAGCGGCACGTCTTAGGGCTAGCTCGGCTTCCGCACAGCAGGGCACCACCATGTGGCCCAGATCGCTCAAGGATTTCAGGTTGTTTTCGGCTGGGGGGACATCCATTTTGTTTGCTGCAATTAGGAGCGGTTTCGATTTGCTGCGCAGTTCACTGACCAAACGCAAAATGTCATCATCGGACCAGGAGCTGGGTTTCTCGAAGTTCAGGCTGGTCTTCCCTTTCGCCGAGATTAAATGGTCCCTGCGTATTCCGAGGCCGCTTAGTTTGTCTTCGAGGATTGTTATGAGGTCTTCCTTAGGGCCTTCGACTCGTCTAACAGCACGATCCCATTCCTTCTTGATGATTTGCAGAAGCCACATATCCAGTTCATGTTCAAGAAATCGAACGTCTTCCCGCGGGTTGTGTGTGCCCGCGTCGCATGTTTTTCCCTCGGAATCCGTTGAACCCGACGCATCGACGACGTGGATGAGGGCGTCGGCTTGTCGTATCTCATCTAGAAACTGATTTCCGAGGCCTCGGCCCTGCCAAGCCCCTGGAACAAGTCCAGCACAATCAACAATCTCAACCGGCACGAGTCTAATTCCATCGATACACGTGGAATTGCCAGGCGTGTCCGTTACATTGAACTCTCGACAGACACATGGCGTTCGAACGTATCCCATCCCAATGTTTGGTTTGATCGTGGTGAAAGGGTAGTTTGCGATGGCTACGTGCGCTAGAGTGGCAGCGCTGAAGAATGTGCTCTTTCCGACGTTAGGTTTTCCTACAACACCCACTATGCGCGGCAAATCATATTTTCCTACAACATCAACCCTTGTTGACTGGGATCCCGGTGATTCGTATTCCTGCGGCGTTTACTTTGTATCGAATGTTTATTCCAATTAGAAGGGCCGTGATCTGTTCGACGATTCGAGAGTTCTCTAAGCGTCCTCCATCAACCGCTCTGACTCCAGGTATTTTCGTTGCGAGTTCCATTACCGACTTTCGTGTCTCCTGAGAATCCCCACAAACGATAACGTCTGAATCCACATTCTTTCCGATGTCTTGAAGGGCTTCGGCGACCACGTTGTGGAATGCAGAAGCAACCTTCGTGTGAGGAGGAAGTAATCTTGCCGCCTGTTGCGCTGCCGAGCCTTCCCAAACTCCGAGGGCGGTAGAAGCGGACCCTCCAACGGCCGTTGTGAGTGGAACGACGACGTCGACGAAGATATCGTCCAGTTGAATGCTGTCGTGTACTGATTTGATCATATCCACGTGAGCCGCGAAGGGGACGGACATTACTATAATATCAGCCGCAGCGGCCGCCTTAGGATTTTCCATGCCCGAGACGTTCGCCTTCTCCCCTAGAGCAGTCCTAGCTTTCTTGGCTGCGTCTTCAGCTTTTTGCAATTGCCTCGATCCTATAATTACCTTCTCACCGGCCTTAGCCCAACGTAAAACTAAACCGAATCCTTGATCTCCTGTTCCGCCTATCACCGCAATAGTGCGTTCGGTCATGTTACAGTCCTTCAAAATCGTGCCCAAAGGAATTCGCAATTAAAGGCTGACTGTTCAAGCCCATTCTTGAATATCCTGGCAAGGTGCCTCGATTTACGTGGGGAAGTCCTGGATAAATCCGCCACGCATCATGTATCTCGTCTGTTCGCGTGCTCGCTTGATGATAGATCTGGCGCTCTCGTAAACTTCCTGTCGAGTTCTCTTCAGTCTGGCGACTCCTTGCTCAACCGCCTTCTCGGCGACAGCCGTCGCTTCGCGCGGAAATACTTCCCAATCATCCATTGTCGGAATGATGTTTTTCGCGGACAACCCCCGTTCCTCGGCAAGTTTAGCGAGTTCAGCCGCCGCTGCCAGGCACATTTCATCGGTAATGGTTCGTGCGCGTACGTCAATTGTTCCCCTGAATATTCCAGGAAACCCTAGCGAATTGTTTAGTTGGTTTACAAAATCAGAACGTCCAGTTGCGACAACAGCGGCGCCACTCTCCTCTGCCTCCCATGGCCAGATCTCGGGTACGGGGTTCGCGCATGCGAAGATGATTGCCTTGTCAGCCATTTTTGAGACGAAGTTCCTAGTTATGACGCCGGGTCCGGGTGTCGACAGTGCGATGCATGCATCAGCTCCAACCATGGAGGCTTCGATGCCACCTTCCCGTCCCTCAGAATTGGTATCTTGACAGAGTTTCCATTTCTTAGGCGTGTTTTGTAAGTCCTTCCTGTTTCGGTGGAGTGTGCCTTTGCTGTCTACGAGGATCATGTTTCCTGCCCTAGCACCAGATAGTATTAGTAAACGTGCCAGTGCGACGTTGGCTGCTCCAGCTCCAATCATTGAGATCTTTACGTCTGATACCTTCTTTCCGACAACCTTGAGGGCGTTTATGAAACCGGCTAGTACCACGGTGGCTGTGCCTTGTTGGTCGTCATGCCAAACGGGTATGTCTAGCTGCTTCTGTAGAGTGTCAAGGATTTCGAAGCATTTCGGCTGGGCTATGTCTTCAAGGTTTATTCCTGCGAATGATGGTTTGATCCATTTAACTGCCGAGATAATTTCTTCTGGTTTCTTGGTACCTAGGCAGATGGGAAATGCGTCTATTCCGCCCAAGTATTTGTAGAGCAAGGCTTTGCCCTCCATGACCGGGAGGCCTGCTTCGGGCCCGATGTCACCGAGGCCTAAAACGCGGGATCCATCGGTAACGATGGCTATTGTATTCCATTTGTTCGTGTTCTCGAAAACAGCTTCAGGTCTGGCTTTGATCTCATCGCAAGCCTCAGCGACACCAGGGGTGTACCATATCGCGAAATCGTCGAAGGACCGAACTGGAACCTTGGGTACGATTTCGATTTTTCCACGATAGAATGGGTGATATTTTTTCGCTAGTTGAGCTGGAAGGTATGCTTTCCGAAGAGACTCCTCGTCTGATGTCATGGTTTTGATTCCGCTTACTTGTTTGCAAGCCGCTTAAATAGCAGCGCGACTTTTCACATTGCTTGAAGTTCAGAGACGCGTCATTTGTCTTAAAGTTAAGCTTCGAAAAGGTTGGTCGAAATTTACAATGGGTGCCCAGAAATATCTTACTCATACATGGTTGGGACGTGAAAAGGGTGACTTACAGCTTTACCTTCGTCAGCTCGCGATAGTGTGGCGGCGCGAACCTACCGTTCACAGAGTCGAGCATCCGACTAGGCTGGATCGGGCGAGGACGTTGGGGTACAAAGCGAAACAGGGCTACGTAGTTGTCAGGGTTAGGATAAGGAAGGGCGGGGCACGCAAACCGCGACCCAGATCGGGGCGTAGGCAAAAAGCCTTGGGAGTCACGAGATTCACGCGCGCAATGAGTCTGAAGAACATCGCGGAGGAGAAAGCGAGAAAGAGATATCCAAACCTTCGAGTACTCAATTCATACTACGTCTGGGAAGACGGAAGGCATCATTGGTATGAAACCATCATGCGGGACCCACACAACCCCGTATCCAAGGAAAACTGAAACCGGCCAAAGTCCACGTAGTAAGTCCTGCTGATTCCTAGAGGTTTTCGTATCTACAGTAAGGACAATTCGCCCGTGATCTTGTCAACAAGCTCTGCTGGTGCGGGGCCGATTCCGACACAAGTCGCCGTTCCCGGGTCTATCTGAGTTAAGCCGCTGTCATGAATAATCGTCGCTACCAATCCTAACTCCTCTGCATCTCTCTTGAGATGTTCAAGGTCACTCTCGGTATTCACCTTGACCACGATTTTGCGTTGTCCTTCCTCAAACCATTGCTTCCACCATTCTGGGTGTCGTCTCCTGGTTTCTTCTGCCGCGGTTACTGAAGCATGGCTGACTTGAACCGCGATCTTTCCCTTGCCCATCTCCAGGTCACGCCTAACCGCAATGGCTAATTTGTACTTGAAATCGCTCGTGGTTTAATCCTCGGCTTTATCTTGTCGCTGTCCCAAATAAGCGAAGAGATGGGCGGTAAGCTTTCTTGAAGTCGGGCCAGAGTATCCAGACAATTGAGATAAGCACCATTGCTCATGCAACAGATGACTTGGACAAAGTACAGCAAGCATTAGCACGTTTAGTCCCTGATTCACTGAAAAGTCGACAGCTATTCACGCGTCGTTACATGCAGGGTCACTACGGCAACCCTATAGTGACGTTTGAAGCCCGGCTCACAAAAGGATCGGAAATTGACGAGTTTACAACCTTCCTTCGGAGCCAACTCGCACACAAGGACAAACTCACAATTCAGCGAGACCTAAGCCTTTATTCTGACGGTGACGGGAATCTTTACATTCGCATCGATAAGCAAAGTTTGTTTCGCGGAATCGTGCAGCTCGGAGAAGAAGACTCGATTAGAGTGCGAATGAAATTCACTAGGTTCACGGGCCAAGCCTCTGACCTGATGATCAAATACCTGGAGTCGGAAGAGAACTGTCAAACTTCGTAGACCTCCATATCCTCCCCAAAGTCGATGACGCGAACGAGTGCGCGCGTGTCGCTCAAATCCTCAAGGCTGCGGGCTACTCGACCGTAGGGCTTACGATCCCTACTGGCCTTCTGGTTGAGCGTGTCAATTCTATTCGACGAATATTTGAAGATCAAGGAATTGCAACCGCGCTTCGGATAGATGTCGGATCCCCTTCTAGAATGGAACTGCTCCGATCGCTTCGGAGATTCAGAAACGGCTACGATATAGTCGGGGTGAAGTGTGCGAATCCCCGGGTTGCAACAGTTGCATGTAGAGACCGGAGGGTTGATGTTGTGTTCTTCGATCCCTTTTTGCGAGGTGTGCGATTCAGTCATTCTCTTGCACGCCTACTTCATGGTGCCCTCGAAATCAACTTGATCGCCGACATACTCTCGTCAACCGACGGCGGTATCCTGTCTAGAATGCGGAAGACTATCGCCGTTGCCCATGAGCATAACGTGAAAGTCGTGTTATCGAGTGGAGCGAGAACGGCCGAGATGGTGAGAAGTCCGATTCAGTTAAGTGCCATCGCCTCAACCCTTGGGCTCGGAGGAGCGGTCTCGATGGGCGCGGTGTCAATAGTGCCGGCGT
Source organism: Candidatus Bathyarchaeota archaeon (assembly GCA_963733055.1). GTDB lineage: Archaea > Thermoproteota > Bathyarchaeia > 40CM-2-53-6 > 40CM-2-53-6 > FEN-987. Next base: position 62,348 of record CAVTBR010000003.1, read on the forward strand.
CCATCATAACTGAGAATGCTGAGAAGCGGAAGCCCGAGTACGTGGAAGAAGGCGTGAGAATAGTTGTATCATCACGGCGTTGAGCTATGATGACTCGGCGCTACCTACTTGTGAAAGTCCTTTACGGCAGGGATTTTACTGATCAACAGTTCCACGACACACTCAACTCGTCGGTACGTACGCATTTCGGCGACGTCGGTTTTGCACGTATGGATCCAAAGATTATAAAATTCAGCCAAAACACATCGACCAGCATCGTTTCCTGTGAAAAAAGCGCGGTCCAGGAACTTGCGTCCGCTTTAGCCCTTATCACTGATTGCGGTGGAACCAGTATTACATTCTTGGTGCTGGCTGCCTCTGGAACTATCAAAGGGCTACGAAAACGAAAGTTTGGGCAACGTTTTTCATGAAGCGACTGGACTCTGATTGAGGGGATGACGAAGCCAGTCCCAGTCAGATCTCTTTGCTGAAGATATGACGACCTCAGCGACGGTCGGACCCCACAATTACGATTTGGAGATTTGTGGATGCCGTTTCATTTCGTCGTGACTCAGTGATTCTGGATCTGGTCACAATATTTCCAGTAGGATACGCGGAGTAAAGGGTTTAATTAGGGAATACTACTCAAATGGCTGAATTTCGTAACAGGTGAATTTGAATTGTCAATGTTTGCCGTTCCGGGCGCATACGACCGCGCGATCACAGTTTTCTCACCAGATGGACGCCTATTCCAGGTTGAGTACGCGTCCGAGACCGTAAAGAGAGGAGCTACCGTTCTCGGCATTGCATGCCCCGAGGGCGTAGTCTTAGCAGCCGAAGAACGTGCCACATCAAAACTCCAAGATCCTACATTCATGTGGAAGATCTTTCAAATCGACGAACATGTAGGCGCGGCTGTTGCCGGATTAAGCTGCGACGCCCACATTTTAGTCGACCAAGCGTGCGTCTACGCTCAATCAAACCGACTCCTCTACGATGAACCCATTGACGTAGAGATTCTAACGAGGAGAATTGGGGAGATAAAGCAGCTTTACACGCAGCACGCGGGAGTTCGTCCGTTCGGAATATCGATGCTGTTTGGCGGTCTGGATCGAAAGGGCAGTAGACTTTTCTGGACAGACCCAAGTGGTGCTTTTCTTGCCTACAAGGCTTGGGCCATCGGTGCGGGGGGCGACGCCGCCAACGAAATTCTTGAAGCCGACTACAAGGACACTATGACACTTGACGACGCTTTAGCCCTTGCTCTGAAATGCATGGGCAAAGTATTGGAAGACAAGTTGGACGCACAGAAAATCAGAATTGCAACTGTATCCGCTGCTACCAAGAAGTTTACCAAACTCACCCAGGACGATGTTGACAAGTATATCAAACGGCTTGATTCGACGAAAAAGGCCGCTAGCCGATGAGTGAAAAATTCACTACGGCTCGAATCTCAAAAAGCGGAGAAAAATTCGAAATCCTGGTTAAACCCGACCCTGCATTAGAGTACAAGATGGGAAAGCAGCTAGGCATATCCCAGCTCCTAGTCATAGACGAAGTCTACACCGACGCGGGGAAAGGCACTCACGCCTCCGCGGAAAAACTACAGAAAGCCTTCGGCACGGAAGACCCGGTTGCGATTGTGGAAGAGATAATGAAGCATGGCGAGCTTCAACTCACCACAGACCAAAGGCGTCAATTAGTCGAGGACAAGCGCAAGCAGATCATTGCCTTTGTCGCCAGAAACTGCATCGACCCAAGAAGTGGGACGCCCCATCCACCAATACGCATCGAACAGGCAATGAATCAGATCAAGTACTCCATTGATCCTTTCAAGAACGCCGATGAACAAGCGAAGGATGTGATAGAGGAGCTCAGGACACTTCTACCGATCAAGATGGAGCAGATGCGTGTCGCGATTAAGATTCTTGCGGAATTTGCGCCTAAGGGGTATGGAGCGGTTAAGGGATATGGGACGATCAGCAGGGAGGAGTGGCAGGCCGATGGGGCGCTCGTTGCGGTGGTTGAAATGCCCGCTGGCCTTTATGGGCCGTTCGTTGAGAGGCTTGGCAAGATCACTCAGGGTACAATTCAGACAAAGATACTGAAGTAGGTAGCCTAACGCAGACCTCGTATTCGACCTTAGTCCACTTTGGGCGATCGAGCTACCGATTTATCTGAATAGGCTGGAAATCGTGACTAGGGTTGCGAGGGAGCCGCTTTCGAAAATGGGCAGTAGTTGCGGCGGGCATATTCCTTCTCCTTCTCTTCGTATACCTGTTAGGAACCCACAGTTCTTTTTACGGCACGACCTCAACGTCGACCGGAAACACTGCTACCGTTAACTCTCTTGTTACTAACTCGCCAATTTACATGCCCTTGCCTCCAATCTCATCTTCTCCGACCCCCAAACCACCCCAAACACTTCTCGTAGCCGGGTCGCTTATCATCCTCGTGACAGCAGCTCTCCTAGGAGCACTGATTTGGAAGCGAAGAAAGAGATAGAGAGAATCAATCGCACCGGCCGAAATTCCCCCACACCAATTGAACCGAGAGGCAACATGTGGTCGCTTTTGCGGAAAACTCAATGTATATCTAGCAGTTTCCTTGTTTTTCTCGAATTCATCTATATGATTGAGTTGGAATAGTTGACAGTCCTAGCAGAGAGAAAACAGTTAGTCGGCCCAGGGGATGTTCTCGCAGAAGGCCCATACTTTGCGGGCGAGAACACATACCGTGAGGGGTCTAAGATTTTCGCCTCACGTGTGGGGATGGCTGATGTAGTCGGGAACAAGCTGATAGTCATGCCCGTCAAGGGAGCATACATCCCTCGCATGGACGACATCGTCCTCGGTCGAGTCTTTGACATTGGAATGTCGGGGTGGCAAGTGGATATCTACGCACCCTACCCTGCAATGTTACCCGCCTCGGAAACTCCTATGCACCGAGGACGCGATTCAGTTCGTCGAGATCTCCGTAGCATCTATGGCGTCGGAGATCTTATGATCGCTCAGGTCATCGCGTTCGACAGGACCCGTGATCCTCTCTTGACGACAAAAGGGAGAGGACTGGGCAAGGTGTCTTCAGGGCGCGTGGTGCGCATCAACAATACGAAGATACCGCGAATCATCGGGAAGAAAGGCTCGATGATAACAATGTTGAAGAAGGAGACTGGAACCGATATCGTACCAGGCCAAAACGGCGTAATCTTGGTTACTGGAAGAAATCCTGACCAGGAACTGATAGCTGTAGAAGCTATCTACATGATCGAACGAGAAGCGCATACTTCAGGTCTGACAGATCGAGTGAAGGCAATGATAATGGAGCGCATGAAGGGAATAAGCGTTGGGCAATAAAGAACAAGTGCAGCTGATTAATCAAAACGGACTCCGCGTGGACGGCCGACGGCTTGATGAACTGCGGCCAATCAAATTGGAAGTTGGAGTACTCGACAAGGCAGATGGTTCGGCTTACATCGAGCATGGGAGGAATAAGATTCTAGCAGCGGTATTCGGCCCTCGCGAGGCACATCCAAAGCATATCGCGCTCGCCGACAGAGCTGTTGTGAAGTGCAGGTATCATATGGCACCGTTCTCGACGGACGAAAGGAAGTCACCTGCCCCATCCAGGCGTGAGCTCGAACTCTCCAAGGTCATCAGAGAATCGCTTGAGCCTTCGATAATGTCGGAGTATTTCCCGAGGTCAACTATTGACATCATCATTGAGGTTCTTCAGGCGGATGCGGGAACGAGATGTGCTGGGATTACTGCCGCCTCCCTGGCTCTGGCAGATGCCGGAATTCCATTGCGGGAGCTGGTCGCCGCGTGTGCGGCTGGTAAGATAGATGGCAAGGTAGTTCTAGACCTTTCTGATATCGAGGACAAGAAGGGCGATGCGGACCTGCCCGTGGCCTATATGCCGAAATCGAACGCAATTGGGTTGCTACAAATGGATGGCTCGATGACTGAAGATGAATTGAAACAGGCTTTAGAGATTGCGGTTAACGCTTGCAAGACGATATACGACATGCAGCGCGACGCCCTTCGGCGAAAGTACCATATCGAGCGAGATGAGTCTGAGACTGAAGAAGTTGCGGAGGTCAAAGCATAATGTCCGCGACACGCCAACCTTCCCCGCTTGCAAAGCTCGAACAGAAAACTGTGCGCGACCTAATTCTGAAGGGCAAGCGGATTGATGAACGAGGCCCGTTAGACTACCGGCCTCTTACGATTACGCTTGGAATTGTGGAGAAGGCTAACGGATCTGCTCAAGTTTACCTGGGCAAGACCAGGGTCCTGGCTGGGGTGAAGGTGCAAGTTGGCACCCCTTTTCCAGATACTCCGAATGAAGGGATACTCACAGTCAACGCGGAATTCGTTCCGCTCGCCTACCCTACATTTGAGGCAGGTCCGCCCGACGAGAATTCAATTGAACTTGCGCGCGTCGTGGATCGCGGAATACGTGAATCGAAAGCAATAGACCTTGCCAAGATGTGCATTGACCCCGGGAAGAAAGTTCTCGTGGTTTTCGTGGACATTTACATTCTTGATCATGACGGAAACCTGATTGACGCAGCGGGATTGGCGGCGCTGGGAGCACTCGTAAACTCGAAAATGCAGGCATTTGACGTAAAAGGCGGCGAGATCAAGTACAAAGACTCGCAAATCCCTCTCCCGATGCAAAACTACCCCGTTCCCGTCACATCCGTGAAACTTGACAGTTCGGTCATCGTTGATCCATGCCTCGAGGAGGAACAAGTCATGAGTTGCCGGCTAACCGTCACGACCGACAAGAATGACAATATTTGCGCCATGCAGAAAGGCGGATTAGGCGTCTTTACCCCTGAGGAAATAACGCAGACCATCTCGTCTTCGGTGCGCAAATCGAGAGAACTACGTGAGAAGATTCTTTCGAAAGTGAACTAACGTGGGCAGAACATACAAGGTAGGCCCATCAGGAAGCTTTGGAGCGCGATATGGAACAGTCGCGCGTAAGAGATACTCCGTCATCATGACTGGAATGAAAGCACCACACGAATGCCCTCAGTGCCATATCAGCACAGTCAAACGCCTCTCTGTCGGAATCTGGCTCTGCGGTAGCTGCGGGTTCAAGTTCGCTGGCGGCGCCTACTTGCCGACAACAAAACTTGGTCAAGTAGCTGAAAGAGCGTCCCGCGCCGGCGTGGCGAGCAGTGCGGTCGCCGAGCTCAAAGCCGAGAAAGCACGGCAGATGGAAGCCGAAACCAAGGCCAAGATTGCGAAACGAAGGCGCAGAAAAGCCAAAACCGAAAAAGAACCGGAGAAAACCGTCGAAGAGAAGACCGAGTAAAGCATCAAACCCGATTACCCCGACACACAACGTGACACGCAAATACGCGCCTGACTCACAACGGTCCAAAGACGTAGAAAATGAAACGATCCAAGAGCAGGGCAGAAGCAAGAATCACCGCCCGGTTCAAGCCGCGCCAACAAATGGAAGCAATCGCCGAATCCCTATGCCCTGAAATGTTGTACCCGGCCGGCGAAAAGGCGACCGCGAGAATCACAAAGAAAGGAAACACGCTAAAACTCCAATTCAAGGCAAGAGATACTGCTGCCTTGAGGGCGATATTGACTTCATACCTCAGATTATTGGGGACAGCCGTAAACGTTTCAAGATCGCTCCAGGAATTAGAAATGAAACGTAAACCAAACCTGCTCAGGCACTGACTCGGAATAGATATGATGCCAGATGATTGAGATTATAGATTCCGAGATGCGGTCGAAAGGGATTGATGGAATTGTCGTGTTTGGAGAAACGACTCTCGCGGACCCGGACCTTACCTATGTCGTAGGAGGAGTACTTCCTCGAGGTGGCACGTACTTCAAGAAACGCGGCAGATCACCCCTACTCGTTGTCAGCAATTTGGACTACGGGTCAGCCAAGAGGGCGGGTAAAGTCAAGAGAATCCAAACTCTGACACAGTGTGGATATGAGAAACTCCTCAAACGATTCGAGAACAGCGCCTTCCCACACCTCATCTCACAAATACTCAGAGCGGAAGGAGTTCGAGGAAAGGTAGTGCTCTTCGGCAGAAACGATTCGGCCAAGAGTTTACAATTGGCTGAGAGGCTGAAAAGATTAGGCGTCAACGTTACCGGACAACAATCCCCTACTACACTTGAGGCCGCACGAGATACGAAAGACCCCAAAGAGATTCAAGAGATTCAGAAGGTTGGAGGCAAAACAGCAAAGGTAGTCGATGAAGTACTTCATGCACTCCGGAATGCGAAGGAGAAACGCGGCCACTTGCAAATTGGAACGAAACATGCGACCGTTGGATTACTCAAATTCATGATCGCGTCGAAACTAGCTCGTGAAAAACTAATTGCGCCCGAGGGCACGATATTCGCGATTGGCCCGTCAGGGGCAGACCCCCACAACGCCGGGGTGGACCGGCAGAAATTAGAAAGGGAAAGCTGATTGTCTTTGACATCTTCCCTCAAGCTACGAGTGGGTACTGGTTCGACATGACTCGAAGTTTTGTCGTGGGCAGGGCAGATTCGAGGGCGAGGAAAATGTTCGAGGCCGTCAAAACTGCTCAAATGGCCTCGCTTGATTTCTTGCGAGCCGGCGTAACGGGAGAGGCCGCCATGGAAGTCTCTTGCGACACTATAGAACGAGCCGGGTACAGAACAGTGAGGGAGATTTTTCAAGGTAAGGCAAAGAGCATATCGGAGGGCTACATCCATTCGCTCGGGCACGGGGTCGGGCTTACCATCGGGGAAAGCCCCTACCTTAGCCTCTCAGCAAAAGATCCACTGAAGAGCGGAGAGGTTGTCACTGTGGAACCGGGTGTCTACCTGCCAGGCTATGGTGGCGTTCGAATCGAGGACACCGTTGCTGTCAAATCGAAACGCGTCGAGATCCTGGCGAAAGTTGAAAAGGAATTAGAGCTTTAACTAATCCAGGTGTTCCACCTTAAACACCCTCATCGTTGACGTAGCCGTTCCCGACGGTTGCAATGTCATCTTTGGACAAAGCCATTTCATCAAGACGGTAGAAGACCTTCACGAGGCCATGGTCAACGCCGTTCCGAACGCGAAATTCGGGATCGCGTTCTGTGAATCGAGCGGACCTTGCCTGGTTCGATCAGAGGGAAATGACCCTGACCTTAAGCAGTTGGCCTCGAAGACTGCGCTTCAGCTCGCGGCTGGACATAGTTTCATAATATTCATGCGCAACATGTTTCCAATAAACGTCCTCGACAAGGTGAAAGCTGTCCCGGAAGTTTGCAACATCTACTTGGCCAGCGCAAATCCTTTCCAAGTCATCTTGGCCGAAACGGGCCAAGGACGTGGAATCCTAGGAGTCGTCGATGGTTTCGCATCTAAAGGAATCGAGACGGAAAAGGACGTCCGAGATAGGAAGGATTTCCTTAGGAAGATCGGTTACAAGCTTTCAACTTGATTTCTTACGATCACTAGACGCTAAATACCACCGCGTCCCAGCGGCAGTGTCTTCAAGTCCAATCCCAGAAGCTAGGATTTCATCTCTCAAGCGATCCGCACTGGTCCAGTCGCCCCGTTTTCTCGCGTCCTCTCGTAATCGCAGTATGACATTCAACAGGTCATCGATGACATCGTGTTGGCCGGCTTGGTTGGATGTCAGAATTCCGAAGACGTTTCCGAAGTAGCCGAGAGTCTTGGAGACCAGTTCAGCTGAGGCCCCGTCAATCTTGCGCGCCGCATATGCCTCCGCATCCTTTGCGTATGCGATCATCGTTGCCAAGGCACGGGGAGTATTGAAGTCGTCGTCCATGGCCTCATTGAATTCGACAATTGCTTTCGCGGATAGCTTCTGAATGGGTTCTGCTGCGTCCTGTTCAGCGTGACCATTCGACTCTGCTTTCGCTCTGAATTCGTTGTATACAGACCTTAGTTTGTCCAGAACTTCCTCTGCTTGTTGGATGTCTGCTTCGTTGAAGCTGAGTTGGGATCGGTAATGTCTCATTCCGTAGTACAAACGAAGGGCTTCGGCATCATGCTTTCGGAGCGTATCCGCAATCGTAATGAAGTTGCCGAGTGAATGGCCCATGCGTTCTCCGCTTATCGTGAGGAGCCCACCGTGTACCCAGAATCGAACTAGGGGAGAAACCCCTGTCGCAGCCTCTGCCTGAGCAATTTCGGCTTCGTGGTGGGGGAAGATCAAGTCGAGGCCGCCTCCGTGGATGTCATAAGTTGGGCCGAAATAGTTAGTGGTAATCGCCGTATCCTCGATATGCCATCCAGGTCTGCCCTTTCCCCAAGGGCTGTCCCACCAGGGTTCTCCTGGTTTCGCGCTCTTCCATAAGGCGAAATCAGCATGGCTCTTCTTTCGCGGGTCGGGGTCGATTCTGTGTATGACGAGTTGTTCAACTTTCTGTCCAGAAAGTTTACCGTAATCAGGGAATTTGGAAACGTCATAGTAGACGTCGCCCTCGACTTGGTACGCGAAGCCCTTAGCGATTAGTGTGGAGATCTGTGCAATGATTTCTGGAATATGCTCGGACGCTTTCGCGTATAGGTTGACACTTGTAATTCCCAGTGCCGCCATGTCTCTCATGAATTCTTTCGTGAAATTGTCAGCCATCCTCAATGGATCCTCGCCAGAAGCATTCGCTCGGTTGATGATCTTGTCTTCAACGTCCGTGACGTTCATGAGGTAATACAGGCTGTATCCTTTGGCCCGAAGATATCGAGCAATTATGTCGTAGGCAAGATAAGTGCGAGCGTGGCCGATGTGGCTGTGGTCGTAGACTGTAGGGCCGCATACGAACATTTGGACTCTATTTCCGTGCTGAGGTGTAAACCCTTCGACGGTTCGCGTCCTGGTGTTGTATATCCTAAGACCCATGCCAAACTTCCTCTCTTGTAAGAAGGACAGGCGAGATAAGCAACTTCGCTTTAGTCAGTCGTAGGGAAAATGGTTCGAGAACAAATACGGTCACCCATCTTTCCTCACTGGTTGCGATTGGTTCAAGAAGATCTAATTAATCTTATGATCAAATCGGAATCCAAATCCGGAACCAATCCTGATTCGGGAGACAATTGGAGGGCGGATAGGTCGGCGAGCGATGATTCGGGGTACTTGTTTACCCTCACACATATATTGAACCGACCGGTTCCAGTCTGCAAAAATGGATGATTATCATTATGGCTCAAGCGGTTCTCAAAACTGAGAAGAAAACAGAGGAAGTAGTGCAACCGGAAGTGAATATTGGGACGCTTGGGCACGTTGACAACGGCAAGAGCACACTTGTTCAGGCTCTGACCGGACAGTGGACTGCGCGCCACTCTGAGGAACTGCGAAGAGGAATTACGATTAGAATAGGATATGCTGACGCTTTCATATACAAGTGCCCAACGTGTCGCGCTCCAAGTAACTACACGGTGCACCCAAAATGCCCTAACTGCGGTAGCGAGGCAAAGCTCATGCGGGCAGTAAGTTTCGTCGACTGCCCCGGACACCATAGTCTCATGGTCACTATGCTCTCAGGCTCGGCACTGATGGATGGCGCATTGTTTGTCTTGGCAAGCAGCGCAAAATGTCCTCAGGCCCAAGACAGAGAGCACCTGCTTGCCGGGAGAGCGTTGGCATTAAGAAGCTCGTTATCGTGCAAAACAAGATTGATGTTGTCACAAAAGAGAGGGCGCAGGAGAATTACAAGGAGATTCGGGCATTTGTTAAAGGGACCATCGCGGATGGAGCCCCCATCATCCCGATTTCCGCTCAGCACGGAACGAATATTGACGTGCTACTGAAGGAAATCGAGGATAACATTCCTACCCCGAAGCGTGACTTTACGGCCCCGCCTAGGCTGTACGTTTTGCGTTCCTTCGAGGTAAACAAGCCTGGGACCGAAATCGATGACCTAGTTGGGGGAGTGATCGGGGGGTCGATCGTACAGGGCCTCTTTCGTGTCGGCGACCAGATCGAAATAAAGCCGGGCATTCCAATTCAAGAAGGAGGAAAGACTCGGTACGAGAGGTTACTCACGACAGTAAGAAGCCTTAGCGTTAGCCGGGGACAGGTGCAAGAGGCGAAAAGCGGAGGATTGGTCGGCCTCGGAACTGACTTAGATCCTTCACTCACAAAGTCCGACGGGCTTGTCGGGAGCGTCGCCGGAAAAGTTGACACTCTGCCACCCACTGTGGGGAAGATAACTCTCGAAGTGAGCCTTTTCGAAAAGGTCGTAGGGACCGAGTTAGCCGTTCCGGTTGAGAAGATCAGAACAAACGAGGCTCTCGTGTTGAACGTGGGAACAACCGTTACCTCAGGGCTAGTGAGTTCAGCTCGAGAATCCTTGATTGATGTTACGCTCAAGAAACCTGTGTGCGCCGAGCCCGGGTCGAAGGTCGCAATAAGTCGAAGAATCTCGGACAGCTGGCGGTTGATTGGTTTCGGAGCACTGAAGGCCTAGAAATGCCCGTCAAAGTAATTCTCGATTCCAACTTTCTGATGATACCGTTCCAGTTCCACCTGGATATCTTTCAAGAGTTGGAATACTTATTCCAGAAGAAAGTCGACCTCGTAGTTCCTTCCGCCGTTAAGAGTGAACTTACACAGATTTCAGCGCGAGGCGGAGAAGGCGCTGCTGAAGCTTCATTGGCACTTCAGCTTGCATCACGCTGCCGCGTAGTTGAAGTGGCACTCAACCCAGGTGAGACGGTCGATGATGCAATAGTTAAGGCGTCCCAAAAGCTTGGGGCCGTCGTCGCGACGAACGACATCGAACTCAAAAAGAAGCTAAGAGATATTAACATCCCGGTTGTGTACCTCAGAGATAAATCAAAACTAGAAGTCGAAGGTATCGAGCCTGCCTACTTCTAGACCGACATGATGCTTACGCGAGGATAAGAAAAATGTTCAGATTGGTAACCGTGGAGGACATAGTTAGGATTCCGCCGCAAAGCTTCGGGCATCCCATCGACAAGGCCGCGAAAGATCAGATCAAACTAAAATACGAAAACGTAGTCGACGAAGAACTAGGGTATGTAATCCTCGTTGTAGACGTTGACGTCGATGCAGTGGGAAAGATTCTGCCCGGAGACGGCTCGACGTATCATAAGGTCAGTTTCAAATTGCTATCATTCTACCCTGAAATGCATGAGGTCGTCGAGGGCGAAGTCGTAGAGGTTACTGATTTCGGGGCTTTCGTTAGGATCGGACCCGAGGACGCACTGCTTCACGTTTCGCAGATCATGGACGATTACATCTCCTTCGATGAGAAGCATGGAGTACTTGTTGGCAAAGAGTCGCAAAGGAAGTTAGGTAAGGGCGATATGGTGAGAGGACGCATTATTGCTGTAAGTTTCCCTCGCGGCGGAGCAGGAGGCAAGATCGGTATCACTATGCGCCAGCCTTTCCTCGGCAAGCTCGACTGGATTGAAGGCGATATCAAACGGACAAAGGTCGTTCGTGAGGAGAAGGCTTCTTGACGGACAAGGCGTGCAAGAATTGCAGATACATCAGTAATGGCCCGATTTGTCCGAACTGTAAGTCGACGAACCTGAGCGACGATTGGAGCGGGCTTGTGGTTATCGTGGACCCCAACGCGTCCGATGTCGCGAAAAGAATGGGCATCAAAGCCGCAGGACGATACGCAGTACGTGTCCGCTGACGACCCTTAGCGACAAGCTGTTCCACGTGACAAGTTACGTACTAACAGCAAAACTGAGAAAAACGCTCAGTCGGCCATTAGGCGTTCTCGTGTCAGGAAACGAAGATGAATGTAATCGAATCTTGAGGGAAGTCATCGCCAAGGAGAACCCAACCAAGGTAATTCTTGTAGGGGACACCGTATCTAGAAACGCAGCTCAGATGGGCATCAGATCAGATCTAATGATCATCGATAACCTCAAGAAGCGGACTAAAGCAAAGCCATACACGTTTCAATCGAAGGTAAAGATCAGAACCACTAACCATGCCGGAATGATCGAGGCCAAAGCGAGGGAGGCCGTCGAGCAAGCCGTCCTCAGGGGGAGTGACCTAATTGAAGTGGACGGCGAGGAGGACTTACTTGCGATCGTTGCAGTGCAGACCTCGCCAGTTGGTTCGTTGGTAGTCTACGGGCAACCTGGCGAGGGCATTGTTCTCGTCAGGGTTTCAGAAGCAAAGAAAGCCGAGGCTCAGGCGATCATCGAGCAGATGGAGAAGAAAAGTTAGAATTACTTAGCCTTAACGAAGTCTGTGAAGCTACAGGAACCGCAAGTCCACCGCTCCACCGGACTCTTATGATATGCCATAATGTTTCCGCAACGCGGGCATTTACGGTTCTTCAGTTTTATCGTTCCCTTTTCGGAATCAACTTCATAGAGGCCACCCAACCTCGCCTTGGGCCCTTTCTTCTCACTCGGCTTGCTCTCAGTCGCTTTGGTTTCGCTCACTTGGCCTCACTATCCTTACCTTTCTTTGCAGCCTCACCAGCGGGTTTCCCCTCTGTCTTTGGCTTAGCTTCCTTTGCTTGCTCCGCAGGTTTCTCTGGCTTAGCCTCGGCGGCCGGCTTTCCGGCCTTAGGCTTCTCGGGCTTCGGCTTTGGTTCCTCTTTCTTTGCCTCCTGTTCCCTTACCTTCTTCCGTTCCTCGGGGGGAAGGTTGCGGGTCTGGATATACTTCGGGACTGTTTGCTTAGCAATTTCGGCGTCGTCATAAACTTCGACTGCGCAGACGGCGTTTTGTGTTCCGGTTCTGGTTTCCACATCTACAATGAACACGTTCTCGGGTTTAGTGTTATATTTCGAGGCAACCGCCTTTCGCAACTCCAATCTGGAAGGGGTCCCTTGGCGCTCATGATCGACTTCAATGTTCACTTCTTTACGTTTGAGAAGCGGATTATACGTGTCCTGTTTGACTTTGAAATCCATGGTAATGTCCGCCTATCTTCCTTTCTTCGCTGACTTCTTCGCTGCAGTCTTCGGGCGTGGCTTCTCTGGCGGCTTCGACGGGGGTGCCTTCGATGGTGCTGCCGGTTTCGCTTCAACGGGCCGCTTTGGTTCGGCGGGTGCTTCTTTGGTGAGAGCGAAGTTGATTTGGTAGGTTTCGTCGGTTATCGTTCTCCCACGTACCAGCTTCCTTCTTCTTTCGCCGTTTCGAGTGGGCTTGAACCCCGGGCCGGATGAGAGGACGATGTATTTCTTCACTCCCCCGTGCACGTCTGCTCGCATGGGTATCCCATTCTTGTCACACCCGCCTGTTATGCGAAGCTTTGATTGAGCAATACCCAAGGGCGAACCGTCTATCGTCTCGCCCAGTGAACGACCTATCAGAGCCTGGGCTCTAGCTCCCTCGAGCTCGCTAGCTGAGGACTTACCATTCGCGGGGTCAGAGACTATCAGCTTGAATTTCGCCATTACGATGACCTTGTTGAAAGTTTGGAACGGTACTACCGACTGAGGGCCTTTTATTAACATTACATTGCTTGGCCGCACGAGCTCTAAAGTAGATCAGCTCGAAATGGTGATTAATCAAATGCTGAAGAATTAGAAAGCTGAACCCATGCCCTGCTAATCGAACTAAACTAACGGCAACCTAGTAGTGGTGAGGTGATTGCCGGCCGGGATTGCTTCGCAGGAACAACTTTAGCTCCGATATGCTGAGGAATCCATGTTCTCTCTTTTCCTCGCCGACCGCCTCTAGCCAAATGTGTTTGGCTTTCCGCCCTTCCACCTCATGAATCAGCTCTTCCACAGTCAATGCTCTCAGGGTGCTAGGTGGACTCCCTTCTTTGACACGACGAGCCAACGTCACTCTTTCGGATGGTTTGAGACCTCCTTGGAGCTTGAAGTAACTCATCGAATCGCTTTCCGAGCGCAGAATACCAACCGTTGTTGAATCCTTCAACTCAATCAAAAGCATAGAATACTGATGAATTTCGCTTATCGCTTGAAGTACGTCACTCGCGGAGATCATCGGGATCAGAGTCCATCTCGCGACGACAACCAGTCGCAACTGGGCGCAGTGCCTATTCAAGTTTCATGGCAAATCAGCGAATCGGCTGGCCTTTCGTGACAAGAGAATTCGGAAGCTTCAATTTTGCAAGCCGGTGAGCCAAATTTTGCGGCAGAAACGTTCTTAAAAGGCACACATGACCTTACGCTATAAATTGGCAAATGTGCGGTGAAAGCGAATGCCAAAATCGTTCTACGTTAAGTTCGAAGTCCCGAAGGAGCTTTCAGAGAAGGCTCTGCAGGTTGTACAGGTCGCTAAGGATTCTGGGAAAGTCAGGAAGGGAACCAACGAAAGCACAAAAGCGGTTGAAAGGGCGGTCGCGAGGCTTGTTCTCATCGCGGAGGATGTGGACCCACCCCAAGTAGTCGCGCACATTCCGATTCTGTGCGAGGAACGCAAGATCCCTTACCTTTTTGTTCCCAGCAAACTTGACCTAGGCCGGGCTGCAGGTATTGATGTTGGCTGTGCGGCAGTGACCGTCCTGGAAGCTGGCGAAGGCGCCAAATCGCTTAAGGAAGTTACCGACTCAATCGATCAACTGAAGAAAACTGGGGCTAAATCTTAGGCATGAGTGCGGCCAAGGAGCGCTCCGAGGAGGCCATTACGCCCGCCGAAGTTACTCAGATAATAGGAAGAACAGGCGTGACGGGTGAGGTCATCCAGGTTCGAGTTAGGATCTTAGAGGGTCGGGACAAAGGCCGAGTCATTACAAGGAATATCAAGGGCCCAATACGTACTGGAGACGTTCTAATGCTTAGGGAAACCGAGAGGGAAGCCAAGAAGATTAGGTAGGGAGACGCGTCTGAGAGTTGCCGAGAACCCATACATGCTCCTTTTGTGGAAAGGACTTCCACCAAGGAACAGGCATCATGTTTATTCAAAATGACGGGTCGATTTTCTATTTCTGTTCGACCAAATGCAGGAAGAGCATGATGGTCTACAAGAGGGATCCACGGAAGCTGAAGTGGACCCTGTACTATGGGAAGAAGGAAAGAGGCAAGTAGGCCCGTTAGCGTTGGAAACGGAGCAGACGTTTTCTTTTCTTAAGCCCGAAAGCGTCATGAGAGGGTTTGTTGGCGAAATCGTCTCTCGATTTGAGAAAAAGGGTCTCGTCTTGGTCGGCGCAAAGTTGATTCAAATGTCGAGAGAGCAGGCCGAAAAGTTGTACGGTGTGCACAAGGGTAAACCCTTCTTCAATGAGCTTGTGTCTCATGTCACGTCCGGACCTGTCTTCTTGATGGTTTGGGAAGGTCCGAACGCTGTCACGGTTGTTAGGAATCTAGTGGGAGCCACGAATCCACTCAACGCGGCGGCTGGAACGATTCGGGGGGACTTTGCTCTTCAAGTAACTCCAAATGCTATTCATGGGGCTGATTCGCCGGAGAACGCCAAACGGGAAATGTCAATCTTCTTCTCAAGTAGTGAGTTTACGAAATATTCCAAACCGACGGAACGCGAATTCTTGCTAAAATGACTTAGAAACCCCAGACGGGATTCTCTCTTCTCTTGAGCTGAATTAACTCCTTTATCGTTTCCTGGTCGCTCTCAACGAGTTCGGATGGGAATTTCGTGGTAAGCGTCTTCAAGTGCCTTTCAGGTACATCTACATAAATCGTGTCGCCTTCGGAGAGGTTCCGTCCAACAACACCATCTTCTATGGAAACCGCCACTTGACTACCGACGACAGCTTCTTGCACGTCCTTGCCTTGATCCTGCATCCTCTGAACCAGACCCAATTTCTTCCCAGATGAGGATATGAGCGGGTACTTCGGTTTCAGTCGGCCCGTAACAATCTCTAGACCCACAATCGCGGGTTTGCTCCGTCTAAAAATGAACCCCGAAAGGAATCTGGCTTTGCAAGGTCTTACTAACTGCGTCTAGTTCCGCCTTCACTCCTGCGCTCCGTTGTTCCTCATTCCACCTCAAATAATCCTCCATCATATGGTAGATAACGTCAGAATGAAAGATCGGCGTCTCGCTAATTCTCGACTCTTCCTCAGCGTCGGGAAGAATCTTGACATTGAAAGCCAGAATTACCCTCAACAAACGGTCTTCTTGACTGGCCGTTTCAGCCTCTACTACGTCACGCTTCGAAACGTCACCAATATCTGCCAAGTGGATTGGAATGTCATGTCGTGAGAGCTCTTCTGTAACCGCTTCCAACGATCCCAGAGTATCAGTCTTAAGGACAATTCCGGAGCGCTCAGTCTTTATTCGAAGCTTCTCAACCTCATCTTCTATAATTCGAACGTATTCCTTAGTGTTCTTTCCTTTCGGTACAGCGTATATGGTTGAACCAGCAAGTGCACTTTCCAGCGAAGGTGCAGCGATTTTGACTCCGGAAGCCGCTGTAACTCTACGCACGCTAGTGAATCGGTCCTTCGGATCCCTGATCTCGTCAAGAGGTTTGGGCACGAGTATGGCACGGACTTCCGTTACTATTGGTTTGTCACGCCCGCCCAGAACAATTGTATCATGAATTTTCAACGATCCGTCGTAGATTATAGCGTTGACCGTAGTCCCGAGCCCCGGCTCATCTTTTACCTCTAGTATCGTTCCACGCGCCGGGCCCGAGGTGACTTGGAGTTCGTTTTCAAGGTAAGCCTGTGTCAAGCCAGTCAGGATGGCAAGCAATTCTGGAATTCCTTCACCCGTTTTCGCGCTCACTGGAATTATCGCCACGTTTTGTTTGAAATCTGCTATTCTATCAAACCGTTCCGCGCGAAATCCGAGCCTAGATAGTGTCCCAAGAATCGTGTATACTCGATTGTCCAGCTCGGTTTGCACTTCTGGAAACTGATCCTTGAGCGAGCGGAGAAACGAAGAGTCGCTTTGCGATTTCCATCCCGGGATCGCATCAATCTTGTTGGCAGCAACAATGAATGGTGTTTTTCTACTCTTGAGAATGTTTATGGATTCTACCGTCTGAGGTTCTATACCCTTCGTGACGTCGACGACGAGAATCGCGATATCTGCCGCCGAGCCGCCTCTTCTTCGCAGGTTCGAGAAAGTCTCATGCCCTGGCGTGTCGATGAAGAGAAGACCGGGAACTTTTAGCTCAAAATGAAACTGCTGTAGGAGGTCGCCGCAGATACGCCGGATTGTCTCGCTCGGAAGCAGGCTTGCTCCAATTAACTGAGTGATCAGTCCAGGCTCGTGTTTAGCGACAGTTGTACCACGCAGCTTGTCCAGTAACGTGGTCTTTCCATGGTCTACATGACCAAGCACAACGACGATTGGTTGACGTATCGGCAAACATCTCACGCACGGATGATATTTTCATACAAGCGTAGAAGCAGTTTGCCCTTAAACTTTGCACGGATTAGAACGTTGTTTGCGGTGCGAGGCCTGCTTTTCCATAGTAGGGATTGCTTACTATCGTTGTTCCGAACTCATCGGGTGAGAGTACCGTTCTATTTCAGTTGCGGCCATCAACTTAGCACAAAATCGCTTAGGAATGACACGTTAGTCGTTTTCACCTGATCAGCCTTGCAGAGTTGAGAATGAAGATAAGCTCGGAGACAACATGTATTCCCGCAGCCAAGAGCGGGCTCAGGAACCCTAAGAATGCAAGAGTGACGCCTATTCCATCTACGACGACTGTTCCATAGAAGTTTGTCATTATTGTGCGATAGGCTTTCTTACTCAGCCTTGCAACGTCTGCAATCTTTTGAAGGTCATTCGTCATCAGAACTATGGCTGCTTCTTCAATTGCAACGTCAGTTCCAGCTCCCATTCCGATTCCGACGCTAGCCCGCGCTAGTGCGGGCGCGTCGTTGATGCCGTCGCCAGCCATCGCGACTCTGTGGCCTTCAGCGACGAGCTTTTCGACTAGAGCAACCTTGTCTCCTGGGAGCAATTCTGCGTATACTTCGTCTATCCCTACTTCGTTCGCTACGATCTGAGCCGCGACTTTGTTGTCGCCTGTGAGCATTATCGTTTTTATTCCCATGTTTCTTAGGTCTGTCATTGCTTTTCTGCTCTCGTCTCTAATTCTGTCGGCGACAGCAATGAGCCCACATACCTTGTTCTCGTGGGCGACGTATACCGCAGTTTTTCCTTGAGCGGCCTGCGTCGTCGATATGGACAGGGCCTCCCGCGAGATTGCAATACCTTTCTCACGCAGCAAAGTACCGTTGCCGACTAGGATGCTATGTCCCTCACTTTCTACGGCAACTCCCTTACCCGGCACGTAACTGAATGTTGAGTGTGCGATTCCCCTCACGCCAAGCTCTGAAGCTTTTTCGACGATCGCACCCGCAATCGGGTGATTCAGGTACCGTTCTGCGGTTACTGCAAATTGAAGTACTTGTTGAGTGTTACAATTGTCTACCGCTGTCACATCCGTAACGATAGGCGTGCCAAAAGTCAATGTTCCAGTTTTATCAATTACAACTGTGTCTATGCGGCTCATTTCCTCGACATAGACCCCTCCCTTGATGATGGCCCCTCGCTTTGCCGCCTTGCCCATGATCGCAACTATCGCGAGCGGAGTTCCTGCAGCAACTCCACACGCACCGGCAACCACAATGACCGAAAGCGTTGACGTCAGGTTTCTCGTAAGCAAAAAGGTGAGGACAGAGAAACCAATCGCAAATTCAACCAACCACGTAGCAAGCCGGTCCGAAGTCTTCTGTATGGGGGCCTTCTTGTTTTCCGCCTCCTCCACGAGTTTAATGATCTTTCCGAATAAGGTCTCGCTACCAACCTTGGCCGTCCGCACCTCGACAATGCCTGATTCATTTACGCTTCCGGCGTAAACCGTATCCCCACTACTCTTCTCAACTCTTGCTGATTCGCCGGTCATCATGGATTGGTTGACGAATGCTGACCCAGCGACAATCGTTCCGTCCACGGGTATGCGCTCGCCATCCCGCACAATGACGACATCGTTCGGTTGGAGCGATTCTATGTCAGCTTCAATTTCGGTATCGTTACGTCTAACAAGGGCTCTCTTTGGGTCTGACTTTTCGAGCAGAGTTATGGTTTGCCGTCCTTTATCGACTGCATAGGTCTCGATGTACTCTGATAGGAGGACGAAGAATGTGATTACCACCGACACGGTATACTGCCCGACAATAAGCGAAGCTAGGATCGCAACGGTCATGGACACCTCCATATTCACGTGACCATGTCTGAGCGCCCCGAATGTTTCTTTGTAAACTGGGTAGCCGCCCGCTAAGGTCGCGAGTATGGCAATGAAGTCGATCGGTAGGAACGTATGCCATATTCCGACCCAGCTGAGCAGCGCGGCAACGCCCATGAACGAAAGTCGTAGCAGCTCTCGCGACGTGTTCCCTTTGTGTTCTTCCTGTGCCTCATCGTCTTCTTTACTTCTCTCCTGCTTACTGCTCATCACTAAGGTCTTCCCTTTCTATTGGCGTGCATCACTCATCGAGTTCTGGCAATAACTTCCTGAAGTTCAAGAGCCGCCTCAGAAGCAGACTTGTTCTTCCCAGATTTTGCGACGCAGTCTTCTACCAAATCTTCAACGATAATCTGCACCGCACTGTCTAACCCTGCCTGTACAGCAGAGATCTGCTGGACAACCTCAGAGTAGGACCTCCCCTGCTCAAGCATTTCCATTATTCCGTGCACGTGGCCATGAATTCGGGCAATCCTCTTGGCCACATCATCCCTCTTGTGCGACGACATATCCTATCCTAGGGGGGAGGATACGAGCAGGAGGGATATAACTCAATCCCATGAGCTTGTCAGGCCTGCAGGAGCGAACACATTCATCGGTTCAAGAGTCGATGGCAAATGGAGTTATGTTATAGGGATCAACAGCTTTGCTCTGGACCAATCCCGGTCCAGAACGGCACGCGAGGTCATGTCAAGGCGCAAGGCGAAGTAACAGCGTGGAACATTTGGAATAAGACGCCGAAAGTATGCACGATGTTTTTACACGAGTCAGATTAGCTTTCGCACTGGGTTCTACGGGGCTATAGCGCTGCAACAACTCAACGTCTTCGACGAACTCGCCAAACCATTACGCGACGCCATAGTTGAACGTGGGTTCGCGTCCCCGACAAACCCACAGCTCCGGGCCATTCCCGAAATCCTAGCAGGTAAAAACGTCCTTCTGATCTCGCCAACTGCTTCCGGAAAGACGGAGGCAGCCGTTCTTCCAGTTCTCAGCAAGTACATCGCCGACCGTGGCGAGGACCGTGGGATCAAGATTCTGTACATCACTCCGCTGCGGGCCCTGAACCGAGACATGTTGGAACGGTTTGAATGGTGGGGAAAGCGACTCGACGTGCGGATTGCAGTTAGACACGGCGATACGGACGTTAAGGAACGGAGTTTTCAAGCAAAGAACCCGCCCGACATGCTAATCATAACACCTGAGACACTTCAAGCAATATTGACTGGGAGGGTGATGAAGCGTCATTTACAATCTGTGAGATATCTAATCATCGATGAAGTTCATGAATTAGCGGAGGATAAGCGGGGCACCCAACTTACAATAGCAATTGAGCGGCTAAGAGGTGCCGCCAATCATGACTTTCAAATGATCGGTCTATCTGCAACCATTGGCTCCCCAGAGAAAGTTGCAAAATTCCTAGTTGGAAACGGCAGGGAAGCTACCATCATTCAAGTTCCCGTCGGACGAGAAATCCGCCTCAACGTGATCTGCCCCAAACCTACACCAAAAGATACCGCCCTGGCTTCGAGGTTATTTACACACCCGGAAGTCGCGGCACGTCTAAGCATTATGCGCAAAATGATCGAGGACCATCGTTCCGTCATATTGTTCACGAACACACGTTCCATAGCCGAAATTCTTGCCAGTCGTATGAAGGTTTGGGACGTGGATTTCCCTGTCTCAATCCACCATGGCTCCCTAGCAAAACCCTCTAGGATTAGCGCTGAGCGCGGCCTGAAGGGGGGGCAACTTCGAGGACTCGTAGCAACTTCTTCCCTTGAACTTGGAATTGATGTTGGAAGCGTGGACTTTGTAATTCAATACATGAGCCCGAGACAGGTCACTCGATTAATTCAAAGGGTGGGAAGAAGCGGGCACAGAATTGGCAGAGTTGCCGACGGAGTAATCGTTGCACTCGATTCGGATGATACCCTCGAATCTATGGTCATCGCCAGACGTGCTCTTGCCGAAGAGTTGGAGCCCGTTTCCATCCCAGAGAAACCCCTCGACGTCCTTGCCCATCAACTGGTAGGGTTGCTGATTCAGAAGGGTAGGTGGTACCTTAACGAAATCATGGAACTCGTGACTAAGGCCTACCCGTACAAGGACCTGACAGAACAGGAACTGCTTGGGGTGATTAACTACATGCACTCCCGTTTTCCCCGTCTAGCCTGGTATTCAGACTTGGACAAGGTTATGCTTCGACCTAGGAGAATCAACTCCCTTTACACATACTACTTCGGAAAGCTCTCGATGATTCCGGACGAAAAACAGTACCTGATCATAGACGAATCGGACGATCAAGCTGTCGGTGTACTCGACGAGGCTTTCGTGGCCGAATACGGCGAACCTGGCCGAAAATTCATCGTTCGCGGGAGTCCTTGGAAAATGACAAGCATTCGAGGGGACAAAATCTACGTGAAACAAATCCGAGATCCGACGGGCTCGATTCCAAGCTGGATAGGCGAAGAAATCCCCGTCCCTTATGAGATTGGTCAGGAAGTCGGCTCAATAAGACGGAGGGCAGAGGAATCAATTCGAGTTAACGGAGGGGATAGTGAACTAATCGAGGAACTATGCGCTGATTACCCGATCAACGCTGAGACCATGCGCCGATCCCTAAGCGAAACCCTCGAACAGATATCACTCGGAATCAGCGTCCCAACGGATAGGCGTGTAATAGTCGAGGACTGGGACGACTTTGTCATCATACACGCACACTTCGGGCTGTTAGTAAACAGAACACTCGCTCGATTAGTGGGACACTTGCTCTCGGAAGAGATCGGCGTCACAATCGGAGTACAACAGGATCCCTACCGAATATTGATACAGACATCGGGCTCCGCAGGAGCAACTAAGGTCGCGGATACTTTGAGGCAGCTTGGGAAAATGGAGATCCAGAACTTAGTCCTTGAATCGACCAAGAAAACAGGTCTCTTCAAACGACGCTTAATTCATGTGGCCAAACGGTTTGGCGCAATAACGAAATGGGTTCAGACCGGAAGCGTGAACCTTCGCCAGCTAATGAAGAGCTTCGAAGGAACAGTCATCATGGATGAAGCTTTCAAGGAAACTTTAGAGAAGGACCTTGACGTCGCCAACACTGTCAGGGTTCTTCAACAGATAGGCAACAACCTGGAGCTGCTAGTGGCCCCTCAGTCACCCGACGCTAGCCCAATCGCCCGGATCGGGATTGAGAGAATAAGCAGAAAGACAGACCTAATCCCACCTGAGAAGATGAGGCGGATTCTCATCGAGTCAACGAAGGTGAGAATCCTTAACGAATTTCGGACATTGGCATGCCCGAAATGTTTTGTCTACGCACAGATACAACGAGTGAAGGACATGCCAGACGACTTCACATGCCCAGAGTGCAAAAAAGCCTGTCTCGGAATCACGGCTGAACTACCGGAAGCAATTGAAAAAATACACCTCAAGAAAACACACAAACTGTCTGAACGAGAAGGGAGAATTGTCGAAGACCTCAAAGGAAGTGCCCTGCTGCTACGGAAATACCGTAAAGTTGCAGCTTATGTGATGGCCGGTAGAAGAATTCGCCCTTCTGAGGCGAGAGTGGTACTCAGGCGAACCGCAAAGGTTTCGGACCGGCTCTTTGAGGGGATTATGGAAGCGGAAAGGAAGGTGCTGCGACGCCGCTTTGTATAAGCAGAGACTCCGGAAGCACGATTAAGCTCTGAAGAGCACTGAATCATGGGCGATGACGAAAGCTGGTATTGGAGATCCTGTGATCGAAGAAACCAGACCTGAGCCCTGATTATCATGCTAAGCGCGTCTGTCGAAACGGAGATCCGAACAGCTATTGAGTCAGCAGAGTTCCCGGTGCCTCTCCCAGCGGCTCAAGCTTATGAAACCTAGATGACGGTAGAACTCCTCAGTTCCCTCGAACGGTATAACATAGATCATGCACTCGGGGTAATTTTCCATGACTTTCTGTAGTAACCCGGAACCAACACCCTCGTTCTTGCGTGATGGGGCTACTTCAAGGAGCATTATCCTCAACTCGAATCGACTCCACCTACCAAGAATACTGATCCCGACTAAGGTGTTCGCCTGAACAGCAATCCAATATTCGTGGCCCACGCCCAACACATTGAATTTCTCACCCTCTCCAGAAATCGGCAGTCCCTCTCCAAACTTGAGTCTCGAAACATCGCTAAGGGTACCGTTACGACATTCGATTGAGAGGGACATGGTCAACGAGGAAGCTTACCGAAGCACCAAAAAGGTTTAAGTTAGGTTAAGCCAATCGGCCGTTTGTCAACCGCGGCAACACGCATGCGAGCTTGGCGTCAAGGAAAATGATATTCGATGGGTAAACAAATTCGGGTTCAGCGCCGAGGCAGGGGAGGCTCCAATTTCAGAGCCCACACCTTTAGGCGCATTGCGCCCACTAGATTCCCGGTGGTCAAGACGACTGACCCATCGCTGAGGGGAACTGTAAGGGAGATTATGCATGAGCCCGCGCGCGGCGCTCCACTTGCGCTTATAGAATTCACCGATGGGACATCTTGCTGCCTCCCCGCAACGGAAGGGTTGTTCATTAATCAAGGCATCATCGTCGGACGCGACGCGTCCCCTGATGTCGGAAACGTACTTCACCTAGGTCGCATTCCTGAAGGGACCCTCATCTCTAGTGTAGAGCTTCACCCCGGCGACGGCGGTCGCCTAGCCAAGTCGTCAGGCACCTATTGCCTCGTTGTTTCTCACACCCCACAGGGTACGGAACTACGGCTTCCCTCTGGCAAATCGCTGTACATGAACGACAAGTGTCGAGCAATGGTGGGAGTTGTTGCCGGGGCGGGAAGGATTGAGAAACCATTCCTAAAAGCCGGAACGGTATGGAAATTAATGCGAACCCGCGGCCGATTCTGGCCAATGGTTAGTGGGCAGAAGATGATTTCGGCCTCACATCCGCACGGCGGGGGCCGACACAAGCATTCTGGCAAGCCAACGACTGTAGGTCGCAATACTCCGCCTGGAAGGAAAGTAGGAATGATCGCAGCCCGTCAGACTGGGCGTGCCAAACGTGCAATAAGAACCTAAGCAGAGTTGAGATGAAACTTGACGCTTACCGATCCTTTGTCAAATGCCTTGAACACAATATACAACAACGAGAGACGTCACAAACGCGAGTGTATTGTCTGGCCAGCTTCAAAACTCATGGGCCAGGTACTGCGAGTGATGCAGAAAAACGGATACATTGGGGAATTCGAATTTATCGACGACGGCCGTGCTGGAAAATACAGAATTCAGCTTCTTGGCCGAGTGAATAAGTGCGGAGTAATCAAGCCGCGCTACGCGATGAGAATCCCAGAGATCGAGCGATGGGAGGAGCGTTATCTTCCATCTCGCGAAGTTGGCGTTTTGATCGTGAGCACACCTAAGGGTGTTGTTTCGCACGGCGACGCTAGGACAGCTAAGACTGGTGGGCGTCTCTTGGCCTACGTATTCTGACATCGTGACTTTGGAAACCCTTTATTTCGCATTTGTGGGTTGCGTATAGTTTAGGTAAGTGAAAGAGAGCTAGAGAAAAATGGCTAAGGGCCCCCAATACAATCTTCCATTCAGACGCCGGCGTGAGGGTAGGACTAACTACGGAAAACGTAGGAAGCTTGTCACATCCGGCATGACTAGACTCGTGGTACGCCCCTCAAACAAACATATCGCAGCTCAATTGGTGCGAGCACAGGCGGATGGAGATCGAATACTTGCGAGCGCACATTCGTCCGAATTGAAAGAATTTGGCTGGAAGGCCCCGTGTGGCAATTTACCTGCCGCGTATCTGACAGGACTGTTGGCTGGGCAAAGAGCCAAGTCGAGCGGAGTATCTGAGGCCATTTTAGACATCGGGCTTCACGCAAGGGGCCCCGGTTCCCGATTATTCGCAGTCGCAAAGGGCGCGGTTGAAGCGGGGCTAAGCGTACCACATGAGGAAAAAGTATTCCCAAGCAAAGAACGTGTACAAGGGAAACATGTCGTTGATTACTCGAAAAAGCTAGGTTCAGACATCGAGCGCTACAAGAAGACCTTCTCAACATACCTGAAACAGAAGTTGAAACCTGAAGACCTGACTACCCACTTCGAACAGGTCCAAGCCAAAATGAAAGGAAAACCGGAGGCCCCCAGTAATTGAGCACAACCGGGAAAAGAAAAGCAAAGCCGAAGGTTGCACGCAAAACAGCGACAAAACCCCGTGCGGCGAAGAAGCATGTGCCGGCAACCAAGAAGTCAATAGAGACTCCATCGCTGCCGCCCGCAAAGAAGGAGAGTTTAGCGCCTGAGAAGTCTTACCTACTAGTGATTAGGCTCAAGGGAGAATTCGGAACCCCATGGGACCTTGGAACAGCCTTGACGACCCTACATCTGAAAGGAAAATTCAACGCGGTCCTAGTCGAAAATAAACCTGAAAATATTGGAATGCTCAGAAAAGTGAAAGACTACGTCACGTGGGGCGACGTCAGCGCGAACGATGTTGCGATGTTGCTCAAGGAGAGAGGCGAGTTCACGGGAGGCTCTCCCATGACGGATGAGACGATTAAGAAAAAATTCGGCGAACCGACAGTCCAAGATTTGGCGTCCGCCTTGATTAATGGTCGAATTGACCTGCGAACTCTACGGCAAGGAGGACTGAGCCCAGTGTTTAGGCTGCATCCACCTTCGGGAGGGTTTGATGGAACCATAAAACGACCATACACCAGCCGGGGCGAACTGGGAAACCGAGGACCGACAATGAAAGACCTGCTCGACCGAATGATGTGAATCCCTAGTTCGCAGGCACTCTCTAAAGAATTCTCAATGATCCTTGACCTGACTTGGTCCACCCTCCTTTAAGGTCAATTCCAATTCGTTTCCCAATCGTGGCGCCCGGTCAACGCCTGAGCTCTATCGTATCAACGTCCCTAGAGAGTTCGGGACTGGCACTACAACATAGAGATGTCGTTGCCGTCGCTAGCAAAGTAGTTTCTACTTGTGAAGGACGAATCGTCAAGCTCCGGGACGTGCGGGTGTCGCCCAAGGCGATGAGAATGGCCCGCAAGTGGAACATGAATCGACACCTGACCGCGGTCGTATTGAGTGAGGCCGATGAAGTCCTCGGCGGTGTTCCTGGATTTCTGCTAACGATAAAGAACGGAACTTTGACACCCAACGCGGGTGTAGACCTTAAGAACTCCCCCGTCGGTACGGCAACTCTCTGGCCACTCGATCCAGATAAATCGGCCCAACAGCTGCGGTCAGGTCTGGAACGTAGGTATCGCACGAGAATTGGGGTCGAAATTGTGGACAGTCACCTAACGCCCTTGCGGTTAGGAACAGTCGGTTTAGCCATTGGGGTTTCCGGATTCCTTCCAATCCTCGATAATCGCACAAGAACAGACTTGTTCGGACGGACCATCAAGGTTACCCAGACGAACTTGGCAGACGATTTAGCGGCTATGGCTCACATGCTGATGGGCGAAGGAGCTGAGCGGGTAGGCGCTGTGTTGATCCGCGGTGCGCGGGTGGCGTTGAACAGTTCAGGCGGCAGCAAATCCGCTAAGTTGAATCAGAATAAATGCCTGATTGGTAGCAAATTATGAGGTACGTACTGGATCGATGGGCCTGGTCGTAGAAGAGTTTGGAAGAGGTCTTAGATGTCTGAGGGAAGGTGTTTCTCCGGAGCTCTGCCCGCAAAGCGGTATAGCTTGCGCTCGCCATCAGAATCAATGACAGTAGTGATCAATTTCGAGTCCCTTAGTCTCTTTAGATGGTAATGGACGATTTGCTGGCTTAACCCCAAATCTTTCGCGAGTTGCGCCTCCCATATTCCCGGGTGTTCAAGCACCCAGAGCATAATTCGGGTACGCAGGGTATCAATTGAGCCGCCTTCAGTTGGTTTAACGTAGAATCTGCGAGTCAACCCGTCGCGGAATGATGATATTGAGCCGGCCTTCTCTAACTCTATCAACCTCAGCATCCCAATTCTGTCCTTCTCACTGGAGCGGTTGATCTCGCCTGCGTTGAGCCCCGGCTTTCGCGCCAAGAGACGGACAACTTCTTGACCCGTGGTATTTCGCTTTCTTGCGTGCGAGGCAATCGAGACCGCAGAACAAACCGAGAGCCATTTGTAACGGCCTTCTTCAATCCAAGCGGATCCAGCAACTCCGACGCTGCTCGCAAGAACAATCGCGGCGACCCACTCGAGTGGGTTATTTTGATTGGACGGGGTGACTACCTTAACCAGTCCATTCTGAGAAACTCCGTACAAGCTTCCGTCGTCTAATATTGTGGCGGCGATCAAGGGTACACGAACCACTCCATTCCCGGTCTGTACAATGTCGCCTCCAATGTTCATTCGAATGTAACTCACATTTGTGGTGGGAGGTGTTGTGGTGGCCGTCGGTTGAAGGTTTAGAGAGGGTCCGTACCAGACAACGTACAAATTATCCTGGGAGTCCGTCGAAATTGCAAGGTACTTTGACTGTCCAGCCGTATAATTCAGTTGTTTAAGGTATACAAGTTGGCCCCTCGCGGATATTTGGGAGACGTATACTGATTCGTTCGACGTCTGTGTTTGCCATACGACGAAGGCTCCGTCTTGGCCTGATAATGGTGTGATTGACACATCACGCAGAGTGTCCTCAAAACGCGCAACCTGCAGCCTTGTTAGGAGCGTTCCGTTCGATCCAAGCTTCGCGTAGTTGACTGTCGAACCGAGTTGGCCATTGGTCTGACTCTCTCCCCAAGCCAACTGCAGATGTCTGGAAGAATTATCGAAGACGACTCTAGCTTCCGGAGGAAATGCGTTTACTTGGTTGTACGCCGCGATGGGTTCGAATTGCGTAAATGTGTTAGATGATATCCAGCCGTATTCGACAATTGCACGTGCTGTGTTTGGGTTGTATTCGGTCCAGGTCATGTAAATTGTCCCATTATTGTCAGGTGCCAACGAGGGCCACATTATCAGCGATCTACGGGTGATGAGAGTCTGGATCTTCTGAAGAGATGTTGAGTTGAAGTGTAGAATGTATAAGTCCGAGGACAAATTGGGCGAAGAGGTGATCTCATCCGCCCAAACAATGATTGCGTTATTGCGATTGTCTACAGCCAAGTCGGCTGATTGAACAGTAGTACTATTCGTGATCCTAGTGGGTGGGACAGCATCAGTCCCGTTTGGACTGTATTTACTGTACCATATACCCGGCCCAGCGAGTGAGTTGTTGAGTGCTGGAACGAGCCACAGCACATGGACGTTTCCCTTCGTATCCTGGAAGACTTTTGTGTGCCAGTCGCTCGAAGCAGCTGCTCCTGAGTTCCTTGGGTAGCCCTGCGCTCCGACGGCGACCGGAGCTGAGGCTAGCAGAGCAAACGTTAACGCAAGTAGGGCGACGAACGCTCTCGGCATCTGGACAGCTCATCATTATTCGTATAAGCCTCGCATTAAGAACGTGTCGTTTCATGCGTGCACGTGTATTTAGATGCCGACTAATTCGGTTTGCATTTTTGTAGGCGGGTAATTATAGGTTACAACCAGCCACGAATCTAGAATCCGGTAGCTGTTGGCGTTCCTGTAGACCTGATGAGCTTGATTCCAGCGTTGCAAGGCAATGTCCGACGAGGGAAACAATAATGCACGTGAGACTTGGATCGATCCTCCACTCCCAATTATCGATTTCGTCGCCATCACAGTATCGTTAAGTTGAGTTGGAAATCGACCGACAAATAACGCCACATAACTCTGGTCAGTGACTCCACTTGCATATACGCTTCTTCTAACTCTGAGGTCGTCAAACAGGCCTTGCCCATTCGAGCTTACTTTGTCCAGAATGGCCTGTACGTTCTGCAGGCCCGTGTTCTTGTCATTACTCAACAGTATATGTTGATTCACGACAGCAAAGTAGCCAAGACCCGGGCTCTGTCGCCGGGCTCCTGCAGCAGTAGAGAATAGACCAAAAACCCGTCATAGAGGGCGGGCGGACGGACCCTCGTGAGGTTACTGGTGGCAAGTTCCTGAGAAAGAATTGCTTGTTTGCTTGCGGAGACTTGGAGTAATATCGCTGACCCGCTGTATTTGGGTTCGGGCAGTTGAATCGCTACTTCGTATGTAACATCTACCGGAATTACTGAAAATCCTAGTTGGGGTAATTGTATGAGCGCGTCCATGCCGAATAATGATGAGTTACCGCTTACCGAGTATGCTTGTCTGTAATTTACGTATCCAACGTACTCGGCGTTTGCGGGAATATATTGCATCCAGTCTTGAGAGTTGAATACAAATGTGTCTGGAATGTGTTCGACGGTGGGAAGGGTCGAGTAATATGAAGCGCCGATGATTATGATGATCACGACGAACGTACCGAGGAAAGAGTATGTTCGCAGTCGCCGTGGGTCGCTTTTCTTCGACTCGCTTCGCTTTCTTGATGCCAACTATTCAGCACGAGCTTAATTCCTAGCGTAGGATTATGCGTTCTGGAAAGGGTGTTATGTTAACGTTTCTTACTCTCTTATCCAAGTCGGCGCGGATTGCGGTTGGGCTTCTAGTTGCCGACGGTGCTGCGGCTTACGGTTTAACTTTGCTAAGCTATCGCTTCACCGAAACGCTGGGTGACCTCATGCTCGTTGAAGTTGCGATTTTGTTCATCATGGCGGGGCTATTGGATTTCTCATCTTCAGTCGGGGCAGTTCAATTCAGGAAGACGATCCTAGGCTCTAAACAGGAATATTCCTCGTCCGCCCATAAAGAGGCGGAAAAGAAAGCATTAGTGTTTCTCCTTGACGGCGTTATCCTACTCTTCCTGCTGGTAGCGCTCGCACTTTATGGCGTATCATGACAAAACGCTGAGACTAAGAAAAACGGGGGGCGCCGGAGGGTTTCCTCTCGGCGCAAGTTCTAGTTACTTTGTAGTGGTTGGTTTCTTCTTCCGGCTTCGCATCCAGAGGGCTGCGCCTACGATTGCAATGATTACGACGATCGGTACGGCGACAACCATTGCGTCCGTTGAGGCGGAGGAGACTGTAACGGGGTCAGTGGTTTGCGATTGGCCTGGGAGTGGTGTCCATAGGACTCTACCGTTAAGCCAGTCAGCGCTGGTGGTGCTCAAGGTTTGGTACTCCATCTCGTCTAGTTTGATGGTTCCGTTCTGGATTCCTGCTACGATGCCGGGTGTTGGGACGATGCCAGTGAAGTTCGCTCGGTACCATACCGAGCCGAAGGCTGGGGGTGCCGCTGCAGCGGTTGTGTAGCGACTGGAGTTATCAGTCAGGAGCGGAGCGAAATCAGTCCACGTGTTCCCTCCATCGGTGCTCTGCTGCACCATCACTAGCATATCTGCGGCTGGTCCTGTGCCGGATATGGTTACGGAACCACTACCCAGCATTGGGCTTCCCGCAGCAGCGATTGGCGCAGGCGGTGCGACGTTGACCGTGTAACCCGCTTGTTGTAGGAGTGAGGCTGCCGCGTTGAGGTCGTAGGAATCAGGTGTTAGGCTTGAGTCGTACCACACACCGAATCCTGGGCCGGGGGCAACTGCCATTGAAACTCCGACACCGTTTAGGAGTGAGCTTACGATCAAGTCTCGTGGGATCATGTGGCTGATTGCTTTGCGGATATCGCGGGCTGCTCCAGCTGCTTTGGTTGGGTCGCTCGTTCCGGCCGGTGTGGCTGTTCCGGTGCCGAAGATGGGGTTATTCATGTTGATTCCCATCTCCTGCCAACCCAGCTCAGGTACCGACATAACGTTGACGTTAGAGATGGCTTGAAGCGTCGACCTGTCTTTGGCAAGACCGTACTGTGAATCGAGCATGTCCACCTGCCCGTTCTTGAGGGCTGCGATGGCTGCGTCTTTGCTGCTGATCCACTGAACCTTGTACGTGTCAACCGAGAACTGTCCCATCGATTTGAGGCCGGTGGCGTTCCAGTAGCCTGGGAAGCTCGTTAGGGTTGCGATGTTGTTGGTGAAGTCGTAGCTCTGCAACTCATATGCTCCCGCGCCCACTGGACCGACGGCAGTGTAACTGCCCGAACCACCATACTGTTTCGTATCCCAAGTATAGGTATACGGCCCAGAGGCGGTGCTGAACGGCGCGCTATCCCATGTTGAGAAGGGGAACTTCTCCATGATGTGCATGGGTAGCGGTGCAAAGGCCGCGAAGGTCGGACTTGTGAAGGCGTAGATTGCGGGCATGTGGAACTGGAATTGGTACCTGCTCGTAGCTTTCCACCAACCATCTGTCTCAGGAACTCCCGGGCCAGTGTTGTCGTCAACCCTCGATGTTCCATTTAGGAACGTGAAGGTGACTTTGCTTCCGAGGTAAGAAACAGCGCTGCCCAGTCCTACGCTGGCTGTGCTTGGATTCGTTAATGCGTATTGGGTGAAGACGAAGTCGTCAGCGGTTGCTTCAACACCACTTTGGAACATTACACCAGGTTTGATGTTCACGGTCCAAGTGGTTCCGTCTGCGCTTGCGGTTATGTTCTGAGCGGTGCCGGGTATGTAGCAACTGCAACGAGGATCAGCCTCTTGCAGAGCTCCACCTATGATTGGTGTCCACACGTAGTATGCATATTGGCTGTTGGATGCGGCTGTGACGGCTGGGTTTAGGTTGTTGCCTGGGAAGATGTTGGCTGCTTCTGCTAGGGTTAGAGTGTTACTTCCTCCCCAGTGCTGAAGGTCTCCTCCAGGGAAGGTGACGTCGCTGTAGAGGGTAGAGTTACCCCACTCTGTGAACTTTGACACTCTTGGAACGACGCTAACGGGCTCGAAGATGTAATTGTACGGAGCGTCGTTGAAGACTTGATCCTCAAATTGGTGAGTCAGTTGGATCTGTGTCGCGGTGTCTGTTGTGGTGTAAAGCTTGTCGAAGATTGCGTTCACTGTTGGACTGTTGTAATATGCGTAATTGCTTCCGGTAGGTGGAACATATGCGGGTCTTCCGTCAAAGTTTCCACGGAAATCGGGAACAAAGCCTGTGAAGCCCCATCCGATGAATCCTATATCATACCCACCTTGGGCAAACGAGGAACCCGGGGGGGCTGTGGCTGCGAAGAGTCGATTCGATAGTTGGTCGAAGTTCACGTAGAACAACTTCGCATCGATGCCTACGGATATCATGTTGCTGGTTATGATGCTCGCGTACTGTCTCCTCACCGAGTTTCCACCCGTGGGAGCGATCAGAGTAACCGAAAACAAAGTCGGCGTCTGAGCATACGCGTGACTGAACATAACCGGAACTGCTGTTGATGCAGTAACGTAGATTAGAAGTGCTAAGGATATGCCTTGAATGATGTACTTTAGGGATTTGTTAGACATTTTCATTTTCACGTAATTTAAGGCTCAGTAAGAACCGTATTTAGGCTTTCCCACAAAGCCCTCCTCTAGGTTCACGTATGAACTCAGAGCCCGACAAAATCGGGTTGGTGCCGCAAATTCGGTGCAGGGTCTTCGGTTGGTCCGCTAATCCCCTACGCGTTAGATTCTCGCATGATTCCTTGAAGCGCAAACGTTAATTGTTTGAAACTCGCGCATTGTCAATGTAAGGATAGGACATGGCAAGCCTAATCCGATACGTTATCCGCCGCTTGCTATTCATGATCCCCGTCTTCCTTGGAGTTGCAGTTCTGACTTTTGGTGTAGGAAACGCAGCAGGGAACCCGATAAATCTGATCCGTGCCGGTCTCAGGAATCCGAACCCTGCGGTATTGAAAGCGCTAACAGCCTACTATCACCTAGATCGACCCGTTTGGGAACGATTCCTGTACTGGTTGTGGGACCTCCTGCATGGAAACTTGGGCGTGTCGATATCGGGAAGGCCTGTTCTGTCTCAGATTGGGCCGTGGACATTCACTACCTTAGAGTTGCAGATTCTAGCGTTGATATTGGCAGTTGTCATAGGCGTACCAGTCGGAGTGTATTCTTCCAAGCATCAATACTCCAAGGCCGATTACGCGATAACGACCACAGCGATTTTTGGATTTTCGATGCCAGTTTTCTGGTTCGGAATTATGCTCATCGTGATCTTCTCATTGTGGCTCGGTTGGTTGCCAAGTAGTGGAGCTGTTAGTGTAAGTCGACCGTGGTGGGGAAGCAGTTTGCTAGACCCTATAGCACATTTGATTCTCCCCACGGTTGTATTAGTTTACGTAGAGTTGGCAACCTTTGTTCGCCTCGTGCGGGCAAATATGCTTGAGGTTATGCGGCAGGATTACATTCTAGCCGCCCGTGCCAGCGGGCTTAGTGAGCGAACTGTCACATATCGGTACGCTTTGAGGAACGCTATCAGTCCGGTAGTCACAATCATTGGGCTTGGATTTGGCGCGGCACTTGCTGGTGCGCCGGCTACAGAGACGACCTTCTCATGGCCGGGTCTCGGCCTAGCATTCACCCAAGCGGCCCTCACATTAGACATACCTCTCGTACAGGGGATAACGATCGTCATAACGGTGATGGTGTTGATGGCAAACCTGATAACTGATTTCGTGTACGCCTTGATTGATCCGCGCGTAACCATACAGTGAGTGGCTCCCGGTTGTCTCAGAGTGTTCCTAAGCGAGGAGCGAGTCAATGGTCCGTAGCTTGGCGTCGATTTAGAAGAAACAAATCAGGCCTAATCGGTAGTGGAATCGTTGTTTTCTTCGTTCTAGTCGCTTTGCTAGGCCCATTTGTCGTTGCGTATCCTGCTCGAAGCTATCGAGCTTTGTATGAGGGGGACGCTGGGACTCCACCCTCATTCAAGCATCCATTCGGAGTTGAGGACTCAGGAATAGACGTCTTCAGTGAAACCGTTAATGCGGCTCGCTATGACTTATACGTCGGACTCGCGGCGACTCTCATCACGACGCTGATTGGTGTTGCGGTAGGAGCGGTGGCGGGGTACTTCAAGGGCGTTGTGTCGGACGTATTGCTCGGGGTCATACAGATGTTCTTTGTAATTCCTGTCCTGCTTCTCATTCTTCTATTCGCAAGAGTGTTCTCAGTCTTGGTCTTCAAGGGCCTAGGGCTTACGCTCATCGTCCTCATACTCGCTTTCTTCGGCTGGTCAGGTATTGCGTTCATTGTAAGGGGGGAGACGTTCAGGTTGAAGGAAATGGAGTTCGTTCAAGCCGCACGGTCTTTGGGAGCAGGGTCTTTCAGGCTTCTCTTTCGTCACATTGTTCCGAACATCTTGTCACCCGTCATCGTAATTGCAACACTCAATATCGCAGGCTTCATTCTGACCGAGGTTGTCGTGAGCTTCCTTGGCTTTGGTGATGCTAATACTCCAACTTGGGGGCTTCTGCTTAACGAAGGGTTCTCTTACGTGAGAACGGCTTGGTGGGTTTCATTATTTCCAGGTTTGGCCGTAGTATTTTGTGTCTTAGGTTTCAATCTAATGGGCGATGGATTATCTGACGCCCTAAACCCACGATTACGTGAATGAGCGGGCCAGTCGATTGCCAGAAAAACTCCTCGAAATCTCAAATCTCCGAACCTATTTTTTCACCGAAGCCGGCGTAGTCAAAGCGTTGGATGGCATGTCTCTGGAAGTCTACAAGGGACAAACGGTTGGCCTTGTAGGTGAGTCAGGATCAGGCAAGTCTGTTACCGCACAATCCGTGCTTCGCATAGTACCACGACCAGGTCGCATAGTCGATGGGTCCGTGAAGTTCGAAGGCGAAGATTTGCTCTCGAAATCAGATAATGAAATGCGCAAACTTCGAGGCCCGAAAATGGCAATCGTATTTCAGGACCCCACGACGTCCCTTAACCCAGTGTACACCGTTGAGAAACAATTAACTGACATCTTAAGGCTTCACAAGGACCTTACGAAAGAGGATGCGTCGAAGAGAGCGCTATCGCTTCTGGAGCGCGTAGGAATTCAGGAGCCCGAAAAGAGGTTGAAGGCATATCCTCACGAACTAAGTGGCGGAATGAAGCAACGGATCGCAATTGCCCGGGCGCTGTCTTGCGAACCTATGTTACTGTTCGCCGATGAACCAACGACCAACCTCGATGTAACTATCCAGGCCCAGGTCCTGGAATTATTGAAGCAATTACAAAGGGAACTAAACATGACCATGGTAATGATTACGCATGACATGGGCATAATCGCTGACCTGACAGAGCGTGTGACCGTGCTTTACGCGGGCAAAGTAATGGAGGTGGCAGATACGCCGACCTTGTTCAGGTCTCCTAAGCATCCCTACACGGAAGCGTTGCTCAAAGCCGTGCCGAGCGTCAAACAGACCCGTACCCTCGAAGTGATCCCTGGAAACATACCCAACCTCATTGAGCCACCTTCCGGATGCGTGTTCAATCCTCGATGCAAATACGCGAAAGACATTTGCTCGAAACAGGAGCCTCCCCTAGAGAAGGTTGGCGAGGGCCATTTTGTAGCCTGCCACTTTTGGCGGGAATTGACACTTGAAGGGAGGGGTGGCTGAGATGCAATCGACTTGGGACGGCGGCCGCCCGATTCTCGAAGTAAACTCGCTCGTTGAATATTTCGACGTTGTAGAGCGTGGAATCCTCCGCAAGAAGAAAATCGGCGACGTCCATGCTGTCGACAACGTGTCTTTCCACATATCGGGAGGCGAAACCCTCGGACTAGTGGGCGAGAGTGGCTGCGGGAAAACTACTACTGGCAAGGTGATTCTGTACCTCGAGAAACCAACTTCAGGATCCATATTCTTCGAAGGCATGAACGTAGTCGAAACCTTCGAGAAGAAGAATCAAGCTGATGCGAAACTACTTAGACGCAGAATGCAGATGGTCTTTCAGAACCCCTACAACTCCCTCGACCCACGTATGACTGTATACGACATTATCAGCGAAGCATTCGTTATTCACAAGAACATACCGAAGAACCAATGGACCGATCGCGTGTACGAACTGCTTAGGATGGTGAACCTGGAAGAATATCACGCTGAACGCTACCCGCATGAATTCAGCGGGGGACAGAGGCAAAGAATCGCGATCGCACGTGCTCTGGCGGTTGATCCGAAATTCGTTATTCTCGATGAACCCGTTTCATCCTTAGACGTATCTATCAGAGCTCAAATCCTAAACTTGCTCATAGATCTACAGAGCAAGAAGCACCTGTCGTATCTTTACATCTCACACGACCTCAGCTCCGTTCGACAGATCAGCCAGCGGGTCGCGGTAATGTATTTGGGGGAAATTGTCGAATTAGCTAGCGCGGACGAAATCTTTGACAAGCCATTACACCCCTACACGCAGGCTCTGATCTCTGCTGTTCCTGTCCCAGATGTCGACCACAAAACAACCCGAATTATCCTTCCGGGCGAAGTCCCTAGCCCTATTAACCCGCCCCAAGCCTGCAGATTCCACCCACGGTGTCCACACGCCACCGATATCTGCAAGCAGGTAGCTCCAAAATTCGAAGATAGGTTGGTTCAAGGACATTTCGTAGCCTGTCATCATGCCGATAAGTTCGTTTAGGCCATAAGGTTGCATGTTCGAAGAGCGAAAGCGGCGGGAATCGTTCTCTTCACGCTCGGGCTGTTATTTCTCTTCATTGGAACGATAATGCCATACTACAAATCACCCCAGAGGCTTGACGGAATCGGACCTGGGATCGAGTACAATCAATCGCGTCCCTACTGGATCAAGTCATACTTTATACCGCCAATCGATGCAGGCCAACCAATCAGTCTGACCGTGCTTAGTGACCGAGAGGGGGCAACGACGGTTCTTCTGGCCTACTACGACGAGGCGCAACAAACCATAGTAGGACCGGCGCTTGTTAGCGTTATTTTCGGCCCAAACGAAAAGGGCCTCTCCGTCTTTACGAGAGCGAACAGATCAGGGCCATACTTTCTCACGATCACCAGCTACAACAGCACATACACGTTCCATGTGACTTCGGTCTGGTCACCTTTCTATGGATTAAGGCCCCTCACGATCTATGCTTTTGGCCTCATACCTATCGGGGTAGTCACAATTTACTATGACGAGATCGTGGAACGGAGAGAACAGATGGAAGAAGAAGCTCTTCGTTGGAGCAAGACCAGGCGCAACACTTAGACGACCTGGATTTACACCCGAATTTTTCGACCCCGGTCCCTGGTGAAGAGCGAACGAAACGAAATCTGCCTATCTGAATTAAGGGCGAGATCCTACGTTAGTCCCACTTGAATTGAGAAGTCACGAACTCAATTGCCACCGCGCCGCCGAGTCCTTCGGAGCTTGCTTTTCTTGCCGTGTTTCGGGCGTTTCCGTTTTTGAGATCGACGCCTGGAAAACGCTACAGTGAATGCCAGGATGAGCGCAACACTTCCCAGAATTAATAAGGGTAGTATGTAGTCAGCCGACCAATTCACCTCAATTCTGTGAGGAGAATCCATGCTGACTTGATAGATTGTTGATTCAGACACCCTGCGCCCGTCTTCAGTCCAACCCTGGAAAACCCACTTGGCCCCGAGTGCGCCGAGTATTCCTGTCATAGGAGTTACTCGCGAAGGAACCGATAACGTCGTGTTCGAGCCAGCGTTGTACCATCCTCCACCCTGTAAACTGACGGGGCTAGTCACTTGAAGCCTGAATTGAGTCACATAATTCGCGCGAAGAACTATATCGTAATTCAAAGCGACGGATCTGTTTGCGTCTGTGGATCCGTCCGACCAGTTTGTGAACTCAATTCTCGTTACATTATCAATTTGGACTAATTCCGGGACCGAAACTGTGTGCGTTCCCGCGGCGAGCACTAACTGGACGTTTCCGCCGGAACCGTTGACTCCGTCCACTGAAACTGCGACAGAGTTAGGTACGTCGACCTCTAGTGTAAGAGCGCTGGTCACACTTATTGTGAAAGTGTAGTCGCTGAAGGAGTTCGGAATGAGGTTTTGCACTTTGTCCAAGAGGCCTACCTGGAGAGCCAGATTCCAAACGCCCTTTGGATGAGTAAGCAAGAACTGCATCCTCTCTGAACCATTAGTACCCGTTAGTGATATGATGCATCCAGCGAATTGAGCTGTCGTGATGCAGGATTGGGGGCTAGAACTACCCAAGCCACTCACAAGGTTTCCATTGTCTAGGTCGAAGACGCCTGCTGCCAAGTAGTAGCCTGACTTGACGTCAGAATAATCTACTGTTGCATTAAGAACCAGCGGAGTATTCGTTGACTGAGTGTCGATGTTGAAGAGTGCAGTGCGAGTATAGGAAACGTTGGTAATCGTGGTAGTTTGAGCCCTCACGTTAGGCACGGTTAAGGCCAAAGCAAGTAGAATCAAGCCAGGAATTGTCAATGTGAAAACGCGAGATGTCAATCATACACCCCCCCAGCGATGCAAGTCTAAGGACGCAACAGTATTTGGGATTAGTCACAAAACCCGGTATTAACGACGGCGGTGGCGTGGAGCCACGCCTCTTCTCTTCGACCTCTTGATCCTGACCCTTCTACCCGCATTACGCTTTTTCATGAGGACCACCACACATGCCGCTAACGTCACTAAAACCATAGCAAGAATTATAGTCAGAGTCCAATCAACTCTCCACACCGCAACGGTACTTTTCGGGATGTCCATCAACACCTGGCATTGCGATGCGGTCGTGGTGCAGGCTCCTGACCAGTGATCGAAAACGTATCGTCCGCCGATCCAGCCGGTGAAACCTTCTAGCGGGACTGAGGTTGGAGCTATGGTGATCGTGGCGTCAGTATTTTCAAAATACCATCCCTCACCAGCTATGTTTCCGAAAGGTGAGTTTGCAACCAGCTCATGCTGGATCCCGTAGTTGGCTTTGAGCGTGAGGTTATTGCCTACGGAAATTAGTCGAGTCGAACTGTTCGTGTTGTCGTTCCAACCGGTAAAACGGGCTCGCGTTCCATTCCCTATCCGTATGATATCTGGAACGGAGACGGAGTAGTTTCCCCAGGGAAGCAGTTGCTGTGTTGTCCCGTTTGCGTTCGTGGCGACCTCTCTGCCCCCTACCGAAATGGTGATGTTAGGATAGGGAGTTTCGATGGTCAGGTATGGTTCGACAAAGGCCAGTTCTAAAGTTGGGGCGGTAGTGCCGTTCGAAGAAGTTTGCCTCTTAGAATCGAACCAAACTAGGTTTCTCCAATTAGTTTCCGAAGCGATTGCTGCAAAAGTGATCTGACCGGTTGAGTTGAACCGTCGCTTGACAAGGTTTGTAAGGTTCCAATGAGTCCATGTACCATTTTGTCTTATGTTGGTTGAGGCATACACGTTTTGGTCGAACTGCGGCATGTTATTCCACGTGAGAGTATTCTCAGTCCAATTCTCAACTGGCACGTTATGCACTTCGACGGTAGCGTTGTAGAAGAAGTTCATCAACCGAACGTACATTCGCAAGCTCGCATTCTGCGGTATTGCCCCTGACTGGACCAACTGTTCGGGCAGGCTCTTCGCCAAATCGAATTTCATGAACCCATAAGTCTTAGACACGGGCACGCTCGGGATATTTTGCACAATTATGACGCCTAAATCATCAAAAGTCTTCGTGGGAATGAGATTGTCGGCAAAGGTGTCGTCTATCGGCGTTATTGAACAATGAATAATCATCGCGGCTGTCGCATTGCTATATTGAGGTGCTGAGCAGTCCCCCGAGTCCTGTCGCTGAGCCACTGACCGGTCAGTAGGGTGTTGTGCTACAGCGTTCCCTGCTGGATAGCTTCCCACGATCAGAGCAATTAGGAGAATCATCGTAAATTGCTTCAACACCAATTGAGAGGTCCCCTCGTATCGTCAATCGCAATGGTATTGGCAGAGCGCCAAAAAGGAATCGGTAACTTTACCCCACTAAGCCGGCTTTTCTCTCAGCTGCCGCCTCGTAATCGCTTCCGGGTTGTCCTAATTGCCAAAGCGGCGATCGTGATCAATATGAAAGCGACGACGATCGATGGTATGGTTTTATCCGTATTCCAATTTGCGGTGATCGTCTTGTTTGAGTCCATGAGAATTTGAATCGTGAGATTTTTCGAGCTTACGGCTCCGGACCATTCTTGAAAGTGATCTTGTCCGCCGATCCATCCCAATACTCCGGGGGTGCTAGCGACCGTATCTGAAATTGCCACGTAAACAAACATGCCCATTGGAACGCCTACTTTCGCGCTGCCATTGTATCCGTCGGTTCCGGTGGCGGAGGTTACGAAGAATTGTGTTCCCGGATGCACGATGACTTCGAGGTCAACGTAGCCGCTGGTCCAGAGCAGTGCTCCGTCTTGAAGTTTTGGAACATTCGAGCCAACGAGAAGCATGTTTGGACCAATAGCGGTGGCTCCGTAGGAGTTCGCGAAGCATGTTACCCCCGTTCCGCAGTAGCTTAGGGCGACCAGGGAATTAACTGAGTTCCAGCGGCTACCGTCGAAGTAGGATAATTGACTGAATTTTACTGGACCTAGAATTGTAGATACATTTTGGGCGGCGTTGCCCTCCGCAATGACGAAGGCCGGATCAACGGAATGGCTCACTGAAAAACTTGAGTTCGATACGGCTCGCCCGTCCAACATGAAACTCCACGAATTTAGAGTGGTTGGGGCAATCGTGTACAGATGCGATGTTTCATTGGTTCCCGCTGAACCTGTCGGACCTATTCCGTAGTAGAAATCAGATTTGAAACGATTTGGCCAATACTGCCATTGCCACCGAGCATCGTCACTCTGGATTATCTCTGTAGACCCTGAGCAGGTGAACTTTCCTCCGATTGATGCTCCTTTGAGACAATACACTCCTGGTTCCAGCGAGTATCCGAATTGAACGAATGACCCGTCGGCTAGGTCGTCTCCAACCCAGAAATATTGGAGTGTTCCTGGAAGCGAATCATACAGATGGGTTTCGATTTGCGCTTGAACGCCTAAGTTGTTTCGCGAAGCGTCGTCGCCCCAGGCTCCGACCTTGAATGTCGCATTGGTTTGGGGCAGCGGCGAGGCAATGGAGATCAGGTTTAGGAGGAGGAAAGCGTAGACCCATCGTGCCTGTATCAATGGCAGTCTAAGTGCATCCTCTCTCTAGGCGGGGTGATAAACTGAGTGACGGCAAGTGACGGCCCTTGCAGAAGATAAGGTGCTATTGTTTTGCGGGTTCGACTAGTTTCGGAATGACTTTGGAGGCGTTGGGAATTACTGTGATTGTGGAATCTGAGCCTTGGATTCTTTGTGCGCTATGTAGGGCCGCGTTGACGGTAGTCGCGGATTTCAGATTGAAGGTGTTCTCTACATAGTAGTCGGGAATGGTTGAGACTAAGCATACTCTATGTGTTTGCAGAGTTCTGCTTAGAAATGAGGCTTTGAAGCCATTGTAGTTGAAACGATGACGCAGTCGTGTCTCGAGATGTCGAGGTTCCTTGTGTTCCGAACACCATTCGTAAAATTCAGTGTCACCGTGCCCCTTGCCGCACTCCGCGGCCACAATCAAAGTCCCTCCTTTCTTCAGCGCATTTAGACCGGCCGGAATCGTCTCAACCGCATCAAGCAGCGAATCGTCGAAGGGGAACCCGCCCGCACCCATCACTACAATGTCAGCTCGCTTTGTAATCTGCTTCGAATGCAACTTATCAACGGAAGGAGAGAGGCTCGTTAGACAATCATTAATTCCTCCAAAAGCCAGGCTTGCTGGACGCATCTCCGCATCGACGGCGAGGCCTAAAGCGAAAAGGTTTTGGAACGATGCTGCAATTTCTATCCTTTCTTTATGTAGGGTGTCGAGTGTCACACCCGGTCTGTCTGTCACTTGGCGGTGAACCGAAGTATCTGAAGCCAATTGGGGAAAGACTAGGTCACAGAGTCCTGAGTACCCGAGAAAGTGATGCGGCCTAAGTTCGCCGATGAGGAATCTGAGGTCGGATTTGACGAACGCCGAGTCAATGTCCGGAGTGAATCCACCGTGGAAATCCGCAAACGGCGTCGACTCGGACTTGCCTGTGTGCTTCAAGACTTTAGCATCGCTGAATTCCCCAATATCAGTTGCGTCCTTAGTGAGAATGATCGTACGCGAGCCCTGCGAATGGGAAAGATGGTTGAGAACCACCTGAGTTAGATCGGTCGCAAGCTGCTGGCTTCCACACGATCCAAGCACGATGGCAGCGTTGGTTGCTTTATTCGTGGCTTCTTGGAATTTTTCGTTTGATTGGAGAAGTCGCTCGGCCTCTGCTATTGGATCGTTTATAGGGCTCGCGCTCTCCGCTCTGAGAATGTCGAGCAACGTCTCTTCGGGCACTCTGACAGGTATGTCAGAGCGTCCATATGGCAGCCATACTTCGACCAAAGTTATCACCACAGGCTGCTACGATGCCAATCGAGTCGTAAAAGCTTGAGAGGCTGAAATTTCGATTGGGCTGTTCTTCTGGGTTGAAGCGAGTGATCGTGCAAAAGAATAAACCTGTAGGCTCACGTTAGTGGTTTAGGTGTTATTGCTGGTCAGCGCAAGGTTAGACGACTTCTGTAATGTCCTGCTCAGGACCGGGAGCCTAGAGTTTGGCACGTTTAAGCTAGCAAGCGGCATCCTCAGTCCGTATTACGTGGACCTTCGTTTGATTCCCAGTTATCCAGAGGCGTTTCAACAAACGATCGACATGTACCGCAGTGTTATCGAGCCTGATCTAATCAAGCATGTTCAACGTTTAGCTGGAATACCTACTGCAGGGATCGCCTATGCTGCGGTGGTAGCGCTTAACCTGACCAAACCTTTGCTTTACGTTCGGAAAGAACAGAAGGAGCATGGCCGCGAGAAGAGAGTCGAAGGTCTTCTGCAGCCAGGCGACAAGGTCTTGGTTTTGGATGATGTGGTTACGACTGGCAAGAGCCTCTTAGAGGCCACAGAAGCGATTCGAGCTGAAGGGGGAGTAGTCGACGACGCCGTGGTCTTGCTCGATAGGCAGCAAGGCGCGGGAGCAAACTTGCAGAAGAAACAGGTGAAACTTCACGCATTCACAACGATGCGACGCATAGCCGACAAGCTTCTGAACATGGGTACGATTGACGAGGGACAACATAAGGAGATCTTAAGCCAGATAATCTCTTGAGCCATATCCTGCGCACACGCATTTTCACTCGCCTCTGACAGCCATGGCTCAATGTGCTTACTGGAATTATCTGGTTGCATTGTTTAACGCAAACTATGGTCCAATTCACCTCCGCAGTTAGCCGTTCAAGATTTCGTCAAGGTTGACAGCCTTCTCATAGATGCGCGCCAAGAGCCGCAACCTGACCTAACCTTCGGGATTGAAGCTTTAGACAACGCCTTACGCCTAAATTTCGGACAGCTTATCGCGTTTCAAGGCAAACCCGCTCGTGCGATGTGTACGTTACTCTCTGTACGGGCGATGCTTCCCCAACCTCTAGGTCCTGATTGTGATGTTTTATTCATTGACGGAGGCAACAGCTTCGACCCCTACGCTATATCTGACAGTTCAGTTGAGCAAGGCCTCGACACGGAGAAGGTTCTTGAAAGGCTACACGTGAGCAGGGCTTTCACTCACCATCAACTCGCATGCATTATTACAGACAAACTTCCAAACGCCATAAGGAAATTCGGTGCGAAGCTTGTCGTTATCTCCGACATAACCCAACTGTACTGCGACCCAGACGTGCGCGACGACGATAAGGAAGATGCATTGCGAATCTTCGCTAAAACCGCACGAACTCTCCGAATGTTTGCCCGACAATACGAGTGCCTAATCGTTGCCACGAACCTTGAACCAAGAACCTTTCTAATGGATCACGCCCTGACACGTGCTGCACATGTGTTAGTCAGTGTTGAACAAAAAACCGGCCTCACTCAATTCTCACTGAAATACCCCAACGTCCCGCCCCGCACCGCGGTCGCTTTTGTGCCTGGCGTTAAGGCTCTGGAGGGATATCTGTAATGGGGCGCACTATTCCGTCTTGGCGGATGGTTGTTGAAGCCGAAGTTGAGAAACTGAAACGTTTCCAAGAATTTCTCAGAGAAGAAGACAGGGCCGTCTTCGAGGATATGCTCAACCAGTGTAGGCTGCTAGCTTCCGCTGCCAGCGTCATGGCATCACCACTAAAACAAGTCCCACTAATCATCTCCATGTTGTTCGCCCACCACAAGAAACTCGTCGAACTAGAGAAACGCCTAGAAGCGCATGGTCTTTGACACATCGCGGTTGGATACTGGATCTATACCCAAAACCCGGAAAGATGATCATCTGGTTAAAGCAGCCAGATGGATCCTGCGTCCGTCTAGTTGACGGGTGGAAGCCGCGCATCCGAATTGGCGGAGAAGCAAACGACCTACTAAACCTCCAACCATTCATCCCAACCTGCACGCTTGTAGAGAAATTTGAGAGGGCGGGCGCCAAGACTCGAAGTAAGGTTCTGGAGGTTGAAGTGGATAGTGAGTCCGAGGCCCAAAGCCTTGCGAGACAAATCTTCCGCTACGGCGGATACTCAAGGTATCAGCTTTACGATGTGGACATCCCGTCAACGCAAATGTACCTATACCACAACAACCTGTTCCCACTCGCATTT
Organism: Candidatus Bathyarchaeota archaeon; assembly: GCA_963733055.1. GTDB lineage: Archaea > Thermoproteota > Bathyarchaeia > 40CM-2-53-6 > 40CM-2-53-6 > FEN-987. The sequence goes on from CAVTBR010000003.1 coordinate 106,889, forward strand.
GTCGAAGCAAACGACACGCATGCCCACATTGAATGGGTAATGAAAGATTCACGTGAACGACTAGACTATGAACTACCCATCCTTCGTACCCTGCACCTCAAAATAACTACCAAAAAAACATGCAGAATTCCAACTTTCAAAGACGAGTTAGGTTCGATTACTCTTCAAACCGACGATGAAACCCTCGCCATCAACTCGGGTAGCGAACCCGACAAGCTCACCCAACTCGTAGAGGCTTTCCGCACAATCAACCCCGATGTGGTTTTGACCGAAGGCGGAGATTCATTCATCTTCCCATACCTCGCACGGAGAGCGGAGCACCACAATCTTCTCCACGAGATGATCCTGGGCAGAGAGAAAGCTCCGCTTCGCGTCTACGAAGTGCAGGGACACAGTTACTTCTCCTATGGTAAGATACTGTTCAAGCAAACCGCCGCGCGACTACTAGGGCGTTTGCATGTTGACGAGGCGAATGGCTTCATCAGCAGTGACTGTGGTCTTGAGGGCCTCTTCGAGGTAGCTCGCACATGCATCATACCGCTACAAAGAGCGTCACGAACGACGATTGGCACCAGCATGACTTCGCTTCAACTCTACCACGTGGTGAAAGCCGATGTGCTCATACCTTGGAACAAGAATGAGCCGGAAGAGTGGAAGAATGGGAATGAACTCATAGTCGCTGACCGCGGCGGGTTCATCTATGAACCACAATTTGGCATACATGATTCGGTCGGAGAGCTGGACTTCTCTTCTCTCTACCCAACAATAATGCGCAACATGAATCTAAGTGGCGAAACCGTACGGTGCACGTGCTGCCCTAACTCAACCAACCGAGTCCCCGAACTTGGATGGAACATTTGCGAGCGATGGAATGGCATCGTGTCACGCTCGTTGGACATCTTGCTCCAGAAGAGAGCGCTCTACAAAAAATACAAGAAAGAAACCGCCGACCCAGATATGCGGCTGCGCTATGACAAATGTCAAGCCGCTCTCAAATGGATCCTAGTCTGTTCGTTCGGCTACTTGGGATTCAAGAACGCGCGGTTCGGAAGAATAGATGCACATATTGCAACCTGCGCCTTCTCACGACAAATCCTCCGAAAAGCTGTTGCAATCGCGGAGTCTAAGGGCTTTACACTCCTACATGGAATCGTTGATTCGATGTGGCTTAAGAAACAAGGAGCAACCGCCGTTGAGTACGAGGATCTTTGTCGTCAAATTGAGTTTCAACTACATTTTCCAATTGAATTTGAGGGGCTCTACAAGTGGATTGTTTTTCTGAACTCTCGGACAGATGCACGCATTCCAGTCCTCAACCGGTACTATGGCGTCTTTCAAAACGGGAAACCCAAACTGCGCGGCATCGACCTTAGGAAGCATGATACACCCGGAATCGTCGGGCGCTGCCAGTCTGATATGTTAACCCTGTTCGCTAAAGCGGAGAACTCCGAACATTTTAAGGCGCTCATACCCGAAGCTCTTGTCGTGGTCAAATCCTACGTCAATCTAATGCGGCATGGGGCTGTACCCGTAGAGGATTTGACGATTGAGAAACGCCTCAGCAAAAACCCCAACGAATACCGAAACATGGTTCCGCAAAGCATCGCTGCTCAACACCTCGTTCGGGAGGGCATGAAAACCCATGCGGGTCAAACAATGAGCTACATTCTAACGTACTACAAGTCACGAATAACTCAGAACAGGGCTCTACCGACCGAGTTAATGAACGAAGGCTCTGACTTCGACTCTGAACGATACGTTGACCTACTGCTCTCCTCAACCACCAATCTCCTACTTCCGTTCGGATACACTCCAGCAGTACTCAAAGAGTCACTTCAAACTAGTGTCACTCGCTGAACCCATTGATGCAATGGCGTCTTGAAAGGCTACAAAACCAGACCTCATTGTTTTCAATATGTGAAAACTATGCTGCGTCTATTGACCAAATATCGCACCAATAAGTGGGCATGCCGCTCGGAAGTTGGAATCCTAATAAGAAAACCTTAGGAATAGCCTCTGCGAACGAAAGGAACACGCTCATGCCCCGATCACAAACTCGGCTCAAACAGAGTAGTTCCATTCCCATTACTTGGCTTAGTCAGGGGATGCTAAAGGCCAGTCTGCTGCTGAGACATGAAGCTGTCCGAACGGGGAAAGTGCCAGAAGCACTCAAACTTCTCTTAAATGAGAAGACCTCGCCGAATCAGGTCCAAGCGAGGTTTCCAGCTCTCAACGACCCTGACAAACAGATATGTGAAGCTGCGTCGGATGATTACCTAAGGTGTATTCTAGCAAAGGCGATAGGCGAAGTCTATCGGAGCATCACTCCAAAGTACCGGAATGAGGCAGCGAGAAAGCAATTCTTCGGCCAATTAGTAGGAGTAGCAGAAACGTGTCAACTCACCAAGACGAATGACTGTCGCACTGCATTCCAATCATCTTCTGAGCCAGGCACTGTACTAGCAATGGTACAAGCTGAAGCAGAACGCCTCCTTCAAGAGCGAATTGATCTTAACTCAGAGTTTGCTTCCAAACTAAACAGCGCGCGCCTAGAATTTCGTTCTTCTCTCAGGACATTGGAAGGAATCGTGGGGGTCAGATGGCAAGATAGTGAACGATTTCAGAGGACATTAAACATAAGGTCGTTCTTCCCCCCGGGCCTGTACGAAGACGAACAAACTTGGAGATGGGGAAGCCAATGGTATCCGGAGGACGGTGTGTTAAACGTCAATCCCCCCATTCTACTTCTGGATGCTTTCAGGAAAGGGGTCCTAGCCCGCGAAGCAGCGGTTCTGCTCTCGCCGAGAATCCTGGACGGTATGCAACATGCACCGAGAGTTCTTTGCGAGCAATCCGAATACTTAGCCTACAAAATGTTTGAACGCAAGAATGAGAAAGAGCTCTGGTCCCACGCCCGACATGGTCTCAGAAAATCCACAAGGCCGGGCGGCCAAGACCTGTTAGACTTCTTTCAATATTATGAAATGCTGGTCGGTGAATCACTCTATCGCGAGGTCTGGGAAAGACTTCTCGAATTCGGAAAGGCAGCGCTGACTGTTGCGGACTATTACATCATATTCAATACTCTGGCGGCGCGGCCAGTGGTACAAAAGTTCGACAAGAACGAAATGCGCCTCCTAAACCTGCTCGCGAAAAGACCCGACATGAAAACTGGTGAGGCTGGACGAGCACTCGGCATCAGCATCCCCACCGCAATGAAAATTATTCGTGATCTTTCAAAGAAAGCCGGATTGCTCTTCACAATCATTGTCGACATGCGGAAGCTCGGTTTGGCGGAATACCCGCTGTTTCTTAATACGACCAGACAGGCCCAGGTAATTACCCTGTTGAATCGCATTCCTTACTGCAGGCAGGTCTTCCGCACATACGGCTCCTACGACTGTTTCTGTGTATTCGACATACCATACGAGAATTCGGATTTCCTACGTAACCTATTGGATCTTATGCAGAACCGGGGTCTGATCACTCAATACAAGCTATTGGAGCTTGAACATGACTTTCAGTCCGTGAATTTCGACCGTTATGACGCTGCCTTAGGCCGCTGGTCTGTTCACTGGGATACTTGGGGAATCGACCTTCGAGAGCGCATATCCGCCAAGAAAACTTTCACCTCAGAGAACTCCGGGCAAGGGGAAAAGTTCCAATTCGACAAACTCGATCTGCAAATACTCTCGCGACTTCATACCGACTGCAGAACCCCTTTCTCTTCGTTAGGGAGGACGTTGGGCGTGTCAGGGGCATATATCGGAAAGAAAGTCGATCGAATGTTGCGCGAGAATGTCTTCAGATATGCGATATGGCCATTGAAAATAGGAGCGGAGGACTGGGGAATAGTCGCACTCTCTTGCAGCAGGCAAATTGCCTCGATCTGTGCTGAACAGTTGTCGAAACTTCCCGCGTGGAGAGGGGGGCTCGTTAAGGGTGACATCGACGGGTTACTATCGATTGTATGGGCTCCCAGCGGGGAGTTGAAACAACTATTCAAAGCAATTGACGACCGACTCATCAAGACAGGTTCGGCTCAAGCCCCTTGCCTAAACTCGGTAGGCGAATGGATCATCGCAAGATGGCTGCCCGTCGAACCTTATCCGGGTGACCTAACCGGTGACAAAGGCACTTGGGTCTTCGACGAAAAGAAATACCTCTCACTTGCGTCATCATGAGCCCGAGAGAGATCAGAAAAAAGGAAAAAGTGGGATCGTGTCGACCCGTCAAACTAAGCGCTTACCAGGGGTGCGGCGGATCCCAAAATCGTACTTCATCGTTGTTGTCGTCCAATTTGCACATACTCCTCAATCGGCCGTCATGGGCTCGGCCTCTTAACATCTTTCATGCAAGTAGCGTTCTCGCGTCAAATTCGTTAAGAGATTTGACCTAAACCGCCATTTTCGAAATCGATTCTAAACTCAGTTTCCCCTATGGCCTAACGCGAGCCAGCCTACGCCCTGCAGTAAAGGGATCGAGCCTACGTGATTCAACCTGGTTCAGTAGGGTGTCAAACTTCTTTGATGTGGCTAGTTCCTGTAACGAAACATCATCAAAATACATCTTGGTAGCTGCAAGGATTTGGGAGCGCAAAGCCTCCCTACTCACGAGAGCCGGCGCTAGATGACCCTGAACCTGCGCATGTTGGTTAATTGCCTCTGCAAGTGCACTTACCCCATCGCCAGTAGTGGCAACAGTCTTGATGACACGGGCCCGCCAGCCGTTGACCGGCTCGGCCATAGATATCATTGAGTATATTTCCTGGGCCGTGTGGTCGGCACTCTCTTTGTCCGCTTTGTTGACAACGAAAATATCACCGATCTCCATGATGCCAGCCTTCAAGGCTTGAATCTCGTCACCCAAACCGGGAGCGGTGACAACCACCGTCGTATCAACCAATGTCTCTATGTCTACGTCAGATTGTCCGGCACCTGCTGTCTCGACTATTATTTGATCAGTGGAGGTAGCGTCTAGTATGCGGACGGCGTCTTCCGTTGCGCGTGCGATCCCGCCGAAGTGGCCCCGAGTGGCCATGCTCCTGATAAACACTCGGGGATCGGAGGCGAGGTCTCCCATTCGTATTCGGTCGCCGAGCAACGCTCCACCCGTGATCTGGCTTGATGGGTCAACGGCCACTATCCCTACCGTCTTTCCTGAGTTGCGGTAATGTTTTGCGAGTTGTGAAATCAGGGTGCTCTTTCCGCAACCCGGCGGCCCGGTTATCCCGACAATGCTCGCCTTCCCGTGCATCCAATAGAGTCTTGCAAGAATATCGATCCGTGAACTAGGATCGTTCTCGGCCATGGACATGAGCTGTGCAATTGCCCTCCGGTCGTGCTTGAGGGCTTTCCGTAACAATGGCTCAAGTTTCGCTTTCTTTCCCTTTTGACTCATTTCCCGGGACCCCAGTGTGGCCTAGATGATGGTTCGCGGGTGGAATTCGCCGTAAGCTTCTCTCACAACGTCGCTAATCTCGCCGGTTGTGGCTCGGTGCTTCACGGCCTGGATGATGAGTGGAATTACATTATCAGTACCCGCCAGAGAATTTTCCAGCTTTCTTAGGCTTCGATCCACGTGAGACTTGCTCCTCCTTCTCTTGAATGCCTTGGTCGCTGAAATCTGTCTACGTACGGACTTCGCATCGATTCTCTGAATCTTTAGTCGGTATGGCCTGGGATCTTTGAGAATATTGATACCCACGGTTTTCTTCTTCCCGTTCTCGACATCCATCTGTTGCTTGAAGGCGCTTTCCCGAATCTGGGCTTGGATGTATCCTTTCTGGATCGCCTTTACTGAGCCCCCCATCTTATCGACTGCCTCGATTTCGTTTACGGCGGCCTTCTTGAGATCGCATGTGATGCTTTCCAAAAAGTAGCTGCCACCTAAGGGGTCGACTGTTTGAGTGACTCCGCTTTCGTAGGCGATGATCTGTTGCGTGCGAAGCGCGACTTTTACGGCCTCCTGAGTGGGTAATGAAAGCGCTTCATCCATCGAGTTCGTGTGAAGGGATTGTGTTCCACCGAGCACTGCCGCGAGTGCCTGTAGAGTAACGCGAACGACGTTGTTGAGCGGCTGTTGGGCCGTTAAGGTTTCGCCACTGGTTTGGGTGTGGAAGCGAAGTTTCAAGGATTCAGAATTCTGAGCATGAAACTCGTCTCTCATGATGTGCGCCCATATTCGGCGGGCAGCTCGGAACTTGGCTATTTCCTCGATGAAGTCGTTATGGGCGGCGAAGAAGAAGGATAAGTGAGGCGCAAAAGCGTCAACGTTCAAGCCGCGTTGAATGCATGCTTTCACGTACGTCTTCGCATTTGCAAAGGCGTATGCTAACTCCTGGATTGCGGTCGCTCCCGACTCCCGGATATGGTATCCACTGATGCTGATCGGGTGCCACGACGGCATTTTCTGCGAACAGTATTCGATTAAGTCAATCGCCAAGCGGAGCGATTGCTCAGGCGGGAAGATGTAGGTGTTTCTTGCGATGTATTCTTTCAGAATATCATTTTGCGTGGTTCCCCGCAACTGATCGGGGGGCACATTTTGGTTTTCTCCGACTGAGACGTACATCGCCAGCATGATTGCTGCCGTTGCGTTGATAGTCATTGATGTACTGACTTTACTGAGGCCAATCCCGCGCACCAGGGCCTGCATATTGTCGATCGTGCTGATTGGCACGCCCACTCGCCCAACCTCTCCCTCAGCTCGTGAGCTGTCTGAATCATACCCGAGTTGAGTTGGTAGGTCAAACGCGACACTGAGACCTGTCTGTCCTTGAGAAATGAGATACTTGAAGCGTTCATTTGTAACTTCGGGGCTTCCGAACCCCGAGTACTGCCGCATCGTCCAGACTCTTTCCCGATACATTTCACGGTATATGCCTCGTGTGAAGGGGAATGCACCGGGTTCTCCTAGTTCGTCGGCATGGGGTTGACCCGATCCTTGAGAGTGGTAGACTGCATGAACCGGGATTCCGGAAGCGGTTATCTTTTCTAAACTCAATTTTCGTCCTCCTGTTCCGCTGCCATGTGTCATATCGGTGAATAGTAACATAACCATTCACCCAAAGACATGTGAGATCGGTAGATGAAGCAGCCACCTATCCCGTCAGCCTGCTACGGCCAAATAGTTCGCAATAATGCCAGTTTTGCACCCAAAAGATGATAAACGCCGTTTCGGTGAACTTTCCAAATCTCAGCGTGACAGATGATGCCACAAAAGGCGAAGAACTATTGGAGGATCAAAGCGGAGGATATTGCGAAGCAACGGAATAAGCCTGGAACACTCTTCGACGCCACGGCGAGGCGCAAAGTCGCGTCGCTACACCGAAAATGGGAGAAGTCTACGCTTAATGCTTGGGTTGGCAAGTCGTCTGAACGGAAGGGCAAATTCGAAGATCCTTCTGGAATCGCCGTAAAGACCGTTTACACTCCACTCGATGTAGCGCATCACGATTACGAGAAGGAGGCCGGGTTGCCTGGCGAGTTTCCTTACACACGCGGAATCTATCCAACTATGTACAGGGGCCGCTTCTGGACTATGCGAATGTTCTCTGGGTATGGAACGCCCGAGGAAACTAATTCGCGGCTGAAGTATCTCCTCAAGGAAGGCGAAACTGGTCTCAGCATTGCTTTCGATATGCCCACGTTGTATGGTGTCGATGCGGATAGTCCTAGGTCTGAAGGCGAGGTTGGAAAATGCGGTGTTTCGGTTTCCTCGCTTAGAGACATGGAGGTCATTCTGGATGGAATACCTCTCGACGAAGTAAGTACTTCGATGACCATCAACGCGCCAGCATCGGTTTTGACGTGCATGTACCTAGCTACTGCTGAGAAACGCGGCCTCTCGGCCTCTAAACTGCGTGGCACGGTTCAGACTGATATTTTGAAGGAGTACGCTGCCCAGAAGGAATGGGTTTACCCACCCGAGGCCCACCTGCGAATAATCCGGGATATGATGGCCTACTCTACGAAACATCTCCCGCAATGGAATTACGTCAGCATCAGCGGTTACCACATTCGCGAAGCGGGATCGAGTGCACTTCAGGAACTTGCGTTCACTTTGGCTGATGGATTTGCATACATCGATTTGGGACTTGAGGCGGAGTTGAAAGTGGACGACTTCGCTCCTCGACTCTCGTTCTTCTTCAACTGTGGGATGGACTTCTTTGAGGAGATAGCCAAGTTCCGCGCGGCTAGGAGAATTTGGGCCAGAGTAGTCAAGGAAAAATACCACGCAAAAATCCGAGGTCTTTGCTAATGAGGTTCCACACTCAGACGTCAGGCGTCTCGCTAACTTGGCAGCAACCCCTAAACAACATAGTTAGGACTACTGTTGAAGCTTTGGCGGCGATTCTGGGTGGAACTCAATCCTTACACACAAACGCTTACGATGAGGCTTGGGCTTTGCCTACGGAACAAGCGGCGTTGATTGCGTTACGAACACAGCAGATCATGGCTGAGGAGACCGGGGTTGGAGATGTAGTTGACCCTCTAGGTGGATCATACTATGTGGAATGGCTTACAGATGAAATGGAACAGAGAACCTACGAGTACCTTGCGAGAATAGAAGACCTCGGCGGCGTATTAGCGGCCATTAAGAAAGGTTTCATTCAAAGGGAAATTGCTGACACCTCGTATAGATATCAGAGAGAGATGGAGGAAAAGTCGCGGATGATGGTTGGAGTAAATGCGTACACAATGAATGAAGCGTCTCCAATCAAGACGCTAAGGATCAACGAAAACGCGAGGAATAAACAGATTGAACGACTCCGTGAGGTAAAGAAACTGCGAGACAATGCCTCAGTGCGGAATGCTTTAGGACAACTTCGAAAATCCTTTGACAACTCCGAATCGAACTGTATCTACCCGATGCTAAAGGCGGTCAAGTCATATGCAACACTGGGAGAAATCGTCGAAGTGGGCAGGGAGGTATTCGGTGATTGGAAGGAGCCGTCGATACTATAACCGGGAGGTGGAATCATCTCTAGATCGAAAACGATGACTAAGACACAGCAGCGCAAAATCAGGATCCTGGTCGCCAAGCCCGGGCTTGTGTAAAGAAACGGCCAAACGGGCACGACCGAGGCGCTCTCGTCCTCTGCAGGGCTTTGAGGGACGCTGGCATGGAGGTGATTTATGCAGGGCTGCTAGCGAGCCCAGAACAAGTGGCACAAATGGCCATGGACGAAGACGTGGACGTAGTTGCGTTAAGCCTCCTTAACGGAGCCCACATGACTGCATTTCCGAAAGTCGCACGAGCGTTGAGGGGGAAGCGTGCTGGCGACATTCTGTTGGTTGGCGGTGGAATTATCCCGGATGAGGATAAACCGAAACTCGAGAAACTTGGGATTACCGGAAACTTTGGACCCGGAACGTCACTTAAGGTGATCGTGGATCACATCGTTACCCGCGTGGAGAAGGAACGCTGGAAGTAAGGATGGGTTGAGCGAAGTTCTTCAGGTCTTTTCAAAATAGTCTATGTCGAGAATGGAGCCTGTTCGCTTCGACTTCTCTCTAAAGACTACGCGAACCTTGTCCCCGACCGAAACCGATCCCTTCACTTTGTGGACTAGCCCGCCGTGCGCAGATTGGAACCTTACGAAAGCGACTGTTGTGGGTTGAGGCAGGTCTTTTCCATCGGGGCCCTTTCTGCATACAGTGAACGAATCGACAGTTCCCATGTTCTCCAGTGTCACATACTCTTCAAGCTTTGACATGCAACGTTCGCAGTATATCCTCGGAGGAAGATAGTTAAGATCACACTTCGGGCACCTTGCCGCGACTAGTCGTCCGTTGTCTTTGATTTCACGCAGAAACTTCTCCCCTGCCAATCCTGCGGTGTAACGGAAATGTACTGGGAAATCCCCTGCAATCGTGAGATCAGAGCTCATCCAAATCACTTGAGCGGTGCGAAGTATTTGATGTCGGTGATCGAGCCTTTTCTCTGAGATGGTTCGAGCCAGACGGCTTTCACGCGCATATCTATTCTGACTTCGTCGGGTTTTGCTCCGCCTATGAGATGGAGGAAACCGGCGTTTGTTGTAGAATCTATTCCGATGACTGCTGGTATAATGGGTGTCTTCACGCGCGTCGTGTCCGCTGTGATGTAGGAGACAGAGAATGTGTTGACTATGCCCGTATCCGGTAACTTCACCCAAGAGTCGGTTCTCTTGAAGCACCATTCACAGAATACTCGAGGGGGAACTACGACGCGTCCACAATGTTCACACCTTGTGCCCAGAATCTCGCCTGCCTTAAGCCCCTTGAGAAATCGGCCTATGGCGATTCCCGTTGCCCATTCGTATTTGGCTTTAGGCTGATAGGCCACGGTTAGGACTTTTTGGCGTTCAATATCGTCCTCTTTCAGTGCGGTGCCCGAAGGTTCGCTTGGTTGCTGCTTGTTCAAGATAATCCATTCTCTATGAACGCATCACAACTACGGTTCCGATTTGCATCAGGTCGCCCCACGCTTGTGCGACGGCGGTTCTGGGATCCCCAGCAACCTGCCTCTTTCCTGCTTCCCCGCAAAGTTGCCAAAACAGTTCGCAGATCTTCATTAATCCCGCTGCGGCGATTGGGTTGCCTACTCCGAGTAGACCACCGGATGGGCAGATGGGGAGATTTCCGTCACGTTCTGTAACTCCCTCAGCCGTAAGTTTCGGCGCCTCACCTTTCCGGCATAGGAGCAATCCCTCCATGTGATGCAACTCTTTGTAGTCGAATGGATCGTAAGGTTCCGCGAAGTCAATCTGCTTGCGCAGGGTTGCTGATCCCTGCCATGCTGTAAGCCATGCGTGCGGCGTTTGCGACGTATCTCGGGAAGTACAGGTCACGGTTTGTCCAGTAGGTCGTATCGAGGTTCCACCCGACTCCGTCAATCCAAACCGGGGAATCTGTGATTCGTCTCGCGACATCCTCCGAGGCGAGGATTACTGCGCAGGCTCCGTCGCTGACCGGACTGATGTCTAGCCTTTGGACCGGCCAGGCCAAGACTTCTGAGTCTAGAATGTCTTGTAGGGTTACCGCCTTGGCGATTTGGGCTGAGGGGTGGTCGAGCGCATTTCTCTTGTTCTTTACCGCAACTTGCGCGATCTGTTCTTTGGGAATCTTGTGTCGTTGCATGTATCGTTGCATTTCCAGCGCGAAGATCCATATGAGATTGGGGCCCAAGGGTCGTTCGATCATGTTGTCGAATATTGTTAGGAAAGCGGTTTGCGGGTGCGGTAAGCAGCTGGACATTTTCTCCTCAGCCACGACCAGGCATGTGTCGTACAGGCCAGATGCAACGTGGAAATAGCCGTGAATCGGGCTGAAGACACCAGTGCCTCCTCCCACGTAATTTCGGGAGTAAGGCTTGTGCCATGCGCCCGCACCGTCGAGCAGATACTCTCCCTTCATGTGGACGCCATCGAACGCGTCGGGTGCGGTGCCCAGCGCTACGGAATCAATATCTTGGATCCGCATATTGCATGAGTCTAATGCTTGCCTTACCGCTTCGAAGGCAAGTTCCTTCCCCGTTTCCTGTGCTCGACGCATGAATTTGGTCATTCCCGCGCCGACGACTGCCACACGTTTCTTTGCACACATAATTTTTCACACATTACTTAGTACTACGGCTGCCCCACTAGCGGTCGGGATACCTCTCCAAGCTAGTGCAACTCCTGTTTGGGCACCTTGAACTTGGTGCTTTCCAGCATCTCCTCGCAGTTGCTTCACGAGTTCGATTACTCGCGTTAATCCGCTCATTTCGAGAGTATGACCCATTCCTATGCTTCCTCCGGATGGGTTGACCGGCAATCCGCCGCCAAGATCGAAAACGCCTTGCTCGAGCATCTTATGCGCCTTGGTTTTCCCTGTCAAGCCAAGCGCTTCAGCATGTTGGAGTTCTTTGTAAGAGTAAGTGTCGTCAATCTCTGCAAATTGGATTTGGCGAGCCGGATCATGAATTTTCGCATGTCGGTAAGCTTGCCGAGATGCCAATTCAGCGTAGGTTGCTCTATCCCAGTCGCGCGTTTCCAAGGTTGGGCTGTCAGATGCCCATCCTGTCCCTTTTATCCAGACTGGGTCCTCGCGCAGGTTCTTTGCCGCATCCTCTGCAGCCAGAACTACGACTGCCGCTCCATCCGCGAGGGGCGCCATATCATTCTGGGTGAGGGGGTCTGAAATTGAGGCCTGACTAATACTGCCGGGCGTTGGGTTTGCTAAGTTCATGCCCAGTTCGTTTGTGAGAGCGTTCTTTCTGTTCTTCTCTACGACTCTCTTGCAATCCTGGGGAGTTGCACCGCTACTGTACAGATATCTGTTCATTTCTAGCCCGGCGACGAAGTTAGCGTTCAAACCAAGGGGACGAGTGTAGATTGGGTCCAGAGCTAGATCGTAAACCGGAGATATGTCCACCATGTCGGATGCTTTGCTGTGGGCTTCAACGGCTACTATGTCGAACAATCCAGCAAGTATCTGCATGTACGCCGTAGCCACACTATACATCCCATCTGCCGAGATCGTGCAGACGGGCTTTAGGGCACCGCCGATTTGGTCGGGAACGTATTCATCAAAGATACTGGTGCCTTCGTAGAAGTCTTCAGACGAGCAGACGAAGCTTTCGACGTCGCAGACGTGGATCTACGCCGGCGTCAGCATATGCCGTGACTGCCGCTTCGAAAGTAAGTTCTTTGTAGGAAAGTTCTGGGGTCGTCGGCCTCAGCTTAGTAAGCCCGACGCCGACTATGCCTACCCGTTTCAGAAGGCAACCTCTCCGTTCCAGCAGACATTTGACCTGTAATTTAAGCTGATGCAAAAACTGCGTGGAATTTACGCCCTCTCGGTAATGGTTTGCAATAGCTTCAATTATTGCCAACCGCTCCATCGAGTTCAACAATAGAGTTTGCGGTAGATGTCACGCTAATGGCAAAACCAATCGCCAGCATAGTCTCAGCGGGGATTTCGAAATTTGGTGTCCGCGATGGCCTATACACCCGGGAACTCTTCGCCGAGGCGGCGAAGGACGCGTTCGATCAATGTCCTAATCTGGACCCTAGAAGAGACGTCAAGGCCCTATTCGTGGGGATGATGAGTGACTCCTACGAACACCAGGCTCACGTGGCGCCTCTATTCTTGGATTGGATTGGGCTCACGCCAATTCCTGCCTTTCGATCAGAAGCTGCTTGTGCTTCATCTAGCGTGGCTATGCGTAGCGCTTTGTTGGCCATAGCATCCGGGATGTATGATGTCGTATTGGTTGGCGGGGTGGAAAAGATGACTCACGTAAGCACGACTGGTGTCACCGAGATTCTCGCTATGGCATCCGACTTTCCTTTTGAACAGTGGCATGGCATATCCTTTCCCGGAATCTTTGGTATGATGGCCGTGGACCACATGCATCGTTACGGAACAACCGAGGAACAAATGGCGAAGGTCGCCGTTAAGAATCATGATCACGGCGTCCTAAATCCCAAAGCGCATTTCCAAAAGCGCATTACTGTGGATGAGGTTCTTACCTCTCGTCCGGTCGCATGGCCTCTGAAGTTGTACGACTGCTGCCCAAGGTCAGATGGCGCCAGCTGCCTCGTGATGACATCCCCGGAAGTAGCAAGGCGATTCACGGACACCCCCGTAAATGTAATCGGCTCGGGACAAGCCCAAGATACGCTGAGTCTTTTCGACCGAGAGAACTTTAGCAGCATGAAAGTAACACGAATTGCAGCAGAGCAAGCGTACAAGAGGGCGGGTGTGGGCCCCGCGGACATTGATGTCGCTGAGTTGCATGACTGTTTTACAATCGCCGAAATAATTGCCTACGAGGACTTGGGATTCTGCGAGCAAGGCAAGGGTGGGAACCTGATAGATGAAGGTGTAACTCATCTTGGTGGAAAGTTACCCACCAACACGAGTGGCGGGCTCAAAGCCAAAGGCCACCCGGTTGGCGCTACAGGCACCGCTCAAGCGTGTGAGATCTACCTCCAACTTACGAACCAAGCCGGCAAAAGACAAGTGGCTGGAGCAGAAGTGGGTTTAACAGAGAATGTTGGCGGTTCAGCCTCGACTGGTGTCGTACAAGTCTATAGGCGGGGAGATTAGGTGGCGTCGTCGATGGCTGAATCTAGAACAGATAAAGGTTCATTTATTCGTGATGAAGGCGGCATTATTCTTCCACTCATCGAGAACTTCTATCGATTCTGCGGCCAACGAAAACTGATGGGCATAAGATGTAGCAAGTGCGACGCCGTTATGTGGCCGCCAAGAGCCATGTGCCGCAACTGCTTAGGAGACAAGTTCGAATGGGTTGAGTTTCAAGGCAAAGGCGACTTGATGACCTACACGATCATTCATTTTCCACCAACCCAGTTCCAAGCATTGGCTCCCTACGCAGTAGGAATCGTAAAACTCACAGAAGGGCCGCAATTACCGGGCATGATTAGATACGTTAAGCTCGAAGACTTGAGGATTGGTTTGAAGCTGCAAGTGGACTTCGAAAGCACTACACCTAAGGAATGGCCGCGATGGCCCCGCTATTTCTTCAAAGCGTTAAACTGACCTAGAACCTATTCACCTGAAAACGCGTTATTCCTATAGGAATCAATCAGGCCTCAGAATATTAATATGGGAATAGGGCTGACGGGCCTAAAACTCGTCGGGTTACACAACATGGTGGAAGTGCATCTAGCAGGCGTTTTTCCGCGCTCGGAGAAACTCATTGGCGCAACCCGGGCCGCTGTGCGCGGAAACCTGCCCCAAGCCGAGGTCGATAAGGTTCTCAATCACGACATCAACGCACTCGTTCAGTTACAGCAAGATTCCCGTCTAGACTCCATCGTTGATGGACAGCTAAACTGGCAGGACTTGTTCAGACCGTTCAATCAGCTCCTAACCGGCCTTGACCTCGGAAGTCTGACACGATGGTACGACAATAACAGCTTCTACCGAAAACCAATAATCGTCGACAAAGTCGTGGTCAGGAGCAATGAACTACAGCAATACTTCCGTAACGACCTCTTGAGCAACGTCTCCCATAAGAAAGCCATCCTTCCTGGTCCATTCACGTTCGCTCACTTGTCGGAGAACAGAGCCTACTCATCGCTCGCAGACTTGGTAACAGAACTAGGCCGTGCTTTGGGAGCAATTGTTACAGGCCTCCAAGAGAAAGGGTATGAGTACTTCCAGTTTAACGAACCCTCTATTTGCGCCCCAGGCAGAACAAAGGCGGAATTAGAATTCACTAAACACGCATACGAGGCTTGTGCGCGTGGGATCGGTGGGAAGAGTATCATACAGACCTATTTTGGTGACGCGAGCCAAGTAATCCCAACCCTCCTCGACTATCCTGTAGATGCAATTGGAATAGACTTCTATGCGACTTCCATAGACAGTTTGAAGGAACACGATTTCAACAAAGTACTGGGGTGCGGATGTGTTGACGGGAGAAACTCTCTTCTCGAATCACCAAAAGAGCTCATAGCGTTTGTTTCGCGCGCAAGGGAGAGCTTGGAACCTGCCGATATTTATCTTACACCAAACTGCGATTTGGATTTCCTGCCTGAGACCGTGGCAGAAAAGAAAGTGCGGCTTCTAGGAGAAACAAAAAGGCTGGTGGCTTGACGAGATGGGTGGCAAATTATTCCCGGTGGAGGAGATTGGCAGCCTACCTAAGGCGCCTTGGCTGCTGAACTATCTTCGAAATACGGATGTAGGACCATCAGGATTCGAACACCTCTCCAAATGGTCGAAAATTTCAGGGTTTGAGAACGAGGCAGAAACCCGAGCCATTTTGACGAAACCGAAGGATACTGCAAAGCAGGCACGCCTTCGGGAACTCGCGTCAATATTCACGTTGCGTTACCTAGAGTCCGCCGGATTGGACTACGTATACGATGGGGAAGAGAACCGTATAGAGATGTACGAGCATCCTGTGAGGAATTCGGCTGGGTTTGAGTTCTATGGACATGTAAGATCATTCGACAGTAGGTACTATCGCAAAGCAGCCTGTGTCTCCAAAGTTGCCTTTCGGCAAGCTTACCATCTTGATGAATTCGTACTTGTCAAACAACATGCGAAACGGCGAGTTAAGGTACCCATTACGGGGCCCTACACAATCGCAGAGTGGTCGTTCAACGAGTATTATCAAAAGAGCCGGGCGGCGGAATATAATGATTTGAGAAAGCTGAAGTTTGAAGCGAAAAAGGATTTCGTCCTCGATGTTGCCAAACAGATTATTCAACCCAACCTCAAAGCGCTCGTTGATGCCGGCGCGGAGTGGATTCAGGTGGATGAACCGGCATTAACCACTAAGCCCGACGAAATACAATTCTTCGTTGATGCCTACAACGAGTGCACAGCGGGAATCGAATGTAAATTAAGCCTCCACATCTGCTTCAGTGATTACCGACTTCTCTACCCATACATTCTAGACCTCAAGAACTGCAGCCAATTAGCACTCGAATTCGCAAACCGTGACGACGAGAAGAGGTCAGCGTATGACCAGTTGAACTTACTGAATGAGTTTGGTGATAATAGAGAGGTTGGCCTAGGAGTCGCAGACGTGCACGTAGATGACGTCGAAAGCCCAGAACTCATCAGGAGTAGGATAGAATACGCTTCCAAAATCCTTGGTGACCCTCAGAGAATTTACGTTAACCCTGACTGTGGACTCCGTACACGCTCATGGGATGTGGCTTACGCAAAACTGACTAACATCGTGAAAGGTGCCGAGCTGGCCAGACAGTCAATCTCCTAGGAAAGCAAGAGCCGCCGATGAGAATTACCGAAATCATCAAACGCGGCAACCCCGTATTCTCGCTTGAATTCTTCCCCCCAAAAACCCAGGAGGAAATGACTCAACTCTATATCACGCTCCGTGACATCAAGAACTTACACCCAGGATACATCTCCGTGACTTATGGTGCTGGCGGCGGAACGAGGGATAAGACGGTTGAGATTGTAACTAGAGCAAAACGGGAGATCGGCCTTGAAAGCATGGCTCACCTCACATGTGTCGGCCACTCAAAAGCGCAAGTCAAGGGGATACTCGATGAACTTGTTCAATCAGGAATCGAAAACGTAGCGGCCCTGCGCGGAGATCCACCAAGGGGCGCAGAGAAATTTAGTCCCCATCCAGAAGGATTTCAGTACGCAAGCGAACTAACAGCGTTCATTCGAAAGTCATATCCATTATGCATAGCGGTCGCCGGCTACCCAGAAGGACACATTGAATCGCCAGACAAAGAAACAGACTGGGGCCATCTCGAAGAAAAAGTTAGGGCGGGAGCCGATCTCATAATAACTCAACTGTTCTTCACTAACCAACTTTTCTTCAACTTCGAGAAGAGAATGCGCGAAAGAGGTGTCCTCATACCTATCATTCCAGGAATCATGCCTATAACAAACTACCAACAGATCTTGCGCTTCACGAAGATTTGCGGCGCATCCATCCCCGAACAAGTAGCTCGAGATCTTGAACCGATTCAAGGCGACCATGAGGCAGTTCAGGGATACGGAATCGAGTATGCCGCACGACAATGCCGGGAGCTCTTAGATCATGGCGTGCCTGGAATACACCTGTACACGTTGAATAGATCCAGAGCAACCCGCGAAATCATCAGGAGGTTAAGAGGATAGCCTTATCGACTCACCTTCGGCATTGCCCCTTCAGCAGGGCCTCATTCAATTGTAATCAAGATCGCGTCTTTCTTTACCGTCGCACCTTCATGAACCGATATCGATTTCACTTTTCCAGCGATCGGCGACCCAATCTCGTTCTGCATCTTCATCGCTTCAAGAATAAGCAAGGGTGTGCCTTCTTTCACCGGTTCTTCTTCCTTGACTAGTACGCTTGTGATGCGCCCGGGCATGAGTGCTCGAACCTCCCCACCCATCGCTCTCTGCCTGTGAATTTCCGGCGAAAATGAATATCCACCGGTGCCAACTGCCTGCACAGTCGCCGGGAATGGCATACCTGTAAGGTACACATCCATTCGATCGTTTGGCAAGGGTATAGTTTCAGCTCGGACGGTTTCATCGGCATAACGTACGAGCCACGTTGTAATCTCACCAGTCGAAACAGTTTCCATTTCAAAAATTGTGCCACCCACCTCTGCGCGATACGTGTCTTTGCCGATGTGGTCCACTGAGACACTGTAGAGGGACCCGTTGACTTCAACTCTGAAGGTACGCATCTTACCGACCGCCTCCGTGAGGCCCTTCCATGTGCTGGGTTCTCGCTGCCGTTCTCCATCTCGACGGTTTGGCCGTGCTCACGTCATGTCTTTTCGAGGGAGTCCTTCCCTTTCCAACCGCGGCCACGGCTGCCGCGAATTTCTCATATTGTAGAATGGTTGAGTTCAGACGCGGCAAGAACTGTGTTCAGATAAGTTGTGTCGAAGTCCCCGCGTACGAATCTTTCGTCACGCATCAATTCCCTGTGCAGAGGGATGGTGGTTGGAAGACCAATAATCTCTGTTTCGTCCAATGCAACTTTCATTCTCTTAATCGCGTCGGACCTGTTTACGCCCCAGGTTGCTAGTTTAGCAATTAGGGAGTCATAGTACTCTGGGACGATGCAACCGGAAAAGAGAGCGGAGTCTATGCGGACGCCGGGTCCGGTCGGAGGGTGAAAGCGGATGACCGTTCCAGGAGAGGGGACGAAATTCGCTCGAGGATCTTCTGCGTTTATACGGCAGTTTATGGCCCAACCGTTTATTCGGACCTCGTTCTGTGATAGCTCCAACGAGTCGTTTGAGGCGACTTTCAGCTGTTCCTCTACGATGTCGATTCGCGTGGTGAGTTCGGATACAAGGTGTTCGACTTGAAGCCGTTTGTTTACTTCTAGGAAGTAGAACCTTCCAGTCTTTTCAAGGAGAAACTCGACAGTTCCGGCATTTGTGTAACCCGCCGCTTTCAGACCCTTCGCGGCTGCATCGTTCAACTTATCGCGCTGACCCGCATCTAAAGCAACGGATGGGGCTTCTTCCAAAAGTTTCTGATGCCTACGTTGAATGCTGCATTCACGCTCTCCGAGACTAACTACTTTCCCATGTCGGTCAGCAATGGCCTGAATCTCCACATGCCGAGGACTTTCCAGTCGTTTCTCGAGATATATTTCCTTCCTGCCGAAGGCCGACATTGATTCCAATGCGGTAATGCGAAAGAATCTACGGACCTCGTCGGAGTTGTCTGCCACACGCATCCCTCGCCCTCCGCCGCCGTATACTGCCTTCAGGATCACTGGGTACCCTGTTTTTTCGGCAACCTCCACGGCCTCATTCTCATCTGCCAGCGCTCCGTCAGATCCCGGGATGACCGGAACACCACAATCTTTCATGCTTGCTCGCGCTTGCAACTTGTTGCCGAGCTTTTCAAGCGCGGCTCTACTTGGTCCGATGAACGCAAGGCCGTTCTCGTCGCAGGCTTTCACGAAATTCGACTCTTCAGACAAGAAGCCGTATCCTGGGTGAACTGCGTCGCAATTGGTTTCCTTGGCGGCTTTGACAAGCTTGGGAATGTTGAGGTAGGTTTCGGTGGGTGTCGAACCCGAAAGGGGATAGCGCTCGTCAGCGTATCGCAACGGTAGTGATTCTCGGTCAGCCTCCGAGTAGACGATGACCGTACGTACGCCGAGCTTACGGCACGTCCTGATAATCCGGAGTGCGATTTCGCCTCTATTGGCGATGAAAAGTTTCATTTTCAAAGGGAATCGACCAATTCCTTGTGGTAGCGGATTGAAACACCGTATCGGCGGCAATGGAGGTGTAGGTTACAAGGGTGGGTTACCGTGTTTCCTGGGTGGACGAGTTTCGCGCTTGTCGAGAGTAGTTTCAAGCGCATGAATTAGACGGGGTCTGGTTTGTGGAGGTTCTATGACATCGTCGACGTAACCCCTACCCGCCGCCACGTATGGATTTGCGAACTTCTGTCTGTAGTCCTCGACAAATGCGTTCACAATCTTCGGATCCGAGTTGGCGGTAAGCTGCTTCCTGTAAATAATTTTGATCGCGCCCTCGGGTCCCATTACGGCTATCTCCGCACTCGGCCAGGCGAAGTTGAAATCAGCACGAATGTGTTTGCTTCCAAGGACATCGTAAGCGCCACCGTATGCTTTTCGGACTATTACCGTCAATTTTGGCACTGTCGCTTCGCAGTACGCGTAAAGCAGTTTCGAACCATTCTTGATGATTCCGGAGTGCTCTTGGTCTACTCCGGGTAAGAATCCCGGTACGTCTACGAACGTGATAACGGGAATGTTGAACGCGTCGCAGAATCTGATGAACCTTGCAGCTTTTACCGATGAGTTATTGTCGAGCGCACCGGCGTAGTGTTTTGGCTGGTTTGCTACTACGCCAACGCTGTGGCCATCCAGGCGTCCTAGACCAATAATGATGTTTTGAGCCCATCGGGCTTGTATTTCAAGAAAACTTCCGATGTCAAGAACTCTTTGTACAATTTCTTTCATGTCATACGCGCGGTCTCGGTCGGATGGGACGATTGAAGCAAGTTCTTTGTCCATGCGATTGGGTTCGTCACCAGTTTTGACTATCGGCGGATCTTCCAAATTGTTCTGCGGCAAATACGACAAGACTGCTTTAATGAGCTGAATGGCGGCTGGCTCATCGGAGGCGAAGAAGTGCGCGACGCCTGAGATTTGGCTATGGACGTGAGCTCCGCCGAGCGTCTCGAATGTTACATCCTCATCAAGTACTGATTTGACGACGTCTGGACCGGTGATGAACATGTAGCTTGTTTTGTCTACCATGATTACGAAATCTGTTAGAGCGGGAGAGTATACCGATCCCCCCGCACATGGGCCCATTATCGCTGAAATCTGTGGAACAACTCCGCTGGCCAAGACATTCCGGTAGAATATTTCTGCAAAGCCTCCAAGGCTAACAACGCCCTCTTGGATCCGAGCGCCGCCAGAATCGTTTAAGCCGATTAGGGGTGTACCGGTTTTCATCGCCAGATCCATTATCTTGCAAACTTTCATCGCGAAAGTCTCTCCAAGAGATCCACCGAAAACCGTGAAATCGTGAGCGAACACAAACACCGGTCTCCCATCTACCGTTCCATGGCCTGTCACGACGCCGTCTCCCAGAATTCTCCGATCTTCTGGGGACGATTCAAGGTTCTGCGATACCGCGAATCTATCAAGTTCAATGAAGCTTCCTTCGTCCAAAAGTAGGGCGAGCCTTTCGTGCGCGGTCAGTTTTCCTTTCTTATGTTGCTCATCTATGCGCTCTTTTCCGCCCCCAAGTAGTGCTTTCTTAGAAAGTTCACGGAGCAGGTCAACGTTTTTCCCGTTGCTTGAATCCGATGCGTTCAAATCCTCTCAGCCAAACCCGTGCGCTTGTGAAATCTCGTCTCCATTCGTCATGGCTTATTAGGCTGTGGCAAGGTGGGAGACACTCGCCTTTTAGTTGCTTTGATATTCAACGGAAAGGAGGACATTAGTGTCAACGGATTCTGGTCCCTGCGGTGTAAGTATTCGTACACGCCCAAGAGTCTCGTAGTCAACCACCATTCCCCGGAGTTCGCGATTCTGCACTTTCAATCTAACACTCTTGCCCCGAGAGCACTCTAGCTTTCTGACCAGCGCGACAATTTTCTCTTCCTTGCCCGCACACAGCATCTCGTACAGGTTCTCGACCTCAAATAGGATGCGGCCAATTAAGGCCGCCCGGTCGATCGGCGTCCCAAGAAGTGACTGAAGAGTAGTTGCACTATCGAACGCGCCAATTGCGTCTGCGCTAAAGTTCGCATTTATGCCTAATCCTAGTATTGCATAATCTAACTCGCTTCCCTTTGATTTCGCTTCAACCAACACCCCAGCAATCTTTCGGTCTTCGACCACGACGTCGTTCGGCCATCGAACGCGCGCCTTGACTCTTAACTGCGAACTTACTGCTTCCACGATCGCGAGAGCACCTAACAAGGGAAGCGCATCTAGGAAGGCTTGACCACTACGTGGTCTAAGCAGAATGCTTAACCAAATTCCTCCGATTGGAGAAACCCAGCGTCTGCCCAACCGTCCTCGACCAGCTGATTGCGTCTCTGTTATTGATACGTAACCATGACGTGCTCCCCGCTCTGCCGAGCGTTTGACCTCGTCGTTCGTTGAACCGCATTCACTTGTGATTGAAATCTCTCTTCCCAGGTAGCGAGTTCTCAGGTTCCGTATTATGTCACGTTTCTCGAGTGGGTATGGGCTGCTCAAGTTGGCGTATCCCTCAATTCTCGGCCCTATGTGGGTAGGAGGTCGTAATCGTTGCTTTCGATTGCCATCGCAAGCGCCCAGATTCGTTAAGGTAAACCCTGAGCACCTGTAGGATGGATATTGGCATGGTTCTGCACATCCGCATGCTTGCGACTCAAAATGCTTTATTTTACCTGAGTTGGTTTGGTTTCTGAGTTAAAATGCAGAAATCCGGTGGTCGCACTCCTACAGGCATATCTGGACTTGATGAAATTCTTGGGGGCGGGTTCCCTCAGGGTAGGGTTCTGTTGGTATTGGGAGAACCTGGGGCGGGAAAAACAATCTTCTGCTCTCAGTATCTCTATAATGGAATAACGAAGTTCGGAGAGAATGGCCTGCTCGTTAGTATGGAAGAGAATAGAACTCATTACGATTGGGAAATGAACCAGTTCGGCTGGAACTTTGGATCCGTCGAGAAACAGGGCAAGTTCTCTTTCGTGGATGCTTCCCCAATACGAGCGATTCCCGGAGAAGTAAAAATTGGGAAGTTAACGATTGGTCGGCAAGATTTCTCATTGCTGAGCCTACTCAAGCTAATTCGAAACAATGCGAAATCCATAGGTGCGAAGAGAATCGTTGTGGACCCAGTATCCTTGCTGATATTTCAGTACCCAGACGAAACGCAACGCCGGAAGGCTCTCCTGGATCTTGTCGAGGCTATGACGGAAACTGGCGCTACGTGCCTCTTATCCTCTGAGCTGCGGAGGGTTGGTTTGAAGGGCCGGACGCTGCAAACGGAGGAGTACCTAGTACACGGTGTGGTCCTGATGCAAACCATTGCGGCAGGAAGAACGATGGAACGCACGATCCAAGTCGAGAAAATGCGTGGGACTCAGATCGATCGACAGCCAAGACCTTATCGGATCACCGAGAAAGGAATTGAGGTCTACCCGAGAGAAAGCGTGATCTAAGAACAGTTCCCTGAAAACTTTACTTTCTTGTTCTTCTTCGACTAGGGGTTCGGCTTCTGCGCGAACTAACGGAAGCGCTTGATGTGTCAGGAGTCGAATTCTGAACGGGCTCAGGTTCGAGAGGTGCTGGTGGAGGCGTCGTAAGCATGGTCCAACCGATCCACCCGGATATCACAAGCACCAGAAGGACAAAGAGGAGAACAGGAATGCCAACCGCCCAGTCATGCCAGTACTGTGGCAGATTCATGACAGGAGCGAAAAAGGCTACCAAGTAGACGATAGCGACGACGATGGAGATCAGGAATATTACAAAACCGTAGCTTTGGTCTTTGCTCATTGGACGTCAGGTTCCCATCGCGAATACTTGCCGAAGCGAATATAAGCTTTGAGAAAAAGTGGGAGGTTTTTCGAAGCCTTACCCGATCTGTTTGTAGCCCGGTCTCTGGCTGATTAGCACGGGTAATTTCAAAGGCATTGAAGGGTACCCTTTCGTCGCCGCGGCTACCTCTTGGGCCAGAACAGCCACTGTCGAGGGATATTGTTTTCCGTCCATCCGCCTCCGAACCGCGACAACTTTTCCTTCTACCTCTCGCTTACCGACCACCGCAACGTAAGGTACCCAGTTCAACTCGGCGTCCCTCACGCGTTTATCGACGCTTTCGTCACGGTCGTCAATGTCGGCTCTAACATTGTACGCCGCTAATTGACTCGCGGTATCAGTTGCAATCGGCACGAATTCCGGTCTTAAGGGGAGGATTCGCACTTGGGTAGGAGACAACCATAATGGAAGGCTGGGTTTCTCATGTTTAGCTTCCGTCCTTGCGCACTGGTCAAGTATTGTGAATAGGTAGCGTTCCACGGAACCTATAACTGCGGTGTGGATGATCGGGGGAAATTCTTTCTCGCTTCGTTCGTTGACGTATGATATCCCGAAACGTTTGGCGTTGCCGATGTCAATTTGAAATGTAGCGATCTCCCTCGGGCGCTCAAGCTCATCTATGATGTGGTATTCGATATTCAATACCCAGTAGTAGATTCCTTCTGGCACGAAGTTGAGTAGCGCGGGTTTACCTTCTCGTTTCACAAGTTTCATAACGTACTCTTTGTTCGCCTCAAGAAAACTCGACGTTATGTTGTATATGGACACGTAGTCTCTCCCAAGTTTCCCTATCTCTTGGTAGATTACTTCGTGGAGTTTGAGCGTAACTTCCATGGCTTCGTTCATGTTCTTGCAGTAGATGTGGCAGTCGGGCATGTGCAATTTTCTTAGGCGGAAGGACAGAAGGAGTTCCCCGCTTTGCTCGAGTCGGTAGGCGTCAGCAACTTCAAAAGTGCCAAAGGGAAGGTGGCGGTAACTTAGAGACCAATTTCGTACGGCCGAGAACTGCTGATGACACGCCGCATAGCGCATGACTAGGCTCTTGTTTTCTGCCTCAAGCCTGTAGAGCCTAGATCCAAAGAGGTCTGCGTGCTCCTTTACCGCGGGGACGGATAGGTCGAACATGTTAGTGCCTTTGACCTGTAGGATTGGGAGCCCGACTGCGTTTACTGCGTCCCATGAGTATTGGCTGATCAGGTCGAAAATCATGACGCCCTCTGGGCTATAGCGCATGTGACCGTGGTCTGAGAAGTTCTCCCATTCGATGCCAAATTTCTTGCAGTATTCAAGATACTTGGGTGTTCCACCAGGCAGAGCCTTCTTCAACGCCTCTTTCTCGACCAAAGTTTTGAACGCCTCTTCTCCGGGCTTGAAGGAGTATTCGCCGGGTTCGTACAAGCGTCCGTCGAGGTCCAGCACTTTGTAGTAGGTTTTGATGGGAGGGGCTTCGGCCTTTGCAGCTTCAGGTCTTATGGTTCGGGATAATTCTGAGAGAGGGTGTCCGATGCAGCTGAGGCTGAAACTCTTGTAGTATCCGAAGGGGCTCCGGTACACGGGCAACTCTTGGTTCTTGAGATTCTCTAATGACTCTTGGAGAAGTCGCACAGCGAGTGCGGGTGATGCTAGGCTACTGGACAGGTGCGCGTAAGGATACAGCAGTAGCTGACTTGCCTTTACCGAGCGCGCTACGTCGACGATAGATTGACAAGCTTTCTGAACGACCTCGCCTGGATTTGCTTCGTCTTCCTTCTCGACCGTGCAGAACGCGACTAAGACGTTCTTGAATTTCCCCGTTCGGTTATCCCCGATTGGTTCAGGGTTTTTGATAGCTTCTTTCCGTACCTCGTACTCAAAATTGTCACAGTGCAGAAGTAATAATCGCATACTGTCAATCATTCCATTCTTGATTCTATCCTATCAGCCGAACAGTCCCTGGCCATTAGGCTGAGAATCTCCATTTGTCAAGCTGTCTGTCTTTGCGGGTTAACTTCTTGAATTCGCGGTAATGTGGTTTGCAGAGGTACGCCCGGCGGGCGTTACCGATATTGATTCCGCTGTGAGCTACCTTATCCGTAGAGATCGAACGAATCGCCGCAGCGCTGCAACCTACAACACTGCAATGCTGGCCCTTTGCGACTTTACCCATGGAAACCGCGTCTAGAAGACCGGAGGTGCTTGAAAAACTTCGTTTCGAATCATTTGGTGCGAGTAAAGGGAATATCAGGCCCTCTTGTGGGCTCTCGGCCGCCGGCGTCGGTCGATGACGAGAACGCTCGAACACAACGCAGTGACGATCCCAGCAACTAATCCGGAAGGGAATTCAGGGATAGCAGCAGGAGGGCCCAATTGGATCGTGGCATTGCCAACAGCCTTGTAGTCCAGTAAGTATGAACCTCCGGTGCCGCCCGCCCGGATCACGTAGACATCAATCCCGACATGCCACGTGCCATTGTTCCCTGGAGTCGTGGGCATGTTGTCTGTCGTAACTGTGAAATTTGTTGCGTTATATCCGATAGGAGTACTGTTTGATGACACGATCGATCCTGAAGGAGTGTCAACAATATCTACCCTGACTGAATAGTAGTCCTCGCCATTAGACACGCATGACCCGGCTAGGGTTGAGGTTATGAGAATACGCTGGCTGGGCGCTGCCTGTTGAGGGTATCCGTACGATACATTGCTGATCTGGCAACGAACCGCGAATACGCTAGGGTTTGATAGAAAGAGCGTGAAAGTTACAAGCAGTACTAAAACCGCATATGAAACGTGCCATGTACGCATTATAGACGCCTATCGTCATTTTCGTATCTTCGCGTATATGTATTACGTTCTGAAACAACGAATTTGCATCCTGCGAGCGACTTGTTCGCATGGTTTGGGAATAATGCGACTTCGAAATGTCCTTAAACGGTGTAGGTCATTCAACGCTTCCTGGTCAAATTGTTAGGTAGGCTCCGAGCTAGGTACGAAGCAGCGATGCTCCCTATCGGGAAAAAGCTAGGAAAGATGGGAGTAACTCCGAACGCGATATCGACCGTTAGTCTACTCATAGCCATTCTAGCCGCAATTGCGTATGCGTCGAAGGCGCCGGTGTTAGGAGCCGTAGGCCTGTTGGGTTCAGGTTTCGTCGACATGCTGGACGGATCGGTCGCTAGAGCCACCGGGCTGGTTACTAGGTTTGGAGCGGTCTATGACCCGGTGCTGGATAGGTATGCGGAATTCGCCGTTCTGTTTGGCATGGGTTATGGTGGGTTGGTGAGTTGGGTTTGGGTAATTTTCAGTTTGTTTGGCATGGTTATGGCCAGTTACGTTAGGGCTAGGGCCGAGTCAGCGGGAGGCCTGGCGAGTTGCAGCGTTGGAATAGCTGAACGGCAGGAGAAGATTGTTCTGCTGTTGATCGGCTCTTTAGTTCAACCATTCTTCAATCTGGGATTATCGATATCAGTAATCGTGGTTGGAGTCTTATCCCACGTAACGGCTGCACAGAGGCTCCATTATACGTTGAAGCAAACCGCGGGGAGAAATGTGAATGTTTGATTTGGTAGGGGTCGGAAATCCGGTTTACGACAGTATCATTACTCCGCTCTCCAAGACTAACGGCAGAGTTCTTTCCGGATGCAGCACGAATGCATGCCTCGCCTCGAAGAGGCTAGGTTTGGATAGGGTGGGCTTGGTCGGATGTGTTGGCAATGATTATGGGGATAGATTCCGAGAGGACTTGAGAAAATATGGCATTGAGTCCAGAGTAGACTCGAGTGGTAAGGAAACCGGAGGATTCCATCTCGTTTACGACTCACGTGGAGACAGAACCCTCGACGTGTTGGGTGTCGCCGCACCCATCAGCAGAAAGAACTTCAACGATGAATTTCTTCAAAGCAAGTTCACTCTCATCGGACCAATACTGGGCGAAGTTGACCTTCCATTAATCCAGTTCCTTCGATCGTCAACCTCGGGACGACTCTTCCTAGACCCTCAGGGCCTAGTGCGACGTATAGGATCGGATAAGCGAGTAATCCACGAATGCAATGTCGAGGATTTCAGGAAGATAGCAAGCCTAGTTGACGTCGTCAAACCCAACGAAACCGAGAGTGAAACGATAACCAAAGAGGTCGATCCCGTTATTGCCATTCGGCGACTCTCTCAGATGGGTGTGCGAGTTCCGATAGTTACCCTTGCGGACCGAGGTTCGCTTTTGCTTGAGGGTAATAAATTGCATCATATTCCCCCATATCCCACAGAGGCTGTGGACCCAACGGGTGCGGGCGACGTCTACGGAGGGTCCTTCATAACAGAGTATCAGCGGCGGGGAGATTTGGTTGAAGCGGCGCTATTCGCGTCCGCTGGCGGCTTCAATGATGGTAGAGCAGGTAGGGCCGGATTTTCGCTTACCGAGGAAGGAGGTCGAAGATCGGAGAGACGCGATCCGTGACCGGTTAATCACGGAGACGTTGACTTAGTAGGAATAGTGTCGCTCTTCCTCGGACCTTACCTTGGAAAGCCCAAAGTGAACTGCGCAAGAGACGCAGTAAAATTTGATGACCTTCTGGCGCTGTATGTAGGTCCCGTGTGCTCTGAGTTTGCGTGCTAAGGACGGTTCGACCAATGACACCCATTGCGTGGCGCGCTTTGCCTTATCTCGTGGTACGGGCCTGCCACAGTTAGTGCACTGTATCATTACGCCTCGTCCTTTGCCGCCTTTGCTACGGCCCCGGGATTTCCGCTTCTTAGTCAATCGTCATCTAATCGTGATAGGTCGATGGGGCGTGCTTAAACGTTGTTGTGGGACCCGAGGTTTCTAGTAGGAACGGGCGAAGTATGCAACTTTTGTAGCCGGTTTGCCGCAACGTACGCAGGTTGAGAATACTTCTTCGTCTTTCAATGGGAGTGTTCGTATCGTTGCGCCAGTGTCATTCTTGATCGTTTCCTCGCATTCAGTTGACCCACACCAACATGCACGAACGAAGCCTCCCCGATTCTCCACAGTCTTCTTGAATTCGTCGTAAGTGGTAACGGTGGTCACCGATTCTTGAAGGGCCTTTTTCGCTTTGGCGAAGAGATTGTTTTGTATTTCCAACAGACTCTTCTTGACCTCGTTAACCAAGTCGGTGTCTTTGACGCTCAATTTCTGCGAATTATCGCGCCTGACCAGTACTGACTGTTGATTCTGTACGTCGCGAGGTCCAATTTCGACGCGAAGCGGCACGCCTTTCATTTCCCAGTCATGGAACTTCCACCCTGGTGTATATTGATCACGGAAGTCCGCGTGAACTTCGATGCCTTCTTTCTTCAGCGCTTCAGCAATCGTCCGAACCTTCGTGGTAATCGCATCGGTTTGTTCCTGTTTGAAGTAGATCGGCACAATAACCACCTGAATAGGCGCGATTTGAGGAGGTATTACCAGTCCCTTGTCGTCGCCATGGAGCATTATCATAGCGCTAATCAGTCTCCAAGAGACTCCCCAGGATGCCGTCCACGCGTAGTGCATCTGCTCATCTTTACCGAGGTATTTGATTTCGAAGGGTTTTGAGAAATTCTGTCCCAGGTTGTGTGAGGTGCCCATTTGGATGGCCTTGCCGTCCGGCATCATTGCTTCCAGGGTGGTCGTGTACAGTGCGCCCCGGAACTTTTCCTTCTCGCTCTTGTAGCCTAACAGAACAGGTATCGCCATCTCGTCTTCAATGATTTGCCGGTAGAATTCGAGGATCATCAATACCTCCTTGTCCGCGTCCTCTTTCGTTGCATGAACCGTGTGACCTTCCTGCCATAGAAACTCCGAGGTTCTGAGAAAGGGTCGAGTTGCAGTAATCTCCGAACGCAAAACCGAGTTCCAAAGGTTGATGAGTACGGGTAAATCACGCCAGCTCCGTACCCATTTGGAATAAGCTTCGTTAACTATGGTTTCGGATGTGGGTCGAACAGCGAGTCTCTCTGCTAGCGGGTTCTCCCCGGATTGGGTGACCCAGAACACTTCGGGAGTGAACCCTTTGAAATGAGTTGCTTCCTTCTGTAGATAACTTTCCGGTACTAGCAACGGGAAGTAGGCGTTCGAATGGCCGGTTTCTTTCAGTCTTCGGTCGAGGTGCTCCTTGATTTTGTCCCAGATAGAATATCCGTAGGGGCGAAGAATTATGAATCCTTTAACAGGCGCATAATCTGCCAGTTCGGCCTTGGTCACTATTTGCGTATACCACTCGGATAGGTCGGCCGCTTTCTTTGCAGTAATGCCAATTTCCTTACTCAAAAGACAAACTTCCCCGAAAATTTGCGCAATTGTAAGACTAGTTGATCAGTGCTGTGGAACTAAAACACCGGAGACTTCCATATCAGCCAACTCAGCAATCCTGGCAAGGGGCTGTGTTGATATTTAGTGTTTGCCCGAAGCCACGACATATTGGACTCTGGCTTCGGGGGATGGGCGCTCAACGCTTCATGTGTTAGAACTAAGCCCTTTATTGTTCAACTGGCAAGTTCATTCCGGCATTCTATGTCGAAGAATATTCGAATCGAAAATGATTCACTCGGCCCGGTAGAAGTCCCACTCGAGGCATACTATGGGCCAGAGACCGCCAGAGCCATTCAGAACTTCCCCATCAGCGGTTTGAGATTGCATCCGGAATTCATCCGAGCCACAGTTCTCGTGAAGAAGGCTGCCGTCGAGGCACACGTTTCACTTGGACTATTGGACGGCAAGATTGGAAAGGCAATCGTTACAGCGGCTGACGAAATTTTACAAGGAAAATTCATGGACCAGTTTGTTCTCGACGCCTTCCAAGCAGGAGCTGGCACATCACATAACATGAACGCGAACGAAGTTTTGGCCAATCGTGCAATCGAAATTCTAGGAGGTCACAAGGGAGAGTACAAGCTAGTGAGCCCGCACGACCATGTGAATATCTCTCAGTCGACAAACGACGCGTACCCGACTTTTATCCGGGTGGCAAGCATGCTGCTGGCTACGCCGATGATCACGGCGATAAAGTCGCTAAGAGACTCCCTTGCAGAGAAGGCGAAGCGATTCGATTATGTGGTCAAGTCGGGTCGAACCCATCTTCAGGATGCGTCTGCCATTCGCCTCGCCCAGGAGTTCGAGGCGTGGGCGATCATAGTTGGTGACGACCTCAAAACTATCGAAGCATCCTTGGACAAGATATTAGAGCTCAATTTAGGTGGAACCGCTGTTGGGACTGGCCTAAACGCCGACCCTCGCTATGTACGGTTAGCGGTTGAGAACCTTGCGAGGTATACCGGCTTCAAATTCAGAGTTGCGCGTAATTTCGCGGCGTTAATGCAATCGATGGCTGACTTCGTCAACTTATCTGGTGCGCTGCGGACGCTGAGCTTGGATCTCACGAAAATAGCGAACGATATTCGCTTGTTGAGTTCAGGCCCGGCGACGGGTGTCGGCGAAATCATTTTGCCAGCAGTTCAACCAGGTTCATCAATTATGCCAGGGAAAGTCAATCCGTCTATCGCGGAGATGCTGAACATGGTATGCTTCGAGGTTATCGGAAACGACTTCACAACAATGATGGCGGCTCAGGCTGGGCAACTCGAACTCAACGTAATGATGCCCGTGATCGCCCACGACCTGACCCAATCACTCCTCATACTAACAAACGGAATCACCGTATTCACTAACCGCCTTGTCAGAGGAATTGAAGCAAACGAGAAGCGATGCGCAGAATTGTTCGAAAAGAGCGCAGGCATTGCTTTGGCGCTAAACCCTTTCATAGGTTACGAGAAGGCGGCCGAAGTGGCAAAGGAGGCCCTTAAGCGAGGGGTTTCTTTGCGGCAGGTGGTGTTGGAGAAAGGCCTCCTTTCGGAAGCACAGTTAGCAGAAATCCTAGATCCTTACGCTATGACAACGCCAGGAGTTCACGGTAAAGGAAAGGAAAAGGGAAAGTAGGGGGCTCTCAGCTCAGTTCTTGGAAGAGGCCGGTTACGTCACGGTTGTACAGGTCTTGCTTGGTGAGTGGCACTTCTTTGTATGCGGGCATTCGTGTCGCAATCATGTCTTCGAAAGTTGGTTCTTGAATTCTGTAGAACACTCCGATCGGAATCTTGTCGCCCCATTCGAATGATCGTGCAATGCCTTGTACTTTCTTCTGGGTAACTTCGTTGGCGTCGGTCGGGTCCTTAACCATGCCATCGTAACCTGTGTCTTCGAGCTTGTATAGCCTAGGCGATTTCGTAGCTAGGTCGGCTCCGGCATACCATTCCTTTGTGTTGATGTCGTTGTACGTCGGGCAGGTTTGGAGTACGTCAACCAAGGCGCTGCCCCTGTGTAGAACCGCCGCCTTTAGCACCTCTTTCAGGTGCCTTACGTCTAGTGAGTAGCTTCTTGCAACGAATGTGTAGCCCGCAGTGATTGCGGTGGCGATTGGATTGATTCCTTCAATTATGGCGGGAGCGGGCATCGATTTTGTTCGCAGCCCTTTCGGGAGAGTTGGTGACGATTGGCCCTTAGTCAGACCGTAGACTTGGTTATCGTGTACTACGTATGTGAAGTCGAGATTTCGCCTTCCTGTGTGTAAGAAGTGGCCTGCTCCGATTCCGTACCCGTCGCCGTCTCCGCCGACAGCCACGACAGTCAGCGCGGTGTTGGAGAGTTTAGCTCCCGTTGCGATCGGTAGAGACCGTCCATGCAGCGTGTGGAAGCCGTAGGTGCCCACGAAGTGTGGTGTCTTGCCTGAGCATCCTATTCCTGAGAATATGGCGACGTTGTGTGGTTCCAGTTTCATCTCAAATAGAGCCATTTGGATTGCGTTGAGAATGCCGAAGTCTCCGCATCCAGGGCACCAGTCGTTGTGTACTTTCGTTCTGTAGTCTTTGAGTTCAAGCATGAGCCATTACAACCTCCTTTGAACCATTCTTAATCGCATCTTTAACGCCTTCGTACACTTCGTTCTGTGACATTGCTCGCCCGTTGAATTTCAGAACCTTGTGGTCTATGGCAATCCCTGTTTGTTCACGTATTATAGCTCCGAGTTGACCCGAATAGTTGCCTTCGACGAGCACCTTCCGAGTTGAGGTGGACAAGTATTTCGTGACAAGCTCGGTGGGGAATGGGCTCATGTATCTGACCTGTAGGAAGTTGCATCTGATCGCGTCGGCTTCAAGGTCTTCCATCCCATCAAGGATGGCTCCTTTGGTTGAGCCCCAACCAACTATCGTAACGTCCGCTTTCGGAGGGCCGAAGAAGTTAACCTTCTTTTCGTCCGGGATGAGCTCTGCCGCCAGTTGGATTTTGTGCATTCGTTTCTGCATCATCTTGATTCGATTTTCAGAGTTCTCTGAAATGCCGCCCATCTCGTCGTGTTCGTCTCCGGTGGTGTGGAAGATCCCGCCCTTTGTTCCGGGTAGGCTTCGTGGCGAAATGCCTAGGGGAGTGAACTCGTACCGTTTGTACGGATTCTTAGTCGCAAGATCAGTTTCGCTTTCGATTGCTCCGCGGTCTATTTTCAGGTTATTTGAATCTGGAAGTGGGACGGTTCTATAGCTTGATGCGAGAAACTTGTCCGCGATGACTACGACGGGCATTTGGAATTTCTCGGCATAGTTGAATGCGTCAAACGTGTCGTAGAAGCATTCCATAACATCGCCTGGGGCGACAGCAATTCGAGGAAATTCGCCGTGGCCCGCGTGCAAAACAAATTGCAAGTCTCCTTGCTCAGTTCGCGTAGGGAGACCGGTAGAGGGTCCCGTCCTTTGCCAGAGAATTACAACAGGCCCGGGAGCTTCCGTGAGACCAGCCCAACCCAGCCCTTCAGCCATTAATGAGAACCCTGGTCCCGACGTGGAGGTGGAGGCACGAACGCCCGCGTGTGCCGCCCCGGTCGCCATGAGGACGGCGGAGATTTCATCCTCCGTCTGAACTACCACGATATTGTAGTCTTTCTGGTGGTTTTCCAGGTATTCGCTCTCATCGGTAGCTGGCGTGATGGGATAGTAGGTCTGGAATGCGCATCCGGCTTTGAATTTTCCGATACCAATCGCCTGAACTCCTCTGATCACCATTCGTTTTTCGTTTGACGGCACAGGGTGAAGCTTGTACGCGAAACCGTCGTGAAAGTTGTTCTTGATGTAATCGTAGCCCTTCCGTGCCGCACTTACGTTAAGATCACCCAGAGCCGCTTTTCGGCCCTTGAAGCCATCCTTAATCGCTTCCGAGACTAAGGTGAAGTCGTAATCGATCAAGGCTGTCGAGGCACCGAACGCCACGGTGTTTGTCATTACCTGGTATTTGCTCAGTTCATGTTCGTGGCCTGTCTCCTTCAGAGAGCTGATCAGAACATCGAGGTATGGGACTGGATAGAGGTTTACGTCCGGCCTTCCGATATCCTCAGGTTTCAACCTTAAGGCTGCGTCGTAAACTATTGCCCCGCCTGGACTCACTTCGTTCTTATGTCCGCTATGGGTAGGGAATTCCTTGTGGATGTCACCGAACAAAGTTTCCTTATCCAGTGCTACCAGAAGGTCAATCCAATCAACGTGAGACCGAATATCTCGCTCGGACGCACGCACCCGATAGTAGCTGTGTTCTCCCTTAATGTTTGAATGGTACTCGATGTTGGCGAATATGTGCAGTCCGCCGCGTGCGCAGGATTTCGCGAACGTCTCCGCAACTGAATTGATGCCGCCACCCTGCGGTCCCCCTATAACCCAAGTTAGATTGTTTTCTTCAGGCAGTCTTCATACCTTCCGATGGCTTTGCTGCATTCGACCGCGCTATTAGGTTTACGAGCCCTAAAACTCCTACCTCGAATACTCACGGCTAGGGGGGCGTTTGGCGCTGAAACGACATACATCGAGGCCCCCCTAGGCCTCGCCTATCGCCTGCAAAATAACATCTCGCCGTGACCTTGGTCCATCCAACTCGACGAAGAAAATATTTTGCCAAGTCCCTCGCACAATCTTGTGGTTCATGATCGGAAACGTCCTCGCGTGACCCAAGAACGCAGATGCAAGATGCGAATCCGCATTATCATCTATTTGATCATGCGAGTAGCCCGCAGATTCCGGGAACAGTGCCTCAATCTTGCTAAGCAAATCACTGAGCAAACCGGTCTCATGCTCGTTCGCCATAACCGCTGCTGTTGCATGGGGCACGCTTACCATGCAAATTCCATCTTTTACCCCCGACTCGCGCACAAACAATTCGACGTCAGATGTCAGATCGATCAGTTGTCGCCTTCCCGAAGATTTCAGCGTCAAAACTTTGCTTGCAACAGCCAAACAGTCACACCTGCTTATCACTAGAAGAAAGTCCGTTAGCGATAATCATACCGAAATCGAGAAATACACAGTTTGAGAAGGGAAGGGTTAGGCAGCGCATTAGAAACGCAATTCAACGAGGAAACATTGCTCGACTAGGAGGTGACAGATGCTTGGCACAAAGTGAGAGCTCTTCCGGCCCGAAGGAACAGGTACGCGCTAGAGAACCAATCCCGCCTGATACGATTCTGATAGGCAAGAAGCCGATTATGGCATACGCGACGGCAATAATGATGCATTTGCAGTCCGGAGCGAAGATATTAACCGTCAAAGCGAGAGGACGATCCATAAGCACCGCAGTCGATGTCGTAGAAGTCACCCGCCGAAGATTCTTCGCGGGCAAACTAGCCATCAAAGAAATCAGCATCGGCACTCAGGTGATAGGCGACGCCGGAGACACAAGGAACGTCTCTACAATCGAAATCAAACTTGAAAAGACGGCCTAAACCGTCCGCGCGGCACTCAGATTGCCTCAATTCCCCAGTTTTGTTTATTCCTGGGCTATTCCACGTTCAATTGCGAAGGTTCGTCGGTTCGCTGAAGGCCTTCGGGTAATCAACGAACTCAAGGGTCCACAACTTTGTTTCCGACGAAGCGTTCCTTCCCTATTCTGTGTGAAGTCAGAATAGGGCGCTCATCGAGATCGTCAACGATGATTATGAGAAACAAGTTTCGATGACTCATCGATTCTTGACAGTTTTCTTTAATGAAATTTGAATAGTATTCGTTCGAGTACGCAGAACAAACACCGGGAATTGTTGCAAGCACAAAAGTGGAGAAAAGAACGAATGGACCATGGTTTCATGAAAGATTGGGATACCGAGTCAAGAGAGCCAGTGATGTCGAAGGTTGGAGCGCATTTCCACCATAAAACATCGACAAAAGAACAGGTATCTTCAGCCCTCTATCGGCTCAAAACTCAACAAAACAAACTCGAATCGGCAGCCACTAGAATGCAGCAGCACGACAAGGAAATTTTCAATAAATGTGTCAGTTCTCAACTCGCGCACGATACTGCGCGAGCAGCGATGTACGCAAATGAGTGCGCAGAAGTGCGCAAAATGGCGAAGGTGACGTTACAATGCCAGATGGCACTAGAACAGGTATCTCTTCGCCTAGAAACAATCGAGGAGTTTGGCGACGTCGCTCGAATGATGCTCCCCGTGGCTAATGTCGTACACTCGATCAAGAACCAGATCTCTGGGGTGATGCCCGAGGTAGGTTTCGAACTCGGCCAAATTGGTGAGGTACTCAGTGGTGTCGTGGATGACACTGGTGAAGTCTCAGGGGCCGCGTATGATACCACCGCCCCAAGCGAAGAAGCCAACAGAATCCTGGGAGAGGCCAACACGATCGCCGACCAACACATCAGGGACAAATTCCCGGAACTCCCGAGCCAGAGAATCGGAGAACACGGAATATCACAATAGGAGATGCTCAGAATGACCATTACCATCGAAGATATTGGCAGGTATCTCGGGCAACCAATTCAAGACTTGATGGGTCGACCGGCAGGGAAACTGGTCGGTCTTTCCGCCGGCGCGAAGTCCGAGGTTCAATCCATCCAAATCGCTCGACCTGAAGGAGACGTCAGCGAACAACCGATCACATCCATCAGAATCATCGACGGACATCCCATTCTCCTACAGGCGTGGCGCGTCGAGGCCGAGGATCTGAAAAGAGAAAATGAGGTCATAAAACGCAGACGACAAGCAATTGACTTGCTACTCAAGGACGGAGACATCGACCAATCCGAGTACAACCAACTAAGCAGCGGCTACGAAGACATCCATAAGGACATCATGACCAAACGGGACAACCTTGTAGAGACAATGAAAAACGTTGAAGTCAAACTCGAGCAACAGATCAGAGACCTACAAACCGCACTAACGAATGACAAAATACTCTACACAGCTGCCGAAATCGATGCAATCACATACCAGACAGTAACTGAATCTTTGCGAACAGACTTAGAAATTTCAAGAAAGGAAAGGAAAGACATTGAGAACACACGCGAATCCCTGCATGACATCGACTCGCTAGAGATTCCGAAAGAAATTCCGAAGATAACTAATCAATCCTCGGCCCCGAACTACATCCCCGACGTCGTCGTAATCAAGATGCGCGAATCGGCCTAGACATAGGGATGTGTCCGCCTTCTTCCCTATCTTCAGGAGAGTCGAAGACAAACTGCACCCTGTTCCGTTGAAAGAGCGAATCGTACACGCTTCTTTTAGACTTCACTCTCAACTAGAAAAACTAGATCACATGTACACTAAACTACACCAGCGCGACACTGACCTATTTCAACGGTGTGTTGGAGCCCAGGCGTCAAACGACCCGGGGCATGCCAAAATCTTCGCTAACGAGTGCGCCGAGATCCGCAAAATCGCAAAAGTCGTACTCGCGAGTCAACTTGCGCTTGAGAGGGTAATCCTACGATTAGAAACGGTAGAAGAATTCAGCGAGGTCATGGTGGAAATAAGCCCACTCATGTCCATCGTAAAGGAAACAAAATCCAAGATCTCCGGCATAGTTCCACAAGTCGCGACCGAGCTAGACGAAGTAAACAACCTACTCGGAGACCTAACGGATGAAGCCGGCGACGTCACTTCGAACACTTTCACCATTGAGACCAACGACGACGAGGCGAAGAAGGTTCTCGAGGAAACTGGCATCATAGCTGAGCAGAAAGTCCGCGACCATTTCCCCGATCTATCAGCGGTCGAATCAAAACCACAGGCAAAGTCAGAGCCCATACCGGAATTCGCGACTCTGATGCCCGATATCCCCGATATGGAGGCTGGAATCGAAGAAAGGGTCGTCGATTATGCGAAGAAACACAACGGGGAACTCAATATAACATCATGCGCACAAGATATTGGCAAATCACCTGAAGAAGTGAAAGTCGCAATCCTAAGGCTAAGAGACACTGGGAAGGTTGCCATCGAGTAACCGAGCAGATGTGATCGTCCATGCAGGTCTCGGCATCCCAGGAACTTGAACAAATGGCGGCTCGGTTCGCAAACGAAGCCGTACAGTTTGACAAACAAGGCGTGCGATCGAATGCAATCTCACGTTACGAACGCACAACCGAGATCCTTCTGAAATTGTGCAGCCTATACCCAGAGGCCCCCCAGAATCGACTCTACATGCAGCAAATTGAAAACTGCAAACGTAGAGTGAAAGAACTCAAGAACGGCACCGTTCAGCTTGACGACACCGACAGTTCGCAAATTAGGCGTCAACCTAAACTGGACCAATTGATTCTGACCGAGAAACCAGATGTAAAATGGAACGAGATAGCCAACTTACATGATGCTAAGAAAGCGATAGAAGAATCAATAGTCTTTCCACTTCGAAGAGCTGACCTTTTTCCACTCGGCTGGCCAAGAGGAATTTTATTCTTCGGACCGCCGGGGTGCGGCAAGACACTCCTCGCCGCAGCCATAGCGACCGAGATTGAAGCCGTGTTCTACAGGGTGGATGCACCAGCGATAATGTCAAAGTGGTTGGGTGAATCTGAAAAGAACGTGGCGGAACTCTTCACGTCCGCCCACAAGGCCTCCACTGATGGGCATCCCGTAATCATATTCATTGACGAAGTAGACTCGCTCGTCGGAATCAGGGGCGACGAGGTCGGTGGTGAGGTTAGAACCCGAAACCAGTTCCTTCAAGAAATGGACAGCATCCTCGACAAAAAGAACCCGAGTCACGTCTACATCATAGGAGCCACAAACAAACCGTGGGCGCTAGACGAACCATTCATCCGCAGATTCCAAAAGCGGATCTACATTCCCCTTCCTGGCCCAGAAGCCAGGCGGGAAATGTTTGACATTTATGCAAAGAATCTGAGGCTTGCCAAAGACGTTGACCGGGACGCCCTGGTACAGAAGACGGGCGGGTATTCAGGGAGCGACTTTCGTGACATATTCCAAGGCGCTCAGACGCGGGTCGTGCGAGAGTTCTTTGAAAAAGACGTTCACATTCACGATTCCAAAGGTCAAGCACGCTACATCACAATGGACGACTTTAGTGCGATACTGATGAGACGTAAGCCAAGCGTCTCGCCGCAAATGCTCGGATTGTACGATAAGTGGTTTGAAACTTACAAGGCACTTTGAGGAGAAAATAAAGAATGTTAGACGCAATAGACTACAAGATCTTGGCGGAACTGGTGGACAACGCGAAATCTTCCTTCGCCGAGATCGGACGAAAATTGAGCCTTCACCCGAACGTAGTAGCCTACAGAGTGAACAAGCTCGAAAGGAGTGGGGTAATCAAGGATTACACTGCTGGACTGGACCTTGAGAAGCTTGGAGTCGCCGAACAGATACTAGTAGGCGCAAGTTTTCCACGCGACGCCGGCCGCGACGACATAATAGACAAGATCGCAGCCATCCCACAAACAGTCAAGGTTGTGAGTTCGCTCGGCGAACCTGAAAGTCTCGTTTTCCTAGTTGGAAAGAACAAGACCGAGATAGAGAAGTTAATGACTAAACTCAGATCGTTAGACATCAAAATTCAGTACACGGGTTCCATAATCCGAACCTTTGAGGAAGGCAGACTAGGGAACTTCCTCAAAATTCTCGCTCGTGAACACGAGACTGCGGAAATTCAGAACGGAACATTATGAAGGGGGGATAGATAGAATGTTCAAGGAAAGAACACCGTTATCCAAGAAGATTAAGGAAGCCATACGACCCACACCCATGAGAAAACGGATAAGCGAATGCCTCTTCAAACTAAAGCTGCAAGGACGAAAACTTGAGAGAACTTCATACCACATGCAACAACGCGACCAAGCACTGTACGGCAAATGCGTCTTAGCGGTTCAGGGCAAGAATACCGAATTAGCATCCATGTACGCAAACGAATGCGCTGAACTCAGAAAGATGGCGAAGGTAGTGTTACACAGCGAACTCGCACTGGAACAAGTAACCCTGAGACTAGAGACGGTCAACGAATTCGGCCAGGTCGCATACACAATGCTACCAGTCGTCGGGGTCGTGAGAACATTGAAATCACAGTTGGAAGGCGTCCTGCCCGAAGTTTCAATGGAACTATCGCAGGTTAACGAAACCCTCGAAGGGCTAACCATGGAGGTCGGTGAGGCTACGGAAAACAGCTTCGACCTATCAGCTTCAAGCGGAGAATCGCAGAAAATACTGACCGAAGCGAACTTCGTCGCAGAGCAGAAGATGAAGGAACGATTCCCGGAGCTCCCGCCAATACCCACAAGCGAAGCACGCGTGTAAGGCAAAACCCAAAACCCCCTCTCTTCTCTTATTTTCTTTAGGGACCGAACCTAGGACGGTATTCTCTGAAACGGAAACATGAAGACGAAAATGTAGACCACCACAGCCAGGTAGAAAATTATCACCCACTTGGGTAGCTTCGTGTCGGCTATCATGTACGCGATTGCGGCGCATACGGCGGGTACGGCACCGAGAAAGTAGAATAGGTATGTGACCCGTTGTCCAAAGATGACGGCCGGGTAGAAGGGCAGGTAGGTTACGGAGAACAAGGCCAGTGAGACTAGGCTAAGATCGTCACGTCTCTGGTAGTAGTTGTATGAGCAGTATAGTAGAGCAGGAATTGTCAAGAACGAAATTGCGGGGTTCATAGCGCCGAGGAAGCTTACTGAAACGTAATTGCTGGGCGTTGCCCCGGTGGTTTGTACGCTAACTCTCAGGTACGGAATCGTAATTTGATTCAACAGCCACTGCCACGGGCAACTTATGATCCCACTCGGGCAGGCGGAAGTGAGTGCGGATGAGTAGTTCAGTATGTATTTGATGTGTTCCCAGGGGTAAGAGAACCCGACGAAGAGTCTATCCATAACAGTGAGCAGAAGGAAGAAGACGACAAGGTAGGTAATTGTGTATTTCTCAAACCAGGAGAAGAATTTGTCCCACATCTTTCTCTTCGTCGGATCGTTGATGAATTTGACTAGGTGCACACCGACAATCAACGCGAACCCCGCTATCCCCGTTATCTTGGTTAGGGCACTTAGGGCCATTCCCATTGCGCTTAGGTATGAATGGCCGGAAAAATACCAGTAGATTCCCAGCAACATGAACCCGAGGGCAAAGATATCCAAGGTGGCAATTCTGCTGTGAACGAATACTAGGTTATCAAAGGAGAAGAGGAATACGGATATTATTGGAATAGCTTCTTGCTTTGATATTTTCTTCATGAGAAGGTAGAATGCAAGAATCGAGATCGAGCCGAAGATTACACTGGGAATCCGCCAGCCGTATCCATTGTTTCCTAGCGTATACATCGAGAAAGCGATGAGCAGCTTGGCTAGGGGAGGATGTTCGTGGTTAGGATCTAGCCCGAGGGGAACATTGACGTAGGGTGGTTGGCCGTTTGCTCCCACACTTTGAGGAAGGTGTAAGATTACTCTTGCTACGTTTACGTAGTACCACTCATCGAAGATCAATGAACCTGGAGGTTGCTCTAACCAGATCAAGCGCAGGATTATGTCGACTACGAAGAGAATCAGGAAGATCTGATCGTACCGGTTGGTTAGGCTCAGGTCTAGGTGCAAGTAACTTCTGATGTCGGGCCAGGTCATTTTTGACGATAATTTGCTAGACAATCGTCTACATCCTTTCACTTAGGTTGATTCCGAGTAGTTCCATGGAGTTACGGAGCACGACTTGCACGGATGCGACCAAAGCGGCTCTCGCGTTCTTAACTTGCTCGTCTGCATGTATAACGTCCACCTTTTCGTAGTATTCGTGAAACTTCTCAGCTAACGCGCTGGCGTAGGTAGCTAAATCTTCAGGCTTTAACTGGTCCGCTGCTTCGCAGAACACATCCGGCAGTTGGCCTATTTTGAATAGTAGAATGTGTTCCAAGGGATGGTTGAGAAGGGAACAATCGGGTTTCTTTGGCGCCATCCCTAGCTTTCGTAGGATGCTCCCTGCTCTCGTGTAGGCGTAGTTTATGAATGGTGCACTATTCCGCTCTAGGCTGAGGACCCGATCCCAAGTAAACATCAGGTTCTTCGCACTGTTCACGCTTAGCATTGCAAACTTGATCGCGCCGTAGGCGATGTTGAGTATTATCTGCTGAGACTCAGCTGAACCGGTTTCCTGTTTCCTTTCTGCGAGAGTTTGAACCACTCTGGCCTTAGCCTG
Source organism: Candidatus Bathyarchaeota archaeon (assembly GCA_963733055.1). Taxonomy (GTDB): domain Archaea; phylum Thermoproteota; class Bathyarchaeia; order 40CM-2-53-6; family 40CM-2-53-6; genus FEN-987. The sequence continues at coordinate 148,846 of CAVTBR010000003.1, forward strand.
CTCGACCACCTCGTCTAGTGTGATGAAGTGCGCTCTTCGCTTGGACATTTTAACGCCGGGCAGCTCAACGAGGCCATACGAGTAATGGACCATGTTCAATGCGGCATCATTCTCCCCGAGGGCGTAGAGTGCGAGGCGAATCTGCAATTGGGGTAGGGTCTGCTCGCTAGCAATCACGTTGATTACTCGGTCAGAGTCCCTGAACTTGACCAAGGAGTATGCTACATCGCGGGTGGAGTAGAGCGTTGTTCCGTCGCTTCGTACAAGAGTCAGGGGTGGAACCTCGTAGTTGGAGGACAGCCCAAACGTCTCCCTGAGGTTATAGGCGTCCACGATCGCGTTAGCATCTAACACGAAGGAAGCGCCCTTTGGTTTGGTGAAGGGCAACTGCGTCAGTTTGTCCAATGTCTTCTTCACGAAACCGTCCCAAAGCAGCTGGCTCTCCCAATCCCATCTGTCGAAGTCTATTCCGATCTCGTGCAAAGAGACCTTGATTCCTTCGAGGCATCGCTCGACCATTGTGCGGATTAGGCGGGTGGTTGCTTCGTCATTGGCTTCATATCTCCGACCCAACTCCTGAATCGCCCGCTCCGGGTCGGTCTCAAGTTGAACTATCTTTACCACCTTTCCGAGCAGTTCTTTGTCGAGGGTTTCTAGCTCGGCTGCTATTCCGACCCACTCGTCGAGATTAGCCTGAAGTTTCGTTCTCTCTTCTGCCTGCCCTTCGCCAATCGATGCCAGTTTGCGTTTGGTAGTTTCGATCTGGACGGCGCAGTTTGTGCACGCGTAGAGGCGTCCGAAATAATGGTCCGCTTTTCCTTCTGGTGCGGGTCTGGTTAGTAGGTTGTAGCCATAGGCTAGAATCGAGACCTGCCTTCCCACGTCGTCAACGTAGAACCTCCGAATTACAGAATGGCCGCGAGCGTTGGATAGTCGGGCCAGTGCGTCGCCGAGGATGGAGTTGCGTGCCGTAGCCATCGTTACCGGCCCAGCAGGATTCGAGCTTGTGTGTTCAACGCAGACTCTTGTCGGATTAGCAATCCGAACCAACCCATAGTTCTGGTTCTCTGTAGCGACAGTATCTAGGATCAGAGGGCCGGCGATTGCGTAATTCAACCTGAAGTTAATGTAACCAGCAGCCTCCTCCACATTCGCGATGAGAGTCCTGTCGTCTAGTTTTATCGCGCTAGTAATCTTGTGAGCGACGTCCTGAGGTTGCAGCCCCTTTTGCCGCGCGATCTCGTGCGCCACCGATGAGGCGAGTTCGCCGAATTGCAAGGACCCCGGGACCGAGAGGCGGTACTGCCCTCTAGATGAGTCCGGATAAGTAATCGATAGCGCGACGTTCAGCGTTTCGATGCACTCTGCTTTGAATTGCTGGAGGACGGTGGGCAAAGCAACCAGTTTTCCGATCTAATCTGCTGGCCCAACAGCGTATGTTCATTTGCTTAAAATTGGTTCGCTGACGCGAGTTCAGCGACGACTAAGAACCCTGTTTACTGAGATGTTATTCGGTTCAAGACGGGTCCAAATCCCCAATCTTATACGGCTTGAAACCGTCCCACATCAGGGGCGGGTAGCCTAGCCTGGATAGGGCACAGGCCTCCGGAGCCTGAGGTCGGGGGTTCGAATCCCTCCCCGCCCGCCACACGTTCAATCAGAATAAACCCCCGCCCCGTTTGAATGAGATAATCAGTTATGGGCTGTGGATGCGCAGGGAAGGTTATCGTGAATCCACCTGCTATTTCTCTGTCCGAACTCTCAAACGGCTGGACCGTAAGGTCAACTTGTTAGAGCCTGAAGCAGTCAAACGATTCCTAGCCAACTCAGCTTGGAGTGAGGGCGGCAAGGAACGGGTAGCAGAAGACCTAGACCGATTCTACAAGTTCAAAGGTATCCAGTGGGAGCGGCCAAGATATGAGGCCGTAGATACTCTACCGTACATACCGAAAGAGGCTGACATTAACGAACTAATCTCAGGCCTCTCCGCTACCGTTGGCACTTTCTGTTTGCTTCTCAAGGAAACAGGCTGCAGGCCATGTGAGGGCTGGGCGGCTGAATGGACGCATATCGATATGGATAGGCACGCCGTAGTAATTCGAGCCGGTAAGAAATCTAGGAGTAGGGAACTCAGAATTAGTAATGTGGTTGTGAGCCGACTAAACCAATTACCAAAGAGCGGGAAGTATGTCTTCCATGATGGGAAGAAGCCGCCCATTGACGGCCTAAAGGATTTCACTCGCTCATTTCAGAAACAACGTCAACGGGTAAGTGTCAAGTGCGCTAACCCGAAGCTGCAACTAATCAGCCTACGAACCCTACGCCATTACAAGGGAACCATGGAGTATCATCGAACCCGTGATATCGTCCACGTCCAACGCTTGCTAGGGCATAGGTCAATCCAGAATACGCTGAGATACGTTCGGCTCGTAAACTTCCCAGATGAAGATGAGTTCACTTCGAAAGTTGCAACAAGTCAGAAAGAAATTACAGAGTTGATTGAGGCAGGGTTCGAGTTCATTCTGCAAAAAGATGGGCTAGTCTACTTCAGAAAGAGAAAATGAACTGAGCAAAAGATACTAAAGCCGAATGAGGCTTCTATAGCGACGGAGAAGGAGATAGCGGTTCCACCGTGTCAACAGTCCCACAAGCTGTCAAGGAGAACTTTTGGAAACACGTCCACAAACAACCTAATGGTTGTTGGATTTGGACGGCTTCCAAGAACCAATATGGACATGGCCGATTCCATTATCGTGGACGTTTCACTACTGCTCACCGAACTGCTTACGAGATTAAATTTGGCCTATAGCCAAAGGAAAGCAGGTTTTGCATCATTGCAATAATCGTGCTTGTGTAAATCCAGAACACTTGTCCGTCGGAACTGCCAAGGACAACGCCGAACAAAGGGTGAAGGAAGGCCGTTCCAACCCACGCACAGGAGAAGACCATCTCCATAAGGTAACTGCGAATCAAGTTTACGAAATTCGGGCGAAGTATGCGAGAGGCGGTGTCGGCTATAGGACTCTCGCCAAGGAATACAAAGTCAGTCCAAGTACGATTCTTGCCATAGTTCGCTATCAGTCTTGGAGAAACCCAACGAATATACCGAATAAACAAAACAGAACCTAATACGCAATAAAGTGTACGGGTTATAGCCTACTTTCGAAAACGCAAATAGCCATCATCGCACGGACTCATATTCTGGAATGCCCAATGAATCGGAAGTGGACCGACCCGCCTGTTATTGTAGCAATGGTTGCTATCATCGTCTCTGGGTGTTTCTCAGGCCTTGGGCCGATTCGCCTGAGTTAACCCTGCGAGGCCCAATCCTACTACTTGGTAGAAATGGAGTAATATTACCCTTTTCGACTGTCTCTACAAGCCACCTTAAATACCTAGTCGGTATATATAATCATTCTAGATGAGTTCTGGAGGTGTTTGAGAGATGGCGAAGAAACGTAAGGTTAAGATGAGTTTGGGTAAGGAGCACGACAAGAACATTAGACAAGAAGAGCAAGTAGCTTAAAGCTACTAACCTTGGGCGGATATCGCCCTCATTTTCTTTCTTTGTTATCCCTGATTAGAGCGACCGAACGTGGCCTGAAAGGCCAATCTGTTTTTAATAGAATATTCCTAGACTAGTGATAACTTCGTGCCGCCTACGGTTTCGAGTTGTAATTTGATATCGAGAGTCAAACGAGGTCTTATTAACTTCAGAAACCCCCGTCTGCGTTAGGGTTTGTGTTCTTGAAACGTGGAGCAGTTGGGCTTGGCCTAATAGTAGTCATGTTCATGCTTCTGTTCGTTTTGGAGCCGTTGCCTGTTCATGCCGTATCAAGCCTCAGCCTAGACGGAGCGGCATCAAGCGGGGTATGCACCAGCACTACGTGTTCAGCGACGTTGACGACCTCAAACCCCAACGACATCATCATTGCCTTCGTGGGCGGTGGTCAGATAAGTTTTGGAACGCCGCCAACGGCCAGCGGTCTAACCTTCAATACACGATTAACAACAGTGGGTCTCGCCAATGCTGGTGAATGGTGGGCGGTAGCTTCCTCGCCGCTCTCCAGCGTTACCATAACCGTAACGCTGTCACATAGTACGTCTCCGGAGTATTCGTTGATTGTTTTTGGAATTTCGGGAGCGAATACCGCTACCCCCTTCGACCCTTCTTTGCCCTTGCCGGCAACAGCCAACAGCGGCGGCTCCCCAACCAGCTCTTCCAGCGTACAAGTCTCAACCTCCAATCCCAACGACATGATTCTAGGACTCGTAGCTGGGGGAACGAATGTTGGCGGTGGGTCTGCGGGTTCAGGCTTGACCATAATAGAATCTCTAGCGAACCATAACAACGCTGCCGAGTATGAGGTTGTGAGCAACACTCAATCAGGACTCTCTGTCAGCATTAACTTCGGCGGCGGACCCTCTAATTGGCTTATGTTTGGGGACGCCGTACAAGCCGCAACTGCTCCACCAATCCCAGAGTATCCGCTTGGATTACCAATTCTAGCAATCCTCACGATAATCGGGTACGGTTTAGTTAGACGACGAACAAGAAACGATAACGCCTAACTTCGGTAAGCGGCTGGGCCGAAGCGTGAGCGCAGGCCCAATCGTTCCAGTACATTCACGATAATGCTTCTCGACATGTTACGTTAAATAGTCTTAACTTCGTCACAACATGCAGTGGTTTGTGGAGTCTACGGTTCAAAGATTCAGGTTCATTGCCCTTACGGTCCTTTCGATACTAGCCCTCACAATTATCGGGGGCGCCTCACTCTCACCAGCATACGCAGATGGATGCATCTTCTCCACTAATGGGAGCCCCTTCACCATAACTCAGGGAACCAGCTTAACGGTCACTGGAACTGATAGCTGCAATCCTGCCGGCACAGTTACCGTCGTAGCTCCAATCTATAGCTCATGTATCGGCTCATTCATAGGCTTGCAAGGTTCGGCTACACCCGTTTCGGGTAGTTTCTCTGTGAATGTTCCTACTTCCTCGCTCGCTCCAGGTTCATATTGTATCGAATTTGCTTCTCAGTGTGCAGGGACATGTCCTGACTCTCCTCTCAATGTCAATGACCCTCTCACTGTTACTCCTGCTACACCCATCCCAGAATATCCACTCGGCCTACCCATACTAGCAATCCTCGTGCTAATCGGGTTCGGTTTAGTTAGACGCCGAACTCGAAACGATAAAACCTAAGCTCCATAATCCGTTGGGCCGAAAGGCCCAATCATAATTTAGTAATTAATTCTTACGCCTAACTACTCCATATCCCATAACCAATAAGATTGCCAGCAACGTGAGGCCGTATGGGTATTCAGGTATTGGAGCTGGAGTTTGAATGACTACTTGAGCATCTAGCGGAGGAAGAGTGCCGATTTGTGCCGCCACACAATAGGTACCCACTCCTAGGACGCCGACAAATAGGGTCACGGAAAAGCCTCCAGTCGGGTCCGTAGTGATTCCTTTATCGCTAGATGAGCCAGCGCATGTCCCCGTAGGGTCAAGGTACAAAATGAGCCCACCCGCCGTGTTAGCAGGCCATCCGCTTCCTATAGCTTGCACATTGTTGCCCTGCGTGACAGGGTTCGGCATAAAGGTAAGCGTCGGCGGCGGCAAAGCGTATACGCTTCTAAGATTCAACGTGACCGCAACTGAAACGATAGCGATTATAGCCAAGACTAATGCTGCTTTCTTCCGCAACCCAACCAAACCACAGAGATAATCGGCTCATCGATTCTTAAGGTGTTCGTAAGATGCCCAGACTTAACTCCGTCGGGTCGACGACCCAACTATAACCTATAACTTTCCGTTAAAATTTCTTAGAAACCTTACCTAACCCATGACAACCTCTACAATTTTTTAACCCAAGACAATCTCTACCGAGCGGTGAACCTGCTCTGACCAACGATAATCAGGCTCCTACCTCGCCCGAATCCGGTGTTAACAAGTCAAGCGGATTGGGGCTGGGGTTCGAATCCCTCCCCGCCCGCCACAATTAGACCCCTTATTCATAGAAAGCAGGGAATCAGTTCTAGGCGAAGATTCCACCGAGTAGAAATGCGGCGCAATTACTCTTTACGACTTACTCCTTCAAGCTACGTTAAATAGCTGAATGACACACAGCGTCGTTCTAGTAGTTTTGTGGAGGTGTTTGGGGTGGGGTTGAAACAAAAAGTTAAGATGAAATTAGGTCTTGAGCACGACAAGAACATTAAGCAAGAGGAACAAGTAGCTTAAGCTCGTAATCTCGGGCGGTTAACTCCGCACCTGATTTTCTTTCTCGGTCATCTAAACGAATCCCGTTTCTCTCACCATAATTTCGGAATGAATCTCGGGGTTCGTTTCTTGTATTCGCGATATTCATCTCCGAATCGATCAATCAATATGGTCTCTTCTTCGTTTATTGATGCGTACAGTACGACGAGTAATGCGATTGTGGGCAAAAGAACGATCAGATTAGCTACCATAAGCGCCAAGGCGGATAGAGAAACGAATATTCCCAAGTAAATTGGGTGCCTGACGAAACCATAGACACCAGTAGTTACGAGCGCAGTGTCTTTCCTGACTCCACTTACGGAGGGAGACCAATTTTTGCCAAGCCCCCAATATGCGCACAATACAAACGAGAGACCTAGAATGGCCACTCCGAACATGATTAGTCGGAACGAATCAGGCAACGGAATCGAGAGAAACACGACCCAGCTAGGAAGGAACAGGTAGAGTAAAGCTCCTCCGAAATAGACGGCGGCCAATACAAGAGCCGTGGAACGTAACCCACCCTCGTGTGAAGTTGTCTGCTTAGTCGCACACCCTTTTGCCGAATAGTATAACACGGTGACACTTACGAAGAAGATTAACCATAGAATTGAGAAGATAGCGCTGAAAAACAATTCTTCCAAAATCTAATCCCCTTGCAGTAGCGGTGGACCAACTCGGTTACATTATTCATGTCGTCCCTTTTCCAATGATTCGTGTTTTTTTCGCATTCAGGTCTAGAAGAAGGAGCGGCTCTTGGGGGGCGTGAACGATCGGATTAGGTGAGTCGATTACAATGAAGTCGTTGCTGATCTCGGAGATTGTTACGGGCGTTGTTTGCATGCCAATAGTTGCGTGGAAGCTACCCTCTTTGACCTCCTCAGCGTAGAAGTTGCTTTTGTGAAAGCTGACTTTCAATTTTGAATCGGCCTTGATTTCGGTTGAGGTAGTGAGGACGGAGCCCCGTCCCAGCTCTTCTACGGTTGCCCCTTTAATGGCTAACCCAACCCTTGTCCCTGCATCTGCGGTTTCCCAGTCTTCATCCTGAATCTGTATGGATCGCACGATGACCTCTTTGCCTGCGGGGAGTAGGTTTAGTTTGTCATACTTTCTAACGGTTCCCTGTTTCACGAAGCCCAGTACGACTTCTCCGACACCTTTTACGCTGAAAGAGTGGTCGACGACGACCACTGGCGCGGAGGCGTTATCCCTTTTGGGGTTGATACTTTTCAGGAGTTCAAGGATCATGCCGGGGTTGTTCGGTTCTACGTTGAACGAGTTGATCGCAGTATTTTTTATGATGGACCGGATTTGGTCAGGAGTCGCGTAGGATGTCGTGATGGCGATTCCCGCCTTAACCCCCATAAGGTCAAGCATTAGAATCGTTTCGCCCAGCTCTCGTGTCATTTGTGAGAACGCGACTATGGCGGTGTCGATGGTTGAGATTATTTCGCTTTTGGCTGAGAGTTTGTCGGCGACTGGGGACATGAAGCTGAAGATGTAATCATCCATTTTCCTGTTGGTCATGAGAATGTCGCTCTCTGTTCCCTTCTTCCCTAATTCTCGGGTCAGGGCGTCATCGTGAAACACTCCGACAGTGAGATGTTGCATACTTGCTAGCAACTCGTTTGTGCCATATCAACTTCAGGCCAGTGACGGCGTCGCTGCGGATTCGGGAAATGGAATGCTAATACCTGAGCCGAGAATAGTCGCCTGAAGCTTGTGCGTGGCTTGGATCCAGCGGTAATCGGAGAAAGTGCGGCGGTAGCTACCTCGTTCCTCTGGGCCGTGAGCTCGATCTTCTTCACTTCAGCTGGCAAAAAGATAGGTTGGCTGAACGTTAACGCATATCGCACCGTAATCGCGATCGCATTACTAGCCCTAACTCACGTCATCCTACTTGGAACGTTGGTCCCGTCTTTGAATGGCGGCCAATGGTTTTGGATGGGATTGAGTGGAATTGTAGGTTTGGGGATTGGGGACTCCGGATTGTTCGCGGCCTACCTCGCAATCGGCCCCAGGCGCTCGTTGTTGCTGATGGCTCTGGCCCCAATCTTCGCATCGGTGGGAGCATTCGTTCTGCTAAATGAAACGATCAGAGAATTGGCCGTATTCGGGATAGCGCTCACCCTGATCGGCGTTGTGCTCGTCATTTTGGAGTCTGAGGAACGATCAGGTGAGGAAAGGATCTCAAGAAGGCGAAGAGCGTCCGGAGTCTTCTGTGGCGTGGTTGCGGCCATGGGACAAGGCTTTGGTTTGGTGCTCTCTAAGAAGGGAATCGATCTGAACCCGGGAGCTACACTAAATCCGTTGTCGGCAACACTTATGCGCTTAATATTTGCCGCGGTGTTCATTTGGCTCGTCGTTCTCGTAGCAGGCAAATTGCCACAACTCGTGAGTGCGGCAAGAGACAGAGATGCCCTCCTGAACACGACGGCAGCCTCTTTCGTAGGCCCGTACTTGGGCATAACCCTCTCAATGGTTGCGGTTACTCTCACCGCCACGGGAGTGGCGCAGACACTACTATCCCTAATGCCCATCATGATAATCCCCATAGTTTGGATACTGCATCGGCAACGAACAAGCTGGCGCGGAATAGCGGGGGCGGCAGTGGCGGTCCTGGGAGTCGCAATCATCTTCCTAAGCTGAAGAGACTGTTCTTTCGACGAAAAAGAATCCTTAACTATCCTTTTGCTTGCTTGCGGCTCGATATGTTTTGGCACGAAGCGTCGCTCTAATCCGCGGAGATGGGACGGGGCCGGAGCTTACCGAAGCAACTCTCAAGGTCCTGAAGGCCGTGGGTACGAAGATCAATTTCGTAGAATGCGAAGCGGGTTTCGAGTGGTGGCAAGCACACGGAGGACCCAAGCTCATTCCCGACTCAAGCTGGAAGATAATTGAATCCGCGGACGCATGCTTGAAAGGCCCTACGACTACGCCCGCCGGTCCGAACACTCCACGTAGCGTTGCAGTAACTATTCGACAAGGAATGAACCTCTACGCAAACATCAGGCCCGTCAAAACCTTCGAGGGAACCAAGCGCCCCCTCGGCGACGTAGAGTTAGTATGCGTTCGTGAAGCAACTGAGGGCCTCTATTCAGGGATTGAGCACAGGTTGTCGAATGATGTAGCGATCGCCTTTCGCAAAATTACCCGTACACCAAGCGAGAAGCTGTGCAGGACCGCGTTTGAAGAAGCCAAGCGCCGAGGATGGAAACGTACCTACGCCATCACTAAGCAAAACATTCTGAAGGAAACCGATGGGCTATTCATGGATGCTGCTAACGTTGTTCACGCGAACTACCCCGACATAAGCATGGAGGAATACTTCATCGACAACTTTGCGCAACAGCTAATCAAGAACCCTCAACGCTTCAATCAGAGCATCATTTTTGGAACCAATCTTTTCATGGACATAATCTCAGAAGAGGTCTCTGCCCTAGTTGCTAGCATAGGGTGCATATACTCCGCGAACTTCGGGGATGATTACGCCATGTTCGAACCCGCACACGGAAGCGCTCCACGGTACAAAGGGCAGGACAAGGTAAACCCAACAGCCACCGTCCTAGCAGGAGCCTGGATGCTGGATTATCTGGGAGAGAAGAAGCAATCCGAGGCCATATTCAAAGCAACCCGAGAAGTAATAGCGGAAGGAAAGAAGGTCACATACGACATGGGCGGCAACGCCAGCTTATCACAAATGTCAGACGCCATTGCAGAGAGAGCACGAAAGTACTTATGAGCACACTTCCGCCAGAACCGCAGGCGATCGCCGATTTCCATTCGTAGTTTGAATGGAAAAAATATAGCCTGAAAGGCATGCGACCGGCGCTCGAATGGGCACTGACACGCCCGATTACCACTTTCAGCATCGAACTCGACCGCAATTAACAGTACTACAGTGTCGATTGAATGGGTGGAGTGTACAAAAACGCATATCTGTTGGTGTGGTTGATTATCGAACGAGCCCATATGTCAACCACCCAAACCGAAGAGAAGGAATTCTCAGACGAAGAACTTGAAGAAATAATCGACATGAAAGCCCCCACGGAGCTGGTTAAGGAATTCGAGGCGATGGTGAAAGAGAGCCCCCTACTCGTTACGGGTCTGGTATTCGCCTTTGGAATTCTCATAGGCGTTTCACTCTCATCTGGACGAAGAAGACGCTGAAAGGTATTCTTTTATTGGTTGAACGTTGAGCTTACGCGTGGCGTAGATTTTGCCGAAAAAGAAAGACGCACCCAGCGACATTCCGCGGTACATGAAGAGTCTTCGGAAAGATGTGGACGGTCGCCTGACCGATCTGAAGTCAGAAATGGACGATGTTCAAAAGCGAGCGATGAAAACGATGAAGGAACGGCCGATGCTTGCGCTAGGAATAGCGTTCGTTGTTGGGATGGCATTCGGCATCGCACTCGCAAACGCTGGAGACTAGGCGTTCGCATTGCCCGAACCCGAAAAACCAGCTCTCGCCGAGAAACTCGTGAAACTAATCCTCCGCGAAGCCCTCGGAGGCGTCGCCAAGCCGGTAGAACACTTTGTCAAACGCCTCGTCAGATCCGTGGCCTTGATCATGGGCGGCATAGTGGTCGCTGTGATTGGAATTGCCTTTGTCGCGGTCGGGGCCGTGAAGTGGCTTAGTGCCCTTATGCCAACTTGGCTAGCTTGGGCGCTTGTGGGAATTATACTGCTCCTTCTCGGAGTAGTCGTAACCACAACGGCATACGCGAGCGGTCGGAGCTAGACACATCCGACGAGTTAGCCTTCGATTTATCGACTTAATCGCCGGTTATGGTGCGGCGTTCTGAGTCGACAGGAACCGAATAATCTTTCCTGCACCCAGCTTCTCTGTAACGATCTTCTGCTCTTCAGAGTTCAGTGCTTTGTATTTTAGATGAGTCTCAGTGACGCCCGCGTAGCGGCCTGCGACAAGGTACGCGTTTGCACCCTTTTCTTTGTATATGGTTATGGGCTTGTGTACGGCCGCTGTGTCTGTGCCGGCGTATAGGTAGGTGATTGCGTCGTCGTACTTCGCTTTGTCTTCGATCTTGAGCAGAACCACGTTAGTCTCGTCGGGTTTCATGTGGCCCTCACGTATCTACACTCGTAAAACTGTTACGCTGTCGCAGCGTAATTCTGTTGGAAGTTAGCTTCGTAGAGGGATGCGATCGCAGTACTGTCAATAACGATTAGATTTTCTCGATTTTCCTTGTTGGCTTGGTTTGTCCAATTGAACGATCCGGTAAGCAGGATGTGGCCGTCAATTATGGCGAGTTTGTCGTGCATAAGTCCCGATCGTGTGTCTAGATGAATAGCGATGCCGTCAGCTGTCAGTTTGCTGTATTGGCTCCCAGTTTCGTTAACGGTGCTATGGTCCCATATGACCTCGATGTTCAAGTTCGGTTTCGCCTGATGGGCGATGACCAGCGCGTCGCTAATCTGCGGTAAAGTGAACTCGTAGATTTCTATGTGGATTGTACTATTGGCGCGGCCGATCCAATAGGCGACGGTTGTCCCGCAATTTCCATCAGGGGAGAAACAGACGGAGATAACTGTCACATTCTGAGCCTTGACGAAACCAGTCGACAAGGATACTGAGATCACGCCGATGAGAAGAAGAGGAAGGAGTCGGCGAATCGTAATCAGCCTATACACCCCAAGTAAGAACTACGTTGAATCACGGTTTAAGGGTTCACGACAATTCTTACTTCGAATAGCTTCTGCTAGAAAACGTGTACAAGTTAGGATTCCGATTTGACGGTGCTTTCCTTTTCATTGGGAACCTCGCGAGAATCTCCGGTAGCTTGATTGTGGGCGTCCATGCTCGCTTTCAGGAAGCGTTTGTAGCTGGAGAGGTAACAAAACAACCCATTCTGCAGGAAGAGGCTTAACACATCGTTACGGCTGCGCCCATGGTCTTGAGCCCACGTGTCGACCTTTCTCAGAAAACCGGCCGGCAAATGAACGGTAACCCATCCCCGCGGGATCCACGCGGACTGTACCCACGCCGAACGGTCCACACAAGTCAACGGTTGCTGACATAGCTGAAGCAGATCTTCAGACCGTTTCGTCCTCACAAAACTTGCTGTCGTGCCGAATCTTAGCACCGCATTCGCGTCAGGACTTCTTGCCTGGAAGTCGGTGACTTGGGCGGAGTCTTACGGAGTTTCATGCTCTCTGCCGCGTTTCATGACCATTATTCCGGTCACTGCCGCGACGACGATGATTGCGACAAGCATGCCATAGAATGCCATGGAGAAGTCATGGTTCCATTTGGCTGTCGCAGTCTTCGGACCGTCCATGGTTATCGGATTCGACTTGAGGTTCATGCCAGATGAGCCGTTGGTCCATACTGCGAAATCCCAATTGTAGAAAATCCCATCACTTGTTGTACCAGTCTCCAAGGCGGCGTACGCTTTGGAGCCTTCATCGTACCATCCCGCTCCCGTGGCATTTCCGTGATCCGAGTTGACGGTCAATCGGTATTGGATCTTATACTGTGCAGTGTACACCGCAGTTGCTCGTTACCGTTATCGCTCTCGAGGCATCAGTTACGCCGTCACTCCAACCCGTGAATACGTATTGAGTACCCGGTTCATTCCCGGCAACAATCTTCTGAACGCTCAGAGAATGCTGGGTTCCTTGACGCCAACTGACTTGCATGCCCGAGCTTACAACTTCACCATCAACCGTTAAATCCGCGATAGCTGCAGCGCCTCCAGGCGAAACCGTGAAAGAGACAGTATAGATCCCAACCGCAGTGCCTAATGTCGCATCCAAGGTGGCATACGGTTGCTCTCCTACGTAGCTTACTACGATTTGTCCTCGCTGATCAACGAGGAAAAAGTACGGGACCTCGTTGACGCCGTATATGTCGAAAATGGTACCAGAAGAATCGTAAAGGTAAGTCCAAGACTCGCCATAGCTTCTGATGAACAGGGCAACATCGTTGGCAGTGGCTCCATTCCAAGGACCGGCTATGGAAATGAATACTACCCCTCCGCTTCCGTACTTCGCGTGCAACTCAACAAGAACAGGCGCCATATTCTGACAGTGAGAGCACCAAGGCTCCATGAAGTCAAGAAGTACAACTTTCCCACGAAAAGACGATAAGGAAACAGATTCGCCAGTCAGACCGTTTGACCCAACCACAGGAAGAGTGAAGTCTGGTGCTGTCCCGCTTTGGGCTCTGACTGTAGCAACTACGCTGAACGCATACAGTGTGAGAAGAACTACAACTAACCATCTAGACCGCTCAGATCTGCAATAACTAATGCTCTTCATTTTATCACGGTATGCCACATCGTTTTTGCAAAAATAACGGTTGTTATGTCATATGTCATCAGGTCAGGTGGACAATAGATGGAGCGTCTCAGATTGGAGCCGGGGATGGGATTCGAACCCACCTCAGCGATACTACGCTTCTATACTGCGGGTTGCGGCAAGCGTATTCTTCTGCAGCCCGCCGCCTGAACCGTTCGGCATTCAGTGACCCCTAGACGGAGTCCTAAGGTCAACCCCGGCGTTCGCCCCGGCGAGCGAATCGTTGCGGCTGTAGCTCTAATAAACCTGCACATAACCTAGCAACTGAGAGGTGGCGTCGGTGACGACGGAGGATCGACCAGAGAATATGTTCTTCAAACTTTGCTCTGACCACCTCTCCATTGAAGCCATCCCAAGGAGGACCATTCGAGTCGACATTGCTGAATTGAAGCAGCGAGCACTATCGGGACTCGAGCTCATGCTCTGGACGCCGCACTTTGTCGTCCTAAGAAACCGCGAGGGACAGGAGATAACGTTGAGAAAGGATGGGAGAATGATAATAAGAAAGGTCGCATCGGAGCCGGTTGCCAAGCGAGCGGCCGCAGAAGTTATGGATGCAGTCCGCGGGCTGTCCCAGAATTAGAGTCGAACGTTGAGAATTCGGGCTTCTTCTAGATCCCTCTTCACCATGGCATCCACATCTAGGGCCGTTTCAACTTCCGTTAAACGGTCCCGCCTTGCCGACGTACTCGGGTTGTCCGTTGGCACACCGCAAGTCGCGACGCCTGGGCGAATCGAAATCGGATAGGTTCCTATCTTCTTCGCATATTCCTCGATCTTCAGCTTATTCATTCCAACCAATGGCCTCAGCACCCGGACCTTGTTCAGCACGCTGTCTGCCGCCACAATATTCTGCAGTGTTTGGCTTGCCTTCTGACCGAGAGCGTCACCGGTCACAATCGCTTGGCATCCATGCCGCAGAGCAATCTCTTCCGCAACTCTAAACATGATCCGCCTTGAGAGTATACACGCATATTTCGTTGGGCATTTTGACAGAATGGCCTGCAGGTCAGGGGAATGCGCCACGACATAAATTCGGGCATCCTCGATTCCAGCAACGCGGCAGACGGCTCTTATCGAATCCAAGGCAATGCCCTCGGCCGCTTGGTCGCAGAGCGGATAATTATCGAAGTAGGAGAAGATCGGCTCAACACCCTTCCGAATCAGCAGCCACGCCGCAACGGGAGAATCGATTCCCCCCGAGACGAGGAAGAGCGCCTTACCAGCTAGTCGCGGTCGGGGTTGCTCGGCAGATATCGTGGTGGTTTCAAGCGCCATCCTTTGCATCAACTTTTGGTGATTATCTCGAAGATTCCTCGTGAGACCTCAAGTGCTTCCGCCTCGTCTTTCACGTTTTTGATGAGCATTCTACCTTTCCTAAATAGGCTTACTTCATGACCCTGGTAATCGAAGACTATCACCATTGGTGTGGTCAAGAGAAGTGTGTGTTTTCCACCGATTGTCTTTGCTATCGACTGCAGATCCAGGGACTGCGGTGATTCTGGGTTTACGTTCGCAGTGCTTGAGCCGCAGAGCCAAGCCAATTTTGACGGATACGCAACCACGCTGGGTGCTTTGATTTGGCAAACATTGCAGTCCTTCCGTATCGCCAAAGGGATCGTTCGAAATTCTGATTGTGCAAAATCGAACACCATTAACTTCCCTTTCGATGCTGGCTCGATTTCCGCAAGGACCTTTATCGCTTCCATCGCTTGAAGCGCTCCAATTATCCCCGTCGTAGCACCCAAAACACCTCTCGTGTCGCACGTTGGTAAGTCGGCGTCGATAAGGTCGGGGAGGAAACACTCCAGGCAGGGAGTTTCAGGTACTTTCAACGTGGCCACGTTCCCCTCCATTCCAATCGCGCCACCGAAAATTAGCGGGACCTGCTTTTCCGTACAAAACCTGTTTATCACATATCGGGTTTGCATATTGTCAAGGCCGTCGACGACGCAGTCCGCGCCGGTGAGGGCAGACGAGACGTTTTCTGCGCTAATATTATCGGGAATCGGGTCAACTTTTACTGTTGGGTTGATTTGTTGTATCCTGCGGGCCGCAGCCTCAACTTTCGGATATCGGAGGTCCGAGACCGAGTAGAGAATCTGTCTGTGAAGATTATTAATTTCCACAGTATCCTGGTCCACAAGAGTTAGTCTCCCCACACCCGCGAGTGCTAGGTAAAGAGCAGACACGCTTCCCAAACCCCCCAAACCAACAACAGCCACTTCCGCGGTCCTCAACTTCTCCTGCCCCGAGGTCCAAGCTCAGAGAGTATAGTTTGTCGACTATAGTACCCCGCCGTGTCAAATGCGGCTGACATAGAGCCTTCGAACCTAGAATATGTGAAGCAAGCTTTCAGGGTATGGGCTTCGTTAGGAGTAGAAGGGGAATCCGAGCTTGGCTATTTGGTACTTCAAGAACGGCCACGCCAACTTGCCCTGAACATCCCTGTACCGCAATGTTCCTTCCATCAAACCAACCATGCATTCCTGCACCTTCTTCTCCGAGAAGAAGTATCGCGCAACCCGATCCATATCGTACTGTTCTAGGTAACTGAAGCATGCGACTCGGTAGGCAACATCGAAATCCTTCCCAAATTCCTTGTAACACCTACGAGCATAAGTTGCAAGAAATTCCTCATCAAACTTCCCGGCACTGCACGCCTCCTCTGCAACATCCGCAGCTATCTGCCCACCCAAGATGGCAAAGTATATGCCCTCACCCAACAACGGCTCCGCAAAGCCTGCAGAATCACCCGCAAGTAGGATCCTGTCCGCCGCAAGAGGAACCTTGGCGATGCCACCGAGAGGGATCAAGTGTGCTTTTGGCTTAGGTATGTCCCGCCCTTCCAGTTCGGAAATTCCTTTCACAAACTGTCGGAAGAGTTCTTGCGCGTCTCGAAGTTTGCTTAGCCTGCACCCGACTCCGACGGTTAAGTGGTCGTCTTTAGGGAATACCCAGCCGTAACCGGCTTGGGACACTCCGAAGTAAATGTCAAAACATTCTTGTTCTCCGATAAAGTCGAGAACGGCCTCCCTTCCAATTCGGACTTCTGCTTCGATTGCGTAAGCAACCTGGTACGGGTTCCAACTCTGGTACAGGTGTCCGCTCCTCGCGGTCGGACCACCCATCCCATCGGCGCCTATGACCATCTTTGATTGGATGGAGTCATTCGGAGTTCTGACCTCAATGTTCTCGGGATGTGCCTCGATACTTCGAACGGGAGTTCCATCCCTCACCTCCGCTCCGGCCTCGGCTGCTTTCCGGTATAGAAGATTGTCAAATTTGGTTCTGGAGGTCATGTAGACGAGTGGTTGTGATGTTTGGAACGTGAAGCAGTTTTGGCCGACATGAATTCTGGTGGATTTGGGAGCACATTCGATGATATCCTCGGGGAGAGGAAAGCCCAACAACTTCAACACCTTTGGCGTGACACCCCCACCACAAAGCTTGTCCCGGGGCATCCTCTCTTTCTCCAGCAGAAGGGTATTCAAACCAAGCTGGGCTGCCTTTCGGGCGGCCGCCGACCCCGCTGGACCTGCACCAACAACAATCAGGTCGTACGTTTAGATCTCAACTGCCGAATTCTACGATTGTGGCCTCGCAATCGAGGTTGATGAATCTCATCAACGAATGTTCAGTAGTGTCCCACTGTGTCACAGTCGGATAACACTGTGGCACAGTCCTATGGGAACTTGAGGCTGAGTGAGCCGTGTGGGCATGCATCGATGCATTCCATGCACATGATGCATTCTGGGTCGTTGAACTTCTCCCATGGTAGGTCGAGTATGTTGATCTGCATGGGGCATTTGATCTCGCAGTGCGGGCACTTGGTACATTTCACGGGGTCCCGTTTGATGCCCGTGAAGCTGTACTTCTGGAAGACCGCCATCATTGCCCCAGTTGGGCAGACATATCGGCACCAGAATCTGGGAACCTTCCAGGCCGCACCGAAGAAACCAACCAGAATCAATATTCGCAAAGCGAGCAGAGGGGGAGTAGTAAGCAGATCGCCCCAAACCTCTTGGATTGTCGGCGGTTTGTTTAGAAACGCCGCAATGTTCTGGCTGGCCATTCCGATCAGAGTGGGAATAGTGCCAAACAACGTTCCGTCAGGTGAAATTGCAATGAATGGACCCGAGGCTAGGACGCCCAGCGCAGTCTTGTAGGCTGAACCTCCCCCCAACGCAAGCGCCAAAGCCAACGTCCCACTGATCAGTAACGTCCCGCATAGAAGGAAGTACTTCACTCTCGTTGAACTCTTGTGCGTTCTAGGGGAAACAAAGTCCAATTTTCCCTTTAGAGTCGTGATAATGTCTTGAATGAATCCGATAGGGCATATCCAACCGCAAAACGCTCGACCGACCACCGCTCCGATAAGCAGTACCGTCCCTAGAACAATCCATGGAAATTCAGGCTGGGATAGCTCCAGCTGAATCAAATCTAGAGAGCTATAGACAGCCGAGAAATGAGAATTCACGCTAACAAGGATAGGAAGACCAAACGGGATCGGCTGTATCCTCAAATTTGGAAAGATCGTGGTCAACGCAAGAGCGTTTACCGCCACTAAGGCGATTAATTGAACTATCATACGGGGCAGAGTCCATTTGAACTTGAACCGCCTCAGATCCTCTTCCGGTTTTGCCGGTGGTTGCGTTACTGGTTGCGTCTCTGCCATTCCAGACCACTCATGGAAGTAGAATCACATATGCGCGAAGTATGTCAACGAGCGTTTTGAATTCATTTAGGTAGAGACCGATCATGAATGCCGTCAGCCCCAAGAATATCGTGAATGCGGCTGATGTGCGTTTCAAGGAGTCACTTCTCGTACCTTTGGTAGGATTTTCGGTAGCGTTGAACCCAGCTCGTAATTATACCTTTCCAACAGCCAACACAAAAAACGAACTCAAGAAAGAACGATCATACCACTGTCGGATCCGTACGGTTCCGTGAATCTCTCGTCAGAACCGTGTTTCTGAAACAGCTTTTCATTTGTTTTCTTTCCAACGTTCCTTCAGTTCCTTATAGGAGATACCTGTCGGGTCGCTAAGCCACTTTCCCACCGCATGACAGAAAATCTTCTCTTCCTCGATTAGGTGTTGGTGGGGTTCGTTGTACTCCGGACAGTTTGCTACTTGTTTGTAAACTCTCATTTTGCTCTGCCTCGCAGAAAACCATCAGAAAGACCCGTGAAAACGTGCGGCACAACCACACCCATAGCATAGCACCAAGCCTTACGTTTCATCTTCAACTATAAGAAGTGGCATATCCGACGGAAGACCATTATTATTCCGCCCTAAAGCAATCAAACGAGAGTTTGTTCAAGGTTGTTTCCGAGGGATAACGCACTCGCGACGGACCTCTATGAGTTGACGATGGCGGCTGCTTATTTTGAGAACAAGGAAGATGCCGAAGCAACGTTCGAACTCTTCGTTAGGAACCTACCGAAGAATCGCTCATACCTGATAGCGGCCGGACTGGAACAAGCCGTAGAGTATCTTACAAATCTACGTTTCGAGAAAGAACATGTTGAATTTCTCCGGAAGCACCCCGCATTCAAGGACATAAGTGACGACTTCTTCGCTTACCTCCTCAAACTCCGGTTCACTGGCGAAGTCTGGGCGCTTCCCGAAGGGACCGTGTTCTTCGCTAACGAACCCGTAATGAAAGTGACAGCCCCGATTATTGAGGCTCAGATAGCCGAAACCTTCCTTCTATCCACAATCAACTTTCAAACGTTAATCGCGACCAAGGCGTCGAGAGTTGTTCAGAGTGCGAGGGGGCGTGAGGTTGTGGAATTTGGCGGGAGGCGAGCACACGGCCCGGAGGCTGCACTTCTCGCGGCTAGGGCGAGTTTTATCGGTGGCTGTGTCGGGACATCAAACGTGTTGGCAGGATACAGGTTTGGCATTCCTATCTATGGAACATTGGCTCATTCATTCGTGATGAATTACGAAACAGAGGAGGAGGCGTTCGAGAGGTTTTGTAAGTCGTTTCCTTCGAACCCGGCGCTACTTCTAGACACCTATGACACTCTTCAAGCCGCGAAGAAAGCTGTTCCGCTAAAGCCCTCCCTGGTGAGGCTTGACAGCGGCGACCGGTACGATTTGAGCATGAAAGTTAGGAAGATTTTGGACGATGCGGGATTGAAGCAGACGAAGATATTCGTGAGTGGGGATCTCAACGAACTCATAATCGACGACCTCACCGCGAAGGGTGCACCAATCGATGCTTTCGGAGTTGGAACGGAACTTGTCACTTCCCGAGACGACCCGGCATTGCAGGCGATCTACAAGATCGTCGCAACTTGCCGCGGCGGCGAAGTAGGTTTCCGCGTTAAGACGAGCGAGGGCAAACGAACAATCCCAGGAGCTAAGCAAGTCTATAGGAGATACACTGCGAGTGGGGAGATTGAGGGAGATACTCTCGCATTGCAAGACGAAAATGATGTCGAAGGTGAGCCTTTGTTGGTTAGAGTATTCAACAATGGAAAAGTTGCCTACACCATGCCTCAGCTCGTCCAAATCAGGGAAAAAGCGCGAAAAGGTCTTGCCACATTGCCAGCAAAGTTTAGGACTTTGACCGACCCCCAACCTGCGCCAGTCAAGCTGAGCCCAAAACTTCAAGGGTTGAGCGAGTCTCTTTGGAGGAACCCAGAACAGTGAGGAGAAAGCTCGCAGCTATAGTTTTTCGTTGACGGTTTGATAAGCGACAAACTATTCGAATCTTCAAACCAATGCGATTTGCATCGTTAGCAATCGCGAGTTCTCTCCCTGAAAACTTTAATTGCACGCATTTTTGTTACACGAACAAAATCCCTCGAACGCTGCATGAAACGGTGTATGAATTGAAGATGCTAATCAGCAAATCCAGTTCACCTCGACGTGGGATCAGGTATCGAGGGCAAAGCTTCTCGAGCGCTTGCTTGTCGTGTGAGGATTTTGCTAGTTGCTGTGGAAGTTCTATGAGCACTCAATTCGACGGCGCCGCTCCGGCTAAGAAGCCGAAGCTATCGCGCAGGGATTTCCTGAAAATTATGGGCGGCGTCTCCGCTGTTCTTGCGGCGGCTCCATTCGCGGGCGCGGGCGGGTTTCTGATACCTCAAGTTCCTTCAAAGTTCAATGACGTATTGATCGCCAAGAAGGGCGATGTTCCCGTTAATGCGTCGATGGTTTACTGGTTCCCATTCACAACAGATCCTACATACACTAACGTATTGATTCACTTACCACCGGATCTTGCAAGTACCGCCGGTAACGAATTCGTATCCTACAACCGGACTTGCATCCACCTCCAATGCTTAGTATCTTACTTAGGTACGTCCGGCCAGGCAGGGGCAAGTACTTCCGACATCATAGGATGCCCTTGTCATGGAAGCATTTACCGCCCAACTGACGGTTGGCCAATCGGCGGGCCCGCCGCACAGATCGGGCGTTACCTACCTAACGTTCAACTCCGATTTGATGGCGACAATATTTACGCACATAACATAGATTTGAATGCGATCGGATATGGCAGCACAACGCCCCCAAGCAAGTAAAGAGAAAGGCCCCGTTCAGCTCCTGATCGACTGGCTGAACCAGCGCCTTGAACGAACCATTTTCTTGGGGTTGAAGTTCACTCTCCCCAAAAGGTTCGTGAGCCCTCTCGGGTTTCTGGGATTCTTAACCTTTACGACCTTTGCACTGCTCGGAATATCCGGCGCGCTCTTGATGCTCTATTACAGTCCAACCGTCATCTTCAACACTGCGACTGGGGCGGTAACTTCACCATTCGACAGCGTACAGAACATCGATCAGGTAATTCCGTTCGGGTCAGCGTTACGTAACATCCACTACTACGCCTCAAACGCTATGGTACTCCTGGCTGTCGCACACATGTTCTATCAATACTTCTCAGGCCGGTACAAACTAAGGTATGAAGTCCTTTGGGTAACTGGAATCATCATAGGCATTCTCACAATTATCGAAGCCTATACTGGTTACGATCTATTGCTCAACGTGCGCGGGATGTTGGCGATTAACATCGGGAGAGCTTTAGCGAGAAGTACTCCGTTTATGGGTCCAACGGCTTTTCGTTTGATGGCTGGGACGGGGCTGGGAGACCTCATACTTCGATTCTATAGTGTTCACGTGTTCATCTTCCCGATGATTATGATCCTCATAATGCTAGTGCACTTTCCGAGGTACATGGTCCTCGACATACCCGTCGTGTCGATGGTTACGGGCGCGATCATGGTTGTAGGCGGCCTCTTTCCTGTTGAGTTAGGGACGAAGTTCATTCCAACTGCTGAGGCGGGCATTACGATGCCTGAATGGTACCTGACTGGAATGTACGCGATCATACGAACTGGGATCGACAAGTTCACGGCGGGCGTGGTGATACCTATGATCTTTGTAGTAGTGTTTCTAGTCGTCCCATTCATAGATACAAGCAGGAAGCTGTCGGTACGTGATCGACCGTTCTATACCGCCATGGGAGTCGCCGGCTTGGCACAACTCGCCCTAACGACGGTTTGGGGGTTCAGAGCGGCCGACATATTCCAAGGTCTCAACGACATCCCTCAACTTCTGATCGACCCGTTGATCTTTTTCGGATCGGTGGTTTTCATAGGCGCCGTGGCGTATGCGGGCATCTACGTTTGGTTCAGAGCCACCGCACCCGCTCCACTTGCTCCAGGGGCTCGCCCAACACACGCTGCCCGTAAGCAGTTTCCAGTTTACAAGATGACATCGAATGAGTGGCGAGCGATCGTTCTCTCACTCCTCGGCTTCCAAGTAGTGTTCGACATCTACTCATCGCAAGCGTTCCTGGCCGGGTTCAAGAACATCGTTCTACTCCAGATCGGCGTTGGGCTGATCGCGTTCGGAATACTGGTGCATCTTTACCGAATCGGAGCGGATTCCAAATAGAGAGTGCCATGTGATGTCGCAACCAAAGGTAATTCAGGGTCCGTGGGTGGGGGCAGCGGCGGTCCTGCTGCTTGTGTTGATGGGGACTGGAATGTTCTATTACCAGTTCTACATTCTGCCCGCTGAAATTGGGCCCCCGCATGTCCCGCAAAATATCACAATCAACATCGTGGCCCAGCAATGGGCATTCATGGTAAATGGAACCATTGACACACGCAACACTCCCATTGTTGTGCATGTAGGGGATAACGTCACCTTCCACGTGCACGGAATCTGGCAACAAGACCCGTCATTCAGCGAGCACGGTTTCTTCATAGAAGGAATAATGGATACGCCTGCTACCGTGCAAAAAGGACATGACCTCACGATTACGATTGTGCCAACTCAGCCGGGCGAATACACAATCATCTGCACGATCTTCTGTGGCGCAGGCCATGCGGACATGCACGGGATACTGGAAGTACTTCCTTAGGTGAACTTTGGTTGCAAGTCACTGCGACTCAAACTGTAAAGAACTACGTCGAAGTCACGAAGCCCCCCATCGTGTTCCTCCTCGTGTTTACTTCGTTCGCGACGATGATTATCGCTTGGAGCCAAACCCTGATACCACTCACCCCAACCCTGATAATTGCAGCACTTGTGGCCATTACCGCCTCCAGCGCGGGATGTGATACCCTCACATCGTACGTAGACAGGGATATCGACGCAGTAATGCACCGTACGAAGAACCGTCCGATACCTAGTGGGCGCATAACTCCGACAAGAGCCCTTGTTTGGGGTTTGTTCCTAGCTGGCTTAGGCTTAGGGCTCGCCTATTGGATCAACCCGTTATCCTTCCTGTGGATTGCGTTTGGCGTTATCGACAACGTAGTCGTTTACAGTCTCCTGCTAAAGCGCCGCCACCCGCTCAACATTATCCTCGGAGGAGTTAGCGGCGGCTTACCGGTTATGTTCGGCTGGAGCGCAGTAACAAACGGAATCTCGCTGCTGCCGGTTCTCCTGGCTGCATTGGTTGTATTGTGGATCCCGGGGCACATATGGAGCTTGGCAATATTCACGAAGGATGATTACACACGGGCAAAGGTGCCAATGCTGCCGGTTGTTACAGAACTCAAGACTGCACTGCGATGCATCGTATCTACCGTCGTTTTGATGATACCCTTCTCGCTCTGGATTTACTTCGCCGGCCACTTCGGACCAGTTTACCTTGCGGTTGCAATATTCTTCGGCGCTTGGGTTCTCTACATTAACCTGAAACTGTTCTTCAACCCTAACAATGACATGGCTTACAAGGCGTTTAAGGTATCAAGCCCCTACCTATTCGCCCTCTTCTTCGCGATGATAATCGACAGCCTCGTTCGGGCGGCCATTTAGAATTTTCATTAGGATTAGAGCGATCCGAATTATTGCGTAAGGCATATTAGCGATCAAGTGAAGATGTTGCGTCATGAAAACATTTTGCGGAGCATTTCCACTCCTTCCAGGTAAGACTGAAGCTGGAAAAGAGTTTGCCAAGGCATGTATGGGTCCGAGACGCGCGGAATTTGCGGAATCACTGAAAAGAGGAGGCGTAACGAAGGAATCATGGTTCCTGCAGAAGACGCCCCACGGCGACATGGTGATCGTTCACTTTGAAGCCGAGGACGTGGAGACGGCTTTCGAAAACTTAGCCACGTCAAAAGACCCGTTCATGGTATGGTTCAAACAGCAAGTGAAAGCAACTACGGGAGTCGACCTAGAACAGCCCAGCGATGAGCCACCGCCAGAAGAAATCGTGCACATGTAAGCAATAGTCAGGAGACGAACGGGCTCAGCCCTTTTGGCGCTCGGCACGTAATTACGTCCTTTATTCCCTGAGTACCGAGGGTTCTCAGGAGTAAGTGGAAGAGGTAGTCGTTGCCCATGAAATGGTCCGCCATCCTTCTCAGCTGAGTCGAAACCCGCATCTCCTTTCCCATCACCTCCTTCCATTTAGTCTCGTAACGAGAAAGCGGAACCCCATTCTGAACATAATCGGCCGCAGCTTGCCCCGCAATTTCTCCACTAATCATGGCGGTTGAGATTCCTCCGCCGTTTGTTGGCATTACCATGCCCGCAGCGTCCCCGACAGCCATCACTTTGCCAGAATACGTCTTCCGAAGCGGTCCATCGACTGGGAGTACGTCGGCAATCATTGGCCCAGGTTTTCCGCCTTCAAGCTTCCCTTTGGAAAGCGGGCACTCGTCAAGGAAGAACTTGAGATAACTTCTACCGTCATTTCTCTTCGAATAGGACGTTCTGATCCCGATGCCTACGTTGGCGGAGCTTCCGCCTTTGGGAATAATCCAACCATATCCGCCCGGCGCAACTTCCGTACCCATATACATCTCAGTAACGCTTTGGTCAACGGAAAGGTCGGTCATCAAATATTCGTAGTTAATCGCGACATTATTGGCGGTCATGTAATCGTCGGTCAAGATACCGGCAGACTTCGCAACTTTCGAAGGGAAGCCATCAGCGGCAACTACGACTTTTGCTCTGACCCCCTCATCTTTATTCGGGCCGACGGAGACGACTCCGTTCTCTGTGAACAGATCTACCACCGTCCGAAGCTGTATCGTGCCTCCTAACTTTTCAACCTCCTTGGCCACGTGCTGTTCCAGGGTCGTTCGGTCCAGTATGTACGCTTCAAAAGGAAATTCGTACTCGCGTCCCTTTGGGGAGATCATTCGCAGGATTTTGCAGGTGTTGTTGACGGAGGTTTGAGGAACGTCGAATACGTGCATGTACTCTCCAGCGCTGGGTAGCAGGCTCTCCATCTCCCTCCGGACGGGGAAGTATTCTCCGCACTTGACTGGCGTTCCCACGACGGTTTTCTTGTCGAAGACGTAGACGCTCAACCCTCGTTTCAGGGCCTCTAATGCTGTATAGAGTCCGCCCGGCCCGGCTCCGGCCACTGCGAGATCTACGTCCTTCATCAAACTACAAGACTCTCATGCAACGATTACGTAGTCGCACAACGCTCGAATCTTAATTCGGCTGCCTAATGGCTAAAGCTTGCGCCTGCGGGCACCAAGGAGTTGGCTACTTGGAGTAGGTAGCTAATGATTGGCCCAGGGTATAGGCCTACGACGATTATTATTGCGGTACAAGCTACGAGGACCACAACCAGAGCGGTTGGCTCCTGTAGTCTTTCTAATACAGGGGATTCGTCGAAGTACATGCGCTTCACCACCCACCCGTAGTATGCCATGGAGAAGGCGCTATTCAGTACACCCGCGAGCGCCAGCCACCAGAGGCCACCGTCGACCGCAGCCGTGAATAACATTAGTTTGCTCATGAACCCACTCAAAGGCGGAACTCCGGCGAGGGCAAAGAGGGCGATTGTGAGCGTGAATGCGGTTATGGGCATACGTTTCCCTAACCCGGAATACGAGTCAAGTGAAGTGGTTGAAAGTCTGCTGAAGACAGCAGCGGCCGCCATGAAAGCCGCCGTTTTCATGACTCCATGGTTCAGAATATGGAATAACGCCCCAGCTATCCCAAGAGGATTCGGAGCCGCGAAACCGATCAAAATGTAACCTGCCTGCGCAATGCTAGAGTATGCAAGCATTCGAGTGAAGCTCTTCTGCATCAACGCCGCAACGTTACCCAAAGTCATCGTCAGAATCGCTATAACAGCAAATGTCCCGGACCAGTCTAGGCGAAGGGCGATCAAGGCTATGGCGAACACTCGGAACAGAGCCGCGAATCCGCCGTTCTTGGTTCCCGCAGCCAGAAAGGCACCAATCGTTATCGGCGCACCTTCGTACGCATCGGGTATCCACATGTGAAATGGCACTGCAGCAACCTTCATGCCGAAACCTGCGATGAACAGCACCATCGCGAGCAAGGCCAGAGGGTTTAGCTTAGGGAGCACGGTTTGCAGGCCCTGTGCGACGCCATACATGTTTGTTGTGCCGGTAATTCCAAACACGATTGAAATTGCATAGATAATTAGCGCAGAAGAAAGGGCGCTCAGAATGAAGAATTTTATTGCCGCTTCGTTCGAACTCGGGTCATCCTTCTGAATTCCAGTCAGAATGTAGGAGGGGACGTTCATCAACTCCCATGCAAGGAAGAGTGCGACGAGGTCGACGGAGAATGCAATCAACATCATCCCGAACGTCCCAAGAAGCAGCAGGCCAAAGTAAGTGTCAAAATTCTTGTTCTCACGCATGTAATACATCGAACCGATAGCAATCAACAGAGTGACCCCGACAAAGACAGCGGCGAAATAAACGGAGAAACCGTCTATCGATAGGACTCCCAACACAAGTTGAGGAGTTGCGACGCCTTGAAAGAGGATGAGCGCGATCGCTCCAAGAACGATGAAGAGTCCGAAGATAGACCAGTAGGCGACCATCATACGAGAAAGAATACGATTTCCGAACCCTTGAATTAACGGAACGAGAATGCTGAAAAGGGGCAGAGTGACCAGCAATACAGCAGTCGTCAGCGGCATCTGCATTGGCTTCGCCTATTCAAGAACGCCCTACTCCAATTAGCTGACATAAATAACGTTTCGCAGACCAAACCTTTTTCTTGCCGACACTCTCGGTGTCAGGCTGAACCTCGTAATCTCGTGAGTGAGCAATGTCCGGAATAGAAACTGTCAAAATCATAGTCAACGCGGAGAAGCAAGCCGCGAAGATGATTCAGGATGCAGAAACTACGGCTGCTGATATACGAAAGAAAATTGACTCCTTAATCCGGGAACAACGAACAGAAATGCTTGCGACGGCAAAGAAAGAAGCATTGGCACTAGTTCAACAAGCCGAAGACGAAGGGAAACGCGAAGCTCAACGCTACGAAAAAGAATCTGAGGCGGGGACGCGGGAATTAATCACACGGGCATCCTCGAAGAAAAGCACTACCGTTGACAAACTTGTAGCCTTGGTGATGCAAGGTGAGAAATGATGTCTGAAACTCGCAAGTTTACCGAGGATATATTGAAGGCGGCTGCGGAAAGAGCCGACAAGATCATCCGGGAAGCTGAAGCCGAGACTCAGCGAGCCTCGGACGAGGCTAAAGCGTCAATATCGAGGGAAGCCGACGCGATTATTCGGAGCGCCCATGCAGATGCCGAAGCGGTAAAACGCCGAGAGACTAGCGAAGCCCGGCACAAATCCAAACTTCGAGAGGAGCGGGAGAAGGACGTGGTCATGACCGAAGTACTCGGCCAAGCGAAGAAACGCGTAATGGATATGACGAGAGACGAAAACACATACCTGCCCTATCTGACAAACCTCGTCGAAAGCGCCATCCGCCAGCTAGGAGATCAAACCCCCCTAATCCACCTCAACAAAGCGGACATGGCGAGGATTAACAGAGCTAGCCTAGAACGGGAATTAGCTACCGGTCTAAAGAAACCCGTCAAGATCGAATGGTCAAAGGAACCTATTGTCGCGGCAGGCGGGGCGATTGTTTCAAGCCCCGACGGCAAGACGAGGATCGTGAACACCCTAGATGATAGATTCGACGCCCTAGAATCAAAATTATTGGTTGAAGCAGGCAAATCACTCTTCGGCGAATAGGATCAAACTCTGCGAGATTTAGTAAAATGACCTCCGCAGGACGGTACGCCGAATTAGCGGCCGCGGTCCGTTCGTTCAAAGCGGAACTCGTCCAACCCTCGCAACTAGAGCGATTCCTCGAAACCGGATCTCTCGCCGAAATCGTAAGCATGATAACAGGAGGCCGAATCACTTCAGTCGACCCATCCGACCTGAGCCCCGTAGAGTCACTTCTCGTGCAAAGATCCATGGAACTTGCGAAGAGATTAGCTTCCTACGCCCCTCAAGACTCTAGGCCCTTGGTGAACCATTTTTCCAGAGGATTCGAATACGCCTGTGTTAAGGAGATTCTGAAAGCAAGCTCAGACCAAGTCGACCCGGAAGAGGCTATGAGGCACATTGTTCCGGCCGGCAAGTTCACGGCGGATCGCTGCAAAGACCTAATTGAATCTCACAATCCAAATCGAGTAATCGAAAGCATTGACGACGAAGCATTAAGACGGTTTGTCGCGCCGAAGCTTACTGGCGAGAGGGCGAGCTTCCAAACTGTTGCGGCTATAGACCAATACTACTTCATCAAGATGTGGTCCGCATCGAACCTACCCGACCCTCTAGACGCGCAATCTGCGAAAGGCTTGATCGGGGAAGCAATAGACCACCTGAACATACTACTAGCCCTGCGAGCACGACAGATGGGGTTGGACGCCAGAACCGCTTCGGAAACAATGATTCCCATCAACTACAGTCTCGGCCAAGCATTCAACGAACTCCCAGAAGCAAACAACATTCAGAACTTGGAGCGCATCCTTGAGAAGACACGCTACGCGAATTCATTTCAGGCGGGGACGACGCTCGACGGGGGGCGAGTTGAATGCGAACTTAACCGAAGACACGCTGAGGCGTGTTTGAATACTTTTGCGGGGTCGCCGTTCAATGTTGGGCTTGCGCTCGCGTTTCTTTTTCTCAAGAGCTATGAGTTGAGAGACCTTTTCAGTTTGGTCAACGCTAAGGCGAACAATCTCCCTGCTGACCGAGTCCTGGAATCTCTTATCCTGCGCGCCTCGTGAGCCTAGTAAGGGTTATAACGGATTGGTAGCTTTCAGCGCAACAGGTGCTGACGAGTAATGAAGCGCAGTCGACAACTAACGTTGAGCGTACTCCTGATGGCTGTTGGAGTCATTACGATTTCCTCAATGGTCGCAGTTGCATTCTCATGGAGCCCTTCGCAAGCCACAGCGGCTGCTGCCAGCGATAGAGGACTTTTGATCGTTGGGGCAGGAATCGCTGCGGGCCTAGCCTCTTGTGGCGCCGGCATCGGTCTCGGAACAGCTAGTGCGGCCGCGATAGGAGCGATCGCAGAGAAACCTGAAATGTTGGGCAGAACGTTGCTCTTCGTAGTGCTGATCGAGGCAATCGCGATATACGGACTCGCGATGTTCTTCATCATCTACTCCAGAATCTAAGGGCAGAGATGCCTCGATCAATTTAGTCAACTCGCGTCGTACGCTCGTGCTCAGAAATCAAACTTCATAGTCGTCGCACAGAATGCCCTTGGTATATGCACATCAATTCTTATTCTTCACAACTATATACGACCACGTATGGCCTCCGAAGGCGAAACATCCGCGGAAAGGCGGGGATAGCCGTAGAGGCTACAATAGGTGGCTTGCAATTATCTAAAGCGCGAGTTTACAACAAAGAAAGCCACAAGACGAGATAATTATCCTAGGGCTGAACAGCAGTAATTACTTGCAGCATTTGTTCGAGTGTCTGCTTCCTACATTGGTGCTGATTGATACAGTGACCAAAGTAGTGTCGGAACTTGTATAATCAGAGCGAGTCTATCAATGCTGTGACAATGGGATGATGCTCCATGATATTAACGGGAGTTGCTTTATCTATTTTCAATTTGTTGGCCGTTGGGATGATTGCGGTACTTCTTTATTCTCTGTGGGGTCTCGGCCGGGGTCTTCCGACCTTCGAAGAGGAAACGAGACCGATCCTCTACGCTATGGATGGTCGTCAAGAAAGAATTAGCATAGTCGACGAAAAGTAGCACGGCAAAAGCACGGCAAGCTAGCTGACTTTAGGGTACCGTTACCATTCGAAGACTATACGGCCTGAGAGATAGTTTGCTGCAAGAATCTAGGTTTCAGTCCGCGAGATCCTCGTAATCTTAGCCTTGTATATGATACCCGTTGTAGCTAGCGCTGAAATCCCCAGGAGCAGTATACCTAGAATGTAAAGCCAGTAAAACAACCCGCCTATCGAAGGGTCGACAAAAATCCATAAAGACGTACCCACCATTGCGACGATGAGACCAACACCGGCTAACCAACCAGTGGTACGTTTCAGCGTTCCTGCAACACCATAGTAGTCAGCGGCTAAAAGGACTAAAGCTACAGCGGCTAGTGTCATAATACCGAACATTGGATTAACATTGCTGAACACGGCGTGGTTCGCGGACAAGGTCGAACCAAAGAGGTCCTCATGGAACTCTATGTAAAACCCTTCAATTACGCTGTTTACAACCGCGGCAACCCAGACACCAAGCAAAGTCAACCTAATGCTGTCTTTCCATGAACTCTTTCCGTCTAGCTTGGTCAACGCTAAAGGAATCAGCACGATCATTGCTCCAAGAGCAGTAATCGTCATGACAGTATCGTCAGCCGCCATTCCATTCACACCCTGAGACCCGCTTTGGAAAAGTAATGGGGGAGCGAAATTGACGGCAGCCTCGAAGATCATGACGATTGTAATCGCGACTAGGCCGATTGACGTTATCCACAATCCGACATTGGCGAAGCTCCTCTTCAGCCCTTTCAAATCTAGAACCTTGAAATGCTGTGCTACTAAAGCAACAACTCCGGTCATAATTGCAATTCCCATGTCATGAGAGTGAGGGCCCGCTAGTGCAGAAATAAAGGTCCCCGCGTCGCCGAAGAACGGGACAAGAAAAGAAAAGACGCCTACACCAAAAATCATCATCCAAAGATTTAGGAATCCAATCATCCCTGCGACAAATGCAGACCCCACGGAGAACAGTGCCAGCCAGTAACCTGCGCCAGCCTTTGAATACACTGAAAACTCTTTCCTACTCGGAGCCATCCTGAGCACGTATTGTGGCCACATACGAGGTGGGAACGCATTCATTTCAGGATGGTAAGTTCCGGCCTGCTTTCTTGGTAAGAGCAGGAGTTGAACGAAGAGGGCGCCACCTACGTCGCCTATGAGTATGAACGCTACGACATACAAACCTAAAGGTATGTCAGGAAAAGTCGCGTCAAGAGTAGGGCTCAGGTAAAAAATGCCGCCGACTGCAGCAAAGACAACAGCCGCATAAGCTCTGTAGGATATGGGAAAATCAATTGGGGGCTCATATTTCTGAAGGTTGAAAATTGAAAGCACCAAATACGTGGCTAGGGCCGCAATTCCTATGCCTATTGAATGGAAATACAATACGCCATAGTACGTATCCAACCCTGGAGGTAAACCGAGAAGGGCGTAAAGGCCTGCCATGACAACGATGATTAGGGTCGTCGCCCACGTGAGCGTTTTGATCGACAACAAGTAGTTGTGCGTATAGGTAACCGACTGTACTTCTTGAATAGTCAACGGAATCTCAGCAGCCGCTTCCTCGATAAATACTTAAGATCTTCGTATGTTTAGTAAGTATGAACATAGTTTGTGCTGACGGGAAGTAGAGAGAGCCTGCTCTAGTCTAACGTGAGCCTCCGCACCATTCCAAAGCGCTCTTCAGACCTCACTCGCCAGCCTTCAGAATCATGAAGGCGGTGCAACAAATCCCGTCAGTGCGGCATGGTTTGAACTGCAGGTATGATCACCTGCTGCAAGAGGGGGGCAGGGTAGAGGCCGAAGATTATGAGTGGTACGAGGAACAGAGCCAGGGTTAGGAGGGTGTACCAAGGCGCATCACTGAGCGTCATGCGCGTCGTAATAGGAGCCAGGAGCACTCTTCGCAGCATCCAGACAAAGTAACCGGCCGTTATACCTGGAACTAGAACCGCTACCGCGTAAAGCGTGTTGACGGATATGCCGGCTAGTAGTATGTAATATTCGCTGATGAAATTACTGAATCCCGGAAAGCCCATAGCCGCGAGTGAAGCGAGCACTAGAAGGAAGCTGAGTTTGGGCATAGCACTTCCCAAGCCCGAAAGCTCGCGGATGTTTCTCGTGCCCATGTGCTCGTGGATTACGCCCGACATTAGGAAGAGGGCGCCTATGGCTAGGGCGTGGTTGAACATTTGGAAAACCGCGTTACTGACACCGACCGTGGTCAGCGTGAATGCGCCTAGGAGAACGTAACCCATGTGGTTGATACTTGTGAACGCGACCATGCGTTTGAAGTCTTGTGCTCTCATAGCTACGATCGCAGCGTAGAACATGGTGAAAATTCCAACGCCTATGAATGCCGGAGCCAGAAACTTAGATGCCTCCGGCATCAGAAACAGGTTCATCCTGATGAAACCATAACCACCCATCTTCAGCAGCAACCCAGCTAGTAGTACACTAATCGGGGCTGGTGCCTCAACATGAGCGTCCGGCAACCAGGTATGGAAGGGGAAGATTGGGAGCTTCACTCCGAACCCTATGAAGAAGCCGAGGGAGATCAGGATCTGGATTACAAATGGAAAATGCATGCTTGTGAGGTCGGTGAAGTTGAAGGTATGTGGGGTCGAGAAGACGTATAGTGCGATGAAGCTGAGGAGAAGGAGTATGCTGCCGACGTGGGTCATGATGAGGAATTTCATTGCTGCATACCTCTTGCGTGGACCTCCCCAGACACCAATCAAGAAGAACATTGGAATGAGCACGAGTTCCCAGAAAACGTAGAACGCGATCAGGTTAAGTGAGGTGAAGACGCCGATGATCGCTCCTTCGAAGAGCAGTAGGAGAGCATTGTACTCCTTCACCCTGCTTGTGATCTGTTCCCACGAACCCGCGGCAGATAGAGTCGTAAGCAGCGTAGAGATGATTAGCAGCGGCAGGCTGATTCCGTCAATTCCGACAACATACGTGAGACCGAAATCCTTCGCCCAAGGGTAGCTCTCGACCAATTGAAAGCCAGGAGTGCTCCAGTTGAAGCCTACGAGAATGAATACGGTTACGGCTACGGTCATCGCGGAAATAATGATGGTTAGCGCCTTCGATACTTTATCGCCCGCAAACCCTGCGAGGTAGACCACGAATGCCCCGACGATTGGGCCGAAGATTAGAAAGGATAGGAGCTGCACTCTGGTTACCTCAAGTCAGGAAGAAGAGCACGACGACGATTAGAGCGAATAGACCTAAGGCGAAGACTGTAACGTATTCCTGTGGAACGCCCGTCTGAATTCGTTTGACGGTTGACGAAAACCTCTTTCCCAAGTTCGCAGTGCCGTTAATCCACCCGTCGACAATCCCCAAGTCGAGGCCCTCGCCCTCTCTTGACAGGCCAATTGAGGCTTGTGCGACTGCGCCACTTATCCTATCGAAGAATCCGGTTTCCACCGTATTCTTCAACGCCCCTGCCATCGAGAGGGTTCCGTAGACGAAGGTTCGGTAATAGACGGGGTTAATGTACCATCTGTGCCAGAGGAAATTGTAGACCACCCGCCCCAAACCCTGATCTCCAACAATAGAGGTGGGTTTCAATTTGCCTGAAATGTAAAGCATGTAGCCGAAGAAACCGCCGACCCCAAGCATGATCAACGAACCGACGGTGGCAATGAGGCTCGCGTTCTGTTCGACACCCGGGCTAAGCTCCGGAGCCGCGGCGGCAAGTGGAGTTGCGGTAACGAATGCGTTTCGGATGAATGATTCGATGAATGGGCCAGTGAACCCGATGGCGACGGTCGCTACAGCCAGGATGACGTATGGAACCCACATTAGTGCTGGCGCTTCGTGAATGTGATGTCCTTCCTCCTCTAATTTCTTAACATGATCGCTCTTCGGAGAATAGAACACCAAGCCGATTACTTTGAGGCTGTATAGGAACGTCAGGGCCACTGTTCCCCACGCGAGCAACATGAGCGGCAATTGTCCTGTGAGGACTGTCGCTGTGATGACGGCGTCCTTGCTCCAGAAACCGCTCAGGGGAGGCACACCCGAAAGTGCGAGTAATGCAACGACCATAGCAATGAAGGTGATCTTCATCGAATGGCGAAGTCCGCCCATATCACCCATGTACCTCGACTCCACAGCGTGGAGTATGGCTCCAGCCGCGAGGAATGCCGCCGCCTTGAACAGTGCATGCGTCACCAGATGAAAGATACCGGCGGTAAGCCCCAGAACGAACTGTGAGGCCAACCCACCCGCGCCGATTCCAAGCATCATGTAGCCAATTTGGGAGATGGTGGAATAGGCGAGGAGTTTCTTGAGTTCCTTTGAAACAACCGCCTGCGTCGCGGCCATGAAACAAGTGAACGCCCCGACCCAAGCGATTGCTTCGAAGAAAAAGGTCGGCTGGGCGTACTGGATTACAATGTTGTAGAACATTGGTCCAGCCCTACCTGCAAGATAGACCCCCGCAGTCACCATGGTCGCCGCATGAATGAGCGCGGAAACCGATGTGGGGCCGGCCATCGCGTCCGGAAGCCATTCGTGGAGTGGGAACTGGGCGGATTTACCAATTGGTCCCCAGAAGAATAGCAATGCGAGTGGAACCAATAGTCCTGCTTGGGCTAAGGGTAAAGCCCATGAGACGTTCTGCGTGAGTTGCATAAAGTTCAAAGTGCCTGAATAGGCGTAGATCATGAAGATCGCGATCAGTAGCCCGATATCGCCAATTCTCGTTACGATGAGTGCCTTCATTCCGGCATGGCTAGGGGAATAGGCCATCGGGACATCTAGTGACTTATCGCCGATTGTTCCGACCCATTTGTCTAAGGGGTCCTTGTACCAATGCCCGATGAGAGCGTATGAGCAGAGGCCTACGCCTTCCCAACCGAAGAAGAGTTGGAGCAGGTTATCTGACATGACCAGAAGTAGCATGCTTCCTATGAAGAAATTCATGAAAAACCAGTAGCGGGACAAACCCTCTTCGCCATGCATGTAGGCGATGCTGTAAACCATTATCAGAAAACTGACCCAAGCAACGACATTGGCCATAATGATGCTCAACGGGTCCAGCAACACGCCCGCGTTGATTCCCACGCTCGCAATCCAGCTTACCTGTAGATCCTGCGTCGAGCCCGAGGCAACCAGGGGCAGCAAGAGACCCGCGGAAACTGCGCCGAGAAATGAAAACGCGACCGCGCAATAATCTCTCAGTTTCGGATGAACCATGTCAAAGAGCGGGGTTAGAACTGAACCAATGAACGGAAAACCGAATGTCAACCAGCCGAAGATTTCGAACAGCAGTCTAACCTCCTACTATCGTCTTCACGGCGGGGAGTAGCAGTCGTTCCACCAAATCAGGGTAAATACCCAATATGAGAGATATCGCGGCGAGAACAATCATCGGTCCAATTACAGTTGCGGGAGCCTCGGTCACGCTGCTGAGCTCATCCGGGAGTTTACCGAAAAAGATCCGCTTAACGGCCCAAAGGCAATAGCCCGCGGTGATGGCGGTGGAGACGACGCCTAGAAACGACAAGACGAGTCTAGGCATCGAACTGATGGCGAACGCCTCCTTGAATGCTCCTGCGAAGATCAGGAATTCGGAGAAGAAACCGGTCGTAGGTGGGATGCCCATGATTGTTAGAAATCCGAGGAGGGCTGCCGTTGCGGTAATTGGCATCTTGGACGCCAACCCTCCCATCTTGCTTATGCTGCGAAGTCCATGGGCCTGGAGTATTATGGCTCCGGCCAT
The DNA here is from genome assembly GCA_963733055.1 of Candidatus Bathyarchaeota archaeon. GTDB lineage: Archaea > Thermoproteota > Bathyarchaeia > 40CM-2-53-6 > 40CM-2-53-6 > FEN-987. Next base: position 184,696 of record CAVTBR010000003.1, read on the forward strand.
CATGAAGAGAATTCCCTTCCCGAGTCCGTGAGTAACGTACTGGAACATTGCTCCGGAAACTCCGAGTACCTGAACTGAGGATATGCCGAGAAGGATGTAACCCATCTGGCTTACACTCGAATAGGCTAGGAGTCTTTTGATGTCGTCTTGCACTAGCGCCATTGCCCCGCCGTAGAACATTGTAACCACCGCCCAGACGGTGAGGGCAGTTGAAATCGCAAAGAACGCCGTTGGTAGGATGGACATTACGAGGCGAACGATGGCGTAGCCTCCTATGCCGATCATTGCGGGTGATAGTAGGGCGCTGATGGGTGTGGGCGCTTCTGCGTGAGCGTGTGGCAGCCATATGTGTAGGCCAAATGCTGCCATCTTCACGAGCAATCCGACAACCATTACGATTACGATTAGGGCTCGCAGGTTAGCTGGGATGGTTTGAGTGATGATAGTAGCCAAGTCGAAGCTTCCAGTGAGGTAACCGATGGATAGAATTCCAACCAAGAAAGCTAAGGCGCCGATGTGAGTCCACATGAAATACATGAAGGAAATTCTGTCTCTCTCACCATATCCCCATTTGGCGATGAGAAAGTAAGATGGAATTAACATGAGTTCGAAGAAGAGGTAGAATTCGATTAGGTTCGTGGCTAGGACGGCGCCCATCATTCCAACGGAATAGAGCAGGAGGAGGGCATAGTACAATCCGAACTGCCGCTTATCCTCTCCAATGATATGGTTCATGTAAGGCATAGAGTAAATCGACATGAGAGTGCAGAGCAGCGCGATCGTGAACAGGATTGGGACGCTGAGCCCATCCGCATTCAGGCCAAAGTGGCCGATAGGTTGCCAATTGTAAAACTCTTGAACGCCGCCCTCAGATCCCGCCAACAAAGTTAGAAACGTAGAGTAGGCCAGAGCAGCGAAAGATAGCCAGCCGGCTTTAGCTCCCCAACGACTCCCCGCGAAGTATGTAATGAAAACGAAGACCAACGGTACTAGCAATATCTGAAGAAGCTGCATGAGCAATGGAGTCTACCCCTTCAACTTGTCGAGTTTCCTTACATCGATTGATGAGTGGAGTCTGAATGCCACGAGTATGAGAGCTAACCCTACCGCTGCCTCCATTGCCGCGGCAGCGATGGAATAGAAGACGATCACCTGTCCTGAAACCTGAGGAGGACTCAGGTACCGGGTGAAAGCAACAAAGTTGAGGTTTGCCGCATTAACGATCAGTTCAACCGCAAATAGAATGCGGATAGCGTTTCGCTTCACGGTGAGACCGTAGATTCCGATACCGAGGAGGGCGGCGGAGACAATTATGAAACTAACGAGAGTCGGCATGTCTACCTCTCCACCTTCGCGAGGACAAGGGCGCCGAGTAGGGCCGCGGATAGCAGTAATGCGAGTATGATGAGTGGGACCGGGTATTCGCCCGCCAGCACTGGGCCTAATTGTGATATGGGAAGATTTGCGGGCTGAATTGAGGATGGGAGATTCGGTCCGGCCAGCGCCGCGACCCCTGCAATTGAAACCGCGAGTAGGCCAGCAATCCAGAGTCCCGCGGCTCCTTCTCCTCCCTCCGGCCGCTCGATGGGTTCCACGTTTTCTCGACGAACTAACATGATGGTAAAGAGGATTAGAACTACTACGGCGCCTACGTACACAGCTATTTGCAGCATCGCTAGGTAGGGCGCGTCGAGAAAGACGAAAAATCCCGCGACGCCTATGAAACTAATCGCGAGCGCAACAGCTCCATAAATGAGTTCCTTGGCCTGTAGCGCGAGAATGGCCGCGAGCAAGGTGACCGTCGTTAGTACAATGAACGTTATGTCGGGAGGGATTTCTAGAGTGATTCCTACCAATTCAGATTCCCCACGCTGAAAGGACTCCCGTGTTGAGGAGTATGACAGTTAAGAACACGTTAGCGATCGCAATAACTAGCAACCTCGTCCAGCCTATCTTGATCAGAAGATCAACTCGAAGCCGCGGATAAACTCCACGCGGTATGATGATGAAGGTTGCAACGACCAACGTCTTCAATATGAACCAAATCGGTTGGGGCAGAAACGCAGGGCCCCACCACCCGCCCAAGAACAGGACGGTCACTAGAGAAGACATCAGGTACACTTTCATGTACAGCGCCAGAAAGATTACCATGAAGATTGCACCGCTTGATTCTGTGAACCACCCAGCCACAAGCTCAGGCTCGGCCTCGGGGAGGTCGAATGGTAACCTCTCAAGCTCCGCCATCGTTGCAATGAAGAAGACGACGAAGGAAAGGAAGGCCGGAATTATGAACCAGATCTTATGCTGAGCGGTGACGATATCGCTCAGATTTAGGGACCCAGCAAGCATCACAACGCTCAACGCAGAGATCCACATGGGGATCTCATACGCAACTTGCTGAAACAGCGAACGAAGTCCTCCCAAGAACGGGTATTTGCTATTGCTCGCCCAAGCGAAGATCAATATCATGCTCGGAAAGAGCGAAGTCATCGCGAAGACGAAGACCAAACCAACATCCAAATTCGCGATCACCCAGTGCTGACCGAAGGGAATCACGGCAAAAGGCAACGCTCCCAAAAAGACGAGCATCAGGGGGATGCTGAGAAAGAGCGGTTTATCGGCCTTGTACGGAATCATGACTTCTTTGAAAATTAACTTAATGCCGTCGGCTATGGGTTGCAATATACCTCCAGGACCACCCGCGTACAAAGGCCCGATTCGTAATTGTATTCTGGCCAGAAGCTTCCGTTCGTACCAGGTCAGAAACATGACGACGAGCATTAGATGTATGAACCCTGGGAAAATCACTATCGTGATGAATGTGTGCGAGGTTATGACCGCGATAATGAAGGGGAGAATGTCGGCGGGAGTTGTCGGAAGGTTTACCATATTACCAATTCTCCCGACGCAGAGCCATCTTCAACGCATAACCTAACGGGGCTCCTAAGAGCACTAGAAAGAGCACCACCAGCATAGAATCGTTGAAGGATATTCGAGTGAAGCTCATTCCCCAAGCGAAGAGGAACATCCCAACCACGTCGAAAACCACGAACATAAGGAGGTAGGGGTAGTATTGCATTACGAGCCGCTTCCTAGCTTCCCCTTGCGGCACCTGACCGGATTCAAATGGCATATCCCGAAATGGATCCGGTTTTCGCCTAGACCAAAACATCGGTAACGTGAGAAGGGGTCCTGTGAGAATGAGTATGAGAACAGCCCAGATTGTGATCAGCAACCATGGGTTGAGAGCCAAGACCAGTCACTGTAATGGACTCAGACGAATCTCCGTGTGACTAAAATCAACCGAATATAAATCATGCGAATCAAAAGCACGTCCGCTAACGGGAGTTACCTGATCGTAGCTATTCTATTAAGCAGCAAGAAATATTAGCGCTCGTTGCAGAGCCTGAACAGGAAAGTCTGCAAGGTTCGGTTTAAGGCGAACGAATTTGGCTTGGCACTCTGCTGGAACAACTCATTTCTGGTGTGCAAAATGCAAGAAACAGGTCCCTGCCGAATCGGAACTCGTGTTCAAAGAGGGAAAGGTTCTTTGGAAATGGAAGTGTGGGACGTGCGGAACCGATTACGCAGACTGAAGCCTAGGGATGTTAGAATCCTCGTTCCAATGAGTAGTCGGCAAAGTCTTCAAGAAGCTTGCTCTTGCTCGGATCCTGCAAACTCCTCAGCTCTGCCTTTGCCTTCTCCACGTGCTCTCGGGATTTCTTCAGGGCAAACTGAAGGGCTTGCTCATAGAGTTCTGCAATCTGCGGCTTATCTGACTTCTCATGGTTTTCAAGAAGATTGCTGATGCGCTCCCTCTTTGTGGCTTCGTCGAGGTAGTGCATAACTACCAGATTCACACGCTCCTGCCTCACTGGATCCGCTGATTGATCCAGGATGTCATCCTTGATCTGAAACGCAATTCCCACGGCTCTGCCGTAATTGTAGAGGCAGTTTACGTCGTGGGCGTTAGCTCCGCCGAGGACCGCACCGATGCCAGCTGCGGCGCTAAAAAGAGAAGCCGTCTTCAAGTCTGCTATGTTCAAGTAATGTTCTATGTCGATCGCGAGTTCGGTTAAGGTATCCAATATCTCACCCTTGCTTAGATCCACTAGCCCCCAACCAACAAGTCTTGTTATCCTAGGATCCTTATACTCGGAAAGAATCTGAACCCCTTTTGAAGCCAAGAAAAGGCCCGCGCTGATTGCCTTGTCGTCTGCAAACGCGTGCTGGGTGGTGGGCAGGCTTCGCCGCAAACGATGCTTATCGATTAGGTCGTCGAAGATCAAGGATGCCGCGTGTACAAATTCCATGGCGGCCGCCGCATCCAGAGCATGTTCTGACTTACCGCTAACACTCTCGCAGGCGAGGAGCACTAGGATTGGGCGGAGGCGTTTGCCGCCAGTTCTGAACGTGTATTTGACTAGCTCATTCGCTTCGCTCTGTTCAAAGCCGGTAGAGAGTAAATCGTCGATGCGCTTGTTGACCAACGCACGCTTCTCTTCGAGTAGTTTCTGGAATGAGCTCATCAGTGGTCACTCGTCTATTTTCGTGCGGATGAAACGTTTCACCTGTTATAAATTGTATCTTAGGAGCATCACAATCTAAGTAAACCTGCGTACGGCGTTACAAAAGTCCAAGAGTACTTCTTCTGGTTTGGGTGCCTTCACGACTCCGCTCGCGACGAGTATTCCATTTGTTCCAAGCTTCAGGGCGGAGTAGACATCCTCACCCGTACTGATGCCCGCTCCACATAGGATGGTTACCGTTGAGTTCACTCTGCGAATTCTCTTGACCGAGTCGGTTAATATTTCAGGGTTCTCTTTCGAAACGGCTCGTCCAGTGCCGATTAAGTCTGGAGGTTCGATCGCGACTGTATCTGGCTCCGATAAAGCAACCGCAGCACCCAATCGTGCTGTCCCAGCACACACAACGGTCGTCAATCCTACTTCACGAGCATGTAGAACGGCCTTCTCGATTTCAGGAAGCTTCAAGTTTCTTTCAGAATGATTGATGAGTGTTCCGATAGCTCCTGCCGCACTGACGGATTCTGCCAGAACGTGACCGGTGAAGGCGCCTGGGGTAATTGCATCTATGTGTTGGGCGAATACGGGGATCTCCACGTGAGCTGCCACTTGTTCTATGTCACAGAATTGAGGTGCGACTCCGACTCTCACGCCTGTCTCTTTACTGACTTTATCCATCTTAAGCGCAAGTTCAACTGCTTTCTTCCCAGTCGCCTCGAGGTACGTCTTGAAGTTAATCAGCAAGAATGGTTCGGAATGAGACATCATCTTTCCTCACAGTTTCTTTGACTCATACAGAGAAATCTCTCGCCAAGGATATGGTTTCCTTATCGAGTTGTTTCGTCTTGCCTAATATTTCGGTTAACGGTACTTGCGCGATTGTACTACCACGAAGGCAGACCATGAAACCAGATCCTCCGTCCCTTATCGCCTGGATCGCGGCGACAGCGAGTCGGGTGGCGAGTATGCGGTCGTAGGCAGAGGGCGCTCCTCCTCTAACTACATGTCCTAAGACCACTGCGCGCGATTCAATTCCTGTACGTTTCTCAATCTCTTTAGCTAGCAAGTCTCCAATCCCCCCTAGACGTGGGTGTCCAAATTCATCCACTTTTGTAGAATCGCCTGTCGGTACGTCTTTGAGGCTGCAGCCTTCGCCTACGACTACGACTGAGGCGTTTGCTCCAGATGCATGTCGTTTCTTGAGAAAGGTCGCGACTTCGTCTAGATCGAATGGTTCCTCAGGTACTAGTATGAGGTTCGCTGCACCAGCCACACCAGCGTAAGCCGCAATCCATCCAGCGTGCCGCCCCATCACCTCAACAACCATTATCCTATCGTGTGAAGATCCGGTTGTCTGAATCCTGTCAATCGCCTCGACCGTCACGTTCACCGCGGAATCGAATCCGAACGTCATATCAGTCCCCACGATATCGTTGTCAATTGTTTTCGGGATGCCCACCACCTTCAACCCCATTGCAGCGAACTTCGCAGCGACGCTTAGAGTGTCCTCCCCGCCGACAGCGACGAGGACGTCCATCCCAAGTTTCTTCACATTGGCAAGAACCGTTTCCGGTCCATCTTTTCTGCTGAAGGGGTTAGTCCTAGTTGTGTGGAGAATTGTTCCTCCAAGGTTGATCATATGAGAGACGTCGCTCCACTCTAGCGGAACGGTATCAATCTCTAAAAGGCCAGCCCATCCGTGCCGTATTCCGATCACATCGTATCCAAACTGCTCGCTCTTCCTTACCACAGCCCTCGTAACGGCGTTCAAGCCTGCGCAGTCTCCACCACCGTTCAATATTCCTAATTTCATAGCCTAGTCTTCCCTGAATGCTAAGGTGTCGGATATTGTAATCCATGCAATTTGCAGTTTACTATTCGCTGGTTATCTGGTGTGAATCGATGGATTGGTATATGGCGATCTACTTTACGGGTGGATTGGTCAGCGTTAATGATCGGGTAATGTCTTCTACGAGTGGCTTTGAACCTACGTAAAGGGCCGACCGTTGATGTGGACTCTTAGGCTGCACTTCAAGGATGGACTTTCCGGTCTCATCCACAGCAGCTCCGCCTGCCTCAGAGCAAATGAAAGCAACGACAGCTGTTTCGTACATCAGGCGAAGTTTGCCCTGGGGGCGGTTCTTTTTTGGATTTGGATGATTGACTATGGCAGGATACATGAACATGCCACCATTCGAGATGGTGCGGTGGAAGTCCGGGGCTAAAGCTCCAATGTATCTGAAGGCGTACTTTGCCTCATTTTTCGCGATCCATTCCTGAACCGGTTTGGAGTAAGTGCCCCGGTTTGATGAGTTGAATGACAATTCCCAACCCGTTTTGTCTTCGGGTAGAACGATTCTGGTTGGCCTGACGAATTCCATCGTCTCGTCGATATGGAAGCGCCAAGCGCCGGCGTCTTTGAGCGCGAGGGTGAAGGTACCTGTAGGGATTACGAACATACCGGCAGCAATGTAGTTTCTTCCGGCCCGTAGATGGTTGTCTTCGGGACCATCCAAGTTCTTTTTGGCAACGCCGAACATGAAACCAACAGGTAACCCGTGAGGGACGTTCGAGGAACCATCCAGAGGGTCGAAATAGACGAAGTAGCGTCCGTCAGGATTCATCTGAACAATATCCTCTGATTCTTCGCTGATTGCATGAATCACGCGTCTCGATGCTCGTAGATGGTGGAGCGTAATCTCCTGGGCGATTTGATCCATACGGAGAACATCGTCGCCATGGACGTTCACGTTACCTGCTAATCCAACGTTCCCTTTCAGTGCGCCTGTTAAGTAGGAGTGTTCGATATGCTTGGCCGCGCTGATCAACGCGTCCATCAGAATGAGAAAGTGATGGGTACGGTGATGCTTCTCCTGGTGGTCTAGCAGGAACCCCATCACTGTATCTTCGAACTGTGTCATCCTTGCATCCCTTGATCAGCGAGAAGAATAATGGATTTTCGGAGACCTCGCACTTCCTACGGTTATTCCGGCCATTTAGCCTGCTACCGGGAGAATTTCGTTAGCGCCGTCTCGACGGTTTGACCGTTAAAGATTATCTCCCTTAAAGCCGCGGCCATTTCTAGGGGTCGATCATGCTGCCAGACATTTCGTCCGACAGCCAGACCGGTACCGCCGGCGTTGATCACTCCCTTCACTTGTGTTAGAAAAGCCTCGTCGGTAGGCGCTTTCGGTCCTCCGGACATGAAGACCTTCGCCGCGCCTGCTGACTTCACGGCCCATTTGAATGTCTCAGAATCCCCCGTGTACTTGATCTTAACAGCGTCCGCGCCTGCTTCTAGGCCCGTTCGTGCCGCGTAGGCAATTATTTCGGGTGCAGTATCATTTGGAACAGATTCGCCCCGAGGGTATACCCACGTGATAGCAGCGAGGCCCAGTTGGTGAGCTTCCTCCTGAATCTTCCCAAATTCGTTCAACATGAGATGTTCGTGGGCACTTCCCAAGTAGATCGTATAGCCGACCGCTTTTGCACCAAGGGCTTTGGCATGTTTCACGCTGCAATTTTGACTTGCAAACGGTTCACCCTTGGGAAGGCTTGTTTTACCATTGACCTTGATGATTAATGGAGTCTTTCCGTCATAATATTTCTCAGCGACACCTTTCTGGAAGATCAACCCGCTGAACTTGCCCTTCCAGGCAATTTCTTGAATGTATTCAGGGTCAACACTCTTCTCGTTGAAGTCTTTCGTCGGCCCGTGCTCTAAGCCTTGGTCATACGCGAGTAAGATTCCCTTTCCTTTCCGCAGGAAAGGTGCCATGGCAGACTTGATGGTTTTCATCTGTAACCATCCGATTCATCCCTTCGCACTGAATAAAAAGCTCCCTTCCAATTGCAGCCGACGAAAAATAAGTTGGAAAATGGGTCTATCGACCGAGTCGCTGGTTATGTTCTATCTTCATACACCTATCCATAACAACATCCATTCCTGCGGCCGCCGCAGTTCGAGCCGCTTCCTCGTTGACGATCCCGAGTTGCATCCAAACAGCCTTCGGCCGTCCCGTCTTATTGCGGAGTTGCACGGTTTCAGCAACAATAGGGGACACATCTTCGGCTCGTCTGAATATGTCGACAATGTCGATCTCTCGTTTTAGCTCGTCTGGAAGATGGAGGAGTGAGGGGTATGATTTCTCACCCAAGACCTCATCTACGGTTGGATTTATCGGGACGATTCGGTAGCCATGGCTTTTCAGGAACTTGGCCACGTCGTGGCTTGGTTTCGCAGGATCCTTCGATAAACCTACGACAGCAACAGTTTTCATTGCTAGAACTTTGTCGATGAGGCGGTCAAGGTCAGAGGCCATACTAACCTGGTTCAAGGCTTGCGGTAAGGTATAGATTAATCCATCTTTGAAACCTACGAGAACTTCATATTAGTATTCGAGAATTCAAACGGCTTCGACTTCCTCATGACAGCCAAAATCCTTGTGACGGATCCGATTCACGAAGATGGGATTACCGCGTTAAAGGGAGCGGGCTTCGATGTTACTCAGAACTCTAACCTTACCCCCGATCAGCTGATGATAGTGATCCTTGACTACGACGCCCTGATTGTCCGGGGACGAACCAAAGTTACTAGCGCCATAATCAACGCTGGTTCCAAGCTTCGCGCCGTGGCCAGGTCCGGAGTTGGATTGGATAATATTGACTTAGAAGCTGCGCGTAAGAGATCACTTCAGATAATCTCAACACCCGCCGCGCCCACGACTAGCGTCGCCGAATTAACGGTTGGATTGGTTTTGGCGGTGCTTCGAAAGATATCATTTGCAGATCGAGCCATGAAGGAAGGAAGATGGGCAAAGTCTGAGTTGATGGGTAGAGAACTCAAGGGCAAAACTGTAGGAGTCGTTGGTGCAGCCGGACGAATCGGGTTAGAAGTGGCTAGAATCTGCTTACAGGGTTTCGAAACCAAAGTGATCGGTTACGATGTGCTGGATCTGACTGAGAAGGCGCGGAGCTTAGGTTTTCGTGCAGTTAGCAAGGTTGAGGACCTCTTGAGTGAATCGGACATCGTAACAATCCATGTTCCCTATCTTCCAAGCACCCATCACCTCATCAACGCAAACACACTCATGGGCATGAAGAACGGGTCAATTGTCATCAACCCGTCGCGAGGCGACATTATTGACGGGCAGGCACTATTGGCGGCCCTCAAGTCAGGCAAACTCGCAGGAGCAGGCCTTGATGTGTTTCATGCGGAGCCACCCAAAGATGACTGGGAAAAGGAGCTGGTCAAGCTGCCTAACGTGGTGTGTACATCGCACATTGGCGCACAGACTGTTGAATGCCAGCGGCTGGAGAGCACGATGGTGGCTGAGCAACTCATAAAGACCTTGAAGAAGTGAAATGCGAAGGCCATCGACTCGTACGCCTTAAATGAGAAATCACGTAACCTGAGAGCGGGCCAAAATTATGACAGCATCATTCAGTGATTTCCAGAAACTTGCATTTAGAGTGGGAAAGATAACCGCAGCAGAAAGAATTCCGAACATGAAGAAGATTCTCAAGGTTCAAGTTGACATTGGGGAGAGGACGGCACAAGCGATCGCGGGCGGAGCAGAATTCTATGAGCCAAGCACATTCATCGGAAGGCAGGTGGTAGTCTTGACGAACATGGAACCGAAGATGATTGCGGGCGTACAGTCCGAAGTCATGCTATTAGCCGCTGATCGACAAGGCAAACCCGTTTGGTTAACTGTAACTGAAGAAGTCCCTCCGGGAACTGTGGTCCGCTAGAACCGTAAACCCCTCGCCATTGAGAACGTCTACAAAGTCCTTAATCTAGCTACTCTATGAACCAAGCATCCATATCGCAATCATAATCAGATGCATACCGAGGAAGAAGAAGTGGATTTCAACTTCAGCCCAGAACATGAGCTATTCCGAAAGACCGTGAGAGAGTTCTGCAGCAAAGAATTATCACCACATTCACGCGAAATGGAACGAAACGCACGGATGCCCGACTCCGTAATTCGCGGCTTGGCAAAGATGGGGTTGTTCGGACTAGCTATTCCGACGGAGTACGGAGGTTCGGCTGCAGATGCCGTCTCCGCAGGAATAGCTGGAGAAGAGATTGGGAGAGGTGATCTGAGCTGTGCTACCGCCGTGCTCTACTTGGTACCTGTCGCGTGGAGCCACGTGCTAAACAAATTCGGCTCCCCTGAACTGAAAAAGAAAACGTTACCAAAGATTGCTTCAGGTAAGGGTTTCCTGGGAATCGCCGCAACCGAGGCGGGGGTAGGGTCAGATCTCGGAAACATGTCCACCACTGCGAAGAGAGCCGGCAACGAGTACGTTTTGAATGGGGAGAAAATGTACATCAGTGGCATTAGGGAAGCTAGCGAGCAAATGTCGGATGGTAGCGGGTACGTGGTCTTGGCCAAGACTGATTCCTCGGCTGGCACTAAGGGAATGTCATTCTTCTTCGTGCCGTTCAAGAATACCAATGGTTTGACTCCCAGTTACCTCGAGGAAATGGGTCGGAGGGGAATGTCTGCAGGGGGTTTTCTAATGAAAGACGTGCACGTGCCCGCTGAAAATAGGCTTGGCGAGGAAAACAAGGGCTTCTACTACGCGATGGAAGGCTTCGACTTTGCCCGCGCCATAATCGCACTCGTATGTTGTGGAGCAGCAATGGCAGCGTTGGATTCCGGGATCGAGTACATCAAACAGCGCAGAGCGTTCACCCAACCCATTGGACGCTTCGAGGGCATTCAATTCAAACTCGCAGAAGACTACAGCCGGGTTGACGCCGCCCGCCTGCTCGCCTACAGAGGACTCTGGATGTTCGAACAAGAACAGAAAAACAAGGCATTCAACCGTTTTGAAGTTACCAGAGCAATTGCCGAAGCTAAAATGCTAGCGCCAGTAACCGCGTTTGAAACAATAAACGACGTTCTGCAATGGTTCGGGGCATTCGGATACACACTAGATTGTCCGATCGAAATGGGTTTACGAGGCGTACGATCTTACATGTTAGCCGAGGGATCAACCGAGATCATGAAACTCATCGTAGCACGAGAGCTTCTCGGCAAAGAGTTCGCACACAGCAGCTAGCCGGTCGACCACTTTATTTTTGAACTCTTAAATAGCAAACGTAGTTCTGGTTGCGCTCAAAGCCTAAATGACACGGGTAGTGCGGAACATTGCGTCATATTGCAATTGTGACATTAGCCATTTTTCTCATGTCCGCACTGTTTGTTCCCGCCTCAGCATACAATGTCACCGTGAATATTCAGGGACAGCAGGTCCACACTTCAATTTCGTTATCCTTGACTCAAAACATTACCGCGCTCCCTATCCTCACAGCAACATTAGATTCCTCCAGCCAACCAAACCTCTCCACGGCTTTCGATCAAGGTTTAAGCCAAGCCGATCCCAACGCTGTCACCTCGGGTCTTAGTGTTGGTGTCAGTTCAACTAAGGCTTCCCTCAACCTCACTTGCGCCATGGATGTGTCGGGGATTGCCAAGAGAAATGGGAACATCGTTTCCGTCAACATGACATGGTTGGCATTCAATGTGACCTCGGATCTGCGGGCCGGCAATCTAAGTTACAACACGATAGGAAGCCGCTACTTCGCTCCCATAATCGCGTATTACGCAAACGCGAGTCGTCTCGTAGGGCGCCCGAACTCGACAATTGGCGGAGTGACGTTCTTCGTTAACGGAACATCATTCAACCCAACTCAAACACAGAACTATGTCGACAACTTCACGATGCTGAAGTTCGGCTCGCTCAGGCCAAGTTTGGATCAATGGAACCGTACCTACACCCTTAGCAATAACACGACTACATGGCGTTACTCCCCGCCCCAACTGTTCAACTTCGATATGAGAATACAACGCAACAACGTGACCACGTCCTACGCAGCGCAGTATGCATACAATGCCATAATCTCGGTTTCAGGGCTGAGTCGGGCGAAGGGACATGTTATTCTGGTCGACGTTGGCACCGGCGATCTGGAATGGGTGATGGCTGCGATAGTGGTCGTAGCTGTATTATCAGCGGTTAGCGTCCAAGTCTTTTATGCGAGAAGAAAGAAGCGACTTGGAAAGTTTCAGCGAAGGTAGAATTCAGCCGCGTACTCTCTCTTTTGCGACCTTCTTGAGTTCAGCGTTGTCGAAGATTCCTTTGAAATGTTCCTTAAGGATTCCAAGGTAAAGGGCGACTTCATCGTCGCTCATGTACTGGAACATGTAGTCGCCTTTGTAGGGAGAAGGTTCGCCCTCTCGGGAGATGTACTCGATATGCATCAGGGGATCTCCCCGCTTAATGGTGATAGGTTGCCGGCCGTTGTTTAAGTTAACAAGCTCCAGCGCAAGGCGCCCCACGAATCCGCTATGAACCTTAGCCGCGTTGAGAAACGACAGCCCCATCCTGCCATATTTGCTCTTGGCGGTAAGGTGGGAAACGTAGGTTGGCGGCGTGAAAACTACTTCGTAGGATATGACGTTCCGATGCTCAAGGTAATGTAGTGTGGTCTCGTCCCGTACGGTGAGAACGTATCCGTCGCCATCTAACAATGCATAGTCGAACGGATGGATGCATTTGTAGGTTTGAATGAGCTTCGTAATCTGTTCTCTTCCCGCAACGCCCAAGGCAATAACCTCCAACATGTACGGGAATCTTCAGTATTTCTGCGTTAGCATTCTCGCATCTCAGGCGCTGAGCGAGGCACTCATAGTAGCAGTGTAGTACTCCGAGTTGGCTATGAGCTGCTGCTGAGAGGTAAGCGTGATCAAAATGTTTGCTCCTTTGCCCGCCCCGACCGTAAAATCTACGATACCATCGATCTCAGGAGAGGCGATTCCAAGGGGCGACGATGTATTGTTAAACACCCAGGTAACGTTCGATACCTCAATCCTGATTGAGTCGTAGTCTCCGGAAGCAACCTGTCCCGTCCCCAAGACGTTAGTGGAATTTTCGAGCGAAACCAAATCCATACTCACCGATTGATTGGAGAGGACCTTCCATCCTTGACCGCTGGCTTGTCCCTTGGGGTGAACCGAGACACTGTCGATTGTAACGTAAACATGGTCGGCTTTTGATATCGCGGCAGAGCGCATGGAAACTGAAACGCTTCCCATTGAAACTGCTGGGTAGACTAAGATGACTACTAGTATGACCGCGGAGATTGCGGCCACTATTTGCTTCGAATTCACTGTCAATCAGCGTCGCCCTATAATGGGCGTTTTCTTAAAAGCACATTGGATTCATTCAAGGGACAACTACCCCCCAAGTCCAAGAGCGGGTGGAGCCCAGCAGAACCTTCACGGGGTCAGGGAATAAGAAATCTGAAGATTGCACAGTCCCAACCAATTATTGGCGGATAGCTTACACGGTCAACGCCGAAAAACGAGCCGTAACGCACGGTTCGGCTATGTTTTCAAGCAACGACACTGTGAACTACGTCGCATCTATGACGTTTGACAACTCTGGAAACGACTCAAGCTATATCTAGACAAACCCCGGGGACTTCTAGCTAAATGTGATTATAGAGACCCCAAGCTCGTGGACGATCGAAGTCCAAACCCAAAGCAACTCGGGGCATCAACCCAGGGTGAGCGTTTTGATTACGATAGATGAGGAAACGAAAATGCAAATCGAGATGCCTAAGTCGATCTAAGAGACGCGATGCACTTATTCTGATGAAAATATTTATACAAAAGCCTTAACTCGACTTTCATTCGATAAGGCTCATCTGGTTAAGAAATTGGGGCCAAATCTAGCGGGAACGGCTAAAACTGCCACCGGCCGCAGGAACTTGGTTCTGGGAGACGATGCCATCGAGACCGAGGCCGAAGACTGGTTCGACTATGCAGGCGCTGCACGTGCCCTTGCCTCGCAACTTTATACGATTTCAAGATCATCAGGTGTTTGTTGCGGCATACTTGGTTCTTGGGGGAGTGGCAAATCGAGTTTTATGAATCTAGTAATGGAACACGCAAAGAAGACACATTCGGACGTACATGTTACTTGGTTCACAGCCTGGGATCCTGGAGGAATAGAGGACATCGGAGACGCGATGCTGTACCGAGTTTTCGGTGATATCGCGAAAAACAACGACGAGCTGTCTGGCGCATTTGACAGACTAAAGGAGGCGCTTAAACTCCGTAAAAGTATGAAACGCCGTGTGGGCGAGGCTCTAGGAGCAGCTTCGAAAGCAGTTCCGGGACCTGCCGGAGCTGTGGCAGACGCCACCGGAGGTTTACTTCTAATTCTGGACACTCCCAGGGAAATACAAGATTCCTTCAATGATCTTGTTAAATGGTTGGAAGCCAAAAATCAAACCGTCTTCCTGTTCATTGACGACATGGATCGCACAACAGGGGAGGAGATACGCGATCTATTGTCTGAACTCAAAGTGTACGTGAGCCATCACCGGATAGTTGGGGTTGTCGGATATGATGAGGAGTATGTTCTCAACGCACTCAAGACAGTAATCCCTATCGGAATTGAACCCAGGAAATTTCTTGAAAAGATCGTTACTATTCGGAGAAGTTTACCGAGTCCCAACGAAGGTCAATTGCAGAAATACGAGACGAGCCAACTCCACGAGTTGTTGGGACTGGACCAAGAGAAATGTGAAATACTTGGGTGGTGTGCAGCTGATCTCTGTACTAATAATCCGCGCCGATTAAAGACGCTAGTCTTGGATTTCAGCGACCTTCTATCATCGGTTGCAGAGTATAAGATGTTTGAATCGAACAGGCTGACGTCAGCCCTTGTGGTCTGCGCGGCCGAGCGGGCAGGCTTGTTCGTGGATAACAATCTTAGAATAGCCCTTGAATCCGGAAACGAAGCAGATGCCACGGCAGCTCTTACAGAAATCGCTGGTAAAATCCCTGACAAAGGTCGAGAAGCTACTGAACTGAGCGCGCTAATCGAGGGATTGACTCCAGATCTTCAACCAGGGCTTGTGTCCGCGTTGCGCCTCGCTGCGGGAACCCCGGGTTGGGAAAGGAAGGAAAAGGTTCGAAGACCTGACGCCTTCGACTGGACTCTTTCTCTTGGCGAGATCCTTGCAAGGGCCGACAAACGAGGATTCGAACTTCACGATAAATTCGCGATAGGTTCAGGCAAGATTTCGATTCCGCCAAACTCCAAGACCAAGGGAGAGAAGAATCTTGGTGAATTGCAAGAACCGTTGCTTGCTTTTCTGAAACAATACAGTGTGTCCTGTAACTCATTTTTCAGTTGGAAGGAAAGAAATCTGGCCATTTTCGTAATGTCTGATTGTCTTGATACTCCCAGCTCCGTTTGGCTGGATGGCTTCCTCAACCTCGGTCCCTCCCTCGTGGTAGAAAGAGCCCTGATTGCTTGGATTATAGATGATTCAAACGAACTAACGATTGGATTAGCTCAACACTATGGTGAACGAGCCAAGGCGATATCCAAAGGTTTACGGAATCCTCTGGTGTTTGTCTATACTGAGTCAGCGAAGATTCCTGATATGCTGAGTCATCTCTTAGCTGTCTAGTCGCTTATTTCGTTTAGTGGTTTCGTGACCACTGGATGCTGTTCTAGCCTCGCGTCCCACTCTTTCATCTCTGCCTCCATCCGGGTTGCTTGTTCACATACGCTAAGATTTGGTCAAGTTTCCGTTTCCTTTCCTTTCGTCGGTTTTCTTAGCTGCTCAGCCATTTATCAAGTGAGTCTACAGCAATCTTCTTGACCTTGCCGCTGACGTTTCGCACGATTACGGCTTCCATTTTCTGACGCTCGACCGGTTGAATGTCGTCGGATTTACAGTTTAATGGTTCCGTTATACTATTTCTTATAAGTATCCTCGTGTCGGGAAATCGAACGTCGCGAGAGTGTTGCAGCTATCGGAAATCGCAGCGGGTCAAACAGAGACCGAGTTAGTATATCTTCGCGAAATGAATTCCCGTCAACTGGAAGCCAAAGTTCTCAAAGTTGTGCCTGAGAAGAAAACGCATGCGTACTTGATTCTGGACCGAACAATCTTTCACCCCAAGGGGGGCGGTCAGCCTTCGGATCATGGTACTATTCGCGGTCCCGGTTACGAGGTAGCGGTGAAGAAAGCAATCTACCATATCGGCGTCGTCGTTCACTGGGTGAGGCTAGCAGTAGGGACACCTGCGGAAGGTGACGCTAGGTGTGAAATCGATTGGGGCTACCGGCATCTGGTTATGCGTAGACACACATCTGCACACTTACTCGATCACTGCCTAGCCACCGTCACGGCCCGAAGAGTGCAGACGACGGACTCCTGGTTGGACGACCCTTGCTATGTGGGGTACGTCGGTTCGCCCCCTAACTTACAAACACTGCGAGAAACCCAAGACCTAGCCAACCGAACGATAGATTCTGGTGGAGAGGTCAAGATTGAGTTTCTGAAGCGCGCAGAAGCTAGGGCACTTCTGCAGAACACGCCGAACTACGAGCGACTTCCTGATTTACCTGAGGTCAGGACTGTCACGATTAAAGGATGTAAACCCATTCCGTGCGGCGGAACCCATGTTTCGGATTTGGCTGAAATAGGGAAGATATCGGTCGAAGGGGCCGAAGAGATGCCAAAGGGATCGTTTCGTCTGCATTTTTCTGTGGGCCCTAGCGCTTCCTCGACTTCTTAGCTCGACGTACCTTCCTTCTTCCGCGTCCGAACCTCTTCAGTATGGTCGGGGCGGCCCGTTCCACCAGCAGCCTCTTACCCGAAACTCTCACGTAAAGCCTCAATGAGCCCTTCGTGAACGGGAAGTTCGAATCCGTCGTAAGCTTGGTCGGGAGGTAAATTCGTGGCGACTCGTACACTCGTCCGTCGGGCATCCTCTTTTTCGTAACTACGAAACTAGCTACAGCTTCTTTCAATCGCTAACACTTCGGGTTCAAATTCGGATGTTATTTCTGACGGAATGTTGGTTTAGTTGTTACATCCACCAACTAGTCAATTTTCAGCAAGCAAGAACCCCATTTCACCCCCGCATGCGATAACGTTTAAAGCGGAAATGACAAGTCCGATCAAATTAGCGGGCATACGGCATGATACACGTGAACATATTCGTTACCAGCATGTCAGCCGAGCGGTTCTGGGATATTGATCGCGCAATGCCGCCCCAGGTCCAAATTGGGGTGAACATAAACATGCTCGACATCGATCAACGATCCGATGGAACCTTGGACGCGCCTTTCGTTTTCACGGTAAACTTCACGCCATCGATTGCTCAGATCAGCATTAAGGGCAAGGCGAAAATTTCAGGCGACGCTGAGGATACCAAGAAAATATTTGAGGAACACAAGGCGCAGAAGGCGCCGCCAGTTCAACTCGTACAGGCAGTGTCAAATGCAGCAATGGCCGACGCGATATTGATTTCCAGGAGCCTTAACGTTCCGCCACCGCTCCCGCCGATTCCCCAACAGCAACAGCCCACTCAACCGAGGAGGCCTGATTCACGGTATACTGCGTAGGGTCCAAAAAAGTGGAGAGTTGCTGATACTCCAATAAATTGGATGTCAGCTAGCTTGCTTCGCGACGAGGTAGTTGTCCCAATAGGATGCGAGGTCACGTAGCCTATTTGCGAACTGCACGCTCAACTTTGTGGGTTCGTTTCGGTACTTCTTCTCCAGTAACCCGCTTCGAAGCATGGCTTTGTAGGTATCGCTTAACGTTTGGGCGCTCACCTTGATTCTCTCAACGACTTTGAAGTGTAGGTCTCTGAGGTACATGGGTCTCTTTTCCTCGACAAGAATTTGGATTATTGCTTTCGCGACTCCTTGTTTCTTTATGCTGTGTGGAAAGAGGATTGTGCAGAAAATGTCTAGATCTACGATCTGGTTCAGTGTCGAGTGCTTGTCGATCTTGGGAAAAACCCACACCCATCTCCTCTGTCGTTCGGCGTAGTAATCTTCTCGTGGAATTCGTCCTATTCTTGGGCGTTCGAGTACAGTCAATGACCTAGGTCTGTTTGCCATTTCGATTTCACAACCGAAGAAGCCTCGGAAGAAGAAAGCAGTTCAGCACACAAAGTCCGACAGAATCCAAGGACCCGATCTTAGGTATTTGCTGAAAACAATTCAATTCTGATACATATCGGGAAACAGTGAATTCACACTTAGTTCCCCAATCTCTGATGTATCTAAGAATTGACGTGCCGCTGCGGTAAAGGGGCCCCATCTCCCATCAAAGAAGAAACGCGAGGCGTGAATTCTATAGTACATCAGAATAGGGCTGTTTTTCGCATTCCCATTTCATAACTTTCGGCCGCTGGACCCCTAGGCTTCCGGTGTAGAAATCATCATCCAGGACACTGTCGGAACCGTCAATCGTTCCGCACAACTACCGAGTTAATCGAGTCGGCCGGCGTACACTTCGGTCTCATATTGGAAAGTAACGGATCCATCGACCTGATGCTTGTTGAAAAGTGCGGATATTCTCGTCATCATCTCTTCGAATATCGGTTGCCCAGGCAGCGAGGCGTATGAGGCTGACATCAACCTACCAATCAGCCCGTCGTAATCGAGTTTCTGAGAATTGGTTAACTTAACCGTCCTGTAGTCTCCAAGAAAACTCCTGATCGTCGCCTCGGTCACATCATCGCCGAGTACTCTTTTCCCCTCGGAAACCCAGTTGACCAATTCATCATAGCCTTGAAGGAACGGTGTGGAAGCTTTGCGGATGTTCCAAACCAAAACGACCCATCCTGGATCTCGTAGAATCCGACTGAACTCTGCCCTAGTCTTTTCTGGATTGAACCAGTGAAAGGACTGGGCTGCCGCAACGAAGTCTACGCTTCTGCTTTCAAGCGTAGTTGACTCAGCCGAACCTGTAATGCTTGTGAAGTTCTTGTATTTCGCCAGGTTTGCTTCGGCGGTTCGACGCATGTCCTCGTTTGGTTCTACTCCAAATACTCTATTCCCGTTCTTCAGCAGGAGTTCAGATAGAATGCCCGTTCCGGAGCCGACATCTGCGACAATAGAAGCCCGGGAGAAATGTAGCTCACGTTCTAAGTAGCGAAGGAGTGATTCGGGGTAACTTGGACGGTAGCGCGAATAGTATCCCGCACGCTTCGAGAACTTGTCCTTTGGATCTACTTCCAATCAGGATCACTAGCGAAGGCATTCGTGACCTACATGTCCAAGAGGAACAGTCCACTCCCGGCATCAAGTTTCCTGGATAAAGTCATACCGTCGTAAACAAGCATACTCACTTTAAAGGTTGCGCTCACAATACAGCCCTCCATCAGATGCCCACCGTACGCGTTCCCTTCCTTGTCGGCGGTCACAATGTGGGCGTGAATGTACGGCTTACCGTCTTTCAGGCTGACGTTTCCCACGCACGATGCAACCTCCATTGGGCCCCGAGAAGAAACCGCAGAGTACACACCATTTCCAGAGAAAAAACCCACTGTCGCCCTTTCTAGAGCCCCCAGAGCAGTAAAACTCCCGGCGGTTATTCCGTTTTCACGCACGAGCTGATTCAAGCGAACCAAAACATCTTCTCCCGTACGAAACCGTTCAACCATCACCCTGACAAGCTTTCCCACTTCATCCCATTCAACCAATTCGGCCGAACGCGCCTCCAGATATTAACCCCAACGCAGAAGCCGCTCGACTCTACCCCTTTTGTCTGGTTGATCCAATAAATCGAAGCGTGAAGTACCGTGTGAAATCGAGCAAAGACTTGGATTCGTCACATGTTTTCTAGGACGGAAATTCGGGTTCAAATGGAACCGGATTTTCCGACGGAATCGCAAAATCATCGTCTTCGTCGCCGCGAGAAAAATGAGTGAAAAGAAAGAAAAGGAGGAAAATAGAAAAAAGCGCGAAAACGGCCGGCTGAGGCAAACAGGGCGACCCACTGGACGAGAGGGGTGAGTGGAGGGAACGACGGTTTGGATCATGAACCGTTCGGCGCGAGGGTGGCGGACAGGCAGGACTGAGGGTTATGGTGTACTTTCGGTGCACCGTCCCGCACCGTGAGAACCGTCAAATGACTTGGTTGAGACGTGAAAGTGAGTGCCAGAAGGGAATATTACGTGCGTCTTTCAATAGCGTCGAGAGGAACCCTAACCCAAAGCAGAGCCACTGGTCCCACCGAAAACTCTGAGTCCAATAATTAGGAGGTCAATCTCTTGGAGAAAACTAGCAGGTGTGTCATCTGTGGCCAACAGATGGCATACATCTTCGGCCGGCCCCGAAAACTGTGCGGCAACAAATCCTGCTACCTAGAGTGGAAGAGGAGAAGATACACAAATCTCCAGGTGATCGCAAGAAGTCGACGACTCTCCGCCGCCGACTTCGAGTATGCGGAACCGATCTGCACCTGCGGTAGCGACAAGTTCGCCTGGACTATGGACGGAGTATTCTGCTTGGAATGTGGCCTACAAGAGCCCTTATTTTCGCTAGAAACCTGGGTACCCGCCGAATTTGCGCCCAAGCCGATCTGTACCTGCACCCAGATTTGTAAACAAACCCCAGCATACAGACTATGGGCGTACGTCTGATCTCGACTTTCTGCCCACTCAAATGCGTATTATATGAAGTTCTGGGGCAGTTTTGTGCGGGAGGCAACTCCCTAACCTACGACCATCTGTTCAAAATGGTTTGAACTCAACCCGGACCGTCCAATCATGGGATGACCGAATCAGTCACTTTTCCATTTTATAGTGCAACCGACAGGTTGAGTTTCAGGACGGGGCGGATTGGTTCCGCCCGAAAGCGCGTCCAGTGCATTGCGAAGGTGGTGCAGCTTCACTGCGTCCGGATCGTCGTAATTATCGTCGATCGCCCCATGGTAACGCAGGATGAAATCGCGGTCGAAGACGAATACCTCGGGAGTACGTTGAGCCCCGTACAATCGAGCAATTTTCTGGTCTTCGTCTCGAAGGTATGGAAAGTTGAATTGCTTCTCCTTAGCTCTCAACTTCATGTTTTCGAAATTGTCTTCGGGGTATTGCGTTGCATCGTTGGAATTTATCGCGAGTAGTTGTACTCCCCTATCGGCATATGCAGTCTGAATCGCAACCATGCGGTCCTCCCAAGCACGAACGTACGGGCAATGGTTACAACTGAAGATCGCAACCGTGAGCTTGCCTCGGTGATCATTTAGAGAATGCCTTAACCCATCGGTTCCATTTAATGAGAAATCGATCGCCTTATCGCCGATCTTCAACTTTGCCATGTCAAGCCCAGCTCGCACGATAAAGCTTGAGAGTCTTAAGATTCGCTCTTGAGTGCTGCTCGAATCATGGACTCTGAAGGTAAAGGCGAGATACGTCCGTTCTCTAAGTGGTAAGCCCTGCACGAGAGTGAAAAATGGGCTGTCTTTGGAGGTTGTATATCCTTCCCGTCAACCCGTATCGTTGGCGAGCCCGCGAATTGGAGCCGTTTCGCTTGGTCCTCGGATTGTACGTTTATGGTTTCAATTTCTGCGTCGACTCGCTCCTCGGCAAGAATTTTCCTCAGACGGCTGAAAGCTTCGTCATGGGACTCGCAGCCCTCCCAGTACAGAAACGTAATTCGCCTTCTGATCTCCAAAGGAACCGCCTGGACACATTCCACATGAAGCTTACGAAGTTTAAACATTCACGACCGGACACCCGGTTGGAGCACGTTTCGACTCGACTCGCAAAGTCAATGCTTGATCGAGTGGACTAGTCTACCCTCTCTGTCGATCTTGCCGCGCCTTATTCGGGTGGAGGAAATCGGCCTTTTGTCGTCGGCGAGGAGGAGATCTATGGGGTCTATGGTGAGGGGTTTCAGACCGTTAGCCTTTCTCTTCTTATTGATCTCATGTGCGGTTTTGATGGTCCGCCTGCTGACGACCAGCGCGTCGATCCCCGAGACTTTGACGGTCGGCCCGTAGCGGTCGCGTAGAGGAACAATCCGAACTCGGGATAATACTCCCCAAGCCGCTAGAAGCCGCTCCAAGTCCTTCTTTCTCTTCTTGTACGGGTCGACCTTGTGCGGCTTATGCAAAGTCCTTGCGAAGTCATCGCTAGTAATTCCAATCATAACCTTACGACCCACGGTGAAAGCTTGTCTCAACAATTTCCTATGCCCACGGTGCAAGGAATCGAAGGTCCCACCCATCGCGACGATTCGATACATCTTGTGGGACCGTGCCATAGTTCTTTCTGGCCTCTTCAAATCACATTGGTGCGCCCTCGGGGGGGCATGGCACGTTTGGGCATTGGAGATTTAGTGCTTTGCTTCACTTACCAAGGAGTCGAACGCCCTGGTTGTCGATTGGGGTTGCAAAGACCTTCGCCGAGGGAAACGCTTTCCTCAGGGCCTTTACAATTCTTCCCACTTTTCGATTATTCGCTACTCCGTGAACTGCTTCCCCAATCATGTTCTGCGTAGCCCCTACGGCTCCAGAAGCAATCATTGTTGAGATCAGGCGTGTAACGACGGGTGTCTCAAAGCCTGCCTCCCGGCTGAACAGCCTCGTTTCTGTGAGAAAAACGGAAAGGGTCGGGTTCTTTCGAATTGCGTCCATGGTACGTTTCGCCGGAGCATTCAACCTCGCCACGTAGTCCATGACGAGGGTTTCGCGCTTCGAGATCGGGCCCACGTAGGCACAGATTATTGAATGATTTCTTGGAAAGAGCAATCTATCGACAAAACCTATCCCCGGCGCACCCGGTTCTGTGACCAAGACGAACCCTCCTGTGAGCAATGCAGCAGCTGTTCCAAGCCCTGTTCGATTTACCACCTCCGCTACGTGTGTTATTCTGCCGAGTTCGTTGATGGTAACTGGTAGGTCGGCGGCGTCAGAGACGGCGAGGCATGAAGCTAGAGATCCGGCGGCGCTTGTACCGAACCCGGCACCAATCGGGCATGCGACCTTCAAGTCGATAGCAACCTCCAGAGTCATCCCTTGCGTCTTCAGAAGATGTTCGATCGCCAACCGGGTTGTGTGCGCTTCTGGTGCGGGCTTCGAGTTGATCTTGATCCTGACCTTCGTCTCGGCGCTTTTCTTGACTATGGCGCGTGAAATGGCACCTCGGGGAATAGCGAACCCACCGCCACGCGCACCGATCCTGGCTGGATCAGCTATTGGATTTCCGGATGAGTCTAGGTTGCAAACTTCGAAGAAGCTAGAGATTCCAGCCGGGCAGAATGCTTCCGAAACCCGCAACGGTCTCGCCGGCTGCGCTACTTTTTCTGGGTTCCTCGCTCAATTGCGCGGAGGCTCGGAAAGGCTGCTCGACACGCAGCGGCGACTGGTGGAGTCAATATGACCATGAACGGAATCTCGGTGAAATAGCTGGAAGCCGTGACAAGGAGAACAAATGCGCCTCCCAGAGGCTTGGTGCCAAGACCGACGGCTACGGGAAGACCGAAGATTACGCTGTAGACCACAATCCCCACACCAATTATTGCCGTGCCAATAGCTAGGCCGATTGAAGCTGCAACCTCAAAATCTGCCCACTTGTTCCGGACGACTATGAGGAAGATGACAGCGAGAACGACAACTAGTCCGGCAAACCCTAAGTACGAAGTCGGGGACCCAATCGTGGCGGCTCCGAAAAGAAAGTACAATCCCAGAACCAAGGCTACGGCAAATAGTGGTTGAATCACCAAGCTCAAGGAAACCAAACTGCGTCTGGCTACTCCCTTCCATTCATGGTTTGTGAGCCACCCTATTACGAAGAATCCAACGAAATTGGACGGCACACCAACCAGGAGACTTAGAAGCGCGTCATGATGTCCGTAGATCACGTCGGCGAGAAATATCCCAATTGCCGCTCCTATCCCTCCAACCCACGGCCCAAACAATATGGCGAAAGCGGCAGGCGCGAACACTTGTGGCCAAAACCTAACCCCGAAGATCATTAACGGAAAAACTGTCCACAAGGCGCCTATACCAGCGTACAAAGCCGCGTTTACAGCCGTCAGCGTCAATTGAAGTGAGAGGGATCCCGATCGTTTCAACTGTATTCCGTACGAAAGAAACCTTCGATCTATTCTAAGCTTGTCCTGTTCTGTTGAGGTTTATTCGCAAATAACTCGATTGAGTCCAACGAAATGTTAAGATACCCACCAAAGATTGCCTTGCACACGGTAGCCCGGTGGTGTAGTGGTCAAACCACGCACGTGGGACTATGCATAGCATTGGCGCCAGAAACCTGCCACTAGACGGCTCTGGATCCCCTCACCGAGGAGAAACCTGCCGACGGGAGAGGCCAAGCGCCCCGAATTCGAATCTCCCCCGGGCTACCAATAACCACCGTACGAGAACATCGAACGGAGCTCCTCCGGAAGGGATTGCTTATCTCGGGGATCGTCGGTTGTCGACTCCCAAATAATGAGAGGGTTGATCAATTGGTTTCTGCTAATTTCACCGGCGGCCAGGAGCAGTCGCCCTAATTCTACCAATGGGTGATCACCTGATCTCGCCTGTCTTGACAATTCTTCTGGCACCATCCCTCATGTATAGCGTGTTCGGCCCGGGCGCCGTTGCAGCCGTAGTGTTTTTCGTTGTGCTCGGTGTATACCAACTCTTGTGGATTGGCATCCTCCTGAAATCCAACAACATATTTTTGCTGGCCATGGGAATCCCAGGAAATCTAGTCTCAATAGTCATCTACTTCGTGTCCCTGGGCGGAGTTACGATTTTTGGTGTCCCACCGCAGAACGGCGGAATTTTCGCGCTCCTCATCAAGGCGCTGGAGGTTATCTACGTAGTCACATGCGTTTACTTGCTAAAGGCTAAACTTCGGTAGACCTTTCCGGATGCGCAAAAGACGCTTATCCTTCCGCGTACGTGGCAGAATTTGTTCACGAGCCTGAACTATACCCTGAAGACGGAAGACCAATATTTCCTCGTTCATTTAATTGAGCAAGGGTTACTGGCTGGAATGGAAATAGGTCGCAAGCGAAGCCTCGATAGGATCACTTAAGCGTAGCAAAGGGTTCGGAATACGTGAAAAAATATGCGCAAGGAAAAGTTCAGGACGATAGACGATTACATCAAAGCCTCGCCGAAGGAAGTTCAGAGCACTCTAGAAAGAATAAGGCAGACAATACGCAAAGCGGCACCAGATGCTGTAGAAGCTATTAGCTATCAAATCCCCACATTCAAACTAAACGGCAACTTGGTATGGTTTGCAGCGTTCAAGAACCATATTGGATTTTACCCAAGGAAGTCCGGCATTGAAGCATTCAAAAAGGAACTATCGTCATATAGAGTCGCAAAAGGCTCTGTGCAATTCCCGATAGACAAACCTATCCCACACGATTTGGTGAGAAAAATCGTGGTATTTCGAGTGAAGGAAAAACAAAGCAAAAAGAGATAGAAATAGACTTTGTTCACGCTCAACCTGCCCACCAGTCTTACGGCGGGCAGTAGCGTCGAATTGCCAGGAGCATAAGTGCACGATGTGCTTTTGATCCTGGACCACGTCCCGATTCTTTGTGTGAATCTGTCATCTTCAATTAGCGGCACGAACTGTGACGTGGAAAATGAACCCGGAGACTTTCCTGCAGGGGCTGATTGCAGGTTACGGTATTGCCATCCCTGTAGGTCCGGTCGGCATCCTGATAGTTGAAGTTGGGATCCGTAGAGGGTTCAGATTTGCTTTCTTTGCCGGCTTGGGCGCCGCATCAGCGGACCTAATCTACGCGAGTCTGGCCGCTCTGGCGGGCACGTTCCTAGTTGAGTATCTCAAGCCCTTCTCCTTTGTGATTCAATACGTGAGTGGGTCACTGTTGATAACGATCGGAGTGTGGATGTTCTATCAAGAAAGAAGAACGGGCAGAAGCTTACATCGGAGTGATGCTTCGACTGGCTGTTTGAGAACGTACGTGACGTTTTTCGGGTTGACGCTATTGAATCCGCTAACTGTCACGTACTTCACATCCTTGATCCTGGGATTACGTTTCAGCATCGTAACCGCACCGATGGATGTGCTGAGTTTCGTTTTGGGAACCTTCCTCGCCTCGCTTTCCTGGCAAACACTCATCGCGTCAGTTTGTGGGTTTGGTCACAAGCGCCTCGCGGCGAGAACCCAGGTGGTTACATTCACTCTTGGTAACTGTGTGGTTGTCGCACTGGGCTTAGCGATCCTTCTCGGATTCAAAATATGATGGTCGAGGAGCGAAAAATCGACACCTATCCTAGGATGCCTGAACTTGTACAGCTGCTGGATTTCGTAGGTAACCACGCGCATCAGGCTATGGAGGAGGTGCACTCAAAGTATTACTTCATAATCCTTAAATGTAATACATGCTCAATTGCTTACATAGCGCAGTTACCCTGCCGGTCCAAGGAATGTCATCCCCCCATCAACCCGACGCAAGTGCAATGACTATAGACGCGCCAGTGCGCCCAGAAACTGTGGAGACCTCCTGTCTGGGCCAAGAGACAAGGTGCAGCAATTGCTACAACTGGTGGAACCGTGTCTGCAATTCTTGCGATTTGTGTGGATCGGCGCAGTATGCTCCTTGCGTGCACTGCGATTTCAATATGAGATGACCGTGACCAAGCAGATCACTGTCCCTTCGATCAGTCCGTCGCTCATGGGGGTCGTTCCTGGCTAGTGGAGTTTTTCCACTTATGTCTATACTGGGGGGATGGTTTGGTTTGGGGTGTGAGGTGAAGTTGGATCCATGAGAACCATCAAGGTTCCTGTGGTTGAGTACCCAGCAATGGCCTACCCATACTACCCCTACCCGTACACCTACGCCTGGCCTTGGCCATACGCCTACGGCTATTACTACTAAACCAATAGCCCAGTAGACCACCAAAAGCTGAACCCTCACCCACCCTCTTTCTATTCGATTCACGCAAAACTACCGCATGAAGCGACTTTTGGAGTACCGGAAATATTCCACAATCTTTTCCCTCGAAACGGTCCGGAGAAAACATTTGTACTCTTCGAGCGAGTACGGAGGAGCCTTTATCATTTCGTAAAGCGAGAGCACAAGATGAAGCTCGTTGCTCGTAATTGTGAATTTGTCCGCGAGAAATTCAAGCTTCCCTGTGGAAGCGCTAGCGCAGGCTGACTTGGCCATGGAGGCTGTCGGTTTGAAGAAACAGGTTCGATCCGTATTGGTTCCCGGAAAACAGTTTTCGACAACCTACGAGGGTCCTACAGTTGAAAAGACTGAGGTAGAGGAAATATTGAAGCCGTTGGCCGAGCGGCATCAAATCACGGCATCAGTCGAAACCGAAGAATCTGTCTCATTCCCGTAAGAACCTGAACGGCTCTTAATCGTTACACAACCTGGATTTCATCTGGGTTAAACGCGGTCCTGTCCTGGGTTAGTACCCATGCTGCAAAGTCGCGTGGTTCACCATTTTGGACGGATAATACTAGATACGCGAAATTAGGCCAAGCATACTCTAGATCGAGTTGGGATGGTTGGACTGGGGCGTCGGGGTGAGAATGGTAGACGCCGATCAGGTCGAGTTTAGACTTTCGTGCCTCTTCATCGGCACGTACCAACTCCAAGGGGTCAATGGTGTACCGCCTGCGCTTTGAGGGTGTAGCCACGTTCTGGGCCGCGAGCGCGTGGTGCACTCTCCTCGCAGTCCGAGGTCAAACCGATCAGGAAACCGCAACATTCCTCTGGGTAAGCGCTTCTTGCGTGGGTGGTTATGTACTGAAGCTGATCGGCTCGAATGACTATTACCAATTTTCGAACCTGACTACCTTTGCACGGCGTATTTGAGGAATAGGTTGAGGGCATTCCTTTTGACATTTGTCTGTCAAACTTGGTCGTCAAGTCTATTGGCACTCTCTGTTGCCGGTGCGAATTTTGGTTGTTTCAGTTTCACTCAGCTCAGATGACGTTGCGCACCCTGGCTGCGTTATATCGCGAATCTCCGTACGTTGCTTCGCATTACAGTTTGAATGGTGAATTGGCTGTTGCTTGAGGGATCTGCGAAAATCATTCTGCCCAGCCGAGGCGACCGGAGCAAGACTGGAATACTGTACATACCCGCGGATGTTGTCAAGGATTCATTGTTCCCGTTCAGCCCTGACCAGGAAGTTGTTGTTCGAATTGACGGTAAGAAGTTAGTAATTGAAGGAGCTGCACTGTTTTGAATGGCGACAACTATCGAAGCCACTATACCTTCGCGATGGACTTCGGGACCAGCGACTTCAAATTTGGTCCGATTACACTGGGCGAAAACCCGAGAATTGTGAACAATCGTGGCTATTTCCCTGACAAGAGCTCCGTCATGTACAAGGCCTTTGAACCCACTTCCGACGTAATTGTTGGAGACGACGTGCCCCTCTACCTGCAGTCCGCCGAAGATTTGTCGAGCCGCTTAATCTACCCCATGCGTAACGGAATGATCGACAAAGGCGACGATCAAGCGTGGCGCATGGTAAACAGTCTTACCTCCTACAGCTTAGACGAGTTCAAACCCCAACCAAACAACGGCTTTCAAGGATACTACGTGGTCGCCTCCCTGTCCTCGGTCTCCCCCCGATACATGTACGAAAGACTGCTAGCCCAATTTCAAGAGAACAACCACGGAAAAATCAAGGCCGTCACAATCATTCCGCAACCTTTTGCGGTAGCGATTGGCCACGGAGTCACTACTTGCGTGGTCATTGAGTCAGGACACGGGAACAGTCAAGTCTGCCCAATCTCAAAATATCCTATCCGGGCGGCTCAGGTAGCGTTGAACCGAGGCGGCGGGGACGCACGAATGCTATAACTTCAGAGATTCTGAAGGATTCTGGTTATGGCGATTTAGCAAATGAGGAGGCCGTGGTTAGGAAGGTTAAGGAGAACATCGGACTAGTCCCCGCGAATTTAGATAACGCAATCGCCGATGCGAAGAAGTTCCCGCGAAAAGCCAGAGCGAAGTACAAAGTCCCCGGCACACGTGTCGAGATAGATCTTGAAAAGGACTCGTGGTCAAGGTTCCTGATCGGCGAGTACGTCTTCAACCCCAACCATGAGATCTTCGAGAGCTACTTTGGTCGCGGAATGCCAAGGCCCAAGGACGTCAAAATGGGCGACACGATCTTCAAGGGCATGCTCGATTTCGGAGAGGCGATAATCGCCTCCGTTGAAAGATGCCCGGTTGAACTGCAACCCATGCTCTACCGCGAAGTACTCCTCTCAGGCGGAAACTTCAGCTGGACCGTACCTCCTAAACTGCAAGACACCGCTGTCGACGCACCTACGAAAGTGCGCCTTCTGCTCCGGGACCGAGGTATCAAGAATGTTTCAGTCAAAATGACCAGCTCCCCCCAGTTCTCGGTTTGGCATGGGTGCATAATCTATGGTTTCGCTGTTCCGGAGAATTATGATTGGGATTGGCAGCGGTTGGAGGGGTGGATGAAAGTTTCAAGCTAGCCTTCCGGTTGAAGAGCGCGTTCTCCACTATTTTCTCGCGATGGGCGCACAACAAACCCCCAACCCTGATCCGAACCAAGGAGGCCTCTCATTTCTTGTCGGCGCGGAAAACGTTCACGTCATGGTTTTGAAAACCCAGGACCTGGCCAAACGAAACTCTATCATCGACACGGTCCTGAAGCTATCCTCGCTCAGGAATTCATATCAAACCGTCTACCTCGTCGCGCCTAGGCTACTGGGAGCAACGATAGACGCTGCCATATTCAGAGCCCACGGAATCGGGCTGCTATTCTTCGATGAACGAAGGATCGATGAAGCTGTGGCACCACAACGGCAAGAACCGCGGCCACAAAACACTCAGTCCGCACGGGACCCAGGTCTCGTGAGCGAGCTGGCGACTCTAAAGTCGATGTATCATGAAATGGAACGAAACCTGAGCCAACTCCGCGACGATCTCAAGAACCTACATGAAGCTCCCCGGCGTGCCGGATTCTCGCCTCAACCTTCTCAGCCTCTCCAAGGGGTTCGCCCCGAACTAGTACTCGCTCCAAACATGAACCAAGACGAGGCTCTACACGCTTACTTCACCAACAACCCCGCCGACCCACCCCCCCCTAGGGGGGGGTCCCTAGGAGACCTACCGTCCTACTTCAGCAACAACCCTTGGCTGGACGTGCTGTCAAAGCGCGGAAGATCGGAGAACGGACTCGTTGCCGGCTGAAATCGTCATTAAGGTCCCGATCAGGAGGATCACAGTCGTTATCGACACTCAGGACCAACTGGCTCCTGAGATGACGATTGATGACTTTCGCCATATGTTTGGGCAAGAACCTGAGTCGCCACGATACCGGCTGGTCAACATCGAGGTGATAACTTCTCCCGACGACCAGCAACCGATGCTCGTCTCCGAATGCGGGCGGTACGGCAGATTCGTCCGAAGAGAGTCCGAAAACGTATACTTCCGTCGACCACTGGAGACATTCTAGCGCCCAAACACCATTCTAGGGGCCTCCGGCCCATCCAGGTCAAGTTTGGGTTTACTTCACTGTTTTCGACGGGGTAGGCGCCGAAATGTGAAAAATACCCGCACTAAGCGGCGGTTGCAAGGGGGAAATGCTAAAATTCGACGCAAGCTTTTTATACGCTCCGTGGGTAGTTATTATAGATTTCGGGCCGGATGACGTGATTCTCGAGCAGAACGACCGGCGTTCTACTGGAGGAGATAGATGGTCCGAGCGTCAAGCATCGAAAAAAGTGAAAAGAAATGAGCACAAGCACATCGACAAGAAAAGTTGGAAAGTTAACTAATTGTCCTGAATGCGGAAGCACAAACCTTGTAGAAGATTATGATGTTGGCGAGATCAGTTGCCATAACTGTGGCCTAGTCATAAGTGAACACTCCCTAAACACAGGGCCCGAATGGCGCGCCTTCACAAAAGAGGAAAAAGATGAACGAGGCCGCGTAGGCATCCCCACATCATTCTCCATTCACGACAAAGGATTATCAACCGTAATCGATCGTGTGAACCGGGACGCATACGGCCGACAACTGCCCCTAGCGACCAGGCTCGAAATGCTGCGCCTCAGGAAATGGCAGATACGAACCCGAGTCCACTCCTCAGCCGACAGAAACCTCGCGCAAGCAATGGCTGAACTCGACCGCTTAACCGACATGCTCCACATACCCGCCTCCATAAAAGAACGTGCAGCAATCGTCTACCGAAAAGCCCTCGACAACGGATTAGTCAGAGGTCGTTCAATCGCAGCAATAGCTGCCGCTTCACTCTACGCCGCATGCCGAATGTCCGAAACTCCCAGAACACTCAAAGACGTATCAGCCGCTAGCAGAATCCGCAAGAAGGACGTTGCAAGATGCTACCGACTCCTCGTCCGAGAACTTGACCTCCGGATGCCCGTTGAGGATCCTGTGAAATGCATTTCGAAGATAGCTACGAAGGTCGAAATCTCGATGCCTACTCAGCAGCGTGCTATTCGGATAATTAACGAGGCAAAGCGAAAAGGCATCGTCGCAGGCAAGGACCCGATGGGGTTGGCAGCGGCTTCGCTGTACGTCGCATGCGTTCTCGAAGGCGAGAAAAAGACCCAGAAAGAGATAGCTGAAGTAGCTAACGTCACCGAGGTAACAGTCAGAAACCGATACAAGGGCCTGAAGGAAGCCCTCAAACTCGACATCTAGTTCGACTGACTTGGCTGCCTAGCCATCTCAACCTTTTTCTTTACTCTACCGACCAGTTCTTCCTTAGTCATTCCGAAGATTATCTTCAAACATTCTAAGACGTCCGATACTGGGTGAACGGAAACCCCTTCCTCGTCTAGTACCCGCATCTCGTCTTTCGCGGCTTGGGCGTTTGCGACTGGCAAAACCAAATCCGTGACATGAACTCTCTGAGATTTCAGAATCCCAACAACCTTCCCGGTCTGTGTCCCGTAACCGCCTAAGCCACCTACCGGCCCAACATCAAGCTTAACACCAATTGTTCCGGTCGCAACGATCGTCGGAGAGATCGGTAGTCCCGCTAACTCGGAGAGGAGAGCCAGCACCATCGCTAACCCTGCGCTAGGTCCCGAAACTCCTTGCCCAGGTGCGCCTTCAAGTATGCTTCTGATTTGAAAGTGGACGTGTAGTCGGCTGAGGTCCACCTGGGAGTTGGCCCATAGAAGTGAGCTGACTGCCTCCGTGGCGTTCTCTGCACTCTGAAGAACTGAATCATCAGAAACTACCACCTGCCCGACAACGGCTGAAGTGGCATTCCCAGTCACAGAGACTTGGCGTTCACTCTGTATCAGCGGTCTCACTGAACACTGAACTGTGATTACACCTCCACTGCCATCCTCGGTTGCGTATAATCCAAACGACGCTGCCCGGTGTGGGTTGGGTCAGGATTAGGGCTTCTTCCATCTCCCTTCTTTGTCTGGTCTGATTCGACTCCAAGCCCTGAATTGCTTTTTCGAAATGGTACAGGCGAATTGGATAGTTATTCTCGTTAAGCTCATCGAATGATTGAGTTGGATCTGAGCCGTCGAGTTGAAACACGTCACGAAGCCTGGCTAGGTCGGCAGAGTACTTCTGTTGCATCGCGGTTCTTTCTACTTCGTTCTTGCTCGCGCGTAACTCATATGCTGCGCTTATCTCCGATGCCCATAGTCTGTGAGCTTCCGCTATCGTTTCAGATGCGGCCCTTGGGCTTAGGATTCGTTGCATTCTGAACAGGCGGGTGATTTTGGAGGCATCGACTTCGGGATGAATGAAGCGATCGAATCTTTGTAGGTGGATCTCGACGACTTCGTTCCACTCCCGATCGTTCAAGGGCGGGTGAACGTAGTAGACGTTTGGTTCAAACCTGTCCCTCGTTGCCTGATCGATAAGGTTCTCCTTGTTGGACGCGGCGATCACGACGATTCCTTCGTCGGGTTTGATTTCGCTTAACTCAGCTTTCACTTGCGCCAAAATCTTGTTTCCCGTTGGATCCGCTCCCCAGAAGATTGCGTCGGCCTCGTCAAGGAAAAGTATGCATGGACTTCTCTGTCTAGCTAAAGCGAATAGGTCCTTGATTCGTTTCTCCGGTTCGCCAATGTAAGCCGCTCCACTCATCAGTTCGCCACCTCTGACTTTGATGAAAGCGACTTTGTTCTCGGCAGCCGCCGCTAACGCGAGTAGGGTTTTGCCGGTTCCGGGTGGCCCGAAGAGTAGGAACCTGCAATTCGATGCGTATCCGAGTTCCGACATCTTCCTGCTAAATGCAAGTGAAATATGGTTCAGCACTTTATCTCTGATGTCATGGAGTCCGCCGATCTCTTTCCTTGCGACTTTGGGACTGATCAAGTATACTGCGTCAGTGATCTCTCGTGATTTTTCCCGCTCCACATAGAACTTCATTGAATGTGCTGCTTGCGCGAAATCATCCAAGCCCACTTTGTAAATTGGTTTGGTCCACTTTGATAATGGCCCTGGCATCGAGCGTCTGATCGTCTCAAGTAGGGGCACCTCTTTGGCTCGTTTCACCTCTCGAAATACGCCGAGTATATCATTGGGTGTGATCGAACCGTGCCTTCGTAGAACCGCCTCTCGTTCTAGAACCTCAAGGATCTCCACCGACGAAATGCCTCTCCAACCTTCGGCGGCAAGCTTATCCTCAACAATTGCTAGCAGCATCTCCCTCGTCACCCCAGAGTCTAGGTCGACACGGGTGAGTCGGCGACGGATGTCTTCGCGAGTTTGCTCGTAAGAATTCGTGGCGACTATCACGAGGGTTCGTGCTTCATTCGTGGTGATCTTGTCGAGCCAACGGTTGATTTCGTCCTGCACTCTCGTGTCCTCTAGCTCAGTTCCCGTATCGCCACGAACCTTTCTCCCGAAGCTTTGGAACTCGTCGATATAGACAACGGAAGGAGTTGAAGCCGCTTGCTCCAGAAGCTTCCCTAGTTGCTTAGTGCTTCTACCGTAGTATTCAGAGAATACGTCAGATCCTTTGATTATGATAGGTGACAGGTAGATTCCGTTCTTGTGAGCCTCAAGCAGCATCTGTTTCAGCGAAACCATCGTCAGGAACGTTTTCCCAGTTCCACTTTCGCCGGTGAGGCAAATCGCTTTGGGAAGCTCATCTTTATCGAACCATTTTCGAAGCATCGGATGCTTCAGAACGTGAAGCCTGAATGAATCTAACAGAAGGTTGTATTCCTTATCGCGTCCGATTAGTTTCTCAGCCGAGAACCTAGCCGGGGGGTACAACCTGTCTAGGCGTAATTGTATTTTCCGAAACTTCCGCGGCGAAATCTTTGACTTCCGCCATTTCACAAACTCCCTATCCACAAGTCTGAGCGGCACATAGTTTGCCCACCGCAAGGGCGCTGCCTTCTTCCACCACACATCTTTAGAGCCAGTTTCTAGGTTGGGTTGGGAACCTGCTTCGATGTCGTCGAATTGCTCAGCCATGTTACTCACTTTCTAGGGGCTTTAGGTCGAACGCTTTTTCAAGAGTGAAACGGATCAGGTAAGCGATGATAACCGCTCCCAGCGCAAATCCTACAACGAAGAGATCCCAAAGTGAGAGGAGGTTCAGCGAGACCAGAAACATGAACCGCAAGACGAATAGAAGAATCAGTTCCCCTCCCATGATCGCCACGATTGCGACAAAGGATACTAGCAGGAACTTGTAACCGATATCCAGCCAGAGGTACGCCTTCTCTCCGCTGTCTAACCGCTGCGCCGACCCTTCTTTGCTCGCAGCCTCACGTCGAATCCACAAGCCGCCTACTACAAAAAATTGTACGCCTAGTAGTAAGTATAGGGCCTTCACCCACAACGGGAACGCCTGACCGAAGTTGCCGATCCAACCCGCAAAACTGTCCCAGGGTGAAATCGAGGGGGCTATGGCTATCATGTTGACAGGCTTGGGGTTGAAGTAAACATTAACGTCGAGTTCGAACGATCCACCCGAAACGTAGAAACTCGTACTGTTTTCGACAGTGTTAGTTCCACCCTGTTTGACAAAGAGGTTAATCGTATAATCTGTCGCCTGACTGAACATCACTCTCACCTCATAGTCGCCTGCGGTTGCAGATTGGAGTCCGAAATTGTTCGTCGGGTATTGGCTTGGTTTGGCGAGCTGGGCGGCGGAGAGGTTGCCTTGGACAAAGGCCTGTTGTATGGCAGGGTGGTCGCTTTGAATAATCAGGGAGTCCCCGGCGTTCAGTTGCATGGCCTCGGTTCGTACCGGTGTTTGATCAGCTCGAGCGACTTGAATGCCGGCCATTAGGATGGGGAGTATGAGTATGAGCAGAAGGTACAATGCAGGCGCTAGTTTTCCATGTGACTGCACGTTGGCCATGCTCTCCGGGATGAAACCGGTTTTGTTCTGTCAAAGTTTGGCGTATATTAATGTTCCGAACACGGAACATTAGTGTTTCATGGCCGGTCTTGGTCTTCAGCTGACTCGTCCAGCTCCAAAACAAGACTCCCAAAATAACCGCACTCTTCACACGCGTAGAGTGGCGGCAATAACCAGCCATTCAAAGACCCCCGCTGCTTAATCTTCAAGCTGCCACAGACGGGACACGCCTGAGGGACGGGGCCTGAATGTTTCAGACCCTTCATTGCATCGAAGAAAGAACTCAATTCGACTTCACGAAAACTCGAATCAATGGATTTCTATTGAGGTTTCCGGAAATCCGAACTGTACGAGCAGCTTCTTGACCTTCCCGCGGTGGTCGCCCTGAAGCATTATCAATCCTTCTTTCGAGGTTCCACCGCAAGCACAGTAAGTCTTCAGTTTCGCACCGAGGTCTCCAAGATCAACGCTCTTGGAGTTTATACCTTCGATTATGGTAGTGGCTTTGCCCCATTTTCTAGTTTCGAGGCGGACCTTGACAAGCTGCTGCTCCATGCTGATAGTTCCGCAGACACAGAGATCTTTTGGAAGCCCACAAGTTGGGCATACTTCCGCCATTATTTGCGTCAATTACTCCTTTTCTAGTTGAGACGATAGCGGCCCGAATAATATTTAAGCCTATGTCTAAACTCTCGGAATTTCGACACGTGAAACTCTCGCTTGAAGGCGGCGCATGGGAAGACAGTAACGGCTTGATTGCAATGCCACAACCCACTAATCCTCACGACCACGATAACGATCATGAAATTTCAATTGAAACTCTTTCAACCCCGCCACTCAAGATTCCACCAGCCCCTCTGAGCAACCGGCTTTTAGCCGGCGTTATTGATTCGATCATCATTTCCTTAGCGTGGTTTGCCCTCATAAGCGCTCAACATGCAACCACTTCGTTATTCCCAGTCCAGCTGACGCTCAGTGACGCATATCTTTGGGCGATCGCATTCGTATACTACTTTCTGCAAGAAGGATTATTCGCCTCGACTATTGGCAAAACTTTGATGAAATTGCGTGTCGTGGAAAAAACTGGTGACCCATGTTCGTTCGCTGGATCGTTCAAGAGGAACATCCTGCGTTTCATTGACTGGCTCCCCGCTCTGTACATTCTCGCTGCAGTAGTTATTTCCGTATCAAAGGAAAAGCAAAGGCTTGGAGATATTGTTGCCAAGACGATTGTTACCCCTATTCCTGCAAAGGACATCAACCCGCCACCTGCCCCGTTCCTTTTCCACTAAGAGTTCTACTATGATCAGTGAGAACAGTTGCCGGCGAACCTTACTGCCGAAGCCAAAGCCAAATGGCAACTAGCTCAGCTCTCGAAGAACCCTAAGGAGAAGCTTCAAGCCTATGCCGAGTTTCTCGCCGAGATTCCAGCGCACAAAGGGAATGAGCGGCTAAGAGCCCAAGTTAAGACAAAGATCGCCGAACTCAAACAGGAAATCATAACCCGACGCGGCAAGCATGGGGGCGGAAAATCTCCGTGGTCTGTGGAACGCGAGGGGGCGGCGCAGGTTATGATCCTTGGGCCGACCAACGCTGGAAAGAGTAGCCTCCTCAAATCGCTTACCAATGCGCAGCCAACAATCGCCACATACGAATATACAACGCAGCAACCGATGCCTGGGATTCTTCAGTTTGAAGACATTCAGCTACAATTGGTAGAGATCCCCGCGCCCCGACTTGCGCGAAATGGGTCATACGAATTTCAACCAGAAGCCATTGACCTAGTTCATCATTGCGACGGCTTGATCATCCTCGTAGACTTGACGAGCAGTCCACAGCACCAACTCGAGTTAATCATCAAAGCTCTGGAAGAGGCGGACATATCAATTCAGAAACCTCTTTCGCGTGTTGAGGTGATTCAAACGAAGGGTGCTGGAGAAATTCGGATTGCGACCACGAGCACCCAAAGTTCACTCTCGCACGAGCAGATTCGTGAATTATTGCACAGCTATGGCGTCGGGAACGCACTAGTTAGAATCTATGGAAGTGCGTCTATTGGCGATGTGGAGGACGCTGTGTTAGAGAATGTGACGCTGTACAAGCCGACTTTGTTAGTCGCAAACAAAATCGATCTCTACTCAGCACGCGAGATTTCTTCGAAGTTCAGTGGAAACCTTCCAGCATCTCTCCCAACTGCCATTACATCCTGTTTGACAGGGCAGGGATTGACAGCGATAGGCGGTAAGTTATTCGAATCTTTAGGGCTGATTAGAGTTTACACTAGAGAGCCAAACGAATCGAAGCCATCCGATCATCCCTTCGTGGTTCACGCTGGGACAACCGTTAGGGAACTTGCCGGCAGCATACACACCAATCTAGCTGAGAGGTATCGCTATTCACGGATCTGGGGTTCCACTAGCAAGTTCGCGGGCGAACGAGTTGGCCCAGAGCATGTGCTAGGCGATCAAGATATTGTGGAAATTCACACTGCGTAGGGCTGAGCCCGAGCAAGATTGCTCGGTTAGCTTAGATTCGTGCGCGGCGTCGTCTTCTGAAGTTTTTTATCCTCCAGAAGCCGCTTGAATCACGATAATATTCCATGACTTCCAATATTTCTCACCAGAAACAGAATTCTAATCCCCTTCGCCACTTAGGGGTTTCACCGTACGGGTAGGAATGGTTTCAGCCATTCACGCCGATAATTCGGGGGCGGAATTGCAACTTCCAGGCAAACCTGGTCGATCAAGAGCCCGTAGCTTGATGCGTGGATCTAAACAATTGCAGGAAGTCGAAGCTGACTCGAAAAATTCGTTGAAGGGTTTCAGTGAATTCTAGGTGCGTTACAGCTGTAAGAAAGGCTAGTACAATGCCGAAAGCGCAATTCTGGGCGTGATCTAGAAAGTTGTTGAAAACTGTCGAGAAATTTCGTTAAGAATTGCGCCGGGCAATCGCGAGTATGCCGCCTAGGATTCCCAAGATCATACCTGCGATGAATCCTCCGCCAACTATGAGGCTGAAGATCGCGAAGGGAAATATTACCACGTCAGCTAGAGCACCATTACCTAGTGCCATGATTATCGCGCCCAGAACCAACGTAAGTCCGATTATGGCTCCGAGCATGAAAGCGTATGACGGTCCTATCGCCGGGAGCCAGAAGAATACTGAAGACCACAACGCCCAGAAGCTGGGTGAAAGCAAAGCGGCGCTGTTCAGCAACGCCAAGATTCCTGATAGTAACGACAGGACAACGGCGATGATATTTCTTCCGCCGAGCTTACCTGCGGAAACAAGTCGAGGCGCAGGAGGTGGGAGAACGACCTGTGGTCTTCCGCAGAAGGGACAATAGACTGTATTCAGCGGCATTACTCTGCCGCAGTATCTGCAACGAACCGTGGGCATGGGTAGAATGTATCGCACTCGCGGCCTTGGCGGCGGAGCAACCGGAATTGCGACTGGAACGGCTGCAGCCACTACGCGCCGCTTCTTTCCTGAAAGCGCAAAGGCAAGTAGAGCCAGACCAAGCGCGAGGAGAAGCATGCCGATGACTAGCCAGAAGATCAATGGGTTGAACGGATAGGTGACGACAACCGGTCCAGGAATGCTCAGCGTAGCGCTGACCGTGTGCACCGTCACACCGCTTGTCCCAGCGATCACTATCGTGTAGTTGCCGGGCGTTGCAGTTGGCGCCGGGCATACTTTGAGAAGGGACTGAACAGTGCCGCCGGCTGGAGGCGTTATAGGATTCGAGGTGAATTGAGCGGATACATGCGCAGGGAGGCCGGTTATCGTGAGATTAACCGACGAACTGAACGTACCAATGGAATTCGCAGTGATGGTGAAGTTGCCGCATTGGCCTTGGTTGACGAAGAGCTGGCTGGGCGATATTGCGAGGCCGAAGTCGCTGGGTGGCGTTGTGACAACGAGTTTCACAACAACGCTGTGGACGATCAAAGGCTGGCTTGTGCTGCCTGTTATGGTTAAGTTGTAACTGCCAAGAGGAGTACTCGAAGTTGTGAGGACGCTAAGCGTCTCCGTCACTGATTGACCTTGGCCCAGTGAAACTGATCCCGAGGGAGCAAAGACTGCTTGCGCACCAGGAGGCAGACCAGTGACCTGAAGGTTGACGGTTCCCGAGAAACTGCTGATCGAACCAACCGTAACTTGGTATGTGGCGCTTTGAGTTTTTGATACAGTTATCGAGGGCGGTGAGGCTGTAAGCGAAAAGTCGGCTGAAAGCCCTTCCACGAATTTGTTTCCATATATCTGGTAGACAGCGTAGTACCCGTTGTAGTCCGCGTAGGTCGGGTACAGTTGTTCATAGGGTTGAAGCGCGAGCCCTTCAACTATACCGTTTCCGTACGGAAAGTAGAAAGCGAGAATTGCGTATGGAACCTTCGGTATTCCGTAATTAGTACTGTCCATTAGGATTCGTACGTCGCTAGTATGGCCGGGCTGAACGCCATTGGGGACCCAATTTCCAACGCCCTCCTCAGTGAATATGGTGACCGCGTTCGGAGTTGGGCCCGGGTTATAGTATTGACTTGGAAACTCAGAGTCGAAACCGGAGTCACCCTTGGAGGGGTTGTTCATTGTGCTCTTCCATGAACCGGTCTCGCCAGGATTTCCTAATTTAACGTATCCTGGAAAAGTAGAATTCAAGTCGAATATCGCTGCATCGGTATACATGACCTCATTTCCGGCTGAAACTCGGGATTGAATCGTGTTGTAAACGGCAGTGATCTGCGACCTGTGCAGCGGCGTATATGCTGATGGATTCCCATACCAGCCGGGGCTATCTAGTACGATTAGCGTGTAGTTATTGATCATTGAAGGATTTACCATTACGGCAGCGGTCGAAACCTGTGTGTAACTGATACCCATCCTCCCAAGCGTGAGGTAGGTCTTGCCCCAATACCCGTCGCTGATTACTAGAATCCTCGTGGGTTGCCTCACGAAGAAAATGCGATTCGACGTGAATGTTGTCGAGAGGCGGGTGGTTGTTACCTTTGAGAAAGTCGAATTAGCCAACATCTTGTTTACAGCAGAAGTGAAGCTGGAATCGATAAGGAAGGGGCCTCCTTGGTAGAGCACTCCCGCGGGAGTCAAATCTGTTTGAAGAACAACGTTAGGCGGTTCGATAACACGAGCGACTGCGCTTCCTGGGTTGTTTCTCAAGAATTCGTGAATGAACCCGTAAACATGAATCCTGTCAACCTGCTTGTCATCCATCGGAACTACGATTGTGCCCGGAGAAAATGTGCCCGCGGCGAGGGGAGGAAGTGCAAATGCGATTTGCGTCGCGGGCATACTAAGAGCTAGCAAAAGGACGAGGCATACGAATAATTGTCGAGATCGTTTCATCGAATACTGCCTCAATTCAGTTTCATATTCAACCGATTTTCAGCTTTCCGAAATGCTCCTAAGTTAACCGGTCCGTTGGTTACTTAAGACTTAACACAATTCTCCAAACGCGGACTATTTAACAACTCAATGGCGTAAACACGAACATGGCAGAACAGTACAACTTGTTTGTCGCAATTTCAGCCCTAAAATAGGCCGCCATTTGCACGAAATTGCATCGTGCGATTACGGGGCACCTTCCATGGCCTCCGGGGGGCCAAACCTCACCATTACCCTCCATTAACAGCCTTCAGGTAGCGAATGAACCCCTGAACGCTGACCCTGATCGACACTGAGAGATAGTCCGGCATCTCACTAGGGGATTGGCCCACGCGACCAGCGGTTTCGTTAGTGAGAATCCTGACAATCTCTTCCTGCACCGTTCCATGCTCGAGCATATTGCAAATTTTGGCGTTCCAGTCGTTCAATGCTTGAATGTTATCGTCAATCAAATTCGTCGCCTCATCCATCACGCCATAATGGGGAGTCAAGAGTTTTGTTGGCCGGACCTCTTTGATCCGTTCCAGTGAACCAACCGCTAAGGGGAGGCTGAAGCTTGTGGGAGGAGTTGTCGGAACCAGCACTGGGAAAGTTGGATAGATTATGCCGACCGCGTCCCCGTCGCAACAATGCCGGTTCCTTCCAAGTCATAGCTTAGGTGGTGGGAAGCGTGCCCCGGCGTCCAGAGCGCTCGTAACGTCAAACCGCGTCCGAGCGAAATCTCTTCACTATCGCTAACCTCCCTCATACGAGTCCTCTCGACTGGTTGAGGCTTTCCGAATTTTTCCATTAGTTGTCCTCCAAATAACTCCCCCGCGCCCACCCACAATCTAGTTGGGTCGGCTAGGTGGGGCAGACCTTTTGGATGGACTCGGATTGAGGCGTTGAGGTATTTTTCCGCAAGGGTACCGCATGCTCCGGAATGGTCTAAGTGCACGTGAGTGGGTAGAAGATAATCGATACCGTCCGTTCCAATTCCATTCTCATCCAAGTCATTGGCAATTGCCTGAGCTGAGGAACCGTAGCCCATGTCGATCAGTGCCCTTTCCTTTCCTGTTACAAGATAGGCTGCGACGGTTCCAGGATTCCCTAGAGCCATGGTGTCGATGATTGAAACGCGGTCATCGATTTTTCGTAGCAACTCTGGCCCACGTCCTTGGATAACGAGACAAGTATATTCGTGTGTCCCACGTTGAAGTCGGGTAGGTTTGATTAAGGATGAGCCGACCGGAGCTGCCAGACGATCTCGAAGTCTACGTCGACACTTTAGACGAGCAGGGTAGGGTGACATACATTTCTGGATATTTCGACTACAAAGGAAATCGTTTGAAGTTTGGCGCGATCGGCATGGAAGGCTATGGAGGCCCAAACATCAATGCGACGCTCTCGGAAGAGACATTGGCAGAGCTGAGAAAAATGAACCTGAATGATGAGGGCATTGATGAATTGATTACTACCCTACAAAGAAAGATCATGGAAGGGCAAGCGCACATCCAGCTACGCGAGGAACCACCCGAAACCCCGAAACCCACAGAGGAAAAGAAAGACAGCCAATCTACTTAACACAAGTTTACGGTATCAATCACTTGCATCATGCTGTGGTAAACTGCACTCCGGGCAAATCTCTGCTTCCTTAGGAATCTGCTTCATGCAGTACCAACAGAACTTCTTACCCGGCTCAGGCTCCAGTGGTTTTGGTTCCGCGCGTAGCATGCCAACAACAACCATGATTCCACCCGTCACTGAAATAGGGAGACCGAAAAGCGACACTCCCAGCGGGACGTACAGGTCAGTGAAAACCAAGAATACCCCGAATACTGCGAGGATGGCTCCTGAAACAACCAACCCCCTGTACAAGGCGATCGGACCGGATTGATTATACCGAAGAATATGGGTTTTCGCCCCGAGGCGCATGATGAAGCTTGATCACTCGAGTCGAAAAATGTTCTTCCGATGTCCTACGGTCTGTTGCGAATTTTGTCTTACAAGATCCCGAGTTCACGAAGCAAGAATTCCCCAATACAACTAATGCCAAAGAAGTGGGCACGGCCCTTGCATCGTTGGGAAATTCCTGGCAGGTCCTCACGTCAGACCAACCAATCGCGTTATTCAAAGGAGAGCTATCGACACCCACCGCATCCTTATCCCGACTATGTTATGATCACAGCGCATCGTTTGACACCCTTATCGCGAAGCTACGAGAAGATCTGCGACGGATCGGCATAACAAACGTCCAAGCGAGCGTCTTGCCCGACGAGGTCGATACATTTCTGGCTAACGGTTTCGAAAAGCGTTCAGTCCTAGACAGACTATCACGTTCCCCGATAGAGACGAAGATGATGCCAATCCTTCCCCTCATGAATCCAACCCGGAAGGAGATTCCGACTTTATCGAATTTGATGTACGAGGCATATGTGAAGAGCAAGGGTACTTACTCCGATGCTGAAGTAACGCAGAGCGTGATTCGGAATATAATCTCAAGCGTGGACTACCTGCCAAATGCTTCTTTCGCGAGTGGCGCTTTCCCAAACCTCGTGAGCGCGTGTCTGGTTACCAGAGCATCATCCTCCGAAGCTACTGTTTCGCAAGTGTTTACGCATCCACTTTACAGGGCGCGTGGGCTTGCAACCACTGAGATAGCATCTGCAATGAATTTCCTGGTGAGGGAAGGAAAAGGAGTGACGACGTTAGCGGTGTGGAGTCCAGAGACTAATGAGGTTATGAAACGCCTTCTCGGCAAAATGGGTTTTATTCAGGACAGAAGTTTAGTGGACATGACTTTGAGGATTTAACTCCGCGTGGAGTACAAGGCACGGTTCAAGCTTTGAACCATCGGAATACCAAGTAATCGACCTTGCTGCGTCGGTTTGGCACGGCTATGGTGAACTGTTTGCGGACGGTTGTTGCGAGGCGTCCCGCAAGAACTACCTCGAATGGGCCCATAGTTTCCTGTTCCTTCTTCACGGTCACTATAAACGGCGCATGGTCGATCCCTGGGCCATGCTCATAGATTGCGAAATCTGAACCGAACCTGATTCCTGGCGTCACGATGAGTCCCTTCTCGCGAAGGTTCTCGTAAGCGCTGTAACCTAAGTTGAACTGTTTGTAAGTGTGATTAGCGAGTTTGAGTAGTTTCGCCCTAGGAACTGACTTGCCCGTCTCTGCATCGGTTACTCGAATGATCTTACGGTCGAGGAGATACAAGCCCTCCATTAGATCGAGAATGAGAGGGGCTTTGAATTCCTGTTCAGGTTTCGGTTTTGGGATTCCTACGGGTTTCCCGAAGAAACCCATGCGGTAGAGATGTACCGCTTCTGTAAAGTTCCATACGACGAGCCTAGTGCCGATTAGTTCGGCTGAAGTCACGTCTGCCAT
This sequence comes from Candidatus Bathyarchaeota archaeon, assembly GCA_963733055.1. Taxonomy (GTDB): domain Archaea; phylum Thermoproteota; class Bathyarchaeia; order 40CM-2-53-6; family 40CM-2-53-6; genus FEN-987. The sequence continues at coordinate 229,154 of CAVTBR010000003.1, forward strand.
TCGTGAGTCTACCTAGGCGGTTAGCGCGAGTACTCGGATATGGTCGACAACGTCTACACCGATATCAGCAATCCTTTCTGCTCTATCGACTAAGTCCCGGAAGAATAACACGGATGCGATAGGCATCTTGCTAGCCATGAGTTCCATATCTAGGTTACGAGACTCAGCGTCGATTTCACGCTCCAAATCCTCGACGGATTTCGCAATATCAACGGCCTTGTCTGCATCAAACGAGAGTGAGTGAAGGGTTTCTCTGACCTTTGATATCTCCTTCAAAACTGATCCCATAAGATGCGAAACCTGTTCCAGCCTCTTCGTTTCCAATTTCCATTTCAAATCAACAACGCCCATCAGCCTGAAGCCCATCGCCTCGCAATATTCAGCGACCTCACCAAGCCGGAAGAGGAGGCGGAGAAAATCCTCTCTACTGATGAGTAGGCTTCCGACTGAGGCTACCTCAGTCAGGAAGGTTGCTTTGTTCTTCTCGTTCTCTTCGAGAGCCTTTAACATCGCTTGGTAGTTTTCTTTAGCGAGCTTCGCCTTCTTCTCACTAATGTTGTCCATGAGAACTACAAGCTGCCTCGTTATCTCGACGACATTTCTGGCGTGGACCTGACAGAGATCCAGCATCCTACGACGAATGTTAGCTTCTGTCTCGATCGGGAATGCCACCTAGATACACCGCAATTTCTTTCCGACACGAATAGTGTGCATCAGAACTTAAACCATACCCAGCTGACAGGTTTTCCCTACTCATAATTGCTCTCAACCGGCATTCCGAGCGCCTCAAATTCTGTCTCACCCTGGAAGAACCGCAACACAGCCTCCGGCAGTTTCTCCCAGTCTCCTCGAACTTGCGCCCACGTATCGCGATCTCGGATCGTTACGGTCTTGTCGTCCTTCGACTTGTAATCGACGGTAATCGACAAAGGAACGCCGACTTCGTCGGCTCGAGCGTAGCGTCTGCCAATGGTTCCCGATTCGTCGTATTCTACTTCAAATCCATTCTTAGATAGCAGCCTCTGAATTTCAGATGCTAGTTCGGGAAGCCCATCTTTTGCCATTAGGGGAAAAACCATGATTTGAATTGGGACTAGGTTTTTGGGGAGTTTTAGCACGACTCGATCTTTAGACCGTGTATACGCGTGTTCTAACGTTGAATACACTAATCTCTCGGCGCCGAAGCTGGGTTCCACCACATATGGGACGACCCGGCGGCCCGCCTCCCGTTCGGTTCGCTCCTCGACACGCACGTGTGTCGGGAGAATCTTGAAGCCCTGCACTACGAAGAAGCCGAATTTCTCGAATGCCTTCGAAACCTCGTCCGGATTGCTCGACTTTAGCGCATCAATCACCGCCTTGCTCTTTTCCCTCAACAGTGGGCCTAGAACGGAATCGATCGGTACAATGCTCTTGACGCTTTTTGAGATGGGTTTGTCATATGGTTTGAAGATTGAGAGGTCGGCGCCTGAGGATTTCATGTGGGCGGTTAAATCGAAGTCCGTGCGGTAGGCATGGCCAGCGATTTCTACCCAGCCCCACCTGTCGAGTCGAATCTGATGGTCGAAAGTCTGGCTGGAGTAGTGCGACCTCTCTGCTACCATTTTCTCCTCGAACCTTTGCTCCTCCGCAGCTATGCCGAGGCTCTTCACGAACTCCACTGAAAGAGCCATGAAGTAAGCCATCCATTCAGTAAGTACCATGCCCTTACTCACCGACTCCTGTGGAGTGACATGCGTGATCTGTGAGCCTTTTTGTTCGCGCTCTTTCGCTAGAAGAATTGGCAACAGTGTTCCTTTGACCTGATCCAAATACGGGCATTTGACCTCGTTCGGATCGAAGAACAATTCCATTTCCATTATCGTAAATTCTCTCAACCGAATTGGGCCTTGTCTGGGGGAGATCTCGTTTCTCATGACTGTACCGACCTGCGCGATGCCCAGCGGAAGTCTTTCACGGCTCGCTTCATAGACACGTTTGAAATCTACGAATATTCCTTGAGCCGCTTCGGGACGGCCGTATCCCGTTACGTCGCCGTATGGGCCGATGTTCGTCTTGAACATGGTTGAATAGAATTCCGCCTTGCTCAAGACGCCGCCGCATTCCGGGCAACGGATGATATTTTCAGTGATGAAAGCGTCAATTTCGGGGGCAGCCATGGCTTCGGTAGCGATGTCGGTTCTGGCGGGCATCGCTTCTGTTATCACGTAGTCGGCTCTGAAGTGTCTCTTGCATTGAAGGCAGTTTACCATTAGATCTTTGAAGTGTTCAACGTGCCCCGACGCCTTGAAGACTTTCTCAGGGGTAATGACTGGGGTTGATACAGCTGCGTATCCATGTCGGTTAACGAAAAATTGGAGCCATGTGTCCTCTATGCGTCGTCTTAATTTCCAGCCTAAGGGGCCAAGGTCAAGATAACCGCTTATTCCTCCGTAGATTTCAAAGGATGGCCAAAAGAACCCTCGACGCTTTGCCAGGTCCGAGAGCAATTCGTATTTGTCTATTCCTGCCAAGGCAAAACAACCATTCGACTAGAGTTATGATACGGCCTCTTTTGCGTCTCGCAGCAAATCTACTCTGACTCCTTTAAAGAAGCACTTGGTTCTCTTTGGCAGTGAGTTGCCTTACGGAGACGTCAGAATAGCTCAGTGTCGTAATCGGTAGGTAGGACGTCTACGTACGATTTGCAAGTTTCGCAGAAGGGCCAGACCTCGCCCGCTGAAGCAATCGAGTTGATGAATACGTCGATCTTGCTGCCGCACACTGCACATTTTACGATCATTGACGCTAATTTGTTATCCTTCTTCAGGAAGGCTGAATCGACACCCATCGTGCGTCAACCCGTAGTAGTCTTCACGGGCATGAGCGCAGTACCAATTCTGTTCGCGGAGCCCTTGGAAAGGGTAAGTCCTCTCAGCTTCTGAATCGCTAATGCGGGGTCAACACCCTTCGGGCAGACGAAACTGCACGACCCTGCAAAATGGCACCTCCAAATTCCATGCTCTCGATCTACGGCCTTCAGGCGTTGTATCGCGCCTTCGTCTCGTGAATCCGCGACGTAGCGGAAAGCCTGTCCGAGCGCTTGTGGCCCCACGAATCTGGAGTCGTTGGCCATCGTTGGACATGCCGCATTACAGAGGCCACATTTTATGCAGTACGAGAATTGAAGAAACCGGTCCAGCTCATCACTGCTTTGATAATATTCTGATTTTGATGTCTCCTGTTCGGTGGTATTCCGTCGCAGAAGGAACGGGGATACGGACTTGTGCTTATCGAAGAACCCCTGAAAGTCAGTAACTAGATCTCGAACGAGCGGGTAATGGTCCAGTGGTCCTACAGTTACGGTCTTCCCGGAGATTTCGTTGATTTGCGTATAGCACGCCAGTCTTGGCAGACCGTTGATGAGCATTCCGCATGAGCCACATGATGCCATTCTGCATGAGAAACGGATAGCGATTGAATGGTCGAAACGTTCCTTTGTGCGCAAAAGCGCTTCGAGCACGGTCAGTCCCGGTTCGTACGGTATATCAAACTCTTGAAACGCTCGCCCCGTGTTAGCTGCTGGGTTCTCGCGTTGAACTCTCAGCTTGAAGGTTTCTCCAGCTCGCATTCATTCATCCCTCAGTAATGTCGCTCGGTTGGCTGGTAGCTGGTGATTGTAACAGGCGCGTAGTCCAGCCCGGCTTCCTCCCCCGTGTAGTACGCTAGAGTATGCTTCAGCCAATGTTCATCGTCTCTCTTGGGGTAGTCGGTGCGCGAATGGGCGCCTCGGGATTCTGTCCGGTTGAGGCCGCCGACCAAAATTACTTCGGAAATTTCGAACATCGACTCCAATTCGAGCACGTTAATGAAGTTGCTATTATATTCCTTAGCCTGATCCTCAACATGCCTGAAGGCTCTTTTGTGAAGAGTGCGCAATTCTTGCAAACCCTGCTCGAGGCCTGTTCCAGTTCGGTAGACATAAGCGTACTTGTCCATAATCGTTTGTGCCTGGTCACGAATTTCGTAGGGATTTTCAGAGCCGCTTCCGTGTAGGATTTCGTCGAAGATCCGTTTTTCATCCCGTCCCACGGACTGCATGTCTAGCCTTCTCTCTGGATGAGTCGACGCGTATTTCGCAGCGCCTGCACCGCTTTTTGCGCCAAACACAAGGCATTCGGCTGTTGAGTTCGCGCCGAGGCGGTTGGCTCCGTTTATACTCACGCAGGCTGCTTCGCCTGAAGCCCAAAGGCCAGCTATTGGAGTTTCCGCGCTGATGTTCGTTTTGACTCCGCCCATCATGTAATGGCATACGGGACGTATCGGCAGAGGTTCGTTAATTGGATCGATTCCTTTGAACTTTAGAGCGATTTCCCTTATGCCAGAGAGCCGTTCGTTGATCTTTTCGGCGCCTAAATGACGAAGGTCGAGCAGCACATAATCCATCCCACTCGCAGAATCCTTGAGCCCCCGCCCTTCCAGAATCTCGGTAATGACTGCCCGTGATACGACATCGTGCGAGGCTAGATCCAATTTCTGCGGTGCATACTTCTTCATGAACCTCTCGCCGTCCTTGTTGACCAAAACTGCGCCGTCGCCGCGTGCGCCTTCGGTGATTAGTATACCCGACGGGATTAGCCCGGTTGGATGGAATTGCACGAATTCCATGTCCATAATGGGCGCCCCGGCTCGGTAGGCTAGGGATAGTCCGTCTGGAGTTGATGAGTACCCGAAAGTGGCGAATCTGTATAGCCTTCCGGCACCACCCGTTGCGATAATTCCCGTTTTTGCATTGATTGGGTGGAAGTCACCCGTCTTCATGTCTATTGCCGTCAAGCCTCTGAATGTACCATGATCCACGATAAGTGACGTGACGAACCATTCCTGAAAGAATTGAATGTTGTCAAATTTGCGGGTGGTGTCGTAGAGGGTCTGCATTTCGAAAAATCCCACGCGATCGGCTGCAAAGGTTGCTCGTGGAAAGTTGTATCCGCCGAAGTTACGTTGTGCTATCCTGCCGTCTTCGGTTCGGGACCAAGGCATTCCCCAATGCTCAAGTTGGTATATCTCCCCGGGCATAGCTCGAACGAAGAAATCTACCGCGTCTTGATCCGCGAGGAAATCGCTTCCCTTGATTGTGTCATAGATGTGGGATTCGAATGTGTCGCCCTTGTCAGGGTATAACACCGCCGCGGTTCCGCCCTCGGCCGAAACGGAATGTGACCTCATGGCTTGAACTTTTGTTACTACGGCGATGCTGATCTTGCCGTCTGACACTCGTGCGGCTTCGATCGCCGCGCGGAGGCCCGCGAGTCCAGAGCCCACGATAACGACGTCGAATGTCAGCGTTTCACTCACGCCATTCGACCCCTAATTTTCTCGTGTCTTTGCATGCGCGACGGTCGATGCATATAAGTGTGGATGAGTACCGAGGCGTATTCGAAACGTTTCAGGAGGCGCACTCGGTTTGCCGACTAAAAGAGAAACGGTGGGTCGCCTCGCTGGTTTCGTGGTTGGATTTGGGGTTCTCCTCGGCTTCCTCTATTATGTCGGAATCGACACTGTGGTGAGAATCCTACTCAGCGTCAATCCAATCGTCATACTTCTAATGGTAGGGCTCCAATTGTTGGGGTTTGGATTTTACGCGACGGCGTGGTATTTGTTGATTTTAGCCGCAGGTTACCGTATGCGTTTCTTAACCTGCTTAGGGATAAGTCTCGCGAGCATTTTTGTGGTATACACTATGCCAAGCGGAGTCTTCCTTGAAGTGGCTAGATGTGTTTTCGGTTCAAGGGAGACCGGCATGCAATTGGGCGAATCCACCTCCACGGTTGTCCTTCATAGAATTCTTTACGTTCTTGGTTTCCTAGCCACGACCGCATTCGCGCTCTTCGCTCTTCTTAGCGGCGGCATGAACTCGGTTGGCTTGATCGAGTTGGCCTCCATTCCCTTCGTGACGGTGGCTGGATTGGTTGTGTTACTCTATCTGTCCTTCGATCCAAAGAAAATCGCGCCAATTCTAAACCGAATCTTGAAGCTAGTACGACCGGTCATTAAGCTGATCCAGAAAGAAGCGGTCGTTGAGGGGAAGGCCGACCAATTTCTAGCTGAATACAACATAGGCTTCAGGAAGATGATATCGTCAAAACTCCATTTGGTGTTGTCATTTCTTGCAAGCCTAGGCGATTGGATCTGCTCCGTTGCAATACTTTGGATAGTTCTGGTCTCGCTGGACACGGGTGCATCACTTTGGGCAGTTATGATAACTGTCTCGATCGGTAAGATGATACAGATGACGCCTGTCGCGATTCCGGGTATGATCGGAGTCTACGAAACAGCCATAACTACTGTCCTCGCGCTCTTTGCCATACCCGTTTCGATCGGGGCTTCCGCCGCCATATTATCCCGACTGGTGACCGTTTGGTTGGAACTTCCGATAACCGGGGTCGCCGCATACCATTACGGATTCAAACTTCTTAACAAATCGGCCTTTCACACTTGAGTTCTAGTCGCAGGCTGTGAGTTTTGCTCGATCACTGAGATAACTTTCCTTACATAATCGAAGAACTCTTGCGTCATAGCGACCTTTTCGCGGGGGCGCGGTAATTCCACTGCAATGTCGGCAACGATGCTTCCGGGCCTGGCCCGCAGGATAATGATTCTGTCAGCCATGAAAACAGCTTCATGCACATTGTGGGTTACCATTACGAAAGTGTCTGTGACTTTGGTGGGTTCTCGCCAAATCTCAAGAACCTCCTTGCGAAGAGCGTTGGCGGTCAATTCGTCAAGAGATGAGAACGGTTCATCCATCAATAGAACCTCGGGTTCGACTGCTAGCGCACGGGCTATGCCCACCCTTTGCTTCATTCCTCCAGAGAGCTCTCGCGGATAAGACTCCTCGAAGCCACTGAGCCCCACCAAGTCTATGTACTTCGCGGCTTTTTCCCGTCGGGCACGCAATGGTATCCCTTGAGCCTCAAGCCCTAGCTCGACGTTCTCCCGAACATTCTTCCATGGCAGTAACGCGAAAGTTTGGAAAATCATTGAGATCTTCGGCGAGGGCATGGTTACCTGTTCCCCCTTGGCAAAGACTTGCCCGGAGGTTGGCAGATCCAATCCATCTAGGATCCTCAGGAGAGTTGATTTTCCGCATCCCGAAGGGCCTACGATGCAGAGAAATTCGTGTGGAAATACGTCAAAGGTTACCGACTCCAGCGCACGTATCTTCTGGTTACCCGCTTCGAAGGTTTTGGAAACACCCTGTACCTGAAGTACTGCAGATGCTGCCGTCGCTCACGCCTCGAATTTGTATTTATCGACCTGTTTGAGGGAGTAATGCCAAACAGTTCGGTTCATGAGAAAGACGATCCCGGCCATCAAGCCTATCGCCACAAGAACCAACTGCGTGTCACCCGTACCAACCGAGATATCAAGAAGATACCCTAACCCTGCAACATGATAGGTTTTAGTTCCTAGGTTAATGTACTCGGAAGCTATTGTCGCATTCCAACCGCCGCCCCATGCTTGGATACTTCCTAAAATAATCGCGGGCAGAATCGAAGGCAATACAACGTTTCTGATGTAGCCCAAACCTCGCAACCCGAAGCAACGGGAGGCTTCAATCACGTCTGAAGGTATTGCCTTAACTGCACCGATTATGTTGAAGAGAAGGTACCACTGCATGCCCGTAAGCACGAGAACTACTGAGGCCAATTCAAGCCCAAACTCAGAACCGTGGAAGTAGTTAATCACGACGCTGATCACGATTGGAAACAACGCCAATGCCGGAACGGATTGTGCGATATCGAAGACGGGTAGAAGTGCGTTGAATAGTCTCTCGCTTCGGGCAATTCCTATACCTGCGACTAATGTCCAACTCAACGCTATGAGATAGCCAACTAGCAACCGAGCGACCGAACCGAGTGCGTAGCTTGGAAGAAGCGCAAGCTCGTGTCTCAGAACAAATTCGTGCAAAGCCTCTGGAAGTTTCGGAGGTACAAGAACTCTGAAGATCACGATGGCGAGAACGATTCCGATTACGGTCCCTATCAAACGTGCGAAGCGAGAATGCTTGTGCCAGGCAGTTCGAATGTTAAAGTGCGTGAGTGTGTTCGCGTGACGAAATCGAAGTAGGTGTGGGTAGTACCGATGCTCGATCGTTACCACCGGTTCGACAACGGTCGCGAGTCCATTAGAAACCTTCCTGAGCTCCGTTACAAGCAAATGTGTAGCTCGTGACTGGACTCGTCTATGGCCGGGCAGGACGGAAGTTTCGTACTTAAATTTTTCCGCATGATCCATTAAGGGATGCCATACGAGACGGTTGATGATCCCAACTATTACGACCAATATTAGTAGACCAAAGATTGAGGCTGTGATGTTGCCATCAAGCGCCGCCTTGAATATGTAGAATCCCAAACCTGGAAGTTCGTATACTTTGTTAGCAAAGCTAAGGTACTCGCACGCAATCAGGAAATACCAACCGCCTCCCCAAGCTAGAATGCTTCCTGAAATGAAGGGAGGATATATCGCAGGAAGCACAACGTCCCGGAGATATTTCGTTCTACGAATGCCGAAACTGTGAGCTGCCTCCGAAATATCCCGCGGAATGGTCTTCACTCCACCGTAAACTCCGAAGGTAACCGCCCACACCATGCCCGTGAAGATAAGAATCACTGAAGCGAGTTCTTGTCCAATTACGTTTCCGTTGAAAAGAGAAAGGAAGAGAATGATTACTCCTGGGAGATAGCCCAAAACAGGTATGGATTGAAGTATGTCGAGAATCGGTATGAGAAATTGTTCCGCACGCTTACTCATCGCGGCTGTAATCCCATAAACAAGTGCGAACGCAACGGACAGTCCATATGCTAGAACCATTCGGATCATAGTTCGAATGATGAAATTATCCTCATTCAACTGAAACAGGTCAGCAGTGTAACGATAGGAAAAGATCGAATGGAGGCTGGGGCCCAGAATTGGAATTTGAGCCAACAAATAAAATGATAAGGGGACACCGGCGAGGATGAAGTAGTCTGGCCGAAGACGAAAACCGCCCACAAACGTCCCAGCCCACCTCTGTTGCGCTTTTGGAGTTCTTTACCGAGGCGAACCTATGAACCTTAAATCTATTCCGCAAGGAGTTTGCGTGTAAGAACCGAAGAATTGCTCACCATTCTTATATTAAACGGAAAACATGCCTTCCTTGTGAATCGACTTGGCACTGGTAGGCTATGAGTGGCTGGTTATAGTAGGAATTTTACTAGTCATATTCTTATGGGGGCCGCAGAAGTTACCTGAACTGGCAAGGTCAATCGGGATAGCCAAGAAGGAATTTGAAAAAGCAGCAAAGGACTCATCATCACCAGGCGGTACGGCATCTACTTCGCAGCCCTCTACAGATCCTTTGCTTGTTGCAGCGAAGAATCTAGGCATCGCCACCGAGGGCAAGACAAAAGAAGAGATCGCAAGGGAAATAGCCGACAAGACCTCGCCTAAATGAAACCGATTACCCGGCTTCGCTTCCAAGCACTGAGGCGCACAACCGACTACAACGAGCCCATCATTAGACTTCAATCAGAAGAGTTTTCTTCACCTTAAAGGCAATGCTGCGCGAGCTCTGGCGTGTAACCAAACCCACATCAAAGTACGTTGCACCTGTGGCGTGAATTTTGTCTGAAAAACCGGATGGTGAGAAGACAGGAACGATCTGGGAACATTTATCGGAGCTAACCAAACGTCTGAAGATCATAATTATCGTCCTTGCGGTGACCTGCTCCATCGGCTTCTTGCCATCTGATCTCCAGGGCTACTCGGATCCGTTGCATGGATACAAGCCAGTAGTATCGATAATGATGCAGAAGATGAAACATGACTTTCTACCTAGCGGGGCCACTCTCATAGCATCAGGTCTCGTGGACACGCTTTTTGTTTACATGTACCTTACCCTGCTCATCGGTGTCGTGCTGGCTTCGCCGGTTATCGCGTATGAAATCTATGCATATGTGAAGCCGGCTCTTTACCCGAACGAACGCAGATACATCTCGTGGTTCGTGGCGTCTTTTGTCGGGCTCTTCACTCTTGGGCTTGTAATGGCCTACGTCGTAATAATACCGATTACGTTTCAAATTCTGGTATGGTTCATAACTAATGGAGGAGCAGTTCCGTTCATTGGCATAAAGGACTTCTACAACTGGATCTTCACGCTTCTTCTCGCATCTGGCATTTTCTATACTATCCCTGTATTCATCGTACTTCTCGTGCAGTTCGGAATCATCTCGACAAAAGTTCTCTCGGGCAAAACGAAAATTGCAATCTATGTTGCATTGGAAATGATTATCTGGACTTTCGGTCCCGACCCGACTCCAATTACAGCTACTATCATAATGATTCCCTTTGCAGCAATCTTCGAAATAGCCGCATATGTAGCAAGAAGAATCGAGAGAAATCGCCCAACGACTGATACTTATGCCTCGCCAAGGGTTCGGCTAGGTACAGTGGCATGCAGATTCTGTGGCGGCGACGTATCCTCATCCTTCTGCGTAGCATGCGGCAAATCCCAAGTCTAATCGAAAGGCCACCGTAAAGACATGCTGAACTTCCGGGATCTTGAATGATGAATCTGAGCAATGGTCAAGGTGACGGAGTCGTGCCTCTGATTTTCAGACTCCGTGGGCACTTCAGTACTCTTATAGGGCGCAAAAGGCTGCCCAAGTATGTGAAATGAATTGCCACTCTTTGGACTTGACGGATTAGCCATAGTCGCAATACTCTTAGTGGTCTTCCTCTGGGGTCCGTCGAAAGTTCCCGAAATGGCCAGAGTAATAGGCCAGGCAAAGAGAGAGTTCGATAAAGCAGCCAAAGAGGTCACGTCACTTGCGGAAGTGAAGTCCATAACGGAACCTGTCACAGGCATTAACAAAACTGTCATCAACCAAGCAACGAGCGCATCAGAGGTTAATCATACAATCACCCAGCCTGCGCAAGACCCGATCATAGTTGCCGCAAAGAGTCTGGGCATCACCACCTTAGGAAAGACGAGGCAAGAACTCGCAACGGAAATTACCAATCTAACCGCCAAGAAGTGAGCGCCAGGTCGCACTGTAGGCTCAGCATCACACTGAATGCGGATTTAGCGAGGTATATTGCCCGGCCTCTTACCGATCGGGATGTTTTCTATCCCGAAAGTGGCAAGTCTAGAATTTAGGAGCCTAACGGGCTTTTACTCGTTTTACGATTGGTGGTCTTGACTTTCTTAGAACTCTGTAGCCGCAGAAGGGGCATTTGATTTCGGGCGTCATGGCTAGTTGATCGGCGGTTAGATGTTGGCCGCAGCTTATGCACTCATACATTATGCCCGTTGGCTGCTCGCTGGTTACATCAGACATCGACACGAACCACGAAACCACCCTGCTTCAGCCTGAATTAAACCTTTACAGAACAATCACGAATGACGTTTCATGAAGCCCTCGATCAAATCGAAGGCCTCAGACATCATTGATTCCTCCGGAAGGAAGACAGACCTGAAATGACCGCTACCATAGACTGGGTCGAAGCCAGAACCATGAACCACGAGCACGCCCGTATCTTCTAACAGTTCAGTCACGAATTCGTTGTCATTCTTCCATTTTGTGCCTTGTAATTGAATCTTGGGAAAAAGGTAGAAGGCTCCCCGCGGTTTTGCGGCGGTTAACCCTGGTATTCCGCTCAATCGTTTCAATGCGAATTCACGCCGACGTTTTAGGGTTGAGACCATTTGTGTGATGTGGTCCTGAGGACCGGTCAAGGCTGCTATTCCGCCATACTGTGCGGGGGTACTCGCGCAAAGACGGACACGTGACATTTTCTCAATCGACTCCCAAACATATTTCAGCTTGCCGTTTGGATCCTGTACGTAGATGTATCCGAGCCGCCACCCCGTCATCAGGTAAGCCTTGGAAAACCCGTTAAGGCAAAAGATTGGGAGTTCTTTGGCGGTGGAAGCTAGGGAAGTAAATTTGCCGTCGAAAACTATTCTGTCATATATTTCGTCCGCTGCGACTGGGATATTGTGTGCCCTTGCTATTTCGAGAATCTTCAACACGTCTTTTTCTGAGTACACTGACCCTGTTGGGTTGCTAGGATTCATCACTACGATGAGTCGTGTGCGCTCGGTAACTTTCCTTTCAAGATCAATGAGGTCGGGCGCCCAATCGTTCTCTTCAATGGTCCTGTAAGTTATCGGTTTTCCTTCGAAGAATTTTGTGTAGGTGAGGTACGGGGAGTAACATGGGCCGGGCATTAGCACTTCGTCACCTGGGTTGACCAAGGAGGCCATCAGGAACATGATTGCTTCGGAGATACCTTGGGTTACGACGACGTTGCGTGCTTCGATTTGAGCGCGGTTTACGATGTTCTCCTTCTCGGCGATCGCCTCCCGCAGCTCCTTCAGACCCTCGGATGCAGAGTAATGATTCGCGCCTGTATCGATCGCTTTCTTGGTTGCTTCTTTAATGTGCAGTGGGGTGTCGAACCCATATTTTACAGGATCCCCGATGTTTAGGTGAATGATCCTCTTTCCTTTACGGCTCACTTCCTCAGCCTTGGAGATAACGTCACGAATAGCGTACTCGACGCCCTCGGCTCTTCTCGAGGGCTTTACCGTTTCCTGCAGCATTGCAACCCGAGCCGCTATCCCATACCGGGATTATTAGCGTTCCTTATCCAAGTTCAGCGGGGACGGGAACCTCAGTCCTTGAACTAGTGAAGTAACGCGTAGATGAAGAGCGGTGCTAGTGCAAGGGTTATCGTGTTCAACAGTTTAACAACAACATGCAGTGACGGGCCGGCAGTATCCTTGAGTGGGTCCCCAAGCGTGTCTCCTATAACGGTCGCTGCGTGAACTGGTGACCCCTTTCCTCCTAGGTGTCCTGCTTCTACGTACTTCTTCGCATTGTCGAGTGCGGCTCCAACATTGTTCATAAACAATGCCATGAGCACGCCGACGACTGTTCCAACCATGAGTAGCCCTCCGGCGGCCTCAGCCCCCAACAATACGCCAACTAGGATTGGTCCTACTACGATGAGAAGGCTCGGATACACCATGTTTCTCAGAGCGGCCTTGGTACTGATGTCGATGCAACGCGAATAATCGGGTTTTGCCTTGCCTTTCATGATTCCTGGGATTGCTTTGAATTGACGTCTGATCTCACGAATCATTACGGCCGACGTATTTCCTACTGCTTTGATTGCCAAGGAGCTGAAGAAGAAAATTAGCATTGCTCCGATAAAGGCGCCTACGAAAACTCCCGGCTTCGATAAGTCCACACCTTTTAGTCCAGCCACCTCCAGGAACGCGCTGAAGAGTAGGAAAGCTGAGAGGGCAGCGGATGCGACGCCGTAACCCTTCGTAAGGGCTTTGGTAGTATTTCCGACTGAGTCTAACTCGTCCGAGACGACCCGAGCTCTTGCAGGTACACCTGACATCTCCAAGATCCCGCCCGCATTGTCAGTGATGGGCCCGAATCCATCCATGGCTAACACCATCGGAGTGACAGAGAGCATACCCATCGTTGCAATCGCAGTTCCATACAGGCCTTTCTGGAACGCTGGGCTTGTAAGATCCAAATTACCGCCCAGCGAAGCGAATCCGTTGCCTAACCAGAATGCAAGCAGAATTGCAGCCCCGATAACGATTATGAAGAGTCCGGTAGACGACATACCGACTGCGAGGCCATTGACTATACCCGGAGCAGCGCCACTCTCAGAAGCCAGAGCAATTCCCAAGGTAGGGCTTCTGTGGTATGATGTGTAATAGTCGGTGATCAATGCAACGGCCAACGCTGCGACTATGCCCACAAGCGAGGCGAAGAAGTAGTCAATATCTCCGTTGAGAAGAATCATCGTAAGCACGTAAAATCCTAAACGCGCTGATTACGCCTGCAACCACAAGCCCTCGTATTAGTGATGAGAACGGGTTCTCCTTCTTGCGGTGGTACACGAAGAAAGCCCCAACGATAGTTCCAATCAGACCAAAAGCACGAGCCATCAGCGGAAAAATCAGGCCATTTACTCCAAACATCACATAAACCGCCGGTGCGATGCCGAGGATCATCGCTCCAATGTTTTCGGCGGTTATGGATTCGAAAAGATCGGCACCACGTCCTGCAATATCACCAACATTGTCGCCCACTAAGTCGGCTATGACCGCGGGGTTACGAGGGTCATCCTCAGGAATACCCGCCTCGACTTTCCCAACCAAATCGGCCGACATGTCCGCTGCTTTCGTGTAAATTCCCCCACCAAGCTGAGCGAATAGTGCGGCGAAACTTGCGCCGAAACCGAATCCAACCATAAGCCGGGGATCTCCATGAAATACTAAGAACAAGGACGAGATACCAAGTAGGCTCAGGGACACAACGGCCAATCCGAAGACTACTCCACCTCGGAAAGCTATCTTCAACGCCCGGTCTAGGCTGGTCATCGCCCCTCTCGCCGCGCAAACGTTTGACCTCACCGAGATGAACATGGCAATGTACCCGGCCAAATTGGAAGCAAGCGCACCCAACATGAAACCTGCAGCCGTATCGACGCCAAGCCAGGGGTTCGATGCGTCGCGGATAGCAACCGCCAGAAGAACGGTGGTAATGACAGCGATTATGCTAATGGTTCGATATTGACGAGCCAAGTACGCCTCTGCTCCAGTTTTGATTGCGGCGGAAATTTCCCTCATTCGATCAGTCCCGGTGTCCTGCTTCAAGATCCAATTGGCCAGGATTCCTGCAACGGCGAGTGATAGGAAACTTGCTGCGAATACGTATTCGATTGTCATTCCTTTCAACTCTCTAGGTGAACGCGACGTGCGTAGGAATGCAAGTCGTTATTTAAGTGAAACGTCTGCTTTCGGCTGCGAATATGTGAAACGTCCTACTTGGTTGGTTGAGAAGTTTTTTTATTATGAGTTTTGCTTCCTCTCAACTCTACGCCACTCGCAGTCCCGGGCCCGTTACGTCACAGCCAGATATCGCGGAGAGAGGTCGCTAAGGGCAGGTGAGTTTCCCGTCTCTGAGGCTGGCAGTCGCCGGCATTTCGCACCTTATTTAAGCGTGAGCTAGTAGTTGCGCCCCGAGAATCTCGATCAATTGAGGAAGGGAAGTTGGTGCGGACGCTCACCATATTCGGATTGGAGAAGTTTGGATCAATTAGGCCTGGTGACAACGTTGCTCAACTAATCTTCGAGAAGACAAAGGAGGAAGGCATCTCCCTTTCGGACGGGGACTTGGTTGTCATCTCCCAGAAAATCGTCTCCAAGGCAAACGGACTCTTAGTCGACACGTCAGAAATCAAACCCGGGCAGAAAGCCAAAGCCTTGGCAAAGCGAACGAGGAAAGATCCCCGCGTCATTGAGCTGATACTTCAGGACTCAACAGCCGTTCTACGCGCCGACGCCCAAGCCTTTGTGGTTCGTAGAAAAGACGGGCTAGTTTGCTTGAATGCGGGCGTAGACAAATCAAATGTGGAAGGTCGATTCATTTACAGTCGCTTGCCTCCAAACTCCGATGTTGCCGCAAGTGAAGTTCTAACCCGACTCGAACGACTCTTCGGAAAACGGCTCGCCGTAATAATCGCCGACACATACAGCCGCCCCCTGCGCGTAGGGCAAGTGGAGTTCGCGATTGGGGTGGCGGGCATCGAACCGATCGTCGATTACCGAGGGCTTGAGGATATGTTCGGGTACAGTCTCAGGTACAAGTATGTTGCCATAGCGGACGAAGCCGCTGCGGCCGCTGAGCTCGTCATGGGACAAGGAACAGAACGCACCCCCGTAGCCATAATACGAGGACTTGACCGAATGAAACTGAGTACGGGCAGAAACCTATCAAAGAAACTTCTCCTAGGTAGAAGGCTCGACCTATTCCGTTAAATCCTATAGATTCAGCCGAATATCGATATTCATACAAGGCCTGTGGCTGCTTCCTCACGGAGTTGTCAGAAAGGCATTTATGGATTCACATGGAGCCCTTCACCAAGCGTGAGGCCTGATGACTGCACCCACACCAGTGAACGAGCCCAATCCACCTGAAGTTCAACTGGGAGCTGATGACAAGTACCTAGTCGACATCTTCGCCCCACCCAAGGCCATACCAAGCCCCAAGGAATCCCTGGAGGCCATCAAGGGTGCGGTTAAGGGCAAGATGCTTGCGAAGATGAAGAAGGAAGCAGTGGATTGTCCAGTAAAGCTGAAGAAAGTCTCGTTCGTAGAATGTTTCACATGCCCGAACTTTAACCGTAGGGTTCGCGGAAAGGTGGGATGTAAGGGACTCCCTCTACCGACACCTTAGGTTACCTCTTGCTCGAAACGCCCGCTATTCTCGCGACCACCGTAACGAGCGGATGGAGTTTGGCGGGTGCGATATCTCGGATGAATTCGATGTCATCCCTCTGAAGAAGCCGTAGAACACGCAAGCATCCAAGGTACACCAAAGCGCCCACAGCAACGAAGACGGGCATCATTACCAGTTTCGTCAGGAACGTCTGGAACAGGGACAGCCCAAGGAACACAACGGCGCCCATCAGCATTGAACTCAGAGCAGCACAGACAAACGCCCTGACATCTAACTCAAAGTACCCACTTCTCAGGGCCGCGTAACCATAGACTAGGGCCGCGAGAATCATGAGGCTCGCGCGACCCAATGCAGGCCCTGATAAACCAAGTACAGGCGTGGCCAGGTATGCGACAACGGCTAAACTAAGGAGCCCCAAGAGGTTGGCCCCCGTATACCACTTTAGCTCGCCCACAGCCAATAACACCGCTGCATACACCGCCCCCACCGCCGTTAAACCGGTCACTAGGGAAACTATCACTGAAGGCAGGAGACCGCTCACGTACGCAGGGCCAAAAATCCTGAGAAGAACACTGGTAATAGATGCAAAGCCTACGGCAACCGGAATAACAATGATCGACACATATCTGCTATAATGTCGCACCAAGTCCCTGATCTCCTTCACCTCATTCGCCGCATGCAGCGACGACAACGCAGGCAAGAGGACGGTCATCAATGCGTAGGGCGCGAAGCCTGAGAAACTGGCAGCAACAATGGCTACGTTGTAAATCGCCAATTGTGGTAGGCCTTGTTGCGCGAGTGTGAATAATTTGTCTGCTTGATTTATCGCGTATCCAATTAGAGCACTCACAAAAGTAATCGATGAATACTTCACGAACTCCGGCATCGAGAACTCTGCCTTCCCGCCTCGGGCCCCGAAAGTTCCGATCGACGTTCGGAAGGCTAGTGCGAGCAACACGGCGTCTCCTAAAATCCATCCCCCGAGAACCCCTGTGATGGAGTAGTAGTAGAGAAAAACAGAAGCCAGAAGATAACGAACCACGCTCCACAATATGATGTAGATCGTAGCCTTCCGCATCTCGCCGACGGCAATGAGGGAGGCAATGCAAACTTGGCCCAGGGAGAGAAAGATCACATCAACTGCGGCCAGCTGGATAAACATCGGCAGAACACCAGCCCCACCCAACAGTGCCGCCACAACGTTTGGCAACAAGATGAACACGGCGCCAATGCCGAGAGCGATAACCGCGGCAATCCCGAGCGACAGGATGAATATTCTTGCAGCACCAGCACGCGCATTCCGCGCAATCAAGTCCGGAATGAATTTCAGAACGGCAAGCGGCGCCGGTATCGGCGACTGCATCGTCACCGGCTGCGCAAAAATGCATATGGTGACAAGAAACCAGATCATTAGGTTCAAGGCCGTTACAATACCAACGCCCAATGTCGAGCGCAGAACGTTGGTCAAAATGAGAAAGTACAGTGTGTTGGCTACCAGAACAACGACATTTGCAATGTAGAGGGACGTCGCACCCCTAGCAACAGCTACTCGTGAATGAGCCATGCTCAGTTTCCTGCTTGCTGCAACCTAGCGCTTCGGATACCAGCCCTTCCCCTAATAAGCGGAATCCACCGCAGGCGTTCTCAACATTTTGATTGGTCGCGATTAGAGAAATCGTTCAACCCGCAGGCCGATGAAAGCCTTTTTACTTAAGGACCAGCCTGCCTGAAATTGACTGGGAGAATTCGGGTTGAAGGCGGCGATTCTTGCCGGTGGTGCTGGCACCCGTCTCTATCCTATCACGGCGTATGTTCCTAAATCCTTGATACCGATCGGTAGCCGCTATGTCATAGAACACATTCTGGAGTACTTGAAGCATTACGACGTTCTCGATATTGTGATGTTGATCTCCGAGAAGGAGTCGGACCTACTCCGGAATCACCTTGGCGACGGAAAGCGATTGGGAGTCAATATCGAATATTCCGTGGCTGAACGGATTGGGACCGCGGGCGCCCTGGTCGCCGCGTCGAATCTTCTCGGCGATAGGTTCCTCGTCTATTATGGTGACGTTCTGACTGATATGAATCTTGCAGATATGATACGATTTCACGAGGGCAAGAAAGCAACTTGCACGATTGCGATGAGTACTTCGGTCCCGACGGAGTATGGCGTTGCAAGAGTCACGCCGGACGGAAGAGTAACTTACTTCGAAGAGAAGCCCATAATCAAAGAATACCCGGTGAGCATGGGAATACTCATCTGCGAAAGAGAAGTTCTACAATACTGTAAACCGAACACGGACATCTCACACGAAGTTGTTCCACAACTCCTTGCCTCAGGCAAACCCGTCTTCGCATATCTAACAAGCAAGAGACACTACGACATTGGAACCTTCAAGAACCTTGAAGAAGCACGAACCCTCGTGGAACACTCTAAGGGTTCCTTCCAACTCGCATAGAGCCTGAGTTACTGTGCTTGAGGAACGACTAGGATCAGAGTGGGGCAAGGTTGGGCTATGCGCAGAAGAACTGTTATCGTCACATGAATCTTCCTGAAAGGAAAATGTCTGTAGATGATTTCGCCCATTTTGGATGTACAGGCCAAGATTTTAGACCACACTCACTAAACCATGCAGAGACCTCCCGCACAGAATGCTCAGACGCAATTGGTGGACTAAAGGCATCGAAAATTCCGTCAACGGTTTGCAACGGCATTTTCCTGGCAATGAGTTTTGCAAGGCTAACACGGTGATCAAAGCTTACGCGATTAAAGATGAAGCGCAAAACATGCGTGCGCAACGCTCTCTTCCCGTAAACATAGACATGCAGGACTCCACTATCCTTCAAGAAAGGCGTAAGATTTCTTAACGCTGTTCCTGGATCACCGGTATGGTGTAATGCTCCCCAGCACCAAACAACATCAAAGAACTTCTGTGGATAGAGAGAGCTTAACGAGTCATGGTCTAGGAGGTTAGCTCTTTCAAAGTGCCCTCTTGGGACTGCAGTTCTAGCTGCGTTAACAGCACTGGGAGAAGTATCAAACCCGAATACCTCGCAACCAAGCCGATCGAAGCCATATGACCACCGACCAATACCACAAGCCGCGTCAAGCACTTTCTTGCCTTTCAGATCCAATTCCGAACATTCGAGTTCATCGAGAATGTAAGAGGGCACTTCGTTGCGTTTCCATGTGCGAGAACTATCTGACAGATGACCCCATTGGTATTCAAAAGACGCAATAGTTCTTGCTTGTTTGTTCGTTGCCTTTCACTCACTCGTTGCATGAGAATCTCGCCCCAACGGATATTTCTCCTTATTGGCACAGTTAGAATTCGCAATTCAAATGATTAAGCGCACCCTCTTTGAACCGACGGCAACCATGCAGTACTCTTGGCAAAGATGAGTCCTGACGATACCCCGTAGGAGCATACCCCCTCTGATGATTCCTTACAAAACTATTTCCAGATTTCTGATGCGAATCATGCTTATAATTTGCTTGAGAATCCTTGTGGGAGGTGATGATCAAAGATGGGAATCAAAAATCTGCGCATAGCCCATGTTTTCAATCTGGCGAAAGAGCCGACACGGCTCCGTTAATGATGGATATTCCGTTTGCAAGGGTTTGCGCAAACTTGGGGTTGACTCAGACCTCATCATAGAGAGGCCCTCGCACGTAGCCAGCCTTCCGCAGTGGGAAGATGGCGAGGTTGACCTAAGCCGTCTTGGGGACCCGTATGACCCAAATTGGGACGCATTTGAA
The DNA here is from genome assembly GCA_963733055.1 of Candidatus Bathyarchaeota archaeon. GTDB lineage: Archaea > Thermoproteota > Bathyarchaeia > 40CM-2-53-6 > 40CM-2-53-6 > FEN-987. The sequence goes on from CAVTBR010000003.1 coordinate 249,212, forward strand.
TGGCCCCAGCCAGACTGGATCCGAGTTTGGGATGACAGAAAGTTATGGTTCCCGTACTCCAGAACTCTTCGATGGTCGTCCCTCCTGCTTATGCTTCGAGACTACGACCTGATAATCGGGCACGCGCCCTTCGCAAAGACAGCCGGCCTGTACAGCAAGCTCTACCGCAAGCGCTACATTATCTTTGAGGCAGGGTGGATCAGATACCTTCCAATGAAATGGAGAGGATATGCCGCAGCTAGAAAGGGTTACCGCGACGCAGCGATGATCCTCTTCACTAACGTGGATACAGAACCGATGCTCATCGAACAGGGCTACTCGAAGATTGCGTACACCCCCTTCGCTATAGACACAGACAAGTACACTCCTTCACAATCTCCCCCACCCGATACGCCCACGTTCTTTCACCCGTCTCGCCAGGACTGGCCTGAGAAAGGAAATGACCGACTCTTGAGAGGCTTCGCAAAGTACGTTCAACGGAACCGAAGGGCGAAACTTGTCGCCGTGGAATGGTACCAGTCCCCAGAGGACCTGGGAAAAAGCAAGCAACTTGTCTCGGAACTCGGAATACAGGAAAACGTCACATGGGTGCCTGTGATGCCCAAGGGCAAACTGATAGAGTTCTATCAAAAGTCTACGGCCGTCTTCGACCAATTTCTTTTCGGAGCCTTTGGAACGACGACCCCAGAGGCCATGAGCTGCGGTAGGCCGGTGGTTGGTTACGTGGAGAACAAATATTGGCAGAAGTACCATGCGGAACCACCACCTGTACTAAACGCATCTTCAGCGGTCGAAATCTTTGATGCAATGGTGAAATTGGAAGACCAGCAACTGCAAGTCGATCAGGGAAGACGTGGACGGGAATGGATAATGCGGAATTGTGATTGCTCGCTCGTAGCGTCTCAGCAACTTGAGGTATACAAGAAAGTTCTCGAACAGTGACTAGCTCTCGTAGATGGAGTCCGTTGCAAGAACAAGGCTTAGGCAAACAACTCATGCTAGAATCAGCGTAGATAATAATAGTCCCCACGAGTTCATCAGTCGCGATACTGATGGTAAAGTTACGCTTTGTGGCTAGACTCTGGTTCTACTTCAGGATGGGGTATTCAACATATCTTACCTTTCTCTTAGGATACGTCTCCACACTGATTACAGTCTATTACCTCGCTATCAAGAACATCCCTGCCCTGCTCGATATCTTCCCCAAGTTTGTCCCGTTTGCTCTGCTTTCAACTGTGATCGGTGTTCCATTTGCGATTGTAATAGGATGGTTGCATCTCAAAAGAAGTCTAGCTTACAGTTCCGAGATGGACATAGGAGTGGAGTCAAACCCGTATTACTACAAGTTCCCCCCAGGGTACACCTTAGAGGTGTGGGGCCCAGTCTATCTCGAACTGCTCCTACAGATGAAGAAGCTTCTAGCCGCGAACAAACTACTCAACGATGAAGAAAGAAAACGTATTGAAAACCTCGAGGAGAAACTACGAATATTAAATGAGGGAGGATACATCGGGCAACCGAGAAGACGTCTATAATCACCCACCTTTCTAGGAGACGGATAGCACATCTGCTGAGATGAACGAACCGTTAACAGAGTGTTTCTCACAACACCTCTCGACCATTTCCGTTTCGCCGGTGCGATGGGTTCGCAAAGAAACTATAGGCTGTTCCATGTAGGAGATACGATGGGCGGCGAATCGTTGAAGTACAACCGAAGGAAGACTTCCAAAGCCAGGCAATCCCAAATCTTGTTGTATTCTGCGTTCAGATCCGGGGAGATACTCTTCGAAAGGACACCTCTAATCCAGTCTGGGTTGATTAGCCCCATGGAGACACAACTGCCCTTGGGTAGGTATTCTTCAGCATAGCTACGCAATTCCCTCTTGTAGACTTCGAACGGGTTGGGCCCGAAGCCTTGTTTCTTTTTCTCGAACACTCTTTTGGGTAAGTCATTCGAGAGTGCATGCCGTAAGGAAGCTTTCCCCATTCCGTCCTTGAACTTGGAGGAGAAGGTCATTGAAAAGGCAAGACCTACCAACTCATTGTCTAGAAATGGCACCCTGGTCTCAACGCTGTGAGCCATACTTGTGGCATCGTCGACAGGAAGGAAATCATATGTCATCTTCGCGCCGAAATCTGCAAACAGAACCTGTTCCATATAAGGTAAAGAGTTGGAGAAGAAAGGCGTAAGGAATTCTTGAGAACGATGATGTATCCCTTCTGGAATGGACTGACCGTACACATCAGCCTGATCCGGTGGAACATCCCTCGCTTGCGTGCTCAAATACAACTGAACTTTATCAGCAACGTTTACAGGCCGTTTGGAATCAAGCGCTCTATATCTGAAATCGTATCCCGCGAAGAGTTCGTCGCCTCCTAGGCCACTCAAAACCACCTTGACATACTTCCTTGCCAATTTAGCCAGATAGTAGGGGTAGAGGTTCCGTTTCGGGAAGTCCATGTGCCATATCATGTCCGGAAAAGCATCGAGCAGATTCTCTTTCACAACGGTTTCGTGATGGTTACAACCAAAGTAGTCGGCGATCGCCTTGGCATCCTGAACTTCATCAGTTTGCTCTCCAAATCCCATGCAGAATGTGTTCAGCGGTTTGTCGGAGAATTTTGAAGCGAACGCAACCATTGACGCGCTGTCGATCCCTCCCGAAAGATAGACGCCCACAGGAACGTCACTGATCATGTGACGCTCAACGCTGCGACTGAGTACGTTCTTCAGCTCACCATCGGGCAGGGTTTCGAGCTTGGGCTGGGGTTGTAAGGTCCAATACTCGGTTTCCCTAAGGCCCGAATCATCAAACACCGCGTAATGTCCTGGCAAGATCTTCTTAATCCCGGTAAACATGGTTGAGGAAAGTGGAACGTAGCGAAGTGAGAGGAAGTATGCAAGTGCGTCCTTGTCGAGCTCACGACGTACGCCGGGGTATTTGAGAAGCGACTTGATTTCTGAAGCGAAAACAAGTTGGCCGTTGACGTGCGTGTAGTAGAGGGGTTTGATGCCTTGTCTATCCCGTGCGAGTATGAGTCGCTTGGTCTTGGAATCGTACATCGCCAGAGCAAACATTCCGTTGAACATCTCAAATGCTTTCAGTCCATACTCTTCGTAGGCGTGTATCGTCGTCTCTGTGTCTGAGTTGGTTGAGAACCTGTGCCCCTTTGCCTCGAGATCACGTCTTAGTTCTCTGAAATTGTAGATCTCACCATTGTACATGACTACGATCGTTTCGTCCTCGTTGTAGATTGGTTGTTTTCCCGTTTTCAAATCAATTATGCTTAGGCGGCACTGGCCGAGCATGATGTGATCGTCGACGTAGAACCCAAGATCGTCTGGCCCCCTGTGGCGCAAAATGTCGGTCATGTCGCGGAGTAGGGTTTGGTCTGGGACCCCAGTTGCGCCGCAGATTCCGCACATGTCCCTTCCAACGCAGAGAGTCGCCTTAATTCCTTATGGCATTTTCCTTGCGGTATGGACTGCTAACTGATCTCAGTTCTTCGACTTGTACCATTGAATGTACTCGGTCAAAGCAGAATCGAGAGGGTAGTGGATTTCGAAGTTGAAGGCCTGCTTCGCCTTATCAATCCCCAAACACATTCGACGGAGATCGCCGACACTTGGCGGGCCATAGGTTGGGTGGACTGGTTTGTTAAGGCCTCGTCCCACTTTCTCTAGCAGGGTGTTGATTGATGTTTCAACTCCCGTGCCGAGATTGAATGTCTCGCCTTCTGCCTGTCTTGAGTTGAAAGCAGCCATTAGTCCTTGAGCCACGTCTTTCACGTAAATCAAATCTCTCGTCTGTTCGCCGTCGCCGAAGACGGTTGGCTGCTTGGCTTTCATGAGTTGCTCTATGAAGGAAGCCACCACCGGCCGCCAGCCCAGTTTTTCATTTACTCTCTGTCTCGGTCCGTAGACTGTTGCAAGTCGGCACACGACCGTCTTTATCCCGTATTGCTTGCGATACGCCCGCATGTGAAGTTCTGATGAGTATTTGTTAACATCATATGGGGTTTTGCAGTTGATGGGATGTTTCTCGTCCATGGGCAGATATTCAGGATCGCCATAGATTCCAGAGTTCGACGTGAACACCATTTTCGCATCAGTTTTACGTGCGAGCTCCAGCATGTTTAGGGTCGCGCGTACATTCACATCCACGTCGCGGGCTGGGTTGTTAAAGCTGAACGATCGGGGATGACATGCAAAATGAAAGATCCCGTCGACTGTCCGTTGCTTAGCGACGGCTGATTCTTTGGATATGTCGACGCGGAGTAACTTGATTTTTCTTCTGACTCCCCGGAGATTGGACAGTGAACCGTTGCTCAGGTCGTCTAGAACGCGAATCTCATGATCCCCTGAGTAAAGATCTGTGAAGTGAGAGCCAACGAATCCGGCTCCTCCCGTGACGAGTAGCTTCAAGTGTTCTCAGCTCGAATCCGGTATCTAAGTCGCCCAATATAATTGGTTCTCGGACGATTTTGGAGTAAGGGCCTCCTTGCACTCCTAATTGGTGCGACAATGTACACCGATATGATGTGTTAGCTGTCTCCTCGAACCTTCTGGTTTAAGATTGGTCTAGTTGACTCTGACAATCTCATCGTGGAGGAGAGAATCCACCCGAGACCTAGAACAAACTTTGTCATACCGCTGAGGTATAGTCGGGCGGTTAGGAGTTCATGGCGCCTGATACGGACAAGAGAAAAGTGAGCAAGAGTTAGCCAAGTCATAATCAACGGTAATATCCCGAGGTTCGTAAGAGTGTGCGCCAGATTGTTCCTCACCATGATGGGCATGACCTTCGTGGCGGAGGGATCCTCTGTGTATGTAGCGTGTATTTCGTGCCTTACAATTGCACTCGGGCAAGTCCATATTTCCCATCCAAGTTTACGTATCCTCTCGGCGAGGTCGGTGCTTTCTGCGCCTGCGAAATAGGTCGGGTTAAACAGGAAAGTTCTGGACAATAGGTCTCTACGAAACATAAATGCGGCGCCATCGAAAGCTTCTACGATAGTGGGTTTGTCAAACTGGCCCTTATCCACCTCTAGGTAACCGATATTTGCATATAGATTGGCATTTTTGCTGAACCTCCTCATTCCCACCGAATTAATTGAATTAGAATCTTTGATGAGCACTTTTGGCACAACCACTTTGCAGCGGTCCCCGTGGCTGTTGAGAGCGCAGTATGAGTTCGGATATCGTGTTTGATGCCAGCCTAGTGTCAGGGTTGAGGACGAATATGACCTGACCCGTAGATCGAGCCACACCGAGATTGTTTCCTCCTGTATACCCTAGGTTCGACCCACTGCGGAAGTACCGAGCTAGGCTTTCCTCAGCAATTGCGCGCACTTCGTCGTTACCTGCGTTGTCGACGATCACCACTTCAAAGCTGGCAAAGTCTTGTGTCCTCAACGACGCTAACAGTTTCTTGATTAATCGTGCGTCGTTGTAACTAACTATTATTAGGCTCACGAGTGGGAGTTTCGACAACCCTATCTCATTCAAGTTGGCCCAATCCGCATAGCTGGATGCCCATTTCGAACATACCTCTCGACCGATTTCAGTCTATCCTGAACTGATCTGTTTTCCTCAACAATTCGAAAGGCCCAATTCTAAATCTAACGCTGTACAGTCGAGCGCTTCAGGATACTTCCAAGCTACACTTCTCTCCATCACTCATGGCGTACATCTGAACTTGTCCCCTTCCACTTTGTCCACATACAGCCCTTCTCTTAGACAATAAATAATGGAGGAACGGGAGCCGTACATGTGTAAATATCCGAACGCCTCGAGTTATGAACGAGTTCAGATGCAACTCGGAATCTTGGAGTTCTTCATTAACCACACAGAGCCCTCCGATTTCAACGACAAACGTATCCTCGAGGTAGGCAGCAGATATGTGAACGGCAGCGTTCGTCCTTACATCCTCAAATTCTCCCGACCGGAATCGTACGTTGGCGTCGACATTGAGGAAGGAAAATTCGTTGACATCGTATTGGATGCCGAAAAGCTTGTCGAACGCTTCGGTGAGAACTCGTTCGATGTTGTGATCTCCTGCGAGACCGTTGAGCACGTCGAGAATTGGAGATTCGTATTTGAGAACCTCAAACGTGTCTTAAAACCAGGTGGGCGCCTACTTCTTACGACTGTCACCCCAGGATTCCATCTTCACGGATATCCCAATGATTATTGGCGTTATGAACGAGGCGACATGAATCAGATTTTTTCTGATTTTCAAATTTCGGTACTCCTTACCGATCCAGAAACCTATGGAATTTATCTTAAGGCTTTGAAACCCACGACGTGGAAGCCCAATGACTTATCCAAGATTCACCTTTACTCGATGGACCGTGAGAAAGAATTCGCCCAAGAGTTTCACGTGATTAGCATTCGAGTGAGAGAGAGATACCTACGTATAGTGCGGCCCCTGTATCGACTCGTGATCCCAAGAAAGAGGAAGCGAGAAAAGCGCGTAGGCGAACACGCTTGAATGTTGAGGGAATCAAGCAAAGTCATTAGTTCGGAAATGAACAGTGCGTGGAACTAACCGTATGATCAGTAGGGTTATCACAGCACTGAAGACACTTCTGATCGGCACCGAAAGGCCTCCGGTTAAAACCATTCCGAAGAGGTTTAGGCATTGATTGCTTAGCCCCTGAAGCGTTACGTTGTATAGGGGAATGAACAAGAATGCGACATTCTCCTTACAAATATACGCTCCCTCCTGAACCAGTATCCAGAGAAGCCCAGATAGGGTAAGCACTATCGTCAGTATCCTGTAACCCTTGCCGCGAGCAATCTGAATTAATGCCAGCGCGATTCCATATATCAGCATAGACGGCCACACCCACGAGAACGCGGTGTACACCAAGAGTGGAGCTGATACCAGACCGGGAAAACGTGACTCATTTGAGCGACCAGTTATCAGTGCAAGGATTACAACGTATGCCAACGTTGTCAGAGCAATAGCGTTTTCAGGGTACTCAGTTCCATGCAGTTGAAGCACTGAGCCGAAAACGTCCAGAGCCTCAGGAACATATAGACCGGGCCTACCTTGAAACAACGCAATCGCGTCTGGCCGAAAGACAGTCAACCAAGTTAGAAGTGGTATGAATACAACAGCGATTGGTACGGTTGTGGCTAGTACCGCCGTCCATTCCCTCGCTCTCACTGCTCTTACGACCAGAAACGGTAGAGCGATGAAGGCCAACAGCCGCATCAGACCCGCGACTATTAACGAAAATGCTGCCGCGCCGTACTTCTTTCTCTCAGCCAAAAATGCCGAAAATACCACAAACATGAGCGGAATAGTGTCGACGTCATTCACATTACCAAGTATCAACGTAAGCGGATTGAATAGCCACGCTGAAACTGCGAAGTATATTCTGTTCTTGCTAGCACCTGATTGAAGGAGCATTTTGTAAAATAATATGGCGATGACCGCGTCGGCGATTAGAGAGGGTAGTTTCATGATGAGAACGAAAAGGATTGCACCAGGCGTGGGTTGGAAGTATGGGGGCACTCCATATGGAGGGAATGTTACGAAGCTTAACGGATCTGGGTGTGATATCGGCAAATGCAGCCAAAGGGTGTAGAGTGCCGTAAACATGAATGGAGGGAGGGTGTAGATTCCGAGTATTTGGCCGGGTTGGTAATAGAAATTGATTCCAATGAGGTACCAGCTGTGCCAATCCGGGGACAAGGGAGCAGCCACCGCATATGCAATGCGCACAACCATTCCGCCGACGAGGACAGCAAGTAGACGCGGATCGAATTCTCTTATGGTGGCAAAATTCATTCTCATGCCGCCACCAGCGAATCCGCTGAATCGGCAGAGTCTCGATGGAGACTTTCAACTTTAGAAGACCACAACAAGAGCATCGACAATAACATGAATCCCGTAAGCAAGGTGCGGAGTGTTGGTCTCAGAACTAAGTCGATGAACTGACTTGAAAGCAGAACGTTAGCCCATTCTGTACTTCGGTTGAAGAAGAGCAGACTCCACCCACTTGAAGTAGTAAATCCATCCGCGGTAAGGAACCCCAAAGTGAATGATGTGAGAAGAATCAAGATGAATAACGGAAGGGTCCTTTTGTGTTCTATGTTTGCGATTACGAAGAGAGGGATTAGCCAGAGTATGTATTCGACTTGGAAGTCTAGGAATGCTACGTATGCGAGGAGAGCGAAAAGAGCAATCGTCAGGGGCCGTCGGTATAGTTGGGGTCGAAATTCGTACGCTAGAAGATAGGAGATGACGACCGCGAAGGTTGCTAGCCCGATGAAGTCCGGCGTCACGGCTATACCATACAAGCTTTGAGTACCGAGTATAAACTCGGTCGTGGCCTGCGTGTAATAGGCCTCCGAGAACGGAAACTGAGACCAGATTACGTAAGCGACGAGGCCCAACACAGCGAACACGGAGGAGATCAAGATTGCCACCCGCCTAGAGCCTGCAATTCGACTGGAATACAGAAGCGCGGGAATTGTGACGAGTGGGAACAGTTTCAGAGCGATCCCGGCGGCCACTGAAGCCGCGCCGAGAACATGTTTCCGCTTAATCACAAGCAGAAGACCAAGCATTATGGCTGCTACGGGAATCACGTCAACGGCTCCCATCATCTCGGTGACGAAGATCGCGTAAGGGTTTGCGAACCACAGCAGCGCAACGACGTATGGCCGACTCGTCATCGGCCACAAGAGTTTACCGAGCTTAAACAGGATGAACGCGATCAGCATGTCGGCTGCAATTAGTGGGAGTTTCACCAACAGTACGAGCAGTTGGAGAGAAAACGGAAGCAGAACTGCTCTATTTGTCAAAAAAGTTTCGAGGTCGGGATGATCAATTGGCAGGGAATACCACAGGCCGAGAGTTGCATTGTTGAATCTCCCCCAGGGGTTGCTTGAGTCAGGCGATCGAGAATAGCTCTGCACTTCGAGATAGTATACGACGGGCATACTGGGCGGGGTTGCCATAGCAAGAATCACTTTGATGGCGACCAGAGCAACGAAGAGCACGACTATGAGCCTGGTTTTTCGCGGTAAAATCAACAAGATCGCCTTCTAAATGCCGCTGAAAGTCGTCTTAGTTGTACGTATTTTAAACTAATGCGCAATAGGAGAGGCTATCCGCCCGCCCAGGTGTTCCTCAGCACCTGCACCTGTTCGACCACCAAGCCGAAGGTGCGGCCGACCCATCTTCCAGGATATGTACCTGTTCCCGGCGGGATATGGTCATATCCCCTGTCGGCTGAATTCCAGAACGCGGGAGCGATTGGGACGGCAAAACCTTTCTTGCAACAGGGTAGGTAATCGCGTCGATTGCATTGCCTCGAGTCGCGATGGCTCAGATCAATTCTACCGTTGGGGATCTTGAAGGCAATTCTCAAATCATTCTTGAATATGCAAGGAAGGCTGCTGAAGCGGGCGCCGACCTTGTGGCATTTCCCGAGATGGCCATAACGGGTTATCCGCCGCTTGACCTTCTGCCTCCTCGAGAGACCCGCCCTCCAGGAGGTAAAAGGAAACCAGAGCAGGAGGATTTCGTTCGCCTCAACAAACAACACATGCTTGAGTTATCAAAGGAAATTCGATCAATTACAGCCGTCGTGGGATTCGTTGATTACGACGAATCTAACCTATTCAACGCCGCGGCGGTGATCAATCAGGGCGAGCTGACGGCGGTTATTCACAAGAGCCTGCTCCCAACGTATGACGTGTTCGACGAGCAACGTTACTTCACCCCCGCCTTTGTGAACGAACCGGTGACTGTCGAGATCCAAAGCCGACAAGTGTCATTGGGAGTGTCGGTTTGTGAAGACCTCTGGGATGAGGAAGTGGGCTATGGGGTCAAGGTCGTTGATGCTCTCGCTGAGCGGGGTGCACGGATGGTCGTGAACATTAACGCATCCCCGTTTCACGTCGGTATGCGCGAGACAAGATTGAATATTATGAGGCGAAAGGCAAGGCGTCTAGGCGTTCCGATCTTCTATGTGAACATGGTCGGTGGACAGGATGAGTTGGTTTTCGATGGGGAAAGCCTCGTCGTCGACGGCAGAGGTCGTCTGATAGGGGTTGGTAGGCAGTTCGAAGAAGACCTTGTCATAGTCGAAATTCCCACAGACCGCGAACCCATCGAGCTTCAACCACCGGCACGAGTGGCTGAGCAGGAAATGTTCGATGCACTGGTGCTTGGCGTAAGAGACTATTTCCGAAAGACCGGGTTCGGCACCGCGTATACTGGGCTCAGCGGCGGTATTGACTCGTCACTCGTAGCTGTGATCGCTGTTACGGCGTTAGGTAATGAGAACGTAACCGGTGTTTCAATGCCCTCACGCTACTCCAGTAGCCACAGCAAGAACGACGTGCGGGTGCTTGCCGAAAATCTAGGAATAGAGTTTCTCACGATACCCATCGAACCGATATTCGCTGCCTACCTTGGCCAATTGAGGGAGCCGTTCAAAGACCGCGCTCCTGACGTGACCGAAGAAAATCTCCAGTCACGGATTAGGGGGACTCTGTTGATGGGTCTGTCCAACAAATTTGGCGGGCTCGTCTTGGCTACCGGAAACAAGACTGAGCTTGCGCTAGGCTATGCGACATTGTATGGCGATATGAGCGGCGGCCTCGAAGTAATCGGCGACGTGAGCAAGATCGAAGTTTACGCGCTAGCACGATACTACAACGAGAAGAGCGACCGTGCAGTGATCCCTGAAAATTGCTTTAGCAAGACTCCATCTGCAGAACTGAAACCCGACCAGTTTGACCCATTCGACTATTCGGCAGTATCGCCGCTCGCCGACGACATTATCGAGAACCGACTATCCAGAGGTGAATTGATCAAGAAAGGCTACGATGAGAAGGTGGTCGATGACTGCTTGCGCAGAGTCAGATTAGCCGAATACAAACGGCGTCAAGCTCCACCGGTCATTAAGATAACTAAGAAGGCGTTCGGCTTAGGATGGAAGATGCCGATCGTGAACAAACTTCCAGTGGACAAGCCTGTTTAATCAAGAAATAAGAAAGAAAGGGTGAGAGCGTTTCGCTCTCCAGACGATTAGGCTCTTACAGGTTTCAGCGGTGGTCGTGCGAGTACCACTCGTAGCAGCTTACGTAGTAGTAATTTCCGTTGTAGTAAACGATGGCTTGGCCGTTGTAGCAGCCGCTAACTTGCTGGTAGCTCGGATAGTACGAGTAATAGTATGATGGATAATAGTAGTAGTAATACCCGTTGGAGTAGTAATAGTACATCGGATAACCATTGTAGTAAGACGGGTAAGATTGGTAATAGTTAGACGGGTAGGAGGGGTAAGTCGGCGAATTATTGTACGGGTATGAGGGAGTTGAGTAGCTGTTCGAGTGTATTGTTACCGTTTGCGAAGTAGAGCCCACAGCTGAGCCATACTGTCCGTTGTTGTAGTTGTTGTAGACCGTGATTGATATTTGCAGGGTATGTTCCACCACCGATGATGGAAGCGTGAACACTAGTTGGCCGCCATTGTAACCGCCGTTCGCGTTGACTACGCCGCTCGCGGAGCCTACGTTCGTGTTAGCTACTGTATCGTACGCGTTGCCAACCGCCCATAGTGATCCGCCCGCATTCTGACAGCTTGCTGAGATTGGTAATGTCAGCTGTATGTTCCAGGAACTAGAGGAACCATATGAGTTCGATCCATTGTTCTGTGTTGTTGCGCTCGCAGAACCAACTTGCAATGAGCAATATGACTGAGCGAAGACTGAGCCGCTTGCACCTAAGGCAGCTAATGGGAGAAGAAGAGCCAATGCTAGGAGTACACCATATCGCGTTTTCAAGATTCGCTTTGTCACCTCACGGGCGCTACTCCAAGTAGCATCCCGTAATGCGCGCTTCATACGGGCGGTTAAACGTCGTTCCACCAGTTCCACCTCTAGTCAGTATTGTCGCTGAGGTAGAAGGAGCTTGCGCGACAACGACTCTCATAATCACCGAATGGCGACCGCTACAAGAGTCTCGCTGCGATCATTTGGATTCTACGACTTTGTTCTCTCATGACGAATTCTCTAAGAGGTGGGTCGAATGGGGAAATGAACGGGTCCTCTGACCCTATTTGTGACTGAACGTACCCTCGCAGCATGTTGACTGAACCTTTTACTCCAATCGATCTGACCAGGGCGTTCTTTGAGATTCGGCCTAACGCATAGAGGGGATGGTAGCCGAGGGTACCCATGGCCGCACCCCAATACGCAAACTGGTGGGTAGTCCCTCTCGGGCGAACATGTTGGTATTGTAGATCGTTGAAAGGCCGAGTCTCCAGGCCCTTCATCGCGGCGGTGTACAACAGCCAAGTTTCCCACCCTGCCCTGACCGGATACTGACCGCCCACATCGACCCAGAAACTGCTCTTGATCATTCGGCCGCTCCCTGAAACCGCGTGTTCCCGAGTACGGGCACCAGCGGATGAGGGTAGGCCACTGGCGACAACGAGTCGCTCGTTTGATTGCATCCTTGAAATTAGCGCTTCGGCGTAACTGGTGGGATAGGAGCAATCGTCTCCGCTTATCATGAAGAAGCCTGTTCGGAGGCCGGTTTCGGCGTTTTGTTTCCATGCTAAGTTGATGTTGGATGGGACGCGCCTGATGTCGTATCCCCTGTTCGGCAAGGTCAACATGTTAATCGTATTATAACGCTCTTTGTAGTTCAGGGCAATTCGTCCGGTTCCGTCCGTCGAGCCGTCATCAACGACAATTACGCGCTCGGGTGAAATGGTCTGTCGCAGCAGTGAATCGAGAGTAGGGGGAAGGTGTTGGTTGGCGTTTCTGGCGACTACGATGACCCAGTAGCTCAAACCCTAAGCCACCAACGCCTCAACCTGAAGCTTGGCGGCATCGACATGCTCGCTTTCAATGAAGATTTTGTGCCAGAAATGAAAGCCCAGTAGTTGCCAGAGAAGGACTTGCAATCGCCGATCCCTGACCGTCCCAGTCGTCTCCTCGATGATATGCTGGACCGTTTTCGTTTTGAAGTATCTGGGGAGGACATCTGAATCGGGTAGGATTTGGCGAATCAGTTCTCCTAATTCCCCGTTATACCATGCGCGTACGTCCACGCTGAATCCCCATTTTGGTTTGCGCATACTCTCCTCAGGAAGCACCTTCCGGACAACTTTCCTTAACAGCAATTTACCAAATGTCCCGGGGGCAAATTTCAGCTTCCAAGGGATCGCAGTCATTAGATCCACGATTCTGTTATCCAGTAGGGGAACTCTAAGTTCAAGTGAACTTGCCATACTCATTGAATCGTCGACCGCCAGCAGATCATCGACCAGCTTCGTGCGCAGCTCGGCATTCATAACGCCCTGAACGAAATCGACCCCTTCAAAGAACGATGCGTAATGCTCCTCTAGATTGGGGACTGAATCCCTTTCCTTGAATAACTTCTCGTCAAAAGAATCGGGAAGTGTTCCCGCCAGAATCAAGTATTCGCCCGCATTATCGCCGAGCGATTGTAGAACCCTGAAACGGTTTTGTGTCTTGATGCCTAGCGGTATCGCCTGTATGAGACGGCTTGGCACTCTTAACGCCCCTCCAATTCCTTTTCTAGAAAGTTCTTGGATTCTCAGGGCATTCTGGTACCTGGAGTAGTACCCGCCGAAGACTTCGTCTCCCCCGTTTCCGCTCAGGCACACTTTCACGTATTTGTGGACCAGTTCGCACACGAACCATGGGTATAGATTGTATTTGGGTGCTTCCATGTGCCAAATCATTTTTGGATACAGTTTCATGGCCTGCGAGCTGTCGACTGTGATTTCATGGTGGTCTGTTCCGAAATGTTCCGCGATCAGTCTCGCGTCCCTGAACTCGTCGGTTTCTTCTCCGAAGCCCATGCAGAAAGTCTTCAACGGTTCACGTGATGCCTTTGCGGCATAAGCAACCAGCGCGGAAGTGTCCAATCCCCCGGAGAGGAAACAGCCAACGGGCACATCCGCGACGAGCTGGTCGCGCACAGATTCTGCGAGTGCGATTTGAAGCTCCTCCACCAACTGATCTTCATTGGCTGAAGCTTCGATTGATGGAATTGTCCAGTAGTGCTCAATCCTGACCGACTTGTTTTGGTAGACGAGATAACTGGACGGGGGCAGTTTTCGTATGCCTTGAAGTAGTGTCCGATCCCCTGGTATGTATCCTAGATTGAGGATTGTGTACAGAGACTGACGGTCTACCGTTCGATCAACGGGGGCTTGCAGAATGGCTTTCATTTCAGAGGCGAAGAGCAACACCTCGCTCTTGAGAAGGTAGTAAAGTGGCTTGATGCCCATACGGTCCCGTGCAAGGATCAGCATGTTCTTGGTTGAATCCCACAACGCGATTGCGAACATGCCATTGAGTTTACTTACGAAAGACTCTCCGTACTGCTCGTAACCGTGGACAATCACCTCCGTATCTGATTGGGTTCTGAATTCGTGACCTAACTGCTGGAGTTCCAGCCGTAGCTGGCGGTAGTTGTAGATTTCACCGTTGTAGGTTACATGCACGGTTCCGTTCTCGTTGTGGATAGGTTGGTGTCCGCCCTCGATGTCGATTATGCTTAGGCGGGCGTTAGCCAGTCCAACGCTACTGTCCAGGTAGAAGCCAGTATCGTCTGGCCCACGATGGTGTAGGACTTCGATCATGCGGCGGAGAAGAGCCTCATCGTTGAGGCCGGAAAAGCCAGCTATGCCACACGTGGGTATTGCCTCCTTAGACAGGTTTGAGTCTTTGAGAGGGTGTGGGCTTTATCAAATTCTTGGTTCCGTGAACAGCAGTCTGAGATACCGTATTCGTTGCTAAGAGACAGTATTGGCTGGGAAATCAGCGAGTATCCATGAGGATCACTCGTAGAATCAGCCTCAACTCTCTGGGCGTCCCTTGTTTCTCTCCGGTTTAGCCTGCAAGGATCAATCTATCGAGCTATGACCCTTGCTGGCGACGCTTTCGCCTCAGCTGCTTTCAGCAATGCTTTCGTTCGGAAGACGGGCCTGTAGACGGGTCCGTAGATTATCAGGCCGGATTTGCCTTCATCATCTAACCGTCTGATGACCGTTTCGAGTTCCATTCCCGGTTTCAGTTCGCTCGCCATCGCGTCGACTATGAGCACTTTCCCTTGTTTCAGAAGTTCGAAGTTCGATTCGAATCGTTCTCGCATTGTGGGTTTGTCGATGGAGAGGAGTCGTGCGTTGAGCGGCATCGTATGCTGTTCGACTGGTCCCTTGCAATCAAATTCTAAGCACCTGTCTCTCGTTGGATAGAACACGCGGCCGCAGCCATTGCAGAGAGTATAGGTTATGGAGTTGCCGTTGTATGGTTCGACTTCGGCGATTATTCGTGGTATTTCTAATTTGCTCCTTATCGAGTGTTGCTTGAACCGGATTAACCTGCGGTACGACTCTAAGCTGATGTCGCGCCTCCTATTCAGATAGTCCTTGACGCTGGGAGTTCTACCCCTCTTCCTCAGGATTGCATCCTCAACGTGCAACCACGTCGCGATAGTATACGCGCCTGAACCGTAAGACACAGCTAGAACATCTTCCCCGGGCTTAGCGTGGTCAAGGATGTCGCAGGTCGCGATTAGCGTGGAAGCCGCGTATGTGTTCCCCGTATCGAGCACCCTGAGCCAGGGTCGTATTCTTTCCTCAATGAATTCAGGCGTCAACCTGATGCGATCTTCAAGTTCCGGGTAGTCGAGTATGGGGATCTTTTCTTGTGCTAGAGTCTTGCATGTTTTCATAGGCATGTATCCGGATGGTTGATGGAAGGTGACGTAATCGAAGTCTTGCAGCGAAATTTCTGGGTGTTTCATGAGCAAGCCTTCGATGGCCCCAATCACATGTTTGATGTACGCCTCAACCGTGGTTCTACCGAAGTGGCTCGGGACATGAACTCCATCCCTTCGCCAGAAGTCAAGTGTTAAGCTCGAATAAGCGGCGGTGTCCTCGATCGTGGCTACTCGATCAGCACTGCCGAGAAGAAATGCACCCGCCCCAGCGCCACACGCGTACTCTAATGGGTCGCCTACTGGGGCTTGAGCGACATCGGAGCCAACTGCTAGCCCATACTTGATTCTGCCGCTCAGGATTTGACTTTCCACAAATGAGGTCGATTGCATGCCAGAGTTGCAAGCCCCTTCTAGGTCTGCGATGTATACGCGGTTCCCCATTCCAAGGAATGATGCAACATGGCGTGCTATCGTGCCCACTGCGTAGGGTTTCGATTCGGACCCGACGGCCACGGTTTCAATCTCGCTTGGATCTACTCCGGCCATATCTACTGCGTTCTGCGCGGCTTCAGTTGCAATCGTGATCGAGTCTTCCGATATGCCCGCCACCGATTTGTCGCGAAGGAGGAGACCATTCTTTACTTTCTCAAGAAATTCAGGGAGGTCTTCTCGCTTGCCCTCCCTTTCCCTAACGATGAGTTCGCTTTGGATACGTTGCAGGGGAACGTAAGCGCCGTATCCTACTATTCCGACCCTGTCGTTCGCCATGGAAAACTCCTCTAGTTGCGAGGGTTAAAAGTATGGTAGCCGGATGGCGTCCGTATTTAAGAGGACATTGCCAAGGTCAAATTGAAGTGCAACATCCTCAAGACCTCTATTGTCTCACTCCGCACAAATCACAGAAGATCGCCGCTGCAGGAATCTCGGCCTGGCAATCTCTGCATCTCTTCGTGACGACGGTGGTCACTACGGTATCCGTAACCTCTACAGGAGACGCGAGCGTGAGGGGAGGCGCATTCAATCTGAGAGGTGGCGGGTTCTTGAGGTTGTTCTCCCTGATGTACTTGTGGAGTCCCTTGGATAGCTGGGCATAACTTACGTGATCTCCCTCCGTTACACCTAACATTGTTGCCAGTATCTTATCCGCGTAAACTGACTTCTTGGTAAGCCCATTCAAGTCAGACACGTCAAAAGTTTAGGTTTGCGGCGGTAATTAGTACTTTCGACCGATTCCGACATCTTATCTTCGCATACACGGTCGTTGAGGTAGACGGACCAGTTTAAGACCAAGGGATCGGGGGTTTTCTAACCAATCCGTAGGCGAGAAGGACTATCCCTACTACGCTGAGGCCCCAACCCACGTAGGGTGTTCTCGGGTCTGGTTGTCGACTAGTCGACACCTCATTGTAACTTACCGATAATGTCACATATTTCTTGAAGAGAGAGGCTCTGTTGTCGAAGACGAAGTGGTACACGCCGGCGTTGTTCGAGTTGAAGGTGAAGTTGGAGTGCCCCTGTTCATCTCCGGAAAATACGAAGCTTGACTGTTGGCCCGCGGCCCAATTCTGGTAATTGGTGCTGTCGAAAACTAGGAATTGAACATCGCTTGAACTATTTGAGGGGGCTTGGGTAACGTCGACCGTGCCGAAAACGGTTACGCCGGCAGGTAATGAGTATGGCCTGTCCGCTACATCGCCCACTAAGAATCCAGCTCGCGATTCCACATCGTGCCTCTGCACGATCTGAACTTCGACGGTAATGTATTGACCGGCAATGGTAAGCACCAGGATGCCCGCAAGAAGGAGGATGGCCCCGATTAGGGTCGTTTTCAGTAGAACCATTCTGTAATCGCTAAGAATCAGCCATAGGGACCCATGTTATCTGGTTTGGAAACGCCATTGCGTCCAATTGAACGACGTACCGCAAATCAGATTTATGTGAATGTGTTTCTGGCCGAGCAGATGGTTTCCATGCCAAAAGACCCAAGCAAATCCCTGCCCGTGGAACAGTTCATCAGTTTACAGGTAATCGACACAAAGGGTTCGCTGGTTGGGACTGTGAAAGACATCTTGGTAGATTTCGCGAATAGAGAGATCTCAATTCGAGTCTCGACGAAGAATAAGGGAGATATGGACTTCGGGTGGGACGATGTGCAATCTGTTGAAGATGTTGTCCTACTCAAGAAGGAGGTCGATATCTCATCCCAGGAAGAAACAGAGGCGGATGCTACTAAGGCGCGGACAGTTAAGGCGGCCTTAATTTGCCCCAACTGTGGCGCGTCGATGCCGGCACGGGCGAAGTTCTGTTCAAAGTGCGGGTCGGACCTTACGTCGTAAGCAAGGGTTGCTTCGGTTTCGCCTTGCTACCATGGGCCTCGATATCTTGGAGTGATTGAAGCTCCTTTATTCCTCTGAGCTTATGCCGAATCAGAGTGTTCTCCAATTCCTCCTTCAACAGATGCAATATGTCCTTGTGCATGTGAACGAACATGGAGTGGGTTCGATCCCTTGGACGATCTAAGGATACGGGCATGACTTTCTTGACTCTCGCTGGCCTTGAGGATAGGACGACGACTTTGTCCGCCATCTCAATGGCTTCGGAAAGGTTGTGAGTGACAAGAACGAACGTCTTCCCGGTTTGCTTGTGTATATCGGTTACTTCTTCACGAAGCACTTCAGCGGTAACTTCGTCGATTGCGCTGAACGCTTCATCCATTAGAACGACCTCAGGTTCGACTGCAAGTGCGCGTGCGATTCCGACGCGTTGCCTCATTCCGCCGGATAGTTGCTTAGGGTACATGTGTTCGTATCCCCCGAGACCCACCATCTCTAGGTATTGCTCCGACAATTCTCGTCGTTCCTTTTTTGGCACCTTCTGCATTTCCAACCCATATTCGACGTTCTCCAAAACGTTTCTCCACGGGAACAAGCCGAAGGCCTGAAAGACCATGCTGATCTTTTCATGTGGGCCTCGAACGGCTCCACCGTTAAAGCGAACTTCTCCCGACGAAGGTCTATCTAGTCCGGCAATGATCTTTAGCAAAGTTGACTTTCCGCACCCGCTAGGGCCGACGATGGATACGAATTCTCCAAGACCGATACCGAAACTCACTTCGTGCAGTGCGTGCAGTTTTCTTTCAACGTCGTAGAATTTGCTGACGTTGTCTAATTCGACGTGATTATCCATTATGCCCACTTCTTCGCCCATGACTCCAACGAGCCGAAAAACGCCCTATCAACAGCGATCGCCACCAAAGCGATTGCCAATATTGCGGCAAATCCGCTCTGCAACGAACCCGACGTGATATTACCGTCGATGAAGTTGCCTACCCCCGCCATTCGCGTGGCGATCTCAATTGCAATTATGATCTCCCATGCGAAATCGTACGCTAACCTCAACCCGCTGAACATGTGCGGGGAGATGGCGGGTAGAACCATCTTTGTAAAGGTCGAGAGACGTCCTGATTTGAAGATGGTCGTGACGTCGAACAGCTCGCGCGGAATATTCCTGGTTCCCTCGCGCACAGTGAAGTAGATCGGAAAGAAACCGGCTGTCGACGCCATTATCACAGCAGCGACGTTGCCTGGGCCGAACCACAGTACGAGGAGCGGCAGAAAGGATAGATCCGGAAGCGCACCGAAGAGCATGATCAGCGGCGTGAAGGTTAGATCAAACTTATGCTTGCTGCCGGCCGCGAAAGCCAGTGGAAGAGCGATAGCGAATCCTAGGAGAAGCCCGAAGACTAGATTCAGAAAGCTGTGGGCTATTCGAAACAGAAACGTTTCGCTCTGAATGGATGAAATGAAGACAACTAGCACGCTGGAAAATGTCGGCAGACTATTTCTGGGTACAAGGCCAAGCCTGGTCGTTAGTTCCCACACCGTAAAACCCAATGCGAGCGGTGCGACCCACAGATAATTTGAAAATCTGTTACCTCCAAACACCGATGCAGTCAGGGATAGCGCGAGGGCCTTCTGTTTCTCTACAGACACTTGATTGCGACCTCAGAATGCGATAAGCAAGTAGATGTCATGCTAACTGTCAAATTAAGGTTGGAACGTTTTCTTTACGCAACTTGCTTCGAAAATGTGTCGTACCGACGAAATAATCTCGTTGAAAATCAACCGCAAATCGTTAATTGAAAACGATGACCATGAAGTGATTTACAGTCGGGTGTTAACAATAGTCCTCGTTGTGAAGCTGGGAACGCGTATTCCCGAGCTTCACCTACTTTTCTATGTGCAGCATCGCACATTCTTAATAGAAGATAGGCATATTCCTCGTTGCGAGTTGTGGAAACATAGAGAATAGTCGGCGGATCGACAAAGAAACATTAAGCGTTGATTAATCCTTGGGCGAATTCACAACATTTCCAGAATTCGAGAAGGAGATTCGACGAATAATCTTCGAAGCCGAAAACCGAAAGATCCCACTCCGGATCATGGGTGGAGCCGCCATACGAATGCACTGCCCCGACCACAAAGACTTGTACGACCGACTCAAACGCACACCCAAACACGACATGGATTTCGTTACATACAGCAAATATCGGCCTCTAACGAAGAAATTGTTCACGGACTTTGGGTACGAACCTTACATCTCCATGGCGCTCACCGGCGCGACTGGGATGCATAGACAAATCTTCAACGATAAGGAAGGAAACAGGGCCATAGACGTCTTCCTGGACAAGCTGCAAATGTCTCACGTGATTGACTTTACCGGCAGGCTTCAGGTTGATTCGCCCACTGTGCCATTGGCAGAGCTTCTGCTGCAGAAGCTTCAGATTGTTCAGACGAACGAGAAAGACATCCAAGATGCGATAATACTTCTGAGCGAACACGACGTCGGGAATGGAGATGCGGAGCAAGTAAATGGGGAATACATCGCTGAGATCTTGGGTAATGAATGGGGGTTCAACTATACGGTATCAGAGAACCTCGCGAAACTAAAGGAGTTCCTGGGCAAGTACAACCTCAGCAAGAAAGACAGCGAGGCGGTTTCACTAAGCATTGATAGGCTCAAAGCTATGGCCGAGAAGCAACCGAAAACCCTGAGATGGAAGCTGCGCGCTAAAGTCGGAACTTCGACCAAATGGTATAATGACGTTGAGGAAGTCCAACGCGGCTAACCAAGATCGGAGATTCCTTGGTTCCCTGAATCGATTACCGTCGCATCAGGAACAGAACAAGGAAGAGTACAGGGAACATTATCAACATCGGAATTAACAGCTGGTACTTTCGTTTCTTTTCCAAGCGCTTGAATTGGTCTTCACAATCTGAGCTGCAAAACTCCTTCTCAACAGCGATAGGGGTGGAGCAGACGATGCAGTGCCTGTGGCGAGGGACGCTGACTTTTTCGGCTTGCTTGAGGTACTTTGACATCGGGTTCTTATTGTAGACGATTTCGATTCGCTAATAAACTATCGCTTACTCTTGCATGACCAATTCGGTTTCCGGCTCTATTCCGGTGAATCCCTTCGTCTTCTCCACAGCTTGCCTTCGTCCTCCGCGATTCCGGCGTGGCGGAGTTCGGACGCCATGTGCGTTGGATAATCCTCCGTACAGAATAGGTTGTTGCAATACTCGCACTTTTCGAGTTTTGGAAATTCCCTGCCACACGTTGCGCATTTAGGCAACATTTACCACGTCAACAATCAAAGAAGGTGCCAAGATTAAAAGTGAGAAGTAGGGACATACTTCCCGCCGCCAGGGAGCCTCACTTTGTGAAATGTGCTACGTGTGGGTCAGAAGTCGATCTTCCGTTCAAATGCAACTATTGCGGAAACTATTACTGCCCAGACCACAGGCTGCCCGAGAACCATGACTGCAGCGAAAACTGGCGTGTCAAAGCCCTCAAATCCGCCCGAGCGATGACCGGCCCTATTCAAGTGGGTACCGGTGCCCGTAGCATGCTATTGCCACTCCGAACCCGTAGTCTTCGATTCAGCCCCACCGAAATACGACACCTACTCCTTGGGACAGTCTTGGTGACCGCCGCGGGCGTTTCATTTCTAATGGGCAATTCGTTCTCGCTACTTGCCTTGGTCGTGGCGACAGTGATATTCGCTATGGGATTCATTCTGCATGAACTCGCTCACAAGTATGTGGCGCAACGGTATGGGCTGTGGGCTGAGTTCCGCGTCAACACCATGGGGGTACTATTGACTGCGATCTCCATCGTCTCCCCCCTCAAGTTCATTGCGCCTGGGGCGGTGGTGATCTCTGGATTTGCCGACAAGGATCGAATGGGCTTGACAGCAATCGCTGGACCAATCGTCAATGTCGTAATTACATTGAGCATTCTTGTCACTGTTCCCGTGCTTGGCCACACGTCAATTGGTTTGGCTGTCCTTTATGGCGCGGCGATCAACGCTTTCCTCGCATTGTTCAATATGATTCCGTTCGCGATTTTTGATGGACGGAAAGTGTACGCGTGGAATCGACGCTACTGGGCTATACTGTTCATCGTCGCGTTGGCGCTCACTGCGTATACGTATATTTTGCTGGGACTGTAATGGAACCTTGGTTACTCTTTGAGTAGGTTTACGATAAGAAAGGCTCCAACTAGGAACATTACGAGTGCGACTAGGGCGACGATTGAAATGCTCAATCCCCCGTGCCTCATTAGGTAATACCCAACATAGCTCGGCGAAACTATCAGAGCCGCGGCAACTAGAATCAACATGACATTAAGGGGACCGCGTTCTTTCTGGGACGGTTTTTCTGCCAGCGTTCTACACCTGTGTCTTCGCTGTCTTCTTATTTCGTGAAATAAAAGCTTCCCACAGGCTTTATACATAATGATTGTTTGCCGCCTCCTCAACCCGAAATGGAATGTGAATGTGAATGAACGACTATGCCTCAAAATTAATTGCCGAAGTTAAGGCGAAGAACCCCTCCGAACCTGAATTTCATCAAGCAGTCCAGGAGGTCGTCGAATCAGTTAGCATTGTCCTCGAACGCCATCCAGAATACAAGAAAGCAAAGATCCTCGAACGCATAATTGAACCGGAACGAGTCTTGATGTTCCGGGTACCGTGGCAAGATGACAAAGGGAACTATTGCGTAAATCGCGGCTTCCGAATTGAGATGAATAGTGCGATTGGACCCTACAAGGGCGGCCTGAGATTCCACCCTACAGTCAACCTTGGGATACTGAAGTTCCTTGCATTCGAGCAAGTCCTCAAGAACTCCCTGACAACGCTGCCCATGGGAGGAGGTAAAGGAGGATGCGACTTCGACCCGAAGGGGAAGAGCGACGATGAGGTGATGCGCTTCTGCCAAAGCTTCATGAGCGAACTTTTCCGGCACATTGGCCCGAACACGGACGTACCAGCCGGCGACATTGGAGTCGGTGGGCGCGAAATCGGCTACCTATTCGGACAGTACAAGAGGCTGAAGGATGAGTTTACAGGCGTTTTGACTGGGAAAGGCTTGAACTGGGGAGGCTCATTGATTCGGCCGGAAGCCACAGGCTATGGAGCAGTCTACTTCGCTGAAGAAATGCTCAAGACTCGAAACGAGAACCTGAAAGGAAAGGTAGCACTGGTCTCCGGTAGCGGCAACGTAGCACAATACACCGTCGAGAAACTAAACCAATTAGGAGCAAAAGCCGTTACACTATCCGACTCGAGCGGCTTCATCTACGATAGTGCAGGAATCGATCCTGAAAAACTCGCTTTTGTCATGGATCTGAAGAACACCAGACTGCGGAAGAATCAAGGAATATGCAGACAAATTCAAGAGCGCAAAGTACACGCCGACTGATCCGAAACTTGATCACAACCCGATTTGGGACATGAAGGCTCATTGCGCATTTCCAAGCGCTACTCAAAATGAAATCAATGCGAAGGATGCAGCCAACCTGCTGAAGAACGGCGTCTACGTTGTATCCGAAGGTGCCAACATGCCATCAACTCTCGACGCGACGAAGACATTGCTAGACCACAAGATACTCTACGGCCCAGCAAAGGCGGCGAATGCAGGTGGAGTTGCAACATCTGGCCTCGAGATGTCCCAGAACAGTCTAAGACTAAGCTGGACACGCGAGGAAGTTGACAGCAGGCTACATGACATCATGATAAAGATTCACAAAGCTTGTTTCGAGACCGCCAAAGAATACGGTACACCTGGCAACCTCGTTAACGGCGCCAACATTGCAGGATTCATCAAAGTAGCTAACTCAATGCTAGACCAAGGCCTCGTCTAAACACAACACCAACAGACGACTAATTTCACGGGGGGCTTTCAAGCCCCCGTCAACTTTTTCTGCTTCTTCTCTTATCGCTCCTAAGGTATCAGCCTGTGAGAATTCTCCACACCTGCTTGAACGTTTCGAATATTGACCGCTCGATCGAGTTCTACACGAAACATATCGGCTTGCAATTTGTTAGGCGCCGCGAGGTCAAGCAAAACAACGCCGAGATCGCTTTCTTAGAGGATAAAGATGGCGGAGCAATCGAGTTGACTTACTGGCGTGACAAGAAAGAGTTGAAGGAAGGCGACAACTTCGACCATATAGCATTCGGAGTCAACAACATAGATTCATCTATCCAAGACCTGAGAAAACAGGGGGTAACGATTGCTATGGAACCATTCTCACTTCAGGG
The DNA here is from genome assembly GCA_963733055.1 of Candidatus Bathyarchaeota archaeon. Taxonomy (GTDB): domain Archaea; phylum Thermoproteota; class Bathyarchaeia; order 40CM-2-53-6; family 40CM-2-53-6; genus FEN-987. Next base: position 273,551 of record CAVTBR010000003.1, read on the forward strand.
CTCAACATCGAAAATAGCATTCATTAAAGACCCCGATGGAAATTGGTTAGAACTAATCGAATCTCACAACTGAAAATGGCTGAGTCAGGCAGTTATGTCGTCGAATAGTTCCCGTTAACGTTAATTAGCGGGGCTTTGAGCGTACACGCGCTCATGCGCCATGTGACCTTCCTTCTCATCGCGTTTCTCGTTCTATCATCTAACTCCCTTCTCACGCCCTCATCATATCGAGCTACATCGCAAGCTGATAGCAGTTTTGCGTCAAGTAATGCCGGTATCGCGAACACCCAAGTTACGCTTCCCCTTGTTGGATCCGCCACGGATTGGGCTACGGGCAAGTGTGTTCAGAATGCAAGTTTGCGTGCAAGTTTGGAGTCAATGATGGCGATTGACCCCAAGAACGCAGACCATCTCGTGGACGCGGCCAACTTCATTTACCAGTGGACTGGCCCAACATTTTCAGCGTCAATCGGTACGATATCTTCCACTGACGGTGGGCAATCTTGGAAAAGACAATTGATAACAGCAGCTGATTGTACCAAGCCCAATTTCAAGACGCTTCTTGGCCTGCTTGATCCTTCTATCGCAATTGATGAATCTTCAAACCTATACGCGAGTTTCTTAGCGGTTTCAGCAAAGTCGCGACCCATTTACGTGACCCAATCAAGGGATGGAGGGCTGACGTGGACAATCTCCAACCATGGGAATCCTATCTTCGATTCGGGCATCTCAACAACAGTCGGAAATGAGCCCACGGTGTTAGTTGATAATTACGCATCAAGCCCCAACTATGGAACGATCTATGTAGTCTGGGAAAGACTTTCCATCAAAGACAGCTCCGCGATCGGTAACGTAATGCTTTCACGATCAAGCAATAACGGCGACACCTTCTCTCAAGCGGTTCCCGTAAGTCCACAAGGCAACGCTAGTGTAAGCTATGTGAACCCCGTCCCAGCGATAGGCCCCGGCGGAACGCTCTATGTGAGTTTCGCGTCTGCCGCAGGTAGTTTGATTCCGGCGGCTAATTCGAAGAAGATCGTGTATGTTGTGAGGTCGCAGAATGGAGGCCAAACCTTCAGCGCTCCTCGCGAAGTTGCGGAAACCGTCCAGCATGGATACGTGAACACGCAGTTCATCTCCAATAGGTACCAAGCAATAGCCGTCAACCCCTCCAACGGCCACTTGCTACTCGCCTTCCAACACGCGGCTGACGTAGAAAGCCTGCCTGTCGGCAACATCACGTTAACACTAGCCACGAAAACCGACATCTTACTTTACGAATCAGCAGACGGAGGCTGAACGTGGAACAAACCGTTAACGGTTAACGATAACCCACCAGCTGAAAACGAAACGCCCTTTCAACCCACCCTAGCAACCTCCTCGAAGGGTTTGGTCGCAGTCGCTTTCTACGATAGAAGACTCCCCTGCCCGAATTCCGGGTGGATCATGACTAATGACACCGGAAAAACGAACCTCTGCATCGACACCGCCCTGCAACTCTACACCGACAAATCCGAATTAAGTCCGGTCGGGAACAACAACAGGGTGACGAAGTATAGCTGGGACCCCATGAACCCAGGAGACATGGGCGGAACACAAGGTTTGCGAGCATTATGGTTCATCGGCGATTACTTCGGCTCGGCATTAACAAATGACACAGCGTACACATCCTTCACCGCTAACTTCGACCTTGGCCAAAACCCAGGACAAAACCCGCAGGTCTTCATCGCTCATTTCACATTGAACCAAACCGAAGGCCAAACGCAGTCCCAAACGGCACTTCGCTCGCAAACCGCATCAAGCGTCGAGCAAACCTCACCTTTGTGGCAAGGCGGCGTGACAATTGTTGCTGTTCTAATAGTCGCGGTTGCTGTCTTGGCTGCTTGGATCGGAGTCCGGAGAAGAAAACGCTCACTCAAACCATAGGGTTCGTTGTCGTCTATGGAGTTACCTTCTGAGCGAACGTCAGGTATCCCGTATGGCCGACCATCATTGTTGCAGGCCTCGTCTTTCCGGTTTCGGCCCTGATTTCTCGAATGAAAGATTCGAGGGTGTGCACGTTGACGAATCCAACACTCCGAAATGTCTCAGTGGTCTTCTCGACTTGGTTCATGGTCGGACTGAATGAAACGACTGGAGCGCCACCCGACAAAGCTTTGTGAACATGAGGAATCAGAGGCCAAGGATCCCCGACGTCGATTATGGCGGCGTCAAAATCGTTTCCTTCAACTCCCCCGCCAGCGTCGGCCCTATGAAGCGTGACGTAGTCCGAGACGGAGGCTCTTCTCAGATTACGTTCGGCGATGTCCGCGAATTCATTGCGGGCTTCATAGGTGTGCACATGGCCTCCCGGCTTCACGGCTGTCGCTGTGGCGACCGTCATAGCCCCGCTCCCCGTCCCAATCTCAAGCACTTTCATACCCGAGGTTAGTGATAGTTTCAGGAGGATAATGCCGATGTCTTTTGGGTACATTATCTGAGTCTGTCGGGCTGTGTGCATGATGAAATCGTGGGTGGTCGGTTTGAGAACCCAGAAGACCTCGCCTAATGAGCTCTTCACCGAGGTTCCAAATTCTCTTCCAATGATTTCGTCCACGTTAATGAAGCCCTTGTGGGTGTGAAACTGTTTGCCTTTCTCGACTCTGAGAAGCCATTGCCGTCTGAGATCCCAGTAAAGAAGAACCAATGAACTCTCTGAAATTGTCAATCTTGTCAGCTCATTGAAGATAGTTCCCGAAACCGTCTAGCCAAATGCTTTGCTCTCCGAACGAGCACAAATCTTAAGATCATTGCGTTCGCCTCTCCTTCGGAACGTACCAGGACGTTTACGAATAAGAGACGAAACAACGTCGGTATTGCGCATACCACCGCAGCAAACACGCCGGCCGTGGTGACTAGAAGAGTCTGTTGTTGCGTGAGATTGAATAGAAACCAGAAAGGGTTGTCCGCGGCTACAGCAGTAATCGCGGCAGCGAGTAAAGTCAAGATTGCGAACGGGATCACACCCTTGCGTTCGACCACCACAGCCGTGATTTTGTTGAGGGGTAATTCGCGGAACTGAACCAAACCGAAGCCTTCGCTGCGAACTACCATTTTGTCCTTGGATAAACTGATCGAACCGTTGACCCCGCGACAGTCAACCTCGTCAGCGTCGGGCAAAGGCTGAATCCTCTTTATGAATCGTAGACAGGGTTGCAGCGTACCGCTTCAGATAAGGTATTGGAGGATAGCTCGCATATCATCATCCTCGACTACAAAGTCTGCTTCTCGTCTTGCAATGTCGTCCTTTGGTTTGTAGGCGATCTTCAAACACCGTTCGTTTGCGAGGTCGAACGCCCGATCTCCAACGAGAGCCACGTCCCGCAAAGGGACATCCAGCTCGAAGGCAAGGCGTTCTATAATCTCCTGTTTGCCAGTAACCGCGACTTTCACAACGACCTCGCCAGTTAGGCGTCCGTTCTCAGTTCGCAGTTCGTTGGCGATCGCAATGTCGGCCCCAAGTTCTTCTGCTGCTTTCTCAGCCAGGATGGATAGGCCCGCGCTCAATATGACAGTTTTTATTTCCCTTTTTCTCAGCTCCTTGAAAACCTCCCTCACCCCCTCGCGGTATGGAATTTGTGCGAGAATACTCCTCATTTGAGTCAGCGGAGTCCCAGCCCAGTAACGAGCATCCCTTTCGGCCCAGTCCTTGTAGGAGATTTCTCCTTTTCGATACAGCTGCTCTGCACCCTTGGCCCGATCCCAGGTTCCAAACGAATCATGTAGGTACCTCCAGAGACTGTCGATGGGCGTTAGGGTACCGTCCAGATCAAACACAACTATGCGAGGCCTGCGCGGCCTTTGATCTCCGTCACCTAGTTCGGTCCGACCATTTCGAGTGGGATTCGACTGTGGGGTCACCGGGTTTCTCGAAGTATTCTGGATATTTCCAGGATTATCGGTGCGGGCGTCCATATTGAAAATGCTTTTGCGAATCTTACCGCCGTGGCCTTCCGTAATTCGATAGGATCTCCTCTATGAGAATAGCCAGTTGCTATTGCTTCGACTATTCCTCTGAGGCCTCCGGTTATGGTGGGGGAGATTCGGTAGTGGCCTATGTAGAATAGCAACTCGGCGATGTCCCAAGCGTATTCCTTCCGTTTACCGGCCTGTTCCAGGTCTACTACGAATATCTTCTCATCTTTGACCACAAAGTTCTCAGGTTTGGTGTCTCCGACCGACACGCCTGTCCGATGGATATCTGCGAGCGTTTCTCCGAGCGATACGGCTAGCTTGAATTGAGTTTCAGTCAGCTTCGGCTGGTTGACCGCTTCCTTCGCGATATCGGCGAAGGAAGGGCCTGAAAGGTACCGCTCCACCAAGATGCGTTGCCTGATACTCAGGTACACTATGCTCGGGACCTTCAAGCCCCGTTTTGCAAGGTACCGATTCATTCCGTACTCGTTCGTCATCCGCGCTTTTCCCGAGACGGCAAACAGCTTACTTCCTAAGGACACTAAGTTTAGGGTGAACCATTTGAAGCCGTGCCAATCGGTGAATTTCTTGACAACAAGCTGATCCCTGCCCGCGGTTACCAAGAATACTTCGTTGAGTACGCCTGCCAACGGGGTAATGGTGATCGGTCCTCCGAGTTTCAGGTTGGCAATAACTTCGTCAAGCGACAGCTTTTCACCCATAGGAACTAGGCCCGCGGATGTTCGCACGTACAAGTAGTTCTTTGGGTCCTCAGGTTCCATTCTATCCAGTTCTGTATCGAGGGTCAGTTTCAGCGGGTTATACAGTTCGCGCGCTAGAAGGTCGGGGCTTAGGTATACCGCGCGTCCCTTTGTGAGAAATGAATACAGAGCCCTCTGACTCTGCCTCAGAACGTTAACAACCTGTTCGGACACTCTATCTTTTAGCCAACGGTCTACGGCAGTGTCCTCGAGCGATACATACTCGCCGTCAACGTTCAGGACATCACCTTTTGTTGCGTTTATCGCAGACTTGAAGGAGCTTCTCAGAGCGGCGAGGTTCCGTTCTCGGACGGGTTCCTCAAGAAGCCGTAGATATGCGGTCATGCTTGGAACTGATACTCGGGCGAGTTTTCTCATTCGCGAAATACCAAAAAACTCTGGGAGCGCTACGAGCCCTCGACACATTTCGCGGTATTCAATGACGAGGTCTCTCGCCTCCTCCTCCGAGGCCCGGATTCTTGCTTTCTCAGCCATCTTCTCCAGATACTCAACGTTCAGGAGAGGATGATATGGGTAAAGGAATTGCTCGGTCAGATAATCTCCAAGCGTGCCTCTTTCGACATCAGACTCTATTAGAGCCCTATCAGCGATTAGGAACCTGAACTCTTCGCCATCGTAGACTCTGAGAAGCGCCCTCAAACCGTTTGCGTAACTTTCGCATAAGACCAACAGGTCCTGGCCGCGTGTCACTCCGGGTTTTGCGAATACACCGGGACCGTAGGCGCACACGGCTACTCGTTCGGCTGGGGCTACCAAGTCGTCAAGCATGCCTAATGCGTTCTCGGCACTGTGTACGAACGCGGTCAACTGAAAAACACCTTCTGAGTTCCTGCTTCTTTCAGGGCATTGGTTAGCGTGACTTAGATAGGTTGCGACCCATTTTGGTGAAATGGATTCGCCAAAAGAGAGTGAGCATGCCGATTCCGTGAAGCCACATGTCTTTCAAGAGTCGCTTTAAGGGGGTTCTGCCGCCCTTTTTTTCAGTCCAATGAATTGGGATTTCCTTGAGAGTGAAACCCAACTTTCTAGCCAGGACTATCACCTCTGTATCCCAGAACCAAGAATCGCTCTTAGCTTCCACATCCAATTGTTCGACGAGCTTTCGTGAGAAAGACTTGAAGCCGCATTGGTGATCGTGGACACCGGTGTTGAATAATATACGAACCATTCCGTTGTATGCAATTGAGCTCGCTCTCCTAAGGAGAGGTCGATTCGTGATTGATCCTTGGAGATACCTTGAGCCCGTGACAAGATCAAACTGCTTACCCATCTCAATCAAATTACGATAGGCATCGAATTTATCCAGGTCTGTAGCCAAATCCACATCAACGTATAGGTACATTTCACCCGGCACTTTTCTCCAGGCTTCGCGCAAGGCCTTTCCGCGACCTAGGCGACGGTCGTTCTGTAGGTGAATAATGTTCGGGTACTTCCATTTCAACTCGTCAACGGTGGCGGATGAATTAGATCCGTCCTCTGCGATCAGTAAGGTGAAATTCGGATTAATTGCCGCAGTGGCTTCCTCTAGTCTGACCGAAGTCGCCCCAAGGAACTTAGTGTCCTTGTAAACCGGAAGGGTTACTACAATTTGGCGTGCGTTGTTTCGGGACAATGAACTCGCCTTACGCTACTTCTGCCACGAGCTCCTTGGCTGCGGCTCGGATTGCTCCCTCGCTGTTGAGCTTAGGGTTCCAACCGAGTTTCATCAATTTCGCGACTGAGAGATGCATGACTTTCACATCTCCGAACCAGCCGCGCCCCCCATCAACACCCCCAGTCACTTTCATCTTTACCTCCCGCAGGCCCATTTCTTTAACGACGACCTCCGCGATCCGTTTCACACTTACCTGGTCGGGTGAACTGAGGTTGTAGACTTCAACCCTCTTATCTGAGCGCAGAAAAGACTCAGTCGAAATCGAGATCGCGTCTTAGGCAATCGGTGATGTGGACGTACGACTTTGTCTGGGTACCGTCGCCCAGAATTTCAATTTCGTTAGGGTTTGTTTTCAGCTTTTGGATGAAGTCCCATAGAATACCGTGCCGCGAACGGGATCCAACACAGTTTCCCAATCGGAGTATCAACCCCCTCATCGCATGAGTGTAGGCGTATGCGGAAATGAGTGATTCACAACCAAGTTTGGAGGCGCCGTAGGTGGATATTGGAAGCATAGGCCCATAGGTTTCTGGCGTGGGTAACTGTGCCGCTTCGCCGTAAACGGTTGATGTCGATCCAAACACAATGGTTTTGGCATCATGACTGACGCGCATACCCTCAAGAAGCTTGAACGTTGCGAGGAGGTTCTCCTCAAAATGTACGGAAGGGTCCACCTCACCTACTCGCACTTCGGGGTTTGCTGCCAAATGGTAGACAACCGACACACCGTGCAGAACCTCTTGAATATTCGGAATTGCCTTAAGATCAGCTTCAACGAACCGGAAACGTTCCCTGCTTTTGGCCTGACGAAGGTTTTCCATTCTTCCGCTGCTGAGGTTGTCGAGGACGACCACCTCATCTTCGTGCGCCAGGAGAGCGTCGACTAGATGGCTGCCTATGAACCCGGCGCCCCCGGTTACAAGTACCTTCCTCAATCCTAGCCATTCCCTCGATATTTCTAAATTCGCGGTTCTGGGCGTGAAATTATATCGCTAAAGTAGGGAGTACGCCTAATGACCATTATGGCAACGTGGCCGTCTAGCGCTAGTTCACGTGCGGGCCTTGTTTCTGTAGTGTTGTCCACCTATAATGAGCGCCAGAATCTCTCCAACCTTATCCCGTTGATCGAGAGTATCTTAACAAGCAGCGGGATTGACGGTGAGATCGTTGTGGTTGACGATAATTCTCCTGATGGGACTTCAGAGGTTGCAAGAGCGTTCGGTAGGCAGTATGGAAACGTTAGGCTTCTGTGGCGGCCGGGTAAGTTAGGACCTGGTTCCGCGCATGCCGACGGATACCGGTTTGCTGCCGGTGAGATAATCGTCGGTATGGACACGGACTTCTCACATGATCCACATGATATTCCCAGGTTCGTTGCGAAGATTAGAGACGGATTCGACGTGGTAGCTGGGGCACGTTACATACGCGGCGGCCAGTACCAGGTTAACTCCCTTCAGACTTTGAAGAAGAGCGTTGCGAGTAGGTTAGGTAATATCATGATCCACTTGCTCTCGGGTGTGCCTGTGCACGACTTCACGACCGCGCTTCGAGCAGTTAGGAGAGAGGTCGTGCAAAATGTTGAGACGGAATCGAAAGGGAATTCGTTCTTCATGGAATTCATAATCAAAGCGTACCGCGAGGGTTACAGGACGACGGAGATCCCCATCATCTTCAGGGATAGAATTGCTGGAAAATCAAAGCTTAGCCTCGGAAAACAGTCTCTGAAAATGATACTCGACCTGCTCAAACTTACCAGAAACCGATGAACTCCTACCCGCCCCTTCAATTCTAATCCGTTGGGTATTCCATTTCCGCGGATCATGAAACTCGATGCCGTAGTAATTCGGACGATTCTGTTGGCCATAGGACTGAGAGAAACGCGTTGCGCTGAGGTTACGAAAATTCAACCGCGAGCATTGACCTGTCAGGGAGCTACCCAGATCCGCCGGTGGCAAGTTGCACAATACCATTGGCCGTCGACAGGAGAGAGTGGGTTTCCGCAGATAGGGCATGGTACAATTTGGGGAGCTACAGGAACTCCAAATGGAGGCGGGGGAACTGCTGGGACTACAGCGACCGCCGGTCCAGGTCGAAGGAAGAAGAAGAGCAGGGGAATTAGGAGCAATAACCCTACTAGGCCAGCGATTATGTATGGGAGAATATTGAACGTCGCAGAACATGCGCTTACGCTAACATTGAAGACAGCTTGGCGTACAATTCCGCCGCCGTTGCCTTGAACAGTTATTGCGTACGATCCTGGCGTTACGCTGCACGGCGTAACGATCGTAATCAAGGACGTAGCCTGCCCATTCGGCGGGGGTGTGATCGATGGCAGAGAGAAGGTTAACGACATTCCATTCGGAACGCCTGAGGCGGTGAGCGCAACGGCGTTGTTGAAACCGTTGAGTGATTGAACGGTTACCGTGGTCGTGTTTGTTTGTCCTGGTTGAGTATCCGGTTGAGGGGGTACTGAGATGAAGTTGGGGTTCACGGTTAAGGTGAATGACGGAGTAAGTACGACGAGGGTTACCGTGGCTGTGTGTGCGAATTTTGAACTAGACCCGACCACGGTTATGGTGTACGTTCCGTTTGGTGTGTTTGTTGAAGTCTGGACTTGGAGCGTTGAGGTGAATGGAGTTTGTCCGGAAGGTGGGTTTAGATTCCACGTGACTCCTGTTGGCGGAGATGAGGAGATGACTAAATTTACTGGTACGGGGCTGCTGCAGGCTAACGATGCTGCAACCGCAACGTTGTAGGACGTCGAACCGCCCGGTATGACGTTCTGTGTCGAAGGCGTCGCTGTTAACGTGAAATCGTAGTTCGGCATGAGAGGGATACTCACCACGGCCGTGTTGCCGGCGCTGTCGTAGGCGGTAACGGTTACGCAGTAGTTGGCTTGGGTCGCGTATTGGTGCGCCCGAATATCGCTGACCTGACTTTGAGCGGAGAATGGAACATCTAGCGTGGCTCCGTCCCCGAAGTCCCAGTGTAGGCTCGTTATCCAGAGCCCGTTTGCGGTCTTAGCTGCTACGTTGAATAGGTATGCCGGAGGATAGGCGATTGTGAGCTGGGGAGCGGCATCGAACCATACCGTTAACACCTGAGCACTCTCGACCCCAAAACCTGCTGCGAGCCTGGCGGAAGAAGCGCGGGCAGGGGTAGAAGGAGCGTAGAACGGAAGAATGATGACGAGCATGGCCAATAGGACTAAAGACTTCATATGATTCCATCCAGACTGAGCCGTGAACGAAGACTCAGCCTAGAGCTGGTCAGTTAAGCAGTCTTTACGCAAGACAGTTCAATTTCGGCGAATAAGCGGTCGATTCTTGATTCTACTATGAATTAGAATGATAGCGACGCTACTTGGCTCTCTTTCGACCCAGCGAATCCAAAAGTCGTTCAATCAGGCGACGATTCGTCGATTTCCAAGAGTTCGACTGCGGTAATGTCGTTGGTTTCGGTGTCTCTGAAAACATGAACTCGCGGGTGTACTGGTTCCCCAAGCTCGCCTCTGGAGGGTTTCTTGAACCTTATGCACAGGGTGTTGAGCACGGGCTCAAGAGTCCCTTCTACTACTTCGCTAGGAAGCTTGCTTCCAGCGAGACGTTCCGCTCTGCGAAGCATCCGCTGAATGTCTAAGTCGAGTAGAGACGAGGTAGCCATCTCGCCTTCCTCATCCTTACATAAGGACGGTCGCCCATTAAATACGCTGTCTTAACCGACTCCCCAATCACAATTACATTCAGGTACAATTCGCTGATGTTCAGGACGAAGTGTCTGGAACCTAGCGAGTCAAGAAACACCTCATTCGGATTCTCCAATGCTTGAATCAGGCATCGAAGAACGTCCTCTTGGGAAAACCCAATCGCAGAGATGCTTTCGAAGAATAGGATCGATTACCTCAGGCCTAAGAACCACCGAGGATCCATCGTAAACCCTGAGCCGCCGCATCTCGTTCTGCTCCGAGAACTCAACTTAACTCGAACTCGATTTCCGTCGCCCCACGGTTTTTGCTTCGGGCTTTGAAGTGGTCGCGCCAAGTGGAGATGCGAGCCGCCCCGCGATTCGTTTAAGCGCACTTTGGAGCTTGGGATTGAAGCACACGAAGTAACCGGACAAGAAGATCAACTGTCGTATCGCGGCCTCAACGTTCGTTAGGCCAAAGGGCGTGAGCTGATCCGTCAAGTAGCGTGGGAGTTCTGGATGGCTGCTGCCTATGAAGTAGAACATTATGATGAATGCGTTCAGGACGTCGGCGATTCGATATATGAGGAAGTTGAAGTTCGGTGTTAAGATTACGATTGGAATCAGCTGGACCATCATCTGCGGGTCGAAGAGATACACCACTCCATACCACGCGTACCACGTCATCAATATTTTTTCGAGGGGGGTATGTTTCGTGAGTAGCGCGTAGATCATGAGGAAGAAGAAAATCCCGAGGCTCAGTATCTGGCCCGCCCTCGCGCCCGAGATTATGTCTCCTAGCCCCGTCGCTGAAATCGCCATGGAGATCCATGTGTTTTGTAGTTGATGGTTCGGGCCGCTATAGCCTACGAAGAGTTTTACCCAGACATCGAAGTTCGCGACAGCGAACGGAAGATTTACCGCTAGCCAGACGATCGCGGCGGTCAGGGTGAAGTTGATTCGCATCCTCCAGTTCTGCAGCCCAGCGAGCATTGGGAAGAGCATTATGCCGGGCGTGAACTTCGTGAGTACGCCTAAGGCTAGCGTTACGGCCGCCCATTCGAAGCGTTGATCCAAGTATAGCCAAATCGAGAGGGTTACGAAATATGCGACGAGGAAATCCCAGTTGTAAAATCCGTACACGACGAAGGTTAAGGTGGTGAGCATGTAGAGGAGGATTCGGGTTTTGCTTAGGTTTAGTTTCGTGCAGAGCATGTAGAGGGTGTAGATAGTGCCGATCATGAACGGGTATTCGAGTAGGCCTTCGACAACTACGAAGGTGTTGTAGGAATCGATAACGAATGGGAAGTAGGTCGAGATGGCTTGGCCTAGGTAGATGAGTAGGCCTATCATCTGTGGGTATTCAAGCTCGTACTGGACATATGGAATCTCTAGGTTGTGATGCCCCGTGTAGACGTCACGAATCCACAGCCAACCGACATCGCTGTAGTGGCTCGGAACGATGAACGGAACCTTGCTGAGAGCGCTGAGGATCCATATGGTTGTGGCTATGATTATTATGATTCTAAATTCGGTATCCCGTTGGAGTAGGGATCCGAAACCGCGCAAGCCGTAACCTGACATGCGATGCACTCAACCCACGTCTGAGCGGGAACCATCTTTAGAAACTTTCTTTCCAGCCGACGCTTCCGGAGGTTTAGCTGCCGAGCCTGGGAATCGTTTCCTCGCGTTTGCGTTTTCCAAGTGTATGACGAGAATTAGGTAGATGAAAATCCAAGCGATAAAGAGGATTTCGCCAATCGATCCGTGGAATGCTTCAAAGTCAAGGCTGATGTACGTGATGTACAATACTATTAGAGTGATGCGGATTACGTTCACGAAATAAGTTCCCGCCGCCCCAATCACGGCATAGATGATTTTGCGGGTTCTGGACGCGTCAAGTTTTACCATGAGGACCAGAATTACGAGGCTGTAGACCACCATGCTAACCACGCCCGAGGAAGGCCAGTAGATGACGAGGGGCATGGGGCCCTTCAGCCCGTAGATGGTAAGCCGGTTCCCGCGGAGCCACAGGCTGGGAGGTTTGATGGTCCCATTCAATGGGACGGAGCTTCTATTCACTTGGTAGCCGGCCAAGCCCAGTATGAAAACGACCACGTTCCAAATCAGGTAGACCCAGACCTGCAGGAACGCTAGGGAGTCTTCGGGAAAGAAGGCATCCATCATATCGAGGATTGCGCTGCCGATAGTGTAGATGACGGGTGTCGCCATGAGGAGGATTGAGCTCGTTGAGTAGAGTACGCCGGTCGCGAATATGCAGTAAACCGCGTACGTGAGATAATCCATGGCTAATAGAAAACTCAGCGGCGCGCTCTGTGAAACGCCAAGTTGACTCGTCACATAGACTCGTATATACGTCGTGAAATTCGTGTCCATTGGCGTATTGTTGATCGGGTTGATTGGAGGGCGAACGAAGAACCCGTTGAAGATTCTAAAGTAGTAGTAGACGAGCAGGGCGATGAGGATTAGTCCCATGATTAGGTAGCGTCGTTTGTCGCGTGTAGCCTCGAATCTTTTGCGTGAGTCATGAAAGTCCCAGGCTACTAGGAAGAAGATGAAGGCCATTCCGGCCCTTCCCACTTGTTGTCCCACGAACCATACAAGTGTGAAGGAGGCTGGGTCGGCTATGATTAGGAATATTATTGGAAATATGATGAAGAGCAGCGGGTATGCGTCTCGTGTCTTGAATTCACGGTAGATGCTCGCGAAGAAGTTTCTAACCTGTCCTTTGACTAGCGGCATTGGTGATGATCGTCCTGTTTGGGCTAAGTAATCATCATGCGTGGGCTTACTTGTCTTTTAGAAGTCTCTCTACCAATCTGGTGTCATGTTGTGTTCGGTCTATTCTGTGGATATAGTCGATGAGGAAGGCGGACATGAAGAATATTGCTACGATTACTTTCGACGCGAAGACTACGTTGATGGGGGTTGGGTTTACTGAGATTGGAAAGGGGTTTGCGATAACGTCTGGGTTCGCTAAACCCTGTACAGCTAACGCCGCTGACCAGAGGACCATTTGGTAGATTATTTCGAAACCGCTCGCCATGGCGACCAGCCATGCGCCTATGTACATTGTTCTAAGCACGCTCGGCCGTGCCGAGAGCATCCTTCGACGGGTTAAAGGAGTATAGAGTCCGAAGGCAAATGATAGAAACATTGTAAACTGGAAGAAGGTTATTGGCTTCATGTAGAAGCCTGGAAGAATCGGTACCTCGATCAGTACTAGGCTTTGGCCGATAATTTGTCCTGCGGGCGTAAGGGTTGCGCCCAGAATCATAGCTAGGGCGGCTACTCCGAACCCGATTGATAGGATTGAGAATAGGTTCTGTTTCACGAATTCAAGGGTTGAGAGTGCAGGCTTTACGGCGTTCTTTACGCGAGGTGACTTTCTATCCGTTTCTAATTCACCTTTTTTGTGGTTTTTCCGATTTCTTACGTTTTTGGCTCACTGCCACTGTGATGCTTAGGAGTATGATGACTACTGCGTCAATGGATAGTACGGTTAGGGTTTGTGTTTGTGATAGGCTTTGGGTCTGAACCGGAGCCACGTTGACCGTTAGCCCGGTGAAGTAGCCAACCCAATCGCCTGGATGAAGCCATGTGGTCCCGAGGATCAGGGTGAATGAGATGGATTGTGGCATCTTCCACCCTGCGGCCTCGAATTGAGTTGAGATGTCAATCTCCCTAGTTGACCAAGTGTTGAGGGGCGTTTGTGTTAGAATGATTCTGTGGTGGGGTAGCTGGAATACTTGGTTCGGTTGGTCTGCGAATATGTACCAAAGTAGGTTTGTTCCGTCATTTATTTCGACTCCAAACGCGGTTTCTGGATTGTTTGAGGCGTTGTTATACAAGTATGGAAAGGTTGGATAGACGTCAATCGTAATTTTGGAACGAAAGATCTCTTCTAATGCTTGCCCTCGCAGATCCTGGCGTACGTGGACCGTGGTCCACACTTGAGAGTTGTTTGTGTTGGTTCGCTGAACCCTCAATGCGGTGGTTGGGCGATCTGCGACTTGGGTTTGGTAGACTGTGACGTTGTCTGTGGGTCCCTGGATTAAGTCGATTGTCCATAGGTACGGGGTAAGAATATTCTTGGTCGGATCCACGGTCCAGAATTTCATGTTCGTGTTGAGGAGCGGGGGAGGCTGGAAAACTTGACCGTAGAAAACTATGAAAGCAGAGCTTACCGCGAGAATGCAGAAAGCGATGGCGGCGACACCCACTGCGAGCTTAAACTTTTCTGACAAGAAAACTCCGCCTGTATAGCATCACAGCCGACATCACAAGTAACGGCGTCCAGAAGATGAAGTAGTTCTGTAAGCCGCAGGTACGAAAACCAAAGGATTATCGCAGGAAAGGCCCAGAGAGCAAACGCTAGGCGCTCAAAGAAAACGAGATATACGATAACCAGGGTGGCGGCCACAGCGAGAGTTGCAACTAGATAGAAGGCAGGTGGCAATGGGACGCCACTGGCGAGGGTGATCAAGGAGAGACCTTGACTAAGCACAACCAGATTACCGAACGCAGGGGTGACTACTCCCGAATACCACGCGCCAAAATCCTTGAACATGAACCACAGGTTAGGGATTAGAAAAGCCGCAAGCGCCGCCCCGGTGAACACGCCCACCCTCATCAAACGATTTTGCAATTTGAGGCCCGAATCGGTCTTGAAGAACCAGATTAGAAGGTACGGAGCCAACAACCAAGGCGTCTGTTTCACCGCGCTCGCCAGTCCGAACATGATTCCCGCCACGAGCGGCCGATCCATGTAAACCACCATGAGAACTAACGGGAGTATCCAGATGAAATCGGCGATGGAGCCTGCTGAGAAATTGATTGCTAAGTCGGATCCTGCGAAGAGAGGGATTAAGGTCAGCGGCCTAATCTCCTTTGGAGCCCAAACGTAAATGATCACCAGCGTTACGATCTCGAAAATGTAGATTATGATTCTCGCATCGCGTACCCCCGCCCAAACCGCCGGGACGAAGGCGATGACCTGAAGCGCGGGATAGTTCAGCGTACTTACGAGATTCCCATTTGGCGTAAGGGTGATGAATTCGGGGCTTACGGAAAACATGCTCAGCGCTGACTGCAGGTCTTGCGGATACGGGTTAATCCCTTTGGATAGCAAAATCGCCGAATAGTGGACAAACGCAAGAGCGTCCGTCTGATATGCACCCGGATGCTCGATCTGCGTTACTACGTACCAACTCGCAAGGGTCGCAAAGATAAGTGACCCAAATGCGGCGTCCCTGAATCTCCTGATGCCTTTTATGTTTACGGTGGCGAGCAGGAAGAGAACGAAGGCGAGCGCGTAGCTAACGATTAGTAGCAGCACAACCTCCGGATGCGTCTCGACCCTACCCCGAATCCAATTTTGCAGCCCTTCAGCGAAAATGAAGCCGGCAGCAAACAGCATGCTAACTCTTACGCAGAACTGTTCCAGCGCATCGGCACTGAGTCTGGACGCGGGATTAATCATGGGTCTTCCTCTTGCGGATAAGGATGGCAACCGTGAGTGCGAGGCAGACAGTGAAGCTGGTAAGTGAAGCTATGCTCCATTGGTTACCGCTTGTTCTTTGGTATAAGGTCACTTGCGTAGTGTCCGGGGGAATTGTTAGCAGAATGTATCCCGTGACGCTGTCTCTCCCCACAACGAGCGGCGATCCATTCGCGGTACCAACCCATGTGGGGAAATACGCCTCCTTCACGATTATCGTTGACGTGCCCGGAGTCGGTTGGAAGTTCATTATGATTTCATCTGGGTTGGGGCTTGTTACACTAGTTAGGTTAACGTTGGATGAGTTCGTCTCTATGAATGATGGGACGGTTGTCGATTTGTATACTACGAGGTTGATGTTTCCGTAGGGAACGATGAGTTGTTCAGTAAAGTTGGTGCTTTGCATGAGTTCACCCGCTAGAGTTCCATTGTCCCCGATCATAATCCACGTTACGTCAAGAAGTTCTGAATATGAAACAAGTTTTTGCCATTCGCTTAACCGTGCTGTTTGGTTGGGTGCGGTCTCTAGGTCGTCCAGGCGATAGTCATTGAAGGCCGCTAGTTGCTTAACGAGTATGGTTTGGGGATACCAGCCGTCGATAATCGTTTTGTTGACGTAGGATGGGAGTACGTAGATCCAGAAGGGTACGTTGATTCCGAGGATTCTTCCTTGTGAAGCGTCATTGCGGAAGTAGTTGATTACCTCTGGAGGAATTTCAGCGTTGGAGGTTGAATAGGGGAGGACTCCGTTGACCGTATTGTTTAGGTCGTAATTGATTTTCATGGCTACGCTTACGGTGATCGAAATTATGGCAAGAGAGACGAACATGATGACTAAGACTGGACGTCGGGCAAAGATCTTCGAAACCGAACGGAGTATACCTCGCGCGGTAAGCGCACTCATGGGCAACGCCAAGTACAGCCAGATTCTGTAAACGTCCATTGTCTTCGTCCATATCGTATCTATGAGAGGCAATTGAAGTACGGGTAGAGCGTAGTAACCTAATCCCAGCCATAGAAATAGTATGAACCAGAAAACCGCGAAGATTACCCCGTTCTTTCTTGAAATTACCCGCCGGGCGTACTGAATGATTATGAACTGTCCTAGAAAGATAACGAATGAGGCGGCCACAATAATCTCGCCCAAAACTTCGATGGTTCCGAAAGTGAGTATTTCACCGGCTTGAAAGACTGCCATTCCCGCTAGAAGCGAGGTGAAAAATACGGCTGGGCTCACTGGGATCCGTTTGGCGAAGTTGCGGCCGATAATTGATTGTACGGCGACTGCTGCCAGGACGAATTGAACGATACCCAAGAGATATGATGATACGTCGTATCCGAAATACGTGAACCTCAGGAACGGGAACGTGACGTTCCTGTTGAAGAATTGGTTCGATGAGAAGAGGCCGAAGGAGGTTATGAATGGGACGAGCCAGAACGAGGTTATGCCCAAAGTGCCACCGGCGACGAGGCCGAGTTTTAGCAGGGGCCGAGATGGCCCGTCCTTTGCGGAGGCAAGCAAAACCATGAGTAAGGCGACGAGTCCTGCGATCAGGGCGGATAGGTGATGCGTTAGTAGTAGGGCGGACATGGCAAGCGTGGAGAATAGGATATTGGTCTTGGAGTCTTTTTGCGCGAGCGCGCGGTGGAATGTTATGAAGAAGATACAGGAGAGGGGTATGGCTAGGACTGTTGGGAACCTGTCGAAGAAAATGTAATTTTCTATGACCTCGGGGAACAGGCTGAAGAGCAACGCGCCGAGCGCTGATTCGCCTTTGTTAAAGCCTAGCTCCTTTGCGAGGAAGTAAACTGCCAGAGGTGTCAGTGAGTAGAATAGTGCGTCGACGAGTTTGTAGGCGAGTAACGGGTCCAGACCTAGCACTGCAAGCCCCGCGGTTATGTAGTAACTTAGCGGCGGGTAGAGCAAGAGGGCCGGTGAGCCGGCGTACCAGTCTGTGCTCCAAAACGGGGTTATGCCTTGCTTCCACCAGTACTGTAGGAAGAGAATTTTGTAGAGGTGGCTTGTCGTATCCACACTCAGCGGAATCCCGGGCAGAAACCGTGGAATGGTTATCGCCGCAGAGATCACAGTGGCCCCGGCGAGGAGAAGCCTGGAATTAGTGTTAAGCGCGGTGTTGATTGATCGCGAAGGTTGGCCGGGTGGTTTCGTTGGCAAGTTAGAGCCCGGCGGAATCGTCTCTGAGCTCGGTTTTGGTTTGGCGTCGGAGTGGTATGGGGTTGAGGATTATGATTGCCGCTACTCCGCCTATGATGAGGGCGAGCACGAGGATGGTGTCAATTCTTTCGGTTGTGAAGAAGAGCCTGGGTGGCATTGACCGTATGTTGTATTGAGTAAATGTGTGACCTGTTTCGGAGTCTTGCCAGATGAGGACGCCGGTTTCTTTGTTTATGAATTGGAATGTTGTCGTTCCGGCACCCGCTAGCATTAGGTATAGATATACGTTGGGCAGGCCCATCTCGATGCTAAGGACTACGTCCACATACATCTTCGTGTGCCGGAAGTCGTTGTTGCCTTTGAAAAAGCCTACAATGTCTCCGGTCTTTGTGACGGTTGAATTGTAAAGCACGTCAACGAATGTGAGGCCGAAGCCTGCGTCGATTCTGTCGTCGCTATCATTGCCCGATAACCAACCGTGGCCGAGGAATTCGAGCACTCGTAATCCGTTGTTGTTCGTTCCGTATATGTCGTTGAACATTATCCTTGCCCAGTCGGCCGTTGAATCCATTATGATCCTGATCTCGGGGCTCTTCTGCCAGCCGGTGACCTGTACGTCAGATCTAGGGTTACTGTTCAACATCCGAACGACAAGGACTGTTGAACCTAAAACGACCAAGATGAGCAGCGAGACGAGTGAGATACCTTTCAGAATAGCCGTTTCATGTTTCCTGACGACTGCAACTCGAGGCAACGGACTCCTGCTTCCTCATCCCCAAGGGGACACCATTGACTTAACCTAGCTTCCGGGTAGGTCGTTAGCGAGTATTGGCCTGGAAGACTTTATCTTTCGGGTAGACTTCGATGCCAGTTTGACCAATTTGGTATGGTCGTAGTTGGTCGTCGTGGCTGATCCCACGCATCTTCTCCACCTGAATCCCCCTGACGACGTTCCCATCGTGGACCATGGTGTGTAGTAGGACGACGCCTTGTGACAAATATTCTTCGATTTGAAATTGGCGTTCAAGCTCTGCGGTGCGTAGCTCACTGGTTACGATGCAGGAACAACCCGTTGATTCAAGGGCGTCGAAGAATAAGAGTAGGGCACGTCGCCTTTTGATTTCTTCAGGATAGCGAAGCATTAGTGACGTTATGGGGTCAACTACGATCCTCTGTGTTCCTTCCTCGGCAGCTATCCTGCGAATCGTTCGAACTAGCGATGGGAGGGTAAGTTCTGGCATGGTCAAAGTCACGGGATTGTCGCTGCCAATGTTGGGTTCCACGAACCTTTGACCCGGCCGTTTCAGGGGTGTCGCGTCTACAAATGTGAGCTTTCCCGCCTGTTCAAGAGAATCCAGGTCCCATCCGAATGATGTAAGATCTACTTTCACGTGTTCGGGTTTCTCGTCGAGTGAGACATAGAGTCCGGTCTCGCCGGCTTTCGCGCCGCCAACGAGAAACTGTACCGCGAACGTGGTCTTTCCGGAGCCTGGGCTTCCAACGACAAGGATCGTTCTGCTCTTGGGCAGGCCGCCCCTCAATACTTCGTCTAAGCCCTTGATGCCAGTTGAAACCCGGTCCAACTCATTATCACTTAACTTGAGGAGAGTAGGGAATCTCATTATTTACCTCAGTGGTCGGATACCCGATTATCTACCACTGTAATCGTAGTAGGACGTCGCTGAATTGCAACCAGTTATTCTAGAAAATGGTTTAGAGAGTCTTCTTTTGGTTTTTGAAAAAGAGAAACAGGGTACGGGCGCCTTGCGGCGCTCGGACGCTTAAACGCGTCTTCGTTTGAGTAGGTATAGTGATGCTGCTAACGCCGAGAATGCGACAACCGCGACTGCACTGAATTCTGGGACAGGGATGTTGCTCTGCTCCAGGTACACGTTCTGACCCGATCCGGTTTGGCCTGGTGAGACCGCGACGGACCAAGTTTGAGGCGCGTATCCTGGTTGGCTTATGCTAAACTTGTAGGTGCCTGGGGGTAGGAAGGCTTGGTAAACGCCGTCATAGGTGTAGAAGTTCCACGTAGCTCCACTAGCGCCAGTCACGCTGACTGTGCCCCAGCTGAGAGTGCGGAACTCGTTACTCCACGTGAAAGCGAGTACGTTGCCCGAAACGAACCCGTTCAGGTCAACTTCAAAGATAGCACTAGCTTCTCCACTGTTGTGTGTTCCTGCGATTTGCCAAACTCCTTCTTGCGAGTACGGGCCTAAGTGGTTCGCGGCCATCGAGTGGCCGACGAAGTTGCTGTTCAATGCCATGTCTTCCGTCAGGCTGATGCCTGAGGTTGCGGTCGTGCCTGGGATGATGTGATACGATTCACCCATCAGCAGACCGTTGACTGGCGGATAGTACTGCGCGAATAAGCCTGGTGTAGTTGCTACTTGTAGACCGCCGCTTGCAGCTTCTTGGAAGCCTGCGTTGGCGGAGTACCATGGGACGAAGTCGGCTTCAGCTGTCCATCCACCCGTGTAGTCTGGTGCACCCACTATGCCCGAGTTCGGGAATGGGTACATAGCGTACGCGGCTGGGTAGCAGTCGAGCTCGAAATCGCATGCGCCACCCTGTAGCGGGTCACCAAAGTAGACACCCGTAATGTCGCTTCCGAACGGTACCTGCTGCGGCAAACCTGCCAACAACACGTTGAGCAGAGTTGTACCGGAGGGTACGTAGTTGTAACCGTTCAATCCGGAGCGTGGTTGGTCGTATGGTGATCCACCCTGGGTGCTGAATGGGTAGTACGGTGCAGTTGGGTTAGCGAATCCATTGCCGTTCGGCGAAAGGACGCCGTTGGCCGCAGTAGCGTGGCCGCTATAGACACCGCCTGGGTTACCAAACGGTGCTGTATAGCCTGAGCCTGGATAGGTGCCCTCACTGGACATCCATTCAGCCACTAACTGGCCTTGGTCATTGAATAAGCGAACCCGCGCAGACATGTTCTGACTTGTCGGAGTGATGATGCTCTCTTTCTTGAATAAGATTTGGAGAGAAACGTTCACACCGATGATCAAGTTGATCTTCATGTCCGCAACCTGCCCGCACGCCGCATAGGCTGTGAAGTCTTTGTCCTGGACGTAGCCGTACGTATAGGCTGCGAGGTTGTATTGACCAGGGGCAAAGGCGAGCGGCCATACAGTGTACAGGCTGTTAAACATGCTATTCTTCAGGAGCTTGTTAGCTCTGAGGAAGCCGAACGAGCCTGACGTGTAGCCGCCCACGAAAGCATAGCGGGCTGATTGGCCGTAGTAGACATCATGCGAGTTACTGAATCCCAATAGTACGTTGCGTCCACCACCGTCCATCTCAGCACAGTTCAACGAATAGCCCTGGGATGGGTTGAAGCAGTCGGTTCCGCCCGGTCCCTGGAAGAGACCGCCGAGGAGACCGCCTTCAGTATTACCCGGAACTTCGTTGAATGGTACGCTGAGTGGTAGGTAGCTTGGTTCTGGGCCGAAGTAGTCGGTTAGGGCTCCGGCTGTGCCGTTAGTTACTTTGTAGAATCCGACATCAATCTCAGATCCTAAGCAGCCGCCTAGAGCTAGGAAACCGTTTTGGCATCCGGACCAGACCCAGTTCCTACTGACGCGTGGTCGTTCCCAGTCGATGCTGTACACTGATACGTTGAAGCCTGGGCCTAGGAATAGGTGGTCACTGATAGCGGTTGGATTACCGCTTAAGGTGACTGATACCTGTTGCAATGGAGCGACCGCACATGGAGCAGAATCATAGTAGCCGTTTGCGGCTACGTTCACTGTGTACGTACCCGAGGGGATGCCGTAATTGTCACCACCCCAAGTATCGTTGATGCCCCAGTACTGAATCGCCGCACGACCGGAAGCAATGGAGTTTGCGTTCAAACCAGCTTTGTCCAACGCGCCGCCAACATATGGCGTGCCCGCGCAGGACACGCTTGGAGCTCCGTTCTCACCGGACCCGTTGGGTCCGTTGAACGTGTTTCCGTTGGCGCCGAATAGGAATCCGTCGTACGCGTATTGATCGTACGAGTTGCATCCGTTAGTGTAGTAGTAGTAGCTTATTCCGCCAGCACCAGTGTAGCCGAGGGCTGTTACGTTGTATGAGTAGATGTTTCCATCAGCTCCTTGCAAGTATCCCCAGAGGAATCCTGCGACGGAGTGGATTGGGCTTGTTACGATGGTGTTCGGTGTGTCGTGGAAGTAGACGGTCTTGTTCACCCAGCTGCTCAAGCGAATGTCGATTGGTAATGTTACGTCTCCTGCCCACTCGTTGGGTGTTACGTCAAAGTAGTACTCCTGGAAGGTAGAACCGTCCAGAGCAGTTTGAACATAACGGAAGGTCCAGACACGTACATAGTACCTGCCTGCTGTGAGGCCGTTGATCCAAGTAGCGTAAACCTGCGGAACTTCTCCCGACAAGTCTCTTGGAGCACCGTACTCACCCTTCAAACCCATCTCAAAGTGGAACGGAGTAGCAGTACCACCAGCAACGAACCATTGCTGCGGTGGACCAACACCTTGCGGGTCGGAAGCCAGCAGGGTGTTTCCTGCTTGGCTGCTAATGGCTACATCACGCGAGTAACCATTAATCGCACCCGTGAAGGGGTTGGGGTTGTCACCGTAAGCAGCGCCGTTGACTGTGCTGTACTCATGCCATGGAAACGCAATTGCGCTTCCATCGTGTGGGTCACCGCACAAATCAGCCGCGCGTCGGCCGTAGTAGTCCTCTTGGCCTCCCGCTACACAAGGTAGTGGAGTCCAGACGACTGGCGCACCGGCGCTCGGGTCAACTTGGTTGCTGAGTGTTGCGTTACTGTATAGCTCAATCTTGATGTATTGACCACCGTCTGGCCCGTTTGGCCATGGTTGGTCACCGAACTGGTGTTTCGTGAACACGTTACCGTGAACCACGGGTCCTGGTTGCAGGAAACAGTCAAAGTGAAGTGACTGACCTTTGAGGACAGTTACTCCGCTATTGCACAGTACCTGCGGGTAGCCTGCGGCTTCAGCGTAGATGTCGTAAACGCCCGGTGCGAGGCCTTCTAGTTCATAGTGGCCGTTCGCCGTAGCGTTCACGAAAGCTTGGCTGTCGATCGTGCCTAGGTCCGGTCGGTTCTGACCCGTGTAGGGGTCGATGCGCATAGTCATGTGCGCCCAAACCTTGCCAGCCTCAGCGATCGGTAGTTGGTATAGGGTTGAGTTGTAGCCCGCATACCGGAGAGTTCCGGTTATGATGGCTGGATCAGTCTCACCCTTCACCAACACGACTGGCCAGTTCTGAGGTGGAACCCAAACGAATGGGTTCTCATTGCTCGCTCCGTGGCCGGCCAGTGTTGGGCCAACGCCGTAGACGTTGCTGCTGCTGTATAGAGCCATTTTGAAGAAGTATCGTCCCGCGACGGACGGTGCGGTTACGCCGTTGATTCTGGCGTAGTACCATTCGCCTGCGGATGTGAAGTTGATGTATTGGTGGTTGTAGTATATGCTACCTCCGCTGTTAGCGTCGATGGTAGCATCTACTGTTATCGCAACCATAGTCCAGCCTGGCGCATATCTGTCGTTCGGGCCAAGCTTCGCAACAAGGTACCGGTCGTAACTGTTGGTTAACGTCGAGACGATTTGTGAAGAATCGAGTGACGTTGCACCTGGTACGTTGAATTCGGGTGGGATAAGGATGAACCATGTATCCCAACCGAAAGTCTTCTTCAAAGGTGTCTGAATTTCACAGACTGTTGCGCTACCAGATATACATGCATGGTTCGCATTCGGCGACCAAGTGTCTGGTGTGCCCGTTGCGTTCATTGCGAAGATCAGGTCACCGGTCGAGTTCGTTAGTACTGCTCCGAATGGGGCATACGTGTCCGATTGAAGCTGATACCAACTGTTGCTCGGTGCACCCGGAGGATTACCCTGCGGGTAAGGTGACTGATAACCTGGTGAGCAGCTTGCGCTCACTGTGTTCGGCATACCCTGATACGCACATTGACCGCTACCAGGCCAAACATAACCAATAGGCCCAGCAACATGCGGGTCAAAATTATGAATGTCGTATGGGGACGTTCCGGACAGGTTGCCTAACGTGAAGTGCGCTTGTGTTGGAACAATAATTGCGAATGTACTAATTAGGAATATAGCGATTGTTAGCGTTGCAGCTAATTTTTTCTGCAAATTTTCATTTCTCCTTTAATTTGTTATGCGCAAACGTTACGCATACGATTTCGGCAAACGGCTCTAAACGCATATAAGGGGCACAGTTGGAACCCGATACATTCACGGAAATGTGCATTTCCGGCATGGAAATGGACGCAAATTTATTCAACCATGGAATTTTCAGCCTGAAAACCGCTCAAAACCTCGGATTACCTTCGCGTCAGATGAACCGTGGATAACCCTAATTTGGCACGTCGGTATACCACGCACAGGCCAACCAGATGCGCGCCCGCATCCTCATCCTCACACTACTAATCCTCATACCCTTCCTGCTCGTTCCCCGGGCGCAGGCACAAACCACCCCCCAATACGTAATCCTCTACGCCCACGGCTACGGCAGCTCAGCTACTCTCACCGCCCTCCCACAATCCAACACTCAGAAAGCTGCGGACCTAACGAACGGCATGGACTTTAAACTCAGCCCCGTTCTCGGTCAAGATTTGCAAATTCAAGGGCCGGTTACGTTCAACGTCTACCTTCGCGCCAGCGGTCCCTTTGTCGGGACAGTCGGGGCGCAGTTAGCCGAAGTCGCGCCGGGCGGGTTGGAAACGCTCGTACCAGGCGCCAGGGTTGATACATTAATCTACTTGAACACCGCGATGATTCCCGTAACCCTCGGTGTTGGACCCGCGATCACATACAAATTCCACGCGGGATCATCGATATTACTTCACATAGGCATTGCACAAACCTCGGGAACCGCTAAACCCCTCTTGGTTTGGGACGACGCGAGCGCCCCTACAAGTGTAAAGATCCCGACAGTGGCTCCAGCCGATGTCGAGATCAAATATTTTGGCCAGAGAAATTTCGGCAGAATATTTGAAGCGGGCGTCAACGGGACTCAAGCGGTTCGCGTCAACGCAACGCTCACCGATGCGATTGGAGTATATCGGTTTAGCTCCGCCGCACTACGATTTACGGAGCAGAATG
This sequence comes from Candidatus Bathyarchaeota archaeon, assembly GCA_963733055.1. GTDB lineage: Archaea > Thermoproteota > Bathyarchaeia > 40CM-2-53-6 > 40CM-2-53-6 > FEN-987. Next base: position 298,446 of record CAVTBR010000003.1, read on the forward strand.
GAAGTAGCATCAGCGTACCGCTAAACCCCAAGAACACGACAGATTACTCCACCACATACACTGTTGCCTCGGATTTCGGGGAGGGACAGTGGCAGGGGAGTTTGCTTTTGCATGACTCGAGTGGAAACGATTACTCGTTCACTCAACCGTTTTGGGTCACCCAGTTCTACCCCGTCTCGATTGTTGTCTTGGCCTCCGACGGATCAAGCCTTTCGAACGCTACGCTAACCGTAGGCTTTGACGCGGAATCATTATGGAGGTCGGTAACGAACTCAAGTGGTTGGAGTGCGCTAACGCTACCGTCCACCCAGGTTGTAGGGCCACTGAATCTGACGGTCTCATGGCTCGGCACCGAATCTCTATTTCCCCTCGAAGTCACAAACGCCACAACGGTAACACTTCAACTAACGGTGTACTCACCCAGCATCAGAATCACATTACTCAACATCCCCGTGCCGTTCGCTAACGTAAGCCTCTACCAGACTAGCGAGGTGCAGCACGTGTCGACTGGGTTAGATGGGACTGCAAAATTTAGAAGCATCCCCGCGGGTGACTACGTCGCCCGCGTCGACTATCTCTTCACATCATATCAAGCTCCCTCACTTCACGTGGGTCAGAACGGAGTAACCATAATCCAAGTCCCATTTCCTCACCGGACCATTACAACTACGACCTCTATAGCAATTATCGCAATGGCGTCCGTAGTTTTGATCCGGAGAAAACGAGGCAAACTGTACCCGACAAACTTCAACTACTTCGCAGAGTTGACACACGGCGGTTTACCTGAAGCGTGCTTTGTTGTAATCGCCGGAAATTCGGGTTCAGGCAAAACGGTTCTTCTCAACTGCCTCGCCGCAGAACACCTTGCAACGGGCAGCTCAATCTACATAACCAACACAGAATACCCGGACAAAATTCGTGACGGCATGATGAGGCTTGGAGTAGGAAACGTCCCCGAAGTGAAGAACCCAGCACGCTTGATGTTCATCGACGCTTACTCAGCCGTGGGTGGAGGGAGTTCGATGGAAGAATTCTCAGTGAATTCACACACCGATCTAACAAACCTAGGGATGAGCATATCAAAATGCCTTCAAGTTGCCGGCACTCGCGCGGACATCTACATGGACTCACTGAACCCTCTGACCACAGCGCTCCGGATTGATTACGTAATCAACTTCCTTCAAACCGTAGCCGCACGAGTCAAAGCAAACAACGGAAAGCTCTGCATAACCGTTGGCGCTGGCATCGATGATCATGATATGACGAAACTTGAAGAATCTGCCGACTGCGTGATCGAAACCCAACTCAACGAATCCGGAGGGGGACAACGAAGGCGACTGAGAATAAAGAAACTTCGAGGCAAACCCTACATCGATCGCTGGACGCAATTCCGCAGTCGAACAAGACAAAGGCATCGTCTTCCTCACGCGAACCAAACCAACCAACCCACCCATCTTGGCAATCTAAAAGATCTTGGTCCCGAAGAATTAACTACTGCTCAGTTCGTGGCGTAATCAGATCTAATTCGGATTATCTATACGATCCTTTCGTCTGCCTGCTAGAATATGCTCTCCGACGGCTACTCGGAGAAGTACCTGGCTCCATGGAAAAACCGGTAACGTATGCCAAGCTTTAAGTTCAACTAAAAAATCGTATTACTGGAATACAGTTGTACGTCGTGAAAGTTAAACAGAAAGGGCAGGTAACACTGCCTGCGGAGATACGGGACAAGATGCGAATCCAAGAGGGGTCCATGCTTCAACTGGAGGAGATTGAGGGGGGCATCTTGCTGAGACCTGCAGCACCAATCAAGGCCGGAAAGGTGCGAGGGCCAGATGTCTACAAGAAAGTACTCAGTGAGCTTGATGAGTTGCGGAGAAACTGGCGTTGACTGGCGTTGCGGACACACGCCTGCTGCTCACGTTGGAATTCCCACCAAATGAAAAGATCAAGGGAGGTATAGAGAAACTTGTAGATAGGGAACTCTCGACACGACTTTTCGCTCCTTCAATAGTGCTCTCTGAATTCATCAAGATAGCGGGACGCAGGATAGGGGAGGAATCGGCCCTAGTGCGGATCAACCTACTCAAAGAAAGAGGCATGCGGGTTATTGCCGTAGACGAAGAAATGGCAATTGAAGCTGGGAAGACCCTACTTACTACATCTGATGTACCGTTTGCTGAGGCTCTGATAGCCTCGCCGGTCAAGCTTGGTAAGGCGGATTATGTTGTTAGCGACGATCCACACTATGAGAAGATTGGAGTTGATTTGAAATGGATTTGAAGCACGTGCTTTGGGTAGAGTAACGTAGTCGTGTCATGTTCTGTGGAAGTAACGTTTTCGAGTTCAGTCCAATATTCGATCGCTCATGACCGCCTATGTGTTGGCAAATTCCCGCGCGTTTCGCATTCCGCCGTCCTTTCGTTTCCGTTTGCCAGCCAAGAGGAGCAATCCGAATAGGAACCCGAGAATTATTCCTTCTACTGGGAAGCCGGGTATTGCGGGTATGCTTAGCTGAGTTGTGTATGATGCGACATATGTTCCCGGAGCGTTCACGGTTAGCGGGCCTTGAGAGGTTCCTCCGGTGGAGTTTCGCCAGCCAGTGAATTTGTAGCTCTCGATTCCGGCCACGATTGTTTGGTTTAGTGATGGGTTGATTGCTGCGCCTTTCTCGACCCAGGCTTGGTAGTTTGCGTTCGCGGGTAAGGTGTAGGAAGCGTTGTTGAGATTTAGTGTAAGGACTGTAGAGTTGGGTAATCCACTAGCCGCGAGTGTCACTAAGTATTGTGTGCTCCATTGTGCAGTGATGGTCTTCGCTGAATTTACGCGTAGGGTCACGTTGTTTGATAGACCGGAAAGGTCGCCGGTCCAGCCGGTGAATGTTCTGCGGGTTGCGTTCGTGTAAGTGATTTGGGAGGGGACACTGATCGCCGCCTGTGTTCCCGCGTCATACCAGCCGGCGCCGATTGGGGAGCCGTATTGTGATTGTAGTGTGAGTAGATATTGCGTCTTCCACGCGGCTAACAGCCTTGTAGGGGAATTGACTGTAATTTGCGCTGTAGGGTTATGCCCTAGCGTTGTGGAGTTCCAGCCGTTGAATATCATACGTGTCCCATTCGCATATTGGACAGTGGATTGAACTCCAACTGTGACGACGGTGCCGGAGTTATACCAACCTTGACCGCTCGGTGAACCGGTTGGTGAAATTATTGTTACGTAATATTGCTTGATCCAGTTCGCTTGCAGAGTTACTGGTTTACTCATCGTTACGCTCAGTGAGGTTGAGTTCGAGGCGAGGTCCCCGCTCCAAGAAGAGAACATGAACCTGGAGGCGTTGACGGTAACGTTCGAGGGGTTGTTGGCGGATACGGTTACGGTCGCGTTAGGTTTGTACCAGGCACTTGGTGTTGTGGTTCCGCCGTTCTGGTTTATGGCTAGCAGGTATTGGGTTGCGTAAAATGCTTGGAGGACGGTACCTGAGGTTACTGTGACTTGCCTTGGGTTGGCAGTGCTCCCGTCTCCCCATCCAGTGAAACTTTGCCTGACACCCTGGGACGTGTTCACTGCTTGCTCAATCTGGACGGTTATTGTTCCGTTCGGGACGCTGGTTTGGAATTGACTTGAAGTTATGTTATACTTTGCACCGTTGATGAGCACCCAAACGTTTCCCGTAACGGATACGTTGAGCGGAATGTTGATTGTCAGTGTTGGTCCGACGTTCAACGTGAACGTTGATACGTTATTGGCGCGGTTTGTATCGTTGATTGTGTTGCCGGGGTCGATTGTTATTTTGAACGTGTGGCTTCCCGCCGTTGAGACCCATGTGAAAGTTGTGGGCGTTGTTGCTCCGGCGCCTACGGTGACCGTGACGTTAGTGTAGGGTTGTGTGTCGAGGTTTACTGCGACTGGGACATTGTTCGCTGCCTGTGTGCCGTAGTTTGCGATTTGTATGGTAATCGTTACCGTTGTGTTGGGGACGGTGATTACTTGTGGTTGGGCTGAAACGCTTGCGATGGCTAAGTCGATGTATGTCTGGTTCTGTTGCTGAATCGGTGGAGGCTGTCCTCCGCCTCTGTTCACGCTCACTTGGAATGAGTTACCCGTCTGACCCGTGACCGTTACGGACAAACCATTTGCGGTATCGGTGAATGTTTGCCCGACACTCCATGTAGCCTCATTTAGTTGCGATACACTCGGGTGGCCATTAATGACCCTCACCTTACCAATCAGCTGCGTACTGTCTACGTAAAGTATCAGCACCCCAGCCGCTGGGAGGCCTGAGTCGTAACCCGTCCCCGATCTAACCTCAATCAAATAATACTTGCTCGCCGGCACGCCAGTACCCAACGGTACCTCAACGGCGTGAACGCTACTGCTCGCAACCTCAGTAGGAATTATCGTGAAAGTGGACGTCACTCCGCTACTCGCTGTTGTGACCATCGACCCGCTCATAAATCCTAATTGTAATTTTGACCAAGCGTCCATGTGCGATGGGCTTGAGCCCGGTGGGTTACCATTCCACAAGCCCTTATCCATCAAAGACCATGGGCCCATGATAGTCTGACCTGTATTCGTATTGTAGAGATCAGGAAGACCTAATTGATGACCGAACTCATGGCAGTAGACTCCCAGCGGAACAGCTCCTCCTGCCTCCATTTCTGGGACGATATTGAATTTTGTTAACGTTATTCCGTTCGAACAAGCGGTTGGGGTTGGTCGCACGTATACCCCACCCAGGTAAGTAACTGACCAGACGTCGTCCTTAACGCCGCTCGACTCTTCCCCGTTCCCCGAATGCAAGAAGATGAAATAGTCGTAGTTTGCGAAGTTAATGTCCTTACACGCGAGATTGTATGCGTCCTGCGCTATTTGCCACGACGCATCTTGGCCATCGCATCCCGCGTCATCTATAGCAAGGCAATCCTTTCCATAGTGGGCCTCAGCGTAGGGAAGCTTGTACCATCCGAAAACGTCACCCGTTATCGTGACTTTTCCATACGAGTCCTCAAGATAGTAGGAAGCCACCGATTGGCTGGAACCGAAATATTCCGACCTGATCTTGCTCGTGCTAACTGAAAAATTAATGTCAGTGAAGTAAGATGCGATTATCGCGAGCTTCAAAGTACCCGAAATCGGCGCCGGGTTAGCAACATACCCAAGGGTTGGAACAGGTAGAGGCATGGCCGGTAGCGGAGTTGAATTTGACTTAGTCGATAATGCGGGTTCGTATACGGCCGTCGGGCGAATAGTCGTGGCGGCTGCCACGTGTGAACCGCTTGGTACGAAGACAAGCGCGAAGAGAACGAGTGCGACCACGATAATCTTCCGTACGATTTCTAATGCCATAGTCTCGCCGACCGAAGAGATAAGAGACGTGCAGGCGCGACGAAGATGGAGTGTTGGAGTGTGGCTACGAGGCTTTGCAATGCAGCAACGCTTGAGCTCAGGAAGATTAAGGCTAGTGAGATGGCCCAAACAATTGCAAGAGGGGTCAGGGTCTTGATGTTTGGTTGGCGTTTTGTTCTTGCTGATCGGTAGAACATTGCGACCGCGCTGACTGGGAGGACGTAGATCAGGCCAATGAACAGGCTTCCCAGTAGATAACCCGCTATTGGGGATCCGCCTGGGACGATAAACGCCGCTAGCAAATATCCGAACTTTGCCAGGGTTGCGGTGAGGCTGATCATCGGTGTCAGTTGCGGAATACTCCTTCCGATCATTAAACCATTACTCAAGAAAACAGAGGAGAGATCTGCATTGACCGTCATCGGTGTCGGAACTTGGTTTGATTTCAAACCAATGGCCGGAGCGCTACTAGGCGAGGCAGAGTACATCAGCCAAATGGTAATTGGTTGTGTGACATCAACGATTCCGCCAAATGTCTGGTTGTCCGCGCGGAGTTCCGAGAATGAGTAGTTCCCGGTCGGGGCCTGAACATGCTGATTTTGAACTGTAATGGTCAACTGTTGATTCGCATCGACCCATTCCGTGATCGGGGTCGGGCCGGTGAGGGTGACTGGCTGATCACCGACGAGCACGTTTGTGCTGGCGTTCGCGGGTAACCCCGGTGCGCTTATGCTGAGGGCGTACTGCGTTTTCCATTCTGCGGTCACCTGCTTCCCAGAGTTCATAATCAACCACCCTCCGGGTGAAGTGGAATTCGAATCCCCATTCCACTGCAAAAAGACACGCCTAGTCCCGTTTCCAAAATCAAGAGTGCGATTACTCACAGTGAAAGTAGCGTTTGCCCCGGCCAAATACCAACCCGAACCTTGCGGGGCTCCGTAAGGGCTGTTGACGTTAAGCGCGTATTGATCGGTATACTTCGCCGTAATATCCAATGATGAGTTCATGACAACTCTAAGCGGATTTGATTTTCCAAATTTGCCCCAATCAGAGAAGGTCAACTTCGAATTGTCGGGCCCGGGAATGTCCGACGGAACCTGCAAGGTTATCCCTCCTCCAGGCACCGAGGCAGAGAGAACTCCCTTCTGGTTGGCTTGAAACGGGAACCCATCCACCGACACCATCAGATTCGGTACCCCGGTTCTTACGGTAACTTGATTTACGAAGTCACCTAACCGCCAACGTGCGTTTACGCTGATCCCGTTGAGTTTCAGGTAATCGTTCAACCGAAGCTGATGTTCAATGATAACATGCGATGCGTCGCTGTTCTGCATGTAGAGAATCGCAAAATAATAGTTGCCTGCGGCATCTGTAAGGAGAGACCAGACTTCGTTGTAATCATTGGCACCGGTAAAGTATTGGTTGTAGAGCGGGTAGATCGTTAGTGCGTTTGTTCCATTCAGCCACGTACCGGACGTTGATGTGAGGTATAGCTGCGGGCCGAGCGCAGAGAGACCGTTCGTAACCTTAGCAACGGCTGGGATGCTTAGTTTCGGAAGTACTGGGGGACTCGCGGCTACCGTTCGATTGTAGACATGCTGAATGCCTTGAAACGTCCAAACCTGAATGTTGTTGGAAGCGTAGTCGTACCAGCGTAAGATGAACGGTTCGTTTGTGGAGTTGGTTAGGTAGAGAAAGCCTATCCGGAAGTTGGTCGCGGTGACGTTGACTAAGAAGAATATGTACTCTTTACCAGTGGGCCATTGAGATGTCACGTATCCCCAAGGCGTTAATCCCATCGATAGGTAATCGTTTGCCGACAAAGTGCCACCCTGTGGTGAAATGCGGAGCGTGTACGCGCTCTGCCGTTCCGCCGGCATAGAAGTCCAGAAGCTGGTTCTGCCCCGGTGTCCCTGGTGAAGGGATGGTAAGATAGGCTTGTGCGCCGACGTACGGAAGTATGCTACCGAGCAGCATCAATGCGAACAGTAAACCGAAACAAACCTTTGGAGTCCTAACGCCCATACCTATTGCCTGGAGTCATTTCCGAACTCGCTCAGACATCGGTAGGCATGTACCTTACCCACTTCTCTCGTTAAATGTCCATGCCGCAAATGCCGCGGCAATTGCCATGTCCATGTGCAGCTATCCCAAACTGATAGAAACCGTTGCACAACCTTTATTGGAACTTTCCAAGGTTAACCTAGTGACGTGCCATGAAGCCGACCCGGTACCTTCTCTTAGCGGGACTGACGATCGGAATGTTACTTCTAGGTACGGAACTGGCTAGTGTTAGCGCACAGCCGCACGTCCAACAGGTATGGGGTGCGGGTGGCGGAGAAATCGTCGGCGCGGTTTATGGCATGACGTGGGATGATCAGCTTACCCCCATAGCGTGGGCTACAGTGAACACGAACAACGGACGAACTACATTCGTAGCCTACAGTAGCGGAGGCGGCGATTACCAAATGTACCTCCCCCAAGGAACGTATAACGTCACAGTCGTCCAACCAGGTTACGTACCGCAAAGTAGCGCCGTAGCCGTTGCACCTGGATCAGCGAGCACCATAAACTGGTATCTGGAAGAATCACACGTCCCAGTACCCGAGTTCCCATCAGGAATGGCATCAGCTATAGCCATCCTCGCGTTGGCCGCAGTCCTTGTCGCTGCGAGACGGACCAAACGCACGAAGTAAACCCCCACCTCTCCCACTCGTCTCTTCGTGGAGAATATGCCGCATTCACGAGGATTTCGTTGAACCGGGCGACGGAAACTTGATTCGTCGCAGAAACACAATTCGCACCCGCACTACGCGTCGCTGGGCGACATCACACTCCCTTCAGTCTGTAGAATCCAGCAAGATTGATAATGCCCAAGCGTCGAGAATTGGGAGTATGGAACCTAGCGCTTTTCACAAGGCTGCGGCTTTCGAGATCCTGAGGTTTCTTGGGATCACTTCCGCGATAGCTCTTGCATTCTACTATATCCCCAATTACTGGTTCCTAGAGAACATTACCGCCCAACACTCCGCCCTAGTGATGAACATGATTGGGATGAGGGCCACGGTTTGGTATCAGGGAGGCGAAGTTTTCGTAAACCAGTTTGATGTCCAGAGAATGTGCACCGGAGTACAAGTAATCGCTGTCTTTCTCGGAATCATCGTTGCACTTCCCAAAACCGCATTGAAGAAGAAAGTTCTAGCATTCGGGATCATAGCCATCAGCGTCTATCTCGCGAACATCGGAAGAATCGTTCTCGAGATCTGGCTACTATACAGCGGTACCCTACCCTGGTCGCTCGCCCATTATCCAACCGGACTCATCCTGGGAGTTTTTGCCGTTGCTTTCCTGGTTGTTGTAGCGGATCATTTCATGCCCGCCATTGGTGACATGGCGCTCTCGGCGCTCGATGGGTTCAGGAAACCAACATCGTCAAAGTAGCTCTGCCAGATCGAAGGTCGCGGTTCAATCAATCCGTCCGTCGTCAGCACGGCCATAGCAGTGCATGATTGACAAGAGCGTGCGTGTTCAATTCATATAATATTCCGTCCGGTTTAGCGATTAGGTCATGGTTAGTCGCATAGAAATGCTGGAATTGATTACATGGTAAGAACGCAATCGATCTTGCTCATCATACTTGTCGCGTTGGCCCTGAGCCCGGTTGCCGTGGCCGTTTCGGCGTCGCCTAACCTTGGGCTGTTGCGAGTTGCGAGTTTTCTATGTCCTCGCCAGGTGGCACCGGGAGCCACTTTTCCAGTGAGTTTAGATGCGCAGTACGCAATTCAAGGTTTGCCGAACAGCGCAACAATTCGCGGCGCAATTTACCCCGGGAACGATAACTCTTCCAGTCCATTATGGCAGAGCGATCCAACGTCGGTTTCGAATGGGGGCGATCAGGTTTGGAATATCACCCTCACCGCGCCTCCAACTGAAGGATTCCTAAACCTCACCGCTTACGCCCTGTTCCTTGACAACGGAACTTGGAGATTCTTCAACGACCCAGTCAGTGGACCGGGCGTTAGCCATTCAACTATCAAAATTGGAAAAACCGCAAATCTCAACATAATTCTCGGCGCACCGAACGTCCCCGTAACCATCGACACCACAACCGTCCAAACATCAGCTAACGGCGAAGCAAGCCTTCAGGTCGCGGTAGGTACCAGCCCTCTCGTGGATGTCCCGCCTACTGTGGAATTTCAGAATTCAACCCGAATCGTCTTCGTCCAATGGAGTGACGGCATTACTCAACCTCAACGCCACGTCCTGATCGACGGCGACATTACCCTTAGCCCTAATTACAAAACGCAATACCTTCTGAGGCTTACCACATCCAATTCAACCACTGATGCTTGGTACGATAAGGGGTCAAACGCGACGTTAACGGCTCCAGCGTCGGGTTCGGGTTCCTGGCCTCTGAATCTTTTCGGTGTCACTCAGACCTTCTCAGGTTGGGGCGGTGATGTTCACTCGTCGATTCCACGGCTGAACGTTACGATGGATTCACCAAAGACAATAACCGCAAGTTACGCTGCCGATTACCTACCTCTTGCTGTACCAGTTGTATTCGGAGTTGGGATCGCCATTATCCTAATCGGCGTAGTCTTGGTGATGCGACGAAGATCAAGCGTGGTGGCGCCTCCAGCAGAGGAACCCGTTCAGGCCACAGTCGAGGAGACGGTGGAAAAACAGACCCCCCCGACGTGTCCAAATTGCGGACAAGAAACCGAACCAGAATGGGCGCATTGCATTAAATGCGGAACCAAACTATGAAGCCGGGTCTTCGGGGTACGATCGCCCGAGATCGCTAGGTCTTAGCGGCGTGTTTTCTGAGTGCCCATTCCGTAGCTTTGCTAATTGCCTCGCTAGAATTCCGCGCGACGACAAGGGGTGATTCCACCGTTTCGGATAGCCCTGGTGCGATCGGAATAACTTCAAACTTGTTACGAAAGCCTCCTCGTTCAAGTTCGCCTACAAAGTTTCGCAATTGCACCTCTGCTTCGTCCCCGGGTAGCAGTGGAATAACTAGGTTAGCGCCGAGTTCCTCTGAGTTTCGAAGTAGGTCCAGAGCGGTCTGAGTCTTGCCGAGGGATGTTGACTGAAAACCTGCTGATCTCAGCGCGGCTGACAATACCAACGATGCTAATGCGCCTGCTTTGACACCTACCGGTCCGACGGTCACTTTCTCTCCGAATCTCCGCTGTGATTTCGCGAGCCAATCCTCTAAGACCTGGAGGCTGGCATTTACGGCGTTTTCGACTGCCGCGAGCTTTCCATGTTCATATTGACCGAGCTCGTGAAGGTCCACAACGATATTCGTCGCTTCAATTACGGCGTCGAGTAATTCGCCGCTGGTATTTCCTCTGCCTAACGCCGCGTAAGTGTTCTGCCTCGCCTCGTCCGCTTTACCGGCCAGTAAAGCGCTTGTGAGTTGTTGAAGGCTCTGTTCTTTCTCGGTCAAGGTCACCATGCTCCTCCTCTCTCCGTGAGATTAGGACTTCGGTCCACCCCACATCCTTAGGTGGTGAACTACATTAGACGTGATTGAATTCCGAGGTCAGATATCGGGATGCGTTGTATCCCATCATCGACCGGCGAAACGCCGTAGATGAAACTCAATAACCTTGACACTGAAACGATCGGGACCTTGTCGACCATACGTTCTCTAAGATCACTCAAGGCTAGAATGACAGGCATGATCCTTCGCCTCTCCGTGTGATCAACCTTTAGGCGCTTAAGCAGGTCGGGCCGGCTAGCCAACGCAATCACCCGTTCTACTTGGGCCTTTGCCGCGTCCTGCATTTGTCCAGTCGACAGGCCCCTAAGCCAGTGTTTGCAATCCACAGCGAACGTTAGGGTATCGTTCCATGCGAGTATGTCTATCTCTCTCTTTCGGGTCTGAGATTTGAATACGAAATGCTTCACCGTCCGAAAACCGTTCGCAGAAAACGTGTGCTGCGTGAAATCCTCGAATTCCTGCCAACCCAAGAATCGCGATATCCTCTTGGGGTCTCCCCCGTCGTGAATTAAACCTTCGGCAAGCATCATCCTCTGTTGCCGGTCCATTCTGAGGAGGCCGTCTGAGATCGAGACAAGCCCATGCTCTCGTAAGGCGTCGAGCTTCGCGGCTAGATTCATTTGTTGGGCAGATTCCAAGTCCTCAACATCTACGGCACGACTCTCAGCTGTAAGCTCAAGTAACTTGAGTTGCAGATTGGCAGGCATGGTCGATCCTAGTCGGGCGAATAGTTCACAATATTACGAATGAGAGTGCAAGCATCACTAGAGCTAGAGCAAACAAAACCTTCCTTGAGTTGGAGAGCGGAGAAATATCATCCAATGGCTCGAGGCCTTCAAACGGCCGTCGACTGACAAACATGAACACTAAAAGCAGAACCGCGAACGGCCAATAGCCAGCAAGCAACAGGATCCCGAACGCGATGACAGCCGTGGCCTTATGTCCTTTGGGCCCGAGCGTCGCCCTTGTAATGTGTCCGCCATCCAATTGCCAGACCGGAAGGAGGTTGAGGAAGGTTATCAGTGCACCAACCTCTGCAGCAAAAACAACCTGAGTCAACACGAGCACTTGGCCAGCAGGTACAGCGCGTAAACCCGCCTGCGTCAGCAAGTCGAGAAGGAATGGTTCGTTAGGCCAAGAATTGTATTGTAACAGCTTAGCGCCGAGTAGCTGGGTCGCCTGTTGGCTGGTGATTATTGGGGAGGTCATAATGGCTACGATCGCAACAAAGAGTATGACCACGAACCCCGTGACAGGCCCGCTGAAGCCCAAATCAAATAATTGATCACGATTCGTAGGCGGCCCACGAAGAGAAATCATTGCGCCAAAGGTCCCTATAGGTGGTGGTCCGGGGACGAAGTATGGGAGGGTGGCGTCCATCTTATGGTATCTGACAGCGAGTACATGTCCGAATTCGTGAAGCCCAATTATTCCCAGAATCCCCGCCGCCAGAGCTACGGCCTGATCGGCGGCGCTAAAACCCGAAAACATGACCGCTGCAAGCCGAGGATCTACACCGAATATATTCAAGTAACTCGCCACCGAAACACTAACCAATGTCGCTAGAAAGAGCAGCAAATTGATCTTTCTTCTCGGTTTGCCTAGGATTGGTTTCGGGAATACGGATACGACGAGCTTGTCAGACACCCGCCTCACCTTGGCCATGAGGCCGTGGTTGGCTAGGTCGTGTAATAGTTCACGGAACTTATCCTTCACCGGTTCATTGACAACAGCGAAAGTCGGGAGGCCATTCACGTCTACGTAAGCGTCCAAGACGGTGAAACGATATTCGAGCATATTACGGATAGAACCGAAATCGATCCCAAAGGGTGGCGCTGCCGGGGTGAAAGTTGGCGTAGGGTCGGCAGTCACACGGTTATCCTTCTGTTTTTCGGGGCTAACACGACGGAGCTGATTTAAACATATTCGGGTCAAGGTCAGTTTGAAGCGTAGGTAATATCAAATAGTCGTCGGCTGCATGAAATCGGCGAGTAACCCGTTGCTGATTCAGAGAAACTATACGCTTCGCGGTTTTGGCCCGGCCGACCTCGACGCGGTCATGAACATAAACAGAGTTTGCCTCCCGGAAAACTACGCACCTTACTTCTTCCTCGACACGTTCAACACTCTCCCGGACGCGTTCATAGTCGCTCAGTCTCAAGCGGGGGTTGTTGGGTACATAATGTGCCGTCTCGAGCACGGGTTCTCGGATCTAAGGCACCTTCGCTTCGCCAGGAAGGGCCACATTGTTTCGGTAGCTGTCATGCCCGAGTATCGTAACATGGGGATGGGCTACTCGCTCGTACAACAAGCACTTTCAGCCATGTCCTTGCGCCGCGTTGACGAGTGTTACCTTGAGGTGCGGATAGAGAACTATCCTGCGATCAACCTATACAAGAAAATGGGCTTCGACGTTTCCCGAACCATCCCAAGGTACTACTTTGATGGGTCGGATGCCTACGTGATGTCGAAATCCTTCATCTAGCCGAGCACTACCGTTCGACCGGTTCCGGATGAATGGTTACGATAGCGTTTTCGAATTTCTGCCTAACGCTCTCCTCAATTTTAGAGATTAACTCATGAACATCCGAGATGGGCTCGTCCCCTCGGAATACGCAGTGGACATTTATGTGCAGCTTGCCTTCGCTTCGATAAGTTGCGATCGCGCTTATTTCCAGGACGTCGGGGTACCGTTTGATTACAGACTTCACGGTATCCGAGACGCAGTTTGTCCTCCACGAGTTGACCCTCTCCAATTTCGGGAAGCAATGGTTCCAAGTGGACCGTGACCTGTCGAACCCTTGGAATCGATTTTTCGATTCCCTGCTCGACGGATCGTGCGATCTCGTGCGCCTTATCTAATGGGAGAGAAGGGTCGACCTGAACATGCAATGTCACATAAATGCCGCCTTCAACGGAAGTAACCGAAAGGTTATGCACCCCCTTCGCCCCTTCGACCAGGTTCGTTGCGTTTCGAACCTGCAACTCTACAGGGAGGCCCCATTCAAGAGGTTCCACATGTATCATAACCGTAGCCTTTCCAAGTAACTTGGTGAGTCTTGCCTCAACCCTAGAGGCTATCGTATCCGCGTCAGTTACTTTGGCATCAGGGGAAATTGCGCAGACCGCGTCCACGTACGTCTGTTCCCCCACACGCCGAACTCGCAAAGATTTGCATTTCAACACGTCGTCGGTGCTCCTAATTTCGCGCAGTACCGACTGGACAAGTTTTCCTGATACAGCGTCACTTAGGTCGAGCATCGAGCCGTAAATTAGTTTCACGCTGAGATAGCCTAGGAGGCCCGCGAGAACGAACGATATGGCCGTGTCCCCAACAGTATAGCCAAGGCTCGTCAGCCCTAATGCGACAAAAACCAGAGAGGTCGAAAAGAAGTCAGAGGCTGCGTGGTACAGGTCAGCCTTAACGGAAAGACTTCCCGTCTTCAAAGCCGCGGTGAGGATGACCATCCGAATGATTTCGATACTCATTGTGTATGAAGCGGCAGCATAACCCAGCAGGCCCGGTTGCGCGTGGTTTCCAATGTTGAGGCGTAACAGGGCGAGAGCGGTAATTCCGACTGCGAATAGTAGGAGTATGATGCCGCCGATTAGTGCTCCTAAAGATTCGATCTTACCATGCCCGTAGGTATGGTCTTCATCTGCGGGTTTGAGGGAGAGGCTTGTCGCGACAAACAGTATCAGTGTTGAGATTGCATCGAACAATGCGTGTCCGGCGTCGCTTAATAGCGACAGGCTTCCCGTTATGATTCCAGCTAGCCCCTCCACGATGATAACCGAGGCGATGGCGAGGAGTGAGAGCTGTAGGGCTCGAGTCTTACTGATTCTTAGCATCGCCTGACGCGGTCACCCCGATAATAGCCGTTTATGGGTTTATCGGAAAGAGCTAGCGTAATCCTGCAACCATCCCGGTTCTCTAATAATGGGATCGCCATGAACTTAACAAAATTCTAAGTTGACATTGCGGGGTCGCCTTCCGGAAGTACGTCGACAGCCCAGTCGGAGCGTTTCCATTCCGGAACTGGAGTCTTACAGCCCTTCTTGGGAATGAATTTCGATCGCTCTATCAGTTTGTATTGGTGGATGTAGCGTGGACAGTTCGGGAAGACATGGGTTGCGCGAACTCTCACGATAAACTGCGCTTCAGGGTAGTCAGCCATCAACGGGTCCTGTATGCTGATAGTGGCGTTTCCGTTCACTCTGAGTCTATTTCCCTCTTCGAGGTCGATGAATAGGAGACCCACGTGTGGGTTTCTGAGTACGTTACCCATCGAGAGGTACATGCCGTTTCCGTCGTAGTTGGGGAAGGCGAGGGTATGTTCGTCTACTACCCGCACGAACCCCGGAGCCCCTCCCTTATACGAGCAGCTAGGGTGTCCCAACTCATCTGACGTTGCGAGAAAGAACATGTCTCTCGTTTCGATAAGTCCTCTGTAATCGGTCAACTTGTCACTGACTAGAACTTCCTCAATCCTATCCGCCATTCGCCTAGTATCAAACTGATCCTGAAGTCTCCGACTTCCTTCATGGTACAAGTGGATAACCGACTGAATTTACGCTCATGAACACTTAAGTTGATTCGGCGGAGCGCACACTCTCAGGGATTTATTTGACTCTGTAACTAATCGCTAATCCATCCCCGAGTGGGATAATTAGGCTCGATAGTCGAGGGTCGTTGAAGATCCGTTTCGTGTACTCAATTATTCCTTCGGCACCTTCCCTCTGCACCCCTCGTAGGAAGGTTGCGCCGCCCCAGAGCAGATTATCAGCTAGAATGATGCTGCCAGGCGAAGTTAACTTGATTGCATATTTCAAGTACTGCGGATACTCGTCCTTGTCAGCGTCGATGAAAACTACATCGTATGGCCCTTTCAGTTTCCGCAGTATTTCCAGGGCGGCGCCATGATGAACTTTTATCCGACGCTGCAGCCCGGTTTTTTGGATGGCCTCCTGCAATTCGCTGGCGACTTGACGGTCGACCTCGATCGTCTCCAACTTTCCCCTCTGGCCCATGCCTTTCATGAACCATAATGCGCTGTACCCGACCCCTGAACCGATTTCCAAGATTCGCCGAGGGGATTTGATTCTGGCGATGAGTTCTAGGAATCGGCCTCTAGTCGGGTCAATTGGGACCACGCCGAGTTCGTTGAGTTCATTAGACTTGTTCCAAACCCAGACCTGTAGTTTATCCCCGGAGCCAACCCAGCCGCCAACGTAATTCATGATATCCTCATAATCCAGCGCGATCACCTAACAACCGTCTCTGAAACTACGTAGACCTTAGACTGACTGCTTTTCCATATTTCTCCGCCACGATCTCAACCATTATGCTCAGGGCTATCTCAGCAGGAGTCTTGGCGCCAATATCCAGGCCGATAGGTGACTTGACTCTGGTAAGCAAATCAGGCGTTACGCCTTGCTCTTTGAGGCGCGAGAATGTAGTCGAGATCTTATTTCTGCTTCCGATCATGCCAATGTAACCCGGAAGAACGGACTTGTTCAGGCATTCTCTCAAAACAGTCGCGTCAAATTCATGCCCGTGGGTAACGATGACGACGGAATCGATATCACGGAAGTTCAGGGCTCTGACGATTTGAGCATAATCACCCGTTTGAGTTTCATCCGCAAGCGGGAACCGCTTCTTATTGCTAAATTCTTCTCGATTGTCGGCGACTAACACTTTGTAATCTAGTTGCTTTGCGAACTGCACCAGCGAGAGCGCGATGTGGCCTCCCCCAAACACAAACAACCTGGGAGTTCCTTCAATCATTTCGAGGAACACTTTCACTTTACCGCCGCAAAGCATCCCTAAGCCTTGAGCATTTCGTTCATCGAGGATGTATTCTACCAACTCCGTCTTCTTGCTCTGCATACAACGCAACGCGTCCCCACGTACCTTTTCTTCAAGAAGGCCGCCCCCAACGGTTCCGCTAACTCTGCCATCGGGATAGACCAACATCCGAAATCCCATCTTCCCTGGACTCTGACTACCTCCTTCAACAACCGTTGCGAGAACAACCCTACTCCCTTCGCGCTTCACCTGCGCAATTTCTTCGAAGACGTCAACCATCGCTATTCCTCGAAGACGAATCCGACAGCATCGTTCTGTCCTAAGAAACTCCCGGCGGGGTCCCTGAAATCAATGGTGTGGCACAATTCGAACACGCACAGAACGACGTTGTCTGTACGATAATGTTTTTGCGCAAATGCGAATTTCAGATCGATATCTCACAAGGATACTAAGAACTTTTCGCAACTGCTCTCCGACTGGGCGCTCTTACCACACCGCGGCCACGAAAGACGCAGTTATAAGTTCACGGGTAGCAATATTGTGGTTGAGTACAGCTCGTCAACCCCGCGTATATGTCGAATATAGTTTACGTCAGTTACCGTTATACAGTTGGTTGGGAGCAGCGGTTGTTTAAGTGATTTGTTGTGAGTGGAAGTCAAACTGAGGGACCGGCCTATGTTCGAAGAGCATCTGGCCTTGTTCGTGAGTTTAATGCGAGAGATTTCGCGTTCTTCAATCTCGCCGGAATGGGACTCTTCTTCTCACTCTTCTATTGGGTAGCTGCCACACCGCTTATTGGCGGCAACTATATAGTCGGATTCTTACTTTTCGTTATCGCAACACTCGCTGTCACTTTAGTTTACTATTGCTTCATGGTCATAATGCCCAGGAGCGGCGGCGATTACGTGTTTGTCAGTAGAGCGCTGCACCCATCAATTGGCTTCATCGGCAACATGACCTACGGTATGTTCTGGCTGGCTTTCGTTGCAATCGGGACAACCACGATTACTTCGTTTGGACTTACCGCATTCTTCGGCTATACGGGAGTAGTTTACAATATCCCATTATTTGTCAACATTGCAATAGCCACGTTGTCTACGTTTTGGATTTTTGTCTTGGGCGTGATATGGATCCTTCTTGGAGTGGTGATTGCTGGCCAGTCCCTTCGGACTTATCTTAGAATTCAGCAGATCATTATCGTCATTGTCGTAGTTCTCTATGTCCTCGGGCTTGGGGCCCTGCTGGTCGCAACGCCTGAAGGCTTCAAGTCAGCATTTAACGGCTTTACGTCCCAATACACGGGTAATGCGACAGACCATTACACTGCCATAATCACTGCGGCTGCACACGATGGGTGGTCCATCCCTGATCAAGTCTCTCTTTGGGGTAGCGTTCTTCTACTCCCCGCATTCGGTGTGGTAGGCTTCTTCCAATGGAACGCAAACGTCGGGGGCGAGATACGCAGCCCTAAGAGAACAGCGCTATATGGTCTAGTACTTGGGTCCATGATTTTTCTCGGCCTATTGGCCGCGGCCTCACTTCTTCTCTACCGGGTGGCGGGATTCAATTTTCTGTCATCAATGGATTACCTGCTGGGGAACGATCCAAGCAAGGTTCCATTACCGGCGCTGCCTTACGCTGGGATAATGATCGCGATGATCATGCCACCCTGGCTTGGGGCAATATACAATCTAATGCCCGCTATTCAGTCGATTCTCTTTATCCCCAGTGCGTATCTCGTCTTTTCCAGAGGACTATTCGCTTATTCCTTCGACGGCGTATTGCCGAAATGGTTTGCAAATGTGAACAGCAAAACGAAAGGCCCGCTAAACGCCATTGTGACCGCCTGCATCATTTCAATAATCTTCTTCATCATTATCAGCCTCCCAGCGAGCGCAACCTACGCCTTCTCCTTCAGTTCAGTTTACATATGGTTGACTGCAATTTTGCCAACTTTCTTCGTGGCACTAGCCGCCCTACTACTGTTCAAACTGAAACCGCAGCTTCATGAGCTGTCGCCGATGAAGGGAATCAAACTAGCCATCCCAGCGATTGTCAGCATAATCTTCATTGCGATCATTGTTTACCTTACCCTAACGAGTCCGATTTACGCAGCAAACTCACCCTTAGGGATATACACGGCCATTGGAGTTGTAGTCGCGATTACATTGGTCTACTTAGTGAGCAGGATACGAAGGGGTCGTCTCCTGGAACTGAGTTTCAAGGAAATACCGCCAGCGTAGTCGCCTTTGACAAGAGTATTCTTCGCAACCGACGTCCACGGTTCTGAACGTGCGTTCAGAAAGTTCGTGAGCGCCGGTCCCTTCTACAAGGCAGGAATAGTGATTCTGGGAGGGGACATAACCGGCAAGATGATGACTCCAATCGTTAAGACGAGCGAGCACACCTACGACGGTTACTACTATCAGAAAAAAGTTGAATTACATAACGATAGTGAACTTGAAAAGTTCGAGAAAGAAGTCAAGAATACTGGGTACTATCCATACCATTGTTCAGCAGACGAACTAGCAACGATTACGACAGACAAAGACAAAGCAGGCGCCATAATATTTCAGTTAATGAAAGAGCGACTTGAAGACTGGATTAGGCTCATTGAGGAGAAGCTCAAGGGCACCGGGGTTAAGATCTACATAACGGGAGGAAATGACGACCCCTACGAGGTTGAAAGTATCCTTCGTAAATCGGATTTTATTATCGACCCCGAAGGTGAAGTAATCAAGATCGATGAGAACAAGGAAATGATTAGCTCTGGCTTCAGCAACCCAACACCGTGGAAGACACCCAGGGAAGTCAGCGAGGAGAGGTTGAAGGAAGAAATTGAGAAGATGGTCTCCAAAGTTCAAGACATGAAGAACTGCATCTTCAACATTCACGTTCCACCTAAGGACTCCCAGTTAGACACATGCCCGCAACTGGATGATTCGGTGTATCCTCCGAAACCAATTCTGGACAAGGGAAGACCTGTGGAGTTTGGAGCCGGAAGCTCGTCAGTGCGTCTCGCTATAGAGAAACTCCAACCGCTCCTAGGCCTCCATGGTCACATTCATGAGAGCCGCGGCGCAATAAAGATAGGAAGAACAGTTTGCATAAACCCAGGTAGCGAATACCAAGAAGGAATACTTCGCGGCGCAATAATTGACCTCAAGAAGGACAAGATTGACGATTACCAGCTGACGTCAGGCTGACCGCAACTTCGCCCAAAACAGAATATGTCCTTCGGTCCACATGGCGACTTAGCGTCGATGTGGATCAGCGAGTTACTTCTTCAACATCCCTGTACCATTTGCTCTTTGAGCCCACTTTCGCTCTCATTTTCCAGGAGAATGATTTCGGTTCGTCTTCTATCCGTTTCAACAATTCTCCTATCTTCAGGGTTATATCGTTGCGGTCTTCGTGCCTTAACTCGTTATACTTTGCGAGCCGGGTCTGAACTTTTCCCAGGTTCGTCGTCACGGTGTAGTAAAAGCCCCAATCTGATGCAAGCAGTTTAGCTATGTGTCCAGCGTCGACTGTTTCCGGCGTATTACCGTCCTTACCAATCGCATGTTCTCGAAGGAGCATCATTGTGTCGATGTAATCTTTCTCGTTGACTTGCACGATCTGCAGCTTCTCAAGCAGCATGTCTGCGAGTGAGATAGTTAGCTCATCAAGAGCTAGGCGATCCTTGAAGGGAATATCGTGGTTCATCTCTAACTTGTCTAGAAAAATATCGATGTGGATCCCGTTTGACTTATTGTCCCAAATCAAACGCTTGTGGCCGAAGAGCGCAGTGACTGAGGGTTCATCCTCATACCCAAATTCCTTCATCATCGACGCCATCGCGTCTTTCTCTTTGCTGTACCCCGCAAAGTCGATGTCAGTTAGAACTCTATCCAATTTGGTGCTAAAGTAGCTGAACTTCGGGCAGTGAATTTGGAATGCTATTGCACCAAGAAGACGAATGTGTACCTCACGTTTCTTTGCTTCTTCGACTAACCGGGTTCCTTCGCCCATCATAAGCGCTAGCCGTTGCCGATCGGATACTGTGCCTGCCATGTAGCCAGACTCACAACACTATTGCACTCTCAATTTGCCAGTTCTTTATAGCTTTGACCGGTCGTTACCGGGAAACTCTCATTTATTCTGCTTCAACGCCTTTAGTACTCTGTCAGGGTTGGCTGGAAGGGAATTGATCCTGACCCCGGTGGCGTTGTAAATTGCGTTCAAAATCGCTGGTGCCGTTGGAACGCTGCTTTGTTCCCCGACTCCCTTGGCGCCAAAGGGTCCGGAGGGTTCGTCTGTCTCCACGATGATTGGGTCGATCTCGGGCATGTCCATCGAAGTCGGAACGAGGTAGTCGACGAAATTCGGGTTCAGATTTCTGCCCTGCTCTAGCGCAATGTTCTCCAAAAGCGCCATACCTATCCCGAAACCAATTCCTCCGCTTATCTGACCACGAACCAAGGACGCGTTCATGGCCTTGCCAACATCGTGCGCGGCTGCGATCTTCAGTACTTTAACTATGCCAGTTCGTGTGTCAACCTCGACCTGCGCAACTTGGGTCGCGTAGGCGTAGGTAGGGTATGGGTTCCCCTGTCCCGTCTCAGGATCTAGAGGGGTATTGGGAGGGTTGAACGTGGCCACCTCGCTAATCGGCTTCCCTCTATGATAACTGAGGGTCGCGACTTCGCTGATTGGAATGTGTTTTTCAGGTGCTCCTCTAACGTACACCATATCATTCGCGGTTTCTAACGCATCGGTCTTGACTGATAATTTCTCGGCCGCAATTTCTAAAAGCTGTTGTCTGGCGGCGGTCGTCGCAAGTTTTACAGCGTTACCATTAGTGTATGTCCCTCGGCTTGCAACGCATCCCAGGTCGTAGGGGTCGGTGTCTGTATCGCCGCAGAGAACCGTGATATTCGCAAGAGAGATTCCTGTCGTCTCAGCTGCAATCTGAGCCATAACAGTCTTTGCACCTTGCCCCGTGTCGACGAGTCCGATCTGCACAGTCATCGTACCGTCTGGATATATTTTCACGTAGGCGCCAGCGGGGTTCGCCTCCTCGGTGATTGTGACGGGATAGAGCACTGAGGCAATACCTATGCCTCTCTTAACGGGCCCTGTCTTCTTCTCCGGTCCAACCAGCTCCTGGTTCCATTTCATAGCTTCACTAGCTCTCAGGATTGTTTCTGATATTCCTACGCTGTGAAGTACCTGGCCCGTCATTGTTCGATCGCCATTCTTGAGAGCGTTCTTGAGGCGGAATCTCACTGGATCCATACCAAGTTCCGCCGCGATGTGATCCATGTGAAGTTTCTTCGGCCGCGAGAACTTGCGCCACGCCAAACCCTCGCATGGCTCCACCCACCGGGTTGTTGGTGAACACGAGGTAACCGTCCACTTTCATATTCGGAATCCGGTATGGCCCACTTGAACAGATGCAGCCCTTCATTAGACTGGAGGGGCCGTACGACGTGTAAGCTCCAGCATCACTTGTCACCTTCACCTCCCTTGCAACTATTTCACCGTCCTTCTTGACGCCGGTCTTATACTCGACATACATTAGGTGCCGTGAAGTTGAGCCAACGAACTCATCTTCACGAGTCCAGACAATCCTGACCGGGTGACCTGTCTTCATGGCAAGAAGAGCGACGTATGGTTCAACGGACATGTCGTTTCGGCCACCGAAGTTTCCACCCGACTCTGCTTGGACAATCCTAACCTTGGATAACTGTACTCCCAGGACCTTGGCAAGCTCAGCCTGAACCACGAAAGGCATTGAGAGGCAAGTACGAACGGTCATTTTGCCGTCAGGCGACATAACCGCTGTCGCGGCATGTGGTTCGATGTGGCAATGCTCCATCCTCTGTGTCCACAGATTGTCTTCGATCACCAGATCGGAGTTTCTGAAGCCTTTCTCAACATCTCCCGATCTAATCTTCCGATGCGTTCTCAGGTTGCCGCCTTCGTGTAACTTAGGCGCGGTCGGGTTTCAGGGCGTCTCGAAAATCGAAGACGGCGGGCAGTTCTTCATATTTGACATCAATTAACTGCAGAGCGTCCTCGGCAATTTCCTCAGACTCTGCGGCAACGGCTGCGATCGGGTCGCCGACGTATCGCACTCTGTCGCTGGCGAATATTACCTGGTCCTCAACTTCGCCGCCAAAAAAGTTGTACGGAACATCCTTCGCCGTGATAACAGAACTGACACCGGGCAGTCTCTGGGCTTTTTCAACGTCTATGCTCAGGATTCTAGCGTGAGGCATAGGACTCCTGAGAATTTTGGCATACAACATCCCCTGAAGCTCTGTATCGTCGCCGTACTTTGCCTGGCCAAGAACCTTATCGAGCACGTCAACCTTCGCTACGCCCTTACCAAGAACTTGATACTTCGTCTCCAATTCACAACTTCTCCTCGATCTTTCCATTTCGCGCCGTTGCTAGAATGGCTCTGATTATCGGTACGTATCCCGTACATCTGCAAAGATTTCCTGAGATTCCGTTCTTGACCTCTTCTTCCGTCGGGTTCGGATTATCCCGCAGCAAGGCTGTGGCCGAAAGCAGAACACCCGGAGTGCAGAAGCCGCAATGAACGGCGCCCCGCTCCACGAAAGCCTTCTGCAAGGGATGCAGATGATCCGGCGTTCCCAAGCCCTCAATCGTCATTACGTCTCTATGGTCTACTCTCGGCGCCAAGACTAAGCAGGAACAGACTGGTTCCCCATCAAGCAGCACCGTACACGCACCGCATTCTCCGCGAGCACATCCCTTCTTCGTCCCAGTCAGTTTGAGGCTGCCCCGCAGAACATCTAACAACGTCGAGTTTGGCTTAACTTCAACCGCAACTGTTTTCCCGTTCAATACGAAACTGATTTTTTCATCCAAGAATCTAGGCGCCTGCCTTCCCGACGGCCTTGCTGATTGCCATCTGAACGATTACCTTTGAGACATCTCTCCTATACTCGGCGGAAGCGCGCACATCTGATATAGGGCGAATTTCCTGTGAACTTATCTCAGCGGCCTCGTTGATCTCTTTTTCACCAAGGGTCTTCCCAACGAGACTTGACTCTGCCTTTCTCACACGAAGTGGGGTTGGAGCTACAGACCCGAGGGCTATCCGGGCGCTCTTGCACACGCCATTTGGAATGTTGATTGAAACGGCAACGCTAACGATTGCTAGATCGTTCCCGTTCCGCCTCCCTACTTTGATGAACGCCGTCCCAGTTTTGGGCGCCCGATCTGGGACTTGAACTTCTGTTAGCAACTCGTCGTGCTGAATGACCGTCTTCTTCACGTCTAGGAAGAAGTCATCAATCATTACGGTCCTCTGTCCGCTTGATTTGACAAGTTTCAATTTCGCCCCCAATGCAAGCAGAGGTGTGGAGGTATCTGAACATGGAGAGGCATTGACGAGGTTCCCGCCAACTGTCCCCATATTCCTGATCAGTGGCGACCCAATGCGGCTAGCGGCATCGGCTAGGATAGGCGCATTTTCTGATACAATGGATGATCGCTCGAGCGTTCGATGTCTGGTTAGCGCCCCAATTCTCAATGAATCGTCGCCCTCTTCAATGAAATCAAGTTCGCTGAGATTGCTTATGTCGACTACATATCGGGGTGTAACAAATCGCAGTTTCAGTAGCGGTATCAGGTCAGTACCGCCCGCAATCAAAGTTCCTTCCGAACCGAATTTCTCGATCAGCGACAGCGTTTCCTTCACTGTTTTCGGCGCGCTGTATTCAAATGGCTTCATGCTGAAGAGTTCCGGAGTCATTCTACACGACATACTACGATCCCTCTCTCAAATCGGGATCAGAGTTCAAAGTACACGTGCTTGAGCTGGGTGTACTCATGCAACCCTTCAAGGCCCCTCTCCCTTCCGATGCCACTTTGTTTGTAGCCGCCGAACTCAGCTTCCGGAAACGTCTTGCCGTACGCATTGACCCAAACCGTGCCCGCTTTCACTTTTCTAGCAAATCCAAAGGCAGTCTTGATATCTCGCGTCCACACGGCGGCAGCCAATCCGAAGGCTGAGTCGTTGGCCACCTTAACTGCTTCCTCTTCGGTATCGAACGGGATCACGACAACAACTGGGCCGAAGATCTCTTCTTGGGCTATGCGTGCTTTTGTTGGTACGTTGTCGAAAACCGTTGGAGCGACGAAATTCCCCCGGCCTAACTCACCTGTCGTTAATCTTGTTCCGCCTGTCACGAGTTCACCTTCGCTTTTTCCCTCTTCGATGTACTTGAGAACGGTTTTCATCTGGCTGCCCGATATAATCGGTCCAAGTTCGGAGCTTTCATCTAGTCCGTTTCCAACGCGCATTGACTGTGCCTTTTGCTTCAGCGTGGTTACGAATTTCTCATGAATTTGTTTCTGAACCAATAGCCTCGTGGCCGCGAAGCAGATCTGTCCACTATGGGTAAATGCTCCACTTAAGGCTCCGGCAACGGCTTTCTCCTGATCAGCATCGGCGAAAACTACGTCAGGCGATTTGCCTCCAAGCTCCAGAGCAAGTTTCTTAACATTGTTCGCTGAGAGTTTCAGGATCTCTCTTCCCGTGTTCGCGTCGCCTGTGAAGGATATCATGTCAACCTTGGGGCTTGAAACAATCTCGGCGCCAACGATGGACCCAGGACCCGTGATGAAGCTTAAGACACCCTTCGGAATCTCGGGAACTTTCGTCGCTAGTTCAATTATTCGCGCAGTGGTCAAAGGCGTAAAGCTTGCCGGCTTTACGATGCAGATGTTGCCGGCAGCAAGAGACGTGGCCATACCCCGGAACAGCAGCAGGACTGGAACATTCCATGGCACGATGTGGCCGACTACACCCATAGGTTCACGCATAATGACGCTGTAGGAACCTTGAGCCATACTGAATGACTCGCCGCGGATATTCCTTGCAAAACCAGCATTGTACCTGAGCGTATCAACTGATGCGTCAATCTCGCCTTTCGCTTGTTTAAGCGGTTTCCCACATTCCAATGTGAGTAATCGAGCCAAAGCATCGCGTTGCCCCTCCATGAGGTCGGCCAGTTTGTAGAGGGCCACAGCACGCGCTTTAGGATTCATCACCCAGTTCGGATCTTCTCGACAATCATCTGCGAAATCGATCACCCGTTTAGCATCCTCGAGAGATGAGTTCTGAGCCTTAGCTATGGTTTCACCATTTGCTGGGTTTGTAACTTCGAAAGTTTCACCGTTCGATGCTTGCACCCATTCACCGCCGATCAAGTTCCTGAGTACGTGAACTTCGGCTTTGTGCACGTTCTCTACCTGAATACTACTTTCCGACTTCAAAATCAATCGTCTCCTGAACAACATCAATACAATGATCCGCCTCTTCACGAGTGATACTGAGTGGCGGTGAGAACCTTATTCTATTCAGATACTGTCCCGCGCGAAAGAGAAGAACTCCACGTTCCGCGCATCCCCTCAGAATCTTCATTACAACTTCTGGCCGAGCGGGTTTTCTCGAGGCTTTGTCTTCGACGATTTCCCAACTAATTAAGAGACCTCTTCCTTGTACGTCGTCAACATGAGTATTTGTGGCGACATAGTCGCTGAGCCTAGCTAGAACGTGGTCACCGACTTTTCTCGCGTTATCTACAAGATGTTCTCTCTCTATGACCTCAATAGAGGCGAGGGCGGCAGCGCAGCTCACCGGGTTTCCTCCGAATGTTGAGAAGTCGGGTCCCTGGAACGAGTCAGCAATCTCAGATTTCGCCGAGATGACACCTATGGGAAAACCGCCTCCAAGTGCTTTGGCCATGGACACAATGTCCGCCTTTACCCCATAATGGTCGATGCCGAACATGCTCCCAGTCCTTCCGAAGCCAGTTTGAACTTCGTCAACGATGAACAGGATCTTATTCTCATCCAGAATTTCCCTGATAATTTTGAAATATTCTGGCGGCGCCGGGATTGCGCCGGCAACACCTTGAATCGGTTCGGCTATGAAGGCTGCGGGTGCAGCGGAGACTTCAGTCTTCAACATTTTCTCCAAATAATGCGCGCAAGCATATTCACATTCAGGGGGTCCATTCTTGTAACCCATTGGGCATCGGTAACAATGGAATGAAGGGGCGTGCAATGTGCCCGACATAAACGGCCCGAGTCCGGCCCTCCAAGAACCAATTCCTGTTACGCCCATCGTAAAGCCTCCGCGCCCGTAGAAGCCTCCCTGAATCCCCACCGCTTCTCCGCGTCCGGTGTACTTCCTAGCTAGGGTGAGCGCATGTTCGTTCGCTTCGGTTCCGGTGTTGCAGAAGAAACTCTTAGTAGCTCCATGTATCGGAACCAACTCAGAAAGTTTCTTCGCCAGTCGAACCATAGGTTCCGTATAGAAGGTAGTACTAACGTGAGTCAGTCGTTCTATCTGTCTCCTTACGGCTTCGATAACGTATGGATGACAGTGCCCAACATTCATAACTGCAACGCCGCCCATGCAGTCGAGGTACTCCTTTCCCTCACTGTCCCAGAGCTTCGTTCCTAGCCCTTTCACGAAGACTATGTCAAACGAGGCCTTCACTGAGGGCATTATGTACTTTTTTTGAAGTTCGATTATCTCTGCTTTTGACAAAGTTGTTGCAGTTTGTAACACTCGCGCTCTCCAACTCGACCCGTGGGTGCAATTACCTATATTTTTGTGGACCGTAGATTACGTATACTACGTACACTACGTACGCGAGCTGTGCCGAAAGTTAGCGTATGTAGAAATACGCTGGAACGTTCCGCTGCACAACAATTTCCGGGCGAACTACCGCAATATACTTCATCGAGACTCCGATCAAGAGTTTCCGCTAATGCAAGATGCGTGCGTATTCCTTTCATTTTTTCCTCGGCTTAAGATACAATTGGGCCATTTCCTCATGTGTTGGATTCCAAATCCATCTAAGAGCAGTTATCGTGTCTAACGCTTCTTCAAACTCAATAGCACCATACGGTCTTCCGAATACATGCGCGTGAACGGTTACGTCAAGACATGCCACGCCTTCATGCGTGGCGTACCATCTTTCAAGAATGCGGTGCAGGATTTGGGTGTAGGTGTTTGGCGCGTTCCCATACCGCACGTACAGTGGCATGTCGTTGACTTCCATCGTGAATGGAATTGCCACCAGCTTCTTGTCGCCGAAACTTTCCAAGTAAGGCATGTCGGCGTCGAAAGTATCATTATGCCATAGAAAATCCATTTCCGCGAGATGCTTGATCGTCGTTAACCCCGGTGTGGCTCGGGGGCTACTCCAACCCGTAATTTGCTTTCCTGAAGCGTGCGCGATAACCTCTTGGCATCGTTCAATGTTCTCCTTGTCAGCTTTCTCGTCAAGATATACAGGTAAGACATCTTGAGAATAAGAATGGCCGCATAATTCATGGCCTTCGTCCGCAATCCTTCTTACGAGTTCGGGGTATCGTTCGGCGATAATTCCGCTGGTGAATACCGTCGCCCTGACTTTCCTCTTATGCAAAATGTCTAGAAGCCGTGGCATGCCGGTAGTCGATGCGTACCGGGCCCAAGATCGAGACTGCGTATCGAGATAACCTGGTTTCAGTGGGTTTCCCATTGGGCCTATGGCGGGGGCAGAGTTGTCAGACCAGCCCTCAAGCGGTATGTTCACGAAAACAGCTACTCTTTTCCCGTCGGGCCAGCCGGCCGGTACAACTTCTCTCTTTCCATCTGGCATTTAATTTCTCGTTCCCGCAGGGGCACTTTCATGAGGCATATACTTTTGCGTCTTCATGCGGCCAAGCACTTCTTGGGTAGTCTGCAACAGCGCCTCGTCTCTGGCACTGCGCACATCGTTCGGGTTCATTCCACTCCAATCATAGTATCCTCGCCCTGACTTCAATCCCAGTTCACCTTTCTCGACCTTGTGTTTGAGAAACTCTAGCGGTTCTTCCGAACCACTCAGTTCATTCCACAAATTCTTCGCAATTTTGTAGTTTAGATCTATACCATTCATGTCACGTTGTTCGAGAGGCCCAGAAACTGTCATTCTAGGAGCCAATCCTAGCGAGACAGTCAAATCGATGTCTTCGGCTCCGGCTATGCCTTCTGCAATCAAAAATGTAGCTTCACGGATCATAGCATGCTGAATTCTATTCAGAATAAAACCTGGGATGTCCTTGTTTATCAAGATCGGAATCCGATGTAGCCCAAGCCATATCTCACGCGTACGTTTGATCACGTCATCGGAGGTCTTGTCGCCTCTTATGACCTCAACGATCGGAACGACATGCGCGGGCTGTACGAAGTGCCCGCCAACGACTCGATCGGGTGTTCTTGTTGCGGCGGCAATTTTGCTTATTGGAAAGCCGGAAGTGTTGCTGGAGAGTATTGTGGTGCGCTCAGTAGATTCATCAAGTCTTCTGAAAACATCTTTTTTGACCTCTAGATCTTCAAACACAGCTTCAGCTACAAACTCGGCTCCCGCGGCAGCTTTTTCAAGAGAAGTGGTAGTTTGAATTCTCTCAATTACCTTAGAGGGGTCCTCTTGCAGGAGAGCGTGGCGATGAAGGTCTGAAGCGTACCGCCGAATGTTTTCTATCGATTTATCGAGAACGTTCTGATCTTTGTCCGTAAGAAATGTCTGCCTGCTCCCCATTGCCAAAACGAGTGCTATCTGGCCGCCCATAAGTCCGGCTCCTACGACCGCGGTTTTCTCTAACAACTTGGCTCGTCACGGCCTCGGAGTCGGATGGTATAAAGCTCTGACTGCTTGACGCCAAAGATGATTTCGTGATCTATCACACGTAGTGAAACAAACTTTGCATGGATGCGGTGGTTTCCGATTCGACCAGTTACGTTGACTTTTTTGGAGCTCGCGAACTAGTACTTGTCCGCGCTTTCCTGAGTTCGTCTCGGACTCCTTGCATGAGGAAGGTTAGGTCAACTCCAATGCATATCAGTTTGAAGCCTTTCTCAACGGCTTGCTCAACCGGGCCTATGGGCGCTAAGAGTCCTGGTGCTACGCCATGGTTTTCGCAGCTTGATACAATCAATTCGACTGCTTTCTGGAAAACTGGACTATTGAAGTCGCGAAAGGTGTCGAGTGCAATCGACAAGTCATAAGGCCCGCAAAAAACTGCGCTTATTCCCTCCGTCGTGACGATTTCTTCGATGTTTTGAAGAGCGAGTTTCGTTTCTATCTGCGGTATGACCATGACCTCAGCATCCGCTGTTTCCGCATATTCAGGATCTCTGAGGCCAGCGCGCCCACCCCAACTTCTCGACCCCGAATATCTCGCGGCTCTAACGGCCATCTCCGCTTCCTTACCCGTGTTCACGAGGGGAACGATTACGGCCTTGGCGCCTAAGTCTAGAACCTTGTTGATCAGACTAGGGTCATTTGAGGGTACTCTCACTATTGGGATAGTGTCAGAATAACTCATGGCTTGGATCAAGTTAGCAACTGTTTGCGTGTCAAGCACTGAATGTTGGATATCGAAATTCACCCAGTCTAAACCAAGGTTTCCAAGTGCATAGGGTACTTCTGGGCTTGATATTCCGAATGTAACACCGAAAGTAATTTGCCCATTCTTCAATTGTGACTTCAACTGATTTTTCATGTGTCAGCAATCACTCTTTCAACACTATTGCTGAGTTGAATCATGAATATGATGCATCACGTTGTTCCGAATTATGGTAGTAAGGGGTTGAGCTTAAACACACCCCGTGCGACCTCAGCTCGAAAACTCATGAATCGCAAAATTGGATTAATTGGCCTCGGAATCATGGGAAAACCGATGGCCCGTAATCTCCTGAAGGCCGGATACGAGTTAACAGTTTTTGACATAGTCGAGGCTTCACTGAAGGAGCTCGCAAATCAAGGCGCCAAAATTTCCCATTCTTCAAAAGAACTGGCGCAGCAGAACGATATAGTAATCACGATGCTCCCTGACTCCCCGGATGTTGAAAAGGCAGCTTTTAGCCCGGGTGGAATTTTTGAAGGTATTAGATCGGGTTCCACGTTTATCGATATGAGTACCATCTCGCCGATTACGACAAGAAAATTGGCTGAGGCGGCCAAGAGCCGCGGTGTGCGCATCCTCGACGCCCCCGTTAGCGGAGGGGAGAAAGGAGCCATAGATGCTACGCTGACCATAATGGTCGGCGGCGAAAGGGATGTTTTCGATGATTGCCGCTCTGTACTCGAGACCATGGGAAAGAACATCGTCTATTGCGGCGGATCGGGCGCTGGCCAAGTGGTAAAAGCATGCAACCAGATTTTGGTAGCAGGGGTTTTGGAGTCTGCAAGCGAAGCTCTCGTCCTTGGAGCCAAGGCCGGGGTCGATCCGGAGATTGTTCTTAAAGTCATAGCGGGCGGGTATGCCATGCGCGTGCTCGACGTCAGAGGTCCTCTCATGCTGAAAAGGGACTTCAAACCTGGCTTCAAGACAAGATTGCATTACAAGGACTTGGGAATCGCTCTCGCGACCGGATCGGAATACGGCGTCCCTCTGCCCGTTACCAGCCTAATACGTGAAATGATGAATTCGATGAAGACCTCCGATCGAGGCGATTACGATCACTCAGGGATCATCACAGTTCTGGAAGGCCTTGCGAAGTATGAGGTCAAGAAGAGCAACGCGTAGCAAGCGAACGATCTGCATCATCGGCTAACAACAGTCGTTGTAGTAGCCGCAATTCCAACACTTTGACCTGGTCTTACTACCCGAAACAAAGTCAAGAGGCCCGCCACAATTCGGACAGTCCGAAAGAGACATAGAGGGTCAGACAGGGCGATCTTTGAGGAAGAACAATAAAAGTTCAATTTGGGCAAATTAGCGAAGTATTATCTTTACGAGAAAGCGTACTGATACCCTCAGAGTGAACGCTTTGCCCACGATATGCTCAATGTGTGGAACCGAAAACCGAGACGCCGCGAACTATTGCTTATTGTGTGGTAGCTCTGTTGTTGTTTCACCGAACCAGGCTTCCAGACCGAGCTTCTGCAACTTCCATCCGCAAACAATCGCCCAAGTATATTGCTCTCAATGTGGGATCCCAATATGTTTGACTTGTGCTAGGTATGGCGTCGAGTCAGTCTACTGCCCCCCTTGCCATCAAAGCCGATTCCATTCAATAATAAGACCCATTATCGTTGGACCTAGGCCATGGATTACTTATCCAACGACCCCAACGATCCGCCAACAGCGCGGATATTTCCGGTAACCGGATCGCTTGACTCAAGATGAATTTGGCTCAGCCTTTGGCAAAGGCAGCGTAGGACGGTTGCCGTGACCTAGCCCAAAGTCAGAGCCGTTCGTCGATCCAGATCGGTTTCTGATCATTCGGTTGAAGTCGAGTGGTTAAGGAGTCTTCGCCGCAACATGGTCACGACTGCTATCCCTAGAAGTAGGCCCGAGAGCAATGCTTCAATTGGGAACCCTGGTATCGCTGGCGCATTCGATGGACCGACTCCAAACGTAGCGGAAGCAGAATCCCCGGTTGAACCTATCGCGGTAACCGTATAAAATCCGGCTGCGACGTTTCCCGCAACGAATGATCCAGACAGTGTTCCTCCTGAGATTGAGCATGTCGCAGAGCTTACGGCGGAGCCCGAAAGTGAACAGGATGTGTCGCTTGTCGAGAAACCGGAACCCGACACCTGGATCGTAGTTCCTGGAATTACAGAATTTGTGTTGAGTACAATTGCCGGAGTCAGGGTGGCCGTAACGGTTAAGACTTGTTGGGCGAAGTCTCCTTGACTTGCTGCGCATGGGTTGTTGCCTGAGCAGCCGGTTACCTCTATCACATACTGGCCAGCTGCAACGTTACCCACAACGAAACTTCCGTGAATTCCTTCTGTCCCTGAAGTCACAGAGCAACCAGAATTTGTCACTACGTTGGGGCTTGGACTTGTGATGGAACAGGCTTGGTCTGACAACTGGAACCCTGTTCCGCTGACTGAGATATCAGTGCCCGGAACTCCGGTCGCGGGGCTGAGGGTGATCAGAGGGCCGCCAGTAACGGTAAACACTTGCTGGGCGAAATCGCCCGCACTGGGACTGCAACCATTATTGCCAATACATGCCGTGACTTCAATTACGTAGTCGCCGGGCGAAACGTTGCCCACTATGAAGGTTCCACTGCCCGAACCGTTGCTGACAACGCACGCGGAAAGTGTCACAACGTTACCCGTCGGACTTGAAATTGAGCAGCTCGTATCGTTCGTAGGAACATTACTGAAAGTGAAGGTAACTTCGTTACCAACAGAACCGGAGGTTGGGTTTAGAGAGAACGACAAGCCGTTCACTTGGAACGAGGTTTGGACGGAATCACCCTTTGATTGTCCGGTCACGGTGATTATGTATGAGCCCGGGGGGGTGTATTGCTTGATCGTGAATGTGAAAGTCCCTGAACCGCCACTCACCGAGCAGGATGAAGGGTTGTAGACGGGTGTCCCTGCAACGGTGCAGGTCGTGTCGCTTGAATCGTAGCCTGAAAGCGTGACGGTTACTAAAGTTCCAGGAATTCCGCTAGAAGGGTCAAAGCTAACCGACGGAGTTGCTTGAACATTGATTACGGCTTGCGCTGAGATCAACGTGATAATTCCTAGAGCGAAGAGCGCAATAACGTACCTGAAGCACCGTCTGGTTTGCAAACGCAATCATTCACATAGCAGAAAAACACTGAAGATAAACCTAACCGGCAAAGTAGTCAGATACGTGTCACTTTCCGAATCAATTACGTCTGATTGTTAGCAGCACGTTGCGTTGAGGCGGGAACGTACTTGCCGTATGTGAACCCTAAAACGTTTCAGAGATGACTGACCGGCGTCTCCTCTTGTTTCCTAGCTACATAAAACGCGATTATCCCGGCTAGTACTGTGGGAAGGTAAACAATCGCTATTTCAAAGTCCAATGCAAGGAACGGGCTGTTCATGAGGCGCATCGTGAGCATCCATAATGAGACTAGGAGCAGGATTACGAACGCGTAGCGCCAAGTTTTTTTGTCTTCGTCGTGGGGCGTCGAATTTGTCAATCCCGGCTCAGTATCCGGCTTCTTCTCTCTCGCCTTCAAGTAACGTTGTGAGCGGGATGTTCATGCTCGTACCGTCGGGCAAGGACCTTCGTATGCTGATCGGGAGGGCTTCTTCCTGAAGTTCAAGCTCGGCAAGTTCGATTGGTGACTTTAACGATTCGGGAACATCGAGCAATACTGGTGCGCCCATCGAAATCTGCAGGGCTCTCGCACCGACGACCCTGGCTCGTTCGAAACGCGTGAGTTTCTTGGGGCCGATCAGTTGGACCGATGCTTTTCTAGGACTCGCCTTCTCCCTCTTCTTTACCACTTTCTGGCCCCTTTGGTGCTCCGCTTTCCTTCGATTTGGACGATGCAATGACGTCGTCGATCTTCAAGATCATGCAGGCCGCTTCGCTGGCAGATTTCAGAGCCTGCACCTTTACCGCAAGGGGCTCATAAACTTCGAGTTTCGCCAAATCCGCAACCTTCCCCCCTATCGGATCGATACCTACCCACTTCGACTTCGCTTGGTGCTTCGCCCTAACCGCCATCAACGAATCAATCGGATCCATTCCCCCATTCTCCGCAAGAGACAGGGGGATAATTTCCAGCGCGTCGGCGAATGCTTGAACTGCTAACTGCTCCTTTCCCGAGAGTTTCTGGCTGTAGGCTCTGACCATTCGAGAGACCTCCGCCTCAATGGATCCCCCACCTGCAACAACGAAAGGCTCAACGACGACGTCCCGAACAACACATAACGCATCGTGAATGGCACGTTCAGCTTCGTCTACCACGCGTTCTGTGCCTCCGCGGACGAGTATGCTAACTGCCTTCGGATTCTTGCAACCCTCCACGAAGGTCATTTTGTCATCGGATACTTTTCTTTCTTCAACGAGACCCGCTTGCCCTAAGTCGGAGGGCTTCATACCTTCAAGTTGAGAGAGTATGCGTCCCCCTGTAGCTCTGACCAGTTTCTCCATGTCAGACTGCTTTACGCGTCTTACGGCCAGGATGCCTTTCTTTGCCATGAAGTGTTGGGCTACGTCATCAATGCCTTTCTCGCAAATTGCAACGTTCGCGCCGGAATGTGCGATCTTGTCCACCATATCTCTGAGGATCTTCTCTTCCTCGTCCAGAAAGCCTTTCATTTGATCCGGGTTCTGGATGTTCAGTTTCGCATCAAACTCAGGCTTCTCAACTTCAAGTGGACAGTTGATGAGGGCAATCTTCGCCTTCTCAACCCGTTTCGGCATGCCTGGGTGCACGACCTCCTTGTCTAGAAGAACACCTTGAATCAAGACAGTGTCGGTTAACGCGGCGCCAGGTTTCTTCTCGACTTTGATGTCCTCGACATCCGCCTTGTACACCTTTCCCGACTTTTCGGCGACCTCCATAACGGCACGCAGTGCCATGTCTGCGATGAGGTCTTTGTAGTCGGAAAGGAGCTTGCTGGCAAGCGCTGTCTTAGCGACTTTCTTGAGCATCACC
This sequence comes from Candidatus Bathyarchaeota archaeon, assembly GCA_963733055.1. GTDB lineage: Archaea > Thermoproteota > Bathyarchaeia > 40CM-2-53-6 > 40CM-2-53-6 > FEN-987. The sequence goes on from CAVTBR010000003.1 coordinate 333,573, forward strand.
TTATCGTTCGGTTTAACTTTGATCGCGAGTCTGCGCAGAAATTCTAGCGCTTTTGCGCTCGCTATTTGATAGCCGTCGACGACTACGGTAGGGTGAACGTCCCTGTCGATCAGGGTTTGGGCTTTCGTTAACAACTCTCCCGCTAGAACAACAGCTGTAGTGGTCCCGTCCCCGACCTCATCGTCCTGAGTCTTGGCCACTTCAACTAGCATCTTGGCGGCCGGGTGTTGAACCTCCATTTCATCAAGAATCGTGGCACCATCATTGCTTATCGTCACATCGCCAAACCCATCAACCAACATCTTATCCATACCCTTCGGTCCGAGAGAGGATCGAATAGATTCAGCGACGACCAACGCCGCGGTAATGTTAGCGTGTGTGGCGTCGCGACCTTGAGACCTCGACGTCCCCTCTTTCAGGATAATCGTCTGTTGACCACCAATATTCCTTGACAGCCCTCAAAGCCTCCGCTATGAACAACTAAGCCCAGCAAGGAACTGATTTCATATAAATTTTACTAAAAGTAACAACGAAGGCGAGAGACTTACAGCCTCATTCCCGAACGCAGTTAGCCCACTGACGCACCGCATTTCTTGCAGAACTTCGCCTTTGGCGGGAGTTTCGCTCCGCATTTCGGGCATGTGGATTCTGGTGACGTTTTCCCTCTTTTAGATTTGGACTTTAACATGAATACCGCGACTGCAATGATGATAATGATTATCAGAGCAGGAATTGCAACCCAAGTCATGTCGCCTGACGTGGGCAGAACATTCTGGCTTGACACTCCTTGTGTCTGATACAAAGTAAGGGTCTCAGTCGCCGCGGTCGTGAGGGCGTTTTCAATCGTGGCGTAGACATAATTGGTTACTGTCGTGGCGACTGGCTGTGAGACTAGCAATATATGCACGTTGGGGGATTGTCCAACAACGAAGTTCTCCGCGAGGAACCAATAAGTGCCAGAAGTCGGCGGTGTCCATTGCCAACTAATTGTCGTCGCGGGCCCAAGGTCAGCCAACGTCGCGATGTTGTTGTCATCAGGATTACAGTATGGCGTCGGCAATGAGTTCCAGGTTTGGTAGTCCACATCTCTCAAAAGAAACAGCTGTATGTTTGAAGTTGCGGTAATGTTACCAGCAATTTGCTCCCCCGCGGTCACGTCGAAGTTCAATGGGGAAATGTAGCAGGCCCGGCCACTAGTAGGGGCGGTTATTTGCAGGGTTCTATCCAGAATCGTTGGGCTGACGGTTGTTGTTTGGTAGTTCGCGCCTGAGGTGACGACACTGTATTGGGTTGCGGAACTCTCGCTTGTCACGGTTGTGACCGTGCTAAGTGTAGTGATACTCTGGGCGAAACTTGGTCTTACCGCAAAAACAATTGTAACTAGCAGAAGCAGCGAAATGCAAATTCGTTGAAATCGCATGCTGCCAGACTATTCGGCATTGCTTAAGTAATTTTCCATGTGCCGCGAACGGTAGGTAAAGTATATGATTCGTGATTACGATTGCTCTGAACATTCAAGTTTCTACTTTCTTGCCACATTCGATGCAGAAGGTGGAGTCGGGAGGTAACTTGTTTCCGCAGTTTGGGCAGGTTCTTGATTGTCTCCTCGACGGGTTCCGTTTACGTTTTCGGAACGCAAACAATGCTGAGAGGATGGCGACGATCGTGATGATTGAGGAAGTCATGTATGCTAGCGTATAGTCCGTCGCCCACACGGCTTGGACTGTGTTTGGTCCATTCATAATGGTGGTGGACGTTGTGCTTGTGATTCCGGTGTTCCAGCGAAGGAATGTGGCCCTTGCTCCCAGGATGCCTAGAATGCCGGGCAGTAGAGTTTGCGAACTCACTGAGTACGTTGCTGTTGAGCCTTCATCGTACCACCCTCCGCCTTGCGGGTTGTCGTAATCTGAGACGACCGTCAGTAGGTATTGCGTTTTGAAAACTGGCGAATAGTCGCCGGGGCGAGTTGCCGTGATTACTCTTGTGAGGTCTGTTGATCCATCAGGCCAACTCACGAAAATGTATCGGACACCCGTCGCTCCGATTTCGACCTGTTCCACTTGCAGCGTATGCGTGGATCCCGGGTCCCAATTGAACGAGGTGGAGGCTAGTTGTGCGCCCGTGTAAGTGGTGCCGTCGATAAGAACGGTTGCGTTATTGGGTAGGTTACCGAGCGTCACCAGTATCTTTGGTGAGTAGACCCAAGCACCCCTACCGTGAGTGGCTGCCCAAAGTCGGCCGTCCGAGGCAAACTTGAGATCCAAAACAGGCACTCCTGGCAACCCTCTTCCCAAGTTCGCCCAGCTTACGCCTTGGTTTACGGACACATAGACTCCGCGATCGGTTCCGATGTAAATCCCTGACCCCTCTTGATTTAGGGTGATCGAGTCGACTGGCTCGTTTGGCAAATTGGAACTGACATCTTTCCAAGCTTGGCCTGCATTTGAGGTTGAGAACACATGTCCGTTTCCGAAACCGGTGAACGTAGCGTAGGCTTGAGTCGGGAATCTTGGATCTACTGCGATCTGAGTTACGGGAACATATGGTAGACCATAGTCTTTGGTAAAATGTCCTCCCTGATCGACCGAGACGAAAATGTTGCCTGCGGTGGTTCCGACATAGATGTAGTTGCTCGCGGAAGGTGCGACGGTTATCGCGGAGATGCATTCACCTTGGGAGCAGTCTGTCGGAGTTGGAAGTGAGAGACCCGGGGATACCTTGGACCATTGGCCTCCCCGGTTACTTGTTTTGTACAGGTTACTTGTACCTAGATACATTGTGCTGGGACTGCTCTGGTCTATTGCGATTGGAACCATGAAGGTTGCCTTGTCGGAAGACGCGATCCCATTCTCGATCGGTACCCAAGTTGCACCACCGTCTTCCGAACGAAACAGCCAGTCGTACCCGTCTTTATACACGCTCCATTGCTGGGTCTCGTACATTATTTTTGGATTCTGAGGATCGAACCCTGTCCATCCGCCGTCTCCACAATTGTTGTCTTCTGTCCACACTGTGGAAAATCCGTTATGAGAAAGGCAGCCGTTATCTTGGGTCCCGCCCAACAAATGTGAACTATCTTTGGGGTCAACCGCGATGGAGTAAAATTGTGTAATTCCAAGGTTAGTGTTCAAATCCGTCCAGCAGGCAGTGGGTGCGCATGAGTCTGCGTTTGTTGAGGAGAAGATTCCGCCGTCGTTACCTACGTAGATCTTCGAATGTGATGTGGGACTGAAAGCGAAGGCGTGCTGATCTACATGGATTAGACCCAGGTCGATGTAACCGCCCAGATCGCTCCAGGTAGCGCCTCCGTTGTTTGATCGGTAGAGGTCTAAGCCACCTAGGTAGATGGTATTGCGGTCGGTTGGGTCAACTGCAACATACAAATCGTAGTCGCATTGCTTACCGCAGAAATCTTTGTCGGCTGCCTTCGCAGGGGGCGGCACGTTGACCATTGACCACGTAGACCCGCCATCATTACTTCTATACAATCGCCCAACTCCAAAATCGCTGCTTCCATCGAAGTATTGAATCGCAGCGTAAAGAGTAAGATGGGATGAGACGGAAATTCCCAAACTAATTCGGCCGACACTGTTTGGACTCGGCCAACCTGACGGAGGGCCCGCCCAAGACTTCCCCCCGTCGTGAGATACATACAGACTACCATCCTGAGCCAAATAGACGCTGGAGGGATTCGCGGGGTCAATCGCCACGTCCCACGCTTGTTCATCAAAAGTAGTTCCCTGCGTCGGGCGGATCAGAGTCCAAGAGTTTCCTGCATCAGTAGAGACAAATAGACCCAATTGCACGCCAGGCTCCACGTAAACGTAGTCCGTGTGGGTTGCCATCGTACCCCCGAGTGAGGCGGTAGCAAAAATCTTGTTGGGATTCGTTGGATCGATTGCTAGCTTTGAGATGGCAGAACGTCCGAAAGTTGAAACGCCGAGGCGGATCCAAGTTTTGCCTCCGTCGAGCGACTTCAAGATTCCAGAACCATTGAACCCCCAGTTTGCGTCTCCAGTTCCTGCGTACAGTACGCCGTTTGAATCAATCACCAGAGCTCCAATGTCTATTGATCCTGTGGTCAGGTTGTCCATCAGCGGCACCCAATTGGAACCGCCGTCAGTAGACTTCCAGACACCGCCGGTAGCGCTTCCAACGTAAATCGTGTTTGCATTCGTCGGATCGATCGCGATGGCCGAAATTCTGCCGCTACATTGATCCGGAAGAGTACCTTGTCCGCAGTTCTTGAGTGGCGCAGGTCCAAATGAGACCCACGATCCGCCACTCGTCGGAAAATCCGCGGTTGGTTTAGTGGCTAAATTCGAGCCAGACGCAATAAACGTGAGAAGGGACGCCGCAAGAGCTAGTTCAAGCATCAATACACACAAGACTCGAAGTAGGCGCAATTTGAAATCGGCCGGCTTTAGATATTCCAAGTACTTAACAATTCGCTAGAGAAAAGTTTCATCGCTCCTATCCGACGGAATTCGCTTTTCGAAAAGCCTAAACTGATTTCGAGACTTGGCAACTTTGGCACTTAAGCCGGTGGGTCGATTTCGTCTCCCCAAACTCTCGGTAATCAAGTTAGTTCTTGACCTATCAACAACCAAGAATCTTGGCGTGTAGCTCTCGTGAAGCGAGTTATCAAATTAGTAGAAATTTGACCAGCTTTCTGCTTTCAAGAGAAATGATGAATGTGATGATTGAATACATGTCCGAGCATCGTCTTTACGGAATCCGTCACATTTGCATGGCCAATTCCACACCGCGTCTGCTAGAAACACTTTTAGATGAACATACTCTAGAGAGCGACCTCGATTCAGAGTCGATTCTTTGTGCGGGACATTATTCGAATTAATCAGCCGATGATTGGGAAGGAGGAGATTGACGCTGCGACGGAGGTTTTGAAGAGTGGCATTCTTACTGAGAAGAGTGGGATGGGGCCGCGGGTTCTGGAGTTTGAGAAAGACTTCGCGAAGTATGTCGGAGCTAAGCATGCTGTTGCCGTGAACACCGGGACGGCGGCCCTCCACTGTGCACTATTGGTTGCAGGCGTCAAGGCTGGGGATGAAGTCATCATTCCTTCTTTTACTTTCCACGCAACCGCCGAAACGATCCTAATGACGGGTGCCGAACCTGTCTTCGCCGACATCGACCCCGACACCTACACTGTCACGGCTGAAACAGTGGAGGCCGCGATGACTCGGAATACCAAGGCGATTATGCCGGTTCACATCTACGGGCTTCCCGCCGACCTTGACCCCATGAAGAAGGTGGCGAGGGAACGCGGAGTTGCGTTGATTGAGGATGCTGCGCAGGCTCATGGGGCCGAGTATAAGGGCTCCCGCATCGGGTCGGTTGGAGACCTGTCCTGTTTCAGCTTCTACGCGGGTAAGAACATGACGACGGGGGAAGGCGGGATGGTTACGACGAATGATGACGATTATTCAGAAAGGCTGCGAATGCTTAGGTCGCATGGCGAACAACGACCTTACTGGCCGGTTTCAGTCGGCAACAACTACCGAATGACTGAACTGTTGGCAGCGATCGGCTCGGCTCAGCTCAAGAAATTGCCCTCATTCCTAGAACGGCGTCGGAGCAATGCCCAGTTTCTCGCGGAAAAGGTTGGCATGCTGGGTAAGGTGGTTTCGCCAAAGGAGCCTGAGGGGCGCAAGCATGCGTGGTATCTCTTTACGCTTCGACTGCGGGGCGCAAATGCAGGGAAGCGGAACAAGGTGATTGAGAAGATGAGGTCTAGGAATATTGAAGCCTCTGTTTATTACGAGTCACCCCTGCACTTACTTCCACTGTATCGGGAGCGTTCTACTTCCCGGCGGCCTTTGCCTGAAACCGAGAAGGCATGTAGGCAGGTCTTCTCATTGCCCGTGCATCCTAAGCTCGGGGAACAGGAGTTAGACTACGTCTTCGATACTCTGAAGCGAGTGCTAACGTGATTTCTGTGCTACCAGGATCGGGAGTGCTCGTAGAATTTCGTCTAGAGTAGGCTTTGTGGTTTCTCGAATCTCGTAACTGACACGCACTGCCGGCTTAGGAAGCTTCATGATCCTTCGCAAGTCGATAGGGGTTCCCATGACTAGCAAGTCGCAATCTATTGCGGCGATTGTTTGCTCCAGCTCCCTGATCTGTTTCTCGCCGTATCCCATCGCTGGCAGTACTTGGCCTAGGTGCGGGTACTTTTCATAGGTACGTTTGATCGAACCAACCGCGAATGGCTTGGGGTCAACAAGTTGTTTGGCGCCGAACTTTCGTGCCGCAATCGCCCCAACACCTTCCTTCATCCCGCCATGGGTGACCGTTGGTCCATCCTCGATCGCAACGACCCTTTTGTCGCGAATTACCGCTTCATCGTCCACATGAATCTCCGATGCTGCGTCGACAATTTTCGCTTCGGGTCTCGCCAATTTCACGTTCTTACGTACGATTTCGACGTTCTCGGGAGAGGCAGTGTCAACTTTGTTTATCACTACAACATCCGCCATCCTAAGGTTAGCCTCACCAGGGTAGTACAGAAGCTCATGACCAGGACGAAGCGGGTCAACAACGACAATTTGTAAGTCCGGCTTGTAGAATGGGAGATCATTGTTTCCCCCATCCCATAGGATAACATCAGCCTCCTTCTCAGCTTCGCGTAGGATCTGTTCGTAATCTACGCCCGCGTAGACGACGTTTCCAATGTCGATGTGCGGTTCGTATTCTTCCCGTTCTTCAATCGTGCATTCATATCGCTTCAAGTCATCGTAAGTGGCGAACCGTTCACAGATCTCGTCTGCCAGTATTCCATAGGGCATCGGGTGTCGGATAACAACGACCCGCCCAAAATGCTTCTTGAGCGATCGTGAGACGGCTCTAGAAACGGTGCTTTTTCCAACTCCAGTCCGGACACCGCAAACAGAAATCATCGGCAGTTTCGATTTGATCATCGTCGTTTTCGGCCCCATTAAGCGAAAGTCCGGGCCGCAAGCCAACACCGCTGAAGCTTTGTGCATTACATCATCGTAGGAAAGATCACTGTATGCGAGGACGACGAGCTCAACATTCTCGTCCTTGATGATCTTGGTAAGATCCGATTCGGGTAGAATAGGCACGCCTTTGGGGTAGAGTCGGCCTGATAATTTTGGAGGATAAGTGCGGCCTTCTATTCCTGGAATTTGAGTTGCGGTAAAAGCGACGACTTCGTACTCTTGGTTGTCTCGGAAGTAGACGTTGAAATTGTGAAAGTCTCTTCCCGCCGCACCCATTATAACAGTGCGAATCTGGTCGGCCAATTCTCAACACTTCGTTTGGGCTAGAGTCGTTGGATAGTTATTCTTTGTGTCAGAAAACTATCAATGCGAGTAAATCAGAAGGAATCAGCGTTCTACGCACGGCTTTTAACACCCCAGTGGACCAACAGAAGGTGGAAGTAAGAACAATTGTCAAGCGAACCACCCGTGCAGTCAACGGAAGCGAAACCCGCTGAGACCGACGTTACGCGTTACAAAGTTCGGTTGATAGCGGAGCCTTACGGGGAGGCGGAGGGTGAGATGATCAGGTTTCAGAGTCCCATGACCGTCGATAATCTGGCGAACGCGTTGCCTTTCGAAGGTAGGGCCGCGAGGTGGAAGGAGGAAATTTACTTCGAGACTCCGGTTAAGATGGGAGCGGAGAAGGCGAAGGATAGGATTGAGGTTGGGATGATGGCCTATTGGCCTATGGGGTCGGCGCTCTGCATCTTCTACGGCCCAACCATCCCTTATAGTCCCGTCAATATAGTAGGAAAGATTACCTCAAACCTTGAATTATTCCGCACCTTGAAAAGCGGAACGAAGATACGCGTAGAGAAAGCTTAGGATCTAAGCTGCGGCGAGCTTGTAGATCTTAATCCTCGCGTTACCGCCCACTGGCTTCACTAGCCTGCGGCGCTCCAGCTCTTCGAGTATGTCTCTGGCGACGCTTAGCCTAACGTTGAATTGGGTAGCGATCGCGTAGGGCGTTAAGGCGCCGAGCTTTGAAATCTCTCCACTGAACTTCGGATCGTCGAAATTAGGAAGCCCTATGCCTCCTGGCCCTTTCTTATCAGCAACCGTCTTCCCTTTGGTCTTCTTGGCAGGTTCAGCTTTCTTTCCCGAGTCTTGATGGACCTGCTCTTTTTCCATTTGTGCTAGGCTTTTCTTTTTGGCGCCACCCATTAGAAATCAACCCTAGCGCCTACATACCAGGCGAATAAAAGCCTTGGTCTTGGAGTTGACATATTCCAAGAAATGCTCGTCCCCTACTTTCTTGCGTTCTCGTAATGTTCCAGTGAAGCCTCGCTCCAGTCAAGGTTGAATGGGGCGCTTGATTTCCATTGCCGCCTTCGCCGGATCTGGAGAATTGTAAATGGAACGACCAACGATTAGGTAAGTCGAACCGGCCCTCAAGGCTGCGGTCGGGTCTCCGCCTTGGGCGCCAACGCCGGGGCTGTAGATGGGAAGCTTAGGTCCGGCAAGCTGTCGTACCCGTGCAATGAACCGGGGCTGGGTGGCGCCCACGATAACGCCACTGGCCTTCCATTCCACGGCTAACTCAGTCAGTATCTCAAAGACTGGCTTCCCGTGCCCATCTGGTCGCTGAGCCGTGAGCGAGTAGAAGGCTTCGGCGCCTGGGTTGCTCATGTATGTTAACAACAGCACCCCTTTCTTTGCAGGCTTGGCTGCTTCGAACACGGTGTCCAGACCATTCTCCCATCCCGCTATGGGACTTGCGATTACGGCGTCGAAGCCCATGTCGAAGTAGGTGCGTGCCATAAACTCATTCGTATGCCCAACGTCGTTCAGCTTCGCATCCATGATCGTGGGCAAGCCGTAGTCGCTCGCTAGGCGGAGTATGGAATCTTTCACGACACCCAAGCCCAGCGCCATGATCAGCTGCCGGTTAATCTTGACCGCACAAACCAACCCTCGCACGCTCTCGAGCACGTTCCGACTCCTCTCGAGGAGTTTTCTTGAGTCGGCGTCCTCCAAATCCAACGCAAGAACCGTTCTCGTACCATTCCTCTCCGCCGCCCTCAGAACCTTCTCCTCAAACGACACGCCAAACGGCCTCAACGCGCTTCAGCACGGCACGGCAAAAAAGCTACCCTTCTCCACAATCTCTGTGGTAGAAGAGTACACCGCCACCTCCTCACCGAAGCGTCCACGCAAACCGGCGTGAGATGGCCCACTGAACTGCATTCAGTTCGGCGAGGCGAACTATTTGGGAAATATCGGCATATCCTTTACGCCGACAATCTTGGCGTAGAAGTATTTCGCATCGCTCGTATTATTCACATACTCCACTTTCTCGCCCGTCGGCTTAACGGCGATATACTTGACAAAGCCCTCCTTGGGTGCTTCGCTGAGCGTGGCGTAGAAGAAGACAGGTAGCGCGTCGGCTTCGTAATAGTGTTCGAACGGTATGCAAGTTCCGAGGATGTGATTCTTACCCCTGGTGAAGTGCCAGAGTGGGAATAGGGTTCCCTCTCGGAGCGAGAGTGGGAGTAGGATTCGGGCGATTGATCTTACGTCTTCAACTTCGGCGAGCATGGGCGCGGGTAAGCTTGGATGGTTTCCGTTGAGGGCTTCGATGAATGCATCGGGTGTTTTCTTCAACTCCACGAAAGACGCATACCGATACCTAGTATCTCCCGCATCATCGGTAAACATCCACTCTTCCCCCTTGACGCCGTCACTTCGGTAGGCGAGAAATGCTCTCGGCGGGGTGTCAGATGTGGTGTAGGCTAAGATGGGGATGTCTCCTTCCCAATACATGTACGCCGTGAACAGACCGAGAATATGTTTTCCATTATGTTTGAAGTACCATAGGATCTGTGACCCTTCCGTCAACCCCAACGCCAATCGGGAAAAGGATAGTATGTCGTTAACTTGCACTGGGACTGGGGGCTTAACTGACTCCACAGAGAACACCGATTTCTCTAGACTCAACAACTGGGAATACTTAAGGTTGCGACATCAATCCTCTCTGCTCCTCAATCTCAGCAACAGACTGAGTTTCAAGCAACTCAGTCACGACCCGCGATTCACCTATCCACGAATCAACTGGTCTAGAGAGAGATGCACCCCGTTCCTCAATTCTATCTGAACAAGTCCTCTTGCTCCGGCCGAATCAAATCTCGCACCGAACCATTACCCGCTGGGTAAACGCAACCCCTAACGATAGCCACCGGCACACCGTCACTCTTCTTCATCACCAACTCCGCCGCCGAAGCCAACTCATCCGCCACAGCCATCTGAGTAACATTCAGAATGTACCCGAACATGTCCTTCTGGCCACGGTAATCGACAACAGGTCGTAAACCATCGATCCCAATCGCAACATTCACCTGCCCAATTCTCCAGGCACGTCCGAAGGTATCCGAAATTATGACAGCGACATCCGCGCCCGTGAGGTGCCGAATCCTCCGCCGTATCTGGCTGGCGGATTTATCCCCATCTAAGGGAAGAACTGTCAATGCGTCAGAATCTTCAACATTGGACCGATCAACGCCGGCGTTAGCGCAAACGAACCCATGCCGAGTCTCAACGATTAAATGCGCGCCCTGGGATCGAAGGACCTTCGCGCTCTCTCGCAGTATCACTTCGACGTGCCTTGGGTCCTTGCCGCTAACTTTCGCGATCTCCTCGGCCTTCTGCGAGGGAGTTACGGATTTTAGGTCCACGACTCCTCCCTCGGCTTTGGAGATTATCTTCTGCGCGACGACTATGACATCACCGCTGGCAATCTCTACCTTTTCTTCTCTCGCGGCCTTGACAATCTGTTCGGCAACGTCATCTCCTTCTTTAATCAGCGGCAGTTTCTGTAGGCCGATTATCTGAATCATCGTTCACTACCCCGAGAAGAACGATTCGAGTTTCTTTACTCCCGCCAGGTCTTCCCATTCAACGCCCAACGAGTCTAGGACCTGTTCGAATGTGCCGCGGATGTATTCGATGTATTTTTCGCTGTCAACTTCTTCTAACCTGGCCAACTGAACTGGTTTAACACCGGGCTCACCAGAACCTTCACAAATGAGACTATGTCCCCTGGTTTCATTTCCGTTCCCGCCTGCTGCAATTGCCGCGCCGCCTTGACATGTTGAGGCGTAGTCTTCGTGTAGTTCTCGGGTGTTCGGCTCATCATCATTGAGAACGCCAGGTCGCCTAGGGCGTATTGTTTGTTTCGCAGTTTCACGTAGCACTCCCGGACAATTTCGGTAATCCTCGCTTTAGCCGCCTCAATGTCTTCAGGAGTTTTGACTTGGCTCAGTGTGGATACCATTTCGTAGAAGGTGGCATGCAAGAATTGCGGGATGTGCCTCTTCTTCCCGGTCAAGCCTTTGATGTCTACGTTTCCGTCGGGTAGGACTCCGAAGTAGTTCTTCTTTCTCGAACTCAAAGCCAAGTAACGATAATTCTTGTCGATCTCAAGCTCCATCTTCAGCTGGCTCGTCGACCACTCAATCAACTTATTCAACGCGTCCGTATCGCGCGCTCCAAGAAAGATCGAATCAGTATCCCCGTAGAACACTTCGAGGTTCAAGTCCCGGGCCTTCTGCAGCGCTTGTGTGATCACGTGCCTTCCTATAGCCGCGGTCGCCTCAGCAACGGGCGGACAGTAGAGTGCGAAGTTATCTGCTCCGAAGACGCCGTAGCTAGCGTTTAGTACAACTTTGGTTGCGTCTGAAACAACCTTGTACCAGCTCTTGAGGGTGGGCGGTAGGGTGCGGTCTTTGGATCGTACTTTGTAGCGGCTTACCCTCAGGTCCCTCAACGAGCCTATCAGCAAGCTTTCCAGCCCTCGCTTCCTTGTGCACACCCAGTGTGGCGTTCCCGGGACCAGGTTCTTCCTACACGCCTCATCTTGGTGTGGGCAGCGGACGGTCTCGTAGCCTAAGTTCCATACTTTGATTATGGAAGGGTATAGGGACGCGAAGTCTAACACAGCTACATTGAAGTGTACTCCGGGCTTCGGCTCAACCACGATCGCGCCCTTGTACTTCTTTCCTTTAATCACGGCCTCAGTAGCCGTCTGACCCTTAACCTCAAGAATCTCATCCCTCCGCGGGATCAGGTAGTGCCGTTTTCGGTGGTGGCAGAACATGATACTTCTTATCCACCCCGATACTCCCTGCCTTGAAACGTCGTCCAAAGTCATGTAGCTAATCCGCGAAAGCGCGGTCATCAGCTTCATCACGAGATCGTCATCAAAGGAGGTTAATTGAAGAACGATCTCAGAGTCTCGGTAACAGTAGACCGCCAAATCGCTATACGGAGCTTTCGTGAAGAAACCTTTTCGTTCGATCTCAACCTTGGCCGTGTTGATTAGGGCCTCGCCGACCGCATCGAGCGTATTCTCCCTGTACTTCTGCCCGAACGCGTAGATTTGGATGGAGCGGTTGAAGAAGAATTTGTAGAGGTCTAAGTGAACTCCGTATCTGAGAAACGCGACGTCACGGCCGAGCTCGATGGGTATTTCCTCGTTCTTGAACCCCAACCTCTGTGCACGGTGGTATAGGTACTTGAGGTCGAAATCGTCGCCGTTGAAGGTTACGACTATCGGATAGTCGATTAATGTCAGAAACAGAGAGGTTAGAAGCTCTTCCTCAGTATCATACAACTCCATGCTTGCGTTCGGGGGGAGCTGCGCATTGCCATCAGCAATCCCTTCTCGGCGTAGCAGTAGGATTCTGCTGTTGCCATCAGAACCGGCCAGGCTTGCACAAATGACCTTCTGTTCGGCAAGCTCGGGGTCTGGCACGCGGGTTTCAACCGCCTGCATGACCTCTATGTCGATCGCGGCCCTGCGATACTCCGGCACGGGACATTCGAGTAACCTCATCCATTCCCGTGCCAACTCCCTGTATTCCGGCGAATCGTCGCGAAACAGTTCATCGACGTCCTTTGACGCTTGTTCGGGTAAGCGATATTCGACTCGCGATAGTCGTTTGTCTTTGACCTCATACATCATTCCAGGTTCAATGCCCTGATCGTAGATGTAGTTCTCTACGTACTTGATATCCGCCTCCCAAGCGGTAATTGCGTCACGAATCGAACCGGTCGGCTTTCCACCAATCGTTAACGGATCTTTGGCGACAATCTTCGTCACTTTCGTGTCTATACCCCGCAACACATCAGAATCTTTCCCCAGATTCGAAATGATCAAAGCCGAAATTCTGTGCGACATCGTGAATTTTCTGAAGTTCAGGGATAGTCTGCTTGCTGAAGCAGTACGGCTTGTGGCCTGAATCGTCGAACCAGAAGTAGATCTTATGCGACTTCGGTTCGTAAAGGCGAAGGAAACACTTCCTGATGTCTCCATCATAACCTATAGAGACCAAGTATGATGGCGGAACCGTTGACGGAGTTGAGGGATGGAATAACAGTTCTTGCCGCTTGGGCACCGGTTTCGCGGGCTGCTTTAGGGCCGGGACCGGTTGCGTGAAAAAGCTTTCAAGCGTCCTCGCCGTTCGCCAAGCCTCCGAACAAGTCGCGTAGCACGCCAGCTTCCTACTAAATAAATGCGCAGTGCAAGTTCACACCAAGGTTTTGAATTATCCTTGACGAAAGATTCCCTCGCCCTAGCCATCGAGGCGCTAAGCTGGATGGCGTACACGGGGATCGGAGAGCGAGGCGCTCTCCTCAAAGCATCCAAGCAGCTCGGGCTCAACAACCCGAGTGACCTTCGTCAAGCCCACCAGTCCATAATGGAAACAACACGATTCCAGAATCGAGTCGACTGGCTAATCTCAAAGAGTGTCCCGGAGGAAAGAACCAAGCAGGCGTCCCACGGAGTACGAAGCCTGCTGAGAATAATTGCCTATACCAGGTTCGTGGACCGGAAATCTCCTCATCAGTTGGAGGTTCTTGTGGGTTGGGCTAGACAGATATTTGGTTGGAGAGATCTCCAACCGTATGAAGAGGATATAGGACGTTTAGTGTCCAGCAAACCGCACTATGCCTTTCGAGATTTGCCTGACATCGAGCGAATAGCCGTTGAAACCTGCCACCCGGCTTGGTATGCGGAACGACTGCTGCGGCTCTTCGGAAGATCCCTGGCATTGAAAATCCTGGCACGCAACCTACTCCCAGTTGCATCATATGCGCAGCCTGAATCCACTAAGGAGCGCGGACACAGGCCTGGTAGAAAAGGAACTGAACGCTGTTAAGGTAAACGGAGTCGCGAATGCGTTTCTCTTGGATAAATCAAGTCAACTCAACAGAGCGAAACTCTCGGCATCTGGTGAAATCGTGATTCAGGATTTAGCAAGTATCGTCGCCGGCCTAGTCGCTTCACCCAGAGCGGGAGAATCCGTGCTCGACGTTTGCGCCTCCCCCGGTAACAAGACAACTCACCTAGCTGCGCAAATGGACAACCTGGGTGAAATTTTGTCAATTGAATCTTCGCCCAACAGGATTATCCATTGGAGGCAGGAGGTTGCTCGTAACGGTTGTTCAATTGCCGTGCCGATTATGGCAGATGCCGCGAAACTCCCAATCAAGAATCAAGTTGACGTAGCGCTGATCGACCCCCCGTGCTCAAACACCGGGGTGTTCGCTAGGGATCCCGTTAGCAAGTGGCGCGTCACATCGGCGCACATCGCGGAACTCGCTCTAGAGCAAAGTTCGATACTCCAAGCCGCATCTGAGCACGTACGTCCCGGGGGAACCTTAGTCTATTGTACCTGCAGCATCCTGCCCGAGGAAAACGAGTACATCGTTGAGGCGTTTCTCAAGAAGAATCCCGACTTCAAATTGGCCCAACAAACGCCCTTTATTGGGTCGCCGGGACTTCGAGGGTTAACTAAGTGCCAGAGATTCTATTCGCACTTGCACGATTGCAACGGATACTTCATAGCAAGATTGGAAAGGGCGAATTAACCGCTTCTCGCTTTTTCGGCTTGGGCAATGACTTCGAATATTATGCGAGCGGCCGCTACGGCGGTTGCTCCTGAGTCATAGTTTGGGCATACCTCAACCAGGTCGAACCCAAGCATACGTTCGTCGGCTACGACCCTCGCCAGGGACAGCAATTCTTCGGGCGCTAGGCCATTGAACTCTGGGTTTGAGACGCCCGGCGCAAAGGCCGGGTCTAGAGCATCGGAATCGATCGTGAGGTACGTGTGGCTGAACTTCTTCGTGAAGGCGGCTACACGTTCCGCAGCCTTTGCTAAGCCAGCGTCGCGGATTTCCCAGGGAGTCATCGTCTGAATCTTGTGCTGCTTGATGAAATCAACTTCTTCCTTGCAAAGGGCACGCACCCCAAGAACGAGTACGCCCTCGGTTCCGACTTTTTCCGTAATCCTCCGGAGCACAGTCGCGTGAGATATCTTACCCCCTCCGTATTCGTCCCTGAGGTCGCCGTGGGCATCGAAACTCACCACGCCAACACGTTCCGGAAAGTTTCGAACCGGCGCTTGAGTGATTGTGTGTTCTCCACCGATCACTACAGGAATCTTCTTTGCCATTAGAATGTCCTTGGTCACAAGTTCGAGTCGCGAAAGTGTTTCGTCTGCATTATCTACTATGTGCAAATCACCCGCGTCATGGATAGGTACTCGTTCGAGGTCTACTCCGGTTCGAAGGCTGTAGGTCTCAATGTTCAACGAGGCGTCGCGAATAGCATGTGGCCCAAAACGGGAGCCTGCTCGGTATGTGCTCGTATGGTCATAGGGCACACCGATAACCACATAACGAGATTGGTCAAACGGTGTGGAGAACCCTGAGAAGTTATCAGTCTTTGAAGCGTGAAAACTAAGATTCTGCATCGACGCGCGCCTCTTCCTTGGAATGGTAAACCTTTATGGCACCTCTTCTGGCGTAATAAGGCCTCGCAACAAGGAGCGGCGAAAGATTGACAGAAACATTCACTGAACGAACTGCCGGAATTTGGCTACCAACAGTATTCTATGGAGTCGGCGGAGCTTACATGCTTGCGTTTTGGGCGATGTTCAGCCCTTCAGCCTACCACCTCCTAGCCCTAGGCGCAGTTTCCGTAGTAATCGCTGCGGCGCTTTACTCATTGTCCAGGTGGGCGTACTGGCTTGGGCTTTTCACATTCCCCTTGCTCGCTACTGAGTTCGTTTACGCCCTAACATTTTCCGTCAATATCGTAGGATGGTATCCTAATCCAACCGTCGCCGTATTCAACACGTCTATGGTGGTTTACTTGTTCTTTCTGTGCTTCTCATTTTTACTACTCATCGACCGGAGAAATACCTTGAAGAGCGACAGATTTCTGGACAGGTTACGCGGATCGGTTTCTGGCGCCCCCAGTAGCCCAGAAACGCCTCAGACTTCGGGCGCTTAGCCTTCTTTCGTAACCGAGATCGCACCGAGCTTCGGTGTTCTATAGAAGTACGAAGTCTTCGAGAATAGCCCTTCAATAACGGCCTTGGTGTTGCTCAGCAGCAACCCATAAACAATCGCCCCCAAGTAGCCCAGATGAAACACCCTCTTCATCTTTGAAAGGCCGAACTGGGAGAACTCTGACAGCGCCACAGCCGAAGCTACGAGTGGCGCACTATAGATGACTAATGAGAGAAGAAAGGTGAATAGTGCAACTTGATAGCGCCAAAAGCCCAGCAACCAGAACGACGGTGGAAAAATAGCGTAATAGAGCAGGGCCACAATGAGCCCCATGATGGTCAAGGGGCATATGAAATATGTGCCTAGATGCAGCAGGGCTTCGACTTTCTGGAAGAAACTCAATTTGTCGCTCCGCACGATGGCCCCACCGTACTTCCTGAGGCACTCCGAGAACCCTTTTGCCCATCTAAATTGCTGATGCCGCAGGTTATCGAAGCTCGGCGGAATCTCACCTGGACAGACTACGGTTGGGACGTATATGTAGCGCCAACCTTTCAAATGCAATCTAATTGAGAGGTCTAAATCTTCAGCTAACGTCTCTGGGCTCCACCCCCCAGCGTCCACAATCGCCTGCCTTCGGAAAACACCGCATGTCCCGCTGAAGTGTGCTAGGAGATTCCCGACGTACCTGGCCCTCTGATCGACAAAGGCGTAAACATCGATAGCAAGCGATAGTGCCTTAGCGATCCACGAGAATTGGCCGTCCAAGTAACTCCAACGAGATTGTACAAAGGCCACCTTATCGTTCACGTAGACGTAAGGAACCATCTTTTTCAGAAAATCATGAGGGGGAACATAGTCTGCATCAAACAGCGCGATCAGTTCCCCCTTGCTTCGTTCGAGTGCGACCTGCAACGCGCCAGCCTTGAACCCAGTTCGGTCGTCTCTATGAATGACTTTTACCAAGCCGGGATATTTGCTCTGAAAACTCTCTACCACCTTAGTAGTGCCGTCAGTAGAATCATCAACAACGACTATCTCGAGCCTATCACGTGGATAATCTAACCCAACGCATGCCTTGACTAGGCGGCCCGCGACTCGTTCTTCGTTGAATAGCGGAAGGTGAATCGAGACAAGTGGCCAAGACTCTAATGGCGGCGGGGTCGCGATCTTTCTCCTGCCTCGAATCGAAAGGAGGCTCAAGACCCAAACGTTGATCGCATAGATAGAGATCAATCCAGTAATTGTGGCGACTAGAACAAGGACCAATTGCTGAATGCTGGAGAGGTTGCCGGGGAACGAATACATTGCATGGTCCTTCTAGCAGTGGAAAACGACGTAACTTGGCATGGGGTATAAGGCTTTTCAAGCAAGGGCGCAGAGCGGGCGTGAAGCAAAGTCACCTCGGAATGGGTGGGTCGGGACACGAAACAGATTGACAAGGCAATGGCGTTCGCGGGGTTCTTGCTCCTAACACTTGCAGTAGTAATTATCGTGTATTACGCAATCACGATTCCAGCCGAGGGATCGTTCGGTGAACGGTACGTTACCACCGTAATTTCTCCGCCCTACCCGTTGAATCAAATTACAACTTTCAAGCCAGTGACCTTGATGACCTACTTCTTCTTCTGTGGAACCGTTTTCGTGTTGGAAGTAAACAAGGACCGCCTCAGTCGTGTCGGTACGCGTGGCGTAAGGGCCATACTGTTAACGGCCTCTTTCGCTGCGGGATACGAATTTCTCTGGAACATGTTCGCTTGGTTCACCACTTGGTTTAGGAACGGCGGATCCCTGGATCTAACAGCAAACACGTTCCACGCCCATATTTTTCCCCCCGTGAATTTCAATTTCGCAACAAAAGTATCCTTCCTGATCTTCGCCTTGTGCCTCTACTGTTGGCATTTCCTCCAAAAGATACCCAAGAAAGACGCTCAACAGTGATTTTCAAGGTCCCCTTTTCGGCCGAAGTACAGTCACAACCATTCAACTCGACCTACTATGGCGAACAGGTGCGGATGGAATGGGTTTCTGCATCAATGCCCTGTTTATGTAGCATCTTGAGCAGGACACAAGTGGACGCTTTCCTCTCGACTTCACTTGAATCAACTGGAACCCACATTCAGGACAACGTTTCTCGAGAAGAGTTAGGGTGCCCAGCTGTGGCAAGGGAAGGGAGAAGGTGCAGTTGGTCTTCCATTTTCCGGAGCAACCAATGAACCGTTTCTTGGTTCGAGGATTCTTTACAATTTTGAGTGTTGCGCCGCATTTTGGACATGGGACGAAGAGTGTGATTGAGCCTAGCCACATCTCTCGGATTATTGATGTAAGTTCATTTCCGAGGTCACCTTCCCGTCCTTTCAGCTCCTCCATTATTGGTTTAAGATAATCAACGGCATCAAGGACAACATTCTCCCGACTCTCTTTCCCCTCTTCAATCTGTTCCATCTTTGTCTCCAATTCCCGTGTAAAGGCAACATCGACTACCCTGTTACAGTACTTCGTTAGAATCTCAGTTATCTGAAAGGCAAGTGGAGTTGCCACCATTCTTTGATCTTTCAAGTATCCCCGTCGGTACAGAGTCTCGATTATCTCAGCCCTAGTGGCTTTCGTCCCGATCCCGGACTCTTCCATTGATCTGAGAAGGCTGCTTGGGTTGTAGCGCGGTGGGGGCTGAGTGTATTTATCCTCGATATTGATTTCAATAATCTTTACCGAATCCCCCTCTTTCAGTTTTGGCATATTCAGTTCCTCGATTTTGGAGTAGGGTCCGTAGAGCGGAATCCATCCCCTCTGGAGTATTCGAGATCCACGCATCAGGAAGATTCTTTGGCCGACTTTGAGCGTGGCCTTGTCACTTTGTTTTGTTGCAACATCTCCAAAGGTTGCCAGGAATCGCCGCACGATTAGATCGAAGAGTTTCTGCTCTTGCGGCAGGAGGTTCCGTTTCGGAACCGTTCCAGTGGGGTATACCGCGGGGTGGGCGGGGTCTTCTTTCTTGCCTTCGTGCGGAACAAGCCGTCCGCCTCGCACGCCTCGGACGCTCGACTCATACTTCTGAATCTGGCCAAGGCCTTTCAGGATCTCGTCGAATCCGATAGAAGGTGGGAGTTTCTGACTTGACGTCCTGGGGTACGAGATTAATTGATCTAGGTAGAGGCGTTCTGATATGCTGAGAGCCAATCTCGGTGTGTACCCGAAGTGTCTGTATGCTTCCGACTGAAGTGTTGAAAGGTCCAATGGTGTTGGAGGGGAGAGTTCGTATGTGGAGGATTCGAGTCTTTCAACGACGCCGATTCCCCCTGAACATTCTTTGATTACACCTTCGGCCTCTTTCTTCACCTCAACCCGTTCAGTCTCATATGCCGCTTCAACGACTTGCCCGTTCACATCCACCTTAGTCCTTAGCGTCCAGAAGGGAGTTGGCACAAACGTTTGGATTTCTTTCTCCCTCTCGACGACAAAACGTAAAGTCGGTCCCTGCACTCGCCCCGTGCTAAGGGTAAGGTAACGGTTGCTCGCCTTGAACGCTGATTGGGTTAGAGCACGAGACATGTTGATGCCAAATAACCAGTCAATTTCGTGACGGCACATACCAGCGAAAGCAAGCGAAAAATCCAAGGTAGGAAGTGCCTTCGCATATGACTCCCGCAGTTCTTTTTCCGTTAGCGTTGAGAATTTCATCCGTCGGGCTATCTTCTCTGCCCCATTGCACGCATACTTCAAAACAGTATAACCAATCAGCGACCCTTCAACATCATAATCGCATGCATTCACGAAGTGGTCCGCTTGCTTCGAAACCTGCGTTATAGCCCGTATCCACTTCTCCTGCCTCTGCTGTCCACGTTCCGCCAAATGCTTTGGCATCCAAGAATAATCCCATACTGGGTATTGGGATCTCGCGCCACCACCTTTCTCCGCAACCGCATATAGGTGACCAAGCGCAGAGCAGACTAGAATACGCTCCCCATTGTTCACTTCGAAAAATGGGACGCCGTTAACGCTGATTCTTTTCCCTCGGTCCCTCCCGCTTAGTGCTTCGGCGACGTGCAGCGCGGCATCGGGTTTCTCGGTGACGATAAGTGTAGTTTTCAATTATCGACGCACCGCGTTGCCCTGCTTGCGCATTATCAGCCTCTTGACGGCATCCCCAGTTTCGTCGAGGCTTAGTAGCTTCGAGAAGTACTCGTCTTGGGAGAGACTCTCACCAAACGCCTTAAGCCATTTGGCGTATTGACCCTGTAGGTTTCTTAACGCGGCTTCATGGAGGTTGCAATATTCCGAGGATGCTTCCCGAGGTTTTTCGCAGAGGGAACACTGGTCGACCATTGAGTCAACCGTCAGCTACCATCTTCGGAAGAGCAGAGTAGGTATGCGGAGGGCGGTGCGACGAAATTGAACCCGTTCATTTGGGTTTTCTCAAGCGCCTCATTGGCCTTGCAAACACCCAAGCGGAACCGATCATCGCCCCACATGCCAGAATTTGAGTGATGGAGTATTGCCACAACGGATCGAGCGATAACACCCGAGCCTCAACGCCCAGCAGCCAGTTTCCAAAGCCTTGGAACTGTCCGGCAGTCCGACTCACGCCGCTTAACCCGTTCCAGAACCAGTTTGATCCTAGAAGGAATGGGAGGTATAGAATGCAGACAAAAACCGTGAGAGACATGACGATGACTCTGATCAAACGCATCCGTGCCAATGTGTCGACCTCAGGGCCCGCCCATCGGGGAAATATTCGTGTGAACGTCTCGTACCAAGCGACCAACGACGCTAGTAGTATCCCTAGGACAGGCAACCATTCCAGTTGGATAGCGATCCCGCCGATCATGAGTTCATTTGTCACGGAACTAAGTCCATGGGAGGTCATGTAGAACACGAAGAGCAAATCGAGTAACAGGACGATGACTGTCACGCCAAGAACCGAAGAAATCTTGCTTGAGCGATTCGAGGCCAATCTCTAAACTTCCTATATCACTTGCGTCCAGACGAATTCGTAACCCTACGCACAGGGGCTATAAAGAATATCTGCCCCAACGTCACAAAGGAATCAGCTTTGTCAAACCAGAGAACGGAAATCATAGGCCGAGGCACTTGGCTCGATATGGTCGCCCGCCGGGTGATCGAACGCGAAGAGAAGCTCGGTAGAAAGGCGAGTGTACTTCGGACCGAGAGCGGACTGGGAGCCTCTGGGATCCCCCATATTGGTAGCTTAGGGGATGCCATCAGAGCCTATGGAGTAAAGATTGCGCTCGAAACTCAAGGCCGAGACGCCGAATTCATCGCGTACTCAGACGATCTCGACGGCTTACGAAAGGTCCCGACTGGAATGCCAGAGTCTCTCAAGAATTTTCTAGGCCAACCAGTTTCTGCTATTCCCGACCCATACAACTGCCACGAAAGTTATGCAGTTCACATCAACTCCCTCCTCAGAGACGCGATGGACAGATGCGGAGTCGAATATATTTTCCACTCGGCGACTGAGGACTATAGAAAGGGAATCCTACTCGACCAGGTGCGCAAAATACTCGCGTCCGCGGAAAAGGTTGGAGAGATAGTAAAGGAAGAGGTGGGGCAGGAAAAGTTTACGGCGGTACTACCCTACTTTCCGATCTGCGGTTCGTGTGGACGAATATATACAACAAAATCAACTTCCTTCGACGAGAAATCTGACAGAGTACTCTACTCATGCGAAGGCAAAGCCGAAGTCAGAGGTCAACAACTGACGGGTTGCGGCTACAGAGGAGAAGCTGACATTAAGGATGGAAGGGGCAAACTACCTTGGAAAGGCGAGTTCGCCGCACGCTGGACCGCCCTCCACATTAATTTTGAAGCTTACGGAAAGGACATAGCTGACTCGGTTCGCATCAACGACAGAATCTGCGAGCAGATACTCAACTATCCCCCACCATACCACGTGCGTTACGAAATGTTCCTCGACAAGGGCGGAAAGAAAATATCCAAATCCAAATCAGCCCTCGACGTACTGACACCACAGACATGGTTCAAATACGCCCCACCCAGCTCTCTCAACCTTCTGATGTTCAAACGAATCACGGGCGCCAGAAATGTTGGCACCGAAGATATCCCAACGTTTGCTAACGAACTATACCGTCTGGAAGAAATCTACTTTGGGTTACGCAAGATTGCGGATGAGAAGGAAGGCGCCAAATTGAGGGGATTGTACGAATATGCATATTTGCTCAAACCCCCACCAGCTGCAACGGCTCACGTCCCATACAATTTACTCGTTTACCTTGTGACGGTTGCCCCAGCCGAGAATAAAATGGACTACGTCGAGACGAAGCTTCGCGAATACGGTTACCTCAAGGATGGACTGACTCCCTCGATCCACCAGCAGCTGGATTATGCGACGAATTGGGCGAAGGATTTTCAGGAGATCCCGGAAACAGAGATCGAAATCAAGAATACAGAGAGACTCGCGATAGAGGACTTGATCGCGATTGTGCGCAATGAAACCGACGAGAGAATTCTACAAAACAGCATCTTCAACTTGGCGAAGAAGTATGCCATCGAGCCTTCGACATTCTTCAAGCTCCTCTACACAATCCTGTTAGGATCACCTCGCGGACCTAGGTTGGGACCGTACATCAAAGCCATGGGCAGCGAAAACGTAGCTCGTGCGCTTGGTCGAGCAATCGGAACAGCGGTACCTTCCTAAGACCGAGCGTGCCGCCGCAACAGAATTTTCCCGCGTAATTTTCCACGATATATAAAGAACACTGGGTGGACAACTTTCGACCGAGGAACCTAGGCCATTTCATCTACAAACCATATTTCCGGGGCGCTCTTTAGCCCCCCCTAAACGCATTTCATACGAGAACTGACTCCACTACGACTAATCCGCAGTCACCGATCACGATGTTTCGAAAGATGACGCTCTCTTCTCCTTCAAGCGCGAACACCTTGGATGATCGTTCATGACCTTTGAAAGGAGGTTAATTTATCCGACAGTCGTTACTGGTTTAGTGCCCGCCCTCAATGCGAGCAATTTGGGGAAACAAGGGCAAACGGGCCCGTAGTCTAGTCTGGATTAGGACGGTGAGGGAGCTTCAACTCTCACGTAGGCCTGCGGAGCCGCAAATCCTGGGTTCAAATCCCAGCGGGCCCGCCACTCATCCCTCGAACTCTGTTCTATGGAGCTCATCACGAATGCAGATAAGCAAATAAAAATGGAAAACCAATGGGGTACCTTGCTGATCGAGAGTTTTCTTGAGGTGTCTGTGCTACTCCGCCGGTATGGTCTGCTGGCGACTCTCGTAAGTCTCAGCTGATGCCTGGTCCAGGTCTCTCAGGGCTGAAGCGGCTTGCGCCTTGATGTCCGAGCTGTTCATGCCTTCTTCGATTCCTTCTTCAACGGTATCGGCTACTTTGGACGCGTTGTTTTCGGAAGCTCCCGCTTTGAGTAGCGAAGTCTTCAGTTTCTCCTTGTCAAACTCTTCGACACTCCCGTCAATTTTTGTTATCATTACCATATGCATTTCACCTCCGATCCGCGAAATTCCGGCGCAGAAGGACCGACTCTCGATACGATATTGTTTAGTGAAAAAAGTGGATCCGAATTCAAAAGGTAAGAAACAGATTCAACGGTAAGATCAGAATGGAAAACACTGACCACCTTATTCCATGATGAACTTTGCCGATATTCCCTTGATCCATTGGTTCTACACTTTCCACCCGCCCTTAAGGGAAAGCGACGCGCTGTAGAGGGTGTTGCGAAATGTCTGCCCCAAAAGTTCCCAGACTGATTCTTCTGTCCTTTCTTGTGTTGTTGGCCGTTTCGGTTTCATCAATTTCAAGCAGCTCAGAAGCGTATAACCAGTCATGTCAGGTTAACAACTTCACCCCTACATTTCCAAACAGTGTCGCGCCGGGGCAAACGGTACAGGTTACAACAACGATTGTCGTTAACTGCGCGCAATGGAGAACTTACTATTCAGCGAGAGTGGACCTTCTGGACCATCACTCGCAGCGCATTTTCTCTACTAGCACATTCCAGATAGGCTGGAAACCCAATGTCACGGCGATCGTTTCGAACGCGGCCGTCGCCCCACAAAGCGGCGGCCCGTGGGCTCTGCAACTTAACCTTTACATCTTTGAAGAAGCAGGCGAGGTCGGCAGTTTCAACCGTGTCTTCGACGTTCAGGTTGGAAACGCTGTAGCCAATACCCCACCGACAAACTCGACGAGTTCCACCGCACTCGCAACGACCGCCACCGCCGCAGCAAGCCAAACATCGTCACCATTGGAAAATATCCCAGCAAGCACGGGTACATCGCCTGGTGTCGGAGAAACAGTTTACATTCTCATCGCATTGGCGGTCGCCGGCGTTCTCTGTGCTGCACTCATTTTTAGAAACCGAAAGCATACCACTTGAACGGGCACAACCGCCTTACGCTTTGCAGCGACGACTGCATGACATATGCGGATTTTGGTTGCTCTTAATTTTAACCTACCATTCCGAGTGTGTTGGCGAGTAATACTTTCGACATGTTGAAAATCATACGATTACTTTTAGTCACTCACAACGGCATGCCTAGTTGTGACCGTGCATGAACACATTCGACGGCCTTGAGGAAATCATTTCCCTCGGGGAATACCAAAAGGAGCTGTCGAAACTTCAGAAGCTAGTTAGGATCTTTCAGTAAGATTAGCAAACAGCTCCGCTGGGGAATCGTGCGCTGAACGATAGGTTAGAGGATAAATTCTAGAAAAAGATTCGGGCGCCGGGAAAAAGCGGCGATTAGGTGCGCATGTAGTTTTGGCCTGGCTTCCGTCCCAATTCGAAGCGTTTCTCAGAATTCCTTCTCACCCTTATTTTGGGGATAGGGGAATGCCGTTCACGCCCTTGGACCTTCGGGGTCTGGGATCGGACTTTGCCTGCCTTAGTTAACGAACCGTGAGTTGGTATCTCTCACACCTCCAATTATGAAGAGCGAAAGGACGCTCCACCGTAATTAGTCTTTATACCCTATGAGATTCTCCCGAAATTCCATAATCGGACTGCGAGAAAGTTTTTCGGGTCATTTACTGTCATTTTGTTGCACCTTCTTGCGACCATTGAGAGAAATCTTATATCGAATTTCGATAGGTGCGCGGGTTTGATTACTATGAGCCGCTGTTCCTCATTCTTATGCACCAGCCCGGCGAACTGGACATGTTCCGAATGCGGCCGACCTTACTGCTTCTTCCACACCACAACCCACGGGCATGAAGTCACCGAACGAGTCCTCACCGTCAGTGCGTAGGCAATCTTAGCGCGATCAACCGGTATATGAGTCCGACGTTCTTCTCCTTGACGTTAGGCCACGGCTAAGGCATCTTCGAAGAAATAGCGTGTCGCACCGAGGGTTTGCATTTCTAGCGGACGCACGTTCACGACCAGCGGAAAGTTAGCCACAACGTCGCCTATGGCGAGACAGCGGTGCGGAGGTAGATCGCGCACAACCATGCGTATCGTGTCCGCGTCGACTTTGGCTACTTTTGAAACGATTTCGAGATCGTGTTCGTTGCTGAAGTTGAAAAGGAATACATTGTCTGCTTGGCGATAGATACTGCTTTGAATTGTATCTGGCTGGTTTGTTACGAAAGTCGTGAATAGGCCCAGGTGCCGCATTCGAGTAACCACATCATCCCAGTAAGTCTCTCGCAGGTAGAGGTGGGCTTCTTCGGCGAACAGGAAGAGTGCT
Source organism: Candidatus Bathyarchaeota archaeon (assembly GCA_963733055.1). Classification (GTDB taxonomy): domain Archaea; phylum Thermoproteota; class Bathyarchaeia; order 40CM-2-53-6; family 40CM-2-53-6; genus FEN-987. Next base: position 359,602 of record CAVTBR010000003.1, read on the forward strand.
CGGAGTTTCTGTGTGGATAGGAGTTCGGTGAACTTGCTGATGAGCAATTCCACGACGATTCGTCGAAGAGCTGAGTATTGGTTCTTCATATTCACGATCAACGCGCAACCGGTGGAGTGGTTTCTGAAAAGTTCTTCCAGGTTTAGGGCTGTGCGATTGTCGTCGGTGAATATGCCTGAATCGTCCAAAGTGTTGAACCGGGCTTGCAACGCGTCTTTGATGCTTTCGTGGCAGTCGGCGTTGGCGATCGCGGCGCCAAGCGCCGTCATTGTAAGCTGATTCTGCCGTTCGAGATCGCGCCATATGCGGCTGAATATGCGTGCAGAGTTCTCGGGTAGTGCGAGCGCGTAAATCAACGTCCCAAGAAGGGTACTAAGCCCAACTTCCCTCAGGCTGAACCTCAGGTTTAGACCTGGGATAAGGGAGATTATCTTTGGTGATAGGTGCATCTGGCGCCCGTCCGTAGCGCGGCCCAAGTTCACGTATTCCCCGTTCACATCCAGAACCACGACCGGCGCGCCTTCATGGACAAGGCTCGTCACCAAAAGCTTCGTGAGGTGAGACTTGCCTGTTCCTTTCCTACCCGTCACTATGTTAAGCCGACCGTCGAGGGCCGCCAGGTCTGAGTTGATGTGTGGAAAGCGGTGCGTGGACCCAAGTTCGAACGCGTGCCTTGACGATAGGTTCTCCAGGAATATTTTCGCTGGCATCGCCTCTACATGGGAGTGGTTTCTGGACGGCAACCAAGCGACATCTCGGCTGATGCGTCCGTTCTCAATAGCTCCCCTAATTTTCCCAACGAGTAATCGCGTATCTTTCAAGACCCTGATTTGTGATGATACTTTGAAAGGGTCGACCTCATCGCCCGAGAGTGAGCCTTCGGATATGCCGTCCCGGAGTAAGTCCTCTAGAATGCCGGGTATGTTTGCGTACTGAATATCGATCACCTGCACGATCAGGGAACGTTGCTTGACTCTGTCGGTCACGAGTAAGTAGTCCCCTTTGTCCACTTCCTCATCCGGAAAGCACAAGAGTTGCATGTCGTCGGCTTCCTTTCTGAGGATCTTCAATGAAGAGCCTCCCACGCCGTCCCAAAGGGACCGAATAACGAATGTCTCAGGGCGAGTTTAGGCATCATTTGAACCCCGAATTCGGCTTGAGCGAACACCTGCATGGCGAGGACGTCCATCGCAGTGAAAGTCGAGAGCACGTGCGCCATTCTGAGGGTTTCAGGGTAGCCTTGATCAACAATGTCTGTGCCAGCAAGCTGAGCGAACTCACTCACGGCGGCATCGGCGGAAATTTGTCTATCGATGTCGATTCGGAACGGGAACCCGAACCTCGCAAGTTTCGCAACGAAAACGCAGACCCAAGAACTGTACCGGATACGGCGGAAACTGCTCCGTAACCTCCGTGTCGACGTCTAGCAAGCATGGATCTGATTCATTTTCGAGCAGCCCAGTCAGACCTTCATTTCTTATTCGCAGTTTAGTTTTTTTCGATATGGCGATGAGCGCGCTACCTGAACGGCGCAGCGTTCTCCAAGATACGTTCGAGTTCTCTAGAAGGGTTGTCTGGAGTTCCAGCCGTGAGCGAGCCATCGATTAGCAGGAAAGCGTTTCCAACGGAGGAACTCACATTATACTGCAGCCAGCGTTCAAGCATGTTACGAACTCGTTTCAGCAATCCCTCGACATTTGGCTCACCAGAAAATGGCGGTAGACCCAGACTCGCGAACCTTTGCGACACAAGCGGGCTATTGTAGCCGAGCGAAAACACAAATGGTCCATACCTCACATAGCGATACCGCTTGTCTTCAAGAACAACCACGGCTCCCCGAAGTGCGCAGAGCACCCCATCTGCTAGCTCGCCAAGCTTGATGGATGACGTGTCAACTGCGATCACTGGCCGGTCTGTGTTGACTGGGTGAAGTTTGGCGACGTGCTCATCATTAGCATCGAGATCCAACGTGAAACCGTCCGCGCCGTCGTATTGTGTGCTCCCGAAGTCGGGTGGGACATCAGGTACCGTGTAGAGCGGGTTTCCTCTGATCGCTTCTATTGAATCGCGGCAGAAGTCTAGGAAATGCTTTGGGATTACGCTAGAGTCTTCCGGGGAGAGAAAGTTACTTATCTTCTGTTGCGTAGCTGTGGTTTGGTGGGTGTGGCGGCTCATTTCACTCCAGCCCCCGTATGCGGGTCGATTCCCCAAATCCCCCGCTGCCGCCGCACCCTCTCTCTATGTGCGGCCATCAACCTTCACATTCCTAGAGCCTAGGCGTTACCTCCCCACGTAGTTCCACCAAGGAGTGCTCAAGTTCCATGAGCCCCTTGGAGGTGATTCGATACCTACCTCGATCAGCGCGATCAATTTGGCCGGATCTCTGAAGCTGGACGAGTACGTTTCTAATCGTCTTCGGAGCCCTGCCTATTCCAGTCGAAATCTCTTCAATGTTCAGTGAGTCTGACCCGCGCTTGCCCATCTTGCCGGCCAATTGGGCCATGAAGAGGAGGACCGTGATCGCTTTTTCAGCTGGTAGGTTAATTCTAGTTAGAAGCAGTTGTCCGGTAGATGTCATTCTTGCGAAATCGGTCACCTTGTCGGCGAGTCCAGCAAGATCGGGCACGTAGACAAGTTTCTTCGCAATATCGTATGCGGGAACGGCTTGAATGAGGAACTGCATAACTTGTGGCACGATTTCTTCGACCGACCCGCTGCCTTCATAGTGCATGCCCTCTGTGTCTATCTGCACTTTTACTTGCAAGGTTTCAGTTTGCGCCATCTTCTCATTTCCCTAAGTTGGTTTTGAGTTTAGGAAGGACTTGTTCGCGAAATATGTGCAGGCCGAGAGTTGTCACCCGGTACTCCCCTTTTCCCTTTCTTTCCGCGAGGGTTTCACCGCATAGTTCGCTAAGCCTGCCCGCCACTGTTCCGGCAGATTTCTTGGTCTGCGAAATCAGATCGGAGGATTGCACGAGATCTTTTTCCGATTTGCCCAGCATGTGCGCGATCGATGCCTTCGCTAAATGGAGAAGCAGAAGTTCGCGATCCGCCAGTTGATCAACTGGGGCCGTGACTACGACCCCTTCGGGGGTCACCGCAAAATTCCTTCGCAGGCTTTTGCCAGCTCGTTGATGTCCACCGATAGGGATAGGCGGGACGCGAGTTCGAGTTGAGGAATGGCCTTGTTGAGGAATGAGAGAACTTCTTGGGCGACCAGGTCTGGTGTGCCGGTAATTTTCTTTTCGAGAGTTCCGTATTTGATGATAACTTCTAGCGGATGTGCTAGGCTGGTGAGTTCCTGTTGGCCTTCCGGCATTTACTTTCATTTCACTTTCAATCCTATACAGTATAAAAGCTTTGAAGTGCGTAATAACCCTGCTAGGTGTTACTGTCTTCAGATTCGGCATTTTGTGCGGGTTCGAGCAAGATTGCGTCAGAATTGATAGTTCTGCTAGGTGTTACTCATGTTCGGTTCAGCTCGATTCTGACGTGCAAGAGCACGGAAATGCAATGTTTTAAAGCATAATGGAGTAGAATTACCGTGCAATTTGGAATATAATCAGTTGAAACGGGTTCTGCTTCGAGTTCTGGCGGATAATGGGCCGTTGGATAGTCAGTCGCTTTTGCGCATCCTTTCCTCTGGGGAAGCACAATCTGAGATTCATGCCGTACGTATGGCGTTGATGCGCTACTACCGGCAAGGCCTGTTGAAGCGTGTTCGCAGCGGCGGGCAGTTCACTTACTCGCTGACGGAGCGTGGTATTCGGCGACTTGAATGGCTTGAGAGTCAGCAGGTAAGATCGAATTGAAACTCCCACCATATCCCGGATGAGTTTCATCAAATTATTAGAGTCATGAACAATGGACCACTCTTCCACTCGGTGGAAATAGGCTTAACCGCTTTTCCATTCGCTCGATTTATGGCGTTGAACATGAACAAAACTACACTAACAATTGTCGGAGCTGCGCTCGTTGCAATTCTCAGTCTAGGATACGCTGGATATACAATGTCAACTCCACACATGGCGACTCTAACTCAGCAGCAGTATGTGACGAATACTCAAAATTTCTACAGCACACAGACTCAAACCGTAACCGCGACTAACACAGTGACCTCCGCCGCCGCCATAACTAATGCTGCGGTCAATTTGAACGGCGGCGGCCCTGGGTACTACCAGACATGTGGCTACTGGGGATGTTCCCCTGCCCAAGGCTACACATACACACCATGCACTCCAGTAGGAGGCTACGGTAGCAACCAAGTAACGTGTTACGGCTATCTGATCCAAAACGGGAACGGATGCACGCAACTTTCAGTTCGGACTACCGACCCTAACTATTGGGCCTCAGGCATCCAATACGTACATTTCGCTTTGCAAAACTTGCCAGCATCATCCCCGCCTATTGGAAGCTGGGTTAACGTAATCGGACAACTGTCCATCACCAACACAAACCTCTCCGCCGCCAACTCTGCCTGCTCCCCGAACACTCTCACCGTTAGCTCCATAGCACCTACTTCAGCTCCATAGAGCACTCCACTCCGAACAATCGTCTAACACGTTCCCGAGCCCGCGTTCGGGGACGCCCCTACTTTTTCTTCTCAAAGCTTTCAGTCGACGAATGGTTTCTGGGGAATACGAGTATTGTTAGCGCATTAAGTACTTCATATTATTATCAGTACTTGATAGTACTCCTAGGCCTCATCAGTACTATGCAGCAGGTCTCAACTTGGGAAGTACATCTTGGCCGATCCATTGTAGCCCTGCCCCTGAAAGTGAATACTTGCCTTGTTCAGCGATAAGTTTGCCTTCCTTTCTCAACTCACTAACCCTCGCGCGAACAACGTTGTCCTTAACGGCCTTCCAGCTTGTTCCGAGGAGCTCGATCAGCTTGGCATCTTCGATCGGTGCGGGATTACTGCCGTATAGTATGATGCCGATGGCTTCTTTCGCCGAAATCTTATCAAATGGTATTGTGAAATGAAGCTTACCTTCCGCAGTAGTCTCAAGAATACCGGCAAGTTCCTCTCCAGGAGCGAAAGCCTGGCCCGATTGATCGCCCAAAGCTTGCACTCCACCTGTCGGCACGGGTTGTGATCGCATTAGCTCTTCGAATTTTCCTTGCACGTAGTCGAATTCACCTTCGAGCTCGACCTCGAAGTTGCCACGGCGAATCCTGAAACGTAACTTGCGTTCAGACAATTTGACTCACTGTAATCACACCTAGACGGTTATTTCATACTTGCGAGTCATAGGCCATGCCTTCCGAAACGTACCGGTCAATAATCTATCCTAGAAGCACTAACGGTTCAGCCCATTACTCAAAAGCGCGTTGTAAAACTCTCAGATATCGAGGAGAATTCTCCGTCGATATTTCCGCATCAGGAATGGTCCTGTGTGGGAATCTTCAGGATCTCACAAATGAGACATAAGAACGACCGCAAGAAGGAAACTCGACAGCCATGTAATCTGAGGCAGCCGGTGTAGTACACTCCGACTCTTCGGCAAATGTGAGCAAAGCGGCTCATCTTGCGTTGATAAGACCACGTTAGGTTGATGAAACTGATAAGATTCGATAAGCTCTGATATTTGTTGCATAAATTATTATCAGGGACCAATCCGACTACGTGTAGTAGTTGAAGGAACATTATGAAGCGGGCCGGCGAATAATGGGTTGATTAGAGCAGCTATAGGTTCGGTGGACTTCCGTAATTCATCGTCGGTGTTCGCTGAACCAGAGGGAAGAGACCGGCTAAGCATTGTCGATGGGCGGGGTGCGGATCATGCGTGAGCGATGGGCGACCGCCCTCCTGATAGGTCTCTCAATTCTGGCCCTTGCCCAGGCTTTGCCGTACATGTCTCAAGCCAGTTACGGCACGACCCCAGCCCATGTATTTGCGCAAGTCTTCCCGCTTCAAACCGTTAGTGGCACGACTCAAAACGGCGCAACCGCTACAGGTAGTACCGCTACCGGAACAACCGCAACCGGTACACCTGCTACGGGCACAACCGCTACGGGTTCAACTGTGTCCACGGACCCGATAACTACCACGGCTACGGGCACGACCGCTACGGGTACGACAGCTACAGGTACTACCGCAACGGGTACAACTGCAACCGGTACGACCGCTACAGGGACGACAGTATCTACGACTTCGATAACTACGACGGCGACAGGTACTACGGCTACGGGTACAACCGCGACGGGGACTACGGCTACAGGGACGACCGCTACTGGTACGACTGCAACCGGCACAACTGCAACGGGTACTACAGCGTCAACGACGACGACCGTCCCAATTGTTAGTGTAACCGTCGACTCTATTCCCCATGGCATGGGAGCAGTTATGGTGGATGGGAGTCCGATTACGACGCCCACCGTATTCAGTTTCCAAAGTGGTTCTATGCACACACTGTCTGCAGTCAGCTCTTTGAGTTGTGGGATGTCGTGCCAGTGGACGTTTCAGTCGTGGTCAGACGGTGGCGGACAGACTCACACTATCACTGTTCCCAATTCACCCGCGACATATACCGCCACATTCCAGCAACAGTATCTCCTAACAATACAATCCAATGCTGGAGGCACAGTAGCTCCGCCGACTGGATACCAGAACGCAAATGCCGTGATACCGATACTCGCCACTCCTAACAGTGGCTTCACCTTTGTGTCGTGGAGTGGTTCTGGTTCAGGTTCGTTTAGTGGCACCTCGTCCTCCGCCTCGGTCACAATGAACGGCCCGATCACAGAAACCGCGTCTTTCGCTCCGACAAGCAATGTGCAGATAACAGTGACATCCTCGCCCACAAGCACCGGCACCATACAGGTCGACGGTTCGTTCATAAACACCCCGCAGACCTACACTTGGACCCCAGGAACAACACACGCCCTCTTCGCAACATTCAACCCGCCATGCAGCTACAACTGCCAAGCGACGTTTTTGTACTGGTCTTCGCCGAGCATCGGAACGATCAATTCGCAGTCAATTACATACACTGTGCCGTCTTCGACGGAAACGGTCACTGCAACTTATCGAATAACTCAAAACGCGGTCTCGATAACCATAGCATCAGTCCCATCTGGTCTGAACTCAATAATCGTCGACGGAAACCAAGTCACAACTTCACAAACATTCAGCTGGACCATTGGTAGCACGCATACTTTGACGGCGAATCAGTATTGTGGAGTTGCGGGATGCCCGACTGTGTTGAGGTATTGGCAGTCTTCGAGCATAGGCACAATCAACGCGGCATCGTTCACCTACACAGTCCCAAGTTACTCTGAGACCGTGACCGCCTACTACCAGTCGTCACAGAACGTACCCATAGTGGTCACGGAAATTCCGAGCGGAAGCGGGCCAATCGTAGTGGATGGGACGCCGATCATCGTTCCGCAAACATTCTACTGGGCTTCAGGAAGTACCCACACGCTCTCGGCCCAAGGCGGTTACAGGCAATTCGTGAGCTGGGGTTCGCCGAGCATCGGCTCTGTCAACGCGAACACCATAACATACGTTGTCCCGTATACGGGGGAAACGGTGGCGGCATACTACATCGTCCCCGCGCCCGGAAACCTGATCCCGATAACTGTAACCACAAGCGTTAGTGGTCCGACGGTAGCCATAGATGGCATCGTGACTTCAACGCCACACACATACTTCTGGCCTGCGGGATCACAGCACACGGTCTCTACATCAAATGTAAACTGTCAACCGAGCGGTTGCCAGATTCAGTTCAACAGTTGGACTTCTCCGAGCATCGGCACAACGTACACGGGTACGATAACGTACACTGTACCTTTCGCCGGAGAAACGGTCACTGGTAACTTCACGCAGTTCACTCCAGTCCCTGAGTTCAATGGAGTAGCTGTAGTCGTCGTCTCAGCGCTGGCAACCGCCCTATACGTCCTGAAGCGCCGGCGTCGGTAAAGCACGGGCCGCATCAAACGGAACAGTTTCAGCCTTAGGTTTAGAAACACTGACTTTGACGGCGTAACGCCTGTTTTAGGAGCCCGTCGAACCGAAGCCCACAATTGAAATATCGAGATGAGATTGTTGAGGGACCGGTATTAATGCGGCCGTAGTCTAGTCTGGTCTAGGACATTGCCTTATGCGCGTCCACTGGCCTTCCAAGCCAACGACCCGGGTCCGAATCCCGGCGGCCGCACCAACACATCCACACACACTTGTCTAATGACGAACGACGACGGTCCGAATGCCAACGGCCGCGCCAGTAATACCACTCACGCCGAAAACGGGTGACGTTATCTTCAGGGGCTAAATTCTTGTCGCTGTCACCAATGTCCACGTGATTTCAGCCGGGTTCTCGTGTCGCCCTACGTTTGATAAACAGATACGCGACCGCTATCAGGATTACGAGTAAGAATAGGCTCAACGGGTATTCAGGAATGGCCAATGGTATTCCGAGAATAATTATGACGGTAACAAAGTTAGAGATGAGCAGAGAGCTGGTTCCCGAAAGCGTATCACAAGATCCACTGCTAGACGTACTCGTTATTTGGAAGGAAGATATTGTGGAAACGGCACTCAAGCCGGGAACTTGCGTGGACGAAGTTGATGTTGTCACTGTCGTGGTCGTAGTGGAGGTTGTTGATGTGCTGACGAAATTGGAGCAGGTGAAGGTCTGCGCGGGAGCAAATGACCTCCCGTTAGGAATCATAGTTGTCGCCAAGCCCAAGACGACTACCACAAGAAGGACATACTTGACCCAAACCGTTCCGACCCTCACAAACCGCACCCCTAACAGAGGAAGCCGGTGTATAACCCTAATAAGACTTCGGACGGTCTCGGATAACGCTTCACAAACATTAAGATTAAGCCGACAGAGAATGGGTAAGCACCTATCTCCAACCCAACATTCAACCCAGCATAATTCCCTCCCTCACAGATTTGAAACTAATAGACTGAAATTCCGTTCAGCTAGCGACCTTAGTTAAGTAACGTTGATCCTGACGGTTGCCTTAGTTGGCAAGTATTGTGTTGTGCCAAAATCACCCAGAAAGAACACATCCACATTGTATGGGCCTGGAGTTGGGGGTGCGCTCGCCGTATACGAGTACCCGCCCGTCGAGTTCGTTGTCGCGGTCACTATAGCGGTGCTCCAGCTGAATACGAGAACTATTGTTTCTCCTCCCTTTCCGCTACCGTTCGCGGTAAGATCTCCGGATACCGTGAACGTGCTTCCATGGGATGGGTTCGGGGGTGTTGACAAAGCCGTTACGGAAGTGGAGGCTGGGTTCGATAAGGACCCAATCTTAAGATTCAATGTGATGTTGCCTGGTCCAAAGAATATAGTTAGGGTAGGGTCATTCGATCCTGAACAGGTCAAGTCGCCCGTGCAGCTCCAACTGGAAATCGTGAAACCTGATGGCACATAGCAAGCTGGGACCATACCGTAGCTGGTGCTGAAGATTGAGGAACCATTTCCCTCTCCCGTTCCTGCGCATGACTCCCAATTGATTACCGCAGCCGAGTTTGAAGGGCTGATCATGAAAGTGATTTTGGCGCGGTAGACGGCGGTTAACGATCCGCCGGCTGTTGCGGTTGTGCAGCTTGCTGTATTGCTTGAGGTGGTACAGCTTACTGCACCAGCCCATGTCCATTGGTCAAATTGCCAACCGGTCGAGGGTGAGGGTAGGTTTGCTGTGGCCATGAAACTGGCGTTACAGATTGCTGATTGGCTGTCATTGAATGTTCCACCGCAAGCTTTGATTGAGCCCGGCAAAGTTGCGCCTGGAAATGTTGGTGGAGTCGTGTGAAATATGACCGTCATTGGTTGACGGTAAGCTCGTACTTGTCGGTTGGCCGTGACGAAGATCGCTCCGTCACCCGCGCTTACCGAGTTGAAATGCGTCGGGGGAGACCCAATCGAGTCTGTGAACAGTTGTGTCCCGCTGGTCAGGTTGAAACGCGTAAATCTTCCCATGGCTAACATCCACATCCCATACGGCGTTGCCTGCAACGATAGGCGGACCGGTAAAGTAAGTGGGGCCACGCCAAGCGACAGAGAAGGATGGGCTGGAGCCGAGAGTCACCTGCAGCGCTACAAGGCCATTGTTGCACGGAACTATCAGGTACGGGGAGAAGTAAGCCAAACCGCCGAACGCTCCGCCACCGCTATTGCACACTTGGGTAGAGTAGAGTTCTCCTCCGATTCCGCCTAGGTGGGTAGCGTTAAGCACGTCGCCGACGCCTTCCTTGCCGATTTGAAAGAGGTAGCTCGAGCTGAGAGTGACTGGTTCAGTGGATCCCAGATCAAGATCGCCACCGTTAAGCGCGGCCCAGTTTGAGGGAGCAAAATAATCGATCATGGTTATGGGAGGGTTTGTGGCTGGAGAGAGTTTTAGCACGGCGTCTCCGTAGTCGAATGTCGAGGTGGAAAAACTGTTACCTGTAGCAACCAGCAGGTTGCCTGTCTGGTCTACGACGGGACCGTCTCCTCCTCCCCATATTGCGCCTGCATTGCCAGTTGGAACTTGGTAACCGAATACAGGGCCTTCCCCGTTAGTGCTAGTCGCCGCAAGTCGACCGTGGTACGACCCGCAATCTCCATCCAACCCACCGTAAGGAACGTACACATACCCATTAGCCAAAGCCAAGGCGCCTCTCTGTTGCTGAACGGTAGGGTCGGAGCCGGACGGGTCGATGCCCATTTGGAATTTTACCGCTCCGGTATCCAGGTCAACTGCGAATAATTGATGGTGTAAGGAGGGAGACGCTAGGAACGCTACGACGAATATCGTTCTTCCGGCGACATCAATGACTGGGGTCCCGGTTATGCCGGATGGGTTTATGTCGCCGCAGAGAAGCACCGCCCCATTGACTGGAGTTCCAAGATTCCTGGTCCATAGAATCTGGCCAGTGGCCGCGTTTAATTCGTATATGGAGTTTTCTTCCGTCGCGACTACCACATCCGCTCCGACGACCAAAGGCTCGGCGTACACGTCCCCATCTAGGGTTGTTGATGTCCAATTTAGCTGAACGGAGGAGGTGAATTGAGGAAAGTTCGGGTCGTAACCGGACCTGAGCATGTCTCTATGATAGGTTGGCCAGTCGTCGGACGTTGGATCTTGAGGCACAATGGTCTGCTGAGGTTTGATGGTTCCCATAACCGCGCCATGATAGTATACCATGGTTTGGGCGACAAGAATAGCTACAAGGATCACTGCTATTGTTATGGAATTCGAGGATGGGCGCAGCAGAGATTCCTTCACGTTAACAGTCCTTAAAGTGACTGGCAATTTATAAAAACAATGAGTCGGGAACTTAGCTGAATACACGAAGATGAACGCCTGAAATGGGCATCACTCAGGCAGAATACGATCTGCCAGGTGCAAGACTTTCACATCCGCGAGTCTGTGGGTCGGGTATGTAGAAACCTAAAGCATTGGGCGATAGCGGTATCCTTTGAGGGGGCGATTTCGAAATCGAACAGGTCTTGCCACTTCAACACTCCTTATTGGAATAACTTCGGATCACCCCATTCCATTAATCGGAAGTAACGCTCAAAGTTGGCTTCGACCCAACTGTCAACGTATTTCAGGCCGTCAGGGAACATTCGACCGCGTTCTCGGGAACGGGTGTATAAGGCGCGAGCGTTCCTGCTCTTGAACCGTTCAATCACCATGAAGAGCATACAACCGCACAGCCCTTTTTGTTTCAAGTGGACTAATCTATCTTTTCTTCATCAGGCATGTCTCAAGGAATGCGGTATAGGATTTCGCAACTTGGACGCCAAGCATGATGTATCGAAACTTTTCTCATGTTCTCAAGCTCAAGGAATGGCTCTTCGGCGTTGCGGTTTTCACATTTCTTGAGTTTCCAAATGTGCTTCAGTAACCCGTAGTTGGAAAACTTCCAAACGCTTAATTGCCTCTCGGGTTGAATGCCGCTGGCGTCGGATGCGAATGGTGGATTCGAAGCCGAAAAAGTTTCACAGGATATTTTTTTCGACAGACATTCACGCGTCGGAAATCGTCTTTAGGAAGTTTCTGGGCACGGCGAAATTCTACAACGTTGATATTCTGGTGATGGGAGGCGACGTTACCGGAAAGACCGTAGTTCCACTCGTGTCCGACGCGACTGGTAACTACCATTTCAATTTTCAGGGGCAGGAGTTCAATAAAATCCAGCCCAGCGAGCTCCCCGAGTACGAGAAGCGCATCATGAACTCAGGGCTCTACCCTCATCGAAGTTCAGAGAGCGAGTACGATTCGCTTCGAGCGGAGGCTGGGAAAGTCTCCGCCCTTTTCGACCAGCTTATGATTGATCGGTTGAATATGTGGAAGGAGCTCGCCGAGACAACTTTGGGCCCCTTGGGTGTGAAATGCTACTGGACGGGCGGTAATGATGATAAGCAGGAAATCCTTGACGCAGTCTCATCATCAGAGCACTTCGTCAATGTGGACGGGAAGCGTGTGGTCCTTGAAAGCGGGCACGAGATGATCAGTCTCGGCTGGAGTACTCCTACCCCCTGGAAAACACCTCGAGAATGCGATGAGGAGCAACTCGCATCAAAACTTCAGCCACTGGTAGAGAGCATCAAAAATCCTTCCACTTGCATATTCAACGTTCACGTTCCCCCGTACGATTCAGGATTGGATGTTGCGCCGAAGCTTGATGCTAACTTCGATCCCCCGAAGCCGGTGGTTGAGGGTGGACAGCAGGTGCTTGTGCCGGTTGGCAGCACAACGGTTCGTGGCATCATAGAGAAGACTCAGCCGCTGCTAATGCTCTGTGGGCATATTCATGAAGTAAAGGCGGATGTTAAGCTAAACCGGACGATGTGCATCAACCCCGGCTCAGAGTATCCCGCCGGTATCCTGCGAGGGGTAATTGTCAACCTCACAAAAGATAAGGTCCTGAGTTACCAGTTCACGTCTGGCTGAAGGGAAAGAGAGAGGGGAACCCCCTACACAGGGGGTACTTCTTTGAAGGCCAGTTCCAAGTCGATGCCTCTTCGTTTCAGGTAGGCGCGTCTGATGAAAAAGTAGACCACCCAAATGGCGAAGATGCTGAGCATTATTGTTTCTGAGAGTCGGCTCGGTGTCATTACCCCTAATCCTGGAACTGTGAGGTAGTAGTAGAGCATCCAAGCGCTAAATAGCGTTGCAATTATTCCGCAGATAGTGATTATTGGAATCCCCGCCAGCTTGTATTTAGCAACGGGTGAGCTGTCGTACACGGATTTCCTCGTCCACGGAAAGATCGCGCCACCGAAGGCTGTTCCAATGTACATTATTGTCGCGACGGCTGTCACTGCAAGTGTGAGGGTTAGGTATCCTGGAACAAAGTTGTAGACCGCGGAATAGATGACGCCGCCGAGAATGAAGAATAGTATGTGTGCGTTGACGGGGGTGTGTGTTCGGCTGTTAACGTTGCTGAGGAATTTCGGAAAGACACCGTCGATTGACATTGCAACCGTAACCCTAGTCCAGCCGACGATCACGTTCGCTACGACTTGAAACGCGTTTAGGAGAATGCCGACAGTCATGAGGAATATCAGCAGAGGGTTATCGGTTAGGACTGCTGCAAGGTTGCTGAACCATGGTGGAATGGGCATGCTCACGGTACCCGTCGTGCTTCCGTACGCAGCGGCCGCCAACCAGCCTTGTCCGACAGTGCTGATGAATGCATAGGCTAGAATCATCATGAGCAACGTACTGAAGAGGCCACCACCGAGGTTGATGAGGAGCTGGTTCTTGAAGCTGGACGCGCCCTGAATCTCGCCCGCCTGTTCCTGCGTGTAACCTACCCACCCCAAACTAGTGAGGGCTATGGGAATGACGAAGATTGTCGAGGCCCATGACCAGCCCGAAACGGAGGTGAAACCATTCTGACTGGCTTGAGTGAGAACGTAGTGGTAGTAATCAGGAGTGCTGGGTGCCAGAACCGCCATGGCCCCGTTGAACCGAGCGATGAACACGGATGTTGGGGTCATGAGGAAGAACGCTATCATGACGACGTAGCTCAGAAGGAAGCCGTACCACATAACCCATTGGGCAAGCACGAATACCCTGAAGCCTCTGATGAGCATGGCAGCAGCCAATGCCGAACATAAGACCGTCGTAATCCAAATGCCCATCGGAGTTGTGAACCATATTCCCAGGTTCTGAATCGGTGTGCTATTAGTTGCCAATCCGATGCCTGTGAACATTGGAGCAAATCCGAGTATTGACGTAAGCCATCCACCCAGTGCTTCCCATTGGCAGAAGAAGACGGGGATCACTGTGGCAACGATCGCGAAACCAATGAATGGTTTCAGCGTACGGCTCTGGAAGACATAGTCTCCTCCAGTGCGCGGCATTGCTGAAGCCAATCCAGAATATGCAACGGCCAGGAAGGCGGTGAAGATTCCGGTGATAAGTATTCCAAGTGGGACGTTTGCATCAGGCCAGAAGGCTAACGTGAGTAAGTATACCCATGGAAAGATAACTCCGATGTTTAGGACATTGTAAGCAAAGGCTGAGTAAGGCGACATTACTCTGACGAGGCCGGAAGATTTTCTCGCGAAAACTTCGGTCGTTTTCATGAATATTCATACAACTCAATTTGTTTATTAGATTTGGCATTGCGTACGAAACAGAATCGTTCACTACTGGCATCGAACTGTACTCTTTGTCGAGTGCGCTGCCGTAGTCCATACGGCTTAGCTATGGAGACCGACCTGGCAAGTTCTATCCGCCTGTCTCACGAGGCAAAGTCCCCTGAACTGTTGATATACGTGGAGCCATCTTCGAAGACTCGATTCGCTTGAAGCCACGTATTGCGATACACGTTGGCCTGGTGGGACTCATCATGCTTCTCACCCTGTCAGGTTCTAACGTCAGGGCGTCACTTTGCCCGACGATAAACGTCTCCACTACGTACCCTCACCAAGCGTCACCAGGACAACAAATTCTCCTTGTAACCACGGTAGCGGGGTCTTGTACGTCCAACGGTGAAAACTACTTTGCTTTAAGGGTGGATTTGACTGACAGTGCGTCAAAGTCGGTTGTTGCATCGAACAGTACTCCAATTGGATATAATGCAAACAATTTCTCGGTCAACGTGGAAAACGTAGCAACCGTTCCGGGGATTAACGGGACGTGGTCGGTAGATGTTGATACTTACATGCTTCAAGCCGGGGGAGCGAATGGGAAGTACTTGGTAAACTCAACGACTTTTGCAATTCAGGTAGGGGATGCTCCACTACGAGAGTTTCAACTGAGCCAGGTGGTCATCCTGATGCTCGCGGTAAGCGTGATTCCGTTGACTTTGCTCCGAAGAACGCCGCGAAGAAAATGAGGAAGTACTGAAAAGACAAGTGATTGACTTGACGCGATTCATCGACCTTAGCCATCCCATCGAGGATGGGATGAATGCATACCCGGGTTTTCCTTCTCCTAAAATTGAGGCATTCATTAGCCGTGAGGACTCACGGTCTCGTTATGACGGTGAGGCTGAGTTCTACATCGGGAAAGTTGAGATGGTGGGCAATGTCGGAACTTATGTTGACTCGCCGTTTCATCGACATGTCAAAGGTCTCGACCTGAGCAAAATCCCGCTCGAAAGCATTGCAGGAGTACCGGGCATCGTGATCGAAGGGCAGCCGGCTGCCAATCGCTCCATCGCGATCAAATGTGACGAATCGGAATTACGCGACAAAGCCGTGCTCGTAAGGACAGGGTGGGATGAAAGGTGGGGAAGCGAAAGATATTGGGAACCCGGTCCGTTCATAAGCGATGAATCCATCCACCTCCTAGTACGCTCCAAGCCGAAACTGGTAGGAGTTGACTTCTGGAACATTGACGACGTTGAAAACAAAACTCGACCAGCACACACCAATCTGCTCAAAGAAAACATCATAATCGTAGAACACTTAGCAAACTTGTCGCAACTTCCAAGATCAGACTTCAAATTCTACGCAGTCCCTCCGCCCATCGTGAACGGCGCGTCATTTCCGGTGCGAGCGTACGCAGAGATTTGACAGTTACAATCGAGGATTAAACGACGCTCAGTTCCTTCTGAGTCTTCGCAGCGAAGTCGATATCGTAGTGGCATTCGGCCCAGTGGTTGCTCTCCACCTCGACGAGAGGCGGTGGAGTGTTCGCGCATCTGTCGGTCGCATATGAGCAGCGGGTTCTGAATCTGCATCCGTTCGGTATGTTCACTGAGCTCGGTACGTCGCCCGGGAGTGGGACTAGCTGTTTTCTCTTCTTTGGGTCAGGGAGTGGGACCGATGAGAGGAGTGCCTTCGTGTAGGGGTGCTTTGGGTTCTCGAAAAGCCTTGGAGTATCTGCGAATTCGACGATCCTTCCGAGGTACATGACAGCCGTTCTCGCACACATCTGTCGGATTACGGCTAGGTTGTGTGAGATGAAGATGTAAGTGAGGCCCATTTCACTCTGTATTTCTTTTAGCAGCTTTAGTATCTGAGCCTGCACTGAGACGTCAAGGGATGAGGTGGGTTCGTCTAAGACTATGAATGATGGTTTCACGGCCAGCGTGGTGGCGATTGCGATTCGCTGTCTTTGACCACCCGAGAATTCGTGCGGATATCTAGCCAAGTGGTCAGGGTTGAGGCCGACCATCTCTATGAGTTCTTCAGCGCGTTTGTTCGCGTCACGATTTGAGGAAACGGTTCGATGAATCCTCATGGGTTCAGTTAGGGCTGAACGGACGCTTTGTCTCGGATCCAGAGAAGCGTACGGATCCTGGAAGACCATCTGCATCTTACGCCGAACCAATCTGAGACTCTTCCCTCGTAAACGCGATATGTCTTCTCCGTCGAAGATTATCGATCCTTTCGACGGATCGGTCAGTCGCATAATCGTTCTGCCTAGGGTTGTCTTCCCACACCCCGACTCTCCAACCAGGCCGAACGTTTCTCCCCGTTTCACAGCCAAGGAGACGCCGTCAACCGCTCTTACAAAGCTCTTCGTACGACTAAGCATGCCAGCTCTAATAGGGAACCATTTGAACAGACCGTCTGTCTGTAGGAAGTAATCGTCCAACTAGCTCTCGTCTCCATACAGGAAACACGAGACGTAGTGACCTGGGCTTACCTCCAGTAAGGTCGGCTTCTTCAGTGGACATTTGTCGAACGCCTTCGGGCATCTCGGATGGAATCGGCAGCCGCTTGGTGGAGTGAGTAGGTTTGGCACGGAGCCCTGGATTGACTTCTGCTCATCGGCCGTAAGATCCGCCCGAGGTACCGATGCCAAGAGGCCTTGTGTATAGGGGTGTAGTGGGTTGCTGAACAGTTCTTCAACATCTGCTACTTCGACGACGTTGCCGGCATACATGACGGCTACTCTATCGCAGACCTCAGCGACTACGGCAAGGTCGTGGGTGATGAGGAGCACCGAAGTGTCTATCGTCTTCTTGAGTTGTTGTAGAAGCTGCAACGTTTGGGCTTGGACGGTCACGTCAAGTGCGGTGGTCATCTCGTCGGCGAGAAGAACCTTCGGTCGCCGCACGAGCGCCATCGCGATCATGGCCCTCTGCCTCATTCCACCCGATAATTCGAACGGATACAGTTTGAATGCTTTCTCAGGCTCTGGGAGCCTAACTGATTTCAGAATTGAGATAGCGTAAAGGCGAGCAAGCCTTTTGACATCATCCTTCCCCAACCGACCGACCGCAGCCGCGGCTCGCAGCTTATCCCGCTCGTCGTTCAATTCATGTGTGAGGCTGGCGGTGGATTCTGATTTTTCGAGTTCTTCAAGCCGGTTTCTGATAAGTTCTTGCAGAAATACCCCAGGTTTGCTAGCTATGATCTCCGTTATTTGGGAACCGATCGTCAGCACGGGGTTAAGGTACGTCATGGGGTCTTGGAAGACCATCGCGATATCCTTCAGCCTAACTAAGCGTAGATCTTCCCGCTTCATCACGAGTAGATTTGTTCCGTCAAGCAGGACCTCACCGCTGACTACCTCCGCGTTCGGGGGAAGTAACCCAACGATGGACAGACTGGTTACAGATTTGCCGCATCCGCTTTCGCCGACCAAACCAAGCAGCTCTTTTCTTCTTAGAGATAGTTCGACGCCATCAAGCGCCTTCACGTCCCCTGCGTAAGTGTGAAAGGTAACCTTCAGGTCTCGTACGGTGAGAACATCCTGCCTAGTCCCACCCTCGGACTTTTGTGTGGTCATCTTCTCAGCCTAGGGTCAAAGATGTCCCTTATCCCGTCGCCGAGCAGGTTGAAGCCGAGTGAGATTATCAGAATAGTCAGACCGGGGAAGAGTATGAGCCAAGGGGCCGTGAAGATGTATTGGATTCCTTGGTTGGCTAAGTTACCAAGCTCGGGAAGGAGGGGGCTTGGGGAAAGCCCGATGAACGTCAAAGCTGAAACCGTCAGTATGACAGAACCAATGTCGAGTGTAGCCTGAACCAGCACTGGATAAATTGAGTTCGGCACCACGTGCCTGAAGAGGATTCGGGGTGCACCGGCGCCCATCGCACGAAGTCGTTCCACGTACGGCTTCTCTTTTTCACTCAGGACCTGGGACCTCACCAACCTAACGTAGAACGGCCACCAGGTGATGAGCACAGCGAAGGTGAGCACCGGAAGTGACCTGCCAATTACAACGATCATTACTATGGCTAGGAGGATGCCCGGGACGGCAAGAAAGACATCGGTTATTCTGAGAATCACTTCATCGATTGCACCACCGACGTATGCTGCAATGCTGCCGAAGAATACCCCAATCACAACCGCCGACAAGACAACAACTAACGCAATCTGCAGATCGATAGGGATCGCGAGAATTATCATCTTCGACAGGCTTCTCCCATACTGATCTGTCCCCAACGCGAAGACGGAACCCGAACAGTCGAACACGTTGCCGATATGCCAGTCGAACATCTTGTTGTTCCAGCATAGACGTAGGTTGAGGTTCTCTTGAAGCCAGGACGTTGGGTTCACGAGAAGTGGTGAAAGCAGCGCCAGCACGATGGATATTACGGAAATGAAAAATCCGGCGAGCACTATCGGATTCTTCTTGAGCAGGTAAAGGGAATACTTGATGTCTGCGCGACCAAACTGAACCTGCTCGTTTCGGCGCTGCTTTGTCTCCATCTGGAAAAGCCTCAGTATCTTATCCTCGGGTCGATTATGGAGTAGAGAATGTCTACGACAAGATTGGTGACGACTATGATTACTGCCGTTACGAGTACGTACAGTTCGAGGAAGTTGATGTCGAGAACGTCGGCAGCGGCGAGTGAGGCGTTTCCGACGCCCGGCCATGAGAACACAATTTCCACTATGACTGCACCGCCCAGAAGATACGCCACGAGCAAGCCTGAGACCGTGACCGCTGGCAGTATAGCATTCCGGAGCGCGTGCCGGTAGACAACGACACTTTCTGTGAGCCCCTTAGATCTGGCTAGCAGAATGTAGTCCTGTTTGAGAACCTCGACCATGCTTGATCGAACGATTCTGGTCAGGGCCCCAATTGAAGTAATGGCGAGGGTTAATGCAGGTAGCGTCAGGGCGACCAACGAGTCCCAGAAGAAAGGTATATTGAACGATAAGAGCGTGTCTAACATCGGCAGGCCAGAATACGCGGTTATGTGCCCTGGATTTGCGAAACAGATGCCGCAAGCCGTGGCAAGCGCTCCGGTCGCAGAGAGAAGCCCATATCCGTTCACCCGGACATATAACACGAACAGGATCTGAAGCATCGCTCCGAACCAAAACTGAGGAACTGAATATCCACCAAGTGACACTATCCTCGAAGCATGATCCGGCAGCTGATTGTTGTGGGTCGCTGAAACGATGCCGAGTGGAATTCCTATCACGATTGTAAGTATCGCCGCCGCCATTGACAATTCGGCGGTGTAAGCGAAACGTGAAAAGAATACGTGCCAAGTTGTCGCAGTGCCAGTTATGCCAGGAAGTAGAGTGAATCCCCAGTTGCCTGTCAGCACGTTTGTCAACCAGCCATAATATTGGCCCCAAAGCGGTACAATGCATCCAGCAGCTTCCGATGCAAAAGCTTCGTATGATGGACATGAGGCTGTCGCGACACCTAGAGCGCGGGCGAGGGACAGCTTGCCTCCTGGCCCTATCCTAGGACTAATGTAGGGTGCAAGGGCCGTGGTCGGGGGTAAGAGGCCGCGTGTCAGGTAAAATATTAGAAGGCTGAGCGCAAACAGCACGAACACCATCAGGGCGAGGCGCCTGATGACGTATTCGTAAAGTTTCAACCGTTACGATTCCGATTAATTTTTTCGCGCGAGCAATACGACCGTGCAGCCTATGGTTGAGATCTTCTCTCAAGAGCTATGGATTGCGGTTAAGTTGCGATCCCTTTGGCGCAGCCGGCCAGTGAATCGGTTTCTTTCTAGTAGAGGGCGGCGAAGTATTGTGGTTCCCCAGTGGTGTAGATTGCCGGGTTGAAGTAGAAGCCCTGTACATTTGATGTCATGACCATGTAGATCGAAGGGTAGAAGGTCCAGATGTCGGAAACCTGTTGGTTGCCCAGGGCGGTCATCGAGTTGATTCCTTGAATGAGGCCAGCCATATTCTGCTGAGCGTCTGCCTGTTGAGTTTGACTCCAGTACTGCCCCATCTCCTTGGTATTCCAGCCCCCGGGAGCCGTGTATATTCCCCCGGGTGACAGGATCGGTCCGAGGAAATCCAAAGCCCATGGGTAGTCATCGTACCAGCCAAAACATGCTTCAGCCCATGCATACACTTGCCCTGAGAAGGCTTCGCTCGTCATTTGACCGCAGGGTAGCGGTGTGACTTGCATCGTCAGACCCATATTGTAGGTTACGCTCACATTGTTGACTGTTCCCGCAATCTGGTTAAGGATCGCTTCGTCCACCGTATCTCCTGTAGCATAGGTCAGCGGAATATTTTGCGGAACCGGACTATCACATCGACCGTTCGCATTCAGAGTCGAACATCCGAATGTGTTATCGAAGGTTCCTGAAGGGGCGGCGGTTCCGTTGGCGAATGTGAATTGTGTTAACGGGTGCATCATCGCGTCGAGCAGCAGCGCTTGGACTTCAGCGGGGTTGTAACTGTATTTGGTCTGGAGCATTGCAGCCTCAGTTCCTGCCGGCGGAATTCCCGGCGGAAGAAGATTATTGGCCACTTTTCCCAGATTGTTGTTTACTTGCTGGTTGATCTGAGTTAGATTGACCGAGTCAGCAATCGCCAGTCTCATCCTCAGATCTGCGAAAGGCTGAAACTTGTAATACAACCCGGTAAACGGATTCGTGACGTTCGTGTCCAAGGGTATGAACAACGTCGCGTACTGCGTATATGGCCCATAAATGGTAACTCCGTCTATGGTGGATACAAGTTTGTTCTGGTTCAGCCAACTATTCCTGTCCGCGACATCGTAAATGTTGGTTGGTGTTACGTCGATCACCATGGCTTGACCGGCGGCAGCGGCGTTTCGCAGGTCAATTTCTCTCGTCGTCTGGTCGGGCACATACTTGTAGGTCACGGTTTGGATGTGCGCGTGGATATTGGAGTTCGGTCCGCCCCAATAGTTGGGGTTGGCCACCATCGTGATTACGTTCGCAGATGTGTCGACGCTTTGAATCGTGTATGGACCGGTTCCAGCGAGCGATCCGCCAGTCGAAGAATCGAGGTATGTTGCTGCGCATCCTTTCAGCGTCGCGCCCGCGTTGCATGTGGCTTGATAATCCATGAGGTATTGATTCATTTGATCGGTAACGTTTCCGCTTAGCGTGGGGTATGGCAGCGTGTATCCGTTGCTTGACTGACTCCAAAGCGCGATGTCATGTTGCATGACATAGTCTGGCGCTACCATGTTTGCCCAGAGGTTCGCCACGATATAGGGCAACGCGCCATTCGGATTCATTATGTTAAGCGTAACTGTCTGTGGTCCAGTTATCTGAACAAAATTCTCGGCCAAGACTTTCTGGACGTACTGGCTACCGTAGGTTTGAGTGCAAGCGCAGAGTGTTGTACTGAGAGTTGGATCAAGAAGTTGCTGCATAATCCAAGACGCTTGTGTACCGTGTCCTACTGGCGCGCTTCCATCCATCACGAGAAGCCGGTTGTAGCTGAAGTAAACGGCCGTCGAATTGAGCTGCTCCCCATCCGCGAAGCTAACACCGTTTCGTAGCGTTGCAGTGAGCGTCTTACCATCTGGTGAAATGGAGTAGCTCTGAGCGAGCCATGGAATGACTTGCTGCCCGTTCGTACCGTTAAACCAGAGCAGCGGTTCATAGACATTCTGCTCAACTGACGCACCGTAAATGTCGTATGAAACTTGAGGATCCAGATATTGTATGGAGGATAAGGTTTCGTACGTGATCGATTGAACACCTGATGCGCCTGAAGTCCCTGAAGTCGTCAGCGTGGAGGTTGGAGTTCTGTTAGCCGTCAGGTAATAAGCGGCTACCCCGGCGACGACTATGATAACGATAACGATAGCCCCTAACACAGCCTTGCTAACGGACCGAGTAGACGGAGTGGTCAATCGAATCAGCCGTCGGGTAACGACCGGTTCGTAATTTAAGACTTTCCAGAGACGAACAGCTGACAAATCGGAGGTCTGGAGAGTTCGACCCAACACAGCGAATTCTAGCGATACTTATACCGGTATTAAATAGTGGCAACGCCTGCAACTTTTGCGGCAGAGAAGAGTTGTCCAGCTCTCACATCGTGAAGAAAGAATCCTACCACTACATGTGGAACAAGAACCATAACCCAGTTTTGGAGATCGATTCAGGCGATCATGTTACCTTCCAAATCAACGAAGTTACGTCATCACAACTAACTCGCAAAAGCACGAGCGGCGATATCGCCAAGCTTGATGTGTCGAGGTTCTACCCCCTCGCGGGGCCAGTCCTCGTAAAGGGCGCTAAGAAAGGCGACGCGTTGATGGTTGACGTGTTAAAGGTTGATACAGCTGATTGGGGTTGGTCCGCGGTTATTCCCGGGCTGGGGGCGCTTGAGGGATTCGATCAGCCCTATCTGTGGACGTGGAAAGTCAACAAGAAAAGTTGGATAAACTTCACACATGGCCTGAGAGTTCAGTACCGACCGTTCTGTGGCGTGATGGGGGTTGCACCGGCCAACGATGTGCCGACTGAGGTCATGCCTCCTGGATTTCACGGTGGCAACATGGACGTACGCCACTTGACTGCTGGAAGCAAGCTACTACTCCCGGTTCAGGTAGATGGTGGTCTGTTTTCGGTCGGCGACGTGCACGCTGCTCAGGGCGATGGGGAGGTTTGCGTGACGGCTATCGAATGCCCTGGAACGGTCACCGTGCGAATCGGTTTGATTAAGGGAGCAAACCTTGAGGCTCCCCACTATTTCACAGCCCCCGAGAGCACGGTTGGAAGAGCCTACGTAACAACCGGCATAGCACCTGACCTGATGGATGCATGTAAGCAATCTATCCGAGGCATGATACGCGAGTTAACGGAGAATGCGGGGATCAGTAGAGAAGAGGCTTACATATTCTGCAGTGTGGCTGGGGACTTAAGGGTGCACGAAATTGTTGACAAGCCAAACTGGGTTGTTGGCTTCATGATACCTCAGAATTGTTTCGGCCCAGTATGGAAGAAGTTGGTCGCGCATAGAACCCACTGAGTCAGGCGAAGAGTTTCACGAATTAGAACAGGGATGCACCCGCGTTCTATTACCTAGACTATTAGCCGAAGTATACCTTCTGATATTTCGATTGCAATGAAGAAACGAGTGATGGGCTTAGGATTAGTCGGCATAATCGTCCTTGCGTCCTTTCTATACTTCGTCGCTATACCAAGAATAAGCGTCACCGGAACGGGAACCGTGACCGCTTATCCCAATGAAGCGGACGTAATGTTTTCAGTTCGCACACAAGACTCATCGGCCGCCAAGGCGGCAGCGGAGAATGGGGTTCAGGCGACTGCTGTTTTTGCTTCGCTGGGGGCGCTTGGATTGAACAAGAGCGACATCAGGACAATTTCTTACTCTCTCTCGCCTGCATATGACTCCTACAATTACAGCCAAGTCATAGGTTACGTTGTCGTTAATTCCATGGAAGTAATCGTGATCGGAACTGAAAACCTACCCATCGTGGGGAGGATCGTAGATGCGGTAGTCCAAGCTGGTGCAAACCAGATAGATGGAATTACCTTCACATTCACTGACCCGAACTACAACACGCTTCGAGCCGAGGCTTATCAGAAGGCGGTTCAGGACGCGAACTCGCAAGCATCAGCAATAGTTACTGGGTTAGGCGGAGTAATCCTCGGGGTTGCATCAGTATCAACCAATTACGGCTACGGCATCGTCCCACAACCAATGCCATACTCCAGCACAAGCGGCGCAAAACAACCTACACCAATAAACTCCGGACCCCAACAAGTAACCGCAACAGTGAACATCACGTATCTCTATCTCTAGGCAAACTAGGAATCCATCCGTGACTACGTTTCTACCTTTCACAAAACGTGTCCAAACTTCGAATCAATGGCTTTGACGCGCAGTTTCCACAAGTCTTTCCTATGCCTGAAAACAGAGAATAGAAATTCTCGTGCGTCAACAAGGCCAAGCTTCTACTTGGTAGAATCATCCTTAACCCCAAGGGTCAAGATTACTCGGGGGGGTTGTTTGAATTGTCCATTAGATGTCCGGCATGCGACTTCAATAATCGCGACGAAAGCGCATTCTGTACTTGGTGTGGTTCGCAGATGACTGAAACCGTCATCGCTGTCCCACAGGTTGTAGCTGCCACGAGGCCAAGGGTGTGGCTTCCTAGGTACATTTATGCCCGCGATCCGTCCCTTGGTTACTATCCCGCTCTGGAATGGCAGCAATACGAAATGCAATGATGCCGTGTGAAAGTCACCAGAGGTTTCCACATTTTTCTCACAGTTTCTTTAATCTTTGAGCTGGCCGTGACCGAAGGGTTTCAAATGCGCATCGTAATGGTCTGAGAACAGCGCCTGAAACCTCTTGATTCAATGACTGCATAGAAACTCACCCGGGGATTGGACGTGACGCGGGATGGCACACAAATGAATTCACGTATGAGCGTGTCGCCGAAGACCGTACCCAAGGCGCTATCATTTCTCTATGAGATCAGACCGTTGCCCATGGCTGCAACGCTACCCGCAGCTCTTCTTGGAGCCTTCAACCCAAAAAGTGATAGTTGATGATGTACACATTTGCCGTAAAAGTCATTGCGGATGAAAGAGTCCTAGGTAACTTGGGGGATTTAGCGAAGAGGCTCGGAATCACCGTATGTGCTTTGCGGGAGGACCACCAAATGTTGGACGGGTATGTGGACCCTGACGTTCTGGTTGTTGGTGTGAGAACCAGACTGGAGGATGAAAGGAACCTGCAGGACAAGATCGGATAGAAAGAATTGTGGTACTATTCTCCAGATAGAGAACGTTTGGACCAAGTTAGAAAGCGCATCTCTGATCTTCTCGAAAGAATGTTGGCGGAATTGAAAGATAATGCGACGGTGTCAGAAATTTATGAACTTACCCAAACAAACAAGTAGAATTCGTCTTACGACTGCAAGTGCAATCTCACCTTCCTGTGGTATACCGAAGCGCTCCATCATCAACCAGCTCGGCGTAATTACAATCCGCTGGGGCAGGCCAAGCTCCAATTTGACATACAGCCGTAATCATTTCCACTTTTACCACAAAACAACATTACTAACAGCTGCTCCCAAATCACGAACGTGATTTAAGTGGATCTGGAAGGAGAGGCCAGAAACTTCATTCGCGAAATTGAAGATGCGCTGAAACAAGCGGAGACAGACATCAGAAACGCCACTCAAGAATTACAGCGGCAAGCAGGTAGGAAATCGAACGAAATGCAACCGCAAGTTAAACAGGCCATTGCTCAAACCATACGCAAAACCATAACTGAGCTCGAGAAGATCGAGAATCGGCTGAGATCGTAGGATCCGACCGCGAAACGTTGAGACTCAAACGGGTTTTCCACAGTCACACCGGTCGTTAAAAATTCAGTAATTCATTCACGAGGGTTGAAGAGACGGGATTTCGAGTTTGACGGATACCCGTCTTCCTCTGCATTTACATGCTCGGAATAGTGAACCGGGAAATCTCCGCAAGTGGGGCATCTCATCTTCGCGGACGTAGTTGACTCTTCAACCAGCTCCACTCTGGTTTGGGTTGCAGCTATTTTCGCGCGTTCTTGGGCGAGCTGAAGTTCTGCAGAGCGCGACCGGGCTCATTTACCTATCACACTATTTCATCCCCCAATGAGCATGTGAGGCTATTTCCACCATTTCCACCCAGCCGATTTCAAACAGACAACTCTGCAGGAATATTCGCCGAGGCAGATTAACGACGAACGAAGTCGGTGAAAGCCAGTCACGATTGAGCGATCATGATTGCTAATAGTTAGCCAGTAAACAAACCCGTTGACCGTAGAAGATGGATACAGGTGGAAATGGTAGACCAATATCTAATAGGTCCAGAAGGCAACCCCTTCCCGTGGCCGAATCAAGGTAACCCTAAATGGAAAATGAACACCCTACGGATGACCTAAGTGGATGCGTGACACCGATCCAGGTCGATGCAGGATTCCTTTTGAAGCTTGAAGGGCAGAGTGTAGTATCGCTGAAGCTGCCAAGTAAAGTTGCAAAGCAACTCTCCGGCGAAGAGATGAAGTCACAGGGAATCATATCCCGGCTGAAAGCCAGACTCAAACGGAGTTCAGAAGCGGACCGATGGCTTACGCTTACAGTTGTTGATAACCCGCTGTTGGAACACCTCGATACATTCCGCGCTTTGGTTGCTGAAGGACTCACCAGCGCAGGGGTTAGAATCGAGAAGCATGATCTCACGATCGCCGCCACGGTTCCAGTAAGCGGGGTGGAAGAGCAGTTCGACCAAACCGTACTGCAAGAAGATCAAGATGTTTTAGAGAAACAGTTTGTTGACAAGTAAACTAGAAGCTGACGCTCCTAAGCCTCGTTTTTGTATGAATGTTTACGTTCGGATTTATCACCCTTTGTTTCTGGTCGAAGGGATAGAATACATGGCAACTTTGAAACCAGCGAAAGCAGCGTCGTTATCCGCTTCCCCGTGTAATCTTTTTTCGAAAATTGCGGTCCTTTTGGCATCTAGTATGATCAACGCCGTACGGAATACGGCTGACCGATCCGTGTCAGTGGAGTTATTCCACCAATGGCTATGGGGAAGGTAGGTTGCTAGTTGGGTTGTGAGGTGAAGTTGAATATGAGAACCATCAAGGTTCCTGTGTTTGAGTACCCAGCAATGGCCTACCCATACTACCCCTACCCATACGCCTTCGCTAACACCTACGGGTGGCAGTGGCCATACGCATACGGCTATTACTACTAAACCAAAATGCTGAACCTCACCAACCTTTCTTTCCACCTTGTAATGTGCCTTCGACTGATCGAAGACTTATCGACTTTCACGGAACCCACGCGTCAACCATCTTGGACCCCGCTGTCTTGCGGCAACAACCGAATGTTGCGTAAATTCGCTTGAACTGTGGCTCGGAAGTGAGGCGAATGGAAGACGATGCAGAGGAAACTGAGTCGGACACAATGGGGGTAAATAGATGCGAAGTCTGCGGGCAGGAACTTGACACCCCGATCGCGCTGAAGGCTCACCTTGAAACCGCACATGGTGCAGCGGCCACTGGTCGGAAGAACCCACGCTAACACATGCTTTACGCTCAATTGACGAAGACCCGGCTCGGCTCGTCTCCACTTTTGTCGCCAAATCTTATTCGTTTCTTCGTGCCATTTCGAACGGTCACCATGAAGCGCAAGACTGAATTCAAGGCAATGTTCCGACATGAACGGAAAGCATCGCCCAATCGGTTCGCGAAACAATCATTCCGAACCATACGATCGGGCAATCACCGGATCATTGTCGCTTGCCCGAAAGGAGAGTTTCATGCTGGCCAGTGCGAGGTTGCAATGAAGATACAAGCTGTCTTGCACCCGAAAGCTGAACAGAAGAATTCTACGAATTGCCGATAAGATCAGAAATGTCGAAGAATGCTCACGAGTCGTAGAACTAGTGCGCCACTTTGTCCGTGCATTGTCTTGGTCGCCGGATATACATCCGCTAGATCATACGGTATACCAAAACTAAAGTGTGTGGTTACTACACTAGGTAATTGATTTTTCTTGGGCAAATCTCCCCGCGCCATTGTTAGAGATGGAAGAGTTTCTTCGGGAATTTCTGAACTGGATAAGATTCTGGGCGGGGGATACTATGAAGGCAGCTTAATTCTTGTTTGCGGGAATCCGGGAACAGGCAAGACTATCTTCTCAACACAGTTTCTGTTCGAGGGAACCAAAGACCATGGCGAACGGAGAATGTACGTATCTTTTGCGGAAGGAGCAGAGCATTACTACCGAAACATGGCACCTCTCGGCCTAGATATGAAGAGCCTTGCTGATAAGGGACAATTCAAGTTCTTAGGACTACTCTCGATGCGCCCCAAAGCGATGCAGGAATCGCTGAACTTGATTTTTCAGGAGGTTGCCAAATTCAAACCTCAACGACTTGTAATTGACTCAATTAGTGCAGTGTTGCAGTCTCTAGGCCAAAGTGAAACTCGAACATTCCTTCACACTGTGTTTGGGAGAATAATCAAGGAGCAAGGAGTCACGACTCTGCTTGTTGGCGAAGTCCCATACGGCGAACCGAGGATCGGGTTTGGAATTGAAGAGTTCATCGCAGACGGCATAATCATACTCAGGGCAAGCAAGATTGGCGCTACAGAGAGACGTGAACTGGAAATACCGAAGATGCGGGGCAGCCGAATAGAGCGAGCCACATACGAATATCTGATTGACGAGAGATATCACGGCATAGAGTTGGTCGTGCTGCCTACACGACTACCCGCAACAGATCTGTCGAATGAGAGAATGAAAACAGGCATTGCCGGATTAGATCAAATGCTCCACGGTGGGCTACTTAGGAATACGGTGACGTTGGTAGAGGGGAACAGTGGAGTAGGAAAGACAACTCTGTGCCTACAATTCCTTGCTGCAAATGCTAGGAAGGGGAGAGAGGTCTTTACATATCTTTAGAGGAGCCTGTTGAGCAAGCAATTGCGTTGCTTGTAGGCTACGGAATAGACTACCACAAAATCAAGAACAACTTACTGATTGAATCATTGGTTCCTGAGGCATTCACTCCTCTTCACTATTACAAATTGTTCAGAGACATCGTGGAGAGGGAGAGGATTAAGCCGAAAATGCTTGTGATAGACCCCGTAACTGCAATTCAGCATACGCTCCCCCGCGAAGAGTTCATTCCACTGATGCGCTATCTCCAACTCCTCTGCAAACAAGAAGGACTCACTGCTATGCTCACTTCAACAACTGGAACTTTGGAATTTGCTGGGGAATCTGGGATTTCAACTCTCACCGATAACATAATCGTAATGCGCTACCTTGAAGCCAAAGGCAGAATTAACAGGGAAATTGCCACTATTAAGACTCGTATGTCGCCGCATGACAATAGAATTATCCCATTCGAGATAACAAGTAAAGGGATGACGATTCGGAATCTTACGTCGAGAGCGCCCACAGAAGTCTGAGACAACGTGCCTGAGAGTCAAACGGTTTTGCACCGGAAGGAAGAACGAGACAATTCGCATTAAGGTGAACCCGATCCCTCCCCTAATGTCGTAAAAGAACTCAGTTCTGACCAGTCACTTACGTAATACCTGGCGCCGACGCCATTTCAGCGCCGCAGCCGTAATCAATGGGTTTTTAGTTCCTGTTCGAACACCAACCATTCCATACGAACTGAGCTGGGGCGAGACCGATGTGCAGGTCAAACCATCGGAGTCAATCTAAGCCTGGGTATGCCTTCCCTGACTTCACTGCTCACTGAGAGGTATGGGGTAGGCCTAGGTTTTACGACCCGCATGAATACGCATCCGTTCCGTTCGATGAGCTTGAAGTGCCAATTTACCAGATCCAAGATTCGGTGAGTGACCTCCGAATCGGACCGGGTTGTGGCGAGGGTTAGATTGCCCAACAATATGTTCTGTGCGATCGCGTCACCGATAGCACCATACAACATGTCTTGGTGCCCATGGTAGATGTTCTCTAGGGTTGGGTAGCCTATTATTCTGAGTACGGGCTTTCCGCTGTGTTGCATTAGATCGAGGCATGTTTGGTTTAGTAGTTGTTCCGTTTTCTGTACGGGGTCATTAGCTTTGCACGATACTACATACGAGGGCTGATCCCCGCTGCCGAGCCAGGGAACTGTTCCGGTTCTTTCGAATATTCGTACGAGTTTATCGAATGTTTCAACCGAAATATGCCGCGTCATCAGCTGTCTGATCTCTCCACTCGAGGCACCGAGAGTTGGCATAAACAAGACGCTACGTTGCTGGGCGAGGAAGTTCCAGGCAACAGGGAACTGGAACAGTCGAATTACTTCTATTGGCACATTCGGATCGGCCTCTAATACGATGTATCCGCCCTTTGGGTAGCCGCCTCCAAGTAGCGCATCGAGCGTTCTGCTGCCAGAGGAGAAGCACGATTCTGCGTCCTTCATGGGTTTCCAAACCTCGGGTTTGGGAATCGGTTGTGAGATTGGAGGAGCAATTATCTGAAATCCATCATCCAGTGTGAAAAATCTTGTAGATTCGTATAGCCTCACTCCTCTCATCTTCTGCATCTCCAGATTACGGAGATGCTCTGGTGAACGGCCTAAGCGGATTATACCGTCTACGAAGAATTCTTCGATTCCATCAATCGTACTATTTTGCCCATATGGAATCTCACCCACTAACAATGTGGTGATCCGCTTCTCTTTCACGAACTTCCCGAAGATTGTATGCAGGAAGGTCCGCGTTTCGTCCGGTCCCATAGCTTGAATCATTGAGCTTAATGAGTCGAACACGACCCGCCGCGGTTTGAAAGCTAGCACCGATTGAACAATGTTGCCAATAGAATCTCGCATTCCTTTCGTGGTCATCGGAGTCGAGCTCAGAAATTTGATGAGCTTCCTTCGCTCTAGTGACTCAAAGTCGAATCCAAGGAGCTTGGCATTGCGTTTAAAATCTACGTGATCCTCGAAGAACGTTACAAATACTCCACGTTCTCTCTGTACTTTGGCACCATGGTAAAGGAACTGAGTGCAGAAAACTGTTTTGCCAGTTCCAGGATTCCCGTCAACTAGAATAGCGCTGCCCTTCGGAAAGCCACCATCCAGCAAGGAGTCTAACATCTTGCTGCCTGTCGTAACTTTGTTAGGCTGGGGCATGCTTCATCATCTCCTTTGCAAGTTGAACATACTCGACCAAACCCTTACCCTCAACAGGTGAGAAGGTTAAACCCAAACTCGCGAACAGTCGCCTCGCTATCCCTCGTTGAATAGCATTGCTGTCTATACCGAACGTAACGTCAAGCGCTGAACAAAAAGACCTCAATTTGTCATGCAAATTGGCGCGGGAGATTCTCCTCTCCTGCAAGTGAGCATAGAATGCCTCCACGACTGCCTCGCCAAGCATCTCGCTAATAGCTTCATCAACTGCCCTGGCAAGACTTGCTTCAATAAGTTCTTGATCAACTTTGGATGTGGAGGTTTGCATGCGGGAGGGGAAGCGACTGTCTTTGCCAGTTGTTCTAGGGGAAGGCAAAGCGCGCTGAGCCACCTCGCTCCGCTTGTGAGTGAGAGCCAATGTCTGCGTAAATGTCTTTTTCATCTAACTCTCAATCTCCAGTCTATCTTTGGCTTTCCTAAGCTCAACCTTCAGCCTAACTAAGGCGGGCGAATCATGCATTTCACGAATATGCTCGATAAGTTCCTTAAATGGGCGCGGTAAGAATATCGGACTTACTTTGGCTCCCTGGAGTGCAAATCCTGTCCGCGCGCGGCTAAGAAATATGATTATGCCCACCAGCAGTGGCGCTAAGCCGACCGAAACGAGAATAATTGGGTTAGCCGTAAGGATGGACAGCAGAAACCCAAGCTCAACAAACACAACTGGGAGAAGGTAGGGCCCGGTAAAGACAAGAAATGAGAGAAGCGCGCCAAGAATTAGCGCTGCCCAACTGTAACGTCTGACATATTCAATTGAGTTGATGCTCGAATACGGCACCTCCGTGGTTGCCCTTGATCGTCTACCCTGTTTGATGAAGATGCGTTGGTTTGTAGCTACAACCTTGCGAGCGCCATGAGACCACGTCGCGACAACTAACTCGGGTTCGGTAAGGGTTGATCTGGCCTCGGGTGGGAGTGCAGAGAGACCGCTCTCTTTCTCAAGCTCATGGGTTAAAGCGTCGTCTAGGTCTTTGACTAGTCTGGTCATAGTGAACGCAGCAGTTCTTTCTTTGGCATTTGCGGAAAGCTTCTCCCACTTAGGAATATCATCGACCAGCTGAACAATCGCCTTAGAAGCCCCCTCAACATCATCCGGCCCCTTCACATGCAACCCATCTATTCCATTTCTCACAATCCAACTCTGACCCCCTACCCCTGACGTGATGACTGGAACTCCTTTGAACATGAATTCAAGCTGAGTGAGCCCAAGGGCCTCCATTCTGCTTAGCAGGATGTTGAGGTGCGAAATCTCAATCAACTGAGTTTTCTGTTTTTCACCGATTTCGCCAAGGTACGTAACGTTCGATAATCGAGAAGCCCAGTCTTTCACTCCATCAGCATAATCTGAATGCCCTCTGCCCGCGATAACGAAACGAACGTCTCTCCTTTCTGCTAGCTTCTCGGCGATTTGAAGTATGGCCTTTGGGTTCTTTCGCTCTTCAATGGATCCAACGTAGGTTACAATCTTCAAATCTCGTTCGAGGCCCAAGGCTTGGTACACGTCTTGGCGGGCTGTAATTTCATACCTCATGAACGCGTAATCGTCGATTCCTCCTGGAAAGAGAACGCATTTCTCTGGTTTCGCCCCCAGTTTTACCTTCGAGTCCTTCTCGAACGGGGTCACTACCAAGACCAGGTTGGCTACTCGCAGGATGTTCTTCAAGGCTAGCTGATTCCAAGCTAGCCTGAACGAGCGTTCAACCAAAGAGTATCTCCGGGGTGAGGGTTCTTGGAAGTGAGACATGTGACAGAAAACCAACGGATCCGCGTATCCGCCTAGCTCTTTCACGTTCCGTCTCCAGTCAACGAATTTAGCGACGTCTTCTGGCCCATTCCACAATGTGCTGTGCGTAATGAGAACGTTGAGCTTGAACTTGTTAACGATCTGCTCTAACGTGTAGATCGAATCCTTGAACAGAACGCGTCGGGGCGGCCATCGTGAGGTTATACTCGCAACGCGAATAATTGGTATGTGAAGCTCAGCGTCATCGATCAGGACGTACCCCTCATCGCCAAGGGAACCCTCACTAATGATCTCCTGTCCATCGTGAAAGACGCTTGTTATCAGGTAGGCCTCGTGACCCATCTTTCGGAAATACCAGACCATCCTCTCCGCTACGAGCTCTTGCCCCTTACTGGTACTCGTCTGGTAGACTATGACCCCAATGCGTTTATTCATGGAAGACACGAATGCGTTTCCGAGCTAGCCCTGAAATATTACATTGGGTTATGGCATATATGTTCTATTTGCCAATTCGATAGCTTCTCCTCCATTAGTCAGATTCGAGTCTCTGACTCCGAGCCTCCTCATTAATCGACTCGGTTATGCAGGTCGGATCTCATGATCCTTGCTACTCTAGTCATGATAACCTCTCGTTATGCAAATGCCGGGCTTGCAACGATAAGAGAGAGGCCAATTGCAACCACCGCCAAGTCAGGCCCAATATTGGCGAACAGGTAGACCAGGCTCCCTGATACGCACGCGATGAAATAGCTCATCACGAAATAAGTTAAGCGCCTTCTAATTAGCGGGTCGAATGTTTGCTCCTTCAGCTTGTACAGCTTCGCTAACGACCACACCAGAACGCCGATTATAACCGCCAGCCAGATGTACCTCAATATTGGGTTCGTAATGTCGCCACGCCAACCATATGGCCCAAACATTGTAGTAAAGGGATCCAGGAGATTGAGAAACATAATGGCTGCTAGTGGGCAGATCGCGAAGAGCAGTTCGAGGGGCTTTGGCGCTCTTAGTATACGCACTGAGCTTAACACGAAGAAGAAAACGACCAACGAAACGACTACGAACACGATCCGGTTAATCAGATTCGATAGGAGTTCCTGCTGGGATGGAAGAAACAGATTTGCGAGGGCAAGGGCTTCCCAGATCAGCAGGAGAATGAGGCTTGACTTGTAGTACATTTTGCTGCTACTTGCTTCGCTTCCGCTTGATTGCATGGTTCTCTTGAGAATCATAAGTATTGGAACGGAAGATATGAGATAGGGAAGGGACCAGTAGAGAGGTGGCGCGGTCATGCATTCTTGCTCCCGAAAAAGTCCTTCAGGGCGGCATCGACGCTCTTGCCCAGAGTGAATGGAATCCAACGCGGTTCAATAGGCGTTGCCAGCATTCTTCTCACCATGAGGTATCTACCGTAGTCGTCAAGTCTTGCTTGAATTGTTCCATCAGTGAGGTACTCTATGGTAGTTGCTAGTTTTGGATCATGAGTCCCCCCTTCCATCAGAAGAAGTGTTGTAACCCCTTTCATCTGCAACCTCATCTTCAGTTGCCCTAGGAAACTAACTGCAACACCCGCAGGGTTGTTGACGAGAAAGTCGGTAAAGGAGTCTATGACGAGGGCAGCACCAGCACTGCGCTGAAGAATCGAAAGCAAATCGTCTACGGCAGAGCTAACATCTTCAAGCTTCCTTAGATCGAGAACATTCTTGAATCCTTCTCGCCAAGAAAAGCAGTCAATTATGCGGATCTTCTCAACGCCACGAAGATCCAACCCCAAGCTTCTAATTGATTCAATGAATATCTCGTGTGATTCCCCTGTGCTTAGTAGAACTGCAGATTCACCTCTGTTTACGGAAGAAAGAAGAAATTGTTTAGCCAGTGTGCTCTTTCCTGAACCAGGTAGTCCAGTCACCAGAACGGTCGAGCCCTGTGGAAGACCTCCCCGCAAGACTAGATCAAGTGCCCTAATTCCGAACGCATGCCGGACCACTCCTGAGGAGGCTTTCGTTGTCATTACGGCCAAACCCACGAGCCAAAGCGTCGCCCACCGAATTATTCTACGTATACCATTACCACTTCTACACTCATCTTTCCACCAAAGTACATTAACGGAACGACCGCAACACACCCCTGGCCCAGAATCTGCATAACCAATTACGGGTCAGTGGATAACGAAACAAGCTAGACTCATGCAGGAAAAAGCTTAGCCAAAGCGGCCCTTGCAGCGAAAAGTCCTTTTACCCTCCCATTGGCACTGGATGCTGTTAACGGTGGAAAGCATGGTAGTGGTTGTGCGCGACAGAGGTCCTCTAGGCATCATTTTGCTAGTAATCACGCTTCTGAGCCTCATATCGCTAGTAATCATAATTTTCCTGATCATGCAGGGAAGGGGAAACGTTATGGTAGTCGCAATACCTGGCTTCCCACCAGAAGCAATACTCGCAGGGTTAGCCGTAGGGACGTTCGTCGTGCTTGCACGACGTTTTCCCCGCCGGAAGCATACCTAGTTTCGTGATCCGATTCTGTAGAGTCGCTTCAACGTTACCGTGCGCTTAATTCAGACTTCGTCCTGACCGGAGGCGGATTGGCCGCGCCGTCGTTTTCTGCGCAATCTGAACCTATGGGACGCCCGGGAACAGTCCGCCGAGTACTGTGATTCCAATTGCCGCTAGGACGAAGAGCACTATGATCAATATGACCACAGCGAGGATTGCGATTACAACCGCCTTAATCCAGCCAACACCGAAGAAGTGTTTGATTAGCAGCAGGATTATCACAATCTCGATTATTGTCCAAAGCCATCCCCAGCCCCCGATGAAATAGCCAAGAATGTCCGTAACGATAATTGCCGAGACAACCGTCAAAATCCCGTGCCAGTACGTGGCTCTAGGTGCACCCAATGCTTTGGCGGCGAGCCAGACGAAAATTCCGCCGATGATACCAGCGATTACTAGATGAATAATCGTGCCGATAATGTCCACTGCGGTTGCCTCAGAGTCGGATTAACCCGTTTTAGATATAAGACTTTGGAGAACCCAATCACTCATTCAGTGCCTTTTCAGGACCGTCCTCAACTTCGTTAATGGCATCGTGTTGATAACGTCGTTTCGGCTCAACCAACCTCTTCGAGCGATACCGATCCCGAACCGAATGTTCCGTAGTTCAGCTGTATCGTGAGCGTCTGTGTTTATGATCAGTTTGCACCCCCCCTTCAAGGCCAGTTTGGCGTTCGCGTCGTCTAGGTCGAGTCGATGGGGGGACGAGTTTATTTCAAGATAGGTTCCGGTTCGTTTCGAAGCCTCGAAAAGTTCATCGAAATCGATTTCAGATGGGTTCTTTTCGTTTATCTTTCTGCTCGTTGGATGACCGATGATGTTTACGAGCCCGGTTTCCATCGTCGTGATTAAGCGTTGAGTCATCTCCTTTTTCGATTGTTTGAATGTTCCATGTATGCTCGCCACAACTAGATCTAACTCCTTTAGGACAGATTCTACTCCCTTCAATGTCCCGTCGGGTGCAATGTCGACTTCAGCACCTTTTAGAACGGTAATGCCCTCTAGTTTTCCGTTTACTTTGTCTATCTCTTTCGATTGCTCGCGCAACCGCTCCTCGTTGAGTCCGTTGACGATAGGCATTGTGCTGTAGTGGTCGGTGATCGCGACGTATGAATAACCCAGGGTTTTCGCGGCTTGAGCCATCTCTTCGATAGTCTGCTGGCCATCACTCCACTTCGTGTGCATCTGTAGATCCCCCTGAATCGCGTCATAGGGAATCAGATCCGGCAGATCATGGTTCTTTGCTGCCTCTACTTCTCCTCGATCCTCCCTGAGTTCTGGTGGAATGTAGTCGAGCCCGAGTTTCTTGTACACTTCCTCCTCGGTGCGGCCCGCCACTGGCTCGTTGCCTTTGAACAAGCCATACTCGCTGAGCTTGAGACCTTTGGAGATGGCGAGTTTTCTTAGGGCTATGTTATGATCCTTCGACCCGGTGAAGTACATCAATGCCGTGCCGAAGCTCTGTTCGTCTACGATGCGAAGATCTACCTGAAGGTTGCTTTGTAGAAAGATTGAGGACTTTGTTTTCCCTTTTTCGAGAACCTTTCGAACATCCGACATACTGGTGAAAGCTTCAGATAATTGAGTCGGGTGGAGCGAGGTTGCGAGAATGTCGATGTCGCCGATGGTTTCCTTCATTCTTCGCAAGGACCCAGCCGCTTCGACCTGGGCTGTCTCCGCCTTCTTGTTGCCACGTAAGTGCTTGCATATTTCCTCAGCAACCGGAAACGCGTCCCCGAGTAGTATGCGAGCTTTGCTCCTTTTGGCGAGTTCGATGCTGCTGAGTATGTTCTCTTCAGTCTTCGGCCCTAACCGTTTGATCTCTCTAATTCTATGTTCCTTTGCTGCTCGTTCGAGATCATCTAAGGATTTTATTCCCAACCTCTTGAAAAGCACAGCCGCAGTCTTTGGCCCAATTCCTTCCACGGCCAATATGCCCTCCAAATCCATTGGCGTCTTTGCCTTGAGTTCGTCACGATACTTCAGTGAGCCAGTTTCGATTATCTCTCCTATCTTCTTGGCGATAGCCTCGCCTACACCAGGCAGTTCTTCGAGTTTGCCTTTCGCGAACACTTCTTCTATCGGCTCTCCAAGTGATTCTATGGTCCGCGCGGCTCGACGGTATGCGCGGGGTTTGAACTCGACGCCCTGCATATCGAGCATATCAGCGACTTCGTTCAGGATCTGGGCTACGAGCTGGTTCTTCATCCCGTCGACAACGCCTTGTTCGAATTATGATGGGAACACTGTTTTTTGTGTTCCGTCCTCGACCGTGAAGCTACCTTTCGAATAGACTATACAGAAGTAAGCGACCCTACATGTCTTAGTGAACCCAGAAGGATAGATCTTGTATTCTGGCCCTGCAGACATTAGAAACGTAGTAAAAGCGCGAGGCCGGTGTTCGTCTAAGAGAGACTTCGGATCCCTGCTAATCATAGGTGGTAGTGAAGTCTATTCTGGCGCCCCAGCCTTGGCTGGAATGGCCGCCTTGAGGACGGGGGTCGGTTTGGCGATTATCGCCGCACCGCGATCCGTTGCTCCAACCATACGCGGATATTCCCCAAACCTCATTGTGCATGCACTTAACAGCGACGTAGTTAGCCCTGAACAGACCACGCAACTCTCTAAGCTACTTGAAGCCTCTGACGCTCTAGTCTTGGGCCCCGGCATCGGAAGGGCACCCGAAACCGTTCAAGCAATCCCCCTGATCACCAAGGAAGCCCGCAAATTAGGCAAGCCACTGCTAATCGACGCCGATGCAATCCGAGCACTCACCCAATCAATGGAATCGCTCAACGGCACGCTAATCACACCTCACGCCGGCGAATTCAAAGCAATCTCAGGAAAGGAAGCACCTCAACTTGAGGGCGATAGGCTGGCTGTTTGCATGAAGTTCGCCAAGGAACACGCTTGCGTCCTTCTTCTGAAAGGCCACGACACCATTGTTACGGACGGAGTCCGTGCAAAGGTCAACCACACCGGAAACCCTGGAATGGCGACCGCCGGGACGGGGGACGTTCTATCGGGGATAATCGGCGCCTTGCTGGCACAGCGTGTCGATCTATTCTCAGCGGCCGTTGCGGGGGCTTACATTCATGGGGCGGCGGGCGACCTGGTTTACAGACATAAGGGATTCCACATGCTCGCTACCGACCTCACTGAAGCCCTCCCCGCCGTTCTTAGAAAATACGATCGCGTGAGAAGGTAGCCCGCTTCTTCAAATGAAAATCAAGGCGTAATACATCCTTCTTTTCGGTGCCTTTACCGGGGAAAACTAGTGGCAATCTAGTTAGGGGTCGGGATTGTGGAGGTTCACACGCGCGCCATGACCGGCGACCACGCCTAGGGACCGTCAACGTTCTCGGCATCCCCGCCCTATGGGAAACGAGGGTGTAGCACACCGTGTGCTACACCGTGATTTTCGCCTGAGAGACGCCCTGAAAACAGGGGTGTAAGTCACAGTGACTTACACCATGATTTCGGCTAGAGGGGTGGTTTCTACCGGTGAATGCGCACGGGTCTAAGCAGCCAGGCAACGAACTGGGAAACAGTTCAGCGAAACTGTGGCGCAGTTGAACCATCAAGTGAGAGTACGTGGAAAAACGAGGGTGAAGGTCACAGTGAAGGTCACCCTGATTTTTCCTCCTGGATCCATCTGGCTGTCGCGAGGTGAGTGAGCGCCACCGTGACCGTCACCCTGCCTTTTCGGCCGTCCCAGGTAAGAGGGAATATTGTTAGAGATTCGGATCTGGTAAGGCAGTAGGAAGACGAATTGGGATCCGGTTGGTTTCAACTGTGTCCCAGTTCAGCCAAAGGTTATACGCCCGCATCCTAATCGCCCGATAACATGGCTCAGACGATCTTTCACGTTGACGCCTTTGCGGATACGGTGTTTGCTGGCAACCCAGCAGGGGTCTGCATCCTACAAGAACCACGTAGTGAGGCTTGGATGCAGAAAGTGGCTCAGGAAATGAACATGTCCGAAACGGCGTTCCTCCACAAGCGGGGGGACGGGTATGGTTTGCGATGGTTCACGCCGGTAGTCGAGGTTGACCTCTGCGGCCACGCAA
This sequence comes from Candidatus Bathyarchaeota archaeon, assembly GCA_963733055.1. Taxonomy (GTDB): domain Archaea; phylum Thermoproteota; class Bathyarchaeia; order 40CM-2-53-6; family 40CM-2-53-6; genus FEN-987. The sequence goes on from CAVTBR010000003.1 coordinate 399,268, forward strand.
CCCTCGCGAGCGCACACATCCTCTGGGAGACGGGATTACTCGGGATTGAGGATAAGGCGCGGTTTCATACCCGTAGCGGCCTTCTAACCGCCAAACGGAGAGATGAATGGATCGAGCTCGATTTCCCGTCTCTACCCGACAGGCGAGTTGAGGTTCCGAAAGGGTTGGCCAAGGCGATCGGCGTCAAGCCTCGGTATGTGGGAAGAAGCCGGTTCGATTCCATTGTCGAAGTCAGTTCAGAGAATTCTGTTCGTACAATGAAACCAGACTTCACCCTCCTCTCCAAGCTTCCCATCCGAGGCCTTATCGTGACCGCGAAAGCCAAAACAGAACCGTATGATTTCGTCAGTCGCTTCTTCGCCCCACAGGTAGGAATCAACGAGGACCCAGTAACCGGGTCCGCCTACTCAGTCTTGGGGCCGTTCTGGAAGGGCAGGCTTCACAAGAATGAACTCCTAGCCTACCAGGCTTCAAGGCGAGGTGGTGTGATCCGGGTTAAGGTGGGCGATAGACGGGTGTACATCGGCGGTAAGGCGGTCACAGTCTTCAAAGCCGAACTAAACGCTTAGACTCGATTCATCTCCGGTCGAGCGCTTTTCGGTAGATTTCGTAGTCTGATTGTGAAAAACAGACAAAGACTACCTCGACATCCGGCATTCCGGCGAGGCATTCGCTGATGGCGTCTTCGGCAATTCTTGAGGCGCGCTCAATCGGGAAACCGTAAGCGCCGGTGCTTATCGAGGGGAAAGCGATTGTTCGAACTCCATTCTGCTCTGCGAGCTTCATAGAATTCAGGTAGCATTCTCGTAACTGTTGTTCTTCGCCGTTCCCGCCGCCTTTCCAAATTGGGCCGACAGTGTGGATGACGAAACGGGCGGGCAGTTTGCCGGCTTTGGTTATTTTCGCTTGACCGGTTGGACACCCTCCCAGTTTGCGGCACTCCTCAAGGAGTTGGGGCCCTGCAGCGCGGTGTATCGCGCCGTCCACGCCACCGCCCCCGAGCAGGGTTGTGTTGGCAGCGTTGACGATTGCGTCAACCTTCTGCTTGGTAATGTCCCCAAGAACTAGTCGAACCTGTCCCATCCAAACCAACAGTCTACGTGGGCTTCTGGCCGTCGGTTTCGTATCTTATTGGGTCTTTGAGTCCGTTAATTTCGAATGCCTTGCGCCTCATGTAACAGGGCCCGCACTTTCCGCAGTGCGCTTCTCCACCCTCATAGCAGCTCCATGTGAGTTGGAGGGGTGCACCTATGTCAATCCCGAGTTTGACGACTTCATGTTTCATCAAATTACCCACAGGCATTTGGAGTGTAACTTTTTTCTGAAGATTTGTCGCATAGGGTAGAACCTCTCGCAGCTTATTTACGAACATCATTTCGTTATCGGGGTAGGCTCCCGCTTCCTCTAGGTTGTTTCCGAGAGCGATCGTTCCGAATCCGTGGGCTTCTGCCACACCAGTTGCTATTGCAATGAAGATGAGGTTTCTGGCGGGCACCCATTCATGCGCGAATTCCGCACCGATTTCTCCTTGTTTCCCAGTTTCAATTTCATCAAACGTTTCCGTTAGGCGAGAATGACCTATCGCCTTCTTGAACAGATCAGTATCGACAATGATTAGTTCAGTTCCCAGGAATTTGGCGATGCGTTTGACGCTTTCCTCCTCTCGCTTCGCTGCGCGTTGTCCATACTTGATGTGTAGCAATGCAACATCGTAACCGTCATCGATCATGACCTTGGCTGCTGTCGTGCTATCCAGTCCGGCACTGCAGATCACGAGAGCCCTCCGTGCACTCTCATCGTTCTTCCAAAGGGAAAGTCGCTCCTCATTCTTGGTGGTGTCGACTGTGAGTAGAGAATACGGTTCCATCTGCCTAACGACTTTCGAATCCCAGATGGGCTTCTCGGCCTGCCCGAGGTATGATTCCAGCGACGTGAAGAACAAGACGTCAAATTCGTCATCGTATTCAAGGAAGATAGGTTTGTAGTTGCAGGCCAAGAATATCTTGGAGGGTTGTCCCGCGTCGACGATCGCCAAGGCATAGCTGCCTAAAAGTTCGTCTCGGAGAATCTTTTGTAACCCGACCGCCGTCTTATCCCAGGTCTTCTCGAGCAGAGGTGGGATGATTGCGCTGTCGATTTTAGTTCGTCGAATGAGACCGTATTTTCTTTCGAGGTCATAATCGTTTGCGATTATGCCATTGTGCGTAACGTAGATCGTTGACCCGAAAGGTTGGATGTCTTCACTCCGTTTCTTGGGGACATACTCAGTGGTGGGTTCGGCTCGGTCATTATTCAAGACGATTAGCGTTTCGGGGTAGATGAAGCGACCATGACTATTGAGCGACGCGGTTGGCCGTCCAATATCTTTGATTTGATCTAACTTTCCATTTCTTTGGAACGCCACGATTCCATAAGAATCCCGTCCACGATCCTCACCCCGAAGGATAAGAGAACGGACTTTGGCTTCAATCGCTGCCAACTCCGCTTCCGAACGAAGCCTTTCGAAGATTACACACCCCGCAATACTACACATTCATGTCGCTCCCGATCAGATTGGGCATTGCCTTCTTGAGCCCGGAGAGTACGAGGATCGCTCCACCGGTTGCTACGCTCCGTTCGAAGAACATGAAAGGCGTAATCACGGCCCAAACTGGTCCATGAAGGCTGAGAAGGGTGATGCTCGCGATAGTCATTGTGGCGAGTTCACACATGCTAGCGTAGAGGCATAGCAGAGGAAACCTCCACCTTGTAACAACCAGGACGAGTGGCAACGTTACGGCGACGAGAATGTAGGGCGCAAGCCATGCTAAGGTGCCACCCGAGAAGACAGCGTAAAAGGCGGCCCCAAATAGTACGTAAGCCCACGCCACAAATTTTCCGAGCCGGGTATGGACGGCGAGACTTCCGAGGAAGATTCCTGCAACAGGTATGACGATGCTTACGGGACCGTAAACGGGGGCGGTAGCAAGTTGAAGCGCGTAGACAACGAAAGTTCCAACTAGCCCTGCAAGCAACGCCGCCTTTGGTTTCAGCATCACTGCCATAACTGGCACGAACACCTCTCCCAAAGTGACGAAGCCAGCACCGCCGATGAACGAACTGATAGGAACCGCCGAGGCAAGCACGAAGATCGCGGACAGGACGGCTATTTGAGAGAGTTCGCGGGTTTCGATGCTTGAGCGTAACTTGTTCTGTGCCATTACCTCCCTACTCCGGGGTTTCTTTGGCGCAATCGGGTGGGAGGCCCCACTCACGCGCCTAATTCCAAATCAAATTCGGTTTGACAATTAAGCCTTCCTAGACCGTGCGTCACGGCGACTAGGGACGAATACTGAGACAACAGGATATCGGGGTTAAATTCGAATTTAGAAGTAGAGGGTTAGGAGCGGTCAGTTTCCGCTCCCTTATGGATTTCTTACGCTAGGTCAACTGTCCTAGCTCTCTTAGCCAGCTTCTTACTCGCTACTGCGATGCGCTGCCGTGTTCTCGGGTTCCCGAGTACTCCGGCGACTACAGCGCCTATTGCGAATGAAGCAAGCGCTACAGCAAAGCTTCGCTTTGAATCTCCGTTCAAAATGCAACCTCCTCTCAAGTTTTGTTATACCTACACCACGGAGGTATATTAACGTACCATAAATGAAACATTAATATACCATCAAAAGTGTAGGGACGGTCCATGGCAGTCAGCGTCGTTGGACACGAGGATAACACGCACCCAATGATGCCACACCCCCAAGCCAAACCCGTGGCGTCACCATCAAACGTGCTCCGCCCTCGTGTCCAACGTTCGACTGCCGAAATCAACGAGGTGAAGACTTCTTGGTGAAATGTCTCAAGTGCGGTGGCGAAGTAATTGGCCCGGCGAAAGAATGGGATATGCATCCAAAGGACGGACGCGGCCCCGCCCTACACATCAAACACTTCTCCTGCCCCTCGTGCGGAAAGAAATTCCGACAGGCGACAAAACTGGCAGGATCTTAATCCAATCAGATCTTCGGCGGACCCGTTTTTGGGTCCCATCTTTTCCTCCGTCATCCCGATTAAACCGGCGGAATCTGCAGCCGCTTCTTATCCCGATGAAGCTCCGTCCATTTGACGAACTCAGGCGATGGAGCCTCTTCCTCATACAACGTCTCTCGTTGCGACTCCAAAAGCATGGGTGGGTTCTTCAGATAATCAGCCGCCGTCATGACCTCGTGCCCTGCACTTGAAGCGGAATCGTATACCGCTTTTGATTGCTCTCTCCATTTTTCGGACCGTAGTATGTGATGCTCAAAGATTACGATCGGTATCTTGCTTGCAAGTGTCGCGGCATTCTCCATACCTATGCGAATCGAGGCCTGATCCACCCTAATGCCCTCAAGATACGTGGGCGGACCGCCCAATACCAGGCAGTCTGGTTTCATCTTTAGTATCATCCTCGTCGTTTCCTTCGACATTGGTCCTTGGACATCAGATGCGTGCAGAAATGTTTCTTCTCCCGTTCTGACGCAAGTCATGAGGACCCATCCCAATTCTGAACTCTCTTCTCCATGCGGGACAGGCTGAGAGAACGTGATCTTGGTTGCTCCAAAGTCGAACGATTTACCGTCTGCTATCTCACACCTGCTGCCAATTCGTTTCACGAAGCGTTGGAACATCCAGCCTCGTCTCCGCTGGTTGAAGTTAATCGCGTTCCTAACATCCTTTGCAAGAACAGTCTTCTCTCGATAGATCTGTTCCGCTTCCTCCGCGCTTGACCCCAGCCAGACGTTTTCTGTATAGTTGGGTGTGTGGTGGTCGTTATGATAATGTGAAATTACAATCACATCCGCCTTCGCCGCGTAACTGCGAATCCTTGCCCGGCACTCATTTCTAGCAACGTACTCTCTTGGATGAGGTAACCTCCTAAGACGAGGCCCCAACGCCACGCCCGCATCAATCAGTAGCTTCACGTCGGGGGTCTCGACGAATGTGCACATTGATCTGACGCCTAGGCTTTCGAAGCCTACTGGCGTAACATGAATGACCGGCATCTTCTCCGCACTTTCAATTTCTGAGGTATGGCGAAGAAGTGAGGTATGGTGGAAATAAGGTTGCGACTTAGATATGCAAATTAGCTTGGGAGAGGAAATGTTCGGGGCGGGCGATGACGAGTCTGGCCCAATTGATCTTGATGTGAGATAGATCTTGAGTGCGCGAGCCCGCAGTTAATGATTAGAATTCGCTCTGCGCAGAAGAAATTTATTGAGAAATGGCGGCTAGGGCTGTGATTCCCACCAAAATCGCAACGATACCTACTCTTTGGGGCCAGCCGACTCTTTCCTTCAAAAAGAGGTGGGCGAGAATTACGGTCAATACGGGCGATGAGTTGGCTATTGGGGTCACTATGGCGACTAACCCGAAGCGAAGCCCCAGATACCAGGCGAAGAAAGACGTAACATCAAGCAGACCTAGGAGTCCAATATTGCGATAACTTGGTGACGACTTAGTGCTATGCGTTTCTCCAACGGTCAACAATATCATGAACATGAAACTCAGCATGAAGAAGCGCGTTAAGGTGAAGCTCATCAGGAAGTGGTCGCCACTGGCAATCAATTTCTGGAGTATTGCATTACCTCCAGCCAGCAGGGCGGCAAGTAAGGCCAGAATGATGCCCAATTTGTTTGATGGATTAGTTGATCTCTCGAAGGCAACGAGCAGAATCCCTGCGAATACGCACACTATCAGTGAAAGCTGGAGAATGGAAAGGCTCTCTCTTAGGATGGAAATTGATAGTATAACCGCGACGACATTTAGACATGCAAAAATTGGCGCAACTAGGCTTGCCTTCTCAATACTCAAGGCGACATAGTAACTGCAGAGGGCGATTGCGGAAAGTATTCCGGATATTAGAGTTAGGAAAAGGATTGAATTACTTGGGACTCCGAAGTCGAAATATAACGCTACACCTAGAAAGAGGAGAGTGCCTATCCCCTGGGATATCAACGCAGTCCTAATCGCAGGCGCTTTGGATAGAATGATTTTTGTGAAGAAGTCGGCTACGCCGAACCCCATCATCGATGAAACGGCTAACGCGATGGAAAAGACCGTTGAATTCATCTTACCCCCAAAGCCTGGTTACACCGGAACCGAGTGATTTGAGCAGCTCGCTCGTACGGGGCACCGATTGTGTTCTCAGGTTAGAACTTTTTTGCGGATCTTAACGTGGGATAGACCTTGAATGTGTGAGCCGGAATTGGTTAATCAAAGATTTAGGCACGAGGCATTAGTGGATCAACACGGACGCTGCGACAATCCGTTTCGAGCGGGTATCGCAATGCCCCTACGTCGTACTAATTAGACTTTCAATAACCTAGAAGTAGCCCAAGGATGCTGACATACTCGACAGTGTCTTGAGGAACGCAATTCTGGCATGGGACAGTGTTTGTGACTGGGTTGACGACGGAATTGGTTACGGTGTTTGTCAACGTGGTCGTTCCCGTAACGGTGATCGTTGCACCTTTCGTCAAGTCCTCTGAGACGACATGCCGGTAGGTGTCTTGTGTACCGTCTAGATGGGTTAGCGTTAGCGTGATCAATCCACTTGCTTCGTTTGTTGATTCCACCTTGATGACTTGGTCGCTGGGGTCGATTGTGGCTGACCCGGTATACTGACTGTTGTAATTTGGCCAGTATGTGTAGTTACAGTAGTAGTTGCCGTATTGATCATAATAGCAATTGTAGTAGTCCTGTTGGTAATAGTAGTAGTATTGGTCTGACACCCAGCTGATGCTTCCCTTATACACTTGCAGTTGGGTTGGAGTGTTAGTTGTGATTGTCTGAAATGTTGTCCCGAACGACGTGGTTTGAGTAACCACCTGGGTCGTTCCTGAAACATATATCGTTCTATGTCTTGGAATCACGGGAACAACAAGGATGATTATGATGAGCACCCCGACGATTATCAACGCGGGAACGCCTCCGACGGTACGTGACATTGGCGATTTCTGAACTGCTTGTTGCTGCGGTAATCCTGCCACCGACTTTCCGCATTTCGGACAAAACTCGTTGCCCGGCGCTAGCGGAGCTCCACAGTGCACGCAAAACGTCTCTTTAGACAATTCTCTCGTTGCAGAATCTCAGTGATTAGATAATAGTCTTTTGATTCCTGGCAGCATGCTTCCGGGCTCGTATCTATTTCCGATGAAATTACATCGGGCGGGCTAGGTGGACATTGCGCGTTTGCTTGAACCCCAACTTACGGTAATAGCTCATTGCTTTCGTGTTTGTTGGACTAACCTCAAGCTGCAAGAGACGTGCCTTGTGTTTGAACGTCTCTGAGATATGGTTGAAGAAGCTAGTTGCGACGCCCCGTTGTCTAAAGTCAGGCATGACATACAACTCATCGATATGCAACACATCACCACCGTACTCGTTGCTCCAGTAGAAAATCAAAATCGCATAGCCAATTATCTCTCCAGCTTCTTCGAAGACTATGACCTGGCCTCTGTTCGGACTCTGGTCCAGTTCGTTCAATGTAGCTGAAATCTTCTCCCCTGTAATGGATTGACCCACCCAATCCTCCTTGTAGAGTGCATACATCATTTTTCTAAGGGCCGCGTTGTCTGAGTGTCTTGCCGATCTGAAGGTAATCTCAACCTTATCCTCCCCAGTTGCAGCAGGGCTCATGATAGGCTCCACTTGAGTCGATACTGAATCACTCGATATGAACCTATGAAGGTTGACACTCAAAGGTGAAGGTTTCATATCCTGCCTCAGCTAAGCATTCTTGGTCTCCTCAAGAATGACCGAAGTCGTTGCCGCCGCTATTACTGGCCTGACTCAGCAAGAAGCAGAGAAGCGTCTGAAGACGTACGGCCCTAATGTTGTAGTCGGTGGAAAGAAACGATCCCGGGTTTCGATGTTTCTGTCTTTCTTCAAGAGCCCTTTAGTAATCATACTTGTGTTCGCGGGCGGTATCTCTGCTTTTCTCGGAGATATTGTCAACGCCTCAATAATCTACTTCGTCGTCGGTATGAGCGTGGTCCTTGGTTTTTATCAGGAGTCTAAAGCTGAGAACGCTGCGGCCGCCCTGAGGGCAAGAATCAGTACAACTGCCACAGTGAACAGGGACGGAAACAAGGTCGAGCTTCCCGTTTCCGATATTGTTCCAGGCGACTTAGTGTATTTGTCACCTGGCGACATGGTCCCAGCCGACGGCACAGTTCTCACAGTCAAGGATCTCTTCGTCGATCAATCTGCGCTGACTGGAGAATCATTCCCTGCTGAAAAAGACGCGACCCCAGACAACAAAAAGAAACAAGACCTCGACCGTACCGACTTGGCGTTCATGGGCACGTCAGTTGTCAGCGGAACCGCAACAATGAGGATTACCAAAACAGGCAGCATAACAGCTTACGGGGGAATCGCGAAGGAACTGATGGGTAAAGAGCCTGAGACCGAGTTTGATAGAGGCCTTAGGAAGTTCGGCTACCTCATAATGCAAGTTACGCTCCTCCTCGTAGTCTTCGTTTTCTTCATCAACGCTCTGTTCAAGCGCGACATTCTAACATCTTTACTCTTCTCCGTCGCCCTGGCCGTTGGCCTTACGCCTGAACTGCTTCCGATGATCGTTACGATAAACCTCTCCAAGGGCGCCATGAAGATGGCTGCGAAAGGCGTGATAGTTAAGAAACTATCGGCCATACAAAACTTCGGAAGCTTGGACACCCTCTGCACAGACAAAACTGGGACTCTAACCCAGAACGTCATAGACTTAACCTCACACCTCAATGTCAACGGGAAAGAAGACGACAACATTCTGCTGATGGCACAGCTCAACAGCAGACTTCAGGCGGGAGTGCGCACGCCCTTAGACGACGCAATACTCAAGCACCAACCATTGGACCTAACAAAATATGCACGGGTTGACGAAATACCGTTCGACTTTGTCCGGCGAAGAGTTTCCGTAATCGTAAGCGACGGAAGCAAGACGCTCTTGATCTCCAAGGGCGCCACCCTGGAAATGCTAAACACATGCAGCCTGTACCAAGACGAGAGCCAACAACTTCCGCTGATCGACGACATCAAGAACAAGATACGCGGCCAATACGAAGATATGAGTAAGCAAGGAAGACGGATACTCGCTGTAGCGACTAAACAAGTCGAAAAGACTTCATCCTACACGGTGAAAGACGAAACGGGTATGGTCTTTGTTGGCCTGTTGACTTTCACCGATCCACCAAAGCAAACGGCAACGACCTCGCTGCAGATGTTGAAAGAATCTGGGATAACTCTGAAGATTTTGACGGGCGATAATGAGTTTGTGGCACGCCACCTCTGCGAGACGCTCAACATTACAATTAGTGGAATAGTAACAGGAGACGAGCTTAGGAAGACCAGCGATTCCGCGCTAGAGAGAATCGTCGAGGCGACGAACATTTTTGCTCGCGTGACACCCGATCAGAAGAACCGCATCATGATAGCCCTTCACAAGAACGGACATGTGGTTGGTTTCATGGGAGACGGAATAAACGACGCCCCAAGCATAAGAACCGCCGATGTGGGCATATCAGTCGATAACGCAGTAGACGTAGCCAAATCTGCAGCTGACATCATTCTTCTGCAAAATGACTTGACTGTCCTAGCCCAGGGAGTTCAGGAAGGGAGAAGGACTATGGGGAACTCGATGAAATACATCATGATGGGCACGAGCTCTAACTTCGGTAACATGTTCAGTGCTGCCGGAGCGAGTCTATTCCTACCATTCCTTCCGATGTTACCGTCTCAGATTCTGCTTAACAACCTACTTTACGATATTTCTGAATTAGCGATTCCAACGGACAACGTCGACGCCGAATATCTGAAGGCACCGCGTCGATGGGACATGCATTTTGTGAGGCAGTTCATGGCCTTTTTCGGACCGGTGAGCTCGATATTCGACTACCTGACATTCGGGGTCATGCTATTCGTATTCGCCGCCCCTCCAGCACTCTTCCAAACAGCATGGTTCCTCGAATCCATCAGTACCCAGTCACTCATTATTTTCGTCATCAGAACCCGGCGCGTCCCATTCTACAAAAGCCACCCAAGCAAAGCGTTGATCTTCAGTACCCTGGCTACAGTGATCGTCCCGATGCTACTACCATTCACCCCAATAGGCCGATTACTCGGCCTTGTAATCCCCCCACCCACTTTCTATCTGGTGTTGGCAGTATTCATAATCACGTACCTCGCACTAGCTGAAACACTGAAACACTTCTTCTACCGAAGAATCAGCCCCGAATCCTAGCAAAGACGAATCATAACCGACGGTGATGACTCGAATGAAACAAGCAGACATTGACAGAGCACGCTGCCCAAGTCACGGGAATTGTCAAATCACTTTGGACTATACGATCACCATACGATCCCTGCCTCGTTCGCATGAATCGTAATCATTCTACGCCTGGATCTACATGAATACCTCAGCAGACGATACCACAAGGAGGGCCGAAACGGAGACTCCGACGGTTGTCTCAAACATCGGAGGGAAATCAATCAAAGTTAGGGATGCCCTCGTCGCTCTTCTTACTTTTGGTGTAGGTTCGGTGGACAGCGCTTAGTTTTCTTACGCTGGGAGGAGTCTTCGCATCGTTCATGTCCGGGAATACAGTTACCCTTGGGCTTAGAATGGGCCAAGGGAACTTCCCACTGGCGCTCAACTCCCTAACCGCGATTTTGGGGTACATAGGAGGCGTCGCTCTGGGTGCTAATATCGCGTATACAATCGGAGGTCCCCGAGATATCTGGCCTTGGCCAGTTACGAAGCTTTTCGCTGCAGAGTTTCTGTTACTCTTAGTTTTCGCTACCGTGGGTTTTGTCTCCGGCAATCCCGGTGCTAATGTTGTTTATGTTCTAATCTTGTTGGCATCGGTGCCGATGGGAATGCAGAGCGTGGGAGTTTATCGACTGGGTGTCTCAGGCATTTCCACTACTTATGTTACTGGAACGTGGACGAGCTTCATAATTGGCTTGGTAACTCTCCGTCGCTCACCAGCGTCCCGAACAGTTAAGCAAGAGGAAAGAACGGGACTTCAGGCTATCACCTTGCTTATCTATGGTTTGGGGGCGGCCACAGGAGGGCTAGCGGGGACATATTTCTTGCTGAGGGCCGCCATTATCCCAGTCGTTGCGATCGGTCTTGTAGTCATCGTCGCGAGTACTCGAATGCGCTGATCACGAATAGATGACGAGGATCAGGCGATTCTTTTGTTATTTTGGGTGAAACTTGGAAACATCGAATGAGGGTTTGGGGAATCGCAGGTTCATGTCTTCAAGTGTTTTGACAATTACGTGCGAGACGGCAAGGTTTCGGAACCACTTGTGGTTTGCCGGAATGATATACCATGGCGCCCATTCGGTACTGCAGAAGTGCAACATGTCTTCGTATGCATTCATGTAACGTTTCCAATATTTGCGTTCCTGAAAATCCGTTGGAGACAATTCCCAACGCTTTGTTGGGTCTTCCAACCTCTGCTTGAGTCGTTTCAACTGCTCTCCACGGCTTATGTGAAGAAAGAATTTCAGGATCTTCACATTGTTCTCCACTAAGGTCTTTTCGAAACAATTTATCTCCTCATAACGACCCGACCAAACTGTCTTCGGCACCAGGTTATGAACACGAACGATCAACACGTCCTCGTAATGTGAGCGATTGAATATCCCTATCTCGCCGCGCTCCGGGACGGCTTTGTGAATTCTCCAAAGAAAATCATGAGCAGCCTCCTCAGGCGTAGGTTTCTTGAAGGAGGTTACTTTGCATCCTTGCGGGTTGACTCCAGACATGACATGCCGTATCGTCCCATCCTTTCCGCCACTGTCCACAGCCTGAAGAACAATCAGCAACCCGAATTTCTTTGCTGCGTACAGGAGGTACTGCAACTTGTTAAGGCGTTGCAGGTGCTTCTTCAGCTCGGCTTGTGTCTGATCATCGTTCTTGTAACCTAGAGTATCGTCGGGGTCGTGATCGCTTATCCTAAATTTCTTCCCCGGCCGAACGCGAAACTTACGTTCAAGGCCCATAGTTCAATTCCCGCAGCTTCTGTGCAGATCTTATCTCTTGTTGATCCGCTGAGATCGCAGATTCAAGTAGTCAGCTTTCGCCCACACGCGCCGCAATATTCTGCGTAATGTGGATTTATGGTGCTACAGTAGGGGCACGTCGATGTGGAAAGCGACTTGCCACAACCCCAACAATGCTTGTTGGCGGTCGGGTTGCCCATCCCGCATTTGTTACAGAATACCGTGTCTGGACGTTGAGGGAGAGGAGGCATAACGATCCAGTGTCCTATGGCATGATCTATCGATGGGTTACTCTGGGTAGAGCCAGAACTCGTTTCCGTCTAGATCCTTGAACATCGCGTAACTACCATACTCGGTCTTCTTCGGTTTAACGGTAAACTCTACACCTTTGGCGTTCATTTCATTATACGTCTTGTCAAGGTCGTCTACATTGAAGGCGATGCCCGTATTTCCTTGCTCCAGTGGTTTCGTCTCACAAAGATGTAGCACAACGTTGGATCCCTTTGGTGCGAGAGTGATCCAGTGCCCCTCGTTGTCGCGGACTTCTAAGCCGAGCTTTTCCTTGTACCATTCCGCCGACTTCTTCGCGTCCGAAACTACGACAGCCATATTCATAATAGACTTAATCATCAAACCAGCCTGCGTTAACTAGCGCCCGATTGATTACTTAAATGATTACATAGCACCTACTGGTTTTGGTCGATTATGCCTCTCTTTCGAACTGGGAAAATCCCAACTGAAATCCTAGTTCGAAGCGTATTTCGCTACAAAGGCGCTCAAGATCGATCCGTGATTCTTGGGTCATCGATAGGCGAAGATGCGGCGCTTGTATCCCTTGGAAAAAACGTCTTGGTGTTAACAACCGATCCGGTTACTGGTACAGCCTCCGACATTGGATGGCTCGCGGTTCACGTGAACGCCAACGATGTAGCGTGTAGGGGGGCGAGACCGAAATGGTTCCTATGCGACCTATTGCTTCCAGAAAAATCCAACGCAGCATTAGTTGAGAAGATCATGAAACAAGTCGACAAGGCGGCGAAAGGGATCGGCGTCGCTGTTGTAGGTGGCCACACGGAAGTTACACCAGGCTTGAAGCGACCAATCGTGAGTGGGTATATGGTTGGGGTCGTCTCCAGAGAGAAATATGTAACGTCACATTCAGTGTGTCCGCAAGACCAGATCATAATGACAAAAACCGTAGGAATCGAAGGTACCTCGGTTTTAGCAACCGATTTCGCGCATAGGCTTCGGCAGAAGATCGGGCCCCGATCTCTGAAGCGGGCTAAAGGATTCAGGAACATGATCAGCGTTGTCGACGACGCATTGATCGCAGCGCGGGCTGGCGGAGTTAGAGCAATGCACGACCCCACCGAGGGAGGTCTATTGCAGGGGGTCTGGGAACTCGCGGAAGCGTCCCACGTTGGTTTTGTGATTCATGAATCACAAATCGCGATTCGACCGGAAACCAACGAGATATGCTCAGCTCTTGGGGTGGATCCACTGCGCCTGATGAGTTCAGGTTGCCTCATAATAGTGGCTGAAAGAGGGAAGAGCAATGGCATACTACGCGCCCTGAAGAAGCACCATATTCCGGCGAGAATCATTGGGACCGTGACTCCGAAGAGCCGAGGCAGAAAGCTGGTAGGAGTTCAGGGGTCGATTAGGAAGGTTGCGCCGTCTGAACGTGATGAGCTTTACCGAATTATCGAATCCTATCGAACTGCGTGAGGTTCGCGGTTTAGAGCTTTAACCCTCATTTGCGCGGTGTACAATCAGGTCCGACTTTCTTAGGTAACCGAAACAGAGTTCAAGTCATTTTCAGTACACCATACGATCACGTTATCAACGGTTGCGTCCATTTTGTTGTAATACAGGACACGTTCGCTTAGTGAATATGCAGCTAAGACTAGCGATCTGCCTCCTGATTGCAGTCTCATTAACGACGTTACCATCAAGCATCTATACACAAACCTCCAAGCCAGCAACATCAATCATCTCACTCAATTATTACTCAAAGGCCGCTGTGGGGTCTATGACAACGATAAGTTTCGATGCACTCTACTCCACGAAGCAAAAGGCGTGGCTGATGACCGCCATAGGTTGCAACCCAAATGAGCCGAATTGCAGCTCGGTCTCAATGAATGGCGCGGATTCTTCACCATTTCAATGTAATCAAACTAATCCGTTCAGTGAACAGCCTCCTTTCATCTCAGGGACGTGCTACCTTACTGTTTCGGGAAGCGGGGCTGATTTCTTTAGCTACAATCTTTCATTCAATAAAACCGGTACGTACGACCTAACGGCAACGGCGCAGCTCAATTATCCTGGAAATTCAACTAGTATTCCTAGCTCTCAGAGTGTCAGCCATACAATGACAATTACAGTGACCTGACTTTAAAATCACTTACGCGCAGTCATATTACCAATTACCCTCTCGGTAGCGATTTAGTCTCTTTAGTCCCCGTATTTCCATGAAGGATGTTCTGGAACGCCAGTGGTCAGTCGTGACAGCAGTCTTTTATAACCTAAATCAGGAGTGAAAGTTCTCCATGACACTTGTCGGACCTGATTTTGCAAGTCAAGCTGGATCAAGTCCGCCAGCAACCGTTCACGATACTCTGGACACATTAGACCCTTCGATTACACGAGCGGCACAAGCTCCTAGGAGTACAAATGAGGACCTTAGATTCGCTCTCGAAAGAGCCGTTCACGACCTACTTGGACCTAGCGCTCTGCCGAATCTGTACGAACATCTTAGGGATCGTTACGACATGATTCCTGAAAAAGTCCCTTATCGACTCGTTACCCTGTTTGACGTTTTTGCGAACAAGTTCGGTACGGCTGCAGCTCGAACCATCGCGAAGGCAGTAGCCAGGCAGCTATACAGCTCACTTGATTTGTTCTTCAGTGATGCTGATCGATATGAACTTCAGAACTATTTGGAACAAGCCAAGAATGCAGTAGTCCGCAAATAGAATACACCCTGAGACGACCGCTTACGCCATGTTTTCGGCATCTAACCTAGTTTCGGTTTGCTCGAAAACGTCATTTGAAGTCGAAGTTACTCAGGTCGTGTGCCTAAGACTAAGAAGTTTAAGGTAGCCCGTCAATCAGTTTCACCCTGCTCTCCTATTTTTATCGCTTTAGACAACAAACACCATAAAATGGGAGCATCATAATCATGCCGACGGTAGGGGCTGTCGTTCAATTGTCTTCCGACATCGTTAAAGAGACTTTAGAGAGGCCAACAGTTTTCAAGGACGAAACACCCCTTTCGTTGGAGTTCATACCCCGCAACCTTCCTCACCGCGACGATCAGATGCGGTTCCTAACACAACTCTTCCGTTTTTCCCTCGACAGCCCATTCTCCACAAGCCAACGAGTTCTGATCACGGGCGATGTGGGAACTGGGAAGACGGTTTTAGCCCAACGCTTCGGCACAGACCTAGTTAAGGCTGCGAGGGCGAGAAAGGTCAATCTCCATTATGTTCACGTCAACTGCCGCGAAGCGAAAGGCAGCCTCTTCATGATCATCAAACGAGTTCTAACGCAGTTCGAGCCAGAGTTTCCGAAACGCGGCTTCGCACCCGAAGAACTTCTTCACACCCTAATGGACATGCTTGACGACAAAAACATACACCTCATACTTGCTCTAGACGAGGTTGAACACCTGATCAGGGTGGAAGAGTCAACTCCCATCTACAACCTAACTCGTATCCAAGAGGAACGAGTTGGAAAGCCCCCTCGCCTTTCACTCATTTTCATTCTCCGCGAACTCGAATACCTACAAAAACTGGACAGAAGCACTATCGATACCTTGCAAAGAAACATCGTCAAACTCGACAAATACAATTCCCGCCAACTAATCGATATACTCCAAGCCCGCATCAGTTTAGCTTTCAAAGAGAACACGGTAGCCGACGAAGCCCTCGAACTTGTCGCCGATGTAGGAGGGCAGAGTGGCGACGCTCGATATGCCATAGAACTTCTCTGGCGGGCAGGAAAGTATGCGGATTCAGAACCTTCGAAGCGAGTTCTCACCGAACATGTTCGCAAGGCTGCCGGAAGCGTTTACCCCATGCTACGCGGCGAATACATTGCCGCACTATCCTCACACGAAAAATTCATGCTACTAGCCTTAGCAAGGACACTTGAGGAGTCGGAAGAAGCCTACGCCAACATCGGAACCGTTGAACGCGAATACAAAGCCGTCTGCGAGGAATACAGCGACAAACCCAGAAAACACACCCAAATCTGGAAATACGCACGCGGTTTAAGCGCCATAGGCGTCATAGCCGCTTCAAAATCAGGCGAAGGCGTCCGCGGCAAAACAACCCTACTCGGTCTACAGAACATACCCGCCTCCAAAATGCGTGAACAATTAGAGGCCGCACTGGCGGCCACGAGCAAAAAGCGGCCCCAACGAAAGTAACCACCAACTAATCTACTTACGCGGCCGATCAGTTGCGGCGCAACAGATAACTTCCCTCAGGGCCTATTTCCTGTGAGGAATGCTGTGATGGAACGGTTCTCGATGGTAGACATCTCGCAGAAGGAGATCATTTCGAGGGAAGCGACAGCCGTTGGCGAAATCAGGTTGAAACCGAGTACGATTAAGCGGATTAGGTCGCGGGGAATAGCGAAGGGCGATGCGGTGGCGGCGGCGGAAATCGCGGCGATTATGGCCGCTAAGGATACTCCTCACATGCTACCCTTCTGCCACTCGATACCGATAACGACCGTCCGCACGAAGCATTCGTTCCAGGGAAATACTTTGCGAGTTGAATCCTACGTCAAAGGCTTGGCAAGGACGGGGGTAGAGATGGAGGCGCTTATCGCTGCTTCAACCTACCTGCTCACTATATGGGACATGGTAAAGCAGTACGAGAAGGACTCGAAAGGGCAATACCCGGACACCATGATATCCAACCTACGGGTAACTAAGAAAATTAAGCGATGAGAATGAGCCAAACCTCAAAACTACACAAGAAATCATCGCCAGAGACAGCCACCGTTTACGTTATCACCTGTAGCACGTCGAAATTCATGCAGCTGAAAGCGGACCAGAAACCCGACGACGAGTCCGGCGACATCATTGAACAACTCGCAGCCAGCGCCGGCCACAAAATTGCAGGACGCCAACTAATTTCAGATTCGAAACCTATGATTCGAAAAGCTACAAAGGGTGCGCTTTCGAACCGAGACGTCGACGCAGTGATCATTACCGGAGGCACTGGCCTGTCGTCTACAGATGTTACGTTCGAGGCCATTTCTCCCCTGTTGGATCGGGAGATTCCAGGATTTGGTGAGTTGTTCAGAAAGATAAGTTACGACGAGATAGGCTCCGCGGCCATGATGAGTCGGGCGTTCGCGGGCACAATAAAGTGGGCGGCCATATTCTGCTTACCCGGATCACCGAATGCGGTGAGGACGGCTATGGAGAAACTGATTCTCCCCGAATTAGGCCACCTGGTTGGTTTAGCCCGAGGGCCCTAAGTCTTCTTGCGACTCTTCGTTTTCTTCACTCCTTTGGTTGCTGCCTTTGGAGCCTTCGAGGCCGGGGCATTCTTGGCTACATACTTCTCGTAACCCTTTGGATCACCGACCGTTTCCTCACATAGACAGTACTTCAAAGATGTGACCGTGTGGGTCGGGCAGCTTTCTACGAACTCGCACTTATCGCACACAACCTGCAGACCATCAACGAAGCATTCTTGGATGGCACCTGCTTCACCGCGAGCCGCAACTTCTTCAGATCGTGCAAACTTAACGGACCGAGACAGGATTCCAGCTAGCCTTTCCTCGATAGCGTCTAAATTGTCAAGGCGCCGAACTACGAAGCAGCCGCCGGTTCGATCGTAGCCGATTCCCGCCCTCATGAGTTGGATGAATTTGTCCTTACCCATGTATGGCAGTTTGAAACCGGTTGGGTCAAGAAGTTCCTGGGGGCCGGTAACTGCGGGTTGAACCTTCGACTCGGAGACTAGGAAGTCGATGTCGCGTTCCTCTAGCTCCAGCTGAAGGGCGACTTCTCTGCCCTGAGCCTCGTTGATCCGAAAGAGTTCCACTACGAACGGAACTATTTCCAGCAGTGCCTTGCGTTTCGAGAGGTGGCATGCTCGGGCCAACCGACTGCAGAGATGGTCTAGCGCCCAAAGTCGATATTGAAATCGATCAACAACTTTTCTTGAAACTCGGGGTGCTACTTGTAACGCGTGAACAGCGTCCTCGTCAGGGTTCTGGAAACCGACCGAAGCCAACTCGTTTAAAGCGACAGGTAGAAGGCTCCATTCTGGTACTCGGTCGCGGCGTGGAAGGTTGAATGGAGGCGGCATCATACCTCGCGATCTGCCGGCGCCGACTTTCCCGTAGCCCATGTCTGCTCTGGAAAGGGCGTCGTACGCCTTGGCCAGCTTATCTGGCGACGTATAGATGTAGGGAAGGATGTCGTGGATTAGCAGGAGAAGCTCGTCACGGTAGAGGGGAATCTCAGTCTCGTTAAGGACACGCCGAGCCGCGCCTAGTCCTTTCCCAGCGAACATTCCGCGAACCGTATTCTTCTCATTAAGTTCCCTAGTTCGGGTCGAACGCAGAGTCGCGATGCCGCTTGTTGACATTGTCTGCGCATCGTTAATCGCCGACCGCATGTCCCCGTAACTCTCACCAGCCAGTTTCTTCACAACTTTCGGCTGCAGTGACCGCCCTTCCTCGGCGAGTATGTGGTTGAGTAATGAGACGAGGAGACGCGGTCTGATCTCGTACATGGGGAGGACGATGCATGCTTTCCTGAGGTCGTCGAATTTTTCGTTGTCAAGGTCGTTGGCGGTGAGTACGATTGGTAGAGGCGCGCCTTTGATCGCGGTTAGGACTGCTCCTAATCCGCCTCGATCCTCACGGCCAAAAACTCCATCCACTTCATCCAGAAGTATTAGGTTCCCTCGGCTGCCGGTCGAGAAGACATCGAGGGTCATGGAGCTACTTGCAGGGGCCAGCACTTTCTTGATCGTCTTTTCGGTTCTAACGTCACTTGCATTCATTTCCACCACTCTGAAGCCATAGTCACTGGCCGCCACTCTTGCGAGAGTAGTTTTTCCTACGCCTGGCGGTCCAACCAGGAGGCAGGCTTTGCTTGGTTTCTTCTTCAGTGTCCACTGCTTTAACCAGACTTTGAATTTCTCAACAGAGTCCTCATTTCCGAGGAGCATGGAAGTGGTTTGAGGGCGGTATTTCTCCGTCCAAGCCACGTTCTGTTGTGCCTGAGCCTGCACGTTACTTTCTTCCGAGTTCTACGACTTGAGCAAGCATAGCGCTCAGTTGGATATCCTCGTTCGCTCCCTGCGTTAACCTGAAATCGCACTCCCCTAGAGCACGGACAATCTCCACTTGCTTTTCTCCCGTTACTTCGGGAATCCGATTAATTTCTCGATTTGCCCCGCGAATAATCTCCCTCCCGCTCACACCAAACTTACCCATCAACTCATACATGATGTCCCTCGCTTTGATGAAATCGCCCTTAATCGCCAGGATTAGCATGTTGCGTAAGAGGCCGCTCTGTGCCTCCGGCTGAAACTTTTCCAAAGCCGCAAGATCTAATCGTCCGTCCTTCGAGCTGCTCGCAACGACTTGTAGATAGTTCACGGCCCGTCTAAGGTCTCCTTCTGAGAGCTCCAAAATTCTCCTTAGAACCTTCGGGTCCGCCTCTACTTTTTCAGACTTGCAGATTTTATCAAGGTAACTTGTGGCGTCAGTCTCCTCTAGTTGTCTGAACCTGAAGACGGAGCATCTGCTCTGGATGGGTTCGATTATTCCGCTTTGGTAGTTGCAGATTAATATGAAGCGGCACGTTCTGGACGCGGTCTCCATTATCCTCCTAAGAGCCGTCTGTGCGTCCTTGGTCATTTCGTCGGATTCGTCAAGGATCACGAGCCCAAATTGGACGCCGGAAGCCGTAGTTTGGATGATCTGCGAGAAACCTTTGATGCGCTCCCGCACCACGCCGATACCGCGTTCATCGGACGCGTTCAGTTCCAATACAAGCCTCCTGAAGTTGTCCCCCATCAACTGCCGTGCGATGCACAGTGCGACACTGCTCTTTCCCGTTCCCGGAGGGCCAGCGAAGAGTAGGTGAGGCATTGTTGATGGTGATTTTAGAAGCGACCTTAATCCTTCGACCGTCTCCTTTTGATTCACTACGTCATCAAGTGTTCGCGGCCGATATTTCTCGATCCACATGAGCCCCGTTTCATTCAAGATTCAGATTCACCGTATGAATTTCCTTTGGAGTTCCTGTGCGACCAAGTTCGTTTGCGTCATTCAAAAGCCTTGGCCCCACCGAAACGTGAGTAAAATAATCGCAGCGAAAACCATGAACAGTTTCAGTGGCCTCTGTTGCTTTGTTTCTCACTGCAGTGGCAATTTGTAGTAACCTATTCAAATTTGCTCGTTCGAACGGCTTAAATTCGGAAACACGAAGTGAGAAGTTGGTGGTTTATTCTTGGCAGAAGCGTTGATGTCGGTAGAGGATATTGACTTCGATTTCGAAAATTCGCAAACCAGAATTGTACTAACCCGCGAAATACCGGAAATGTCACCAAAGCTAAGCAGAATTCTGTCGTCCAAAATGGGACAGGAAGTCGAGGTCCCGTATTGGACAGCCAGAGAACTTGTTCAATTAGGATACGCAAGGTTCCGCGAAGAAGACGTCCTCAATTACAACACACTCTCCAAGATCCACTGGCGGGAAACAATCCCAGCGTCGAGACAGCTGCCGGCGCTTCAACCAAACTTCTACTGCCTACTCCGACGCCACGTAACCGAACTGAAAGAAGTAAGCAAGCAGGACCAAGTCAAACTACGTGAACTAGAGAGAACGGAAAGCCTCGTCCGAGACATTGTCAACTGTAGAATCCGCAAGATAGTTTCACTCGCGGCATCCCCAACGCCCTCCGAAGAAGTCATACAAGGACTAACCTACGAAGAACGAATCCTATACCTGATTCTCAACAAGACCGTCGTGGACTGGAAGACTAAACTTCTCGGGAGCGCGCTGAAATCGTGACCACGTCTCAAAACCCTGAGGAGCGCTTCCAAGACTTCCTCAGATCCTTCCTCGCAGAGGACGAATACAAATACAGAAAACGACTCGGTCACGTTGCTCTATCTGGATCAGCGCTCTCTCGTCGTCGATTTCGAAGACCTGATCGCATACGATCCGGAACTTGCACGATCTATTCTCGACAAACCCGACGAGTACATGGAGTATCTGGATCGTAGCGGTTGGGCTCAGCTCAAGATCGAAGATCCTGAGTACGCTGAAATCATAAAGAAACTCCGCATCAGGTGCAGGAAGCTCCCCGAGAAACACTCCCTCCGCTTAATCGGGTCTGAGAACATTGGACGATTGCTGTGCATCGACGGCATTATTGTCAGATCGACTTCTGTCAAACCATTACTCCTGAAGGCTGCATTCCAGTGCCGCAAATGCAATGCAATGACCTACGTCGAGCAGGCGGGCGTACTCATGCGCGGCCCAGGCGTCTGTGCCCACTGTCGATCTTGAGTCTTTGAATTCCTTGAGAAACAATCGACTTTCATGAACTCTCAGGAAAT
Source organism: Candidatus Bathyarchaeota archaeon (assembly GCA_963733055.1). GTDB lineage: Archaea > Thermoproteota > Bathyarchaeia > 40CM-2-53-6 > 40CM-2-53-6 > FEN-987. Next base: position 420,901 of record CAVTBR010000003.1, read on the forward strand.
CCGAATACAAGAGAGACCGGAGGACCTACCTCCCGGCCAATTGCCGAGGGCAATGGACATCAAACTAGCTGAGGACATGGTAGACATTGCAAGGCCGGGCGACAGAGTATCGATCACTGGCGTAGCAAGGGCTCAGCAGGAGTACGTAGGTCGTAAGGCAAGGCTGCGGACCTTCGACCTTCAACTTGACGCAAACTATGTGGACATTATGGGGAAGGAGGTTGAGGTTGTCGAGATAACGCCGGAAGATGAACGCCACATCCGGGAACTAGCGAAAGACCCCTTCATCCACCGAAAACTCATCGCCTCGCTCGCGCCATCAATCTACGGTTACGGAGACATCAAAGAAGCCGTCCTCTACCTATTGTTCGGCGGCGTCCCCAAACGACTACCCGACGGAGTCAGCATCAGGAGTGAAATAAACGTCCTTCTCGTGGGAGACCCAGGAGTCGCCAAAAGCCAATTACTCCAATACGTTTCCCGCATCGCTCCCCGAGGGCTCTATACTAGCGGACGAGGAACGACGGCAGCGGGCCTCACCGCAGCCGTCGTACGCGAAAAATCTGGCGGCATGGTACTAGAAGCCGGAGCCCTCGTACTCGCGGACAAAGGCATCGCATGCATCGACGAAATGGACAAAATGCGACCGGAAGACAGAGTCGCGATACATGAAGCTCTGGAACAACACACCGTAAGCGTAGCAAAGGGTGGGATCGTAGCTACGTTGAATGCTCGGGCAGCGGTCCTAGCGGCGGCCAACCCGGCTTTGGGAAGATACGATCCGTACAGGAACATAAACGACAACATCAACCTCCCCGTAACCCTACTGTCACGTTTTGACCTTCTCTTCATCATGAAGGACGTTCCCGAGGCGGACTCTGATAGTCGCATGTCGGAGCATATACTAACACTTCACAGATTGAAAACGACCCCCGAAGAACCGCCACTACTTCCCGAAATGCTGCGCAAATACATAGCCTACGCAAAACGCATCGAACCCGTCTTAACCGACGATTCAGTGAACGCTATCCGACAGTATTACCTGAAAATGCGCTCCCTATCCGGATCCAGCGAATCCCCAATCGTCATAACTCCCAGGCAACTGGAAGGATTGGTGAGACTTGCTGAAGCCAGGGCGAAGAGCTTCCTACGCAACCGCGTCGAAGCCGAAGATGCACAGGCCATAATTCGCTTGATGACTCTATCCCTCCAAGACGTAGGCATCGACAGCACCACCGGAAAGATCGACATCGACGTAATCATGACAGGCAAACCAAAGAGCTTACGAGACAAGATGCAAGTCGTCCTAAGCACCTTCGCCGACTTAGAGAAACAGCTTGGAATCGTAGAAGACTCAACCCTCTACCAAGCGCTCTCACGCAAAGTCGACCTTACAGACGATGAAGCAAGAAGACTCATTGACCAACTAGTGAAGGAAGGAATTCTTTATTCACCAAAACCTGGTCACTTGAAGCGAACAGCAGCCTAAGCTAGAAGCTCAGAGACTTGCGAGTAGAAGAACTCCCTATTCCAGACTCGGTCAAAGCAGTGGTCGCCAAAGCGGGTTATGAAACGCTATACCCCCCGCAAGAAGACGCCATTAAGGCGGGAGTTCTCGACGGAAAGAACCTCGTACTGGCAAGCCCAACAGCCTCCGGAAAGACTCTCGTAGCTGAACTTGCGATTTTGAAGTCTATTCTGGAGCATGATGGCAAAGCGCTGTACCTCACTCCTCTCCGTGCGCTAGCAAGCGAGAAATTTGAAGACTTTCAAAAGTACGCTGAAATTGAGAAATCGCCTGGGCACAAGGTCAGGGTCGCCATCACGAGCGGCGATTACGACAGCTCCGACTTACACCTATCCAACTATGACGTCATTATCTCGACGAACGAGAAAGCAGATTCTCTGTTAAGGCACCGATCGCCATGGCTCGCTGACATAACCGTAGTCGTCGCCGACGAAATCCACCTAATCACCGAAGCAGACAGAGGCCCCACCTTGGAAGTAGTGCTGACGCGGCTACTGAAAATTAACCCGAAACTGCAAATCATCGCACTAAGCGCAACCATAAAAAACGCAGCCGAGATCGGCGAATGGCTTGACGCCGCCCAGATCACAACAGACTGGCGACCCGTCCCCCTTCGCGAAGGAGTCTTCTACGGCGGACAAATCCAATTCAAAGACGGTTCCTCACGAGCGATTCCGCATTCCGAATCGAACCCAATATTCGAAACCGCGCTTGACGTCATACGAGATGGAGGCCAAGTGCTCATTTTCGCCGAGACCCGACGAAGTGCCGTCGAGATGGGAAAGAAAGCAGCCGCACTGCTAAGGAGGAGCTTACCAAAGCCGGACCGTAGAGGCCTGGAAAACATTGCTCAACGAATTCTATCAACAGGTGAGAGAACGCGGCTAGGCGAAACCTTGGCTGAGCAAGTTCTGAGCGGAGTAGCATTCCACCACGCTGGCTTGCCCGGTGGACATCGGAGAATCGTCGAAGACTCTTTCAAGGCCGGACGTCTCAAGATCCTTTCAGCGACCCCTACGGTAGCGGCGGGAGTGAATCTACCTGCCAGAACGGTGATCATCAGTAGCTACGAACGCTACGAAGCGGGCTACGGACGGTACCCCATCTCGGTTCTTGAGTATAAGCAAATGTGCGGCAGGGCTGGCCGTCCGAGGTATGATAAGTTCGGGGAAGCCATCTTGATTGCTAGAACTGAAGATGAACAGGATTACCTGCTCAAGAATTACCCGCTAGCCGAGTCCGAGAGAATCTGGTCGAAGCTCGGAGCAGAGAAAGTTCTGAGGCCGCATGTGTTGGCTACGGTTGCAACGAGGTTTGCGACTAGCGAAAGTGGGTTGGAGAGATTCTTCGCAAAGACCTTCTACGCGTTCCAATATGACCCTAAGATGATCAATGGAAAGCTTGGAGGCATACTCTCATTTCTACACAGGGAACAGATGGTTGAGTTCGCGGGAGACGAGCTGAAAGCCACTAGATTCGGCCGACGCGTTTCTGAACTCTACATCGACCCAGTTTCCGCCGTCATACTCCGCGACGGATTGTACACCCGCGCAAAACATGTCACGGACGTGAGCTTCCTTCACCTAATCTCCAGAACCCCTGACATTTCTCCAAAACTGTATCCTCGGCGCGGCGAAGACGAGATGCTCGACCTGTTCGCCAAGGAACACCAAGACGAGTACATGTGCGAGGTCCCTGAATATTACGGGGACACGAACGGGATCACCTACGAAGAATTTCTCGCCGAAATCAAGTGCGCGAGAGTCATGTATGAGTGGATAAACGAGACCTCCGAGGACGGAATCCTAGAAGTTCACCGAGTCGAGCCCGGCGACATCCTCAGAATGGTCGACACGTCAAGATGGCTATTACACGCCACCTATCAGTTAGCAGAACTGTTTGGCCATAAAGATCTCCTGAATCAAGCCTACGAACTCCAAGTTCGATGCGCGAAGGGCGTGAAATCCGAACTTGTCCCACTCGTTGAACTTGATGGAGTAGGGCGTGTTCGTGCGAGATCACTCTTCAACGCAGGCTACAAGAATTTGGAAGAATTGAAACACGCCTCCGTAACAGACCTGATGAACGTACCCTTGATAGGGCCGTCTCTAGCCAAGAAAATAAAAGAGCAGGTTGGCGGACTCATAAAAGCAGAGGAATGGGAAACGCTGAAAGCGAAAGACGCCGAGACTACGGAGCAGAGCTTGCTCACGGATTACAAGAAGGACGACGAGTTCTAAGCCGTTAAACCACGGGCCCGACGTTCAGAAATTGTCTTCTCAATCGCGGAATCTACAAGCTCCTTGGACATGCCCAGGTATCCATTCGGGTCCAATGCCGAGTCCAGCTCGGTCTTAGTGAGATGCTTTGTCACGATTGGGTCCTGTTTTAGAGTGTCGCCGAAGTTCGCGTGTTTGCGTTGGCTTTCGAAAACTAGTTTTTGCAGGAGGCTGTGGGCTTCCTGTCTTGGCATTCCTTTGTTGACGAGAGAGATCAGGACTGATTCGGACATGAGAGGGTCCTTGAACTTCATCAGGTTCTCAAGCATTCCTTTCTCGTTTACGCGGAGTCCGTCAAGAATCCGAATCATTGAGGTTAGCATGTGATCGAGTATGATGAATGATTCTGGGATGACGAACCGTTCGGTTGCCGATTGCGACAGATCACGTTCGTGCCATGTTACTATGGACTCTAGGGCCGGGCTGACTAGGCTTCTCTCCATTCTTGCTAGGCTTGAAATATTCTCACTCCGCCAGGGATTTCGTTTCTGAGGCATCGCTGAACTACCGACCTGTTTGCCTTCTACAAAGGGTTCGGCCAGCTCGTCAATCTCGGGCCTTTGCAAGTTTCTGATCTCTGTCGCGAACTTATCCAGCGAGCTGCCGAGTATCGCGAAAACGGTCACTAATTCGGCGTATCGGTCGTGTTGCACGATCTGGCTGGTGACGTCAGCAGCCTTTAGTCCTAAGTGTTTCATGACTGATTCTTGAATTGCGAGAGCGTGCTCGCCTAGCCCTGCCATTGTGCCTATAGCCCCACTCATCTTCCCAACCAGCACGCGCTCACGGCATTGCCTGACTCGTTCAATATGCCGGCCAACTTCGCGCAGCCAGACCGCGAATTTCAGGCCGAGCGTCATAGGGAGAGCGTGTTGTCCGTGGGTTCGGCCGATCATTATTGTTCCACGATACTTCCGCGAAAGCGTGATGAGTTTCTCCTCGAGCGTGTCCAGTTTTCTTTCCGCAATTCCAAGGCCTTCTTTCATCTGCAGTGCGAGAGCAGTATCGAGAACATCAGAGGAGGTGGCTCCGAAATGCACGTAGGCGCCACCTTTTCCCGAAACCTCCGCTAACGCTTCGACTAACGCCATGGTCTCGTGTTCTGTCGTTTTCTCTATCTCGTGAATTCTCTCAAGCTTCACGTATTTCGTGGAAGCATGACGCTCGATCTCTTCTGCGGCTGAGGATGGAATATCGCCAACCTCCGCTCTAGCCCTCGCCAAGGCGGCCTCAACATCAAGCATCTTCTGGAATCTCGTTTCCTCTTCGAACACTAGGCGCATTTCCGCGCTACCATAGCGGCCCGTGTCGATTGGCAGAATCGGCAAAAGCAAAACCGAGTCTGATCTAGGGTTCGCTTCAAATATAAAACTCGGGCTTTGAGCCCGACTGCGCCTACAACCTACGGAAACCGTGCTGAAAAGTCATTGAGATGGTTTAGGGTACGGCGTATTCTAGCTCGCAATCACTCTCGTTTTCGAAGTCTAAGAATCAAGAGTGCAAACAGTCCAACTACGATTCCGAGTAGTAACGCCTCGGGTGGAAAGCCTGGGATACTGGGTGAGGACGTGCTTCCGGGGATCACCGTCGTAATTGTGGTCAGTAAGGGTTGTGTAATTGTATAGCCTCCAGAGGATAGGTTGGCTACGATGGTTCCTTCGGCATTTCTCGCATTCGAAGAATTAACGAGCACAAGAACCCAGGCTCCGGAACTGGGAAGAGCGGCGTTGAAGGCGTATGACTTCGTGAGTAATTGACTTGCAACTGCCGCCGTCGTACTTCCACACGTTCCTTGCGTCACCCAACCCTGATAGGTTGAGCTTTGGACTAGGTAGAAGTCGACCGGGCTGTCTGACGTGAAGTTCCCGGAAATATATTGCCCCGCACTGCCAGTGAAATTTAACGTCCAAAATTCGCACGGTAGATTGGTTCCAGTCGTAGCGAGTACTGTGAAGGGGCCATTGATGATCTGTTGGGACTGTGAGAGGGAAGTGGAGAGGCTCGTGCCTACAGTAGCAGTAGTTGTCACCATCTGGAACGCGTGAGAAGCCAAAGCGAAGATGTTCGAGTTACCGGCAACCGTCGAGAACGAAAGCGCACAAACAATCACGATGAGCAGAGCGAAACGCTTTTGCAAAGAGGCACCCTGATCCACATTCCCACGTTTGGTCATAAAACCGTTTGCATACCGTTTAATTGTGGTCTAGAACAGTGAGAATTTCCGTCGTAATTTTCGTGAGGTGCAGATTTTGGGTGCGATCGTCGGCATTGCAACCTTTAGCGACGTGAACACCCCTCCCATCGTTGAGACAATGCTTGATGCCCTCAATCACCGCGGAACCTACAACAAGACGATGACAATCGATGGTGACAAAGTATCCGCGATCACAATTGGTTGTTCTTCACACTTCGAATCGAATCTCGACATCGTCAATTCCCCTAAATCGATGGTCGCGTTCAACGGCTCTTTTTACGAGCGGCGGACACTCGGAAATGCTAGGTTTGTCCTTCGTGAAACCGAGCACTCTCCTCCCATCAAAGGTATCCGGCGAATCGAGAACCAGATCGGTGGATTCGCCAGCCTAGTCGCTCGGAGGGACCGATTGTATGCATTCAGGGACATTAACGGTTTGAAACCCCTTTACTACGCACGCGCCCACCATCTCACAGCGTTTGCGTCTGAGAGGAAAGCCCTCTGGAGAATCGGTCTAAAGAATCCGGAACCGATTCCACCAGGTTTTGCATGTACGTTCACCAAGAGAGGATTCGCTAAGAAACGGATTGTTCAGTTTCAACCGCCAAGAGAGACGGAGATGACGATTGAGCACGCCTCGTCCGTGCTTCGCCGATTGATGGCCAAATCAATCAGACGGGTCACTCATTTCAAAGGGAAGATTGCCGTAGCATTCTCAGGTGGACTAGACAGCGCACTAACGGCAGTCATGGCGAAGAAAACAGGCGTTGACGTAGAAGCGGTAAGCGTCGGGCTATCCAACGCCCCAGAAGTGACGACGGCCGACAAGTTCGCCAAAGAACTTGGCATACCGGTCACCGTGGAAACGTTTGCCCTGGACTCGCTTGAAGAGTACATTCGTCGCGTAGTATGGCTCATCGAAGAACCAAACTTGATGAAAGTAAGTGTTGCCATTCCTCTGCACTGGGCAGCAAAAATTGCTGCAAGACGAGGCTGCGGAGTGATGTTATGTGGACAGGGCAGCGACGAACTTTACGGCGGGTATTACAAGTACGCGAAGACATTGGACAACAAGGGACCGGGAGCCCTGGCCCGACATCTCTTCCGTAGCGTTATTGAATCTTCTCAAGTCAACTACGAGAGAGATGATCAGGCAACCTCCCCGTTCCCGATAGAATTACGCACCCCCTTCGCCGACCCAGACGTAATCCGATTCTCACTAACCATCCCGTTGGAGTTCAAGGTGAAGGAGGGCAACGATGTTACTAGGAAATGGGTGCTACGAAATGTGGCCAAGATGGTCGGCGTACCGGACGATATTACTTGGCGCCGAAAGAAGGCGATCCAACACGGGACGGGGGTGGAGAACGCCATTCGAAAACTTGGAAAGAGTTACGGGCTTACCGTCGACGACTTCCTAACGAAGACGTACGACGAGGTAAAACGAATGGAGTCCATGCCTTGACCCCAGACGAAGGCAAAGATCAAGGTAAGCGTCATATGAAACGGATAATACTCTTTGCATGTACACGTGGAGTGAGCCGGATTGCAACCTCTTGGACGCTGCCCCCGATGTGGCTACGCGCTCACTTACGACGGTAAGGCATACAGATGCGAATTCTGCGGGTATCCGAAAACCCGCCAACCGTTCAAGACTTCTTTACGAAATCTAGAGCGTAGCGTACGATTCAAGATGGAGGGCCTGCTCGAGGGTAGCAGAAGGGAACAATATCAAAGAATGAGTTTTCAATACCAATATGCGGCTCGACGTCAGGTTTGCGATTCCTGCGGCCTCAGAATCCCCAACGGAGTGCAGATGTGTCCTTACTGCGGAACCCCTCAGAGAATCCCTCAACCCGTCCCAGAAAACGCCCCCCACGTGGTTCCACCTCAAAGTGGTGATCAACGTATCCTCGACTACATCGCGGCACGTAACGGGACAATCTCCATTTCACAAGCCGCCTCCGAACTCTCGATTTCCCCCGAAAACCTTCGCGCGACAATAGAGAGGTTGAAGCAAGCAGGCCTCCTGAAACCGGCATGAGCAACGCGTCGTAGAGGGTTCGCAAATGCTCTCAATCGCAGTTGATTTAGACGGAGTTCTAGCTAATACGATGGCGCCAGCCTGCAAAATAATCAACCAACGCCACTCTACCCATTTCGAAGTGTCCTCTTTCGTTCGGTGGAGGGCTTGGGAGACCGCGAAGATTACGAGGGAGGAGTTCTTTCGAACGTTGGACCAAGCGTGGTTCGAATGGCAAACGATTCCTCCGACCGAGGAACACATAGCCGAGAAAGTCGATCGGCTAAGGGAATTTGGCAAGGTAGACATAGTTACCGGTCGGAGTCCAGAGACAGTTGCTTCGGCCAACTCCTGGCTCAAGAAACAGGGCATACAATTCTGCTCTTTCGTGAGGGCCGACAGCGGGAATGATAAATCGAGACTGAATTATGATGTCTTCATTGACGACTCCCCTGAACTTATGTTCCAACTCTCCAAACGTAACAAACACGGAATATTATATACGCAGCCGTGGAACGAGGAACTTCCCCAGATGACGCGAATTTTCCGAGTTGACTCCTGGGATCAGACCCTAGGAATCGTTGGAGAAATCGTAAAAGGGTGGGGTCGGGTATAGAAGTATGTGACTCCCATGGCGGTATACTCGGTGAGATACGGGTTCAAACAGATTCTTCCACTAGCCGGGAAAGAAGCTTTCGAATGGTGCACAGACTACAAGCCCTACGATTTTAGTCTCATGCATGAAAAGGGCAGACGAAGGATTCAGAAACTTACACGCGACGCAATCATTCTGACAGAAACAACTCGCAAAAACAATAAAACAATAATTAAAGCGAAACTAATCAGACTGAATAAGTCTCAACTGTCTTGGACGAACGTCCACATATCTGGCCCCAACCGACACTCAGAATTCTTGTACCAAATAGAGCCACTAGGAAAGAATCGTTCACGACTCAATTTTACTGGCTTACTGATCTGCAATTCGAGTCGCGCCCTCTCTAATCAGAAGCTTCGCAAGATAGCCCGAGACGAGAGACGAGCGGACTCACGTGTCTGGCGTTATTTGTCAATTGCCATGCGGAAAGAAATGGCTTGAACCCTTGAATCGGCCTTGAACTATTCCAGGCGCCGAATGATATGATAGCCGAATTGTGTCTTCACGATGCCCGAGGTCTGTCCTTTCTGAAGGGCGAACGCGGCCTGTTCAAATTCCTTAACCATCCGTCCCCTCGTGAAGGTACCTAGGTCACCGCCACGCTTTCGTGATGGGCAAAGCGAAACATCGCCAGCGACGTTTGCAAATTTCTCCCCTTTACCCAGCCGCTCAATCACGGCCTGTGCGTCCTTCTCCGATTTTAATAGAATATGTGCGCAATGTACCTGATTAGACAGCTACGATCACCGAATAGTTGAACCCAAAGAACCGGAGATTTAGATAAGCATACTGGGTTCGCGCGGAACATGATCATCTAAGACAGCGAATTGGATAGCCACTTCGAAGCTGCGCCAACCCCCAGGGTCCCCACGCGTTGTGTACAAGCCTCCATAATACAGCCCATCACCAAAGAGGTCCCGATCGTAATGAGCCTCGCACGAAGTAGCAAGATCCTGAAGCGCCTCAAGTCCATGTCGAATAAGGAAAATGTAGCGGGCATGGCGCGCTTCGGCATCAACCCGAAGAACACATACGGCATTTCGATTCCCGATCTAAGACGAATCGCTAAGGAGTTGGGGAGAGACCACGTACTCGCGCTTCAGCTGTGGAGATCCGGAATCCACGAGGCACGCATACTTGCATCCATGATAGACGACCCACAGAAAGTCACCCCATCGCAAATGGAACGATGGGGCAAAGATTTTGATTCGTGGGATGTATGCGACCAATGTTGCAGTAATCTGTTCCACAAAACAGCGCTCGCCAGGAAAAAGGCGGTTGAATGGAGTTCACGAAAGGAAGAATTCGTGAAACGAGCCGCATTCGCCCTGATGGCCGCAATGGCGGCTCACGACAAAACGAAAGATGACGCTCAATTCAAGAGATTTCTGAAAATTATCAGTGTGAGGTCGAATGATGAGAGGAATTTTGTCAAAAAAGCAGTGAACTGGGCATTACGGGGGATAGGAAAGCGCAGTAGCGATCTGAATGAGGCGGCAATTGCATCCGCAAAGAAAATTCAGACCCATCCATCCAAAGCTGCGCGCTGGATCGCTTCCGACGCTCTGCGCGAGTTGACGAGCCCGGCGGTACAACAACGTTTGAACAAGCAAGACAAGTCGCAGAATGACTGATTCGGTCCTTTCGTAACAGATTCAATGCCATTTGCGTTGCTTCAATTCTGTCAATCAGAAATCGCTAACCCAACTAGCCGTGCATTTCCCTATGCGTCTAAACACTTTATGAAAATTCTCACACCCGCACCTTACCTGGGACGGCGGGCTTTTGATCACGACATACCGACGAGTTCTGGTTGCTCTAGTTTTTCTAACCTTGGCTTCGAACCTCACATTACTACAACTCACACAATCTTCCAGCCCACTAACGCCTCTGGTGACAAGTCCAGCTCCTTCCAATGCCGGAATCCTGGGTGAGACCGCAACCGCGGGCTTTCGCCCCCGAATCACTCCCGTCCTCGGCATTATTCGGGTCTTGGTTATCGCGGTTGCTTTTTCTGACGTAAAACCGACCCTGAGTATCGATGGGATAAAGCGGGAATGGTTCGGAACCGTCCCTGCCTATTATCATGAAATTTCCTATGGAAAACTGACTATCCAAGGTGATGTCTATGGATGGTACAAACTCCCGCACCCTGAATCGTATTACGGTAGGGATTGCCACGCAATCAACGACGCTGACTGCAGTGGAACAAATCAATCATGGAAGATTGCAAACGACACCGTGCCTCTGGCCGAGAAGGATGTTAACTTCAGCAACTATGACTACTTCGTCTTCATCCATTCCGGGGCCGGCCAAGAAACCAGCCTCAAACCAAACGACGTCTGGTCGGTAACATACCTAGATGCCTCCGTAGAAGCCAACTCTAAGAATCTAACCCGATTCAGCATAGTACCAGAATTAGAGGCGCAGCCAAACGTTCCAAACGGGGATTGGTGCGTCGAGTTCGCTCATGACTTGGGAGTACCAGACCTCTACAATACTACAAACGGCCCGAACCACGCGAAATTAATCCTGGGTCCATGGGAACTTATGGATAAGGGATCATGGAACGGCGATCCACCGGGCTCGCTTCCTGCTCACATGACAGCCTGGCTGAAAATGCAACTCGGATTCATCAGCGGCTCCACACTCGAAACAGTTCCGCTCGGACCCTCCACCATCCTCGTAGACCCGACTGAGATTCCTTCGAACAATGTCCACGCAATCAAAATACCGCTAGGCAATTCACAGAATTCAACACAATACTACTTGGTTGAAGTGAGAAAACAAATCGGCTTCGACGCCGCACTTCCCAATGCGGGCGTTCTAATCACGTTTGTGAATGAGAGCCTCTCGGTCGGAGAGGTTCGCTTAATCAATGGTGATCCAGGGGTTTCCGATTTGGAGGACGCGGTTTGGCATTTGGGCCAGACATTCGCTGATAGCCGTCACAACCTCACCATTACAGTCTCGGGTGAGACGGGGAACTCCTATGAAGTCACAGTAACCAGAGGCACCAGCCCGGCTCCCACTGCACAACTTGCCACAAACAATTCGACAGCGCGAATCATTATAGCAGGAACTAATTTAACAGTTGAACTCGCAACAACCCTACCCGCTCAGGAGCGCGGCCTCTCCGGGCTGCCGTCCCTGCCCAGCAACGAAGGAATGCTATTCGTCTTCGACCATGCGGATTACTGGGGCTTTTGGATGATCGGGATGAAATTCCCACTGGACATAATCTGGTTTAACTCAGCCAGACAAGTGGTCTGGACGGAACCGGACTTGAAACCATGCCCGCCCTCTAATTGCCCGGTGCTAATGCCAAATGTCAAAGCGATGTACGTCTTAGAAGTGAACGCAGGCTTTATCGCCGCCCATCACATTACGATAGGAACTACCTTCTCGTTCTCGACTTTCTAGCCCGTGTTTTGCGGCTTCGAGCTCGTCTTCTCGCTGGAAGCCTTCCCCTTTTGAGAGACGCATTGTATCCTACGGCAGCTACCGCGATTATGGCAACTACGTACACTATGATTTGTAGCAGAAATAGAGGTGGAAGGACGGTTAGGGTTTGCTCGTCGAATTGAATCACCGCGCCTGAAGGAACTTGCGCGTACAGCTGCGTTGTAACTCGGTGTTCTCCAACCGGAAGCGATTGATTGTTGAGATTCAAGTTAGCTCCGTAGATTCCGAATCCGAGGTTTGATCCTTGAATCGTCGCCTCAGACGCTCCGGTCACGTCATGAATTTGCACGGTGAACGTTGCGTTATCTAGCGATCCGCCGTCGTAGGTTAGTGCTTGAGAGCGAAGCTGAACTTGGCTTCCGCCAATACGCGATCCGAAAGCTTCCTGCCCTTGAAGAGCGTAAAAGACTCCACCACCAGGTTGAGCATCCAGTAACTCAACCCCTGATCCCTGCGTGAATTTTGCCAACGTAAACGCACCCGATGCTTCCAGGGCCCCGGTCAACATTAGCGCGAGAGGGCCGTTGGTTGTTGGCAAGAGGTCTGCGGGTAAAGCAAATCCATTCGCGATACCCTCCATCGCAAAGCGGTCGGAGCGAAGCAAGGATATCCTGATTGTTCGGGTGTCCACCTCGCTAACACTTTTGATCTCATTCAGAGCCGAGTAGAGTGGCGTAGATGGAACCATATTCTTGATCAGCCAGTTGAGAGTGGCAGCCAAATCATGGGCCGTTATTGGGGTTCCGTCTTGAAACTTCATTCCGTCGCGGAGAACAATCGTAAGGTTTGTGGAGTTGTCGCTCATTTGCCACTGTGCCGCTAACCCGGGTTGAGTCGAACCATCGGAACTATGCGTTAGCAACGGTTCGGTTATGAGTCTCAGTGTCAACGAGTCTGCGGGTGCGAGAACAGTTGCGGGGTTCAAATCACTCAACCCGGACACTTCACCAATCGTGACGGGACCTGATCCAGTCATGTTCGTGAGTGTCGCCGCGATGGTGCCTGGTACGCTTCCCGTGATTGGAGATAGCTGGGGGAAACTCGCCTGAGTCACGATGAGCAGACGCTTGGAGTAGACGGGAATTGCTGGAACGTCTAGGTTGAGTTGTTCCTGGCATGTTAACGCGGCCGCTTTGGCGGAAACAGAATCGGATGCCGTCATTAGCCGGTTCGCGCATTCATCAAAAGTTGAGTTGCGGTATCCAACCAGATTCGTCGAATATGGTACCGGAGATACATCGTTTACTCCCGCGAAAAGGTCATACAGCCAGGTGGGTGCCGGTCCCGCGATTTGGGTTTCGATGAAGAGATCAAAATAATAGTTGACTTTTATTCCCGAGAAATCGAAGTTACTCTCAGGGAAACTGACTATCGGGAGACCGATGGCTTGCATGTCCTCAGCGAATAGGTTAGCAGCCGCGACTGCTTGCGGGTCGCTCAACCTACTATAGATGAACATGGTGCGGAGTTCCTGTCCGGTGGACGGGTCTTCGCGCATACCGCCCGATGATCGAACGAATCCTATACTGTCGAGAAGCTGGGATGCGATCGTGGGGCTGTAAGGGTATGAATCTGTAGCCTCATTCCTCCATCCCAATGTTGCATATGCGGACGAGAAGAGGCTGGGGTTCAAAGTCTCTCCATATCCAGCCAGCACCTGGTTTACCACGCGCTGGCGGTCGAACCCGTAGAGCATGGCGCGACGGAAGACTGAGTTGTTAAGAGGCGGATTTCGAAGGTTAAGGCCAATGTAAGTGAAACCGAAGTTTCCGATCGGAACCACATTTAGGTTCGAGCTATCCTTTAGCTGCAGCAATGTTGCCGGAGCGATGTTGTCGATAGGGGCCATGTCGACTTGGCCGTTTGTGAGGGCTTGGACTAGCGCCGTGGTTGAGGGGTAGGATTCGATCATCACACTTCTCGTCGGGGAGCGGGACGGAAGGTAAACTACAGCTTCGCCAACTAGAATTACAATTATGACTAATGCAATGAAGAGAAGTTGAGTTTTCTGTCTCACGGTTAAGCCATCTCAACGTTCAAGGTGTAATTTTCAGGATAATTCGAAAAGGTGCCCCCGAAGAGCACGTTATGAAGGACGAGGAGGTAGACCCCTGGCTGCAAGTTTGACGCAGTTATGTCCTGTGTCGTGTCCGAGCCGGTATTCGTGTGGAAGTTGAATTTTCCGGTTCCAACGAATGAGCTGGTCGGGTATTCTGATGAGGCAACTAAGAAACCGGTGGGACCGGTAAGATGGGCCTGTATTTCGGTTTGTGTGTCAGACCATGAGACCTTTACGTTGATGCTGCTCGTGCCGGGTGGAACGATGACGGCGAAGGTACGCCAGTCCCCAGCTTCGTATCGCCACGACCAGTCGAACGCTCCGTAAACTGCAAAGTTGGTATAGGGAGTTTTCTCGGCAGATGCGGATCCATAGGATCCTGATACCACGATTGGTACGACGACTGAGACCGGGACAACCGTTTCCACTCCCTTATCGGTTACCGAGATGAACCCGCCGTAGACGCCGGGGGCGGTGCCCTGCGGCACTGTTAGGGTTGTGTTTAGTGAGTTTGGTGAAGTTGAAAGTTGGTTAACCCAGCTCCAAGGGGACTTTTGATAGTAACGGAATACTAGTTCGAAACCAATTTCTTTAGCTGGGCCCTGTTTCACGATTCTCACAGCGGGCGTTCCGAGAAACTTCGTTAATGGCCTTCCGACAATTAGTTCTGAGGTTGTACTGTATGGGGCGCCGTTCGTGATTCTGCTAATGTGTCCCGCGGGGTCAAAGTTCGTGTCGTAGATCTGGGCTAGAAGAAGATTATTGTAACTCCAACTAGTCGCGTTTACGAAATCTGAAAAGTGGTACACGAGCGTGACTTTCATGAGATCCGCGTTGGTTGGAATCGAGGATTTCGGGATCTGGACCCATGTTACCGTGGAATTCGCTGTGTACCGTGATGAAGTTGTAGAAACGAGCGTGTAGGTGTATGCTTGTGCGGATGGCTGCACCGCGTTCTGAATGTCGAAAGTAGCGCTGGCGGAAGCACCGGGTTGGACGATTCCGGCGTACCAGTTTGTTGACACACTGCTCGTCGTCGGAATTGGGGTTTGCAGGTTCACGGCCCACGACTTCGCGAGCAGAGCTTTGGCGGAATCCCACGTGGCAGTTGAGTATAGATAGAACCTGGTCGGTAGGCGGTTATCATGTCCTTCTGAGGCTACGGCGACAGCCTCCCAAACGTTCACTCTCCCAGACCCTTGCGTGAACTGATCATACGAGAGATCCGTGGCACTACTAGCTAAGATGGCCTTTACGAGGTCGGGGGCGGGCGTCAGGCCTCCGTGCGTGTTTCGGTATTCTTCTATAACCAAGGCCACCGCTCCGGCGGTTACAGGTGTGGCCATGCTTGTTCCGCCGAAGATTGTGTAAGCACTGGTGCCGTTACCGTAGCCCGTGAAGGTTGTTTGATCTGTGAATCCGAAGGCGCCCACGTTAACTACGTCGGGTTTCGGCTCACCGGTTGAAGTTGGACCCCGAGCGCTCCACGGAATGACCTCGTCATAGCTGCCTTGAATTTCATGCGCTATATGGGTGCCAGGCTGAGTTCGGTAGGCGTAACTCGTTGACGCACCTACCGTTATCGGGAGTGTTGCGGCTCCGGGCGCCGCGGTTGTACCGTACCCGAATCCACCGTTTCCACCCGCGATAAGCATCACAACACCGGGGTAGGCTGGGTCAAGGTAGTGAGGGATCGTTAAAGCGTCGGCGAGCTGGCTTTCGAGGTCCGCGCCAAAGGTTGAGCCCAGGTCCGCAATCGGATTTGAATCTCCCCAACTATTGCTGATGATGTCGGCTCTATGATTTCCTGTGTACTTGAAGCTGAAATCGGTGGGGTTCCAGTCGAACCCTGCCGCGTAGTACCACGCGAAAGTTGTGTCGCCCAGCCAGAGCGCTTTTACCCCCATGATCTTCGCTGCGGGAGCAACACCCGGCAAAGTAAGCAGGGTGCCGTTTTGATAGATATCACGTTTCAGCACCCCCCGTGATGCGGCGTTGGATGCCGTGCTGGTTCCGTGGCTCTCGAAATCGAAGTATACGTTGACGAAATTTCCGTTGGAGTCAATTGGTGGGAGTAGGGCGAAATTCTTGCCGCTGTACCCGCCGAGATCGATTCCATTAGCGAGTATGCCTGCGCTGAAGACGGGGACGCCGGTATTGTTTGGATCAAAGAATATGAGGTCGTTTCCGGGTGTTGCGTTGTGTGGTTGTTCGTCGGCGAAACCGTGATCGTTCCAGGCGAGTTGAGGGGATGGCCATGTGAGGTTGAGATTGAGGGTTTGTGCGGCATTTGCATTCAGGCTGTCTCGATACCCGAGTAGGAAGTTGTAGTAGGCTGTGGACATATCAGCGACTACTGTATCATATACGCCCGCTTGATGAGCGTCGATAACAACTATCGGGATCCCTACGTCCACTGTCGAACCCGAGATTACATCTGAAATTTCTTCTTGAAGAATGCCGAAATGGTAGTTTCCTGATTTCGAGAGTACGTTGGGAGCCACGTAGTTGTAGTGCAGCTTGACTTTCTGAATTTGTGGCTGACCGGGGCTGGTGCTTACGTAGCTTGCGGCGTTCCAAACGCTGACCGTCTTCCCGCCGGTGGCGAGTACGTCGCCGAACCGTGTTACCGTGAGGTTTGTAATTGCGAAACTTTGCCCGTCAGCATCAAACGAGATCGCTTGGCCTTGGTCGTTTCTCGCGACGGCGTTCTGAAGGTCGGGTATGGCGAAATCGGTACCCGTGTCTACTATGGCGATTGTAACCCCTTTTCCTGAAATCCCAAGCTGGTTCACTCGGTCGGCGCCGATGATCTGTCTGACCTTGAACATGTCGGTCGCCAAATGCTGACTGTAGACCTCAGGGTCAGGCTTCATTTGTTCGAAGCCCAGCTTCACGTCTGGAAAAATGTATGAGACGGCCGGCGAGGAAGCGAGAGGCAAGAGCGAACTTATGCTCGCAGTTCCATACACGGCGATCGGTGAATGGGAAGACCCAACTGAGAATTTCGTCGACATGTAACCTGCGACATCGCTTGTGCCGTACCCGGGATTTAGTCGCACGAAGACAAAGACCGAACTTCCTTGAACTCGCAGACCTGACTGCTGGACGCCTTGGAGTTGCTGTATTAGAGTCGGGTCGAGTTTACCGAGCGCCCTATCGGCACCGACCAGCTGAAGAGGCACAATCAACCCGATGAGGAATATGGCAACCAGTAGCACTGCCATTGCTTTCGCGTGCATGCTGATCAGATTTAGGCGAGACGAATCAAACCCTAATTTTACTCTATTGGTGCTTCTTCCACAGAGGCTGAGGCTAATCGCACGAGTTGTCAGAGCGTTGAATTAAAGCGGGAGCGACAACGGTGAAAATCATTACAACGGCAAGAAAGACTGGTTCAATGGAAGGGAATTCCGGGACTGGGAGCGAGGTTTGGCTTTGAGAAGCGAGCGTTGGTTCCTGCATCCATAACCAAGTCTTTGCGGGCGTTGAGCGTGTAACGTTGCTTCCTGCATCCGCCTGATACGCTCCGCCTCCGAGGTATTGCACGTTCGAATCCTGGCAGGTTGTGTTGCCGTATGTGAGCTCAGCCTTAACCGGCGCGTGGTTACCTGCGTCGTTCAGGGCGTACGGGTATGAGAAAATTGCGCTTGAAGGTGGCGTGTCACAGGACGCTGCAGTCGCGTATTCGTCCCACGTTGACGAGAATGTGCCTAACTGCCCATACGTTGGGGATACGAGAATGTTTCCGATAATTGAAGTAGAGTTTGCTGAATAATCGTATATGCTCCCTTGCCATTGTTCGCTCCCGTTTACGTCGGAAATTCTTGAAACTTGGAGTCGGTAATCGTATCCAATATTCCAGTTGTAGAAGATGAAACACGCCGAACCGGTGCCGGTCGTGAGGAATCCTATGACGTTGTCGCATACGCCACTTGAGTTGTTTGGGTTTCCCTGCACGGCATCAAATATGCCGAAGCTGGTAATCCTAGAATTACCTCCCACGCCCACAGTTATGTAACCCGTCTCGTTATTCGCAAATTGGAATTGTTCTCCCCAATATATTGCCGCGTTCGATAAGGGTGATTTCAGAACTTTCACGTCCAAGCTCATCGAGTAACTGCCGGCTATAGGCCATTGCAGCACAACGTCGGTGTCCGGGGCTTTTGTATTGAAGTGGCCATATGCCGGGTGCGATATTTGACTGACCAAGCTAGCTAGAAGCAACAAGACGGCGCAGCAGAGTATGAAACGTCTACTGAACGAATCTCTCGATCTACGCTTAACGTCCCTTGGATTGGCCGACACCTACATCCTCTTCGCCACCCGAACCTTCCCCGCTTATTTCTGGGGTTTTGACGCAATGCGTGCTAAATCAGGACCACGCGGGCAGCTGTTTTAGACACCCGCTATGAATCGCACAGATAACCAGGCCAGAAGACCAATTTTCTAGCGGGACAATGCAAACGGTTCCGCCATTACTAGAAGATAGAAGTATAGGAATGGAATAGACCCGCTAGATACATCAAGTAGAAACCCAGGAGGAAAAAGGCAAGGTAAAGCACAGCACGGTCGCCGCGCGTGAGATTGGGTATCAGTTTGTATTCGATATAGATGACCGCCGCCGCCCCTGCCGCGAAGAAGACCGTCGAGTCGACCGGTACCATAAGCGCGACCGCCAAACCGATCAGGGTCGGTATCCCCGCTATGAGACCCAGGACAAAGTTGCGCCCTAAGCGTATCTTCACGGCGGCCGCGAAGACCCCTATGACGAATCCCTCTAGGAGTTTGTGCAGAAGATATGCGACACCAGATCCGAGCCCGCCAATTGCAGTAATCAAATTCGACGATGCCCCGGCTACCGCGTAAGAGTAGGCTATCAGAGAACCAATTTCCACACCTTCACCCAAGGAATGAAGTCCGATGCCCAACGCGACTAGAAGAGCCGTACCATAAGAGAGCATAACCTCCCGCCCCCTCCGACTACCGGTAGTCGTCGAAACTCGATCCAACCAAAACAGCGCCAGCAAAGCTGCAGCAAACATTGCCGCGATGAATACGTGGACTAAACCTCCACCGAATCCTTGATTGACACCTAGCAAGGCCACGTCGTTCATCAGATCAAGAAAAGACCAACACATAATTCCTGAAGCGACCGCCATCAGAACAGTCAATCGCGAGGCAGATTTTTCAGCAATCAGGAGCGGAGTGAAGATCCCCAAGTAAAGGCAGATGATGGTGGCCAGTACAGCTTCGGCGGAGTTAATCAGTTCACCAGGCACAAGAGCCACTTCACAACTGTTAGACTTGGATTGATCATCTTTCTATTCTTGTAGGCTTCTAGTTTTGTACCAAATGGCTTAACTAAGCTTAACCCTTACTCGCGATTCCTTCTCGCTTAGTATTAGGGTGGTTTTGATGAAAGTTAAGTTCGGCATACCAGTGATCATAATGTTTGTCTGTATAATATTACTCGCCTCTGCGCCGTCCGCTTGGGCACACACTCATCGAGTTCTAACAATTAACGGACAGCAGGTTGAATTCGTGGTTGGGTGGTTCAATGAACCCGCTTATGCAGGTGAAATAAACGCCGTTGATTTTTGGGCTCATTACATTAACGCAACTTGTCCACAGGGAACTGTCAGCACTTCCTGCCCAGTCTACGGACTCGACCAAAGCCTACGCGTAACAGTTGTCTTAGGAGGGCAGACACAGACCCTGAGTTTCTCGCCTAACCTTTCGAACGATGTTCCGCCATTGTTCTATGGTGAATACACGGCCGAAGTTGAACCCACGGTGCCTGGAACCGTCTCGTTCATAATATTCGGAAACATTAGTGGAACGACGGTGAACGAAACTTTCACATGTGGACCAACAACCTACGAATGCATAGACCCAGCGTCCGAAATCCAATTCCCTCAACAGAATGGGTCAAGTACCGATCTTCAGACGGCCTTGACCAACGCCCAATCGCAAATCTCAACCCTTCAGTCTCAAGTCACGCAGATGCAGGGCAGCATTCAAACAGCCTATACCGTTGGTGTTGTTGGAGTTGCGATCGGAGTAATTGGAGTCGTCGCAGGCGTAGTTGCGATGAACCGAGGCCGCAAACGCCCACCAAGCAGGAAATAGAACAAACAGAAACTGAAATGCCGCGAGTGCTATGAGCAATCGCGCCTTAGCAATAGCCACAATCGCAACCCTGTTATTGATAGCAGGATTCATAGCTCCGGCTTACGCACATGCGAACCTAATCAGGTCAGATCCTCCTGCCAACAGCGTTCTTCCTTCATCGCCACATCAAGTAACGCTCTACTTTACCGAGCAACTCGAACCTAAGCTCAGTGGAGCGGCGGTGTATGATTCAACGGGCAAAGAAGTCGACACCGGTTACTCCGTCAGCCCTACGGACGCCACGATCCTCATTGTGAACCTGCCAACACTACCCTCAGGAGTGTACACAGTCGCCTGGCACGCAATCTCAGCCGTGGACGGCCATCATACGAGCGGATCATTCTCTTTCGGCATCGGAAACGTGACCATACCCGTGCAACGGAACAACAACGCCACGGCTTACACGTTTCCATCCGCCCTTGAAGTCAGCGAACGTTGGCTAAACCTCCTAAGCGACGTAATATTTGTCGGCGGAGGCTTCTTCGCGATCCTCGTTTGGATTCCTACAATTGCGACACCTCGAAGGGAAGATTTGGATGATTACGCTCGCAAGGTGTCATCGCGATTTTCTCGGCTTCTAACGCTCTCCGTCATCATTGGAGTGGCAGCAACTCTGTTATTGCTGATTGTCGAAGCAATAGCAGCCGCCGGATCATCTTCGGTATCTGACATTGTGGTGACGGCCTATACCATTTTGTCATCAACTCATCTCGGCGAATATTGGATTTTGCGATTCGCCGCTGTCGTCGCAGCCCTCGGGACCTCGATAATCATTACCAGGGCAAAGGGACGATCGAAGGGTGGCTGGAGCCTAGTCTTGCTGATAGGGATCATACTGTCCCTTTCCACAAGTCTTACGAGCCATAACGCGGCAGCCACAAATTACAACCCCACGATCAACCTACTCTCAGATTGGATCCACGTAACGGCGGTGGGAGCCTGGGTTGGCGGCTTGGCTTACTTTGCTTTGGCCATCTATTCCATCAATAGTCTGAAAGAATCCAAGGGAAAACTCCTCGCTGGTTTGCTCAGACGTTTCTCATCGGTTGCCGTGACTTGCGTCGGAGTCATTGGGATAACTGGAATCTACAACCTAATTGTAGAGGTGGGAAGTTTAACCGCCCTGTACACTACACCATACGGCCAAATTCTTCTCATAAAACTGGCAATCTTCGCGCCAATGATCGCCTTAGGCGCCTTCAACCAATTCGTTATCTACAATAAAATTACGGCGACAACCGCTAAGACGCCGCGAATCAATCGGCGACAGGCCCGTTTGTTTGGGAAATTCAAACTGTCGATCCGTTCAGAGATTACTCTGGGCGTAATCTTGTTACTCGTGGTAGGCTTGCTGACAGCTAGCGCGCCTGTTGCGCAAACCTCCTCTACACCTCAGGCGTACCAACCCGCGCCGTTCATTCTTCGAGGTTACTCAGACCAAGGCGTCAATGTGACCGTGAAGATATTCCCCTTCCAAGTAGGTGACAACCATTTTGAAATCGATTTCACGAACCCACAAGGAACCGCGGTCACAAATGTTCGATCAGTTTTCGTGAAATTCAAGTACTTGGACAGAAACATTGGGGTGTCGCAAGCCAATGCAACCGCCTCATCAAACGCGGGTGTTTACTCCCTTGAAGGAACTTACCTAAGTTTCTCAGGCGACTGGCAGGCGGAGGTTTGGGCGCAAAGATCGGGAGGATTTGATATCGTTGTTCCGTTCCAGTTTAACGTCCCACTTATCTCCCTAAGATTCTCCGAACTACCGTTGTCGACCGACGCCAACCCATATGGAGTCGTGGTCGACAAGAGTGGCGTGATTTGGTTCGCGGAAAGCGGGTCCGGGAACATAGCCCGCTATGAGCCTACAACAGGAGCGCTTAGCGAATTCTCTCTACCCCAAGCGGGCTCGCGGCCATTCTACCTTACAATTGATGACAATGGTTCTGTTTGGGCTTCAGAAACTCAATACAACCAGATAGTAAAATTCGACCCAACAGCCAACACTTTCAAGCAATACTCTATCCCAACTTCGGGCGCAGTTCCAGGGGGCATATCCGCTGACAGGAACGGAAACATATGGTTCACTGAAGAAATCGGTGATAAGATCGGACGACTGAACCCAGTAACGGGCAATATCACAGAATTCCAAATCCCAACCGCCGATGCCATACCTATCCAAACTACAGTGGATGCAAATGGCTCCGTCTGGTTCACGGAATCAAAGGGAGGAAAGATCGGGATGGTCAACCCGCAGAATGGTATAATAAGTGAATTTCAACCGGGAGGAAATGGAACGCTCTTGGGTCCGACGGGCATTACTACTGCGCCGGATGGATCGATCTGGTTCACAGAGCACGCTGGAAACCGAATTACGCAGTTTGACCCAAAGAATCAATCGTTTCAGTCATATCCGATCCCCACCAAACAAGCGTTCCCATTCGGGATTACATACCACGATAACACGATCTGGTTCGTAGAACACATCGCCAACGCCATAGGCAGCCTGGACCTGTCAACACACACTTTCAGCAATTTCCCAGTCCCGAACAATAGCTCCGACGTTCAGCTCCTATCTGTTGACCAATCGGGAAATGTGTGGTTTACCCTCCCAGCGAGCAACGTCCTCGGTGTCTTGACCTCCACATCATCCGCTCTCCAACTCGTATCGAACGCAAATAACTCTGGTTTCGTCCAACTTGCGGTAATCGCTGCCGTAATCGTTGGATCAGTAAGCATCGCCGCACTGGTACTGGGCCAGAGAAGAATGAAACTTAAAGCGCGCAACCGGTAACTCCGGGTCAGAGACCTAGGGCACATAATGCCATTGATGCGGCCTTTCTAGATTTCTACTCTAGTCACCGACCAAATCCCAAGATTGAAGGAACGAGTCGGTTAGCCTATCTAGGGAGCTTAGGTTGAATTTGGATAGAATACGGTTTGCATTTCGAGGATCCTTAAGGCGCCACACAGTCGAATCCGGCAACCCGTCTGGGGAATTTACTACGCCTTCTGATTCGAGTATCTTAAGATGCCAAAGGGTCGTGGACTTGCCGAGATTCAATTTTGTAGCGAGGTCGGACAGACTCAACGCCTCCTTCGCAAGCAACAGCTGGATAATTAGCCGGCGGTTCGGGTTTAGAAGAGTCGAAAGCATCTTCCGATCAGTTACGTTAATGTCAGGTGGATAGTAACGACGATATCTCCCGCACTTTTCCGAGTCGATCAGGCCCATGGATTCTAGTTTCTGAAGTTGGTATACAGTATCGCCTAATCCGAGTCCGGTTCTACGTTGCGCTTCCCTCAAGTGTATCCCAGGAAGCAGTTTTACCACATCAAGCAACCGTTGGGCTCGGTATCCAACATGCATTGTGGTCACGGGCTTCAATCTCCCGACTAGACGGTATTGGTTTCTATGTTTTCTTTAGAACACCTACTGCGAAAAACAGAATGGCCCCGAAACTGACCGCGTGCATGAGCTCGATACCAATTAGTGGCACAGGTGTGTTCACCACTGAGAATCCAAGCGATTCAAGTGCCTCCATCATCTGCTGTGCTCCAAGGAAGAGAAATGCAATAGTTAGGAGAAGAATCTTCGGTCTACGATCACGCAAATACGCATTACACGAAACTACGGCGAGTAAAACTGCAAGCGAGATCCCCGCCGCGTGAATCGCCATATGAATATCGAGCTTTACGACCAACAGTCCCAATGCGGCTAGAAGCGCCGAGATCTTCCCAAAGCCGATTAGATGAACTTGCAAAGATTTCTCCACGATAGAACGTACTGCCGCTCAATTTAACAGGCTTTGGAAACTTCACTCCTCTCGATGATTGTACCAATACAAATTAATTGACCGATTTATTGAACATCCAAACGAATTATCGCCCTAGACCTTTCGATTCGGTGTTAAATACCGGGCAATAGTTGCTTTGTGTTATTCTGGGATTGCACGTGAGCGTTTCAGGGCGGGTTAGATCGAGGAGGAAAGTCATACGGCGTACGAGGCCTAGGGCAAGTCGCTCGCGGAATAGGAGATTGGCGGTTCTCAGTGTGGCCCTTATCGCAGCGATATCCGTAGCTGTTGCCGGATTTCTCTTCTACGGCAATCTGGTTCCGAATACACCGACGGTCGTGGTAGTGGTAATTCCTAACGGGGCGAGCGCGAATCTTCATTTGGGGTTCGAACCGGCTAAGATCACGATAGTGATTGGAGTCAACAATACTGTCGTTTGGAAGAACGAGGATTCGGACTGGCACACGGCTCACAGCAACATTCCGGAGTTCAATTCTGGGTTAATTCAAGCAGGGGATAGCTTCACACATACCTTTCAGCGAGCGGGAACCTATCCGTATCACTGCGACCCACACCCATGGATGACTGGAGTCGTTATTGTGAAGACAGTCTCAACTACCGCCATAGTTAGCTACTGGCCGTTCGAGCAGGGCAGGCTTCCCCAATTAGGCGTCGATAGTCAACTAATCGTCAACTCCGAGAACTTACCCGCGATCGCTTTACCCCACGACGGCGCGATTTCTTTGACTCACGACTCCTTATCACTATGAATAAACCCATGAGGATCGCGACAGCACCACCTGCAGTCAGATAATCATTGAATCGTGATTGAAGTGCTGTCGAAAGATATTCCACGCTAATAGATTCCGGGTTGCTGAGCTGCTTCGTGTACAACGCGAACTGGTCGTAACTTGGGTTCGGGGCTGGTTGAACTGCTTCAATCTGCACAGTGGCCGTGCAACCGGGACATATCGTAACTGGGTCCGAGATTCTTGGGTGCGTATCAATCAAGTCTTCAATTACAACTACAACCGTTACATTCGATGATCCGTAATTACGAATGGCTACCGAATCAAAGTACACCCCATTCAGATCGACAGACCCACTTTGTGGCATTAGGATGTTAACAGGGGGTACAGGTTTCGGCGTGACAGATAATGCCAGCAAGATAACGCCCGCCAGCACGAGCACTAAACCCAACACCAAATTCAAACGAACCCTCACCTAACAGTCCTCCAACTCACAATTCCCGGCCAAGACCAATACGGTTACGAGAGTACAATCCATGTTAACAAGGATTAAGCTTAATCCTGATTGTTATTCACGCGTAGCAAATTAATTCGATTCGGGACGTGCGGTCTGAATTTGCCCATTAGTCAGTCGGAAACAATCAGGCGACTCACCATGAAGGCATGAACGGTGCAGAAGATGTTGCAATATATCACGAACGTGCCTGGCACGGTTGCTGAGAAGACGATTCTGTAGGCATCGCCGGGTGCCATAACTACGCCCGTATCGAAGTATGTTTGTATCGCAAAACCGTGTGCCTGAGACGTGTCCTCATTGCACACCACGATTCGAACGACATCCCCTTCGTGTACATGGATAACAGGCCATGGATTCAACGGAGCCCCATGACTGATACTGTCGTTGAATCCCGAGAGGTCCGCGATGATGAGAAAGAATCCCGGCGGTCGAACGCAAGTCGATGAGGTGACGCTTACAACTGGCAGAGGATTACCGGAACCGTGTGGAGGCGGAATGGAAACAATCCCCGTGACAAAACTGATGAGTAAGATCGCGGCAACCGCCGCGGCCCCCGCGACTAATCTCCAAGAGTGAGACATTGACGACGCGCCCCTTAGGAATCACGTGTAGGATTCGCATCGGATTGGAACACGTCTCAGTCTCTTGAAGATAGGCTTGCCGATTGCTCTCGACCTCGCCTTGGACTAATGTTTGAAGTACCGTCTGATCCATAAAGGAATGATAGTGGCGTCTGAGGCCACACACATGGCAACCATAGTTGCTCCTGCTTCCACTTGTTGAGGTGCTGGATAGGAGCCGTAGACCGCTATCGGTGCCACTAGCAAGTACGCTCCAAAGATCGCCATCGCCTTACACCCTAGAAGGTACGTCAACAAACGCATGCCAAGGGTCAGGCGCGTGAACCCGACGTAAATTAGCACGCCTGCAAAAAATACTGAGACATGCATGATCCAATGCAGTTGGAATTGAAGGAGAGCCTGGTCAAGAATCGATGGGACATGCCAAAATACAATTATCAACACTGCAGCAGCTAAACATGGCAAGCCTTTCCAGTTCACGGCTCTATTCACTGACCCGAGAAGAGATGAAGCGTCAGCCAGGTTCCTCGACATCATTCTCCCTGCTGAAAGAAAGGTTCGCAGTGAGGCAGCCAGGGCGTAGCCGGCAATTAGAAGCAACACGTCGGAGACCATGAGCAGAACCTCCGGCGCAACATTCAACTCCGAAGAAAGAGCAAAGAAAACATAATCGATCGGTTCAATCGGCGTGAGCATTGCGATTATCAGAATCGAACTTAGGATGAGAAGGATCATCCCCCGAAACGCCGCCCTCCGAACAAACGCTCGGTCTAATTCGAACCCAAACACCACAGACGCCTCTCTAGCCTCAGCAGGTATCCATTGAAAAACGTAGTTGAATAGCGAATCTGGAACACTGCAGAGTAAGAGGTGCAAAGTCTCAGGTCGAGATTTCGACCCGCGATCCAATACTACGCTCTCGCCGAGCTCGACCAATCTGAACAGTTAATGGAATGATAATGCTCAACGAAAAGAAAGCGGCCAAACCCACTATCAACCCCGGAAGGATGGAGCGATAGCTCAAGGAGGGCACCACTCCTTCGACGTGTATGATTATGAGAACGAGGACGATGAGCATTAACCAGACATGGATTTTCTTGTGTCGGCCGAAATTTCGGGATTTCCTCGCAGACTCCGTGAGCAGCCCCGAAAGATTCAGGACGAGCAATATTGCGAACGCTACTGCACCCAACCAGAGTGCGAGGCTTGGTTCGAGAAGACTGGGAAGAAACAAGAAACCATGGATGACTAGGAAAACGGTAACGACAATCGACAATGCGGAATGCATGCCGCCCCACTTGAAGATCGCCGACTGGTAGGACGAATGATGATTGCTGTTCGATCCATCAATTTTCGGGTGGCTCTTCCGAATCCAAAATCCTTGGAGCATAAGCATCAGGAAAGCTGTGATAGTACTCCATCCGATAACGCCCGCGTAACCTGACATCAGGGACTGGGGTTCGACGAGAAGGAAAGTGAGCATTAGTGCAACTGCGGATCCTAGGAAACCTTCCACGGCCCACAGTTTCATGTGCATTACCAAAGCCTCAGGGCTTCATTGTCAATGAGTATTCATATTCCTCGCTAGCAGTGTTATAGAATCCAGTTCGATTAATCTGTCCTGGTATTTTGAAAGAATGATTCCCTCTAAGGGAAGAAGAAGTTGGACAAGAGTAGGAGAATCAAACCCAGCGAGCCTACGAGGACCCAGCCTCGAGCGAAAGCCTCTCCCCACTTATCGTGCGTGTATACGGAAGCGACAATTGAGAACGACAACAGATTAACCCCGAGAAACACAGCGAACCTGGCGTCGCTCAGGGTTCCAACTGCACTTCCAATCCACAGATAGCCGATCGTAGTAACCTGAAGTGCAAGAAGCAGCGCTACAACTCTTTTAATGGGACTCATTTGTCGACCATCCAATTTCGAGCCAACCGAATCTTCTCTTGAGCGAAGCTCCCGCCAACTCTATCCGATACATGAAGAAGATTGTGGAAAATACCACGATCCCTAGGAACGCAGCCGACAGGCCCAATTGAAGAATACTCGGAGTACTCATTCCGTAGATGGCCAAGTGCACTACCGCGTTCAAGGAGGCACCGATGGCCAATGCTCCGCCTGAAAGGAGCAGCACAAAGGACAGTGCTGTCCTGAATCTTCCTCGAGGTTTCGAAATTCTCTCTCTGCGTGATTTGCGTGCACTTCTCGATTCGACGAGAGTGTAGAGCGCGAACGAGGAAGTCCCAACTAGAAGTGCGATTGCCCCAAGCACCATGGCCGCTTCCTCCGTTGGGATCACTTGCCCAGGAGACTCCAGCCCCCAGTACGCGAGGACAAAGATTTCCGCGATGAAGATCAACCCTAACGTTACGAATACTGGCCTCTGAGCTACCCTCCTAGAGGAACCTCTGTCCATGAATGGGAGCGCAATTAACACCACAAAAAGGAGAGTGACCACACCTAACGCCACTGGCAACCCCGCTCCTTCGAAAACAGAGATTTTCAGAATCTGGTATATCCAAAGGAAGTACCAATCTGGTTGTGCGGTGAATTGGGCCGCGAGCTGAGGGGAGTACATGGGAGGTAGACTCAGCGGGAAGATTGCAGAGATCAGAAGCATCGCGCTACCGAACATAGCCGCGAGGCCGAGTAGGTAAATCGTGACGTCAGGAAATATTGGAAGACTACGGCTGGCCTTTTGATCGACTGGGGAACCCGTGGTAGGTTCGGCTATTCCATGAACTTCAAGCATGTACATTTTCACCGTAAGAAGAATCAACAAGACTGCTGGCAGAACTACAACATGCAAATCGTAGAATCTGAGAAGTTCCGTTGCGTCGCCGCCGGCTCCTACGATTAGGAAGCTAAGGAAGTTAGAGATTGCGCCGGGCAGGGCATCGATAATGCCTACTCCAACATCAGTTGCAGACTTTGAGACAACCGTCCACGGCAGCAGGTAGCCTGTAAACCCGAAGCCCAGCGTAACAAACCCCATTATCATACCGACGACCCACATCACCTCCCTTGGCTTCTTGTATACGGAGACGAAGTAGCCGCGCATCATGTGCATGAAGGCAAGCATGATCATAGCGTACGCGGTGTAGAGATGCACGGTTTGAAGGAATCTTCCGTAATACACATTTTGAAAGATGTATTGAGTCGAACTGAAAGCTTCAGTAGGGCTGGGTACGTAGTAGAGCATCATCATGATTCCTGTTACGCCTTGAATTAGAAAGGCGACTACGGTTAATGCACCAAGCCAGTAGAACGGGTTGATGGAATACCTCGGCGCGGGCCTAAGGAGAGGATAGGTTAAACCAAGTCGCGCGTCGAACCAGGCCGCTAGCCGCGCCCATCGTCCCGCTGTTTCAGTCACTCTGGCCTAACCTACCGGGTTTCCACCTTGCAGGTCACCGGATACATCGTTTGAGCCGGTGTTATGACCGAAAATTGTTGGCGGCCCCATGCCAGTCGCGAAGATATTACCTGAAGTGTCGACCTCCAATAACACCTGAGGTTGAGGCCTCGGTGACGGCCCCCCAATTACATTCGCCTTGTTTGCGAGATCAAATACGCTTCCGTGACAGCAGCAATATCCTACTGGACGATCCGCTTTGTATGCGGGGTTGCAGGCAGGCGAACTACCCGGCGCTTGAAATCCGTAAATACATCCGAGGTGCTGACAAATGCTGCTGAAAGCCACAATGTCCTCGTCTGGACCTACGCCTCCGTCGGACTTTGTTCCTAGCTTGACTAGAATATTCGGTTCGTTGTCGAGCGGATAATTGAAAGATATTGGTTGACCTAAGGTTAGAGCGCTGAGCTGAGCAACTTTCACTTTGGGAAATTGTCTTGTCCCCGATGCCCCCGTTGTCCCACCTGCGGAAGGCGCAGGATTCGTGACGGACTTAAGTACCGCAGCTATTCCGCCAACCGCAGAGCAACGTAGAAAACGCCATCGCAAATTTGAGAAAGTTTCGCTTTGACTCTTTCTTTCGATCTGAAGCAGACTCTCCGTTACTCTCTCGGACCATGATTTACACCGTGTTTTCTTTACGCCTGGGGCGAACGACCGTTCCGATTATTGCCCCGACCACCAGTAGCCCGACACCTACAGCGGCGGCAAGAGTCGGTGAGATCCCGCTTGCCGGAGCGGGGGCAGTCGGAGTGGGCGATGGTGGCGCTTGATCGCTAACGGTTAAGGTGTACCACTGCGATACGGATTTTATGTGCGAAGATTCCCCCATTTTTCCGTTCCAGACGGCAAAGGCGACATAGTAGTTCGAACCTGTCGCAAGTTGCACTCGGTACTGAGACGCGTCTGACATTGAGAAACTCCGTACCATTTCAACCGTCCATGTCTTGTTTGAATCAGAGAAATAATTTCCGACATGCACGGCATACGGGTCGGCATATGGGTCGAGATTTGGTGAGCTGGCACCGAAGCTGCCACCGATCACGTAAAACCCGGTTGTGTTCGTATAATCGTCCTCTGCAAACGACACATTATTGTTGGGAAAGATCGCGGACCCTGAAGGATTCGTGTAGCCTCCGGGAAACGAAGTGTCACTCGCACTGTTATCCGTCGGCACCGATTGCCAATGCCAGATGTCTGCCGCCCCACCGGTGATCGCACCGTTTGACCCCAAGACCATAACTGGTGACTGTTGGCGCGTTGCGGGGGTTTGCAGAAACCAGAGCATGGCAACCCTGTCTGGATAATAATACGTTGAGTTGTAGAACAGTTGTTTCACATTCGTGGTGCCCGCTGGGTTGAGCGGAATCAGCGTCCCATTCGGAGCGGCGTAAACTTCAGTGGATGAACCGAAGGAGGGCCCCATTGAGTCATTCCATCGAAATATGACGTAGATGTTGAATCCGTCATTAGCAGATTTCACCAGGATATTCGAAGTCTGCCCCCCTCCTGGTGACACCGATGCAGCCAGTGGAACATCAGTCCAACCAATTCCATTCCAAAACGACTCGCTACCAGGAGCGGTATAATTTGGCGCGCCACTCACCCGATAAGATGTCAAGGCCACAAAGGACCCTTGCGCCCTTACAACTCCCGTTCCGCCCCAACCGATTACAACGGCCAAGAACAAGACTGCTAGCAAACCAAGGGCAACGATAGACTGCTTACTTCTCCGTCTCGTTTTGATGGACAACATAATTCGAACTATCCGTATATCATGTGCATTTAAAGGAAATTCTTGAACCCCTACCATTGATTCTAGCCATTTTAATCGTCAAAACTATTTCGCACGCTGAAGATCCGAGTTACGTTTTCGATGCCGCGGGTGGCTTCCAGGTCAAAGCGAATATTCCGCCAAGTACTCCAAGTATCAGCCCAACTCCGAATCCTGCCATCGCACTGCCAAATATGCTGAGCACGGAGAAGATTAGGATTAGTAGACCCCACTTCGAATGTTCTATGGGTTTGTTGTAGAGCATAACTGCGCTGATTACGACTACTATTCCGAATAGTATGCCGGCGAGGCCGAATATTCCGCCGAATCCGTATCCTCCCATCATACCGAAACCAGGGCCAGACAAGTATCGGCCCATCATCCCTCCGTACCATTCATTTCCACCGTATCCTCCATATCCCGAATAGCCGTTCATCATTCCTCCATAACCAGAGTAGCCACTCATCATCCCGCCTAGACCATAAGGACCGATCATTGACATCATTCCTCCCCCAACCAGAATGAAGACGCCCCCAATCAGTGAGAGTATGAAAGCGACGGTAGGTTTCTCTTCTGCTGTCATGCTTTGATTTCGTCTCTGTCTAAGTGAATTCGACTTCCTGTATAAAGTCCCCATGCCAGGAATGATACCAGACTTGCCCCGTACTACCATTAACACTCAACATTCCGGCAATTTTCCCATTAACTGTGAAATCGAACGTGTAGTATCCGTAAAATCTCGTTCCCATCTCTACCTTTGCGTTGCTGAAGTTTGACATTAAGTATGTTTGCGCGAGCTGCGCTGCCTTGTCCTGCGAAACCGTCATTGTAGAGGACCATTGGTTTCCGTAGTAGCCCATCATTCCGTTGTTCATGGCGCTGTACTTGGCGTTCCAGATCATATTTGGCCCAGGTTCAGGCATCATGATACCGACCGCGATGCGTCCGTACATCATTCCTCCACCCATCATTCCTGATGGTGGAACTTGCTTCCAAATGAGCATCTCGAATGCCCCTCGGCCAGTGTCCTTCTCGTAATAGATTACGTAGAAGTTGTATTGGAACTCCATTATCTCCTTAACAGCCAAGTTAGAATTCCCGGTCAACGCGAGGTTTTGTTGCGCGATCGTCTCGGCTTGCGCCAACGTCAGCGGAGTGCTCGACGACGACTGGAGTTGCTGATACGGTTGTCCAGTAATCAATTGGTTGCTGTACCCGCCGCCCTGGTACGACGTAGGCGGGGGGACAGACATTGAGTAGACGGCAGTTAGCCCCAGACTTCCAAGACCTATCGCAACTAACAGGATTGCGAGAACATTGCTCTTACTCATTCTAAATACGTATCCCTGTCTGAGCATCTGCTTCAATATACCGTTACTTGGCCTTCCATCCATCCAGGCTGGGACATAGCTCCCTGCATTCCAGTAGCTCCGAAGCCGCAGGGGGTCAAACAGATCCATTGAAACGTCCCAGTCTGGTCAAGGTTTAGGTACGCTATCTGCAAGTCACCGCCAACAACTGGGACATTGATTCCCAACTGGGGAATCGAGAACGTGTGTGCAAGCATTGCCCCGGGAACCGATGTAACATTTCGGCCCCAACGCTGACTAACGTCCATTCCGGAGGCGCTAGTGCCATTGACTAGGTATACTGTGCCTCCGACGGTTCCAGTTACTTTGCCCTCCATATCTGTACTGCCCATCGTCGGCGTATCATACGAAATAATTGTTAGCTGGATCAGTGTGTGGGCGGGAAGAAGTATGTTTGTCGCTGGCTGTGTTCCGTTGGGTCCAAGGATTGAGAACTGCGGTTGAGCCATTGAAGAATTCCACCCGGTATCCATAATTTCAATCAGCGTTAGCCTGAACGGGCCGGTCTGCGGCGGCGTTGAGGCAACACTGCGATAATTTAATCCATAATTGAGAGAGAGGCCTCCGATCAACCCCGCTGAAATAACGAGGATGAGGCACTGTAACCCCTTCAGGCTACACCGTTTCGGCTGCGCGTCTTCGGTCATATTTGACACGAAAGTATTTACGAGATGACCAAACTTAACGCCTTTGTAGAGATATTCAGTACTCTATATAGAACACACATGGTTGTCGAAGTGTAACTTTTCTGACAACTAGGTGGATAATTTCCGGGCAATTATTATGATTCCGCCGCCCATCAAGAACTCCTTGAGTTCAGCGCTCTGGAATTTGCTCTTCATCTGAGCTAGGAGAGCGTGGTTTGTTGGTAGGGATTTGTACGTGGGGCCGATCATCCTCCAAGGGTTTCCCTTGATTCTGCCGAGAATCGTTACCTTCGCGATAATTGGCATTAGATACCTTATGTATAGTGTGCTGCTCGCTCTTTTGAGGAAATTCTCGGGCTTACCAATATCCACATCTGCGAAGCGGCCATTTTCGGCGCAGACCCGCGCGTATTCTCCGATGGCTTTGGTGAGGTGGAGGCTGTCACGAAGTGCGTAACAGGTAATGACGGCGTTGAATGCGTTGTCGCGAAACGGAAGAAGTTCAAAAGACCCCCTTACAACTTGCAAGAGGCTCGGCCAAAGGATGTCTATGTTGGCCTTGGCGGTCTTGAGCTGCTTCACCGATCCATCTAGGCCTACGAGTAATTTCGGCTTGACTGACGTTAGAATCAACCTTGACGTCGTACCCGGCCCAATCCCGCCGTCGAGTATTGAATCCCCATCTGACAATTCGAGCCTTTGAATAGCAAACTTGCGTGACTCTTGCGCCTTACCAAATGAGATGAGATCGTTGACTTCATCGTATAGTGGAATGGCATCTTCGATCGCCTCTACAACTTTCCGCCAAGTTTCCGGAGGCACACCATAAGAATCGCTCTTCTCTTGATTCCCTTCCAATCCGCCAATCCACCCGGACTATGCAGAGGGGCTGTTACCGGAAAGGACTGATAAAACAAGTATGTATCTGGTCACCGGTTGGCGTTATCGATGGTGCAAACTCTTTGATGACTCAGCGTTCCAATTATGACAGTTGACGCGGTTACTTTTCCAGCAGACTCGTGAAGAAGTCGTGATGCTCTTCTTCTTCCTCTTCTATTTCTTCGAAGATCTCCTTAGTGGCGACGTCGCCTTCCTTGTCGGCGAGTTGGATGATTTCCTTGTACATGGCAATGGTCTCCATCTCGGCTTTGGCATCGTTCTTCAACATTTCTTCAAGAGTCTCGCCCACGAAGATCGGGGCGGGTTGAATCGTGGGCTTGGTACCCAGATACCATAATCGTTCCGCAATCTTCTCAGCATGCTTCATCTCCCCAATTGCTACCTTCTCGATCCCGTCGATTACCGCGTAGTGTTCAACACCTTTCCACTGAACATGCTGCCACATATACTGAATAATAGCCTGAAGCTCACCGGCAACTGCTCGGTTCAACATCTCCAATAGTTTTGCACTAGCCAAAACTAGTTCAACCTTACAGAACCCCTCCCCGTGCAGTCCTTAAACTGGCTGATAGAGAATCGCTATTGAAATTGAGGATCGCCCGAGATTCTTAGATGGGTTTCAGAACGAAGCAGCCGACTCTTGCACCCATAGCGTCTCTCTAGATGAACTTCCAGTATGTAGAAAAGAGCTATTAATTGTCGAAAAGCTTCCTCGGGTCGAGGTATTTCACGGGTTGCTAGATTCCGGAGACATTGCGTGGGTCATCACTGCCACCGCCCTCGTCATGATCATGACGCCAGCCCTAGGGTTCTTCTATGGAGGCTTTGTTAGAAGAAAGAATCTCGTATCCACCATTGCTCAATGTTTTGCGATTTTCGCAGTCGTAAGTTTGATCTGGGCTTTCTGGGGATACAGCCTCGCTTTAGGCCCCTCTGTTAGTGGGTTCATTGGAAGCCTCTCTGACGTTTTCATGAATAATGTTGGTTACGCCCCTAATCCCGGATATTCCAATACAATTCCCGAACTCCTCTACTTCGCTTTTCAACTGAAATTCGCCGCGATCACGCCCGCCCTAATCATAGGAGCATTTGCGGAACGAATTCGGTTCAAGGCGTTATTGATCTACGTTGTTCTCTGGACCACGTTCATCTAC
Source organism: Candidatus Bathyarchaeota archaeon (assembly GCA_963733055.1). Classification (GTDB taxonomy): domain Archaea; phylum Thermoproteota; class Bathyarchaeia; order 40CM-2-53-6; family 40CM-2-53-6; genus FEN-987. The sequence goes on from CAVTBR010000003.1 coordinate 456,182, forward strand.
GCACCCATAGCTCATTGGAACTGGGCGGTGGGAGGATTTCTCAGAGGATTGGGTGTGATTGACTTCGCCGGAGGCCTCGTTGTGCATACCTCGGCCGGACTCTCAGCTCTAGCGGCCGCGATGGTGCTGGGAAGAAGACGAGGTCTCGAGAAGAAAAAGGAAATGAGACCCGCCAACATCCCCTACGTTATACTTGGCGCTTCGATACTTTGGTTTGGATGGTTCGGATTCAACGCGGGGAGCGCGCTAGCTGCGAACGCGCTTGCGGTAAACGCTCTTGTCGTAACGAACTTGGCTGCGGCGGCAGCTGCGGTGAGTTGGATGATGGTAGATTGGTTGGTGAAAGGAAAGCCAAGTGCACTTGGAATGTGCGCTGGAGCCGTCTGCGGCCTAGTAGCGATCACGCCTGCTTCAGGATTTGTGGGACCGATGCCCTCGATCATCATTGGGTTGGTGGCTGGGGCGTTATGTAATACCGTTGCTAGTTGGAGAGGTAGAACAAAGGTAGATGATTCACTCGATGTCTTCGCTTGCCACGGCGCTGGAGGAATCTGGGGAACGATCGCGACGGGACTTTTCGCTTCCACCCTAGTCAATGCGGCAGGTCCGAACGGCCTATTCTACGGCAACCCGATGCAACTGTTACTTCAATGCGAGGCAGTGGCTATCGTCGTGGCCTTCGCATTCTGCGGCTCATACGTGCTACTCAAAGTGATCGGGCACTTCACACCGCTCAGAGTCAGTGCACAGGAAGAGGATACGGGGCTAGACATTAGCGAGCATGGCGAAGAAGCATACGCTTAGGAACTAACGCTGAAGGTTCTTCCGTATCCCTAGAGAAGTCAGGACTGACGGAATTTATACGAAGCGGCCGTTCCCAGCGAGCTACGCACTAAACCGACTTGGCTAAGCTCTTAGGAGCCTTTCTAAGAGACAGCCCTAGCCACACGACACCTACAATTACGATAACCAGACCGATTATCGTTAGATAGTTAGTTAACCCGAAGCCAAACCCTCCCCCGAACTGGCGTGCTCCACTGAAGCCAGGGCCAGGTCCCCCGCCCGTTCCATTGAAACCACCGGAACGGAACATGGCTCTGAACATTAGAGCTCTCACAGCACCAAGGATCACGGTAATTGCCATTATACCAACGCCGACAACGGTCAGTACGTACGCAGATTTGATTTCGGACATTGCTCCTTTCCTCTCAACTACACCTTGTAGTTGCCATAATCCGCAACCCCGTATATAACCAGTACGTAAGCTGCCGTCATCTTACCGCCGCGGGCAAAACAATTAGGACAGTTTGTCCTTGTCGAGCATCAACTCTGAGTCGGAATGCTCATGCCCATTCATTCTCTTGATCATGAGGAATCGTTTGGGCTTCCCTCCCACTTCTTTCTCGTGGATTTCTATGATACCATCGAACACGCCGGTAAGCGTCTGTTTCTCCTCATTGGAGGCTACGAGTGGGTTGAGAAAGGCGATCACTGTGAAATCCTCGGCCTTGCGTTTTGCGAGAAAGTCTGAAAACCACTTTCCTGCCGTAACTCCCTTGTCAACCAGAAACATGTGAGAGTAGGTGAGAAGGTCGACTATGAGCAATCTGTTCTTTCCCCGAGTTGCGCGTCTATCCAAGATCTTTGCAAATGCTCCGTCCAAGTCGGTAGGACTGTCAATGTTGGAGATTTGATACAAGTTTGCGGGTGGGGACGGTATCTTCGATGCTTCTGGAGTGAACGCATAGAAATTCCTGCCATACGTTTTCGCCATTTCCTGAATTTTGGCGAGATCATTCGACAAATAGAATGTCGGTATCTCGGCGGATAGGACGGACTGGATGATCTTCCGCAACAGTAGATCTCTTTCTTCACACCGCGGAGAGAGCAGAAGGATTGAGGATGTTTTTGGTAGGCCTCCCCCCAACATGCCGTCGAGGTCGCGATATCCAGTTGAAAGCACATTTGCAGGAGGTTGAGGGGGTTGTTCTAACGGTTCAGCTTTTGGAGGCGGCGTCGGTTTCACAGTGACCATTCTGTGCCCTGTTCTTTTTCTTCTCGTAAAGAGTACAAACGACGCTGAGATAGCAATTACGATCGCTAAGGCGATTGCCGCTACAGTTCCGAACCCAGCCGACGCGTTTACTGAACTGGGTTGTGAAGTCGCCGAAGGTGAGCTGGATGTGCTGGAGGTCGAGAGGATAATCGTTGTTGCGGTTGTGCTGGAAAGCGTCTTTACGCTACTCAATGTTGCTGAGCTGGTTGTCCTATTGATCAAAGTTATTGAAGCTGGAAAACTGAGTTCAATACTTGCATAACCTGATGGAACGCTTGTAGGGCCGCTGACGATGTAAACGAAGAAATAGGTTCCGCTGGCCGGGAAAGGAAGGGACTGATATGGGTTACCGTAGCCCACTAAGTTTCCAAACAGTAGGGGCCTTGCGGATGATGAGAGATGACAATTCTGGATTGAGTTCAACTCATCCTGGGTGATAATATAGAAATTGAATGGTGCGTCGGATCCGTAAGTCCCCGCTATCGTATCGCCCTTCATTGCTGAGAACGCTAGCGAACGGATTGTACACTGCCCCGAACTCACGGGTTGCGTAATGGTCATCGTGGTTGTTGTTGTACCGGATGATTGGCTGTTCGCATATGGGACTGAGAGGACCGAGAGCCAGAAAGCCGCAATCAGAAGGCTAGTAACAAGAATTCGGAGATTCATCCGAATGTCAAGACGAGCATATCGTTGTAGGCTAATAAGGATTAAATTCAATCAGCGAAAGTTTCAACCTGAAGGCATCTGCCGCCACCATATACAAAACTGCTTGAAAGAATCGAGCACCATGAAATTGGTTTCGATTGATTCTCAGGCCACACACTCCTAACAATGTTACTGAATGTTTTGGCATTACCAAAATGTTCAATCGCGGAATTTTCTCACGGCAATGCTTAATATGCCGTTGAGTGTGGGAGCACGAAAGCAACTCGTAAGTTGGAGTCAAGGAAGGATGATTGAACTTGGCACGTCTTCTGGCTTTTGTAGACATTTTTGTCGAGTCGCCTGCCTTGGACGACGTCGTCAAAGCCCTTAACCAGTTTCCTAACGTAGAAGAAATCTACGAGGTAACCGGCGAATTCGACGTTGTCACGCTCGTTTCAGCGGCTGACATAGAAGAATTCCGTGATTTTCTCAAGAACAAGCTGTTGAAGATAAAGGGCATAAAAAGCACGGTGACCTCAATCGTATTGAACGCACCGAAAGGGCACAGGAACGGCCATTCAGCTGTAGCACTACCGTCGCAACAGTAACGACTAACCCCGTTTCTCGAGGCAGGCTTCTCTGATACATACTAAGAATTATGACTAGGGGCTTGAGCTAATTTGATTGACCTCATTCAAGCCACAACCGTATTCCTAATCCTAGGCGCCGCGATCGCGCTGGGACGACTTATAGCACCTTATGTCACAAAGGTCTTCGCTCGCTCACCGAGTCGACTCGACCGATTCCTAAACCCCATCGAAAACACAATCTACAGACTCTCGGGCGTGAATCCGAATCGCTCAATGAACTGGAAAGAATATTTTCTCTCGCTCATGTTCCTCAATATCATGCAAATGGCTCTTGCGTTCTTCATATTCATGTTTCAAGACAGACTCCCGCTAAACCCGCAAGGGTTTCCGGGACTGAACTGGGATCTAGCTTTCATGCAAGTCATCTCTTTTGCAACAAATACGAACCTTCAACATTACAACGGTGAAACCACTCTCTCATATCTTAGTCAAATGAGTGCAGTACAATTTCTCCAATTCACTTCAGCCGCTTCAGGCATTTGCGCTGCCGTCGTGTTTGTGAGGGCTTTTGTTGTTGGCTCGAAAGACTTTGGCAACTTCTACGTCGACTTCATTAGATCTCTGACAAGAGTTCTTTTCCCGTTCTGCTTAATCGCGGCGCTGATTTTTGTCTGGCTCGGCACCCCCCAAACGCTTAGCGGATATACTTCGGTTAAGACTGTGGAGGGCGCAACACAGCTGATCCTTGTAGGCCCAGTCGCGTCCCTGGTCTCCATCATGCAGATTGGGACTAACGGCGGCGGGTACTACGGCGCCAACTCCGCCTATCCCTTTCAAAACCCGAACCCTGCCACCGACGTCATTCAGATTCTTCTAATGCTCCTCATGCCTACAGTCATGTGCTTTGTATTTGGAGAAATGCTTGGGAAGAGGAAGGAAACCCGACCAATTCTTTGGGGCTCCTACGGACTCTTCGTACTCGACCTAACCATTGCCTTCGTACCGAACCCACTCTTCGGCCCAGGGATGGAGGCGAGGTTCGGGGGATTCTTCTCAGTATTTTGGACGGTAGTAACTACTGCGGTAACGACGGGGTCGGTGAAACGCGTCACTTCTCGCGGTGCACCCGCTAGTCATTCTCGCCGGGTTCATAGGGATGCTAATTCAGTCCACACCGGGCGGGAAGGGGGTAGGATTGATGTACATGGTAATGTATGTGGTCATCACCGTATTCATCGTTGGACTCATGTCTGGCAGGACCCCCGAATATCTCGGCATGAAGATTACCGGAAGAGATGTCCTTCTAGTGATGGTGACATTCCTCATTCATCCAATAATCATTCTAGTACCGACTGTTCTAGCGTATGCAACGGGAGCGGCAAACGCGATAGGCTTGAGTGGAAATTCGCTCGGGTTCACCCAGGTTCTTTACGAGTTCACTACGGCTGCGGCGAATAACGGCTCCGACTTCCTCGGCGCCTCAGCAAACACGTTATTCTTCAACCTCTCAACCGGGATCGTAATGTTTCTGGGTCGATTCGCTCCAATTGGTTTACTGTTTGCCCTTGCTGGCTCGATGATCGGAAGGAAGAGGCATGTGGAGATCGGCCTGAGAACCGACACCGTAATCTTCGCGGTCGTCCTGATCGGAAGCATAGTGATTCTTGTCGCTTTGACATTCTTTCCATTTCTTGCATTGGGTCCAATCCTGGCCTGGTTCCAGGGCCACATGAGTGGGTACGGGTAAAGATGGCGCTGGTGATTGAATGAGGTCTGATAATTACAAACCCTCTCTGCTCAGCAGTCTATCAAGTAAGACACTATTCGACTCCCTCGTGCGCCTAAACCCGGTACATCTGCTTTCAAACCCCGTCATGTTCATCGTCGAAGTTACGTTCTTCATTGTGACCGCCATGGCGATTTATCCGCAGGGGTTCCTGCCCGTAGCCAACCCCAACGAGACAACCTTCTACGTAGAGGTCGCCATCATCCTTCTAGTCACTGTTTGGTTCAGTACGCTCTCAGATTCCCTTGCGGAGACACAGGCGAAGAATACTGCAAGCAGCTTGAGGAAACTGGAGAAGGAAGTCGCCGCCAAGAAAATTCAATCGGAGAGTGGAAAACGTACAATCGTTCTCACCCCCTCTACTAAGCTTCGCCAAGGAGACCAAATCCTGCTCGAGAAGGGAGACATGATCCCCATCGACGCCGAAGTACTCGAAGGGATTGCAATGGTAGATGAATCCCTCCTCACCGGTGAGTCTACTCCGGTTAGGAAAGCTGCCACCGACCCGTTGATTGGAGGTTCAAAATTGATCAGCGACACCCTCACCGCCAGAGTGACGGTGAACCCTGAGGACAGTTACATCAATCAGATGATTCGGATGGTGGAGGCCTCTAAGAGGCCGAAGACTCCGAACGAACAAGCGGTCGTAATCGTTCTGATCTCCCTGACGGCGATATTTACCATCATCATTTTGGCGCTCCTAGGAATCACCGTCGTTCTGAATTTAGGAGCAGACCTCTCCGTTCTGATCGCACTCTACGTCTGCCTACTGCCCACAACCATCGGAGCACTACTACCCGCCATAGGCCTTTCCGGCATGTCTCGACTTTATGGCAGGAAAATTGTTGCAAAGTCGGGTAGAGCCATCGAAACCGCCGGAGACACGGACACAATCCTCCTCGACAAGACCGGCACGATAACCGTCGGAAGCAGACAGGCAATTGAATTCATACCCTTTGGAAATCGCACCGAAATTGAAGTCGGAGAAGCAGCATTCCTCTCATCCTGGCACGACGACACGCCGGAGGGCCGCAGCATAATCAGATTGGCCTACAACCGCGGACTGATACCGAAAGAGTTGAACGCCCTAGCACTCTCCGAAAACTACGAGTTTTCCGCAACTACTCGAACAAGCGGTGTGAAGTTCACAACCGGATCAGGCTTTATGTTGCCCAAGGCTGGTAGCGGCTACGAGCGGAGTAGATTCAGGCGTAAGTTCACCGATTCGTTGGATAGCTCTGTGGAGGGGGGTGAGATTGAGATCATTAAGGGGGCGCCGGATGCTATCAAGAAGATCGTACGGGAATACCCAGATGATTTCAGCCAAATCGTTGACAAGATTTCGGCCGAAGGCGACAGCCCGGTCGCAATCAGCCGAAACCGCGAAGTAATCGGGATAATTCGCCTAAGGGACATTTTGAAGGAAGGCATCAAGGAGAAGATTCGAGACGTCAAGGCAATGGGCATCCGGCCAGTCATGATTACCGGAGACCAACCCCTCACCGCGAAAAGTATAGCCTCCGAAGTCGGAATCGATGAGTACGTTCCTCAGGCGAAACCTGAAGACAAGCACGAAATAGTTCTCAAAGAGCAGGCGAACAGTCGGATCGTGGCCATGATCGGCGACGGAACTAATGATGCACCGGCGTTGGCAGTCGCGGACGTTGGACTCGCCATGAACTCGGGGACTCAGGCGGCTAAGGAAGCTGCGAACATGGTTGACCTAGAGTCGAACCCCTCGAAGATTATTGAGGTAGTTATGCTCGGGAAGCAACTGTTGATGACTCGGGGAGCGATAACAACTTTCAGCATTGCAAATGACGTAGCTAAGTATTTCGCAATAGTTCCAGTGATGTTTGCGGTCGTCCCGGAACTCTTTGCTCTGAACGTCCTTGGACTTGGGCTTCACACTGCGGTGCTCTCAGCTTTGATTTTCAACGCCATAATAATCCCGCTCCTAATCCCGCTAGCCATGAAGGGCGTTTCGTTCAAGCCAACGGATACTATGACGCTATTCTTGAAGAACACTATGATCTATGGGGTGGGAGGGGTTATCGTTCCCTTCGTCGGAATCAAACTCATCGACATACTCTTAGTCGCAATTCACATGTAGGAGGATTAGCATTGAAGAAAGACATCTATTTGCCGCTAGTCAGCATGGCGATAATCTCACTAATACTGTGCGGGCTAGTGTTTCCTGTCGTGGTAACTGGGCTCGCACAGGTTCTGATGCCCTACCAAGCAAACGGGGAGCTAGTGCAGTTCAAAGGTCGAAACGTCGGTTCGATTCTGGTTGCAGAAACCTTCAACTCATCCATGTTCTTCCACCCCTGGAACGCCTCAGCATCCGGAGCTGACCCAGATATCACCCTTCAGAATGCGTATTCTCAGATCCCAAGAATTCAAGCATCAACAGGCATATCCGCGAATGCGCTCAAGCAAATTGTGGATGCCAATATCGAATGGACGCTGTGGGTGACAGGCGACCCATATGTAAACGTCCTCAAACTCAACCTCATTCTCATTCAACAATACCCATCGATCTATAGCTCCTACAGCTAATATCCAACTACCAGGATGACCGGGTTGAGCAGAAAGATTTCGCTTCGCCGACAGCTCAACACGTTTGATACGACAAGCCTCGTGGTGGGGTCCGCAATCGGTGCGGACATCTTCGTAATACCCGCTCTTATCGCCCAAATCATAGGACCTGTTTCAATCCTCATCTGGTTCGCCGGCGCCATTATCGCGATCGCCATCGCCCTTTGCTTCGCGTATTGCGCGACCATTCTACCGAGAGTCGGCGGTTCGTATGCTTATGCTACGAAAGTTGCAGGACCTTTCCCCGGCTTCATGGTAGGATGGGCACTCTTATTGGCGGAATGGTTCTCGCTCGCAGTCTTCCCGGTTGCCTTCGTTCAATATTTTCTAATCTTGGTCCCCAATCTCTCTCCCATGTACCAAATATTGCTGAAAGCAGCGTTCACGATTACGATTGTTCTGACAAACATCTACGGCGTCAAAACGGCGGGGCGATTCAATGACGTGCTTACCGTTGCCAAATTGGGACCACTCTTCTTCTTAATCTGCCTGGGGATAGCATTTGCTGCCTTACGACCGAACCTCGCCGTCTCTCACTTTCAACCGTTCTTTAATGGAGATTTTTCCGGAGCAGGGCAAGCACTAGTGCTGATCATTTGGGCTTATGCAGGTTTCGAACTCTCGACACTCCCAGCCGACGAAATCGAGGATCCTAAGAAGACATTGCCTAAGGCTTTGTTTCTCGGCATGTTGATTGTTGCGGCATTCTACATAATCACTAGCGCCGCCGTGATGGCTGTCGTGGATCAGAAAACTCTAGGCGCGTCGACCGCTCCTCTAAGCCTCGCCGCGGCCAAGGCTCTTAGCTTTTCTCCTACCCTCGCGTTAATCGGGGGTTTGATACTCACCTTTGGCGCTTTAGCATCGATTCTCGGTGTGGACGAGTCGGGAGCGATAGGAACGTCTAGGCTGGCTTTCGCCATGTCACTGGACGGCATGTTACCGCGAGCGTTTAGCAAACTACACCCAACGACCAAAACCCCCTACATTAGCATAATCGTTCTCTGTTCAACAGCCTTTATCGCGAGTCTCACAAACAGCTTATCCGCTCTGATCAACGCGGCAGTCTTTCTCGTTTCCTTCGTTTACTTCGCGACATGTGTTTCAGCGTACTTCCTTGAAAAGAAGCATGCTGCGAAGGCGAGCAGTTCACTCGTCAATAGGCTCGTGATAGTTTTTGGTGTCGGATTTTCGGTGCTTCTTATGACCCAGGTGAACGCGCAGCAAGTGCTAATTTCCATAATACTGTTGGCTGTTGGTCTTCCGGTCTACAGATTCTTCGCGCCCAAGAAGGATATTACTGATCTTAAGCGTGAATACTTGTCCAGACAGGCGATTCTTGAACGGGCGTACCATCAAGGAAGGGTCTACTTAGCCAACGTCGTATACCACCTGAAGTTGCGGATCTACAGAGCGAAACGGATCCAACCAGCTTGGAAAGTCGAACAAACTAAGTAAATTGATTTCAGAAAATCCCAAGACAACTACACTACTCTAGAATAAACGAGATTCGCGCCGGGTCGTTCCTACTTTAGCCCGACCTTTGTTGCATACTTGGCAATGAAGAAGATCACGACCACGACTATCATGAAGTTGATGATTACGCCCACAAAATCTCCTAGAGCGAAATGCATACCATTACCGATCGGAATAGATACTATCGCTTTGCGCCAATCGCCGCCGGGCACGAACGCCCCTGGGACAGGCATTATAATGTCTTGAACTAGAGCCGACACCACCTGCCCGACATAAGAACCCATAATGAAGCCCACCGCCAATCCCAGTACCCCAGCTTTTCCAAGGAACGCGAAGAATTCCGCCTTCAAGCCCTTCGGAGGGGTTGGGGGAGGCGCTGGTGTTAGAAGTTCTCGGATCTTCCTGAGTTCCGCTAGGATCTCATCGTTACTGCTCATAGTGAGTCGGTGTATTCGAGCGTTTACGTGCTAATGAAACTTTAGACCCGATAGGGACCAGCCATGCCTAGACCTAACGCGCGATTTTGAAGTTGAAATTCGGACTCTGAAAGAGGCCCATAAGCCTTAGCCACAACGGGAGAACCATCTCTGTTCCCCTCGCGGCGGTTATATCGCCTAGGTCGATTATGGATTTCCACCCAAATGATTTCAGAATCTCCTTCACTTTGTCCTTAGCCTGCGCATCGTTTCCGCACACAAACACCTCATGCTCGCCCCGGACCAGAGTCGGCTCAACCATAACTATACAGTTCATTGTGTTCAACGTCTTCACAACTCTAACGCTCGGAAACGTGCGTTGTATCTGTTCGCCCAGCGAATCGTTGTTACAGACAGTTAGGGTCGGGGGCATTCCTTTCGAGAAGTCAAGCGGGTTCGCAACATCAATCAAAACTTTCCCCTTTAGATTGCTCGCGCCCGCGGCCGTCAGAGCCGCCAACGATGCTGTTCCAGCGGTGCAGTTGAAGATAACCTCACCAAACTTCGCAGTGTCATCAAAAGTTCCTTGAGATGCGTTTGATCCGTTCCCTTTTACCCACTCTGCAGCCTTCTCGTTGTTCGCCGAACGAGATCCCATTCTGACCTCGTGGCCTACTTGAATGAGTTTTGTTCCAAGGGTCGCTCCGACTATCCCGGTCCCCAAAATTCCAATCTTCAACAATCCAACCTCAAGAAGAAACCAACTATTGTAGCATATTTATTGACTAGCTCACGGAATGGCTCGGGCTTTTTAGTACTGAGAGCGCCTCATTAGACGAGGCGACTAGTTTGGATCCACACGATTTAGAGCCACTAAAGAAGGAACAATTCGCGTACCTGACCACGCTCGGAAGAAAATCAGGGAAACCGCATACAGTTGAATTGTGGTTCGCACTGGCAGACGGCAAGATTTACCTCAGCCATGAAGGCGCGACCACAGACTGGATGAGAAACATAGCCAGCAACCGTCGAGTCAGTATACGGGTCGGGGGTGCAAATGTAGAGGCTGACGCCCAAATACCCACTGAAGCTATCGCGATCAAGGCCGGCCAAAAGGCATTATACGAGAAATACTACGGCCCGGCATCCGAAGCCACAATAGACGATTGGTTCGAACTCTCAAAAATCATTGAACTCACCCCTGTGAAGACAACCTCTTAATCTGAGCCCCATGCGAGCTTCAGGCGCTGTATTCAATGATTCATCTCCCCTCAAATACCGCACTCATTATTGTTGATGTGCAAAAGGGGTTTGACGACCCGAAGTGGGGAAGAAGAAACAACCCTGAAGCAGAATCTAACATCCGGAAGCTATTGGACACTTGGAGAGGATCGCATATGCCCGTGTTTCACATCCAACACTGCTCCCAAGAGGCAGGTTCACCTCTTAGACCAGGTACACCCGGGAATGAAATCAAAGAAATTTTAGCACCTTCAAATGGAGAGCCGATCGTTACGAAGAGAGTGAATAGCGCTTTCATCGGCACTGATCTAGAGCTTCAATTGAAGCGGAAGAACATTGGGACACTGGTGCTAGTTGGCCTAACCACCGATCATTGCGTCTCAACGACAGCGCGGATGGCCGGGAACATGGGCTTCGAAGTCTACGCAGTGTCCGACGCGACCGCCACATTCGACCGCGTAGGACCAGACGGGAAATCCTACAAGGCTGAGGAAATTCACGCCGTGAACCTCGCTAGCCTGCATAACGAATTCGCAACAATCGTAGACACCAAGAACCTACTCAATAGCTTGGTGCCGATACCTAAGCGACAGTGAGACCGGCTCGAAGAACATCTAGTCGAAACGATTCACTTCGATCAATTGCAAGGGGACGGGAACCCACTGAACGAATTGCCCCGTGAGCATTCTGGATTCTGGGAATATGGGATTATAGGTTGTTGGAGCGATCTGTGCGGTGTTTTGTTCCGAGCCTATCCCCACCCAATTTACGTATGTATAATTGTTAACGAGTGCTGAAAGGTTCGTAAAGGATTTGCCGGAATATTCGTAGAGCGAGCCGTGGTTCTTGAGGTATCCACCAATTATCCATGAATCTGGGGTGGCGGTTATTGTCAATACGCTGGACGGGGGAGTCAAGTCTGTCGATGGCGGCTTAATTTCCTGCGTGAGATCTACAAAATTCTGAGCGGAGTATCTGACAAGCCAAGCCTGGCTGTTAGACATCTGTGCTACGGGGACACCTCCGCCAATCATCCATTCTGCCCCGTTCCATGCGATCGCATTAACTATGGCGCAGCAAGTGCCGCTTAACTTTAGAACCGAATCCAGTTTGCCCGTTAGGTCCGTGAATGTGTGACCGTCATAAGCCGCTAAGAAGCTCTCCCCTCCGACGAGCCAATAATATCCATTCCAAGCAACCGCTTGGATAGACCCAAAATTGGAGACGGACGGACCGATTTGATCTGATAGGTCTACTATTTTGGATCCGTCGAACGAGAACAGCACGCCGTTCTCGTCGTATCCTCCTCCAACCAACCAGTACTGGCCATTCCAAGCGTTAGTGTACAAAATCGCGTCTCGTTGCCGAGGAACCCATGAGGAAAGATCTGTGAAGTCGTAGCCGTCGAAGGTTGAGAGGGACATGTGGTTTCGTTGCTGGCTGCTGAAAGAAGGCAACACGCCAGACCCTAGTCCCGACAGTAACCATTCTCTGCCATTATAGCTAGCCGCGAAAACATCTCCGCCGTGCCACGACGACTCTGCATCATATTGATTTAGCGATCCGGCCAGCACTTGGTTCCGTCCATCGTAAAGGTAAATGTATGGATCGGACCCATTCGGCCCATCATCGTCACCCCAACCCGACACTAGCCATTGGGACCCATTCCATCCACCAGCCCATACCGTTCCTTGACTATGGACGGGGTTCAGAGACGTAACGGAGTAATTGGAGAGTTCGACCCGCTCAAGCCGAGGCGCCTGACCATTCTCAAACCATGTACCATTCTGCCCGCCGACGAGTACGTAGCTTGAATTCCTCATCGATGTTCCTAATACGGGAAGGATTCTAGCCGATGGGATGGCTAGCGCTGTGATAGTGACGACGATGACGAAAGTGGATAGGGCAGATCGCACTGTGATTCACGTTTGAGATGCTGTTCCGGCTGCCGAACGTACTCGCAGCTAGGATTAGGCGATTTATAAGACAAATGGATGATTGATCCGGTGAAAGTAACACGAAACAGTTTACTAGTCTTGACCTCCTATTAACAGAGCAGGCAGGAAAAATCGCAGGTTGAGTTTTGGGCTTGTGAAGACATGCGATAGTGCGAAACAACTTGTGCTGCCTGTGTGCACTCAGATTGCGACAGATTCTCGCAGAGTAAATATGGTTCCGCCCAGTCGTGATAGAATAGGCAAAGCGACAAATAGCAATGCTTGCCTTCATTCCACCTTCCGAACACACTTACCTTAGGAAGCGAGATGCGTGAATCCGTTTCGCTACATACTGCGAAGACTTCTCTTCGGTGCCCTAGTTCTAGTTGCGGTCATAACCGTCACGTTTGTTTTGTCGCGTAGTTTAGGTGGTAATACGGTGGTTGCCTGGCTCGGAAAGAGCGCGAGCATTCACCCAGAGCTTGCCGCCCTCTATGCCAAGAAATATCATCTCAACGATCCAATTCCAGTTCAATACTACTATTACATACTGAATCTGATCCAAGGAAATCTGGGTTTTTCACCTTCACGTGGCTTCCAACCGGTCGCTGAAGTTATTTCGATAACCCTTCCATTCACTATACAGATAGCGTTCTTCGCCTTCGTAATTTCACTCGCTCTTGGAATTGGGCTGGGAGTTTTGTCGGCTAAATACCAGCATAGGCCATTGGATACATGTATTCGGGCTTTCTACCTTGGGGGTTACTCTTCACCACCATTCTTCATTGCTTTGATCCTTCTAATTGTATTCGCGTTCACGTTCCGCATTCTGCCCAGCGGAGGCGCCTTCGATCTTGCACTGACACCTCCGACCGCCATCACCGGCGTTCCGATGGTAGACGCTGCAATCGAGGGCAACGGACCGTATTTTCTAAGCTCTCTTCAGCACGTAATCCTACCAAGCGTTTCGCTGGCGCTGGTCACCTTTGGGGTGCTCACGAGGGTTTTGAGGAGTTCAATGCTTGACGTAATGCACTCGAACTATATTCGAACGGCTAGGGCCAAGGGTCTCGATGAAAATACTGTCTTTTTCAAACACGCACTTAAGGAACACGATGATATCAGTAGTAACGATCTCCTCCCTGATGGTAACTTGGCTGATAACGGGAACGATATTCGTAGAGAACATCTTTGGTTACCCGGGGATGGGACAATACCTGGTTACCGCATTATCGGCAGAAGACTACCCTGGGATATTGGGAGTTACAATAGTATTCGCTGTGGTCATAGTAGCCACGAATCTAATCGCCGACATCCTATATGCAGTCGTTGACCCCCAAGTAAGGTTAGGTTGAATCACTGCTGAACTCAACTGTCCGTCTCAGAATTCTCGGCCTGCTCCAATTGTTCAGAAGGAGCAAAGAGGCAATTATCGGAGGCATAATCGCCTTGGGGTTTCTGCTCATGGCTGCGGCAGTTACGATAGCAGACCTACTGAGAGTCAGAATCACTCCGTATGATCCTATCCAACAGAATGTTGGTCCAGCCCTGGCTCCACCTTCCCTCCTCCACCTGATGGGCACGGACATTCAAGGACGCGACTTGTTAAGCCGCATCATAGTAGCCACACCGAATGATGTCTCTGTCAGTCTCGCGGTCGTAGGCGTTGCATTGGCGGCGGGAGCAATCATAGGTTCAGTAGCAGCATTCCACGGAGGACTCCTCGATGAGGCGCTGATGAGATTCACGGACGTGGTATTCGCACTACCCGCTCTTGTTCTCGCTCTGGCAATTGGGGTTACATTGGGTCCAGGAGTGACGAACATGATGGTCGCCTTGATGATAATCTGGTGGCCACCATATGCGAGGTTGGCAAGAGGAGAAGCTCTCAGAGTTGCTCATCAGAATTACATCGAGGCAGCTAGGCTGTCGGGGATGGGAACGGCGAAGATACTGGTCAAGCACGTATTCCGAAGTATTCTCGTGACGATGCTAGTCTACGCAACACTAGACATTGGAACCGTCATACTGGTCTATTCAGGGTTAAGCTACCTAGGCCTCTCAGTTAGGCCACCTCAACCCGACTGGGGAGAGATGGTGAGCTCCTATCAGGATTATCTGATTACAGCACCCTGGCTCCCCATCATTCCGGGATTCATTATCGCTTTGGGCGTGATAGGGTTCAGTTTGCTCGGCGACGGGATACGCGACGCCCTTGAGGCTAGATGAAATGGCGCCGCTCATAGCCGTACGAGACTTGACGATCAACTATGCGTCAAGAGGAGGCGCAGTCACGGCACTCGACAGAGTAAGCCTCGACATCAAAGAAAACGAATTGATCGGAGTCGTGGGAGAGTCAGGGTGCGGAAAATCGACGTTAGCGCTAGCGATGATTGGCTTACTCCCAATTCCCCCCGCACGAGTACAGAACGGGGCTATTGAATTCAAGGGAACCGATCTCGTTCAACTTGGACCCGCACGCATGAGAGAATACAGAGGCACACAAATCGCAATGATCTTCCAAGAACCCCTCAGCAGCCTCAACCCGGTTTACAAGATCGGAGATCAAATCGCTGAAGCAATCACAATCAAAAAGATGCGGGAACAGGGACACTCCACCGTCGATTCTGAAATAATGCAAAAAACCCACAAAATCGTCCCCCCTCGAACCTCAAAGCATTCCATAACCAAACGGAAAATCAATTCGGAGATCAAAGAAGAAACGATTGCCGCACTCAAGCTTGTGAGAATCCCAGATCCTGATCAAGTGATCGATCGCTATCCATTCGAGCTCTCTGGAGGAATGAGACAGAGAGTCATGATAGCGATGGCGCTTTCACAGGAGCCCGCCTTACTCATCGCGGACGAACCGACAACTGCGCTAGACGTCACAACACAAGCACAAGTCCTCAAGCTCATGAAGGAACTCATGAACAAAGTCAAAACAAGCATATTACTCATAACCCACGACCTAGCGGTCGCCTGCCAAGTTGCTGACCGAGTCGCAGTCATGTATGCCGGCGACATTGTAGAATCCGCAAATGTCTACGATCTATTCTCCAAACCACTACACCCATACACCCAGGGGCTTCTCTCTTGTCTACCCACTGGATCAAAACGCAAGATCGTCCTCAAACCAATTCCAGGATCTGTACCCGACCTCAGAACCCCAATAATTGGATGTAAGTATGAAAGCCGGTGTACCTACGCAATGAAGTCGTGCTCGCAGAAGAAACCGCAGTTAATCGAAGTGGAAGCAAACCATCGGGTGGCATGCTACCTACACGGTGAGGCAAATGGAAGCAATACTTGAAACAACTGATTTGAAGAAATATTTCCCTATTCAACGTGGCATCAACCCATTCTCAAAGGCTAAGAAATTCGTCAAGGCCGTTGACGGGGTCGACATGACCTTGTGGAAGGGAACAACGCTGGCAGTTGTGGGAGAATCAGGATGCGGTAAGACAACTTTGGCGCGGACGATTGCACTCCTCACCAAGCCGACAAGCGGAAATGTAATCTTCAACGGGAAGAGCATCGTTAACAAGAAAACGGACACACGTGTAGTATACAGGGACCTACAAATCGTCTTCCAAGACCCTGAATCATCCTTAGACCCAAACATCACGGTGGGTGCCTCGATCGGAGAACCACTGTTCGGTTTGATGAAATGGAGTAAAGAGGAAGTTGACAGAGCGATCAAGAAGAGCCTAGAGGTCGTGGGCCTTTCTCATGACGTTGCAGACCGCCTGCCTGGGCAACTTAGTGGAGGACAGAAACAGCGGGTCGCGATAGCCCGCGCGATTGGGCCGCAGCCGAAACTTGTTATCCTCGACGAGCCCACAAGCGCGCTTGACGCGTCCGTCCAAGCGCAGATCCTGCGCTTACTTCTGGAACTTCAGAAGGAGTATTCCCTCTCCTACATGCTGATAACCCACAACATTGCAGTGGCGGAGTACTTGTCGGATTTCATGCTGGTTATGTATTCAGGCGATGTCGTGGAGTACGGTCAAACCGAAGAAATCATGGCTAAACCACGGCATCCATACACGATAGCTCTAATTTCTTCAGCCCCAATCGCTAACCCTTGGAAGAGGAATTTACTTCAAGTCGATATTCGAGGTGAGGTACCCAGCGCAATCGACCCTCCCAGCGGCTGCAAGTTTCACCCACGCTGCCCCTACGCCGAATCTATCTGTTCTCAGGAACGGCCGAAACTCAGAGAAATCTCACCAGGACGGCTTGTTGCCTGCCATTTCGCCGAGAAAACCGCATAACCCTCCACCCTGCGACTCTGGCCCGCAGACAATTCCATACACTTGGCAGCTCAACGAATATGTGTTGTATATATTGTCCGAATCCATCCAGACAAATTGTTAAATAGATTTACCCCAACCTAATTTCATGTCAACTTTTAACAGAAAAGCAATAACCCGAGTACAAGCCGCCGTAGTTGTCGTAGTTATCGTCTTTGCAATAATAGCAGGCGCAGTATACACTTCAATGCAGCCGACCCAACCCAGTCAGATGTCAACTTCGGCAGCTCAAGGTGCATCAAAGACCATTGATACGCTCACCATCTCAGCAGCATTTTGGCCCTTAGATGACCTCAATCAACTCTATTCTGAGGGGGAGCTACCGTGGCCGAGCCCCATGGCCTTCACAGTCTACCAACCATTAGTCACTATGAATATGAGCGCTGAATTTCAGCAAGGTGCTGTCCAGTTCCTACCGGGCTTAGCGACTTGGACCGTTTCCCCCGACGGAACGACGTATACCTTCAGTTTGAAACAGAACGTAAAATTCTCTAACGGCGATCCACTCAACGCCTTCCAGGTGTGGGCGGAGGAGTATGGATTCTACTATCTCTCCGGCAACAGCACCGCGTGGCTAGAATCCTACGCCCTCTTCGATATGTCGAAAGTGAACTTCGGCCCCGCAACAATCGCCCTAATGACGAAGAGCGGCCTCATCAACCCAACTCAGGACCTGCTCAACATAATGATGAACAGCGCTTGGCCCATTTACGTAACCGATCAAAACACAATCGTATTCCGTATAGTCGCGCCATTCGTCTGGTTCCCCGGAACCCTCGTAGTCTACAATGGGCTGATCTATGATACCCAGTGGCTTCTCCAGAACGGAGGCTTCGGAACCCCCACCGCATATAACTCATACTTCAACCAGCACCCGATCCCAGGAACCGGCCCATATGTGGTCTCAGGGATATCGGAGAACTCCTACGTGAAATTCTCCCAGAACCCGACGTATTGGGGCGCGAACATGACCGCTGACGAGATCGCTCAACAACCATTATTCGACCCCGGACACGCGCGAAACGTGATCGTCAACTACAAACCCGACGACGTTGCAAGATACACGGACCTATCCACAGGCGCTGCTCAAATCGCAGACATAGAAACGCCAGACTGGAACCTGATAAGCCAAAACCCGCAAACATATTCCTACTTCAAGCCCCCGGCCTGGAGCGGCGAAGTTGCGCTGTTAGGCCTGAACACTCATGAGTACCCCACAAACATCACACTCGTAAGACAGGCAATAGTGCACGCCCTTAACTACACTGACATTGCAGCGAAGGCGTACGGCGGAGCACTCTCCTCCTATGTGGGCCCTGAATACCCATGGTGGAAGGATTACTACGATCTAGGCAACTACCCAGCATACCAATACAACCTAACCTTAGCCAACCAACTCCTAGCTGAAGCCCATATCACAAACATGCCCACATTTCTACTCAGGGTCGAAAGCGGATGTCCGTTATGCGTTAACGCGGCGCAAGTCATGCAATCTGATCTAGCCATGATAGGAATCAACGTTAACATTGCAGTAATTCAACCAAGCCTATACAATACTCAGCTGGGATCTTACCAGACTAATGTTGCGAACGCGGCACAGCTTGGTCAACTTGAATACGTGAACTCAGGTTTTGGTTGGGGCCCTGCAACGGTTACTCCAACAGACTACTGGGTCACCTTTGTGAGCAATCAATCGGTTTGGGGTAACTACGCAGCATACTATAACCCAACAGTACAGAAAGCCGTGAACGCCTTCTTCACTAACAGCTCCAACCCAGCCTATCTACAATCATTAGTGAAGGACGCCCAGGGGCAAATCTACAATGACGCTCCATACGCGTGGCTGGGCACATTCGGCCTCTGGTTACCTTGGGGAGGCTCAATCGTCTGGAAGACCGGCGTCATATCTGGCTTCCTCGTCGACCCAGTGTGGACCGGACAAGCCACGGAACCAATCTTCAACACAGTGACCTTCGGCCCCAACGCGTAATCCGCATACAAAACAGTACGGCCACTCAACTGACCGTACTGCCTTCCGATTTTTTCCGAGCCGTCAATTTCGTGACCCTCACCTGAACGGAGCGTTTTATCGCTAAGGTATCGAATCCGAACCGAGTTCTATGAAGATAGGGTGCTGTGCGGCACATGCAACAATTTCAGCAGCAGTGGTAATCTAACAATAATCTTAACCGTTGAATGGGTTCGGCGACACGCGTGACAGTTTCTTGAAGATAACTGACCTGAAGTCGACGATTGTGGCGGTGCCGCTAACTCAAGCTCATCCGTCATCATTAGACGTAGTCGGCCGAACACCATGCCTATCAGTAATTGTTGAGGTCAGGACTGACTCAGGTTTGGTCGGCATTTGGTGAGTCCCGATAATTACTGGAGCTGAAGTTTGCAAATCAATGATAGACGCCGTAAAGCCCATACTGGTAGGCAGCGATCCTTTCATGAAGGCAATGAAATCAGACCGAAAGGCGAATTCTAAGTTCTGGCTCCCCTCGCATCAATACTAAGACTTGAGATTATCTCATCGCCCCGACAAAAGTGAATTCTGTCCCAGAGATCGATGAAAGGGCAGATGTGGTAAGGGATGAATTCAAGTTTCTCCCCAAGCTCAGCTCTTAACTTACCTTCCCGAGACCTGAGCACGGCATGTTCCTCTGAAAGACCTACGATTTCACCGTTGATGTCCTTGAGAGGGCTGGGAAACCTGCCTTGATCGGAGGAGAAACTCTTCGACCCTGCATCGATCACCGCCTGTTCGCTTGATGGTTTGCTCATCACTGTTCCGATAAGCGTAACAGCACAATCGGACTTTGGAACCCCTCGCTCATACTGCATCACATCATTGTATACGTACGCGCCGGGTTCTAGTTCGGTAACGTCCGCCAGTTCAGCCCAGATTGGCGCCGAAGGAGTTCCGCCAACTGAAACAACATCAACCTCCATTCCCTTACCTCTGATTTCATGAACTGCTTTCTGAACAACCTTGTTGGATTCCATCACAATCTTACTGCGTTCAGCGTTACCTAGAGGCTTGAAACTATGCCCGTCATAACCCATGACCCCTACGAAATACAGGCTCGGAGATTTCGAGGTTAGGTTGGCCAGCGTTCCAGCCCTCTCAGGGTCAACGCCGCACCTGTGCATTCCAACATCCACATCAACGTAGATCCCGATTTCAACGCCATGTGAACGCGCTGACCGCGAGAGCTGCTCTACGCCCAGTTCCGAATCAACAGCTACAGAAATCTTCGCCATCGAAGCTAGAGCTGCCAACCTGTCAGTCTTCTGTACCCCGATTACTTCGTTGCTTACGAAGACATCCCTAACTCCATGCTTCACCATTACCTCGGCCTCTTCCGTCTTTTGCACGCAGATTCCAACCGCTCCAGCTTCTACTTGCCATAGCGCGACCAAAGGAAGCTTGTGAGTCTTGGCGTGCGGTCGAAGTTTCTTACCATTGGCGTTCGCGAGTCTCTGCATTCTTTCAATATTGGCCCTTACCTTGTCGACATCAGCTACTATGAACGGGGTGTCGAGATCCTCCTTCCGCATAAACAAAGCCAACTCGGACCGTGGTTAACTCGATAGGTGAATGGCGCCTATTCCTCTCAAAATACATTGTGGCCTCTTGACTGCGTCCACGAGACCAGCGAGGCAGAAAAGGAAATTCCCTGGCTAGTGCAACCTCTTCTCATCGAAGTAGAACCGGTCCACCTCACGGTCAAGAATTGTGCGTGCCTCTTAAATCCAGACCGCAGATTGAGAGCCTGCGTTGTGAAGCAGATGAAGCCAGACATGGGAGTATATTACGAGATGCTTGACGCCGCTAGCTGTAGCGCCGCCCTCTCTTTCTTTCCTATCAGGAACCTGGCCTGATGTCGAGACCTGGAAGTCGAAAGCTAGGGCAAAGGCTCTCGAATTGATCGCTTTCAAGCCACCAGAGGTTCAACTAAACGCATCAACCGGAGCCCGCCATCATGAAGACGGAGTGGTTGTGGAGGAAATTTCTTACGACATGCCATATGGACCTCGGGCCAACGGCATCTTCCTCTATCCGAAAGACGCTGGAAGCAAATTGCCGGCGATCGTAGCTCTTCACGACCATGGCGAATTCTTCTATTATGGCAAGGAGAAGCTTGTGAGCTTTCCAAACGAACCCAAAATCCTTCACGAATACAGAGACAAGTATTATGGTGGCAGGGGCTGGGCGAAGGAGCTCGCTAAAAGAGGATTCGCCGTTTTGGCGGTTGACAGCTTTCTTTGGGGAAGCCGAAAGATTCCGATTGACTCCGTCAACGAGGAATTACCAAAAGAGTTTGAACGGCTGGACTCCAAAAGTGAGGAGTACATTCAGAGGTATAATGAATTCTGGGCAAGGAACGAATGCATTCTGGTTGTCGACTCGATTCTCAATTCGGGGACGAGCTGGCCTGCGATCTTTGCATACGAAGATAGGCGAAGCGTAGACTACTTGGTAAATCGACCAGAGGTGGATTCGAACCGAATCGGATGCGGAGGGTTGTCGATGGGTGGCCTACGTACCATATTTCTAGCCGGATTGGACGAGCGAGTGCGCTGCGCATTCTGTGTGGGGTTCATGACCACGATGCGCGGGGTGCTTCGCAACCACATCAGGTGCCCGCCTGGACATGGCTTACTCATGTATGTTCCAGAACTTTTCAAATTACTGGACCTGCCTGATGTAATTGCGATACGTTCACCGGCACCCCTCATGGTCCAATATAACGAAGAAGACGAACTATTCACTCCCGAAGGTCAGCACCAAGCAGACCGCAAGATTATGGGCATCTACTCCAAGAGCGGCTACCCAAACAACTATGTAGGTAAATTTTACCCGGGCCCGCACAAATTCAACGTAGCAATGCAAGAAGACGCATTCAAGTGGTTAGAAGGTTGCCTTTAGGTGATACAAGTGGCTAGGTTTTGATCAAGTCCCGGCGATGACGTTTTGCAGGAAAGTCCGAGATCTGGTGTACATCCCGTCGATTGAATCGCGCATTTGAGGGTTTCCGCCAATGTCGATACCGAACACTCCGCCGAAATGTTGCTTCTCGAGCGCTTTCATGACGGTCGTCCAATCAATGAGACCTTTTCCAATTTCTAAGTGGCCTTCGTTGCTATAGTCGGAGTCACTTGCGTGCACGTAGAAAATTCTCTTCCCTAGCATTTCGGCAGCCTGAACGAGGGCGGTCCTTTGGCAAGCAAAATGCGCGGTTTCGAAGACTGCTCCCAGATTCTTACTGTTCACTTCACGCATCAGAAGTTCCAGCCCCCAAACGCTGGAAACTGTTTCCCAAACTCTCGGTTCAACGCACAATCGAATCCCATGGCTTGCTGCGAAATCCGTGCACTGAGCCACCGAGTCAACAACCACTTCCTTGAAGTACTTCCAGAAATCGAAATTGGGTTCGACTTTCATTTTCGGGGGTTGGTAGGCGTAGCTGAAATCGCGAGAGATGTCGTAGGGTTTGACCTCGTAAAACGGAGGGTAGTATGAGTCCAGTTCAACCATATCGGCCTCCAGGAAGTTCGCTATTTCACAACCCAATCGGAAGTCAGCTAGTGCAGCTTTCCTTTTTGTTTCATCAGTACTGGTTAGGTCTGGAAGCACCGGTACGAAATTCACAATCTTAAGCCCGGCCTCACTACACCGTTTTCTTATTGTTCCTTTGTTTTTTTCTTCAGCGTGTAGCTGTGGGCCACCGACGCCTTCCATCTCGAATAGGGTGAAACCAAGCCTTCGTGCATCTTCAAATGCCTTGAAGATATCTTCTAAGCTCATCACGTACCCATACTTTGTAATTGCGTATAACCAGCACATGCCAATGCGGGGGTTCAAAGTGGTCGAGAAAGCTCCTGACCTCAACCAAATATAACATTACCGAGAAAGCGGAAACCTGGTTCGAATGTTCGCCTTTGAATTAGTTATTTGCACGTGAGATTATTGGTAGAGTATGTGGTTCTTTTCGATATAGATGGCACCTTAGTCTCAAGCGTAGTGGCGGAAGACGACGAGAGGCGTCGCTATTCGGATGCCGTACGCGACGTTGTTGGTCAAATTCCTACAGTGTCTCCGGCAAGGTTCGCAGGCATGGTTGATCCGCAGATCTGCCGAATACTCTTGACCGAACTTGGACTGACTGGTGACGCGATTAACTGTCTCGTTCCCAAAGTGCTCGCACGTATGAGTGAACTGTATGTTGTGATGAATAAGACGATTCAGTTGAACACGGGTGTACGAGAGTTGTTGCCGCTTCTCGCCAAGTCGCCAAGGCATATTGTCGGTGTTCTCACAGGGAACCTCCAGCAGATCGCTAAGGAAAAATTGGCTCGTGCTGAAATCGTATCCTACTTTTCGGAGTTTTACTGTGCTGACCGTTATTTTGACCGCACAAGTTTGGTGCCGGACGCGGTTAGTTCTTGCGTGAAGAAACATTCGTTGCCCACCAGCAGGAGAGTAATGATTGTCGGCGACACACCCCGTGACATCACAGCCGCGAACTCTTCCGAAGCAACCTCGATTGGCATCGCAAGCAGTGGGTTCTCCATGCGACAGTTAAGCGAGGCGGAGGCGATGCAGGTTTACCCAAACCTGAAACCAACCAAGCAACTCCTCGCGGGACTAGGCTTAGAGTATCAGCACAAATTGCTTTGAGCAATATCGGTAAGCATGACATATGCTCAATAATACCCAGAAGCTAGGCTTCGGGGATTTGCGATGAGCAACTATCACATGCTAAGTGAAATTCGGGAACAACCGGAAGCTTTCAAGAAGATATTCTCCGATACTAGGCCGCGGATCCAGCAGATCGCCCAGAACGCTTGGAAACTCAAGCATCCGTCGACATTTTTCCTCACTGGGTGTGGCTCGTCATACTACGCCGCGATGATTCCCGCCTTCTACTACGAGTACCTTCTTGGACTAGACGCCCACGCAGTTCCATCATCTGAGTTTGTATGGTATTCGCCGGGCCCCGCCGCCGTCTCCTCCTCGATTCTAATCTCCCTATCGCGATCCGGCAAAACTTCGGAATCTGTGGAAGCGATAAGAAAGGCGGTGAAGGCCAAGATTCCTACGATCGCAGTCACATCTGATCCCACTAGTACAATGAGTAAAGAATGCGAATTCAGCCTGGACACGGGAGTGTCAAACGAGGAGAGCACCATAATGACTAAAACATTCACAGGAGGCGCGCTAAGTTCCACCCTCCTAGGCATTGAGTTCGCGAAACTCCACGCAACAACTCCTGATCTCACTCGCTTTGAAAATGAATTGGCTACTTTACCCGATGACGCTAGGGACGTCATTTCCACCGTGGAAGATCATGTGAAAAAGAGCGCTGAATCAGCCACTGCCTCTCGTTTCATTTACCTCGGCTCAGGAGCCAACTACGCAGCCTGCCTCGAAGGAGCCTTGAAACTTCGTGAGACATCGTATGTTGCATCAGAAACCTACCACACGATGGAATTCAGGCATGGCCCGTTCGCAGAACTCGAAAAGGGAATACAGGTGCTCTCGGTGGTTCCCAAGGGCAGGAACATCTCTGAACAACTCAAGATACTCAAAGAGATCGAAGCCACGGGCGCCACTGTTGTCCCAATCTCAAACGAACCTGAGGTTGTGAAAGACTTCAAGGCTGCGATTAAGATGCCCGACTCCATCGGATCAACATTTTCAGCTTTACTTTACATGATCCCCATGCAACTCTTCGCCTACTACTACTCCGTGAAGAATGGTAGGAATCCCGATCAGCCACGAAACCTCACGAAATTTGTGACGACTGAGATTGGACAGTAGAGCATTCCTGGCGCATGGGAAGTTTGGATCATTCGCCCATGATCTGAACAGCTAAATCTCTGGCTTGAGGCCCATCCATTTCAACCAGGTACACGTGTTGCCTGGCGCCTAAAATGACCTGCCCCTCTTGGAGGGGAATCGTTACGCTTGCACCTAGAAGGCTTGCTCTGATGTGTGAGTAGGCGTTCACAGCCATCCTCCCATCTTTCCTGAACAGTTTGTGATGAGCATACGAATCATCTTCGGGTACCGCTTTCACCATAAACCTTGCAATATCCTTCTCCAGCTTCGGGTCGTCTTCGTTGATTGTGATCGCAGTGGTCGTGTGCAGCGTGAAGACATTGATGATTCCGTTTCGTACCTGGCTCATCTCCACCGCTCTTCGGATCTGATCAGTGATGCGGATCAGTTCGGTGGCCTGCTTTGATTTCACGAATATTCTCTCTACAACCGACCTCAACTATACCCTGCCTCCTACACTTCTCCTAGGAATCTTTGCGCATTTTCTCCCAGAATAGCCTGCATCACATCGTCTCGCACCGGAAGGGTGGAGATTGCGTTGAACATTTTATTCATCTCGATTCGCGGATAATCGGAACCAAACATCAACTTGTCCCCCAATGAGTTCTCTATCACGCGAGTGGATATGATGGAAGCAATTTGCCGCATATGTTCGACAGGTGTACCCGCATATGTCCCAGCAGTGTCAAGATACACGTTCGGGTTGCGAATAGCGACGGCCACGGCGTCCCAAAGCCACGGCCAACCCATGTGAGCTAAACAGATCTTAAGCTTCGGGTGTTTTCTTGCGATATCATCGAATATCAGCGGTTGATTTTGCTGTATCGAAAATCTGTTCGAAAATGTCATGCCGGTATGGATCGTGATCGGCATCTCAAGACTTTCCGCTTCCTTGTAAACCTCTAATGCTGCCGGCCCTGAGGGGTCAAATTCTTGCAACGCTGGATTCAACTTCAAGCCGCGCAACCCCAACTGGTCTTTAGCTCGCTTCATCTCAATAAGCGCACTCTGCTTCGAATCAGGGTCAACGCTTGCAAAACCAACGAATCGCCTTTTGTTTTGATTGACGATATTCGAAACTTCGTCGTTGGATGGCATCTTGGAGCCGTGAATCTTCTGGCAGTCGAGCGCGAATAGTACGGAGCGGTCGATTTTGCAGACATCCATTTCATCCAGTAAGGTAGATAATGGCTGGGGAGCAGTTCGTAAGTCGAATAGTTCCCTAGCGTCTTGCAATAGTTCCGGCCGACGGTCGGTGAGCTCCTTGACGAGCAGTGGGTGAACGTGAACATCTATCAGGATGAAATACCTCGGCTGAAGCTTCCGAAGCGGTTACGGTATTAACATTTCCATAGTTAATCGCGATAATATTTTTGTGAGATTGTCTCCGCCGTCTTCGCTCCGGGTATTGCTGTCATGCATCCGTACTTGGTAGTGCTGATTGCCGCTACAACGTTTGCGAAGCATGCGGTCTTTTCAACGCTCCATTTCTGGAGGGAGCCGAGGATGAATGCGGCATCGTAGGCATCTCCTGCGCCGATCGTTGAAACTACTTTCACCTGGTAAGCTCTGATTCTCCTGATGCGGTCTCCGTATCCCACCGTACAGCCTCTGCGACCTAATTTGACCGCCACGATTCGTGGGCCATTTCTTAGAAGACTTTCAATCGCATCTTGTACGCGGTTTTTTCGGGAAATTCGTCTAGCTTCTTCTTCGTCTAGAAGCAAAACGTCAAGATGCTCGAAGGATCCCTTGAAACGGTCGACTCCAGTCCCCAGTGGCACTCATTTGAGGATCAGCGGACACCAAGAGCCCTTCCTTCTTTGCCATGTTGAATAGAGAGATCGCACCCTTGCCCCATAGGTTTGGGTAAAGTAGGTATCCCGCAAAATGGAATGCGCTGCCATTCGTAAGATCCCTTTTGCTGAACTCGTCTGGCCGCAGGGGCAGAATGTTTGAAACCACTGACGACTTGTTGCCGTCGTTATACACGATCACGGTCGATATCTCAGTCTCCGCGTCCCTACGGATGATTAATTCCTTAGTGGATACACCGCAACGATCGAGTCCGTCCAACACAAGTCGCCCCACGTTGTCGTTGCCAATTTTCCCCATGATGGAAGCGCGCCCTCCAAGTTTAGCAAAACATTGCGCAACGTATCCGGCGCTTCCCGCAGGGACAGCACAAGCCGCCTTCGCGGTTCCTAGGATAGACCAGCGTCTAGGAACTTGATCGACTCCCGCAAGTATGATGTCGAGAGCCACTTCGCCGAAAGTAATTAGGCCAGAAGTCGCCATAACCACCTACTCTCGTGTCGTTACCTTCCGGATTACGTTGAAATGATCCGGGTTCAGTCCTTTTCTAACCGCAGCATGGTACGCGAGAAGCTCAAGTAAGGTTACACTAGGGAATATCGCTAGGACTTCATCCGTTTCCCCGTAGCTGATTGAGTTCATGTTTCTAACCTCACGTGGCGTGATCATGAGGACGTTGGCATGGAGGCGCTTCGTACGGAGTGCAAGGCGGTATTGAAGCTTTGATGTTCGCCCTCCGCCGAGGACGACTACGGTGATTTTCTTGGAAATTGCTTCAATTGGTCCGTGAGCAAACTCGCCTGACGACATGCCTTCAGCAGGGAACTTTGCCACCTCTTTCAAGAGAAGGGCACCTTGAAGTGCTCCAGGTAAACAAGGGCCACGCCCGAGAATCACAGCCGCCTCACAACTGAGCAGCATGCTCGCCTGACGTTTTGCATTCTGACTCCAAGACTCCATGCTGTCATCCATGGCCCGAGTCATTTGTAGTAACTTTTCAACAAGGGCATCCCGCTTTCTCTCGCTGTTTTGCCTGGTCTGTGCGGCGACTGAGGAGATGAGGCAATAGAGAATTGCCAAAGTTGATGCGAACGTTTTGGTAGAGCTTGCTCTTTCCTCTCCAGCATGGGTTACGAGAACTCGGTCGCTCAGTCTCGCTAGAGTGCTTCTGGGCTCGTTAGTTACCGCAATGACAAAGTTTCCCTTCTTGTTTAGGATTTGAATCGCTTTAACCGTCTCTATGCTCTCGCCTGATTGTGATAATGCGACGGTAATTTCGTTTGTTGGAATTGTTGAGGGGTAGTGGATGAATTCGGAGGCGAGATGGTTCACCGGCGCGCTGTGAATTAGCTCTGTGAGCAGGTAGTTGGCGTATACAGAAGCGAAGTATGATGAACCCATTCCTATGAAATGGATTCGCTTTTTCCTCAGGAGACGTGCTACTCGATCAATCTCATTGCGCTCGGCTCCTATTGTGTTGCGTATTGCAGCAGGTTGCTCGAGTATCTCTCGGAGAAGTGTGTGTTTGCTGCTGAACACCAATTGTTTGTCCTCGTAATCTTTCCAGGGCTGTCCACACAGTGGACTCATTCTTTATAGAACCCTTTGGAAGTGCTATTGGGTCTTCTTCGATATGAAAAGATCACATCTTGAGGATCTTCGTCAAAGATTGCTTGCGAAGTTAACGCATCCAGAGGTCGATTTGGATGTTGTTACGATGCCCGACTTCTTCTTGGACCATTCATCGACCTGCAACTTCGATACACAACGCCTTACGAAGAGCATCTTGGCGGTTGCAGCGAGGGGGGGTGGAGAAATCTCTAATGTTCCCCAAACGTTGGAAGTTGGAGGTAACGCGGCAATATGCACGCTTGCACTCGCAAATTTAGGCTCCAAGGTTCATCCGATGATGAAGACGGATGCTCTTGGATTACAGCTAATTCGATACTTCTACGATACGCCCAAGATAGATCTTACCAGAATCAAACTAACTGGATCACTCTCACCTACGATTATTCTCGAACTTCGAAATCGGAACAGTTCAACCAACATCATGCTGGCTGATGCCTCAAACATCACGCCGTTTGGTTTTGGGGACCTCGATTCAGATGATCTCGCCATAGTCACTAGGGCTCGTTATGTATGTGTTTTCAATTGGCTTTACAACAAGAAAGGAACGGAGCTAGCCGAGAAGGTTTTCGAATACTGCCGCGCGAATTCGAGCGCACGTACTTTCTTTGATTCTTCGGACCCTCGGCCTAGGATAAAGGAACTCTCTGACCTGAATAGGAAGGTCTTGCGGAATGGGTTGATAGATATCTGGGGGTTAAACGAGAATGAGGCTTTGGTCTTCGCGAGATTGTATGATCGCAAATTAAAGCGACGGTCGGATAATACTCCTTTGGCCGCCGGAAAAACGCTTAGTGCTAATACCGGAGCGAAAATCTACTTGCACACAACTGATTATTCAGCTTCAATTACAGGGGATGAGGTTACTCTCGTTCCTGCTTTTGGCATCGTGCCGAGACGAGGAACGGGCGCTGGGGATTCTTGGAATGCAGGAATAATGATAGCAGATGCTTTAGGTTTGACCGGGGAAGAGGGGTTACTCTTCGCGAACGCGGTGGCTGGACGCTATGCCACCCACACCAAACGCGTTTACTCAACCCTGCCAGACATAGTGAACTTTCTAAGAGACCCTACTCTCAAACTGAAGCAAGTCAGAGATATGTAGGAAACTCATGAAACACTAGAGACTCCCAACTAGTTGCAAAATCTCCGAGAGCTTGTCAACCTCGTGCCGGGCCTTAGATTCACTGGCTTTCTCTGATCGCGAATCTCCCCTGCGAAGACGCACCGGGATGAGATGGGCATCGTCCGCAACTGCCATCTCTGTCTTGGGGTTAGTGCCGACGAAGATGGTCTCTGAACTGGGGACCCCGAGCAATTTAACGGCTCTCTCGATGACTTCTTTACTGAACGTATCCAATCCCAGATCCTCTGAGATTACGACGGCGTGGAAGCAGTACTGTAGCCCCAAGCTGACGAGTTTCTGCCATTGCTTCACCGATTTGCCGCCGGCGGTACATCCAACTTTGACTCCCAGGTCCCTAAGTCGAAGGATTGTGGGCATGGTATCTGGGTATGGCTTAAGGTAAACCGGGTTAGTTTCACGGTAAGCCACAACTCCGGCAGCGACGACGCTCGGATTCCACTTCAGGCCAAGTTTCTCCATTAGACTATCGAAGTGCTTGGTGTTATCGGGCCCAAGCTCTTTCACGATTTCCTCAAGCGTCCGATATCCAGTCTCCACGTCAACGGGGAGCCCCGCTTGTATCATGGCTCTGACAGCGCTTAACCGAGCATTAGTTGTCTGAAACGTCGCGTCGTAGAGAACATCGTCGATTCCAAATACAACCGCTTTCACTTTTGCCATCATTTCACGACCTTTGTTAGCTTGACCGGACTATCCGGGTTAAGTCCTCTTTCCAAAGCCGAGTAGAACGCGTACAGTTGTAATGGAATAACGTAGACCAGAGGAGAAAAAACCTCCTCGATATCTGGAGCGACGTAAATCGTGTCAAAGCCCTCTGCTTTAATGTCTTCGGACTTACGTTTTATCACTACCGTTGGAGCACCGAATTTGAGGAAGCTCTTTGCAAGCTGAGCTACTTGGTCACTTTCATCGGGACGTTGGAGTAAGAAGACTGGCGTCCGAGAATCTACCAACTGCATAGGCCCGTGAAGAAACTCTCGAGTCGCAAACCCCTCCGCGTAGAGGTTACAGCATTCTTTCAGCTTGAGAGCACCCTCCAGAGCAGTAGGATAATTCGGGCCACTTCCCAGCATGAAATGCAATTGCTTGTCAGCGAACTTTGACGCAAGGAATCTAGCTTGATCCTCGCTAAGCCTTAAGGTAAGTTGCATCTCATCCGCCGCTTTCCGCAAACCTCGCTCTAAGAGTTCAATGTTCTCGGGATGAGGGAGGATACGACGAACTAACTCCAGGACGAGGGCGTAAGCCGCAGCCAAAGTAGCTGTGTAACTCTTGGTCGCAGCCAACGCCTTCTCCTCGCCAGCCCTCCCAAACAATTGGAATTCGGTTTGTTTAGCCAAGCTACTTTGAGCTGCATTGGTTATGCCAATGGTTCGCATACCGGCGCTAGCCGCCGATCTAACCGCGGCCAATGCGTCAACGCTCTCTCCGGATTGCGAGAGGGCGACCACGACAGTACTTGTTTGTAGGTCTTGCTTGACCCAAGATGCGAACTCAGAAGCAGGCAGGGTGGTTGAGGAAACCCTTGCCAGTGCAGATAACGCGTAGTTTGCAGCCAAGCAGGCATGATAACTGGTTCCACTCCCGGTGAAATAAACCATGGTAATCTTGGGCGCATCCAATTCTTGCAAGACGCTTCGAGCTTGTGCGAATTCTTCCCGCAGCGTGTCGCCTACGGCTTTAGGTTGCTCGTGAATCTCCCTCAACATGTTATGCTGCAAGGAACGGCCTACTGACCCTTCTTACTTCACCCACACCTTACCCGAACCTAGTTATCACCATTTTCGCGTTGAAGATTAATTGGTCACTTCCACGACACTTTCACAACAGGGGTTCACTGAGTCGTGTTGGACTTCAGGGTAAAATCATTAAGCTTTCTTCCGTTCTCCGTAAGTAGAGCGTAAGTAGGGGAGGACTTTCTCCTTGTACATTCTTATGGTCTTGATTTCGTCCGGGCTTGAGCTTTGGATGTAGATATGCTGAAACCCTATTTTGAGAAACTTCTCCAAGTATTTGATGTGATCTTCCGGATTAGTTGCTATCAGTCTATTCTCGGCAATCTGCTTGTCACCGACCAAGCGCCCCATTGCTTCAACTTCCCTGGTGTCATAGATTCTCTGGCTAAACATGACTGGGAATAGGGATCCTCCCCAGTATCGTGACGCTTGAAGTGCTTTTTCGTAGTCTTCGTCGTAAGAGACGGCAATTTCAATGGCTTTGACGATTTTGCTTGAATCACGGCCTGCGGATTTTGCTCCTTCTTCCAGCGCGGGAAATACTACGTCTCGATAGTGCTCCTCTGGAGCGAGTAGCGTTAGTAGGCCGTCTGCGTATTTGCCGGCTATTCTTGCCACTGTCTTGCCACTAGCGGCTACGTAGATTGGAGGGGGAGAAGTCGGCTTCGTGTATAGGTTCGCCTTGCGCAGCTTGAAGTATTTCCCTTTGAAGTCAACGATCTCTCTGGACCAGAGCGATTTCATTATCTGAATCGCCTCTTCGAATCTTTCCACTCTTTCCCTGTACGAAGGCCATGGGCATCCGACTGGCATCTCGTTCAACGCCTCCCCGGTTCCTAATCCAATGAATATTCTCTCAGGATAGAGTGCTCGCATGGTGGCGAACGCTTGGGCTATGATCGCCGGGTTGTAACGGAGGATAGGACAGGTGACCGCCGTCCCAATCTCGACCCGTTTCGTGCGTTCCGCCGCGGCGGCCATCCAAACCCAAGCAAAACCAGCTGAAGCGTTATTGTGGGCCCAAGGGTGGAAGTGATCACTCGTCCAAATGGAATCGAAACCCGCCTTATCTGCTTCAACAGCGAAGTCAAGAAGCAGACCAGGTTGATACTGCTCGTGCTCACATGCGTAACCAATTTTTATCATACGATTCGATAGCAGTCACGCGAAGTTTGATAATAAGGTCGACGATTTCAGGGTGTTTTTTGCATTCGTCTCAATCCCTGAATACTTCAATCGAGAGTTACCTCGTTGATTCTTCACTTGACTGCCATGCGCAGCCATCGATCGTTAGGCGGCAAACCTTCAGAGCCGTAACGGACTAGCTTCGTCGCAATCAGATATGCTCCCTTAACTGGTTCATCTTTGAGGGTTACGATACGTGCTCTGCGACATGTGTCCTTGATCATGAGGGTAAAGGGGTCGAGAAGGTAGCGGCCCGATTTGAAGCCTCCCCCAACCGTAGCAAGCTGAAAGGAGCGGTTCGTCATGTTCAGTCGTCTTGCTACTGTGATGGCTAACTCGGCAAGAGATGCTCCTGCCTCAGTCAAGATTCCTCTGCAGACCTTGTCTTTGCTCGCTGCCTTAGACACCAATGGAGCCAGTCGAGCAATCTCTTCGACGCTCAGTTTATTCGCATAGATAATGTCGAGAATTTCATCGAACCTCTTCACTCTCAGTCTACGTTTCAGAAGAGTTGTCAGCCTAGTGGATTGTGTGCGTCCGTCCATCATTCTGAAGGCGATGGTGATCGCTTTCATTCCAATGTCGAAAGCGCTTCCTTTATCGTCAATCAAATACCCCCATCCTCCCACCCTCACGTATTCTCCAACTTGGTTGATTCCAGCCGCGAAGCATCCTGTGCCGGAGTTTACAATTATGCCAGGTCTTCCCTGAGTTGCAGCATACAGAGCGGCTACGGAGTCGTGAATCACTACACTGCCCTCAGCCACATTTGCCCGCCGGACAAAACGGCGAGCGATACGGAAGTCCTCAGCAGAGTCAACTGCCGCCAAAGCGACCACTGCGGTGGCGACCTTCAACCTACCGATACCCGCATGCTTCTTTGCTCTATCAACAGCGGTCTTGATGGCTTTGCCTGCTGCAAGCTCACCTATGTTATGGTAATTTGAGGAGCCTGCAACTCCCACCCCCAGAACTTTACCAGTCCCCGTTCCAATCAAAGCAAGCGTTTTGGTTGCTCCGCCGTCAACTCCCACCACGTATGGATCATTGATCACTCGAGCTCACATGCAGCACTCTAGTAGTCGCACTGATATAACGCCGAACTCCTTCGTTTCTCAATTACTCGTGGAAATCGCCAGTCGTTCCATGAATAAAATTTCGCACGCTTGACATCTGGAAGAGTGACGTTTAGGACCTCGCACTCAGCCGCCTATTTCCGCAATTGAGTCACCTTTGGTGACCCACCCTTCCGTTTCCACACTGGCATACCATCCCCTTCGCTTATACAAGGCCTTGACGACATCTTTCTCCTTTCCAATGTTTGGAAGCGCGTATAGGTTGCTGCATGGATCACAAGGTTTGCTAATCCTGACCACGGCTTTCCCCATTTGGTAACGCTTTCCGGGAACGAATGAAGCGTACGGAATCCCTTGGGTTGTGAAATTCTCACCTATATCTCCCGGTTTAATCGGCCAACCCTCCCCCTGTAGCTCCTCAATAGTCTCCAAGGGCATGAGCAGAATTGCCATCGCCAAATCATCGTGAGCCTCTTCATGCCTCCAGCGATTAAAGTCGCCATCTAACCCCGTTCTAGTGATTAGTGCCCGTGGCGTCGGGTATTTGGGAAGACCACGTTGTCCCGCCGTCTCTGGTTTTAGATTTATCTGGAATATCTTGCCGTGTACACTCTTTGCGATCATCTAGATTAGCGCGCTTCCGATTGATAGTGGTTCACTAGCGTGAACCCTAAAATGATTTTTCGTTTGTGCAAGTACATGCAGGGGCTTCAAGGTCCGTTAGGAAGATCAGAATTTTCAGGGCGCTTATGATTATCCGAGGCCGCAATTAATAACGTATAGACTGAAGGGTTAGCTAAAGTTAATAATAAATTGTTAATGTTTATTAACTGAATTGTAGTAGAATAGGAAAACATCCCAACGAAGGTTGAATGAAAGAATGGAAAGGAAATCAATGGGCATCGCAGCGGTATTAGTCGTTATCATTCTTGCAGCGGCAACCTTTGCAGGCCTATATCTCACAAACCAGAACCAGTCCACCCAATCAACTCAAACGACCCAAGCCGGCTCTTCTCAGGCTTCTAAGATATCGGTCGTCGCGGGCGAGAATTTCTGGGGTAGTTTAGTATCCCAACTGGGCGGTTCGCGGACTCAGGTCTTAAGCGTAGTTACCGATCCCAACGCCGACCCCCATGAATACGAGAGCAATAGCCAAGACGCACAGGCGATCGCTAACGCTGGGCTTGTAATCGTTAATGGTGCAGGGTACGACAACTGGGCACTCAAACTAATTGCCGCAAGCAACGCGCCGCATCAAGTAGTCCTGAACGTGGCCGATCTTCTCGGCAAGAAAGAAGGAGACAATCCGCATTTCTGGTACAGCCCATACTATGTGAACGAGACAGTGAAAGCAATGTACATGGACCTAATATCCATCGATCCATCAGATATAGCATATTTCACACAACAGTATTCCAACCTTAATGCCTCCCTCGGCGTGTATAATTCCCGAATCAGCGAAATCCGGACACAGTTCGCAGGCACGAAAGTGGCGTCCACCGAGAGTATATTCGTCTACTTAGCGGACGCAGCTGGTCTCGACGTCGTTTCTCCTCCGGCCTTCATGAACGCTGTCGCGGAAGGAAACGATCCGCCAGCCCAAAGCGTCGTGGAATTTCAGCAGCTGATCCAGAACGGAAACTTCAGCGTTCTCGTCTACAACGCGCAAACCGTAACACCGCTTACACAGAACATCAAGGCATTGGCTGCCGCGAAAGGAATTCCGATTGTCGCGGTAACGGAAACGATCCAACCACAAGACGTATTGTTCCAAGATTGGATGAACGCGGAACTGATAACTCTTCAGAACGCGCTGAACGCACAAGCCCTTGGGCATTAAGAACGTGAGCTAAAACGGCAGATCAGATTACGACCCCTAGCTCGACCCAGTCCGAGATTGTCACGGCCGAAAATCTTGTAGCGGGATACCCGGGAAAAATTGTCTGGCGGGGCGCCGGCTTCAATTTCGATCGCGGCGAACTCGTCGCCATCATTGGCCCCAATGGAGCGGGCAAGACAACGCTATTTCGCCTGCTTCTCGGCCTACAGCAACCTGTTAGCGGAACCATCAAGATCTTCAACGAACCCCCTAAACGGGGAAACCCACGCATTGGCTATGTTCCTCAAAGGCACGTAATAGATAGCGAGACGAATGTCGAATGCCTTGAACTAGTCCACTTGGCATACTGCGGCCACCAATGGGGCTTCCACTTATCCGCAAAGGCCGGACGCAAAGCCGCCCTTACAGCTCTCAAAGCGGTGGGAGCCGCAGAATTTGCACCTCAACCACTCAACGCTTTATCGGGCGGCGAGTTGCAACGAATATTCCTCGCGGAGGCGTTGGTAAGCGATCCGGATATACTGTTGCTTGATGAACCTTTGTCAAGTCTTGATATTCGGCGAGCGAAAGAATTAGTGCAGCTGGTCAATGGAGTTGTACGATCGCGTAACGTGACCGCATTGCTGGTCGCGCACGACATTAACCCGCTTCTTCCATACCTGGATAAAGTGGTCTACATAGCAAACGGGAGGGTCGCAACAGGGAAGCCAAAGGACGTCCTTACCTCCGAGCGTCTTACAGCTCTGTATGACGTCCAGGTTGAAGTTATTCGTGATTCTAGAGGAAACGTTGCGATCATCGGCATTGAAGATCACCACGGAGACCCATAGCAATGGCCTTCAGCGCAAATTTACTACTCGACCTGCAACAGATCTTCCAATACCAATTCATGCAGCACGCTTTCGAAGCCGGAACGCTAGTAGCGATCGTAGCCGGCATCGTGGGCTATTTTGTCGTATTGCGTCGTTCCTCCTTCGCGGCGCACGCACTCTCACACATCGGCTTCGCCGGAGCAGCGGGCGCAGTACTAGTGGGAGTTAGTCCTGTCCTCGGTTTGTTAGTCTTCACTAGCGTCGGTGGGATGGGGATGACTATTCTCGGCCCGCGAGCGTCCCATCGAGATGTCCAAATTGGCACCGTTCTCGCGTTCATGCTTGGACTTGGGGTTTTGTTCATTAGCCTCTATACCGGTTACGCGACGGAAGCCTACTCGATTCTTTTCGGAGAAATACTCGGCATCAGCAGCGTAGACGTCTTGGTGACGGCTGTTGCTGCGTTAGTAATTCTCTGTGCGGTTGCATTCGTATATCGACCTTTACTGTTCGCGTCGCTCGACGAAGACGTTGCGGAAGCGAAAGGGTTGCACATGCATATGCTCGGAATCGTGTTCATGCTTCTGGTTGCACTTGCCACATCGATTGCCGTTCAAGTAGTCGGCGTACTTCTAATTTTCTCCTTGATGGTGACGCCGGCAGCGATCGCACAGCGCCTTGCCAAGAGACCTTGGCACGCCGTGGTACTGTCAGTAATCATCTCCTTGGGTGCCACATGGTTGGGTCTTTTTGTAGCATTTTACGAACCCTACCCCGTGAGTTTCTTCATAACAACCATCGTGTTCGTCCTCTACTTGATTGTTAGATTCTTCCACCCGAGGATCAAGCCAATGAAAGCCCCGGAACCACACCTTCAGGACGAGCCAGCAGGCCAGATGGCTATGCCTCCAGTTGCGGCGTAACCCATCGGCGGCGATTTGTCATTCCGAAAACAAAATAGACTTTGCTAAAGACGTTAATAAGTTACCGCAGAATGTTCCTATTGATTATTAAGAACGGAGGACGCCGGAATGACCATAGTCAGCTTATCGTTTCCCGAAACCATGATCAACGAGATGAATCAAATCCAGAAGGAGGGAGGGTTCGCGGGTAGATCCGAACTCGTGAGGGCTGCCGTTAGATTACTGATCGAGGATTCGAAGGAGAAGGACAACCTTTCGGGTCACATGAACGCAATCGTTCTGGTGACGCATGACGAGTCCGACGAAGCGCCCGTAACCCGACTCAAACATGAATTCGAAGAAATCGTGAGGACACACATTCATAACAAGATAAGCAAAAGCAACTGCGTCGAACTTTTCCTACTGGAAGGGGACGGAAAGAAGATCGCCTCGATGGTACGAGAATTTCAAAAGGAAGACAAGCTGAAGAGCGTAAAACTGGTCGCAATAGATTGAAAAACGAAAACTCATGCTCGACCATTTAGAACAATACGAACGCAACAAGGAGAAACAGAATATGATCATATCCTTGCGCGATTATGACCATGATGCGTGGACTATCTCGCTACTTGGTTCCTCTTGAGCCATTTGTCGTCCGCAAGAACTACCGAGGTTTCGATCTGGCGATCAGAGATAGACCAATACTCTCTCAAGAGCCGATCCTTTGTTTCCTTCGATACCTGTTTGAAGCCTTGATTTCTGTAGAAACGCACCGCCCACGCTGCGTCCTCCCACGTGCCAACTAGAAAGGGACGAGTTGTCAAGCTGCGGAGATGCGTCAATAGCTGACTTCCGATTCCACGATTCTGATGGCGTGGAGAGGTGTACGCATGCCGGATCAGACTGACATCCTTAACGTCCTGAATGCCCATGACGCCGAGTAGGGTAGAGTTCTCCTCGTACCCCCAGAACACCACGCCGTCGCTAATTTCGCCTCGAAGTTCGTCTTTCCCCATGTAGGGTTCTCTCCAACAATCCTTGGGGATAACTCCACGGTAAACTTGCGCGGATTCGTTAATTATTGTGTAGACCGGTTCGAAATCCTCATCCCGGTATTTGCGAATCATTTCCAAACCGTTCCTGTTACTTTTTGGCTTTTTCTTTCTTAGCATCTTCGAGCATCTTGCTTTTAGCGAGTTTAGGGTTCTGGATGTACAAAATGATAGCATTGGCGTGACCGTGTCCCAACCCGCAGTCCGATTTCATCAAAATGGCTGCTTCTAGGTATGACGCTCTCTGCTTCTGGCCGAGGACGTGTTCGAAGAAACGGCGGCACGAACGAGAGCCTTGAAAGCCTTCTCGTTAATCTCGTCTCCTTCATGGATGACTAGTGCGCAGCGTGGCGTTGCCTTCGAGGCTGGCGTTGAAGACGCCTTTCGGGTCCTTGAGAGAAGCTCCCTTGGCGAAGGTCAGCCTCACGTGGTTCTTGTAGGTCTCCCCGGTGCAAATGATCCCGTCGTGAGACCATACCGGAACCCCGGCGGGGTTCGATGGCTTCCTCCATTTCACCTCCTCGACCACGCTGGGATCGGCTTGCTTGATCAGGGAACGGATGCGTGAGAGCGTCTTGCCGCGCCAGTCAGTAAGGCCCGCGATTTGCTTGTCAATAAGTTCGGATGGGTTCAGGTGTTTCACCGCTCCTATGAGCTATCAGTTAGGCGCCGGAACGAGCTGCCTTTAGCACGTAAGCTGATGCGAGAACGAAAATAGCCTCCAGCGTCTTGATGAGCACAACGGTCGGGAAGGGCGGGTGGGGCGGTACGCCGAAGATCGTTACTCCAGCCGCCGACAATGAGTAAATTACAATCGAGCCCAGATTGCCTAGGATCCCTAGTGCCAGGAGCGTAGGATTCTTCGATTTGAGAATAACCCTAATCCATACGAGTTGGAATAGGCCGAGCACGAAGAAGAAGATCTCGCCTGCGACAAAATTTTGACCAAAGTATCCCTCTGCTAATGCTGGTGCAAATATCAATGTGGGGAGGGCTGGCACCAGGTGGTAGAGGGCTGGGAAAACCAGGGCAGCCGCCCCAATACGCCTTATTGTCTTGACTGAAACCAATACGCTAACCTTCTTCTGTGGCGCTCATGGCCGCCCGGGTTGGTCTTTTCTTTGTAGTAGTCGTTTATCTACGCAAAATCTAGTATTGCAGTTGTGTTATCTGTATCAGGTTGCCGCATGTGTCATCAAGTACGGCGATAGTAGATCCAGTCACTTTTGTCGGCTCCATGGTAAACTTCACGTCAAGTTTTTTCAATCTTTCATGCTCTTTTTTGATATCGTCTACGAAGAATGATGACGCTCGAACACTTTGCTTGAAAATTGCTTCCTGATATGCTTCGGCTGCTGGGTTACTATTTGGTTCGAGAACCAATTGTGTGCCGTCTTGGTCTTCTGGCGATACGACGGTCAGCCATCTGTAATTTCCAGCAGTAATATCCATCTTTTTTACAAAACCCAACTTCTCAGTGTAGAACCTCAGGGCCTTGTCTTGATCGTTTACGAAAACACTGGTCAGCTTGATCTTCATTTTGACATCTCGCTCCCATCCCTATTAGTTCTGCTTCCTTGTGGGATTTTGTACAGAATATCCGAATGGATGTTCAGGCCGATGTTGCTCATACAATCACACTTTAATGCATGGAGATTATGATATATAT
The DNA here is from genome assembly GCA_963733055.1 of Candidatus Bathyarchaeota archaeon. Classification (GTDB taxonomy): domain Archaea; phylum Thermoproteota; class Bathyarchaeia; order 40CM-2-53-6; family 40CM-2-53-6; genus FEN-987. Next base: position 495,965 of record CAVTBR010000003.1, read on the forward strand.
GCTTAACTTCTAAGATACTTAGACTGTAAGATAAAAGTGGATGGAATTATGTCAAACGTTCCAGAGAAAAAGCAGTTACTCCAGGCATTCAGAATGCTGAGTACGCAGGCAATCATGCTACATCAAGCAGTTGCCGATATGCTGAACCTGAATATTACGGACTACAAGTGCATGGATCTGATTGCTCGTCTTGGGCCGATGACAGCAGGTAAACTTGCGGAGCACTCCGGCCTCACAACTGGCGCCATAACCGGTGTAGTAGACAGGTTAGAAAAAGCTGGGTACGCAAATCGAGCCGACAATCCAAAGGACAGGAGATCGATTATCGTTGAATTGACTTGGAACAAGAAGAATCAGAAAGCATACGAAGAAATATTTCTTCCATTGGAGCGAAAAGTAGAGAAACAAGCTTCTTCCTACACCACCAAAGAACTCTCACTATTCATTGAACTGATACACAATACAGCAAAGATCTTGCATGAAGAGACCATTAGACTAACCAAGAAATCGGAGAATTAGTGAAATTTCATGGTGATAATATGAGCGCATCCGCAAGAGAAAGGACAGAGTCAAAAGTACTTGCTACTAAAGTAACTAGTGATGAAGCCTTTGCAAAAGGCACTGAATGGAGCCAAAGAACTTTTCTTTACAAAAATGCTACTGAAAGCATAAGGGCTGGAAGGCCCTTGGCCGCGGGCCTCTACTACCACAAAAACGGCAGGGGCATTGTTAGCATCTTTTCGGGCATCGAGGGCGGCTTTCGTGCGCGGGTGGTGCAGGTTGACAATGCCGGAAACTTGAGCTTTGCAAAGAAGAAAGTAGGTTCAACAGATCCTCCAACTAAGGTCGAAGAAGCCGTAGATAGAGGCAAAAGACTTGCAGACGCATCAGAAGTGCTTGCAAACACCGCATTCTTGGAGGCCAATCCGGGAGAACTTATTGTATTCGGCTCCAAAAATGCAACAGCATTGACTGGAGGAAAAGAGATTGAAAAAGGATATTATTTGACGGTTCATAAGAAAGCCAAACTAAAAGTCCTGCTTGCCGAACAACTAACAGAAAAAAGAAAAGAAGTTGCTGAGTTAGAAAGGAAACTAGAACAGGCAATAAAAGCCGATTTCGATTGAACCCACGAAAGTGGTGGGGCCGGTCGGACTTAATTGGAATTCTCGGTGGGGCTACCTATGAAACGCCCCATTCTGAGTCGTTTTCTTGAGTCCCAGCAGATACATGCGATTAGTCTTGGGTCGACTCCGACGGTCTAGATCGTTGCCGCGATTCGGTGTTCGATGGGCCGACTATGCTGAAAATCTTCTCTGCGCTTTCTCTAGGTCACGTTTGGCTCCCAGTTTCTGGAAGATTTCCGCGGCTTGGTCTAAGCGTTTCTTTGATTCTTCCGGGCTCGTTTGAGCTATGGCTTCGGAGTAGGCTCTGAGAGCTTTAGCGTGGTAGTATGGCCATCCTGCCTTCTCCCATAGGGCTAAGGATTTTGCAATCGACTCTTCTGCCCTCTCTCGTTCACCAGCTGCGAGGTGGATGATTGCTTCTGCTTGCGCGCTCATGGCTAGGCCCGCGTTGCTGCGCAATTGCTCCGATAGTCTCGCAGCCCACTGACTAGCCTCTCGTGCCTTATCCAGTTCCTGAAGTTTCGAGTACATTTCGGTAAGGTGAAGTAATGTCTCGATGTGCAGAATTGGCTGGGAGCTGAATTCCAACTTTCTGAAGGCGTTGACAGCGATTTCGAAGTGTTGCCTAGCCTCCACCTCGCGCCCCTGCTCTTCCCTAAGCAACCCCAACCCGACATGCAGGGGCACAACGCTTCCGATCTTGGTGTCATCCTTCATCGACTCAAGGGCCCGCTCAAAATCCGCTCCCGCTTTCTGCAAATCTCCCATACCGAGCAGCAGAAAACCTCTCTTTATTTGGGCAAGTGCTTTGGTTGAGAGGGGCGTCCCGAGCCGTGCAAGGATTTCAAATGATCTTTCAACCTCACCTAGAGCGGCTTTCCAATCCCCTATGAAGAAGTCGATTTCAGACAGCCTCAACCACGCTGAAACTTCGTAGATGACGTGGTTTATGCGCTTGCATAGTTCAAGTCGTCGAACGGCGAACTCTCTTGCCTTTGCAAGATCCCTCGGGTATGTATAGAGACCTAGATTTAGCAGACAGTAAGACGCCTGCGCGAATAGTTCGTGCTCCTTAGAGATTTGGAGGGCCTTTTCTAGAAGAGGCAGACCTTCGTCTACCCGGCCCGTATCTGCAAGATAACCGCCTTTAGTACCTAAGCCATCGGCGACGGCTACGAAATTGCCACTCTTCTCGCCCGCATCAATGCCTTTGTCAATCCAGCCAACCGCTTCTTGGTATTCATCCAGTAGACCTAGCCAGAAGGCTAAGCGCGAGTAGATTGATGCGGCTTCAAAACTATCAGGATCACTCTCCACGTATTTGAGGGCTCGTCTAGTGACTATGATTGCCTCCTTGGCGCCGATCGTAGGCCCCTTCGCATCGTAGATTGCATCTGAAGAATCGGCGCGTATCCGTGCGCAAGACTTGTAATCGTGTAGCCTCTCGAAAAGTGCAAGAGCCTCTTCATAGCGGACTGTGCTCTCTTGCGCATCCCCGGCGAAATAGTAGGCGCCACCAAGTTTTTCCAAGACAGATGCTTTTTCTTCGTCTCTTCCTCCCTCTAAGTCGAGGAGTTCGAGAGCGCGTTTGTAATCGGTAACTGCTTGGTCATATGCATGGATCGAAATGTTTCTATCGCCAGCGATGATTGAATACCTGGTGCAATGTTGCGTGTCGCCAGCATCATAGTAATGACTCGCGATGGCCTCCGCGTGCTGGTCTAAGTTCGTGGCGTAGATTTTCTCCATTGCTTCAGCGATTTTCTGATGGTATCTCCCGCTTCTAATCTTGCTCAGGTTGCCTAGCATCAGTTCCCTGATGCGGCTATCGACGAACCTGAAGACGCCTTTCTTGCTAGGTTCCTCGATAAGCCTAGAAGCAAGAGCCTTCTCAAGGCGATCAAGCAGCAGATCCTCCTCGACTCCGGACACTTCACCAAGAACATCGAAATCAAATTCAAAACCAATTACGGACGCGACGACCATAGTGTTCAAAGTGTCAGGATCAAACTTCTTGATCCTTGATTCGAGGGCAGCTTTGACGCTCTTGGGAACAACCAGTTCTTGGATCGGTTTTCTTTCCCATCCTTTGTCGCTGCGGTATATAGTTCCGTCCTCTACTAGTGACCGTAGAATCTCTTCGACGAAAAACGGATTGCCGCCGGTGCGTTGGTGAATCAGGTTGACGAGTTCTGCGCTGACGCTGGGTTCACCGAAAATTTCCGTCACCAGCCTGCCGGACTCTTCAAGCGTGAGGTTCTTCAATGAAATGTTTTCGAGAACTCGTTCTCTGTTTAGTCTCATCAGGCTTTTCTCAAGCGGGCTGTCTGCCTCTATTTCTTCGGTGCGGTAACCACAGATAGCTAGGATTCGTAAGTTGCCCGTGCTCCTCACGAAATACTCCAGAAGGTCTATTGAAGCCTGATCTGCCCATTCCATGTCGTCAAGCAGGACCAGAAGTGGCTGTTCCTTAGAGACTGCAATCAGGAATTGTGTTATCGTTTCGAATAATCGAATCTTATCCTGTTGTTCACCAATCGATTTCACGGGAGGAATCGTGCCGAGTTTGACCGTAATGTCCGGCACCAATCTCGCTAGATCTGCAGGGTTTCCCGCTATCATTCGGCGAAGGACCTCGCTAGGCACGCTGGCGACGTATTCGCGCAGAAGCTCAACCCATGGAGAATAGGGAACTTTATCCTCGGTTCCCCTGCCTGTGAGGACCGAGGCTCCTTCGGACTGCGCGTATGAGGTCAACTCACGAAGAATACGACTCTTACCAGCACCAGCCTCCCCATGGATAACAACTATAGAGGATTTGCCGGCTTGAGCATCCTGAAAAGCAGACCTGAGCCTGGACAACTCTTCATCACGCCCCACCAAAGGTGTGAGCCATCGTGGTTCTCTGAACGCCACTGGTCGAGTAAGCTGGGGTTCAGGACCGGCTTTCTCGGCCACAAGTCCCTCTAGGAGGAATTCTCTTTGGGACACTTCGATGCCATGGGCCCACTTGATACGTAGGAATTTCCCCAATCGTCCCTCAACGTCCTTCTCGAAAACTTCTATGTTCACATCGAATAGGTCTACGACCGCCTGCGTTTCCTCAGGGGCGTGCATGTACGGGTTGAGAATTGCTAGAGTTGTGATGCCTCTTGAACGGAGTCTCTCCAAGAGTTCGTTGAGCCATTTCCTCGTCTGAAGCGCTTTATGTCTCAGCAATATGTCTGAGAGAATATCCAATGCGACCCGTTTCGGCTGAATGGATGCTAATGCTTCGTTGATTTGAAGGTTCAAGTCGGTGAGGTTCTCGATGCCTTTACCTGGCACGATACCTCTTGCGGGCGACACGGGTTTGTCGCTGCAAATCAGACTTGACCTGCCGTCGGCCGCATCTTGCGCGATCGGTTGGGCAGTTGAGAGATTGCGACATATCAGCAAGCTAGGCTGCTCACACTTCAGAAAGTTAGCCAGCAGAATTGGCATTTCGTCGCTTGCCGGCGCGTTCAGCACGACCATAGAACCATTAAGGAAACCTCCCTGTAGGGCCTCATCCAGCCTACCGTAACCGGTCGAAACCTTATTCCCTAAACTTGGCATAGGCGAGGGTGTCTTCTCAGTCAATTATGAGGCCGCTCAACTCACATCATATGAATATTTACAGTTTTACCGAGGCTGAGAAACCAAAACCTTCCAGTTCCGCGAGCTTGGGATGTGCGAACTCCATCGGCACGATTAACAGGACGTCCTTTCACTGCTGACATGAGTGAACGATCTGCTGAAGCATTCAGCCTACATTGATTCAAGGGGTCTTCGAGGATAAGTCTGTCTTACTTCTGAGGTGAATCTTGAAACTTCGTATTTTCTCAGTTTTGCCTTCGACCATGGGCCCTGAAGAAATAGTCCGGTTCGTCACATGTACCCCTGTAACGGCCCATAACGAAACTGACCATAAGCCACATTAACTGAACGGCGTAGGCAGGGTTGTGGGGTTTGGCTGCTGTGTCAAACTAGAGTAGGCTTGTTCTTTCTCAGCCTGCTGTTACTGTTAATGTTCGTATCGTTTAACGTGATTCGACCTGTATACAGCACAGGGTTATCTGTAGACGGGTCTGGTTCAAACGCTTGCACTGGGACATCGTGTTCTGTATTGGCCTTCGGAACCAGTAACCCGAATGATGTTATAATCGTCTTTGCGGGCACCATTACGGGTCCTAGTATCACATTCTTCACCCCAACGGATAGTCAGGGGCATCTAAGTTTCACGTTGAGGAAGTCCACCCCAGTATCCGCTGGAGTGATGAGTGAATGGTGGGCTATAGCCACCCCAACGCTTTCAGGAGATACGATAACAGTTACTGCTTCAGGCAACTCATTCATTGCGTTGCAAGTTTGGGGGATGAACGGGGCGAACACTGCGTCACCATTCGACCCCTCAGCAGGAGTGCCTGCGACTAACAGCGGCACAGTCCCTCCCTGCGGTTCTGGTTCTTGCTCAGATTCGATTAGCGTAACGATTTCTTCAACCTCAAATGCTAACGACGTGATACTCGGTATGGTAGCCGATGATTTCTTCTCGGACACCTTGACGGCTGGTTCAGGTTTCAGTCTGATAGCCGTCCAGAACGGCGGGACTGCTGCTGAGTTCAAGGTTGTGTCTACCACACAGAGTGGTCTATCCGTTTCCTTCACCATTTCCCACCAGGATAGTGAAAGTGGTGCCAATTGGGCTATGATTGGGGACGCCGTGCAAGCTCCAGCGGTAACGTCAACCACGACTACGAGTGCGCCTCCTATCCCAGAATACCCCTACGGCCTAGTGTTGCTGGCAATCTTATTGGTTATAGGATATGGGTTAGTTAGGCGTAGAATTAATTACTAAATTATGATTGGGCCTGACGGCCCAACGATCTTAACGCAGTCTAGGGTTTATCGTTTCGGGTTCGGCGTCTAATGACGCCATATGCAATCATCACGGAAAATGCTAGCACGGCTAGGCCTAAGGGGTATTCAGGAATAGTCAATGGCACCCCAAGAATAATCACCGTTGTAAGACCAATGACGACGAAAGTTGCAGGGCTGCTGGCGGTATCCGTTGAGCACGTTGTAGTACTCGACGTTACTTCAGTAGAACTGAGTGTGGAGACGGCGCTCAACCCAGGGACCTGCGTAGTCGTAGTTGTCACTGTGGTCCCTGAAGTCACAGTAATTGTTGCGTAATTGACCGTAATCATTGATGCAGGGAAGGTAACTGTTGTTGAAACGAAAGTCTCTGTTGTTGCAGGGATAGTTATGATAGTAATTGGAGGGCACGGGCTAGCATTGACGATTATGGGTGTTGCCAAGGCTAAGACGGTTGCCATAAGCAAGGCATACTTGACCCAAGCCGTTCCAAATCTCATCAAACGAACCCGACGGTAGGTCAGGTGCGAGAAGGTAATAAGACCTTGTTCGAACCTCGATATCGAATTACGACTCGGACCAGTAAACGTTCCCTTAGCAGTTCGGAGTTATCGCTAGCCTGGGAATATTTTACCAAAATCAGCTTGGCCTTTCAGGCCACAGGCGAAGGCCCTAGACGGACATAATAAAGAAAGAAAATTAGGGCGGTTACCGCCCAAGTTTAGTAGCCTTATGCTACTTGTTCCTCTTGTCGAATGTTCTTGTCGTGCTCCTTACCTAAACCCATCTTAACTTTCTTTTTCGGCGCCATCTCTCAAACACCTCCAACAATCAACTAGAACCGTTGTACCTCCGACTAGGTATTTAATGTGGGTTGGAGGGGAAGTCGTAAAGGGTAATTATACTCCATTTCTACCTAGTAGAATGAATGGGCCTTACGGCCGTATACACTTGGAGTCGGTCCAACGACGCAGCCCGATAGTATCTTATTCACTACCCCTACACTTTCTATCCAGTAGGACAGTTAGTGTCTTACATTGTCCAAAAGTGGTGGCATGAGTTCGGCTTTTGGTGACCTCTCTGGGGCCTCAAAGTTCCCGTCCCAACCTTTTTTGGCAACTCTATTAGATGAAAAGCAAATGTGGCGATTTCGCTTAGTACTGGGGTCGGTTCAGTGAATGGTGGGGCCGGTGGGATTTGAACCCCCGTTATCGTAGGGTTCGATAGCCTTATTTGCACCATCCGACGATAGCCTTTTGCGGAGCTAAACCCTCTTGCCGTACAAGAACATGGAGAGTCATCTCAGTAAATGTGATGAACCGTGCGTTCAGGATTGGATTCGCAGTCTTAACCCGAACTCGAAGAGTTACGCATACTATTTCCTTCGGTACCGCACTAACGTCATTGAACGGAAGTTCTGGAAATCGGCTCAGACGATGCTAAACGATCACAACAAATGTATGAAGTCAAGGGACAAGAAAATCCAATACATGCATTTGGATAGGGTCATAAATTACGTCACAGGCTTGCGGACCGGGGTTAGTGACAAACGAAACACTTGGTGTGCAATCCGCAGCTTCTACGAACACCACCGAGAGGACCTCCAGTCATTACGCAAGACCGATTCAAATAAGATGTTCAGAAGGAGCAAGCTCGACGAGGAACGCGTCTATGAGGAGCAAGCATTAACTCTTGAAGAAGTTCACAAGCTAATACTCAACGCACCGTTGCCCTACAACCATGTTTTCACGGTCATGCTCCAAGCAGGCATGGCTGAAGCAGAGTTCGAGCAATTCAACTCCGAAGTGTGGAAACAGATCGTTGACAAACTGGATAGCCCGGAAGCTATCGAAATTCCCCTACTCAGATCGAAAGTGAGCCGCGGCGGAAAGCTAGTGAAATTCTCCCCCTTCATCAGCAACGACGCCAAGAAAGCTATTAAGGATTGGCTCAAAATGCGTCCGCAAGCAGTTGATCCATATCTCTTCGTAACTTGGCGGAAGGGAGGAGGAAAAAACCATCTCACTGGAGCCTACGTGCCGGTCACCGGCGAACTAATCATCAAACAAATTACGAAAATCGCAATGCGCATTCGGCTGATCACAAAAGGCAACCATGGAGCAGCAAACCGGTACCACGTACACGAACACGAATTCCGAGACCTATTCCGAACCCTGTGCGATATGCATGGGGTAAAACATATTGGAGCTGAGTTCATGATGGGACATTCAATTGACTCGTACAGGAAAGCACATCTGTATAATATTGACTTCTACCGGGACGAATACAAGAAGATCGAACCATATCTGAACGTCATAAGCAACCCCCCCGGTTCACAGAACATCCAACTCTTCCAGCAGGAGAACAGAAGAACGGCAAACCGACTATTCCTGCTAGCGCTACACTACAGCGAACGGACAATCAAAAAGATTACAAGAGACTGCCCCGGCGACGACTTGGCGAACCTGCCGAAAGATGAAATGGAAAGGTTGTCCGAGAGAGCAAGAAACAGATTCGGCGCCACTCCTGCCAAGCCAAAACCCAGGCGACAGAGGTTCGTGACACCACTTGAGGGCAGACGCCTAGTTGAGAACCAGGGCTGGAATCTTGTGCGCAAGGATTCCGACGAGTGGCTAATCAGGGAGCCGGAGCCAACATGACTACAAACCCATCTTATCCAGAAGCCCGTCGACAAGTTTCCAATACATCTTGACCTTTGTGTAGGACTCGACAGTCAACGGCATCGTGTCTGGCTCCTTCTCTAACATTTTGAGAAACTCCGCGTCCGCTGACGATCCTAGCCGAGCAGAGACCTTTGCCGCCAACTTCTTGATCTCGATGAGGCTTACCGCGTCGTCACCAGGCACGAGTCGTTCACCCGAAATGGCTCAATTCTTTTTCCTGTGAGGATTCTTTCTTATGTTCTCTATCACTTTCATTTCCTCAAGCTTCGCGTTGAGCAACGAACTCACCTGTTCGCTGTTGACTTGCGAAAGGTCGCCTAGCATGCTGATTTCAAAGTCAGAATAATGCACTGCTCTTAGAAACGCACTAGCAAACTCCTCCCGTAACCGGACCTGTTCAAACTCCTTTGGGGATATCCGATAACGCTGCAGAGCCTCCGCAAGTCCGTCCACGTTGGTTTCAAACCAGTCGCTCTCGGAGGTGGCTGTGAATATTTTTGCCCTAAGGCGCACGGAAGAGAGAATGGAATCGGGATCCTGCGAAGTATCGCCGATTCCCGAAGGATATAGGACGGCTACGGCGAACGATTCCACACCTTCTTTGATGCGCTCCCGGCAACTCTTCTCCAACGATTCGACGGCGTTTCGCGCACTAACGACCTTTCCCTCCAGAAGAAACTTGGCTCCCGATGAATCTGTAACTACGACGTCGGGTAGCCTATGATTGTCGGTTACGGAAACGATCTTCTGCCCCGAGAGGATCTCAGCGAGCCTGGCGTTGAGAACCTCTTCGCGCAACGGGCGACCCACTCGATCAGTCCCCGGTCCGTAAGACGCGGCAGGTACTATATACCGTTACCGAGATGCAATAGACAGCAAGCCATGCAGGCGCAACCCGCAATCAAGTCGAACATGGAAGCAAGCACTCCGGAGTCATCGGAGGGATGATTGTTCTCGCTGAGTCGGTACAAGGATGCGCCGCCTTCGTAATCTCGTTGGACAACTGCATTCATATCAGGTGATATGACGAATACCGTTGTGTCCGTGACGGTCTTCGGTGGTTTCATTTGGTTAGGTTACTGCCAACTGAGACCAATTTTGCCGGATTGGTCCTGGAGCGCACGCTTCATGTAATCGCCTCGCTATGTCGCATGCCAACTAGGTCTTTAGCCAACAGTGTTTCGAAAACTGTTGGAAAACGCATCTTAGGAAATACTTCGCTCTGTTGTTGAAGTATTCACCTGGGTAGATGCGAAGAGACTCAAGCGTACACACTATTCCAAGAAGGATGATACAAACACCCAGATCGCAGAAAGCACTCTATTGGTCAGAATGACTCCTTGTACCAAACGTCGAATTTTGCATACTACCATTACCCTTCATTTTTGTCTGTGATGAGCCTGTGCTGTTTCGGGCTTCTTTTAGACTGTGTGGTTCGTTTCTTTTTGTTTTTCGTCTGTTCAGATTCATTCTTGTCACTTCTTGGAGTTGTGTTAGGGCTTGGTTGAGTGAAGCATTCCCGTATTCTTTTTTCTGCAAGCTCGCAGTATCTCTTCTCCGTGTCATAGCCCACGTAGTGTCTGCCAGCCTTCAGCGCTGCGATGCAGGTCGTACCACTTCCACAGAAAGGATCCAGAACAACGTCCCCCCTGAAGGTGTAGAGTTGAATTAGACGGCGCGGCAGATCCTCGGGGAACGGGGCGGGGTGACCTATCCGCTTGGCAGAAGCGGTATGAATCGACCAGATGCTCTGCGTGTATTCCATAAGCTCGGCGTCGGTAATCGTGCTTTCTCTATTCTCTGCGTTTCTCTCAGACAATCCCTTCGAGAACACGAGTATCCATTCGTGTACGTCTCGGAGTACTGGATTAGAGGCACTTTTCCAACTCCCCCATGCGGTTGAGACCCCGGCGCTCGCTCCCTTATTCCAGATGAACTCTCCTATCATGTCGAATCCGACCTTGTCCATTATTTTGGTAACATAGTTGGTGAGCGGGATGTACGGTTTTCGTCCGATGTTTGCCATATTTATCGCCGCCCTGCCCCCGGTCACCAAGACCCTGTACACCTCATTCATTATTCTCTCCAGAAGCCCCAGGTACTCCTCCATGCTCAGATTCTTGTCATACTCCTTCCCCACGTTGTAGGGAGGCGACGTCACAGTCAAAGCAACGCAACTGTCCGGCAATTCCTTCATGTTCTCGCTCGACGAGCAGAAAATCCTATCGACCACCTTCTTGGGCAGCGGGTTCTCCGTCATCAACCACAACTCCACACTGCTTTTCCGGAGAGACCAGAGACAAGTTCGAGAGCGAGCTTTTCCCGCGCCGTACCAAACGAGTCGATCATCTCGACGATCTGCTCCAGGCTCGGCGTCCAACAACTCGTCCGATCCACGATGAAAGGGTAACCTAAACTCGGCATTCTTACGCCCGTTCTCCATTTATGCAATAATATGAATGGAGCCCCAGATGATAATTCATCTGGTCCCTTCGGCCCTTCCGTGTGACCTTTCAAATCAACACCTAATTCCGCGTGAGTCATAGGGCGAAATCTGACGTCAGTAAGAGCAAGGTTCTCCCCCCCATTAAGGCGAGGCGGCGGAGAGTGCAAAAGTGACCAGGGGCAATTTTGTTGACGCTCAACCAATTCAGAGCAAACGAGAACGAGCTTATCGCCAATTCCTAGATTTGCTGAAGCAACCGATCATACAAACGCAACGTGAATACCTAGATTCTTGAAAGGCAGATGTCCGATGGCTCGCACATACGAAATTGATTAGAATGTCTGGTGCTACCACACCCATATGACGCATGGATTTGTGACTGTGCATCTGGACATTCAGGCACCATGGGACTTTGGAGACCTATGGTTGGCGTCGCTCAAAGCAGCTGTCGAGAAGGTTTTCCAAAACAGGGGCGACGTCTATGTGATAATAGAGAATGACCCGAAAGCAGATTATGTGGCAATGGGTGGCCTCAAGAGGGGGATGCCGATTCTTCACCTCAATTACGAAGAGCGTTCCACTTTCGAGGAGATGCTTCATTCATACCTTGAAGCGGTCCTTGAACATGAGAGAGGTCACATAGACTGTTACAACATAATGCTCAAGCATGATCAGCTTAGTGCGCCTAGGCTATTCATAAGAAAAGAAGGTAAAACTACTTGGGGAGAGCATACAAAATCCTTCACAAATTTTCTCCGAGATCTCCTGAAGGATGTCGAGGCCAACTGCCTAATGGAGCCTACATCCTTATCGAAGTACTTGGAGTTTGAATCCGTCAAAGTACTGAGAGCTTGGCGTATGTTTCAGGTTCATTCCAAGGTCGAAATAATCTTACTGCTCGCTTACATCGAAACGTGCGCAGAGATGGGTAGAGTTCCCGTGCCTAGCCAACTATCTGTCTGGGCCGAGTCGTTGCCAGAAACGACCGAGGACCGTTTGATTCATACCCAGGCTCAGAGAGTCTTCCGTGCTGTATGGAACGCCGTCAAAGCCAAAAAGCAAACAGTTGATGTCTTGGAGGAAACGGGTAAACTAAGTGATTTATGCTTCCAACTGTCTGAACCCAACTTCCAGCTCTGACTTCGGGAGAACTTTCAATTGCTCCGCATCTTCGTTTCCGTGCTTTCCCGAACCGCCCCGAGTTCTAGACCAATGTAAGTATCGCAGTATGTTCTCCAAGGCAGCAAAATCAGAGCTAAGCTAATAGTATGAACTATAGTTCTTACAGATGCCTCCGCAGTTAATTACAACAGTATGGACGTCGTGCAGAATGACGACCACAACTAGCTCAGGTTCCAATTTCGGGCCGAAACAGACTATTGTAATGGTGATGCTTTTCTTATTCTTAGTCTTAATCTCGATTTTTACTTCTTCTCTTGGGTTCCCTGGGGGGAGGCTCAAACAACCTTCGAATTTGATTGCAGGGATTCCGTTTCTTGGGATTGCAATCGTATCTCTTGGGCTTACAGCGGTCACGGTTCTAACTGTTCGATCGAACATGAAATTAAGTCGGAAAAGACGATGGTTGAATAGACTGGCTAGCGCTTACGCCTGGACAGGCGTCTTAGTTTTTTTCGGCGCTTGGTTTCTCTACGTCAAGGGGTCAGTTATCGGACTGCCGATTTCAGATGTGGGGATGGTTGTGTTGAACGCATTTTCTGTTATCTGCATTTTTGTCCGATGGGGACTTCGAAGAATAGCCGCTAGCTTAGACCTAGACCTTTCGCGGGCTCGATTTACGAGGGGAAACACTAGATCTTGATATTCGATAGCGGGGAGATTAATGGGGTATGTGTGTAAGGGCGTAAAGCCACCTTTTCAGCAGCCAAGGATGGAGTTTCAAGCATTAACGAGCCTGGCAAGCTCTCTCACATCCGCTGGCAATGCTCGTAGTTATGAGGTTTGGTGGGACCGGGCTACCAAAGACCTTCACATAGTCGCCGCCGATTTAGAGACCCGAATTGGAAACTATGAAAGACAACTGGAAGCCGCCTACCCATCAATTGCTTTCTACCCTTTGCCTACCTACCCTGCATGGCTTAGCAAAATCTCTGATTCGAGATTTGTTCAAGCTTACTTCAAGAAGGGCCTGATCTTCACCAAACTGGTGTTCGAAGGTAAGGGAAACCCGGTAGATCACGTCCTCGAAGCTATCCAGACTACAGATTTCGCTTGGGCCCAACTGGTCTGGCGTGAGAGCGATTGGCATCGCCATGCGGTTTCACTCTCGACGGCTCTGCGGAGTGAAATTGATCAAGCAAAGCTTGAGGGGCTGAATGAGAAGTCACTAGTACAAATAGGTCCCCAAATGGCCGACGAAATCTTGGAGAAGTCGCTAGCGAAGAACATACGTGCTGAATTTAGATTCCTTTGTTCTGGTTCAAGTAACTCGCTTAATGCTGTCGTAAACTCATTGTCGGTTTTCCAAGGAAGATACGATCAATTAGCTGGGAATGTGTCAAACGTCAGTCCGTCAATCCTTCGGATGTTTGTCGAGAGAAGTTTCGGCAATCACTTCGACGATACGCTTAGAGATTACCAGAAGACTTTCTTCGAAAATCGAACGGCTCCCGAATTCCTTCTGCTTACGCCAGACGAACTTGCGTCCTTCTTGCAGTTGCCAGTCACGAGTGGGTTGCGATTTGTCAAATGGACACGGGCAAAATCTCTCCCGACAATTTCCCCACCCTCCCAACAAGGAGTTCTTTTGGGTTATCAGAAATCGACGCATCTCCCAATTCGGATAGATTTGAAGGACCTATCGAGGCACACTTACGTCGTTGGCGGCTCAGGAGTCGGCAAGACGACACTCATTCTCAACGTTGTGAAGCAGCTTCGAGAATCAAAGACACCTTTAGCGATTCACTTTATTGACCCGCATGGTGACGCATCAAACAAGCTTCTTACCATATTGCCGAATTGGGAAGGCGTAACTCTACTAGACCCTACCACAACCACCTTCGCGATAAACCCGCTTCAACTCCCTGCGTACAGATCGCCCGAGGACCGAGAATTCAAAGTAGAGTGGGTGATCGGCGTTTTCATGCAGATGCTTGAAGCACTTTTCGGCGTCACAACAGTGAAGATGCCACGCCTCACGTTCATTGTCGGAACCAGTTTACGTTACCTATACAAAATTACTGACACTCCGACAATGGTCGATCTTTACGCCGTACTTCTCGCCTTACGTGACAGAGATAGACTAAATCAAATTCTCGACCAGATGAATGTTGATGATGCTGAGATAACTTCGACGTTAGAGTTCGCAACAAAGTTGCCTGCAGATGCCGTCTTCGCAATCCTAAACAAGATCGGAACATTCACTTCCAACCCTTTGCTACGAAAACTCTTCTGTTCTGCACAACCAAATGTCAACTTTGAAGAGTTAATCAAACCTGGCCGTCTTGTGATATGGCGGCTAGCCAAGGATAGAGTCCCACCTAACGTTCTGATCATGTCAATGAACACGATCGTCCTCACGTTATGGTTCGCTGTTCTCTTCAGAGCCCGCGAATTAGCCGAAGACCAGCGTTCACCAGTCGTAACGATAGTGGATGAATTTCAGAACTTAGAGGAACTCGCCCTGCTAGATGTGATTCCGAGCGAAGCTAGGAAGTACGCCATGCCACTCTTCCTGATTCACCAGAACCTAGCGCAACTCAATCTCCAACGTAGGGAAGCAATTCTCGCTAATTTTGCGACGAAAGTTATGTTCCGTCTGGGTGGAACCGACGCATCATCTTTGGCTGCCGATCTTGATCCGATCAATGCGAAGGAATTAGCCAGTCAGCTTGCGACCTTGGCTGACTTCAATGCACTAGTGAGGCTTAGAGTTAAAGGGCAAGAAGAGCAGGTCGCTCCCTTCCACTGTTTAACTCTCCCCGATCCACCAACTGTCCAATCACCCGATAGAGTCCGACAGTTTGAAGGAAAGATGCGCCAGGAGTTTGGTGCCCCTGAAAGCATCGAGGGTTCCCTAATTGAGAACGCTCTTGAAAGGCGTTGGATCAAACTCTTGAGTGAACCTCTCCCAGACCCGCTGACTTTCCAGGTACTCGAGACGGTCGTGGCGTTGGGGGATGACGCCTACGCCAAGAAGATAGCTGAAACTCTATCGAAGGACCGTAGTCGAATCATCTCACCAAAACTAGACGAACTCGAGAAGACTGGTTTCCTAACGTCTGAGGTGGCGACCGAGAGAACCACCCCGGGGAGGCCACCAACGATTTTCTCTGTAACCTCAAAGTCCAATGGACTCCTTCTCATGGAAGGCACCGCAGACATGCTCTTAGATGCTCACATGGGCGGACAGGAGGCGATCGCGCTCGGCTGTGAGGCGGTGAAACATTATAGAGCGAAAGGATGGTACGTGATTATTCCCCGGCAAGGAGGCACGCTGAGGAAACCAGACCTCGTTACGATACCGTTAACACACGATGGGGAGTGGGATCTTCAACGTGCTGTCGCTGTCGAAATTGAAACTCTATCAGAGCTGTCAACACATCCCGAGCAAGTCAAAATCAATATGTCCAAGAACTTCGACGTCGGATTCGCATTCGTTGACATTTGGTGCCGTAAAGAGTTCTCTGCAACCCTCGATAACCTTTACAAATCTCTCCCGCTTGAGAGACAGGAAAAAATCTCAGTAAAATACATCGAATGAGTCCGCAAACATAGATAGTGTTGGACAACTGTGCCGGCTTTAGTTCTCTCAGAATAGCGAAGCTAGTTACAAAGCCTTAGAGTATTGGACATTGCACAACGAGGTATCTCCGTAGAGGAGTCAATCCTGACTCACTCTAGTGAAGTGGCTCTCGGTGCATGACCTCGAATTCGAACTTGAATCTCACGCTCTCAAGCCAAAAGCTGTCTCCCACGGCAAAGTCATCGGAGTTAATCGCTTTCAAGAACTCTTCCAAAGTTATTGTAATCACCCGACATAGCACTTAACACTTACACGTTCTATATCTTTCGCTCAATCTGTTTTACCCAATAGGATGATGACAGCGTAACCTGCAGCCCATTACTCAGAGCTACTTTTCTTCATCCGATAAAGTTTGCCGACAAGCTCAGCTCCACCGCTGAATTTTAGTTCGTTATTCTTTAGGCTAATCAAGCCTGCGTTCACATATTTTTTCGTCCAATCGACGAATGCTTCTCTGTCGTATGGTGTTTTAGGAAATTGTCTCATCCACCATTCTTTGAAGGCATCCTCGTATTGGACGTCAGAGGTTAGCTTGTTCAACAAATTAGCTGAACTAGCCTCACTCGTTGCTACTGTTGCTTGTCTAGCCGCTTTAACCTCTGGCCGATTTTCAATGAATCGCTATCCCTCCGACCCACGGCCCAAACAATATGCTGAAAGCGGCAGGTCCGAAGACTTGTGGCCAGTACCTAACCCCAAAGAGGACTACCGGAAACACCGTGAAAAATGCACCCATGCCCGCGTACACAACTGCATTTACTGCCATCAACACGAATTGTAAAGGGAAGGATTTTGAGCGGCTCAACCGAAAAATTGACCTCTTAACTTCCGAATGATTTTCGAGCTGCTGACGATATATGATTTAGGGTAAGCTCAGGTTTACGATTCCTCGCAAACGTGTGAGCGCGGGGAGGTGAAGGAGGAACTAGCTGGATAACAGACTTATTGAGAATGCGATTGACCAATCATTTTCTAAGTAGAGCCAGAATGATCTGGATTACTGCAAGCGCAGCGAGAATCCATGTTACCCTTTTGAGTCCGACAGTCAAGTCACTCAATCTCTGCGACTCTAGGTTTAGTGAGTCTAGTGAATCTATCATACAGTACTCACGCAGGGCCGCAATTTGACGTCGCAGGTCATCGAGTTGGGTCTGTAGAATCTCTTTACCCGACTGTTCCATAATCACTGGCAAGCCTAGTAACCCCTTTTGCTTCATTAAACTGAGTACCTGCGCTTCTTGCTCTATCAATTTGTATAGTTCATCGCGTGCGTTTTGAAAGGAGAAGTTCGTGGTATTCATGTTTCTTCAACTCGGCCTACGCTTTCGGATTAGCTTTGTTTTAGCATTTACGTGTTTTGAATCAACTTAGCCAGTTGTCAGTCATCCCTCTAACTTAGCTACACTGGTAGGATTCAGCAGCTAGGCTCATCTCATCGGAGTTTCATGCAGTTCAGGTTCGGAATGCCAATGACAGTTAGTGCTGTAAGAGACGACAACAAATCTGAATGGTCCTTGAGAGCTACGTTTTTGATGTGCTAATCGTGAATCGTATCGACGGTTGTTGTCTGAAAGTGTAATTGTACACCTGAACTCTCTGCCTGGAGTTTACGCTAGCCTTTCTACTGAACGAAAGCGCTCACTTAATGCGGATGTGAATGAATCAGACTCGTAGTGAAGAATCGTGAGAGATTCTACATGGAGAACAACAAACTCACCATCATGAAGGTGCTTGCATTACGACCTCGTGATGCTAGAGGCGATGGCTGGGCATCCGGACAAGAACTTCAAAACGCAACTGAACTCTCGCCCAACGATATCAATGACGCCGTTATCCTATTGAAAGACGGAGGTATAGTTGAACTAGAGAAACAACTCGGAACGGCGCCCTTCCGCTTTCATGCGGTCACTCTAACAGCCAGAGGAAGAGGCTACTGGGAGAAATTGCAAGTAAATTCCCAGAATGAATTTCCTCGCACATTACAAAACGCTCCATATCGGTTGTCCCAAACTCCTAATGACACAACTGAAGATGAAAAATTCATGCGTGTGGCAATCGAGCTATCCAAGCAATCCACACCTGAGGACAGCAGGCCACATCCTAAAGTCGGTGCAGTTGTAGTCAAGAATGGCGAGATATTAGACCACGCGTTTTGCGGTGAATATGCTCAAGGAGATCACGCTGAATATACTCTGCTTGAAAGAAAACTTGGAAAGATGGACCTGACGGGTACAACGCTTTACACCACTCTTGAACCTTGCACACTTCGAGGCCACGAGAAGATGCCTTGCGCCGACAGAATCATACAGAGAAGAATCGGCAGAGTTGTGATAGGAATGCTTGATCCCAATCCCAACATTCAGGGCAAGGGCTTGTATAAGTTAGACAAAGCGGGCGTGAGAGTACAACTAGCGGAACGGCTAAGTCGCGAAATTAAGGACATCAACAAAGAGTTCATAGCGGCTCAAGAAGGCACTCCAACAATTAACATGGCAATACCTCAGACAAAAATTTACGAGGACTTAGCAAACATTCTAAGTCGGCTGGTACTGCGATGGCAGAGTTACAAAGACGAATTACCAAATGTGAAGTGGACGCCCGAAGCTGTTGAAGAGATTAAAGAGAAGTTCAGTAGCGATAAAGAGGATCTTCTTAATTTATTATCCCGCTCGCCAGAGATCGATTTAAAGGTCAAATCTCAAACGAAAACAATCATAAGTCAAATTGATGGGTTCATATTTTTTAAAATCAGTTTCGAGATACCCCCCCAGAGACACGAGCAACTTCAAAATTTCGAGTATAAGGCAGAACAGGCGGCTGACGCCGCTCAAGCTCTACACGATTGGTTGCGGACCGAGAAGTAGTCGTAATAGGGCTTCGCTGCTAAAATTGGATACGCATCACGAAGGCTTTCCTTGCGATCACGACAGCGCTCATAAACGCCGAACAAGAATTGCACCCACTATAGACAACACAACTACCAGAGCTGCTAAGGCTATCCAAGATGATGAATTGATCCCGGTAGATGCATAGGGTGCGACCATTTGCGAGAATGACTTGGAGAAAGTGATGGCGCGTGTTTGAGTATATGGAAGACTCACAGTCGAAGCATACATCGTGGTATATCTTGATACCAAAATGTAGTTCCTGCACGATTCGTTCTGACGATTCGTTTGGCAGGTTGTCGTAGTTGAGCTGGCCATTAGGACGGACTGTTGGATAGGAGTGGTAAATGATGTGGCGGTAAAGTACGATGTTGAAACATTCACTGTTGTCGATACAGAAGTAATTGTCGGATAGCTCATCAGAAATGTGCTAAGAAATGCGACGGCAATAATAAGGAGTGATAAGAGGTTGGCAGATTTTTTCTTAGGCCGAGTAATCGTTGCAGTCTGCGGAATCGACATGAGATTTCGCAGCCTATAGACGAGAAGAGTAAGACCAATTCGGCCGTCCTTTCTCCAGACGCGCCGTTTCTTTGCGTGAACGCATCGTGAGTGCATGTCTCCGATCTCTGTTTTAACCATCGATTCGCCAAGTCGAATTGTTTGACGACACCCCCGACACTTGGAAGGATTCATAGCGCCGAAACTCGCCGTGCCATGCCATGGCGTCGAGAGTATCCGTACGGGTACCGGATATGACCTGTAAACCGCCCCGAAGTAAGTCAAGACCAAACCCAGGATTACAAGGATAAGCAGGCTCGGGATAGCTGCAACAGCGAGGATGGCTGAAATTACGGCAAGCAAAAATCCTGTCCAAAACACCTTTGGACTTGCCACTATTGGCCTGACAGAAGGTTGAATTGGGGGTGGAGAAGACGGGACAGTGGCGTACAGTTTCTGAAGTGCATCCGCCTGCTGTCTACTCAGGACATCAACTGGGTGTTGAGGTCTCGATACGACAATCTGTTGTGGTCGTCCTGGTTCACACAGAGGGCAGAAGTAACGATTAGATTGTAGATCGTAGGTTAGTCTAAAATTATGGCGCAAGCAAACGAGTTGCTGATGATCCACGAACGTCGATGAAGGTGCAGCTGCCTTCTTTTGCGAATTGACGCACCTAAGGGCCTCCTGTTTGTCCTGAAGAGGCTGAATCTGTGACGGAATATCCACAACAATCTGTGGTCGACCTTTGTATTCGGTTATCATGCCGGTAACGCTGACCCACTTGTTTACAAATGACTCCGGTCTGATACCGCCCGTTTGCATCATGTCCAGTACGTCAGCCCAGATGACCAGATAGAACGCTCCCTTGCGCCAATCTCCGAAGTTAAGGAACATGTACGGTTGATTTCGCCGAGTCACGTCTCTCTTGTAGTTGGTGACTTGGCCGACGATTTCTAGCATCTCTCCGGTTCTTGAAACAATCGTGTTGGTTTTCTCAGCAAGTATAACTTCGTACTGAGAAATGTACTCTATCGGCTTGCGTACCGTCGGGATCGGTCGAACTCTGGCAGGCGGCTTTGGCGGTACGTAACTCGGAGAGATGAACTCCGATAGTGAAGGGATTTTGTCGTAGTCTAAGAAGCAGATGGCCTCAAACTTCTCTGCAAGCGCTCTTACCGCAGGGATTCCTTTCAGGTCGTTTATTAGAGGAGAAGACTGCGGATCGAGGAAGTCCTTTCTTTGGAATAGTATGTTTTCTCCGTCGCTATATTTTCTCCAAAGCGCGGGCTTTGCTGCAACCGCTTTAAGTCCTAGGTAGATGACGATTGATGGAAAACGGTCCATCCGGGCCGTGGGAGCGGCATTGGATCTATCTGGATGAATATAGTTCAGATGACCGAGTACCTTCGTCGGAGATTTTGAAAGCTCGGGCAAGTACATGCCGTCATAATCTATCAGCGTGAGAGACTTGCTTCTCACCATGATGTTTCCGTGTTGAAGGTCACCGTGAGCAACGCCAAGTTGTTCAAGACGATTGACGATTCTTAGGAAGTCGTCCGCAAGCCATGTAATTTCATTCGGTTTCGCGAGATTGCGTTCGATATGGAGATTCAGAACATCCCCGGAGAGCCATGGCATTAGCAATATGGGGTATAGGTTTCCGCCGACACGTATTCCTTCTATCTGAAGACTGGCTTTGACGAACGTCCCGTCTGCGTTCTTTTCTAGGAACCGACTAATCGCGTCGTACCTGAATTGCAGGTCTCCAACTTCTCGATAGAAGCATCGAACAGCCCAATTATCACTTGCTCGAGAAAGGTGGTAAATCAAAGCGAAACCGCCGGTCTTCACACTGGGCAAGCCAAGTGGATTTGTCTCGACTCGACAGGTTTGTAATTCCTGGTCCTTGAAGGCATTTTTGGGATTCTGTACTGCGAGCTGGTATTCGTCGAGCCTTGGTAGTCCCAATTATTCCACTCTCAACATGAGAATTGTGACATCATCATTACGCATAATTCCCGAACCCCTAGCCGAAGATAACCAAGCGAGGAAAGTTTCAGTGTCAGCGAAAGACGCGATTACCTCCCAGGGGAATAGGCCCGCATTTAGCTCATGCAGGAACCATTGAGCAGCGGCGTCGGTCATCCAGAAGAAGAGGTCTCCGCTCGACCATTCTCCCCTCGTGGATTTTATGGAAGGCATCTCTCTCTCGCTGCGTCTGCTGCATATCAAAGGAGGGGTTGACCCAAACTCCTTCTCATCGCTTATGGGAAAGCTAACAACGCCTGTTGGCTTTTTCACGAAGAGGCATGAATCACCCGCAGCGATAGCCTCCCAGCTACCATCTTCGCCAAAGCATGTCCCGAGAAAGGTCGCGAAAGCACCACGTTTTCTCTTTTCCTCCGCATACCACGGGAGCGTCTTCGGATCGACTATCCTGCGCCAGATTCTTGCTCCTTTGTTTACCGCTTTCTTGAAACGTTCGTCGGCTGGCAGGCCGGAATTGACAAACGCTGCAACAAGGACGCTGGCCCAGAGTGATGCGAAAGAACTCTCTGTTGCACCATCGGAAATCGCTACGCTAAGCCTTTCGGAAAGTAGTTCCCCTGAAAGAGACGGCTCGGAAGCGTCTTCGTATTCCGATGGTTCATTTCCCTGTTTCTGGGATTTGAAGACGCTCAGACTTGCCTTCAATTTACCGTAAGCTGGTTGGGCGCGTTCCAATATCTACGAAATTGATAAGCTCGACCATACCTGCATTGAAGACGAAACCACGAGACCCCTCCGAAACAGGCACCCCCTCCTGTTTTGCAGCTGCGACTATATGTGGAGGCAGGGAGCTAGAAATGCGGAAGAGCGATTTAGCAAACTGGTCCGGAAGAGCGTCATTATCTGGAAAGAGAATTGGTGCGGCACGCTGTGAGGATAGATGAACGTTGAAAAGCAGCGTGTTTCCGTCCGTACTGGCGATGGCCCTTAATTCGTCCGCGGCACCAGTAGGATCACCGTCGGTGGCTTCTCCGTCCGTTATATTGATGATAATTGGCGGGAAACATGCAGGATGTTCCGCAACCCATGGCTGTAATAGGACTCTCGCCAACCGTAGGGATTCGCACATCGGGGTTCCACCATTGGCAACGGGATCGAACCAAACCGGAAACTTAACTTTCTCCTCAACAAGACCGCCGGCCCCATCTTGCACTTTGCGAGTACGGTCTTCAACGCGTAAAGGAGAATTGGCTAGTTCGCTAACTGAGACGATTTGACGTCCGGAAATTGCGCCACCCAATCTCGGACCTACGTCACCCCCATAACCGATCACAGAAACGAAATAATAGTCCCTGACGCCCTCGGACTTCGTGCATTTTATCACCAAGTTACTCAGAAGTTTGTTGATCGCGTCAGATGCGCCGTCAGCTTTTTTGAGCGAAGCCTCGCCGCCTCCGAACGGGTCAGCCATTGAGCCGGATTGATCCAGCAGAAAGACGATGCAACTAGGATTAGTACGGCTAATTTCGGCTTCGTAAGTCAAATTGATCACGCCTGATGGACGCCCTTGCAGCCAGATGCTATTTAGAATTTGCTAGTTCCGGGTCATTCGAGTTAATCGAGCTTCCTCAGGACCCTGGATTCTTCAGCGGTCGAAATTGGTAGGAATCACGATGTCTCCTCCTTCACCGGAGACTATCACAGCGGTGTGGGTTCTTTCGATACCTTCAATCGGTTGAATCTTCCTTATTACAAGATTTGAGAGAGACTTCATGCCAGACATCTCAAGATATGCGATCACATCATAAACTCCGGTAACAGCGCAAGCCCATTTTACGCCGTTGATTTCTCCGATTGATTTCGCAACATCATAGGCTCTTCCTAGCTTCGACTGTACCAAGACAAATGCCCCAACCATACGAATCAACTATGGTGACTTTTTCTTTCCGTAGAGTTTATCGAGAGTATTGGCTTCTTCTCGCGTTAGCACCCCGTCGGTATTCAGAATTTGACCCGGCGGAGGAGCCGAATATCTTCCAGGAGAAGCAGAGCGAATTAACTGCTTAGGTTGCGGACCCCATAGGCTCGCAAAGACTCCCATTTCTGTTTGTACCTCTGAGAGAACAGTTTTTTCCTCTATCAGCTCGATGTTCCTATTCATTCCCGAGTATGTTAGATTAGCTGACCCAACAAACGCGATCCGTTGGTCTACAATGTATAACTTCACGTGAACTAGCTGACGTATGGAAAGCACCTTAACAAAGAGTGGAATACTGCTGGCCTGTTTGCGCGTTAAGTTTTTGACAAGAGTGGCTGCTATGGCCACGACCGCAATTACAACTAGCGCAAGACCTGCGTAGCTAAGGATGAAGGCCCCCACGATGCCGATGAACAAAGCCAGAATGAGGTAACGCCAAGCACGGCGGCTGAGGCTGTAAACAGATTTTTGCCCGAGCATACTCAACGCCTGTCTATGTCCATGTCCACTGGAATCGGAGGTTACCAAACAAACTACGATCCCTTGCCTCGCTTTGGCCAAGAGAAGTCGTGCATATTCAGGAGAGAGGTAGGGCGAAACTATATCGAGTGACTTGGTGGCGCTGCGAATCGAAGGAAGCACATACTGTCCTACGATGCCGCTATGTACGAGTCCCACGAGCGACCAACTCTCAGGCTGCGAGAGATGGACCGCTGACGATTTATCTCAAGAGCATGGGAATCCTTGGTAAGCTACTTCAATTTGAGATGGGCTGCTTACGATTATCTCAGGCGCACCATTGTAAAGTTGAACCATACCCGTTATACGAACATCTTTGTTAAGATAAAATCCTGTTATCGAACACTTGAAGTTGCCAGCGTCGCTTGAGAACACTACGCCGTAAAAATATCCTTGGTACGGGTAATGGAAGTCTAGGAAAGAGGTGCTGCTGTAAGAGGAATAGTACGTGTAAACAATTGTTCCTTCGACGGCAACGGTTTGACCAACGTAATTACTTGCGTCTGTCCATGAGACTACCGATGCTGTGGGAGTTTGCCACTCGGCGCTTTGAGCCAACCCGTAAGGCGCTATAGCAACAGATCCGCATAGCCACACAAACAGAACCAATACAGGAACTAGCAACTTTCTATAACGATTAGTCAACTGCCAAAACCAAGGTAAACTCTCTAGTCACCTTAGAGTTAACACTTGTGAAGCTAACCCAGTTTCAGTTAAGACAGTCCGTCGCTTGTTACGTTGTGTGTTAACTAGGGTTCTGCCTCTACGAAACCTATGTTCTGTCGTACGCGTCCGTTAGAAAATGAATAGGAATCATGTGGCGCGTCTAGGGGGACACAAACGGCTGACTGTAAGCATTGGCTATTCCTAGCGCTCTCAGACGCTTCCGAGGATAACTTGACCATATGGTGTAGTGATGACGGCTTGGACGCTGTGTCCTGCCCCGTTAGCAGGAAAGTTGACAGAAATCTCGGTTGTGACGGAGTTGCCCGCTGTGATGACTGCTTGAGGAGATAGAGTATTGCCGGCAACTTGCGTGCCTGTGTTATCGACCACGCTGACTGTCAGTTGGATTAATGTAACGTCGAAACTGTTACCATTCGTAATCTTTACTTCGTACAAGGCTTCCAATGTTCCCGTATTATAACTCGCCTCCCAGTGGACAATCTTGATGGCGGCTCCTGCATTTGCGAGGTTTTGTAGAGACGAAGCCTGATAGTAGAAGTATCCCAAACCTCCAAGCGACACTGCAAGAAGGATAATCAAGACCAAGACAATCGGAGTCACGACAATCCGAGATTTACCTCGCACGTTTCGGTTTGCCATGACTTATCTCATGAGAAATTCCTCGTATTTAACATCTAACGCATCAAAGAGCACGAAAAAATACAAAGTCTTAAGCGCAGTGAAACCGTCCTCCTAGTTCGGCCTTTGGCTTGAAGACCGCAATCATTAGTTCGATTATCGTTTTCGTCATCGCATTAGTTCTTCTAGCTGCACCTTGGTATCCATCCGTGACGAGTCGGAATGTGGCTGAGTCTTTCACGTACACGTACCAAGTTCCAACCGTGACCTACCAATCTGAAAATGTTTACACGCTGGCAGAACCGATAACTCTCCAAGGCTTCTTTCAAAGCGGGGCGACAGCCAGTCAAGTTTACCAAGACTTGGGAGATGTTGCCCTTCAAGCTAACTCGTCAGTGACGGTAGATGTTAATCAATGCCAAAACTGTGACCTAGGTATATCGAAAGATTTCGGGGATAAGGCGACTGTTTACGCTGTCTCGGGCTCTTCTTCCTCTGGAGAGTTCATAGTTCCAGTTTCGGGTCAATACAAAATAGAGGTAGATAACCTTGGAACTGCACCAGAGGTAGTAAGCTCGATCGTGATGACCGAGAACGTATCGCAAGCTAGTACGCAGACGGAATTGGGTTACAACACTATAACGGTTGCTCGATACTCGGTTGTGGCGCTCGCTCCCAATCTCATTCTTGGAATCCTGCCCTCTCTGATTGTTCTCGGTGTGATCGGTCTTGTCGTGGCAATCTTGGTTCTCTTCGACCGAGGAATAATTGTCATGGATACCCGTCGCCGGTAAGGAATTCCCTTTGTCCGGTCCGACAGAAATCAAGCCAAGAGGAGGAACCCATCCGTTCAAGGTTCGTGAGGCAAAAGCTAGGGATGCGAACAAATATTTCGTTAGGCTTTGCAGTGATGATTTCAATGTCCTTCTGGAAAGGGAAGGCGTGCAAAATTTCGGAACCGTCCGAGACGCACCAGTTTGCATTCAATCGAAGGAATACAAACGTGTAGTTTTGGCTAAGCGACCTCTATGCACGGACAGTCAGGACGATCTGAAACCTGGGCAAATACGTCTCAATTGGGATCTCAGGAGAGACTTGGGGAATTTGACGCTTGGTTCAGAGGTCGAGGTTCAGCCCCTCCTCTCCTCCTGCGCTCTCCTCTCATGTTATGGAAAATGTAGGCTCGCATGGAACCATCTTAGGCATTGCCCCATCGCCGCACACAGGTTGTTTCCGACGTTGCTCTGGGTAGTTGTTCCGACGATGCTGACATATCTCACGGTATCTGTCTTTGTGCCATGCCTTAAGTCGCTGATGGTAGCTTTAGCCTTAGTATTCACCGTAATTGCTGTTCCCTATTCTAGCTATACTACCGTCACATCAGAATCGGGGGCAGTTTGACTTATCTAGCCCAGACACGAAAGACACGGGAGTTCGTGTCCCATTACCAGACGGCTTGAGCCTCTGCTACTCAGCGTTTACGCTTTACGAAGACGGGCTTATCCAAAATAACCCATCGCTGATCGCAGAAGGCAACGCTTTCGTTAACCAAGCGACAGACGAATTTAACACCGCTACATCGATCCTTAATTCAACAAGTTAACTCCAATCAGGTTCCCCGTAAATTCAAGCGTGATTCTATGCGAAAAAGTTGTGAGGTACTTTAGATGGGTGAGCCGACAGTTTCATCTAAGCCGAAATCAAATCTGCCTTTTACTATCGCTTCAATCGTAGTGTCCATTGTCGGCACGATATCACCATTTGCATTCTTGAACCTAGTCGGAATTCTTCTAGCAGGATTCGCTATCTATCGCTCTCACCAAAGTAAAGGCGGTTGGATTGCATTAGTTCTTGGCGTAGTCCTATATGTTGGGTCGAAAGTACTGATTCTTCTGTGAAATCGAATAGATTCGGGGGTCGCTTGCATTTTTACGCAGTCAGGAACAGAAACACGAAGGCTCCCGACAAAATGAGAGATTACAACAAAGTATTCGCAGTTATCGGCGTCGTGTTGCTGTTTGCTGGCATACTGGTTTTTGGATATGTTATTTTGCCAAGATCAGCACCAGGGCCACCGAGAGGAACCATATGGATTTACACTTCAGATCTCTACAGCGGGTCTAGTGATATTCCGAACTACAAGATCGAGGACGTTTATCTCACTCTCGTCGTTTGGCCTAATGCAAGCGGAAGACTAGACCTCGAAATTGCTGTTTCGGTCTTTTCGCAGAGTAAATTTGGAATTGGAATCGTGCAACCGTTTTCGGTTGTCAGAAGCTATCCATTGGATAACACAAATGAGCCGAACCCGCCGCGTACCGTCAGAATAGCGTCAACGGGGGAGTACCTGACATCGATCTGGCTCGATCCAAAGTTTGGGTACAGCACCATGGGATTCGCGGTGGTAATATCAAATCCTTTTGCCAATGATGAGCTGGGGAAACGAGTGAGTTATCTTTCTTTCTTTAGAAATGGAGATGTATCCAGCAATCAAGAGATTGCAACGCTCACAAGTGGACTGGACCCGAGTCCCGTTCTCAATTTTGGTTCAGTTACGCTTACAGTAAACTTTCCGACAGCTTGGTACTTGTCGCTCACTGAAACGCTCCCGACGCCTGACAAGGCATTCTCTGCGGAAGATTACAATGCAGCATATTGGCAGTTGGATCTGAAGCGTCCTCCGGTCAATGTGGCTGAGACCATAACCGTGACCATGAATGTTCCATCTGAAAGCGCTCAGAGAGATTGGCTGAACTTTTTTGGAGGAATTGCAACGGGCACCGGAGCCGGCATGTTTACGACCGCAATTCCCAATGTACTGGAACAGCGTGCGAGACGACGAATTCCTGAATCCCAGCGTTAGCCACCTACCGTATTTTTTTTGGTATAGCTGGTGCGGCCGCCTGGATTCGGACCCGGGAGTGTGTCGGCATCCGTGGTGCTAGCGCCGCAAATCGAGCCACTGATCTACTGGCTTTATGTTTTCGAATAAACCTCTCTGAATGCAAACGCTAAAGGGAAACCGTGCCTATTACGTAGCTGAACGGAGTTCAGAAGAACGTTGTCTTCACCTGACCTCTCTCAATTAGTGAAGACCCACCACGTATACGCAGTGAGTCCCTTCGGATCCACTTGATGTTGGACCTAGATCCATCTAGGTTCAAAGCACACTAAGCGGAGATATTATTCTCGACTTTGGACAAAAACGCTTTGAAAATTGCGCGCGAGGTCACGGGCATTCTAAGTAGCGTCACTTTTGTGGCTTCGGCAATAAGGGGAAGCGCTTCTCTCTTGCAACGAAGTTTTACGTCAAACCTTCTGGGCGCTACTTCAAAAACATCAACGTGTATGCTGTCTCTCGCGTCTTGGGTGACTCGTGCGTCAGGCAAAGCCTTAGCTTGTGCCTCGATCTGCTTGGCCCAGCGTTGAAGGCCCTCTAGCGTTAGACCTTCTTTCATGTCCTCAAGTTTTCTTTGAGTTTCTTCGAGACCTCTTACTTCTATTCTAATTCCCAAGAATCTTCCCTACTGTATGCACTTAGGCTCTATCGTGTCGTGGCGTGATACCAGGATAACGGAAGTCTCCGTCGTGGCCGCAATTCAGGTGACAGTCCTCCTTGCCTCCGGTACAGAGAACTACCATGGTGCGCTTCCCAGCTACCTCTTCCGGGATTGGCGCGGCTGCGCTCCCAGACGAGTTCCTTGCCGCAACACTCGCAGCGACCTCCTGCCCTAATCCAAGCCTGTTCTATTTCCTGCTGAGCGAAGTCATAGTCGTCGGGCATAGACTTGTCCCCTAATTGACCTAAAGGCTTCCTCGATATTTGAGCAATATATCGAGCTGCATAAGTTTCACAGTAGTTTCGGTTTTGCCGACAACACTTTCATCGCGAAAGATGCTGTGGCTTGCTCGGTTTAAGAAAGCGGTTCTCGTTCGGTGGGACCTAGACTCAACTAGGTTCAAAGTACACCGAAATGGCAGTGCATTTCGTGTATCGTAAACGAAGAGCCTTAAGAATTATCGAGTAGTAGCCTATAATCTCCTCCACAGGCTAGCGACAGCTTCTCCGTCAACGACAGCATTCCTCGCCCTGACACCGTTCAAGTTGTGACAGGCAATCCTCGAAAATATCTCCTGATTGCCCAGGTTCTCTAACCAGTTATCGATCTCTTCACAATGACCAAAACATCGGAGCCGTCGCTAAACCCCTCTAGCACTGCGTACCAATTGATGTGGTCTGGATCATAGTTTCCTTGCGTTGTGGTGAAAACGTATTTTTTTTCAGCTTTCCTTGCGAACGTTTGTTATAGCTTTCCTCATCAATTATGCTAACCTGTTCAACATTCGCTAAGTCGCCTACCCTAACAGTTGCGAACTTGTTATGCATCTCTTGGACCGAAGAAGAGTAGCGGGAGTGTGCGTTTAAGGTAAGCGCAACCACTTTGAGTCAAGGGAACCTACATCTCCTCCGTAGTTAGATAGATTTGCGCTCACCCACTGTAATCTAGTTCTGCAGTGACTGCAGACGCATCACGTTTTTGTGAGGCTATAGCATACGACATAATCAATCTGAATTGCACCGTGAGTGATCGAAAGTTCTTTGTGTCTCTCTCGGCAGCAACGACTGGTTCGCGCTTGAAGACTGCAAGAAGTCCGCTTATTCTCTTACTTTTGCTCACGCCTATTGTCGCAATACTGCAGGTTAATTCTAACTCGATATTAGCCTCATCACCACAGGCACAAACTATTGTCTCGCAGAATCAATTTCCCTCAATGACTACCAGCACGACAACTCTGCCAACTCTAACGACGACAACGACGACCACTACCTCTCAGACTAGCACTACATCGACAAATGCTACGCTACCCAGAGTTACTCCTATAGCTCCCCCTAATGGAACGGTCCCGACTACCACCACAGCCTACGCCTCACTCGGCAACAGATGGTGGATTATCGACTATTGGAGCCACCTGCAAGGATCATTCTCCGGTTATAGCGCTACCTTCACCGCAGTGCCTAACACTATCGGGAACTGGGCAAGCGGCGAGTTCATCATGGTCCTACCAATAAACATCGCATATGGTCCAGATTCCAACAATTGTGTTTGGTTTCAATTCGACATTCAATTCAATTCGCCACCCTTGGTACCCGTCGAGTGGAACATTCAGAACAATAACTGTCCTGCCTCGTCACCCTCAGACTTCCAAATGACCAATATTCCGATTTCATATGTGGTTGGGCATTCTTACATCGCTTCAATGTCGCCATCCTCCATTTCTCCGCCTCAGGTTACATTCTCGATCACTGACACTACTACTGGCGCTTCTTGGGCGATGACATATTCGGTTCCAAGCACATCTGTCGTTTACAATTCCATTACCTTTTCCCCTGCAAGCGCCGTAGAAGGCGCAGCCTTCTCGTAAATCCCCATCCTACACCAACGTTCCATATTTCCCCTTCACAGTTCAACATGGACAAACAGCGATCAGCCATGTCGTGACAGCGAACTCTGGATTCAATCCTCCGACAACAATCAACACCTATCACGCTCAAGGAACGAATCTAGGTACCTGGAATTGGGCGATGGAAGGAACTCCTGCCATAACATCAACAGACAAAACGACCTACGTTCAAGGTGATACAATTCAGTATCATGGAACAGGCTTCACGTCTTTCGGCGCAGTTGAAGCGTGTTTGACATTGGACATCGTTTTTGTAAGATGTTTTGCAAATGAGCCGAACTCAGATCTTTTTGGGAACGTGGCAGGCTCACTCAACATTGCGACTGATTGGACTACTGGACAGCAAGAGTTGTGGCTTTACGATGTGGCGACTGGTACCCAGTCGGCAGGCGTTCCGCTAACAATCACGGCGTTGAATAACCAACTCGTGGTTTGGTTTGACTCATCTCCTCAAGTCAAGAGTTCGAGTCCTTGCGGCTACCTGTTTGGTGCTATGGCGCAGACTGCTTCTGGGTTGTTGGTAACAAGTTTGCATTGGGACTTCGGGGATGGTTCAACCCTGGACGTGCCTTTCTCTGCTCAAAGTCGGATTAGCGATAACGAATTTCACAGTTACTCGAACAATGGAACCTACATCATCACGGTTACTGCTCAGGATAATGCAGGAAACAGCGGCACCGCTACTGTGACTCTGCCTAATGCTATTTCCGTCAGTTGTGTTCCCGAATTTCCGAGCGTGACGCTTTTGCTTCTCCTTACGATGGTTATAGCAGTTGGATTCACTTCTTTTAGAGGCAGCAAAGCGTCAAAGGTTCGTCCGTTAGTTCGTCGTTCGTTTTTTGTGAGAGTGAGTCTGCTGGCGCGCAGAGGTTCTTGGTAACTTACCGTTGGCTGTTTTGAACAGTTAACTAGCGTCGGATTGCAATCTTCCAGCTAGCTTACGAGAGGACCGCCGCATTGGTAACAATACCGATGCCACCTTTCACGCGGAGCATTACAACGATGGCAGTAGGGTTTTCGTTCTCTCCAACGGGACCATTCAGACGCCATGATTCCACCCACCGCACTCGCGCCAACTCCAACGAGAAATTCAGTTACGTATGGTGGAGGCGGATAATAGAACGCAGGATTTTGTGGATTAGAGGAAGGCTGAATTATAGCGTTCCCGCATATTCGGCAAAAGCGGTCATAATATTCTAACGAAGTATTGCATACTGGACAAGTTTGCATGTCAAGACGTGGATGGATTGTTCTTTTGTGCATTTTGGAGCCCTGACGGTAACTCACACAAAATCTACGAAAAACAGCTCAAAAACACGGCAGAACGCAACAAAAAATGGCATCGAACCCGACGATATGGTGGGGCCGGTGGGATTTGAACCCACGACGTTTCCGAAGCACGATTGGACGAACCAACGTCATCAGATTGGCTCTTTCGCAAACACGAATCTTCGGATGTCATTTCACGCATCACTGTGATTACTTGCCTTCTTTCTTAATAATATCCTCCTTTGCTCTTTTTGGAATCGAGAAAGGCGCGATCTTACTCCTGCTTCCGCTTTTTTCTTTCCTTTTCCAGTCACCGGCCAGGAGTATCGATGGGAGCCGACCCCAATCTCAATCTGTGGGTAATCAGAAAATCTAATCGCCTTAGTGTCTAGATCGTACGCATCCTGAAGAAACACCGCATGTTCTTTTACCTCATCTAGGTTGCAACCAGTTATGCGAGCAACTTCGGCTGCGAACTTTTCTAAAGTAGGCAGCTTGAGTTCATATTTCATGTAAAGTATGCTCCATAGCTCAACTTTCATAGCGGCCTTACCCAAGGCCTGTCTCTGCTCGCTGGGATTTCGTGCCGTCAAGATTTCCTTACCCAGTTCAGAAATTGCGCTTCCGCTTTTTCCTCTGTATTCGAGTAGTCCGTATTGGATTAGGTCAGCATGCTTGTCGTGATAAGGCCCGCTCATAAACCCCTTATGATCCATCAAATCCGCGAGATCAGGATTCCTCGAAGGATGCGGAATGACTTCGTAACCGTATTCTCCTTTGATCGTTTCCAGATCAATGACAATATTTTCCAACCGAGTTATTGGAATTCGAAATCGCCTTAATCGCATGAGACCACATGCTTCGCCAGATGAGAGTCACGACAAATCAAATAAGATTATTCCGCCGTAGATTACCTTTTTTCGACAAAAATCAGTAACCTTACTGTTTCTTGGCAGTGACGCCTAAGTTGTCCTGAAGGCTCAGTGTATCCAGTGAAAGATATGAGTGAAAATGTAAACCTCGAATTCACAGAGAGCGAACCTAATCCTGACATGAGAACAGAGTTCAACGTGGGTTCTAATCGTCATAGAATAAAGTTTGACAGAGAAGCTTCGACGTTAAGGTCACCCGTCACAATCACCAAGTCCCTAATTCTGCACCCAGTCCAGTTGTGTACTGAGGTGTTAGATTCCCAAGAGAGTGTAACTGGAGTAAGAGACGGCATGTTTCTTCTGTGGAATAAGAAGGGAAAAAGAGGATGGTCCTTCGTTGACGGAGGCATTGTGACAATAAATGAACTTCGTTTCGACGTGGGTGAGATTTACCCACTCGATTCCATGGCAACGCCGAGGTTGGCTCAAAGATGGAGGGACGGAGAAACCGTTGACATGATGATAGAGTATGAGAAGAATTTAGACCAAATCTGTCAGCGAGTCGAATTTCCTACTGAAGCATCCTCGCATATTGCGACTCTGTACCGGATTGGAACACATTTCCACCCCGCATTCAATGCTTTTCCATTTCTAGATTTTGTGGGTCCACCCGCATCAGGAAAGACAAAGGCGAATTACACGATTGCTGCTGCTACACTGCATCCCTTGTTGACACCGAACCTAAGCAATGCTTCCTTCTATTATTGGCGGCAGGCCACAGGTTGCACGCTGGTTATCGATGAGAAGAACCTTTCCAGCAGGTACGACGATGCAATAGCAGACTTGGTAAACTCTGCCTACAAGAGAGGAGGAAAAGTATCGCGAGTAATGAAAGACTCCTCGGGCCAATTCAAACCGAAGATCTTCTCAGTTTACGGTCCCATTCAGTATTCGGGGGCTAGAATTCTACCACAGATGATGAGCACTCGTACACTGACTATACCTATGAAGAGAACCCTGAAGAGTGCCTATTCCAGTTTCGATGATCTCCTCCCTGATTCCCCAGAAGCAGTTGAACTTAGAGAAAGTTTGTACCTCGCTAGATTATGCCATGGCTTCGAAGCATATGACATCTACGAATCCATCAAACCTACAGATTTTGGTCTAAGAAACCGCAAATGGGAGCTTGCACGCCCATTGCTGACTGTGGCTATGCTTATTGACAAAGAACTGATCAAGTTCGTCTTGGATTTTTTCAAGCAATCCAAAGAAGAGACCGCGGATATCAGTGACAGAGACGAGTTCAAGGTCTTATCAATACTAAGTTCGCAGGTTGCTCAAGCAGACTGGCTGGATAGAGGCCTGCCTGCAAGTGACATAGCCAATAGAGTTGCATCTCAATTTGATGAGAGTCCATATGAATGGCCCTCAAAGAGGGTTCTACGGGCCTGCAAGCTACTTAACATTAGGACATACATGGCGAAGGGCAAAAACAACATACGACTGTTGAAATCACAAATTGAAGACCTTTCTTCAAGATACCTCGAAAATCACTCTACCCCATCTACCTACTCTACCCCGACCGCCTCATTTTGGAATAATGTAGAGAGGGTAGATCAGGTAGAGCAGATTTCACAGCAACCCCTCCATTCTCGATTGTCTCAATTAATGAACGGTAGGCGGTGATCGTTAATGTGCCCTGCGAAGCAATTGCTAGAAGTAACAGAAATTCAGTCTCCCGTACGCGAGCAAGTGGGTCCCTCACGCGCAGTTTCCAAGATCATTTCATTCGGGCTTTGGATGCGCAGCCAAGGGTACAAGGACTCAACCACATATGGTGCTGTTGCCGCCCTGAAGGGGATCGCCAATAAAGTTGACTTGTTTGACACCGAAGGTGTGAAGCGATATCTTGCAAGCGCTCAACTCAGTGAAGGCCGTAAAGAAAAGATTACAGACGATCTGGCGCGTTTCTACAACCATGAGACCATCTCCTTTGACAAACCTCGCTACAAACGGATTGACAGACTGCCATTCATCCCGCACGAGGCAGAGATAGATGGCCTCATAGCGAACCTAGGCAAGAAAACATCAGCATTCCTGCAGGCAATTAAGGAGACTGCGGGCAGGCCTGGTGAGGTATGGCAATTAGATTGGCGCGACATCGACATAACCAACAAATCATTGGTACTCACTCCACTAAAAGGATCGAATCCCAGACAAATCAGGATTTCGGACAACCTGATCTCAATGCTGAACAGATTGCCTCGATCCTCTGAGCATATCTTCCATTCCGAGAATGCTGATCTCATAGGCAGCCTCTGCAACTTTCGAACCTGTTTCGAGAAACAAAGGCGGAAAGTTGCTTTAAGGCTCCAAAACTCTCGCATTAATCAGATAACTTTCAAAACTCTGCGGCACTGGAAGGCTACAACGGAATATCACAAAACCAAAGACATACTGCACGTAATGCAATTGCTTGGCCACAAAAATATCAAGAACACCCTAGTCTACACTCACTTGCTAAACTTCGATTCTGCTGACGACTGGATCTGTAAAGTTGCCAGTTCACAGGCAGAAATTCAATCACTCATCGAGGCTGGTTTCGAACATGTCCTTGCAAAGGAAGGTCTTGAATACTTTCGAAAGAGAAAGTGAGGAGGTGAGATTATGCAATTTCAGAATGCGAAACTAGAAACCAAATTAAGTGAGAGGTTTAAGCCGCCTGTCACCGCCGAAGGCATCTACACTATAGATGGGGTAAGAGAAGGGCCTCTGAGAGCCCGATATCCATCAATTGTAATGGAACTCACTAGCAATAATGCTGGCACCAAACACCGTATGCTTGTTGCGTTGCCGAATGATATGGATGAGATTAGTCCATACACAAATTTCGGACGCTTGATAGAAGCGTTCGGCTTTGATAGCGAAGGCTGGCTCGGTAAAAGAATTGAGATCAGAATAGACCAAAGTCGTAAGAAACATATCTATCCAGCAATTAGCGAACAAGCTCCAGCCCCGATCTCTGAGCCAACCTGACTGTTAAGAGGTTAAGTGAGAAGGCGATGGGATTTTCAATTATGTAATTTTCCCTTCTCTCCTCCTTTTTTCTTTGAATAATTCAAAATAACCTCTTGCTTCTCCTCCTCGTTGGTATGAGGTTAATTATGATCAGGAGAAACATTATCACTGTAGCAGTAGCCTTCAGGACTCTCTTTGCTGTTTCCCACTTTCGTCCACTCTGCTCCAATGAGGCGCGATCCTGGTCTTCCTCTGCCCACAGGTTTGACTCATCTTTGAACTGGGTCGCCCAATCGTTGCCCTGCTCCTTGTCGGGCTGAAATGCCGAGCATTTCATACATCGAACTGCATCTATGGCCATTGCTCTGTCGCAGTCAATACACTGCTTCGTAGGTTGATCAGAAACGAGCTTCCGCGTTGTTTTCTGAAGTTTCTGCTCTTCGAGTGCGCATCCCTCACAGAGATATCTCTTAAAAAACACTCGCCTTCGCGTCCAATGCGTGCAGTTTCGACACATGGTTTTCCCGCAACTCCGGCATTCGTAACCATGTGATTTTCCCTTGTGGGTTGTATTTCCGCAAGAATTGCACAGCAATATTTCTTCTTGGATCGGCTCGTTGCAGATCCGACAAATTGCAAGTGAATTTTCCAGAAGAAACAATTCTTGAGGTTTCTCTATAACTGTTATTCTGTACCCCTTAGAAAATGCAAAGTATGAAATGGACCATTGTGGGACGTAAACCCTCTTAAAATCCCGTAGGTCTATATTCCTCCCGCTAGGAGTACAGACTCGCGTATAGTGCACGTTATTACGACCGTTCCATCCGACTTCCTGCGAATGTTGTTTGGCAATAGCGTCAACTATTCTATGTGCGACTGTTTTTCGATCTAGTTGGAACGAGCCACGCCTCGCCTTATCAGACTTCGACAGCCTCGAGTGTTGCAGAGTAGGGGTATTTCTCAGAAAATTCGCGAGGTCTGCGCGGATCGGCATGCCAATTCCGGATAGTAGAAGTTCTTGATCATCCAAATTGATGGAATGAATATGGTACGTGTGCGTGTTAAAATCCTGATGAATATCGTACCGGATGCGGTACATGGGTAGTAAAGTGAGTTCGGTCTCCAGCAATCCCAATAGACTACTCACAGATTTGGGGCGGCTCAATATCCGCGGCTCTGCAAACATAGAAATAGCCTCCTTTGCCACATCTTTTCGATTCGAGACAGGATAATAGAAGAATCCATCGGAGAATTCTTGGGAGGTCCGGGTTTGTCGATGGATCCGTCGAGATACTGTTTTCTCTCTTCTCGGGTTCTCCGTTTCTCTTCTTCTTTTCTTCTCTTCCGATTCTCTGTAAGTTGTCCCGTCAAGTGCGTGTTCGGATTTGAGAGTTTCGTCATATTCGTTGCGTCTCACGGGATCTGACAAGACTTCCCATGCTTTGTTGATGCGCTGTGCCATTTCATTTGCAGATGGGCTCTTGTTGTGATCGGGATGATAGGCTAGGAGCATTCTGTTTCGTTGCAGTTTTATTTCATCAATTGTTGCCTCTGGGGCGACACCTAAAAGCTCATAGAAATTTACAAAATCGTCAGTCAATTATATCATCGAAGGAAAAACCGTTTTCGCAGCATGATAAGGAAGTCTAGGAGCTTTGCACTTCGTGAATTGAAGGCCCAGTCTGTGGCAATGTGCAAAATCGCTGCCACACCTGCGCCTTTTTCCTTGGAAGCTGCTCTCGCAACGAGGACCGCGGTAATAGGGTCATGGAATAGAATTCTGTGTTTGGGACCTAGAAACTTGTACGGATAATCTATGGCGCTGTGCACCTTGTTATGTGGTTTTCCAAGGACCCGCCGCGTTATCTCCCTGTGAACGCGATGGCTCGGCATGTAAGGATTCACGGCCTTTAGTTGCCTATGCTCAAACTTATGTTCTATCATAGATGAGGCATTCACTTAAACTACATCATATGATGTGTCATAGTTCGAGTACCATTTGACTAAGGAACTGAGCAAGAAAACCTTGGAATATCTACGAAAACAGGATTGGCCTGTAACAACTGAGATGGTAGCGAAGGAGTTGGGAGTTTCTTGGAATACCGCGCAGCTGCAACTCTACAAGCTTTTCGCAGAAGACCTCGTAAAGATGAAAAGGGTACCGCTAACATTCAGAGCACATAATCACCTAATGAACCAGTAAAATGTCATCACGTGCCTTCTGAGCACCAGGGGCACCGGTGGATTGATCTAGATTGCTTTAGAATGGGAATAGGAAAATGCCCGCTTTACGTTCTTTACTCGCTTAGGAAAGCAGGAAGCATCCTTGAGTGTCACGCGGACATCGAGCAGGACGCTGTGGAATGCTTTTGTGTTTATTTACTCCTTTTCTAGTTCTCTTATTCACTTATGAGGCTTATCGGGGAGGGCTAAATTGTGCTCCTATATACATAGGTGTAAGCTCCTTTACAGGATCGGCGGTCGTGGGATCAAGCAATTCCGTGAAGGCGCGTTCTGAAGTTCTTTTCCGACTGCGTGGACGCAGAAGCCAAATCTCTCCTTAACCAACCCTTGTCTCGTCGATTAGTAAATGTCAGTTGAGCAAAAGTCACCGTTAGACGGACTAATCGAAGTGTTGCGTCTAAAAGAAACGTCCAAGATTACCAAGAAGGCTGACGGGTTCGATAAGTGGTTTAATTCCTATGGCAACATTTTCGTGGAAATTTTGGCCGCATTCCGAGGCACGTCCTACTACCAGAAAAATAGGAAAATCCTTGACAATTCCTTGGTCTTCGGAAGATTCGTTGAGCTTCATAAGAACCTGAATTGGATATTCGTCTGCGTTCTCTCTGGGAGTTATCACTCAGCCATTCGAGAGCTGCGATTTGTTCTCGATTCCATGCTTCAGGCATACTATTTGGACAAGGAACATCCAGCAGCGGACGTCCCCTGCAAGTTAGAAGTACTTCGAGAGATCGAGCGCGAACGCTTTGGTTCAAGGATAATCGAAAGAATTGCGGTGCAAGATAAGGCCGCTATTCGTGACTTGTACCATGAACTTTCACAGTTTGTTCACAGCTCATATCAAGAGATGAAGTCAGTCTTGGATCAAGGTCTCATTATGGACAGAGTGACCTTCGACTTTGACCAAGCATCATTCGACTATTGCAGAGTTCTAACAACTAGAGTACTTGATGTCTTTTTTCTACTCACATTACAGAATTTCCCAGAATTAATCGGCCAAATCAAGTCCGAAACGCAGACATCTCTTGCTGATGGATACTTACTGAGCCTGAATTACATTTCGCAAGGAGAAAAAGAGAAGGAAAAAGTCTAGTTCCAAGAATCTGAAGCGTATACAGGGATTCTGGACCCAAACTTTGATGACTCCAGTTACGAAGGACGCGACTCGGCGCCTACGCAAAGGATTGCATATGGAAAAAGGCCCACCGGGCTTAACGGTCAAGATAGATTTTTTTGACCTACGACGCAAGGATGAGGATCTCGGTGCTTTCATTCTAGAGGTTCAAAATGAAGTCGGTCAATTCGGATTAGCCTGGTTCTCCATCTACGGCAACCTAGATGAAAAGGATGGTTTCAAGATCGAAGCAAAATCCGCCGTACTGTGGGACATGATGATCCACCAAGAGGAATGGAGAGGCAAAGGAATTGGGTCCGAATGGCTTGGGGTTATGAAAGAATATGCCAACTGTCGGAGAGCGCAAAGATTCTATGCGCACAATGTCCAACCCGAAAGTGAAAGATTCTTCACTAAGGCGGGTTTCACTCCTACGGACGATAGAGATTGGTGGATAATGAAAGAGTTCTCATAACGCCCGACTTTCTCTCCATGAGGCACACTGGAGTCATCAAACCAGTAAAGTGCCGTCGCGTTCTTTCTGAGTAGTGAGAACGGAGATCCGATCAGTTAGATTGCTTGTAAATGGGAATAGGAAAGATGTTCTCTTTTTCGCTTGGGAGGCTTACAAGCTTCGCTGGAAGTGCAACAGTTATAGTTGTTTCCTGGCTTATATCAAAGGAGATGGACTCCGGCGAAATGCATTAGGCAACTTGATGCTATCCGAATCTACATCGGCCATCCAAAGGCGATGTTCATGATTACTGAGACAATTATCCAAAGGAAAGTTGTGTAGATTGGGTACGCTAACCGCTTTCTACTAGCAGGGCTGGGATTACGCCATGTCTTCGCATAGCCATAGATTCCCCATAGGGCTATGCCTACATTCATTGTAAAGTATGTTCTTCCCACATATGTCACTGATGTCAAGAATCCCGACACAGCACTAATCAAGCTGATAGTTCCAACCAAAGTAAGTTGCATTAGGGATTTGAATGGCAGTATGTCGCTTTCGCTGAGTCCAGTTCGACCAAATCGTCTGACATAAAAGCCCGCTACAAAAAGTGTCTCCGAACCTAGAATGAATGTGCCAGCAACCGCTATCAGAGTAACCACCCACAGAATGTCCCAAGGAAAGGCCAGTCGGTCTAGGTGATGAAGGAAGTAATCGGTAACGGCTGAGACCGCATAGAAACCGCAAGAGTAGATGAAGTATTCACTGATTGGTCGAAGGCCTTGTAGAGTGGGATTCCTTTGCAAGAGAAGTGGACCGTAAGCTAGCCACGCCGAAAGTGCTATTCCACCGAAAATTAAGATTACGTCAAAGAAGGGAACCAATCATGCTCAACGCGAATGGCCACTAGGAACTTTGCTTAGGAGATGGGCCATATATTATCTATGATGAGGCTTTACGATCCTTTAATCCAGAACGCAAAAGAGTAAAGCAAGGCGTTTTAAGTGTTCAAAGGCACAGCTGGTTTCATGGGAAAATTCCAGTTTACTCCTGAACAGGTTGAAGACCTGAAATCATGGAAGAACAGTCTGACTTCAGAGAAGGCTAGGAATTGGGCAACGGAGGAGGACAAAG
Organism: Candidatus Bathyarchaeota archaeon; assembly: GCA_963733055.1. Lineage (GTDB taxonomy): Archaea > Thermoproteota > Bathyarchaeia > 40CM-2-53-6 > 40CM-2-53-6 > FEN-987. The sequence continues at coordinate 536,634 of CAVTBR010000003.1, forward strand.
CTGAGATCGAAACATCGAAAATCCTGAATGACAAAGCCTTCATACAAGGACAAGATTTTACAGCTGAGAAACTTGACGAACTATTTTCAGATATGAAATGGTTCTCCGCAAACAGAAACTTGACGAACCTCTTATACCGCAAGAATACTCTTGAGGAATTCAACCGAGCACTTAGAAACCTAATCCATGGAACAGAGCCTTTCCCAAAGCGAGTGAACGGATTTTTCAAACTGAAAGGAATAGGTGTCCAGACACTGTCTCAATTCTTGGTTGCCGCTGATACGAGAAAGTACGCATTCGTAACATCTCAAACCAAAGATACTCTTTCTGTCGGCTCGGATCAGGATGACGTGGCGCTCTCAGACGCTCTTGGGACGTTTGGCATAGCTAACCAGGATGAATATCTTGATAGGACTTTGGATTACTTGAGAGACTGTGTCATTTTCCAGTCAGTCAGGGACCTGTTGGGTTTGGACAAGTATACACAGGTAAACAATCTTCTCTGGTTCGAGTTCGATAAGGATGACGAAGGTCCAGAAGAAGTGATAAAATCCTACGGATCCATCTCGATCGAGAAGGATCTTAGGAATTTCCTGGCGGACAACATATCGATAGTTGAGAGGGGGTTGGTATTGGTGGGGAAAGAATTCGATACGGGAGAAGTCGGGAGGATAGATCTTCTCTGTAAGGATAGAAAAGGCGACCACGTGGTGGTTGAATTGAAGAGAGGAAGAACGAACGACGAAGTTGTGGGCCAGACCTTGCGATATCTAGGTTGGGTGCAGAAGAAGATGAGCACGAAGGCTAGGGGCATAATTATCGTCAATGAGCCAGACGAACGGCTGGGATATGCACTCAATCCTCTGACCAGTCTAATTGAACTGAAATTCTATAAAGTAAACTTTGAACTAAGAAACAAATTCGGAACTTAGCCTCAGCGAACAGCGATACAATGACATTAATTGTAATTGTTTGCGTGCGCGAAGGAATAGTGATCTCAAGCGACAGTCGCGAAATGGCAAACGCGACCTTACATGATGATGAAGGGCCATACAAAGGCGTCCCCAAGAATATATCAATTGTTCACTCGGACTCAACGTCGAAGATATTTCTGGCACCGAACAACATCGGTATCGCACAACACAACGCTTCTGAAATTGATGGCGTACCGGTATCTGAGTATATCGAATCGTTCATTTCTCAAAAACTCGTCGACGGAAAGACGGAGATCGATGAAATCCCTTCTATGTTGATAGATCATTTCAAAGGTGTAGCAAAGAAGCCTGCGATTTTCTTCTATGCTTGCGGCTACAAACGATCCGGAGATGGCAAAGTCGATCCACAGATATGGCACATTGACCTCCAACATGCAAAGTTTGAGAGAGCCAATCCTCCAAACACCTTCGGTGCGTCATATGCAGGAGAATCAGATATCATTATGCGGCTGACTAAGCCGGTCGCGACATTAACTAAAGAAGGTAAAGTTGAGACAAAATTCGAACATTGGCCTATCCAATGGCAATCTCTTCCACTGCAAGACGCAATTGACTATGCAATGTTTGCAATTCGTGTCACTGCGGGTATGATGAGATTCCAGATTAGATCTAAGTCTGTGGGCGGTCCGACAGATGTTCTTGTGATAAAACCTAAGGAAGCGATTTGGTTTGAGAAAAAGGAACTGAATGCGGGAGACCTACACAAGAGACCTTGAGAGAACTGCTCCAGTCAGTGTCCATCTCTAGGGAAAGGACAATTTCCGACGCTTGGCCGAAAAGCGAATAGCGGACAGATGAGTTTCCACAGCATGGGTTTGCACTCAGCGGGAAAATAGTAAGTATGTCTTGCAGTTGTACATCCTAGTCTTGAATCCTAGGGTGAAGTAAATGGTTCAAAAGGACAAAGACAACAATCAATCCAACGGAGCTACTCTCGGATTTGAGAGAACGCTCTGGCTAGCTGCCGATAAACTACGAAGCAACATGGACGCCGCCGAATACAAGCACGTCGTGCTAGGACTCTTGTTTCTGAAACACATCTCTGACGCTTTCAATGAATTGCACGAAGAACTGAAAAAAGATCCAGATGCGGATGCCGAAGACATTGATGAGTATACTTCTAGAAGAATTTTCTGGGTCCCGCCGCAGGCTCGATGGGATTACTTAGCAAAGAATGCTAAGAGGCCCGACATTGGAATTATCATTGATGAAGCGCTCGACGCTATCGAGAGAAACAACGCGTCCTTGAGAGGTGTTCTCGTCAAGAATTACGCAAGACCGGGGCTAAACAAACAGAGGTTAGGCGAGTTAATCGACCTTATCGGAACGATCGGCTTGGGCGATAAGGAGAGCAGAAGCAAAGATGTCCTTGGGAGAGTTTACGAGTATTTCTTAGGGCAATTTGCGGATGCAGAAGGCAAGAAAGGAGGACAATTCTACACCCCCAGAAGTATAGTCCAGCTTCTAGTCGAGATGTTAGAACCATTCAAGGGCAGGATACTTGATCCTTGCTGTGGTTCCGGGGGATGTTTGTTCAGAGCGAGAAGTTCGTTGAAGCTCATGGAGGCCGTATTACTGACGTTTCTATTTTTGGAGAAGAGAGCAATCAAACCACTTGGCGCTTGTGCAAGATGAACCTCGCTATTCGAGGGATCGACTCTAAGATCGATTGGGGAGATTCATTTCGGGATGATCAATTCAAAGATTTGAAAGCCGATTTCATCCTCGCGAACCCACCGTTCAATGACAGCGACTGGGGAGGACAACTGTTGCAGGATGACGTGAAATGGAAGTTTGGAATTCCTCCAATCGGTAACGCGAATTTTGCTTGGGTAGAACATTTCATCCATCATCTTTCCCCTGTCGGTATTGCTGGCTTTGTTCTTGCCAACGGCTCTATGTCTTCCAATACGTCAAACGAAGGAGACATTCGCAAGAATATTATCGAAGCCGACTTGGTTGACTGCATGGTAGCTCTGCCGCCGCAATTGTTCTACAACACAATGATACCCGCCTGCCTCTGGTTCGTGGCACGCGACAAAAAGAATCACAAGTTTAGAGACCGGAGTCGACAGATTCTCTTCATCGATGCACGCAACCTGGGGATGCTAGTTGATCGAACGCACAGAGAACTCACCAAGGAGGACATCGCGAAAGTTGCGGACACCTATCATTCGTGGAGAGGAGAAACTGGCAACAAGTATCAGGATATTCTCGGATTCTGCAAATCTGCCAGTCTCGACGAAGTAAGGAAGGAGCAATGGATTCTCACGCCTGGAAGGTACGTTGGAGCAGAGGAAGAAGAAGACGACACGGAACTATTCGATGAGAAAATGAAACGTCTGACATCCGACCTTTCAGCCCAGATGAAGAGCTCCCAAGAGTTGGATGCAGAGATTAGGGGTAATTTGGAACGGATCGGATATGATGCTTGAGCCAAGAACACTAATCATACTTGATACAAACAAAGTAAGAGCCAACTTCGAGTGGGAGAGAGATTATTCCAGCTTCGAGCCAAAGGGCGATTTGATCAAAATAATCGACTGGATCGAACAGTATAGACTACAAGGTCTAGTTGCAGTAGGGCTTCCGGAAATAGTTGTGGAAGAGTTTGTTACTAACAGGTGCGAGAATTTCGACAAAGAACTCGACCGCCTGCGGTTGAGTATCAAAAAACTTGGCAATTTGTCTTGCTGCGATTTTTCGCGAATCGTGTTGCCAACCGAGCATTTTGATTATCGGCAGTTCGTCAAGAACAAGATAAACGAATTCATGGGAACGAAACCGTTTCTCATTATCCTGAAACTTGACGAGGAGAAGGATAGCAAGACCTTGGAGACAGTTACGAAGAAAGCGATCTTCAAGGCGAAACCATTCGATGATGACGGAAGAGGATTCAAGGACGCACTGATTTGGGAGACGATCTTAAGTTTCAAAGATATGAACGTGTATCAAAATGTCTTTTTGCTGACTGAGGATCACGGATTTGACTTTCTTGAGAAAGAATTTGACAGAACGTTTGCAAAAGATCTGCTTCTTGAGTCTGACACAACGATCTTGACCGTTGAATTGGAGAAAATCTATGGACTGTACGTTCATTATCCGGAACTCGTCCGTTACCTGAAAACCGAATATTTCAAGTCGAAACTGTCAGAATATCTGGCTGACGAACTCGAATTCGATGTAGTCAACTTTGAAGTCAGGCGCATCCTTGCAATAACCGAAGCAACACAAGAGGATTTGAAGAAATTCGACCTTTCCGATGCGTACACAGATGATGATCTAACATCATTGAAGAGAGTTGATTTTGCCTTCGAAAATAGCGGACGCGAATTCAGCGCCTCGATGGTCATTGAGCCTGCCGCCAACGAAATAATCGCACTCAATCAGGAAGAGGTCAACAAATGAAAACAGAGAATATGTTCAATCACACTGAAGTAGGAATGATTCCTAAAGATTGGAAAGTGTCTAAACTCGGTGAAGTCGCGGACATCCTAACAGGATTCCCATTTCCAGGAGACAAGTATTCGAACAAAGGAATAAGAGTGGTGCGAGGAGAGAATGTTTCGATAGGGTTTCTCAGATGGGGCACTGAAAAAAGATGGAATCATAGCCTTGAGGGTCTAGAGAAATATCGTCTCGCGGACTCTGACATCGTTGTTGGTATGGATGGCTCTAGGGTCGGCCAAAACAGAGCACAGATTAAGAATACCGACTTGCCATTACTGCTCGCTCAGCGAGTTGCTAGAATACGTGCGAAACCGCCGTTAGAGCAAGGCTTCTTGTATTACGTTATATTCAGCGACAAATTCCCATCTCATGTTGAAGCTGTAAGGACTGGAACTTCTGTTCCGCACATAAGTTCCAAACAAATAGGTGAATTGACTCTAGCAATACCGTCTCCCTCTGAGCAACATCTCATCCACAAGATTCTCTCTGATCTTGACTCGAAGATTGAGATCAGTCAACAAATGAACGAAACACTTGAAGCTATAATTAGAACTATTTTCAAACATTGGTTTATTGACTTTGAGTTCCCGAATGACAGAGGAGAACCTTACAAATCGGCTCAGGGAGAAATGACTTACAATGAAGAAATAGAGAGAGCGATTCCAAAGCGATGGAAACTCGGAACCTTAGTGAACTTCTCGGAACTTAATCCTGAGAACTGGTCGGAAGATAATTCACCAAAAGAAATTAATTATGTTGATTTGTCGAACACGAAGTGGGGAAAAATAGAACAGACCCAAGAGTACCTGTGGAAGGATGCACCAAGTCGGGCTCAAAGGATACTTCGGCCCGGCGACACGATTATAGGAACCGTTCGTCCTGGAAATGGCTCCTTTTCGTTAATACTTGAAGAGGGGCTAACAGGCAGTACCGGCTTCGCAGCGCTTCGACCGCGCAAGAAAATGTATGAAGAATATGTTTACATGGTTTCGACCGCTCCTGAAAACATAGCGCGGCTCTCTCGTTTGGCAGATGGCGCTGTGTATCCTGCTGTACGGCCTGACATCGTGCTTGCAACTCGTGCAATTTTGCCGCCCGAGTCATTGATAGAACGTTTTGCAAAGTTGGTTCATCCGATGATGACTAAGATTGCGCACAATACTAGAGAATCTCGAATTCTTATTGCTCTTCGGGATTCTCTTTTGCCAAAACTCATGTCGGGGAAGATTAGGGTTCATGTTGAGGTCGAATAGCGATGCCGAAAGCCATACACGAATCAGATGTAGAAGAAAATGTTCTCAAAATTCTTGGAAGCCTGGAGTATGAAATCATCAGAGGAGAGAATGAGAATTACCTTCCTGACGGACGTTACGCACTTAGGGCTAGTTTTGCAGATGTCGTCATAATAGAAAGGCTAAGGAATTCGCTCAAGAAAATCAACCCATTTGCCGCCGATTCGACAGTTGAGCAAGCGATAAAACAGATATTGCGCACTGAAAGCCAGAAGCTGATAGCGGATAACGAGAGCTTTCACAAACTGCTTGTAGACGGGGTAGACGTTCCGATCCAGTCGGAAGGTGAAGAAAGGTATCAGAAAGTTTGCCTCTTTGATTTCAAGAATCCTAAAAACAACGATTTCTTGGCAGTCAATCAGTTCACGGTAATCGAGAACAATGTCGAGAGACGGCCCGATGTCATTCTGTTTGTAAATGGGATTCCGCTGCTAATACTTGAGCTGAAGAATCCGGCTGACGAGGACGCCACCATCTGGACAGCGTACGACCAGTTTCAGACCTACGAAGATCAGCTTCCTTCGTTGTTCAGGTTCAATGAGATTCTAGTGATTAGCGACGGCATAGAGGCAAGGACTGGCACTATAACCTCTGAAAAAGAGAGATTCATGCAGTGGAAGACAATAGATGGAGAGAAGCCGAAGAAAGGTCTGACAGAGATCGAGATTCTCCTTAGGGGAATATGTGATAAACGCAGGCTTCTAGACATCGCGAGAAATTTCATAGTATTCGAAAAGGAAAAGGAAACTAAGAAGAAGTTAGCTGCTTATCATCAGTACTGGGCCACAAACAAGGCAGTAGAATCGACAGTAGCGGCGAGGAAGGGAAACAAAAAGGCGGGCATAGTATGGCATACGCAAGGCTCGGGTAAATCGCTGACGATGATTTTCTATTCGGGCAAGCTCGTAAGAGAACTGGACAACCCTACTCTCGTTGTACTGACTGACAGAAACGACTTGGACGATCAGCTGTTCGGCACTTTCGGAAGATGCCAGGATATTCTGAGACAAAAACCAGTACAGGCTGATTCGAGAAAAGCGCTTCGTGATCTTCTTAGCGTCTCCTCAGGCGGCATAGTGTTCACTACAATACAGAAATTCTTTCCCGAAGGGGATAGGGAAAAACATCCTCTCTTGTCGGAGAGAGACAATATCGTTGTCATCGCTGACGAAGCCCACAGGAGTCAGTATGGGTTCTCCGCAAAAATTCTGAACAAGAAGGACAAGTCGCTGATAACCTATGGCTACGCGAAGTACTTGAGAGACGCTCTCCCGAATGCATCGCTTATTGGATTTACAGGGACCCCCATCGAAAAAACTGACCGTTCCACTCCTAGAGTTTTCGGGAAATACGTGGACACCTACGACATTGAGCAAGCCGTGCATGACGGTGCTACCGTTACAATATTCTACGAAAGCAGACTTGCTAAACTGGAACTCAAGCCCGAAGAACGGCCAAAGATAGACAAAGACTTCGAAGACGTGACCGAAGGCGAAGAGGTAGAAGGCAAGGAGAAACTGAAGAGCAAATGGTCAAGAGTTGAGAAAGTCGCTGGTTCGACAACAAGGATTAGCAGAATAGCACAAGACATTGTCAACCATTTCGAAGAGAGGATTTCAGCGCTAGAGGGAAAGGGCATGATTGTATGCATGTCAAGAAGGATTTGTGTGGACCTACACAACGAGATTGCAAAACTAAGACCGGAATGGATTAACGAAGACGATGAGAAAGGCTATCTTAAAGTCGTAATGACCGGTTCGGCATCCGATCCGAAGGACTGGCAAGCTCACATAAGGAACAAGCTCAGGAGGAAGAGAATAGGAGAGAATTTCAAAGATCCGAAAAATGAGCTCAAAATGCTAATTGTAAGGGATATGTTCCTAACTGGCTTTGATGCCCCCAATCTTCACACGATGTACCTAGATAAGCCGATCAAGGGGCATACACTAATGCAGGCAATTGCCCGAGTGAATCGCGTCTATCCAGGCAAGAAAGGTGGCCGAGTGGTTGATTACATGGGCGTAGGTGCCGAGCTGAAAGAAGCTCTAATAACCTACACAGCGAGCGGCGGAAAGGGAAGACCCGTTGTCGACCAAGAAAAAGCCGTCATGAAGATGCTGGAAAAGTACGAGATTGTCAAAGACATGTTCTATGGATTCGACTATAGAAAATTCTTCCAACTCAAGGCAAGTGATAGGATTTCGTTCATTCCTCATGCAATGGAACACGTACTGAAGGAGCAGGGTAAGAAAGAAAGATTCGCTAGAGAAGTCAGAGCGTTGCTAACGGCATTCTCTCTCGCCGTGCCTGACGAAAGCGCGATGAAAATCAAAGAAGAGGTGGGTCTGTTCCAAGCAGTAAATTCCGCAATAACAAAGACCACTGGAGCGGGAAAGGAGAGCGAAGAGAAATTCGACATTGCGATAAAGCAGATTCTGTCCAAGGCCGTGATATCAGATCGCATTATAGACATCTTTGAAGCTGCTGGGATACAGAAACCTGAATTGTCCATTTTGTCTGAGGGATTTCTTGCTGAAGTCAAGGAAATGCCTCAGAGGAATCTTGCGTTCGAAGCTCTCAAGAAACTACTGAATGATGAAATTAGATTCATCTCTAAGAAAAATCTCGTCCAGGGCAAGTCCTTCATGGAAATGCTCGACAAGACAATCAAGAGGTACACCAACAAGAGCGTCGAAGCTGCCCAAGTTATAGAAGAGCTGATCGAACTTGCAAGAAAGGTGAGGGAAGAGAACAGTAGAGGCAAGCAGCAGAACATGACCGAAGATGAATTAGCCTTCTATGATGCGCTAGGAGTGAACGACAGCGCGGTAGCGGTATTGGGGAATGAAACCCTAAGAAGGATCGCTTTGGAATTGACTCAGATGATAAGGAACAGCGTCACAATCGACTGGACACAGAGAGAAAGCGTTCAAGCGGAAATCCGGCTGAAAGTCAAGAAGATCCTGAGAAAATACGGCTATCCTCCAGACAAGCAGGATAAGGCAAGTCAAACGGTATTAGAGCAAGCCGAATTGATAGCGCGAGGTTGGGTAACTGCTGCTTAGCGGCTCTATTCTAACCTCGCTGCACCCTTGTGTCACCGCATCGAACTCTCTGCCGCGTAGGTCGGATAAAATTGTCTAACCGCTCCCTGCGAATTCAATCCTAACAGAATTAAGCCTAGTTTGTCGAAGACCTTATGGTCAATGGTCTTCGCAGTACGCGCTGTTGTAACCATCGCTGCATAATTATACCCGTAGGCTAGTGCTTCAGCAAGTTGTCCTATCCCGCGAGTAATGTCATCCCGAGGAGTCTTTAATTCTAATGCCATCTTCCAGCCTTTCCCAAGAACTTCACCATCTATCGCGACATTGCCCAGCTTTATCGAACGCATCTGAACCTGTAATCCTTGGTCTCGGAAGTGCTTAGCTGTAGCCCATTCGAGCCAACGAAGGTTAGTCATGCTACTTCCTCTTGCGGAATAGCATTGTTTCCTCTGGGGTAGTGGTTACGTATTGGTAGCCTGCCTCAATTAGTGGTGTGGCTTCTTTCACGTCCTGAGCTGCTTTCACAGTATACTCTTCTTCCGCCGCGAAGTCTACCATTCTGGTATATCGAACCGTATTGGATAGCGATCTGTGCCCTAGCTGTCTCTGCACAAAGAGAATGTCCTTGGTTTGCTCGTATAATCTGCATCCGTAGTAATGCCGTAGGCTCTTTAGTGATATCAGGTTCAAGCGAGGTTGATTGAGTTTCATCGAGGCTCTTCGCCTCTGGAACATGTACTCATTCCTGAATCGTCTAGAGGTTTTGTAGAAGTCAATTCTAGGATTCCGGAAGATGTACGTCGGCCATTTCTTGGGTAGACTATTCAGTAGGCCAGTCAGCCTGCTGCTAACCTTCATCTGCCGTGCATTGGAGCCTTTCAGGGGGGTTATGGTCACATGGTTGTGTTCTGTGTCAATGTCTTGCCATCTGAGGCTTAGGCCTTCACCAGGTCTACATCCCGTTTCTTTGAGAAGTAGACAGTAGACCGACATCTTTGGGCCTAGGCAGGCTATCAGGTCGTTTACCTCCTGAGTATTGGGTACAAAAGGGAGAATGTCTACTCGATTGTAGTGGGGTTTAATCCACTGAATGTTCTTCCACTTGTAGAAGCGGTCTAAGTCTTCGGTTATCTTCTCTTTACGGTTGATGGAAGACTCTGCTCTAGCCAGGTATGTTTTCGCTGACTCGGGGTTTAACAGGTTGGCGTTGTGTGCTACGGCTTTGAGGGTGTTTACTGTTCCTCTGATTGTGGAGTCTCTGTATCCTTCCTTCTGCATCCAGAAGGCGAAGACCCCAATCTCAGCGAGGGTAGTGGGTTCGTTAAATGGTGGGGCCGGTGGGATTTGAACCCACGACCTCTGGCCCTGAGACCTTTCATTTCTTAGGGACGCCAGCGCCCCAGGTTGACCGCACGCATAAGCGCTCTGGTATCCTGTTGGCGGAAATCGTGTTCCCAGACCAAGTTGTCCAGAGAGGCAACGCCTTCTTCTCTTCTAGACGACGGCCCCGCCCTCCGCAAAGACGCCCCAAGGCTCATAATAATCTTTCATCCGAGATTGAGCGTTCGAAGAACAACCTCGTAGTTCTCAATAGAGCTATCCCGTTTGTATTCACTCAGGGCCCTCAGAATCTTTCTCTTCGCGGGAAACATCTTTGAGCTATGCAGGGTTTTGGAGAGACTGCCGAACAAAAAATACTGCAGCAACGACGTCACGTTTGCCACGCGCCTAACCATACTCGCGCTTTCAAAATCCACAATGCAAGGTTCGTCGTCGTGACCGATGAGAACGTTCCTTGGTGCATGGCTTAGCTCACCGTGATCCAAACCAATCGCGTCCAGTCGACAGCAACCGTCGAGAAGATGCACAAGAACCCGCTTCAGAACCCTAATCCTGCCGGTTGAGTTTTCGGCCCATCTGAATAGTGGAACTCCATCCACCAGTTCCATCGCCAACAGGTTCGTGGTCGCGGCGATCAGCCTCGGCCCAACGTTGACCAGCGTTCGCCAACCGCAGAAACCTAGCCTCTTCATCCATTGAGCGACGGTCCGCATCTAGACGCCTCATCTTAACGGCTACGGGTTTCCGTTCGATCATCGCTTGGGTAACAATGCCTACGCAGCCCTTGCCGAGTATTGGAATCCCTCCAATCGTTGTGTGGCCGGTGAATCGAATCGCGGTAACCCCTATGGATGCGAGTTCATTTACTCTAGCATCTGCCTGGCCTTGGTCGGCGGTTGGGTAAGTGAGGATACGCTCATACTTGGTACCATGTATGTCCTGCAGCCGAACTTGAATCGGTTCATTCAAGCCACGCAGGCCTCCCAGAGAGGAACGTATTCATCGCTTTTGCAAACTCCTGATTCCTTGAGATTAACCCTCCCAAGGATTCATTCCTCAGAACCTGAACTCGCTTTCTAAAGCAGCGCGCTGGTTCGGACGCGACTCCAATTTCGCTACCGCCTGATTTCAGGGCGGATTTCAGTAACCCAATTGCAGAGTGGAAAGCTCGCCTCTTCTCCACGACCCATCGGTCCCCTTCCATCCACGGTCCTGAAACCGTATCTTTGTTTTCCAAATGTTTCTCGAGGAAAGAAACGCTTTCGGCAGGCCTGGAGACAGGCGGTCCGAGATGCATCTTCGCGGAAGGAAGTTCATCTTGCTCTACTTCGATTAGAATCACGTTCAGGGATTTTTCATCGCTCCATGAGAGAGATCTAATGACGTTGAAGTCGTTGCTCCGGAGAAGGTTCACGAGCGCCCTTTCGGTTCTAAACAATTGACTCCATAGAATGTCTACTAGCACGTCCATTCTTCCAACGACGATCGCGAGGATTGTTGATCCACGCTTCTTGACCTGTCTTCTGTATTGGGCCGCGGTCAGTTGCCGGACGCCTGGTTCTTCAAAGAATGATTTTGAGGGCTTTGCGAGGAGGGACCGGCAGGCGGCAACAAAATTCCACATCTGCTCTCGACGGACAGCGGCGCCGAGGTTCCGGCCCTTGTCCACTGGGTCGATAACTATCAACGGTTCCTGAAAGATTCGATGAACTTCGTCGGCTCTGTCTTGGTAGTAGTTTTCTAGATCGATAAACTTGGATTCTCGCCAGCTGGTAAAATCGTTTACCACTTGTTCGAATTTTCCGCGGACGCGATTAAGGTTTCGCATAGCATCCCGCTGAAACCTCCGGTCTTCGTGTCGGCACCATAACCGCCGATCCCTCTCATGAATGCCTTGAGCAACCGCACCTCATCTCGCTGCTCAAGGGTGAGGTGTTGGCGGATGTACTCGGTGTGGTAAGGACTCCTGTCCGTGGCGCTTAGCCATTGGCCCTTTTGGACATTGTAACAAGGGACGACATTGACTCGAAGCTTCTTTCGCTTAGTCAATTCGACATAGGATTCGACGTACGGGTGTTCCGCGAACCTCTCCACTATCTTGTTTGGGTAGAGTGCCCGTTTGGCGGGCGGGAGGCAAACGTCGTGCAGTTGTGTTTTGGTGAGATTGGGCGATACTCTCATGAATACGTCGACGTCGGCGTAGTCCCGAATCCAAGTGTCCTTCGCTACTGAGCCGTCGAGTCGAACCTCCGCTGCGATTCCCGCTCTCGCACATTCGCGCTCTACGGCGGCTCTAATTTCCTCAGCTTTCTTTTGAACGGCGGATCGTAATTCCGAATCGGGGATTATCTTCGGCTTGACTTCGTTGCATACCGCCGCGAGGTTGGGCAAGAGGGAACACTAGCTCTCGGTTAGGGAGAGGCATTTATTTCATGAATAGTTGTGTAGATTGGCCCTTTAGGAGTCAACGTACTCTTCTTCAGTCTAACCGCTTTCACGGTCATTTTCCCGAAGTCGCGTTCTCGCATGCTCTCGATGTACGTAGCCAACGCTTCCCTGTTTGCTCCTGACCTGACTCGTGCGATGGTCATGTGGGGGCTGAAGCCCTTGTCATCCGGTGGAAGGCCAATAGTCCGAAACCTTGGCTCAAGTTGCTGAAAGATTGCACCCAATTGCTCCTGTCCTTGCGTTATTCCAACCCAGACGACGCTTATCCTTCGGAGATTCGGGAATGCGCCAAGACCGGCAAATTGAGCATCGAACTGTTGAAATCGCAATTCGTCCATGGCGGCTTTGACCTGTTGAACAGTGGCCTGAGGAATTTCGCCTAGAAACCTCAAGGTTAGATGCATTATCTCTGGATTGACAATCTTCAAACTCGCTTGAGTCTGATCCAAGCTCTGCTGCGCTGAGATTATGCGTTCTCTTATCGTCGGTTCGTCTAGATCTACTGCCACGAAACTTCGTATAGGTTCCTGGGACAATGTGTTCTTCCAGCGAAGGCTAATATTGGATAACCGAATTTAACGATTCACAGCACTGTATAGCGTTGGAAGAACCGAGGGAGAAAACGGCCCGCGTATGCAAGTGAAGAAGCGCATTATTGCAATATCCGGCATGCCCGGCGCCGGAAAAGGGGTAGCCTCTGAGGCGGGGAAGAGGCTGGGGCTTCAAGTTTTGGTCCTAGGCGACGTAATCAGGGAAGAGACTCACCGGAGAGGGCTAGAGCCAACTCCGAAGAACGTTGGAAGCGTTATGCTTCAGGTGCGAAAGGATGAGGGCCCGACCGTGGTGGTGAAGAGGTTAGTGCCGAAGATTGAAGCAAATCCGTCAGCGACGCTCATTGTTGAGGGAATCAGGAGTGAGGATGAACTCCGGGAGTTACGAAGCAAGTTCAACGTCGTCACTTTCGCGATACACGCCTCACCCAAAACAAGGTTCGAGAGATTACTTGCAAGAGGCAGGAGCGACGACCCGAAAACCTGGGAAACATTCTACGAACGTGACACCCGAGAACTGAACGTAGGATTAGGCCACGTGATTGCTCGCGCGGACGTAGTCCTCGTTAATGAGAGTACGATTGATGTGCTTCAAGCAGGTTTCAAAGCCGCATTGGACAAGCTGAATTCAGAATGAGCTTAACCGTCGCAGCGAAAACCCCGGTCCAGCCAACTGAAGATGAGGCGAAGGTTGAACGGGCCCTCCTGAAACTTTTCCCATCCTCTAGAATCGACAGAAATGTTGGGCCAGATGAAAGCATAATTTTGAGCATTCACGAGAGCGGATTGGAGCCCTTAGCCAACCTTCGAAATCTAATCAAACAAGACAGGATTCGTAACGCTGCAAGAGCCGTTCTTATTCGCAACACACGCGGACGAAGAATTCAGATCTACTTGAATAAGCAAGCCGCCTTCGTGGGGCGAGTATCTTTCTGCGAGCCGATCGGAGAATCCCCCCACGGACCAATCTCAGTTGAATTAGATTGTGATAATCCGCTGTCAGTAATCGACTACTTAGCTTCGCCTCCGAACCTGCGCCAAGATGCTGAAGTCATGCATCGACCGAGACGGTAACCATGTCTTGGGGAAGGATGGTGTTAGTGAAGATCGCCTTTGCCTGACGTAAGAGTGGATTCGCGTCTTCGTACATGGCGCTGATGTGAAATAATGCAAGTTTACGAGACCTACTTTTCTTCGCGACCGACGCAGCCTCCGCCGCCGTAGAATGTCCGTACTCCCGAGCTCTCGTCGAGGCAGACTCGTCGAAGCAGCTGTCGTGTATGAGCAGGTCCGAACCATGCGCCAGCTTGACGACTGAAGGACAGGGCCGGGTGTCGACAGCATATGTGATCTTTACTCCTCTCCTCGGAGAGCCAAGGACAAGGCGCGACTCCAACCGGCGGCGCCCGAGTTTTATCGACCTACCCGACTGTAACGTCTTCCAAAGTGGGCCTTCTGGGACACCCAATCTTCTTGCCTTCGCGGGGTTGAACCTGCCTGGTTTTGGTTTTTCCTCGAAACGCGTACGCTAAACAAGGGATTCCATGCTTCGCCGATGCAACTCGAACCGTGTACTCGAGGTCGTTTATTTTGAAACCGGGTTTGGCCTCGTAGATTCGGATTGGGAAATGCGAATAGAGCTTGACTACGTTATTTACTGAGGATACGAGTTTCGCGATCCCTTTCGGTCCTACGATCACTAGTTCTCGCGTCCGTCCCATGAATGAGAGCGAATGGATCATTCCTGGAAGGCCGAAGACGTGGTCTCCGTGTAGGTGGCTGATGAATATCCGCATCTTACGATTAATTCCTGCCCTCGCATACAGAAACTGTCGCTGAGTCCCCTCCCCGCAGTCGAAGAGCAGTAACTCGGGCCCTCTCCTAACCAGCACGCTCGGAAGGTTTCGAAACTTGTTCGGAACGCTTCCACCCGTCCCAAGAAACGTCACTGAAACCGACATAGTTCGGACTACTCGTTAACCCCGCTCGACAGTATTCAATGAATATTTGTCTAGCATATGTTGTGCATCGCGTTGTCAGCGATTCTGTAGTACAGTGAATCTTCTCGTGAGACTCCGATGAACTCTAACAAGATGTTGCTCCTTAACAGTTAGGCCACCGTCCGCCGCGTACCCCTCGACATCAACTTCAGACGGCGCGGAAATGCACAGATGCCCTCCTCTTCTCAACATGCTCCCCGCTTCACTCAGGAATTCCCTGATGAGCGTTGTCATCTTCACACCCATTGTTGACGACCCCCGCCCATATGGTGGATCCGTAGCCATGGCACCCAGCCCCCCCCTATAGGGGGTGGTCCTAGCATCCGCATGCACGTAGCCCAAAGCGTCGAGTCTGAAGTAGTTCAGATTCCTGCGAGCTCCTCGAAGCATTCTCGCGTTGGCATCTACCCCTAGCACATCGCAGCCGATTACTGCAGCTTCGATTAGAATGCCTCCAACTCCACAAAAGGGGTCTGCGAACTTTTCGCCGGGCCTTGCTCTGGCGAGGTTAACCATGCACCGAGCAATCTTCGGTGGCATGGTGGAAGGGTGGAATACCGGCCGCTTTCGTGGCCTCCTAGGTGCCATTAGGCCGGAGGGTTTCTTGACACCCGATACACCGAACAAGAACCGAGATCCATACAAAATGCAGACGAAAGTTAGTTCCGGATCGCTAAGCTCAACCACCAATCTCGGCACGGAGTCCTTCACGACGGCTCCAACGTCTCGTTCTAATTTGACGCGTTGAATAGCTTTCATTGTTCCCCCTATTCGAGTTGATCGAACCGCGAAACTGCGAACGCCCTTCGTTAATTGGTCTAAGGGCTGATTCTTCACGAAACTCAGAATTTGACCTTCTTCCGCCTCACATTCCCCCACACAAACCCCACACCAATCGTACATCAAACTCCTCACCGCTACCCTCGTCAGCGCCGCGGGAGATGCCTCTAGGGTGAGAAGTCGATAATTGGAAACGGGAGACGAGAATTGAAATCCTTCGGACTCAAGTATGGCCTGAATTTCGGCCGCGGGTAGTGATTGGTGTTCGCCGGAGAGTACGAAGAACAGCGTCCTTTCTAGGTTTGACTGCTCCTGCGACTCCGCTACTGATCTCATTGTCCGACTAGACGAGTGTAGTAGAGAGCGCGATTAAGGTTGATGTTTTCAGAGTCGTCCTAATTTCTCGCCGCAATTTGTGCAGAACGTTTGGTCCGAAGTATTTTCTGTGCCACACTTATCGCACTTGACCGCTGTCGCACTCATAGTTGCGCTTTGAGTGGCCGCGGGAGTGGGAGTAGGTTTAGTTTCGGGTGGGGGCCGTCGCCGTGACCGCCAGAACAGGAAACCTCCAACAATCGCGCCCGCCACGACGATTATTGCTATGAGGGGTAAGTAGCTGGCGGACCATACGGCCTGGACCGTGTGCGGTTTATCCATTGTGATTGAACCCTGCGCTGAGGTGCCCGTGTAGTCGCCCTGCCACTTCGCGAAGATTTGTTGAATTGGAAAGCCTGAGGGTGTAGTTACTGAGAATTGCGCGGTTGACCCGGCGTCGTAGAAGCCCGAGCCCTGTGGATTGCCGTATGCAGAATCTACTACGAGCTGATATTGTGTTGTGTATTTGGCAATGGCGGTGTAAGGTTTGTCAATCGTTATTGAGATCGGGTTCCCTGATTGTGGGGTGCCGTTGATCTGCCAACCTTTGAACGCATATTGGGTTCCCGTGTTACCTGCCACTACTTGGGGTGCCTGATTGGTCTGGACCGAGGTACCCGCAGGGAACCAGCCGCCACCTGTTACTTGAGTAACCCCGCTGGGATCAGTGTCCACGGTGAATTTGTACTGCGTTTGGTATGAGAATGTGAAGCTTCCACTCGAGGTGACGCTGAGGGTATTCTGGGCGCAATAATAGCGAACTCCCGTGTCTCCCGTGACGTATTGGTCGACAGAGATCGTGTGTGAGGTGTTAAGCTTGTAAGTCTCTTTCACGATCTGCCCGCCGCCTATAGTGCCTTGAGGTTGACCGTCAACCTGCACTTGCGCTGAATACTGTGTCGGAACTCCATTGAGTGAGAGTGAGACATCGTAAGTATTCGGCGACACGTCAAAGGAAGCTTGCGCGCTACTTACTCCAGAACAGTAGTCGTCGGCCTGAAATGACACCGTCCAATGCCCAATCGTACTGGCCGTCAGAGTCTTCGTTATGCTATAGCTTCCTGTGAGCATCTGGTAATCGAAGACCGAGGGCGATCCGGACGGAGGAGAAATCGTGAGCCGACCTTCCGCGGGCCTGTTCGCCGACAAGAGAATAGTTACCTTATCACCAACCGTATAGGTCGACTTGTCCGTCGCGAGACTAACTGAAAGGGGCGGGCCGACTTGCACTACGGTAAGCGTTCCGCTTGCAGAGCCCGTCTCGGGGTTCTGTGCTCCCGGTGGACTTGGTAAGGGGCCGTCCGTTGCATTCGTTGCCGTCACGGTAAATGGGTAGCTACCGGGGCAATAGAACCCTGGTGCACCAGGGTAGGAATTGAAAGTAGGAATTGAAAGTGTCGTACTTCCCGCGCCGGTGCCGCTTCCGGGCGGCGTCGCGACTGGATTAGATGAAAACGTTGCCCCCGATCCATCAAGGCCGGATGTGGTGAGAGAGAACGATGTTGCGGAGGCACCGGAAAGCGAGACGGTATACGTAGCGCTCGTTCCTTGTGGGACTGCTTGGTTGGTGGGCGAGATGGATACGGTTACGGGTGACGCGTATGCCCGAGGAGCTAGGAGTATGGTGAAAATTACTACAAAGGCTAGAATCAACGACTTTGAGAATCTCACGACTAAAACAACCCTGATTTCTTAACTAACTCGCAGCATGTGACATTATTTAAGCTAAATGACGCAGACTCCGCAAAAGTGACCCCTGAACTACGCGTTGAACACGCTCGAAACTAGGAACCCTTACGCCAAACAGAGAAGCTCCTGACGAGATTTTATTCTGCATCAGGTCCCTCGGAGGGAAGGTCATTCTTTCTTTTCTTTCGTCTCTTTCGGTTTCTCTTCCTGCTTAGGCTCTTTCGTCGCTCCCTTGCTACCGCGGCGACGCGCAGCCAAAATGGCCCCAATTACGAGTAGGAGGACGACCGCTCCGCCAGCAAGGTAAGCGTTCGTGTAACTCGTGGTCCAGGTTGCATTGACGGTCTTGGGGCTGTTCATCGTTACTGAGCCTTGCGGTGATGTGCCTGAGTAATCTCCCGTCCAATGTACGAAGACCTGTTGAACCAAGATGCCTGCTGGCGAGCTCACGGAGAATTGAGCGGTTGACCCTCCATCATAGTAACCTCCACCTTGAGGATTTCCCAATCCCCCGGGTGAATTTACCGTTAGGAGATATTGCGTGATATACTTCGCAACGGCAGTATGGGGTCCGTTCATGGTCACCGTGATTTGGTTCCCCGTTTGGGAACTGCCATCTACGCTCCAGCTTTGAAATGCGTACTGGACGCCACTTGCTCCGGAGACCGTTTGCGGCGCCTGACTTGTTTGGGCAGTGGACCCGGCGTTGAACCAACCTCCACCAGAAACCTGTGTCACATTGGCTGGGTCTGTCGCAACGGTGAGTTGGTATTGTGTCTGATAGTTGAATGTGTGACTGTCAGTTGAACTGACACTCCACGTATTCTGAGCACAATAGTACTGGACCCCTGTATCTCCGGCAACATACTGACCAACAGTGACGGTGTGTGTAGTGCCAATCGTGAACGAGAGGGTCTTGGTTTGCGAACCGGGGACTGTTCCTCGGTTTTGTCCGTCAACCTGCAAGGTCGCAGAATATTGCTGAGGGACACCTGACAACTGGATCGATACCGAGTAAGCGTTAGGACCAACAGAGAAGGTTGTGGTAGCTGAGTTGAAGGAATTGCAGTAATCATCGGCATAGACACTTACGGTGTAAGTCCCGTACGGCTGGGACGCGGTTAGTGTTTGGGCCACGCTCGTCGCGAAATCCGTCTGAAAGCTATACGTGAGCGGAGTACCGCTCGGTGGACTTACAGTGATTGTACCCTCCGCGGGCCTGTTCACCGCAACTTGGATGAGTATCTTGTCCCCCTTTACATAAGACGACTTATCCGTCGAGACTCCCACCACTAACGGGAGCCCCGTCTGAGACACGTACAAGTTTCCCGCTGCTGAGCCGGTATCGCCGGAGGCACCTGTGTTGGTTACGCTGACCGTGAATGCGTAAACTCCGGGACAGTAAGGCACGGGAACTTGGGTAGTGGATATCACCAATGTACTAGATCCTGAGATCGCGCTTACCTGACTGGGTGAGAAATAGTAGCTGCCATAACCACCTAGGCCTGAGAGGCTGAATGCATAAGTCGCTCCCAACAATCCACCGCTAAATGACACCGTGTAGCTTGCCTGGCTGGCTTGAGGGGCATTTTGGGATGTTGGGGAAATCGTGACGGAGAGGGCAGCATTAACTCTGGGTGGAAATACAACCGCTAGCGACATCATGAGAATTAAGATTATGAGAAGTTTGGGCGTTCCTGACATAGCTCCAACTCAGGTGAGGGAGATAATTGGCTGAGTTGCTATTTTAAGGTAAAGGCGACGCTCAAAACAGCAACGGTTCTAGTGGAGACAAGCTTTGCGCTTGACCAGAATACTTAGGAACATCATTGGCTGAGAAGTTTGATGCGGCGATGAGGGAATCAGAGTTAATCTGAACTAAATGTTGAGAAGGCATTAGCCCCGAGTCGCATAACAATGCCATCATTCCTCCTTTGACACAATGAGGACAGCAAGTGCAACCGAAGTTACAAGTACGTAGACAGATATGTCGGATAGAAGGGGCGCAATGGGAACC
Organism: Candidatus Bathyarchaeota archaeon; assembly: GCA_963733055.1. GTDB lineage: Archaea > Thermoproteota > Bathyarchaeia > 40CM-2-53-6 > 40CM-2-53-6 > FEN-987. The sequence goes on from CAVTBR010000003.1 coordinate 556,619, forward strand.
AGGATGCCGCTCGTGGAGGCTACTGCGATCGACAATACGAAACCCATACCAAGAATGCATCCATCCCGAGCTAGTCGTCGGTAGAGACGATCCAGAGACCGACGAAGGACTGGTACGTTGAAATCCATCTCTAAGCCATGGTTGCTGGGAGAAAATTGATCACCGTGCTCGGAGATCAGACTGAGAGTATGTTCACTCACCAAGATCATGACAAATGCGAGGAGAAGAATTGGAAGGTTCTCTCCCGGTGCCCCTTTCAAAACGCCTGAAAATAGTGCGATGCCCAACAGAATCCCTTGTTCTAGTGTTGTTAACATATTCCAAGCGAAGTCACATTTGACCAGCGCAATTACGCTGGTCAGAACCCCGACAATCAATGCCAGAAGCCAGAGAGCCCAGATTGAGGTGGGGATTGTCGAGAGAATAAGTACGAATGTGGCTATCGCGATCGCGCCGGCGAAACCTCTGAGGACGTCCCAGCGGAGTCGTAGGTTCGCTAAGTTCTCTTCCATCGTCCCCTCATCCTAAGGACTGGCTTGATGGCCGTTGTCGGTGAGATTTCGATCACGTTTGCTAGCTGTTTCGCTTTGTCAACCTTCAGGCGTCTTTCCGCGGCAAAAATCCGCCGTGCGATCACCGATGACATATTGACGTTGCCAGTAAGAGTTCTGATGGACGGTGTGAAGCATATCGTAGTGTAACCGGTTTGAGTGATATCGCCAATCATTTCTAAAACCTCATCACCAATCATAGGAGAGATCAGAAGCACTACTGACCTAGCGGGAAGAATCGCTGCTATGACGGATTCGACAACGTATTTGATCGGTAAGGTTACGGGCCCTGGCTTCACGATCGCCAGGCTATCTAACAATCTCAACAACTGTCTCTTTCCGAACGCGGGGTCAACCCATGTTCTGGCTGCTCCGTAAACTGAGAGACCGACACGGTTACCTTGCATGATCAGTTGAGAACATAGTGATGCCGCGAATTCCACCTGAAATTCCAGTACATCATAATCGAAAATATCCGACAACACGTCCTCGGAACAGTCCAGCACAACAAGGACATCGACGACCTGCTCGCCTTCAAATTCGTTTGTAACGAGTTGCCTTGACCTCGCCGATGCTTTCCAGTTGATGCGTCGAAGATCGTCCCCTGGTTTGTAGGGTGCTGTTTCGAAGAATTCGGATCCTATTCCCATGCGCCGTGAAGGAACCAAGCCAGGCCATGGACGGACACGCCTACCTTTCAAATCAATAGTTCCCAGATCTTCTACCCTGGGAACCACGACGAACTCGTCAACGTTGGAAAGGCGCGTGCTCACTCCTCTTAGTCCGAGGCGGTCAGTGAATTTGAAGGAAGTCGGCCCTACTGTGTAGATGCCGCGCTTTGGACTTGCTAGTGTATACTTGAATTCTGCACTCTCGCCGGAACGGAGCGAAAGCATTAGCCGGTTAACTCCCGCTTTCAATTTCAGTTCAAAGGGAAGCCTATCGTCCAGCTGAAATGACTCAATGGCATGGTAGGATTTGTTTGTGACTCCTAGAGTGATGTCGACGTTCTCGCCGCCAATTGAACGCGAGGGGCGTATCCGTCGCGTTACGGAGACAGGAAACGGGTCGAACTTCGGAAGTTTTGAGGGTGTGAATAACAAGAAGGCAATTGGTATTACGAAAATGGTCAACCATGAGGATCGGAAGAGTAGGGCGAAGAAAATGAACGCGTACGCGACTGCTAGGTATGCAAGGGTCCTTCGGGTTAGCGCCATTACTCTACCCTAGGTACCGGGACTCTCTTGAGAATATCATCGATGATCGAGCCGGCGTCGAACCCACGTACCCAGGAAGCGGCTTTGGGGATTATTCTATGCGAAAGAGCTTCACTGCAAAATGCCTTCACGTCGTCTGGAAGAATGTAATCGCGGCCAGAAGATGCAGCATTCGCTCGCGCCAACTTTAGCAGCGCTAGTGACCCGCGAGGGCTAGCACCTATCTCAACTTGACCGTGGGTACGCGTTTCACGGACGATGTCAGTAATGTACGAAAGCACACCGTCGTCGGCGTGAACTTCCTCCACGGTATTCTGCATCTCGATCAGAGTTGCTGAGTCGATGACGGTGTTTATGGAAAAATCGTCCTTTCTGCGGGTGATGCGTCTTTTGAGAATTTCAATCTCCGAGTCTCTATCCGGGTATCCGATTCGAAGCCTCATGATGAACCTATCAAGTTGGGCTTCAGGCAGCTGGTATACTCCTTCGAACTCGATCGGGTTTTGAGTGGCGATTACTATGAAGGGGTCGTGGAGCGGATGCGTCTTTCCGTCCAACGTGGTCTGACGTTCCTGCATGGCCTCTAACAATGCCGATTGAGTTTTGGGGGGGCTTCGGTTTATCTCATCTGCGAGAAGGATGTTAGTGAAGATCGGACCCTTCCTGAGTTCGAAATCGCTCAATTTTTGGTTGTAGATGTATGTCCCGGTTATGTCGGCGGGCAGAAGGTCGGGCGTGAATTGAACTCTCGCAAACTTACACCCAACCGCAACGGCCAGGGACTTGGCTATGACTGTCTTGGCTAAACCAGGGTAATCCTCAACTAGGATGTGAGAGTTAGCGAGCGCTCCGATGAGTATCTTTCGGAGCACCGGCTCCTTACCAACAATAGCAGTATTCAACTCGGCCAGTATCGCATTACAAGTCTCTGCTAGGGTCTCGACCTTCAACTTAACCAAGCCTCTATGCTCGTCAAACAATTAGCAAGGTCGCGGGTGCTCCCTCTGCTCGCCCCAGAACTCTTCGCGGTCAACGCTTCGAATATGTGTTGGTCGTTTATCTGCAGTTTGAGTGAAGCAGGATCCTCTTTAGCCATGTTTCTCAGAAAGGGTTCGGCGGTATTGAAGTGGTATGATGCGACTGCAAATGCAAGTGATCTGATTCTTTCGGAGAGAAGCTCCGTTGAAGCAGTGTCACCATGATCAATGGCTTTCTGGCAAAGCTTATCCAAGCGCGCGAGGTCGTCTTCACCCCTCTCGAAATGACGCACCCTCTTGCTTGGAGCGGGGGTGGCCCTCAATTCTAGGAGTACATGGAAGATTATGGTTCCGAAGAAGACGAAGGCAAACCCGACGCCCGCCCAGGTCAGGATTGGGTACCCGGCTAGGAAATAGTCTAGAACAATTGAAATGGCCAGATAGACTACTCCAAGCTGAATCAGGGTCTTGATCTGCTTCTTCATGACGCTCAGCTGTCTACATTCGCGAGTGAGCGTTCTAGGTTCTCTAGTTGACTTAATGCGACGGCACGTTTAGTATCGTCTATGAGATGATCGCTGTACCTTGCTTCTTCAAATAGGAATGTGAGGCTTCTGATAGCTTCGCCCCCGAGCTCCAGTTTGTGTGAGATACTTTCCGAGAACTCTCGTGCGGTTTCTTGGAGCCCGATGTTGAACCCGCGGCTAGCCAATACTTGGCACATTTGCCTGTAACACCGCAATATCGCTTCGCGGTAATCTCCATTCAGTCTCAGAGCAGTAACAGCCTTCTGAACCACGCCCAAGGCTTCGCGCTTCGCCGCCTCTGCATTGTACGGCGCGTATTCCTCCCGTGCCCATTCGTACGCCTTGCGAATGCCGCCGAAAAACAAAGCCAGTGCCACCACCACCGTCGTTCCGAAGATTATGAGAGTGTAGTAGAAAAGAAATGGGTTCGCCGACGCGCCGCCAGATGGTGCAACCGTTTGAGACTGGGTGGGATGAAACCAAGTCCCTATGAGATTCGCTGCTGTTTGAAATACACCACTTATTGATTGAGACATTACGATTCGGAAAAAGACAAAAAACAGGACGAAGCCTATGACGTATCCAAGGATCACGGCAAACGATCTTCCACCCGATGCGTTTTGCTTCCGGTTGCCTAGAAAGAACGCAGCAAGGAGCTCAACAATTGTCTTGGAATATGCTAGTACTGCTAGGAGATAGATCGTCAAGATCGCGGGGAGGAGGTACTCGGCGAATGCACCGATCATCGGGGGCCGGGGTGCTGTGCTAGTTGCCAACGCGGTGAATAATGCGATCACGCAAAGTAATGCAATTGGAAGAATCAGTTCTCTTTGTGGCATACCGCGCCCAGGACAGATTCCTTAGACGGAATGTGGATTAAAGTAAAGCGCCTCGTGCGCCGCCAACTAAGAGAGACTCCACTGAAACAAGACTTCGAAAGCCTTTTCCCCTCTCTCGGGCATGAGGGGACGGCTATCATGTGTGCAGAGGCATACCAGCGTATTTCCGAGACATTACGTGATTTTGACAAGCCGATCGTCTTAACCCTAATCGACCCTATGCGGTACCAGGAAGCGACGGTAGAAATCCTCAACTATTTTACAAAGAAGTTGCCGCGCGGGATCTATGTTACTCTTAACAAACCGTTCAGTGTCCTAACGAAGGCCTTCGAAAACGCTGGCGTCCCGGCCGAATCCCTGTTCTTTGTAGATGCAATCACTAATGTGCCGACATTAGAGGAAGGAAAGAACCATGCATGTTTGGGGTCAGGTGTCGGCCTGAGCAACTTGTGCATCGGCATATCCAAAGCCGTAAACATGTTCGAAGGCGAAAAGTTCCTGTTGCTTGACAGCCTCTCAACTCTCCTGATATACAACGACCCGAAGTCAGTTTCAAAATTCGCACATCTGCTAACCGAGAAAATGAGGCGATGGAATACATCCGGCTCACTGCTTACTGTAGAAATGAATGCTGAGAAGGACGTGGTCTCGCAATTAGCCCCGTTCTGCGATAAGGTTGTGAAGATTTGACTACCACAACGACGGGCGTGATTCAACTTGCGGTGCTAGATCCCATGCTCTATGGAGCCGCGAGGGCGTTCGACTATCTCGGAATCAGAGGCCAAGATATGCTTGACAAGATAGGGGAAGGAATCTTAGAGTACGGTCTCAGCGAAGGCTACTTCCAGAAATCAAACGATCCACATCAATTCGTCGGCAACATGATCAAATTCTTCCTTCAGAACGGCTACCTGAGCAACATAAGTGTCAGCCAAAGCGGCGACACACTAGACATCGCCATGTGGAATTGGAGATTTCTGCCTCTAATGCAGAAACTACGCAGCCGAGATTCGTACCTTATCACCTGCCCAGTCTGTATGGCCAATAGTGCGATCACGAAATCAGTGGGACGCGTGAGTGAAAGAATATCGGAAAATGTAGCACCGGATGGAACCTACTCAATGAAATTGAAGATCATTCCCGGAACAACGCATACTCAGAGCACTATCTATTTTCCTCATCCAGCTGACCTGACAAAAACCAAAGTCAAGAATCAGCTGAACGAAAGCGTGGGATTACCGGCTTTCGAAACAGTTGCATACGGATTGGCTTGCGGGTTTGAATACCTCGGCGCCCAGGCACAACTTATCCTTGACAACATCGGAGGAGGAATGCTGGAGTTCATGCGCGAAGAATCAGGGCTGAAACTACCGGATGATCTTGAAGGTTCACTGGAAATATTAAGTAAATTCATGGCCAGCAAGGGATTAGCGGACAACATCAGTGTAAAACTCTCGCCGAACAGAGTCGATTTGGATTTCACAAATTATCACTATCTCCCGGTCCTCAAGAGGTCTCTGGCAAAAGGAAGTAGCTTGGTCTCTTGCCCATTTACGCTAACAGCCAGAGCGGCAGTTCTCAACAAAGGGCTAAGGGTCGGAGACATGAAGTGGCAAATCGGAACGAATGGAGCGAGGCTGGAAATGACGACGCTGGATGCTGGTCACCAGCAATTTGACGAGAACACCGTTAGCGAAATCATGGACCATGCCTGACTAACGGTCCAGCTAAACCTCGCATCTGTCATCATCCCTTCAAGGGCAAGTGAGATTAGCGCGACTCGTTCCCAGATTACTTTAAAGTATTAATATTCAGTCGGACCCTATCGCAGTCGGTATTCGACATGCCTTTCTATCTTTGCGAGAACTGCGCCAAGGATAAAGTCAGACTTGACCTAACCTTCGCGGGAATAAACCAAATGTGGCTGAGAACGTCCCCCAACCCGGACGGGTTCGGTCCTCCATGCGACTTTTGCAACACCGCAAGGACAATCTACCAAGTCCAGATCGTGGGAACGATGTTCGACACGGAAGGTCAACACTTAGAGAAGATGAAAGCCGAACTAAAGCCGACACCTGCCCAAAGTTAGACGTTGAGCCGAACGCTCAGTTTTCATTCAGGAACCGATACAGGTACTTTGGAATCCAGCTATGGAAGCAGTGGGGCTTCACCGCAAAGGCGAGATTGACCTCCAACAAATAATCGACCACCTCAAGACACACCCCGCATACCACGACTCCGGAGCAATAGCCTCCTTCATCGGAGTTGTCCGAGGGGACGCGATTAACGATTCGGATTCCAAAGTCACGCACTTAGAGTATGAAGCCTATGCTGATGTGGCCTTGAAACGCATGGAGGAAATCAGGGCGGACATCAAGAAACATCCCGGCGTTGTTGAGGTTGCAATTCACCACGTCATCGACTCCCTAACGGTCGGTGAGCCCAGCATCTTCGTCGTAGTCCTCGGCAAACACAGACAAGAAGTATTCCCGGCCCTAGCTGAAACGGTTGAACACGTGAAGAAGGAAGTCCCAATCTGGAAGAAGGAATTCACCTCGAAAGAAGCACACTGGGTCTCAACCGAAACAGCTGACATTTGACCAAACAGGGATCGTCTGTTCCAACTCATAGCCGGTCTAGGAGGCGTCTACCTAGTTGAAAGGGCGGAGTCCACTCAAGAGGGCTAACCCGTTCGCTCTTGCTGGCAGAGAGCTGCCAACACAATTATTTGCGCAGCGATGGTGGAGTCGAGGTGTCTTCGCCGGGGTTGAGCGCAAGCCCAGCCGAGTTGGTATTTACCAAGTGGAGTTTTCGCGCCTTCACAGTTTTGCTAAGCTTAAACTCGAGACGACCGCTCTGAAAGGTGTCTTGATCTATGGAGGAAAAATCCTCTAGAGGCCTTCCTAACATTTACTTGATTGATAGAAAGCCATAAAGAGCAATCTACGCATTCTGGCACCGGTAGTCACTTGTGGTATCGAATACTCGCATAATCAGCTCCGTAGCTACCTTCGTTGTGGTCGCAGTACTGTCTTTCTTTCTTCTTTCGCTCTTTCCCTTCTATCCTCTCTCGGTCGCCTTAGGCCTAGCCCTAGTTCTGGGTCTCGTTGCGATAGAACTGCCCGGGCTTGCCCTAATGCTTTCAACGTTACTCTCCGTTTTGGGGGCCACATACCAAAATCCCTTCATCGGGATAATCTTCCTTGTCGTCTTTATTCTACTATCAACAACCGTGCTTGGCTGGTTCGACGTTGTGATGGTTACAGCTACTTGGGTTCTCGCGTTCTTCACGGTCCCAGCTCTCGCGATCGTTCCCACGGTCCTCGTTGGGCTTCATGATAAGAGGAAAGATGCAATCCGAGTCGGCGCGATTAGTGCCATTTCCCTCTTTCTGCTGAGCTGGGCTAGGAATTTGGGGCAATCGGGGCTCATGTTTGTGCCGTCGCCGAACAATTACGTTCCAAAACCAATACCAGACCCTTGGCAGTTCCAGGCGTTTCTCCCAGGCGCTGACATATTTGCCACCGACAAGATGAGTGCTTTCTATGCAACCCTGGTTTCGAGTATCGGCGATTTTCGCATCTATGCGCTCATCGTCGCTTGGGCTGTTGCTGGTTTTCTAATCGCCGTCCTGATTCAAAAATGGAAAGGTTACTTGAAGATCGCCGCAGCTGTTATAGGCGTTCTGCCGATTGCTGTGTTGTCATTCATCTTCGCGCAAACTCCGCCACTCCAAATAGGGGTGGCACTAATCGGGACCGCAGTTGTGTCCGCAGCTTACGCTTCGATTCAACCACTCATGACGGCACCAACCTTCCCCACCTTCACGAGCCTTGAAGGCCTCGTAACCACGGGAATTCCGTCAAAGTATACGCTTCTCCTAGGTTCGCCGGCCTGCGACGAACGCAACTTGATTGTTCAGCAATTCATTGAATCAGGCGCCGAGAAGAAGGTTCCATCATTCATGGTCACATCAGATGCCAGCTTCGCGCAAGCAGCGGCACAGAAATTCGGCGACGTGCTGACTGTCCTAGCCGCGAACCCAAGGGCGACGGCGAGTGAGAAGAATGTTATCCCGCTCACTACCGGAGTCCAGAACCTTACGTCGCTAAACATTGAGCTTGTCAAGCTCGTGAAAGACCGCACTGGCACCGGAGCCAGGATTGTTCTGGACGTGGTCTCCGAAGTGATGCTTGCCCAGAAGATGCTTACCACACGCAAATGGATATCGGACATTGTTCCACGTTTTGAGAACTGGGGTTTCACGGTCTTGGGAGTCTTCAACCCCTCCCTTCACTCAACGGAAGAGGTGCAAGGTCTAATCGAACTTTTCAATGGGTACGTCCAGATCTACGACACAGATTACCAAGGGAGGACACGCAGAGTCATCGCCGTTCGCAAGATGAGTAACTTGCAATACAACCAAGAAGAACTTGTCGTAGACAAGGAGAAACTAACACACAAGAAAGCGCCATCAGGCCTTATGAAACGACTGGGCAAGTAACAATCGTCGGTTCCAGGGATTACCCCTTGCGGGCTCGTCGCTCTAACTCTTGTTCGGCCAGCGATGTGAGCGAGTGGTCGAACTCTTCCAAACCGAGTTTTGGAGCTTCTTTCAAATAGAGCCAGATAACAAGTACACGCCTGCTCTGCGTTGGTGTTTCTGAGGAAACAGCGAGCTCAAGGAGCTCACCATCAGAAAGTCCCTCTAGGTTCACCACTAGCCCAAGCCTCCGTTCGAGTTGATCCTGTTCAACCTTCGCCATCCAGGCTGACACCTATTTTGCTCTGTTGTAGCCGAAGCCGAGCACCGGTATACTATGCCTCAAGTTAAAAGTTAAATGCTTGCACTGGTGTCGCATCCGAAGCGTCAGTACATTAAGTAGAATAATTCCACTCTACTTTGCCGCAAAAAGAACATGAAAAATGCTGTCGAAAACGCAAGAGCTGGGTCGAGCCTGCGCATCAGACACAAACCTGCTTCCTTCTCTGACGCCCAATTCTACTGACAACGAACGAAATTCTTTCAAACTTGTCTGGGCAACTAAACGGACAGCCCAAGCATCCTTTCTCGGCTGAAACTTTGACCTTTGATTCAATGATTGTAGAGTGACTCCGCTGCCGGTCGATTGAAGTTGAACCCGAAACTCACAGCCGTAAACGAATTACGACGGAGGCTCTCGTTGAATCCCTTCCAACCCGTCGCCTGTCATACAGGAGCCAATTTGCTTGTGTGAACTGTTCTATCTACACCAAAACTATTAACAAGTAGCGTGAGCAAGCGTATAACAACTGCATCCTGGAGCTGTGTCAAATGGTCTCGTTTAAGAAACCGACAAAGGAAGACGCCAATATTATGCTTCAGCTTGAGGGACTCCTGTTGATGGAACCCAACTATAGAGCGATGTACTGGTTCTGGCGGGTATTTCACCCGCAGAAACTTGAGACCGCGGAAGAAATTCGTAGAACCTACCCGGCGACGTCTGAGGGACAACGAAACTTGGACCGTATTGCAGCATTCTGGGAATCTGCTGGGACGCTGGTTAAGAATGGGCTTCTGAATGAGCACCTGTTCTTTGATCGTTTCCTCGTGACACCCTACTGGAATGCTTTGAAACCGGGCGTATTCTTGGACAGGAAGGAAACACGTGAACCACGACTAAGCGAGAACTTTGAGTGGCTCGCATTAAGACAAGAGGAAAGGAAACGTCAAGAAGAAGGAAGGAAAACGACTAGTAAGGCAAAATCTCGCGGGTAACCCATGTGCGGGTAACCGGACTTATGCCTGCGCACTAAAGTGGTGTAAGACAGTTTCCGGGGGTGTTTGACACCCTGCAGCCCATGACTTTGTCAAAGAACTTCTTCTGAGAAAACGGTGCTGTATTCGATTGTGCGGCCGAGACTAACCACCTTTAGTTGTGAAATCTTATATTAGCTGGCTTGGAAAACCACGCGCATTGATCCGACTAGGAGTGTACTGGTTTGCCGGTAACAGATAGGGTACGGCGTTCGCTTCAAGAGTTCGGGCTCACGGACTACGAAATTCGATCCTACACCTCTCTGCTTGAGATAGGGCCTGCCACGGCGAGTGAACTGAGCGAAGCATCGGACGTCCCATACTCAAAGATTTACGAAGTGCTCGGGTCGCTCGAGAAGAAGGGGTGGATAGAGAGTGAACACGGACGACCGAGCAGGTACTACCCCAAACCACCCTCAGTGGCGATGGAGATCACAAGATCCCAACTTGAGAATGCCTTGAAGACGAACGAAGCGCTCATTCATGACGAGCTCCAACCGCTGTACGAGAAGAAAGGCGTGAGGGAACATCCTGATATCTGGATTGTTCGCGGAAACTTCAACGTCCTCTCAAAGATCCGGGAAACAATCGAAAGTGTTCAGAAGGAAGTTCTGGCCGCGGTGCCCGCCATCCCGGACGAGATAGTGGAAATGTTGATTCCTCCGGTCAAGCTGATCGCGGAACGAGGAGTCAAGGTGCAAATCATGACCATGAAAAGTCCTATGAGCGAGACGATGACGAAGCTCTCGAAATTCTGCGAGGTTCGTGTTCGTGAACAGATGTTCGGCGGCGGAATCATCGCCGACGGCCGCGAAGTCATCCTGCTTCTCGGCCAAAGTCGAGATGAAGCGGTCAGCCTTGCAATATGGTCCGACCACATCGGACTGTCAAAATTCGCCAAAAACTACTTCGAATACCTATGGTCCGATTCCCTTCCAACGAAGAACTTGAACAAACGAGACCAAACCTAGCCTTTCCTCGGGACCATTGTTCGCTACTGGCGTGCTATCTGTAGGGTCGGTAGCCAGATGTTGCTACGGGGGCGTCAGGGTGATTGTGACTGAATGGTAAGGAACGCCGCTGCCCACCGCCGCGGCAGATATTGTTACCGTGTACGTCTGGTTAGCAAGACCGGCAGTATAGATGGTCACTACGTCCCTGCATGAGAACTCAATCCTGCAGTATCCCGATGAAGGAACCTTCTGCGATTTGAAAAACCACACATTTTGGGCCGGGATACCGTTCACTGTCTCATGAACTACTCCTGTGAAGCGGTAGATGGAAGAATAGGTTAGTAGATACGAGACCGACGTTCCCCCGCCTTGGTTTATGGGTGTTGCTGTTTGGGTGATAGCCATGTCGAAATCAGGACTGGGCCCATTACCGCTTCCAATCGTCCCACTGCTGCAAGTATCGGAACTGGTCTGGGCAGGCGCAGTTAACGTTGTTGTCACGGAATGAGATACGCCAAACGAATCTGCAACAATGGTTAACATGTATGTCTTGCCGGGGCTGAGATTCCCGACGAATAATGTGTCTGTCGAGATCACGGCTAGGTAGAACGAGCCCATCGAGAAAGCCGCCACCGGAACACCTATTGCGGTTTCACTAATTGGCGATGTGAAACCTCCGTAGGGAAGGTATGAGACCGTGTATGTTGCTGTACAGCCAACCTGATTCGGCTGGGAAATGCTCAACCCAAAGTCTCCCCATTCTGCATAAACCCTCGGCGCAGAAGTCTGAAGAACACTGACGCACAAAATTACGGAAACGAGAAGGAAGGCCACCCCGATGCGGGCTATCTTATGGACTCTCATAGAGTCAATGTCCACAACTATTCACCTAGTTGATCCTTGCAAAACAAGAGCTGCATATTCTCCTTATAACTCTGAAGGCCTCACGCAGGGCAAATGAACCGGAATTCTCCCCGAATAACCGGGCTTTTCCTTAGAGCCAATGGCTCTGCCCACCCAGTCAAAGGGCCCAGTTACGAGCGTTCGTCAAAATTGAACGTGGTTAGGAGGCTAGGATTGAGTATCTGAGTTGGAATAGTGGAACAAGCTGCTCTACGACCTCGCCTGATTTTATTTCGACGGTTGCCCATTTCTCTCCTCCCGTATCTTCGGCCTCCTTGACGCAATCTACAACGTAGCTGTCAAGGTTCTCGTCTTGAAGGACCTTCTTCTCGAAGTTAGGTTCGACCGGGAAGTTGACCCACAGGTGTTCGTCGAAATGCACCCAGACTAGGTCCGTCCCCTTGACTCTGTAAGCCGGGCACCATTCTCCCGAAACGTCGTCGATCTCTATCGTCTCTTCAATTTCAGGAAGCGTGCGTAGATTCGTTCTGAGTTGTGCGAAAAACTTCTTCTGTTTTGCATTTTTGACTTTCTCTAGAAATTCTTGCATGTTATCTCAGGGTCCTGTGAATTCGATTTCAAGTCAACTTCAGGCCTATTTGAAGCTGATGCGTGCGGGTTTGCAGAGAGAGGGTGAGCAGTCCGGTGAATGTTGCTGACTTTATGAGAGCTTCAAATATGCTTCATGTAGTTCTGTCATGAATTTTGTATGCCATCCCTCAAACCCTTCAGGTGTCGTCGGATAATTCATGTAATGTTGTATGAGTTTCCTGCTCTTCTCAGCCGTATACCTTAATCCCCTGGCCAACGCGAGCCGGGGTAATGCCCAGAGAATACGTGCGGGGTTTCCTAGGCTTACACGTTTGAATTCCGGATGCTCTCGCCTTGTAATGCTATCCACATCGTCTTGGCCCAGGAAATGTTTCATTCCATAGTTCAGGTCATCGTTGCTAAGTATCTGCAGGAAACGTCGAAGGATTTCGAAACTCGCCATCCGATAACCATACGCTCTAACATAATCCGTGTTAAATTTCCAGAGGCCCTTCTCGGAGGTGTCGTTTGATTCCAGAGATTCAGCCACCACTTTGCCTGCGATCGTACTGGCGTATAGTGCGGGGCCTATGCCGCCGGCGTCGATCGGACGGGGCATCCACGCGGCGTCGCCCACAATCATGTAACCGTTGGCAACCATACAATCGTTCTGTCGTCGGACTGGCACTTGCCAACTTCCCTTCTCATTTCCCCGATCCTCAACTTCGTCCGTTAGTTTCCAGTTCTTGATTACGGGGTTGGTTCTTACGTATTCATCTATGAGTGACTGAAGTGTATCGTTCTTTCCCAACTCCTTGTTTCGCCGTTCGAGCAGCCGCCGCTGAACTCCCAAGCCCACATTCATTTTGTGTTCGCCCTTTGGGAAGACCCAGGCGTATCCGCCTGGCGCAATCTCTTGATCCAAGTGGATTATGCAAATATCTGGATCGAAGAATGTGGTATCTTGTTGACCTGACTCGAACTTGAGGATGTATCGGCCAGTTGACTCCATGTCGTTCTCTTTGTCAATCTCTTTCTCAATGTGGCTCGCGATAGAAAGGCTGGTTCTGAGACGTGAGGCCGAACCCGTCGCGTCAACGACAAGCTGTGCCGTTTTCTTGAAGGTCGAGTTGTCTTTCGAAGAGCGGCATTGTACACCTCGAATAAAGCTGTCCTCTACGACGAGTGAGTCAGCGTATGCTTCAAATCGAAATTCAACGCCAAGTTTCTCAGCGTCCCGCAACTGTCGTTGGGGCAAGACTCGGCGGTTGAGCACGTATCCTTCGCCGTCGAACATCGCTTTGGATTGGTGATCCGGGGAATAGGCTACGACGCCGTGAACTGGCTGTTCAAGCTCGGGCTTTCCGTATCTTATTCCGACTTCTCGTTCTAAGTAGTCTAGACTATTCTTGCTGACTGCATCACCGCAGACCCATCCAGCCGCGGTTTTTTTGCCGGCTTCGTCTCTTGAGTTTCGGTCAATTACCAAGATCTTGAGGTTCTGGTTGGAGTGTTTTGCAGCGGAGGCTGCCGTCACCATGCCGGCTATGCCCGCTCCGGCGATGATCACATCGTAATCGGTTTTCATGCCGGACTCCTCTTGCGATTGTCAGTTAGAATTGGTTTCACAGAAAAACGTTCAGGTTCAAGAGTTCAGCGAAGTTACGTGTTACAATCAACCTTCAGAGAGTCCACTACTGAAAACTGAAACGGAAAGGAAAGGAGTTGGGGCTGGCTTTGGAGGTTACTTCGTCTTGATCATGCCGTTTTCGATGGTCAAGAGTTCGGAGCTGGGTGTGTTGAGTGCGCCGAGTGGGCATCCGCATCCTGCGGAGTGGCCTTTACCTTTTCGTAGAGTGCCCTTGTAGAGGCCTTGTTCAAGAGTTGTGTTATGGGCCTTCTCCCATTCCGCTATTGGGATTCCGTACTTGGGCTGGATAGCGTCTCTGTACCATTCGGGGATTACGTTGAAGGCGCAGAATGGGATTATTCTCATGTCTGGGCTGAGGTAGTGGATGTCGCATCGTCGTAGGCGTTCTTCGTCGTGGTTGTACTTGTCCATGAAGTGCATCATGCCGAGGAACATAGATTTGTGGTGGAATGCTCCCAGGGCGCTGTAGTCGTTCTTGACGAGTGCGTTGAAGAGTAGTTTACTCAACGCTAGGCCCTTGGGTTGTTTGCTTCTGTCGATGAATGTTCCCATCTTGGCCAGGACTTTCGCTACGACTAGGTACTTGTTCTTGCCGGACTTCAGTTCGTCGGCTTTCTCCTCCAAATATTCCAGAAGTCCTTCTAAGTCGACGAAGGAGGCTATTGGGACGAGTTTGTCGCCGTCTTTGAAGACGTATGTACCTGCGCCGCACGCGAAGTGTATGGATAGTTCGTATCGGGGGCGTTTGGTTAGGGCTTCGACGAAGTGTGTGATTGGGACGCAGCTTGGTACTGGGAACCATGACTCTCTTCCGACCTCTCCGTTTGTTTGTTCCTCAATGCGTTCGATGCAGTCGGGGATTGTTATTCGGTACTTCTCTCTCTCTGACTTTGAGAGTCTGCCTGTGAGGGATACTGGTTGGAAGTTGACCGCGTGAATTGTATCCATGTTCCTTTGTCCGAAGCGGATTAGGCCGCCGAGTTCGTGGTCGTTAATGCTCTTGATGACGGTTGGGACTAGAACTACGCCCAAACCGGCCTTTCGGCATTGCTCAATCGCGATTGGGGCTTCCCAGTGATTCTTGGGGTTAGTTCTTGGTGTGACTCCGTCAAAACTCATGTAAACGGTGTTTACACCTGCGTTTCTAACTCTCAATGCCATCTCGGGGTCCTGTGCTAGGTTGATGGCGTTGCTGTTGAGCTGTATGTGCTCAACGCCTTCCTCTCTGCAGATCTTGATAATCTCAGGAAGGTCGTCCCGGAGGGTTGGTTCTCCACCGGTAATTTGAATTGCATTTCCAGGAACTGGCCTTTCCGCGCGTAGAACTTGGACCATTTCACGGATCTTCTCTTGGGTCGGCTCATACACGTAAGCGCCCTCGACGCCTTTCTTGGCGTAGAAGAAGCAGTACCAGCAGGTGAGGTCGCAGCGGTTCGTGATTACGAGGTTGGTTAAGCCTGAGTGGCTTAGGTGGCTTGTGCACAACCCGCAGTTGGTTGGGCAGGCACATTTCTCCAAGGGTACGTTCGGGTTCTCGATTCCCTTTCCGTTGTGCGAGAATTTGGCGAACTTGTAATACATGTCAGCGGAACCAAAGTAAAGTTCCTCAACCTCCCCGTGCTCTGGGCAGGTTTTGGCTATCCAAATCTTTCCTTCTCTTTCGTATACGTTAGCGGGAAGGATTCGGTTGCAGTCGGGGCAGATGCTTCGAGTTTCTCGAATCTGTTTAGTCTCGGTCCTTTCAATCTGAATTGTTTCCATATTAACCACCGTCTAAGGTAAACTATCCTCGCCGAAGGTTTTCATCTATATTAACGGTTTCCAAACCAAAGCTAAGGTGAAACGTGGGAACCGAAAACACCCCATTTCCACCCTTTTCACCCCGCTACTAGGGGGATACGGAGTACCAACCGCTGGTCGGTTCCATCTGGATTCTTGAGTGCATCATACCATCGAGGGTCTCAAAAGCAATTAATTTGGTGTGTAGACTTGCGGTTTCCTGCTGGTTGACCCATGTCCCAAGAGTCGAAGAGCCCGAGGGAGTCGTTGACGACTATGGTCAGGATTATGATGCCTATGGACGCGAACAATTCTGGCAACGTCTTCGGTGGCGCAATATTACGACTAATCGATGAAGTGGGGTCCGTCGTAGCTCTCAAGCATGCACGCACAAACGTCGTGACCGCGTCCGTTGACAGAATGGACTTCTATTCCCCCGTCTACATCGGGGACATGCTCCGGCTTAACGCTTCCATCAACTTCGTTCACCGCACCTCGATGGAGGTAGGGGTTCGTGTAGAGGCTGAGAACCCTTTCACGGGCGAGGTCAGGCATACGGGCACCTCCTTCTTAACGTATGTCGGACTTGATCAGAAACGAAAACCCACTATCGTCCCCGCGTTGAGATTGGAAACTGACGAGGACAAGAGGCGGTGGGCAGAAGGTCAGGAAAGGCGGAAGGCAAGGCTGAAAGAAATCGGCAGACACGAGGATTAACGATAAACCTCCATAGGTACGCGACTAGATTGGAAGGTTCAGGGACCTTGGCAAAGATTCAACAATCAGTGTTGTTAGGTAGAATCTTGTGGTTGAATCTGTGATTGGAGTAGTCATAACATTCGACGATCAGGAAAACAAGGCGTGGATAACGCTTTCCGAGCCGAACCTTGACGCGTTCATTGGCCACGATGCAACATTCCAATTCTCCAAGACCAAGGATTTCAAGGGCAAAGTCGTTGGCGTGGAGGATGATTTTCTCGTCGTGAAGTTTGAGGAACCACCCTTAGGCCTTGGGCAGGGAAGCCAAGTAGCGATTGCAGAGTGATCAGGTTTCGAATATTGAGTAAATCGTGTACCCAGGCAGCCAGGCGACGGGTAACTATAATTCCATGAACAATCGCTGCAGTACTCCAATGGTATGATCGCGAGAGCTGCATGGGGTCGAATATTTGATCAGGAATATAGAGAAAGATTGGCGCGAGCGTGTTGTGAAAAACAACCTAGACCTGATCATACTCCGACTCCTTAGGTCCAGGCCACAGTGGGGTTACGAGGTTAACATTGCAATTCGAGACCGATACCGAGTTTACCTGAGCGCAGGGACTCTATACCCGCTCCTCCACTCCCTGGAGGCTGACGGATTTATACAAGGGGAATGGGAAGCGCAGAAGGGCCGAGGAAGAAGAATTTATAAAATAACTGAAAGCGGAATCAATTTCTTAGAAGCGGGCGAGCGCGCCACCCTAGAGCTGGCGAGGCTTATACAAGGACAAACCGCACCGCAGAAACCGTAGCAGTGGTAGAATTTTCTCAGGACGGAAAGCAATATCAGTCGAGAGAATTAGTTCGAGGCTACGATTTAACTTGTCAACGGGTCCAATCGCCGAAGTCAGAAATGTGCTCAAGGCCAACCCTGTCGCGAGGGTCGTGCTGCTTATCGTGATATTGTTTGGCATAACATTGGGGTCCGTGGGAGCGATGCGAGTTGCTCTTCACACCGACTCTCCATTGATGGTTGTATCTTCGGGCAGCATGATTCCCACACTGAATGTTGGCGATATTATCATCGTTAGGGGTACGGACCCGAGCACTGTTACTGTCGGAACGATCATCATTTTCCACAGCCCTTACGATTACCAGACGCCAATCGTGCACAGGGTCATCGCTGTCGACAACGAAGGCGGAATGATATTTTTCCAAACTAAGGGCGACAACAATGGCGTTGCCGACGGATGGAAGGTGCCCGGCGCGAACCTGATAGGGGTTTACATCACTAAGATACCCTACGTCGGGCTGCTCAGCCTTGAACTACGAGGCCCACTAGGGTGGATACTAATCGTATTGCTCGTGTTTTTGATCATCGCGATGGAATATGATGAGTCAAAGAAATCGCAAAAACGCAAGCGTTAGCCCGGAAATAATGAACTCAATTGGGCTAGTCGCCTGTGGTCATGAGTTCGCCTACGATAGCAGTGTGAGTTCGTAAAACACCTTCGATCGTCTGTATCTGAGACCTAACGGTTCCAGTAAGGTTGTTAATGTCGGATCCTTCAACGAAGGCGATGATATCAAACATGCCCGTCACAGGATGGGCGGTCTTTACTCCCTCAACTTTGGAAATTCTCTCAGTGATCGCCCGAGATTTTCCGGGTGCAATCTTGATGAGAACATAAGCTCCGATCTTCCGCTTGTCTGCCAACACGACCACGAACGTGTAATTGTTCCCAGCTTGCTATTCTTAGTTGCGCTTAACGGCCGGTTGGGTTAGAATGAGGCAACTGTTCGCGCCGGTCGCGCTACCGACGGCTCATTCTTTCAGGCTGGTTGTTCGTAGGCTATGAGGGCTTTCTCTTCGAGGGTCCCTTGCAGTTTTGCTACAGCCCTGTGTACTTCAGTTTCTTTCTTGGCGCCTGTACAAACGAGTTTTCCGCTAGCGAACAACAGAATAACCACTTTCGGGTCGTCCATTCGGTAAATCAGGCCAGGAAACTGTTCGGGTTCGTACATTGTGCGTTTGAGTGAATAGGTTGACTTCTCGAGGTCAATTGCGCCTCCAAGCCCGGCCGAGGCGACTATGTTCTGAATCATGATCTCAGGCTTTCCCAAGATCACAATCCCGTTTCTCTTCAGCTCGTCAACAACTTTCATAACCGCCTTCCTAGCCTGCCGCTCAGACTTGGCTCCGGTGCATACCATCTTTCCCGAACTGAAGATCAACGTCGCAGTCTTCGGCTTCTTCAGCCGGTAGACTAGGCCTGGAAATTGCTCGGGACGGTATTCAACGCCCGGGAATACTCGAACGATAGAGTTTAGGTCAATGTTCTGATGGAGAGTTGCAGATGCGACAACGTTTTCGATGTTGATGAAAGCTTTCTTGACTATTGGCAGGCTCTCCACCTTATATAAAGCGGGCTTGACAAAATCGTAAATCGGCCTCCATATATAAGGCCTTTTTAAGCGCCAGCACGCGAGGCACTGTTCGGACTAATGCGCTTTTAGTTTCGCGTTTCGGTGGTGGCGCTTTCAGTGGGTTTCGCGAAAGGCTAGGCGATTTGACGGGTGTCTTTCGGTTTTGATGGAGCCTGTTGCTGACCAAAAACGGATTTTGGAACTTTTACGGTCTTGCCGACTGGCGTTTTGATAGCGATGTTGAAGTTGATGTTTGTATGGTACTTAGGTACACCGCCAGCGCCAGCACTTTTGTCATCCTTCGCTTTCAGAATTTCGACATTAAGCGTGATTTTCATTTCGGTTCCGTCATCTAGTCTTACGAGAACGAAATCTGGACCGACAAATCTGTGACCTTCCACTATTGCATCTACAAACTCATCGCTCAAACGAAAATTTCCCTCAGTTTTCCAGTCGTCAGGCAGAGCTAAAAAGCTTGGCGATTTGGTTACTGGACAGCGGAATCATTAGCACTTTGCTGAATGAGTTGCTCCATCAATTGCAATTCAACTGTAGGTCCAATCCAACATGTTACGCATGAGACAAACAGGCAGGCGCTGTGTGTTCTGTCCGGTTTTAGACCAGTTTGATAGAATCGACGTTGGGTAGAAGGATTATTCGTATTCAAGCAGAGTGTGTGTGTTCATGGATTTTTCGGATCAGATGATCATTGATTCTTTGCCACGCACATATCACGTGCATGTACCGCCCGCTGGCTCTAGAGCTCCGAGTTGGCTGTTGTTGGTGTTTCATGGAGGCGGTGGGAGGGGAAGAGGTATGAATTGGCTTACACACTTCAACTCCATTGCGGACCGTGAACAGTTTGTCGTAGCCTACCCGGACGGGTGGAAGAGACACTGGACAAATAGTGATGAATCACGAGGCGTTGGAGACGAACTTCCTGACGATTTGCAGTTTCTATCCCAGTTGATCGACAAACTCGTTACAAACCATAATCTCGACTCGAACAAGCTGTACGCGGCGGGAATCTCGAATGGTGGTTTCTTCGCCCAACGGCTTGTTTTGGAGAACGTCGGGAAAGTTAGGGCGATAGCCACGGTTGCTGCCACGATGCCTGAACCCCTGTCCAAGGTGAAAGAAATTGATTACCCGACACCCGTCATGATAATTCATGGAACGGAGGATCCACTCGTCCCATTTGAGGGAGGCCACGTGAAGGCTGGAGCGAGAGGAGCGATACTCTCAGCTCGTGACTCGGCGTCAAAGTGGGCGGAGTTGAACGAGTGCGACGCTAACCCCGAGATCACTGATCTTCCAAACATTGTCGAGGACTCGACGCACGTGCGGGTGGAAAGATATGGCGGGTGTAAGGCTGGAGTGGAAGTTCTGTGTATGTCATCGAGGGTGGCGGCCACACGTGGCCTGGTGGTGCTCAATACTTTCCTGAACGGACAATCGGAAGAACTACTCACAACCTAAACGCGAGCGAAGAGATAGTAGATTTCTTCAAAAGACATTAGGCTCGTCGACCTAAATGGACATGAGTGCTATCCCGACTTCCACCCAACCCACTGCCGAATGAGTGGTCGCTGGAAAGTTTGTGGTTGAAGCGATGTTCGATATAGAGTACTGAGCGTGCGTAACTCCTATGCCAGAGTTTTCCTCGCTGGGGGCAAAACCCGTGCCGGCCGTGACGTTTCCCCCGGAACTATTCGTTGCTATGATTCCAAGTAGAAAGGCGCCGGGCTGAATGGCGACTGGAGACGAAGTTGAGATTGACGTGCCAAGGCCGAAGCCAGTAGCCGTGGCCGCCCCTGTAGTTCTCACACCCGAAACCTCGTATACGTAGATACTCTCTGCCGGCGCGGCAGCGCTAAACGTCGCCGTGACTACGTCCGGGCCACTCGAAGAAGCGTTGGCGTAGAAAATGTAAACGGTCGGCGGAGGATCGTCATTTGACACTACGGCTTGAGTGAATGATAATCTCAGGGAATCTGTGAGGGAACTTAGCGTGAAAGAAGCATCCGCAATCACCACACCTACCACTATCACATCTCCACTAGCAACATTGTTTGTGAAGGAGACTGAGAGTCTACTTGAGCAACTGGAGCACTCAACATTGTTCTGTTGGACAAGTGCCGACGCGGCGTGAACAGGCAAGAGCCCAACGGTTAGCAGAAGCGTCGCTATGACGACACTCAGCATGAAAGGAATCCGGTTCCTAAGCATGACCTACGCTTCTCGAACCGAAAAGGGTCTTGCGAACGCAAATTACTTTCTTGCCTCACGAGAATAAATCCCGTCTATCCCTCACACGTCAATAGAACATTCCTGCAACAAATATCTCTCCCTGCGTTCGAACAAATCATTGAATCTAGATTATGGCCCGTGTATACGATTAGGGCTAAACAAGGGGCCGATCCGACGATTGGGATGTTCTAGTGCTTTGGAGCGCGGTTAAGTGAATTTTCAGTTGGCAGTTCGGCGGCTCTTAGCGTACTTGACCATGGCTAGTGTGGCTAGGAGTGCGCCTAGTAGTGGGATGGCTAGGGTGGGGTATTCTGGGACGGGGGTCGGCCAGTTCACTGTGGCAGTTGCGTAACCCGGGTTGCCCCCGCTATTGTCGTAGACTACGACGGTGACCGTGTATGATTGTTGGAATGGAGGCTGGTAGGAATGGTACCGCACCTCGCTTACCACACTTTGGCAACAGTAGGGAACGCGAAGCATCGGGGTGCCGTCGCCGAATATCCAATCCAACTCAGTTATCGTGAAACCTGACGAGGCCTTGGCGCTAACCCCGAATGCGTAAGCCTGAGGCGAACTGCTGTCCAGCTGAATGGAATTGAAGCTCACCGTTGGTGGCCCGCCGGTCGTAACCAAATAGCTAGACGTGGTCGTCATAGTGAAGGATAACGTGGCGGACTGCTCCGGCGAGTTCATGGCGGAGGCCGCGGAGAGGCTTAGCATGCCTAGAACCGCTGCCAGCACCATGCACCCGACGACCAAGGAGCGTTTGCGCAAATCGAATCTGAGGAAGTGCGGGAAACATTGAAGATAAACCTAACCAGGGCTGCACTCAAACATGTGTCATTTTCCAGTCGCTCACAAAAGAATAGTTAACAATGCGCTGTTTCGAGTCAACAATCGCCCTGCCTAGAAATCGTCGCTCGAAAGAAGTTTACAAGGAAACTTCAATATTCTGATTGAGTTCAGAAGGAGACGGCAGGATGACGAAATCCTGCCTGCTACCTCTTCCGTCGCCTAACTATCGCCAAAGCAGCCATCCCAACGATTGCGCCCACGATAATCGACTCCCACGGAAAGCCGGGGACTGCGGGCATAACTAATGGGGTTGAAACTGAACTAGTGCTCGAAGTGCTTGTCGTCGGAGTGCTCGTGACTGTCACAGTAGACGCGGCTGCGGTTGTCGACGCGGTTGAACTCGTCATGACTTCAGAGGTAGTCGACGTGCTGGACGATGTCGAGATTTCGCTTGACGAAGTAGTTGTCGCGGCTGTTGAACTTGCGCTCGAACTCGTCGAGTTTGTGGTAGTGGCTTGCTGTCCCACAACCGGCGGGTTTTGTGGGTCGAGGTGAATGATGCCCGATAGGGTTCCGCCAGTTACAGGTCGTCCAACTGCCCACCCATCTTCGGGGCCAGTCAGGTAGACGGAACGCAAAGACATGCCCGGCGTTACGCTTCCGGCCAGTATGGGCGGAACTAGGGGCGTGTAGACCCAAGCAACGCCATCCCAGTGAGCAAACACAACATTTCCAGGTGAAGACTGATCATCGCCGACGACCCATCCATCACCGTTTCCTGATCCTGTGCCGAAGGTATCAACAAAGACAGATGTTAGATTAGCAGTGGCTATACCTGTAACCTGTCCGGTTCCACCGCTCCAAGTATTTCCTCCGTCGGTTGTTTGAACGATGGTGGATGAGGATCCGACAATCCAGCCGTGAGTAGAATCTTTGAAGTAGACACCATTCAAATTGCTAGAGCCAACCTGTGGAATCGCATGTGCAGTCCAAACCGGGACACCGCCAGTTATGGTCAGCACTAGAACGGTACCGGTGTTTCCGACCGCCCATCCAGCAGGTGTGCCAGAGGGGGCGCCTTGATTGTTGATGAAAACACCATTCAGATTGTTCAGTGTTGGCTGTGAAAATAGAGTCCAGCTACCGGATTGATGCCTCCAAATCTCACCGTGTAATCCAACTGCCCATCCATCTCCTCCAGTTCCTCCGCTCAACATGAAAACTGATCGCGGTTCACAAGGATTGCTGGCACCACATCCCGCAATCGGTTGACCGTTCCAGCTTTGGCCGTTCCACAACAAAGCCTCGGGTCCAGTGTGCGTACTATTACCGCCCATAGCCCATCCTTCCCCAGAGCTGAGCATGTAGATCGTCCAAATGTCGGGATGGATCGTCTGGCTGGGTGCGGCATTCGCCCGGTGCCACTTGATACCATCCCAGTGGATCAGTGAACAACAATCATTACTTGCATTGTATAGCCCACCCGCCCAAGCATCGCTCGAGCCTAACTCCCAAACGGCGTTGAGTTGAGTACTGTCCAAAACGTTGGTGCTACCGCCCCAACACGGCTGGGGTACTGCGGAACCGCATCCTGAATTACCTGTTTGCAAGATAACTCCGTTAGCACCCGATGCCCATCCATTACCGCTGCTTGGGAAGCTGGCGCTGAATAATCCAGTCCCCACATTTCCGTGGCCGTCTCCAACCGCAGTTTGCAACGGAGTTGTGAGGGTTAACCAGCTGTTGCTTCCTCCCAGTGTCGTTGAGTGAAGTATGGTGCCGTTAGAGCCTACGATCCATCCTTCGCTTGTACTCACCAATTGAACGGAATACAAATCTCGGGATGTACCCGCAGGCGTCACTGGGCCCGCCCAGATACCTGTGGCGAAGTGCCAGACTTGTCCGCCGCGACCAACAGCCCACGCATCGATCGGGTTTGTTTGATCAACAAAGATGCCAAGTAAACTGTTTGCTGCACCGCCAATTGAAGTGGCCGTCCAAGTGTTTCCTCCACTGAATAGCCTCGCCACGACCCCGCCCTCACCGACTGCGAATCCTTCTAGGTTCCCCGCTCCGTCTTGGAACATGTAGACACTGTTGTAACGCGTCGTAGGAACTCCGACCACCTTTTGTTCTATCCATCCACCGCTGGTCTTTGGATCCCCACTGAAAGCCCAAATTGACCCTTGATTTGTAGCATTAGTGCCGACGGCATACGTTAATCCCGAAACGAAAGCCGATCCGCTTGGGCATCCTGTTGAGTAGGCTGGAGAATGACAGACCATGAAGACTGAAGTTAGGTTCTTTGCGTCCGAAAGACCCGTGTCTTGCACCGTCAGTGCTGCCCCATCCCAGTAAAGCGCAATCCCTCCTGCTGAGCCGGAAGGATGAACTGAAGAATTGGAGTTTCCTACGATCCATCCGTCAGAGCCGTCACCATTTGGACTACAGAGTCCAACTCCCGGTGCACCGGAGTTCGTGCAGAAGTTTACGGAATTGTAAGTGGCATTAGGGAGCGGGGAAGCGATGATAGGCCATGAGAACCCGTCATAGTGAGCGAGAACAGGTTGCTGGGTGTTGCTGATGTTATCTCCGCCTACGGCCCAACCGTCTCCTGCTCCGATCGAGCCTGAGCCTCCATTTCGAACGTATATTCCTCGCAAAGATCCCTTTGGATCGGCGGTGTATTGGGTAGGGTTGATGTCCCGCCATCGCCCGAAGGTTATTGCGGCTTGAATTGGGGCTGCGCTAAGAATCACCAACATGACTACGACGATCGAAGCTGTCCACAAGAGACGGTTCTTCATGCCTAATCGCTAATTCCTATTCCTTTCCGGTTCACATATAAGTGTTGTTTTGTGCAACACAAATACACTATATTGCTCATTTCTCCAGCTCCTTAAGGTAACGCCTCACAGCCTCACGAATGACGAACGACCGCGAGGGAACCTTGTCCTTGTCGATCAAGTCGTCCATCTTGTCGAGGAGCTGTATGGGGAGGGTTGCGGTGATGTTTGCCATTCTGGACCTGCGGTTGGACAATGAGAGCTGCTCCGTCAACGTGTACGCCTCCGACGAAGGATCGCAAGCGTGCCTACACCAACAACGATTCCCGCTAAGATCGATTCAATCGGGAACCCGGGTATCAATCCTCCAGGAGTAACATTGAGGGTTAGTGTAAACACTTGGCCACCGCTCGTTGTGACCGTGATTGTCTGTGTTGAAGTGACTCCATTCTTGCTGAGCGTAACTGTGTATGTTCCTGGCGGAACCGTGAAGGTAACCAGTCCTTGCGAATTCGTAACACCCTGCACTGGTGCTGGCAAACATGGCGTGAAAGCTGTGGGCGTAAGCACCACGTTAACGCCTGAAAGCGGGTTGCCTTGGTTGTCAACAACTTTGATGGTTAGGGTTACGTTGGGAGGACACACTGACGTAGTGGTCGACGATATCGTCGTAGTGAGAGCTGTGGTTTGAGTTGAGACCGTCGAGACGACGATCGAAGTTGATGTGGTGGAGAATATTCCGCCATACGTTGAAAATCTCAGAATTGTCGAAAGTGGGGTCTTGTAGCCGTACAGGCCAACAGGTCCTGCCTCTTTGAAGTAAGAGGCACTCACGAAGTCAGGACTTCCGCCCACGACCCAACCATTCGTCTCGCTCGTCATGTAGACTGAACTGAGAATCGGCGGGATCTCACCTAACAGTGCCGGTGATAGGGTTACGTGCTCCCAGGATACTCCATCCCAGTGAAAGATTGTTGCGACTAATTTGCCTGGGAACCCGACGGCCCATCCGTCGTTCGGGGCGTCAAGGAAAACTGACTTGAGAGTTGCACTTGTGTGTCCAAGAGATGTGATTCCGCCGGGGATTGTCGGAGTAGCCACCGGTTCCCATTTGGTTCCGTCCCAATAGATTATGACCGGCCCAGCAGAAAATGAGCTGGCAGCTTGAATTCCTCCGACAGCCCAGCCAGATGTTGGAGTGAGCAGGAAAACTGATGTCAGGTTTGCGTCCAGGGACAGAGTGGGAGAACCACTCACAGTGACCAAATTCCAAGTTCCGACCCCTCCGCTAACCGTGTAGTGCAGAATCGTCGCATTGTCACCAACCGCCCAGCCCTCATTTGCAGTAACCATGAAAACAGAATTCAATCCATGCACTGCAGCAGGGCTAGAAGGTGCCGGGAAGACCGCCCACGTTCCTACGCCCCCGGTAACCGTGTAATGCAAAATGATTCCTGTTGGATATGGGGAAGCGACTTGTTCTCCGACCGCCCAGCCCTCATTCGAACTAACCATGAAGATCGATTTCAGAGAATACTGCCCTGGAGGCGGCGTAATCGTATTCCATGAACCTCCCGTGAAATGCAGGATAATAGGGCATGGAGCGACACTGCAACTTGCAGTTGGATGTGGTCCTCCGCCAACTGCCCAAACATCACCAGAGTTTACCATAAACACTGAATTCAGATTGTTCGTCGTTCCTATCGCAACGCCTTTCGTCCACGCGAACCCGTTCCAATGATAGATTGTCGGTTCGAACGGCGTTACGCCATCTGTAACCGACGAGTTGCCAACAGCCCAACCGTCATTGGGATTGATTGAACCGCCCACGATACTTGCATCGCAAGTTCGCAGTACAAGGCATGGTTCGCCAAACGAGATCGAAGTGAAGTTGTTGATTGTCGGACTAGTAACCGTCCCATAATTCACGCCATCAAAGTGAACGATGACACCATCCGTTCCAACAACCCAACCGTCATTTGCTGAATTGAAGAAGCCTGACGCGAAGTTCAGCAATGATACAGGTGACGTTGGAACTAAGTTTGAGGGAAGGAGAGTCCAAGTCCCACCTGAGTAATGTAAAATCGACCCTTTAGCCCCAAACGCCCAGCCTTCAGTTGAACTAACCATGAAAACCGAAAACAGATTATTCGACGTAGTTCCCGGGCTCACGGGGCCTGACCAAATCCCAGTTGAGTAATGAATTATGATTCCCCCATCGCCCACCGCCCAGCCTTCCGTGGGTGAAATCATGTAGACCGATCTGAGAGACGTACAAGCAGGAGGAGTGATAGGGAGAGAAGCTGGACAGCTGTCTACTGGCGAGGTGAAAGTATTCCATACTCCACCAAAGTAGTGGAAGATAATTCCCCCCGCGCCAACAGCCCATCCCTCTGTAGAACTAACCATGAAAACTGAATAGATCCCGCACTTCGGTGCTGTGATAACCGCGGGGCAGGCAACTGGGGCTTGCGGCATGTTCCATCCTCCGCCGAGACCCGGGACACCGGTCCAATGCCAGAAGACGCCCATACTTCCCGCTTGGTTCTGTCCTACAGCCCAAATGTCTGTACTGCTGACCATGAAAGCGGACCATAGCGGACCCGCGTTAGGTGCTGATAATCCAGCCAACTGACTCCGCCAAGTAATGCCGTCCCAATGAAGGGCAAGAGACACATTTTGTGAAAGTGGCGTACTGTTGTATCCGACGGCCCATCCATCAGTACCCAGAGGCGTTATGGGATTGCCCGGCGGCCCGAAGGTGACCGAAGTCAAATTGTAAGCTGCTTGCTTGGCTGGAAAATCGGCAATCTTGGGAGCTGGGACAAGGTTCCAGGTTGACCCATCGTAGTGAAATATCGCTGGTAAAGCGGTTGTGTCATTGGTTGTTGGTCTAGAATCTCCGACCGCCCAGCCGTTCGTGGCAGAGAGCATGTAGATCGAATTGAGTTGTGGGTTGGCTGGCGGGCTAATGTATGCGTCTGGGTTGATGTCGCGCCAGACTCCCATTTGGGCGGTTGCGGGAACTGCGGAAACTGCTAGGGCGATTAGCGTAATGCCGATAATCATTGCACAGAGTCTTGTCTTTCTCATCGGGAACCAACTTGACAGTGATGAGAGTCGCCTGTTCTGCACAATTAATAACATTAAGTAAGCATTACATGTTAAACCGTAGCATGTCTTTGGCCTAATTCTTGTCGCAAAGATGATTTCACAATGCAGAGTAACCCTCGGACCCCTCCCGCTCTCTCAGAGGGCAACTTTAGGCCTAGCTGGACGGCACCCTCCGGTTTCGACTGGAGATTTGAGGCGCCTTGATAATCTCGCTCAAGCTTTACGGAGTCTTCAGATCAGCCGCTGGAGCGGAGAGGATTGAGCTGGACATTCCTGTAAATGAACCAACAGTCCGAGCAGCCATATCCGACATAGCCAGTAGATCAAACCTTAGCCAGCTGAAACAACTCGTATTCGACGGAGAAACACATGACCCGCGCCCTAACGCCTTGATTATGGTTTCAGGCCGTGAGATCAGCACGCTGAACGGTTTAGATACGAAGCTGAAGGTTAGCGACGAATTAGCTTTGCTTCCGATCGCACACGGAGGATAAAAGCCCATTCATACTTCCAGAGCGATACCCAGTCATATCCAAGGCCACGTGAGCATACCCTAAAACGCGAAGAGCCTCCGAAATCTTATCGAGAAGTTGCTCGTCGAAGAACAAGTTTCTCTCGCTCTTTCCAACTTCGATCCTAGCTATGCTTCCGTGGTCTCGCACCCGAAGTTCCTTCACACCCGTTAGCGACCGAATCGTGGTCTCCGCCCGTTCGATACGCAACAACCTCTCGGGAGTAATCACTTCACCATAGGCAACTCTCGAGGACAAACACGGCATTGAGGGCTTGTCGTGATTAGGCAACCCAAGAGATTTGGCTAACTCCCTAACCTCGTCCTTCATCATTCCCGCGTCTGAGAGTGGTCTCCGAATTCCCCTCTCAGATAGCGCTGCGGCTCCTGGCCTGTGGCCGATCAGATCCTCCGCATTGGTACCGTCCACGATCGTGTAATCTCCGAGTTCTCTCGCCAAGTCCACAAGTTTCTCCCCTAACTCCTTCTTGCAGAAGTAGCAACGGTTCACAGGATTGGCTACGTAGTTTGAGTCCTGCAGTTCATCCGTCTTGACGACGATGTGCTTGATTCCGATACGACCGGCGAGCTCCTTCGCTTCCCGAAGCTCAGATGACGGAAGGCTTGGCGAATCTGCCGTGACTGCGATTGCTCCATCTTCGAGCGCCATCTTCGCGAGAAGTGCCATGAGACTACTATCTACGCCTCCGGAAAAAGCAACCATTACCTTTCGGAAACTCGTCAGTTCGTTTAGGATTCGCGTGGCTTTCGCGCAAAGCTCCGGTGATAGCCCGAGGTCTTGGAAGGTCGGTAATCCACTCGGGCTCTCTTCTGTTAACATTTTATGAGACCTCTCGCAGCTCATGATACTTAGGCGTTTCCTAGTTGGCGAAACCTGTTGCGTGAAACTCTCGAAAAGCTTGCACAGGGCAAGATCTCCGTTGATGAAGCAGAGAAAGCGTTGAAGATGAACATTGTTGAAAATGTGGGCAATGTGGCGAAGCTTGATGTCGGTAGGGAAAAGAGACGCAGCGTTCCAGAAATAGTATTCGCGGAAGGAAAAAGTAAGGAAGATCTCGACGCTATTTGCAAGACGATGCTCGAGAAGACCGGGCGCATAATAGTCACCCGGCTAGACAATCAACAAATCGACGAATTACAAACCAAGTTCCACGCTTACGATACTCAGGTGTCCCCGCACGCCAAGTCACTGGTCGTTAGAAGGAAGGAATATCATGGCCCGAAAACCGGGGGACGGATTGGTGTCCTGACGGCGGGCACTGTGGATTTGGCAGTGGCTGAGGAGGCCGTGATGATCGCGCAGGAGATGGGATGTGAAACATTCTTGGAGGCTGATGCCGGTGTGGCAGGAATTCATCGGTTAGTGGAACCCTTGAAGAGGATGTTGGCTAATGATGTGGATTGCCTAATTGTTGTGGCCGGTCGAGAAGGTGCGCTTCCCACAGTCGTCGCGGGGTTAGTAGATCTACCACTGATCGCCGTCCCGGCCTCATCCGGTTACGGCTATGGAGGCAAGGGGGAAGCAGCGTTGATGGCCATGTTGCAGGCTTGTTCTCTAGGCTTGGCAGTAGTCAATATTGACTCGGGCGTTGCTGCGGGTGTTGTTGCGGCACAGGTAGCGAATCGGGTTGCTCGTGCGAGGGCGTCTCATTAATCAGGATACGCTTACGGTTTTCAAGTGGCCGCACGCCGCTTTTACAACATCAACAGACTTCATGAAAGCGGTCCTCTCATCGTTATTCAATTTCAGTTCAATCACGCGCTCAACGCCTCGCGCACCAAGAACCGCGGGAACGTCCACGTAGACATCCTTCAAGCCATACTCGCCGTTTAGATGTGCCGTGAGGCATAGAACCATCTTCTTGTCTTTGATGATGCTCTCAACCATTCTCGTTATTCCGTGTGCTGGAGCGAAAATCGTTGCTCCTTTGAGCGCTATCACTTCGGCCGCGATCTTCCTTGTCCGATCGATAGCCTCGTTTACTTGAGACTGAGAAAGCAATTCAGTGATGGGTGCACCGTTCACTGTTGAGAATCTGGGAAGGGGAACCATCGAGTCGCCGTGTTCGCCGATCACAACGGCATGGATTGAGCTCGTTGATACTTTCAGAGCCTTGGCGATGAAGTACTTGAACCGCATCGTATCAAGCATCCCACTCTGTCCGAAGACTCTCAAGGGTTCGAACCCGGTAACCTTCCACGCCAAGAAAGTCATAACGTCAAGCGGGTTGGTAACCATCAACACAAGTGTCTTCGGAGCATACTCCCGAATCTTCTCGCAAATATCTCGAATTATGGTTTCATTCTTCTCCTGCAAATCGAGGCGCGTCATGCCTGGCTTCCTTCCCAGCCCCCCGATCACGACAACAAGATCCGAACCCGCGATGTCTTTGTAATCGTTCGATCCGACTATATCGAGATCCGTTCCCTGCTCTGCCACCATTTGCCCCAAGTCAAGAGCCTCGCCTTGAGGTAGTCCCTGAATGATGTCGACGAGCCTAAGATCGCCAAGCTCTCTTTGAGCAACCTGAAGCGCCACCGCGCTTCCTAATTTACCCGTACCAATAATCGAGATTAGTTTCCGCGCAGTCAACCATTACACCAAGAAACTACTTCTTTCTCTTGCATATGGTCTAATCGTTTTTGTCAATTCGCATGTCGGCACGATATGATTCTGATATACACTTTGTCTATTTCGCGGGAAAGTTCGCGTGTTTGGGTTCTCTAGCAAGGCTTTTATGGGTTGAACATCCGCTAAACTTAACTCGATTCAGAAAGGGGAGGGAATGTTCATTGGCTGAAATGTTTTGTGTAAAGTGTAAAGAGAAGAAAACTGTTCCTGACGATCAGACTACGATGGAGAAGACAGCTAAGGGCCGCAACATGATGCGCGCGACCTGTCCAACCTGCGGCACAAAGATGACGAAGTTCACGAAGTAGTGCACTCCTTACATAAATTGAGAAACTGGTCCACTATTTCCATCAGTCGCTAGGATCGAACGACTCAAACATCCCACTTTTCATCGGGAGTATCCACTAGCAAGCCTTAGAGGCAGGGTAATCCACCCCCCCTTCAGTGAACAGGGGTTTGGAAATCAGCTCTTCAAGCCTGAGTTTTCGCTTGTCCCTGGTTGACCTTGAAGAACTGAAACCACATGAGGAAGTAATTCAGGAAGTCGTCCAAGCCCTCTCAAGAGAGATTCGCGAAACGGGAGTAGTTCACGATCCACTAATGGTGGATAAGGATGATTATGTCATCCTCGACGGAATGCACCGGTACAATTCTCTGAAACAGCTAAACTGCCGATTTGCTCCCTGCTGTCTCCTCGATTATGACAGCCCGCGAATAAAGGTAGGCTCATGGTTCAGGCTGTTTACGGTAAGCGATCCAACAAGGCTTACGGAGACGGTACTTGAAGAGATGAAATTGGAATATTCGAGGAAGCGGGGGGATGCTTCAATTTTGAATTATGATACGGAGGCATTCATTCTTACTGGAGAGGGAGATGTGTTCTCATCCTCTCTAAACCCCTTTGAACGGTGCCGCATGGCAATTAGTGTGGAGAAGCGTATCGTCAACTACGGCCACGATGTTGAATATCTATCTGAACCAATTGCGCTGCATCAACTTCGGTCCGGTCAAGCGAACCTCGTCATGGCAATGCCCATCTTCTCAAAAGCCGAAATCCGTGAGTTTGGTTTAGAGGGGAGACTCCTACCTCACAAGGTGACACGTCACATTATTCCTTCCCGACCGCTTGCGATGGATACCCCTCTCGAGTTGCTTCTTAATCCAAATATTACATGTCAGGAGGCTGATGCCAAATTGGGAGACCTCTTAGCTAAAAGAACGGTTGAGAAGAAACCGCCGGGTTCGGTAGTTGATGGAAGGCATTATGATGAAGAATTGCTGGTATTCTCCGGGTAATGAGCTGGTTCAGGTTTATATTTCTCCGCACTCGTTACGCGGCGGGCGGGCCAGAATGCAATGCCAAGAGAAATCAACGACACCGAAGAGTTCGTGAAGATTTCAGAGCGCGCAACCGAGTGTCGAGTAAAGCGGCTTGAGGACATTGTGAGATTGAAACTCCGAACATCGCGCCATCTATACACTATCAAGGTTGACCCACAAAAAGCGGCAGAATTGCTCAAACAAATTCGATGCGAAGTTATCGAAGCTTAACTCGCTTGAATTAATCATACCACGAGGAAGTCCCCTGACTCTAGATATGATCACGTATGACCTGTTCCTTTTCTTTGGAATCCTAGCGGTTCTCGCAGCAGCATATTCCCAGTACCTTGGCATGAAATTCGACGATAACGTTTCCACATCGCTAAGAAAACGTAGGCCCGTCTTTACTCCCAAGACCTGTCTCGTGATGGCCTGCAAAGACGTTGAACCCGAATTCGAGAAGAATGTGGAAGCGATACTCAACCAAGACTATTCCAATTACCGGACGATCATGGTGACTGATAACGTGGAAGACCCTGCATATTCCATCGTCAAGTCAATCCTAACCAAGCATGCGGGCAAAGACATTCACCTGTACAATTCCACCGACCATCGAGGCGCAAGCGGAAAGGTCGCCGCATTGTTGACCGCTATAGAGAAGGACGCCGGCGTAAGTGAGGCATTCGCGTTTGTGGATAGCGATGCTTTCGTTCCATCTGGATGGCTCGCGGACTTAGTCGCTCCTCTGGCAAATGATTCGGTTGGGGCAACCACGGGGTTTCGTTGGTATTTCCCTTCCCGCGGAGGATTCTGGTCACATCTAGAATCGGCGTGGAACGCGGCGGGCATGAATCTGATGTTCAACGAGCGATACACCTTCCCGTGGGGTGGCGCGATGGCGATTCTAACCGAGAAAATGAACACGGTGGACATCCGGAACGTGTGGGAAGATGCCATCAGTGATGACTTGTCGTTGAATTCGGCGTTAAGAAAGCATGGCTATAGAACGATTTTCGTTCCCCAATGCATGGTCGCTACCTACAACCGAGCTACGACTCGAAGCTTCATCGGCTGGGCCACTCGCCAAATAGCACTAACGAGAGCGTTCAACCCCGAACTCTGGCGTTACGGATTCTCAGCATACGCATTCTTGTCGACACTCATGGTGCTCGCGCTCGCGAGCCTAGCCGCGTCCGCGCTCTGGTCGCCAGTTTGGTTACTCCCTAGCGCACTATTATTCACGCCCTCATTTCTAGGGATCTTTAGGAGCAGCCAAAGGGTCACGACCTTCAAACGAGCGATGCCAGCTCATGCTCGAAGAGTTCGAGAAGAATCGATACGCTGATTCGATCACAAGCCTTATTGTCCCATGGATTATGACGTACTGCATAATTAGTTCGGCCCGAATGAACGAGATAGAATGGCGAGGCCGAAAATACAAGCTCAGTGGATAGACGCACTTGCCTCATCGCGAAGCGTTCCTACAACCGCTAATCAAGAAACAGCTAGACCTAGTCATATTATTCGTCACCTCAGCTTGTAACGCGCGATGTAGGACATGCTTCTACTGGCTGGAACTCAATCGCAAAGGAGACATGACGTTCGATGAAATTAGCAAACTATCAGCAACTATGCCCAAATTCCACGACCTCTGGCTCTCGGGTGGAGAACCCTTCCTGAGGAAAGACCTCGCGAACGTCATACGCCTATTCTATACCAACAACAACATTCGTGACGTCCGAATCCCAACCAACGGACTTCCCACAGAACAGACCATCAAGACGGTAGTAGCGGTTCTTGAAGAATGCCCTGAGATCCAACTTGAGATAGATTTCTCCATAGACGGGTTCGCGCAGACACATGACAGAATTAGGGCGGTTCCAGGCAACTTCGAGAAAGCACTCGAGACCATGGCCGAGCTTGAACGAATCAGAGCGAAAGCCGCTAACCTAACGCTCTATGTAAACTCTGTGATAACCAGCGAAAACCGAAACGAAATAATTCCGTTAGGCGACTACTTCAAACAGACCCACGACTTGGATGGACATTATTTTCAGATCATTCGCGGAGAGCCGAAAGATCAAAGCCTGCAAGCAGTCGAACCAACGGAACTTCAGCAAACCTACGAGAAAATACTGCCCCTCAACCTTCAGTACATCTCGAAACCATCCCGAAAAAAGTCGCGACTGGATGGATTGGCGAAGGCATTTTGGAGGGCCGGCTACATGTTCAGTTACGATACGCAATTCAAGAATTACGCCTACGGGACTAAGTGGAGGATGCCATGCACCGCCGGTCAGACCTCTATCGTAATCGATTACAACGCGGACGTCAGAGTCTGCGAGCTGAGGAAACCAATCGGAAATCTACGAAAGTTTGACATGAATTTCAGTAAGTTCTGGGGGTCATTAGAACGAAAGAGGGAAGTTCGACAAGTCGGATTAGACCAGTGCTTTTGCACACACATCTGTTTCGTGTATGACTCTATGCGACATAGCAAGAGGGTCATGCTTTGGGAGCTTCCAAAACTATACGTGAAATACGCCTTGAAGAAGTTAGGAAGCACGAAGCTGAGGATAGCTAATTCGCCAAACGTAAGAGTTGAGGAAACCGCCCCGACGGTAAGCACAGGTTAACGAAAGGCCAGTGGAGTGCTCACTTCTTCATTACAATCGTTCGTAGTCTCGAAACTTTGGTTAACGCAAACTTCCGACTCGCCGTAACTAAAACAAACGTCTTTCCCGAACGGAAGATAAACGCGACGACTTTCTCATGAATAAGAATCGAGTATTCAGGCTTCCCGAAGAACTCGGCTAGATCCTCCGTCTTCTGTTCAGAAACTAACTTCGCAATCAAATGGGGAGTCTTTTCCAAAGGCTCAATCGGCTGCAGTCCTTCTCTCATACCGCCCTCGATGATTCTTCCATTTCCGTCAACGACCGCGGCGAACCGGACCAGTTTATCAAACCGCATAAGCCGATCATAAAGTCGGGCCATGGATACTCGCTTCCTTGTCTAAACCGAAGATTGACTCTAATCTGGGTTTCGCAATCCCGGTGAAACGGTTCATTTCGGCCGCTGATACTCCCCGCCGGTAGCCTTTATTTCTCGGCCCCCGAATTCACGGAACGCTTTGGGCCGGTCGTCTAGCCTGGTTAGGATATCTGCCTGACAAACACAAAAAGTTCCGAGCGCAGATGGTCGCCGGTTCAAGTCCGGCCCGGCCCACCATTCAATAAGCATTGAAGTTTGCTACGATCTGAGTCAACTGCGTGCATAGATGCTGAGGAGAAGTAAACGGTGTAAGCGCGGCGGCTAGGTGAGGGTAGGAATCCCTTTCGAAAGAAATAGGGGCAGGTAGGTTGGAGGCCTACTGGAGAATTGTTCCCGTTGAGTTGAGTTGGTTAATGGCCGATCGTTACTGGTCCTTGTAATGACAAGAAGTATTGTGAGGCTAGCTTGCTTTCCGGGGCAGTAAACATGGCACTATTGCCTTGAATCGCGCCGTGAAGCGTTAGCTCCTGTCCGTTGCTCGTTTGCGCGTTGATTTCCACCATGCCTTTGCCATTTTCTGTACCCTGGCCTGAGACGATTGCATAGCTCTGAGTACCAATCGACATTGTACCTGTGATGCCGCCGATCTTGAGTTGTCCACCATTATTTGTCGACACAGTCCCGTTAAGTAACAGAGTCGCACTTAGAGACGCATTGCCAGCCGCATTTCCGATGACTGTTGCTTGGCCGGAGGCGTTTATCGTCAAGACACCCGTAGAAGCCGATGGACCGTGCACTGGCTTCAAAGTAGAAGCGAACAGACTTTGGCCCGCGATTAAGGGTTGAGCGGCTAGCACTGCGATCATAATTGTTACTGCAACCGTGAGGATTCGTTTGTGTGAGATTTGCATAATGTCCCACCATTTTCCTAATCTAAGGGCATGGAGACAATTACATCAACACGCTTCCACCGAAACTACTAGCGCTTAAATGGGGAATGGAGAACCCAGGCAATGGACGACTAAGCTACTTCACGAGTTTGTTTCGGAGCAAGTTCACTGGAACGGACGTGAATATTGCTAGAAATATCAGGATCCATGCGAGATCCAACAGGACCGGTATTCCGACATTTCCGAGAACTAAAGGACGAACCACGTTAACCAGATGATATAGTGGACTGAAGAATGCTATGTCCTTCACAACTTGCGGCAGCGGATCCAGGGGGTAGAAAACTCCGGAGAAGAGGAAGAGTGGAGTGACGAAGAGTGTGAAGAAGTAGTTCACGTGGTATATGCTCTTCAAGAATGAGGTATATGTTAAGCCGATAACTGCAAACATTAAACCACCCAATACGCCCATGAAAGGCACGAAAATCGCAAACCAAGAATGAACGAGCCCGAGCGCGACGACAACTACGAGCATCACGGTTGCGTAAATTGTACTTCTCGTTGTTGCCCACATCAATTCCCCCACGACTATGTCCTCCACAGTTACCGGGGTCGCCATCATAGCTTCATACACCTTGTCAAAATTGATTCGAACGAACGTGTTTATGGTAGTCTCGAAGGACGCGGCGGTCATTATCGATGAAGCAATTAGGCCCGGCGCGATGAATTGAATGTAGGATAAACCTTCAATTCGGGTAACATACGCGCCCAGGCCGAAACCTAAAGCGAGCAAGTAAATTAACGGATCCATAAGGTTGGAAATTATAGTTGACCTATAGACGTGTCTGTAAACGCTGACCTCTCGCTGCCAAACTCTAAATGCCTGACGTGGCGAGAACATCACGGGCCTGAATGGGTTCACTCGGTCAAACGCCTTCCAGTCAACTTCAGAAAAACATCTTCTAACGTGCTTCTTCTGACGATCGCGTAATCCGTTTTGACACCCATGGCTTGGAGCTTGTCTAACAGAGCATCAGCCTCGTTCGAGTATAGAATCAACAGGTCTCTGTAGGCGTCATATCCGCGAATCAAGGGGTCATCTTTAGGTAGCTCAGAGATGAGTTTCTC
The DNA here is from genome assembly GCA_963733055.1 of Candidatus Bathyarchaeota archaeon. GTDB lineage: Archaea > Thermoproteota > Bathyarchaeia > 40CM-2-53-6 > 40CM-2-53-6 > FEN-987. Next base: position 593,911 of record CAVTBR010000003.1, read on the forward strand.
AGGCAACCGCATTTCGAGGACTTCACGGCCAATGTGTTTCTCGACCAGTTCATTTGGCCGACCCTCCTCCATTATCAGCCCTCGATCCATGATAACGAGCCTATCACACAGCTGTTGGGCCTCGTCCATGTAATGTGTCGTTATTATCTGCGTGACCCCACGGTTCCTTAACTCGAATAACTTGTCCCAGACGAGATGCCGGGCTTGCGGGTCAAGCCCCGTTGTCGGTTCATCGAGAATCAACAATTCAGGATCGCTCATCAGCGCCCTAGAAATCAATAATCGCCTCTTCATACCTCCGGATAGGTCGACGACCTTCGCATCTTTCTTCTCAGTTAGCTCCATGAAACGTAGTAACTCCTCTGCTCTTCGATTGGCTAATTGCGACGGTATGTTGAAGAATCGAGCGTATACAGTCAGGTTTTCCGCGACCGGCAAAGCTTCATCTAGATTTGATTCCTGAGGAACAACTCCAATCCGCCTCTTGATTTCCCTAAGGGATCGCTTCGGGTCTAAACCGAAGACGTGAAACGAACCAGAAGTCGATGGTGAAACGCAACCAATAATCCTCATAGTCGTTGTCTTCCCCGCCCCGTTCGGGCCGAGAAAACCAAAACATTCACCTTTTCCGACAGTAAAGCTAATTCCACGAACTGCCTGGACACCGTCGAAACGTTTCTCAAGCCCGTTCGCCTCAACCACCGTGGAATTTGATCTGTCCGTCGGAAACCCCCCTCATTTCAGGTGTTGCTTGGAATGCGCAAACACTTCTCTGCCGATAAAAGGTTCAACCTTAGATTCGACATTGAGATTTTGTTGGGCTCGGCGATTCGCAAACCTCAGACTCACTATATACCCATTGCATACGGAGTTTGGTATCTGGACGAAGCGGCTGCACTAATGATCCCATCGCGCTTGTCGACGTGAATGGCGGTGACTCTTCCGTTCACCCAGTCGTCCTCCATCACAACATGATGCCCTCTTCGTTTCAATTCACGCCCAATTTCCGGTTGAATTCTACCTTCCAAATACACGGCTCCTGACTCGATTTCCCGCGGGTAGAAGGAACTGCGAAACTGTGAATTGTGGACGGTGGGGGCGTCAATCGCGGCTTGCAGATTCATACCGAACTCGACGAAATTCAGAAAGAACTGGAGGGTCCATTGATCCTGTTGGTCTCCTCCAGGAGTCCCGAACGCCATCATTGGTCTATTGTTGAAAGTGACGAGGGTTGGTGATAATGTTGTTCGTGGTCTCTTACGCGGCGAAAGAGAATTGGGGTGGGATTCATCTAAAGAGAACATCTGACCTCTTGTTCCAAGCGCGAAACCTAATCCTTTGATCACGGGTGACCCCCAAATCCAGCCGCCGCTTGGTGTAACTGAGACCATGTTGCCATCGGAATCGGCAACATCAAGATGCGTTGTATCTCCATGGAGTTTCGATGAACTAAGTAATGGGCCATGCGATATTGTGAAAGTTCCTTCTGTTTTGTCGAACGACACTCTTCCCATGTCAATTAGTTTACGTCGTTTCTTTGCATACTCTCTGGAAAGAAGCATGCTCATCGGGACCCGAGTGAATAGAGGATCACCATAGAACTTCTCTCGGTCAGCGAACGCCAGTTTGGACGCTTCTGTGATGAGGTGAAGGTAATTGGCAGAGTTATGGCCCATTCGACGTAAATTGTATCCTTCGAGGAGCCGCAGCTGCTGCAGAAAGACTGGTCCCTGGCTCCAAGGCCCACATTTGTGAACTCTCAGGCCTCTAAAGTCAATTGAAACGCTCTTCTCGATTCTCGTTTCGTAATCAGACAAATCATCGAAGTTGAGCAGGCATGTGTGGGGTTCGCCGGATGCATCTATCACGGGGTTGTTTGAGGCGAAGTTCACGATTTGTCTAGCGATTGGGCCGGAATAGAATAGCTCCCTAGCAGCCAACAAACCCTGAAGACGAGTACGGTCATTTCTCCTCTCTGAAGCCGCGAGTCTGTGAAGGGTTCGGCCTAGATCGGGTTGGACCAGTAACTGGCCTGTGACGGGAGGCTTGCCGTTCGGAAGGTAGATTTGCGCGGTCGTTGGCCACTCTGTAAGGAAACGTTTTGCGTGAGCCTTGATGTTTCTCTCCAGAGTAGGGTACACTGGAAAACCATCCTCTGCTAGTCGGATTGCTGGAGCGAGGACTTGCTGAAGGCTCATTGTTCCAAATTTGGCTAGCAAAGTAATCCAGACATCGAATGAAGCTGGGACGGTTGCTGGTAGAAATCCGTCCCCTGGGATCAAATCGATTGCTCGATCGAGAAAGAACTCAAGCGTAGCTGCCGCTGGGGCCGTTCCCTGACCTGAGATGGCAAAGACTTTCTTCTGTCTGGATGAATACACGATGGCGGGTGCTTCACCGCCGATACTATTCATGTGTGGTTCGACTACGTGTAACGCCAAGCCTGTGGCGGCGGCCGCATCAAATGCATTTCCTCCGGCTAGCAGGATTTCGAATCCTGCGGTCGTTGCCAAGTAGTTTGATGATGTTACGCAGGCTTTAGTCCCGCGGACTATGGGCCTAGTTTCCGACATTCGGGGCACTATAGATTTTCTTTGGATTTGACCGACTTCTCTCGAGCAACCGCTTGAGCCGCAACGAGACGAGCTATTGGTACGCGGTACGGTGAACAACTCACATAATCAAGCCGTAACTGGTGGCAGAATTCAACCGAGCTAGGTTCTCCTCCGTGTTCTCCGCATATTCCCACCTTAAGTTTTGGATTGCTGCGTCGGCCTGCTTCGGTGGCCATTTGCATTAGTTTTCCCACTCCCTTCCGGTCCAAAACCTCAAACGGGTCAACCTTGAGTATCCCATTGTCGGTGTAGTCCTTCAGGAACTTCCCCTCCGCATCGTCGCGGCTGTAGGCGAAAGTGGCTTGGGTAAGGTCGTTCGTGCCAAATGAGAAGAAGTCGGCGTATTGTGCGATTTCTTCAGCGGTTAAGGCAGCCCTGGGAACTTCTATCATCGTACCGATTTTATAATCGACCTTGGTGTGGGTGCTCTCCATTACTTTTTCAGCCGTCTGAACTATTCTTGTTCTGAGAAAGCGGAGCTCGTTCGCTTCTCCGACCAGAGGCAGCATTATTTCTACGTGAACGTTGACTCCTTCCTTAAGTAACTCAGATGCAGCCTCGAAGATCGCTTTAGTCTGCATTTCGTAAATCTCAGGGTGACTGATTGCTAATCTACAGCCCCGATGCCCCAGCATTGGATTGTGTTCGCTCAACGTAATCACCTTCTTTAGCATTCGTTCTTTTGAATCGAGCAGGCCTGGGTTTGTTCCTGTCGCTTTGAGCGAGGCGACATCGCCAACTAGCTCCTCAAACTTCGGCAGAAATTCATGCAATGGAAGATCTAACAACCTGATGGTCACGGGTAGGTCATGCATCTTTTGGAATATTTCTTTGAAATCTTTCTTCTGAAGTGGCCGGAGTTTTTCAAGCGCGTTAAGCCGATCTACGTCGCTGGCTGCAAGTATCATACTTTGGACAATAGGTAGACGGTCCTGCGCGTTGAACATACGCTCGGTTCTGCAGAGACCGATTCCGCCTGCGCCGAATTCCCGGCCTCTAGCTGCTCCTTCCGGTGTATCCGCGTTGGCTCGAACGCCGAGTGCACGTATTTCATCAGCCCAGCTTAGCAACTGTTGCGCGGAAGAGCCCAACTTTGGCTCTACAGTGGGAACGACACCGAGCAGGACGTTTCCTGTTGTCCCGTCTATGGTTATGATGTCATTCTTCTTGATCGTATTTTCTCCCGAGCTAAAGCTTGTTGTGGACGGGTCAATCTTGATCTGCTCACAACCGACGACGGCAGGTTTTCCCATTCCACGAGCGACGACCGCAGCATGAGAAGTCATTCCTCCCCTACTCGTGAGCACCCCCTTAGCGGCGATCATACCGTGAATGTCTTCGGGAGTTGTTTCTTCTCGAACGAGAATCACACTTTCTCCGTCCGCACCTAATTTATGCGCCTCGTCCGTGTCGAAGATGACTTTGCCCGTAGCTGCGCCGGGTGAGGCGGGTAACCCAGTTGCGATTGGTTTGGTCTGATAGTTCGGGTCGATCTGTCTATGAACGAGCTGCTCCAAATGAGAGGGAGACACTCGAAGGACGGACTCCTGTTTTGTGAGAAGTCCTTCGTTTACCAAGTCAACTGCAATTCTGACCGCTGAGGCCGCGGTTCGTTTCCCTGATCGAGTTTGGAGAATGAATAACTTGCCTTCGTCAATGGTGAATTCTATGTCTTGCATGTCCTTGAAGTGCCCTTCTAGGAGCCGGCAAACATCGAGAAGTTGTTGATACACGGATGGCATTTCTCGGTTCAGTTCAGAGATCGGTTTGGGGGTTCGGATACCTGCTACGACATCCTCACCCTGAGCGTTAAGCAGAAATTCCCCGAACAGCGCGGGCTCACCAGTCGATGGGTTTCTTGTGAAACAAACGCCTGTACCAGAATTCGGGCCTTTGTTTCCAAAGACCATTGTCTGAATATTCACAGCAGTGCCGAGAGTGTCGGGGATCTTGTTCGCCTGTCGATAAATGATCGCTCTCCTTCCGTTCCACGATTCGAAAACTGCACCGACGGCCATCTTGAGCTGGTCGGAAGGATTTTCTGGAAACCGCTTCTGGGTCGTTTGCTGCACGAGTTGTTTGAAATCATTCACCATCTGGACGAGTGCCTCTGAATCGAGTTCTACGTCGGACTTCACGTTTAGTCGTGCCTTTTGCTTAGTGATGATTGCTTCAAAATCCTCGGCTTTCGCTCCCATGACCACTTTCCCAAACATTTGTACAAAGCGTCTGTACGCGTCGTATGCAAACCGTTTGTTGTTAGTTTGGCGAATTAATCCTTGAATGGTCTTGTCATTGAGACCGAGATTGAGAACAGTATCCATCATGCCGGGCATAGATATCGGTGCTCCTGAACGGACAGAGACAAGTAGCGGGTTCTCTCCATCTCCGAAGCGCCGCCCAGTCTTCTTTTCTAGCATGCTCATCTTCCTGAACATCTCTTCTTCGAGTCCCTCAGGGAACTTACCCTGAGAGCTGTAGTAATTGCATGCCTCGGTTGTCACGATTATTCCGGGCGGGACCGGCAAACCCAACCCGCTCATCTCAGCTAGATCGGCACCTTTTCCGCCCAGCAGGCTTCTGAGCTTAGAGTTGCCCTCCTCAAAGAGGTAAACGTACATCCCGATACTCCTACCTTAGATCGAATGCCCCCTCAATTCTCCATTATTAAGTCGGTTTCTCGTACCTAGAACTGCTAGTAAGCCGAATTAGATGGCACAGATCTGGATTTAGAGGAAATGAATCGGCAAGGTCTTCTTCTAGAATTCTGACTATCACGTCAGCCTAGCGCCGGATAGCACGACTACCAACCGGTTACTCTGAAAATCGTCGAGATTATCCGCCTGATTAAGGCGGCTGATTGGGGTATGGCTAAGAAATGACGGTTAGTTACTTTCCCACCATACGTTTCTGCAGGACGCACATTTGATGAGGCTGAACTCGGGGGAAAACGGAGCCTCAGTTGGTGCATTCGAGTGTTCTCTTTGTCTAATGGTTAGGCCCCTATGGCCGCAGGCTGGGCAGTACTCCATCGCTGTTCACCATCCATAGTAGATAAGAGTAATACAATTAAAGCATATCTAGTAATACTTGGAAGCCATGAAACGCCGATTCAGTATGACGCTCGACCCGTCTCTGATGCGCAAGATCGACCTTTTGGTAGACGGAACACGTTTCACCAACCGTTCCCAAACGGCTGAATTTCTACTCAAGTTAGGCATGGATCAGGTTCGTCCCGAGAGAACCGCGCTAATTCTATGCGGCGGCCTTGAACCTCGTATTAGACCGACGACCTTCGCCACGCCGAAGCCCCTCCTACCCATCGGATATCAACCGCTACTTGAGTACCAGATAGAGTATCTGAAACGGTTCGAATTCGACCGCATAATTCTAGCCATTGGGTTTCTGCAAGAACAGATAGTTCGCTATTTGGACGAGCGTAAGCTTGGAGTTCGGTTACGGTACAGTTTCGAAAAAGAACCGCTCGACACCGGTGGCGCGATCAAAAGTGCCGAACTGATGATCAATTCTGATTTCCTAACCCTGAACGGAGACGTGATCTTTTCGGACCTAGATCTTGACAAGCTGATCTATGCACACAAAAAATCGGATTCATTGGTAACCGTGGTCCTGGCGAAGTCAGAAACCCCCGCTCGGTTCGGCGCTGTGGAACTCGATGCCGAAAACCGAGTAGTGAGCTTCGTCGAGAAGCCACGTAAACAGCCTGCGGGGGAATCGTGGGTAAACGCAGGAGTGTACGTCATTCGACCCACAGTATTGGGCAAGATCACGAAAGCTAGGCGGGCCTCCCTAGAGTTGGACGTATTCCCGAAGTTAATGCGAGAAGGCAAGATATTCGGGTATAAGCATGAGGGCTACTGGGCCGATGTTGGAACACCCGAAGATTATCTTCGCGTTCAACGGGACATCCTCACTGGAGTGTTCAAACCCCAAGAGAGCATCCCAAGCGCTTAACCGACTCGAACAGGGCTAAGATAAAAGGTCTAGCCGCCCTTTCAGATCCTTAACAGTGCGTAATATCTCATCGCGGTCGACGTGGCTCGAAAGTTCCTTTCGACCCTCGCCCTGGCTCGTGACACTCTTTGGCGCAGCCTCACCAACGAGCGCCTCAAACACTTTCTGCCAACCTTGTGGTGATGTGGCAGGCATTGGCAGATCAATCAAGGTGGCTGCTGCGAGCGTCCATGCTCTTGCAACGTTAGCTGGGTTGTATCCTCCTCCACCAAAGACGACCAGCCGACCCCCCGCAACTTCTTGCGCCAATTCGCGGGCGGTTTTCACGATTTCTACGTACGCGCTCGTAGTTAGTTGTAGGTGTGCGAGGAGGTCATTGGCGTGGGCGTCTGCTCCACACTGAAGAAGCAACATTTCAGGGCGGTATTTTCGCACCGCGTTCGGGACGACTTCCCTGAACGATGACAAATATGGTTCATCATCCGTGAAGGGTGGCAGAGGCACATTGATCTTGTAACCCGCGCCTGCGCCCTCTCCAATCTCGTGCGTAAACCCTGTTCCCGGGAAAAGATGACGTCCATCCTCGTGAAAATCTATGTCCAAAACTCCGCCGTCGGAATAGAAACCGTACATGACTCCGTCCCCATGATGCGCATCAACATCCAGATAGAGGATCCTCTTGAGACCGTATTTCTTCTTGAGATACGCGATTGAGATGGCAGGGTCATTGAATATGCAGAAACCAGACGCGCGGCCTGGATGGGCGTGGTGCAGGCCTCCGGAAATGTTCATGGCATAAGTAACTTCACCCGACATCACCAATTCGACGGCTCTCAAGGACGCTCCTGTGGCGAGCGCCGACGCTTGATAACATCCTTTGAACGCAGGTGTATCACCGTTGTCAAGAAAACCAGTACCAGTCTTGTCCGCACTCTTCACTAGATCTAAGTAGTCTTGGTCATGGAAGAGTAGCAGTTCCTGATGGCTGGCCACGCGGGGCTCGACCACTTTAACCTTCGGAGATTTGAGTACACCAGTGGCCTGCATCAAATCATAAGTTAATTTTAGCCTTGTAGGCTTAAGCGGGTGCGTTGGGCCGAAGTCGTAATGTTGGAACGTGTCGCTGTAGACTATGCCGAGCGTTTCTGTCAGAGAAGGCCCCTCGAATGGTATGGGTTGTGATGACTCCGTTTGTTATGGATTTGGGTCATACCATGTCATACATTCGAACTTCAACTTTCCCACGGTTCACCCAAGCTTAAATAATCCATACGTAATATCGATCGATGGTGTAAGAGGTTGCTGAACTCAACAAGTACGTTGAAAGTTTCGCTCACTGAAAAGGCGGCCGAGAAGGTCAAGACGGTTATAGAGAAACAGGGCAAACAAAATGCCGGATTACGCCTTTACGTTTCGGGCGGAGGGTGTAGTGGTTTTCAGTACGGCTTAGCTGTCGATGAGAAGAACGACGGCGACCAGGTGATCGACTCACACGGCGTGACCCTTCTGATCGACGAACAAAGCGCACAATACATTGACGGTTCCGAGGTTGACTACGTGGAAACGGTAATGGGCGAAGGATTCAAAGTCAACAACCCAAACGCGACTGAGACGTGCGGCTGCGGCCACTCGTTTAAGCCCAAGTAATCCTCCGAAATCTAACCCGGTTTTAGAGAAACTCTCTACCGAGCCATTATGTCCAGCAGTGTGAGCCTAGCAGGGCTCTATTGTTGAGGGTGGCTTGGAAGAGATTGCGTATGTCACCCAGGTAACTCCCTGAACTTCGCCAGTAATTCGATTACTAATCGTTTCTAACACATCGTTCGGAATCTTTGCCCAATCAGCCGTCATTCCATCTGACGACTTCATGATTCTGATCGTAACGAGGTGGCCTAGTTGTCGATGGTCGCCCAACACGCCGACTGCCATATCATCTCCCACAACCGCGAACGCTTGCCAGACCTCATCGTAAAACCCGCTCTTTGATAGCTCATCTTCAACGATTGCACTGGCCTGACGACAAATCCGAAGCTTATCCTCCGTGACCTCGCCGATTACACGAACGGCCAACCCGGGGCCAGGAAACGGGTGTGTATGTACAATGGAATCGGGCAAGCCCAATTCCTTCGCCACCTGGCGGACTTCGTCCTTGTATAGTGATCTGAGCGGTTCTATGATCTTGAATTTCGACCAGTCAGGTACTCCTCCGACATTATGATGGGTTTTGATTCGTGAAGCGGGGCTCCCAGTTCCAGCGCTTTCGATTACGTCGGGATAAAGTGTACCTTGAGCTAACCACTCAAAGCTGCCAAGCTTGGTGCTCTCTTCCTCGAATACCCTGATGAATTCCGCACCAACGACCTTACGTTTCTCTTCTGGATCGTGAATCCCCTTAAGCCTCTGGAGAAATTGGTTTGATGCATCTACATATCGGACATTGATTCTCATGTCCTCACTTAAGGTCTTGAGAACTCGCTTCTCTTCGTTCTGCCTCAGAAGACCATGATTGACGAAGATGCACGTGAGTCTACTCCCCACAGCCTTGTGAACCAGAACCGCAGCGGTTGTGGAGTCAACCCCTCCACTGACAGCACAGAGGACACGCTGATCACCAACTCGTGCTTTAATCTCGTTAACTGCCGACTCAACAATAGAGTGGGGAGTCCAGGTCCTTTGGCAATTGCTTATCGCCGTAAAGTTCCGGATGATATCATTTCCATGTTCGGTATGTGAGACTTCAGGATGAAATTGAACACCGTACAGTTTTCGACTTCTATCCCGGATCGCCGCAGTCGGACAGTTCTCAGAGGTGGCGATGACATCGAATCCTTCAGGGAGAGCCTCCGCATAGTCGCCATGGCTCATCCACGATACGATTTGTTTGCCTAAACCTCGAAGGAGATCTGTGTCGTCCCTGATCTCAAGCTTAGTTTTTCCGTACTCGTGTCGCTTCGTCGCCTTGACATGCCCTCCTAACATTTGGACCATTACTTGGAGGCCATAACAGATCCCAAGTACGGGTATGTCTAGGTTGAAAATCTGAGGATCACACTTTGGGGCATTGTCATCATAGACGCTCGTTGGGCCCCCGGAGAGAACTAACCCTTTCGCGTTTGCTTCCGTTAATTCCTGAGGTTTGACTGTGAAGGGGAAAAGGTCCGCATAAACTTGGCATTCCCTGATCCGCCGCGTTATTAGATGGGAGTATTGGCCGCCAAAATCTAGAACTGCGATTAGTTCTTTGGGCATCGCCAATCAGTTATGGTTATGGTCTTGGTTAGATTAACGTTACCGGCCGCAAGGAAACGAGAAGAGAATAACTAGCTTATTCTTTTCAGACCTTTTGGATACCTCAATGCGAGATCCGCGTAAGCGTCCTTGTACTTGCTCCAGAGTAACTTGTCAGAATCAGATACGTCTCGAATGACTTTTGCAGGTACTCCAACCGCGACCTTGCCGTCAGGTATCGATTGATTACTTGTAACTACCGCTCCCTCGCCAACGATGCTCCAAACGCCCACTGACCCGTAATCGCTAACAATCGCGCCCACTCCAATCACGGCATAATCCTTGATGGTACAGTTATGAAGCAATGCGCCGTGGCCGATCTGAACATGGTTCCCTACTAAGCATGTCTCGTTGATACGGGCGTGAAGTACACAATTCTCCTGAATGCTGGTTTTGTTGCCAATTATTATGGCCCCGTAATCGCCCCTGATTCTAGCGCCAGGGCCAATGAAGCATTGTTCCCCGATCTTTACGTCACCCAACACCTTCGCGTCTTCATCGACATAGGCATTCGAAGCGATCCAAGGCACGCGCCCCTCGAATTCATATATCGTCATTAAGACCATCCGAGATACTTTTTTACACGATCAATGCAACGTGCTGCAACACCCTCTTAACTGTGACCGACTTCAGGCGAATCAAGGTGGCATAGTCCTCAGTGTCCACAAAGGAAAACTTTCTCAGAGTCATGGAAATATTCAGTCGCAAAAATGAAGTTGGAAGAACTGACGAGGGGTTCAATTTCTGTCCGACCTGCGGGGTCCCAGCTTCACAAACTCACACGCAAGAAGAGTCAGTGATCCATAATGTGGAAACTTGTCGGCTCGTGAACCTTGTTTTATCGGAATTAGGAGTTAGCCTCGGGCAAACAATTCGAGTTGACATCTACCCCGGGGCGGGACCGTTGAGGGGGTTCTACTTTACAGCCGATCCGTATAGCATCCACATCTCTGAAGAGGCCTATTCACAAATCCGAGAGTACATCATATTCCACGAAACCAAGCATTTGGTCGATTGTCTGACGATTGGACGAAGCGAGGAGGTGACACCCGATCACTTTGCGCGAGCACTATGCGTTAGGTATGGGTACACGTGCCCGCCTGAAAACCCTGTGACGCCTTGGTCTGCCTACGCGTAAGCGTTTACTTTCGCTTCTAACTGGCTCTTCGGAAGCATCCCTACGACACGGTCCACTTCCTTACCTTCCTTCATCACTAACAGGGTTGGTATTGCCATCACTCCGTATTTTTGGGCAGTCTCCGGATTTTCGTCGACGTTGAGTTTACCGAAAACGACTTTGCCACTGTATTCCTTCGCTAGTTCTTCAACTATCGGGGCAATTGCTCGGCATGGGGCACACCACGCCGCCCAGCAATCAACGACTATCAAGGGGTAGTTTTTCATGGTCTGCTCGAAGTTTCGATCGCTTACCACGATCGGCTTCTCAATTTTCGGGGTTGACAATTGATTTTTCAACTCTCGCATTCGTTTTTCTCGGATCTGCTCAAGCTCATCCAAGACCTGGGCCTCGTCCACAATCGTTTGCGAAAAGTTCTCTCTCGTTATAAAGCTACCCTGCAACTCCCTCAACGGACAGCGTGAAATCTTCTCGCTCTGACAATCAGACATTGCTCTCGCCAAGCTTAAGAACCGATGAAAAGCTAAGACCCTTCGCGTTGTGACTGATTTGCCGTTGAACTTTGATTTCAGCGAAGAACAGGAACTCTTCCGCAGAACAGTTCGCGAGTTCGCGAAGCGGGAGATCGCCCCGAAGATTCGAGGCTACGAAAGAAAGAGAGAATTCCCGTGGGACCTCTATAGAAAGATGGGGAGCGCCGGCCTTCTAGGCTTGAGGTTTCCGAGAGAATACGGCGGACAAGAAAGCGACGCAGTCACGATGGGTATCCTAGTCGAAGAGATTGCTCGCACGGGATGGCAAATTCCGCTCAGTGACATAATGGGAGAGATCCTCTCGCTCCATGGCCCGGAACCATTGAAGAAAGAGTGGCTTCCGGCAATGGCCAAAGGCGAACGAATGCTAGGCGTAGCAAATACAGAGCCATCAACAGGATCCGATGCCGCGGCGATTACTACTCGCGCAACGAAAAAGGGAGACAGCTATGTTCTAAACGGGGAAAAACAATTCATCACGGGAGTTAACGAATGCGGCGCATATTGCCTCTTAGCTAAGACTGATGCCGACAAAGGGGCTAGGGGCGTGAGCATGTTCTTCGTAGAGATGAACAGACCTGGAATCGAGAAATACGATTTCGACGCACTGGGATGGAGATTATTCTCGTTTGGAGGAATCGTGCTAAAAGACGTGACGATACCTGCATCAAATCTAATCGGCGAACAGAACCACGGATTCCACTACGTTATGGAAACTTTTGACCTAATGCGTTCTCTTATCGCCGTTTGGTGTATTGGTTTAACGGAAAGTTCTATAGACGAAGGTATAGAGTATGCGAAACAACGAACAGCATTCGGGCGCCCGATAGCAAAATACGAATCGGTACAATCCCGTATAGTGGAAGGTTATACGGAGCTTGAAGCAGCCCGGCTTCTTTCTTACAGAACCTTATGGCTGAAAGATAAGGGTCACAAGATCACGAAGGATTCAGCCATGATTAAGTGGTATGTGCCCCAGCTGTGCTTTGGAATTGTGAATAATTGTCTTCAAAACCGCGGCGCCATCGGCTACACGACAGAATGCATGGACGAGTATCGTCTGAGAGAGATTCGCGGAGCAATGATTGGGGACGGAACAACCGATATCAACAAAATAGTCGTCGCGCGGGAACTCCTCGGCAAGGAGTTCCTACCATACAGGTAAATTCCTGAAGAGAATCACGGACTGCGGTTGGGGTAGAATTGTCGGAGCAAAATCTCTCGGCCCCTAGGCCACTGTAGTCACACGACTGCTTTTGTGGAGACTATTTCCCTTCGCTCACTATTGTCGTGAGCGTTGATCGGATCTTGTCGAGCCTGCGTACTTTCCATGTAATGACTTCCTTGAGGCGGTCCATTGAGTCTGTTTCGATTTTTGCCACGACATCATACACCCCATAGACAAAGTAGGATTCCTTGACTTCGGGAACTTCCCGGAGGCTCTTCAGAATCTCGTTTTCTGATCCAGCGTCAATATTCATAAAGACGAAGGCCTTTGGCATCGAAATTAACCCTGCTAAGGTAGTGAGGATGACCATTATGAGATTATCCCTAATTTCCGGCCGAATATGTCAGGCGGCTTAAAAGTGGCTACCCAGATCGACCCAGCCTTACTACGGATAGAGGAGCTTGTCAAGCGACGATCCTCCACTGACCGCAGGATGGGTTACGTATGGATGATAGTTCCACTACTTCCAGCACTTGCAGCCGTCGTTATTGGAGCATCAGTGCTGGGCATCTTGGCTTCGATTATTCCACGAATTAGCAGCATTACCCAGCCTCAAACAGCGCAGAACGCAATAACACCAATTGTGGGAGAAATCTTCGCGCTGTACGGTTTTGCGATTTTAGTGTACTACGTAGTTTTGCTTATCGGAGCTCTGGCTTTCTATTACATGATAGATCGTCGAAATCACCATTTTGTAAGACAACAATTACTATTCTCAACACTTCACAGATATCTTGCCGCTAAGGCACCTGATTCCGAAAACGTTTCACGGCTTGGCCACATTCTGGAAGATTCCGGTTGCGATGAACGTGATCGACCTGCCGGCGTTTGGGCGATACTTTTTCTGTTTGTGACACCCATAGTCGGCCTACTCGCGGCGTACAACCTAACCCAAGACCTGCGTAGACACGAGGATTCCCAATCGGTCTACCAAACCACGCTCGCCAATGCTTTCAGCGATGCGGGCGTGCAGCAGACGACCTTCGCTCCTTACAAGTCCCACCGAAGGGAACCCTTTCTCTTTATCATACTTTCAGCAATTACTGCTGGACTTTTTTGGATATACTGGTTTTACACATTGCTTAAAGATTATAACGAGCATTTCTCAGACCAAGCAAAGGTCGAAGATCAAATCCTAAATTCTCTGAGACCACCACAAGCTACGAAACCATGCGGAGCATGCGGCGCCACCATCCCGCGCACCGCAAAGTTCTGCCCGATATGCGGAAAGGCCCAGACGATCTAGGTGCAATACGTGCGGCCCGTGAGTATAGTAAAACAAGCATTCCAGCGGAACCGCGTTCTGCTCGTCGCGATCAGCGTAGCATTCTTTGTCATAATGATTATTGCGGGTTTAGTGACCTACACCGTGCTGTTGACATCGCCAGGTTTAGTGAATGGGTTGCAGGGATGGTTGGAGTCAGCGGGAAGTTACATAGCAATTCCACCACCCTACACCGATAGCCTCTACCGCGTGATTTTTCTAAATAATATCGGCCACTTTTGGAACCCCATACGGCTCTGGGTATGGATACCGTTCATCGGAGCATTTGACTTAGGATATGAACTCCTGTTGAACGCCGTCCTCATAGGTGGAGTCGCAGCTTTCGTGGGAATGACAAAAGGTCCCGTCTATACAGCCGCCGGGTTACTCCCACATGGAGTTATCGAAATACCCGCGTTCATACTCGAATTCGTTGCGCTCGCAAGATGGCACGTGAGCACGACTCGCGCATTATACACTAAGTTAAGTGGCCAACCAGTTGACCGGCCGCTTCTATTAGAGGGGGTTAAGGATACTCTTACCTTGTCGCTATTGTCTGTAGCCTTGTTCGCTGTTGCGGCATACATTGAGACGTTCATCACGCCTCACTTGTTGGGCCGCTGATCGGCTGCCTGTTTACGTGAATGCGTAGGTCACTTGAACGGTTGCTGTCACTTGTAGCGTTCCGGTTTGTATTGGTGTCTGTGCGGTCGCGGCGAATCGGGTGGAGTAGTTCGTGGGTTGAAATTGATAGCCCGGTGTAACCGAGATAGGACCGACAATTGAAACCCCGAGCGTCGTTGCCAGTGCTTTGGCTTGACCGTCTGCGTCGGTTAGGGCAACCTGTAGCGCTTGCTTCTGTAGTGTTGCAAGAGAGCCGCTCGAAAGCGTGAAAGATACGCCTTGTACCTGGTTTGCTCCCGCGGAGATTACTTGATCTAAGATTTTGCCTACGGAGTTTAAGTCGTTAACAGTTACTTGGATTTCATTTACGGCAACGTAGCCGATGATGGTTGGGGACACGCTTTGGTTGACGGGATTGGAGTAGGTTGGCGTAAGGGTGTAAGAGACGGTTTGAATCGAATTCTTGTCTATTCCGGCGCTGGTAAGAGCCGTGATCACGCTAGTCATAGCTGCCGCGTTGTCTGAGGTGGCTTGTGTAGCGGTGGCTGCTTGAGTTTGAACGCCGAGATAGAGTATGGCCTCGTCTGGCGGGGAGGAAACTGTTCCGGTTCCTGTGACCTGAATTGTCTTCGTGGTGGGGTTCGTGAGCGATGTCGGTGGGGGTCGCGTTAGTGCAACTGCGCTCACCAATACCATTGCGATTATGGCTAGGGCGGCTAGGTAGTACACTCGTCGACCTGAAGTTTCGCTCAAATCATCAATCCTCCTTTAGGCTGTGGTATGATGTGTCCACGCAATAACCCCATGGTTTTGAACACGCCGTTCACACTTTAGAACAAGGCCTCATCGATGGCGTTTAATGGACAGGTACATGGTCAAAGCTCAGTGTCTTAGAACATTTTTCATTCGGGTTTAAGGTTGAAATCTTATCTTGCAACTGGCTCACTAGCGGTCGGACCCGTGATTGGTCATGTTTAAGGTATTCATTACAAACCGCGTAGTCGACCGCATTTCACGGGACCTAAACCGACCCTTCGAACGCATCGGACTTCTAATGGGCACTTTGCAAGATTCGTCGCTCTGGGTTAATGACACTATTCCGGGTGGGACTGAGATTAGTGAAGTCTCTTGCGCTTTCCCACCCCAACGCCTTGCACAGGTGGCAACGGATATCGTTGAGGGAAGGATAGAGGGTAGAATTGTTGGCTGGTATCACTCCCATCCAGGTCACGGTTTGTTTCTTTCGCAAACCGACGTAGAAACGCACATGCAATTTTGCCAATTTTCCCCTTACACTGTGTCGCTTGTAGCAGATCCCAAGTCCGAGGAATTTGGAATTTGGATATTTGAGAATGGAGCTGGAGTAGTGCAATTGCCCTCCACCTACATTCACATCATTTGACTGTTGAAGAAAGGCTCTTCCTGTAAGACCTAGCCGCCGTCTTGTAGAGCTCGTTTGCTGATGGTAGGTTTGAGCCTTGGAATTTCTTGCTCGTACTCTTCCATAGATCCGCGAAGATCGCCTTTGGATAGCCTCTTCGATGGTACTCCTCAATTTGTATGAGTATATCCAATCGGTCGGCAGCGTGAACAATCCTTGACTCTACGGTTTCTTCAGCGTCAAACTCTGACTGAAGTCGTGAATAGAGCTTCCTAACTTCGCCATTGCCAACACCTTTGATCAAATGTCTCCAGGCGGCTTGTTCTAGTTCACTCTTAATGGACTGCCCTCTCCTGCCTAGATATTCAAGGTAGGCTTTGCTTATGTCGAACGTTAATGCTTCAGGAAGGTCGTGAAGCAACGCTAAACGAAGAACCCGTTCGGTGTTGATCTTCCGACCATTCGCGACTTCAAGGTCGGCCAGCAACATGGCGAGTGCAGCGGTTGCAAAAGAATGATCGGCAACTGATTCAACGTCTTGAAGGCTTACTCCATGACTTATCCAGCCGCTTCTCGGAATCATCTTAATTCTGCTAAGGCTCGAAACGAAATCTAGAAAATCAGTTCCCTCCACAACTACCCAATATCTAGGAAAAGAACAAAAGTTATGGCTTTGACCCTTGCCCTTGCGCCCATGAAGCGTCGAAATTTCCTAATTCTCACGGTTCTTGTTTACGGATTCACGTTAGCTGGGTTTTGGGTAGCCGGTATCAAGAGAGTGACTATATTTGCAGACAGTGACAGCTATAGCTGGCAGTCTGTCCCACTTGCTAACAACGGCTTATCAAACAATTTTGAGATTACGTCCTACGACAAACCTCCCTACAACATGCGGGGCTGGATACAGTTCAACCTGACAACGATTCCAACCGATGTTTGGATCCTATCTGCTACGATGCGCCTGCGACTTTGGCACCATACAACTGTAGACCCAACCCAGAACATGGGAGATTCAACAGGAAGAACCTACGGGGCCTATCGTCTCCTACAGCCTTGGGGCGAGACGACGGTTAACTGGTCCAATCAACCGAACTACACCGAACTCCACCAGGCAAACTCGACCGTTCCTTCCGAACAGGGTGGATGGTACGGGCCTTTTGTCTGGATGGATTGGGACATTTCAGGGATCATGAGCGATTGGCGGGCTAACTCGACAAGTAATTACGGTTTGGTCGTTCGAGATACTCAGGAATACTCGCCGGTCTTCTATTCCACCCAATTCTTTACAATTGATCAAGTCCCGAACGAGACTTACTACCCAAGGTTATTGGTGACGTATGTTTCACCGCTGGCTTTGGCTGTGTTTGGAGGATTTTTGCTTGCGGAAGGACTTATTATGATAAGGGTCTGGCGATCTAAAGTCAAACACGCAGAAATCTAGATTGGAGAGTCACTGAAGTTGGGAAACTTAGTTGAAGGAGCAAGAAACGCCATCGAAGTGTGCATGGCCGTCAAGAAAGGAGAACATGTACTCATCTTAACTGACCGCGAAACCTCAGAAGTTGGGGATGCCATCTCAGAAGCAGCAGAGAAAGTTTCGAAGGGGAACGTCAAGACATTCGTCCTAGAGGATTACACAGAACGACCCGCGAAGCAACTTCCCAACGAAATCCTCGAATCCATGCCATGGGCAAACGTCACATTCTACGCTGCACAAAGCAAACCGGGAGAACTTGCCGTAAGAGGCCCGTTCATACGCACAGCCATCAAATACGCCCGCCACGGTCACATGCCAAGCATCTCAAAGGAGCTCATGGAAACGGGCATGTGCGCCGACTACCAGAAAATCTCTGAACTGACGAAGAAAGTTGATCAGATCGTCAAGGGCTGCAAGAGCGCCAGAGTCAGCAACAGAGCCGGGACGGAGCTTACCGCAGAATTTCACCCCAATTGGAAATGGCTCGTTTCTGATGGACTATATCATGATAAGGGCAAATGGGGTAACCTTCCCGACGGAGAAATTTTCACAGCCACTCTCAAAGCAAATGGGAAAATGGTTATTGACGAGCTTGGCGATTGGTTCAGCCCCAAGTACGGCGTCATCAAAGAAACCCCAGTAACTTTACTTGTTAAGGACTCACGAATCGATTTCCCTACAGTTACCTGCACAAATGAACAGCTGCGAAAGGAATTCTTGGATTACGTTCAATCCGACCCGAATGGAAACAGATTGGGCGAGTTTGCAATTGGTACCAACATTTTCCTTGAGAGATTGACCGGAAACCTGCTTCAAGACGAAAAATTCCCGTCGGTCCACTGCGCTTTCGGAGATCCATACTCTGAAGAAACCGGCGCAAATTGGCAGGCGAAGACTCATGTCGACGGAATCATGCTCAACTGCAGCATCTGGATTGACGGTAAACAGATTATGGATGAGGGCAAGCACCTAACTCATTGAATACCAAGACCTCACAATGAAATGACGAGAACAATTGTAACGAAAGCAATAAGTAAGCACCTCTAGTATGACTCGCCCGCTCAATTCTGAGGAAACAATCTTTGTCGGAGTTCAAACCAGGAAGCATTGATCGAGTCGCCGGCCCGGTCGTCGTGGCGTCAGGCATGCTCGGCGCCCGCATGTATGAGCTCGTCAAAGTAGGTAATTCGGGTTTGATTGGCGAGGTAATCCGAGTCGAATCTGACCGAGCCACGATTCAAGTTTACGAGGAGACCACCGGCATCAAACCCGGAGAAATAGTAGAGCGAACAGGCCACCCGTTGTCGGTTGAACTCGGGCCGGGTTTGATCAACCAGTTCTTTGATGGAACCCAAAGGCCGCTCCCAGTACTGCTGAAGCAACAGGGCGCGTTCATTCATAGAGGAGTTACAGCGCCTGCTCTTGATCGCAAGAAGAAGTGGGAATTCACACCCCTACTAAGCAAGGGAGACAAAGTAACCGGGGGGGACGTTCTCGGTGAGGTTCCGGAAACCGTCCTCGTCAAACACCGTATCTTGGTTCCTCCAAACATTGCGGGAACGCTGAAGTCAATTGTCTCTAAGGGGGGTTATACTCTCGAAGACCCGATTGCTGAAGTTGAAACTTCCAAATCAACAGAGAAACTCTTTCTCATGCATACTTGGCCCGTTCGAAGTCCACGCCCTAACCGTGAGAAAGTTCCATCCGACACACCTCTTATCACGGGCCAACGCATCATCGACTTCTTCTTCCCCATAGCGAAGGGCGGAACAGCCGCGATTCCGGGCGATTTCGGCACGGGAAAAACCATCACACAACATCAGCTCGCGAAGTGGGCGGACGCTGACGTGATAGTGTACGTTGGCTGCGGGGAACGCGGAAACGAGATGACCGAGGTTCTTGAAACATTCCCCGAACTAAAGGACCCTAGGTCCGGTCATCCATTAATGGAACGAACCCTTCTCGTGGCCAATACATCAAATATGCCGATCGCCGCTCGAGAGGCAAGCATGTACACGGGCGTAACTCTTGCTGAATATTTCCGGGACATGGGCTATGACGTGGCGTTAATGGCTGATTCAACTTCAAGGTGGGCAGAAGCGTTACGGGAAGTGTCTGGACGATTGGAGGAGATGCCCGGAGAGGAAGGCTATCCCGCCTATTTGGCCTCACGCCTTGCTGAAATATACGAGAGAGCCGGCAGGGTGAAAGTCATCGGTCGCGAAGAGAACAAGCTCGGCTCCGTCTCGGTCGTGGGCGCCGTTTCCCCTTCGGGAGGAGACTTCTCAGAACCTGTTACACAAAACACTCTTAGAATCGTTAAAGTATTCTGGGCTCTCAGCAAACCACTGGCTGAGCGTAGGCATTTTCCGGCTATCGACTGGTTGACGAGTTACTCGCTCTACTTTGAGTCGCTGGAGAACTGGTACCAGACCAAAATTGGCCCAGAATGGTCTAGCCTTAGAAAGGAAGGAATGGCCTTGTTGCAACGCGATGAAGAACTCCGCGAGATCGTAATGTTAGTCGGGCCAGACGCGCTCTCGGAATCTCAGAGAGTAGTCTTGGAGGCGGCGAGAATGATCAAAGAAGACTTCCTAATACAAAGCGCCCTACACCCAGTGGATAGCTATTGCTCTCCAGAGAAAACGTCTCTCCTAATGTCGCTCATAATGAAGTTCTACGAGAGCATGAAGAAGTCAACGGAGACAGGAGTCCCATTACAGCGAGCCCTTGAACTTCCCGCAAAGAATGACATCGCACGAGCCAAGATCCAGCCCTCCGAAACCTTCAAAGAATTCGCAACAGGACTCTCGGCGAGAATTGACGAACAGTTCCAAACGTTGACCAAAGAAATAGCCGAAACTGCCAGGTGAGACACAACCGATGTCAGTCGTAATTCGCGAATACTCTACTGTTAACGAGATTTCCGGACCGCTCCTTTTCGTAAAAAACGTGAAGGGCGTCGGCTTTGGCGAGCTGGTTAGGATCCGAACTCCGGCAGGACAAGAGCGACGGGGCCAAGTTCTGGAAGTACGAAGCGATCTGGCTGTGGTTCAAGTATTCGAGGGAACCTCAGGCCTTGACATAGCTTCAACCAATGTCCGCTTCATGGGAGAAACTGTCAAGTTACCTGTCTCGGGAGACTTGTTGGGCCGCATTCTTGACGGAAGCGGCAACCCAATCGACGGGGGACCGCGCATCATACCCGAAGATTACTGGGACGTACATGGGGCGCCCATCAACCCGTACGCCAGAACGTATCCGAGAGAATTCATCCAGACCGGCATCTCCGCCATCGACGGCATGAACACCCTCGTTAGAGGCCAAAAGCTTCCTCTGTTTTCAGGCGCAGGCCTTCCACACAACAGAGTTGCAGCACAGGTCGCACGACAAGCGCGGGTACGAGGCACGGGAGAACCATTCTCAACCGTCTTTGCAGCCATCGGGATCACGGCGGATGAAGCGCGGTTTTTCAGGGAAGATTTCGAAAGGCAGGGAGCCTTCGAACACGTTACCATGTTCGTCAACCTGGCTGACGACCCAGCCATTGAAAGAATCCTCACTCCCCGAATGGCGCTGACCGCCCGGAATATTTCGCGTTCAAATTGGACATGCATGTCCTCGTTATCCTGACAGACATGACCAACTATGCTGAGGCCTTGCGAGAAATCTCAGCCGCGAGAGAGGAGGTGCCAGGCCGTAGAGGATACCCTGGCTACTTGTACACTGATCTTTCAAGTATCTACGAACGGGCAGGTAGAATTCGGGATGCCAAGGGATCCATCACCCAGATGCCTATCCTCACAATGCCGCATGACGACATAACCCACCCAATTCCAAACCTAACCGGATACATAACAGAGGGACAATTAATCGTCGACAGAGGGCTGCACAGAAAGGGAATCTACCCACCAATCGACGTATCACCCTCACTGTCGAGACTAATGCGTGAAGGCATAGGTAAGGAAAGAACCCGGCAAGACCATAGAGAAGTTTCCGACCAACTCTACTACGCCTACGCGGAAGGGCGCGCCTTCAGAGACCTCGTAGCAGTCGTTGGCGAAGAGGCGTTATCTGCTCGAGATAAGATCTACTTGAAGTTCGCAGACGACTTCGAAAGACGCTTCATTGGCCAAAGCGAATACGAGAATCGGGACATCGAGAAGACGCTCGACCTCGGCTGGGACCTACTGGCGGCGCTACCGGAGAGCGAACTCAAGCGGATAGACCCATCAACTATCAAACAGTTCCATCCCAAACATAGATCTGAGTCGGCGAAGTAGATGCCCGAACTGATCTCGGGCGTGCACCCAACCCGAATGGAATTACTCACTCTTAGAAAGCGGCGTAAAATCACGGAAAGAGGCCGCGACCTCTTAAGAGAAAAACTTGACGCTCTGATGATAGAATTCTTCCAATTCGTTCGAGAAATCGCCACCCTGCGAGAGAAGGCGCAGAAGTTGCTTGCTGAGGCTTACGAGGAATTCGTTGAAGCCCAAATGGCTATGGGGTCCATGAAACTCGAACAGACTTCAACGGGCGTTGAAGACCGGTTCTCAATAGAGACTAAGTCTAGAAATGTGATTGGCGTTACGATTCCGTACATTCAGGTTACGTTGAAACCTCTTTCGGCCTTCCCGTACAACCCTTACGATACTTCGATCAAACTTGACGAGGCAACCGTTAAGATGGCGGATGCGATAAAGGCAATTGCTGAACTTTCTAGTGCAGAGGCCGCGGTTAAGAAACTCGCTGAAGCGATAGCGGCTACGAAGCGGCGAGTGAACTCTCTTGAATACGTAATCATTCCGCGAATGCTAGCGACGATTCGTTATATCGAAATGCACTTAGAGGAAGCTGAACGCGAGGACTTTTTCAGGTTAAAGCGAATCAAAGGCAGAATGGCAAAAGAGAAGCCTGTCGATTTAGACCTACTCGACCAGCAGATTCAGGCCTGAGTTTGAGAATTGGGCCGATCTTTAAGGATCAGGATGGCTTTTGCGAGATCGCCCCCTGCCTCTAACAGCGCTTTCTTAGAATCCTCAATCGATCTACCAGTCTGCTGAGCGACCAACTGGGCGTCGTCTTCCCCTGTGGCTGTCTGGATCGCTACGGGTGCGGCTTCCGAAACGCTGCCCCCCGCAATCTGATACATGGACTGCCCCTGAATCGTCATCAGGGTTACGCTGGGCGCCTCGATTACAATGTCCTTTGACCCTGTCTTTATGATAACTTGCGTAACGTCGGGGACCTCGTCGACCTTCATGCCCATCTTCTGCATCATTCGTGCTGCGTCGCGTCCACCCGGTTTTCCTCGAGCCGCCTTCAACGCTTTATACGCCAATAGTCCTCAACGCCCAATGTTGTCTTGTCATGAACAATAAGACTATCACACTTAGGAAAACGTGTCTGGTGGCTTCAACTGGAATAGCGACCATGATTTCCACAAATCTTGCGTAGGAAGCCAAATCAAAGAGAGCTTCATCCCAGAGATCCTATAGCCTTCTCCACTTCCGTAAGGATCTCGCATGATTTCACTAGCTCTTTCATCTTATTGTGATCGGGATAAAGAGGCCGGTCGGCGTCGAGATACTCGACGTACTTACGAATCACGCTATGAGCAATTCGTGTTCCCTTTCCGAATTCATATGGTTTGTCGTATTTTCTACGTAAGTCAAGGGCTTGAGCGGCGGCCATGTATTCAATTCCCAAAATACCATAGGCATCGTCGAGTATCTGGAAATTCTTCAGAGCAGTGTTTAGCCCCATGGAAACAAAATCCTCTTGGTCCGCTGCAGCTGGAATGGACTGTATAGAAGCGGGCATGCACAGGATTCGCTGTTCCGCGATCTGCATGTCAGCCGTGTATTGGCTTAGCATTAACCCCGAGAACATGCCAGCGCCCTTACTCAGGAATGGGGG
This sequence comes from Candidatus Bathyarchaeota archaeon, assembly GCA_963733055.1. Lineage (GTDB taxonomy): Archaea > Thermoproteota > Bathyarchaeia > 40CM-2-53-6 > 40CM-2-53-6 > FEN-987. The sequence goes on from CAVTBR010000003.1 coordinate 617,356, forward strand.
AAGGCCGACGCTAAGTGCAGGGTTATTCAGGCGGTTCATACGGCGTTCCGACAGCACGCACACCATAGTTACCGCAACGCCAATCAAATCCATGGGCAGAGAAACGGGCGAGCCCTGAAAATTAGCGCCCGATACAACCAGGTTTTTCTCCGGGAAGAAGATTGGATTATCCCCTACACCATTTAGTTCGGTCTCCACTTGCGCTCTTGCAAAAGCAAGTGCGTCATGTGCTGCCCCAATTACTTGTGGGGTGGAACGCATCGAATAGGCATCCTGCACTTTCACCTTCAAGCGTCCTTCAGAGAGGTCTCCGCCGGCTGTGACGTTGCGGATTGATTTCGCGCTGCGCACGCCACCGGAGAATCCGCGCGCCTCAAGAATCGATTCATGGTACGGATGGAGGTTGGCTTTCAGCGCCTCCAGGGACATGGCGCAGGCAATTTCAGCCTGTTTGAGCCAGTTGTTAGTGTCATACACCATCAGGGCAGACATGGCCGTAAGCACATTGGAACCATTGATAACCGCGAGCCCATCACGCGCCTCAAGCCCGGGGATGGAAATACCAGCGCGCTTCATCGCTTCATTTCCGTTCAGAAATTCACCCTTGTAATAGGCGTGGCCTTCACCCATCATTAGTAAGGCGATCTGCGCCATAGGTGCCAAGTCACCGGACGCACCAACCGATCCTTTCGTGCACACGTAAGGTGTGACTTCTTTGTTCAGCATTTCAACTAAAGTCTGACTAATCGCGAGGCGGCAACCAGAATTTCCGTGGGCGTGTACATTGATGCGTCCCAGCATAGCGGCACGGACCCAATCAAGGGGCATAGGCTCCCCGATGCCCGCAGCGTGATTGTAAATCAGATACCTCTGGAACTCTTTTACTTGATCATCGTTGAGCACTATCTCCGAAAATTCGCCAATACCGGTATTGATGCCATACATGATTTCATGAGCCTCAACCTTCTTTTCAAGCATCACGCGGCACGCATTGATTTTCCTAATTGAATCGGGATGAAGCTCAACTTTTTCACTACGACGTGCAACGTGTACAACGTCTTCAATTGTCAGTCCTGAACCTGTTAGAACCACAGTCAAATTCTATCTCTCATTTTCACGGATTGATTTGTTATGAATATTCCAGAGCATCCGTCTTCATCTCATGTATCTCTCGATCAAGTGCGGTTGATTACGAAGCCTACGTTTGAAGGTGTGGGTCAGATTCCACGTGTCTCGCTGAAACGCTGTAGAAAATCTCTTGTGCAATCATCTCAGTAACTATGACGAGTCTTTGATTGGTTGTCAGAGTTTTGCGAGGGAATTTATATACAGGTTGTAACGTAGCACGCGGAAATCCCGCGGTTCAATAGGTACCTCAGCCTAGCGCTTAGAAGGCATAAACTGCTTGAGCTCACGGAAAGAAAGGCGCTGGCTCTTTTTGAGTCTCTTACTGGCGGTAGTGTTATTCTCGGTCTTCGCCCAATCAGTCGGGGCGATCTACTTTTTCGATGACAAGATCACGCTAGACCAAAAGGCGAATCCTGCGCTCCGAGTTTTCTTACATGACAAAGCCGTCGGCGGCGTGAGAGAGGTTAACGTATTGGTCGTGTTCTCTTCCATTCCATCGTCGAACGACCTTGCCATGCTGGCCTCCCTAGGCACGTTGCGAACCTTCACCGGTCATGTCGCTACGGTGAATACGCAAATCAACTTGCTAACAAAAATTGCGAGCTTACACTTCGTGTCTCAAGTTGCAATGCCGAGAACAATGAAAGCTAATCTCGATGCTAGCGTCCCCGAGATCCTTGCGGATCGAGTTTGGAATACCGCAATGTACCCAGGCATCCGTGATTCGAACGGAAATGAAGTGAACGGGTCGGGTGTGATAATCGGTATCGCCGATAGCGGAATAGACTACTTGCACCCCGACCTCTATTTTCCAAATGGAACCAACAAAATCCTCTACATTTGGGACCAAACATCGACCGGAAAGTCGCCCGACGGTTACCCTTATGGGAATGAGTGCGGACCAAGCGACATTCAATCGAAAGCCTGTACGGAATTTGATGACGGAGGAGCCTCACTTACTACTGGCCATGGCACAGCAGTGGCAGCAGTAGCCGCGAGCAGCGGGCAGGCATCTCATCGATACTATGGAGTGGCACCAGGCGCCTCTATAATTGCAGTGAAGTTGATTGACGGGTCGGAGAACTACGTCATAGATGCAATGCAATATATGATAACTAAAGCTCATCAGCTCAATAGACCCTTGGTGATTGTTCACAGCCTAGGAGACTCGCTGGGATCACATGATGGAACAGAGCCACTGGAATTAGCTTTTACCGACTTTGTCTCCGAGGGCGTTCCGATCGTTGTTGCGAGCGGTAACGATGGCGGCTCGAATTTGCACGTGAGCGGAATTCTGTCTCCTGGTGAAACTGTTCATGTTCCATGGTCTATGGCCGCCGGTGCGGACACGAATCAAATCGACTTGTGGTACCCAGTTGCAACTTCAGTCGCGATTTCTGTAGTAACCCCGTCGGGTGAGGTAGTTACAGGTCCCACCGGCGATATTAGTGCCCAAACTGCGGACGGTACCGTCAGCATCCTCGCCGATATGCGACCGAGTGGCCGAGAGTGGTGGATCAACGTTACTGCAAATATGGCTGGCTCTCAAGCCAAGGGCATCTGGTCTTTCGTTCTGACATCACAATCCGGTGCGCAAGGGAAGTGGGACGCGTGGACGGAACCGGGGCAATTTGTGGGAAGCAATGAGACCGAAATGCAGCTGTATTCGATCGACCGATCAGATACCATCGACGCCCCGGGAACGGCGAAAGGAGTCATAACCGTAGGCGCATACATGTCGAAGTACAGTTGGTGGGCTCAGTGTACTACTTGTGTCCAATGGGCGCAAGAGAATGGTTACAAGGGATATTGGTGGACACCAAGTTATGCGCCGGGAGAAACTCAACTACTATACACCAATACTTCTACCGGCATTGTCAGAACTGTCTTGATTGGAGGGCCTGGAGTGGGCCAGTTACTCTATTTCAGCAGCGCAGGCCCTACTCGAGACGGCAGGATGAAACCTGACGTAAATGCCCCAGGGGCGAACATCGCCGCCGCTAGAGCATCGACTGCTCCCCAACGCCACTCTGATCCTGATAACTATCATCAAGTATGGGTAGGAACGTCTTTCGCAGCGCCGCACGTTGCAGGAACCATAGCGTTGATGCTTCAAATGAATCCGTACCTAAGCCCTAGCGAAATAACCAGTATACTGAAAGCAGATGCGAGGCAGGACAATTTCACAGGCACCATTAACCGATCCATAGGTTCACCACTTTGGGGGTGGGGAAAGGTTAACGCATTTAGTTCAACTCTCGACGCTCCGAAACTTTACTCGGTTATGATTCAGGTCGCCGGAATTGGCCAACCCCTGAGCGCAGATTTGACTCTCGACGGGGCGTTCGTGGAAAGAATTTCGATCAACCAGACTACAACGGTAACTCTAGAGTTTACTCGTGGTGGAAACCACATGGTTGAGCTTACCCCAATCATTGCAGTTGAACCAGGAACGAGGTATGTGTTATTTGGCTCCCCGTGGACTTTTTCATCGGGCGGAATACGGAACTACACGTATCAAGAACAGTACTATTTGCAGGTCAATTCTGAATACGGGTACGCGAGCGGAACCGGCTGGTATAAAGCGAATACTACGGCGGCTGCGAGCATTACACCTACGATCGTGCAGGGTCATCAATTCCAAGGATGGATTGGTTCGGTTGTCTCGAGTTCGCCGAGAGTCACCATAACAATGGATTCAAGCAAGAATTTAGTGGCGACCTGGAGCCAGGGCGTGAACGGCAATGATCCGACACTCTTGTGGGCGAGCGTCGTGATCGCAATAGTTGCCATCGCCGTAACTGTGATGATAAAGCTAAGGCGAGAAAAAGCGAGAAAGAATCAACCTCACGGAACTAGCCTAGTCAATTCTCGTCCAAATTACTCGTAGTCCACTTCATCCTGCTCGATCGCTTCAGCATGTTCGCTCACACCCTTTCGCAGCTTAACGGCCACACCCCGTCTGAAAGCTGCCATATCTCTCCCACTCAAGACAGCAGATCCAACACCCAGCAACGATCCGTCTTCATCAGTTACAATTACTTCCTCCCCCGGCCTCAAATCGTGGTTGGCGCGGGCAACGTGTTTTGAGAAAACATCCCCACCTGCCTTGATAGCGTCGGACACGTCCGTTTGCACGACGACGAGACTTGATGGAATGTTAACTCTGGACAGAATGATACTTGCGCCGTGTAGTGTAAGTGCTAAGTATCCGTCTTTCGGCCTAAGCGTCGCAATCAACCGGTTCCGACTGTAGATGTGTCTGATTCGCCCAGTTTTCCTTGAGCATTCAAGCAGTAGCTTTCCACTGAATAGAATCGAGCCAAGTCCTTGACCGAATTGGTAGTTTCCAATGCCGACAAGTTTGCGAAGTTGTGAGCTTGAAGGCCGTTTCATGGGCGTCACACCATTCTCGTTCAAGAAACCAATTTAAGCTTCCACTCGCGGAGAACGAGCGGGGAAGGGCGGATTGAATTGTGATATATGCGGTAGAGAGATCGTAGGGCCAGCCTTCAAAGTCAAGGTAGAAGGCGCCAAGATGCTTGCATGCCGAAACTGTCAACATCTCGGCGAACCCTACCAAGAAGATCCCGTCCTCCAGCAACCCCGACCTCGAACCGGGGTAGTTCGATTGTCAAGGATTCCCGTAAGAAGACCCGCCGAGCTACCGAAAGAGATTCAGGAGTTAGATATTGCCGAAGATTTCGCGGACATAATTCGAAAACGACGAATGAAGCTAGGGATGTCCCAGGAAGACCTTGCAAATCGAGTGAAGACAAAACTATCCATCATTCAGCACATTGAAAACGGCAAGATAGCTCCCGAGACTCGGTTGTGCAGAGTGCTTCAACATGAACTGAAAATCAAACTCTTGGTGCCTCACAGTGAAGCACCCGCGCCCAAGACGGCTGCTCCAAACGAAATTACGTTAGGAGACATCATCAAAATAAGGGGCAAACCCGACGAAGAAGCGCACTAATCTACAGTTACATTCTTTCCGTGCTCAGACGGGATTATTCTAATTTCGTATTCGGGAAAATTGTGCTCCAGACGTTTATGTTTGAAAAGCCAATCGAGGAAAATGCCTAACGCGCTAACCTCGCTGATAGGCTGATTAGTTACGGCGACGTTCCAATCTGCAAGTCCGAACAGTTCCCCAGGCACTTTCTCGGCTCCGACGACAACTAACTTGTCTCCCGGCACATCCCGAATTCCGTTAATGACTTTGGGCAATGGCATGCCGTATGCTGTTAGATGGATTACTTTCCCGCCGGCGCGTTTCCAATCCATTAGTGTAGATCGCCAGGGTTTTCCTGCCTCTACCTCGAATTCTCCTCCAAACCTCTCCGATACGCGCTTTACGGTGTCAACAAGCTCTCTATCTTGCACGTCGGAAATGTAGACACCATTGGCACCGAGCGCACGTGCGGTTAGGCAAACGTGTGTAGTTATGCGCTCATCTCTTGGAATCCTGTGGCCGATTCGGAGCACCATGACCCTCATGATCTCGGTGCCCCTTAGGTTCGCTCTCGGAAGCAGACTAGCGAGTCTTAACTATGAGGTACATTCCGAGAAAGAAAATTACGGTTCCAAGTAGCTCGATTATGCCCACTCTGAAGTAGGTCGCAGCGGGCGTTCCACCTTCAGTTACCGAAGTTGAGCCGGCTATATCCATCATAGCCCCTAGAAAGAATAATAGAAACCCTAAGGTCCCGACAGTTTCCTTCATTTTCTGCGGCCCGCGAACGCTAAACCAAACCGGTTCGTATAAAAGAGTTACTTACCGCAATAGACTTCGCTGAGTCTCCAACAAAGAGTTAATGTGAAGTAAAACGTCTAGAAGATACGAAGAACAACCGGGCGGCACACAGATTTGTCAGTCCTAGACGAGGAACTCATTAAGATCGCAAACCTATTCGGTGGAGACGAAGCGGTCACTGTCGTCAAGAGCCTCAAGAAACTCGGCGAAGGAACCGACGAAATCATAGCGAATGATTGCGCTATAAGATTGAATACTGTTCGCAAAGTGCTCTACAAACTCTACGACCACGGCCTTGTCTCCTGCACCAGAGTGAGAGATGAGAAGACAGGGTGGTTCATCTTCTATTGGAGACTCCAACCCGACCAACTCGATGCGTTCATTCGGAGCCGCAAGAAACGTGCCCTGGACAAACTGAAAACAAGACTTGACTTCGAACGTAACCACACATTCTTCGTATGCAAGACGGACGTCGATGTGCGAGTGACTTTCGAAGAGGCAATGGAAAGCTCATTCAAGTGCGGCAAGTGCGGAAACCAACTCGACAGTTCCGAGAACGCGGAGATGGTTTCAATCCTCGAATCCAAGATCGAGAGACTGGAGGCCGAACTCAGCCGTTGAGAAAGGCTGAGAGGAATGAAGATAACTATCCTTGAACGACCAAGCGAAATCACAGCCCGAAATTTCAAACCAAGATTAGAGAAAGCGCTCAACGAACTCAAGAGTGGACTTAAGGCCACAACGACTTTAGATGGCTTTTCTCCCAACGGATGGACTCGCGTCGGAATCATCGGGGAAGACAGCGAGATCCTGACAGCGCTGATTGGGAAGAAATTCGGATTGGCCCATACGGACTTACGAGAAATCGATGTCGCCGACGTTTACGAGGCAATAATCACCGGCGTAACCCCCGGAGGACTGGAGTTTGACGTCGGTTTGGAGAGGGGAGGTCACTGCAAGTGCTCGGTCCCAGTCAACCACTTGATCGCTCAGTTAGCTGACGGCAAGAACATTCCATGTCGAGAGATTGCTAATGATTATTGCCTCCTGCCCGGAGTACGGCTTTCAGTGCGAGTCACGAGAAAGACCGATAACGAAATCGAGGCTTGGTTGTCAGACTCACAAATAGAACGACTGGGAGGATGGATTACATTCGGCTTGGATCGGATAGAAGTATTCGAGTGCTTTGAGCAGGAGGTAGACGCTGCGATTCTTACGGCACATCTGTCGCGAGATATTATCTCAACTGACCAGATCACTTTAACGGTGCAATCAATCGAGTGCAAGCTCGGAACCGACGCAGTAGGGCTCATTCCGAAACTCGGCTCCGTTCTCAAGAAACAAGAGCTTCAACCGTTCATTCCTAGAAGAATCGTAGCTCGATGTCGCCCTTGGTGACAAAACGATATAATTTGTCAAACTGCAGAATACTCACGGTAAGCTATGACTCATGCTTTACGAACCTCGCTCTGGAGGAAGCACTCGCCCGCACTAACAGTTCCCAAGATTCACAACACCCGACCACCATAAGATTCTGGAGGAACCCGAACTCGGTGGTCCTCGGACGATTTCAAGAAGCGGCATCAGAGGTTGATCTTGGGGCATGCAACTTAAACCAAGTGCAAGTTGCTCGCAGGTTCACGGGAGGGGGCGCGGTCTTTCACGATGAAGGGACACTAAACTTCACCATCCTGAAGAGGCGCTCGGAAAACACATCCGCGCTGCAATTTTGGGATGAAAATCTGAGACTTGTTGCGGAGGCTCTGGGTAATCTCGGGTTGGACTGCGCGATCTCCGCTCCGAACTCGATTCTGACTGACGGCAGAAAATTATGTGGTGCTGCAGGAGCGCTGGTGGAGAAATCCGTTTTGTGGCATTGCTCGATAATGGTGACGACAAATACGCGATTATTGGAACTGGTTCTTGGTCCCAGCAAGGCGCGAGCCGCGACTCGATTCGTTCACAGCAAGTGGAGCCCGGTTACAACAGTAAGCAACGCCCTGTCCAAGTCTGTTGACATTCATGAGGTAGAGCGTAGCTTGAGGGCGGTAGCTCAGGACGAGCTTAGCGTGAACTTGAGGACAGGTTCATTGTCGGTGGAAGAGGAGGAGTGCTCAAAGACATTGCTCGCTGGAAGGTACTCAACCGACGAATGGAACCTTTACGGAAACAGACGAGTTTAGAACGGCAGAAAGAAGGCGTTGAGTGAATCACACAACGATTGCAGTGTGAGTTCGCTCGACGCCCTTAACGGATTGTATCTTCTTGATCACGAGCTCAGACAGGGTAGTCATGTCGTGCATTTCTAGATAGGCAATGACATCGTACACGCCTGTGACGGCGAACACCATTTTCACGCCCTTAACTTTCTCGATGGCTCTGGATACCGAACGAGACCGTCCAAGCTGCGCCTGAACCAACACGAACGCCTTTACCACCACAAAAGTCACCTGTTTACCTAATTTCGAGTAGGGGGTACTTAAAAGGAAATTGAGCCACACAGACACACGTCTAGCGGCCGTTTCCATCCATCCTGTTTTCGAATCTGAGTAAAGGAAAAATAGGCATCCCTTCCCCTGCTAGTTGATAATAATGGCGAGAGAATACTTACCGAAACTTACAATCGCTATACTCGCACTCAGCATAGCACTAGTTCTTCTGTCCGCGCACCCAAGCATCGTTGCTGCTTCTCCGACAAGCCCACAGACCTCGTACCCGACATCCAACCCAACGAGTACACATCCTACGTGGTATAATTCAACTTACGACTGCTACTACGATTCGTACTATTACTACTATTACCCATACTATTCTTGCGATTACTATTCCAACTACTATTATGGCTACCCGTACTATTCCTACTACTATTACGGTTACCCGTACTATTACTCCAATTATTACGGCTCCAGCTACTATGGAGGCTACAACTACTATTCCAGTCCTTCAAGCTACACTTTGACAGTTGCGACAGACCCGTCTAGCCTTGGAACAGTAACCGGCAGCGGTACGTACACGTCAGGAAGCTCGGCGTCGTTCTCCGTAACTCAGAACACCGTTCAAGTATCGCCCAATACTCGATACGTGTTTTCGCATTGGTCGGGCGACTATTCTGGAGTGGGAAGTAGTGGTACGGTAACTGTGAATGGCGCTACGAAAATCACAGCCGTCTACCAACTTCAATATTATCTGACAGTGCAATCACAACCCCAGAATGCACCCACCCCTCAAGGTCAGGGTTGGTTCAATTCAGGCGACACAGCTTCACTTCAGAGTCCGGGCCAAACAATCGGAGGAGATGGCGGACGCAGACTAGCGTTTCAGGGTTGGTCGGTTGACGGCCAGGGAACCCAATCCGGCTCATCTCTGAACGTCGTTATGAATGCGCCACACACCGTCACCGCGCTCTACGGCCAACAGTACTACCTGAACGTTCAGTCGGATCAAGGAGTAACTACTGGAACTGGTTGGTATGACTCCGGCAGCACCGCCCAAATCTACGTTTCAACACCAGTCAGCACATCTTACGGTACCAACATTGTTTTCAACGGCTGGCAGGGAGACTTCCAATCAAGTAGCCAATCAGCTAGCGTGCTTATGGATGGCCCTAAGAACGTCATCGCCACGTGGAGAACTGACTCAACAGTGCTTTACCTGACGATAGGCGCAGTGATCGTCGCAGCCCTGCTAGTACTGGGCGGATTGATCGCATTCTCGGGTAGAGGACGAGGCAACACACAAACGGTCTACCAACAACCAGCGGCGCAAACGACTAAGAATACTAGCAGCACATCAGCGCATGATCAATCGAACACGACTCATAAGGCCGAACAGCACCGGAAGAAACCCGAGAACGCGGACGAAAGCGAGTCCACTTCTTAGATCCAATTTCTCTCCCTTCCCCTTTTTTTCCTTCGTCTCCTAGTGTAACCCCTTTAACTCTCAACCCTTAGCAGGCAACCCTTCGAGGGTTGGTCTTGGATCTGGGCGGGATCAGGCAACAAATTCCCTTACTCAACCACAGCGTGTATTTGGATAACGCCGGCGCCGGCCCCCCACCGTCCAGCGTCCACACGGCGATGCAATCCTTTCTCGATGAATGGCGGGATTATGGCGAGAAGTGGGAGGCTTGGTTGTTAGACATTGTTAGGGCGAGAGAACTGTTCGCCCAACTGGTCGGAGCCAATCCTGATGAAATCGCCTGCGTCCCAAATGTGACCTCAGGTCTCGGTGCAGTAGCCACCGCTCTTCGATTCGGATCGGGCCAGAACGTTGTGGTTAGTGAACTGAACTTTCCAACAAACGTCTACCTTTGGCATACGCTGCGTCAGAGGGGCTCACTATCTGAAGTCAGAGTAATGAAAGCGAAGGATGGGAGAATTCCGTTAGAGGATTATGAACGGGCGATTGATGACAAGACGATTGCGGTCTCTCTGGATTACGTTTCCTGGGTCAATGGTTGTCGGGAGAATATTTCAGAGATTACAAAACTTGCACACTCCCGTGGAGCGCTGATGATGGTTGACGCCTTCCACGCCACGGGCGTAATGCCAATCGACGTAAGAACACTCGGGGTTGATGTATTGACTTGTGGAACGTACAAGTGGTTGATGGGCCCGCACGGAGCCGCATTTCTTTACGTGAAGCAGGTGGTAGAAGAGAGGCTCGAGCCTTCAATTGTTGGTTGGCATGGCATCGACGATTCAGTCATCGCCAGAATCCAAGCCCACCAGGACCCGTTTGGACGGCCCTTCGATCTTAACCACGCCACCCCCGCTAAGAACGCGACTCGATTCGAGTGGGGAACATGGGCCGTCATAAGCGTGGAGGGTGCAAAGGCCGCCCTGGAATTTACGTTGAAGTACCCTCCAGAGGAACGATGGCCCCTAATCCAGAAGCTCAACGAGCACCTGACGGACGGATTGAAGGCGAAAGGTAGGCGAATGACCTCACCCTTAGAGAAGGAGAGGATTAGCGGAATAGTCACCTTCGAGATCGAGCAAGCCGCACAAGTAGCCCGCAGGCTTCAGGAGCAGAAGGTGATTGTCGCCCCTAGGGTTAACACGTTACGAGTTTCACCCCACTTCTACAACACCGAGGATGAGATTGACGTTCTCTTGGGGAAACTGTGAAAGGCGAGGCAGAGCAGGGCGGTTGAGCCCACAAGTTAGAGCTGGTCGTGGCGCTCATGCGTTCCAAGCGGTTCTTCTACCGGTGACCACTGGGCGCCTGTGCCTCCTACCTCTCGCCAGAATATGTACCTATTCGCGACGGGTTATGGCCATATCCCACGTAACCCGAGTCTGAAAACGCCTAGTTTTCTGTGGCAGGGCTCCCACGCTGAGAAAACATGACTGCCTGGGTGGTTAGTGGGAGGTTATTTTCTCCATGAATTTCTCTGGCACGCCAGGCCTGTGCCTTTCACAATAGTAATCCGCCCTACCGAACATTTCAACCCGCCACTCCCCATCATTACCGCATAGGGGGATGTTGCACACGGGCTTGGTTTCGGAGTTCTGTTCGACGACAGCCGCCAAGAACGATTCACTCTGTTGGCCGTCAGGTTTTCATGCCCGTTCTAAGCTCTTTCGGTTCCACGCCCAGAAAAGAATAGCAGGAGCAGGAATGTTTGGAGGCACTTCGCAGTTGACAATGTGGTAAAGAGCTTCGGCGGCCTCCAGGCCGTCAAGGGAGTCAGCTTCTCCGTCGAGCGGAATCAAATTCTTGGACTTCTGGGCCCGAACGGTTCGGGAAAATCAACCATCATGAAAACCATCGTCGGCATCGTCAAACCCGACGGGGGCAGCATTACAGTTCAGGGCTTGAACGTCGCCGCCGACCCAATCGGTGTGAAGAGAATAGTTGGTTTCGTACCCGAAAGCCCCAGACTGTACGAATTCCTCTCCGGCATCGAATACCTCGACTTCGTAGCAACCGTCCACGGACTTAGCGCGGATGTAAAACGTGAACGAATTACGGAATTTCTGAAGGCATTGGATTTGGAGGGTAGGGAGAATGAACTGATACACGGTTACTCGCAGGGGATGAAACAGAAGCTCGCAATAATCGCTGGGCTACTGCACCGCCCAAAAATACTCATCCTCGACGAACCCCTCAACGCCCTAGACCCACGCAGCGCGCGGATCGTCAAGGACCTCATTCACCGCCTGAGGGACGACGGCGTACCAACCGTCTTCAGCACCCACGTGCTTGAGATTGCCGATGCGATTTGCGACCGGATAGTGATCATGTACGATGGCCGAGTGTTGGCGGAAGGAAGCGCGGGTGATTTGAGGTCGAAAGCCGGAACGGCGGGTTCAAGCCTTGAGGAAGTTTTCCTGAAATTAACTGGAACATCGGACACGAGGGAGATCGTTGAGGCCTTGACGCGTTGAACCTGAAGGCGGTCTACTCACTCGCCGTCGTCCTCACCCGATCACAAATCCGAGGAACACAACGCAACAAATTCTTCGCCCGAGTCTTCGGCGAACCACGAATCATCCTACCAGTCGACATTGCATTGCTATTCGGATTAGGAGGCCTAGGCTACGCTCTGCTCTCAACAAACGGCCGAGGTTTGTTGGATTTTCTGAGGCCAATTGAACCTGAACTTCTCGCAGGCATCCCGTCGGCGATAATGTTCATGGCCATACTCTTCGGAGTCCTATACGAAATAAGCCAACCCATCCAATCAATGAACACAGACCTCGTGAACTGGCTGCCCATGACACCAATGGAGTACGTTGGCGGCTCCACAATCTCTGAGTCCTACATCTACTCATTCGTCTTATGCCTCTTTCTAGGCGTCGTGTTAGGACCCGCCCTTGCGTTGGGCATGGGTTCGGTTTGGATCGCGGCCGCATTTATGGCGGTAGTCGCTCTGTTCGCGGGAGCTGCTATCGTTGAGATTCTGGACGCTACAACCAACAGGATCTCCTCCAGCTTCTACAAAAAGAGTGGACGTTCGGGTATGGTTTTTCGTTTGGTTGCGACGGTTATCTTGCTCGTTTTCGTTCAATTAATCTTCAGCGGCTACGTGGTTGGTTACCTGCTTCAGAGTGTTATGCAAGCTGCGGTTTCAGCGTGGTTCATCCCCGTCGTCTGGCCCACATTAGCCGTACTGAGCGCTGCTCGAGCAAACCCATTTAATTTCATTCTGTTCTCCAGCTTCTCTGTAGCCTTCGTGATTGCCTTGTTCGCGTTGGCCGCTAGATTTCGCGCGCACTTCTGGGTCCCAGTCCCAGTCTCGATCAAGCTCAGCACCCGCGCATACCAACCCGCCCAATTTCACTTCCCGTTAATCGGAGCGGCTGAGTCCGCGATGATTCAGAAAGATTTTCGGTCGTTGATCAGGAGGCGCGAGATGGCAAGGTTCCTAGCCATACCATTCGTACTCGCCATCTCAATGGGCATATCCCTATTGCCCCTAGGCACTCAGGCAACGGCCGCGGCCCCCAGTTTCGGGTTCATCGCATTCCTGTTACTCATGCCAGTCGCTATTTTCGTCGGAGCCCTATCAATGACAAGCATAGGGCAGGAAGGTAATGCAGTCTGGAACCTGTACGCGGCACCAATCACTCCAACCCAACTATTGCGAGCAAAACTTCTATTCACAGCGATTCTGGGAATACCATTCGCTGCGGCACTGCTCTCCATATTCGCCCTTTTGTTGAGCACGGTCGGAACCTACTACGAAATCCTTCTGCCGGTCAGCGTCCTCGTCGTGTTAGAAGTCGCTGCGGTAGGCGTTTATTTCGCGGCGCGGTTCCCCGATTTTCGTGAGATGGTCAGAAGCCGCTATGTAAGTGTCTGGGGCTCACTCCTAGGAATCGGCACGGCGCTTGGGATTTCTTTTCTCGTGGTCCTGCCGTTGTATCTTTCAATGCTCCTGTTTGGTTCGATACTCCCAGAACTTGCGATTACAAGCCTCGCTGTGGCTCTTGGAATCTTCATCGTCGCATTGAAAATAGCGCAGCGCCAAGTCCGACGCTTGTTCCAGAATATTCCTAACTAACCGTGCAAGTTTCATCGCGACGCCGAAATTTCTGTGAGGGTTGCGGGTCTAAGCTACGCTTTCCGTCGGTGCAGGCACAATCTGAGCGGTATCATTCATCTTCATTTTGATTTTGCGTTTCTTAGCCAACTCAAACACATCCTCTGGAACCGTAGTATCTCCCGGCATGATATTTAACGTGGCTTGGAGGGGAAGTCGTAAAGGGTAATTATATCTCATTTCTACTGGGTAGAATTGAATGGTAAAAATCTAATCTTAGGATTCTGCTTTGTCGATAGTATTTCCTTCTGCATCAATAATGCGTGCGCCAGTCATGTTTTGAGTGGGTTAGGGACTGTCGTGGGTTCATCAGTTGGTGGGCCGGACCGGATTTGAACCGGCGACCTTTGCCGTGCAAGGGTTCGGTTGCCGTAGATGGGATCAGTCTCACACTCGTTGACGTGATCAAAGATTCGTTCTCAGTATGCCTGATACCACACACCCTCTCAACAACTCTGGGTTGCAAGACTAAAGGCGCCTCCGTTAACATAGAAGCGGATGTGATCGGCAATTACGTGAGGAAATCCATAGAACAGCTCAAACAAGTATCGTAGCGCCTAAAGGTTCTCAGGAAGGCTAAGCTTCTTCCTTCTCCTTGAGGCATAGATTCCGAGCAGCAACGCGGGAAGCAGTAATCCTAGAACTGATGCTGTTTCAGGTACTGTCGTGTTTGTCACCGTGATTCCAACGACAGGGTCTAATGTGAACGTATCATTTTCAACCACTAATGTCCCAACCCAATAGTGGCCGGGCGTTATGCTGCCTGGAAGTGTTAATGCTACGGTGCCTCCGCTGAGGGAGACGCTTCCACTCACAGTAGGGACGAAAACTGACCCCCCGGACACAGGAACGATTTCAACGGTTATGCTTGTGGCCCCAGTGAGTGGAACCCTTACCGTCACTGTCGCTTGGACGGTGCCACCGGGGTTGTAGGTGGTCTTATCGGTGGTGATACAGATGGGCGTCTGAGGACTGGGAGTACATCCAGCGGCCTGAACGACTCCAATTACCGTCAATAGTAAGAAGCATGCCAAGAGAACAACAATTGAATTAGGCCTACACATAGCTTACCATTCCAAACCGTTATCCTCTGAGTTCACTAGAGATTTACAACTTGTGGAAGTTCCCACATCCCGAACCCTCATCAAGAAGGCGATGTTCAGGTCACTGGTGGATTTGAAGAGAGGGAACTGGATTCCACCGGAAGAACGTAATCCTTGAGTCAAGAGGGAGAAGCAATGACCGAGAATCAAAAGAAACGTTCGCCGGTCGGTAAGATGGTGGGCCGGACCGGATTCGAACCGGCGACCTTTGCCGTGTAAGGGCAACGTTCCAGTCGGACACGAGTCCTCTAACCAGGCTGAACTACCGGCCCACATAGTAGCGCTGTTACTCGTGCCCCTAATCTGCTTTATTTGAGCCCTGTAATATTCAAATTTCGTAGGAATACCGTGAGATCGCAGGTTCAGAGAACGACCGTGACCAATCTGAGAAACGGTTGAGATTTGGGGGTTATTCGGGTAGATACTTTTAGTCTGGTTCGTGCTCATACGGGAATGTAAAGAGGGATCGAGCGTGGTTTTCGCGAGGCTGCTTGCTCATGGGGCGGAATGCCGGGAATGTGAGACCGTTCGCAGGTTCCTTTCCGACCACAAAATTCCCTTTGAAGAACATGACATAGACCGTGATCACAATGCGCTACAGGAATTAGTCGACCGCACTGGTTCGGCTACCCATGTACCCGTCTTAGTTGTAGGAGAAGAGACGTTCATAGATTTCAACGAGGATATCGCAGCGAGCCTAATCGATCTAGCCTCCAAATCCAAGTAACCCTAACCCAAAACGACTGTATCGAAATGAACGTTGACCATAAGGTGAACATGCGACGCGAAACCTGCTCCCATTAGCCACACAACGGATCAACCTCTGAAACTCGTCGGGGGAACCGTTTTATAGCATCCCTAAACCCCAAACGATGGGAAACGGATTGGGTGCCAAGGAACTCGTAGTCTACGTAGACGGCGAATGGTTTCCAAAGTCGAAGGCTACGGTTTCAGTCTTTGACCACGGTATGCTTTATGGCGATGGCGTCTTCGAAGGGATTCGAGTCTACAACGGCGTCATATTTCAATTCAAAGAGCACTTAGACCGACTCTACAGCTCCGCCAAATCCATCAAACTCAACATACCCCTCACCCCTCAGGACATGACGGCCGCCGTTGTCGAGACGATCAAACGCAACTCCCTCAAGGACGCTTACATCAGGCTGGTTGTTACGAGGGGAACGGGTGACCTTGGCGTAGACCCACGAAAATGCAAACGATCCTCGACCATCATCATCACTGAACCCGTGGACCCGTCGTATGGCGTCATCGCCAAACAGAAAGGCATCTCAGTCATCATCTCTTCTGTCCGACGGGACGCGGTAGATGCTACTACACATGAAATAAAATCACTCAATTACCTCAATAGCGTATTGGCTAAACTTGAGGCAGCGGATGCTGGCGCGGACGACGCCCTCATGCTTGACAGAGAAGGCTTCGTATCTGAGGCTACAACAACCAACCTGTTCACAGCTAAGAACGGTGACATCTTCACCCCACCCTCAACCTCGGGCATTCTTCAAGGCGTCACTAGGAATCGAATCATACACCTAGCGAAGGACCTAGGCCATACAGTGCTAGAGAGAGGGTTAACCCCCTACGACGTGACCAATGCCGACGAAGCTTTTCTCACTGGTACTCTTTCGGAAATAGTGCCTCTCGTGAAAGTGAAAGGCATTGAAGTTGGGGACGGTAAGGTTGGGCCTCTCACGCGGAAGATCATGAGCGCCTTTGTAACCATACGCTCCAACCCGAAGGAAGGTCTCGCAGTCTACCAGGAAACCGAACGAATAATCACCCACCGCTAGACCCGAACTTCTTCACCACCTTCCGGAAGATGAGGATGTACTGATGGTGAATGTTCGAGACAAAAGCGTAGGGCATCCCGTACGGGTATAGGTTCTTGCTATCCTGAACTAAAATCGTAATTCCCTCCAAGGTGAAACCAATCTGCTGAACGGCCTCCGATAGGTCGTTGTGGAATGACACAAACTTTGAACCGTGCCTGAAATCCGATACGACGATCACCATGTACTTTCCTTGCTTAAGCAACCGATAACATTCACCGAAAACGTGCGTTAGCTGGTCGAGAAAGTCAATATACCTTGAAGCATTTCCCAGATCTCGAATATCTTCGCTGTACTTTGTGGGCAGCCCCTTGCTCAATCGTTCCCGCTTGGATTTGTGATCTCTCGCCTTGGTGAGAATGGCCCAGTAAGGGGGACTAGTCACGACGAAGTCAAACGACTCAGAGGCTATCTGCTTCAGAAGCGTCAGGGAATCTCCCTGCAAGATTTTCAGAGCTGGCTGCTTGCTTTGTACAGCGCCGCGCTCGATAAGCTCCGTTGGGTGAGTCAAGCGAGATCTGCAGATTTTCTTCGCACGTTCAACCCGCTCATTACTGATTACTACCCATTTTTCGACCAGTTCTATCCCTAGGCCTTCGCGGCCGGTGTTAAGACAGGCAATCAACGTCGACCCTGATCCCAAGAAAGGATCCAGCACCTTTCCTCCTTTCTTAGTGAAAAAGAGGATTAGTTTCTCGATGTCGTTCTCCGCGTAAGTTGCGGGATGCTGTGCTTTGAGTTCATCTCGAGGAGGGGGGCGGCTTTGCCAAACACTCTTAGTGAACGTCAACCACTCTACGTTACTCAAATCGTTAAGATTGTTCCGAGCATCATAGCGCACTCGCTTCGAGATCTCTGAGTGTTTCAAGACCATCTTTTTCGATTTGCCTACCGTTTTTTCCCCCGACGCGAGCGACCACTCCCACATACTAATTCCCGCGAGTTCAAGACGTGTCAGCGGAGCACCCTTGCTGGAGGCTCGCGGGCGCAGTTGTAAGCTTTCCCTCCGGTCGAACCTTTAGTCTTCCCTCCGTCTCCTCAAATTCAAACACATGAGGACCACCCACCCGAATGTAACGATGACTGCGAGTGCGAACCTTGGAACAGGTTGCGGCTGACTCTCTTTGGTTGTGGACATCGTCGTCGATTTCGCGCCAATTGCCGACATGTAGTAAGCATACGGCACGCTAAGTGGTAGAACGACATTTGTATCCCGGTTTCCCCCAGCAAGTTGATGCAACCCGTAGAGATCAAGGGTAGAAGGGTATTCGTTCGGATAGTACATGCATAACAAATCCTGGAACGGGCATGATACAGAAGATGGATAGTCTGTCAAACCAAGGGCATGCGCGAATTCGTGAAGAACCAAGAACAGTGGATCATATTTCGGTCCTTGATAGGTTAGGAGGCTCGTATCAAGGAACACAATGGCGTTGGTTATGTTGTTAGAATCATCCCATCGGATGTGTGTGCACCCGTCAATGCCGAATGGGGTTGAAGAGCAGTAGCTGTTGACTGTCCAGTAGTCTGTGAATTCTACCTGAACGTGCGATGATTCATTCCCGATGGCAAACGTGTAGGTTTTCCCGTTCGGAAAGTAGGTCGCCCTGAACCACGATTGCGCCTGATCCCAAATCGCAATCGCTCTCACGACAAGGTCATGAGCAACCGTTGGCGTCGAAGGTATCCGGACGTATATCAACGGACTCGGCCAACTAACCCCGAAGGTTGGGATCCAATACTGAGACTGCGGACGCGCTTGAACGAAGGGGGTAGTGAAGAATACCATCAAGAGTAGAACAGCGAGATAGAGACGCTTCTCGTTTCGCGACCAACAGCCCAATTCTACCAGTTTAGCCTCCCTTTGGAATCGGAAGGATTTGTTCGTTCATCCAGGGTCGTCCTAGGATATTAGCGGGGGCTATCTCAATAGTCTTTGCCACTCAGGCCCATCAACAGCCGTGGAGTGACGGCGATGTGCTAGGGACATATCGGTCACTTGCCCAGGATAGAATGTGACAAATGAGGCGGTTCTGTCAAGTCGATGGCATCAGGTTACGGGAAGATTTCAACAACAACAAAATGGAACGTATGAACGGCGAGATCAGGGATAGAGAGCGGGTTATGCGTACGCTAGAGAAAATGGACACACCGATTCTTGCAGGTATGCGCATCTTCCACAACTACATACGACCACACCAAGCCTTGAAAGGCAAAACCCCTGCCGAAGCAGCAGGAATCAAGGTGAATGGCGAGAACAAATGGATAACCATAATACAAAATGCCAGCAAAGAGAAACAGCACTGATGCACACAGCTTGATCTTTATCGCATTTATTCTACTATTTCTCTTAATACTCTTGATTGTCGCATTGGTCATAATCTTCGCATATATGTTGACACAAAAGGACCCAAAGACTGGTGATACTCCTTCAATCATTCTGAAAATGCGAAAGTACGTACTACTGGCGCTTGGTGTGACCACACTGCTAATCATCAGCTTTGACTTTTACCGAGTCCCCCGTCTTGTCGAATACGGGGTCATCGGAGTTGTGGGTTTGCTTATTGGAACGTATTGGTTACGTCGAAATGCTGGAACGACTGATATTAGAAAGCTTCACTTTGATACTGACGAGTCGTTTGTTCTGCCACATTCCTTTGCGAGAACTTGCAAGGTCATCCCGACTGTTGTGACAGGTAACCATTGGAAGCTAGTCGAGAGCAACGAGGATTCAGGAGTCTTTCAAATCAAAATCGGCATGAGCAGGAAAACATGGGGAGAAATCATGGTAGTTGATGTTACTCAAGTGAATGCAAAATCTTCCAAGGTCAATGTTCGTTGTAGCGCACAACACCAAATCTACGACTATGGAAAGAATTATGCGGACATTACAAAATTTCATACTGCGTTGCTCAAGGAACTAGACTCAGGTAGAAAGGAAAAGGCTGATAATCAATAGTCCAATGATCGAAATCTAGGGGTTGGGTGCCGATTTTATCCAGCTACCAAAACCTAGCCTAGGTGCCGTGAACTATCCGTTACCCCCGAAAGGGTTCTGTCAAGTTGATGTCGGTTACTCATGTTTTTCCACCTTGTCAAGTTTCGTCGGCTAGAATTTGCCAAATTCGTAATTAGAAGATGTGTGTTCGTAGAATTCGAGATAGTCGCATTTGTCACATCGATAGACATCAATCTTCTTTCCTCCGATTTTATGCTCTGCAATTTCCTCGTTTCTCTGGTCAATCCAAGGAATGACGTGGGCGATGTCACTCGGAACAAGTTTGCCGCCACATTTCGGACAACGCGGTATCTCGTGATCTCGGTTGAAATGAGCTCATAATTCATCTACTCCAAACTCTCCTTTCGAGCGGCGTTCTGTATTAGCGTTATCCACTTGTTCTGCCCTTCAACACTGATTCCTGCTGCGAAAGCAGACACACCGATCTTAACAGGCATGCAAATTTTTCACAACTATCTACGGCCCCATGAGGCTTTGAATGGAAGAACACCCAGCGAGGCTGCGGGAATCAAGGTTGAAGGAGAGAACAAATGGATAACCATAATACAAAACGCATCAAAGGAAGGAACCAACGACGATTCGAAGTCTTCATAGATGCGACTTGTTACTTGCAAAAATTGCGGAGCCAAGGTCAGCGACCAATACAGCTATTGTACGATATGTCAAGCTCCAATTAGTGCAGCTGCAATCGCGTCGAGCACTGAGACACGTGAACGCCGCCAAACACTGATTGAATCTGTGTATCTGCCAAAGAAACCCACGCCTGACCCAAAGACTTCCATTGAGCCGAAGAGACCCCAACGGCGTAGATGGAATTACGCAAGAAGTTCAGCCTCAAGAGGCAAACCAACAACTCACGGAGAACTTGCGATTCTGAATCAATCCTTATCAGGCATCGCAGCAAATCCCGTGATCTTGACTCCCGCCCTAGTTTCCGCGCTTAACGGCGTCCTGTTGTTATTTCTCATTGCAAGAACAACTCAAGCTTCTCAGGGAACAGAGATGTCACAAATCATTTGGGGCATCATCCCTTTGTTGTTTGTCAGTTTGTTCGTTGGTTTCCTCGTTACCATAGGCTTGGCATCTATGTCAGTGAATATCGTGATGGAGGGAAAATGCAACTTTTCTGATTGGGTGACTGGTGTGAGAGAGTACTTTTGGAGGATACTGAACATATCGATTGTGGTCGGGATTCTCTTGGTAGTCGTTTTTGGAGGCATCTCATTGGTGCTACCCTTGGCAATCAAAGGGTTGGTTTTGAATCTGGTCGACGCTGGAACTATTTTGTTCTTGAACGTCTGTTATGCAGCAATTATGATTAGTGACGCGACTTTGCGATCAGCGATAAATCTTGGGTTGAAAACTATCCGGATGTATTCACGAACATTCATAGGTTTCTCTCTTTTGCTCTTTGCTGTATTAGAGGTTAGGGCGATCCTTGAAGTTGGTTGGACAGGAAGTGAATCACTTTCTGTTTTGGTCTCACTGGGCATGAATGTACCGATGATAATGTATGCTGTGATGCAAGGCTTCTTGTGGCCGATATGGTCTTTGCTCAGCTCCACTCTCTATCGCAACTTTTCATTTCCGCAGGCTACAATGAAGTAACCGTGAGCAACTTCGGTGACGGTTTTATCCACCGCCCTAAATCCTGCTTGGGTGACGTGAACTATCCGTTACCCCCCGAAGAAAGCCTCTTGAGAGAGAACGCAAGAAACGGATACTAGGCACAATCCCAGAAACGGCTAGAGTAATTCTGGGAGAATACCTAGCCAAGAATGAAGCTTGAAAGAGCTCATATCCTCTTACAAGGATTGGTGGCACTCACGATTTGTAGGTATCCTATTCATTGCCTTTTCGTTCTCTGCTTTGGACCAAGGAATAACTGCCGTATCAAACGAGGTTATTGTCTCTGCTGAAATGCGTCAAATGGCTAATAGTACAAGCACTAATGGCACAAGCACGCTTCATCTTCAGGCCACCTCAAGTCTTCCTCTCTGGCCCAGCATTCTTTCGTTCACGATATTGCTAGTTTCATTGTTCGTGTTTTATCGTGTTGGAAATTCTGTTGACTTGAAGAACAACTATCTCCGCGTTGCCGTCTGCTTGTTTGTTGGTGGCAGTTTGGGCGGAAATTTCGGCCTTATAGTCGTACCGATGCTGATGATGTTCAGCGAATGTTCACTGGGATTGGCAACAGGGTGTTCCTTTGGTAATTTTCTGGTGCTTCCACTGTTGGTCATTCTCGAACCTCTCTCGCTTGGGTACGCCTTGAGTATGTTGTTTCGTGGCTTCTTCGCAATTGCTCTAGCCAATTTCAGAAAGAAACCCACGTAGGCCAAATGAGCCGACAGTTAACGAGCAGATTTTCTTGGCCCATGAGCTAACAAGTTAACGTTACCACGGCGGTAAAGATTTATACCGGACTGTTACTTGAGGTAACAAAACTGCTGGTGAGTTAGGGATGGTTTGGACGTTCATCAAAACTACTCTCTTAGTCGGTATCCTAACGGGCATACTGTTCGCCGTTGCTTACCTAATGGGGTTAAACCCGATCGTAGCCTTGGGTTTCGCTGCAATCATGAACTTGATAATCTACTGGTTCAGCGACCGAATAGTTCTCCGAATGGGCCGCGCGAATGTTGTGGGCGAGGAGGAAGCGCCGCGCGTCTATGCCGCTCTTCGAAGGCTCAACGTGGCCTCTGGAACTCCGATGCCGAAGGTTGCACTTGTGAATAGCCCTGTGCCGAACGCTTTCGCGACCGGCCGAAGCCCAAGCAAAGCCACAGTGGCAGTCCACACGGGCCTCTTGAGTATAGTTAACGATGAAGAGTTAGAGGGCGTGCTCGCACACGAACTCACCCACGTTAAGCACTGGGATACATTGACGATGACGATCGCAGCCACAGTCGCAGGTGCCATCACGTACCTTGCGCAGTGGGGATGGTTCTTTGGCGGCGCTTTCGGGGGCGGCGGTTACGGCAGAAGTAGGCAGCAGGGAAGTCTGATCGGCTTACTGTTCATGCTCGTCCTCGCACCCTTCGCCGCTATGCTAGTGCAACTCGCGGTTTCCCGCACGCGCGAATACTCCGCCGATGAAGGCGGAGCTAAGCTCTCAGGGAAACCCTTGGCGCTTGCTAGTGCGCTCGAAAAAATTGAGTACGCGGCTAGAAGCCGAAAGCCCAGTACAAACGCAAACCCAGCACTATCATCACTCTACATCATCAACCCCTTTAGAGGTTCCATGATGGCACAACTTTTCTCAACCCACCCCGCGACAGAGAAGCGGATTGCAAAGTTGCAACAGATCGCGGGCAACATGGGCTACGGATCATATTACAGGCAATAACCGTAGCCAAGCACGAAATCAGTCAAGAATGGCTACTGCACGTACGGGAGAAGTCGGAGCTTTCGCCTTCAACGGAAACGCCGCTAGTTTGAATCTCGGAACATCTACCTCATCGAGGTTACATAACCCCTCCAAAATTAGGATCCCCTTGCTTAGCAGTGTAAGGTGCGCTGGCAAGTCATGGGACGTTGAGTTATCGATGCTGGGGGTATCTATTGCGACCATGCCGACGCGCTTGAATTCGAGATATTGAGCGGCGTTCTCGCTAAGATATGCGTAAGGCTTAACGGCGCCACCCGTGTGAATAATAGCAACCTCTCTCTCCCTAAGGGATAATCCAGCCGCTTCCTCAGCCGCCTCCAAATCCTCATCATCCACAGCTTCACCAGGCTTCGTGTGGCTTAGATCGAGAATTACTGCGTCAGAGAAGAAATACTCCAATCCGAAGTCACTGATCGCCTTCTGATTCTTCAGCAAATAGGCCGGTGCGTCGAGATGCGTACCCGCATGTGAGTCCTTGGCAAACTCGTCTAACGAGAACTTGATGGATAAGTCGACTATCTGCATGAGTGCATCCGTCAACTACCAGATAGATTTCGCATTAAAGGACATCCAAAGAGTGTACCCATTGGAGACGCGATCGTTTCGAGTGATCGACCGGTTGAATTTCGGTTCGATTCGAGATACCCTTTTTAGCCCACTCCACAAGTTTGAATCTTGAAAGCAATACTGAGCTGCAAAATATGCAAGCAACCGTCCCACCAGGGCAAACCTTTGCGAAACGATGGGCTATCTACGCGGCCTTCGGAGCCCCGGAAGTTGACCTCAAACCTTGGCGCTTAACCACCGACGGGCTCGTCGAAAAACAACTTAACCTAAGTTTCGAAGACATTCAAAAAATGCCACAAGTGAAACTCACACGAGACTTTCACTGCGTGACGACATGGAGCATCAAGGACGTTGTTTGGGATGGGGTGGCGTTCCGGGAAGTGGCGAAACTGACCGGGATTAAACCCGAGGCGAAGTGGGTGATGTTTCACTGCGCAGATGGGTACACCGCCCCCGTGCCATTAGAGGATGCTATGGTTGAGGACTCGCTGATAGCTTTCAAGATGAATGGCAAACCCATCCCAGTCCAACAGGGATTTCCTGCGCGGCCGTTCATTCCTCATCTTTACGGTTGGAAAAGCGCGAAGTGGTTGACTGGAATCGAATTCCTTGCCGAATACCACGACGGATACTGGGAAGCCTACAATTATCACGAGCGTGGCAACATTTGGGATGAAGAACGCTTCAAGGGCCAAGGCGGAAAACACGTACGACACCGAGGCCTCGGATCAATACCGGTCTAAGTCATTTCTTGGGGCAGGAAATCACAGACATCATCTCACGTTCTCAACCCACATATCTCAAGAAGTCACATTCGAATCAACAACTCCCAGAACAAAATCAACCGTTGCCAATTACCGAACACCACACCGGACTACACGTAGAATGATTTTTCTTCAAGTCAATATGCTGCTTGAGGGTTCATTAGAGGTAGTGACTCATGGCTGAAGGTCTCGCTCGGGAAATCAAAAGCGCGCTGACTGGTTGGTTCTATCCAGTTCACTACAATCTTGAGCGATGGGCCTATGCGCTCCAACGAATATCCGGAATCGCTGTAACCGCCTACTTCCTGGCACATATCGTAGAGACTGGAAACGTCGTGGGCGGTCTAAGTGTTTGGAGTGTTCCGTCCCAAGATTTTGCGAGCGCAATCTGGAGCGCAACATTCCATTTCCTAGAGAACCCTCTCTTCGACACAGGGCTTATCGTCATCGGGTTCATGCTCTCCTACCATACCATAAACGGAATCAGGTTAACGCTCACGGAGTTTGGGGTTTTACAAGGTAAGCCTTCTCGTCCCGATTTTCCCTACGAGCCGAAGTCATTTTCCAAAGCTCAACGGGCAATATTCTGGCTCAGTGTTCTGTTTGCTGCCGCGACTGCGGTATATGCGTTGAATGTTTTCTTTGGGGTTTAGGAAATGAAAGAATCTACTAGAATGCTTCTGCATTACGCGACGGGGCTCGGCATCGTCATAGCCGGAGGGGTGCACCTCTTCACTGTCTTCCTCACAGGGCCTTACGTTCAGAACCTAGCGTTTAGCAGCGTGATGATGGTTTACAGAAACATCCTCCTAGCAGTCACCCTTGAGCTTTTACTGCTTTTCGTGGACTACCATGCTCTGAACGGGGTTAGAATCATATTGATCGAGTTTCACCAAGGCGCGATATGGGAACGCGGGGTTTCATGGGTGCTCGCGGTTGCAGGCCTCTTACTTCTAATCTATGGGACGAGAACAATCCTAATCGCAAATGCTCTAGCGTGAAGACCGCCAATCTTGGAAAAAACTGTCACCGCCGGGGACAAAGAGAAAGCCCAAGAAATCCTAAAGATACTTAGTGCGAAGATACCGCTCCGTGAAGAAGACTTCGCCGCCTCACGTGTGGCCAAGGAATCCAGTGACCCATTCCGCGTCCTGATAGTTACAATTCTTTCACAGAACTGCACTGACATCGCGGCACTCAGGGCTTACGAAATCTTGGACCGGAGAGTAGGGGTCTCAGTTTCAACTCTGAGTAAGGCGCGGGTTCCAACCATCGAGAAAGCAATCCACGTCGCGGGCTTGCATAAACAGAAGGCTAAAGCCTTGAAGCAACTTTCGAGGGTCGTA
Organism: Candidatus Bathyarchaeota archaeon; assembly: GCA_963733055.1. Lineage (GTDB taxonomy): Archaea > Thermoproteota > Bathyarchaeia > 40CM-2-53-6 > 40CM-2-53-6 > FEN-987. The sequence goes on from CAVTBR010000003.1 coordinate 643,330, forward strand.
AATGAGCAATATTCTGGTAACTTCGCCTCAATGTTGGAAGGTTCATTCGAACAGGTTCGCGAGAGGCTTCAAGAATTGCCAAACGTCGGCCCCAAGACGGCAGATGTGTTGCTCAGCATTTGGGGTCAGCCAACTATCTCCGTTGACACGCACGTTGAGCGAGTCTCGAAACGCCTTGGCCTAGCGCAGCCCAAGGCAAGGTACAGAGAGATTAGGTCGGCTCTCATGCAAGAATTTCTCGCGAAAGACTATCGATCCGTTCCTCTTTATTTCATGGCCCTTGGCCGAAGCATATGCAAAGCCCGACGCCCACTCTGTCCTACGTGCCCCGTTAACAACCTGTGTCCGTATGAACGAAAAACGAAGTCGATGTGATTTTACTGATCGAGAGGGGAGCCTACTCTGGTGGGATCTCCTTGAACGCTAACGAGATGCTCATCCCCTCCTTTGCCCGCAAGTGCCGAGCGATGCCGTAAATCGCAACGGAGAGGATGAGTGATACGGCAATGTATCCGTAAGCTAGCGGGTTGCCGCCGTAGATGTTGGGGTAGTCTAGGAATCCGTAGGTTAAGTATGCGAAAACAACCGTTTGGAGCACGCCTGCGGTTGCGAGCGAGACCTTCGTCCATCCTTTCTCCCTCTTGAATGCATAAGCCACCGCGCCGATGCCCACTATGGCGAAGTATACCATCGAAGCGACCAGTACCCCGTAGAGCGAGGATATCGTTCCGTAGAGGAACGCGGCCAAACCGATCAGGAAGACTGTTACAACGAGATCCACAAGGTGTGCTACAACCGGGGAACCATACTTCGGGCTAACATAGGCGAGCTTTGAAGGAAGGAATCTGTCAAAGGCTTGGGCGAGCATGTATCTTGAGATTGTGATTATTCCGAACGCGAGAATCGCTACCGTTAGCACAATCCAACCGAGCCCAATCAGGAAAGCTTCCGCAAAATTTCCGGACACACCCATTGCAAGAGTCCAGAAGTTGAATGAATGGTCGTAGACGAGAGCCGAATTGGCGAGCGCCGCTGTTGTAAACTGAAACCCTGCAGCATAGTACATGGCGGCAAACGGGATGGTGACTATCAGGAACGCGAAGGCTAACGAGATCGGAACGTTCCACCTTGGCGCTTTTCCCTGTAACTCAGAACCAACTGAAGGGGCAGCGTTAAACCAAGGATAAGTAAACAAGGCGAAGTAAGGCATCATTAGCAGAGTAGATCTCAAGTCGAATGTAGGTCCGGAATAGGAGTTCGCGACGGACGTGTAAGTTAAATTCGCAACTCTCAATCCATCAACATAGTTCTCTACACCTACCTTCCCGGCGTTGAGTACAGCGAAAGTTGCGACGGCCATCGCGATTATCCCGATCACCCAGAAAATCGAGATGAGCTTGAACCCAAACCTAGGCCTGATGATATTGACTCCAATGAGAATTATCAATAATGAAGATGCGAGTAGGAATTGAGAGAGCGGGTCCCCTCCCGGGATATTCCCTGGTAAGGCAAGTCCAAGCAAGCCCGAAAATCCGAGCGCCACCCCGACGGAACCTATTGCAAAGACCGCCGACAACGCAATCAGGGCGAGGTACGGCATAGTTTCCAAAGTTATGCCCGTAAACGTCATGACGCTCCCAACAAAACCGCCCAACGATCTGGAAACCCAAACGTAGTCCCCACCAGTTCTTGAGATTCGCCTAGAGAGCATCGTGTAAACGATAGCTTGCGGAACAGCGAGCAGCGCAGCTATTGCCGATCCGAGAACCAAGTTTACTCCTGAGACGGTAGGCAAAGCGAGCATAGTGTATCCGACAAGTGCAAGCGCAGGACCCACCGACATGTAGCTGACATTGATAGCAATCGCATCGAACAACGAAACCCGCTTAGTTAGTCCAGTTGCCTCTCGAACGAATACGGTGTGAGGATTCGGCATTTTGCGTATCAACTTGTCGCGGGCTATCGGCCACTTTTTCATCGATGAGCCCAACCCTGAAGACCTAAACATAAAAGGAAATCTAGGCGCAGAATAGTGGATGCGGGTTCGCCATGGTTTCCACTGTCGTCGTCGGAGCGATAAACTGGGACACAACCCTCTTTGTGGATGAGTTCCCTCGAAAGGGTGCGGAAGCGGTTGTTCGCCGAATCACCCACGTCCCTGGAGGGAAAGCAGGAAATGCTGCCGTTGCAGCTGCTCGGCTCCTTGGACCCAAGCACGTAGCGATCATAGGCGCGTTAGGTAATGACTGGGTCGCCTCAGAGCATACAAGAGCCTTCGAGCAGGAGGGAATAGATTGTTCAGGGCTAAAACGCGACGATTCAGTTCAATCCGGACAGGCCCATATAGTCGTGGACGAAACCGGGGAAAATGTGATTCACACGTACTTTGGAGCCAACGCTACAATGCTGCCCGAAGACCTAGATGACGCAAACCGCCGTGAACTGATCGAAAGCGCGAGCATAATCGCAATCATGGATCCACCGTTCGAGACATCTATGAAGGTGGCCCAGGTAGCCAAGAAGTTGAACAAGACTGTGGCGTGGGATCCCGGCGTTAAGTCCCAGCTAGGCTACGAAACGACGAGCTCGCTTCTGCGGAACGTTGACTATTTTCTGGCCAATGAATCTGAAGTTGGATTTCTAACGGGAACAAAGACGCAAGCTTTGGCGGCACGCAAACTTCAGCGCGCCAATCCAAACCTGAAGGTGATAATGAAACTCGGAGCAAGAGGGTCCGTAATGTGCAGCGGGAAGAAAAGAATCGTGACACGAGGTTTAGATTTGAAGCGGGCTGGTTTGAAGGTTGTGAATACTGTAGGTTGCGGCGACGCTTTTCTTGGCGCTTTTGTCGCCGCCATAAGCGAAGGTCGACCGGAACTGGAGGCCTTAAGGTGGGCTAACTTCACAGCGGGACTAAACGCCACGCAGCCCGAGACTCGTGGGAGCCCGGATCGAACCACGCTAATGAAGTATCTCGGTTAGTTGGTTTTCTTCCTCAACTGGTCAGCGATGAGTGGCGCGACCGTAACGCGGCTTATCGGGCTCGGGACGGTATCGGTTCCAACTACGTCCTGTACACCAGCCGCGTTGATCTTGGCGAGAGCTCCTGGCGCTAGGATGGGATGCGTGCACGCGACCTGAATCCTAACTGCACCTTGGGATTGTAGGATCTTCACGGCTTCTACAATCGTGCCCCCTGTGCTAATTATGTCGTCAACGATGAGCACGTCTCGTCCCTTAGCATTGGATTTTCTAGGGCGAACCTCAACATGAGCATCACCCAGCCTTTTCTTCTCAAAGACATCATAATCAGTCCCCAACCTTTCCGCCGCAATCTTTGCCCATTGCTCGGCTTCTGCATCGGGGCCAATGACCAGCGGCTTTTCCATCTTGCCAGTTTTCTTGACGTAATCTGCGAGTAGTGTCATTGCGGAGAGGTTGTGGGCGGGTATTCTGAAGGCTTCAGAGGATTTGACGACTCTATGCTGATGCATATCAATCGTGTAGATTTCGTCGGTTCCAACGGTTTCGATGAGCTTGCTTACCGTTTTGAAACTCAACGCCTCACCGGGCTTGAACCGTTCGTCCTGACGCGCATAGGCAAAGTAAGGCATGAAAGCGATGACCCTCTTGGCGCCAAGATCTTTCAAGGCGTCCGTCAGGAGAAGGTATTCGAACAACAATTCGTCGGGAGTATGATGAATTGACTGAACGACCGCAACTGTTTGATCCTTTACCTCACTGAGGACCCTAAGGTATTTTTCGCCGTCGGGAAATCTGCGAACCTCTAATCCTCCTAGATCAACGCCTAGCTCTTTTGCGACCTTAGACGCTAGAGCTTCGGAGGTTGGTCCACCAATCACAAGCATTCTATGTCACTGCGAGTGCCGTATTAGTAAGTCAGATAAAACCTATCTCAAGAACCCTCACGTAATCGACCGCGCAGCTCGTCCACGACTTTTTGAAAGTCATCTATCTCCTTGTGTGGAACGTTGCCCTCTCGGCATAGTTCTGCGAGCCTAGAGGCCCTAATGGCAAACGCCAAATCCGATTCCCTAGCCGCGGGATAATCACCAAACCCATTTCCGACGAAGAAAACTTGTTTGCCATTCATCTTCTCGCGCTTGACCAGATCATCTTTGAAGTTGACTGATGATGCAGTGATCTTTTCGGGAAAAGTAGGCGTGTACCCGTTTTCGGTGAATCGTATTTTTGGTGCACGAATTTGTATGAATTTCAACCATTCATCCTGATTGAGAAAATGTTGAATACAAAAGTCGAACCCACCACTAGCGACCATGAGTTCTATGCCATTTGACATGCAATAGTTGACCAGCCGATCAAAGTTGGGCCTAAGAACTGCAACCCGATCCAGCTGCTCGAGGATAGTCTCCTGCGGGACTTTGAGCATCGCGTATTGCTGTCGGAGGGAATCTTCGAATGAAATTTCCCCTCTTTCTAATGCTTCATCTATCTGCTTCCAGTCGGGGTCTGCGTAGAGATCCAAAGCTACCTGGGCCGTATCGACGTTGACAATCGTCCCGTCAAAATCGCAAACCACCATTGCTTTCGCGAACGGGCGGCGGTTCATATCTGCTCCAGCCTTGAAACCAGTAGGGTGAGGATTAAAGGTAAATGTGGCCACTTGGCTGTAACGCAGTGTGATATTATCCAATGCTGGACAGAATCACCGTCGTGCTTGCCCCATGGTGTCCCCATTGCGTCCCCCTTTCCTCAGAGAAGGCTGAACAGATGGCCAAACAACTCGGGGTTGAGTTGCGAGTGCTTGACATAGACGAACCGGACCAGGAGAGAATCGCAGATTCCTTGGTCAACGACTACGGAGACGCTGCTGACGACTACCTGATACCTCAAGTGTTCTTCGAGGAAGACGGCAAAATCAAACATGTCTTCACAGGATTCTCAGAAGGCCTTGACGTAACGAGGGCGCGATGGGATGATTTCTTCGCAAGCGAATACTACCAGGCAAGACTACAGACTCCTAAGAAACCGAACTAACCAAAGTCAATGGCTCATTAGACTAGATTTGCATATTGGGCATTGGCTCACAACCGAGTCACGGTCGTGTGCGAAAAGTTTGGAGCAGCCTGGCCGCGAATGGTCTCCTATACACATGGAAATAGCGACCTGTTTCTCCGAGTCCGTATGTGCGTATCTTGTCCAATAGACTTCAGTAACCGTCGCGCCGTCGCCGGCCTTTTCCTTGAGGATTTGAACTGCATTTCCTCCGAGTTCCCATCCGTGTCGTGAAGCTACTCGAACATCAGTGCTGGAGAAGTTCTCGCGGCCAACTTCGCTCGTCAGCTTCTCCGTGAACCATTTCAGGTCCGGTTTTTGGCTGAAATAGACGACTTGTGATACGAACCCATCCGGACAAACATATGCTCCTAAGACGTGTGTAGCGGCCTCGACTAGCAGCCTCATTGAGGTTTGCTTGTCGCAATGCCGGAAGCATTTCCCGCGGAAACTAAGATGCTCTCGGACGAATTCCGGAAACCAATCCATCTCAATCACATCGAACCCCCGTAAACATTAGGGAACTTTAAAACGTTCCAGGGGGTGACCTTCGCGAATCGCATTGAGACCACGAGGGATCGCCGCCATTTCTCTGATGATTATTGGCGCCTCGCTCGTCGCATTCGCAGCAATCCTACTCATTTCACATGCACCGACCATGAACTGGATAATCGCCGCTGCCTTCGGTTCGATTCTCATTCTAATCGGCATAGGTATTCTTGTGATGGAACTTATGGAAACATGGTTGACCAGAGGACAGAGAGCCTTAGTCGACGGGCTTCAAGCAGGCTAGAGGAAACATGTCACAATCCGATTCAACTTTTCTCCTCGAACTCGCTGAGTCCGCCACCGAAGAAGCGGGTAAGAAGTTGAGGACGCTCTTCCGACGAAAGTTATCGATAAGACGAAAGTACGATTACGCGGGCAGCATTGTCACGAATGCCGACTTAGCTGCAGAGAAACTCATTCTTTCCAAGATACGAAAGAGCGGCGTTAAGGGCAGTGTTGTGTCCGAAGAGGCAGGCAGAGTTCAGTTTGGTTCGGGCGACGTGACTTGGGCGGTCGACCCGCTGGATGGTACTCTCAACTTTGCAAAGCGAATACCGCATTTCGCGGTTTCAATAGGCGTGAGGGTGGGCAAGAGGACAGTGGCTGGAGCGATTTATGATCCGATGCTGGAAGAGATGTTCACGGCGAGAAGAGGCGGGGGAGCATTCCTGAACGGAAAGAGAGCTAGGGTTTCGAACGCAACTGCGCTTCGCACCTCGGCTTTCATCTTCGAATGGTGGGAGCCCGAACCTTCGATTCCCGACCCGTTAGGTTTGGAGAAGAGACTCTACAAGTATACGCGGAGCTTGCGGTCTCCGGGAAGCATAGCTTTGAACTTGTGCTCAGTTGCTTCCGGGAGATTTGACGGAATGATCACTGTCTTTCCCAGATCCCCCATCTATGAGACACTTGCGGGCGCGTTGATAGTTGAGGAAGCGGGCGGACGAGTAACGAACTCTTTGGGCGAAAGTTGGGAAAGCCTCTCGCGGTCGATTATAGCGGGCGGGCCGGCCATACACCGACGATTGATGTCATTCCTAGATCATCGTCAACGAAAACGGTCCATTTGATTAGAGCCCTTCCCTCGAAAGTTCCTGCACAAGTTCCTTTTGATGGGATGTCAAGCTTGTAGGCGTCTTCACTTGGACGACTACTAGTTCATCTCCTTTCCCGTTTTCTCGTATTGCTGGCATTCCTTTCTTTCTGAGTCTGAAGATTGCACCACTCTGAGTGCCGGGTGGCATCATGATATTTGCTGGCCCATCCAACGTTGGAACTTGCACATCACCGCCTAGGGCGGCTCTAGAGAAGGACACGTCAACATTACATATCAAATCGTTTCCTTCTCTTCGGAAGGTTTGATTCGGTTTTACGTGAACAACGACGTACAGGTCTCCTCTTCTGCCGCTCCCGCTTGGGGCATCTCCTTCTCCGCGCATGAGTAGCTGGGAGCCAGTATCAACGCCCGGTGGAATCTTTATTGAGATACGACGGTCGCACTCAAGGATTCCTGCACCATGGCATTCGTTGCATGGTTTATCGATTATCGTCCCTTTACCGCGGCACTTCCTGCACGGCTCAATTCGCGCGAAATGCATGAAGCCCGCGTTCTGAACGTGTTGAATCTGCCCCGAACCCCCGCACTCCGGACACTTCTTCGGAGACGTACCAGGCTTAGCTCCGGAACCGTTGCATTCTGAACACCGTTCTGTTCTCGGAACCTCGACCTCTGTCGCCAACCCTGCGTAAGCCTGTTCGAGCGAGATCTCGAGGTTAAAGCTGAGGTCCTGTCCGCGCTGGGGCCCACGCGCGGGTCTGCCCCCGAAGAAGGAGTCAAAGATGGAACCGAAACCGCCTCCGAACCCAAAGCCGATACCTCGGAGGATCTCGTCGAAATCGACGCCGCGGAAGATGTCCTCGGTTGAGTAGCGGTTGTCGATTCCCGCATGGCCAAACTGGTCGTATTGTGCTCTCTTTTGTTCGTCCGAGAGGATTGCGTACGCTTCGGAGATTTCCTTGAATTTGTTCTCGGCGTCTGGAGATTTGTTCCGGTCAGGGTGATACTTTACAGCTAGCTTTCGATATTCTGACTTGATCTCGTCCTTGGTTGCGTTGCGTTGCACGCCAAGTATATCGTAATAGTCACGCTTCGACAATAGTGATCTGCCGCAAATTCATCTCTACTTCTTATCGTCAACGACCTTGTAGTCGACGTCGACGGGTTGTTCCTTATTCTCACCCGTTGGAGGAGGTGGAGATGTTGCTTCGCCTGCCGTTCCCGCCCTCTGCTGGGCAACCTGTTGATAGGCAGCCGTTCCGACATCCTGCAAAAGTTTCTGTAGTGCTTCAAGTTTCTGCTTTATGGTTCCGAGGTCCTTGCCGGCGAGGGATTCTCGGAGTTCTGAGATGGCCTTGTTTATTTGTTCGGATTGTTCCTTCGAAACTTTGCCTGCGAGTTCCTTTGTCAATCTTTCGGCGCTGTAGATCAGATTATCAGCTGAATTTCTAAGTTCCGCTTCTTCCTTCCGTTTCTGATCTTGCGCTGCAAATTGGTCGGCCTGTTTCACCATTTTTTCGATCTCGTCTTTGGGAAGTTTGGTTGAGGCGGTGATTGTGATCTTCTGCTCTTTGTTCGTGGCAAGGTCCTTTGCTGATACGCTCAGAATTCCGTTGGCGTCTATGTCGAATGTAACTTCGATCTGTGGTACGCCTCTTGGGGCGGGTGGAATGCCTGATAGGTTGAACATTCCGAGGGACACGTTGTCTGAAGCCATCGGTCGTTCTCCTTGCAGTACATGAACGGTGACGGTTGTTTGGAAATCAGCGGCGGTCGAGAATACTTGTGTACGCTTCGTGGGGATGGTAGTGTTTCTTTCGACTAACTTTGTTAGAACGCTGCCCAGTGTTTCGACTCCGAGCGAGAGAGGGGTTACGTCAAGAAGAAGGAGGTCGTGAACATCGCCCGCGATTACCCCAGCCTGTATCGCCGCTCCCATCGCGACGCATTCCATAGGGTCGACTCCACTCTCAACTCCTTTACCCATGTAGTCTTCCACGAACTTTCTCACTATGGGCATGCGAGTTGGGCCCCCTACCATGATGATCTTCGAGATTTCCTTCGGCGTAAGCTTGGAATCGGCGAGCGCTCGGTCAAGCGGACCTCGGCATCTGTCTATGGTAGGACGAACAAGTTCTTCCAGTTTGCCGCGAGTCATCGTCATGGTTAGATGCTTAGCTCCTGAGGCATCGGCGGAGATGAAGGGGAGGTTGATGTCTGTGGTGAGGACGGTTGAGAGTTCAATTTTCGCTTTCTCACCTGCCTCCCTAACGCGTTGGATGGCAACTTTATCGCTTCGAAGATCGATTCCGTTTGTTTTCTTGAATTCGTCAGCTATGTAATCGATTATGGAATTGTCCATGTCAGTTCCTCCAAGCTGTGTGTCACCGTTGGTGGCAAGAACCGTAAAGACGGGAGTTACTTTCCCTGTCTCGTCTTTGGACGGGCCAACTTCCATAAGTGTCACGTCGAGCGTTCCGCCGCCCAAATCAAAAACCATTATTTTCATCTCCTTCTCGGGTCGATCCATCCCGTACGCCAATGACGCAGCCGTCGGTTCGTTGATTATGCGGACGACTTCGAGGCCGGCGATTGAGCCAGCGTCTTTTGTTGCCTGCCGTTGGTTGTCGTTGAAGTAGGCGGGCACCGTGATGACCGCCTTCTCGACCTTGTCTGCCAAGAACGCCTCGGCATCCCGTTTGATCTTCTGAAGGATAAACGCTGAAATTTGTTGTGGCGTGTATTCCTTACCGAAAATTTTAACTTTGTAATCAGTGCCCATCTTGCGTTTGATCGCCATGACGGTACCTTCTGGGTTCGAAACTGCTTGGCGCCTTGCAGGTTCACCGACCAGGAGCTGCCCATCTTTCGTAAAGGCAACGTATGACGGAAACGCCTTTCCAGCGACCGACGTGCCTTCAGCGCTGGGTATGATGGTTGGACGCCCAGCGATTATGGCCGCTGCAGCGGAATTACTTGTTCCAAGGTCTATTCCTATGATCTTTGGCAAGGTTCATGTCACCATTAGTTACTATACGTAACAATGGAACGAGGATTTAGTTCAAAAACATTGCGGGACTACCCGCTCGCCGGCAGATTAGAGTCCGCTTTCTTCGGGAGCTTACTGACAACTACAAGGCTTGACCTGATTACTTTACCGTTGAGAGTGTAGCCTTTCCGAATCTCCTCAACGATAGTGTTTTCTGGAGTCTCATCGGTTTCCACATAGCTAACAACTTCGTGCAACTCTGGATCCAACTGCTTACCAACAGCCGCGATTTCCTCCAACCCCTCACTCTGGAGTACCTCAGTCAGCTGTTTTTGGAGCATCCTCAATCCAACTGCCGTTTCGTCTTGCAGAAGCGGATTGTCGGAAGCTGCGACGCTTACAGCTTGCTGCAATGAATCCAGGCTCGGGAGTAGCTTGGCCATTAGTCTTTCAGACGCCTGCGAAGTTACTTCCTGAACTCGCCGCCGACTAATCTTCTGTACATTCTCCATGTCTGCCTGGAGTCGCTTAAGTCGGTCAAGGTACTCGGCCGCTTTTCTCTCGCTCTCCTGCTTTTGCCTAACCGCCTCAAGCAATTCATCCTGAACATTTTCCGATTTGTCCTCATCGGAGGGCAGGGATTGCTCTTGTTTAGGGTTAGGTTTTGTGTCTTCAGTCTTCAACTCCGACCACTGGACGACGACTTACAACACCACTTTTCGGTTCCCTAACAAGTCCTTTTCGATATGTCCTGCCAGGGCGTAAACATGAAGCGAGAGCCATGATGTTGTAATGCTATAGAATCGAAGTTATTGGACGGCTTGCGTTCCTAGAACCGTTCCATCTTTTAGTCTATCGAATGCGTATTGCGGGACGAATGTTCCCACGGAGACAGTGGAATCCGGAGTTCGTCGGAAATACTGACGGGCGATTAGGGTTTCTGTTTTCGTGATTCCCTGCACCCCTTCAAACTGATTGACGGCGGTTTCCAAAATCTGCTCGACATTCTTGCTGTGCAGGATCAATAACAGATCCCAGTCTCCTGGAATTATGTGTCCTTCAACAACGTGCTTCAGCTCCCCGAGTTGAGACAGAACTGTCGGTAAGACACCTTGAGAGCGCAGGAGAGAAATCGCCAATGCGTCATTCTCGTCAACGGCATAATCCTTTGTGAAACCCTCAAACGGAATGTGCGTACTTGTGGATTTTATCCCCTGCATTGAACGTATCTCGGAGACGACCCTGTACAGGCCGGTTCGGTCGTAATGGCCTACGCGGACTAGTAGGTCATATCTACCGATGAGAAGCGCCCCCTCCTCAACTTGAGGTATTTCCTTAACCGTTCTCACAACATCGGCAACCTGTCCGCGCTCGATAACAGCTAAAATGTATGAAGACGATTTCAAGGGGGAACTCATTGCCGACTCTCCAGAGAGTTACTGAAAGCGATGGAAGACGGGAACACGAAAGCTTCTACTTAAATCACGCACCCAAGTCCTCAACCGCGGTTGTCAATTAATAATGCATCATACAGACACATGATTCACTGTCACTATTGGAGCCCCCATCGGCAGAATCATATACGAACCGTATTCATCCGCCGTAATCTGCCCCTAGAAAGGTGATACTGGTGGATTCCAAGTGGATCGACCGCGATGGAAAAGTGATCTTCATTGAGAAAATCATCCGAACGGTACCATATGGTTTTCTTGGCGTATTATTCGGAGTTTACATGGCCCAGCTAGGGTTCCAACCTTTCGCCATAGGCGTAGTACTCACGATCACGGTGTTCACTAGCGCAGTCTACACGTTAGGAATAAGTTTCGTAGCAGATAGGTTCGGTCGAAAACGAACGCTCATTATTTTCGCTTTGATGGACTTCATTGCTGGATCGGTCTTATTTTTGTCCACGGCCTGGTGGGCGCCCATCATCGCGGGCATCGTTGGGAATATGACGGTCGGGGCAGGCGAAGTTGGTCCCTTCCTCACTCTAGAGCAAGCGATCATACCGCAGACATGTGACTTAAAGCACCGAACTGTAGCGTTCACAATCTACAACCTCGCCGGCTACGGCGCATCCTCCATTGGTGCGTTGATGTCTGGCCTGCCCCAATACATAGGATCAGGAGTAATTGGATACCGACCACTGTTCGCGGCCTACTTAGCCTCGGGCCTCATCGGCGGCATACTGTATTCTAGGCTGTCGAAGAAAGTTGAACTTGAGACCGCGGTCAAGAAACGTGCCGTACTATCGGAGAAATCTAAACCCATAGTTCAGAGATTGGCGGGAGTCTTCGCGATAGACGCCTTCGGAGGCGGGTTAATTGGCCAGAGCATTCTGGCTTACTACTTCTACTTGAAGTTCGGGCTGAACAACGCAACTCTCGCCTGGATATTTTTCGGAACTCAAATCATAACGGCGTTCTCATTCCTAGCCGCTGAGCGAATTGCAAGACGGTTGGGCCTTCTGAACACCATGGTTTACAGCCACATCCCATCGAACGTATTCCTAGCAAGCGTCGCGTTTCGCGCCTACCGCGATCGGGGCGGTGTTCTTGCTATTTTGCAGACAAACCCTATCACAGATGGATGTGCCCACACGTCAATCATACGTGATGGCCGTTGTTGACGAGTCGGACAGAACCCCAGCTGCCGGTCTCACAAACGTCTCACGAAGCATCTCCCAATCAATCAGTCCCTCCATAGCCGGCTATGCTATGGCGAACTTTTGGATCGGCACTCCGCTCTTCGCCGCGGCCATGCTGAAACTTGTGTATGACGGCCTAATCTATGGAAGCTTCCGAAAGGTAAAACCTCCAGAGGAACAGAAACGATAGCTTTGGCACTGGTTCTGCTCTGCTCAAATCGTACAACCAAGCATTCCGAGATGCTCAAATCTAGGTTCGGAATTATAGCTCCGTTTCAGCCTATTCGAGATGCATGGGCGACTTGAAGAAAGAACAAGCGGTTACAGCACCGAAGCGGGTGAGGTACGTGCGGGTACTTGTGGACCCAACGTTGAAGGTGCAACCTGAGATCCACGTACCGCAGCCGAACTTCGGGTCGCTCATTGAGATTACGCCCTTTCGAGATGGTTTCTTCCACCACCCCGCAACCCTCAATCCCGTTCTCGCACAGGAAACTTACCGTCAATCTGGGCTGAAACTAGAATACTCGCCTCAAGCGCTCAAACTAATTCGCGAACACCGAACCGTGATACTTGAGTACGATCCCGAAGGATACGTTTGGGTCAGACCGCTGAAAGATGACTCATTGAAAGATATTCTCGACGACTGGACTTTCAAGACGTATGTTGTTTGGAGCCCATACTATGATAGCTACAGACTCAGACAGGCAGGATCATTGGAATTCGCGAAAGAGGCTTTCGAACGAGACGGCGTTCGCCTGCAACTCAAGAACTTCCCGCAAAGAGAAACGAGACTGCGCAAGACTCACGCTCCAAGAAACATCAATGTCACACTCTACCCGTTCCAACGAAAAGCGGTACAATTCATCCTAGAAAACGATGGCCGCGCCTGCCTTTTTGATGAGATGGGGCTGGGTAAGACAATCTCAGCGACCAGCGCCTTGATCGAGCTAGAGAAGCTCAGAAAGTCTTCCAGGGCGTTGATAGTCGCACCAAACGCCGTCGTTGATCAGTGGCGGGAAGAACTTGTCGAGAAATTTAACCTTGAACCAACCATTGTCACTTCTAAGCGTTCGATTCGGGAACGCGCCAAATTGTACGATGACCCCTTAGTCGTCGTAAACTATGAACTGCTTCGCACGGACGCGGATATGATAATGCAGAGAGCTTTCGACACTCTGATACTTGATGAGGTAACCCGCGTCAAGAACTTAGACACTCAGACGAGTGAGGCGGTCAAGAAGTTAATCGTCCGAAACGTGATAGCCTTGACGGGCACACCGCTCGAAAATCATCTCGGTGAACTCTACAATATTGTGAATATTGTACGGCCAGGTTTCTTCGGGCGGTATCATGAAGACTTCCTAGCTAGGTTTACCTTGAAGTTATCGGGGCAGGGATGGCAATCGTACCGGCCCATCATCAACCCTGAAACTCTACCCTTACTTAGGAGAGAGCTGAAGGCGGTTTCGATCCGCCGCACCAAGGCCCAAGTTCTGAGACAATTACCCTCTCTAACAATGCAGTATGTATACACTGAACCAGCCAGGAACCAACGTACGATCTACGATATACTCCAAGAGAGTTTAAGCGAAACCGTTCTTGAAGAGTACGCTTTCAGCACCACCGAACACGAAGGGCCCAACCCCTTCACATCCAACCGACTTAGACTCTACACACTTCTCAGAGAGGCTTGCGCCGACATAAGCATGATAGCAGGTTACCTGCGACGGAAGCAACGCGAGGACTCTCGCGATGCCGAGTTACTCCGTGAATCGCCAATCTTCAAGAAATTGCTACGAGCGGTCGCCAGACTAGAACCTGAGAACGCAAAGCTTATCGAACTAAAAGAACTCGTCGAGGATCTAACGGAGCAATCACATAAACTGGTAATCTTCTCGCAATTCGTACCTGTAGTTAATCTGATACAAGAAGAACTAGAGGGTAAGGGGATCCCAACACTTGTGTACCATGGGCAGCTTTCACGCGAGGAACGAATAGCCAACCTGCACAAATTCACAGAGCAACCTATCTACAGAGTTCTCGCGAGCACGGACGCTGGACAGTTTGGCTTGAACTTGCAGGCGGCTGATGTCGTCGTAAATTACGACCTCCCATGGAACCCCGCTAGGCTGCTTCAGCGGATCGCTCGCCTCCACCGAATCGGCCAAACCAACAAAGTACTTGCAGTGAATTTCGTCGTCAAAGGCACAATCGAAGAACATGTACGCGACGTACTGGAACGGAAGCGAACGTTATTCCGACAAGTCACGGTAAGCGACATGACTGAGAGTGAAGAATTGACTTTGGACGAATTGAAGGAAATCTTCGGCTTTGACATGATGAAGTTAGCCGCGAAGATCCGCGAACGCTATGGATTGAAACTCGAAAAGCCCCTAGCTAGAACGAACCCATAAACCGAGTTAAGGCCTCGTCAAGCGTTCACAGTAAATCGTTAGATGGCCTAGGAGAACTTTCACTCATCTCTCTACCGTATTACACAGATCTGCAATGGTGAGGCTCGGGGAGTGGAAATCTTCTGCGAAGCTTGTAGCCCGCCTAGGACTCCTCGATACGAAGGAACCAAACTAATCCTAGAACAAGTAAGCTGTAATTGCCAGTGCCCCGAAACCGTATTCGAATCCAGAGGCCCCCGTTGCTCTAAGTGCGACCACCCTGTGAAGGTTGAGCTTACGGATCGATGGGAGGACCCGTACCTGTGGATTAACCCCAAAACACATAGGCCTGTAAGAATCGACGAAGTCAAAACCCAGATCGCATAAGGGCTAGGTTTGTGGCTGGCCACAGTTTTTGACAAAAGGTAATTAGCGACACAGAACCGCATCTTTGCTGAAGCCTCATGGTATCTGAACTTCCAGTCAACGCCCTTCGTTGGACTTGCGATCCTAAGATCATTGGAGGAAAGACGACCGAGGAACTCAAACCCCTACAAATGATGGTGGGTCAACCCCGTGCCAACCAAGCGCTATCTCTTGGCTTTTCGGCCAAGGAAACCGGCTTCAACATCTTCGTGGCAGGCCCCGCAGGAACCGGAAAAACAACCACCGTAACCGATTTTCTCGATGAACTCGCGAAGAAATTGCCGACGCCGATGGATTGTTGTTACGTCCACAACTTCGAAGACGAATACCAACCGACCACCCTCCGTTGCCCACCTGGACTGGGAAAACAACTCAAACAAGACATGCGGGAGCTCATAGCCGCCGCACGGATTGCCATTCATCAAGTATTCGAGGGCGAAGACTACGCAAGCAAACGAGAAGAAATAATCAAGAAAGTCAACGCGAAACGGGAAGAAATAATCGCCCGTATGGGCCAGATTGCGGAAGAAGCAGGGTTCATACTTCAGCTGACACCCGTTGGAGTCTCGCTTGTACCGGTGATCAAGGGCCGGCCCCTAAAGTCAGACGAGTACCTTTCCCTACCAAAAGAAGCTCAACAGAAGTTAGCGCAACAACGGGAGGCTCTTACAGAGAAACTGCAATCATCCGTGAAGGAACTACGCGATCTAGAGGCTGCGGCTCGAAACGAAATCGCGGAATTCGATAGAGATGTCACGTTGTATGCGATCGACCACTTAATGTCCAGTTTACTGGAGAAATACAAACCCCACGAGGAGATTGTCAAGTTTCTACATAATATCCAGACACACATCGGCGAGGACATTGACAGATTTCGCGGACCGAGCGACGAGAAGAAGAAGGATGCCAAGGAGGAATATGCAGACGAATTAGGATTCCGCGTCTACGAAGTCAACGTGATTGCGGACAATTCTGGAACACAGGGTGCTCCGATCATTGTCGAGCAAAATCCAATTTACGACAACGTGCTTGGACGCATTGAGCGAGAGAGCCAGCTTGGAACCCTAACAACTGATTTCACGCTAATTCGAGGCGGGTCAGTCCACCGCGCGAACGGCGGCTTCCTTGTAATGCGCGCCGAACAGCTTCTTCGCGACATAATCGTCTACGACTCGCTGAAACGAGCCCTAAAGTCTGGAGAGATTCGTATAGAGGATTTACCGCAGCGGATTGGCTACGCGAGCGTTAGGTCACTCGCCCCCGAGCCGATTCCTTTAGAATTGAAGGTGATCCTCATTGGGGACTCGAGCATGTACCAATTGCTGTATGCATACGATCCGGAATTCAAAGAGCTATTCAAAGTAAAAGCAGAATTCGACTCAACTATGGCGAAGACTGAGGCAAATATACGGAACTATGCAGGGTTCTTTACCACCCTCGCCATGAATGAAAACCTGAAACACTTAGACGCCTCAGCGGTAGCTCGCCTAATAGAACACAGCTGCAGGCTGGCTGAGGATCAGGATAAACTCTCGACGCAATTTGGTTTGGTCGGTGACGTTGTGCGTGAA
This sequence comes from Candidatus Bathyarchaeota archaeon, assembly GCA_963733055.1. GTDB lineage: Archaea > Thermoproteota > Bathyarchaeia > 40CM-2-53-6 > 40CM-2-53-6 > FEN-987. The sequence continues at coordinate 660,002 of CAVTBR010000003.1, forward strand.
GCTCATTTCTACGCCCAACAGGACAATTCAAAGTACATCACGAGAGACCACGTTGAGAGGGCCATTGAGGCCAAGATTTACCGGTCTAATTTGATTCAAGAGAAACTGCGCGAGTACATTGAGAAGAACATCATTTTCATTTCAACCGACGGTGAGGCTGTTGGACAAATTAACGGACTTTCGGTTCTCAGCCTTGGTGATTTCTCTTTCGGCGCTCCCTCACGGATAACCGTAGCCGCGGGGTTGGGGAAGGAGGGGTTGGTTGACGTTCAGAGAGAAGTAGCAATGAGCGGCCCGATACATGGCAAGGGAGTTATGATAATTGCGGGCTACATCGCCTCGAAATTCGCGCGGGACAAACCTCTCACACTATCCGCCAGAATAGTGTTTGAACAGAACTACGAAGGGGTGGAAGGAGACAGCGCCTCAAGTACAGAGCTGTACGCACTTCTCTCAGCACTATCAGGGGTTCCGATCAAGCAACACTTCGCCGTGACTGGATCAGTCAACCAGAAAGGTGAAGTTCAACCGATCGGAGGCGCCAACGAGAAAATCGAAGGATACTTTGAAGTGTGCAAGGCCAGGGGCCTCGACGGACAGCACGGCGTAGTGCTACCGAAAAGCAATGCTCGTAGCCTCATGTTGAAACAGGAAGTGCTGGACGCTGTGAAAGCCGGAAAATTCCACATATACCCAGTATCAACGATCGAAGAAGGCATCGAAGTTCTAACTGGCGTTCCTGCCGGGAAGCAGCTTCCGAACGGCGGATACGAAGAGAATACCATCTACGGGCTCGTTGACAAGCGTTTGAGGGAGATGGCGGAAACAGTGAAACGTTTCCAAGCGTTCTCGATGTAAAGGCTCACTCTATAACACGTATGTTCTTTCTTGTGCACATATCTTTCAGAATCTTCGGCCAGACCGTGACGCTGACCTCACCAAGGTGAGCTTTCCGCAGCAGATACATGTAGGTCCGGGACTGCCCGATACCGCCCCCGATGCTGAGAGGAAGTTCTCCGTTTATGATTCCTTGGTGGTATGGGAAGTTCAGGAAGTTCAATTGTCCTGAGAGTTCAAGTTGCTTCTTCAACGAGGCCGCGTTGACGCGAACGCCCATTGATGTAAGTTCGTGCCGACGCTTCGTCACAGGGTTCCAGACCAGAATATCGCCATTCAACCCATGCATGGGCCTCCCGTCTTCCGATCTTGTCTCTGTGACCCAGTCGTCGTAGTCTGCGGCCCTCATCTCATGTGGGTAACCATCTTTCAGAACCCAACCAATTCCAACAATGAAGATCGCAGGATATTTCTGGAGAATCGCGGTCTCGCGCTCTTTCCGTGGCATATCTGGGTATTTGTCTAGAATTTCTTCGGCGTGGAGGAATGTGATCTCTTCTGGCAAGTTTGGATATTTGTTGGTCTTGAGTTGGGGAAACGCCTGTTGCACATGTGTCTCCGCGCCTTTGAGAACCTTCCAGATCTTGCGAACGGTGTCCTTCAGGTAGGTGAGATTTCTCTCCTTTTCAGTGATTGCTTTTTCCCAATCCCACTGGTCCACGTACTGCGCTGTGGTCGTGGTCCAGAAAGTAGTCCTTACGAACCGCACGCATATCGGTGCAGATTCCTTCCCCAACCTTCATCCCATACTGCTTGAGAGCCACCCTCTTCCATTTGGTTGCGGCCTGAACTACCTGAGCATCGATCGGGTGCTTGTTATGGTCATTAGAGATGTGGAATTGCACCGGCGTTCTTGAACCGTCGCGGTCGAGCATATCGTTGACGCCGCTTTCCACATCGACTATCAACGGAACTTGAACCATCATCAGGTTCAATTCCTTGCAAAGGTTCTGTTCGATGTAGTTCTTTGCCGCGAAAATTGCTTGTTGAGTATCTTTTGGATTGAGCAGAGAACGGTAATCGTTAGGAAGAATCTTGTCCAAGTCCTCGTAGTTGCCGATTCCCGGCCCCGCGAGGTCAGCTTTCTTACTTGACATACCCGTCGAACTTCGAAAACAATGTGCCCTTATTACGCCTGCCACTGTTTACCAAGAATGGCAAATGCGGCAGCCATACTCGCCAGTAAGAGCATGTAGAAGGTAGAACTCGTCCAGTCGAAAGACACTGTTTCCTGGGCTATTAGTGGATTCGATAACCAAAATCAGAGCTCAAATTTGCGCTTCCGCATCAGCTGTACAAAGAAAGGCCGGAAGGGACTAAAGCCCAGCCTAAGGTGGTATAATACACAAACGTCAGGTCAGAAGGATGACGGAGCCTATTTCAAATCCTCTAATCATCATTGGGGCACCAAGCAGCGCCGGAGCTTATGCACCTGGACAGGAAAAGGCTCCGGGGGCTCTACGTGCTGCTGGTTTGCTCGAGTGCCTGCGCTCTCACGGCATCCGTGTTGATGATCGGGGGGACGTTCCAGGTTTTCGATGGCGTGCCGACAGAGCAAATCCACGCGCCATGAACGCAGACAATGCCACAATGGTCGCTAGAGCTACCGCAGACCGCGTTGCCACCGCACTCGCTGAGGGTTCGGCAACGCTTGTCCTAGGTGGCGACTGTACAGTTGGACTGGGCACGGTGGCCGGCGGGCTTCGTGGGACTGAGAATATTGGGCTTGTTTACATTCACCTCGACACTGACTTGAACACACCAGAAAGCACTGAGGACGGGGCCCTCGACTGGATGGGAGTCGCACACATGCTCGGAATTCAGGGTACGGTACCAGGGCTCGCTGGATTTGGTCCGCGTGTACCGATGCTGCGCCCAGACCAAGTTCTCTTCTTCGCCAATGACAACTCCAAGCCATTCGAGCGGAAGATCATTGAAGAACGAGGCATCGCGGAAGTTGGACTGGCGGCCGTCGTAGCCGATCCGTCTGGTGCTGCACGGTCTGTGGTGGACGGCTGGGCTCACCGCTTTGATCGCTTACTCGTTCATCTGGATCTTGACGCCCTTGACTTCCTCGATATGCCTCTAGCCGAAGAACGCCGTCGCAACAGAGGCCTCCGATTCGACCAACTCATGGCAAGTCTTCAGGTGTTCCTGCAGGCGCGGAATTGGGTTGGGCTAACGGTTACAGAGTTGAACCCTGACCATGGGGAAAGTGATGGCTCTACCTTACGTTCGTTTACCGAGAGGCTCTCGGACGCCTTATCCTCGTCCCCCCGGCTTCATAGCGACTAACATTTGTAAACAGAAGCTCCAATAGTCCCATAAAATGGTGGGCCCGGAGGGATTCGAACCCTCGACCAGCAGGTCCCTCAGGACTTCTTATGAGCTTCGACGTTCGAATTCTGTCGCTCTAGCCTAGCTGAGCTACGGGCCCAAACACAGTCAGCCTCATGCACCCCAGTCAGAAAAAGCTTAGCACCAGCGCATTCCTGAGTGGAACCGACCAATTCTGTTAGGTCCCATGTTGATTGGGTTGGTGAAAACGCATGAAATTCCTTATATTGACACCTAGCGGCATACGCACTCCTCTGTGATTAATCAGTGCCGAATTCAACGCCAGTCACGGACATAGTAAAGGAAGCGCAACGGATTATTGACGAGGCCGAGAAAAGCCAGATAACCCTTCGCCTGTTCGGGGGTTTGGCGGTTCGGTTTCATTCTCCAAGCGCGACGCACAGGTCGCTGTCTCGCAAATACGCTGACATCGATTTTATGGGGTTGAAGAAGCAGGCGCGCAGCATGAAGAAACTGTTCATAGGCCTCGGATACACGCCACGCGACATCTTCAACGCACTGCATGGAGACACCCGCCTCATCTTCAACGACATTGAAAATGGAAGACGGGTCGACATTTTCTTAGACGTATTCGAGATGTGTCATAAACTGAATTTCAAAGACCGCCTGCTGATTGACAAATACACGATTCCTCTCGCGGACCTGCTGGCGACGAAGCTTCAGGTGGTCGAAATAACCGAGAGGGAGTACCGTGATATAATCTCAATCCTGCACGACCACGAGATCTCAAACACGGAGACACCGGAAATGATTAACGGCCAATATCTCGCGGACCTATGCGCCGGGGACTGGAGGATATACAAGACATTCATGGTCAATTTGGAGAATATATCGACGGGGCTTGCTCAGTATCAACTTGACAAGGATACAGAGCAGACTGTACGAAAACGAATTGAGGATTTGAAGGGGCGAATAGAGAACGCGCCTAAGAGTATGGGCTGGAAGCTTAGAGCCAAGGTAGGCACGAAGAAGCAATGGTATGAGCTTCCTGAGATGGACAAAGAAGTCGTAGACTCACGCATTACTAAGGATGCAAACTGAACCAAGGACATTAATGATTGAACTCTTGGCTTTTTCCTGTGGCGTTAAATAACTCGACCTGTTAACTAGATATGCGGAACTGTGTGACATGGAAGAAGCGAACGAAGAAAAGAAAACGCCGACCAAATTAGAGATTGACCGGCCGCAAGATTTCAAATTCCATCTCGCATACGAGGTTTATTCGAAGGCTTGGGATGAAAACGCCTCCGACGAAGCTAGATCAAGGCTCAACGGACTCATATCAACCCTCGCCGACAATGCGGATGGGTTCACAGACTTTTACTCGCAGGTTCAGCAATACCGGGGAGGAACAGGATCCTTCGGCTCCGGCAGGACCAGAATTGAAACCAGCCGTAAACGCAGCTGGCAAAGAGAACAGAATCGCGCGGGTAGAGACCGAAGACACCGATAGCGCGTCCCGCTGCTTGAAACCTGAAGCTTAGATTTCCCGATTTATCCCGAAACGGAATGGTTTCGTGGTGCTCCGGGCGGGATTTTCAGCGAACGGCCGTTCGCTTTTGAACCCGCGTCGCTGACTCGAGAGGCCAACATACTTGACCGGGCTATATTCGGTAGCTTACGCTTCTACCGGAGCCCTGAAGCCCGGAGCAAGCCGACTTACGCGGTTACAATCTATTTTAAGCGTGCGTTAGAGCGTGGGGTCTTAGTAGTCACCCATGTCTCCGCCACCGCCTCTCGGTGGGGGCGCTGGTGGAGGTTTTGCGGCCGCTATGACGTCGTCAATTCTGAGTATCATCGAGGCAGCTTCGGTGGCTGATCGGATCGCATGTTCCTTAACCTTCACTGGTTCTACGACTCCTTGTTTCTTCATATCCTTCACGCCGCCCTTGAACACGTCTACGCCCTGGTTTACTCCCTCTTTCTTGTCGTGCGCTGATCGAAGGGCGACCATAATATCGATTGGGTCGAGGCCCGCGTTTTCTGCGAGCGTTTTTGGAATTGCTTCGAGAGTCTCGGCGAACGCCTCTATCGCGAGTTGCTCACGCCCACCGACTTTGCTCGCATAATCCCTGAGTCGCTTGGAGAGTTCAGCCTCAATTGCGCCCCCTCCGACTACAACTTTGGGTTTCTGAACCACATCAATCACGACTGAGAGAGCATCCTTCAAAGCCCTTTCAGCTTCGTCCACTAGACGTTCAAGGCCTGCTCGAATCAGGACGCTAACAGATCGTGGGTCTTTGCATCCTTCTATGAATACCATCTTGTCGTCCCCAATCTTTCTCTCTTCGACGAGGTCCGCCTTTCCTAGGTCTCCGGCTTTCAGGTCATCTAGGTTTGTCACAATCCTCCCTCCAGTTGCTCTGCCGAGCTTTTCCATATCGGATTTCTTGATTCTTCTTACCGCGAGCATTTCCTTCCTTGGCCAGATAGTGTTGTGTAGTGTCGTCGATCCCTTTTTGGCAGAGCACCACGTTGGCGCCTGAAGCCTTGATTTTAGTGACCATCTCCTTCATCATTCGCGTCTCTTCGTCGAGAAAGGCTTTCATTTGGGACGGGTCGTTGATTCGGATCTCGGCTGAAATTTCGGTCTTCTCAATCTCTAACGCAGCGTCGAGAAGGGCGATCTTAGCGCTCTTTACCTGTTTCGGCATGCCTGGATGAACGACTTCCTTGTCTACGATTATTCCTCTAATCAATTGCGTATCCAGCAGGCTCTTCCCTTCCTTTTTCACAAGCTGGATATTGTCGATGTCGGCATACCAAGAATCACCACGTTTCTCCTTCACCTGTTGCACGGCTTCTATTGCGATGTCCGCGAAGTGCTCACGCGCGCCGCCCAAACCTTTGCTGTGCATGGCGGTCATGGCGACTTTCTTCAGAGTGGCATTATCATCAGCTTTGATGGGTTCAGAAAGCGAGTCGAGAACTGCGATCGCTTTATCGGCTGCTTTCTTGTAGCCCGCTACAATCGTAGTTGGATGAACTTCGTCGTCGAGAAGGTCCTGTGCTCGTTTGAGTAAACCACCCGCCAGCACGACGGCTGTCGTGGTTCCGTCGCCTACTTCGTCATCTTGCGTCTTCGCGACCTCAACGATCATTTTAGCCGCAGGATTTTGCACGTCCACCTCGTCCAACACAGTCGCGCCGTCATTCGTGACGGTTACATCGCCTAGACTGTCGACGAGCATCTTGTCCATTCCACGGGGGCCAAGAGTGGTTTTGACAACTTCGGCAACGATGATCGCGGCAGTGATATTACTCCGCTGAGCATCTTGGCCGCGGTTGCGAGTAAGATCCTTCTTTCAATATGAGTACGGGTTGACCTGTCAAATAGGACATTTTTGTTACCTCAGGTGACTACTACATCATAAAAATCGGAGGTACATAAGTATTTTTCTGAGAGAGAGCTAAGCGACCTCCACGGCTGTAGAATGGCGTTCGCGAGCGCCTTCTGTGATAGTCTTAGTGGATGCGTTCTTCGATCCGCTTCTGTGAAGGTCAACTTCAGTTAGATCGAGGAGCTAGCGAAGTTATTATATTCGTCCGGACATGCGCAAGAAATCGTTCTCGTAATTCTCGGGAATGTTTGAGGAAAATCGGTTTGCCTGTTAATTTCATGGTTGGAGCTAAGAACCTCCGGAATAGCACACTGATAACTGGCTTCCACGGTGTAGGCGAGACAGGCTACATTTCAGTTTCATACCTAGTTCACTCTTTGAACGCCAAGAGGATTGGTTTCATAGATGTAGCCCACCCACCCCCCTTCATCGCCACCTCCGAAACCGGGCTCGTCACACCATTCGAAGTCTATCGGGCCGGGAGAATCATACTTGTGAAGCTGGAATTTTCACCACACAGAACAGAAGAGTCGGAATTTGCAAAGACGCTCGCCCAGTGGGCGATGAACAATAAATTCAGAGACGCCGTGATGATAGGTGGTTTGGACGCAAGTCTGCAGGAAGGGTCGGATTCGATTCGGATAGTTCCAACTGCAAGCTACCCGCCAAAAACTGTGAAGATGAAGCACACAATGCTAGAGCCAGGCCTCTTCGTTTACGGTCCCTTGGCCGTCATGCTTGGGGAATTCGAAAAACAAGACTTCCCCGCCGTCGCCGTCCTACCCTACGCCTCTGCCGAGCACGCTGATCCCAAGGCCGCGGCGACCCGCGATCAAGGCCGTTTCGAAGGGTTACGGACTCAAAGTCGACGTGAAGGATTTGGAATACGATGCGGCGGATATTGAAGAGGAGATCGATAAGCGCCTACAACAAACGGCCCGATCGCTGCGGGGAATGTACGGTTAGGCCGGAAATCTTACATTTGCGTAGCCAATTTGGGGAAAGTCGACGGTTTCACGAAGAGATTAGCTGATTACGGATGCAATTACGGTTTCTCGGAGCTTGCCAAGAGGTAGGACGCTCCGCCGTTGCGGTCAAAACCGCGCGGAGTCAGATCCTCATGGATTACGGGGTCATGATAAATCATGAAGTGGGTTTCCCAGTTCATATCTCGCCCAAAGACTTGGACGCGGTGGTTCTCACACACGCGCACCTCGACCACAGCGGCCTGATCCCACTATTCTACGTTCATGCCCTAAAACTACCGGTCTACGGCGTTGAGCCAACATTCAAACTAACTAGCGTGCTCGTCCGTGACATGATCAAACTCAGCGGGTACTATCTACCCTTCGAGTATATCGACTTGGAGAGCATGATGGCTCATGCGGTTCCCGTGGATTATCATTCACAATTCTCAGTGAACGATGCAAAGATTACTCTTGTAAACGCAGGCCACATACCCGGCAGCGCCCAGGTAATCGTTGAAAACGATGGGAAGCGCATCCTCTACACGGGGGACTACAACCTCGTCCCGACACACCTGGTGGGCGGAGCTGATAGAGAGTACAACAACCTAGACGCACTGGTTATCGAGAGCACCTACGCGGGGCAAGACCATCCCGATAGGGCGGAGTCGGAACGCAATTTCGTATTAGCGTGTAAAGAGGTCGTCGAAGGCGGCGGCACCGTTCTGGTTCCAGCTTTCGGCGTTGGCAGGTCTCAAGAGATACTTTGTATGCTCGCCGGCCACAATTTCACATACCCAGTCTCCGTGGACGGCATGGCGTTGGATGCCATTAGAATGCTGGAGGAATACCCTAAGGCTCTGAAGGACGAGCAACTCTTCCGATCGGCGATGAGGGATGCCGACCAAATAAGAAACTGGCACGAGCGAAGACACGCAGCCCGCATGCCGGGTGTAATTGTTTCACCGGCGGGCATGCTGAAGGGCGGAGCCTCAGTGTTTTACATGGAAAACATTGCGTTGAAGGAAGGCAATGGCATATTCCTAGTTAGTTATCAGGTTGAAGGTTCACCAGGCAGAATCCTCCTTGATGAGGGGCATTTCATTCTGCACGGTAAGACACGAAAAGTGAACGCTCGCGTCGAGAAATACGACTTCTCATCCCACGGGGGTAAGACACAGCTCCAAGAAACACTCAAAGAAGTCGCCAAGAGGACACGAGTCTTTGTCGTACACGGCGACCAGTCAAATTGCAAAGGCCTTGCGGATTGGGCGTCCCAAGAATTGGGCCTGCAGACTGCAACCCCAAAGCCCGGTGAAGTATTCGATGTCTGATAATTTGGGCCTAATTCAGATCGGCCCATCAACCGGCTACCCTCTCGACACGTTGAAGGAACAGGTTTCTCGGCGATTCACCCGATACCGAGTGGAGACGCTAGAGCCCATTGTGGAACCTGCGGAGGCTTACGATTCATTCCGCGACCAATACCACTCAACCCGCATTCTAGTAATCCTTGAGGAACTCGTTCAAACTGCTCACGTGGAATTACTCCTAGGCGTTGCCCCTTGGGATCTTTACGTTCCGGGCATGAATTTTGTTTTCGGTGAAGCCAGATGCCCTGGGAGGGCCGCTGTGATCTCCACGTTTCGCCTCAGGCCGCAAACCCGTAACAATCCTGAACTCTTTGGAAAAAGAGTAGCCAAGGAAGCGGTGCATGAAATCGGACATATGTTAGGGCGGAAACATTGTACGAACCCCTTATGTGTCATGTATTTTTCCGAGCGATTATCTGACACCGACAGAAAACAGGAAGATTTCTGTGCTGAATGCGAGCAAAATTTGAAGTGGTTAGAGGTTGAGTAAGAACAAATTCAAAGCCAAGCCTCAACAGCTAATCCCGGAAGTTCTCGCAGTCCTTCTGGCAGGGCTCCTTACTTACAGCCTCCAAGCATCAAACGCCCCAATTGTGTCGATCACAATTTTCCCGGAAACCACTAGCGGAATCACTCTCAACGCAGGCATTTTCGTAATTCTGATGGCGGCTATGGGCACCCTGATGTACCTGTTCATAAAATTCGGGTTGAAGCGTGTCGTCAGATACCTAATCAACGTGGCACTTTTCGCCTTGGTCTTCTTCCTATTCACCTGGTATGGGACACTGTATGCAAACGTTCTCCCGGCGGTCTTGATGTCCTCGCCGTTGCCCTGGCTTGTAATTAGCTTGCTAGGTGCGATCGCTCTCGGTTTAGCCATCTACAGGTCGAAGGGCGTGCCACACTTTGCCGCAATCATCATCATCGGGGGGATGACGGGAACCTTCCTTGGCGTTTCCATACCCACCTTGACGGGCATTGTGCTTCTGCTAGCCCTGGCTGGATATGATCTCTTCGCGGTGTACAAGGGTCCAATCGGGAAGATGGCTGAATCGACGGACCTGGAAGAATTCACGGGTGCCGTTTTCACATACGGCGACTTAACTGTTGGCATGGGAGACATGGTGTTTTACTCTATGCTTGCAAGCATTTCGATGATGAACTTCGGCTTCCTCCCATTCATTGCAGCAGCGTTCGGTGTAGTAATTGGGGCCTACCTTGGGTTTAAGATGTTAGAGGGCAGGGACATGTTTCCAGGACTGCCTTTCGCAATTGTACTCGGATTAGCTTTCATGTATATAACCTCCCAAGCTATCCACTTCCTGAAACCGACTTGAGGGAACTACCGTTCGGCTTCCCGGTCAAGACATCAGCCAAATAACTGACGTTTAGTATAGTGAAGGCTGTTCCTGTAAGGAAGTTCATCGCGTACCTGGCCGGACCTATCATCGAGTACATTCCGTTCTCGAACTCGACAAAACCTGGGTATACGGGAGAAAGAAAGCGGATGAGGAAATAGTTGTTCATCACCAGATATATCATCGCAACAACCACCGTTGCAACAAGAAGCCGCTTTCTGCGCGGATTCCACAGAGCGACATCAATGGTCGCTAACGCGAAGAAGTAAAGAGCGTACTGTTCCGCAACTTGCGCCTTGAAAATTAGAAAGGCTAGGGTACAAACAAGCAGTGCTTGGAACAGTCCATGATCCGTTTCAGTTCGAAAACGTCGAATCGCAATCCAAGTAAAGATCACCAGCGCCGGAATCCAGACCAACCCCAAAGCTCCGTATATTTCAGGAGGCAAGGAAGGAAGCAGACCCAAGTAAGTGAAGTAAAAGAACCCGCTCCAGATCGACATCGACCAGCCTCCTTTCCCAGCAGTGGAAGCCACGGTGGTACTGACGATCGAAAGCGGCCAACCCATAATCATGAAGGTCGCAGCCGAGAGGGCTACAGGAAGACCGATGGCGGCAAGGAAAGCCGGAAGTTCCTGGACTCTGCGGTTACGCAGCGTAATTGGGGCACAATAAATGATCGGTACGGATTTGGCGAAAACGGCTAGACCAGCCCAGAACGACCGCCTCAACTGACTGATCGCCGTCGCGGAGATCATTAGGAAGCAGATTGCGATGGAGTCGAACATCCCCCAAATTCCGGAAATGATTATCGTGAATGGAGAGAAGAGCCAAAACGACAATACCCAAAATCCCCCACCATCAGGCTTTCTCGATGACACATACGAGTACAACAAGTAGCCCAGTGCCGTATCTGCAAGGATGGCTGGCTGTTTCAAGAGGAAGTAGTAAACGAACCGGTCATTAAATCCGAACATCGAGTAGATCGCGTAAATCAAGCCCGTCATCAAGGGCCAGAACGGAAGATACGCGATAGTCGGTGTGTTACCGACCGAAAAGACGTTCGCGAAGCTTAAGCCAGGAACCGGAGGTAGAGTGTCATACGGGTTTCCTCCATGGTTCATCCAATAACCCAATCTCACCCACAACTCGAAGTCCGATGGATGGCCTGTCCAGAATGAGAAGAGCTCACGAATCAGAAGCCCAAGCACTAATAGTGCAACCAATCTCCGAACAAACATACCGGGACCTGTCTAAGGTTTCTTCATTATACTTTTCATTACGCAACCCAGCATCTTAGCCAGGGCGGCCATTTTCAGCATAAGACCTACAAGGATTGGGCCCAACATCACTGTTTCGTGGGGATAACTTGCCATCGAGCGGTGATTACCTGCGCCTAGAAACCATCGGTCGACGAACCAAGTCCCCACACAACGTGCTAGTTCGTTTCATCGCTTATGGCGGAAAGATAGTTGTTTTCCCTCAGAATCAGGGACGGCAAGACTGGGTTGCTAATATTCGCGCAGACCCCAGTGTCAACTTGTTTGGCGTCGACAAAACCATCGCAGGCCAGGCTCAGGTTAAGCAAATCTCGGGCTTGAAAGATCCACTCCTTGGCGTATTCACCAGAAAATACGGGGAGGACGAAGTGCGGAAGAGATACTGGGGTCAAACCCGGTATATCGAAATCGAAATCGTGTCTGAATCAAGGGCAGAAGACTACGAGGAACTGTATTACGCTGACCTACAAGCAGCCTTTGATGGTGTTGCAGAACATTACGACGAGCACATTCTCGGAAACCCCATGAACGTTTGGCTCCGCAACCGCTCCGTGAACTACCTATCCAAGATTTTCAAACCGGGAGAGGTCGTGCTCGAGATAGGCTGCGGAACAGGCACCGAGACCCTTCTACTGGCCCAGCAAGGGCTGAAGATATTGGCTGCGGACATCTCGCCCAAGATGCTCGAAGTGCTAACAAGTAAAGCGAAAAGCGCCGGACTCTCTGATCAGATCGTCCCAATCCAGACGCGGACCTACTTGCTAAAGGAAAAGCTGGAGCAATTGGGCTATGGTAGAATTGATGGTGCATACTCAACATATGGTGCGATCAATTCAGAACCGAAGCTTGACCAACTATTCCAAGACCTACACTCGCTCATTCGCCCCGAAGGGCATTTGGTCCTCGGGGTTTGGAACAAGTATTGCTTGTATGAAATGTTAGGCTATTCGCTCAAGCTAAGACCATCTATGGCTTTCGCACGATGGACCAACCCAGTTCCGGTAGGCAAGTCCAGGTTCTGCATCACGTCATACGCCTATTCAGTCGGATCCTTGAAGAAACACCTAGGAACCATATTCAAACTGAAGAGAGTTTACGGCGTCGAAATATTACTCCCCGCCTCAAATCTAATTCGATACCTACCACCAGAGCCGCTGCTTAGTCTCGTGAAGAGAGTTGACATTATGCTTGAAGCACACTATCCCTGGAACCGTCTCGGCGATCACTTCCTCGGTGTGTATTCACGAGTCTAGGAAAACTCCTAACTAGACCACCTTTATTCGAGTAAGTGATCATGAGGAACAGAAATATCTCTCAGCATAGGTGCTCCCGCATCTCTTACCGACCCCCCTGGCATGCTCCTCAAGAAGCACGCGGTGATCATTTTGAGTGAGGTACAGCTTGCTGAAAGAGAGTTTTCTTCTGAATTGACTTTCTTCGAGAGGCCGGTATCGGACAGACAATTCCCCGCAACATTGCGATAACTCTCCGACACGTGTCTCGACTTCAACCTCAATGTCTTTCATTCTAGCAGCGTGAGGGAGGTCTTCGTAAAAACAAAGGCTTGGTCTTCGGTCACAACTTATCCAGTAATCGATCGCGGCACTCCGCACCGCTAGATGATCGGAATGCGCAGATACACCAAGTGGACAGAAGACATGTCTGAATGTCCCTTGAAGGCCTTTAAGTTTGGTAGCGATTTGTCGCCCTTCAATCGGATAAGTTCGAACGGATGAATCCTCCATCCATAGAAACTTGGATCTGACTCGAAGCCGGGTTAGTATGATTCTTTCTTCAGTCGTTCTCATGATTGTAACAATGTACTTTGGCAATAGCCCCCATTTCGTAAATCGAGAAACATTGAAGAAGACTACTGCAGTTCCGACCTCAGCATGGTCGAGTAGCGCGGAGAAGGCGGAGTATATGAGGTCATCCGGATGAGGAGCGAGGAAAAGGCTGGAAGTCACGCAAATTCGTTCCTGGTTCGATTGGGAGATCAAATCTAGCTTGACGAATCTCGGAAAGTTGCTTGTACCTTGGTATAAGTACCCGCCGTTTAGGAAAGAAGGAATAGGCGGGCTGTCTGTTGCTGTCTGGGAACTGACACAGGAGCTCGCATCACAAGGAACTACCTTGGACGTCTTAACTCGAACTGCCGATGTTGATGGCGGAGACATGCAACGAGGTGTCCGCGTCGTCCGTTCAGATCTAGGCGAAAAGTTCGCGCGAAATCAACCTTTGACGGAAAATGAGGGCAGGTTCCTGAATGATTATGACGCCATCCTATCTGTCAACAATTACGCAGCGCGAACACTCCGCTCGTACAGACGAGGATTTGGTAGAATTACCAGGCAGATTCACACGATTGGGCAAGACCGTCGCATTGACACGTATGTATCCTTGAAACCAAGCGTTGTTGAACTCCTTAGGATGGTTGCGGCTAGGAGAAAAGATCGAAGGGACTTACGATCACTGAAGGGAAGCAAGACGATTTGTGTAAGCAGTTATTTGATGCACAAGATGCAAGCTGGGGTTTTGGAGGATCCCCGGAATCTGTACGTGGTGCCGAACGGCATTCAGAGCAAATCCTTTCGCCCCATGAATCTGGCCAAAGAATACGACCTTCTATTCATAGGGCGATTTCAAAAGGCGAAGGGGCTTGATGTTCTCCTTCGAGCATTACACTTCATCCAAAATACGATGGGTGAAACTTACAAACTTGCGATCGTAGGGGAATTTACTAACGAACAGAGAACGCTCCTCACAGAGGACGTCCCAGAGATAGTAAGAGAAGGCATAGTGTTCTTGGGCACCCTTCCGCGGGAGCGTATGCCCGAGGCAATTAACCGTGCGAAGCTCATCGTCGTCCCATCGCGGTACGAAACATTTGGTCTTCCCGCGCTTGAGGCGATGGCGTGTGGTGTCCCGGTCTTAGCAACGAGGGTTGGTGGTTTGGTTGAAGTTGTAGATGAATCAGTAGGCGTCCTAGTCGAGCCAGATGATCACGTGGCCTTAGCTAGAGCGATTTATACCTGCCTTGAGGATGCTTCATTGGCCGAAACGCACGCTCGCATGCGGCCCAACGAAAGTAGAGAAGTACGATTGGCGAGTGATTGCTCCCAAGATTCTAGAAGTCTTGTTCAAGAAAACCTAGAGATAGTCGTCTGGTTCAAGTTACGCTATAAATTTGGTTCTCTGCTTCAGTTTTATGTTGGCGAGCTTATTCCAATTCTGCAGGATCCGAGTTATGTCGTATCCGCACACCTCGACTATACCGGGGTAAGGATCAGTGGTGGGGGCGATTTTGATTCCAAGGCACTTCGAGCATATGAAGAAGAAGTAGGCTCTGCTTTTGGTGGTTATAGAAAACAAGATTCCCGTTCTCTCGATCAGGACCTTGAACATTGTCCGCTCGCAGATCAGCTTCCTCATGCTTCGCCACTTACGCCCCTATTCAATCGTAACCAAGGAGCTGGTTTTACGAAGCCATGTAGGAACTTCAGATAGAATATCGGGACGTAGACAATGTTCTTCAAGTTTCGACTATTCAGGCTTAGCAGGACGATTACCTTCAAAGCCAAAAGTAGCTCTTTGTGATTGGAGTCAGGGAGAATCCTTGTGTTAGCTCCTTCCCATTCTGGTTTGAACCTTCGAAATTGCGAGCGGTGAATAATTGAATCATCGGCGTAAAAGGTTAGGAGGTTCTTCTTGTTCAAGCGCTTTTGGATGAAGAATGTCTCTCTTGCATCAATATAGTCAGGTACAATCTTGCCCAAGAAGTCATTCTTACGCAGAATGAGTAAACTTGCTGGGAGACCGTAGCGGAACCGATGGCCTAGGGCCATCCCCACGACTGCACCATACTGTCTCCGACTCAGAACTCAAGTCGCAGACTTCGAGAAAATCTCTTCTTACTATTTCAACATCGGAGTCGACGAATACAATGTATTTGGAATTTGTGAGGTCGAAGCAGAGTTGCCTCGCATGCCCTAGCCCTTTCGCCTCTGAGAATATTTCCGCACCGAATTCTTTTGCGATTTTAACAGAGCCATCTCTGCTCCGATGATCGACAACCAAGAGCCACGACTCGGGGGCGACTTTTCTTATGCTCTCCAAACAGCGTACCAATGTTTTTGCCGAGTTGTAAGTGCACACGCAGATTGTCAGAGATCGATCGTCTGCCAACGTTATCGGTTTGCTCCGGCGTTAGGATTGGCTGCCGTATCGGCGCCAGGGCACATGCTTCTTCGAAGTGAGAATATCACCAATCGCAAGAACCGTGGAAAACGCTTCGCCGATCACGGCGACCGGCACGGCGAGAGCTAATTTCGGTGATTTCGCTGTGGCCCTGATAAGAATTGATAGGCTAAGCAGAGGGCTAGAGGCGAGCATTGATTCTGTTGTCCTCGGTGCTTGACCTATAGATCGGAGTATTTGGAAGTGCCCATAGAGTATTCGCCTGCGTTGCGCTAGCAGGTCGGAATACTTGCTCGGGACATCAATTCTGACCCGTGCTGATTCACAGAACCTTATCGCGTAACCTGCCCGGTAAGCCTCTCCGGCCAAGAAAGCGCCATCGTTTACGGTATTCTCAGGCAATTTGCGAATGGCTTCGGACCTTACGACGATTAGTTCGTCACAGCAGTGATTGTTTCGGTTCTCCTCGTTCAATGCGAACAGACATTCATTATGGACTCCCCACATCAGCTGGAGCACCGCCCCTGTAACGCCTCTTATTTCTTCGATTACGGGAGAAGCCGACACCAGACCAACGTGCTTGTCTCGCGAGATGGCTGCTAGCAGCGTGGAGATGGATCCAGGTTCGGGACGGGCATCCGAGTTGACGAGTACGAGAAATTGGCCGGTGAACGACTCGATTATCTGGTTAATCGCTTCAGCCTTCCCGCGTCGAGTCGGCTCCTCAACTAAGACTACGCTAGCATGGCTATTCGCAAATTCCCTGACAAATCTGAGCGCTTGGATGTCGAGGCCACTGCCGACGATCACGATCTTGTCCAGCACAAAGTTCTCGGGGTATGGTTCAGTCTCCAAGATCTTGAGTAATTCCTTGAGGTTTGAAGCATGATCGGCTGCACAAATGCCGATAGAAAATTCGGCCCCGATTAGCTTAGGTTGAGGTGTAATTAGACGTTGGCTCATTGACCGACCACACTCTTGCTTGGGAGGTCGATTACTCACCCCAGAGTACGCGCAGCCACCTGTAGAAGTTCGAAGTGTAGATGCAGGAGTTGGAAGTCATTATTGGCTCAAAAACTCGCAGATCCTTGCCTTCGGACTCTAGCGTAAGGTTCGTGAGATAGGCGCGAAGTCGAAGGTAGCGACTCAAAATCAGGTAAGTAATTCCTTCCGCACAGGCGAGGACGAGTGAGAAGCTGCCCGAGTCACCTTTCCTATGGGCAACACCATTCAAGCCAGGGCCCAGTAGTTTCAATTTGCGTCGGTATGGTTTCGGGAAGAATTCTTCGACCCATTCATTATCTGCGAGCATCTTTCGGTATTCTTCTCTACCTGCCACCGGTTGTGCTTTGAGTAGTTCGCGGGCGAAGAGTGAACTGGCTCTGCTCTTGCGAGATTCGTTCAAGAAGCCCTGTTCATCATGCACGTAGCTTAGGCAGAACTTGGAGAGGTGAGGGGGCCTAAGAGTCAGTAGCTTGTTTAACCTAACCAGTACCAGAGTGAGTAGTGCTGACATCCACAGTCGGTTTCGCTCGGTAACTATGAAAAGGTCTATGTCGTCCCATTTGGTCGCGCTTCCATATGCCACGCTACCGGTGACGGCGACGGTTCGGATAAAGGGAATCATTCGCGTCAACAGGTTCGCGAAGCTGCCCGCGGAATCTAATTTATCGGCTGATGCCCGCCCAGTTTCGGAACGGGATAGGCTAGTCTGATCCTCATTTGTGATGAGATAGCCGTCTCTAATTTTGAATCCGAGATCAGCAAATTTGCTATTATTTAGCATTGATTCGAGTTGCTGAGGAGTAATGCTGCATTTGGGTAGGAAATAGTCTGCGACCTCTTCCAAGGTGAAAGGAAAATTGAGGTATTCGGAAACCTCATAGACTTTCTGCAGTTCGGCGTGTACTTGTTCTAAGTCGTATAGATGGTTGGTTGTCACGCTTCGCATAACTTTTCACCTCTTCGGATTTTTCTAATTTTCCGGTTTGACCGAGCGGCTCGCTGAGCTGAGCGGTATAAAAGAGTTACTACTATCGGTGTAGTAGCTTTTCTACCGCCTCTTAATTAGGAACGCTACTACCGCAAAAATCACAAGCCAAACTCCAGCGGAGATTACGTTCCAGAGACTAACAAACAAGTACCCAGATGCATCGGTAACTTGGAGTTGTAACGCCATTATTCTCCCACGAAGGTCATCCATTCCCGTCTGGTACGCGGTACTATTCCGGGGCAGACTCTCAAGGATCGTTGCACGCGCAATTATTCCATCTATATCATGCTGAATTTCACGAAAATCGGTCTTGTCGGTTGGAAACCACCATACCGGGTTTCCAGATTTGGGCAGGAGAAGCCGTCCGCGTTGCATATACGCGATCATATCTTCGGCAAAACCCGCAGTTTCGGCACGGTTGAACAAAGCGTTAGCCCGGTTGATAGCGTAGAAGGAGTTGTAGTATGCATAGTAGGACATCGATGCACCCACGACGATGATGGCCAGGAACGCAACTAATCCTAGAATTACTCGCTTCTCCAAATCAAACCTTCACCCGACCCGCAAATGAATGCAGGATCGTTAATCCAGCGACATAAATGAAACCCAAAGTTTGTGCCGCAAGATTCGGTATTAATAGAAAGCTTCCCTTGATCAGAGCCATCAGAATCACTACGACTCCATAAGCCGCGAGCGCAATCTCTCCGCTTGTGACCCACGAAAACGGGACTGAGTAGCCTTTCCCCTTCCACGTATCGTGACCTCCGGTTATCCCGTATTTCGGCGTACGATCAAAGGAACCCTTGTAACCCAGCAATCCTTGGAAGAACCCGATTGAATTCGTTAACGATATTCCTTCGCCGAAGAGGAGGAGGTACATGTAACGTGGCACCATCGAATACCAATTCTTCCCGTACATCTTCCTGATCGCATACACGTACGCGAGAGGTCCGAGGGTCAGCTGAGAAACTATCCCGGTAGTCGGGGAAAGGTCAAACCCCCAAGCGATTAAGAACGGGAGCAATAACAACTGCAGAATGCTGAGTGGAAAAACGATGTGCCGCGTCAGCTGAAATAATGCCTGAATCTTTGTGCCCAACTTCAACCGGCTCTCAAGAACGTCTCCGAAAAATTTCCTAACACACTGGGCGGTTCCCTTAGCCCACCTGTACTGTTGTCTTCGCGAAGCGTTCATCTGTACTGGAACTTCCCCGTGAGTCAGCTGATCATCAACCAGAATGAACTTCCAACCCTTCATTTGAGCTCTAAAACTCAAATCTAGGTCTTCGGCGAGCGTATCATGCCAACCGCCCGCATCTAGGATACAGTCCTTACGCCAAACTCCACCTGTACCGTTGAATGTCATGAAGAGTTCCGAGTAGCTTTTCGCGCGTTGTTCAATTAGGAAGTGAGCGTCCAAGCTGAGTGCCTGGGCCTCGGTTAGGGTTGAATAATTGTCGTTTAGGTGGCCCCATCTTGTCTGAACCATTCCAATCTCTTTGGACGTGAAGTAGGATAGGCTCTTCATGAGGAACTCTTTCGGGGGAAGAAAGTCGGCATCGAAAATAGCTATGAACTCTCCCTTCGCAGTTTTCAATGCCTCTTGAAGCGCCCCAGCTTTGTAACCCGTACGCGTGGACCGATGAATGTAGAGTAGGTCTATTCCTTTGTCTCGAAACTCTTGTACCACATTCTTACAGATATCCGCCGTTTCATCTGTTGAGTCGTCTAGGACTTGTACTTCGAGTTTTGATTTTGGATATTCGACTTGGCACGTTGTTTCGATTATTCGCTTCGCGACATATCGTTCATTGTATATTGGTAGCTGGATTGTAACGTGTGGTAAGTCCGGGTTCGAGATCGGCAGAGGTTTGGGTTTTGAAGGGTTGCGTGATGATCTGAAGGTGAGATAGTAGAAGTTCGCCCCGTAGGCGAACATGAGGGCTGAGATGACGGTATATACGCTGAAAAGTAATTCACCAAGCAAACTTACCAATCCATCCGATCTTTGGCCGCATGATGGGCTCTCCGCTTCCCGTTAGACCGATTTATTACTATTATCGTAGTAGCAACCCTCTCACAAGAAATCCCAAGGCAACCAGCAACACTTGTTAATGCGTCTCAGGCCAACATAGCTGCGGCATGACGTGGATTGACCTGCACCGAGGCGACCTCACGCCAGATGAGGAGATGCATCTCCGCTGACCGCGATAAAGACTTAAAGTGACATCTGAAACTCCTCGATTCCGAAGGTGCCCTTACGCCAGATTCCCGCGATTACGTTGCGCCGAGTTGGGATGAAATTTACGACATGCTCGTAAGCTTAGCCATTAGAATAAAGGAGTCGGAGTTCAAACCGGATCTTATTGTGGGTGTATCTAGAGGAGGCTGGGCGCCCGGAAGGATTCTCTCAGACCTTTTGGCCAACACGCACACCGCGAATATCAAAATTGAATTTTATGTGGGCATCAGCAAGACGGCGCGGAAGCCAATAGTCACGCAGCCAATCAGCGAAGACATATCCAAGAAAAAGATCCTCATAGTTGACGACGTGGCCGACACGGGCGAAAGCCTCGTCGTGGCATTGGATCATATTCGCGAGAGGGGCGCTGGAGAAGTTAGGACTGTGACCGTTTATCATAAGCCCCATAGCAAGTTCAAACCAGACTTCTTCGCGGAAACGACGAGCAATTGGATAGTTTTTCCGTGGGAAAGGTTGGAAACAACAATCCTCCTGATTCAAGAAGCAAAAGCAGAGGGACGTAGCCTGGAGAGTGTTCGTGAGACGCTCCTCAAATGCAGGATTGACGAGAGGACCGCGAGCGCCCTTCTCAAACTCGCTGACGGCGGTACATAGTGATATTCGAGCTCCCCCAACTCGGTCAATATGTGTGGATGTCAGCGTTCGACACTAAACCGCAAAATATCGAGCAAATGCTTCGGGGCGCTGGGGAGAAATATCCCGATACCAGCGTTCAATGCGTGGATTTGGATAAGATACCTGGAAGCCACTACCTCCTCTTGGCAACGGCTAACGCGCTCAAATCTCACACTTCAAGGCAACCAATTGCGAAATCTCTGGGGATGGAACTTCTCCTCTACATATCAGGCAACGGACAGATCAATGAAGCCCTAACCAAGGTCGGGGTCACTTCGGAAACAAACCGGACCGCGGTCCTAGCCGTAGGAAGTTCAAGTAATCAAGTCTCAGTCGCAGGAAGATACTTAGAGCAATTGTTTAGCCAGCAGGCAAGAGACGAGCTCCTCGATCGCTGGTCACCCGCCAGAATTGAGAACGTGCGTTTAGGATTTCAGATTGGAGACAAAGAACTGAAGGCGATGATCCGCAAAAAGGAGCCCATCACTAGCGCAATTGAGCGTCTGGCAATAGAGCGGTCGGCGATGCTTGCACTCAGGAATTAGAACGGTTAGGTCTTTCGTTTCTCGCGTTCGACCGAAAGCGTATCATCCACCTTAAGCAAGGCAGCGCCCGCCAAATCTCCGATAACTTCTATCATAAGTATCCTATCCGGATGCTCTAGGTTGACAGTTCGTTCAATCTTTTTCGCTATCGTGTCAATTATCGTCTTGCTCGAAAGTCCGGTGTGACGTTTCTCAACCGTTATCCTGAACGTCTCCTTCTCTGCAATTCCCTCAGCCAACGCGAGAGCTGAGGATTGTATTGCCTCGAGCTTCGCTTCTGTAACAGTTTGAACCGGAACCAACTTCAGTGTGTATTTGAACTCCCAAGGCCTTTCTTTTAGGAGCTCGCGAAGGTCGTGAATCGCTTTAACAACGTTGAGCTTGGTTTTGGCGACAACCAACCCTATGACTGATGTGGTTTCGATCGTTGACCCACGGTCTCCAACTTCTCCGAGGAGGTACCACATCTCGCTGCAAGTATTCTTCTCGTTTCCTCTACTGGTTGAGACGACCAGATTGAAGTCTTTCAGCAACGAGATGACCCGAGACTAGCGAGAGATAGCTGTACATTAATAGCTATCTTGGCCTACGCTGGCGCAGGCAACGAATTATCTCCGACCTCTCTACCGGCCCCTCCCGCAAAATGGCGATTTTTGCTTGGGTTAGGTCCACAACCGTGGAGGCTACGCCGAGCGAGGATCTGCCTCCGTCCAACACAACGTCTACGCGGTCTCCGAGTTCCTTCAAAGCTTCTACCGCTGTCGTCGCCGGGGGTTTTCCCGAGAGATTTGCGCTAGTCCCTATCAGTGCACCCGAACAAAGTTCCAGTAAGTTCAAGCAAATGGGATGCTTCGGTGAGCGTACGCCTACCCTTCCCTCCGGTGCAAGTATTGTAGGGGCAATCTCTTGAGAGCGCAGAATCATCGTCAATGGTCCAGGCCAAAAACTCTCAGCTACTCGTCTCGCACGATCTGTCACTTGCGTAAGCCTTTCCGCATCTGCTAACCCTTTCACCAAGACAGGCGGTGGCCTAGTTCGATCTCCCTTTACCTCCAAAGTCCTCTTGATCGCTAATTCATTCAGGGGATCGCATCCCAAACCGTATACGGTGTCTGTTGGGTAGCAAATTACTCCACCTTTGGCGACCGTGTCTGCCGCGCTCGCCAACCCATCCAAATCCGCCTTCAATACGCGTACCAAAGGGGTCCACAGGCTTAAGCGAAGTATCGTTTCGCAAACTGCTTAAAGATTAGTCCGCGAGTCACGCTCACACTACTTCCGATCAAGCGAGGTGAGTCTGCTTGGAGGCACGGATTGTTGTTCACGGTGGAGCCGGATTCTGGAGAAGAGACATTAAACTGGGTAGAGAGGGGGTGCAGAAGGCTGCGTCAGCTGGCTCGAAGGTTCTCGCCACCGGTGGGTGCGCGCTTGACGCGGTTGAAACCGCCGTCTCGGTAATGGAAGACGACCCCATCTTCAACGCTGGCAAGGGTTCTGCGCTGACCTACGTCGGTACGGTGGAGATGGATGCAGCAATAATGGATGGACGGGATCTGTCGGCGGGCGCCGTCGCCTTGATCCGGAACACCAAGAATCCCGTACACCTTGCCCGAATCGTGATGGAAAACACCGACCATGTACTATTAGCGGGGAAGACAGCAGAAAAGTTAGGTAGGGCGTATTGTCTGCCGACCGCTAACCCCATCACAGCTAAACGTCGGAAAGCTTTCGCTGAGATGAAAAGGAATCCAATCAAGGGAAGATTGGAATGGCTGAAGCGAAGTCCTAGATTGATTCGTGAACATCCCGAAATTCTGGGTCACGATACAGTCGGGGCGGTGGCCGTCGACAGAGGTGGAAACTTCGCCTCAGCAGCGTCTACTGGAGGGATGGCGATGAAATTGCCTGGGAGAATCGGTGATACACCATTGATAGGCGCTGGGTTGTACTCAGACAATCAAGCGGGAACGGCTACGGCAACTGGATGGGGAGAAATCGCAGTTAAGCTAGCCCTCTCAAGGACGACGTGTTTGATGATGGGGGAGGGACTATCCGCCACTAGGGCGGCTGAAGCCTGTGTTCGGATGGCCTCAACACGGTTGCACGGGCATGCAGGAGTCATCGCAATCGATCGAACCGGAAAGATGGCGGCCGTTCATAACACCGCTTACATGCCCTGGGCCTACTCTACTTCTACAATGAAACTACCAAAGGCAAGTGTCAGAGGGAAGATAGTATCCCGTTTGCGTTAGGCACCGGGCATGCGTCCCGCGACGTGTGGTAATGCGTTTTGCGCGCGTCGATTGACTTTCACGGCCAAAAGTTTAAAGGAGCCTGCTTAACGGCTTACACGAACTCCATCACAGGTCCGACTCTTGAGTGAAGATAATTGGGACAGCGATGAAGACGACTGGACCGACGATGAATGGGGAGAGGACGAAGGTTGGGGAGAAGAAGAGGAGTGGTAATAAGGCCCAGCCTCGACTTGCCTGATTTTGATTTAGGAACCTAACTAAACTGAACATTGATTCGAGAGATGAGGTAATCTTGTTACGCGTCGCTACACTGGACAAGGAACATTGCAAGCCAGATGACTGTGGCATACCGTGTTACCGTTTCTGCCCTGAGGTTCTGAATAGAAGATACGCTATCAAATTCATAGCAGGACAGAAGAAACCCATAATCGACGAGGACCTCTGCACCGGTTGCGGAATCTGCATCAAGAAATGCCCCTTCGACGCGATCAGCATAGTGAAGCTCCCGCAAGAGCTTGACGGGGAATGCATTCACAGTTATGGCGTAAACGAATTCAAACTCTTCAGACTACCCGTCCCCAGCCCCGGCACACTCATCGGGCTCGTGGGAAGAAACGGCACGGGAAAGAGCACAGCCCTCCGAATATTGGGCGGAGAGATGAAACCGAACTTCGGCACACCTGAAACCGCGACCGACTGGGATACCGTCCTAAAGAGATACCGAGGGACTCTGCTTCACGAATACTTCACCAACGTCTCCACTGGCAGCATGAGGATCGTTCACAAACCGCAACACGTCGACAAACTCGGCGAGGTCATCAAAGGAAAGATTGGCGGGTTGTTGAATAAGGTCAATGAGCGCGGAAAGCTCGCGGAACTGATCGATGACCTCGAATTGAAACCGCTGCTCGAACAAGACGCGAAGGTGTTGAGCGGCGGTGAACTGCAAAGGGTTGCTATCGCAGCGGCTATATCCAGAAACGCCGACGTCTACATCTTTGACGAACCATCAAGTTACCTAGACGTTTACCAACGAATTCGAGCAGCAAGGAGCATAAGGAAACTACTGGCAGAGAGAAAGACCGTACTCGTTGCCGAGCATGACTTGGCAATGCTCGACTACCTCTCGGACGAAGTCTACCTAGTTTACGGTCAGCCCGGATCATACGGCATCGTATCGCACGTTCACCCAACACGAAGCGGAATCAACGATTACCTCTCCGGATTCCTGCCCGACGAAAACATGAGGTTCAGAGATGACCCAATCCGATTCCACGTTAGACCACCGAGGCAAATTGACTTCGAATCTCAAACCAGACTTGAATGGCCAAAGATCACGAAGAAGGTTGGGGAGTTTCAACTCCAGGTTGACCCAGGCTACGTTGCGGGCGGCGAAATCATTGGAATACTTGGGCCCAATGGAATCGGAAAGACCACATTCATAAAAGAACTCCTCGCATACTACGAAAAATCAAGTCAAAATCAACTCCAAGTTAGTTACAAACCACAATACATCTCCTCAACCTACCAGGGGAACGTTCAGGAACTTCTCATGAGCGTTGTAGACGACTATTCATCCGCAATGTTCACCGACGAAGTGATCCGCCCCTTATCCATCACGAAGCTCCTCGACCGGAAGATAACCGAACTGAGCGGGGGAGAACTTCAACGGGTCGCGATTACTGCCTGCCTCGGAAAAACGGCTCAAGTCTACTTACTCGACGAACCAAGCGTGTTCCTAGATGTTGAGGAGAGGCTGAACGTAGCTAAGGCGGTTAGGCATTTAGTTGACGCTCGACAAGCTTTCGCCTTTGTGGTTGAACACGACATTGTCACGCAAGATTTCCTTGCGGACCGTATGATGGTTTTCAAGGGAACACCTAGCGTCGACGGCTACACTTCCAACCCGATGCCTTTGCGGGAAGCGATGAATGTCTTCCTTTCCGAAATGGGAATCACATTTAGACGCGACCCCGACACGCAGCGTCCGCGAATAAACAAGTTGGATAGTAAGCTGGACAGGGAACAGAAGAGCTCTGGCGAATTCTACTACGTTGCCGCCAGCGAATGATGTGCCACAGGTTTAACTAGCACGCCACAAACCTACCACTTGGAGACCAAAATCCAAGTGACAACGAATTACTGTCTAGAATGTGGAGGAATATTGAGCTACGATAGCGCCCTGAAGCATTACACCTGCAAGAGCTGCGGACTCACTACAAGCGCACAACAACTCATGGAAGGCCGACTGAAACTGAGGGAGCGAGAATCTCCAGAGGAACAACGCAGGCGCAAACAGAATGACTACCTGAAATGGTGGCTCTCCAAGAAACCCGATTAACCCCCACAATACTGAGAACGTGCGACCGAACAAACCATCTAGTCATTTCTCCAAACACCATTTATCCATAGAGCTCTGAAATCAGTTCAGAGCTTGAGCCAGATTGAGTTGCATCGTTGAGATACTGTCGATCGGCAACGAGTTGCTTCTCGGAAACACGATCAATACGAATGCGTCCTGGTTGTCGTCACAAATAACTTCTCTCGGAGGCGACGTAAAACGAGTAACGACTGTCGGAGATAATTTGGGCGAAATTTCGCACGCGGTAAAGGAGTCTCTAGGACGTGCACCTGATTTCCTAATAACCACAGGAGGAATTGGCCCGACTTTTGACGATATGACTCTACTAGGCGTGGCTAAGGCGTTAGGGCGACGAGTTAAGTTGGATAAAGAAGCTGTTCGTCTAATCCGCGAGCATTATGAACGAAGATTCAAAGAATCCATTGCGTTCACTAAACCGCGTTTGAAGATGGCGCGGATACCAACAGGTTCGACCCCGATACACAACCCAGTAGGAACAGCCCCAGCAGTCTCTTTGAATCTCGGACGAACTGAGGTCTTCTGTCTCCCAGGCGTTCCCTCAGAAATGAAGGCGATATTCCAAGAATCAATATCAGAAGGAATACGCTCAAAGTCGGGCGGGAAGAATTTCCTTGAAAAATGGGTTAAGATCAGCGGCATCATGGAGTCCGCAGTAGCCCCAACTATAGATCGTGTAATGAACCACTGGCCCGGGGTTTACATCAAGTCGCACCCTCGCGGCGTTGAGGCGAGTGGCCGAGCCCATATTGAACTACACTTCTCGATCTTCTCCCAGAAGAAAACTTTAGCCAAAGAGAGTGTGAACGGCGCGCTAAAGGAAATGAAGCGGGAACTGAGAGCTGTAGGAGCGAAGATAGACCCTTGAGATTAACTACTGCAGTTTGATGTACCGCTGAATCTGTTCCTCAATAACGCGGATGCTCCCCCGCCAGAAGTCTGGTTTGTGTATATCGATCCCGAATCTCCCGGCCAAATCCGCGGGTGTCGCCTCTCCGGTGCTTGCTAGTAAGGCCTCGTAGTCTTTCACAAACTCTCGCCCTCGTTCTCTGTAAATGGCGTAGAGACCAGTGCCGAAGAGTAAACCGAAGGCATACGGGTAGTTGTAGAATGAGAAGCTGGGAATGTAGTAGTGGACTTTCCAAGCCCACATGTATTTGTGAAGGAATTTTTCGTCTAACCCGTCGGCGTAGGTAGCTTTCTGGCAGCTTAGCATGATTTCACAGAAATCGTCCGCCGAGAGTTCTGAGTTAACGCGTTTTTCGAATACTTCCTTCTCGAATAGGAAGCGTGAAGTTATGTCGACTATTACCTGGCTAGAACCAATCAGAGAGGTCTCCAGAATTGCTAACTCTTCCTCCGAATTCGCTGCTTGCGCTAGTGCTGCATTGGCTATGATTGTTTCATCCATGATCGAGGCGGTTTCCGCCAACGTCATCGGCGTGGTCCTCTGCAGCAACTGTTTCCCGGATAGGCATTCGTTGTGGAAAGCGTGCCCTAACTCATGAGCTACGGTGGAAACTTGGTCGAGAGAACCATCGAAATTGCAGAGAATACGCGACTCTTCAACGCCGGGTACGTCCATGCAAAATGCCCCGCCGCGTTTCCCGTTACGGGGTTCAGCGTCGATCCAATGATTGTCGAATGCTCTCTTTGCGAGCTTTTCTAACCGTTCGTCAAAGCTTCGGAACTGGGTGAGAATGAAACTGATCGCTTCCTGCCAAGTGTATCTTCTCTCATTCTTTCCAACTGGCGCGAATAGATCCCACCAAGGGAGCCTATCGTGTCCAAGCCTCTTTGCTTTAGCGTTTAGATATCGCCGGAAGATGGGGAACGATTCTTGCATCACTGAAAGTAGAGTGTCTAGGGTCTCACGGTCGATTCTTGAGGTATCGAGTGAATCATGGAGAGCATCTTTTCGACCTCGTCGATTGTCAACGGTGAGTGAACTTCCCTTTACCCCGTTTAGCGCGCTCGCTAAAGGTTCGCGGACGGTTTCCCATGCGGCGAGTTCGGTTTCGTAGGCTCGTCGTCGAACGTCTGCGTTGGGATGATGGTTTAGGTTTTGGAGGGCGGTTATTGGCATTGTCTGGGTCTTTCCATCGAGCTCGAAATTAACGGTCAATTGGGAGCAGATTGTCCCTTGGAGTTTGCTCCAGGCGTTTGCTCCGCTCAGTTCAAGCTCGGATGCTAAGGCTTCCTCCGGTTCGCTCATGAGGTAACGGCTTTGTTCTGCTGTTTCGCGAAGGTAGAACGCGTGGTCCTTTGCCGTTCCTTGTGCATCAAGAATCGACGGCAAAATGTCTTTGATTGTACCGACCCAGCCCCTGAACCGCACTTCTTGCTTCTGCAGCCGAACTCCGACCATCTCGAGTTCTGACTCGAGCCGCTTCGCCGTCGTATTGTAGGAGTCTGTAGTTACGAATGATGCTATGTAGGCGTTGATGGTCGAGTATAGGCGCAACGCTTTGTTGGTTCGTTCTAAGTAGCCGTCGATGAGCGGCTTCGCTTGAGTACCGGAGTGGCTGGGAGCGGTACCAGCCGTTCGAGATATCCGGTGGTGATCGAGATACTCATCTAGAGCGTCAACCTGAACGCCCAGATCCGCGATAGCCTTTCGAAGTGAATCGGTCTCAAGGCCGGCATAGACGTTGGAGAGATCCCATCTGGGCAATTGACCCGCGT
The DNA here is from genome assembly GCA_963733055.1 of Candidatus Bathyarchaeota archaeon. Classification (GTDB taxonomy): domain Archaea; phylum Thermoproteota; class Bathyarchaeia; order 40CM-2-53-6; family 40CM-2-53-6; genus FEN-987. The sequence goes on from CAVTBR010000003.1 coordinate 688,506, forward strand.
CGACAGCAGTCAACTGGTTAACCTTCGTCCGCGTAGTCATCCGTTTGGCTATTAAAGGGACAAGCCTGAACCTAGATGGAGCGGAGTTGAATGATACCACGTTAATTCCATGCTGGGCATATCCATGACGTACACGATATTTCTCATTGGGATGGCAGGTTCGGGAAAGTCAGCGCTCGCCGCTGCATATTCACAATGGCTTAGGGGCACGGATCAAGACATTCTCGTTGCGAACCTGGACCCGGGCGCTATCGCAGTACCCTACAATCCCGACATTGACGCTCGGCAATATGTGGACGTAGAGAAGTTGATGCTGGACTATCGGCTTGGGCCGAACGGTGCCCTCATCATGGCGTCTGACCTGCTTGCAGATCATTTGGAGGAGATTAGGTCAGAGATAGACGCAGCTAACCCGGACATTCTTCTTGTCGACACACCGGGCCAAATAGAATTGTTCGCGTTCAGAGAGGGAGGTCGGTTCATTGCAACGCAGCTGGCGGAAGGCGATCAGGCGGTGATTTATCTGATGGATGCACCTTTCACTAAATATCCTCTTAATTTCGCATCCAACATTTTCCTCTCAGCAGCTGTGTACAGCCGGATTCAACAGCCTCAAATTCTAACATTATCCAAAGCCGATTTGATTTCTGAGGAGGATATCGATATGATAGTTTCTTGGGTAACTGAGCCCGACGCTTTCGATCGATCACTGCAGACGATTAAGGAAGAAAATTTCTCGTTAATTTCCAGGACCCTAGCCAACGCTATCTTTGAGAGCGGGCTACTATCGGAACCCGTACCGGTTTCAGCAAAAAACAACTCTGGATTCTTGGAGCTTAACGCCGCGGTGACTCGAATGCTGTCGGGCGGTGAAGAGACATTCACTCAGAAGTAGTGGGAAAACGGCCACGAACGGTAAATAGTACTGGATAAGGTGTCGGATCAAAGCTCGAAGGAAGAAACTTGGCCCAAGGGACGGCAGACCGAATCATCACTGGCGCTCGGAAGCAAAAGAGACAGGCGCTACTAGAGCCTGAGGCCAAAGAGATTTGCGTCGCCTATAACATTCCAACCCCGACGTTTCGAGTCGCCCACACCGCATCCGAGGCTGCATCGCTTGCAGAACAAGTGTCATTCCCTGTCGTACTGAAGATCGTATCCCCAGACATATTGCACAAGACTGAGGCGGGCGGGGTCATAATGAGCCTGAACTCGAAAGACCAAGTCAAAGCCGGTTATGAGCAGCTTCTCTCGAACGTGAGAGGATTCAAGGAGGATGCTCGGATCGAGGGCATCCTAGTGCAGCATATGGCGCCTAGAGGCGTGGAAGTAATCGTAGGGGGTCTCAGGGACAACCAGTTCGGACCAACCGTACTGTTCGGCCTAGGCGGCATATTCGTTGAGGTGTTGAAGGATGCCAGTTTCCGAGTGGCCCCGATGACCGATTTGGATACGCGGCAAATGATCAGAGAGATTCGTTCATACCCCATACTTCAAGGAGTCAGGGGGCAGCCCCCCGCCGACGAAGATGCAATAACGGGTATCCTTCAGGCCACTTCGAGGATGTTGCTTGAGAATTCAGAGATACAGCAGATAGACCTCAATCCCGTCATGGTATACGGAAAGGGAGCCACGGTTGTTGATGCCAGAATTGTTCTAACCCAATCAGCAACTCCATCCAACTGATTATATATGTGCGACAAAATCATTCCCACATCGTTCAGACAGCGGGTTAAATTGAAAGCCTCCAGCGCAAGAGCCATTCAGTCAGCGAATATTCCGGAGTATCACCTCATTATCCATAACCCGAAGGTTCCATTTCGCTTAGTAGGGCGTCGCTGAATGAGTACCGAAGTAATGCAGACATCTCTCGACAACCTTTACCGTGAACTCGATGACCTAAGAACCAAGACCGCCGCCTCGAAAGCAGACATTGCAAACCTTCGAAGACGAATAGATGAGTCCGCAGACGAACGAGACGGGTTGAACGCGGAAGTCAAGAAGTTATCGGGCGAGGTAAAGAAGCTCAAGTCTCAACGCGATGCTTTGAATGGACACGTAAAGGAACTAAAGCTGAAACGTGATGAGCTGAGAACTCAGGCTGGGGAGAAACGTGAAAGCCTGACGAAACTCTTGGATCAAACACATCTCATGTCTGAGCAAATCAAAGGCAGCGTCTCAGAACTGTACCGCCAGATCAACAGCCTCGAATGGTACATTCAAACGAATCCTCTGGCCCCGAAAACCGAGAGGAACATAATTGCCAAGATTAGCGTCTTGGAAAAGGATCTGGCGAAACATAAGGGACTCAGGAATGTCAAAGACAAATTGGTCCAGTTGCGAGTTGAAGTTGGGGCACTGAGAATCCAAGCCCAGGCAACACACGCGGAACTTATGAAAATAGCTGAGGAAAGCGAGAAAGTTCACAAATCAATGTATGAACTAGCGAAGAAACTCATCGAGAAGAAGAAAGAAGCTGACTCGAAACACGCACGATTCCTTGATCTGAATCAGGAACGCCGGGAGGCCGTAAGCAAACTACGGGATAATTTAGAACGCATCGACCAGCTCCGAACCAAGATAGGGGAAACGAAAGAGTCGCAGTCCCCGAGGTTGAAGGGAGAGAAAGTAAAGTCACAGTACAAAGAAGCTGCGACCGAGAAAATGCGAACCGGTGGAAAGTTGTCATTTGAAGAATTCCAAGCCTTAATGGGGGACTCGGGTTCAGATACCGACGAAGATTAGAAATTTCGTGCACGAACATTGCCAAGAATAGCGATCATTGGCGGGAGCGGCCTAGAAGACCTGCTGCAAGGATCAAAGATAGTTCGCCTCGAAACACCATACGGCACACCGCCCCCAATCTCAGTTGGAGTAATCGGGCGAGAAGAGGTGGCCTTTCTTCCACGACATGGATCGAAACATGACCTCCCGCCTCACAAGATAAACTACAGAGCAAATCTCCATTCGCTTAAGCAAGTCGGCGTTGAAAGAATCATAGCGACCAACGCCGTGGGCGCAATCAACGCCGCCTACAACCCTGGCGAATTGGTCATCCCATCTGACATTTTGGACATGACGAAGTCCCGAAGCGGCACCTATTTTGATGCCGCTCCAGTGACCCACATAGACGTAACGGAACCTTATTGCCCCGAACTAAGCCGCATATTGATCGACTGTTCTAAGGGAATCGAGGTTGCGACCTACGACAAAGCAATCCTAGCTGCAACTGAAGGCCCACGCTATGAGACACCAGCCGAAATTCGCATGCTCGAAAAACTCGGGGGAGATATCGTTGGCATGACGGGAGCTCCGGAGGTCTTCTTAGCAAGGGAGCTTGAGATATGCTACTCGACGCTTTGCTTCATTTCGAATAAGGCAGCCGGTCTCCAGGAGCGATTGTCCCATATCGAAGTCATCAATGTTGCCAAGCGGATGTTGCCGTCAATGGAACAAGTGATTCGCGCAGCGATTGAGAGAATTCCAACTCAGAGATCATGCATGTGCGCAAAGGCCACGAGTCAGGGCCGTGTGTAACCTATGCTGCCGACCCTCCTCAAGGCCATTGGCGTGTACTCGTTCTATGAAAGATGGTTGGAAGACGAGGTAAGTTCAGATAAGATGCCCGAACACGTCGGGATAATACTTGATGGTAACAGACGATGGGGGTTCGAGAAGTACGGTGTGAAACTCAATGGCCATCTGTACGGAGCACGTACGGGAGAAGATTTTCTCGAATGGTGCCTTGATCTCGGGATCAAAACCGTCACACTCTATGTTTTTTCAACAGAAAACTTCACCAGGCCGAAGGAAGAGATCAGCACGATACTGAAGCTGATCGAAAACGAGACCCGCAAGCTCGTAATCGATAAGCGGATTCATGCGAACAAAGTGCATGTGAAAGCGATAGGTCGGCTGGAATTACTCCCAGACACGTTGAAGGACGCTTTGGCTGAAGTTGAGAAGGTAACGGCTGACTACGATGAGCACTACTTGAACATCGCCGTGGCTTACGGGGGCAGGGCAGAGATCGTCGATGCCGCAAAACGGATAATTGACGAGGTCAAGAGCGGGGCATTAGATGAGGACCTTGTCGACGAGGACACTTTCAGAAAGTACCTTTACACCTCGTATCTACCGAACCCCTACCCTGAACTCATAATCCGAACCTCAGGCGAGGAGAGATTGAGCGGCTTCCTTCTCTGGCAGGCGGCCTACAGCGAGTTCGTCTTCCTAGACGTCTACTGGCCGGAATTTCGCAAAATCGACCTACTCAGAGCCGTAAGAACCTACCAACGCCGAAAACGAAGGTTCGGCACGTAGAAGCACGCTATTCCGGCTGGTGGGAAATACTGGAAGTTGGGGTTCTAGGTCGTGTTGTTTCGAGGGTTTCTGGCGTGGTTTGGGCCTGATCTGGGTTGTTTGGCGGATTTTTTGGGGGGAGGGGTTTTGGGGTTCTGTTAACTTAATTGAGGTTGTCATGACTTCAAACCCAGCATAATCAGACGACTGCAGCCGATGTCAAGTTCTTCTCAGTAGTCTGAAGTTGGCGAACGTTCGCCAGATAACATAGACAAGACCGGCAATTGCAGCAATTATGGGAATGATTCCCCAGCCGTGGAGCGACTCGTAGGTTAGCGTTATGAAGTTGTAAAAGAGCAAAATCAGTGAGATGAAATATACGCTTTCCGAGACGATATACTCCTCTGAACTATAGGAGGTTCTCGCCATTTCTCCTGCAATAGCGAAAGTGATTGTGCAAAGCAGGAGACCGACCTTCACCGACACCGGAAATGAGTTCCCCAGAAGGCCAATCATGAACACTAGAGAGGCGAATGAAAACCCCGAAAGCGTCAGCGCAGTTGCTTGAGAGCTGCTGCAGCACCCAAGAATGTTCCTCCGGAATCTCACGCTTGAGACCAAACTTCTTCCGCAAATCAAATTCACCCAATCACAAAGTGGAAGGTGTTTGAGATTCCTGTTCGGCCTTATGAATGATCATCCTGCCGATAGCAGAGAAAACGATCAGAGTGAAGGCGGTAATAACGATGGGGTTGGGCACCCATCGCAGCAGCCCTTGGTAGGACGCCCAGAAAACGAATGCTCCCACAGCCAACCCAACTCCAGTTCCCTTCATGGTCGAGGAAACTTTCAGGTTCAAGAAGTAGGCTATCATAACCGTAACCCACCAACCGATCAGGAACGTAGAAAAAGCGAGTACACCGGTTATTCCAACGATACCCGCATGGGCGACCAAGTAGTTCGATATGGGAAAATATTGCCTCTTTAAGCGCATTAGGTGCGGCGCCACACGAGAGTATTGTTCGACCGAGCGTAAGACCCTCAAACTTGCATATGTCGCAAACGCAAGAATTGGCATAACCAGCGCTACGGATACGTAGGATGGAAGTCCGATCGCAGATCCATTTGCAATTGCCAAACCAAAGCCTCCTAGTAGAGATAGAAGAACAAATTGCGAAGGCCAGGCCCTGAGAAGACCACCGACTATGACGCCAATCAAGAACACGATTCCAACAGTAAGTAAGGGATAGGCATCTAGGAATCGGCGAAGCGACTCGATTTCCGGCGAAAAGATCGAGTAAAATGCTTCTCTACTTTTCCTGATTCTCAGCATTTTGGCTGCCCTGAGCTTTTAGGAGGCCATGTTTTCTCCTTGAAATAAGAATAAAAATAGAGTGAATTAGCTTAATCCGCACCATTCCTTTCATACCTTCAGAAACATCTTCTTGGCTTCCTCAACACGCTTCACGTACTCGTGAGGATCGTCGGACAATGACACATTTGACGCTGGAAGAGTCAAGCCTAATTCCGCGTATAGTTTTCGAACAATTCTCCCACCCAGAACTCTACCGCCGACTCCGAACGACCCTTTGAGTGCTGCGAAAAACTCGTTCAGATGACTCGAAACCTCTGCGGGGCTTATTCCAAGATAGGCGTAGAGGTGATAGCCGAAAGCGTCTGCAACATTTCTACCTAGGACTTCGGCGATAGTCTCCTCAATCGATTTAATGAGCGCACTATTGAATCGCTCTTCCGGATTCTGGGTCTCCGGTGACGTCATTGTCGGTCGACCTTCTTAACTGAATTGCGAATCGCGTCCAGTGTGATTCTTTTGGGATCGTAATCGACAGTCAGCATCTGCAATATGTGATCGGCTTCTGACTTCGAGACCCCTTTCAGGTTCTTGACTGCCATTCTTGCTTTCTCTAACCTGCTGGGATCATCAGTATCCCATATGCGAATGGTACACATCGCTCTGCTTTTCTTCTCCCGCATGAGTAGCATCCCACTCACATCTTGGGGAGTGTCGCTATTTCATTGGGGCGTATTTTTTGTAGTGACGTCTCTGGTGTTCGCTACTTTCGGTCACAAAAAATACGTCCTATTGAAGTGTTATCCGGTCCTTATGCACGCTATCGATGAGGGGGGGTGAAATTTAGATGGAAGTTGAAAATCGAAAGCTGCCTAGTTGGGCGCGAGCTCTAGCTGTCATGGTAGGGTTAGTTACGCTTGTGGCGGGGTTCCTTGTATTGGTGTTTCCAGCGCTCGGAGTTCTCTTTGTTGTGTACCTTCTAGCGTTTGCACTCATTCTCCTCGGCGTAGAGAGGCTTGGAATGGGAATTACGGGCCACGCCTACACAATTACAGCCAAGAGTAAGAAACCAGAACCAGCGAGAACCTGATTCGCCTCAATGAATCGCAGGACACTTTGGAGAACTATCGTTCTCCACTCCTACCCACTCCTACTGTTTTCTTTTCCTATGTCGCGTCAAAAAATTCAAGGGAATCAGCTCACACTTTAAAGGAGGTTCAATAGAATAATTCAGGGCTATTTGTAATTGGTGAAGAAAGAAAAGAGTGTGACAAGGTCGTTTCGAGTAAGCGAAACTGCATTCAAGGCTCTAGAGGAAGACGCTGCGACGCGGAATGTTAGTGTGAATACTCTTGTGAACCAGCTCTTGCTCGCATACGCAAACTGGGGTCGATTTTTTGATAAGATTGGGGCAGTTCGCATCCCAAAAGAAGCGTTAAGCCGACTCTTAGATGCCTCTTCCAATGAGGCAGTCATCGAAGCTGCTCGCCTCTCAGGATTGGACACTCCAAGAGCGATCATGCTCGCAAAACATGGAACCCTATCCCTAACCACAGTCTTGGACTTCATTCGCGGAGGCGCCGCCTATGGCGGGTTCGCAGAGTACAGTGAGGTGGAGAATCAAGGGAAATTAGTCGTCACGATAATGCACAATATGGGCCGGAAAGCATCAATTTATTTCGGCAGCCTCCTAGAAGCTATATTTGCAAACATAGATCGTCACCCTAAAATTAGCTCAAGTGAACACTCAGTCCTAATCGAAATCTAGAGCCGACGATATTCGCTGGCCAAGTCCTCCTCACAAGCGTTCTTCTTTAGATGAAAAACAAGACCGCAATTTCACTTTCTATATTGATTTAGAAACTCGGCAGAGTTAATCATGGCGGGAACTAGGCAAAATCAAGTGAGGACGAACAGCACATGGAACTTTTCATCTTCGCTCGCTTCCATGCTCGTGAAGGGAAACAGGACGCGGTAGAGGCAGCATTGCGTGAGGAAATACCACAAGCGCGCAAAGAACCGGGCTGCTTGGCAATTAACGCCTATCGTTCTGCTCGCGACCCGACGTTGTTTTTCATTCATTCACGTTGGACTGACGAGAAGGCGTTTGATGCTCATGCGGAAATGCAGCATACGTTGCACTTCATCAGGAGCGTGGAACCGCTGATCGACCATGCCTTAGACGTGAACCGCACGAACCTCATTGAGATTCCAGCGCGGGTAAAGGAGGTCTCATGACGTGAAGTACACTGCAGTCATAAGAGAACAGGGTCCAGCTTGGAATTCATCCGCATTGATGAGGGAACAGAAGGGTGGAAAAATCACGCTGCCTTCATGGACGCTCTTGCCGGAGAAGGATTTGTAGTTCTAGGCGGCCCGCTAGATAAATGCGAAAGGCATTGATAACCTATCTCATGCTCGCCATTACTCTAATAGTACGGGGAGCAGGTGTAATCTCAGTGGACTCTATCCTTGGCTTTTAGGGAGGGAAATGAATGAGTCACGTTGCTATGAATGACGTAGAACTTCGGGAATTCCTCTCTCAACCCTTGATCGCTGATTTTGTGACCTTGAACAAGGACGGTTCCCCACAGATCACGCCTGTCGATTACTATTTTGACGGAACCTACCTCTACTTCTCGACCACTACTGACCGGGCGAAGGGTAGGAATGTAAAACGTGACAACAGAATCGCCGTCTCAATCCGAAACGAGAATGCTCACAAAGTAGTTCTCTTTGCAGGCATCGCCGACATCTTGGATGACTCGGACCATGCTCTAGTTCGTAGGATCGTTGCAAGGTATTGGCCGCCAGACAAGGTCGATGCAACGCTAAGCGGTCTGGAGGCCAACCGAATCATACTCCGAATGAAGCCAACCAAGACGATCAGCTGGGACTACGCCAAATCAGGAAACTAACAGAGGTGACTAACAAAGGTCCACGAATAATCCTCAAGGTATCACTGTCGTTGGGGTGCTTATGATTATTGTTGGTTTGGCGGAGGTGGCGACTGGTTTCAGCCATAGCTTTCTTGGCATTATCTCTACAAGCTCTGAGTTTAACACCCGTCTAAGTTAACAGAACCGGGGTGACTGCCAACGGATTACTGTTGGCGAGGGTGGAATTAGTTACAGTTACCTCCCATGCTGAAATTCCCGGCTAGTTGATTTTGGGGGGTTGTGGTTCGGTGGCCGAACGATATGAGGTTGCGTGATTTGTTTTTCGAGACGCGCCTGCGTGGTTTGTTTGGACGGGCGGGCGTGGGGCCGGAGGTTAGGGTGCAGAGGATTTGCAACCGTATCCTCGACGGGTTGAACTACACCCCAGCCGCGCCTGCGTCCGCTGGAGGACTAGTAGAGCCGAGTGGCGGAAAGGATGGGGAGAGAACCGACACCCATCCCAAGCTTGGGGATGGACCGACGCGGCCGTGGCTTCTTTTGCACATGCGCCAGATCATGGAGATAGCTTTGGACCGGGTGACGAACCCGAAAACTCCGACTGGAGACCGGATCAAATGGTCCCGCGTCCTAATCAGCGCAGGCCAAGCCTGCAACTCCGTCCTCCGTGACGTAGACATAGAGGCGTTGAAAAAGGAAATTCAAGAGCTCAGGCAGCTCACCGAGGAAAAGCTGAGAGATGAGCAAGGCAGCGATCAGGAAGAACATAGACCAACTCCGCAGACAGATTAACCACACACCGCGAATCTGGCGATTCCGCGGACGACGAGTCGTCCCAGCCGAGAAATGGCAGTACGAGGACTGGACAACCTTCCCAGACACATTCACCCTAGTCCTCATGAGCGCACACCCCCCAAAGGAATGGATGAAAGACTACAACGACCTCATGAACCAAACCAAAGACCCACAATTCGGGTGGCAAATCTGCCTACAAAACTGCGCCATCTACCACGCGCAGACGCAGAAAGAAGAAGTAGACCGGCGGCGATGGACGCCCGACCGAGGCGGCGAAGAAGCCCAACAAAAATTCTATGACGAATGCGGAAAAACCCGCGCCGACGAATTCCGACGTGAAGACGCATTCGAACAGGTCAAGCTCAGAATCCTCAACGAACTCACAGGAGCACACGGCCGAACCTGCACCATCATCAACTTCTTCAAATGCCCCTACGGCGACGAACACAACATCCTTCTCGACGAGGGCAGGGCGGCCGGGAGGTTACTGGAACACCTTGAATGGTACAACAAACACTGGAACCGAAGCTCCACTAATACACCCACCCAAGACGAAATGAAATGGTACCACTACAACGAACCCCCAATCCTCGACGTAACAAACTACGACGACGTTCGCAAGGCGCTGGAGGATGGAAGGCTCAATAAAATCATCGCTGAGCACACGCGCTACCGGAAGGAGAGCGGGTACGAGCGCTAGGCCTTCTAACATGCAGAGGAAATTTGGGAGTAATCCTCAGAAGTCAATTCAACGCGTCGCAGCACTAAGCCGTTCTAAGAGGCCCTTACGCGGGTTAAGATCAGGTTGACATTGGAGTCTTTTTAATACGATTTCTTAGACCGACTATAGTGATACCTACGAGTTCTCCGCCCCTTGTCCTAATCACAACGCCCTCCTGTGGCTCTATGGAGTCGTCTGCTTCTCTCGGCGAGCCAACGGAAATGTAGAGAACATCGCTCTCCTCATCGTAATCGATATCGAGGTTCTCTGGCTTCAGGACTAGGCTTTCCACACAACCTCACCCTTTACTCGCTTTAGGTTCGAAGTGAAGTATGCGGTTATTATAGCCTTCTCGTCGTCTTCCTCTCGGTAGACCACCACTAGATACTTCTTCGAGCCCAGGTGGGTTCTATCTATGCACTTAACGGCCTTCATTCGCCCCGCATAGCCTTTGAAAATGACTTCAGGCTTTCCAAGAGTTTCTTTGATCCACTCCTCGTAACGTGAAACCTCTGGATGCCTTTCGCGGATGTGTTTCCGGGCTGCTTCTGAAAGGGTCAAGCTTCTCGGAGGGCGGTGTGTTGGACTATTGAACCTTGCCGGTAGTACGAGACTTGTCATTGGTGACAGCTTCTCGCGTGCGCGACTCACCGCCCCCCATGGCGGAATCCCAATGTTCGAGCGCATCGTTGCACGAAGTTTTAAGATATAGATTACAACTTACAGATAGCGGTCCTAATGGCCAATAAGACAATAGCTGTGGACGAGCGAGTGTGGCGGAGATTGAAAGCGATGATGAAGGACGAGAAGGCCGACAGCTTTGGAGAATTAGTCGCTAAGCTGATTGAGAAGCGGAAAGCAGTGTCGTCGTCAATGTTTGGCATTGATAGCGGAAGTGGTCTCAAATTTACTCAACGGGAACACGAACAGATTATTCGAGACTAGCTTAGAGGTCGGACCGCTGAACGAATGCTGGTCGGGTTGATGACGTAGAAGGCGTAGGTAATCGATTCTTTCGCTTGGTTCGAGTATTTCCTTGGCTCGGATGCAGGGATGAGAGCAAACCCTACATCGAAACAGGAAACGTCATGACGCATCGTGTGGGTAGCTAAAGATCCAGCCAAGTAACCCATATGATGGATGCTGCCGGTTTACCCAAACCTGTCTGTTTTACACCGGATTTCAACAGCAGCGCCATGCCAAAGTTGACACGGCCTTATCCATACAAATCATCATGAAAATGTAACCAAGCCTTATCTTCGCACCTTCTTAGCAGCCGAGGTAACACGATAGTCGCTAAAGTAGCAAAATCCCGCGTACCCATCGCGACGAGTCGAATGACCATTGGTATACATCAAAAGGATCGACCTCAGAGGCTTCAAGACCTTCGGCAAGAAGGCGACCGTCCACCTCGAACGCGGGCTCACAATAGTAACTGGTCCCAACGGGTCCGGGAAATCCAACATTCTAGACTCCGTAAAATTTGCCCTCGGCGAACTTAGCCCTAAGGAGCTTAGGGGGGAGACGATAGGGGACCTGATCCACAAAGGCGCCCAAGCCTCAACCACACACTCAGCATGGGTCGCGGTGCAATTTGACAACCATGACAGGCGCATACCCGTCGACGCCGAAGCCGTAACAATCTCCCGAGAGTTCCGGCGGGGTGGAGAGGGCATCTACCGGATGAATGGCAGGAAGATCTCGAGGAAACAGCTCACAGACATCCTCTCCTCAGCCGACATCCAAGTCTCAAGCTACAACATCGTCCCACAACACGCCATAACAAGACTTGCCGAAGTTACTGCCGAAGAACGACGCAAAATAATCGAAGACATGATCGGAATAGCCGTATACGATACGAAGAAGACTGCAGCCCAGGCGGAACTGCAAAAGGCCGACGTCAACCTTCAAGTCGCATCCGCAAAGATCGAAGAAGTCCGACTTCGGGTCGAATCCCTCGAAAAGGAACGCAACGATTTCCTGAAATTCATCCAAATAAGAAGTGAGATGTACGAGCTTCAAGCCAAAGCGGTCTCGCACAAAATTCTGAAAGCCAAGCAAGAAGCCGCGGACCTAGAAGGTCAAATGAACGAAAACCAACAACAGATACATGAACTCAAGACTAAACGAGACCAACTAATCCAAGAAAAAGGAAGACTCGAAACCGAAAAGAGAGCATACGAAGACACTGTTGGTGAGAAAGGCAGCAACAGGCTGCTTGAGGTTCAACGAGCGATGGGCGACATAAACGCCACAATCGCCGGACTTCGATCCCAAGCCGACCATATCAAGTCTAACACAAAGCTACTGCAGACCCAGAAAGGTGAACTCGAACAGAACTCGACAGAAATAGAAAAGAAAATCTCCAGTTCTAGGATGGAACTGCAACAGCTCGAATCACAGCACGAATCCATTCTGAAAGAGTTAGATTCCAAACAGGCACTGGCGGATGCATCCTTCAATGCACTCACAGGATTAAGAGAAACGCTTGGAGAGAGAAATAAGGAAGCCGAGGATCTGGAACGAACGATCGGCGGATTGAACAACCGAATCTTCAAGTTCGACGCCCAGATAAAAGCCAGCGCAACAAAAATTGACCTCCTCAACAACCATCTCCTAACACTCAAATCACGGAAGGAAGAGTACGAGACCGTCCTCCAAAATATCACGAAACGACTTGAGGATCTCAGGGCAGCTAAGGTCGAGGAAGAAAAGAGGGCGTCAGCGGCTGACGCCAAGAGTGCAGGCTACAACGCAATAAAGAAACAACGATCCACAGAGATTGAAAGTGCAAATGCAGTAGCCAAGCGAGCGGCCCTAGCATTGGCAGAAATCGATACACAGAGGACGATAGCTCAGAATTTCGCTTCAGACGACAAGGCCCTACGACTAATCGAAGAAATGGCAAAAGCAGGTACAGTGACCGGCGTATATGGACGACTTGCGAACCTCATCAAAGTGAAGAAAGGAATTCTGAAACCAGTCGAAGCCGCGGCCGCCGGATGGCTAAAGGCAATCGTAGTCAAAGACATGGAAACAGCGATCTACTGCATTGAAGTGTTGAAGAAGACCAAAGTTGGCCGCATCAAACTGATTCCTCTGAAGGGCCTTCAAACTCCTAGGAAAACGTCAATTCCCAAAGAAATTCCAGAGATCGTCGGCCCCATGACGGAACAGTTGGAATTTGACGAGCAAATCAGGCCCGCGATCGAATACGTCTTCGGCGACACCGTGTTGACAAGCACGCAGAAATCTGCGTTCCTCACCTCCCTCAAGGGCATTAGAGCGGTAGCTGCAACTGGCGACCTTTACGAACCGGGAGGCGGGATGGAAACCGGCTATTTCAGGCAGCCCCTAGACATGTCGAAACTCTTGCTTGACGGCCAGACGGTCTGTGAACTCAAGAACACTCTCGTCTCACTCGAAAAACTCACCCTCAAAGCAAGAGAAGAGATCAAAAGGATAAACCAAGAAGTGCTCGACCAAGGCAGGAACAAGACCCAAAGCCTCAATCTAGCACACCTAACAGAAAGAGAAATTGAAACCATAAGCGAAAGCCTGGAGCGAGCACACAAGATCGTGGATGAAACCGCCGTTAGAATCGATCAGCTAAACCGCGAAATTGTAACCGAAAATATAGTCCTTGAAGCTTGCGCGTCGAAGAAAAAGCATCTTCAGGCGCCATTGTCTACGTACGAGCAATCCAAAGAATCCATGAGTATCCGCTCGCAGTCCACAACTCTCCTCGAAAGGGAGAACGAGCATTCGAGACTAACGAGTGAAGCAAACGACCTCCTTCGACAAAGGATTGAGATCGAAGGCCACATGCAAGGCCTGTCATCAACGGTTACGGCAATTGAACCCACACTCGACCAGACGAAAGTACAGATCACGAGCATCGACAGCCAACTGAGAAAACTCAGCGACGAACTTCTTCAAACAGAGGCTGAGCTGCCCAAGTTCGAAGAACAACTCAAAGAGAGTAACACGACCCGCGATCAACTCTCGGAGGAATTAGCGGGAGTGAAAAAGAAACGTGACGAGTACAACGAACAACTCAGGAAACTAGAAGCGGAAATCACCGAGATCCTTGAGGAGCTTGACCCCGCAACCAGCAAACTCGCCGACGTATCAGCCTCAAACAAGCACATGCAAATGCAGATTGAATTCCATTTGAACGAACTGAAGCAGTTAGGCTACACGGAAGTAACCGAGGTATCAGACGATGAGATGGAAAGAGTAGAGAAGATTCTGCCCGTCCTCAAGAAAGAAGTAGCGTCAATAGGCGGCGTAAACGAGCTTGCCTCTTCACAATACGACGAGGTTAAGGAGAATTACAAGCACCTTGCCTCAAGAATCTACGACCTAGAGAAAGAGAAACTCTCCATCGTACGGTTCATGAATGAACTTGACCAGCGGAAACTGGAGGCGTTCATGAAAGCATTCAACCAGGTCAGCGCATCATTCGATGAAATCTTCTCCACTGTCACAAGCGGATCGGGACGCTTGTTCCTAGAGAACCCCGAGAAGCCGTTCGAGGCCGGAGCGGACATCAAGCTGCAATTTCCAGGCAAGACTATGATGACTATCGGAAGCGCCAGCGGCGGGGAGAAGTCTGTCGGCACAGTCTGCTTCATCTTAGCACTTCAAGCCATCCACCCCATGCCTTTCTATATGATGGATGAAATTGACGCCCACCTAGACGTCGTTAATTCCCAGAAGCTTGCCGAGCTTCTGAAATCGAAGTCGAAGGGTTCACAATTCATAGTCGTCTCGTTGAAAGATGTGACAATTTCTCGCGCTGACGCTGTCTACGGCGTGTTCATTCAAGAGGGAGTTTCTCAGGTCGTCGGGTTACCGATGCAAGAGGTGAGGCCGGTTGGAAGAGCTAAGTAAACCGTTCTGGCTGCGACCACCCTACCTGATCCTGTTCGACCTACTCAGGCTTCACCGCATCAAACCTTGGGACGTGGACATCACGGAACTCCTAAACTCCTTCCTAGGGGAGATGAAAAAGAACGGTTTCATCGACTTCTCCGCCTCTGGAACCGCCCTACTCTCATCGTCAGTGGTTCACCGAATGAAATCAGAACTCGTCCTCAAGATGGAGGAACCACCGAAACCCCCAACACCCAGGCCCAACGAGGAAATACCACCCCCGTTACCCTTTCCCCTACGCTTCGAATACACATCCACCTCAGTCGCAGAAATCCTACGCACGCTCCAAGAAGTGCTAGCGAACGAGAAAGCCGTCTTGGCGAAGAAACCTTTCATTCTAAGCCCGCCATCGGTCTTCGAACAGTTCGACGAGTTCCTGGCCAACATTGAAGAAAATATTGAAACTTACTATGGCCACTTGATCAAGCTCAGCATTAGGGGATTACCGCTCTCATTCAGGAAGTTGGTTGAAGGCCAGACCTTCGTGGAGTGGGTAAGAGTGTTCATCATGCTGCTCTTCCTGGCCAACGAAAAGAAGATCCTCTTGACGCAGAACGAGGGGGATTCTGATTTGTACATAAGATTAGGTGAGGTCTCACCCCCAATTGTCTGAACCCACGCCCCCGCCCCCACCTGAACCTAAGCTTTCAATCCCGAAAGCCAGAACGAAAGTCGCTTTGATCGAAGCCGCGCTCTATGTCACTGGAAAGCCCTTAGACCTAAAGACGCTGGGCTCGGTCGTGGAATTCAGATCGGAGGACAAGATCAAGGAACTAGCACGGCATCTCAAGGCAAAGTACAGGGCCGACGATAGCTGCCTCGAAGTCTTAGAGTTAAGCGACGGAAGGTTCGTCATGCAACTCAAACCACAGTACGTTAGCCACGTAAAGCGCCTCGCTACCAGGCAACTACTAACGCCAGGCCCCATGAAGACGCTATCCTTCATCGCCTACCGACAACCAGTCACTCAGTCTTATCTCGCGAAGGTCCGCGGAAGCCTAGCCTACTCGCACGTGAGACAACTCCGTGAGATAGGCTTGATTGCTGAGGAGAGATTAGGGCGAACGAAGGTCCTCCGCACGACCCCGAACTTTGCGGACTACTTCAACCTAAGCCATGAACCCCAAGCCCAGAAGAAGCAGCTGGAACGACTCTTCGACAACATCAAAATGCAAAGAACACCGAAGAAAGCCGAAATACCAAACCCCGTTCCAGTCTCAAAACCAGAACAACTACTCTGAGCCAACTCTACCGACGAGAAAGAACAAAGCTTTCGACCTCAGGTTCTGGTTCCGTCTCGTTTGGCGACGACAAGTGGTCAACGCTAATCCAAAACGCTAGTAAGGCAAAAGCCAGCATAAGTCGAACTTGAAGTCGAACAAAATGGGGAGGCGTTTGATAGTAGCGGTCGTCCTTGTTGAGATGATCTTCTTGTTAATCTCATTCTTCTTGCTGAGCAAAGCTACAACGCATGTAAGCCTTAGCCAACAAATGGTTCTGGAAATCGTCGGGGTTCTCCTAATCCTAGTCGCGTTCATAGTGAGTGCTCAATATGAACCACTTAGCGGTGTCCTGAGCGGACCCTCCCTTGGCCCCTAACTGAGTAGATCTCACGACCAAACGAAAAGTAACAACCCTAGAAATTGAACCTACCATCGTTAAGGTCCCAAAGTCTGACCTCACAATGCTTAAATGAACCGCTCCACGCCTCTGATCGAAATCGCGATCAGGAGTTAGTTTGATTGCCCCAATGGCATGGAGATCTTCACAAGAGAAAGAAGAGCGGTGGTAAGAAGCACATTTTCCGCGGTAAGCGCGCGTTTGAGATGGGTAGCGATCCAGCGCAAACCATTGTTGGAGAGAAGCGTTTTTCGTTACGGAGGGGCCACGGCGGGAGAATAAAACTAGCAGCTCTGGCGGTTGACACAGTCAATGTAACTGACCCGGCAACTGGAAAGAGCCAGAAGACTGAGATTCAAGGGGTCGCGAAGAATCCAGCTAACGTCGACTACCAACGACGTGGCGTAATTACCAAAGGCGCAGTACTCGATACTCCTCTCGGTCAGGCGGTCGTTACTTCGAGACCTGGACAACACGGCGTTGTAAACGCAATCCTAATCCAGAGTACACAGAAGTAAGAGTTCGCGCCGTCCTCGAAGGCGTGACGCTTGAAACTTCATGGAAAGTCGGTGATCTGGCCGGCGAACCTTGATTCAACTAAATCCAGAAAAGCCGGGCGAAAACTCGCAAAAGGCCCGGCTGTACAAACTCCCAAGCTGGAAGAGCTAAAGGATGCTGCAACCCAGCTCGCCATCGAACATGAAGCCGTAGGTGGGAAGTCTAGGCCGAACAGTTGGTGGGAAAAGGGAGGTTATCTCATCGTCCCAAGGGCGAACCCTCGATCCAAACTCCTCCGCTCCCTCGCAACCGAGATTCGCAAACAGAGAGTTACGAAGGAGAAAGACAAGAAGCCCTAGCCCTTCAAACGTCTCCCACTAAGATAACTTCCACTTCTTCACCCGCCTCGATAGCTCTGACTGATTCGGGAATCGTCACGATCCCATTAGCGTCGACCATGCTCGCCAACACCGACGAACGCTGAACTTTCAAGGGCTCAGCTAGAAAACCTGTCTGTCCCCTTTCAACCTTAACGCGCACAAACGTTCGTAGGTTTGGTGCACCTGAGATTCTCTCTTTAAGCACCGCTCTTATCGATGACTCGATCGGGATAGGAGATCCAGTCATTTTAGTCAAAAGCCTAGGCACGAAAGTCTTGAAGGCGACGATTGCTGAGACTGGGAAACCGGGCAGTGAGACTATTGGCTTGCCGTTTATGACCGCTAGTCCGGTTGGCATGGCCGGTCGCATTGCGACTCCATGTACTAGCATGCCGGGTTTTCCGAGGCTGTTGATGCAACCTGGGACGAGGTCTCTCTTGCCAACCGAAGACCCAGCCGTGACTAGGACTATGTTCGTGGTGCGTAAACCCTTCTTGAGTGCTCGTGTTATTTCTCGGGGCTCATCCTTAGCTATGCCTAGGTCAACGGTTTCGGCCCCTAGTTCCCGCACCATCGCTGAAATTATGGGACGATTTATGTCGACGATCTTCGCACTTTGATTCGCGGGTTGTGAGTTTACGAGCTCGCTTCCTGTCGATAGGATTCCTACGCGGACCTTTCTAACGACGAGGACCTTGGTCAGGCCCAATGCCTTGAGTGCTCCAATATCTTCGGGTCTTAACCGTCTGCCCTTGCGGAGGATCAGCCGACCTGGTGCGAAGTCCGCTCCCTTGCGTGTCACGCCCTCTCCTGGAGTTGTAGTAGAATGGATCCCGACCCTGTTCCCCTGTAGCCTTGTCGTGTGTTCGACCATCATGACCGAATCAGCTCCTCGCGGCAAGCGGCTCCCTGTTGCAACCGCGACCGCTTGCCCTGAGACAATCTTCAAGTGACAAGGTTGGCCAAGTTTACTTTCTCCAACGACCTCCAAAACTACCTCATTAGCCTGAGACGCGCCTTGAAGGTCGTTTGATTGAACCGCGTAACCATCCAATGCCGACAGATCAGCTGCTGGAAGGTATCTTCGTGCAATGGCATCTTTTGCCAGGATCCTACCTACGGCATCGTGAATCAGAACCCTTTCGGCTCTTTCTTTCATATAGCCAACGGCTTGCAGAAATGCATGATTTGCATCTTCTATGGTTGAGAGTTGCCAGAATCCTTTCGTCTCCATAAGCTTCAATCCTACAGTTCCCAAACGAAGATATTATTCCAGCCCTATGTAACCCAAGCTGACGCTCTTGCAATTACCCGCAAGCCTTGCGATCGGAGTCCTTTCCGTCGGGGCAGTAGTAGTCCTATTGTCGGGACTAGTTGGGTGGACTAGAAGCCGGCGCGAGAAGTCAGCTGAGCCCATCATTGAGCTTGAGAAACTCGTGAATTGTAAATCGTGCGGATCGCTCATGCCTGAGGGTGCCCGCAAATGCGCATTTTGCGGTGCTTGGCAGAGGCAGGAACCGATTCCGGAGAACAAATAAAGAGCTAACAGGAAATGCGCGAACGCCGCCGAACGGACACACGAGCCGCCGTATGCGAATGTTACGCAGACGATAGCTCAGTGGTGGAGCAGCGGATCCTTCGCAAGAAGGAGCTGAAGCTGTTAAACGGGCAGAAACCCGTTGGTCGCAGGTTCGAGCCCTGCCGGCGGCGCTATTGATTTCACTAGCAAGTCAGCTGCTCGGGGTAATGACTAGGAAGTTTTTGCAGACGAGATCTCCGCGTACGTTTTGGCCAGTCGCGATGGTTCCTACGCTATAGGACCCTGAAGGCAATCCTCTAGCCAAAGTCACGTTGTATTGCCCAGCTGGGACAACTAGCGTTACGATGGCGTTGGATCCACCGAAGCCTTCCAGGCCTGGGCAGCTAGGTTCAGGGTAAATAGCGAGATCTGTTGGGCCTCCACCGGAGTAATAGAATTCTATGGGTTGTTTTGCTATTGGAGCCGCGGGTGAGTAGCTTATGGTGGGAGGACTTTGCCCATAGGCAAGGTTAGTCGAAGTTAGGATTGCGACAGCAACCATAGCGATTCCCAGTAGCTTCCGCAAATCATAGGTCAAAGTGAAACGCCAAACTCCGACGGCTAACACCGTAGAGTCGGATATAATCAGTCGGATCGAGGGAGCATGCTATTGCTATGCAGCTCTAATCCTCACCAAATTATCAGCTACAGTTTTGACAGCAAATAGTGAGAGTCCAAAGGCTAAAGTGTCGCCCAGATTGTCTCGTCGTTCGTAAGTTCCCCAGAATCCTAGATGATCGGATTGTCGAGAGCGCAGATTCATGAATTTCAAATGAAGGATTACGACGCGATTCTTGGGCTCTGGAAGGCGGCCGGCTTGGTCATCAGGCCGGGTGACGATGTAAGTGGGGTGCGAACGAAATTGCTGCGAGATCCCGACCTTTTCCTTACCGCGCTGATGGGGGAGGAGATTGTCGGGTGTATCATCGGCGGGTGGGATGGACGGCGCGGATGGATATATCATCTGGCCGTGAAACCATCCGATCAAAGGCAAGGTATAGCTACAGCTCTCCTAACCGAGGTTGAGAAGCGTCTGGCTGAGAAAGGGGCGAAGAAGGTTAACGCTCAAATTTACGAGTCGAATGAGAAGTCTATGAAGTTCTTCAAGAAACGAGGTTACGAAACGCATGCCGACCTTGTAATGGTCGGCAAGTACCTGAAAGGTTGAGGGTTCCGACTAATTGGCTCGTGCTTCGGGAAGGGGTAGGTATTCACAGATTGGGGAGGGCTTCTCCAAGATGCGGTTTATAGTTACTTCGCCGACCATTCGACAATATTTTGATATTTGACCTAGGTTCCAGACTATAATCCTGAGGCTGGCTGCGATAACTGGGTCCTTCACGTAGGCGAGAACTTTCTGAGTCAATTTTCTTTCGTCGTTTTCCGCTGACTCGACCATTTCCACCGCCTCGTTGGACATGGCGATGTCTCCGGTGAGAAGGGCTTTCATGGTTTGTTCTGAGGTCTTGGTTGTCTGTGTTGCGAATTTTGATATGTCGTTCAATATGGCGTCGCTAGTGACCTCCTTATCCTTCAACGCTAGGACTTCGTTTGCGATGTTCTCTGCTGAATCAGCCATTTCTTCAAGCATCTTAGCGACAACTCTGTTCCCCGCGATATGGACGGGAGACTCAATCCCGATCTTCATGCCCACACTCCGATCGCGTATGGCGAGCAGCAACTGCCGCACAATGAGCCAATATATTCTATCTGACTCCTCCTCCATATGCGTGACTTCAGTCGCGAGTTCGGGCCGCCTCTCAACCAAGGCTTTGATTGAAACGTCAACCATCGAGGTGATGATGATGTGCAGACGGCGCATAAGGCCGTAGATAGGGAAGCGTGTGGGGTCGACGAAACTCTGGAGGGTTATCTGTTTGATTGTTTGCTCCACTATACTGAGTCCGGTGAGTCGTTGTGTCGTCGCCCGTATCTCTTCCAGATGGGCCTTCTTCAATTCATCCTTGGCCTGGATCTGAATGGTGTCATGGCCGAGGATGTAGTTGGCGGTTATGACGCGGGTCAGGAGATGGGTTGAGTTGCAGAGATCGGCGTTCACTATGCAATTCCTGATTTCGTCCCGTTTGTGTTCGGTGCCGGGGAAGAGTTTCAGTGATCCATCGTCCTCTCGTTTAATGGATACAATGTCTCCGGCCTTGAGCTTCACATCTTCAACCCAGTCTCGAGGCAGGGAGACGGTGAGAGTTGAGTACCCTACGCGCTGCACTTTACGAGCTTCCAAAATCTCGCCTCGGTGAAATATACTCTAAGCAGTAGAATATATGCTTCTATAGTGTTTTTCACACTCTAAACTAACCTAAGGCAACTATAGAGATTACAATAAGGCATCAAGAAAACTGTATCGCTGGCGTGGGGGCTTACTCTAGTTACTTGGCCACCCGCGAACACGTACGACGAGACGTATTCCGCGATCCGTTTCATTCCGAGGTCTATTCTTTGTTCGGGTTCGCTTACGAAAGTCAGCCGGATATGTCCTGCTCCTTTTTCTCCAAAGAATGAGCCGGGTATTGCAACGACACCCTTTTGCTTGAGCAAGTGGTCGCACAACTCCATGTCCGTTTGATCCATTTCAGCCAGATACTTCTTCATATCAACGAAAAAGTAGAATGCTCCATCTGGCTTCACGGTGGTCGGCGTCAGGCAAATACTTCTGGATAGATTGTTCCATGAAGTTTCTTCGCGCAAGATACGTTGGAATGACCATCTCTCTCAGATACTTCTCCTTGACATCCCCAGTCAAGAAGCGCAGCATTGCAAGTTGGCTTAACGTATTTGGTGCTAGCGTCGTGTATTGCTTTATCTTCTCCATGCCGTCAATGACCTGGGCTGGGCCCAACGCGTAACCTAGCCGCAACCCAGGCACGGATGCCTCCTTCGAAAAACTTCCAGTGGAGATGACTCGTTCGTGTGCTCCGGGTAGGGAGGTGAGTTTGGGTTGAATGTTTTCGCCGTAGACTATGTCGCGATATGTTGCGTCATATATGATCCAGAAATCGTTGTCAACGGCCATGTCCAAGAGGCCTTTGACAAACGGGAGGCGAGCAATCCTTCCCGTTGGATTGTCGGGGCTGAGCAAAACTACAACTTTGGTCCGCCGAGAAACCAACGACTGCAGCAGTTCGAGGCTCGGTTGGTATCCGTCTTTCACGGAAACCGGCAGTCGCACGATCCGTCCCCCAGCAAGCTGCGCTGCCTCTGAGTAACCGAGGTAAGTCGGGTCGGCAAGGATTACTTCGTCGTTCTTGTTGAGTATCGAATGGAAAGCGGCGAAGATAGCTTCGGTGGCTCCTTCGCTCAATATTACCTCGGTTTCGGGGTCATAGGCTTCGCCTTGATGCCGAGCCCAATCATCCGCGATAAGGCTTCTAAGCTCTAGGTAGCCTCTCGTCCCCGAGTAAACGATCGTTCCCTGAGGATCTTTAGACATCATCCGAATAATTTCGTTTGACACTTCTTTGGGCGGTGGTAGGCTGGGAGCACCGCCGCCGAAGGAAATTATCTCCTTCCGATTGTTCGCTTCTGCGAGGAGTGCTGCAACGCGGCGGATGGGGGAGACGTGGAGTGCGCCAACACGGTCAGATAGAGTTACCATCTGTATGCCCGCCATCTCGTGCTTGGTTACTGTGCGCCGATTCCTACCTCCGAACTTAAGGTATATGCAGTGCGATAACGCACCAAGTTTGATAACCAACATGTATTACGAGTAAGGAGAAATATCAAGCGAGTGTATGATCGAGTCGAGTGGATCGCTCTTGTGTCTAAACTTCGTTGAGGGCGGAAGATGCCACCTCATTGATGGAAAATGCCTCCTGGGCGAACGCGGCGCTACCGCTAGGAATTCTGATGGAGCATGTGAGTTTCATGGCAAGTTTGACGTGTGGCTGACCAACAGCAACGATGTCTTCATCACGGACATGGGTTTTCCATCGGATGAACCGAAACAGTGCTTAGCCCTTGGCGTCAATGAGAACCTTGCTCGAAATATCGCGACGGAGAAATCTGAGAAGTTCGCAACCAGAGTCATGACGAGCGAGAGGGGATGCGTCCGATGCGGGGCTCGCTATTGGATATCGCAACACCAACGATCGCTAGGGTTACATGAAACAGGGCATAACCATTTCTGTCCGGATTGCATCGGCCGCGTAACAGAGCAGGAAAAGGAGCGTAGACTAGGGGCTCAGCGTTACTGGTGCGGATGACCCCTCTATTGGTCAGCCCATGCAGGAATGCAGTGGAACGGGCATTTGGAGCTGAATTCAGGTATTGGGTTTGCCCGAACGAATTCTCTGCCTTTCTTGAACGCCAGATAATTCAGGCCGATTAGCTCTTCTTTCTTCCCAGACATGAAGTACTTGATCGATTCCTTGGTCCGGTCGTCGTCAATTTCTGGTGCACACAGGCCGATGAAGGCGCCAAACATCACTGCATTTGCGAATATTTTGGTATCGTTGATTCCTTTTGATTGGATCTCGCCCTTCAGTTGGTCGGCCATTTCTGTGGCGGGTATACCCAGGCTCTTTACATCGTCTCGATCTACTCCGGTTTCTACAAGCGATGAATTGTACAGGACTAGCCCGTTGGGACGGAGGTAGTTTAGAAATTCCATTGAAGGTTGATTCATGATTAACTCAATATCAGGCTCTTCTACGATTGGGTTGTCGACTTCTTCATCTGAGATTACAACGTAGCATTTTGCTTTGCCACCGCGTGTTTCCGGTCCATATGATGGGGTATATGCAACGTGTTTTCCTTCCAGCATTGCGGCGTAGGCGATGTAGTCGCTCAGCAGTAGGACGCCCTGGCCACCGTGGCCTGCTACAAGCATCTTAGTCTTGGTCATTCTTTCTCAACTCCAAAGCTGTCTTTGTATAACCCCAACGGGAATTTCTTCACCATCTGTTCGTAAACAAAACGCTTAGCGTCAAGCACCGGCATCTTCCAGTTGATGGCGCATGTGCTCAGGAGCTCCACGAATGCGAACCCTCCGAGGGCTTGAACTTTGAATGCGTTCTCCACGGATTTCTTTGCATCGAGCAGGTTCTTTATCGTGTACACTTTGCCCCTTTGGCTAGAAATCTCTTGAACCGCCAGGCTCACCCGTTTGACGTATGAGGCGCCATCCATTCCCGCAACGAGCTTTGACGCGTCCAGCTCTGTTCCAGTTAGATGGGCGTCTCTGCCGAACGGCGTTGTGCTTGTAACCTGGCCTTCCAGGGTTGTGGGCGCCATTTGCCCTCCGGTCATCCCATAAATTGCGTTGTTCACAAGGAATATCGTAATCGGTGTCCCTCTCTTTGCCGCGTAGACAAGTTCTAAAAGCCCGATCGAGGCCGCGTCCCCATCACCCTGAACCGTAAAAACCGTCAACTCAGGCCGTACATGTTTCAAACCCGCGGCCACTGCCGGCGCCCTCCCGTGTGCCGAGACTACATGATCGAAGTTGAGGTAGTTGTAGGCGAGAACACTGCAACCGACCGAGTCGATCATCACGGTTTTCTCACGTACACCTAAATCGTCAATCGCCGCAGCTATCAGCCTCGTAAGCGTGCCGTGTTCGCAGCCTGCACAGTAATGCGTCGGGGTATCGGTTAACGACTTCAGTTTTCCAACTTTAACTCGGAGCGCTAGTTGGCTCATACCGCGACCACCTCCAACCTCCTTAGTTTGCTCTCTATCTCTGCTTCAGTCGGTACGAGACCTCCCCATTTTCCTAGAAAATCAACAGTAACATCGCTGCCAACCGCGAGCTTCACATCCTCAATCATTTGTCCTGTATTCAGCTCGACGACTAGGAATCGTTTACCTTCTGACGCAAGTTTCTTGAGTTGTAATTTGGGAAATGGCCACAGGGTTATCGGCCGGAAGAGTCCGACTCTCATCCCTTTGGAGCGCAGCTTGTTAACTACGCCTTTCGCTATTCGGGAGACGATTCCGAAGGCCACGATGACCGTCTCGGCGTCTTCAGTTCGGTATTCTTCGAACATGACATCGTTTGCTTCGGCGTTTCTGTATTTCTCGAAGATTCTTCCAATGTGTTTGAAGTGCTTCTGCTGGTCGAGTTCTAGCGAATTGAGAATGTGAGGCGCTCTATCCTTTGCGCCCGTGGTTGCCCAGGATGACACGTCATACTGTTCGGGCGTGAATTCCGGGAATTCTACATCTTCCTTAAGCTGTCCAGTAAATGCATCGCTGAGGATTAGGACTGGGTTTCTGTACTTGAAAGCCAGATCGAACCCGACTCTCGGCAGGATAGCCATTTCCTGGACCGTTGCGGGTGCAAGAACGAGTAGGTGGTAGGTCCCGTGACCACCACCCTTGGTTGACTGGAAATAGTCACTCTGTTCCGGGCCGAGGTTTCCTAACCCCGGTCCCGCTCTGCATATGTCAGCTACTAAGAATGGGAGTTCCATGCATGCTGCATATGAGAGACCTTCCTGCTTCAAACTGAAACCTGGGCTCGATGTCGCGGTCATTGCCCGGGCACCGCCTGAGGCGGCGCCGATTACCATGTTAATTGCTTCGAGTTCGCTTGCGGCCTGGAGGAAGAATTTGTACTCTGGATACTTGTTGCCGCCAAATTCTTTCGCCAGTGTTTCCGGGATTTCGCTTGAGGGCGTGATCGGATACCCGAAGTAGGCGTTGAGTCCTGCTTCCAATGCGCCGTATGCGAGGGCTTCGTTTCCTTTCAAGTAAACTCGTTTCTTGGCCATCTATGCTTTCACCTGGATTTCGCTGATGGCAAAGTCTGGGCAGACCCAGTAGCAGATTGCGCAACCGGTGCACTCTCCCCTTGTTCCCCGATAAGAGAACTCGACTGGGTGGAAGCCAGCATGGTTCAGCTTTGTTGAAAATTTCAAGTTACCTTGTGGGCATGTAACGACACAGAGCTCGCACGCTTTGCATCGCTCTTCAAGAATCTTAACGTCGGCTCTAGGTTGAAGCACGGTTGTTACCTGGCTCAAACTTCTAAAACCTCTTTCTTCTCGACAAAACTCTCCAAGAGGTAACGCAGCATGGCGTAATGTTGTTCCTCATCCAACGCTAACATTGTCAGCAGGGTCTTCAGGTGCGGATCCCGAACCTGAGATGAGGCGGACGTGAACAGTCGCAAGGCCTTCTCCTCCATGTCCATGAGCTCAAGAATATCCTTCCGAGTTTCACCAATTGGGGCGAGTGCTTCCCATTTGTCGCTCGCTAGGTAGCTGAGGGCGCAGCGGATGACGTCCGCGTGCTGCATCGAGTCCCGCATCAATTTGGCGTAGAGAAGTTTTGCAACACTGTGTTTGGTTTCTCTTACCTTTCGGGCGTAGACTTCGGTCTCGTGTTCTTCATGATCGAGCTGACCTTTTAGCAAGTCCCCGAGTTTTTGGTTCAGCATAATCCCGACCACGAGAAAATGGCGGGGTAATTACAATTAGAAGTTCTGCTGCTATTCTATATATTATACTGAGACGTCCGTGGACATAGCTGAATACATCACAGGGTTCCTGCAGGAGATATGCGAACCAAAAAGCATCCCCATTTCTAAACCTCCTATCCGCTTCAGTAACTCGGAAGACATACTGAACTATCGTGAAGGCGGCGCTCGAGGGTCCTTAAGCATTAGCGCCACCAGTAATGTCAGTGCGGCAGGTATCATGGCGTTCAACGCAACAGCTCTTCCTACTCCTATGACGAAAAGAGATGCCGTGATTATTGGCGAAATGACGGTGGCCACTGACTGGGATGTCGTCGTGAGCCCGAGGGCGGTCCCGGTCCTGCCCTTGCAGGTATCAACCATTAGCGCTTGCATAATTGGGAAGATTGCGCCGCTGAAGAAGCCCATCATAATGGCAACCAACAGATCAAGGATCAGATTTGAGGTTGCGAAAAAAAGCGCATACGACAATATCACGGCAAGGGAAATTGAAGCCAACAATCTGTTCCTACGCCAAAGATCCGACGCTCCACCTAGGACAAGTTTACCGATTCCTCCCGAAATGAAAACTACTGCCGCGAAGAGGGCGGAGG
Organism: Candidatus Bathyarchaeota archaeon; assembly: GCA_963733055.1. GTDB lineage: Archaea > Thermoproteota > Bathyarchaeia > 40CM-2-53-6 > 40CM-2-53-6 > FEN-987. Next base: position 715,579 of record CAVTBR010000003.1, read on the forward strand.
ACAATATCCCAAAATGCATGACTTTAAAGAAATAGTAGGGCAAAAACACCACTTGCCAAACGGAAGCCCAGGTCGCCAAAAGCGCAAAGGCCATCATGAGAATTACGTTCCTTTGTCTGAGAAGCTTCAAGGCGTCGCTGCCCAGTCTTATCCGTGCAGAATCATTACCAGACGAGGAAAATTTGCTTTTCAGCCCGACTACACCAGCGATTACTAAGAGACCTAGCGACGGCGCAGCGAAGAAGGCAGTTCGCCAGCTTCCTGAAAGAGCGTAGGCGAGGCCTCCCAATGAGAGACCGGCAACGCTTCCCGCATCAAAACCAATATAGAATATGCCCAAAGCCAGTCCCTTGCGCTCCTTGAAATATGATGCAACCGCAGCCATAGCAACGGGCCAGAAGATTCCCTCACCGAAGCCGCTCACGAGGCGAAAGACAAACGCTTCGAAGAAACTCGACGCCAGTCCTATCAGCCCTGTGAACAGCGTGAACACCACTAGACCGACGATCAAGACGGACCTTCTTCCATACCTGTCCGACAGGTGACCTGCAAGGAAAACGAAACACAGAACACCAATGTATTGAGCTGAACCGAGGAGACCGATTCCGTAGTTCGTCAACTGAAGATCCGGAATCATCAGCGCCAACACGGACGCGAGGACAGTTCGGTCAGCGGCGTAAACGGCGTAACCGACGGTCATGATCAGTAGGAATAGAATTGAGGACCAGCGGTAGTTGAGCCATTTGGCTCGAAAGGCGAGTATTCGAGACAAATCGGCTGCTCTCTTTTGCCTAGGTTGGAACGGGTATGGCATTTGCCATAGCCATATCCGATAGGGTGTACTTTCTGAGGTTCGCAACCTGGGTTGGCGTTAGGATCGTACATGCGAAACCCCAATGAAACGAAATCCAGTCTCCCTTCTTCGCTCCAGCTACGAAACTCTTCCCCTGAACTTGCGCAAGAACCTTCGTCATCGTCGGCTTTCCCAAATTCAATACGCCGTTTACCCGCTGCAAAGGCTCATAATCGACAACCAGATTACCGCTCTCATCCGCCTCCAGAACTCTCCCCCATGAGATACGGCATTTGTCCATCAAGCCCCCAACCGCCTCGTCCTTCCCCGCACCGCTCGCGAGGGCTTCGGGAGCAGTCCCCATTGTGGAGAATGAGTTGAACACGTGAAGGGCGTGGTGAGGAAATGGAGCGAAAGTTTTGGTTTCAAAGAATTTCTTGATATGTTCTTTGGGGAATTTTGACTTGAATCTGGCTGCGAGATGGTCGTAGAAGTCTCCGGGGGAGATCTTCTGAAGATAATCGTTGCCGATCCAATACGCCTCCGCGGCCCTGTAATCTAGGGGATCCTGGGCTCCGAGTGATTCGGCTATGAATCGGATGTATGGGTAAGCGGCTTTGAAGCCCCTGAGGGCGTCGATCAGTTGCTCGTTGCGCGTGTTGCTCAGGCAGGAATCGAATAATACGTCATTTTCGTCTGGGCCGCAGTAGCCAAGACGATTGGGCATGAAGCTGTGCCGCGCCGCCAGAATTGCGCCATCCATCAGATTGGGTCTCGTCTGCAAATCTGCTATGACTCCTCCGAGTCAATACCCCGAATCATCTTCCACAAATCCAAGGTCTCCAATGCCTCTTTCTTGGAGAGCACCTTGATGGCAAAACCACCTTGCACGAGAACGTAACTGCCGAGATTCGGCTTTACAAGAGAGACGTTGACATTGTCTCTGATTCCATCCTGGCCATAGTCCACTGAGGCAAATTCCCCAGTTATCGCCACTACTTTTCCAGGATAAGTGAGGCACAAGGCCAACCGCTGATGGAAAAATCTGTAGGCGACCTATATGTCTGTAATGCCAATTCCCAAAGGTGAATTCGGTAGCCGTTGTCACAAGGCTTCTGATTGTGAGAATTCAATAGGTACTTTCTTAACCCGTAGCTCTCAGAGCAACAACAGATGGAAATGCCTTGGCAAAACCAGTCGAAGTAGTGACCTCCGCAGAAGGGGAGGTTTTCGATGTGGAACTCGAAGTCAGCATACTCAGAGAAAATGATCGATTAGCGAAAGAGAACCGGAGCAGATTGGATGCGAAGGGGGTTCACGCGGTAGATGTTATGGGCTCCGTTGGTTCGGGTAAAACTTCCCTGATTAAGTCGATGATTTCCCGACTCAAGAAAGACCTACGAATTGCCGTCATTGAGGGCGATGTCACGACCACGATTGACTCGGACATTATCTCCTCAGAAGGTATACCCACGGTTCAAGTCAACACGGGTAAAGAATGCCACCTTGATGCGAACCTTATTCGAAAAGCGTTGAATAAAATCCCCCTTGATACGCTTGACTTGATCTTCATTGAGAACGTTGGAAATCTCATCTGCCCGGCTGAGTTTCCGTTGGGGTCGGACAGGCGGCTAGTGGTCATTAGTGTAACTGAGGGCCCCTACATGGTCCTTAAACATCCGATGATGTTCCGGGACGCAGCAGTGGTTGCGATCAACAAGATCGACGTTGCGGCAGCTATGGGCGTCGACCCAGACAAACTCAGCTCTGATGTCGCTCACATCAACCCTCGAGCGGCCACGGTTCACACAAGCTGCAGGAACGGGACGGGCATTGCTGAGGTTATTGAGAAGCTTGGGCTGAAGAATAGGTAGAGGGTGCTTCACGTGCATGAGCTTGCGATTGCAACTTCACTGACTGAGGCACTTTTAGAACTGGTCAAGGAACGCTCTGCAAGTAAGGTCTTGGAGGTTCAGCTAAAGGTTGGGAAGCTTCGGGTTCTATCGATCGAGCAACTGAAGTTCTCCTATGAGATACTGTCCAAAGGCACGGCATTAGAAGGATCGACCTTGAATGTTGAAGAGACGCCGGGATTTGCGAGATGCACAAACTGTAACTATGCTGAAAAACTTGAAACTGACGATCTCTCATTCCACTTTAGCTTACCACAAATGACCTGCCCTCGATGTGGGGTGAATTTGATCCTAGAAGGGGGAGATGAATGCCTCATAACGAGAGTTCGCATGGTAGCTCCATCAGCCAGCTCTGTGATGTCGATGAATGGGCACGACTAGTCGAACAAGTATTCGACAATGCAGATAGTTCTCTATATAGAATCACGGCGAAATATATAACAGCGCAGGAGGACGACCCTCCACAAGAATGACGAGCCAGAAATAACTACAATGAAGCTTGAGTGAAGGATTTGGAAATCAGAAAGGTACAACGTGTCGGCCACTCAACCCTAACGGTTTCCTTGCCCCGGGATTGGGTAAGGCAAGTTGGTCTCAGACGGGGCGGTGTCGTTACACTTCGACTTTCCGAGTTCGGAGAGTTAGTCGTCACTCCAGGCAGCGAGATGGAGTCCGACGAAATGACCGTTTGCAAGATCAATGCCGACGCTTGCAAGGACAGCGAACTTCTCGCCAGAATGATTACAGGCAACTACATCCTGGGACGCGACACGACCATCATTTCCTCCACTACGGATCTAACTGCTGAACAAATCAACGCCATCCGCAACTCAACAAGACGCCTAAGCGGATTAGGTATCGTCGAACAGACTCCTAAGGAGACAGTAATCCAATGCTTCCTCGACCCGTCAAAGTTCCCCATCACAGGCCTCCTCTCACGACTTCACAAGGTCGCCGTTTCAATGCTGGAGACAGCACTACAAGCATTGATGGAACGCAAGTTCTCCCTCGCGCTAGAGGTTCTGGAGCTTGAAAACGAAGCAGACAGATTATATTGGCTGATACTACGCCAGATCTTCCGCGCGATCTCAAGGATTCCATTGTCACGACATGTCGGTATTGAGTCCGCCACACATGCCGTCGGTTACAGAGCTGTCTCAAAATACCTAGAGGAGACAGCCGACTGCAGCGAGTCAATGGCCAACCACATATTAACCATCGCTGAAGAGAGATACACTGAATATGTTTCAATTATTGATGCAGTGTGTAAGTTCGGAGTCGAAACACTTGCGACCTCGAATGGTGCGATGAACTCCTTCAGCCTGTTGGATGTAGAACTCGCAAATCGTACCATTGAACAATCCAAGAGACTAGAAGAGGAACAGAAGAAACTCATTGACCTGGTTATCTCATCCGTGCAGGATCGGAAGCTCTGCCTTGTGCTCAGAGGAATAGTTTGGGACCTCGCTCGAATCTCCCACCTATCACAAATGGTCTCTGAAGTAGCTTTGAACCGATATCTTGAAAGCAACACTGAAGTCTCTCAATTCTGGAAAGAGCGCAAGAGCGGGGGAGACATTCAATACCTGAAGAAGATAGCAACCTAAACTCGTTTTTTGACCCAAAATCATTAGCAGTCATCGGCGCCTCCGCAACCCCGAGCAGAATAGGGTATGCAATTGCGGAGAACATGGTCACAAACCGAAACAGGGGCATCTTCAAAGGCCATGTCCACCTAGTCAACCCAAAGCATCATGAGATCATAGGCGAGAAATGCTATCCCACCCTATCAGCGGTACCTGACAAGGTTGAAACAATTGTAGTTGCCATTCCCGCTCCCGGTGTGCCTGCAGCAATTGAGGAAGCGGGACAATGCGGCGCCAAAGCAGCGATCGTAATATCCTCAGGATTCGCGGAGGTCGGATATAGAGACCTAGAAGAGGAACTCGTGAAGGCGGCAAGGAAATACGATTTGCGAGTAATAGGCCCGAACTGCCTCGGAATATACGACGCATACACGGGAATGGATACCCTCTTCCTCCCGGAACACAAGTTCCTCTCTGACGGCCGCGAAGTCGTCGCCACTCCTCGCCCAAGACGAGGGTCGGTCTCGTTTCTCACCCAAAGCGGAGCTTTCGGAGCGGCGGCTCTGGATTACATGGCCGGACATGCCATGGGAATTAGAGGGTTCGTGAGTTATGGAAACAGATGTGACGTAACCGAAGATGAACTTCTTGCCTACTTCGGGAATGACGCTCAAACGAAAGCGATTCTAATGTATGTTGAAGGGCTCGCGCGTGCAAGAGATTTTCTCTTCACAGCTAAGGAGACATCGAAAAAGAAACCTATCGTAGCCCTGAAAGCAGGAAAGACCGAAGCGGGCACAAGAGCAACGGCGTCTCACACCGCCGCTCTCGCCGGGATGGACCAGATTTACGACGGCGCGTTCAAGCAAGCCGGGATTATTCGAGTACGAAATGTTGAGGAGCTTTTCGACTTCGGCCGCACGTTGGCTCTACAACCCCCAACCTACACGAAAAACATGGCAGTCATAACGAACGCCGGCGGGCCTGGGATAATCGCGACCGACGCCTTAGAAGAATCGGGACTCATCGTGCAGAAATTCCCGGAACGCATCATGGCAAAATTCTCTGAGTACAAAGAGAAGAAGCTACTCCTCTCAGTTCAATCAGGTTTCAACCCAATCGATCTCTCAGCAGAAGCCACGAGCGATATGTTCGCCTTAGTAGTATCGACTATTCTGGAAGATCCGGAAATTGGAGGACTAGTAGCCATATGCCTACACCACGCACCAACCATACTCGACGACGTGCCCGAGAAACTTGCGAAGATAATCCCGAAATATGGAAAACCTGTAATGGTGTGCGACATGGGGGCGACGGAAATGGCGCAAACGATGAGAATGTCGTTTGAGAAACATGGCCTTCCGGCATACTCGGTACCGGAAAGAGCCGCACGCACGCTCTGGGCTCTTAGCTACTATGGAACTTATTTGTTGGAGCATGGTGTCGTAGGGAAACGAGAAGAGATTACCGCTTAGGAAGATTCACCCTCTTGCCCGTTGCTGCGTTACCGAAATATGTCGACGAACTAAAAATACGGCCGCTCGACAATCTGGTTACGCCGCTCGTCGAGTCCCCTCCAGATGTCACATTATCCAAAATCCTAGGGATGATGCAAGATCGGGCAGTCTACGAAGTCTTCTTCCCCGAAGGCACTAGATGCGGCATGATTTCAGAGAGAGAAGTCCTCAAGGCGCCAAGTATCGAGGCGACAAAAATCTCAGCCTTGGTTGTGTACGTACCCGTTCTCAAGAAAGAGGCAACAGTCGGGGAGGTCGCCAGATTGATGGCGGACTATAGAGTTAGAGCAGCGCCAATCTCAGACGGTCGGAAGATCATCGGCCAAGTAAACTGCACGACCCTTCTGCACGAACTAAAAGGAAGAATTGGGGGAGACCTCAAAATTACCTCAATAGCTACGGAAAACCCAATCACGATCGAAGAGGACGATTCAGCCGCAAAGGCGAAGGATCTTCTGGTAAGAAAACGCATTGATCATTTGCCCGTAATCAAGGAGAAACGAGTCGTAGGACTGCTTACCTCATCCCACATCGTTTCCAGATTGAGATCGCCCGAGCGTGTCGGTAGCAAGTCCATTAGGCCCGACACAAGACACAGTTTGGGCTTTCGTTCTGGAGATGCCATGGACCCTACTCCGCTCACGTGTCCCCCAGACACCACCGCAGAACACGCACTCGAATCCATCCTCAAGGCCGCCAAGACGTGCACATTGGTCACCCAATGGGAAGAACTCCAAGCAATATCCACTCAGCGAGACTTCATGACCCTGCTAGCCGAAATCGAACCCGCCCCCGAGTTCCCGATATTCATCGTCGGCCTACCCGAAGACCCATTCGAAGCCGAAGCTACTAAGACGAAGTTCAAACGGGTAGTCAATCAACTACACAAGGTCTTTCCAGATATTCTCGAAGCGAGGTCGGTCATAAAATCAAAATTCAAAGCTGGAAGAGAAAGAGGCCGTTATGAAGTTACGGTTCAGATCCGAACTCCCGTAGATTCTTTCAGCTACTCTGATGAAGGCTGGGAACTCGCCGCGCTATACGACCTTATAACGGACAGGCTTAAACGCCTGATGACCCACAAGCAGAAACCGCGGCGAACTCGTCAGAGGGAAAACCCAGAAGCCTAATCAAGAATCGCAAAAACTCTGGAGACACGACCACTTGCTATTACCGACCAGGATGAGACGCGTCGAGATAATTGTACCGAAGAGAAACTTCGAAGACGTGATGCTCTACCTCAGAGAGCAGAATACTATCGAACTGCTTGACGTCAAGGAAATGATCAAAGGGTATGGCGGAGGCGTTACTCCAACTCCTCTTTCGGATAGGCTATATCGGCTTACGACTCTGGAATCGAAGATCAATTCCGTAATCGCAACGCTCGAAATTACCGGAACCCGCGCAAAGCCGGTCTCAGTCGAACGACGAGTCTCCGACGAACAGTTTGCCGAAGTTGAAAAGAAAGTATCCGATTTAGAATCGCGGGTAACAGGCCTCACGAATGAAGCACAGACCCTCGAAGCCCTCGTCACGTACGCAGAACATCAAGTTAATCTGAGCATTGAAGAGATAATGAAGATTGACGACGTAAACTCCCCCGAAGGCCGACATAAGCTCGAGGAGATCATCACTGGCATCTTCCAGACATTGAAACCGACGGAACTCAAAGTTTCAGGCCCGCTGGAAGATATTGTTCAATCGAAAGCGTTGGAAGAGGCGGTTGTCAAGGATATTTCAGACAATGTTACCAAAATTTTGGAATCGAAACGAGACTCCGCCGCAATCGCCGAGACCATCACCAGCACGTTAGGCCTGAAACTGAAATCAATTTCACGGAAAAAGAACCTCAGGTACGAAGCGGCAAGCAGAATCGAAGCCGCGCGAACGCGACTCAAGGAATTGAAAGCGAACCTTGCCGAGATCAGCCACGCAGACGGAGAATACCTGCTGGTACAGAGGGAAGTCATCGGCGCGGAAAGAGCACTCGAGCAAGCAAAGGGCTACTGCGGAAAGACGGAATCGACATCCATGATCGAGGGATGGATACCGTCCTCAAAAGTGAACAAGATTAAGGACGGACTCAAATCGATATGTGCAGACGAAGTAATCGTCAAAGACTGGCCCGCCAAAAACGCCCCAACACAGCTCCAAAACCCCAAGGGGCCAATCTTATCCACATTCGAGAAACTAACAGTCGGCTTCGGAGTACCAAAGAGCGAAGAGATCGATCCCACCATTCTATGGCTCGTAACCTACCCGCTCTTCTTCGGGCTTATGTTCGGTGACGTAGGCAACGGAATTGTAGTAATAATCGCATCAAGCATCATTTACTTCTACAAGAGAAGGGGATTGAAGATCCCAGACAACGCCTACGGAGGAATGGGCGGCGTCTTCAGCATGGTAATCGCCGGTTCACCCTTATTGATTCTGAGCGGCTTCGCGTCCCTATTTGTTGGATTCCTGTACGGAACAATATTCGGAAATGTGGAATGGTTTAAGATGGTTACCGGCCTCCCTGGACCCCTCTGGTTCGAACCATTCAGCAACATACGACTAATGCTGAGATTATCCATAACGATCGGCGTAATTCACATAATGTCCGGCATGATACTGAAGATAATAGACAAGCTCTACGTCCGAGATTACCGCGAAATGATTTCCGGCCCCTTGGTTTGGCTATGGTTCTACGGAGCGTTCGGTATCACTTTGTTACAATACGGGTTGCGCTTCCCCAACTACCTCTTCAACCCGAACAACGGCATGAACATATTCTTGATTATGGGAGTCCCTCTCATCGCGATGCTGGTAGCAAAGTTCTGGGCTGTAGGACCAATGGGTTTGATGGAGGCCTTTGAAGCGTTGCTCGCAACCTTGTCCCACACAATATCCTATGTTCGAATACTCGCAATGAAACTCATCGAGGACGTATTCTTCCACTTATTCCTTGGAGTACTAGTCTTCTTCATGGCTTGGGGAAACCTAGCCGGCGACGCCCTCGGATACATACTCTTCGCGGCTCTAACAACAATACTAATCATGATACTAGAGACCGCTTTCGTGTTCATGCAGACTCTTCGACTTCACTGGGTAGAGTGGTTCCTCAAATTCTACGAGGGAAGCGGTATCGCATTCAAACCCTACGGCATCATCAGAACCTACACCCGAGTTCAGACCGACCTCCCCTCGTAACACGCAGAACTTGCGGTTGAACCTCGAACAGATGCGGCTTCTGTTTATATTGCCGTGTCGCTGGCGTACCAGACACAGCGATAAGGTGAATCTCCTACGAGTGCATCAAGCGCAGTTCAGGTCCAAGCAATAAGCGACATTGTCGCGGAACTACAGGAATATGGCCTGACCCGAAATGAAGCCCGAGTACTCGTCTTCTTAGCGAAAACGGGCCCGTCAAAAGCCAGCGAGGTCGCACGAGCTGTCCTGATCAACCGAACAGAAACCTACCGAACCATCAGGAACCTTCAGAGGCGCGGCCTCGTGGAGGCAACACTTGAGCGACCCGTACGATTACAATCTGTCCCCTTTGAGCGATGCTTGAGCATTCTCATCGAGGAACGAAAGGCGAGGCTGAGAATTCTCGAACAGCGGGGAGAAGCCCTACGTCGCCAATTTGACGTTGTTCGCATAGAGCCCGTGACCCACGAAGTGGAACGGTTTCAAGTAGTGGAAGGTAGACTTCGAATTGAACAGAGACTGCAGGGCATGTGTTCGCAGGCCCAAAAATCAGTCATGACAGTTCTTTCCCCCTCAGAGATGGTCAGGGCCGATACCGCCGGCCTCTTTGACATGCTAAACCAGGCTGCGTCAGGCGGGTTACGCGTAAGAGTGATTACTTCGATAGTGAAACCGAACCTCGAGATAGTCGAGAAACTCCCGCAACACGTTGAGATTCGACACTTGGACCTGAAAGCAAAGCCGATTCCGAGAGTTTCAATTATTGACGACAGCGAGGCTCTATTCGAGATAAGCACTGCTGATGACTCGCCCAGAATGGAAGAAGAGGTCGCGCTGTGGATCAACAGCCGCGCATTCGTGCGAAACCTTCAAGCCTACTTTGACGAGATGTGGACCTCTGCGACACCCTCCGAAGCTCGGATTGAAGCTTTGCGAAAGGGCATTCCTCCAGACGAACTCAAAATCTTCAAGGGACGAAACGAAGTCAACGGAAAGCTCAATCAAATGATCGAATCCGCCGATAAGAGCGTTGAGATCTGGACGACGATGAGGGGAATTCAGGCTCTCGCGGACTTCCATTTCGCGCAGTTGAAAGAGGCAAAAGGGCGCGGAGCGAAGATTCGTATCATAGCGCCGATCACAAGCGAGAACACGGAAGGAGCTAGGAAACTCGTCCCGGTCTCCGAATTGCGTTACTCCGAGGCGCTTGGGCCGACAGGAATGGCTATCGTGAATCAACGAGAGTTAATGCTCTACGAGAGGTTACCGGACGACAACAGCCCGGATGTGGGAGCTGATGTTGGATTTTGGACTAACAGTACTCGGTTCACTGAAACTATGAGTCGAGCGTATGATGCCATGTGGAAAGGGGTGTTTACAATCTACACGCCAAAGCGTCGCGGGTCTCAGAGTAGATAGACCGAAAATACTTTCATGAATTTACATAGGCGCTGTATTTGTCGCGCCCGAAGTTCGGCCTCCAGCTTCCGCAGGATACTCCCAATCCGGACCATCTCATTGAGGTGGCCAAAGAATGCGAGGCCCTTGGATACGATAGCGTTTGGGCATATGACCACCTTTCTCCTTACTGGCTTCCCTCAGGCAGAGCCATGGAATGCTGGACCCTGCTTTCCGCCGTCGCGGCTCGGACGTCAAAGATTAGAATTGGAAGCCTCGTAACGAATGTAAATCTGCGCAATCCCGCATTACTCGCAAAGATGACGAGCACAGTCGACTGCATTAGTGGGGGGAGGCTGATTGTCGGATTGGGTCCCGGTGATAGAATGAGTGCGCATGAAATGCAAAGCCATGGCTATCACTTTCCGTCGCTTGAACGGAGAATAAGTCGCCTGAGGGATACAATCCTTATCTTGAGAGAGATGTGGACTGGCGAGAACATCTCGGTAGTCGGCAAAACATCAGGGGTATCGAATGCGCTGAGCCTACCGGAGCCGAAACAAGAACCTGGACCACCAATTTGGATTGGCGGGAAACACCATATGATTCTAGATCTTGTCGCCGAGCTTGCGGATGGATGGAATTATTGGGACTTGGACAAGGGCCTCTTGGAAGAACGCGAGAAGTATCTGTTTGCAAAATGTGCAGAGTTCGGTCGCTCCCCCGAAGATCTGCTGAAGTCGTGGGCTGGAACGGTTGACAACGAGGTGAGGCGATCCTACAACAAGTCAATGATGGTTGATAGCATTAGGAGAATGCTGTTGTCGAAGACAAGCAAGTATACCGATTATTTCATAGCTTCTTTTGGCCACGAATCCGACCGCGAGGCTTACGAGGCATTCGCGGAGGCTGTGAAATCACTCGCCTAATGGGGGTTGGATTATGAACCTCTCTGAGCAGCGGACGACCAAGACTAGGCAGATTACGTTGGCTGCGGTCTTTGCGATCGTATACTTCATTCTAAGGAGCGTGCCCACGTTTTCGATGATTGAGTTGTCTGGACAGTTTACGGCGGGAGACTTTCTGTTGACAACTATCGCTTTAGTGGCGGGGGTTTGGAGCGGAACAATCGCGGTTTTGGTCGGAACTATAATCGCTTACCCGGTGAGGCCTCCTATTTTCTTTGGGTTGGATTTTCTTCCTGGCGTTGTGAACGTTTTCGTGGCTGCGCTTCTAATTTCAGGGCGACGCAGAATTGCCCAAGCTGTCTACGTTCTGATCTTGGCCGCATTTCTTGTAAGCCCGTATAGCGTATTCTATGGCTACGACCATGTCCCCTACGTGTGGCTTCACCTGATCGCTCTTATCGTCCTCCTATCTCCTGCGGCCTCTCGGATACCCCGTGGTTGAACAAGGGTGGATATTTCGGAGCTGCCGCCATTGCAACCCTAGCTTTTGTGGGCACCATGGCGCAACACCTTGTGGGTGGAATATTGTTCGAAACCGTAGTGGGGTTCGTGGGAGGAGTTTCACCCGCTAAGTTTGCGCAGATCTGGGGAGTAGTATTCTTCCTATATCCGGAAGAAAGACTGATCATTCTGACGATATCGACGATTCTAGGTATCGCAATATTCAACGCCTACCAACGGTTGCTCCCTCACACTACGAGAGGAAGACAGTAGGCTATGCGAGCTGAGGGCCCGAGCAGGACAAAGTCTGAACGACCTCTCCCGTTCCGCGGTTAACTCCTGTAACCATATTAGAGTGCGGAAACCTATCCTCTTCTTGATGTAGGTAAAACCGCTGGGTGGAACGGATTATGGCCAAACGCCCGATGAAACTCTTCGAACGGTTGCTAGATACTGACGTGAAGGCAGACCTACTTACGCTCTTTCATAACAATGCCAACATGTCTGAGACTCCGGAAGGACTGGCGAAGAAGGTTGGACGGAACCCAGTCGAGGTCCAGCGTGAGCTCGAAGATTTAGTGGAACTTGGAATTCTGAAGAAAGTTGAGGTTTACTCGTTTGGAATGGACCGAGATAAGGAAATACAAGACGCGATTTCAAAGCAACTAGCTCTCGGAGAGATCGTTGGACCCGGCGGAGCAGTTAGCGGCACCGGCGTTAATGCAAGACAAGTTCCTAGGATCAGATCAGGGATCGAGATCATAGACAAGATGCTTCCCGATGGATTACCCTCTACATGCACGATCGTCCTACTCACCGATCCGGGGGCTGGACCAGAGAACGTTGTGGCGCACATGGTCGGTCGCCAAATCGAATCTGGGAAGACCGTTCTGTACATCACTTTGGATAATTTCCCACCCAACATTCGGCAGAGCGTTCACGCGCACGTTACTCAGGGAACTACTGACTGGTCGTCTCTTGTGTTTGTCGATTGCTACTCGAAGACGGTCGGCGTCGAGAGTGAAGAGACGCACGCGGTTGATCCGGAAAACGTGACAGCAATCAGCATCGCAATATCGGACGTGATGGCGCGCAGTGCAGTGTCACTGATCGTGGTTGACTCATTCAACACCTTGATACGCAAAAGAGGGGGCCATTCGGCGATTGAGTTCTTGCGCGTCCTCGTGGCTAGAACACGGCAGGCGAAGTGTCTTTGCCTAGTCACTATGAATCGGAAGGCCTTTCATCCGGCCATCGTCGCTTCGGCGCAGGACATTGTGGACGGAGTTATCGAACTTAAACTGGACGAAGAAGCCGAAGGGATCGCCACGTCGCTTCGGATTCTTAAGATGGTTGGGGCAAAACATTCCACCGCTTGGGAGCGGTATACGATTTCCGATGACGGTGAATTGGTTTCAGCGGCTCCGGATACAACTGAAAAAACTTAGATGTGGTCTAGCTCATCTCTTTCAATTTCGCTGGTAGGTACTTGTCGACTATGTAGGCTAGGCCGTAACGGCTGAAAGCCTCCTGCTCCGATTTACGTTTGTTCTTCAGGAACGACGCAATCTCCTTCTTCCACAATTTCCCATCGTATCGAGGATCCTTCTCAAGCTCGTAGAGGCGTTTTATGTCAAGATCGGTTAGTGGGTCACTTGGGAGTTTGTAATTAACGATATCCGAGGCATGAACTCCGCACCATTTGGCGTCTGGCGTGTTTAGGTCCCGAAGGTGTGCTGCGTTCGCTGAACCCGAGATTATGACGTTGGCGATGTGCATTCCCCAAGGATCCGCAGTCGCAGAATATGTAACATGGTAGCTTCAGCTCTCTATTCATTCGCCTTATCAGAGATCGAGTTGCGCGAGGAGCCTGGCCGGCTGTGTGAATCAATATTGCCCTGTGCTTCTCATGAACCCGCTCTTCGATGAAACGAGTGAACAAGCCACCTTTCTCGATGGCAATTATCTTGTCGGCACCACAATCACCGAATTCGGCATTTGTCGAGCGCGGGGCCGATCATCATTCCGTCGGGATGCGAGGCAAGGTTAAGTTCCTTCCCCTCGTAACCTCGCACGGTATACCGAATTGTTAAGTCGCCGAATATTGCGCTCCGTTCTTCGGGAAAGACGTTGAAATCTTCCCTAGAGTGACCAATCACTGTTTCTAGATCAGTGATTATGTCATCGCTTTCTGCCTGATCGGCGAAGCTCATTTCATATGCCTGGGCAGAATAGAAGACGTCTCGAAGGGTTGAGGTTTTTCCTTCGCTGGTGAGTTCGTCGACGAATGACCCAGTCCAGACAAGTTGGGTTAACGGCCGGACGTGTCTGATGTTGCGCACGCTTCGTCTTACGAAGTGATCTCCAAGAATGTACTGCCGAGTCTGTTGATCGTAGTGGATGTTAGTGATAGATCGGCTTGGCATGCGGACTGAGGGCCACTGTTTCTGAGACAGTTGCGCGTAGATTTGCTCGCCAAGGTCCTTTAGGGTACCCTGGACGACGCGTTTCTTTTCTTCGATTCGGCTAGGCGTCTTGGATGTCTTCGTCGCTTTCGTCGCTTTCTTCTTCATGGCTTAGAACACTCTTCAGTAACAACGAAACGTCGGGCTGCTTACTTTTTCTCGCAAGCTTCGTGGAGAATAAGGCAATTTTCGGAAGGTACTTTTGGAATACGTCAAGCCTGTGCTTGTCGTGGGCGATATTGATTTTCTTTGATAGGAATAATGATAGTCTCCGAGCGACCTCCCTTAGCGCGTTTAATATTTCGTGTTCGACATCAGGCCTGTCCGCGATGAATTCCTTCCCAACGGTCTTGTACGGTACTTTGGTGGAGCATATGTGAACGAAAACTGCGATCGGCATGTCGGGGGTGGCCTTGTAATGCTTCCAGTCGACTTGCGTATTGACTACCTTCCAAGAGACGTCGCTTGCTTCATCGAAGAGCAGGGGGATCTTGTTGGCAAACCTAAACAATTTGATGCCGCCGCCGGCCTCAATCTGTCCACCATACGCAATCCCAACCTCAACTATGAAGGGGAATCCGGCGTAAGCTGAGGGTTTTCGTTGGTAGACGGCGATGAATTCTGGGGAAAGCTCCTTCTTTATCCCAGCCTCCAACAATTCCTCGCCCAACGGAGAGAGGCAGCTGGCGTCAGGAGCTAGGAACTTGTAATTCTTCATCCCGTTCACGAGGGTGACGATTTCCTCCGGGGTGAGTTTCTTAGGGTTCTTCCTCGTCGCGAGGTTGACCGTTTGGAGGAACGACGTGGCAATGGTTCTCCCAACCCGATGGAAATGAGTTCGCATGAAATTCACGAGCGTCCTCTCGTTGGTTAGATCGATTAGGCGCTTCATGGTTTCGACGTCGACTCCGTGTGGGTGGGGTAAGGTTTCTTCAGGCGGTTTCGGCATCTGGGTGGTAATGCGATCAAACCTGTACAGCCTGCCTCGCGGATCAACGTAAGTCACGGTGGCGTAGGGGGCGACGATCGCGGTCTCCATTAGGTAATCTAGAATTTTCGACATTGCACGGGTGTAATCTGCTTCTGTGGAGAATTCGATTACGGCCCCGTGCCATCGGTTCTCGTTCGGATGGGTTTTGTGTTTCAAAACCGTGGGCTTGTTCTTCTGTATGTCAATAATCAGATCGTATTGATGGATCTTCGTCGGACCGGTGCTCGACATTATAGTGGCCGTCCCATGAGTGGTGATTTGGCCGTAGAGGATCGCCATCTTCCCGCCCAAGCCGAAGGTGCCTCGAGTCTGTCGGAGTTTGTACTTTGATCCGAAGAGCACCTGGCCGAAGGCTGATGGAATTATGTCGTGAGGTATGCCAATCCCATTATCTTCAATATGCACCCTGTAAATGCCGGGCCCATCAGTGGGCCCCGACTCGTGCGAAATGCGCAGATATATGTCGGGCGGAATTTGTTTTGTTTCACACGCGTCCAGAGAGTTTTCAACTAGTTCACGGATGGTTGAATAGATCGCCCGAGTTGGATTTGTGAACCCCGCGATGTCACGGTTCCGGTAGAAGAAGTCTGCCGCAGAGATTTCCTGGAATACTTCTTGCAGCGCCATTAGGGTTCGACTACCTTTGCGGGCGTGTGGAATAAAGCTGATGATGGTTTCTGCGTGTCAACTCGGTGGCTTTTGCCACAGCTCAAGGGTTTCTCTCTTTTTGCTTTCACTCTTTATCTTTCTAAGTAATTTGTACACGGTGGAATGCTGTTTGCCTTTCAGTAAGAGTTCTATTGCTTCTCTTGCAGCAGTGACCGTCTCATAATCGCCGAGCATCGAGATCGTATGCCCGTAAACTGACACTTTTGCATCGGTCATTTCCTCCAGTAATCTACGAATCTTTCCTTCGCGGCCGATCACGCGCCCTTTCAGTCGAGAGATGTCTCGGTCATTCTTGCCGAAAGTTTCTCGCAAGTCAATAATGTCGAGCACTATGTCGTCGTCGGTGAGTGTGAGTGCGCGTTCGGGTGAAAATCCTTCGAGCAATTGCGAGAACTACGTCACGCGCCCGTAGGATTGTGGTTGGATCATCTGAATCTTCGCGCGGACGATCTCGATCACGCCGCTCTCACTTTGAACGAGAAGCTTCACCTTGAACGCATTCTCAATTTCGGATTTTGTTGTCCCATCTCTTCCAATTAAGACGCCCATGCGTTCATTCGGAATAGTCGTGCTAATTCTTGTCGACATCTTCCCCTGTCACCCATTTCGTTAGCCTTTCGATTGGAGGTACGCCAACTCCGATCTTCGAGAAGTATTCATTCATTCGTAGCAGATCTCTTTCAAGAAAAGTATTCGCCATAGGGTGTTCAATGGTCACTGCTTGTGCAAAGTCGAAGATTATCGGGTTGAGATCCACCATCATTATGTTGTACTCGCTCAGGTCGCCGTGAACCAGATGCGCCTTCTGGTAAAGGAGCTTTACTGCTTCAGCTACCTTGTCGTACACTCGTGCTGGATGGTTTAATGGGGTTTCCCTTAGCAGGGGTGCGGGTTCTCCTTTCTTCCCGATAAATTCCATCAGTAGCACATTGCCTTCAACCTTCAACGGGGTTGGGACACGTATACCGACCTCGGCAGCTTGCTGTAAGTTCCTGAACTCCTTCAACGCCCACAAGTTGACTAATGAACGTGTGTCTTTTCTTGTGCTCTTGAACCTTTCATCACCTTGAATGTACATCATTCTGCCCTTCAAGAATTCCGCGGAGGTCGTCAGGTAAATTTTGATGGCTACGAGCTTTCTTTTTCTCCCGACGCCCCAGTATAGCCGCGACTCTTTCCCAGCGCGGACGACGCCGTTGATGCTGTTAATGTAGCCGCGGTTAAGTAAGCGGTAGACGATCATGAGTGTGGATCTATCGAACACTTCTTCGAGGGTGTCCATTTCTTCGCTGCGTTTGTCCCTCATCAATCGTTTTGTTTCATATTGCGCGACTCTCCTTCGTAGCTTTCGCTCGGCCCACGGTTCCATCTAAGACACCTTGGATTCTATGCGAGGATGCGTCCTTGACTTCGTAGCACGTTGGCCTGGCTTTCCGTATAACGCCAGAGAATGTCGCCCCGCGAGTCCGTCTGGAAATCCCAGGGCGCGACAAGTACGGTATCCCCGACCTTGATCCATACCCGACGTTTCATTTTCCCCCTGATGCGACACACTCTTTCGTGACCGTCCGCACATTTCACCATCAGTCGGTCATAACCTAGCATCTGAAGTACGACGCCGAACATCTGCCCCTCGCCGGGCAGCACCATTTCCCTGAGGTCTCCCTCACTCAGGACCTTCTTCTTACCCACACATTCCACCGAGTTTTGTTCTGCTATCAGCCCAGGACACTAAATAAGCATTTTAACCCCGCGTTAGCAACCCACGGTGGACCAACCGATACCCCATACAACCGGCCTGAAACCTGCGTCACATTTTGACGATTTGCACGTGGGGGACGCCGCTAATGTGAAGGATTGCGGTTGGATCGACGAGACTCTGTTGAACGGCCGCTTGCACTATTGTCTCGCCTACGAGGTTAGCGATGTCCGCGGTGTCTATGGCCGCTAATGCTTCTCCAACGCTGGCGCGGTTTCCTTGGTAGAAATCTGGTTTGACTTCGAGCTTTAGTTTTCCCTCTCGAAAAGTCTCACCGAGAAGTTCGGTATCACACGCTGCCACTAACGTGTGCTTTGCGTCTTTGATGACCCTTAGGAATACCTCAGTCAGAGGATGCACTTCCTAGAATGGTAGTATCGAGGACCGGGCACCGCAAGCCTCGCAACGAAGGAACAGGTAACGTCCCTCCTTCTCGACCTTAGTGTCAGGCCTGTTGCAAATCGGGCAGATGACAAACCTCTTTGCATATATGTTGAGTAGCCGCGTGACTGTTTGTACGTCGAATCTACCCTGGAAGATTGCTCTGCCGCCATCCAAAGACGCTGCTGTCGCTAACTCTCTAGAGAGGAACTTCAGCAGGTGATGTGGGTCACGGTTTATTTTGCTACTGATATCGCCAAAATTCTGGAGAATAGTCCTACGTCCCATCCTAATTCCGACAACCCTCGGAATCTCAAACCTCTCTCCAGTACCCACAGACTTCGGTAGAGTCGAATACGCCCTATCCAGGAGCTTTGCATAATCCGCGCTCATGACTAATTCCTGACGCCCCTTGTGAAGCGCCATATTTCTTGATTCCCCTTAAAGAAAACGTTAATGGGGACACGCGCCAAGGTTGGGAAAGCATTTGGAGGGGCAGATACTAACCACAAACAACCCGACGGGCAGTAAAGGCTCAGACCACCTTCCCTGGAATATATCTGCCACGAGTGGAGGCGAGGACTATTGACACGATGGATCATCAATTCTGCTTGGCCCTACGTTAATTCCGTTCCCCATCTGGGCACATTCATTCATCCACTGTATGCTGATGTGTACGCTAGATACTTGCGCCTCAAAGGTGAGGACGTCATAGCGGTCACTGGCTCGGACGAACATGGGACTCCCATCGAAGTTGAAGCCATCAGGAAAGGTGTCCCACCAAAACAATTGACCGATCAAATACACAACCAGATCCTCCAATTTCTCGATGCATTCAATATTCGCCTTGACAATTATACACGGACTGAAAATCCCGTTCACATTCGGTATACGCAGGATTTGTACAGGAAGGCGTACGAGAACGGGTACATATACACTCAGAACGTCAACCTACCGTATTGCCAAACCGACCAAAGATTTCTCCCCGATCGATTCGTGGAAGGAACGTGCCCTCACTGTGGCTACGAAAACGCAAGAGGAGACCAATGTGACTCATGCGGCCGAGTTTTAGACCCTCTTGAGTTAGTGAAGCCACGATGCGTCTTCTGCGGTAACACGCCGACGATAAAATCATCAACTCACTGGTTCTTCGACCTACCCAAATTTCGCGACAAACTCTACGCCACAGTCAAGGATAACAAACAGTTACCGGAAAACGCACGCAACTTCTCGTTGAGATGGCTCGAGGAGGGTTTGAAACCCCGCTCAGTGACACGGGATAACAAGTGGGGAATCCCAGCCCCCTTCCCCGGCGCCGAGGGTAAAACGATCTACGTCTGGTTAGAAGCCGTACTAGGCTATGTCTCCGCCGCCATAGAGTGGGCGGAAAAGTCTGGTAAACCCGAAGCTTGGAAGGACTACTGGTTCTCGCAAGAAACCAGGAATGTCCATTTCATTGGCAAAGATAACATTCCGTTCCACGTGATCATCTTCCCCGCGCTCCTGCTCGCAACACACGACCCTTACGTCCTACCCTGGCAGGTTTCCTCGACCGAATTCATATTGTTTGATGGAAAGAAGTTCTCCAAAAGCAACAAAATCGGTGTGTGGATCGACGAGGCTTTGAAAGTCGCGCCCGGTGAGTACTGGCGGTACGTGCTGATTGCAATAAGACCGGAAGCCCGGGACGCGAACTTTACTTGGCATGAGTTTGAAACGCACGTGAATTCCGAGTTGAATGATGTTCTCGGAAATTTCGTTCACCGAACCCTCACTTTCGTGAATAACCAATTCGAAGGAGTAGTGCCCGAACCTGGCACATTCGACGAGAAGGATGAGGCGATTAGGAAGGAGATTGAAGAGGCTCCGTCGAAGATCGCGTCACAGCTGGATCACTTCCAGTTGAAGGGAAGCTTAGCGCAAACAATAGAATTGGCGAGGACGGGGAACCAATACCTCAGCGAACGCGAACCATGGCACCTGATCAAAACAGACCGCACCAAGACCGCGACCACGCTCTACCTAGCGACTCAACTCGTAGGATCACTTGCAATCCTGATTTCACCGTTCTTACCCGAAACTGCGAAGGGAATTGGCGAACAGCTCAATCTAAGTACGAACCTGACAGGTAGCTGGTGGGACGCGGGCAAACTACGCGTCGAGGCGGGGCATAAGATAGGGAAACCCGTCCCCTTATTCCATAAGGTCAGCGTTTCCAAATCACAATGAGGTTTCTTGATGCCTTTACTTAAGATAGACATGCACGTTCACACAGTTAGATCCCCCGACGCCCACACAAAGCGCGAAGACCTACCCGCTATCATCAAGAGTAAAAGGTTAGACGGCGTTGCGGTGACGGAGCATAACGTCTTTGATCCGCCCGCGTTTGACGATGCCCTGATTTTGCCGGGTGTGGAAATCAGTTCGCGTGATGGGCACATCATTGCTTTGGGCATAAGGGAAATGATACAACCGGGGCTCCCAGCCGACGATACAATTCAAAGAATACATGAACAAGACGGCGTGGCCATAGTCCCTCACCCATACGACCCCGTAAGCAAGTGTGTCAAACTCGCCCGTTTGAAGACAAGGCCAGATGCCGTTGAAACAGTGAACGCCGATGCCCTCTCGTTCTATCTTTCAAACTGGCTTGCGGAAGAGACTCCGTCAGATTCAAGGTTCCCCAGGTTGGAAGCAGCGATTCCCATATTCCCCAAACCATCGGAGACGCCTACACCATAGTCGATGCCAAATCCAGAGACCTCAAAGACATACTTGACGGGATAAGATCTGGCAAAGTTAGGGCAGAAGGACACGCTACTTCTATCAGGAACAAGATGCGAAAGCTAAGCTACAAATTCCGCTAATCCATATCCTCAATCTGGTCCAGACCCAGGTCGATGTCTATTCTTTCATCTTCTCCAGCCTCAAGTTCCATCTCCCATAACTCAAAATGCAATTTCCTTCGCGGCCGAGGTTGAACCTGTTGAATTCTCTCACTCAGGCGATTCGCCGTGTGGCTGTCGAGTTTCAAGTACACACCTTCGCCTCTCGAGTTCTATTCTGAACTCGGACGTCATCGAGACATATTTGCGAGGAGGCGCCTCATTGCGGTTGCACACGCTGAGTAAAGAGTAGAATGAGCAGTTTCCCAAGCTCATAGGTGTGTTATCTGTCGAAGAAATAGCGAAAGCACACTGAACGCTGGGAGGCTAATTGCAATACGAGTGACTAATTGCGCTAGGCGCTAACTAGCCTCCGCCAACCGGTGGGATTATCGCCAAGACGCAACCATCAGTTAACACCGTTGAGGGGCCGCTGAGCGCGGAAATTGGCTTGTCGCCCACTAGAATCTGAATGGAGCGTCGCAAATCATCGCCTTTAGAATCGTAGATATACTCTCTGAATTGCTTGCCATGCATCTTGACCAGTAGATCGAGCAGATTCTGCACCGTGCCACCCTGGGGTAGGTCTAGCGTCTCCTCACGCAACCCGACCAACTCCCTGACGGTAGCGAAAAATCGCACACTCACCTTCAAACCGAACTCCAGCCTCCCTTCCGCTAAGCAAGTGTCTATTCTGTCGCGTGCGCCGCCCACGTTAACTCCATCGTCTTTGGTCGATTCGCCTTCGCTTCATCAATTCTCGTGACGCTGGCTGCGTGTGGGCTAGTTTTCGGTTGATCGGAGTTTGAGTACGCTTCTGCGCTTATCTTCTCGAACGCGGATATCATCACGTCGAGTTCTAACTTACTCACGGTTTCAGTCGGTTCAGCCATCATCGCCTCTTCCACGATAAGGGGGAAATAGACGGTGGGAGGGTGAATGCCGAAGTCGAGGAGTCTCTTCCCGACAAGTAAAGCTGTCACTCCCGTATCTTTTGCAAGCCCCGAAGCCGATAGCACGAATTCATGCTTCCTCGGAATGCCCTCTGCATATGGCAACGAGAAACCTTTGATCTTTCGAAGTTTCTGAGCCATGTAGTTGGCGTTAAGAACGGCCGTCTCGGAGGCGGTCACTAACCCTTCTTTACCATGCAAGAGAATGTAAGCATAGGCACGGAGGACTACGGCGGCGCTTCCATGGTATGCCCTCACCTTTCCGATGCTCTTCGGTCTGTTGTAATCTAGATAGTACTTCGAGCCGTCGAATTCGACTGTGGGCACTGGCAGGTAATCCGCGAGACTGCTCATCACTCCGATCGGACCGGCACCTGGACCGCCTCCACCATGAGGAGTAGCAAACGTCTTGTGAAGGTTAAGGTGGACGATGTCGAAACCCATGTCCCCTGGTTTCGCTTTGCCCATGATGGCGTTTAGGTTAGCACCATCGTAGTACAAGAGTCCGCCCGCCTCGTGAACGATACGAGTTATTTCGAGGATTTCGCGTTCGAAAATGCCGAGCGTGTTTGGGTTGGTTATCATCAGGCCCGCCGTCTTGGGTCCGACCGCCCCTTTCAAGGCCTCAGTATCGACGCAACCACTGGAGTTGGAAGATACTTCCACGACCTTGTAACCAGCCATGGCTGCGCTTGCTGGATTAGTTCCGTGCGCGGAATCCGGGACAATTATCTCATCACGGCCCAGATCTTTCCTGTCGCGGTGGTAGGCTCTCATCAGCATTAGACCCGTGTACTCTCCGTGAGCGCCAGCGGCGGGCTGCAGCGTCATCTTCTGCACCCCGACGATCTTAGAGAGGGAATCCGCCGCCTCGTACAGAAGCTGGAGTATACCCTGAACGGTCCTCTGATCCTGGTACGGATGAAGCTCCTGGATCTTATGGGACGCAGCGAGAAGATCACAAATCTTCGGATTATACTTCATCGTGCAGCTTCCAAGTGGGTACAACCCAAGATCGACGCCGAAATTCTCCTGAGAAAGTCGGGTGTAATGACGAATTACATCAACCTCAGAAAGCTCCGGAAGAGAAGGCGGATTCGAGCGTCTCAGCTTTTTCGGGATGGTGGCTAGTGCTGGTGATGGGTCTGAGGATTGTTTGTGGAAACCGATTTGCCCGTGCCCTGATAGTGATTTGATTGGCGGTTCGTCCCATCGGGCTTGAGAGTACACCATCTAATTCAGCTCCCCAAAATGACGCGAAGCTCATCAGCGAGCATGTCGATATCGCGGTGTGTGTGAACCTCTGTGAAGCAGTAGAGTGCGGTCTGCCCCAGTTCGGGGAAGCGTGTGCTCAGGTCAAGTCCACCTTGAATTCCGGCAGTTAAGAGAGCGTCATTTATCTCCGAAACTCTTTTCCCCGTATTCCCAAACTTCACGGTGAATTCCATGTAATGAAATGCCTTGAATGCCGGTGCCTTTACCCCCGGCAGCTTTCCAATCTGCTCGATTGCATAGTTTGTCCTATCAAGAATTGTTGCGCTGAGATCTGTGATTCCTTCGGGGCCGAGCATGGACAAGTACATGGCTGCGGCGAGGGCGAGTAACGCTTCGTTCGTGCAGATGTTCGAAGTTGCCTTTCCTCGCCTGATGTGCTGCTCTCGGGTCTGTAGCGCCATACAGTACGCGTCCTGTTTACCGTCTTGAGTTGTAGTTCTCCCGATGATGCGTCCCGGCATCTGCCTGAGCAACCCCTGGCCCTTGCAGGCAAAGATGCCGAGCAGAGGTCCACCGAAGTTCATGTGATTCCCGAGGGGCTGTCCCTCTCCGACACAGATATCGGCGCCCAACTCTCCGGGCGGTTTGAGCGCGCCTAGTGAGATTGGTTCGCATCCAATTACAAATAGCGCGCCTTGATCACGGGTCAGCTGGGCGATCTCGTCGCAGGATTCTTCTACGAAGCCTAGAAAGGATGGAAACTCGACGTAAACCCCAGCGGTTCGGTTTGAGAGTCTCCGTCTTAGCTCAGAGAGGTCAACATTACCCGTCTCAAGATCTTGCGGCACTTCGACAATCTTGATGTCCGCAGGGTCGCAGAAGGTTTTCAGTGTCTGTAAGCGCTCCGGGTGGATAAAGTGTGGAACAATGAATTCGTCTCGGCCGGTTGCGCGTGATGTCATCCGCGCGGCTTCACCTAAAGCCGTCGACCAATCGTAAAGGGAACTGTTCGCGTAGTCCATTGCGGTGAGATCGCAGATTAGGCTCTGGTATTCGAACAGGGATTGGAGCATCCCCTGAGAGATCTCAGGTTGGTAGGGAGTGTAGGAGGTTAGAAATTCTCCACGACTGATGACCGCGTCAATTGCGGCAGGCACGTGATGGGGCCAAACCCCTGCACCTAAGAATGATAGAATGTCACGCGTCGATTGATTCTTGGACAACAAGCCTTCAACGTACCGTCTTGTTTCAATCTCAGAAAGCTTCGACATGATTGGCAGTTCTGCTTTGGATCTCAATTGAGTTGGAATATCGTTGAAGAGCCCGTCTATGGATTTCACACCAATATCGGCGAGCATCTTTCTCTGTATCTCTCGATCACTATTGGGCATGTATGGATGAACTTGCGACACTTTGACAACCACTCAAGGACCTTTACGAAATCGGTTCATATTATTTGATTGTGGTCACCTCTCGAAAACAATCACCGCCCCATTTGCCAACAAATCCATTTAGCCCGCGTGTGTCATGGTAGCATCGGACCGAAGTTCCTTGAGTTCAAGAAGAAGCGCCCCAACTGCGGCGAAGAAGCGCTTGCTAGGACGTGGCACCTACGTTGAGAAAGGCGCTCAATTGCTTGGCAATGTGCAGATCGGGGAAGGCGTGTACGTCGATGCAAACGCGGTCCTCTACGGCCCGATAACGGTCGGAAAGCATAGTTACATTGGACCAAATTGCGTGATAGGATTTCCAGCCTCTACCGAGCTCAACCAAATGACGCGGTCCCGCAAGATCGAATCAAAGAAACCGACCTTGCTCGGGGAGAATTGCACGGTGCGATCAGGAACCACCATCTATTCCGACGTAACCGTAGGGGACAACGTGTCCTTCGGCCACAACGCAATGGTAAGGGAGAACGTCACCATTGGTGGCATGTCGAAGCTTGGCACTAACGTCGTTGTTGACGGAAGTTCGAGGATTGGCAGTCGAGTTTCAATTCAGACGGGGGTCTATGTCTGCACCTACTCAACAATCGAAGATGGTGTATTCCTCGGCCCATGTTGCGTTTTCACGAACGACAAATTCGTCACACAGAAACCCTACAAGTTGATCGGTCCCACTGTGAAGAAAGGGGCAAGTATTGGTGCGAATGCGCTCCTATTCCCAGGAGTAGTCATTGGAGAAGGAGCGGTGGTAGGTTCGCAGGCCATGGTAAACACCGACGTTCCCCCTCGAACCGTCTTTGTGGGAATCCCCGCGAGGAAAATCAGAGATTTACCCGACGATTGGCACACATCTCTCTTGCAGGATTGAACTTCGAGAGTCAGCAGAATGAATAAATAGCGAACGTCCCAATCACGGCGATGTTCAGTTAACATTACCCCGATGAAAGCGAGGCTAAGCTGAGGTTGAATTCGAAGTTCATAGTACTTACCTTACTCTTGGTGCTCGCGTTCATCGCTGCCGTTCCAACCCATGCCCAAAGTGCACCGGCTCAATTGACGATAGATATTTCCAGACTAGCGGCCATCGGACAATATGGCGTTGTACATATTCTCGATAACTTCACTGTCCGGAACACCGGGGGGTCAACCGCCTCATACCTAGATTTTGGTGTGCCCGCCTCTTACAGGGCCGACTTATTCTATGTTGACGCGACAGATAGCCAAGGAAAAACACTCGTCTTGGATACGAATGTGAACGGGACGGCCGGTTTCTATTGGATGCGAGTTCACTTCGCTAACCAACTCCCCGGCAACTCGACATATCGATTCACAGTGGTCTCCATCCTGGGTCACATCATCACAACCGCCCCGAACGGACTTTTGTACAATTTCACAGCCGCCCCAGTGCTTACGCAGGACGTGAGGCAAGCCAATGTCACGCTACTTGGAGCGGTTGGGTCAAGTTTTGCGGTCGCCCAAAATTCAACCTACAAGCAGGTCAATGTCGCGGGACAACCCGCCCTGGTAAAAGACTACCAGCCTTGGAAGGCGTACTCTACGGATACATTCGTCGGGCCTTACCTCACGGTTAGCCAATATCTTCTAGACATCTATTCTGCAGAGCGGGACATCATAATAGGCAATTCAGGCACTCTGAGTATTCGCGACACGTACAACCTCCATAACTACGCGATCCCGATCACCAGCCTAACGATCACACTTCCTGACGGCGCGACTAACGTTATGGCGCATGACCTTGTTGGTTCAATGTGGACGACCCCCGAGAACCCAAGCGCACCATACCAAGTAAGCGTGGCTCCTAGATACGGCGAGGGAATTAGGGGAAATGAGAACTTCACATTCAGCCTCACTTACGACCTCCCCCAATCCCAATACCTCAAACAAGTGAGCTGGTGGGGGAACTACAATCTCACAGTCCCTATGCTGAACAACCGCGAGGATTTCATATTTGACAATGCTACGGTCAAGATCATCACGCCGAGTGGCGTAAAGATCGATAACGTCGTCCTTCCTTCCTCGAACCCAATCTCGCCAGCACCCCAATACGATCCTGTGCAAAGTCGAATCCAAATTCTAGGAGTAACCGTCTCGACCAACGTAACGCTCGGCGTCTTCTTCAGATACATCCCCTTCTGGGCTGCATTCGATTATTTGCCTTGGTTATTGGGTCTCGAAGTGGCATTTGCCGCAGTAGTTCTAACGGTCAGAGCCAGACGAGGACCGGAACTTGCGATCCCCATCCCTGTCGAGAAACTCAGAGAGTTCGTGGGCTTGTACGATGAGAGGATTTCGCTCTCGAAGAGAGCTCGTTTCGATGGAAGAGGAGGTCGCGAGGGGCGGAATGGTCAAGCATGAGTTCAGAAGGAGAACGAAAGTGATGGAATTGAGGCTTGATGAAATCAACAAGTCGCTCATGGCGGTTAAGGCGGAGATCAGGGCGATCAGCCAACACTATGACGAATTGATCCGACGGATAGACAGGGCTGAAGCCGAGATTCAAGTCTCTAGAAGCAGCTTGAACCAAGTGAGAGGTCAATACCGATCAGGAAAAACGACGAGGGAAACTTACGATGCGATGGTCAACGAACTCACCAAGCGCATTGATCGAGCCGAGGGAACGGTCGAAACGATTTTGATCACCCTCAGAGAAGAAGCCCGCTAAACCTAAAGCCTGACTTGTTCCACAGGTTCTTTAGCCCGCGTCGACGCCAATGGAATCCATCTCGTGTCCCAGATGTCCAACCAGGTCACAGTCTCGAAACTTCAAGATTGGCTGAGGAATTCCTTAGGCTCGAACCTCTCCCAAGCGGAAAGAGAACGGGACAAACTCATTTCGGAGATTAACCGAGGAGTTGATTCCCTCAGACAGTCCTGCGGCCAACTCACACGAAAAGCCGAGCAAGACATGGAAACCAAGAGGGACAATAGAGCACAATATAGGGCTTCGAAAGCAGTAGCGAGGCTCACGAGCATCATACCTGACATGTGCAAAGACTTCAACATCCCGACCGTAAAGGACTCAATGAGCTTGAGAAACCTACAACGGGACACATCAAAGATAGCATCGGAAGCCGCTCGAACCAGAGAGGAATGGTTACGACAAATCAGACCCTACTACATCCTAGACATGATGACGTTGGGCGGCAATATTGACAAACTCCGGAGGCTCAGCGACGAACTCCACAATTTTCTCATGGGCCGCGGCGCGCTCCTTCGCTCGCTTGAGGATATTCGAGAGAAAAGCGACTCTTTGAGCAAATTACAAGCATCCGAAGAGCTAGCCGTGTCTCAGAGAAAATCCCTAGAGGACAGGCTGAAGGAAACGGACCAATTAGACGAATCGTTGAGGCTTCAAGCTGAAACGGTTCGAGGAAACCCAAAGGTCACGAAGTTTCTTGAAATCGATTCGGAATTGAGAAGGCTGAGAGGGGAATTGATTAGAACTGGCTTCAGTAGGCTCGGCCGACCGCTGAAGAAACTCACGTCAATTTCGGAACGCGGAGATTACCCGCTTCCAGTCGAAGTTCGCGAAAGCGCAAAAGAGTACATCAAGAAACCCTTCACAACCTTCCTCGCAGAACCAGAAGGGTATCCTCGTTTGAAATCGGTAATGTCAGCCTTGTCCGGCGCAGTCTCTTCGGGCAAACTTGCACTGAAGCAACGCGAAGCGAAGAAAGTCATAGAACGATCCGAACAGGTCACCTCCGAAAACTCATTGTCGAACCTTCATGAAAGTGCGAGGAAGGCCAAATTGACCTACGACCAAATACTCTCCGATCAGGAAACGAAGGCGTTAGTGACAGAGCTCAAGGATCTACGCAGGAAGGGGAAGGAAAACCGCGCTGCGCAAGACGAATTAAAAGCGGAACTGGAACGAGCAATCCAAAACGAGGATCATTCACGTGAGCAAATCATCTCGCTCTTACACGAAATAGAAGGCTTTGTTCGTAAACTTGTCGGCACCGATTTGAAGCTTCAACTCGAATAGCGATACTAGGTTAAGACTCGAATTCTCTGTTTTGAGACGAGAGCGCGCAAGAGGCTCCGGCCTAGATCGGACTTCTTTGACACTCTGATCTGACCCTTCTTCCCAATTGTTGCTGAGAATAGATACTGGTCGCCGACGTAGACATTAGCAACCGTTCCAGTTAGGCTTTCATCGAAAACGATGTCAATCCGATTACCTACCTCCCTTATCTCGTACCTCGTTTCTTTTCCGGACGAACTTGGAGCGAGAGGCTCCACATCAATCTTAACCCCGAGCTTCTCCTCGAGTTTAGTGACCGTCACGCCCTTCTTGCCGATGAGGATCGGAACAATGTCGTTGTCGACTCGGACGACGGCTCGATTGTCGGATACCAGTGTTACCTCAGCGTTGGGATCGAAATGCCTGATCTCCTGAGTTATCCTTTCCTCCGCCAGCTTC
Organism: Candidatus Bathyarchaeota archaeon; assembly: GCA_963733055.1. Lineage (GTDB taxonomy): Archaea > Thermoproteota > Bathyarchaeia > 40CM-2-53-6 > 40CM-2-53-6 > FEN-987. The sequence continues at coordinate 744,597 of CAVTBR010000003.1, forward strand.
CGCGCCCCGCTTACCGTTCGCTTGATTTCGCTGACTGGAATTATCACGTTCTCTTCGCCGAACGTGTAGATCTCGAATCGAAGGTTTCCTGTCTCGAAATCGTTTACCTCAACCACAGGCCTAGCTAAATCCGCCTCCGTCATTCCGGTTGGAACCTTTACGGTGAGGTTCAAGGTGAATAGGTCGCGCACCTCTCCATACTGGATGAAGATTACCGTGTCGATTATGTGAGGGATCATGCCTAACTCTACTCGCCCAATGAAGCGTTGGATAGCGTTGATAGCCTCACTCGCGTGAACGACGCCGATCATGCCCACTCCGGCCAAACGCATGTCCGCGAATATCATGAAATCCTTACTCTTCCTCACCTCGTCGAAAACAGTGTAATCAGGCCGCACGAGGAGCAGGATTTCCGCGGTCTTCTCGAAATCGCCTTCCAACGGGCCGTACTGGGTTATCTCAGGTCCAACCTGCAGATCCCTTGGAGACTCGAGCGTCTTCACGATCTTGCTCTTTTTCAAGTAGAATTCCGCCAGGGACGAGGCGAAGGTCGTCTTACCGGAACCTGGCGGCCCCGAAATGAGGATACCTTCGGCACCTGTTGCGAGACGCTCCATGAGCTTCTCGGAAAGCTTGTAGTCTTGTAGGGTGAGGCTTACGACCGGGCGTACGATGGTTACTTCCAAACCGTCCGATAAAGGCGGACGGGTAATAGCGACCCTGAACCGGCCGAGCTGAATTACCATGGCGCCGCCGCGGTTGATTTCGACGAACCCCTCATCGCTTACACGGGTGGCCTCCGTGACTTCTCGAATTATCTGTTCAACTTCCTGAACCGTGCTGAGGCTTTCGGACAGGGTAACCAGTTCAAATTTGCCCGGTTTACCTCTCTTCGCTAGCGGTTTCGTCCCTTCCTTCAAGTGGATACTGGAAGTGTCGGGGGTGAAGAATTTCTCAAACGCGAGGCCGGTCAGTTTAACCTCGCCTGGGATGTGCTTGACCTTCACGCCCGCGGCTTCTGCCGCCAAGGCTTGCACGTAGTCCGCGGTCAGTAGGGTTCCGTTCTCAGTTTTCGCGACATCGGTGATTAGGGCGTCGAGGCGGCCGCTTCTGGCGAGCATAATGTCGTTGTAGCCGGGTCGCTCCCCCAAGAATGTGAGTTTAATCCCCTTACTCTCGCAAAGAACTCTTAGTTTCTTTATTTCTTCTAACCCAATGAAGCCTGTTTCGCGACCTTTCGAAGCTTGAGCTTGCAGTTCATCTAGGACCGCGCGGTGGGATGATAATTTCAACATCTCCCAATCCTTCCTTCTCTATGATGGATGGCACCTTTCCGTCGATGATTATCGATGTATCGGGAACGAATTTCTCTGTCAACTCTAAATCCTTACGCGCCATGACTAGAGAACTCTCCATAAAAACAGTACCAACCGAAACAGGCGATTGAGAATCGAACATCTATTATCGATGAACGCCTCGGAACTGTAAGCGATGAAGTTGGAGCAGCGAATCTCATCCAAAAGCGTGTACAACGGCAGAATCCTCAACCTACGTCTTGACGAGGTAAGGATCGAAAACGGGAAACTCGCGAGCCGCGAAATCGTTGAACACCGAGGAGCCGCAGCCATAGTGCCTATTCTTCCGGGAGGCAACGTGATCCTCGTCCGTCAGTACCGATACGCCGTCTCCGCTGAACTCCTTGAGATCCCCGCTGGAACGTTAGAGCGCGGCGAGGACCCGAAGGTCTGTGCGGGACGAGAGTTAGAGGAAGAAACAGGGTACACTTGTCGAACCCTTGTTAAGATTCTGGAATGCTTTGTAGCACCCGGCTACAGCACCGAGAAGATCCACATTTACTTGGCCAAAGACTTGACGAAGACGCAGACGAGATTGGAAGAAGATGAAAACCTTACCGTTGAAAGTTTCCCATTCCAAACGGCCTTAGAGAAGATCCGGACCGGGGAAATACGGGACTGCGAAGACAATAGCCGGTCTTCAAGGCACAGCAAAACTACTCTAATTCACAATCCCGATCTTGAAAAAATCAGGGTAACCGGCGGATATCATTCTTGAGACATTGTCTCGAAGATGGTCTATGTTCACACCGAAATGTTCTGAATGATGATCAGACAATTTACTTTGGGCCCGACGCATCACGCTGAGAGTAACCGCCAGTTCATTCTTTTGTAAATGAACGAGTGCGGCGGCGAGAAGGATTAGGCCCTGGAGTATCTCCTTATCAGTTCCGGCAGCCTTCAACCATGCCGACTCCAGTGCTTCGTGGCTTTCCCAGAACCTCTCATCATTGAAGAACTGAAGTCCCTGTCGAATCGCATCCCCGGGTTCCATTTGCGGGCTTGGGATGTCAAGCTCCCTTAGAGTAAGCAGTGGCCCTAACTCGTTCTCTAGAGACTTCGTTGCTTGCTGCAGATTGCCCTTTGAGTCTAGCAGCAGATCCAACTCCACAGCTGAGCTACTAACTCGAAGATTCCCAACATCTCCGCCAAACTCCTTCACCACCCGGTATGATCGCAGCGTCAAATCTCTCGCATCCTTAGGCGCAAACTGTGATCGATTCGATAGCCTAAGCAGGAATCTCATCGAGACACGCCTGGCACTCTAATTGAGAGTGGGGGTATTTGACAACAGCTATAACGATGTGCAAGGGTGTCACCCGTGAATCGGTTCGGAGTTGCAATCCAAGGTGTCAACAACGCAGGAGTATGTGATTGACGGGAATGATTTCAATAAGAAACTCGATCCCTTGAACCTTGAAGCTTTCCAGCCGACGGGTGAACTCCACCAAATGTTAACCGGTCAAGTGTTCGAAGCCGTTGAGAAGAAAGTCATTAAGGGATTGGCTGACGAGATTGAGAAGACTAAACCTCAAACAGTTCGATTCGTAAACCTTGAGGCCCTAGCTACGGGCCCACACAAAGCCTACCTATACCCAATATGCGGCTCCCTCGCCGCCCTCATCGAGAACCTCAAGGCTAAGGGAATTCAGGTTACCGGCACAATCCAGAACCCAATGCTGTTACCATGGCATTTGGTTGCAAAGCTAGACGCGAACTTCAAAGGCATACCAGCCCCAGGACAAATCGAACCACCCTGAACCCAATCCTAGAAAGGCCTGGACCTACGTGAGAAACGGTTAATTGTGAGCTTGAAAATTCATCACACGAGGAAACAGATTTGTCAGTTGATGTAGGCCAAAAAATGTTAGACTTCCAACTTCCGGACCAGAACCGAAAGCAAAGGTCATTGAAGGAGTTTCAAGGAAAGAAGGTAGTCTTAGCGTTCCTCCCGGGAGCGTTCACGGGCGTATGCGATAAAGAGATGTGTACGTTCAGGGATTCTCTGCAAAACCTGCCGGGTCAGGTTGTTGCGGTCAGCGTGAACGATCCGTTCACGAACAAAGCTTTCGCGGACGCGAACAAGCTACAGTTTCCAATACTCAGCGACTACATGAGAGAGACGATCAAGAAACTGAACATCGTTCACAACGATTTCGCAGGATTGAAAGGATATACCGCCGCGAAGAGAGCCGTGTTCGTACTAGACCCTTCTGGGACGGTTCGCTACAGGTGGATATCGGACGACCCTGGGAAGGAACCAAACTACGACGAAGTCAAATCCGCCTTAGCCAAGCCCTAGATAAACCAGTGACTTAGAAAGCGGGTGTCCGACACAGCGGATGACACCCTGATTTTTCCGGACTCGAAGGGTTAACCCCGCCCCCTCCTCTCGCTAGTAGGGCGTTGAGTCCCTCTTCAATAGGACACTCAGGCGTGCTCCCATTAACAACTCGAGGCAACCACGGGATTGAAATGGGTTCCAGTTGGATTCAACTGTGTCCCAATTCAGCCGCATTGTGATATGGGTACCTACCACACACGGTTCGTCCCGTGCCGAAGATAATTGTAGAGCGCACTCTGGCACGATCTGGTGCAACTATGGCACAGTTCTCAGCCGCCATCCCCACTCTACTGAATGAGGAGTGAGTAGGTTAAGGCTGCGCGCCGGATTCGCATGATCATGTGAAGGGGGTGCTTTGACGGACGGTTTCTTGGGTTTGCTCTATCTGAGTTTGGGTTTCGAGTAAAGTTAATTTAGAGACCTCACAATTTTCCTTGTCAAGGTCGAGCCGTTGAGAAGGAATAGCCTTCCATAGCATTCCGAACCGATTTTTCCTAGAATTATCTGGACCCATTTGCGTTTCTTTGCTTGGAGGCCGGTTTTGATGCATAGGGGGAATCGCCTTCCAGTTTGGGAGGGCAACTAAGCGCAGCTACTTCGGTAACGAAATCTCAAAGCAGCCACTGAAGACTCAAGAAATAACCGAGTCTTGCATTACTACAGGTTTCGACTTTCATTTCATCGATGCCGAATGGCAAAGAAACTACATGCCCCCAAGCGAACTAGACTCCTTACTCAGTTGGGTTGAGGAACTAGAATCTAACCTAACGATCGTCGTAACCGTCAATGCGAGGCATCGATCCGCCTTCGATCTGATCGCCGAATACACTGAATCCATGAGACAGCACGATAATGGCGGGCTTTGCTTTGTCGCAGGTAATCCCACGTACCTATGCGAAGAGGAATGTGAGTTGGATGGCGAATCTAGAATCCTTGAGCTAGTCAAAACAAGTCGAAGTAAGCTTCCTTCCGCTCCCATATTTCTCGGATCTGAAGTCATGCATCCGTCGTCATTGCAGGTTGCGGCTAGTTACAACGTCATTCCGTTCATGCTTCTCGGTAAGAGGACGATGAGCACGTTAGCAGAGCGAAATTCCACCGACGGAGTCTCAGAATCGGCCGTCTATTGTCCCGCCTACTTATCCGCGCACAACGAAAAGAAACTAGTGAAAGCACTGGGACCCTATGCTCTTAGGCGAAGATGGGTCAGGAGAATGTTGAGAGAACGAGGATTACGGGTTGCGGATGTCAAGTCTCAGATCTCGAACGGTGGATTGACTGAGAGGACGACTGAGAGTTTGCTCGCGAATGCAATACGCGAGCTCGCCCTGTGCAAGGGAGATCATGCTGAACAAACCCTTCGCGGCCTTTCATCGTTGGGAGTGAGGTACGCCGCGGTGCTACAGGCGGAGGATAGTGGGGAGGAATTTGAACATCTCCGCAGGCTCGCGACTCAATTCAGTAATTAGAAAAATGAGAAAAAAGGCGGGAGGAGGGATGGGTTTAGTCGATTTTGATTTCTTTGCCCTTTGGTCTAGGTTGGGTTTTGCGTAGGGTGATTTCTAGGACGCCGTTGTTGTATGAGGCCTTGGTGCTGTCGGGGTCTACGCCGGTCGGTAGTTGAACTTCCTTGTAGTACTTGTGGTTCGGTGAATCCACTCTGATCGTTAATGCGTCCTCGTTGATGCTGGTCTTTATGTCGGACTTCTCGACGCCGGGTAGTTCCGCAACTACGCGCACTTGTGCTTGTTCGTTGATGACATCGACTAAGGGTTCACGGGTTTCTTTTGGTTCCAGGGCTGGTTGCTGCATGCCGAATGCGCCTGGGCGTCGGGATGGTTTCACGTTGCCGAACTCTTGTACGTTGGGCTTGCCGTCGGGGCCGATAGACATGGAGTAGCCGTAAACGAAGGGGCCGTACTGCTTCACGGTTGAACCGTCAGGTAGCTTTCTCTCAGTCATCATGTCCTTCGGCATACCCTTGAGCATGTCCTGGAACATGTTCTCGAACATCTCATCGACGTCGCCGAACCAGCGGTCCATCCAACCGAAAGGAGACTGCCTGCCCTTTCGTGACCTAAACCATTCGGGAAGGAATTCGTCTGAAGACATTTTCTTAATTCACCTCTGATAGGCTAGTTTGTTACCTTTAGTAACAGTCCGATATAAATATTGTTACGTAAGGTAACGTCAAGTCCTCGGTTGATAGGTTAGTTTCTTGTTGTTGTAAAAAAGCGGTTGATAACTAGGACTTTGACTTAGGTCGGAGTAGAAGTGCGTCGGTCGTATCTTGCCTAATATCTGTAAGGCCCTTTCTTATCGAGGACTTATACGCATCGGAATATCGAGCATATCGGTTGTTGAGCGAATCGAAAACTCGAAGGTGCTCATCATCATAGCCAACTACTGTGAACATATGCTTGTTGCCATTAAGTTGGCCCGTGTAAACATCGTGCGATGGAACGGAGATTATGTAAGGTAGTCCGTCATCCACACCTTTTTCCAGAGCGATAATTAGGTCTTCGAATGTCTTGAAGTCGGATGCGGGAAAATGTTTAGGCGTTCGTGACCAAGCTAAGTCTTCATGCGTCGAAAGAGGCGGCTCTGTGTAAGACAAAAGCCCAATGTCTGACTCAGGTTTTCGCATTCGTGCATTACACGCTGATATGAAAACTTCAGAAAGCGCATTTTGGTTTATCTTCGAATCAGGTACGTGATAACGCGTAACGGCTTCAACATTCGCAAATGTACACCACCACCAATCTGCTTGCCGTACGCCGAAAGGGAAATCGTCGAACCTTGGTATGCACTTCATGTAAGCTCTTTCATGTTTCTTGCTTCTTTTGCGTTTTGGATGAGCGTTAGCCACTTGTTTTCACCGCTTATGGTTATTCCCGCTACTTCTGCCGGAGTTTTGCCGTTCAATGCCGTGTGTGGTCGTATGTAGTTGTGAAATAATTGATAGCCCCTAAGTATGGGACTGTCGGGCTTTTCGAGGGTACGCATTACACGTTCTCGGTCACGGATTTCCCCGTTCATGCGTTCCATTTTGTTATTGTGAACCGTTCCATCGAAGCGTATGTCGCGTATGTGTTCGGGACGATTCGCTAGTTTGCTTGTGTAGAACTCGTCGTTGAATGCTTCATGAAAGTTAGGCGCACCGTCAGTAATGAGGGTTCTGGGGTTCTTGTGTGCGATTGCCTTAGCTTGTTTAAACAGCGGTCGAATGTCAGCCGAATACTTGGTATCGGCTACCTCTTGCGCTATCCAGAAACGGGTTTGGTCATCCATTAGAGCGTAGAGATATTTCATGTTGCCATGAACTTTCAGAAAGAGTTCATCGGCTCTCCAAGTATCGCTTACCTGCGGTGTGATTTTGTCTAAGTATTTCTCCATCAGAGCCGTGTATTTCTCAATCCAGTTGTAAACGGTTTGGTGGCTAACCTGAGTGCCCAACAGTCTGAGTGACCGAGAAGTATTTCTGAGGCTCTCACCGGAGAAATAAAGTTGCATAGCCGTTGTGATAGCTTGCGGGTTGTGCTTCATGCGCTCGAAACCTAGATTCACGCTAAAGGTTCTATGACAATCCGCACAGAGGAATCGCTGAATGTCGCCGTACTTGTTGTGTCTGCACCCGAACTTCTTCAGGTTTGAGGATTGGCAGAATAGGCAGGATGTAATCGAAACGGGTTCAATCACGTTTTCTTTGACTTTCTCCCTTATCCTGAGGCTGAACTCTACAGCCCAAATGTGCTTACATCTTAAAATCTGGTGAAGCTCTGAGGCTCGGTAGTGGAAATCTAAACAATCACAAATCCATGAACCGTTCTCGCGACGAATAACATCATACATTCCATGTCCGTTCTGAGAAGCTACCTTGTAACTGCGCTCATCCATGCGCTGAATTTGGTTTGGTTTCTCAGCGATTAGTCGGCCTCTTTCTTCACGGGAGAGAACTGTTTGCATCGCTTTCACGGCTACGATACTGTAGCCTAAGTTTAATATAAGGCTTACTACGATATCGTAGCTCTGAGAACAATGGTCAGAAGAGAGATACTCGGCAAATCCGAGCGTAAAGTACTAGAGGCATACTTCAACGGTAAACGAATGAAAGGATACACAACGCTCTTCACCCGAATACGGCAACTCGGACTAACCGCAATAATCGAGGGATGTGAACACGATCTAGCTTTGTTGAGAAAGTTGAAGGGCGTACTCTAGCCTAGAACCTGTGCTTCAACGCTTCCATTAGGTGTAGGCTTAAGTTCGATATGATGTAACTTGCCGTCAACGCTTGTTCTCAAAGTCAGCCTGAAAGGGGTTAGGTCTAGTCCAGATGCACCGGAAGCAACTCCCAAGAAGATTGTATCAACGCTTTCGATTGTAAAGGCTAACAGTACTGTAGTTTGCCCGCCGTTTCTAGGAATTGTCTCTCTAGATACATGATGGATTCTGTCTCCACGGAAAGCAATTGTATATGGTTGATGTTTGCCCGCTGTTATTTCCAAATCACCTTCAGGGATGTGCGCATAGGTCAGTGGAAGCTCAACTGGGAAGAAATGCTTACTTGGCGGTGTCGCAGCCGAGGGAACATTAGTCACGGTACAATCCTTCGCGTCTGCCCTCCCGTTGTTTTGCAATTTCAGATACGTGAGGAACGCTTTCTTTGGGCCAAGGTTACTAACCTTACCCTTCTCATCTAGAAATGTCACATTCTTCGTTTGATATTCCATTGGAGGAAGGGCTTCAAACTTTAGCTTCGGTTTTAGAAAAAAATGCGATAGACTAGCCAAAATGCTGGTATCCCAAAAAGGATACCAGTCTCTATAATCAAAATCAACTCCCCCCAACTCGCTAAGGGAGGAATCCCCGCTGTCGTCGTGGTCGCATTTTGTAGGGGAAACATGGACATCTTCTGTTCCGATTCCATATTTAACGCCTCTTAAGAAAGAAGCTGATTTCGAGCCATCAACCGAAATTTTACAACGAGAAGAACTAAGGCTATCAACCGTCATCTTGACGTTACCTTACGTAAGGTAACGTTACCTTAACGGTTGACGGCTCAAATTCTTGGTGCTGTTACCGTTCGGTTGATTTACCGCCAAGCCTCTCAAGCAGACAGGGCTTACTCTTGTATGCTTACGCTATCGGCACTACCATATTGGGAATCGTGGCAGGTGTATGTGCCGCTTTATTCCAAAAACGCAAAGAAAGCGTAGATGACGATATTGGATACCTAGAAGTTGGACAATGGTCCGCTCAATTGTTTACCGTGGAGCATTTCAATGAGCGATTTGCTAACTATCACATCTACATAGACCCTAGTACAATACCAAACACGCCAGAGGCGACAATGACAGCCCCCTATGCTGCTTGCAGATATTTTCTAAGTAGGTTGAAAGCAATTAGAGACACTAGACGATTCACAGTTACCCTTTCCACCATTATCGCTGCTATTGCGATAGGCACAGCCGCGATACTATTCGCGTTTGGATTTTGATGCGTTCTGAATCAGCGTTAGCCACTTATTTTCGCCCTCAACTTTGATTCCTGCAACTTCCGCAGGTGTGCGACCTTTCAAACCCTCGTGCGGTCGAACAAAGTTGTGATAGATTTGCATACCCGTTAGAATTGGTGTATCAGGAATCTCAAGAGTACGCATGACCTTCTCACGGTCCCTGAGTTCTCCGTTCATTCTTTCCATCTTATTGTTGTGGACTTGACCGTCAATGCGGATTTCTCGTATGTGTTCGGTTCCCGTTGGAGTCCAGAATTCTTTCTTGTACGCTTCATGGAAGTTTGGTGCACCGTCAGTTATCAGTGTCTTAGGTTGTTTACCTGCAATGTGTTTTCCGTGTTGAAAGAGTGAGCGAACATCAGCCGTGTACTTTGTATCGGCTACTTCTTGGGCTATCCAGAAGCGGGTTTGGTCATCCATGAGGGCATACAGGTATTTCATGTTCCCTTTCACTTTAAGAAATAGTTCATCCGCTCGCCATGTGTCAGATACGTTCGGTGTGATCTGGTTAGCGTAGTTCTGCATCAATGTCGTGTATTTCTTTATCCACATGAAAACCGTCTTGTAACTCACCTGAACCCCAAGCAACCGTAGCGATCTAGCCGTATTCCTAAGCGATTCGCCTGAGAAGTACAACTGCATCGCGGTCGTTACTCCTTGCGGGCTGTGCTTCATCCGTTCAAATCCAACATTCACGCTGAAGGTGCGATCACAACTCACGCATAGAAAACGTTGAATGTCACCGTACTTGTTGTGGCGTATGCCGAACCTTTTCAGAGCCTTATCGGAATGACAGTAAATGCAAGCAGTAATTTCGACAGGTCGAATGATTACGTTCTCCCGTACCTTTTCTCGTAGCTGCTCGCGAATTTGACAGGCGATGATATGTTTGCAGCGAACAATATGTCGTTGCTCTAATGCGCGGTAGTGGAAATCTAGGCAGTTACATAGCCACGAACCGCTTTCTCTATGGACTACATCATACATTCCATCCCCACGCTGAGAAGCGACTTTGTAGTGACTTTCATCCATCTGCTGGATTTGGCTTGGATTCTCAGCGATAAGTCGCCCCTTTTCTTCACGGGAGAGAACCGCTTTCTGCATGTCTTTCTACCTAATGCAATATTGCTGCATAAGTAATATATAACACTTACTGCAATACTGCTGCACGGGTGATAGAATGGTCCGAAAACAGATACTAGGCGATTGGGAACGCAATATCCTAGAATCATATCTGAAAGGCGAGAAACTAAAAGGCTATACAGCGTTGTTATCTAGAATACGAAGCATGGGATTAAAGGCAATCATTGAAGGGTGCGAGCACGATTTGGTGATACTGAAACGCCTCGCCAAATCTGAGGCGACAATGTGAGTAAATACATGCTTGGAGTAAGCCGGTTAAGGCTCGCCATTTGCGCGATCGTCATTTTATGTATCGGTGCAAGTCTATTTATTGAAGGCGGAATGTACCCGAAGGCAACTCTCTATTCGCTTAACTATAGCTACCTAAGCTATGCCTTTCTCGCTCTTGCGTTTGTTTTCATATCTCCAACTATCTTGAACGCAGCTAAAGCGTGGAGAGCGATAGTCAACGATCTTGCAACTAAGAGAAAACTGGGCAAAGATGATTGGAATATCGAGGAGACGCGTGGAATCTTTGCTCTGGGCATCATAGGGACCATCATAGTGGTGAGAACGGACAAAAACGTAATCGCCATGGATTCTACTGGGTACTTGTTGTTTGCCATGAATGTCATGTTGGCCTGTTGGGTAGCCTATTCAATTTGCATGGCAATTGCACTACCTAACGAGTGGATTAGTCAACGAGTAAGAATTTGGAGTTTCCTAAGTGCTCAACTGTTATTTGTTTTCGGTGTCGTAATAACTGTCGCCGTTGGTTTGACGGGTTTTGTGACATATGTTTTAAGTGATTTCAAGGCAACTCCTCTTTATCCTTGGATAATCGGAATAACCGTTTGCCTTTCAAGTTTCGGAGTTGCCTTGCTTTTCTTCGAACCGAGAGAAGAATTTCAGACCGCGTAATGTTAAGCCGCTTGAGCACGAGAGAATCCCGATGACGACTAAAGGTTGCAGATTATGGTTCACTATGATGTAGACTGTGCCAATCACAAGTAGGAAAAGCGAACAAAAGAACGCTCCCAAATAGAAATCTCGTAACTCCTTCTTGTTCGTTCACTTTTACGCTTCTATTCCTCCTTAGTCTAGACCGATAGAATCCTTCCATCAACCGGACGGTAACAGTTGGATTCTATCCAGTTTTCAACCGTAGAGGTAACGTTACCTTACGTAAGGTAACGTGAAGTTCACGGTTGATAGGATATGCTGTGAAAAATCGGTTGATACTCTCTCACTAACCGTGAATACGATGTTTCAGCCAAAATTGAATTGCCACGGTTAATCCAGCGGCTATGAATAATCCTATGATGGCTCCAATCTGCCCATCAAGAAGATAGCCACCCACAGGGAATATAATTCCGAGAATGCTGAATGTCGCAGTTCTCCAAGACGAGATTTGTGTCTGACCTACGTAAACCGACTTACCAGTAAGGAATGTGTAACCCACCAAGATAATGCAATAGCCAGAAAAGAAAACCACCCAAGACACTACTTCGTAGGACGCACCACCAATGAAATGAATACTGGCGGAAACGATTCCCGAAATCAGGAGCGCTGCAAGGTAGATTGGTGAAGTCTTGAACTTAGACTTTGGCGCTATCTTACCCGCACGATCGTGTTTAGAGGAAAGCGGGGCTTGGCAGACAGTGCAGTAGCTGTATTGATCGCTGACTTTTGACCCGCATTTTCCGCATTTAACGGTGCGCAACGATTTGACTTCGAACTAGTGCTTTGAGCTGCGTTCTGAATTAAGGTTGATTCCTTCCTGACATAGTAGGCTAGAATGGATGCTTTGGCCTGTCCTTGATCGCGTAATATGGCTTTTGAAAGTGTAGAAGGATTGCGACCGCCACAACTAATACGACTAGAATGAGAATCGCTAGATAGTCGAAATGGGTAAGCGTTGCTGTTGCGTTCGACGAAACGGTGATGGTACGAACTACCGTATATTGACTCTCAGCGGTGATGCATCCTTCATCAAAACCACATGGAACAGTTGCCACCGTCTCAGGTACAACGTAAGTAAAACTAACAGCTGTGCCTAGAGTTGTTGTCTGTGAAGTCATCGACTGAAGAGAGGATTGAAGAAGCAATTCAAAATGACCGAATACAAGCAAAACAGCAACTACGGCTAGAAGAAAGAGATAGCGACGCAGATGCGACTTCGGCGGCGGTCTCATCAAATCCTAGAACCAGTAGCATTCTTAGAAGCGTTTTGTATTAGAGTTAACCACTTGTTTTCACCGTCAACTGTGATTCCTGCCGCTTCACTTGGAGTGTGACCGTTTAACGCTTCATGTGGACGAATGTAGTTGTGGAAGATTTGCATACCTGACAGAATCGCTGTATCGGGCTTTTCTAAGGTGCGCATGACCTTCTCTCTTTGGCGGAGCTCGCCGTTCATGCGCTCCATCTTGTTATTGTGTCGAACATCATCAAACGCAATATCTCCGATAGGTTCGCTTCGTGCTTCTAGCCGAGTTGCGTGGAATTCTTTCCTTTTCCGGCATGGTTCAAAACTGCGTTTCGAAGCTGGAGAAAATCCCGCTTAGATGGATTGGTCAAGAGCGATTCCACTTAGTAGAACGGAACGGCAGTTGGTGGAACACTTCGGAGGGTGTTTTTCTCGGACGACCTGATACTTTGACGGAACGATTCAAGGACTTTGAAGGCTTCAATGCGAGGTTTTGGGTTTCAAAGTGAGGTTTTTGCGATTCAAGATGGCGGCGCCGCGGCGCGTGATGTTGCCATGCCAGATCATACCACCAAGGAGTTCAATGATGAAGTCAAATTGGCTATTGATAATGCGATCTACACGCTACTAGGGCAGCAGGTTCTCAGGGCTGTATACGATCACTTGAGAGAGCGTTACGATGTAACGGGAGATGAGCTCCCTTATCGGTTGGACACCTTGTTCGAGACGCTTGAAGCCACTTTCGGGCTTAAGGGTGCATTAACCCTTGGCCGAGTGATCGCGAGGTGCGTTTATGCTCGAATGGGACTGAGATTCATCGAACTACCAAATTATACACTTCAGGATTATTTGGAGCGCGCCAAGCAGCAATTAGCCCTAACGTAGTACCCAACCTAGGTTCTCTGGAGGTGACTGAAGCGCCAACAGATTTTGTGTTGAATCCTTCGGCTGGTAACTAACATCTTCATTTGGTGGTTGCGGCTGCATGAGGTCTTCGGCGAGTATGCGCTTCAACTCTTCGACGTGCTCTGTGAAAGTGCGCTCGATCTTAAGGTCTAATGGAACATTCGCTTTAGCGTACAGTTTCTTGACTATCACCCTTCCCAAGGTCTCCCCTCCAACTCCGAAAGCGCCCTTAAGGGACGCAAACAGGGTGTCCAAGCGGTAGGGCATCTCATCACGAGTGATTCCAAGAAACGCCTGATAATGGTACCAAAATGCTGCCGTTACTCTGTTTCCCAAGACTTCGGAAATAGCTTCGTCTACAGAATCAATGAGAAGATCATTGAAGTCAGTAAGATGCATTCTTGGCAAGGAGAAAAGGCAAATAAGATTACTCAAAATCTTGCAGTTAAGACTTGCGTAAACTCAAGCTTCTCTTCTCGGTTATTCGCCGAGGTACGTCGATCCCAGCATTCGAATGAGGTCTGAAACTGCGCTAACGAACGGAGTCGTTACTTTCGGATCGTAACTCAAGATTACGATGAGTTTCTTGACCCTGAAGAATACGAGGAGGACCTTGTCGTACCTAATCGTCACCGACTCCAATGCACCGAGTATAACCTGTAGCTTCTCCGCAGCGTCGACGAGAATGGGCGGCATTATTTGAATGAATCTGCGGTCATCCTCCTCGGCGGACACACTTTCTACTCCTTCTCGCATTTTCGAGAGGACGACGTGAAATTGGCTGTCTACAATTCCAACGTACCGAAGCTTGCCGTCCCGTCTAAATGCCTCATTCGCGAATTTCTCGACGTCCAAGCCTCAAACCGCCTACCATTTGGCTGATGATCTGGGTATTGAAGGTTGGTTATGCGTCACTTGCAAGGGGTTTGCCATCGAAACGGCTGCTAAGACGGTTGGTTAGGCGACAATGCGCCCGCCACACCTGGCGCACACGGGAAGGGAGTTTTGTGTGGAGGGTTGGCGGAGGTTACCGTCACATGTGCATATCCCAAGCGGACCCCTTCCTTCCTTGGACGAAGCCAAGCCCCCCCTCTTTTCGGCTGGCAGCCGAGGAGGAATGCTAAACCTTTTTGCTTCCATGCCTCCTCGGCAACTCCAGTGTGACAAAAAGATATGTGGAAATACTCGAAAAACGGATTCAAATAAGCGGTTAACGTCCAATTTTGCTCAGGTTAAGCAGAAACAACATAAATTAAAGCAATTGTAGCCAAAAAATAAAATGTTATTCATGTATTACTCTTCACCCGCTTGCCTGGTTCATCCGTAACATTATTCCTTGGTCCAGTATCTGAAACGGCATCCATACCTCCGGGTGACTGCCGAGACGATACTTGGTTATCCTGAGCATCCGTTCCAAACGTTCCCCCGCTTCAATTTTCATCTCCACAATGAGGTCGAAGAGTGAGTATAGTTGAGCAAGTGTTGAAGGGGAATGAATACCCGAGGTTAAGGATACGACCGCGGACCCATGTTGCCTAACCTTAGCTAAAACGGAGGGAACGAGTCTAAGCGCCGTCTCTTCCCCGATCGTGCTAATCAAAGTTGACAGCGAATCAAAAATGACAATACTCCACCCGCTACCAAGCTCCTCGTAGAATTTCCGAATAGCAATCTGGACATCTGTAACGTTTAATGGGCAAAGCCTGCTTCCAAACTGCGTGTCGGTATACTCTTGGTTCCCGTCTTCCAACCAAGAGTACATATCCACCAATCTCAAGTTTGTTCGAATGTATTCCTGAACATCCCACCCATGCCCCAACATACGTTCCACTATTTGAGCGGACGAACGCTCGGTTGACATGTAGATCACTTTGCGTCCGGCCTTGAGGAGCTCGTACGCATACTGTTTGCACAACACCGACCTTCCGCTCCCAGGCGGTCCCAAGTAAAGGCCCACAATATGCGGATCGGCCTCTCGGATGCTTAGTAGTTCTCGCATCTCACTAGTCAAAGGAGGGTTCATAGTGCAATCTTCTCGAAAGGATTCCGATACACCTTCAAATTCGTTCTATAACCAACCGCCGTTCGCGAATAAAAATAAACCACAAAATGACGCTCAATCACAAACACACAACCCTCACTGCAATGGCCGGGCGCAATCCGAGCGTTGCTCTCAAATAGCAGACGAGTTTCATCCGACTCCGCTCATGACCAAGGATCTTCTCGGCGAGGTATTCGATCTCATTTATTCGAAGAACAGAACGGAAGAAGCAATTCTGAAGCTCAACTCTGTAATCAAGTCCTCCCCGGAAAACAGTCGAGCCATCGCACTCAAGGCATACGCACTCAACAAATTGGCCAATCTCCACAAGGAGTGGCAATATTCGAAATTGGCTTTGGAATTTGCCGAACGGGCATTGTCATTAAACCCCAACGACGACATCGCATTCACAAGTCAAGGCTGGGCTCTGATCGACTTGGGCAGGGCGAACGAGGCGATACCCGCGCTGAATCAGGCTACGAGGATTAATCCGAACAATGAATTTGCGTGGTACAACCTGGCTTGGGCCCAATACCTCACCGGGAACGCGCTTGCCTCAACGGAATCCATCCGCAGAGCTCTCGCTCTCAGTCCTAACAATCCGATCCTAAGACGGGGCAAGGAGATGATGCAGAAAGGCGAGGTGCCGAAGCATTTGAGGAAACGTTCTCAGCAGTAAGCTCTAGGCCGACTAACCTTTGGTTACGCCGATTGGAGTAAGGCGGGCGACTTTGGTTGCTATGCCGAGTTGGTGGCTGACTTCGGCTACGCTGTCGACGTTCTTGTAGGCTTCGGGGGCCTCCTCACTTACGGTTCCTATGTTCTCGGCTCTGATCATGATTCCTTTCTTACTGAGCAATTCTTCGACGGCACTCGCGGGGTTCCTTCTCTTCGCCGCCGCGCGGCTCATGAACCTCCCCGCTCCATGCGCCGTCGTCCCGAAACTAAGCTCCATCGACTTCGGCGCCCCTATCAAAACCCACGATGCGGTACCCATGCTTCCCGGGATAAGGACCGGTTGCCCAATGTCACGATATTCGGATGGTATGGCTTGGTGGCCTGGGGGAAAGGCCCGAGTCGCCCCTTTCCTGTGAACGTAAACCTTCTTCATTCCCCCATCAACCGCATGCTCCTCAATCTTCGCGATGTTGTGGCATACGTCGTAGATCAAGCCCATGTCGAGCTGGTCCGCTGATTTCCCAAAAATCTTCTCAAATGATTCCCTGGTCCAATGGGTGATCATTTGCCTGTTTGACCAGGCGAAATTTGCCGCGCAAGACATGGCACCGATATAATCTTCAACCTCATTACTCTTCGCCGGTGCGCAGGCCAGCTGCCTATCGGGCAACTTGATCCCGTATTTCTGAATCGCGTGTTCCATAACCCTGAGGTAATCGCTACAAACCTGATAGCCGAACCCCCTGCTGCCGGTGTGAACTAGAACTAGCACTTGCCCTTCTTTTCGAATTCCAAGTTTCTCCGCTACGGGCTGATCGAAAATCTTGTCCACCCTTTCTATCTCGAGAAAATGGTTGCCGCTCCCTAAGCTTCCAAGTTGGGGTGCACCACGTTGCTTCGCAACCCCAGACACCTTGTCCGGATCAGCTGTCTCCATGCACCCGTTCTCCTCACAGTGCTTCTGATCCTCAGCCCAACCATAACCATGCTCAACAGCCCACTCCACCCCCTCTCGCGTGACCTTCTCCAAATCTCCCTGTGAAAGCCTCCCAACCTTCCCACGACTCCCCAAACCAGAAGGAACATTCACAAACATAGTATCCAGCAACTTCCCCAAGAAGGGCCGAACATCCGCCTCCATCAGATTCGTCCTGATCAATCTGACGCCACAATTTATGTCATAGCCGATTCCGCCGGGGCTTACGACGCCTTCGTCGTAGTCGCTTGCCGCTACTCCTCCTATTGGGAATCCGTATCCTTCGTGGCCGTCGGGCATTGTGATTGCCCAGTTGTATAGGCCTGGTAGCGTCGCCACATTGGCGCATTGTTGGAGTGTGGCGTCTGTTCGCATTTTCGCGATGAGTGCGTCGTCAGCGTATATTCTCCCAGGCACTGTCATTCCCGGTTGAGAGTCCTTCGGAATCTCCCAGACGTACTTGTCGATCTGTTTGAGTGCAACTTGCTGTGAGGCTCGGCCGTATGCTGGTTGCGACATTTTGGCCACTCTTGGAACGCGTGAAACAGGTTCGCGCTCTATTTAAGCTTCGACAGGTCTTATTGAAAAATAATTTCTAACTCCAACGTCATTTCGGTCTCAAAGTTCTTTCGAACATTCGAATTGCGTTCTCTTGCTCCAAACTCTGTATCGAGCCCGGACGTTTTTCCCTCACCTTGTTGATAGCGTCATCCGCGGTCATCCCCTTGTGGACCAAGTAAGCTGCTAAAACCGTCCCGGTTCTTCCCATACCCTCGGCACAGTGAACGACCACGGGTTTCGATTGAGCGTTATGCGCGTCAATGAACTGAATAATCTCGTCGAGTTGAACCAGCGATGGCGCGCCTGAGATGTGGGAGTGGAGGTACGCAAAGCCCAAACGGTTAACCGGTTCTGGGTAGAGCGGCGTTCCGGTAAGAGAGATTATCGCCTTGACTCCTTCGCTTCTAAGTCCGTTTAGTTCAGCCTCGGACTCCGGCCTGGCACACCCGGCAAGCTTGGATTCTACGACCCAACTGAAATTTCTGGGAAGGACTATTCGCTCATCCAAACTTGACCACCTCTAATGAACCGGCTCCGGGTGAAAGGTAAAGGCCTGTGCGTGCCGGATGAACCAAAAATCCCTTAGATTGCCATCCACCGCAATTCGCAACCCTATGCTTCGAATCGATTCCAGGAATGTGAGTGTGGCCAAAGATCACCCAGTCTTGGTCCGGGACACCGGCTATACGTTTCCAAGCCCTCTCCAAACTCAACTTCGAAATGAACCTGTCCCAGCCGTGGCCGATTGCTCCTTTCAAACTTAGGTCATGACCATGATAGGCCACCGCCCGTATACCGTTGAAGTTTAAGATTGCACATCGGCCGACCGGAACGAGACCGGACCCATCAAATAAGGCACGGTTTTCCGGGGACGGATCGTGAGGGGGCGAACCATCGACGAAGAACGCTTTTGCAGATAGTGCATCTAAACCAAGAATGTCACTAATCGGGTGAGCCGAGACTCTACTCAGGATCTTCTGTGCGTCGTCGGGTGAATCGAATAGGTCGCCGACAACAATTAGATTAGAAACGCTGCGGTCCTTCAGTAGCTCATGCAACACCGCAGAGTACGTGAAAGGTGTGTCCGCTCTTAGGTGTAGATCTGAGATGAAGAGAGCATTCCCGTCAAGCTTGAAGACTGTCGCGGTGTGCATTGGATTTAGTTCCGGCATGAAGGGATAAAGGAGAAAACGAAAGTTCATGACAACGGCGATGAGCGCTGCGGTTACGATTACAACCGCCAACAAACCTAACGCTTGCATTACCGAACTCCCTTGTGTTTCTTTGACTCAACTCTCTCACTCTCAATTCGTGCTTTGAGTTAAATCCACGCCTTAACACACGCAGGAGGTTAAGTGTCCCAAGGATCTTGTTCACAAGATATTGCGACCAATAATCTCAAGCGCACTTGTTTGCTAGGCTAGGCGCGAAGATTGACAAATCCGCGACTCATAGACTTACAAGAACCGAATGGTATCGAAAAAGTTCTCAATCAATGCTGAGAAAAACCAACAATGACAACCCTACACCCAAAGTACCCTGCGGCACGAAAACAGTTGATTTCCTTCCTGCAAACGGAAGGATTCAGGGTTCATCCGGAGGAGGTGTACTGCCCGGACGCGAAACATTGTTGGGTGGACGTGGCTGCCGTCAAAGGCCAAGATTATTGGGCTTTTGAATACAAGTCTCGCACCGATTCAATAAAGCGTGGGCTGGATCAGTGCAATTCCTACGCAAAGGCCTTCAATTTTGTGGTACTCGTAGCGGACCGGAATCGCGCAACCGCAAGCCCATATTTCGGCAACTTCAAACAAAATGGCTTCGGCGTATGGTCACATGTCGGAATCATATTCCATCCGCTACTCAAACCAAAACGGAGACTGGCAGCCAGGAATAGCAGGGTTGTTGTCGAGCGCCAGTTTAGGCGGATATTAGGAGAAACTGAGCATCTTGAAGACCGAAAAGTATCAGACTGGTTCCCTACCCGTATTGAACCAAGACTAGTAGACGCATAAGTGTCTGCGCCGAAAGTTAGTCTGCGTGACCATTGTTCCAGTTCGTAATAACACCGAGAGCTTCTGTCAGACTTCCGACCCTTGCGTCCGGGTTCACGAAAGACATACCTTCGATCGGTTTGCGAAGTATATGAATCGAACGCATTCCCATCCTCTTTGAACCCACGACATCCGCTTCCATTGAGTCACCCACAAAAATCGAATCAGATGCCTTCACTCCCAAGGAACTCAAAGCCTGAGTGAAGATTTCTTGGCGCGGCTTCCTGATCCTCAGCGCAGCAGAACTCAGAATGGTCTTGAAGAATCCGTTTAGGTTACGCCGTTCTAATATCGCGTGCACAGCATAGTCGCTCTTTGCGTTTGAGACTATCCCCATGACGTAACCCTGCCCCTCGAGGGCGGCTAGTGTTTCGATTGTATCGGGGTAGACCTGCCAAGACTCAATTTCCGGTTTGAAGAACTCAACCATAGCATTCGTTGGCAGTTCCATGCCTTGATGCTCTAATCCGGACTTCGTTAGAGTCTTTGAGATGATTTCTTCCATCGGAATCTCAATTTTACGTAAGTTCGCTTCGTCGGAGGCGTGGTTGAATTGTTTTGCGAATTTTTTCGCGAATTTCTCTGAATCCAGTTTCAGACCTTGCGTGCTAAGATAGTTGTAGAGTTGTTGGAGGTTCGCTTGGAAGATATCCTCCCAGGGTCGGTCTAGGTGTACCAACGTGTCACCGAGGTCGAGAAAGACCGCCCTGACCAACGCTATCACGAGTCTACGGAATGCGGTGGGTAGAGGCTCATAACTCTTCGTGACCGTTCATCTGAACAGCATTCAGTTGTTTTAAGTAGGGTTCCATCCCTCAGGCTCATGGTGTCTATGGATGCCGAACGGTCCAAGTGGAGTAACTTTCTACGGGGGCGTGGGCGAGATCGGTGGAAACAAGATTCTCGTCGAGGACAAGGGTTCTCGCATTATGCTGGATTTCGGAATGAGTTATGCCGACCGACGCCGATTCTTCGTTGACCCTATTCTGTCCCCCGGCGACGAAAAGGATCTGCTTGAATTCGGAATACTCCCCGACATAAAGGGAATTTACGCATTCGAAGAATCCACACCATCAATCAACGCGGTTTTCCTCTCCCACGCCCACGGAGACCACTGGGGCTACATCTCATTTCTGAAGCGAGAAATCCCGATTCATTGTGGGGAAACATGCGCACGAATTCTTGAATCAGCATCGGCAACAAGGGTTAGGCACTTCGAGTCGGACATTAGAGGAATTCATTTTGAAACATTCAGGACCGGCAAGACGGTTACAGTAGGGACTATCGAGGTGACCCCCTGCCACGTTGACCACTCCATTCCGGGAGCATATGGATTCATAGTGAGAACTTCTCAGGGCACTGTTGCTTACACGGCCGATTTGAGATTGCATGGAACGAAACCACAAATGACCGGAGATTTCCTTGACCTCGCCGCCAAGTCCGATCCTAGAATCCTTCTCGCCGAAGGAACGAATATCTTAGGCGGCGAAGTAACTAGCGAAAGCGAGGTCAAATCAAAACTCAATCAGCTAGTCTCCAGCACGAAAAGCTTAGCCTTAGCTAATTTCTCGAATGTTGATGTGGATAGAATTCGCACCTTTTTCGACGTGGTGAAGGAAAACGATAGGGTGCTTGCTATCTCGTTGAAGCAGGCGTACCTCCTGAACCAACTGTCATCTGACCGGGAGCTGAACCTACCTAACCCGCTCGAGCGAGATGACAACATCGCCGTATTCAGGAGGGCGAAGAAGAGGTATTATGATTGGGAGGAAACCGTCATGGAGAAAGCCAGAACCATCGACAGTGAAGAGTTAAGGAGGGACCAAAGAAAGTTCGTCGTCGCTTTCTCGATGCCAGATTTCAAAGAGCTAGTCGACATTAGACCAAGTGCCGGAAGCATATTCGTACTTTCAACCTCCGAACCATTCAACGAAGAACAAGAGTTCGAGTTTGAGAGGTTACGGAATTGGCTCGACCATTTTGGCCTTCCGATGTATCACATACACTGCTCAGGCCACATAATGCCTAGCGAGCTGAAAAGTAGTATAGAAAAAATCAAACCCCGTCGACTATTCCCAATTCACACAGAGTACCCCGGCCTGTACGCCAAGTACCTAGCCGACACGGCCAAGATTGAAATCCCATCACGAGCGCGATTATTCGAAATAGCCGACTAGTAGTCGCGCTCGAACTCAACCCTAAGCGTCATACCCTTGAGTTCCTGAGCCATCGTCTTCACTATGTCAAGTTCCACCGGCATCCTGCGAGGCTGTCGCCCGGTGAGAATGACCTTAGTCTCTGTGCTTCCGTCGGGAATCCAAATTGTGTTTATGGTTAGAATTGAAAGAGGGCTAAAGAGATCTTCGAGGAACTCTCGGTCGTCGCCACCATAGCTAATCAGCTTAACACGCTTGCCGAACGTATCGCCAAGGTCTTTGACGATCTTCGCCCCACCTCCAAGCAACCTCGGAACATCCTTCCTATCCACCAGAACTGCCAACATTCCGTCTGCTTCAACAGAACGATGGTAAGTCACATCCTGAAGAACAGGGTGTTCCTTCTCCAGTTCCACCATACGCTGGATTACCTTGAGGTCTAATTCAGTTATCTGACCTTTCTCAAGCTTCTCCTCACACCTGCGGCAGAGGATGCCCGACTTCACACAAAATGCATCCAGAATCGTCTTTACCATTCACTTTCAACTATTATCTGAATCCTACACTTCGTCAGCCAGTACCGCACTCGCGAAACCGGCGTCATCTTACAGGACGACACCGCGCAACCTATTTGAACAATTTGGTTACGAAAAATATGTTTGACTAACAAATCATGTTTCCAGTCAACCCCGAGGGCGTTGAAGCGATTTTATTACCGAATCCCCAGTCTAGGTCACGCGAGGTTTCGGGACGGTAATTGGCTTGAAGCTTTTCGAATATGAGGCTAAAGAGATCGCACGGCAATACGACCTGCCAGTGCCCCGCGGGTTTATCGCGTCTACCTCGGTCGAAGCAAGAGACGCTTACATGCAGCTAGGGAGGCCATCGATGATTAAGGCACAGGTACTCGTGGCCGGCCGCGGAAAAGCTGGCGCAATCAAGCCCGCTTCCAACCCTGAGGAAGCAGAGCGGGTTGCGCAAGCAATCCTCTCCATGACTGTGAAAGGAGAAAAGGTTGCAAAGGTGCTCGTGGAGGAGCAGTTAGCGAGCAAGTACGAACGCTATGTGAGCATAGTTGTTGATCGAGGGTCCAAATGTTACACGATCCTCTGTTCAACGGAGGGCGGGGTCGACATCGAGGAGGTAGCCACATCACACCCGGAAAAAATCATCCGGTACAAAATCGACCCGCTACTAGGTTTGCAAGAATTCGAAACTAGGACGGTCGCAAAGCGACTGGGTTACTCCGGGAGTCAAATGGCTCAAGTCGCGAGTATCGTCGGAAAACTCTACCAGATCATGCTTCAATACGACGGCGAACTCATCGAATCAAATCCCCTGATCGAGACAAAGGCGGGCGATATTGTTGCCGCAGACCTCCGAATACTTGTAGACGACAACTCACTATTCAGACAGAAGAAATTCCTAGAACGTTCCAAGACTTTGGAACCGGATATGACCGACCTCGAGATCAATGCAAGGGAGAAGGGACTTGCGTTCGTTGAGCTGGGAGGAAGCGTAGGGATAATCGGGAATGGAGCTGGCCTGGTTATGGCAACTTTGGACATGATCATAGACTACAAGGGTGAACCGGCCAACTTCTGCGATGTCGGAGGAGGCGCCAGTGAAGAACGAATCGCGGCCGCACTAGAAATTGTCCTCGCGAACCCGAAAGTCAAGGTTCTACTCATCAACATCATGGGAGGAATCACGAGTTGCGACGACGTAGCCCGGGCCATTCTAGACATCCAGAAGAGGATGGGCATATCGACACCTATGGTCATAAGGCTGGTTGGCACAAACGAGAAGGAAGGACAGAAGATACTTGCAGCAGCTAACATCCCATCGCTGAACAGTATGGAAGAAGCGGCCGAGAAGGCCGTCTCGCTAACTTCAGGAGCGTCCTAACATGGCGATTCTAGTCGGCCGCAGGACCAAGGCCATAGTCTGGGGAATAACGGGTTCCCAGGGACAATTCCACACACAGCTAATGCTCGAATACGGTACAAAAATTGTCGCCGGAGTCACTCCCGGACGAGGCGGCCAAGAAGTTCACGGCGTCCCTGTATTTGACACAGCACGGGAAGCCATTGAGAAGATAGATGCTGACGCGGCCATCATCTTCGTGCCGGCCCCCTACGCCAAGGATGCCGTGCTCGAAGCGTTAGCTGCAGACCTAAACCCAGTCGTGGTCATCACTGAGGGAATCCCCGTTAAAGACGAAATTCAGATGATGGAAATAGCAAAACAGAAAGGCACCACCATCATTGGCCCCAACACACCAGGAATCATAACACCCGGCCAATGCAAACTCGGCATCATGCCCAGCCACATCTTCAAACCGGGAAAGGTAGGGTTAGTATCGAGAAGCGGGACCCTAACCTACGAAATCGCAGCAAGCCTCACAAACGCGGGCCTCGGGCAATCAACCTGTCTTGGCGTCGGCGGGGACCCAGTAGTCGGGATGAGTTTTGTCGATGTCTTCACGATGTTCAGAAAGGACACGGCAACGAAAGCTATCGCAATGATCGGCGAAATCGGAGGTAACGCCGAAGAGATGGCGGCGGAATATGTCAGGAAGAC
The DNA here is from genome assembly GCA_963733055.1 of Candidatus Bathyarchaeota archaeon. Taxonomy (GTDB): domain Archaea; phylum Thermoproteota; class Bathyarchaeia; order 40CM-2-53-6; family 40CM-2-53-6; genus FEN-987. The sequence continues at coordinate 769,100 of CAVTBR010000003.1, forward strand.
AAAGTATCCCAAACCCATCGTAGCCTACATAGCGGGCCGCGGGGCTCCGGCGGGAAAAAGAATGGGCCATGCAGGCGCAATAATCACTGGTAAGGCCGGTACCGCTGACACCAAGATAGAAGCACTCAGAGCAGCGGGGGTTAGGATCGCACTGAAACCCGGCGAAATTGCGAAACTCATCAAACGACCAAAGCTTACCCTAAATTAACAAGTATTACCTCTAGAGGCTGCATTCAGAAAGGTAGTCTCTATTGCTGAAACGCACGCACTACACAAACGAACTCGAGAACGCTACAGGCACGGTCGTTTTAGCGGGATGGGTTCATGACATCAAGGATCTTGCCCGGATAAGGTTCATTTGGCTGAGAGACAGGGGCGGCGTAGCTCAGGTCACCATCTCGAAATCAAGTGCCCCTCCTGAAGTCATTCAGGTCTCCGAGAAGCTTGGTAAAGAGGATGTCATCGCCGTTGAAGGCACACCGGTCCAGAAACGAATTGCTAAGGTAGGTTCAGAAATTACCCCAGCGAAAATTGAGTTGATCGTCAAAGCGCTAGCAGCCGCGCCGCTCGACATGTCGGGAAAAATCGAATCGAACCTCGACGCCCGCCTCGACTGGCGCGTCATCGACCTCAGGAGACCTGAGAACCTCGCAGTATTCCAAATCCAATCCAAGTTGGTAGAGGGAATGGTGGAATACCTGAAACAGCATGGCTACCTTGGAGTCTTTACTCCATGCCTACTCGGCGGCACTTCGGAAGGCGGGGCTGAAGTCTTCAAGACCGACTACTTTGGCAAAGAAGCATTCTTGCGCCAGGATCCTCAGTTGCATCGGCAGTTGTGCATCGCGGCCGGCTTCGATAAGATCTACGACCTCGGCCCAAACTGGAGGGCGGAATTATCCCACACAACTCAACATCTATGCGAGCATAGGGTCATGGCGGTTGAATTCGGTTTCATGAATGACGAGACAGACATGATGAGAGTCGAAGAGGAAATGGCAGTCGCGGCGTTGAAGAAAGTTGAAAGAGACTGTTCCCGCGAACTAGAACTACTAAAAGTCGAAGCGAAAGTCCCCGCGACACCGTTTCCTGAGATGCGCTACCCTCAGATCTACGAAATCCTCGAAGAGTACGGGAAGAAGATACCTTACGGCAATGATATTGGAAAAGAAGGCGAAAGCCTACTCGCAAAACACGTTCAGGAGAAACATAAGACGCATGCTTTCTTTGTCAACAGGTACCCTTCGAAAGTCAAGCCGTTTTACGTAATGCGGGTCGATGATGATTCGCAATGGGCGAGGAGCGTCGACCTCGTGTACGGAGGCATGGAACAATCATCGGGAGGACAGCGCGAACACCGTTACGATAGGCTCATGGCACAGATAGTGGAGCAGAAGATTGACGCTGAAGGGATAAAGTGGTTTACCGAACCCTTCAAGTTTGGCGTCCCACCACACGGCGGCTTCGCCCTAGGAATCGAGCGATTCACGATGGCATTTCTCGGCAAAGAGAACATTCGGGAAACAACACTCTTCCCGAGATCTCCAGAAAGGCTGATTCCATGATTGCGTGAGAGCGACTGAGCCTTCTGGGTCAGTCGTCATTCTCAGCGCCGAGGATTCCTAACTTGCAGGCTTGCGGACTCCACGAATGTTGGGACTCGTCACAAACAGACAAGATTCGGGGAGCTGGAGAATCAACAACGGTTATTATCCGCCCGCTCCTCGCTGATCACAAAGAGAGAGTCTGAGGAGTAGAATCGTGGTTTCAAAAGACGAAGTGATGGCATCCCTGAAGGATGTCATCGACCCAGAACTTCACATCTCCATAGTCAACTTACAAATGGTCAAGGATGTTGAGATTCAAGGGGATAGGGTCAAGGTTCTCATCGCATTGACAGTTGGTGGTTGCCCTCTGTCAAAGACAATATCGACAGATGTCGAAAATGCCGTCACAAAACTCCCAGGCGTCAAAACGGTTAACGTCGAAACGACCGTTATGACCAAGGAAGAGCTCGGTCAGTTACGATCTAAGATACAAGGTCAGATGGCTGCGGCACAAGCCCAGAAGCCCGGTTCCCCGATGCCCCCCGGAATTAACCGGCTTGAGCGAAAAGGTATCCGAAACGTACTCGCCATAATGTCCGGGAAAGGGGGCGTCGGCAAATCTTTCGTCACCGCATTTCTAGCCGTCCAACTGACCAGGATGGGTTACAAAGTAGGCATTCTTGACGCCGACATCACAGGCCCAAGCATCGCAAAGATGTTCGGGTTGAAGGGCCCACTCTTCGTCACTGCGGATAAGCACGTGCTGCCGGCGGTAACGCGAACCGGCATCAAAGTTGTTTCAATGAACTTGATTCTCGAAGAACCGCAAATGCCTGTGATTGTTCGTGGCCCAATCATAAACAGCGTCATTCGCCAAATGTTCCAAGACATAGAATGGGGAGACCTACACTTCCTCCTAACGGACCTCCCTCCGGGAACCTCGGACGCTCCGTTGACCGTTTTTCAGTCACTACCCTTGCAGGGCGTGATCGTTGTTACAACACCTCAGGATTTGGCGTTGATGGTGGTTGCGAAGGCGATCAACATGGCCAAGACTCTGAGTGAGCAACTGAACGCAGTGAAAATCCTTGGCCTAATTGAGAACATGAGTTATGTCATATGCCCACACTGCGGCGAGAGATCAGATATCTTCGGCCATAGCAAGGCGCCTGAGGCAGCAAAACAGGCTGGGATCCCCTTCCTCGGAAAGGTCCCGATTGACCCCGACATAGCAAGGTTGGCCGATGAGGGTAAGATAGAAGATTACAGCAACCCTTTGTTCGAGGAAGTCACTAGAGCTATCAGGGTAAATGCGACCAGGCTTCTTGAACCCATACCAGGGGCTATGCCGATTGCATGGTCCGAACAGAAGGCGGGCTGAATTGGTCGGACTAAGATTAATAGGGAAGCGAAACGCGACTAGTCCTAACTTGACATGAGGTGATTAAGAAGTTGGTCACTAAAGATGAAGTCATAACGGTGCTCAAGGACTGCTACGACCCGGAAATCCCCCTCAACATCTGGGACCTCGGCTTAGTATATGGCATCGACCTCAACGAGGACGGTAACATTGGAATCAAAATGACGCTAACAGCCCCTGGCTGCATGATGGGCGGTATGATCGCGGAAGAAGTGAAGTCGAAGATCAAGGCTATGAACGGTGTCAAAGACGCTAAAGTAGAACTAGTCTGGGACCCACCATGGAGCCCAGACAAAATGAGCGAAGAAGCAAAGGCCCAAATGGGAATCTCCTAGGCATTTCCTCAATTCAGCGAATTTTTTTTTTGAACGAAAGCAAGCCGAACCTGTCCAACGCAGTCTTAGGCCGCGTGAACTAAGGCGAAGCTCTGGAAGCAGAGTCTTTCATGCGTTATCGTCACGTCCTGACCGGAGACGAGCTAACACTTGGTATGCTTCAAAAGAACTCGGACTCTACCCTGATCAAATCCTGTTCGTTGGTAGCGGATGCGTACGCTGCTAGGGGTTGCTCGTTGAGTGTTAGAAAAGTCGGTCCCCATTTGTAAATTGAAAGTAATCGTGTAGCTCGTTCTTGAAAGCCCATTATGTAGAGACTTGCGGCCAAGGCCTCCAGCGAGGACAGCTTATGCGGCTTCGCGTAATTGACCGGGTTTGAGGCGAGCAGGGTGGGAAGGCGTCTCCCCTCGCCTGGTAGTCGAAAGCCGAATGTGGTTTCGACTCTCTCCCACGAACAATCGATAGCGGCCAATCCGTGCTTCAAAGCCTCTACTCTATCTCTGTTGAGAAGAAGTTCGGTTGCGAAGGGATTCAGAACCAGGCAGTTCCGCGGTACTTGTCTTGCATTGTAGAGCGGCCGCGCGAGCCTGAATTTGACAAGTTTCGCCGCTGTGCATTTGCTCGGATCGTCTTGCCGTAGCTGAAGCACATAGATTTGTGGTGATTGGGGAACTTGCTCGTGAGAGTTGATCTCGCGAGGATTCAGTGCAACCGTTTCTGGTGAATCTCCTTGTGGCACATCGGGTCGTTCAAAACTTTCGAGATGTATCTGAGAAGATCAGTTGCAGTTAGATGGTAACCCAACTGTTCTTCTGCAAGGTCCCCCGACGCGCCGTTAACGAATGCTCCAGCGACGGCAGCTCTAAAGCTGTTGACCCCTTGAGCCATGAAACCCGCTACGACACCTGAGAGCACGTCTCCAGTACCGCCGACGGTCATTCCAACGTTGCCGGTCTCGTTCAGCTTTACACGTGCGCCATCCGATATTATGTCCGTATCTCCTTTCAGGAGAATAACGGCTCCGCATGTTGTTGAGAAAGTTTTGACCTGGTTGGACTTGGTTCTCAGGTCCCTTGAAACAGTCTGTCCCGAAACGGACTGAAACTCTCCTGCGTGCGGAGTGAGCACCGTCGAGTCGTCAAACAACTTCTTCTTAACAACTCCGAGGCCCCTCAACGCGTCTGCGTCAACTAGGAGGGGTTTCTTCAATTCTCGAACAATCTGGATGATTCGGCGAACAGCGGAGGCGGCCTTGGGGCTCTGCCCCAATCCCGGCCCCACAGCAACTGCAGTAGCTCTTTCAATGTGCCCTCGCAGGGTTTGGATGTGGGTGACCGCTAAATTCTCGCCCGAAAGTTTGATCGAGATTAAGTCTGGTGAATGGGCAGCGATCACTTGGGCTGTCTTTTCGGGGGCTGCGACGAAAACGAGATCCGTTCCGGTGCGGTATGCCGCGAGAGCAACGAGGGATGGAGCCCCGGTGAAGGTTTCGCTCCCACCAATGACCAGTAACCTGCCGAACTGTCCCTTATGCGCCTCAGGTGACCTTCTGATCCTAATTGCTTCAACATCTCCCGGGCCAGCGTAAATGGCTGCTTCAGGTGGAATACCAATGTCGGCGACAGCAAGCTCACCGCAGAAATTTGCTGCCTTCGTGAGCCCACTCTTCATCGCGTGAAATGTCACTGTTACGTTGGCGTGGACAGCCTCGCCCAGAGCTTCCCCTGTGTCGGAATCTACCCCGGTGGGGACATCTACTGCCAACTTGAAACCTCGGCTTGCGTTGATTACCTGGACAGCCTTCAAGGTTGGTTGGCGAAGCTTACCCCTAACCCCCGTTCCTAGCACGGCATCTACTAACACATCGGAATCCGATTCAGAGAGGGATGATGAGTCTCTGCACTCCTCGATCTTCACCGATGAAGACATTGACTTCAAAGCGAGCCAGTTCTGGAGTACAATGGGATCGGAGATGGTTCTCCCATCTCCTATCAGCCTCAAAGTGACCTTGAACTTCCTTGCCGCCAAATGTCTGGCGGCAACCATCCCGTCGCCACCATTTCTCCCTAGCCCAGAGTAAACGAGAACCGAACTACCAGCCCCAAACCGGGCAGAAATCGCGTCTGCTATAGATCGGCCGGCATTCTCCATCAATTGAAGAGTTGAAACCCCGAGGTATTCCGAGTTTCTGTCCAAGATGCTTGCTTCAAGTGAATCTGTGCGCGAATCATGTAACAAATGAGTCCCGAACTCTCGGACCACCGAATCTGGTAAATGTTGTGGAAGGTTCCGTTTTATCCTGTCGACCGGTAACTCATCTGCATCGACTTTCAGTATTGCCCTCAGTCCAGTCCCTATTCTATTGCAGAAACCCTTTTTAGCCGTGCCCTGAAAGAATCCACTACGAGGTTTCGCATTTGCCACTCGCCTTTGTTCTGATTAACGCTGAGATCGGTTCGGAAGACGAGGTTCTCAAGGAGCTACGGAAACTAAGTAACGTAAAGGAATCCTACGTCGTCTACGGCGTCTACGACGTAGTGGCCAAGGTCGAAGCCGAATCAATGGATAAACTCAAGGAAATCGTAACCTGGAAGATCCGCAGGCTCGATAAGGTCCGATCAACTCTTACGATGATAGTTGTCGAAGGAGCCTAAACTCCTAACCGCTAACGGGGCATGCCCGTTAGAACATCAACAGGGCTATGTTTAGTGAAACTGCACATTGGAATCGACGACACAGATTCCAGGAAAGGCGGCTGCACAACCTACATCGGCGCTCTCTTAGTCGATGAATTCTCTCAACAGGAAATCAAATTCACGGATTACCCTAACATCATTCGCTTAAACCCCAACATACCGTTCAAGACCCGAGGCAACGCGGCAGTAGCCCTGAGGATCGAGATCCCTGACGCGACTTACGAAATGGTTCGAGAAATTGTGATCCGCACCGTAGAAGAGAATTGCCGGCTGGGAGATGAAGGGACTGATCCAGCAATTGTAATGCTGCAGGGCAACCCCACAAGTCGGATAAAACAGCTTTCGGATGCAGCTCTAACAGACATTATTCCGATTCGTAAGGCGCTACTCACGTTGAAGCACCCTAACGCGTCAGCGATTTGTTATGGCAGTGGACTTGGCTTGGTCGGAGCTCTATCCGCGATAGGGCAAACGTTGAACGGCGACCACACCTTCGAGCTGGTTGCTTACAGGGAGAAGGGGAACTGCGGCACGCCGAGGCGTGTCGATCACGCTTCGGTGGTCAGGATGGATAGGATGACCAGGCCGGAAACGTTCAACAGCTATGATGCGGATAACAAGAGGATGCTTATTGCGCCGCATGGGCCGGATCCTGTGTTACTTGGCTTGCGAGGGGAAACCCCGGAGGTAGTTGTTAGAGCGTTTAAGCTCATCAGCATTCAAGAATCTGTCGAGCGATGGGTAATATTTCGCACCAACCATGGGACCGACGCACATTTCCTACGAACATCCCCCGCCCAACGCATCGAACTTAACCAACCGGTCAAACTAAGTGGACAAGTATCCGAACGACCCACACGAATCTCTGGAGGGCACGTCTTCTTCAAACTCAAGCACAAGAATAGGATTATTCAGTGTGCGGCGTTTGAACCGACTGGGAAGTTCAGGGCAGTAGTTGCGAGCCTGGTTCCAGGAGACCAGGTCACGGTTTTCGGCGGGGTAAGAAGGAACCAGCGCAGGCATCCGCTCACAGTGAACCTTGAAAGACTTCTAATTCGTCAACTAAGCGATGATATTGCAATCGAGAATCCGAAGTGCTCTCGTTGCGGAAAACACATGAAATCCTCAGGCGCCGGTCAAGGGTTCAGATGTGCGAAGTGCAAACTAGTAGCGCGAAACGAATCGAAACAGGTTCTTCGAAACCGCAGGATGATTCAGCTTGGGGTATATCTTCCCGATAAGAAAGCGCAGAGGCATTTAACAAAGCCTCTCTCCCGCTATGGAATTGAAAAGAAGAGGTGGGGCAAGGAACCGCCATCAGGGCTCTGGCACAGACCTTGACTTCACAGTCAGGCTGCGCTG